>CAVYLU010000013.1:0-312154 GCA_963769365.1 uncultured Alphaproteobacteria bacterium | reverse complement strand
CGCCAACCGCCTCACGGCTTGATGACGCCGCGCTTTCCAGCCTGCCCTCGCGAAGCTCGTCGAGTGCTTGAACAAGTCCCAGCTCCGAAAGAGAGGCCAATCAAGTGCAGCATAGGCGGAGGCCGTTGTTGTTCAAGGCAGCTTGTCCACCAAGCATCAAGCGGATCTGGTTCCGTATGACATCAGGCCGCCGGACCCGGATCGGACATTGCATCACCTCCTACGCAATGAGGTCGCGTCGTCGTCGGTGCCGTATTTGCACAGTCGAGACAGAAAATTTCCGGCAAGTTTGGGGATTGGAGAGCCAGGAAAGGGAGGTTGGGAATGATGAAGCAAATCTGTCTCCTCGCAGCAGTCTGCGCCGCACTGGTACTTCCCCGCTTGGCCGCCGCCCAGACGGCGCCCGCAATCCCTCCCGCGATCACCACGCCGGACAAAGTCGAGACTCGCATCGGCCCGCTCGACTTCAAGGACGGCATGCCGGGCAAGGAGACCATTGACAAGGTCTATGACAACCTGGACTTCACGCATGCCTTCGAGGCGTTTGTGAACACCTACCGGGGCGTGAGCCTGGCTGCCGCACGCCACGCCCTTCTGAGTTTCGGCGTGAAGGACAACGAGGTCCTGATCTACTCCGAGCTGATGGACGCGAAATCGCTGTACCTGACGGCCAACGCGGACACGGTCTATTTCTTCAGCTTCATCGACCTGACCAAGGGGCCCATGGTGTTGGATGCGCCGCCCAAGGCGCTGGGCACCCTCGACGATTTTTGGTTCCGCTGGGTCATTGATTTCGGCTTGCCCGGACCCGACCGCGGCGAAGGGGGGAAATACCTCATCCTGCCGCCGGGGTACGACGGTCCACTGCCTGAGGGTGGATTCTATATCGCCCGCTCCCGCACCACCCGCGTGCTGCTCTTGGGCCGCTCGTTCATGGAGAACAACGATCCGAAGCCCGCGGTCGAATTGATCAGGAAGACGACCAGGATTTATCCCTATGAAGAGGGTGGCCAAGGCACGAGCATCGCTGAGTTCCTGAGCGGCAAAGCTAAACTTGCCAAAATCATTCCCCCGCCACCACCGGCCGTGTTCCACGAAGGCAGAGGCAAGGTGATCAACACCATTCCACCCAACGATTTCAGCGCCTATGAATTGCTCAACGAGGTCGTGCAGCAGGAACCGGCAACAACGATCGACGCCGAGTTGATGGGGTCGTTGGCCGCCATCGGCATCGTCAAGGGCAAACCGTTCGCGCCGGATGCGAGGATGAAGAAGATTCTCACCGAAGCAGTGGCGCTCGCCAATGCCACCTCGCGGACCCTGTTTATGGCACCTCGCGATCCGGCTTGGTACTACTATCCCGGCTCGGGTTGGCAGAACATGCTGTTCTCCACCGGCTACGAGTTCGAGACACCGATCCCGGAAATCACGCGCGAGGGCGTCAAGCCCTTCCCGCCCACCGGCTACCGCCAGTTGGACGCGCCGACGAGTTCTTCTACGGCGTCACCGGCATCACGCCTGCGATGGCCATGCGGTTGCCGGGCATCGGCTCCACGTACCTGTGGACGATGGTCGATGCCAACAAGCAGCCCTTCGACGGCGCCAAGACCTACAAGGTGACGCTGCCGAAGGACATTCCGCAGGCGAACTTCTGGTCGTTCACGCTTTACGACGACATGACGCGCTCGATGCTCGACACGCCGCAGCGCTATCCACGCGCGGGCAGCCAGAGCTTCCCATCGCCCGCCGCGGAAGCGGACGCCGACGGCACGACGACGGTTTACTTCGGCCCGACGCAGCCAGCGAATGTCAAACGGGGCAACTGGATCCAGACCATGCCGGGCAAGGGGTTTTTCCCGATGCTGCGGCTCTACAGCCCGCTCGAGCCGTTCTTCGCCAAGACCTGGCGGCCGAGCGAGGTCGAAGCGGTGAAATAGACAGCTCAACAAAGACGCACTGAAAGGCAACAACCATGAAAACGATCAATCGTACTTTCGGGGTGTTGGCTGGCGTGCTCGTCGCAACCGTCATCACCGTCGCGGGTAAAGCCATAGCCCAGACCGCCCCTGCAATCCCTCCGGCGATCACCACGCCCGACCGGCTCCCGGCCAGCCTCGGCACGCTCGCGTTCAAGGACGGCGCACCAAGCAAAGAGACTGTTGCGAAGGTCTACGACTACCTCGACCTGATGCACGGCGTCGAGGCGTTCGTGAATGCCTATCAGGGCGCTTCGGTGGCTTCCATCTTCAGGGGCATGGAGGCTGCTGGCATCCCGAACAATACGGCCCTCATCTTCTCTGAACTGATGGATGCGAAGTCCCTGTTCCTAACGGCTAATGCGGACACAATTTATTTTTGGGGTCAATCTGGATGTCAGAAAGGCGCCAATCGTCGTTGAAACACCGCCCCTCTCGCTCGGTGTCGTCGATGACATGTGGTTCCAGTGGGTGACAGACTTCGGGCTGCCGGGTCCCGACGGGGGAACCGGCGGCAAGTATTTGTTTGTACCGCCCGATTACAAGGGCGAGTTACCGGACGGCGGCTACTACGTCCAGCAGATGCGCACCACCCGCGCCACTATGCTAGGCCGGTCCTTCCTGGAGAAGAATGACCCGAAGCCGGTCGTCGCGGAAATCAAGAGGACGCTCAAAATCTATCCCTATCTTCCCGGCGGATACGGCACCAGCATCGGCTCTGCGTTGGAAGGCAAGGCGACGTTGGCGCGTGCGCCGGATCACAAACTGGACTGGGCCTTTCTGCGACCCGAGGAACCGGCGAAGTTCATCGAAGGCACCGGCAAGGTGATGAGCACTATCCCGGCCAACGACTTCAGCTACTTCGAGATGATCAACGATCTGGTGCAGAAGGAGCCTGTAGGTGCGCTCGACCCGGAGATCATGGGATCACTTGCCGCCATCGGCATCGTGAAGGGCAAACCCTTCAATCCCGATGCCCGAATGAAAAAAATCCTGACCGATGCAGCGGCCATCGGCACCGCCGCAGGCCGAACCCTCGACTGGAACGCTCGCCCGGCCGAGGGTTTCTTTTACTATCCCAACTCTGCTTGGACGGAACCGCTCTTCGTCGGCGGCTACAACTTTGAAACGCCGCCGCCAGAGGTCAGTGCTACTGGCACCATCAAGGTCAACCCGCCCACCGGAGCGCGCACGCTCAACGCACGCACCTCGTTTTTCTTCGTCGCGACCTTCGTCACCCCGGCGATGAGCATGCGACTGACCGACATCGGCTCTCAGTACCTTGCCGCGTTTGCCGATGCCAGCGGCGAATACTTCGACGGCGGCAAGACTTACAAGGTGACGCTGCCTAAGGACATCCCGGCGGGGAAGTTCTGGTCCTTCACCGTCTACGACAACCAGACCCGCTCGATGCTCGACACGCCGCAGCGCTACCCTCGCGCTGGTAGCCAGAGCTACCCATCACCTGCCGCCGAACCGGACGCCGATGGCTCAACGACGGTCTACTTCAGTTCGAGCCAGCCAGCCGGGGTCAAACAGGGCAACTGGATACAGACCGATCCCAAGAAGGGCTGGTTTACGATCCTTCGTCTATACAGCCCGCTCGAACCGTTCTTCACCAAGGCATGGCGGCCGAGCGAGATTGCGCTGGTGAAGTAGCCGCACTGCTACCACCGCACCCGTGAGCAGCGCCACTGTTAAACTTCGCGGAAGCTACGGCGCTCGGGTTAGTGAGCCGGTTGTGGATCAGGCGCCGTTGTCCGGTGTGATCACCGGGTACAATTTGGGAGCTTTATAACGTCCAAGAAGACCCCACCCAGTTCAACCACCCGGCCAAGCGGGACCACCTATCGCCCCGTCGGGTCGCCCATCAACGGTGGGAGAGGCCAAACGAGCGGAGAACCGTTAGCGGCTTTCAGCCAAGCGAACCGAACAGACGATGAAGAGGTGACGCTATGAATATGAAAAATGCGCTTATTTTAGCCGCTATCGTCGAAGCTGGGACTGGCTTGGCGATGCTGATTGTTCCGGCGTTCGTCTGGCAGTTGATATTCGGTGAGCAGCTTACCGGCGTCGGAATACCCGTAGCGCGTGTGGGCGCAATGGCCCTGATTGGTTTAGGGATCGCTTGCTGGCCGGGTCCGCCGCTCGTCGGCATGCTCACCTACAGCGCATTGGCCACGTTGTATCTGGCTTACGTCGCTTTCGCAGGGAATTTCCACGGCATCTTTCTGTGGCCGGTGGTCGTCATTCACTTGATCCTGACCGCGCTCCTCGCTCGCGACTTCACGCGAATGCGCGAATTGCGTGGGTGAGCCGATAACGACGCGTCAAGCGATTTCTGTTTGTGGGCACAAAACTGAAGTGCCGACCGGCCGTGACGATGTCCGTTTCCGGGCGAAGACCGGAAGTAGTCGGCGGACGGTGAAAACGACGCGATTGACCCCCTCGGACATCGAACGCGTCGCTTGGCGCCGATCCACGACCTCCTCAAGCGGCTCGACCCGACGGCAGTCGCGATCCTGCTGCTCGTCGCGGGCTTCCGCATGGGCGCACGAGTTCTGATCAATGAGATGTGGTATTAGTGACTTGGGCGCAGCTTAAGAACGGAAATTCCAAGGGCGACTTTGACGGCAACCGATCCCCCCAGCGAGACCGGCTGCAGGGCGAAGGTGCGTCCCGACCCGCCGATGAGGACATTGGTTGAAACGTCAGCAATGATCCCCAGGTCGCCTGAAGCGCCAACATATTCTCCAGCGAGGGCGCCTGCAGGTGTGCCAGTTGTTGGCGCGAACACAGCCCATTCGAATACGGCACCCGCCGCGGTGCTGATGACGTCGAGCCCCACCATATTGAGGGCTCCTTCATAGGCTTGCGGACCTCCTGCGCTCTGCGCGAACGAGCACTGCATCGACTCGTGGCCGGTAATAATAAAGCCAACGCTGGGATCGAGTATGCATCTTAGCATGCCCACCTTAGTCCAAGGGCCCGGCGCTTGGGCGTTGGCAGGTGTGGCAAGCCCGGCAATCAACGCGAACGCGATCAAGTACCTCTTGAACATCAGCAGCCTCTCCAACGGAGTGTTACTCGCCGCATAATGCGGATTACGCGCATCAGGACTTAAAGAATATACTCCTTTTCATGCGGACGCGCCACGGCAATGCGTGAATGACATTCGGCGGCTCGCTTCTAACTCCACAAGCTGTAAGTGAATGGGCCTCTGGCGTGTTTATCCTGCTTTTGAATCTCCGATGCAATCCGCTCCACTTCCGGTAAGGCAGCCGACCAAGTTCGAACTCGTCATCAATCTCAAAACCGCAAAGGCGATGGGCTGACCATCCCGGAAGCCTTTCTCGCCCGCGCCAACCAGGTGATCGAATAAATTAGGTGACTTCCGGGTTTGGACCCAAAGCGGACCTCCCGTTGTACCGCTCAACCTACCCCAGGGTTGCCGCGGCGGCTTGTGCTTCCGGCACGACGTCATAGTCGTAAAGCCGCTTGCGGAACGCCGCATGCGCGGTGATCTCGGCATCACGGACGCTGAGGTCGGCGTAAGAAGAATCATAACGCAAGCCATTCTCGCGCGCTCCGCGCTGAACCGTCGCCACCCGCTCGCGCCTCAGGCGCTCATAGGCAACCAACGCCGTTGGCATCGTCGCTCGGCCCACCTGCGCAAGGATCGTCGCCAGCGCCATGCCGTCTTCGATCGACTGATTGGCGCCCTGGCCAAGATGCGGAAGCATCGGGTGAGCGGCATCGCCCAGCAGCGCCAATCGGCCATTGGTCCAGGTTGGCAACGGCTCGCGGTCATACAGCGCCCAGCGGAATGTCTTTTCAACCCGTCTCAAGAGCGTGGCGATGCGGGGGTCCCAGCCTTCGAACTCATGGCGAAGTGCGTCGGGATCGCCGGGCGCCGACCACGATTCCTTCATCTCTTCGTCTGCCGGTACGAAGCCGACATAGTTTATCAATTCGCCGGCGCGCACGGGGAATGCGAGGAAATGTCTGGCCTTGCCAAGCCACATCTGCCAGCAATCAATCGGCCAGTGCGGAACCAGCCGATGGCCCAGCACGCCACGATACGCGACGGATCCGTGGAAGACCGGACGCGACGGCCGCGCCACGTGTTGCCGAAGCTCAGAGTGAATGCCGTCGGCAGCTATGACGATGTCGCCTTCGGCGACGGTGCCATTGGCGAACGACACACGCGCGCGATCGCCAGTCTGCTCGACGCCTACGCCGCGATGTTCGGTTCGTACTACGCCTTGCGGCAGCGCGGTGGCCAGTATCTCGACGAGGTCAGCGCGGTGCATCCCAAATGTCGCATTCCAGCCTGAAGAGTCCGTCACTTGGACCGGAGCGATCGGCGCGCCGTCGTGACGGAAATAATGCGAACCCACGCCAACCCTAGCGCCACGCTTCTCCACTGATGGTCCGAGGCCAACGCGCTCCAGTTGGCGCACACTGTTCGGTGTCAGGAATACACCAGCACCGACCTCGGTGAGGGCCGGCGCCTGCTCATAGACGGATACGTTGAGACCGTGGGCGATTAGCGCATTGGCAGCGAACAATCCGCCAATACCGCCTCCCACGATAACAACATCGAGCCGCGAATGCCCCATCATCCCAGTGCGCACCGTGTTAAAAAGATCGGAAGCTCGTTCGTTTCAAGCTATCCTCCGTTGCGAAAAACACCAAGTGCGCCAGTCGGGATTACGCTTGGAAAACGATAGCGGGAGGAACTTAAATGCGCCCGTACATAGTTCTCGCGGGCCGATACGCGGCAACCCTAATGCTGTGTTTTGTTTGGTCTGCGCATGGTTATAGTCCGGCGCAAGCCGCTGACTATCCAGATCATGCTGTGAAGATCGTCGTACCCTTCCCCGCCGGAGGAACGGCCGATAGTGTTCCCCGTATTATCGCAGATTGGCTGTCACGCAAATGGGGCCAGCCGATCATCGTTGAAAATCGAACCGGTGCCGCCGGAAACATCGGGTCCGAACTAGTTTATCGTTCGGAACCTGACGGCTACACATTGCTCGCGGCACCCCCACCACCGCTTGTGATCAACCAAAATCTCTATCCAAAGCTTGGTTTTGATCCAGCGAGGTTCGAGCCGATTATTGTGATGGCGCAGGTGCCGAACGCGCTGATAGTCAATCCGAATACCATCAAGGCGTCGAACCTGGCCGAGTTGATTGAATATCTGCGAAACAACCCCGACAAGGTCACTTGCGCGACGCAAGGCATCGGCACGACTTCACATCTGACCTCTGAGCTGTTCCAATTGTTGGCCAAGGTGAAGGTGCGCGAAATTCCGTATCGTGGCTCGGCGCCCGCGCTGCAGGGGCTTCTAGCGGGCGATGTCGATATGATGTTCGACAATCTTGGCTCGTCGCTGCCGCTGGTCGAAGCCGGCAAACTGAAACTGCTGGCGGTAGCGTCGCCTACTCGCCTCCCGGCCCTGCGGGACGTGCAGGCGATGGCGGAATCGCTTCCGGGTTTCGAGGCTGTCGCCTGGTACGGCATCGTGGCGCCGCCCAAAACGCCCAAGGCCATCATCGACAAGATCAATGCTGGCGTAAACGAGGCGCTGCGCCAGCCCGAAGTACAGGATCACCTAAAGAAATTGTCCGCCGAGATTTTCGGCGGTACGGTCGAGGAGACGGCCCACTACATGCAGCAAGAGGTCGACCGTTGGGGCGCAGTGATAAAGTCGGCGAGGATCGAGCTGCCGTGAACCGCGAAAAACATATACTCGTACTGAGTTCTTCTCACTTTGACCCACTTCGGACATGCCGAGCTAATCGGGAATGGAAAGCGATGGTTATCTTGGCACACTTTCGTTTGTGAAGGTCTAATAGGACGGCTCCATGCGCTTTGACGCCGGGCCGCCTTTAGCGGATCGGGAAGACTGCGCTTAGGTAGCCAGCCTCTTTTGGATTTGATAGCCTCACCCCCGGTTGATCGCGAGGCAACAATGCGCGCGGTGCTTTGCCACAGCGTCGACGGGATCAAGGCTCTGAGCATCGGCGAAGCCGCCGAGCCGGGTCACGGCGAAGACGAGGTATTGATTGAGGTCCATGCTGCCTCCGTCAGCTATATGGATTACCTGATGATATGCGGCGGCTACGAACTTCGGCCGCCTCTCCCTTATGTGCCCGGAACGGACGCAGCCGGGATCGTCGTCGCCGTCGGCAGGAACGTTGAACGCTTTCGTCCGGGCGACCGGGTCGCCTGCGAAGGCTGGTTCGGTGGTTTCGCGGAGCGCATGATTGTCAAGGCTTTAAGAACCACGCACCTTCCGGACAATGTGGATTTTGTTTCCGGGTCAACTATTTTGCATGTCTACCTCACGGCCTGGTATGCCCTTGTCGAGCGTGCGCAAGTGCAGGCCGGCGAAACGGTCCTGATAACGGGTGCCGCGGGCGGCGTTGGCTTGGCCTGTGTTGAACTCGCGCATATGCTTGGTGCGCGTGTCGTCGCAGCGGTTGGGGCGGCCGCAAAGGCCCCGGTCGCACGCGACTATGGTGCCGAAAACGTCATCGACTATTCCTGCGAGGATGTGCGCGAGCGGGTCAACGCGCTTACCAGCGGCAAAGGACTCGATGTCTGTGTAGATAATGTTGGTGGACCACTATTCACCACCCTAGCTCGCCTCATGCGCTGGAATGGAAAGCTGATGCCGATCGGTTTCGCCAGCGGCGAGATTCCGTCGATGCCCATGAATCTGCCCCTGCTGAAGAATTACTCAATCGTCGGTGTCTTTACCGGTGCCTGGGCGGACAAGTTTCCCGACGATGCAGCATCAGCGGCCAACAGGCTTATGGCCCTTTTCGGCGAGGGTAAGCTACGTCCGCACATCGACCGTGCGCTTCCGCTCGAACGAGCGGCCGAAGCCATGAGCGCCGTCGCGGAGCGGAAAGTCCAAGGACGTACCGTGCTCCGGGTGAAGTGAGGGATGGGCGATGGACACCTTTCATGCAAAGCCGATTGAGGAAGTCCAAGAGATTTCCGCGATCACCTACGGCTTTATGGCTTCCAAGGCGCTTTTCGCCGCGCTCGAGTTCGATCTTTTTACTCACATTGCACGGGGCACAGATTCGATCGGCGCGCTGGTACAGGCAACTGGTATCCCGGAGAACCGCCTGCAGACCCTGCTGACGGCGCTGAAGTCATTGGGGCTGGTCAGTGAGGCTGGCGGCCGCTTCGCCAATGCTCCTGCGACTTCGCGGTATTTGGTGGCGGGAGCCGCCGGCGATTTCCGGGACTATGTCAGATTTGTCAATGGCGCCTTCCAATACGAGTCGTTTCGCCATCTTGACGGAGCTTTGCGTGGAAATCGGATATTTCCTGATAAGGGATCTTACGAGGGCCTGATCTATGAAACCGGCATTGGCGAGCAGTTCAGCTCAGCGCAGCATTCGGGCTCGCTCGGACCAGCCAGGCTCATGGCCAAACGCGTCGACCTCACTGACCGCATCAGGTTGCTGGATGTGGGGGGCGGCAGCGGCGCCTACAGTCTCGCTTTTTGTGCCGCCAACCCACGGCTTTCGGCCACGATCCTTGACTTTCCACAAACAATCGACACGGCCAAACGATATGCGCGGGAAGCGGGCTTGACCGATCGGATCGCGCATATCGCCGGCAATGCGATAATCACAGATTGGCCGAGCGGACACGATGTAATTCTCATGTCCTACGTTTGGAGCGCGGTGGGAGCGGACGTATCTGAATTAGCGAGACGCGCCATGGCCGCGCTCCCTTCGGGCGGTTTGGTGCTCATACACGACTTCATGGTGGATAACGCCCGCGAGGGTCCACCTTTTGCAGCATGGTATTTATTAGGCAGCGTCTTCGATAACCCAACCGCCGTTTGCCTCACCCCAGCCTATGTTGAAGAAATATTGCGCAACATCGGGTTCGAGGTTGAACAAACGGAAGTTATGCTCGCTGGCATTACAATCTGACGAAGGCCAGCAAAGCTGTTTAGAACTCGGCCCGTCTTTACTGTCCCTCCAACCTATCCGAATGCGCATCCGACGTCCGTTGATACGAACCGGACCTGCAGTGGTGGTCTGATGATGTCCGGTCCCGGGGGAAGGCCAGAAGTGGTCCGCCGACGGCCAAAATGACGCGATTGACCCTGGCTGCGTGAAAACGTGCGCGCACGAAAAGCGCGCAGAATTGTTTTCTCTATTGTCTTGTCTCGGCAACCGTCGCCAGCGCTTTTGTTTTTCAAATTGACTGAAGTCGAGACGAAATTTCCGTTCGCAAATTCAATTTCGGCGTTTTCACGCGGCCAAGACCCATCCCGGACATTCATCATCATTTCATATGCCTTTTTCGCGCCCTGATGCTAGCTTCAAAAGCGATCGATAAAGTGAGGTCGATACTTCCGGTATTTTGCGTTTAGGAAATTGCTTACCTATGAAGACGAACAAGAGTTTCCTGCTCGTTCTGATCAAACCGTCGCATTACGACAACGACGGTTATGTCATTCGATGGTGGCGCGGCGGGCTGCCTTCGAATTCCCTAGCCTGCCTCTATGGCATCGCGATGGAATGTCGCGAGCGACGGGTTCTCGGCGCCGATTTCGGCATCGACATCGAAGCGATCGACGAGACCAACTGGAAGGTCTCGGTCGAGGATCTGACGCGCTCGATCAAGGCGGCGGATGCCGGCATGGTGATGCTGGTCGGCGTGCAGTCCAATCAGTTTCCACGCTCACTTGATATCGCAAAGCAGTTTCGCCGCCGAGGAGTCCAGGTGGCGATCGGCGGCTTCCATGTGTCCGGTACCCTTTCGATGTTGCCGGAGAGCGATCCCGCCGTTCAGGAGATGATGGACCTCGGCGTGTCGGTGTTTGCCGGCGAAGCTGAAGGCCAGCTTGAGGGCGTGTTGCAGGACGCGGTCGTTGGAAAACTCAAGCCTCTGTATAATTTTCTCGGCGACCTGCCGCACCTCGAAGGTCAGCCGTTACCGATCATTCCGCGGGAGCAAATAGCGCGTGTCGCAGGTCACACCACTAGCTTCGACGCTGGACGTGGCTGCCCTTTCCAGTGCTCGTTCTGCACTATCATCAACGTGCAAGGGCGTAAGTCGCGGCGTCGGACCGCGGACGACATCGAAGCAGTAATCCGCGGAAACGTTGCGCAGGGCATCTACGCATTCTTCATCACAGACGACAATTTTGCGCGCAACAAGGATTGGGAGGCGCTACTCGATCGGATCATCGAAGTTCGCGAAAAAGAGCAGTGGGGACTCAGCTTTACGATCCAGGTCGATACACTTTGCCATAAGCTGCCAAACTTCATCGAGAAGTGCGCAAAGGCCGGAGTCCGGCGGTGTTTCATCGGCCTGGAAAATATCAACCCGGACAGTCTGCTTGGCGCCAAGAAACGTCAGAACAAGATCACCGACTACCGCGAAATGATGCTTGCCTGGAAGCAGGCCAAGATCATGACCGTCGGCGGCTACATCCTCGGCTTCCCGAACGACACGCCAGCGTCAATCGTCCACGACATCAAGGTCATCCAGGATGAGTTGCCGATCGACCTGCTGGAGTTTTTCTTCCTCACGCCGCTGCCGGGTTCGGAAGACCACAAGACGCTTTATGCGAAGGGCGTCGCAATGGATCCGGACCTCAACAAATACGATCTAGACCACGTCACGGTTGCGCATTCGAGCATGTCAAAGGCGGAGTGGGAATGTGCTTATAAGCTGGCCTGGGACACTTACTACAGCTGGAGGCACATCGAGACCGTGATGCGGCGTGCGGCGGCGACAGGTAGCAACGTCGGCAAGATCAAGACCTATGCGCTCTATTTCAAGGGTTACCATCCGATCGAGCACGTCCATCCGCTCGAGGGCGGTGTGCTCCGGTTGAAGGATCGCCATGAGCGCAGGCCGCATCTGCCGATCGAACCGGCATGGTTGTTCTATCCGCGCTATTTTGCGCAGACCTCCGTGAAGGCTGTGCGATGGGCAACACTGGCGATCCGGCTGGAATGGCTTGCGCGCAAGGTCAAGACCGATCCGCAACGGCTTAAATATATGGATCAAGCGCTGACGCCGGTAGTCAACGAAGTCGAGAACCTTGAATTGTACAAGACCAGATCTAGCCAGGCGTTTCTCGATCAGCGGCGGCATATAGAAGAGGCGCAGAAGCCCAAGGTCGTAGCCCGGTAAAAGTTCATAGCCTGCTCGGCACCTTCCTGACCTTCCAATGCCGGCGCGACCAACCGAAATCCTCGCAAAATTGCTCGCGCAACGGTCGATTGGTGATGCTGTCTGCCGCAGTGCGAGAGTCTGTTGTTGGCACGTTTCGGACCTCCCGCGATGTCCGCAGTTCGGTCGCTACTGGGGGTAAACCGGACATCGCCAAAAAGCCCAATCGGTCGAGATTGCCCCATCTCGGAAGTCGGCCCTAGTCAAGCAGCGCCCTAATATGGTTGGTGCATTGGGCGGAAACTACAGATGATCTATGGGTATGCTTTGTCCCACTGTTGGATTCGGAAAACCTCAAAATCATCAGAAAGAGGAAACTTCATGAGTAGATTATCAGGTAAGGTCGCAATCATTACCGGCGGGGCGAGCGGAATTGGACGCGGGACTGTTGAGCTTTTTGTCAAAGAAGGCGCGTCGGTGGTTGCTGCCGATCTTCAGGACGACAAAGGGGCGCGGCTCGTCGAGGAGTTTGGTGGCAATGTAAGCTATGTGCGCTGTGACGTCGCCAATGAAGCAGATGTCAAAGCGATGATCGCTTTTGCGATCGAAAAGTTTGGCAGGCTTGACTGCCTATTCAATAATGCGGGAATTCCTGGTCTTGGTGGACCGATTGCAGATACGCCCGTAGAGGAATTTGATTCAGTCATTGCGGTTGGACTGCGCGGTGTATTCCTCGGCATCAAGCACGCGGCACCAATTATGTGCCAGCAAAAGTCTGGCTCAATTATCTCGACGGCATCCGTAGCAGGGATTCGAATCGGTTTTGGGCCGCATGTCTATAGCGCTGCCAAGGCTGGAGTTGTTCAACTGACTAAATCGACTGCCCGTGAACTCGGCGAGAGCAACGTGCGGGTCAACTGCATATGTCCTGGCGGTATCGCCACCCCTATCTTTGGCAAGATGTTTGGGCTCGCGACACAGGTCGCAGACCAGACTGTCGAGCCGATGAAGATGGTGCTGGGGATGGTGCAGCCGATCCCACGGGCAGGCACTCCAGCTGACATTGCCCAGGCGGCATTATGGCTAGCGAGCGATGAATCCAGCTTTGTCACTGGCCACGAACTTGTCGTTGATGGCGGAATTACTCTCGGCCGGAAATGGTCCGAAAGCCAAGCCGGTCGCCAAAATATGATGGCTGCTCTGGGGATCAACGATAGCAAGTAGGTCGGAAAACATCTGCTCGAAGCAAAGTATTTCCGGGTTTGGCACGTTTGCGACATGCCGACCGCACCGCGCCATGTCCGCTCTCAGGGGTAAAGCGGAGTGCGCCGGGAGACCGGCAAGGAGTAGATGGTGCAAGTCCATCACGATGAAGGAGTAGGTGCAGCGAGGCTAGCTGCCATTCTAGCGGGTGAGAGTCCCGCCAACAGAGGAGTCCAGTCGCTGTTGTAGTTATATCCTGCAGCGGGAAGGGCGATGCACCCCCATACGGGTTCAACCGAATACAAGCGTGGTTCGCGCGATTGATCGCGGCCAATGGCAGGCTCCCCTCGGATCATCGCGCGGGCCAACCATCCGATTGCTAGCAGCCTGCCGCCGCGCTCGCGTCCGTCAAGGACAAGCCTTCGGCGGCGCTGAAGAAGCGCCGTCCTTGACCGCCGCTACGCGCGACGGCGATGCAAATATGCGGTCGGGAGAAAGAATGCTTGCGGCGCAGGTCGAACAAAAGAATGGAATGACAAAGGACGACAGAGGCGTGATGCCCTGGGCGCTATATTTTACCAACACGGTCCGCGGCTGGCCCGCAGCATGGCCGCTAAGATTCTGGTGAAGCGCTTTGATGAACAGACAAGCCGCGGCGAGGGCATCGACGTTCGTCGCCCTGGTCGTTGGTGACGTGCATTTGGAAATGGCCCTCGGCTACGAGGTGCTGGATTTCAAAGCTCGATTCAAAAAGCAGATTGAAGAGGTAATTGAGGCTTCACTCCGCTAACGGCGTCAAGGCTCAAACCGTCGCTGCCGAAATGGTTTGAACCAACCGCGTCTGAAACTATCAAACGTATGTCCGGTTCTGGCGCGAAGCGGACGTCCGCTAGGACGGCGGGTCGCCCAAGAGCCAGGAGCGGCCGCGTTTTCGCGGGAGTCAGGTTGATTGCCGCGGCAAGCAGGTTAAGCACAACGGCAGCCGCTATTCGACCGGCCTTTTTGCCGGCCCGGCGCCCACTTCGACGGGCTTGACCATCTTCAACTCTGCAAATTCACCTCATCCTGCGTTGGTCAATGCGCATGGTTCCGGCGATGGTGTCCCGTTCTGTCACCTCTCGATAACGTGAATATATGACGATAATCATGCTATTGCCAGTCGAAGACGTGCGACTAATTCAAAAGCTACTCAAATTACCGATGAGGAGAACTTCGGTGATGAAACATACCAAACATTCAATCAAGTCTCATTGCTATGAACTCGTGCAAGGCGAAGATGCCGACTTCATCGCCTATCAACGGAAGTTTGGCGATAGCCTTTGGCAGACGGTTTCAACATGGATGATCCCGCGTACAGAGTATCGGTAGCCGATCTTTCTTGGAAACCTGCCTCGTTGTGATGGACCCTATTACTGGAGACAACCGGATTTATCGGCCCGGTTCAGGCAACTGATGCAATCCGAGGAGAGTTACGATGCGTACGAGTGAGCGCAGACCAGGACGATTGAATATGTCATACCAGCACGTCACGGCCCCCACGCAGTTCGTTGAAGCCAACGGGATTCGCTTCGCCTACCGCCGGTTCGGACAGGAGGGCGGCACGCCGCTTCTTTTCATGCAGCATTTTCGGGGCGGAATGGATCATTGGGATCCGGCGGTCACCGACGGCTTTGCGAAAGATCGGCCGGTCATTCTGTTCGACAATGCGGGGGTCGCCTCGTCGAGCGGCGAGACGCCGGACACGATCGATGCAATGGCGGAGCACGCCGCCGATTTCGTTGGGGCGCTCGGACTTTCGCAGATCGACCTGCTGGGATTCTCGATCGGGGGATATATCGCGCAGACGCTTACGGTACGCCATCCCGAACTGATCCGCCGTCTCATTCTCGCCGGCACAGGGCAGCGAGCGGGCGAACCACCGCAAGACCCGAAATACGAAATACGCCGAGTACGGCAGCTTGACCGATCCAAAGACCGGGCAAGCCCCACTCGAGGCATTCCTTTATCTGTTCTTCCGCCCGTCGGAGAGGAGCCAGTCGGCCGGCAAGATGTTCTGGGCGCGACGGCATGCGGGGAAGGAAGACGTCGACGTATCGACATCGGCACAAACGATGGCCGCGCAACGGGCGGCGATCACCGAATGGCGTCAGACCCGCGGCGAGAGGTTCGCGGAACTCAAAGCCATCACCCAACCCACGCTCGTCATGAACGGCCATAACGATATCATGGTTCCGACCATCAATTCGTTCACGCTCTCCCAGAAAATTCCCGACGCTCAACTAATTGTCTATCCGGATGCTGGGCACGGTTCGTTATTTCAGTTTCCGGAACTCTTTGTGACCCATGGGCGGATCTTCCTAGACGGACCCCTTACGGCCACCGAGACCGAGAGAGCTCCCTGACACGCAGCGCTCGAACCCCGCGAGTTCTACGGCCTGTTCCAACGAAGCCGAGGCAAGCAATGAAGATCGCAATCCTGGATGACTACCAGAACGTCGCGTTGAGCATCGCCGACTGGTCCGCGGTCGCCAAAAAGGCCGACATCACAGTCTTCAACGATCATATCGAGCAAACCGACGCGCTCATCGAAAGGCTCCTGCCATTCGACGTGATTTGCGTGATGCGCGAACGCACACCTCTGCGCCGCGACGTTATCGAGCGTCTGCCGCGGCTGAGGTTCATTGCTTCGACGGGCCCACGCAACATCTCCATCGACATGGCCGCCGCCAATGAGCGCGGCATTTTAGTCGCCAACACAGGCTACAGATCGACGCCGACGATCGAATTGACCTGGGCGCTGATCCTGGCCAGCGCCCGTCATCTCGTCCGAGAAAGCAACTCGATCCGGGCCGGCGGCTGGCAAACCTCGATCGGCCACGAACTCGACGGCAGAATGCTTGGGGTATTAGGTCTCGGGAACGTCGGCAGAGAGGTCGCGAGGATCGGCCGCGCGTTCGGCATGAAGATCATCGCCTGGAGCCAGAATTTGACCGCGGAAACGGCAGCGGCCGCGGGCGCCGAGTTGGTGACGAAGGACGAGCTTTTTCGGCGGGCGGACGTCGTGACCATCCACCTTATCCTGAGCGAGCGCACCCGCGGTCTCGTCGGCGCCGCCGAGCTGGCACTCATGAAGCCGACGGCGCGGTTAATCAACACGTCGCGCGGCCCGATCGTCGACGAGCAAGCGCTCATCGAGACCTTGCGCGCACGGGCCATCGCGGGAGCGGCGGTCGATGTTTTCGATACCGAGCCCTTGCCGAGAAAGCACCCGTTCCGATCCCTCGAGAATCTGTTGGTGACGCCGCATATCGGATTCGTCGCCGAAGATCTCTACCGGACTTTCTACGGCGACGCGGCGGCGGCGATCGGAGCCTGGATCGAGAAGCAGGCTCCGAGCACGTGAGCATCAGAAAGAGCGGGCGCACAACGGCCGCCAACCCGTCCTGAACGCTCGCCCGGGGGACGGCGCAAGGTCCGAACATGTCGAAAGCCGCGGAGAGCCGGCCGCCCAGGCCGCAAGCGCTGCGGCGACACGCTTCATCAGCTAAAGGAGTGACGAGAATGGGCAAGTTGCAGGGAAAGGTGGCCGTGGTTACCGGCGGCACCACAGGAATAGGCTTCGCCACGGCGAAGCGGTTCGTCGATGAGGGCGCCTACGTCTTCGTAACGGGTCGCCGCCAAAAGGAACTCGACGAGGCCGTGAAGGCGATCGGCAGCAACGTGGCAGGAGTTCGGGGAGACGTCTCCAAACTGCAGGACCTCGATCACCTCTACGAGACCGTGAAGGCGAAGGGAAAGATCGATGTCCTTGTCGCTAATGCCGGTTACGGGCGAATTCGCTCCCCTGGCAAGCCTCACTGAGGCGCATTTCGACAAGCTTTTCGATCTCAATGTGAAGGGCACGCTATTCACGGTGCAAAAGGCCTTGCCACTGATGAACGACGGAGGCTCGATCATTCTCATCGGCTCCGTCGCAAGCGTCAAAGGCACAGCTTCCTTCGGTACCTACGGCGCTACCAAGGCTGCGGTTCGCAATCTGGTGCGAACCTGGACCGTGGAGTTGAAGGACCGTCGCATTCGCTCGAACGTCCTGAGCCCCGGTCCGATCAAGACGCCCCTGGTGGATCTGCAACCACCGGAAACCATCGCAAGGATGCTAACCACCATTCCGATGGGACGCATGGGAGAGCCGGACGAAGTCGCCAAGGCAGCGGTGTTCCTGGCCTCAGACGATTCCAGCTTCGTCACGGGCATCGAGCTATTCGTCGATGGTGGCCGAGGTCAAGTTTGATCAGCGGAAGGGGCGCCGAGGACCAGCCAGCAAGCCATTGGTGGAATACGCCGCCTCCCATATCCGGCATATGCAGAAGGCGCTGATGGAGATGAACTTGCAACTCCATCATGTCGTCTCCGATATCACCGGCGCGACCGGCATGCGGATTATCCGAGCCATTGTAGCAGGCGAGCGCAATCCCGACGTGCTGGCAACCTACCGAGACGTGCGATGCCATTCATCCACCGAGACGATTCGCGCGGCATTGGTGGGCAACGACCGGGATGAACATGTCTTCGCCCTCAGCCAATCACTGGAACTCTATGACGTCTACCAGGCAAAGATGCTGGACTGCGATCGCAGGCTCGAAGTCCTGATTGCGGCATTGAGTAATAAAGGGGCAAAACCGGTCGGAAGGCTATCCAAGCCACGTATCAAGACCAAGCAGGTCAACACGCCCACCTTCGATGTCAGGACCGCGCTCTACGGGGTGCTCGGCGTCGATCTGACTGAGATCCATGGATCGGGGCCGTCGCTCGCACTGAAGCTGGTCGGCGAGTGCGGCACAGGTCTGAAGGCGTGGCCAAGCGCTAAGCACTTCACCTCCAGGCTCTGCCTTGCACCCGGCAACAAAATCTCCGGCGGCAAGGTGCTATCTTCGCGCACACGGAGATCCTCCAGTCGGGCAGCCGCGCTGTTGCGGTTAGCAGAGCGATACGGCGCTTGGCGCATTCTATCGCCGGCTGTCCTCACGTGCGGGCAAGTCAAAGGCGGTGACGGCGACCGCCCGCAAGATTGCGGTCTTGTTCTACAACACACTTCGACACGGGATGAGCTACAGGGATCCGGGCGCCGACCACTATGAGCAACAATATCGCAACCGCGTTCTCGCCAACCTTCAGCGGCGGGCCAAATCGTTGGGCTGCGTGTTGCAGGTCATTCCGGGGGACGCCAATTCGGCTGTTTCTTAGGAAATATGCCTTCGGCGGTTGCTCTAGGACGAAAGCCTGGTTTCCGAAAGAGGTTACATTGTTCTCGAAGGCGGACTTCACTTCGCTTTGCTCGAACGATGTCAAGCCGGGATTTATCGGCGGCCGTTACTCGATCGACAAATGCATCGAAGTTGCTGAACGATTCGCTCCTGACATATTCGATCGTCCTCTCCTCCAAATATTCTGACCCGGCAAACTGACTGATTGCCTCTTGCGCCTTAGACGCACGACGGTTTCGCCCTCGATCGCGCGGAATGCTTCGAAGAACGAGCCTTTCGGCAAAGGCTCGATGACGATCAAATATCCTCCAAGGCCAAGGACGCGGATCCCCTCCTGAAGGGCTTTGATCATTAGTCCACAGGGAATATGGTGAAGCGCAGTGACCGGGACCGCCGCGTCAAAGGTACCTTCCGCGAACGGGAGCTGGCTGGCGCAAACGATATGAAAGTCAGCGAGTGGCCCAAGCCGTCTGGCGGAGTTGATCGCAGTCGGATCGAGATCGATCCCCGTAACCTGGGCACCCTCGGACGTCAACGTTGACGCCACTTGCCCAGTTCCACATCCGACATCAAGGATACGCCTGCCGGCAAGCGGATCGAGGCAGGTTCGAATAACCGACAGCGTATCCAAACAAAAACTCCCTATTCATAGTCGCAACAAAAGCCCGGGGCAGGCAGGCCTAATAATTGGCGTCGGCGCTCACACGCGCCAATATTTTCTCAGCCTGAAGCATGATCGGCCGATCGACGAGCTTACCATCGACGGTCACCGCTCCGGCGCCGGATTTGGCTGCCTCGATCACGCGGCGCGCCCAGTCGATGCTGTCCGCGCTCGGCGAAAAGCCGGTGTTTATCAGGTCAACTTGTGACGGATGAATGCATAGCTTGCCGCCGAATCCATACCTTCGTGCACGCGCGATATCTGTTTCCAGGACGTCAACCGCCTTGATGTCAACCGTCACGCCTTCGATCGGGGCGGCGAGGCCTGCGAGGCAGCTTTCCAGCGTCAATTGCGTGCGGACGAAATCGAGTTCCGGACCCTGCCCCTCGATGCCGGTTTCCAGGCAGAAATCGACCGTGCCGAACGCAAGCCGCGACAACCCCGGTGTTCCCGCGACCGCGCGCAGGTCGGCGACACCGCGCACAGTCTCGACGAGGCCGACAAGGCTCTTGTTCCCGACGAGTTTCGCGCGCGTCGCGCCGATGGCTTCGACGTCTTCCGCCTTCGGAAGCATCAGTCCGATGACCCGCGCCAGGCCGGCCATCGCCTGCAGGTCGTCATCGTGCCACGGTGTCGTGGCCGCGTTGACGCGTATCATGACGTCGGAAGCGTGGGCACCTTCCAGCCAATTGACGAGACTATCGCGCGCCGCGGCCTTGGCGGTGGGAGCGACCGCGTCTTCCAGATCGATGATGATTCGATCCGCACGCGTCGCAAGCGCTTTGACGAACCGTTCCGGGCGATCGGCTGGAACGAACAGGAAGCTGCGTTCAAACGCCATTGTCTTCTCCCGCAGGTCCGGCCCCGCGCCATTCATGGCGAAAGGTCTGTGAATAGCTGAAACGATCGGCCGGGTGCGTCGAGGCGGCGACCTCGATGATTTCGCGCCGGCTGTTATAATAGGTGCGGGTTATCAATAGCGCGGGCGATCCGGGTTTCGCGTGCAGCTTCGCGGCGAGGCTGTCCGAAAGGGCGACGGACCTGATCTGCTGCTGAATCTCGACAATTTTCTCCCCGAATTGTTCCTCGATGCGGAGGTAGACCGGAACAGCCGATCGGCCGCCGATGTGGTGCACAGTCCGAAAGGCAGGGTGGATATAAATTTCGACGACGCAGATCGGTGGGGCCTTTCGGGCTTTGACGCGCCGCAAACAATCCAGCCTGAGCCAGCTTTCGCCGGACTTAGCGCCAAGCTGCTGGCACAAGGCACCGCTGACCGCTACCATTTTGGCATCTTTGATGTCGAGCTCGGTGTCGGCAGTGTACTGCTGCAGGTCTGTCATCCCCTGCATGACCTGTCGGTAGCCAGGGAGCGCCGCGGCGCTCAGGACCTTGGTGCCGACGCCCGCCTGACGGCTGACCAAACCCATCTCGACCAGCTGCTTGATGGCCTCCCGCACCGTGAAGCGGCTTGCGCCGAATTGTTCGCAGAGCTCCATTTCGGTAGGTATGAGTTCGCCCAGGGGATAGCGGCCGCTCTCGATGTCATTGATCAATGTCTGCGCCAGCTGTCGGTAGCGCGGTTGAGGCGACATGCTGGACATCTAGTTCGATCCGTTCGGTTGGCCATTCCGCTTACCCGATGATGCTGCGCTTGCGCAATTCGGAAACACGCTCCGGTGCGTATCCCAGCTCCGACAGGAGATCGTGGGTATCCTCGCCGAGCGTCGGCGCGGCGTCGGTCGGATGGGTGGCGCCCGCCACCCGGACCGGCGAGGCGATCCCCCTGATCGGTCCATGCTCCGGATGGTGAAAATCCATGATTCGCCCCTGCTCGTGCGCGAATTCCGCATCGAGTGCCTGAGCGACATCGTAGACCGGCGCGGCGGGCACGCGCCCCGCCAGTTGCGCCATCCATTCGTCGGTGGTTTTCTGCTGGAACGCCGCATCAAGCGCCGCGTTCACGTGAGGACGGTTCTCCAGCCGCGCCGCGAATGTGGCAAAATCCTCATCTTCAAGCCATTCCGGCCGACCGAGCGCTTCGACCAGATTGTGCCAGAATTTCTCCTTCTGGCACATGATGAAAATCCAGCCGTCCTTGGTGCGGTAAAGTTGACTTGGCGTGAGCGATGGATGGCTCGAACGCGGCTGGCGGGTCGTCACGGTTCCGCCGTTCAGATACCAGGTGCCGAGATAGAGCACGTTGTGGAGTGCGACGTCGTAAAGGCTGACGTCAAGATCGCGTCCCTTGCCGGTTTTCATCGCGTCGATGACGCCGGCAAGCAGCGCCATGGCCGCGGTGGTGCCGGTCGCAAGGTCGACGATTGAAAGCCCCGCGCGCGAGGGCGGGCCATCCGGCTCGCCGGTAAGCGACAGATAGCCAGCTTCCGCCTGCATCATATAATCATACCCGGGCCATGCCTTGCGCGAGCCGGTGCGCCCATATGCCGACAGATGGACACATACAAGTTTTGGATTGGCCTCGGAGAGCGAGGCGTAATCGACGCCGAGCTTCGTCGGCAGGTCGCCGCGCAGATTATCCAGGATGGCGTCGCTGGTGCGCACCAGGTCGAGCAAAACCTGCCGGCCCTCGGGCTGCTTGAGATCGAGCGCAATCGACTTCTTGTTGCGGTTGAACGCCTCGTAAAAATGGCTGTCGCCCGGTCCAAAAAAATGCGGACCGACCTGGCGTCCGATGTCGCCGCCCTCCTTCGGATTTTCGATCTTGATCACCTCGGCGCCGAGGTCGGCGAGATGTTGCGTGGCAAACGGGCCGGCGCCATATTGCTCGACCGCAATAATGCGCAAGCCGGCCAGCGGAAGATGGCCGCTCATACCGGGTTCCTCGCTACGAGCTGGCGGGCAATGATAATGCGCTGCATCTCGTTGGTGCCTTCGCCGATCACAAGCAGCGGCGCGTCGCGATAGAGGCGTTCGACGTTGAACTCCTTGGAATAGCCGTAAGCGCCGTGAATGCGCATGGCCTCGGTCGCGTTTTCAAGCGCCGCTTCGGTGGCGAAATACTTGGCCATGCCGGCCTCCATGTCGCAGCGATCGCCGCGATCGAACGCTTCGGCAGCGCGATAGGTGAGCAGACGCGCCGCCTCGACGCGGGTCGCCATCTCGGCGAGCTTGAGCTGGATCGCCTGATGCTCGCAGATCGGTTTGCCGAAGGTCTTGCGGGTCTGTGCGTAGGAAACCGATTCGCCCAGCGCTGCCTGGGCGAGGCCAACGCCACGTGCTGCGACGTTGATGCGTCCGAGTTCCAGTCCGCCAAGGATCTGCTTGAGCCCGAGCCCCTCGGAACCGCCGATCAGACGGTCGGCCGGAACGCGATAGTCTTCGAAAAAGATTTCACACGTGTCGATGCCAAGATAGCCGAGCTTCGGCAGCTTGCGCGTGACCTTGAAGCCCGGCCCCTTTTCCGCGATGAGCAGGCTTATCCCCTTGTGCCGAGGCTGGGCGTTTGGATCGGTCTTCACGAGCAGCGCGAAGCAATTGCCGTAATAGCTGTTGGTGATCCAGGTCTTCGCGCCGTTGACGACGTAATCGTCGCCGTCGCGCTTGGCCGTCGTGCGAATTGCCTGCAAGTCGGTGCCGCAGTCTGGCTCGGTCAGGGCAATGCCGCCGCGAAGTTCTGCCGTGGCAAACAGAGGAAGATAGTGCGCCTTCTGCTTCTCGGTGCCGTTGCGCTGCACCGCGCTCGCCATGATGACATGCGAGTTCACGATACCTGAGACCGACATCCAGACGGCTGAAATGCGCTCGATGATCTTGGCGTAGGTCGTCGAAGACAGGCCGAGCCCCCCGTATTCCGGCGAGATCAGGCAGCCAAACAAACCCAACGCCTTCATTTTCTCGACGATCTTCGTCGGATATTCGTCGCGTGCCTCAAGGTCGTGCGCGTAAGGACGCACGTCCGCTTCGAGAAACTTGTCGACGGCGTCGAGAATCATATTCTCTTCACTTTGCCGCTCTGCGGTAACCGCGATGTTCATGAGATGCTCCCTGCCGGTCAAACTGGCTGTGACAGAATATTGGCGAGATCGACTGCCTCGGCCCGATCGAGCCCGAGAACGGTAGTGCAGACGCGTTCGGCCCTGTCGCGCGTCAGCGTGCGGCTGGCGTTGTCGAGGTATTTGGCGACGATCTCGGCATTCGACAGCGGACGATCCGCGCTGCCGCGATTGATGGCCTCGCGATGGCGCAGGATTTCGCCGGTCTCGAGGGTAACGATCACTTCGCCTGTGTAGTGCTTGGGGAATGTCGAAGCGACATCGATCTTGTGGTGCACGCGCTCAGCGAGCGACAGCACTTCGCGATCGGCCATCGCCACGGGCTCAAGTTCGTCGAGCGTGAAGCGGCCGCGCAACAGGCCGGTCGCGACGATGTAGGGAATGGAGAACTGGGCATCGTAGCTATTGGCGGGCCTGCGCTTGTTGGCTTCCGGTTCGCAGACCGTCTTGACGACTTCGGCCGGCACGAGTACCTCGACCGAACGAATCGCCTTCGCATCGAACTTCGAAGCCCGGCTCAATGCGATTGCTGCATCTGCGGCGGCGTGCGTAAAGTGGCATGCCGGAATTGGCTTGATCGCAACCTCGTCGATCTGCCATTCGCCGCCCAAAGCTTCGGTCGCCAACGAAAAATCGACTGCCCCGGATTGCGCACCGAGATAGGCGGCATAGAGACCGAACCGTCCCTCATAGGCCGCGCGTGGTCCAATGAAGCCATGTTTGGCGAGCGTCGCCGCGGTGATCGCGCTCGACGCCGCCCAGCCCGGATGCAGTCGCTTTGTCCAGGCGCCGTCTTCGAGAAACTCCAGGCTGCCGCCGGCCATCGACAGCGCTACCCCCTGCGCCATCACGGCCTGCTCGCGACCGAGGCCGAGCAAGCGCGAGGCCGCCAGCGTGGCGCCGAATACGCCGATGAGACCCGTGGGGTGAAATCCGACCTGATGGAAGCCGCCTTTGGCGACCGCGCCCAGCCGCGTTGACGTCTCCATCGCCGCGACGTACGCGGTGAGAAAATCGCGACCACTGGCCTTCGTCTGGTCGGCGAGCGCCAGCGCCAGGGGAAGGCTCGACACCGTCGCGTGGATGACGCCGCGGCTGTGCGTGTCGTCGTAGTCGAGCCCGTGAGCCAGCACGCCGTTCATGATCGCGGCGTCGCGGGCGCTAAGCGTGCGGCCGCCGCCGATGACCGGCGAAGTGCCGGCGCCCAGCGAGACCAGCGCGTCCATGGTCGCCTTCGCGAAATGATATCCGCGTGAGGCGTAGGCGATGCCGATCGCGTCGAGCAGCAGGTGTCTGGCACGCTCCCGCACCGTTTCGGGAATATCCTCGTAAGCGAGACCCAGCGCGAATTCCGCGAGTTGGCCGGACATTGTCTGTTGCGCTTCGGCGTGGATGTTCTTGTCGATCGCGTTCATGAATGTGCTCCTCTGTTCACTCGTGCAACATCGCTGCCGCCGCCGCGGCGAGCTCGTCTTCGTCGCCGAAGGCGCCGTTGTCATCCAGCGAAACCTTCGCGGTCTCAACGCCCAGTATGAGGATTGCGGCGCAGAGTGCGACCAGCATGGCCGTCACCATACCGAGCACGCCCTGCACGCCGAAATGCTCGAACAGGTAGACGGTGAGATAGGGCGTCGTGATGGAGACCGCGCGCCCGCTTACGCCGGCCACACCCGTTCCGCGCAGCCGGTATTCGGTCGGGAATAGTTCGGGAATGTAGGCGTAAAGTCCGAGCGTCACGAGCGTGTAGATCGCGGTCACAAGCGCGAATCCGGCGATCGTGATCTCCATCTGGTCGCGAAGCGAAGAATAGATGAAGCCGAGCACGATGATCGCAACACAGGTGCCGATCATCGACTTTTGGCGCGAGAACCGGTCGCCGAGCGCCATGCCGACCAGAGCGCCGGCGACGCTGCCGCAGGACATCAACGTGGTGAACCCGAGCGATTGCACCACCGTCATGCCCTGCTTGACCATGAAGGTCGGCAGCCAGGCGACAAAGCCGTACACCGAGATGTTTACCGCCATGGCGGTGAGCGCCGCTGCGATCGTGCGGCCGACCATGCCGCGCTGGAACAGCCTGGAGAGGGGCGCGGCAATGACCGGGCGATGGCGAACGACCGCCGGCGGCGGCAGCGTACGTCCGGCGCCGACTTCCTTTTCGAACGCCTGCAAGGTCGCTTCTGCCTCCTCGGTGCGGCCGACCGCCTCGAGCCAGCGCGGCGATTCCGGCATCTTTTTGCGCATGATCCAGATGACCAGCGCGCCGGCGCCGGCGATGGCGAACATGTAGCGCCAGCCGAGATTAGGAATGACGACGTAGCCGACGCTGGAGGCGATCAGCAGGCCCGCATTGGTGACAATGCCGAGCATCGAAATCCATCGCCCGCGATAGGCCGGCGGGATGAATTCGCAGAGCGTACCGGCGGCAACCACGAGCTCGGCACCGAGGCCGAAGCCCATAATGAAGCGCAGGCCTATCAAGGCGTTGATTGTGGGCGCAAAAATGGCGGCAATCGAGGCAAGGCCGAAGACAGCCAGGTTGAACTGGTAGGAATAGCGGCGACCCATGCGGTCGCCGAGATAGCCGGCGAAACCTGCTCCCAGCAGCATGCCGAAGAAAGTTGAGGAAATGAACACTGCATTCTGGGCCAGCGTCGAGAACCCTTCTTTCAGCATGGCGGCAACCACACCGCCTGCCAGATAGATGTCGAATGCATCGAGTGCCGCGCCTGCGCCGATCAGGCCGAAAACGCGCCAGTGAAGGCGGGAGATCGGCAGGCGGTCCAATCTCGCGCCGGCATTGACGACTTGTGCTGCAGACATGGTGGTCCTCCCGGGACAGGTCCGCTGCTCTCTTTCGGCGGACTAAGGTGTTCGAAATTCAGCGTCCCGGCTCAGTCGCCGACGCCATGGCCCTTCATCGGAATGAGCGCACTGCGCACGAAATTCATGACCGGCGCCCCGTCCTGTTTGAACGCGCGCGTCTCCACGGTGACGATCCCCTGCGTCGGACGCGATTTCGACGCGCGCTTTTCCAGAACCTCGGATTCCGCATAGAGCGTGTCGCCGGGAAACACCGGGCCGGTCAGGTTGATTTCCTTCCAGCCGAGATTGGCGATTGCCTTGCCGCTGACGTCGGCGACGGTCATGCCGAGCACGATGGCCAGGCTGAGGCCGCTATTGACGAGCGGCCTCCCAAATTCACTCTTGGCCGCAAAGGCCGCGTCGCAGTGCATCGGATGAAAGTTCATCGTCATCAGCGAGAACTGGATGTTGTCGGTCTCGGTGATCGTGCGGCCCGGGCGATGCTCGTAAATGTCGCCGACGACGAACTCCTCGAAATAGCGTCCGAACGGCGTCGGAATGCGACGTTTTTTATCCTCGGTCATGGGTCGTCCCACATTTGTATGCTTTGTATGTTTGTCCGGACATTACGGAGCGAGCACGAGTGTGTCAACCCTTTTTGCTAAGAATCGTGATCTGGGGCTAAATGAGAGCGTCGCTACGCGGGCTCTGTCGTCCCACGGGCCCGATGGCGTTGGTGCCGTTCGGTTTGGCGCCCGCGGTCCGAACTTGGCACGAAACGCAGGGTCTTTCGGATAGTCAGTATTCGATGAACCGGACTTGAACGTGATCAATTCACCTTGCGCAGTATCAATCGCTTCACTTGGGCGAGGTTGCGATAGCTCAGTGCTAACTTCAGTATCTCGTCTTTCTGAGGACCGGCCGACATAACGGTAGCATCTTCAAATAAGGCCGACGCTAATTCTTCGCACTCGCCGACCGTCGAACTTGTCCGTGGCACTTGTTCGGCGTTCATGAAAATGCTCGCCTGTAGCTGTGCCCATTCGCCAACTGTCGGCGGAAACTAGTGGTTCATCACAGTGATTTTGACGTTTTGATACCGAGCCATTCGAGGATCGGCAAGCTTTCGGGCGGCACGAGGATTTCGATGCTTCTGGGGACGCCGGGTTGACGTCGGATGAAGCCGTTTCGTTCGAGGGTGACGATCATCTGGTGGACCGAAGGCGGACTGACGCGGAAGTGGCGCTGGATGTCGGCTTCGGCGGATGGACGTCCGAACATGTAGGCGTAGGTATGGATGAAGGCCAGGTAATGACCCTGCTTCTCGGTGAAGCGCGCGCCTGATTTTTGACTCATCGTTGGATTCGTCCCGGCCTCCGACAAGGAGGCAAAGCATGAATGTACGTTATCGGGTCGAATTGAGCCAAGCCGAGCGCGACGAACTGACGGCGATGCTCGGCGGCGGCAAGCACGCCGCCCGCAAGCTTAAGCGGGCGCAGATTTTGCTGGCGGCCGATGGAGGCCGCCGCGACGAGGAGATTGTCCGGACCGTGAGTGTCAGCCTCTCCACCGTCGGCCGGACCAAGCGCCGCTTCATGGAAGGCAATCTGGAGCGGGCCTTGAGTGAGGAGCCGCGTCCGGGCGCTGAGCGCAAGCTGACCGGCAAGGAGGAGGCCCTGCTGGTGGCGACCGCATGCGCCAAGCCGCCCGCCGGCCGCAAACGATGGACGCTGACGCTGCTGGCCGACACGATGGTCAAGCTCACCGATCACAACAGCCTGTCGGGCGAGACCGTGCGTCGCCGGCTGGCCGAGAACGACCTCAAGCCATGGCGCAGGGACATGTGGTGCATTCCAAAGGTCGACGGCGAATACGTTGCCCGCATGGAGGACGTGCTCGACCTCTACGCCGAGACGCCGAATCCCGCCCGGCCGCTGGTCTGCTTCGACGAGACCCCCGTCCAGCTGATCGGCGAGGTGCGCCAGCCGGTCCCGGCCCAACCGGGACGGCGCGAGCGCTACGATTACGAGTATCGCCGCAACGGCACCGCCAATCTCTTCGTCACCTTCGATCCACATCGGGGCTGGCGCAACGTCAAGATCACCGACCGCCGCGCCGCCGTGGACTACGCCCACTGCATGCGTGATCTCGTCGACGTCCATTATTCCGACGCCGCCTGCATCCGTGTCGTGCAGGACAATTTGTCGATCCACAAGCCTGGGGCGCTGTACGAGGCCTTCGTGCCCGCCGAGGCCCGACGCATCCTGCGCCGCCTCGAATTCCACTTCACCCCGAAGCACGCCAGTTGGCTCAATATGGTCGAGTGCGAGATCAGCGTGCTGCAGCGCCAGTGTCTCGGCCGCCGCATCGACGACCCCAAAAGGCTCCGAAACGAGATCGCAGCATGGCAAAAGCGGCGGAATAAAACCCGAGCCCGCATCAAATGGATGTTCACAACCGACAAAGCCCGCGCCAAACTCGGCCGCGCCTATCCAGCCACCACCAAAAAGTCAAAATCACTGTGATGAACCACTAGCTCAATAATTTCTGGATCGGTTGTCAGGTGCGTTTATCGTCACGCGCACCGTCACATAATTGTCGCTTGCACGTTACCCACGTTCCTGCGCAAGTGTGACACTATATTTCGTCCCGGCCTGCCGTTCTCGCATAGTCCTTCCAATCCTAAATTATAGGATTGCCGCCGTTTTTAGCTCGATGAGCGTGGCAAACGTGGAGAGCGGTGATGGGTTCGAGCAAAGTTCTCAGCTTTACTGATCCATTTACTTATCAGAAAGCTCTTCGTATTTCGGATGTGGAGCTTTTTCCCACGGAAAAAGGGGAGTTCCGCGCCGAGTTGATGCAAATCGACATGGACCGGCTCTGGATGCAGGCTGGCCGCGAAAACCTGCCCCACGTGGTCGTTGGGACCGTTCGGCCCGTTCGCAAGGCGATTGCGTTCTTCCTTACTATGGAACAGCAAACGGTATATTGCGGTCAGGAGGTTTTGTACGGGGACATCATCATCCATAGACCTGACCTTGAGCATCGAAGGAACGGGGCAACCCGCAATTGGGGATCGATGTCCCTGACGCACGACGACTTAGATGCCGCTTGCAAAGCTATAACGGGTCACGGATTTCCGGGAGACAAACTCGCGCTTACCGTTCGACCACATCCCGACCTCATGTCACGGCTAATAAAGCTACATAAGACCGTTGGGCAAATCGCCAAAACCACTCCCACTATACTTGAGCTACCACAGGTGTCCCGGGCATTGGAGCAGCAGCTAGTCCACTTGATGGTGCGATGCCTAACTGGGAGTGCATCCTCAGAAATCACGCGTGGCGCGTGTCGCCATCAGGCGATCATTGCGCGTTTTCAAGCATTTTTGGAAGCGAACCCGAACACTCCATTATACCTGCCAGAGATTTGCGCGGCTATCGGCGCGGCAGAACGAACCCTCCGTATCGCCTGCGAAGAACATCTTGGGATGGGTCCGATCCGCTATCTCGCCTTGCGGAGGATGCACCTCGTTCGACGTGCACTCCAAAGAGCGGACAGTTCGACCACCGTCACGCGAACTGCCACCGACCATGGCTTCTGGGAACTGGGACGCTTCTCAGTCGCTTATCGCGCACTGTTCGGGGAGTCACCTTCTGCGACATTGCAGCGGCCGTCAAATGAAGGGCTTATGTCTCTCCATCGCTCGCTTGCTCCCGCAAGCTCAGAATTTGCGTAGTTCGCGCACCTATCACAGTTTTGATGCTCCAAACGAAACGCTTCATACCGCGTTTAAAGGAGAGGCGATGACTAGCGTTCGACTCGAAAAGGGCGCGTGGAAAATCATTGCTCTTCTATTTTTCTTCATGCTGATCAATTTCGCCGACAAGGCCATTATCGGGCTGGCGGGTGTGCCGATCATGACCGAACTCAATTTGACGCCAAAGCAGTTTGGTATCGTCGGCTCCAGCTTCTTCCTGCTCTTTTCTATCTCGGCCGTCGTTACCGGCTTCGTCGTCAATCGTGTGCGATCGAAATGGGTACTATTGGTGATGGGATTGATTTGGGCACTGGTCCAGTTCCCTATGCTCGGCACCGTGGGGATTGAACTCCTGATCGCCTGCCGCATCGTTTTGGGAGCGGGAGAAGGGCCCGCATATCCAATGGCTTTGCACGCGGCCTACAAATGGTTTCCAGACGAGAAGCGCGCCATCCCCACCGCGATCATATCGCAAGGCTCCGCGTTCGGCGTGGTCCTCGCCATTCCTCTGTTGAACTACATTATCACGACTTACAACTGGCACTATGCCTTTGGCGCTCTCGGCATCATTGGGCTTGTGTGGGTCATCGTCTGGGCAGTTCTCGGCGAAGAGGGTCGTATCGAAGACCCGGCCACCGAGGGCGCGGCTGCCACTATCCCCGCTCCGTATCGCGATCTGCTTCTTAACCCCACGAACCTGGCCTCATGGTGCGCGTATTTCAGTGCCTACTTTGGTCTCGCCCTCGTCCTGTCATGGTTCACTCCATACCTTGTGAAGGGTCTAGGATTTGACCAAGCTACCGCGGGCAAACTTACGGCATTACCCTTCCTCGTTAGCTTCTTCGTCCTCCCCACAGGAAGCTGGCTATCGCAGCACATGATGCACAGAGGGGTGAGCAGTCGAGTAGCTCGCGGAGTCTTCTGTGGCATTGCGGTTTGTTTTGGCGGACTTGCTCTCCTCGCAACACCCTTTGCGCCTAATGTAACGACGACGATAGCGTTGATCATTGCCGGAACGACCCTTCCGTCCATGGTCTTCATACTTTCTCCGGCCATCCTTAGTGAAATCACGCATGCTTCTCAACGCGGGGCGGTTCTAGGTATTAACAGTGCTGTTGGCACATCGGCGGGGATCATCGCTCCTTACGTCATGGGCAGTGTAGTTGAGGGCGCGACCTCGGCCGCAGAAGGATATACCAATGGCTTCGTTATCTGCGGAGCAGTGGCGCTCACAGGTGGCCTAATCGGGCTCTTCTTTTTGCGTCCTGAGAAAGAACTGGCTGAGTCCGCGGCGCGCGCGAATAGAAATGCAATTATTGCGTCCGCGTAAGAGAAGCAATGTCGATACGATGACTCAGATCCCCTAAGACTTCCCGAGGCGTTCCGCTGATACTGTTGTCAAACATCAATCCATCCGGTTGCCCGTGGATGCTCACGAAGCACTTGAGCCGAGTGGTGCGGACAGGTGGTCACATGAGGCACACGTGGCTTCACTAGAGCCCGGGGATGCCTTGAGATACGCGAATACCTGTGGTTGTAGTGCTTTCCTGACGTGCGGCCCCATTGCAATTTCACAAGGACCGCATGATGCTACCGATCATCGGTCTCACAACAATTGGAGGCTGCCGTGGATCAGGCGTATTCCTTTACGGACCTGCGCGCCCTGCTATCGGAGGCTGTGAAGAAGGTCCCGTCCGTCCGCTACGCGCTCGGCGTCGCGGGGATCGGGGTCGCCGCGGCCATCGTCTATGGCGTTTTCCAGGGGGACGCCCAAACGGCAGTTCTGGGCACGGCGATCATGATTGGCTTCATGGTCGTGCTACTGGTCTTCGCGAGCCTCACGCGAACGAAAAGCAAGAATATCCAGTATGCCGGATTTGTCCTGATGTGGGTTACCGTCGCGTGCTTCTGCGCCGTCCTATTGTTTCTTTTTAGTTCATTTTTCTTCGGATGGCCGATCCAGCAATTCGGCACGCGCGAGTCCTCCGATTGCATCGCGGCGACTAATCGGATGCAGGTAGTCAGGCAGTCGATAGCCAACTTCATCAGCGAGCAATGTGTCCTGGCAAATAGGCTTTCTATCTTCGTTACCAGCGGCGCGCCGGACGACTGGCAGAGGGTCACCGAAAAGGCGAGGACGTATTACAGTGAAGTCAACGAGCTTCAGCACAAAATGAGCGACGAGCCAGATCTGTTTCAGGCGCTGCCGCTGTCATCCTTCACACACTTCAATGAACTGCTCGATCAGAAAGGATGGGTAGCCGCCGATCGGAGGCTTAGGCAGGATACGCCGCCATCTGAACGTCTTCCCCTAGAGGGATTAGCCGAGCGATTGAGGGGATATGCGACAGAGGCGAGTAAGGAAACCGCCTCGCTCCAGACCTTCAGGCCGTCCTCTTGCCAGAGACCTACCGCTTTGCCGATCACGACGACGCCCTGCACCAAGCGGCCCGATTAGAGCTGCATTACCGGCTGCATGGCCGAGGCCGGGCATCTATCAAGCGAGACCCCGTCGCGTGTAGCCGAGCAGCAGCCGTGGGCTTTACTGGACATTTGCGAAGAGCAAAATCTGGAAATTCCCAGATATGGGACCCGTGAAAAAGGGGACCCGTTGGCAAACGTGCTCCCACGCGTCCCCCACAAGCCCCCCGAGCCTCCACACGCCACGCGCGAGATACCGCGCGATGCCCTAAGCTCCACCCAGGTACACAAGCGGAGCTACTTCGCACTCACATGAGAACTCAAAAGCCCCCTGTACAACTGTGTTTCAGCGTCAATCCATCCGGTCCCCATGGATGCTCAGGAAACTCTGAGCCGAGCGGCGCGGACACTGGGGGCTTTGGGGACACGTGGGCGTCGGCTATGGAGAGTTATGCGAAGTGATATGAGCACTGCCAAGCCGACGTGAATAACCCAACGTGACCATTGTCCGCAGTTTGCGCTGTGGCCCCGAAAAGCGTCGTGCCGAAGTCAGCTTAGGGCCTTGAACCAGAATGACTAGCCGGGCGAGCTACTCGGCTGGCGTGTCAGGCAGAACCGTGAAGTCCTTCGACTTCTGGCCGTCCTCGACTTCCGCAAATCCCTCAGCAGCCATGCCGCGCTTGAGTAACTCCCGTATTGCCGCCGCTCTGCTCGGCATCCGCCTTGCAAAACGCCACGTATCAACGATCCGAAGTTCCGCGTGCGTGAGCATGATTTGGAGCCGCTCGCCTCGACTGAGTTCACCCATCTGACACTCCCCGTAAATACTCACTCTACGCCTAAAACGTAAGAAGCCCATAATGAGTTCTTTACTATTTCTACTCATTAATCTAATCTCTTGGGTTAGACAACTAGAGCCACAAAGGCGTCAAATGCGCCTCTAACACATTGAACTCATTATAGTTTTGTTGATTTTCGCCCTTGAAAGCGCAATCTCGATGCCTGGAGGGAGCGAAAAATGTCAATTCAGATCGAATATAGAAGCGTCGGGGTGGCCGAGGCCGACCACCGGATCGCGAACAACTTGGCCAGCCTGAGCGGTGTTATTCGAGTTCAGCGCAACGCTATTTCCAAGAGCCGCAGAACCTTTACGACCGAGCAGGTTTGCATGTTGCTCGACGATATGGACGCGCGCATTGAGGTCACGGCGAAACTCCACAAGTCGTTGGCGCAGGCCGTCAACGGCAATGGAGTAAACCTCGGCGATTTCCTGGAAGAAATTTCCGCGCTGATCAGTACTCTCTGCCCAGACGGTAGGATGGAATTAACGGTCGATAATGCTTGCGACGGCTACATCGACCCGCGTCACGCAGTTCACGCCGGACTTATTACCGCCGAGCTACTTACAAACGCTAGCAAGTATGCGCATCCGTCGGGCTTGGTTGTGAAGGTCAACCTGCGCTGCGAGACGAATGATGATGGATCATTCATGGTGGAAGTGACGGACGACGGCGTCGGTTTCCCGGAAAATTTCGATCCTTCGTCGGATGGTGGGCTTGGCTTCCAGCTCATGCGGGCGTTGGCAAATGGGCTGAATGCCGAACTTCAATTTGAACATGATAGCCTTGGTGTTCGCGCTCGCCTCATTAAACCAAAACATTTGGCGGCGTAAATTCAGAGGTACAGCACCAGGAGAAACTAACGTGGCGTCCATTCTGCCGTTTATCCGAAAGTCCGGAACCGTCTTTGATGATCGAGTTACCCAGTTGATGGGCGAAGCGTTCGATAATGCCTGCACACAGCTTCATGATAGGGGCCAACCGGCAATCGTTTACGAAGTCATTGCAAAGCGCATCGTTGATGCAGCCGAGGCTGGCGAACGCGACTTAGTTCGATTGCGCAATGCCGGATTGGGGTCGCTTGCGCTCGATGATAACGACCAACAGGCAAGCTAGGCTGCGTTTCTGGGTATGAGAATGAGCCGCTACCATTTGCACGTCGTGGGCCGCGACACCAAGTTCAAGGATAAGAACGGCCAAACCTTCGATACTCTGCACGATGCGACCGCCCGCGCGACGAGAACCAAGAGCGGCACAGGCCTCCGGTCAGAACGACGCGAATGACCCTGGCTGTGTGAAAACGCGGTGCCGCTGTTATGATTCTCCGGTGCTTCTTGGGAGAAATTGATGGGTCGCTTCGTTGAGGAGGCGGATCGCGGACAGTGGACGCTGTTGCCCGAATGCCTCGATGATTTCATTGACGAGAGCAACCCTGTTCGGGTGATCGATGTGTTTGTCGACGCGCTCGATTTGGCTGAGATGAGCTTCGAGGGGGTTGAGCCGGCGGCAACTGGTCGGCCGTCGTACCATCCCTCAGTTCTCCTGAAGCTTTACATCTATGGCTATCTGAACCGGGTCCAGTCGAGCCGACGGCTGGAACGAGAAGCCGGGCGCAATGTCGAGGTCATGTGGCTGCTGGGTCGGCTCGCTCCTGATCACAAGACGATCGCGGACTTCCGCAAAGACAATGGCCTGGCGCTACGCAAGGTATGTGCGCGCTTCGTCGAACTCTGTCGTGAGATGGGTCTTCTCGCAACGGCGAGCGTCGCCATCGATGGCAGCAAGTTCAAAGCCGTGAACAACCGGGACAGGAACTTCACACGGGCGAAGGTGGAACGGCGACGCGCTCAGCTGGAGGAGAGCGTTGCGCGCTATCTAAGCCAACTCGACACCGCCGACCGGCAGGAGCCGACCGAGGCACTGGCCGTGAAGGTGACGAGGCTTACCGAGAAACTGACGAAGCTGAAGGAGGAAATGGGCAAGCTTAGCGTTTACGAGAAGCAGATGCTCGCTTCGCCTGACCAGCAAATCTCTTTGACCGATCCCGACAGCCGTTCGATGGCGACGAGCGGGCGTGGTTCCGGCGTCGTCGGCTACAACGTGCAGGTCGCCGTGGATACGGAGCACCATCTGATTGTGACGCATGAGGTAACGAACAGCGGCTCAGATCGGGCTCAACTGGCCAATGTGGCCAGGTAGGCGAAGGCTGTTCTAAAGACCGAGACGCTCGAGGCCGTTGCCGATCGTGGCTACTTCAGCAGCCTGGAGATCCTCGCGTGCCACGAGGCCGGCATCACGGTAACTCTGCCCAAGCCGCAGACGTCGGGTGCTAAGTCAGATGGCCGCTTCGGCAAACAGGACTTTGTCTATTTGGCGGAGGAAGATGCCTATCGCTGCCGCAGTTCTTCATGGCGGGCTTCGCCTGGCCGCGCGAGGCAATTCCCGAGGTGGCGCAGGCGTTCGGCCGACTTTTCCCCGCCGACACCGCGATCGATGGCCTGGTGCGCGTCAACCAGCTCGGCGCCAATATCTGGGAGGTCGCGCATGATTGGCTCGGCCTGTGGTGCCTGATGATAGGCTATTTCATTCTCGTGTGATCTCGGCGTTTGCGCTTCAAAAAGGACAGCGACATGCGCAGGGCTAGTCGTGCGGCCATCATTGTGATCGCAGTCGTGCTTGTCGGCGGCGCCGTGATCTATTTCGCGCGTCGTCGAGCGCGCTCATCGGCGTCGTGAGATCGACCGAAGTCAGGGTCGAGCCGGAGGTGACCGGCCAACTCGTGTCGATTGCGGTCCAGAAAGGCGACCATGTGCACGCGGGTGATGTACTGGCTAAGCTCGACGCGGTGGAGCTGACGGCGCAGCTGGACCAGGCGCGCGCCGCGGTGGCCTCCGCCACCGCGAACCGCAACAATGTCTATGCCGGCGTTCGTCATGAGCAGGTCGACTCGCTGAAGGCTCAAATCGCCAAGGCCAAGGCTCGCCTCGAATATGTGCAGCTCCAGCTAACCAGGACCAGCACGCTGGCAGGGCAGAACTTTGAGTCCCAGCAGGCGCTGGACCAGGCCACCAACGACGTTGCCAGTGCGCGGGCCGACGTGGCGGAAGCCCAGGCGAATTACGGTGCGGCTGTGGCTGGCCCGACGCATGAGGAACGCTCGATCTCCGACACGCAAGTGCAAGCCGCGGCGGCCGCTGTCACCGTGCTCGAGCGACGGCTCGACAAGATGACCCCGCGCGCGCCGGCCGATGGTGTCGTCAGCGTCATTGCCGCGGAAGTCGGTGAGAACGTTCGCCCGGGCCAACCGATCCTGATGGTCGAGGCGGCGGGCAAGCAATGGTTATCGTTCAACGCGCGCGAAGATCATCTCAGCGGTCTTGCGATCGGAAAGGCAGTGAATGTGACGCGGAACGGCGCCGTTGCCGCGATCAAAGCAGTCGTCACCGAACTGCGGCCGCTCGGGACCTTCGCCTCTTGGCAGGCCGAACGGGTGATCGGCGACCATGACCGCAGTACACTGCGCTTGCGCCTCGACCCGCAGGGAGACGTGGCGGCGCTCGAGCCGGGCATGACGGTCTGGATCGAACATTGACAACGAGCAGGCGCTAGAACCGGGCTGTCAGTTCAGGATCGAGTAATGGATGCTTCGGTCATTTCTGCGGTAGCTGCGTTGGCCGGCACAGCCGTTGGCGGCCTGACAAGCGTCCTTGCAAATTTGCTAACCCACCGAATTCAGGTTCGCGCCCAATGGTTGCAGCACGAGAAGAACCGTCGGCAGGTCCTATCGCGACTTTATCGAAGAGGTCAGCAAGTGCTACATCGACGCACTCCAGCACGATGAGACTGATATTCCGGGTCTGGTAGGTCTCTATGCGAAGCTCAGCAGGATGCGTGTCTTGTCCTCCAAGCCGGTAGTGGATAACGCTGAAACCATCACCCGAAAGATCTTGGACGCGTATCTTGAGGCCGACAAGAGCTTTGCCGAACTGCGTGAGATGGCGAACAACGGCACCATCGACCTGCTGCGTGAATTTAGCACCGCGTGCCGGGAAGATTTCGAGGACATGCAAGCTCGCCAATTTTGAGCGAGACCATCGTCGTCTCCAGCAGCAGCAAGTAGGCCGAGAGGGCCGAGCATTCGACAACATTGCCTACTCCCGCAGATGAGACCAAACGGGGGCGAGAGCCAGTCTCACTCGCAAGTCCTTGATGTTAAGGTAAATTTCTTCAATTTTAGCGGGAATCCCTCCCAGCGCGCGAAGAGGTGTGCCACGCATATAGAGTCCCAAAAAGTAATCGTTGCGAAAGCATTAACGGAGGCCAATGGCTTAAGGCTGCTGGACCCTCAGCAGCCATGCGCATTCTCATGAGCGGCTCCACTCAACGAGACGCCAAAACAAATGAAGCTCGCTTCCTAGGCTATGATCGTCTGAGGCACACTTGGCGGTCGAGGAAGACGCTTCAAAACTGCCAATTAACCATATGATGCGATACTGGGGCCGTGAATATCGTACGGATTTAACGGGCGCGGGGGATAGCATGGCTTTGCCATCGGGAGTCGGGGAATCATTACCATCGCGCTCTTTGCGCATCCAGCTGGGTGTCAGGGGCAGCCTCATTGCAGCCTTTGCGGTGATCGGGGGAATGGCCGTCGTCATCAGCATCAGCGCGAGCATGTTGCTCGGCCAGCTCGGCGAGATGATGGAAGATCTCAGTGGACAGGACATTCCAAGGCTGGCTGCAAGCCTACAACTCGAGAGCGAAAGCGCGAACCTTGCAAGTCAAGGACCTGCGCTTCTGGCGTCCAGTAGCGTCGAGGCTCTGCAGGAGGGTTCCAAAAAAATGCGGGATGCCCAAGAAATCGTGGTCGGAAAGCTCGGCGAGATCATCGAGCTTGGAGCCGAGGAGGATGTGATCTCAGCGCTGAGCCAAACTGTCAAGAATATCGAGGATACTATCAAGGACCTCGGCGCCGCAGCTGGTCAACGGCTCGAAACCTCCGCTCAACACGAGAAACAATACGAAGCGCTCCGCAAGGCCCAGGCCAACTTCGTAGCCGTTGCTAATCCCGCAATGATGGACGCGCAGGCGAGGACAAATGCCATCCTAGGGTCCGCCAATCTTTCGCAGGATGACGCAGCGGAAGCAGCAAGGACGATTGAGCAACTCGGCAACGTCATCTCTAGCAGCAACCTGCTCGCGTCCGACATGATGGCAGCGCTCTCTGTGAACAGCAGCGACGCACTTAACCCGATTGAGAGAGCATTCGCGGTCAGTCAACAGCTTGTCAAATCAAACCTTGAGGCACTAGGCAAGGGCGCATGGACCACTAGGCTCAGGGACGCTTCGCTAAAACTGCTGGCATTGGGGGAGGGTGACAACAGCGTCTTTAGAATCCACCAGAGGGAACTGGACGCTATCGAGGCCGGTCAAGTTATTCTCAAGAATACCGTCAAGCTCAACGCGGCACTTGCGTCCAGCGTGCAGCAACTCGTGGCTGGCGTGCAGACCGGTACCGATGCCTCGACTTGGCAGGCGCGTCAGAAGATTTCATTGGCGACCAAGGTCATGTTGGCGCTTGGCGGCTTGACCATCGTCGGATCGGCATTATTCGTCTGGTTATACGTCGGCCGCAATATTCTGCGGCGGATCGGCAGTCTGCAGCGTTCGATGCAGCTTTTGTCCGACGGCGACCTGGAGACCGAAATCTATCGCAGCCACCATAATGACGAGATCGTCGTGATGGCGAGATCGCTAGAGGTTTTCCGCGAGAACATGATCAACGCTCGTGGGCTGAGGTCCGACCAGGACAAGGACCGTGCCGTCAAAGCCGAGCGCGCCTTGAGGGTGGAGGCACGGATCATCGAGTTTGAAGCGACCGTACGCGGGGCGCTGGAGGGACTGCGGACATCCGCCAATTCCATGCAGACCACCGCAGAAAGCATGTCGGTGACCGCCGATCGCTCCAGCGCGCTGGTAACCGCGGTAGCGTCCGCCGCGGAGGAGACTTCGGTGAATGTGCAAACCGTGTCGTCCGGCACCGAGCAATTATCGTCATCTATTTCCGAAATCGGCCGCCAGGTGATCAACTCGGCGCAGATTGCTAGCAAGGCTGTCGGTGAAGCCGGCGAAACCGACGCTACGATGCAAGGCCTTACAGATAGCGCTAGTCGCATCAGCGTCGTAATCGACCTAATCCAGACCATCGCTTCCCAAACCAACCTGCTGGCGCTCAATGCCACTATCGAGGCCGCGCGCGCTGGCGAAGCCGGCAGGGGGTTTGCAGTGGTTGCGTCCGAGGTGAAGAGCCTCGCAAATCAGACCGCGAAAGCCACCGACGAAATCCGGTCGCAGATCGCCAATATGCAGCAAGTCACTTCTTCCGCAGTAGGCGCCATTAGAAACATCGGCCACACCATTGGCGAGATCAACGACGTGACCACGGCGATTTCCGCCGCCGTCAATCAACAAGGCGCTGCGACGCACGAAATCGCACGCAACATTAAAGACGCCGTGGACGGAACTAGCAAGGTGTCCAGCAACATCGCCGGTGTCAGTGCGGCATCGGCCGCGGCAGGAGCAGCCGCCAGCAAAGTGCTCGGTGCATCCGGTGCTCTTCGCCACGAGGCCGACGTTCTGCGTGATGAAATTCACGCGTTCCTCGCCAACATCCGGGCTGCGTGAATAGCACAAGTTCAAAGCGGGTTCGGCCTTGTGGTGCAAGGGGACAAGGTAAGACCGTCGAACCCGCCTCGAGCACTAGGCTCATTTATCCACAGTTTAAGCGCGGCCTCCGACGCCCGTCGTAGAGGCGACTGTGCAAGAGTGGTTTGTTGTTGAGTTGGGGGATTGCCGTGGATACGAACTTCTTGAAGGCATGTGCCGAACGTTGTCGCAGCCTTGCGGAGAACGCAGACGAGTTTACCAAGCGACGATTGCTAGACCTCGCGGCGAACTACGATAAGCGGGTTAAGGCTGCTGGACCCTCGGCAGCCACGCGCGCTCTTATAACGCCGCTCCATCTCGCCGAGACGACAAAGCAAATCTGAGCCTCGCTTCCCGGTTTGGAAGATCGGCCGTTGTTTTGCGACCGTGCCGCAACAGTAACCGGCAAGAACCTCGAACGCTACGAGATGGCGGCGGCGTGGAAGGGTGATACCTTGAAAAGACCGCGTGAAGTGTTGATTGAGATCGTTTGCCCCGCTTGCGATGGCACGGGGTTTCAGAAGGCCAAACAGCCAACGCAACCGGGTCGCAAAATCAATCCTCCGAAATGCGCGGAATGTGTCGGGAAAGGCCGAATAAAGAAACCCGCCACAACGTGAGTTGGATCGATCCGAGTCGGCCATCACTGCGAGTTTCGACTCGAGCAGTTACAGTAACGTCACCTCAATAAGCGGCATCTTCATCTCTTTTTGGTCGGCTTCTCCGCAATTGCGCGCCTTCACGCTTAGCGGACCGCATAGCCGACCAGCTACCCGCCTGTCAGATGATCTTCGATGTTACTGGCGACCTCTTCACACACGGACGCCAACTCAAGCAGCTCGACTTTAACGACAGGATCATCGGTCTGCTCGGCGAGTTGCCGGTACTTGACTGCTTCGTCCCGTAGATAGTCAGGCCAATCCATGCTGCGACACTGGATCGGCAATCGGCATTTCACCCGGCTGCTTCAGCTGCTCAAATTCATCGTCGCTGATCTCCGTTTGGGCAACCAAGACGCTGCAGCGAAGGCGCTTGACCAAGTAGCTGCCGACAGAGCCGAACCACCATCGGGCTAACGGCCCTTGCGGGCGATGACCGACAACAACAAGGTGTGCTCCGATTTCTTCTGCGAACTCTGCAATTTCTTGCCCGGGATCTCCCGCCTCCAATCTTGCGGTAGGTGAAAAACCCAACGCCTTGAGACGCTCCACGCCTTCTGCAAGGATGGATTCGTAATTTGCCGTTTGTTCGTCTACCGGAATCGTAAGCCCAGCCTCAGGGGAAATAATAGGAGATAACTCCACAACGGCCAGCAGAAAAACCTCGGCTCGGCAGAGCTGCGCGAGCTTGGCTCCCTCTCGCAGCGCCCGCCGTCCTTCGATCGAGCCGTCATAAGCGAGAAGAACCTTCCTGTACATGAGGCGCTCCCTTGGATTTCCCAGAAGATCAGCTTGCTGAAGATTAGCACTAATCGACTAGCACGGAGCACAATATTGACCCCAGGCAAAACCTTGCAGGCGATCGGGCGCATGCTGTGGGGCCTAGGGCAATCGCCCGAGATGGAAGAAAAAAGCCATACCGTCAGTGAAGGCCAGCTTGGGGATCGAGCAGTAAGGGTGCGCGGCTTCCACCCTATTGCGCCAAGGTCTTCGTGTTGTCCTTCCGGTCGCCAGAATATACCGGTGCATGGCGTTTTCGGCACCCGGCTAGCCCGTGATCGGGAACGACCAGCGTGGGAACACGTTGCCTATCAACACGAGGCAACCCTTGCGATATCCCCTCCATATCGGCCAAGAGCAAAATAATGTCATCCGTGCGGAAGTAGGCGAACGTCTACGGATCATCCATAGGTTGGCGCGCCCAACGAAGGTACCGCAGCGTATTCGGCACTTGTTAAATCGTCCGGCCAAACACCTAGACCATGAGATCGAGAACAAAACGTCACCGTCGATTGTGCCTTCGGCAAACGAAGGCTGGGTAAGCAGACTGTTAGCAAGCCGATTTCGCTAAACCCCTCACGACGCCGCTGCCTCAAGCCGCAGCCGCGCGGTGTTGCCATGGTCCGGAGCACGCTTCAAGTTGCTCCCTCGATGTTCGGCCCGTCTGCGCCAATAGAAGCCATCTCTCTGCAAGGCCAACTTGATCTCATCGCTAACAGCGACAGCTCCTTTCTTCTTGCGCCACCGTCCTGAGTTACCGATGATAGGTATCGGTTGCCCTTTCGCAACCACCAACAGGCGATCACGCTTCTCGTTCAAATATACGTCAAACATGCAGTCCCCCTCAGCCCGCATCAGCATATCGCTTTCTCGCGGAAAGGGAGTTACTAAAATGCAACAACTGGCGCGGCATAAAATGAACCGCGAAGCACTCGGGATATAAACAAAGCCCAAATAATCCCGATTACGATTGCGAGGAAGATAGCAGCCTTAGCCAGGCGGATACCGAACCGCTGAACCTCCTCCGAACTGATGGACACCTGTAGTAGGCTCGAAGAGCCAGGAGGTGTCGGATGGAAGGACGTCGACGTCGGTCGTTTACGGACGACTACAAGCGGCAAGCGGTTGATCTGGTTGCATCGAGTGGCCGCTCGATCGGATCGGTGGCCAAGGAACTTGGTCTGCGCGATTCCGTGTTGCGGCGGTGGGTAGAGCAACGTGGGGCCAGGCGGGAGCCGACGGCGGCGGCGCGGCGCCCCACGACGCAGGCGACGCTGCCGTCGGCGGACCACGCGGCGGAGATCGCCCGTTTGCAGCGAGAGAATGAGCGGCTGCGTATGGAGCGCGACATTTTAAAAAACTGTCCAGGGCCGTTGCGCGCCTGTGCCGGGTAGAAACAGCCTTGTGGTATTCTCGGCGGCTGGGAGGGTAGCGGCCGGTCCGATTATTGGAGGCGCAATCCCCGTTAAAAAACATGGTCCAGGGGTGCATGCGAACTTGAGAGTGGTGACGTCGTTCCTTGGCGGCGATCCCGATTAGGAAGATGACGATTGGCATAACCCAGACCCTCCTACTCATCATTGATTGGAGGATTGCCATGCCCAAGAAGACGACCGGTGGCCGACCGGAACTGAAGGCGGTCAACGTTGGGGCCGCCGCCATCGATATCGGATCAAAGATGCACATGGCTGCGGTGAACCCTGCTTGCGCCGACGTGCCTGTGCGCGCTTTTGGTACATTCACGCAAAACCTGCATGATCTGGCGGATTGGTTCAAAGCCTGCGGCGTGACGAGTGTCGCGATGGAATCTACCGGGATCTATTGGATCCCTGTCTACGAGATTTTGGAGCAGTGCGGGTTTGATGTGATTTTGGTCAATGCGCGGTACGCCAAGAACGTGCCCGGACGCAAGACCGATGTCAGCGATGCCGCGTGGTTGCGCGAGCTTCATTCCTATGGCCTGTTACGCGGCAGCTTCCGACCTGATGCCGAGATTGCAACTCTGCGCGCCTATCTGCGCCAGCGCGAGCGGTTGGTGGAATACGCCGCCGCCCATATCCAGCATATGCAGAAGGCGCTGATGGAGATGAACTTGCAACTCCATCATGTCGTCACCGATATCACCGGCGCGACCGGCATGCGGATTATCCGAGCCATTGTTGCAGGCGAGCGCAATCCCAAACTGTTGGCAACGTACCGAGACGTGCGATGCCATTCATCCATCGCGACGATCCGCGCGGCACTCGTGGGCAACGATCGGCACGAACATGTCTTCGCGTTGACTCAATCGCTGGAACTCTACGACGTCTACCAGGCGAAGATGCTGGACTGCGATCGCAAGCTCGAAGTCCTGATCGCGGCACTGAACAATAAAGCCGCAAAACCGGTCGGAAAGCTATCCAAGCCACGCATCAAGACCAAACAAGTCAACACGCCCACATTCGATGTCAGGTCCGCGTTGTATGGCCTGCTCGGCGTCGATCTGACTGAGATCCATGGATTGGGGCCTTCACTCGCATTAAAGCTGGTCGGTGAGTGTGGCACCGATCTGAGGGCATGGCCGAGCGCCAAGCACTTCACTTCCTGGCTGTGCCTTGCACCAGGCAACAAAATCTCCGGCGGTAAGGTGTTGTCCTCGCGCACACGGAGATCGTCCAGTAGGGCAGCCGCACTGTTGCGGTTGGCAGCAACCACCGTCGGGCGGAGCGATACGGCGCTCGGAGCATTCTATCGCCGACTGTCGTCACGTGCGGGCAAGTCAAAGGCGGTGACGGCGACCGCCCGCAAGATTGCGGTGCTATTCTATAACACGCTCCGGCATGGCATGAGCTACAAGGATCCGGGTGCCGACCAATATGAGCAACAATACCGCACCCGCGTCCTCGCCAACCTTCAGCGCCGGGCCAAATCGCTGGGCTTCGTGTTGCAGGCCATTCCGGCGGAGGCCGAACCGGCTGTTTCTTAGGAAGTCCATAGCGATCTTTGCTGGAGTTCAGAAATGAGATTCCGCTTTATTGAAGATCGCCGTGCCGACTATCGGGTGACGATGATGTGCGACGTGCTCGGCGTCTCGCCTGCTGGCTATTATGCCTGGCGGGCGCGCCCGGAGAGTCCACGCGCCGCCGCCAATCGTGAGCTCGTCGACGACATCAAGCGGGTTCACCGCAACACCAATGGCCGCTATGGCAGCCCGCGCGTCCATGCCGAGTTGAGGGCTCAGGGCCGCGGGGCGAGCCGCGGTCGCATCGAGCGATTGATGCGCCGCCACGGTATCAGGGCCATCATGGCGCGGCCACGGCGGGTGCGCACCACCGACAGCCGTCACGACTTCCCGATCGCCCCGAACCTGCTCGAGCGCAACTTCATCGCCGCCGCGCCGAACCGGATCTGGCTCGCCGACATCACCTACGTCGAGACTGATCAGGGCTGGCTTTATCTGGCCACGGTTATGGACCTCTACAGCCGCAAGATCGTCGGCTGGGCAATGGCGGATCATTTGCGCGCCGAGCTGCCATTGGCGGCCTTAGCGATGGCCATTGCGACACAGCGGCCTGGTGCCGGCTTGATTCACCATTCAGATCGTGGCGTTCAATACGCCTCGGCGGAGTATCGCAAGATGATACAGTCCGCCGGCTTCCGAGCTTCGATGAGCCGCAGGGCCGATTGCTATGACAACGCTCCGATGGAGAGCTTCTTCCACACGCTCAAAACCGAACTCGTCCATCACCAGCATTATGCAACACGTGAGGACGCCAGACGTGATATCTTTGCTTACATCGAAGGATTTTATAATCGAACGCGTCGCCACTCGGCCATCGGATATCTAAGCCCGATCGAGATGGAGCTAAAAGCAGCTTAACCCTGTCCATTTTTTCGGGGGAAGATCACGCCCTGGGGTGTGCATGTTGAGCGGTACTAAGTAGGGCGACCTCTTTTAGAGAAGTTTAGCGCGGGCGAAGAGCGCGCGCAGCGCATTTGTCGCCTGCACTGTCAACATCGCGCTGTCGGCAGCTTCTTGCAAAGAGGCTACGGCGTCGCCGTGCAGCGACCTGAATTCCATCCACTCGATTGAGCTCAGATTTGTTATGAACCGATAGGCTTGGCCAACGGTAGCAATGGGAACCGTCTCACCATTCAATTTAATTTTGAACGTCGCTCTTAGCGGCGTTCTGGAATTTGGCGCTTCGCTCATGCCCAAGCCCCTAAGACAAAGGCGGTGGGGCGCTACGCCACCGACCTCCTCTTGCAACTGCCGGTTCTGCTAGTCCGGTTCCGCCGCATTTCTGAGCAGAGCCTGGATCATCCGTGGTTAATAAAAGCTTAATACGCTGTCTTTTGAGCTAGACGCGCAAGGGCGGTCGAATGCCTCTGGGCGATATCGCCGGGCCGCCTGGTCCGTGATATGCACTTCCCAACCCCTGCCCAGTAGGTCGCGCGCTCTCGCGACAGCAACCTCCGGATCGATCCGCAGCGTCTGTGTTATGTGCCCATCTGATGCGTGGATCGCAAAGGTCATATCGCCTCCTCGCCCCCTGCACAGGCGATCACAAGCGAAGGAGTTCGACAAGGAAAAGCTAACCCGCAGCGCAACGGGAACGGCGAGTCGTGGCTCGCAGAAGTAATTAGTTAGGCTAAGCGCAACGACGCTCGCGCCCGAAGGCGAATTTTCCCTCTCCCGTTTGCTTTTGCGGAGACCTACAAACCGGCCTAAAATAAGTTTTAGGCTGGTCAAAATGACCACTCTAGGCATCGCACTGATTGTCGCCGGCCTGACCCTTGTCTGCGGCAGCATGATCTTCCTTTTGTTCACAAGACGCGAGCCCTCTCAGGAGTCCTTCGAAGAAGACCTAGATCGCATCGACCATCACCTTGATGAGGCGCGCAGAGAAGGTGGCGAGCGTTAGAGCAAGCGCCCCCGAAGGCACCGAAAATTGGGCGGGCATCGGTTTATCGAGCGCTACTATCTGCGCCGTGAGGCAGTGGGAGCGAAATCGTGTTTGGCTGGTTTAAATCCGAGAAGCGGGAGCGGCGGAGGACAATTAAGCTTGATCGCCAATACCTTGAAGCAAGGTCGCGGCGCTTTCTGAAAAGTTACCTAAACGCAGATGAAACGCGAAAACCTCAGTTCTATCGGGCTGTCGAAGAGGCGTCGAAGCAATGTCAGCCAGTGAAATCAGGTTTACCGCCCCCCGAATTAGAAGATGCCCAAATCGCCGAAGCCACTTCCGGTGCAGCGATGAAAATGGTCTTGGGGCGTGAAGAGCGGGCTGCGCTGAAGAAAGATGAACGCATTTCCGACTTCGTCACGGACGCTTACGCTACCGTAGGCATTGCATACCATCGCGCAGCAGGTGTCTACACGATGGACAAAGAGATGCAGGAATTAGGAACTGCTGCTGTTCACCTTCTCACCATGGCGACCTCATACATGAAGGCGCAAAACGACTGACGGGCGAGTTCGGTTCCGAGGCCGTTCAGCGGAATCGTTGTTGATGTGATGCAGCGTGATCTCCCCTTAATGTATCGCCAAAACTGTCTTTGCTGGGTACAAGTTAGGATACCGCGGCTTCCGCTTGTGGCACGAAACGGAAAAGCCGATGCACGCGCCGCATGTCCGCTGTTCGGGTGCCGACTCAACCGGTCGACGCAACACAGGCGTTAAATCTCTCTGCCGGGGTTTCAAATTGCAAGGTCTCACGTGGCCGGTAAACGATCCGATTTGCCTAATGACACGGCGGCCGATCCGCGCCAATTTGACGAAAGCATGCGAACCGGCCATCGCGGAAAAAGCCGGTCAATAAACTCTCCGAGGAGAAACGATCATGGCTACGACCGAGCCGACAGCGGCGATCGAGGTCGCTTCGATAGAAGACACCAGCCTGCTTGCGTTTTATCGCGACATGAGCGCAGCCGAGCGTCACACCTTCTGGGCCTGCGCGTCCGGCTGGGCGCTCGACGGCATGGACTTCATGATCTACCCGCTCGTGATCGGCACCATCATCACGCTGTGGAAGGTCGATCCCGGCACCGCGGGCCTCGCCGGCACGGTGACGCTGCTGGCCTCCGCCATCGGCGGCTGGCTCGGCGGCTATGTCGCCGACCGCATCGGCCGCGTCAGGACGTTGCAGTTCACGATCCTCTGGTTCTCGTTCTTCTCGCTGGTCTGCGCCATCGTGCAGAATTTCGATCAGCTGCTGATCGCCCGCGCATTGCTGGGCCTCGGCTTCGGCGGTGAATGGGCCGCGGGCGCAGTGCTGATGGGCGAGGCGATCCGCCCGCAATATCGCGGACGCGCGGTCGGCTCGGTGCAATCGGGCTGGGCAGTCGGCTGGGGCCTCGCGGTGCTGGCACAGGCGATCCTGTTTTCCTATTTGCCCGCGGAAACGGCGTGGCGCTGGATGTTCGTCATCGGCGCGCTGCCAGCGCTCCTGGTGTTTTACCTGCGGCGCTACGTCACTGAGCCGGAAATTGCGGCGGCCACCCGCGCCAAGCAGGTGGCGTCAGGCGACCGGCCTCCGTTGTGGGAGATCTTTTCCGGTCCGATTCTCAAGACCACCATCCTGGCGTCGCTGATGTCGACGGGATGCCAGGGCGGCTATTACGCTGTTACCTTCTGGGTGCCGCGTTTCCTCACCACCGAACGCAAGCTCTCGATCGTCAGCTCCACGGGCTATCTCTCGGCACTGATCGTCGGCTCGTTCATCGGCTATCTCGTTGGCGCCTGGCTTGCCGACCGCATCGGACGGCGCAACCTGTTCTTGATCTTTTCGCTCGGGGCCATCGCCGTAGTGCTGCTCTACACTCAATTGCAATTGACCAACGAGCTGTTGTGGGTGCTGGGCTTCCCGCTCGGCTTCTTCGCGTCGGGTTATTTCTCCGGTGTCGGCGCGTTCCTCACCGAACTCTACCCGACAAGGCTTCGCGGCTCCGGCCAAGGCTTCTGCTACAATTTCGGCCGCGGCATCGGCGCGCTGTTCCCGTTTCTCGTCGGCGCGCTGTCGGCTTCGACATCGCTCGCCAACGCGATCGCGATCTTCGCGGTCGCAGCCTACGGCGTGTTTTTCCTCGCGGCCTACGCGTTGCCTGAAACGCGGGGCCGGGTTCTGCACGCCGACGCCTAAGACGGTAACGCGATCTTGCCGACGTGTATAGGTCAAACGGTCAATGTCGCTTGACGGGTTTTACGCTTGCAGATTTTCCGAGGGACGTGATCGTCGATAAATCGCTGACGCCCCGCAGCAAGGATCGGTGATGAGCGAGAAGTTCGCGGTACTCTCGAAGGTGTTTGCAAGACTGCTTTGGGGACAACGCCGGATTAACAAAGTTAGCGCAATGTCTGCCGCATGGAATTCGGCCGTGCATTTCCAGAGGGAGCCAAGGCGACGGAAGCCTCATTCGATTCCAGATCACCGCAAGCGCCGCGATGAGCAGCATGCACATGACCACGCGGCGCCCGGCTTAGGTACTGCACTTCCGTGTTTCTCGGTACCGACGCACAGCTTCGTTGACCTTCTCGCGGTCGCGCCGATCTTCTGACGAAAGAGCTCCATTATGGGATAGTGGATATCGCCGGGGATCATCAGCATGCTCTCATGCGGTTTTTCTGCCCATTCCCACCATAAATCGAAAGCGTTTTTCATCGGATGATCCTATGCGCTTTCGCGCGTTTGCGACGCGGCTCCGTCTTCGGATCAGGTAAGTCGTGGTTCAAGGCCCGCAACATCCCAATCCGGGCATGCATGATGAAGTTCCGGCCCTCGGCAGCGTCGATCAACTGCTCCATTGCTATCTGCCAATGCTCGGCAGCGGTGACCTTCTTGGACAGCCTCACGACGCAATCGGCTGCGTCCTTCAGCGTCCGAAGCGGCTTTCCCTTCGGGACCTCAATCGGATCATGAAAGAGGCGGGACCAAGACATTCAATGGGGCGTTGCGCTCCCTTGTGTCAAATCACCGGTGGTCAGTCTGACGGCCGGCATTCCGGCTTGCCGCAGTCTCGATTTGCGATCTGAACCGGTTTCCAGGGCGCCATGTAAATCCCGAACGTTCGTCGGGTCGAGCTGCGACAGGGCCTCGTGCTGATAACGACTCGAACTGGCTGAACAAGGCCTCGGCCCTGAACGCTCATCCAAAACCTGATGGATCGCAGGTTGCTGTGCGCTAGAGGCTTACTCTTTCCGTCGCTAACGAGTGGCATTGCCCATCCTCAAATCAGGCTGCGGGAAACAGCTTGTCTGTTGCTCGGTCCAAATGCTGTTGGGAAGCTTTCGCGTTCGCGAGGTGCCCAACCAACTCTCCAGAAAGCTTGTAAATTTTGGTGCCCTTGAGATCGTAAAGTTTTTGACCTCTGAGACCGAAAATAGAAGAACCGATGACGGTCGCTACGTCGACCCCCTCACTATTGAAGATGTTTCCATTCATCGGAAAGTCTCCTATTTCCCCTTCGCCTTCAGCCCCAGCTCGACCAGGCGTCGTTTTTTCAAGATGGACCGTCGCTTGGCTATTGCCGACACGGTCCGTTTTAATTTCCGGGCAATCGAAGGTCTGTCCATTTTCGAGTCGAGCCGCGCCAGAAGTTGCGCGTCCTCCACGGGCTTCCATGGTTGGCTTGCAGGGCCTGGGCCTAGGTTCATTTGGTTTTCACCTTCAGCCCGAGCTCGACCAGGCGGCGGATGACTTCGGCACAGCCGGGTATATCAGATTGGCCCGACGCTGATCGGTAAGCAAGCGCAACCGGCAGCTGATTGCCTCGCGCGCGAGACGGTTGAAACACTAAAAAGAGGGCCGCCACACTGCCGAGTGTGCGCGGCCCTCAAAGTTTGGGAAAGGGCGTGGTTGCTTATTTAACGTCCGGTTCCAGAGCCGGGACCCGTGGGTGCCAACGTTGATCCGCTAGGCGAAGTGTTGATGAGGGTGTTGCCTGACGGGTTTTGGCCGCTGTTGGCTCCCGCCGCGGCGCTTCCGGCGTTATTGCTCGTCCCACCGGTTGTGGAGCTTCCGGTTGTCGTCCCGTTCATGGAGGAACCGGTGGTCGTGCCGGTTGCGGCCGATCCACCAGCGGCCGAGTTACCGCCGGCAGAACCGCTGCCGCTTTGGGCAAACACGAACGTGCTCGTGAGCGCGAGGGCCGCGGCTAATCCTATCGTGATGAGTCTCATGTTCAGTTTCCTCTTTTGTTTTTCTCCAAAGGACAAGCAGCTAGACGATCTTCCGTTCCCATCTGTCTTGTCATGGCAGGCATTGTTTACTGTTAAGGCGGCCTGTTTAGAGATACCCTTATCGGGCAGCGAAAGGGCGCAACGCCATGCGCGTTCCATTCCGCTCTGACCAAGTATAGACCGGGTATCAGGGGGGTCGACGTGGCCCGGCGAGGTGAAGGCGCGGGCCGGCCGTTTCCAGGCTGCCGCGGGGCACCGTAGGTGGCCGACATCTGGGCGGAAGGTCGCGGCGAAATCGTTCGTCCAATCGCGCGCCATCTCGAACCATTGTCTAGACAGGTCGAAATGTTTTCCCGCATCTTACGGTTGAAGGTCGTTGAAAGCGACTGGCCGGGGGCGGGATGACTCTTCAATCAAAAAGCTACTTCGGCGCGCGATTGAGGAATGGTGAGCAGGGCATTATGAAGGAAGCCGCCGCTCGGCTTAAATCAATAAGCTTTTGGAAGCGGCCGGCTGGCGTTTTTTCCCAATGGAAACCTGCCTGCTAACATCCAGCTTGAGCCAATGGTCACGATCAAGGAGAGCGATCTGAATGCTCGGCGAAGACTTAGAGCAGTGACCTGCTTGCCGACCTTTAATCCGGCGACAAGACTGCTTCCTATTAATTGTATGGGCACTCAACCTTAGGGTAGGGCGTATCGACCGGAGTGAGCGGCCATGGTCGCGAACGCATTGCTAGCGTGCAGTCTCCTGATTATTGTAATGTCCTTTCTCGAACTCATATTGAATGATGATCAGAAAAAGAGGCTTGAAAGCCGTTTCTTGAATTTGTGGGATAGGGTCGATGATCTCAACTCAAGGCAACTAGCTCTCGCCAATAGGATAATCTCGCCCCTGAAAAAGTGGGGTGCGAGCTTAGTTGCTTTGATAGGATTGCTTGTGGCTGTTAGCCTTTTAGATCTCGTAATCGTGCCGATATTCTATTTTGGTGCGGGTTACGAAGAGACGGAAGTTTACTTTCTGGTCGACATCGCGTTTTTCGCTCTTCTGATTGGTCCCTTAATCCTGATGTGGGCCTCGATAGCAGTTGTACGCGCTGTATCGACGATTTTCTTAGGGGTGGAGCTTCTGGTGCGCCGGATTGCAGAACAGCCAAAGAGCATGCTTGCAATAAGCACTTTGACGGGCGCGATCGCAGGTGTTCTTAAGTCACTTTGAAAGATCTCCATCGAAGGGGCCAGTCGTTAGTGAGGTATGAGTACTTTGATTGGGGACCAGATTTGAAGCAGGCGGTCTACCGTACGATCTGGATCGTAGGCCACGACAAGCCGTTTTAGCCTTATCTGACTGGTCCAAAATAAAAGAGGCCGGACTGTTCAGCTAAGAATGCGCCGCCGTTGGATAACGCCAGGCAGGTTCGATCTCAAAGCATTGCAGCAAGATTTCTTGCAGCCACGGCCGTTGAACGAATGCACTTGCCCCTTAATCACGGAAACGGTCCTTGCTCACGTTGTCCGCTCGGGCGTGATTGATCTGCGTCAATACGGCCAACGCTGATCGTTTCATATTATCGGATAATTGAATGGATGTCCGTCCGGCCGTTCTGTTCACGGTCGGCGCCGGATTTTGCCGTTCGCGATAATCAAATTGGGGGCAGCAATGGTCAACGAGTTGAGAACAAAACGGCCTTCGCACGTCACCGTAGCAACCGCCAGTCTGATCGGCACCGCCATCGAGTGGTACGACTTCTTCTTGTATGGCACTGCCGCGGCGCTGATCTTCAACAAACTGTTCTTTCCGACATTCGATCCGGCGGTGGGTACGCTGCTGGCGTTCGGCACCTACGCCCTGGGCTTCATTGCGCGGCCTCTCGGCGGGATCGTGTTTGGTCATTTCGGCGACAAGATCGGCCGCAAGACCATGCTCTATCTGACGCTGCTGATCATGGGCGTGGCGACGGCGGCGATCGGCCTGCTGCCGACCTACGACACGCTCGGGATCTGGGCGGCGATCCTGCTAATCACCTGCCGCTTGGTCCAGGGCTTTGGGCTCGGCGGCGAATGGGGCGGCGCAGTGCTGATGGCGGTCGAACATGCGCCCGAAAACAGGAAGGGCTTTTACGGCAGCTGGCCGCAGCTCGGCGCGCCGCTCGGGCTGGTGCTCGGCACCCTGGTGTTCTCGCTGGTGTCCCACTTCCTGACCGACGCCCAACTCTATGCCTGGGGCTGGCGTCTGCCGTTCCTGTTCAGCATCGTGCTGGTGCTGGTCGGTTTGTGGATCAGGTTCACGATCGCCGAATCGCCTGAATTCCAGAAGATCAAGGATTCCGGCCAGGAAGTGAAAATGCCGATCCTTGATGCGATCCGCATGTATCCAAAGAACATCCTGCTGGCGATGGGCGCACGCTTCGCCGAAAACGGGTTCTTCTACATCTACGCCACCTTCGTTCTCGCTTATGCGACCCAGTCGCTCGGCATGAATAGGCAAGACATATTGAATGGCGTGCTGATCGCCGCCGCGATCGAAACCTTCACGATTCCGGCCTTCGGCGCCCTCTCTGACCGTGTCGGGCGCAGGCCCGTCTATATTTTCGGCGCCGTTTTCTCGGCGCTGATGTCGTTTCCGATGTTCATGCTGCTCGCCACGAAAAACCCGCAACTTGGCTGGATCGCCATCGTTCTGGGTCTGGCGGTCGGGCACGCCGCGATGTACGGGCCGCAGGCGAGCTTCCTGTCCGAACTGTTCGGCACTAAGGTGCGCTACAGCGGCGTGTCGCTCGGCTACAACCTCGCGTCAATCTTTGCCGGTGCGCTGTCGCCGCTGATCGCCACCGGGCTGATGGCCGCCTACAAGCCGGATACCTGGCCGATCTCGGTCTACATGATCGGGCTCGCGCTCATCACCATCGTTTCGGTCTATTACGCAACCGAGACGCGGCAGAAGGCTGCATCCGAAGGCAGCGCCGCCGCCGCAACGACGAGGCCGGCGGCAGCGACGTAGGTCCGACCGGCCGTCACGGGGCCGGCGAATCCGGCTCCGTGGCGACCAACCGGCCGCCATCGAAAAATCCGCCAGGGTTCTGAAAATAATTTCGGGAGAAAGCCAGTGAGCCATCCGGCGTTGCCCTATTTGCGCAATTCGGAGAAAGGCAAGATCGTCACGGCCGCGGAAGCCGTGCGGCTCATTCGTGATGGCGACACGGTCGCCACCGGCGGTTTTGTCGGCATCGGATTTGCCGAGGAAATCGCCGTGGCGCTGGAACAGTGCTATCTCGCCAGCCAAGGCGATGCGCCTCACGGGCACGGCAGGCCGGGCAACCTGACGCTGGTCTATGCCGCGGGGCAAGGCGATGGCAAGCATCGCGGGCTCAATCATTTCGCGCATCACGGACTGGTCAAGCGGGTCATCGGCGGCCATTGGGGCCTCGCGCCCAAATTGCAGCAGCTTGCGATATCAAATCAGATCGAGGCCTATAATCTGCCGCAAGGCGTCATCACCCATCTGTTTCGTGACATCGCGGCGCGCCGCCCCGGCCATGTCACGCGCATCGGCATGGGCACCTTCGTCGATCCGCGCAACGGCGGCGGCAAGCTCAACGCCCGCACCACCGAGGACATCGTCGAGCTGGTTACGCTGGGCGGTCAGCAATGCCTGTTCTACAAGACGTTTCCGATCGACGTCGGCATCATTCGCGCCACCACCGGCGATCCCGACGGCAATCTCACCATGGAGAAGGAAGCGCTGACGCTGGAGGCTCTTGCCATTGCCATGGCGGCGCATAATTCCGGCGGCATCGTGATTGCACAGGTCGAGCGGGTGGCCGAAAGCGGCAGCCTCAATCCGCGCCAGGTCAAGATCCCCGGCATTCTGGTCGACTGCGTGGTCGTGGCTAGGTCAGAAAATCACTGGCAGACCTTCGGTACGCAATATAATCCGGCGTTCTCTGGCGAGATCAGGGTGCGTGCCGGCTCGCTGCCGCCAATGCCGATGAGCGAACGCAAGATCATCGCGCGCCGCGCGGCGTTCGAGCTAAAGCCGAACAGCGTCGTCAATCTCGGCATCGGCATGCCCGAAGGCATCTCGGCGGTCGCCAACGAAGAGCGGATCATCGACCTCATCACGCTGACGGCGGAGCCGGGGGTGATCGGCGGCATCCCCGCAAGCGGAATTGATTTCGGCGCGGCGATCAACACGCAAGCCGTCATCGACCAGCCTTACCAGTTCGATTTCTATGATGGCGGAGGAACTCGACGCAGCCTTTCTCGGCCTCGCGCAAGTCGACCGCGCCGGGAATCTCAACGTCAGCAAATTCGGCCCCAAACTAGCCGGCGCCGGAGGCTTCATCAACATCAGCCAGACCGCCAAGAAGGTGATCTTTGTCGGCACCTTCGGCGCGGGCCGCCTGCGCATTGCGCTGTCCGATGGCAAGCTCGCAATCCTGGAGGAAGCAAAAGGGCGCAAGTTCGTTCAAGCCGTCGAGCATGTGACGTTCAGCGGCGCTTACGCGGCCGCGCGCGGACAGAGCGTGCTTTACGTCACCGAGCGCTGCGTCTTTGCGCTCACGCCCGATGGGCTTGAGCTGATCGAAGTTGCGCCCGGTATAGATATCGAGCGGGACATCCTCGCGCTGATGGATTTCAAGCCGGTCATCGCGCGCGATCCCATCGCAATGGACGAGCGGATCTTTCGCGAGGGCGTCATGGACCTTCGCAACGACATGATTGCCATTCCGCTCGATCAGCGCTTTACGCTCGACGAGCAGCAGAGTCTGTTCTTCGTCAATCTGGAGCGTTTTGCGTTGCGCAGCCGCGCTGACATCGCCGCGATTGCGAAGGCCGTTGAAGCCAAGCTCGGCGGCCTCGGCCGGCACGTCTACGCCATCGTCAATTACGACAATTTCTCGATTGTGCCCGAACTGCTCGACGAATATTCGGCCATGGTGCGCAGCCTGGCTGACCGTTTTTATTCCGGCGTTTCCCGCTATACGACGAGCGGCTTTCTGCGCATCAAGCTCGGCGAAGCCCTGGAGAAAAGGGGTGTCGCCGCGCATATTTTTGAAAGCGCGGAAGAAGCGCAGTCGGATTGGCGAAACGCCGCGGACGGCGCTGGCTTGCGCCCCGACCAAAACAGGCGCGCGATGTGAACGGTTCCCCGGATCTGGTTTGGGCAGGTGGTCGCTCACCAGCGAAGCCGTCGGGGCGCGGGCATCGGGACGGTGTCAGTGTATCGGAACCCGTTGAGCGCGCAAGCCGCGACATTTCAAGCGTAGCGGGAAAACGACGTGCATGACTACATTCCAATGTGGTAGTGTCGGACCGATCCGGTTTGCATCATGAGGCCAACAAATTTCATCGGAGCGCTGTTTGCGGCCCTCTTTAGCCGTAGAAGCGTGGTGCTGATCTTCTGGCTCATTACCATCCCCGTTTGCATTCAAACGATGTACCGATCATCGTTCACGGTGGGTGCTTCGGCGCTGGCCGCGTGTGCGCTCTGCTACATCGGTGCCTATGGCTTCATGGGATCGCTGCTCGCTCGACGCGAGAAGGACGATCGCGCGTTTGATCGCGTGGCCATTGGAGCCGTTGCGCTGGTGGTCATGGCTGCCGGGTCGGTGCTGATGATATGGTCCGGCTTTTGGATGCCCCTCTTTGATGTCGAGATCGGCGGCGTAGTGTGGGCACTGTTAGGAGCTATCTCCGCCGTCGTGGTGCGAAAAGCGGACGCAATCTAGCGAGGGCCTCGACGTGCCCGCCGAAACGATCGGACGAGCGCTGCGATTGCTGTCTCGTGCTCCAAGCGGCCTGGCCGGCGCAGGTGGTAGCGTTTTGAGCTGCGCACGAATTGTCATTCACGGGAGCATTCCCAATATTTTTGCTGCCATGTCCGTTGCCCGACGAACCGCACTACGGTCGCGATAGATTCGCGACAGCACGAATCCGCCTTGGATAACCGTCATTAACATCAATGCCAGCTCTTCTACATCGAGGTGGCTGGCAAGTTCGCCTGCAGCCTGCGCGGCGCGGAGCGCCTTCGCCAAGGTGGCCTGCAAATCGCGAAAGTAATTCTCGATCGGCGCCCGGAGCGACGTGTCTACAATCGATGCCTCGTTTGCAAACCGGCCCATTCGGCAACCCTTCAGTCCATCCCGCGGAAGTCCGAGATAAGTGTTGATACCTTCCAGAGGAGATGGGCCGGCATCAAGGATCTTGTGAGCCAACGCCTGCATCTCGCTAGAGACCTCCTCAAGTGCGGCTATGGCGAGGTCATGTTTGCTCCGAAAATGATGATAGAAACTTCCCTGGCCGGCCCCGCTCTCGTCCAGAAGATCGCGCGGGCTAACGGCCTCATAGCCGCGCTGGCACATCAATTTTTTTGCCGCCTGCACTAAATCCTCCCGCTTCGTCCTCACGGCAGCCTCCATTCCCGAATCCGGCGATCACCGGAATGTGAGCAGTTTTGTAACAACTAGTATGTACAATAGCAACACCGACAACATGGGATCAAGGACACATTATGTTGAAATTGTTCTATTCCTCGGTGTCTCCGTATGCCCGCAAAGTCCGCGTGCTTGTTTCAGAGAAGGGGATCGAGAGCCGCATTGCCCTGCAGAGCTGCCTGCCCTTTGAAAGGCCGGTGGATCTGGTTGCGGTCAATCCGTTGAGCAAGGTGCCATGTCTGGTCCTTGAGGACGGTACAGCGCTCTACGACAGTCCATTCATTTGCGAGTATCTGGACCAGTTGTCCGCGCCGGAACTGGTGCCGGCAAGTGGGCGGGCACGTTGGCTAACGTTGGGACGACAGGCACTCGCAGACGGCATTCTCGATGCCGGGACATCGATCCGGCTCGAGGGCCAGAGAGCCGAAACGGAGCGCTCGCCCGGCTGGATCACGCGCCAGACGGAGGTGATAGACCGCTCTTTGAACGCGTTCGAAGCGGCGATTGCGAGTTTTGGCGAGAGCATCACGATGGCGCATATCGCGCTCGGCTGCGCACTGGGCTGGCTCGATTTCCGAATGCCAACTTATGACTGGCGAAAGGAGCGACCGCAGCTCTCACATTGGTTCAGCCAAATCTCGGCACGGCCGTCGATGATCGCGACGAAACCAGCATGACCGAAGAGTGCTCGCCCTTTCACGATGGAGAGCAGTGGCGCAGACGAAAGTCGGCGTGCGCGATCAGATGGAACGAAGGGGGCGCGCCGTCATTCGCAGCTCATGCCGGACCAGCATCGTGAGTTTTTCGCAAGCCAACCATTTGTGGTCGCAAGCAGCGCCGATCGCGAGGGTCGGCCCTGGGCTTCCATGCTCTTTGGAGCGCCCGGATTCATGACTTCCGATGAACCCGATCTCCTGAAAGTGAAAGCCTGGCCCGCCTCAGACGATCCGCTCCTATACGGCCTCCACAACGGCGCTTCGGTTGGAGGGCTTGGCAGTGAGCTGCCATCTCGCCGTCGCAACCGTGTCAATGGACGTATAGAAGAATGCAGGAACGACATCGGCTTCACTCTGCGCGTACAGCAGAGCTTTGGCAATTGTCATAAATACATCCAGGCCCGCGCTCCGCAGCCGAGGCTTAAGGCGGATCCGCGGCGAGCCATTCAGAGCAACGATCACCTGGTCAAGACCGATATCGACCTCATTGCAGCAGCCGATACCTTCTTCATCGCTTGGCGGTCGGCGTCCCTCGCCGACAGCAGCAAACCGAACGGTCTTGACGTTTCTCACCGCGGCGGATTGCCAGGGTTTGTGCAAGTCGTATCCGACCACGAGCTCTGTTTCCCCGACTATAAGGGCAATCTATTATTCAACCCTCTTGGCAATCTTCTCACCGACCCGCGCGCAGGGCTTCTCTTCGTGGATTTCAGGGACGGCACAATATTGCACCTTAGCGGGAGGGCACGGGTTGTCTGGGACGTGCCGGAGGCGATGGCCCGCTCTGGCGCCGAACGGCAGATCTTCTTCAATCTCGATTGTGTGATGCGTCGCGAAAATGCCTGTCCGTTCGAATTCGACTTTCTCGGATACTCGCCACATCTGAACGAAGCCGAGGCAAATCCACAATCATCAAGCCGGAAATGAATGCCGAACGGCAAGCTTTCCGAACGCTGGCGCAAGGTCCCGAGTTGCTCGCGCCGTATTTGCAATTCCAGTCATTTTCCCGCCGAAGGAAATCAACCCATGCCCAAGCTGGCTGCAAATCTGCACTACATGTTCGATGAAGTCCCGTTCTTGGACCGCTTCGCGATGGCGGCCCACGCGGGATTCAAGGCTGTCGAGTTTCAGGTTCCTTACGACTGGCCCGTTGAAGCGCTGGTCGAACGGTTGCAGAATCACTCGCTCAAGATGGTCCTGTGCGATACAAAGCCCGGTGACTGGAACGGCGGCGAGCGTGGCATTGCCGCACTGCCCGGGCGCGAGCAAGAATTCAGGCGCGATCTCGAGACAACCGTGACCTATTGCCGGGCCATGGGGTGCGATTGCGTTCATGCAATTGCCGGGGTCATCAAGCCGGGAGAGAATCGACAAGCCGCAGAAGATGTTTTTGTCGAGAACCTGCGCTATGCCGCGCAACGATTGGGAGAACACGGCATTACTGCGGTGATCGAACCGATTAACGGAGGGCGCGATCTCATTCGTGGTGGCGAGGCGTACACGACATACGGAATGGCCGGCTTCTTTCTAAACCACGTTCGCGATGCCCTGCGCATCATCGAACGCGTGAACAATCCCAATCTGCGGCTTCATCTCGATTTTTATCACCTTCAACTAACCGATGGGAATCTGGCAGAAACGCTTCGTCAAACGATCGATGTGATCAAGCACATTCAAATCGCAGGCGTGCCGGGCCGCAACGAACCCGACGTCGGCGAAATCCACTATCCGTATCTTTTCGATCTTATGGACAAGCTCAGTTACGAGGGCTGGGTCGGCTGCGAATACAAACCGCTGAGATCGACTCAGGAAGGATTGGGCTGGGCAAAGCAATACGGCATCCGCACGTCGTCGTGAGCATCTCGGAACCCGAATGCGAGGTACGTCGCGGTCTCCTCTCAACTGTTTGGCTAGGTAAGATCAACTCGCCGCCAAAGCGAAACGCCCGAACCGGAAAACCCAGGAGTCTCCGCGTTGGGCAAGGCAGCACGCTCAAAAAAGCGAGGTGATGCGGTATCCGCCGGGAAGGCTGGAGCCAGGGGTATCAGGTCCGATCGCCGCACGAGCCAGGCCGCCGGTTCCGGCGACGCCGGCCACCGAGTGGTCAAAGTCGCCCGTTAATACTGATCCGCGGCCGCCGGCCACCGAGCACAGCTCCTCCATGGAAAGCTCGCGAGGCGCTGCATCATCGTTCATGGGTGTCATCTCATTTCTCCGGTGTTGACGGCGCAGGACCGCCCCGCAACCGGGTGCAGCATGTCCCGGCTATCCGGAGGTCGCTGTGACGACGGTCACGCGTGGCCTCGTCGCGCCAGAATCAAATCTTCGCCGTCAGACTGCTCAAAGCAGTTGACGCTGCGCGAAATCGGCAAATGGGCCCGGCTGGGCGATCAGCTCGTCATAGTCTCCCATCTGCACGATCTCGCCTTTGGCCAGCATGATGATGCGATCCGCACTGCGCACGGTGCTTAGCCGATGTGCGATCACGAGCCTCGTGATCGAAAGCCGCATAAGCGACTTGGCGATGATGGCCTGGGTCTGATTGTCGAGCGCGCTCGTTGCCTCGTCGAACAACAGGATGCGTGGCGTGCGGGCGATCGCCCGTGCAATCATGATGCGCTGACGTTGTCCGCCAGATAAAGTATTGACCCCCTCCGCCACCAAAGTATGCATGCCCATCGGCATCTGGCTGATATCGTCGTCCAGCGCCGCCAATCGCGCGGCTTCCCAGGCCTTCTCGAGCGGCAATTCGATTCCGCCGCAGATGTTGTCGTAGATACTGCCCGTTGCGAGCTTGGTTTCCTGCAGTACTACGCCAAGCTGGCGCCGCACCGCGCTGATATCGAGCGTGTTGAGGGACTTGCCGTCGTAAAAGACCGATCCGGACTCAGGTTTTTCGAAGCCTAGCATCAACCGCAACAGCGATGACTTGCCGCTGCCCGACGGCCCGACGATCGCGACATACTCGCCCGGTGCGATCTTCAAGCTGACATCGTCGAGCACCGGCGCGCCGGATTGCGCATAGCGGAAAGTGACGCCGGATAGCTCGATCTCGCCCGCCAGCTCACCGGGTGACCTTCGTTCGTCCGAGACTTCGGTCTCCGCCGACATCAGCGGCCTCATCCGGGTGAAGTGAGGGATGGCCACCAGGGATTCGCTGATGCTCGATGCCCAGGTGCCGATCGAGCCCATGGTCTGGCCAAAGGCCGCGTTAAAACCAAGAAAGGCGCCGAGGTCGAGCAACAACCGACTGTTGGTGTAAGCGGCCACCGCAAAGATCACCAGAGTAGCCAGCGTGGGATAGGATGTTTCGAACACGACGAGCATGTTGGCCACCCGCTGGGACGCGATAAAGTAGCCCTTCTGGACGGCAAATTGCCTCGACCATAACGCAAAGGCGCGGCTCGCGGCATTGGCCACGCGAAGCTTGCTAACGCCGGCGATCAGTTGCAGCACCAAACCGCCAACCTTGCCCTGCAAGTTGAATTGCCGGTTCTCGTAGTAGATACGCAGGACGCTCGCGGCGATGATTATGGCGGCTCTGACCAATGTCAGCAACAATGCGATGACGCCGAGCCTGAGGTCATAATAGAACATGAGGCCGACGTTGAATACGCTGAACAACGATGCCATCAAGCCGCGCAGCGCATGTCCAGTCAGAATCCTGCGGATCGCAGCGATGCCCATCGACCGATCGACCAGATCGCCCGTCGTGTAGTTGCGGAACAGCGCGGTAGGCAATCTGAGGAGACGGTCGATCAGGGCTGCCTGGAGCTTATAATCGATGAGGCCTTCGAGCCGCAACGTCACCAATGCTTGCGCCGTTTGTAGACTTGCCATCGACACGGCTGTTGCGACAAGCGCGAGCGCGCATACGATCAGCTGATCAATCTCGGTGCGGGGTATGACCGAATTGACGAGGAAATTGGTGACCAGCGGCGGGATCAGCGACAATAGGCCCATGACGAACATCAGAAACACGGTACGGGCAAAGCTGCCGCCAAGCCCCACCATCGAAACCGTGAGCAGATCCCAGTAGCGAAGCGGTCGCGACGGCAAGGCCGGGTAGAAGGAAACGGCATCGGGCGCCAGATCGCTTGCAAGTCTCTTCCCGACCGGCTGGCGCGTGCCGCGCCCGGTATCGACCATCGTATAGCCGGCGCGGTGATGGCGGATGAGCGCGACCGCATCGCGTTCCGGTCCGTGCCACGCAATCAGCGGTCCGACATCGAGGCGCCACCACTGATCCCGCAGCTGCACGCGCCGAACCCGCAAGCGTGCCATACGGGCAATCTCGAGAACGTCGTGCAATGCCTGCCCAGAGCCCGTTGATCGGCTTGTCGAGGCAATCGGTGTTCCGAGCGCGGAGCCAACGATTCGGCAGCTCGAGGTCAAAGTATCCGCGTGGTCCAGTTCCGCTTTCCCAACAGCCGATTGCCCCGCCACAGTCTCGGCAAGATGCTGAAGCGCGTCGCGGGTTTGCGCGCGTGCCAGTCCGATCCGTTGCGAAAGCCGGTCCCGCTCGCGATCTGCAATCCGCGCAAGGTCACGTTCAAGGCTTGAGATGATCGCAAGATGCAATCGGTCGACAGTGGGCCACAGCACTGACGCCTCCGGCAGGGCGGTTTCTACGAGCACCTTGCACCCTGACTTCCCTGCTTCGATCCAGAGTCCGGCGAACAGCGGTATCGGCCCATCGCCTGGACCAAAACCTGGATCGAACCCCAGGAGATTGCCGGTGCCCGCCACAATTCGTGCCCACGCAACGTTGCGCATGGGACCACGACGACGTTCCCCAGCCTGCATGTCGGTAGCTTCGCCGATGGGCGTCTCCGATGTCACCCCGGAGGGTGCCGGGGAGGTCACCAGTTGTGCTAGCCGGGCAATCCAGCGGGCGAGGGGCCTAATCGAAGAAAGGCTTGTGCGCGGCAAGCTGATCACCTCCGCGCCCGGTCCTCCCACGGCGACGATCTGAAGTCGCCCGCCACCGCACGCGGTTTGCAGATCCAGAATGATTTCACCGGTTTCGATCCGAAACAGATGTCGCCGATGTGCATCATCCGGGTTCAGAGCATCGATCACGAAGATATCGGCATGCCCCGCTTTGACCTCGAGTACGTTGTCGCGATCATCGAGCAGCCTGGGACGACGCGGGTCGAGCAGTACCCGCTCGCCCTGACGGGCGGCGGTCGAATCCGGCGGATCGATTTTCGGTCGATCGTTCATTCGCCCGCCACAAGCTTTGCGTAAGGACCTTGACGGTCCAAAAGGTCTTCGTGGGTGCCCCGCTCGGCAATCCGGCCACGCTCGAGCACAATAATTTCATCGCAGTCGCGGATCGTGCTCAAGCGGTGCGCGATGATGATGCAAGTGCAGCCGCGCCGCCGCAGATTGTCGTCGATCGCCTTCTCGGTGATCGGGTCGAGCGCGGCAGTCGCCTCGTCCAGGACGAGGATCGAGGGATTGCCGACCAGCGCGCGCGCAATTTCGATCCGCTGGCGTTGCCCGCCGCTGAAATTCGTGCCGCCCTCATTCGCGTAACAATCATAGTTTCCGGGCCGCGTTGCGAGGTCTTGATGGACCAGCGCATCATGCGCCGCGGCAATCATCTCCTTCTCCGTGATCGTGGAATCCCAGAGCGTGAGGTTGTCCCGTGCCGTTCCCTCGAACAGAAAAATATCCTGATCGACATAAGAGACGGAGTTCGCAAACACCTGCGACGGAATATCCGTCAATCGCCGCCCGTCGAACAGAATCTCGCCGGACCAGGGCTTATACAGACCGCAGATCAATTTGCCGAGCGTCGACTTTCCGCTTCCGGAGATTCCAACCAGCGCCACCCTCGAGCCCGCCGGTATGGCAAGGGAGAAATCGGCCAACAGGGGTGCCTCCAACGCTGAATAGCCAAAGTTGACATGTCGCAGTTCGACCCTGCCGGCAAGCTTTGGAGGGACATCGCCGATTGCGGCATCATCGCCTGGCTGAGATTGAAGCGGATAGTGATAGACGTCTTCGAGCCGTTCGAGCGAACCCTTGATGGTTTGCAGGCCGCCAAAATAGGTCACCAGATTCGCGATTGGCTCCGAGAAGTTCGCCGCCAGCGATTGAAACGCCACCAGGCTGCCCAGCGTGAGCGAGCCCTGGATGACCCTAAAGCCTCCCGCGCCCAATATTGTTGCGGTCGTCAGGCCAGACAGCAGGGTCGGGATCAAATCGAGAAAAATGGAAGACGCGCCAAGCTGTTGTTCGGCGTTCAGGGTCCTGGCCTGAAGTCCGGCCCATTGGCCAAATGCGTCGTCTTCCAGCCCGCTTGCCTTGATGGTTTCGATCGTCCGCACCAGGCTCACCGTCGCGCTCATGAGCTTGCCTTGCTCGAGCGCCAGGCGGTAGCACAGTTCTTGACGCCGCCTGGAAACAACGCGCAACAGCACGACATTGAGTAGGGATAGGCTTACACAAAGCACCGCCAAGGGGATGTCATAAACGGCCATGGCCGCGGCAAACAGTACCACCGACATCAAACTTAGCGCGTTCGAGGCGATGCCGCTCGAAAGCAGCCGGGCGATCTGCTCATTGGCGTCTACGCGGTTCGCGATGTCGCCGGCATGACGTTGGGTGAAGAATTCGAGCGGCAGCGCCAATATCCGCCACAGAAAGCGGCTGGTCATGACAACCGACAGCTTGGCTTGCAGCCTCGTCAGCAGCGATTGACGTATCATCGTCAGTGCGGCCCGCAAAGCGGCAGTCAGCGCCGCCCCGATCAGGAGGGGCGCGAGCCAGCTCTTCATGTGCTGGATCAAGATGTCATCGACAAAAATCTTGGAGAAGCCCGCGACGACGACGTTTGGCACGACCAGCGCGATGCTGACGAGGACGAGCAGCACCACCGCAGCCTTGGATTGGCGCAGTTCGCGCAACAATATGCGCGCGCCTTGCGGCTTGCTGCCGGCTTTGGTGAACGCATCGCCTCGCTCAAAAGCCATGACGACGCCGGTGAACGCCCGATCGAGTTCATCGAGATCGATCCGACGGCGACCGCTTGCCGGGTCGTTGATATAGGCGCGTTTTCCGTCGATGCCCTCGAGCACCACGAAATGACTAAAATTCCAATGCAAGATGCAAGGCATCGGAATGTTCCGAAGTGCCGAGGGCTCGACGCTATAGCCTTTCGCAACAAGGCCGTAGCGGCGCGCCGCTCTGATTATGTTGCTTGCCTTGCTTCCATCGCGCGAAACGCCGCAGGCGATACGAAGCTCCTCCAGCGGGATCCAGGCTCCATGATAGGCGAGCAATATGGCGAGCGCGGCCGCGCCGCATTCGACCGCTTCCATCTGAAGAATGACGGGTGTGCGCCTAATTCGTCTCGTCCGCCATGCGGCGGTAAGACGACCATGTGCACGACTCGTATCTGGATTGGGACGACTATCCATCAATTCCCGTGAGGTGCCTGATGAGCGGAATGATCAGATCGAGCGGACGCTGACGCCGGGTCGTGATCTCGGCGCGGGCCAGCGTTCCGCTGGTGAGGCGGATGACTGGCCCTTTTCCAACAGCCCAGCGATAGCCTGTTGCGGTGGACGAATCGTCTTCGAGGACGACGGTAGCGGCATATGGCGCGCCGTTACGGGAAAAGCGCGTCACCAGACTGTCGTTGTGAAGTGCAGCCAACATTCCTTGCGGCGTTATCGGGAAGTCGGAGACCGTTTCGACTTTGCCCAGCATCATGCCAAACTCTTCGCGCTTCACCGTGCTTGGTTCGAGGTTCACCTGCATTCCGGGTTTGATCGTCTTGCCCTGTTCGGCAGGGATGTAGATCACTGCCTCGAGATTGCGGCCCTCGCTCTCGATTTCAACCACGGGAGTGCCGACCGCCAGCACCGAACCGGATGAAATCTTCACTTCCAGCACCCGGCCCTCAATGGGACTGGTGATTTGCGTGTTCTGGCTGAGTGACTCCGCAGTCGCGCTTGCTTGCCGGCGGGCTTCGTTGAGGGCAAACTCCGACTGGCGCAGTTCGCGATCCCGTTGGGTCTCCAGATCGGTCTGCTGCGATCTCAACTTTAGAATCTCGTTCTGGGTGTCTTCCTTTCGTTGCTGCGCGGCGGCGAGCTCCTGGCGTCGGTCTTCCAGATTGCGCCGCGTCGTGTACCCCTTGGAAAACAGGCTTTCGAGGTTGGCGACGTCCACCGTGAGATATTCGATGCGTTGGTCTGTGGCCTTGATGACCTGGTTCAGCGCGCCTTCGAGTTTGACAAAATTCTGGCTTTTCGAAGCAAGCTCGGCCTCAACCTTTGATACGAGGACAGCATACTCGCGCTCGCGCTCCTGAAAGACCGCGACCGCTTCATCATGACGTTGTCTGATGTCAGTTTGAGCGATCTGCGCGATGGGTTGTCCCCGAACGACATGGTCGCCCACCGCAATCGAAACCGAGGAAAGTCGGCCGGCCGCGCCCGATACGGCGTCGACCACATTGCCGCCATTGCTGATCAAGATCCCCTCGCCGGACACGCGCGTGGGGATCCGGCCAACGACGCCCCAGGTAATTCCGGCGGCGAGTGCGAACGCGACCACCGCTGCAAAGATCCAGTCAGACGGTTTGGTAACGATGACCAGATGGTCGAGCTGCTCGGGTGAGGCGGCACGATCCAATGCCGCCGCGCGGAATACACGTTGCGGTACGTCGGTCACCCTCCTATTCTCCCATCGTCTGACTTTGTTCGGACAGCGGCATGATTTGACGTCGGCGACCTATCAGAATTGGAAAGCTCGAACAATATTGCATAAGCGCGGACGCCTAACAATAAAGCGTCCGCCTTGATGGAAACGAAGGACGGCCCGTAAATGTGTGAGCTGCTCGCCAAGACCAGGCCTTTCGCCTTCGCTTCGGCGCGGCAAGGCCTGCTAGCGGCCTGCCTGCTGGCAGCGCTTATGTCGCCAAAAGCCTCCAATGCCGGAGTCCTGTCCGAAGATGACTTGAAGAAGGCCGAGGCCCTCAAGCCGCTCTTTGCGAACCTGATGAACGATCTGGTGCAGACGGCAAAGCGACCCGATGTGGCGGCGGGCGACGTCAGCTGTGTCAATTCGACCATTCAGGAGCTCCTTCAAATCTCCGACGAACTCGCAAGCTATGAATATCTGATCGGCATGGACAGAGACATTGCCGGCTTCGGTGACAAAAATCCGATGCGCGACATCGTCAAGTTCGCAGTTGACAAGAGCAACGCGATCCTGACCGGCGAACGCAAGCGGCTGGTCCAGCTATCCGATCAATGTGCTCGCTTCCCCGTGGCGTCGAGCAAGACCCAGCAGGTGCTCCAGGTGATCGACACCACCACCGGCATCCTGACGGGGATTCGGGATCGGCTCTAGCTGCTCCCTCGACGCTATCTCCCGTGTTGGCCATCGATGATAAGTTGAAGCGACGCGATCGATCGCAATCGGCGCAGGAGGCACTGCGACCGATCATTTTGTCGCATGAGCTCGACGTTGATGAACGTGATAACGAGCACGCTCGAGATGCTTGGACTGTGCCGCGCATCACGGTTTGCGGGATGGCGCGGCGGTATCGTCACAGCGAAACTCAGCGTTGTTTGAGAGCAAGAACTTCGCTGCCGATCAACTGGAGGAAACCATGGCCTGCAATTTCCCAAAGCGCGCCGATGAGAAGCGTTGGACGGATCGTGAATTGAGGTTGGAAGAGCTTGAGGCGGTGTCGGGAGCAACCCCACCGGCAAAGCATCAACAACCTCGCGAGTATCTCGAAGTTCAGCTCAAGGAAGTCTTCATTTCCTGAACGCGCCGGGCACCCCTTTGCGAAACGGCTCGATCAAGGCGTGCGCGGAGTTCTAAAGCGAGCGCCGAACGTTCTGTGCCAGACAAATCAGCTTGCCAATTGCAGCTTGCCAATTGCAAAAGTCTCTGTTGTGCTTCAACAGTCGGCGCCAGCAATCTGGTCTTCAAGAGGTTAAGTCTTCAGGACGCCAATGACAGGGCCAATCACCCGGCGTGATGCACTGTTGCGGACGGCGGCGCTTGCATCCGCCGGCATGATTCCGGCCGCAGCTTTGCCGCTTGCTGCCGCACCGCTCGACAAGCCGGGCCGCCATGAGGAAATCGACAGAGCCTTGCAGGCAACGGTAGCTGCCCGCGAAATACCAGGCGTTGTCGCGATGGCCGCCAACGAGCAATCCGTGCTCTATGAAGGCGCGTTCGGCTTCCGCGACATGGCCACGGCGTCACGCATGTCGATCGACACGATCTTCCGCATCGCCTCGATGGTCAAACTGCTGACGACGGTGGCAGCGCTGCAACTCGTGGAGCGCGGCAAGCTGAAGCTGGACGAGCCGGCCGGCGATATCGATCCGACGCTCGCCTCGGTGGAGGTTCTCGCCGGTTTCGATGCGAAAGGGGTTCCGCAGCTGCGCCCGGCGCAAAAACCCGTCACGCTGCGAAACCTGCTGACGCACACTTCAGGGTTCAGCTATCTGCTCTGGGATCAGAATGTCGTTCGCTATCTCAAATTTGCCCGCGGCAATCCGGCGTTGCCGCCCATGCCGCTGATGTTCGAGCCTGGCACCAAATGGGCCTATGGCGGCAGTCTCGACCGCGTTGGCCGGATGGTGGAAATCGCCGGCGGCCAAAACCTCGATCGCTATTTCAGCGATCACATCACCGGACCGCTCGGCATGAACGACACCGGTTTCTCGCTCAACGAGAAGCAGCGCGCGCGTCAGGCGAGGTTGCATGTGAGGGACGCGAACGGAAAACTTGTTCCGCGGCCCCTTGAAAAGCCGGATGTTCCAAAAGTTTTTTCCGGCGGAGGCGGCATCTATTCCACGGCGCCGGATTATCTGACCCTGCTGCAGGCGCTGCTCGATGGCGGAAGTTTTCGCGGGACAACGATCCTTCGCCCCGAGACTGTCGCCTCGATGTCTGCGAACCAGATCGGTAACCTCGAGGCGGGAATCCTCAGGACGACAAATCCGGCGTTATCGAATGACGTGGATTTTTTTCCAGGCGTTCATCTGCGATGGGGGCTCGGCCACATGATCAACCTCGATCCTGTCCCGGGTGGCCGCAAGGCAGGCAGCCTGACATGGGCCGGCCTGTTCAATACTTATTACTGGATCGACCCGACGATGCGGATCGCCGGCGTGATCATGATGCAGATCCTTCCCTTCGCCGACCGGCAAGCCCTGAAGGCCTACCGGCAGTTCGAGCGCGAGATCTGCCACGCGCTTGGGAAAACTTGAAAAATTTGATCGCCCGGCCCGCTGGCCAAACCTCGGTTTCATCGCTGGGAAGCTTGTTCTGAAAGTCGTTGCCGCAGCCGTCATTGCGCAGACGGCATATCTCACCAATCCCGCCGCGATCGCCAGCCGCGCATGAGCATCACCGCAGCCCTGTCGCAGCACGCGCGCCGCACGCCCGACCGGATCGCGGTTCGATGCGAGGATCACCAGATCACCTGGCGTGCGCTCGATCGGGCGGTGGAGCGTCTTGCCGCGCGTTTGGTCGAAGCCGTACCGTCCGGCCGCGGGGTCGCGCTTCGTCTGCCGAACGGGCCGGCTCTGGTATTGTTGTTTCTCGCCGCAGCCCGCGCCGGTCGCGAGGCCCAGATTCTCGATCCCGACTGGCCGCCCGCGATGGCCCAGCGCGTCATCTCCGAGCTCTCCCCGGCGATCGTCGTGACCGAGCGGACGGAGCTGTCGCACACGCGGTTGATTCATGTGGATCCCTTCGGCCCGTTCGATAGCGTCACTGAGGCCATCGGCGCCAGTGACCGGTTCACCGCCGCGACTGCGCCCGATCCGCTGGCGTCGTTCTATGTTGGTTTCACCTCGGGCTCGACGGGTATGCCGAAAGGCTATCGCCGCCATCATTGCTCCTGGCTGGAGAGTTTTGCGGCGGCCCACATGGAGTTCGACATCGGTCCTGATGATGTCGTGCTCGCGCCGGGGACGCTCACGCATTCGCTGTTCCTGTACGGACTGGCCCACGGCCTGCATGTCGGCGCCAGCGTCGTGCTGTGTCGGAGGTTCAGGCCGAACACGGTGAACCGTGTCATCGCGGACCGCGGGGTAACCGTCATTTACGGGGTGCCGACGCAGCTTGAGACGATGATCGACGCTGCCGAGCGCTCCGGCGCGTTGCCCTTTGCCGGTGTGCGCTGGATTCTTTCGTCCGGCGCGAAGTGGAAATCTGGCTCGACGGTACGCCTGCGCCGGCAATTTCCGGCCTCGCGTTTTGCCGAGTTTTACGGCAGCTCCGAACTGAGTTTTGCGACCGTCACCAAGGACGACGAGAACGCGCCGGAGGATTCGGTCGGCCGCGCCTTTGCCAACGTCACCATCTCGATTCGCGACCATCTCGGACGCAAGCTTGAACCGGGGGAGGCAGGTCTGGTGTTCGTCGAGAGTCCGTTTCAGTTCACGGAATATGCATGCGGGGATACCGGCGTGCTGCTGCGTGCCGGAAACGAGATATCGGTCGGCGACGTCGGTGTTCTCGATGAACGCGGCTTTCTGCGGCTTGTCGGCCGCGCCAGCCGCATGATCATCGTCTCGGGCAGGAACATTCACCCCGAACCGATCGAACAGGTTCTCGAACGTCATCCGGCGATCGCCAATGCCGCCGTCATGGGGATCACCGATGATCGCCACGGCGAGCGGCTGGTGGCGCTGGTGCGGCCTCGCGAGGGCGACACGCCCAACCGCCCCGCGCTGATCGCCTGGGGGCGGTCGGCGCTGCCGCTTTACAAGGTGCCGCGCCGCTACGCGGTGCCGCGGGAGTGGCCGATCACCCGGTCCGGCAAAACCGACTTCCAGGCGCTGGCCGATATATGGACGGCCGGCGCGTGGGAGGAACTGCCGTGAGCGCCGCCTGCATCGTCGCTGCCAGGCGCACGGCGGTAGCGCCTCGCAACGGCGCATTTGGAATGGTCGAGGTCGCCGAGCTCGCCGAGGCGCCGATCCGCGCGCTGCTGGCCGATGCCAATCTTGCGCCAGAGCAGATCGACGAGGTGATCCTCGGCAACGCGCTGTATGGCGGAGGCAATCCGGCGCGCCTCGCCGCCCTGCGGGCGGGTTTGCCCGATCATGTGCCTGCGATGACCATCGACAGCCAATGCTGCGCCGGCCTCGACGCGGTGATGCTCGCCGCCGATCGCATCGCGAGCGGCTCGGCGCAAATTGTCATCGCCGGCGGCCTCGAAAGCTTCAGCCGCTCGCCGCTGCGCCTGCGCCGCCCCAGCCACGCATCGGAGCCGCCCGAACCTTATGACCGGCCCCCCTTCGCGCCCTGGCCCGCGCGCGATCCCGACATGATCGAGGCGGCCGCCGATCTTGCCGCCACCCATCACATCACGCGCGCCGCGCAGGAGGCGTTCGCGATCGAGAGCCATCGCAAGGCGCTGCAGCGCCGCGCCGGGACCGGCGAGATCGTCGCGGTGAACGGCTTGTCCCATGACGCCTTCACGAGGACACTGACATCAGCCTTATGCCGGCGTCTTGCGCCGTTGGCGGGTGATGCCGACTGCGGCGTGACGCGGGCAACCGTCGCGGTGGAAGCCGATGCCGCCGCGGCGCTCCTCGTCGTATCGCAGACCGTGGCGGAGCGCCTGGAAGCGGCGAGGCCGCTTCGCATCGCGGGTCACGCGCGGCGCGGCGGCGATCCGGCGATGCCGGGCATGGCTCCGATCGCGGCGGCGCAGGCATTGCTCGCCGCGCACGATATCGCGCCGACAGCTATCGCGGTCGCGGAGATCATGGAAGCGTTCTCGGCGCAGGCGATCGCCTGCATCGAGGGTATCGGGCTGGCGTCCGGATGCGTCAATCGCGGTGGCGGGGCGCTGGCGAGAGGCCACCCGATCGGTGCATCCGGCACCATCCTCGCCGTCCGTCTCTGGCACGAGATGCAGGATGAGCCGTCGGGCGCAAAGGGGCTTGCGGCGATCGCCGCCGCAGGGGGACTGGGCAGCGCGCTTCTCCTTGCAAGTTGAGTGAAGGACGATTGATGTGAGCACGACACCGGAAGATCGCAACGCAACCATCGCCGGCGGCGCCTTGCGCGCCGAACGCGCCATCGATCTTGCCGCATTCATCGGCCGCGAGTTCCCTCCCGGTAGCTGGCAGGGTGTCACGCAGGACCAGATCGATCGCTTCGCCTCGCTCACCGGAGATCGCAACTGGATCCATACCGATGTGGCGCGCGCGGCGCGCGAACTGGAGGGCGGGCGAACCATCGTTCCAGGCCAGCTTCTGCTCTCGCTCATTCCCGCGCTGCTTCAGGAGATCTACGTTGTCACCGGGGCCGGCAACAGCCGTGTGGCGGGCCTGCGCTCGGTGCGCTTTCGCCAGCCCATCAGTTGCGGCGACGAGTTTCGACTGCATGCGCAATTGATCCTTGTCAGCAACGCCCGCGCTTCGTGCAGGTGGACACCGATTGCCGTCTCGGCCTAAGGCCCGGCTCGCCTGCCGTCACCGCGCAACGGACGGACGTCTTCTTCTCCGCTTAGGGCGGCGCTGGCCTTTAGCCCGAGACCATGGCCTCGATGTCTGCGAACCAGATCCGCAACCTCAAAGCGCTGTTCGAATGCGGGATCTGTCACGCGCTAGCGCCAGCTTGAAAACCGGCTATGCTGTTGCGTGCCTTCAGACGAGGTCAAAGGCCATGAAAGAGAAAAATGAAATCGTAGAAAACTGGCTGCCGCGTTACACCGGCACGCCGCTCGCCGAATTCGGAGCGTATATTCTTCTGACCAACTTCGACAATTACGTCGAATGGTTCGCCACGCTGCACGGCGGTCTGGTCAAGGGCGTCGATCGACCGATGCCCAACGTGACCGCCGACGGAATCACGCTGATCAACTTCGGCATGGGAAGCCCGAATGCCGCGACCGTGATGGATCTGCTAAGCGCCGTCGCGCCGAAAGCCGCGTTGTTTCTCGGCAAATGCGGCGGCTTGAAACGCAAGAATCAGATCGGTGACCTGATTCTGCCGATCGCGGCCATTCGGGGCGAGGGTACCTCGAATGATTATCTGCCACCTGAAGTCCCCGCGCTGCCCGCGTTCGAATTGCAGCGCGCGGTGTCGACAATGATCCGCGATCTCGGTCACGATTATTGGACGGGCACCGTGTACACGACCAATCGCCGGGTCTGGGAACACGATGATCGCTTCAGGGATCAGTTGCGCCGTACCCGCAGCATGGCGATCGACATGGAAACTGCAACGATCTTTGCTGCGGGATTTGCCAACCACATTCCGACCGGCGCGCTGCTTCTTGTGTCGGATCAGCCGATGATCCCCGAGGGTGTCAAGACCGAGGCGTCGGATCAGCTGGTAACCGCCAACTATGTCGAAAAGCACATCAGAATCGGGATCGAGGCCTTGAAACTGGTGCGGCGGCGCGGGCGCAGCGTGAGGCACTTGCGTTTCGAAGACGATTTCGATGCGGGACACGAACCGTAAAGAAGCGCAAGCCCTCGACGAGCCAGCGTGTCGCGTAAAGGATGCATACCTGCGAAAATGCAACACACGCTCACGATTAGGTGCGAAATCATGCCCACTGTGGCGGCGTTGCTATAGGGGAACCCGCCAACTCGGGACTATAAGGCGGCGCATACGAAAATGGGGGCTTTCGGATGCCGTACTACTATTTTGATCTCGTGATCGGCGAAGAGTACAAGAACCAGGGCGGCATTATCCTGGAGGATCTTGAACTCGCGTCGGATAGAGCCGACCAGCTTGCGGTCGAACTGTCTTTGGTCCGCCCGGAACTTAAGGCGAAGGATTGTGCCGTCCGCGTAACCGATGGCGACAACAACGAGCTCTATCGTACGCCGCTCGATCCTATCCCCAGATGGAAGGCGGCCAGCCACGTCCGGCCACCAATGCCCGCGCGCTAGCGCCGGCTCTTTCGTCCCGCAGACATGAGCGCACGGGCGCTGCCGCAACCCTTATCGGAACGTTGTGCGTCTCGTGCGCGGCCGACATATGAGACTTAAAAAATACGGTTACCCAATCGTCAAAGCTCAATCTTTCTTAAGCATTTCGACCGATCTTGGTTAACGGCTGATGCCGGTAACGGTTGGGTTGGGTCGATGAAAAAGTTTTCAGTGGCAGTCTTCGGTCTGCTGTTGGGTTCGAGTTTTGCCAGCGCGGCGGACATACCGCTTCCCTATGCGCCGGTGGCGCTGTGGTCGTGGACCGGCCTTTACATCGGGGTGCATGTCGGCGGCGGTTTTGCGAGTTCGCAGTTTTCCGACCCGGGCGGGCCTTCGATCTACGGCGACAGCGTCCGAAGCCCGGGCGCGCTCGCCGGCTTCCAGCTCGGCTATAACTGGCAGATCCCCAATTCGAGTTTTCTGCTCGGGGCCGAGGCCGATGCAAATGCCTCGATCGGCGACGGCACCGTCACCTGTCTTGCTTCATCGGGCATTTTCGTTTCGGCCAATTGCCGCGTTCGTCCGCAATCAACCGGCAGCCTGAGCGGCCGGGTCGGTTATGTCACCGGTCCTCGCGGGCATACCCTGATCTATGCCAAGGCGGGTGCGGCCTGGCTGCAGGAACAGATCGATATCACGACCAACTTCAGCGGCTTTAATGCAGCTCCTCCGGCTACCAGTTTTGACGGGGTGCGGTGGGGATGGACCGTCGGCGGCGGCATCGAGAAGGCGCTGACGCCCGCCTGGTCGGTCAAGCTCGAATACGACTACGCAAATTTCGGCGACCTCAGCGCTTCGACCCCGGGAAGCTTTGTCCTGCTGTTTCCGTTCGCCTTCTCCACTCCGGGCGGCACGACCAGCATCAACCAGAGCCTGCAAACGCTCAAAGTGGGCTTGAACTACAAGATCGGCGAAGACCTCTCAGCGCAGTGGGAGCCGTCGGCGTCGGATTATCGCCTGAGAGGCGCGACCGATCCCGGCTACATTCCGGATACGGAAATCGAGGTCGGCGGACGCGTCTGGTACTCTTCCGGGAAATTCCAGAAGGACCTCGGCGCATCGTTCGATCCGACGCGGCAGAACCAGCTGATATCGCGGCTGACCTATGACTTGCCGGCGGCCTCAGGCGAATTGTTCGGCCGCATCGACACGCCGACCAATATCTTTCTCAAAGGCTTTGTCGGCGGCGGCAAGCTGTTGTCGGGCAACATGCACGACGAAGACTGGCTGCTGTTCGACGGTATTCCCTATTCGAACACGCGTTCAACGGTGAAGGGAGATTTGGCCTACGCCACATTCGACGTCGGCTATTCGGTGTTCCGCGGACCCAGCGCCAATGTCGGTGGCTTCATCGGCTACAACTATTTCCGGGAGAACAAGCAGGCCTTTGGGTGCGTGCAGGTTGCCAACAGCAATTCCGACTGCGTCCCCACGCTTGCGAATTCCGTCCTCGGCATCACCGAAGACGACAAATGGAATTCGATGCGGATCGGCATCAGCAGCGTCCTCAAGGTTACTGACCGGCTGACCTTGACCTCCGACGCCGCCTACCTGCCGTTCGTGTCGTTCGCCGGCACCGACAATCATCTGCTGCGGAGCGATGTCGGCAACCCGGTCTCCCCCGAGACCGCCACCGGGCGGGGCGTGCAGCTCGAAGCGATCCTGTCATACGCGATCGCAAGATCGTTCAGTGTCGGCGCGGGCGGCCGCTATTGGGCGATGTGGGCGCCCGGCAACTCCGATACTTTCAGTCTCGGGTGTCCCTGCCAGACGCTGCCGGTTCGCACCGAGCGTTTTGGCGCATTCCTGCAGGCGTCCTACAAGCTGGACGGGCTGAAATAGGATTTGGCGTACCCGTTGCCCTCATCGCGCAGAGTTCAACACATTGTCCAGCCGGAACGAATAGCCGACGCCGATGATGTAGTTCGGTGAATTGCGGTTGAGGCCGAACGCCACGTGGAAATCGATCTGCTCCGTCCGGCTCAACAAATATCCGCCGCCGAAATTGAACAGCGCGATGCTGGCGCCGCGTGACGGATAGTCGCCGACATATTCGGCGAACATCGACATCTTCTCGCTGATTTTTCTCTCGATGACGAAGGTTGCTTCGCTCGTCTGATGGTCGGTGAAGTCCGAAGGCCGGAAGAAGCTTGTGAACATGCCGCTGATCCCCCAGCCGCCGCCGAGTTCATGCGCCCACGGGAATTGCAGATAGGGTTGCAGGCCGGCGCCAGTGACGGCAGGCGTTCCCGTCGGCAGTCCCGCACCCACGACGACCGACAGGCTGGAGTGCTCCGGCAGCGCGCTGACCTGCCATTTGATGGCGGGTGTGACATTGGTGAAGCCGGTGTCGAGGTTGCCTGAGAGCCGCCCGACATAGCTCGGTATATCGACCAGCACTTCCAGGCACGGCGCGACGCCAAATCTCAACCGGCTGTTGGTGCCGTCAAATCCGGCGCCCGCGCCTTGACGCGAGGTATTGATGCCATTCTCGCTTTGCAGGCTGCCGGCCGGCACGACGAGGCTTGAATTGGTCACATCGGGGCGGTCGGTTGCGATCTCCGACCCCGGCGACGGGCATTCGCTCGCTTGCGCGGCAGTAAGCCAATGCAGAGCGATCGCAAGATAGCCGAACTTCGACGGGAGACGCAGCATGGCGGCTGGCATAGTCAATCGATCCGGATTTATCGAGGTTTTGCAGAGCATTCGTGGGATTCCGGGCGCTGGATCGCATGGTTCGCCTCGATCAGAAGACTGCCGATCGCCCCGAAAAATTCCCGCTTGACTTTGACGCGACGTCAAACCGGCATAACGCGCTCCTCGCACAGGAGGAGCCCGAACATGACAACCCGCCGTGTCTTTCTTGGTGGCGCTCTCGCCGCCGCCTCCGCCCTAACGCTGCCGGCCTGGCGCGTCGCCGGCGTCACCGTGTTGGTAACCAGGAATTTCCCGTCGATCTCGGCGTTGAGATAGTCGAGAATCTTCGGCTGCACATTCTTGAGAACGTTGTCGACGACAGCTCGCCAAGAGCTCGTCGATCAATACCTGATCGGTCGCGGCTCTGTAGATCTGGGGGCCGATGATCCTCTGAAAGAACAACCCGCGGCTGAAGGTGCGGAATATCCAGCCGGAATAGCCGTCGAAGAACATCGCCTGGCTGAATTCCCTGTCGCCAGCGGCCGAAGATCTTCGGCTATCTTGGGATCCCGGATCGACGGCAAATTTCTGGCCGGACCGACCTTGAGCCTTGCGGACCTCGGTATCGCGTCGAACCTGATCAACTATCAGTATCTCGGCTTCACCATCGATCCGGGCCAATATCCGAGGCTTGCGAAGTACACAGCCGACATCCTCGCGCTCGAACCCTTCCGCGAAGCGCTGAAAAGGGAGACGCCCTTTGCCGGGCAGCTGGGGCTGGACCGCAGCTTCCTGTCGTAGTCCGCGGACAGACGAGGGCTGACGGCCCGGTCGCTCCATTCCGGCCGGCGATCGGGCCTTCTTCGGTGAACGGGAGCCGAATTGACTCGATCGCGGACGCGGGCCAAGACACAAGATGATCTCTCGTCTCAGCGGCTCGGTGCCCGAAATGGCTGATTTCCACGGCGTTTTCCCCTATCTCGTTTCGCCCCTTCACGCCGACGGTAGGATACGCACCGATGTGCTGGGCAGGCTCTGCGACGATCTCATCAAGTCAGGCGTGCATGGGCTGACGCCGCTCGGCTCGACCGGCGAATTCGCCTATCTCGATGCCGCCCAGCGCACAAGCGTGGTGCAGAACACGATCGAAGCGGCACACGGCCGCGTGCCGGTGGTCGCGGGCGTGGTCTCGACGTCGACCGCGGACGCGGTGGGGCAGGCCAAGGCCTATCAGAGCCTTGGCGCCGACGGCATTTTGGCGATCCTGGAAGCGTATTTCCCGCTTGGCGAGGCGAGCGTCGAATCCTACTTTCGCGCGATCGCCGATGCCGTCGACATCCCCGTCGTCATCTACACCAATCCGCAATTCCAGCGCTCGGACTTGTCGCTCGATGTGATCGCGCGTCTTTCGGCGCATCCGCGCATCAAATACATCAAGGATGCCTCGACCAATACCGGGCGGCTGTTGTCGATCATGAACCGTTGCGGCGACGCTATCGGCGTGTTCTCGGCGTCCGCCCATATTCCAGCCGCGGTGATGCTGATCGGTGGGGTCGGGTGGATGGCGGGGCCGGCCTGCATCATCCCGCGCCAGAGCGTCGAGCTCTACGACCTCTGCGCGGCCAAGTGCTGGGACGAAGCGCTGGTCCTGCAGCGCCGGCTGTGGCGGATCAACGAGGCTTTCGCGCGGTATAATCTCGCCGCCTGCATCAAGGCCGGCCTTGCAATCCAGGGTTATGACGTCGGCGATCCCGTCGCGCCGCAGGCCGCGCTCACCATTGAGGAACGCAAGGCGATAGAAGCGGTGCTGCGGGATATCGGATGACGTCATTCCGGGGCACGCGTTAGCGCGAACCCGGAATCCATAACTACCATCATGAGGATGGATTCCGGGCCTGCGCCAAGAGGCGCATCCCGGAATGACGATGTATTTGCATGACCGTTCTGCTACCTTGCCGGAAATTTCACCCGGAGAGCATTCGATGCGCAGATTTATCACAGTGCTGGCGGCACTGGCGACCTTGAGCCTCACCAATTGCGGCTACAACGCCATCCAAGGCAATGACGAACAGGTCAAATCGAACTGGTCCGAAGTCGTCAACCAGTATCAGCGCCGCGCCGATCTGGTGCCGAACCTCGTCAATTCGGTGAAGGGCTTTGCGCAGCAGGAAAAGGACGTGCTGCTAGGGGTTACCAACGCGCGCGCCAAGGTCGGCAGCATCCAGGCAACCCCTGAAGTGCTCAACGATCCCGCGGCGTTCCAGAAGTTCCAGGCGGCGCAGGGCGAGCTCTCCAGCGCACTGTCGAGATTGCTGGTGGTGACCGAGAACTACCCGCAGCTCAAATCGGACGCGCTGTTTCACGATCTGATGTCGCAACTCGAAGGCACCGAGAACCGCATCACGGTAGCGCGCAACCGTTACATCAAGTCGGTGCAGGACTATAACGTCACCATTCGCTCGTTCCCGACCAACCTGACGGCGATGGCATTCGGTTACAAGGAAAAGCCGAACTTCACGGTCGATAACGAAAAGGAAATCTCGACCGCGCCCAAGGTCGATTTCAATCCGACGCCTGCGCCCGCCAAGTAATCCGACGATCGGCTTGACTGCCATGAACGCTGCAAGAGCCTCCCTTCTTGCGCTGCTGATGTGCTGGGCTTTTGCAGCCCTGGCCGACATCGCGGTGCCGCCGCTCACGGGGCGGGTGGTCGACCAGACCGGGACGCTCTCAAGCGGCGATATCAGCGCCCTGACGCAAACCCTGAAAAACCTGGAAATGCGCAAGGGCAGCCAGGTCGCAGTGCTGATCGTGCCGACGACGGAGCCGGAGACCATCGAGCAATATTCGATCCGGGTCGCGGACGCCTGGAAGATCGGGCGCAAGAAGATCGACGACGGTGCGCTCATGGTGATCGCCAAGAACGACCGCCACCTGCGCATCGAAGTCGGTTACGGCCTGGAAGGCGCGCTCACCGACGTCACCACAAGGCGCATCATCGATGAGGTCATCACACCGAAATTCAAGGCCGGCGATTTTGCCGGCGGCATCTCCGCCGGCGTCGACCGCATCATCCGGGTAATCGACGGCGAGACCTTGCCGGCGCCGGAGCCGCCGCATTGGCAAAGTCAGCGATCGTTCGATCCCACCGACCTGTTCAATCCCTTCCTCATCATCCCGGTGCTGCTGCTCGGCGGCGCGATGCGAAGCTTGCTGGGCCGGCTGCTCGGCTCGGTTGCGGCCGGCGGTCTGGTCACGGTGATTGGCTGGTACTTATTCGGCTCCCTGCTCGCGGCGGTCCTTGCGGGCGTGATTGCGTCGATCTTCGTGATGTTCAGCGACAGCATTACCTCGCCGCAATCGGTGGGCCGCCGTGGCGGGGGAGGCGGCTGGTCGGGCGGCGGTTACGGCGGCTCTTTTTCCGGAAGCGGCAGCGGTTCGAGTGACAGTGGCGGGTTCTCCGGCGGCGGCGGCGGTTTTGGCGGCGGCGGCGCCTCGGGAAGCTGGTAAAGAGAAGCCCATGGGGATCAAGCGTATCGGCAAACACCTGATCGAGCCCCGCTGGCGGGTGCGGCGCATCTTTACGCCGCAAGTGCTGGGTCAAATCGAGCAGGCGATCAAGACGGGCGAGGCCACCCATTCCGGCCAGGTCCGTTTTGTCGTGGAAGGCGCGCTCGACGGCGCGGCGTTGTTCCGCGATCAGCCGGCACGCGAGCGTGCGCTCGACATTTTCTCGCACTTGCGGATCTGGGACACCGCCCATAACAACGGCGTGCTGATCTATCTGCTATTGGCCGACCGCGACGTCGAAATCGTCGCCGATCGCGGCATCGATGCCAGGGTGGGAGCGGGCGGATGGGAAAAGATCTGCCGCGACATGGAAGCCGAGTTCAAGACGGGCAATTTCAGAGGCGGCGTCATCCAGGGGATCGCGGCGGTGTCGCGGCAGCTTGCGGCGCATTTCCCGCCCGTTGCCCATCCCCGCAACGAGCTGCCGGACAAGCCGGTGTTGATTTAACGATCTGTTAACAACTCCGTCGGGACGCCTAACGGAGCATTGCGCGTGCCACTGGTGGCATGAACCCTGCATGGCCAGAGCAGGTATTCCTTATCCACGAAGGGTCACCATGCTCGTTACTCTTGTCGCCATTCTCTGCAACGGCCAGCTATGCCTGGAGAAAGTCGTTACCACCAGTGAGCAGTCGGGCATCACCATGACTGCCTGTACGGTCAACGCGCAAATCGGCCTTGCCGATTGGCTCGCCAATGGTCCGTATCATGAGTGGAAGTTACAAAGTTACAAATGCGTCATGGGCAAATACATTCCCAAAAACGAGGCATGAAGCGCGCCAACCCCTCTCGTGAGGGGTAGGTCTTCGACCCCAATACTTCCGCGAACCAACGGGTCGCGCGAATGCGTGCCCCGACGAGCGCGCTCGCGCAGAGATGACAGGCTCCACGTAGCAATCCAGTCGGTGTCAAAGACTGGCTTCATCGTCGCAGCCGGATCCGCGGCAGGGTCAACTAAATGACCGGCAGCGGCGGCGAGCGGCGATGTTCCGCTGGACGCGGGCGAGATGCTGACGATATCGTGCCGGCCTGTAGCGTGTCACGCGCCACGACCGGCTGCCGTTGACCCGCGACCGTCGCTACGGCGTCATCGCGACATCATTTTCCAATGGCGCGCCGATTATTGGTCGATACTATCTCTTGCGCGCTAGTCTAGCACGTAAGCAACCTCCATCGTGACAGGCCAAATGACGTCGGTTTCCGACCGGGCTGCCGGACCACCTCTCGCGGGCGCCGCGGACGCGATTGCGCGGGACACCGCGCCGGCGGCGACCGTCGTTTCGCGTCCCGCGGGCCGCGGGCGCGAATTGCGGCTGGATCTTTTTCGCGGGCTGGCGCTCTGGCTGATCTTCATCGATCACGTATCGCCCGATGTCCTGAGCTGGTTCACGATCCGCAGTTATGGATTCAGCGATGCTGCGGAAATCTTCATTTTCATATCGGGTTACACGGCGGCGTTTGTTTACGGCCGTGCGATGCTTGAGTCCGGCTTCGTGATTGCGACCGCGCGCATCCTGCGAAGGGTCTGGCAGATCTATGCCGCGCATGTGCTGCTGTTTGCGATCCTGGTTGCGGAAGTTTCCTACGTCGCCGTCATCCTCGAGAAGCGGTTTTACGCCGAAGAAATGGAGATCGTTTATTTCCTCAAAGACCCCGGCATCGCCATGTTCCAGGCGCTGCTATTGATGTATCGCCCACTGAATATGGACGTGTTGCCGCTCTACATCGTGATGATGCTTTTTCTGCCGCTGATCCTGCAGCTGATCAAGTGGCGCGCCAATCTCACGCTGGCACTTTCGGTTGCGCTTTACGCGCTTTCCTGGAAGTACGATCTGCACCTCGTGGCCTATCCGAAGGGTTTCTGGTCCTTCAACCCCTTTGCCTGGCAATTGCTGTTCGTGTTCGGCGCCTGGTGTGCGCTGGGGGGCACGAAACAGATGTCGCGGATGCTGGCTTCGCCGGTCACGCTGTGGATTTCGGTCGCCTATCTGATCGTGGCGTTCTGCGTGACCCTGACCTGGTACTTCCCGCAGCTCGATCATGTGATGCCGCAATGGCTCGAGCAATGGATCTATCCGATCGACAAGACCGACCTTGACGTGCTCCGGTTCGCGCATTTCCTCGCGCTGGCGGTGATTGCCGTGCGGTTCGTACCGGCAGGATGGCCAGGATTGAACTCCCGCTGGCTGTGGCCCATGATCCTATGCGGGCAGCGTTCGCTGGAGATTTTCTGCCTCGGCGTGGCCCTGGGGTTCACAGGGTATTTCGTGCTGACGGAGCTCTCGGCGGGCCTTGGCCTGCATATCCTGGTCGGTATTTGCGGAATCCTGATAATGTCGGCCGCCGCATGGCTGCTGTCGTGGTATAAGCACTACGTCGACGCGGGTAGCCCGCGAACCAAGAGCGTTGGAGGCAAAGCCCATACGAAACTGTAAGGACTTCGATTAGGACCTTTTCGACCTAATGCCCGGCCTCAGAGTTGTGAAGCGCAATCGCCATGCCTTGTCGCGGGGCCTCGGGCAGCGACAAGCCGAACCCGGACTCGACAGCTAACCGAACGAAACGGACGAGCAATATGGCAGATCAGGATATCGCACCTCTCTCGCTTACAGTCGAGCGTGACCTCCGGCTCGATCTGTTCCGCGGCATAGGGCTATGGATGATTTTCCTCGATCACATTCCGGACGACTTCGTTTCCTGGTTGACGCTGCGCAATTACGGCTTCAGCGACGCCGCCGAGTTCTTCGTGTTCATTTCCGGTTATCTGGCCGGCTACATCTATGGTCCGATCATTCGCGCCGGGAATTTTCTCGCGGCCATCAAGCGGCTGTGGACGCGCGTCTGGCAGATGTATGTCGCCCACATCATGCTGTTTCTGCTGTTCACGGCGCAGATCGCGCGCACCGTGCGGAAATTCGACAACCCGATGTATGAAGATGAATTCAATGTTCACAATTTTCTTCAGCATCCCGACGTCCTGATCGGGCAGGCGCTGACGCTGCGCTACAAGCCGGTCGATCTCGACGTGCTGCCGCTCTATATCTCGCTGATCGCCGCGTCACCGCTGATCCTGTGGTGCCTGCTGCGCCGCCCGAACTGGACCCTGTTTGCCTCGGTCCTGCTGTACATCGGCGCACGCATTTTCGACTGGAATCTCGCCTCCTATCCGCCGGGCACGCACTGGTATTTCAATCCGTTCGCCTGGCAATTGATGTTCGTGTTCGCGGCATGGTGCGGCGTCGGCGGCATCAACCAGCTGCAGGCCATTATCCGCTCGCGCATCGCGCTGATCGTGGCCGTGGCGTGGATGGCCTTCGCATTCCTGATCGTGATGACCTGGCACACGCCGTTCCTGGATGCCATGGTGCCGAAATGGATGATCAAGGCGATCTATCCGATCGACAAGACCGACCTCGATATGCTGCGTTTCACGCACTTCCTCGCGCTGGCGCTGGTGGTCTCGCGCTATTTTCCGCGCAAAGCGGAGATTCTCACCTCGAAATGGCTGCGCCCGATGGTGCTGTGCGGCCAGCACTCGCTGCCGCTGTTTTGCTTCGGCGTATTCCTGTCGTTTGGCGCGCACTGGGTCCTGGTTCAGCACGCCGCGGGCGGCGCGCGCGCGCTCTGGATGCAACTGCTCGTCAGCGTCGGCGGCATCGCGATCATGGTTGGGCTGGCATGGCTGCTGGACCGGGCCCAGAAGGTCCCCACCCTGTTCGTCGATGTGAGCCACGCCGACCTGCCTGCGGCGGCCACCAAGCCAGGCACCGCGTGATGCTGTGCCGGGAACAGGCTAGGCGTACGTGATCATTCGTCGGAGGAACCAGCCTATGTCCTTACGCCTGGTCAAACGCCTGATGATTGTCGGCAGCGTGCTTCTGTTTTCGATTGGCGTGGCACCGGCGCAAACACCATCGCCCGAAGCCATGGCGGCGGCGCGCGAGCTGGTGACCACGCTGAAACTTTCCGATCAATACAAGGCGCTTCTGCCGGTCATCCTGCTGGGTCTCAAGCCCGCCTTGACACAGGACAGGCCGGAAATCGAACGCGATTACGACGCGATGATGCCCGCGGTCGCGGATGCGTATACCCCCTATTATAACGCGATGATCGACAGCATCGCCACGGTCTACGCCAACAGCTTTTCGGTGGACGAGCTACGCCAGATCGAGGCGTTCTATCGCCAGCCGGTTGGCCAGAAATTTCTCGACAAGTCGCAAGCGATTCGGCGCCAGAGCGTGCAGATTGGCGAGGATACCGGTCGAAAGGCGGCTGAGGATTTGCGCGCAAGCCTGACCCAGCTGCTTCGTCAGAAAGGGCACAAGCTGTAACGGCCCGGCATGCAGGGCCGGCCTGATCAAGCGGGATCGTTCACCGCGTCGCCGTAGCAACCGGCCGGGTCAACGCCCGGCGGTCCTTGACATAGGCGATGGTGACACCGAGCCGTTCCACCGTGCCGACGATCTCGCCATCGAGATCCCCGTCACAGTTCAGATGAGTTGGCGCGATGAAGAATTGGGACTGGTTCCATTGCGGCATGAAATCCCAGTGCAGTTGCGGGAGCGTGACCGCCTTCTCGAATGCGAGGCGCTCGCCGCACACCGCGACCGAATAGACCTGCGTCGGCCAGTTGGGATCGCCGGGCCTGGTGCGGCGCAAATAGGCTTCCAGCTGATTGATCGCCTCGGGCATGCTGTTGAACCAATAATCGAGGTCATAGCGCCGTGATGCCCCCTCGAGACCTCCGACCAGAGAGTTGTAGAACAGGTTTTCGTAGGGATGCAGCCTGACCAGGGTCACTGCGTCCCAAAGGAAGCAGGCTGCGATGGTGGCGAGCGCGCCGGAGGCGACCATGCGACCGCGCGTCTCGAGCGCCGCAACAGCCTTGTCGAGACCGATACCCGCCAGGACCGCCAGCAACGGGATCAAAAACAGGAAGTGACGCAGTCCGGTGAAGGCGGGGCCGTGCCAGATTACCTGGCAGGCCAGCGGAAAGATCACCATCAGCGAGACCAGGGTGATCTGCCTGTGTTGCTGCCGCTCAGGATCCGACGCGCGATCCAGCAATTGTACCGAAATCATCGCCAACGCCGCGCCCAATAGCGTGAGCAGCGGCACGCGGATCGCAATGTAGATCGGCACATAAGACCGCGGGACGTTCGCCATCTCGTAGATTTGGCCGACCAGGATCGTACGGATGGAGTAGTTAAACTCGGAGAATGCAAGCAGGCCGCGGATCGGATTGAGCGGTGCCAGCGCCGCCCAGGGCCAGGCGAGGATCATGATGACATAGGCGAGCGTCAGCGCCGGCAGCATCCATACCAATGATCTGACCGCGAAGCGCAACTGGGTGCGGCTGTGGCCTAGCCAGGGCCGAGGCAGGTACAGGACGATCGCAAGGCCGGCGTATATCACCAGCAGCAAACCGATGACCCGCGTGCCGAGTGCGGCTCCGGCAAGAAGTCCGAACGCTGCAATGTCGGCGACGCGGGGCGAGGGCAGGGCCCGCGCGATGCGGATCAGGAACAGCGTCGCTGCGATCATCGCGGCAGCGAAGGGAATGTCCTTGGTATGGTTGAACATTGAGCCATACCAGGCGCCGCATAACGTCAGGCTGATCGCGGCGATCAGGCCCGCGCGCGGACCGGCGATCAGCCGTGCCGTCGCGGCAGCCGCGCCAATCCCGCCGATGCCGATCAGCGCGCACAGAATATGGCGCAGGTCGTACGGATCGATCGGAACCATGTGACTGAGGGCGATGGCAATGATGTCGAACAGGCCTCCATAGAGATAAAGGTTCTGGAAGCCGAACACGCTCTGGTCCTTCAGGCCGCTCGTATAATAGGCGATGATCAATTCGCCGTAGTGGTACTGCACGCCTTCATCGTTCGAGATCGCATAATCCGTGTAAGTAAACAGTGCGACGGCGACGAGGCCGGCCAGGAGCGCGACGGTCGCGATATCGTGAGAATCGAAACGCGCGGCCCTTCGTATCGCGTTGCGCAGGGGCGAAGCTCGCTTCGCTGGAATGTGCTCGCCGGCTAGCTTCACTTCGGTCACTATTTTCTCGGATCCGGTTCTCGTTACGGCTACGTTAGTTGTCCTCAGAGAAGTGAGTCAATCTTCCCGTGCGCCTCAGGCTCCCCGCTCCTCTGAGGGGCGTTCGCGGTCGTCGCCGACGCGGGGCAGGATGCGAAGCGACGGCAGGTCGTCGCTTGCGCTCCTCGCAATGACGTTAAGCCTTCACCGTTGGCCGCTCTGCCACGCGCGCGAACCAGGCGACAAGATTGCCATTGGCGGGATCGAGCGGCTGGCCGACCTGGCCACCGAAATCGATCCAGCAGAAGAGCAGGATGTCGGCGAGCGTGAAACGCTTGCCGCAGAGATAGTCCTTGCCGGCCATCTGCCCGTTCAGCCATTGCAGCCGGTTCGCGGCGATCATCTTGAGGCCGGGCGATGCCTCGGGCGCGACCGGAATCCGTTTTTCGAAGAATTTCAACGCTACGCCGAACCGGTAACCATTGGCGAGCGGCTCACAGATGTTCAGATCGACGCGCCGGGTCCACATCCGGCACTCGGCGCGCTGTTCCGGCGTCGTGCCGATCATCGCAGGCTGCGGCTGCTTCTCCTCCAGATATTCGCAGATCGCGGTGATCTCCGAGAGATAGCTGCCGTCATCGAGCTCGAGCGTGGGCATCTGGCCGTGCGGATTGCGCTTCAGGTGCGCTTCTTGCCGGTTTTCTCCGCCACGCAGATCGACGGTCTGCTTCGGCATTTCGATGCCCTTTTCGGCCATGAAGATGCGGACGATGCGCGGATTTGGCCCGACCGAGTTGTAAAACTTCATGGTTCGTTTCTCCCCATTTTCATCTGCGCGCTGCCTGTTGCCGCCTTTGACAGGCTGCTAGGCCGTTTGTCAAACGGCAGCCACGCGCTTAAGGCGCCGCCGGATCGGGCGTCAGTTGTCGTCGAGCTTGTTGAGGTCGCGCACCGACTGCATGATCGGCTCGAAATTCTGTCGCGCATCCAGCGCCTCGAACAATTGCGCGGTATCCTCCAAGAGGCCATGCGACCGCTGGATTGCGATCCGCACGTCGTCCTGCGGCGTATCCGACAGGCGGCCATGACCGGACAACAGGATTTTGGAATTCAGGCCCTTCAGCCGCTCCAGCGACTGGATGTAGTCGGCGATGGAGCCCGAGCCGAATACGCCGCCCATCACGCCGCCCGGCATCAGCGTGTCGGCGGCAAACAATAGCCCCTTGTCATGATCGAACAGGCTGATGCAGGCCGAGGTGTGGCCGGGCGTGTACATCACCGTGAGGCGGAAATTGCCGAGGTCGATCAGATTGCCTTCTTCGAGCCAGATGTCGACATCGATCGGTACGTTCGGCTCGTTGAACATCTTGCGCAGCATCGAGAAGTCGTCGCGCAACGTGATCTTGTTGGCGGCGAGCCGATGCGCGGCGATCAGCGCGCGGCCGCCGAAATGATAGGCCGCGCCGATATGATCGAGATGCTCGTGGCTGAGCACGACCATGTCGATCTTATCAGGGGCGATGCCGACATGTTTGAGGCAGGTCAGCAAATGCGGGTAGTTCGTCGACAGCCCGACATCGATCATGATGGTCCGCCTGCTGCCGACCACGAGATAGGCGTTCGCCGCGCGGTTCTTGAAGCGGACCTGGTAAACGTCCGGCGTCGCCAGGATCAGGGAGCAGACGTCGCTGTCGAGCAAGGTCTTGAACGGGCTTGGCCTGCGGTCGCTCATGGGTTCGCCGGGGTCCGGAAGGTGACGGCGTTGGACGCCCGCAGGCGTTTGCTCAGCGCGTCCATGATCATCAGCGCAAACGCCGGTTGCTGGCTGACCAGGTAGACAAAGCGGGCGTGATTGATCCGCATCACGCGGGTATTTGGCGCGGCGGCGATGGCTGTGGCTGAACGCGATGAGCCGTCGATCACGGCCATTTCACCGAAGAATTCGCCCTTGCCGAGCGTCACGATCACGGTCTTGCTGGCGCCGTTGACCTTGGCGATATCGACCTTGCCGTCGAGCACGACGAACAGTTCGCGCCCGGTCGAGCCTTCCTCGAAGATGACGTCATCGACGCCAAATTTGTTGATGCATTTTTCGATCGCCATGGCCCGGCCCGTGCCTTTCTGGCTGGTGTCCCGTCACCATGTTAGTCCTGAAATTCGCCTGCGCAAACGCAGCCATCGCGCTTTGCCGCAGGGCAACATCGAAAGGCGGGACCAAAAGAATCCTAAAATTTAGGTAAGTCGGCCTGAAACCGGGCCTCGGTAACGATTTCGCAAGGAGTGAAAGTTACCAAATGGTCAATCTATTCCGGAGATTTGACCGTGAGCGAACAACAGGCCGAGCAGACCCGTGGTGAAACCGGTTCCCTCAACCCCACGCCGTCCGGTTCCCGATCAGCCGATGCGGACGGCGCGCCGGTCGCGGTCTCTGCGCCGGAAATCAGCGTCGTCGATTCTCCCCCGATCGCGCCGGACCACGAGGCCCCCGAGCTAGACGAGCTCAAAGCTGAAGCGCCCAAGATTGAAGTGACCAGGCCTAAGGCTGAAGCGCCCAGGATTGAAGTGACCAAGGCTGAAGCGCCCAAGGTTGAAGCGCCCAAGGTTGAAGCGCCCAAGGCTGAAGCGACCAAGGTTGAAGCGACCAAGGTTGAAGCGACCAAGCCGAGGCGCCAGTTTGCCGGGGTGGCGGCCGCCTTGGCGCTGGCAATAGTGGCGGGTGCGCTCGGCGGCGCGCTGGCGAGCGCGGGTTTCGGACATCTTGTCGGCATGGCGGAGGCGACCTCGCCTGCGAACGGCGCGCTCGAAGCCGCCATGGCGCGGATCGATGCCGATATGCTCGCGCTCAAGGCCGATCTCGAACACACTTCCAAGACGGGTGTCATCCAGTTCAACAAGACCAGCGACCGCCTCGACAGGCTCGAGAAGGCGCAGGCCGATCCTGCCGGCAAGCTCGCCAAGCTTACCGAGGCCGTGGACAAGCTCCGCGCTGCGCCAGCGGTTGCGCCAGTGGCCGCTGCTGCCGCGTCCGCTGCGCCCAAGGACGTCACCGGCTCGCTCGCTCCTCCGCAGGCGGCGCCCGCGTCGGCTGCGGCCGCACCCAAGGCCGAAGTCGGCAAGCTGCCGGCGGTCGAGGGCTGGGTCCTGACCGATGTCGGCTACGGCGGCGCCTTGATCGAAAATCGGCGCGGATCCTACGAAATCTATGCCGGCGACTCCGTTCCCGGTCTCGGCCGGATCGACGCGATTCGCCGCCAGGACGGCCGCTGGGTGGTCGTGACCAGCAAGGGCCTGATCAAGCAGCGCTAGAGCGTTTTCCAGCGAAAGCCTGCCCCGCACTTGGATCGCGGGGTGGATACCGGTTCGCGTGAAGAAAACGCGTCAAGATAAGAAAGAGAGCCTTTGTTCCGATTTAATCGGAACGGAAAAGGCTCTAGTCCAAAACGACAATACCAAGGCGCTTCACCGCGATGTGAAGCTCCTTTCCGCTTGAAATAGGCGTGTTAGCGCGGTGTTAGTGGGGGCATGAGCCCCGCATTGCGACGTCTTGGAACGACATTGGTGCTGCTTTGCTGCGCTTTGCCCGCACACGCGGCGCAAAACGCGGCGCTGGAGCGCGGCGCGGCGATCATCGATCCTCTCGCGTTGCGCGACCTTAATCATGGCCGATTTGGCCTCGCCCGCATCATGATGCCGATGCGATCAGCCGATACGCCGCTGACCAATGAGCAATTATTCGCCCTGCCGTCGATGGCGCCGGTCCGCAAGGCGCTCGATGATGAATTCGAGCGCTACATCGCTGGCCACAAGGCGAATCTGCCGAACGAAACCATCGGCGTCGGAACCTCGTTTGACTTCCAGTTGTTCGACCGCGCATTGCTCTATTCGCCGGATACGCGCTTCGTCCTATCCGGCATCGTCAACCGCATGGATCGCGGCTATCTCGACGAAGGCCATTGCGGCGAGATCAGATTGCTCTACCGGCTGACCCGCACGGCCGTTCCCGAGACCACGGATGCGCCGTCGCCGCGGCTGCCGATGACGCTCAACGTCGTGCTGAAGGCCAAGGGCGATCGCGCAGTCGATGCCGCGGGCGAGACCATCACCTGCGCCACGATTGCGCGCCGCTGGCTCGCCGCCGGCGACCCGTCGCTCACTGGCGCCGAGCTTGCCGGGAAACTGACGGCCAAGGACGGTCCGTTGGATCTGGTTGCGCCCGAAAATATCGCGCGCATCGAAACCAATCTGCAAATCGCGCACGCGCCGAAATCGGCGGTGCGGGATTTCCGCACCGACTATCTCTTGAAGGTGTTCGACTACAATGCGCAGTCTGCAAGCTTCGAGGAAGCACCGCTGGAGAACCAGATCGACCGTGAGCGGCTTGTTGCCGATGAAAAACTCAAAGCCGACTTCAAGGCCTGGCTGCTTGAACCGAAGAATTTCCGCGAACTCGATCGCGGCACGATCCTGATCCCCGAGCGATTCCTGACCAAGGGCGCAGTTGCCGTGACCCCGGTTGGCTTTGCGTCATCGGATTTGCAACCGGCTTTCGGTCTGGTGCAGGGCGAGGGCGCTCATCCGGTGTTCAGTGCGGGCGATGTCGTCGCGGCGTTGAAGAAGGCGGCCGAGGTTGGCGCCGCCTTGCAAAATATCCACTCCGTCGCAGGCTTCGAGCGGCGGCTGAATGACATGACCTGTTCGGGTTGCCACCAGAGCCGCGGCATCGGCGGCTTCCATTTTCCCGGCGTCGACTGGATGGCGGCAAAGCCTTCCAACTCGACGGTAGTGCCGGCGTCGCCGCATTTCTTCGGCGATCAGGTTCGCCGCCGCGACATTCTCGCCTCGCTGCGCGACGGAAAACATCCGGACTATTCGCGCGGTTTCTCTGACCGCCCGCAACTGCGCGGCAGCACGGAGCTTGCCGGCACTGAATATGAGGACGGCTGGGGCGCGCATTGCTATCTGCAAGGAGCGAAAGCGGCCGACAACGACAAAAGCTTCCGTTCCTGGACCTGCGCCGAGGGCCTGGCCTGCCAGGTTGCGAGTCCGACGACGCGAATGGGCATGTGCTTTGTCAAGAGCCGCTAGTTCGAATTGCGCAGTTTCCGTCATTGCGAGGAGCCGTTGGCTCGCAATGACGGTCGGCCAGATTGACAGTAAGCTTGCTAGTCGTGTTTCATCGCCCCCAAAAGATCGCGGGACGGAAACATGGACGATATCATCATCGTCGGCGGCGGCATCGGCGGATTGACGCTCGCGCTCTCGCTGCACGCGGCCAAGATTCCGTGCCGCGTCTTCGAGTCCGCGCCGGAGATCAAGGCGGTCGGCGTCGGCATCAATCTTTTACCGCATGCCACCAAGGAGCTTGCGGCGCTCGGGCTCGAGCCGGCGCTGGCGCGGGTCGCGATCGAAACCGCCGACGCGACCTTCTTCAATCGCTTCGGCCAGCTGATCTATCAGGAGCCGCTGGGGCGTGCGGCCGGCTACGATCAACCGCAATTCTCGATCCATCGCGGCGATCTGCAGATGGTTCTGCTCGATGCTTTCCGTGCGCGCGCAGGGTACGAGCGGATCATCACCCATCGTCACTGCCTCGGTGTCGAGCAGGACGATAGCGGGGTTGGCGTGACGTTTTCCGACGGCCCGGGCGGCTCGGCGCGCTCGACGGTACGGGGCCGTGTCGCAATCGCCTGCGACGGCATCAACTCAGCGATCCGCAAGCAGTTTTATCCGGACGAAGGTGAGCCGCGCTATTCCGGCGTCAACATGTGGCGCGGCGTGACGCGCTGGAAGCCGATGCTGTCGGGCGCCAGCATGGTGCGGGCGGGATGGCTGTCGCATGGCAAGATGGTGATCTATCCGATCCGCGCCGCAGGCAGCGACGGATTGCAGCTCATCAACTGGGTCGCCGAGATCGAGACGCCGCACTATCGCAAGCGCGACTGGAATCGCGAAGGCTCGCTTGCCGACTTCATCGGGCCGTTCGCGGACTGGCATTTCGACTGGCTCGACGTTCCCGCGTTTATCCGCGCCGCAGACGGCGTGCTGGAATTTCCGATGGTCGATCAGGATCCGTTGCCGCGCTGGAGCTTTGGCCGGATCACGCTGCTCGGCGACGCCGCGCATCCGATGGTGCCGCGCGGCTCAAATGGCGCGGGGCAGGCGATCCTCGACGCGCGGGCGTTGACGGCGGCGCTTCAGCAAGATGCCGATCCGGTCGCGGCCCTCGCGGCTTACGAGAAGCAGCGGCTCGTGGCCACCACGCGCATCGTTTTGACCAACCGCAGCAATCCGCCGGATGCTATCCTGCGCGAGGTGTTCGAGCGCACGCACGACCGGCGGTTCAATTCGATCGACGATGTTATCAGCCGTGACGAGCTCGTCGCGCTGTCCGAAAGCTACAAGCAGATTGCCGGCTATTCGAAGGATGCCTTGCGTGGCTAACAAAGGGCGTTAGGCTGTCCGGACAATGGCGGTCGGCAAGAACCGCGAACCGACAATAATTGAAAAGGGGGAGGGACGGCCATGGCGATTTCTCAAGGCAGCGGCGCATCGCTTGTCGATGTCGCCGATTTCATCGATCAGCAGCCGGTCGGCGGCTTTCAAATCAAGCTGGTCTTGACCTGCGCGGCCGTGCTGTTTCTCGACGGCTTCGATACCACCTCGATCGGCTTTGTCGCACCCTCGCTCGCTAGGGAGTGGGGCCTGACCAAGGGCGCGCTCGGGCCGGTGTTCTCGGCAGGGCTGTTCGGATTGATGATCGGCGCGCTCTTGTTCGGGCCGCTCGCCGACCGCATCGGGCGCCGCAGGATCATCATTTTCTCCACGCTCGCCTTCGGCCTCGGCGCGCTCGCCACCGCGTTCGTCCAGGACGTCAATACGCTGCTCGCGATCCGCTTCCTGACCGGACTCGGTCTCGGCGGCGCGATGCCCAACACCATTGCCATGACGTCCGAGTTCAGTCCGCGCCGCCGCCGCGCCACCATGGTGATGGTCATGTTCTGCGGATTCTCGGCAGGCGCAGCGCTGGGCGGCCTGCTCGCGGCCGCATTGATCGCGCCATTCGGCTGGCGCTCGGTGTTTGCCGTCGGCGGCCTCACCCCGCTGGCGCTGGTGCCGATCCTGGCGCTGCGGCTGCCGGAATTGGTGCGGTTCCTCGCGCTGACCGGGGAAGCAAATGCACGCGTCGCCGCGTTGCTCGGCTTGATCAGCCCAAAGGCAATATTCCCTCCGGCGACGCGGTTCGTGGTGCATGAACCCGGCCTGACGGGAATTCCGGTGCTGCATCTCTTTAAGGCGGGGCGAACGCTGGTCACATTGCTGCTGTGGGTGGTGTTCTTCATGAGCTTGCTCGACCTTTATTTTCTGACCAACTGGCTGCCCACGGTTCTCAACGATCTTGGCGCCTCGGTGTCGGCGGCAGCGGCGATCGGATCGAGTTTCCAGGTTGGCGGCGTGGTCGGAGCGTTGGCGCTCGGCAGCATCATCGACCGCTTCTCATTTCGGGCGCTGACGCTGGTGTATTTCATGGCCGTGTTTGCCGTCGGCGCGATCGGCCAGCTCGGCCATTCCGTCGTATTCGTCACCATGGCAATCTTTGCGGCCGGCTTTTGCTTGGTCGGCGGCCAGATCGCCGCCAACGCGCTGGCCGCGACGTTCTATCCTACCTCGATCAGGGCCACCGGTGTCGGCTGGGCGCTCGGGGTCGGCCGGGTCGGCTCGATCATCGGCCCGCTGGTCGGCGGCATGCTGCTGACCATGAAATGGAGCGCGGGGGCCGTGTTCCTGGCGGCGGCTGCGGCGGCCTTATGCGCGGCGCTGGCGGCATTTTGCCTGAGCCGGCTCGCGGGCAGCGAAAGCGCCGTTGAGCAGCCGACGTCTTTTGATGCTAAGCTGCGCCCAGCACCGACGGCCGGAAGCTGAAAGACCACAGCAGGGGCAGCCGATGGACGAAGCCGAGAAAGAGCGCAATCGCGAGATTGCTCAGAACGAGGCCGAACGTCAGATCACGGGCGACATCCGCGTCAGCGCCTGGACGATCGTGTTCGCCATCATTGCCGGCGTCATCGTTTTTGCAATGGTCTGGCACTGGCTTAATCGCTAGATGCTGTCCGCCTCTCGCGCATAGTGTTTGAGGCGCTTGCCGGGCAAGAGATCGTAGGCTGACTTCCAGCCGGGCAACTTTGCCATGCGGCCAAGCCAGGCGCTCACCGCCGGATGGCTGGTTGCAAAGTCGTATCCGGTTTCGTCGGCCGGATAGTGCAGATAAGCCATCATCGAAATGTCGGCGATGCTCGGCTGATCGCCGATCGCGAATGCTTGCCGCTCCAGGTGCTGCTCGAGGATGGAAAGAAAGTCGTCGAAGCGCTTGCGGAAATGGGCCAGCACATGCGGATCGGCGGATGGCGTGAACGCCCGTAGGTATCGATAAGTCGCCATGTAGCCGGTCAGCTTGTGATTGTCCCAGAACAACCAGCGTAACAGCTCGAATTTCTGTTCCGCCGTTTTCCCGCCAAATTGGCGGTATCGTTCGGCGAGTTTTAAGAGGATCGGCGCAGTTTGGGTGAAGCGCACGCCATCTTCTTCCAGCACGGGAATCTCGCCCATCTCGTTGACGGCCTTGCGCCACTCGAGCGTCCGCGTCACGCCACCGCCAAAGTCGGTCCAGATCGGTTCAAACCTCTGGCCGCACAAGGTCAGCATCAGCGCGAGCTTGTAGCTGTTGCCCGATTCGGGAAAATAATGCAGCCGGTAGGTGGGCATGGCTCGTGGTCGCTACGCTACCGCGCCAGATGCGCGCAACTTTTGGATCGATGCCTCGTCGTAGCCTGCCTTGCGCAAGATCTCGTCGCTATGCTCGCCGATGCCGGGTGGACGGCGCGGCCGAACCTTCCTGGCGCCGTCGACCCAGATTGGGCTGTTGATCGTCAACATCGTATCGTTCTCGAACGGCACCAGCACCTCGTTATCGAGCATCTGCTTGTCATGCGGGATATCGTCGAGGATGCCGACCACGCCGAACACCAGCCCGTTGCCGTCGAGGATCTTGCGCCACTCGGCGAGATCCTTGGTGATGAACACCTCGTCGAAAATCTTGATCAGCTCGATCGAGCGCGCGTGCCGGTCGGGCTTGGTGACGAAATGGGGATCATCGATCAGATCTTCCCGCCCGATGCAGCGGGCCAGGACCGGCCACTGCCGCTCCTCGTTGAGCAGCGACAGGATGATCCAGCGCCCGTCCTTGCATTTGTAGTGATTGGTCACCGCGTTCAACGCGCGCTCGCGCGGACGCCGCTCGCCGAATTTCGCGCCGCATAGTTTGGCCTGCGCCAGCACGCCTGAAGCCCAGACGCCGTTGGCCATCAGGTTCGAGGAGACATGCGAGCCCTTGCCGGTGCGCTCGCGCTTGTAGAGCGCGGTGACGATGGCGCCGTAGAACGCCATAGCGCAGGGGTGGTCGCCCATGCCGGCGACCGAGCGCGCCGGCGTGGTATTGATGTCGGCGCGCACCAGATCCATCAGGCTCGAGCGCGCCCAATAGGCATTGCTGTCGAAGCCGGGCTTGTTGGCTTCCTCGCCCTTTTCGCCATAACCGGTAAAGGACGCATAGATCAGCCGGTCGTTGCCCGGTGCGAGGTGATCATAGGTGATGCCGAGCCTCGCGCGCACCGCCGGCGGGAAGTTGGTGATGAAGACGTCGGCATCAGCGGCGAGGCGATGCAGCACCGCCTGTCCCTCGGGCTTTGAGAGGTCGAGGGCGAGGCTCCTCTTGTTGCGGGACTCCAGCAGCCAGGCGAAATTGTGCTCACTCACGGGGTAGCCCGGCAGGTTTGGCAGGTTGCGGTAGGGATCGCCGGTTCCGGGCGGCTCGATCTTGATCACGTCGGCGCCGAAATCCGACAGCACGGTCGCAGCCGCGGGCGCTGCGATAAAGCTCGCGCAATCCAGTACCTTGAGGCCTTCAAAAATGCCCTTGTCCATGTTGGCGCAGCTCCCGTGACGTTTGTCGGTCTGGTCCCAGTGTGCCGGGATTATTACGAACGATCGGACCATTTGACCGATGTCGGCGCGGGATGCAACTGCTACTCCTCGCCCGACATCAGCGCGGCATTGCCGCCGGCGGCCGTCGTATTGATCGTCACCGTCTGCTCGGTCGCAAATCGCGCGAGGTAATGCGGGCCGCCGGCCTTGGGCCCGGTGCCCGACAGGCCGTGGCCGCCGAACGGCTGCACGCCGACCACCGCGCCAATCATGTTGCGGTTGACATAGATATTGCCGACCCAAACGGCATCGATGATCGCCTCGACCGTATCGTCGATCCGCGAATGGATGCCGAGCGTCAGCCCATAACCGGTCGCTTCGACCGCTTGCAGCACGCGATCGAGCCGGTCGGCTCCGTAGCGCACCACATGCAGGACCGGTCCGAAAACTTCCTCGGTGAGCTCGCTCGCATCGGACAGTTCGAAAATGTGCGGCGCCACGTAATTTCCGTCAGGGCCGACGCCCGCGTAATGCACGCGAGCCTGCTTCTTCATCCGTGAAATGTGGGCTTCCAGCCGCTGTTTCGCCTCGGCATCGATCACCGGCCCGACATGCGTTGCGGGATCAGAGGGGTCGCCTACTTTGAGTTCACGCGCCGCGCCCGCGATCATCTCGATCATGCGGTCGGCGACGTCGTCCTGCAGGAACAATAGCCGCAGCGCCGAGCAGCGCTGGCCGGCGGAACGAAAGGCCGACGTCACGACGTCGTCGGCGACCTGTTCCGGCAGCGCGGTAGCATCCGCGATCATCGCATTGATGCCGCCGGTCTCCGCGATCAGCGGCACGATCGGGCCATCCTTGGCGGCAAGCGTGCGGTTGATCGAGCGCGCGACTTCGGTCGAACCGGTAAAGACAACGCCCGCGATGTCGCCGTGCGCCGCCAGCGCCGCGCCGATCGTCCCGTTACCCTGAAGGAGATGCAGCGCCGTCACCGGAATGCCGGCCTCATGCAGCAGGCGGACGGCCTCCGCCGCGATCGAGGGCGTCTGTTCGGCAGGTTTGGCGACGACGCTGTTGCCCGCCATCAGCGCCGCCGTCACCTGGCCCAAAAAGATCGCCAGCGGAAAATTCCACGGCGAGATCGCGGCAAACACCCCGCGCCCGCGCAAGCGCAGCACGTTGCTCTCGCCGGTCGGTCCCGGCATTGCTTCGCCTGCGTCGAACAGCTTGCGGCCATGGGCGGCGTAATAGCGGCAGAAATCGGCGGCCTCGCGCACCTCGGAGAGCGCGTCGTCGAGCGTCTTGCCGCCCTCGCGTTGCAGAAACGCGATGAAATGCGCCTTGCGCTCTTCCAGGAGGTCCGCGGCTCTCTCGAGGCTGGCGGCCCGCAGCCCTGCCGGCGTTGCGCTCCAGGCAAAAAACCCCTGGCGCGCGGCGGCGACCGCCGCATTCACCTGTTCAGGCGTCGCGCTGGCGGCGCTGCCCGCCGCGGGCACGGTTTGCCTCGCCACCGCCGAGACGAGAGCTCCGAGCGCCGCGCGTTCGCCGAACTCGATACCGCGCGAATTCCTGCGTTGCGGCTGCAACAGGTCGCGCGGCAACGGAATGTTCGGATGCTCCGCGCCATCAGCCGTGCCGACGATGTCGGCCGGACGCCGCAACAGCGTTGCGACCGGCACGGCGTCATCGGCGGCCAGCGCCACGAACGACGAGTTGGCGCCGTTTTCCAACAGCCGCCGCACCAGATAGGCGAGGAGATCGCGGTGGCTGCCGACCGGCGCGTAGGTACGATAGGCTAGTCGAGGGCGATCTTCGGCAAGTTGTGCGTACAGTGCGTCGCCCATGCCATGCAGGCGCTGGAATTCGAAGCCATCTTCGCCCCCGGCCAATTCGAGCACTGTCGCCACTGTCAGCGCGTTATGGGTGGCGAATTGCGGAAATATCCGAAGGCGAAGCGCAAGCAATTTTTGCGCGCAGGCGATGTAGTTCAAGTCCGTCATCGCCTTGCGGGTGAGCACCGGATAGCCGTCAAGGCCGCGCTCCTGCGCGCGCTTGATCTCGGTGTCCCAATAGGCGCCTTTGACGAGGCGCACCATCAGCCGGCGCTTCAGCGCCCGCGCGAGGTTGTCGATATAGTCGATCACATCGGAAGCGCGTTTCTGGTAGGCCTGGATCGCGAGCCCAAAGCCGTCCCAACCCTTGAGCGATGCGTCGCCTAGCGCTGCCGCAAAGATGTCGAGCGACAGCTCCAGCCGGTCGGCCTCTTCTGCGTCCACGGTGAAATTCAGATCGTAAGCCTTGGCCTGCCGCGCTAGCTCGATCAGAAGCGGCACCAGCTCCGCCGTCACGCGGCCATGGCTTGTGGCCTCGAACCGCGGATGCAGCGCGGAGAGTTTTACGGAGATGCCGGGCCGGTCGGGCAGGGGCCTGTCATCGGCGGCGCGGCCGATGGCCTCGATCGCGCTCGCATAGGAATTGAAATAGCGCGTCGCATCATGCGCGGTGCGCGCGCCTTCGCCGAGCATGTCGAAGGAATAACGCGGTCCGCCGGTCGAATGCGCCCTTGCCAGCGCAGCCTCAATGGTCTCGCCAAGGACAAAATGACTGCCCATCAGCCGCATCGCCTGTCGCGTTGCGGCCCGCACTGCGGGCGCGCCAAGCCGCTTGGCGAGCCGCCCGATCGTGCCTTGGGGGGTTTCGCCCGGCTGGATCACCCGCGCCGACATGCCGAGCGCCCAGGCGGAGGCGTTCACCAGGAACGCGCTCGATTTGGTCTCGTGGTGGATGAAATCGCCTTCGCCGAGCTTGTCCTCGATGAACTGGTCGGCGGTGCGGGCATCCGGCACCCGCAGCAAGGCTTCGGCGAGCACCATCAGCGCTAGCCCCTCCTTGGTCGAAAGCGCGAACTCGCGCAGCATGTCTTCGACGCCGCCGAGCCGGTCATCGCTTGCGCGGATGGCGTCGATCAGGCCGGCGGCGGTGCGGTCGATGCGCTGGTCCTGCTCCGCGCTCAGGTGAGCGGCTTTCAGCAGGTGAGCTGCAATCGCGCGGTCGTCCGGCGCGTAAGGAGCGCTAAACGGCGGAAAGGCTGCGGGGTCGGACGTCATTACTGTTTTTCCGGAAGTGTGACGCTCCATCATGCCGCCGGCGGCTGCCGATTTGAAGTTTCCTTGCGGGGTGTTGCCTGACGAGTCTTGGCACCGCAATATCCCTGCGATATTTTCCGCCACGCTTTTTCTCGATGTGCACGGACGAGCGGGGCTGATGGACGAAAAAGAACGATTAGCGAGGCTAGGCAAGGCCTTTGCATTCTATGGTTTCGCCCTCGCCTCGACGCTGGCTGCCCCGGCGCCGGCGTCCGCCGTCGAGCTGACCGAGCCGCAGGCGGCGTTGTACTCCACGGTATCGATTTTTCCGCCGGATGCGACGAAGATGACAGTCTGCTACGGCTTTGTATGCCGGCGGCGCGAGATCCTGGATTTCACGGCTTCAGATCACGCCGCACTGACCAAAATCCTTGGCGCGGGCAAGGCATCGGCGGCGGCCGAGCGCGCGGCGGTACAAAAGGCCGTGATCTGGTTCGATCACCGGATGGGTCCGGTCATCGGCACCGACAAGCGGGTCGCTAAAGCCGATTTCCGCTACTTCGACGCCCCGCACAACTTCGATTGCTGGGACACGACGCGCAATACCACGAGCCTGCTGCTGGTGCTGCAGGAATGGAAGCTATTCAAATACCATTTGGTCGGCGATCCGCACTATCGCGGCAACGCCCTGGTATTGCAGACGCCGCACAACACCGCGGTGCTGGTCGACCGCGCGACCAAGATCGAATGGTCCGTCGATCTCTGGCCGCGCGGCTATTTGCAGCCGCCGGATGTCATGCCGATCACCCAATGGGTGACGGAGGACTGATCGGGCCGCGCGCCCCGCGAAGGCTGAAAGCAGCCGCCAACGCCAGCAAGAGCGGCTTTCCGCTCCTGCCGAATCTCATCCCATCTGCTTGAGATTTTTCGGAAGCGGCGTTTCGGAGTGCGCCGCGACCGACCGCGCCGCCCGCGCTATACCTTGAGGTTCTCGGCCGAGGTCTTGCCGCGATTGGCAACCTCTTCGTATTCCACGGTCTGCCCTTCATTGAGCGTGGAGAGGCCCGCCTTCTCAACTGCTGAAATATGAACGAATACGTCCTTGCCGCCAGCAGAGGGTTGGATAAATCCATAGCCTTTGGTGGGGTTGAACCATTTAACGGTACCTTTAGCCATTACGTCGTCTCCGCGGGATCGAAAAGAAAGCCAACCGCCGGTCCCCGCCAACCGGCACGTCCAGCGGAACCAAGATACGATGATTAGGGCGACCTTGATAGCTCAGATTAAGGCAACCTTGATAGCTCAAAGGATGGCAGGAATTTGCCAAAACGAAAGATATCGCGGCGCAATTGCGGCTTTTCCCCCATTTTCGCAATCATTTGAGGCGGCATAAAGGGGCCGGTTCCGGTTCGGCCGGAAGTTGTGGCGCCCGGACGGGGCAACTCCACCGGCCGATAGCGACGAAAAAGCCCCGGCCGCGCCAGGCGCCGGGGATCTCCGGGGATCGAACGAACAGCGACCGGTCGATCAATAACCGCAGACGTTGATGGTGCGCAGGCGATAGCCGAACGGCGTCAGCACCGGGCGCGTCACGTAGCAGCCGTCATCGACGCCACCGATATAGCCGATGCCGAAGCCGTGGCCCCAGTGGTGATGATAGCCGAAGCCGCCGCCCCCACCCTCCGCCACCGCCGGCGGAAGCGGCAGTGGGAGCCAGCGCAACGGCAGTCAGGGAAGCTGCGGCAATAAGTGCAAGAGTCAATTTACGTAACATGGTCGTTCTCCAAAATGAGCGCCTCGGTGTTGTTGAGCTCGGCGCGGTTGTTACCCATCGCCTGTCAGTCGGGCGCTTTGCGAACCGGGTTCGAGAAATCGACCGATGGCTCAAGGAGAATTTTCTGAACGCTTGTTAATGCAAGCTTCGATCAGGCGGCGACGACGGCCGGTCCGTCGACCATCGCGGCCAAGATTTGCGCATGCGCCACGACGCGGACAATCATCGGCTCGGCGCGACCGCGAATCGCGACTTCCTGCTGCGGCAAATCATCGGCCGCAAGACCCGCAGTGATGCGAATTTCTTCCGAGACGATCGCTTCGCAGGCGAGCGTCTTGGTCATGTCCTGCAGCCTTGCCGCGACATTGACCGCGTCGCCGAGCGCGGTGAACACCATATGGTCGCGGTAGCCGATATCGCCGACGATCACCTCGCCGCCATGGATGCCGATACCGAAGCGGATCGGCTCGCGCAAATCGTGGCTGAGGAATTGATTGAGCTCGTCGACATTGGCGGCGATCGCGGATGCCGCCTTCAGCGCCTGGCGGCAGGCGTTGCGCTGGCCGGTGGCGAGCCCGAACAGCGCCAGCAGGCCGTCGCCGATAAACTGGTTCGGTTGCCCGCCATTGTCGATCACCGCCTGCGATACGGCGCCGAGGAAACGGTTGACGATGAAGACAGTATCGAACGGTAGCCGCTTTTCCGCGAGTTGCGTCGAACCGCGCATATCCACGAACAGGCTGACGAGATAGCGCTCCTGACCGATCCGGGCAGGTTGTGAAGCGTGTGCGTGGGCCGACACCGTTTGCGCCATGAACAATTGGAAGAACGAAAGATCGGCCACGGGGCGCAACTGGCAGGCGAGGCGGATCGAGGGATCGGAGCTGCCGACGCGGGCGAGCACGAAGGCCTCGCGTTGCGAGGGCTCCGGCAGTCCGCTGCAATCGCCGATCACGCGGATGCGGCAGGTCGAGCAACGGGCGCGGCCGCCGCAGACGCTGGCATGCGGGACATTATAGCGCAGGCTCGCTTCAAGCACGGACAGGCCTTTCGGGACCCGGATCGTCCTGCCGTTGCCGTAGGACAGCGCGATCATGCCGCCGCGCCGCTCGTTCAGGGCGCGCGCGCCCCGCGCCAGCAAGACAAAACCGACCAGGCCGAGATAGCCGATCAGGAAATAGTCGGTGATGGCTTCCAGTGTTCGCGCCTGGGCAGGGGTGCCGATCTGCTTCCTCGAAAGATTATTTATCCGCCAGTCCGGGTCGTCGCTGTCGGCGACGACGGTTCGTCCGGCTTGATAGAAGCCGAGCAGGGCAAGCGTCGGCAGCAGAACCGCGATGGCGAGCAGAAACGGCGCCGCGCGCTTGTAGAACGCCTTCATCCGGAACCAGAAATGCAGGCCGATGCAGCCATGAACCCAGGCGATGATCAACACCGCCGACATCAGCCATGCCCGGTACGGCGCAGCGACCAGAAACACGTAAAGCTCCTGCGGATATAGCTTCTCGTGATCGAACAGGGCTTGGCCGAGACGCGCGCCGACGACGTGGGCTGCGACCAGCGCGGGCACGCTCAAGCCCAGCGCGAGCTGCAGCGGCTCGATGGCCTTCCAGCGGAATTCCCGGCGCTGATAAAGCGCCCAGATTCCGAGACAGCTATGCACCAGCACGGCGGCGTAGAAAGTGATCGCGACGGGGAGGAATTGCCAGAACAGGGTGTGGAAGTAGACGCCGTTGGCAAGCGCCTCAATGGAGATATTGCCGAGCGCATGGTTGAGGAAATGGCTGACCAGGTAGGCGAACAGCACGATGCCGGAGGCCAGGCGGACCTGCCGCACGCCAACGCCGCGGGTCGATCTTGCTAGTCTGTCCAGAAGGCGGGCCATGCGATCCATGCAATAGAGACCGGCGATAGTACGATTTAATTCCATTGACGAGCATCTTTTGGGCGTCGTCGTTCCCCTTACCACGATCGGCGGTTACCGGTCTGCCCGCGACACGTTGACACCCCACCTTTAGTCGGGGAGAAAGCGCCGTGCCGACAGCCCCGCCCGACAACAGCACCAAGCCGGACCCTCGTGCCTCGCGGCAATTGATCGCCGCTAGCGTCGTGATCGCCGCGATGACGGCGCTGCGGGTGACTTACGCATGCCTGACCGAGCTGCGCACCGACGAAGCCTACTACTGGACCTGGTCGAAGGAGAGCGCGCTTTCCTTCCTCGATCATCCGCCAATGATCGCGTGGTTCATCCGCTTCGGCACCGCCATCTTCGGCGATACGAATTTCGGCGTCCGCTTTGCCGGCGTGCTGGCGATGCTGGTCACGCAGTTGCTGCTCGCCGATATCGTCCGACGCGTGACGCATGATGCACGCGCGATCGTGTTCGCCGTGCTGATGCCGGAGGCCGCGCTCTATTATGGTCTGCTGATGGCCAAGGTCTCGCCCGACATTGCGCTGATCCCGTTTGCAGTCGCGATGGTGTGGGCGCTGGTCAGGCTCGTCGAGAGCAACGATGGGCGCTGGTGGCTCGCAGCCGGCGCCTTCGCGGGGCTGTCGCTATTATCGAAGTTCACCGCCATCATGCTGCTTCCGGCTGTAGCCGCCTTCATGCTGGTGCCGGACTGGCGGGCGCGCTGGCTGCTCAGCCCTTATCCGTGGCTCGCGGCGCTGATCGCGGTGGTGCTGTTCCTGCCCGTGCTGATCTGGAACGCCGGGCACGACTGGGCCTCGTTCCGGTTCCAGTTGGTGCGGGCCGCCGCGACCCCTGAGATATCGCTGCGCACGTTGGGCGAATTCTTAAGCCTGCAATTCGGCCTGGTCGGGTTCATCCTGCTGCCGGTGGTGCTGACCGGCACTAGCTTGACCGCGTGGCGCGGGTACCGCCAACGCGAGCCGATCGCGATCCTGCTGTCGACCTCGGTGCTCGTTCCCTTCTGCTATTTCTTCTGGAAGTCGCTGACGCTTCGGGTCGGCGATACCTGGCCGATGTTTTTGTGGCCGATGGGCTTTGCCGCCACGGCGATCAACCTGGTGCAGATGCCGCGTGAAAACTGGTCGGCGCGGATGATCGGGTCGACGCTTCGATGGGCGAAGGCGGCGGTTGTCTCCGGCATCGCCTTTGTCGTCATCGTGTTCCTCTATTATGTCGCGGCACCCTGGAATTTGATCGGCAGGACCGATCCGGTCGGCGGCGAAGCCGGCTATGAGCGCCTGGTCGAACGGGCGCAGGCCCAATTGCAAAAGACCGGCGCGACCTTTATCGCGACCACGGACTACCGCACCTATGCGATGCTGCGCTGGTATTTCAACGGCCGCGTGCCGGTGGTCCAGATCAACGAGCGCGGCAGGTTTCAGGATTTTCGCGATCCCGGCGTCAACGCGATCGCAGGTCATACCGGGCTCTATGTTGCGCGCGAGCCGGATCAGTTGAGCGCGATATGGTCGGCCACGACGGCAAAAAGGGAGCCACTGGAGCGGGTCGACCGAAGCTGGCGCGGGATCGTGATGGATACGTATGCGCTGGAAAAGCTGACCGGCTGGACGCCGGAGCTGGCGCCGCCTCGGGATTCGCCGCTGTTTCGCTGGCGCGTGTTGGCCGGCAACATCCGCTCGGCGGCCTGACTCCGCCTATTCCTCGCCTTCGCCCTCGCGCTTGCGCAGGAGGTCCTTGGCAAGGTCGGCGAGCGCCGGCCGCGGCAGCGCGGTGAACGGCAGCGGACGCGTCACGTCGATTGCGGCAAGGCCAAGCCGCGCGGTCAACAGGCCGTTCAGAATGCCTTCGCCGAGCCGCTGCGACAGCTTTGCCGCGATGCCGTGGCCGAGCACCTGCTGCACCAGGCTGTCGCTCGCCGCCATGCCGCCGGTAATCGCAAGATGCGCGATCACATGACGCATCAGGGCGATCATGCCGAGGGCGCCGGGCCGTCCGCCGTAGAGCCGCGCCAATTGCCGGATCAGCCGCAGCGAGGCGACAAACACAAAGAGCACATCGATCATGGCGCGCGGGCTCACGGCGGTGACCACCGAGACGCGCTGGGCTGCTGACGAAACCAGCCGCCGCGCTTCGGAATCGAGCGGCGTCATCAGCTCGCGCTCGGCGAGCTTGATCATGTCGGCGCCATCGATGATGTCGTCGGCGTGGCCCTTGAGCGTGGCGCGGGCGCGTGCCAGTTGCGGGTTCTGGTGCGCGAGCTTGAGGAGATCGTCGACGATCGTTCTGCTTGCCGTGCGATCGTCGCTGATCAGCACGCTAGCGGCGCGCAGATGCAGTTTCTCGATCGCAGCCAACCGCGCCAGCCCCAACGCCTCGCGCGCGATCACGATGATCAATGCGACCGCTGCGACAGCGGCAAGGACGAGCCCGAGGAGACCCAAGCTTTCGCTGCGCGCAAACAACTTTTCGATCAGATTGACGACGCCAAGCCCGAGGCCGAGCAGCACTAGGCCTGCGGTCGCAGCCCAGAACAGCGTGCCCCAGCCAACACCGCGCCGCGCCGCGACCGGCGGCGTATCGACCGCTACCGGCAGCAACGCCGGGTCGGCTTCCGGCGTGATGCGGACTGCACCGCGGGCGGGACGGCTGGAATCCCCGGCGTCCATCACGACCACGCCGGGATCGTCCAGCCTGAAGGTCACCGGGCGCCGATGCGGCGTTTTCTCGCTCATTGCAGTTTGTCTCCGATCAGGAACTGCAGCGCCCGGTCAAGGCGGATATGAGGCAGGCTGGGCTCCTCCCGGCCGTCACGTTCGACGAGCGGCGGGCGAAAGCGAAGGAAGCGGAAGTCGGTTTTTTCGGCCGCCGCACTGGCGAGGCCGCGAAAGGCGCCGTCGCCCTTGAACAGCGCTTCCGCGTCGGCCGGCAGGTCGCCGGGGAAAGTCGCGACTTCCGTGTTGCCGTCAAACGCCTCGCCATCGGCGATTTCGCCGGGCGCAGGCGTACCGAGGATCGAGGGCAATCTGTCGCGGCCGCGCGCGACCATCGCCTCGCTGGTGGCGCGCACGGCGGCAAGCGCCACGACGTCGATCTCAGCGCGGGTCGCTTCGGCCCGCGCGACGGCCCGTCCGACGGCGCGCCGCAACACCGCCTCCAGCCGGTCGTGGCTCTGGTGGTGCAAATGGTCCGCCTTGGTCGCGGCAAACAGGATGCGGTCGATCCGCGGCCGGAACAGGTTCGAGATGAACGTGCCGCGGCCGATCCGGAAACAATCCAGAATTCCCTCGAGCGCCGCCTCGAGGTCAGCCAGCGCTTCGGGGCCGGAGTTGAACGCCGCCAGCGCATCGACCAGCACGATCTGACGATCGAGCCGCGCGAAATGATCGCGGAAGAACGGCCGGACCACGATATCCTTATAGGCCTCGTAGCGGCGGATCATCATCGCCCACAGCGACCCTTCGGGCGCTTGCCCTTCGATCGGCACGTCGAGTGGCGCAAACGTCAGCGCGGGAGATCCCGCGAGATTGCCCGGCATCAGGAAACGCCCCGGCGGCAGCAGGCTCATGGCAAAACGTTCGTCGCGGCAGCCGCGCAAATAGTCGGTGAATAGCTTTGCCGCCAATAGCGTCGCCTGTTCGTCCTCGCGGTCAAGCGCATTCAGTGTCGCAAGATGCGCATGCCAGGCGGCCGCGAGCCGCGCACGCGGCTCTCCGCGCGATTGGGCGAGGCTTTCGGCCGACCATTGCGCGTAGCTCTTGTTGAGCAGCGGCAGATCGAGCAGCCATTCGCCGGGATAGTCGACGATATCGAGCGTCAGCGTGCGGTCGGCGCCGTTCCGGCGCTGGTAGTCGATGACCAGGCGCAATTCGCTGATATCGATCGTCGAGTTCGGCCAGCGGCGTTCCTCGGTCAGGGTGCGCACATGATTTTCATAGTCAAAGCGCGGCACCGCGTCGTCCGGCTGCGGCTCGAGGTGGGCGCGCGCGATCCGTCCCGTCGCGAGGGGTTCGAACACCGGGAAGCGGCCGCCACGGGTAAGGCCGTGGATCAGCGCGGTGATGAAAACGGTCTTGCCGGCCCGTGATAGTCCTGTGACGCCAAGCCGCACCGTCGGATTGAAAAAATGCTCGCCATAGTCCAGCAGCGCCCGGGCGGATAATCGCGCTTCCTCGACGATATCCTGGAAATTCGGGGCCATGTGGCTTGGAAGCTCGTGCGGGTTAAGGTGCGACCGCCCAAAAAGTGGCAATCCGTGGGCTGAAATCAAGCTTCACATATTGGACGCGATTTTAGGGTTTAACCGATCAACAAGGAGAGTTGAACGCTTCGTTGACCTCTCGCGAGGTATGATTTATCGCACAGCCATCGGATATCGCTAGGCCGGCATGAACGTGTTTCGACTGAAGCAACTCGCCTCGACCTCCGTCCATGCGGCGGCAGGTGCGATCAGCTGGCATTACGATCGGGCCGAATTGATCGCCGACGGCATCGTGCATGGGATAGGCGTGTTCGGCGGCGTGGTGGCGGCCACGGTGCTGATCGTGCTGGCTGCCGTATTTGCCTCCACCTACGAAATTGTCTCGGTGTCGGTCTACGCTGCCGGTCTGCTCGCGATGCTCATCTTTTCCGCCGCCTATAATCTGTGGCCGCTATCGCGCGGCAAATGGCTGCTGCGGCGGCTCGATCATGCCGCGATCTACATTCTGATCGCCGCGACCTATACGCCTGTATTCGCCCAGTTGCAGGACCGCGTATTCGCGATGTCGTTGCTGGCCGGGGTCTGGAGCGTTGCCGCGGTCGGGATCGTGCTGAAACTGTTTTTCCCCGGGCGCTTCGACAAGGTATCTGTTGGTCTGTATCTGGCGATGGGCTGGAGCGGGTTGATTGCCTACGACGCCGGCATGTCGTCGCTGCCGCAACTGGCGCTGTGGTTCATCGTTGCCGGCGGCTTGCTCTATACTTTTGGCGTCATCTTTCACGCCTGGCGGCGTTTGCGTTTCCAGAACGTTATCTGGCATAGCTTCGTGCTCCTCGGCGCGGCCTGCCACTATACCGCGGTGCTCGATCTGGTCTTGGCCTGAGACCCAAACAAAGGGGACGCGGCGATGCAGGTGCCCGGCAAGGTCGTGGTTGTCACCGGCGGCGCCAACGGCATCGGCAAGGCGCTGTGCGAAGCCTTTCACAGGGCAGGTGCGGCCAAGGTGATCGTCGCCGATCTCGATGGCGCGGGGGCGCGAGCGGTCGCGGCCTCGGTTCAAGGCGCGGCATTCCAATGCGATGTCGGGCTGGAAAAGGATATCATCCACCTCATCGAGGAGACCGAGCGCCAGTTCGGGCCGATCGCGCTATTCTGCTCCAATGCCGGCATCGGCGGCGGTTTCGATCCGCAATCGGTGAATGCCGGCGGCAGCTCCGACGAACCGTGGCAGCGAAGCTGGGCGATCCACGTCATGGCGCATGTCTATGCGGCGCGGCATCTGGTGCCGCGCATGAAGGCGCGCGGCGAGGGCTATTTCCTCAACACGATTTCCGCGGCCGGTCTATTGTCGCAAGTCGGCAGCCCGGCCTATTCGACCACCAAGCACGCCGCGGTGGGCTTTGCGGAAAATCTCGCGATCTCGCACAAGGCCCACGGCATCAAGGTCTCGATCCTGTGCCCGCAGGGCGTCGATACCGACATGCTGCGCTCGATCCCGAAGGGCCCGCAATCCGGCGACGGCGATCTCTCCTCGGAACAGGTCGCGCAGGATGCGCTCGCAGGCATCGAACAGGAAACTTTTGTGATCCTGCCGCACCCGCAGGTGCTCGGTTACATGCGCAAGAAGACCGAGAATTATGACCGCTGGATCGCCGGCATGGCCAAGATCCAGGCCAAGATGCGGGAAGCTTACGGGAAATAGTTCCGTCATTCCGGGATGGTGCGTTAGCACCAGATCCGGAATCTCGAGATTCTCCGATGCGCAATTGCGCATCGTAGTTCGATGCTTGCATCGCCCCGGAATGACGACCCTCCCTTCAGCTCTTCCGTGCCTGGATCACCGGCCCCGCCAACTCAGCTTCCGCATCGCGGCCCGCTTTTAGCGCCGCCGCGTAAATGACAAGTCCATCGCGCACGATCTTCCGTTCGGTCTCGGTCAGATACGAAAGCGCGCCGGAAACTTGCCGCCGGCCGAACTCGTGAAGGGCGGCCAGCGTGCGCCGTCCTTTCGGCGTCAGTGATAGCGGCTTGATCCGCGCATCGGCCGCGTCGGAAGTCTCCTTCAGTTCGCCGCACCCGACGAGCTTGTGCACCATGCGGCTGACGCTCGATTTCTCCAGATGCAGGATTTCGGCAAGTTGCACCGACGTCATCGGTCCGCGGGCGCCAATCTCCAGGATCGTGTGAACGGCCGACGGCGGATAGTCCGTCGCGGCGACCGTCTGTTCCATGAAACCGAGCTCGCGCACCATCTGCCGGGAAGCGGCACGGATGTCGTCGATGAGGGTGAGCTCCGCAGCAGGCATTATCTTGACTCCGAGATATAGTTGTATCATACAACTATTAGCTGATGCAAGAGTTGGATGATATGAGCGAGCCAGATGCGACAGCCGCGTTTCCGAGAGCGGCCGCGCGCCGGATGGACGGAAAAATCTGCCTAGTCACCCGCGGCGGCAGCGGCATCGGCCGTGCGGCCGCACGCAAGATGGCCGAAGAGGGCGCAACCGCGGTCGTGATCGCGGCCGGCGCGAGGCGGAGAATCCGCCGCGGCCGAGTGCAGGACGTTGGGCACGCAAGTCCTCGCAATCAGGACCGACGTCACGCAGGAAGACGATGTGGAACGTCTGGTCCGGGCCACGGTCGAACGCTACGGCAGGCTGGACGTCGCCTTGAACAATGCCGGCTTTCAGGGGCGGCGCGCGCCGGTCGAGCAACAGCCAAACCCCGTGTATGACGAGGTATTCGACACCAATGTGCGCTCCGTCTTCCTGTGCCTTCGTGACCAGCTGCCGGTGATGTTCGCGCACGGCGACGGCCGAATTGTCGTCAACGCGTCGGTCAGCGGCATTCGAAATCCGAACCCTGGATTGTCGCTTTATTCCGCCTCGAAAGCGGCGGTGATCTCGCTGATGCGTTCAGCGGCGATGGAGGCCGCACCCCGCGGCGTCCGGATCAACGCGATCGCGCCGGGCCGTGTCGTCACCGACATGATGCTTCGCTCTGGCGTCGGCGATATGTCTGCTGTCGCAGCGGGGCTGCCGCTGCGGCGGATGGGAACGCCCGAGGAGGTCGCCAAGGCCGTGGTGTGGCTAGCTTCCGATGCCGCATCCTATGTCGTTGGTCACGTGCTGGCTGCAGACGGCGGTTTCTTGGCCTCCTGAGCGAGGCTAAGGTTTTTGCGCATGATCGACATATTCCACGATCAGCCCGTCGGCGTGGCGAAAGCGCGTCTTGCGGCCGACCGGCGTCTTCTGGATCGGCTCCAGCTGCTCGGCGCCCGCCTTCTCGAGTAGGCTAAGGACCGGCTCCAAGGTCTCGACCTTGATGGTCAGCCGCGTCGCCTCAAACGGCCGGCGGCTCTCGGGCGGTCCCGCGATGCTCAGGACGGATAATTTGGGCGAGGGGATCGCGGCGAGTTCCAGGCCTTTCTCCGGATAGGCAAAGCGCATGGTCTCTTCGCCGCCGAGCAGGTCGGAATAGAAGGCGCAAGTGGGCTCAAGCGCGTCCGTGTCCACGAACACTCTCGCAAATGTTTCCAGGATCATCGTCATCTCCGAAAAGCTCGGACCGATTTATGCATTTCGTTTCGTCGCGCAATGACGGCGAGGTGATCCGGCTCAATTCTTCCGCGCGGAGCAGCGACGCCTTCCAAGCGGTGACGTCAAGCGGCGGCGGTGAATACATGTGCCCTGATACGACCCTCGATGGGGCCGGCGCCAAATCGATGGGTCAGCGCATCAGCCGCGGCCTTTGTCGCCTCCTCAAGGCGCCCCGCATCGCGAGCCTCGATTTCGTTCCTGAGCGGGGTTCCTTGACAGTAGGCGATGGCTGCATCTGTCGGCGTCGCGGCTCTGCTCGTGTGATCGATCGTTTCGGCGGAAATATCTGCAAAACCCGCCGCAGCCAGTCCCTCGCGAATCATTTCGACGTTGTGATAGCCGTGTGGGGTGCGGGCCATGAACAAGGGTGGATCGTGCGGGAAGACCACGGCCAACGCTTCCGTAACGGTCTCGGCAAATTCGTTTTCGCGGATGGCGTCCCATACATTGAAGAAAAAACGACCGCCCGGCTTGAGCACGCGGCGGGCCTCCTTGTAACCCGCGATCCTGTCGGGGAAAAACATGACGCCGAATTGGCAGGCAACGACGTCGAATTCCTGATCCCCGAACGGCAAAGCCAGCGCGTCGGCCTGTCGCCACGTGACGCGGCCCTCGAGGGCCTTGCTCGCAGCAGCGCGATCAAGCATTGGTTGATTGAGATCGGTAGCTATGATCCGGCTATGCATCGGCAGACGCGATGCGATTGCGCGGGTAAGAACACCGGTTCCCGAGGCGGTCTCCAGCAAATCCCGTGGCTTGGTGCCGGCGATCCGCTCCGCCATGTCGCGCGCGTAGGGTTCGAAGAGGAGCGGAACGAGGAGCCGGTCGTAGATCTCCGGGATCGATCCCGCGAATAGCTTGTCAACCGCCGCCATAACCATGCTCCGCTGAGCGTTGCAAACCTCCGCTCTGGATAACACGTGGGCCCCGGGAAGAAATCCATTCTTGGAAGTCGGCTCGGGTCATCTTGACGCACGCGCCATCGCGTCGCGGCGCGACGGCTCGGCGCAGCCGGTTGCGGACTAGTTCTTCCGCGCGTAGAGCAGCGGCACCGCGGAATCCACGACCACCTCGATCAGGCTGACGCCGTTATGCGAAAGCCCGCGCTTCAGCGCCGGCGCGATCTCGGACGATTTTGTCACCCGCACGGCATCGCAGCCCAGCCCTTCGGCGATCCTGACGAAATCGATGCCGGGCAGATCGAGCCCGGGGACGCTTCTGACCTGCATCACCTGGCTGAACGAGCGCATCGCGCCATAGCCTGCATTATTGAGCACGACGACGGTGAGCGGCAGCTTGCGTTGCGCCGCCGTCCACAACGCCTGGATCGAATACATCGCAGAGCCGTCGCCGATCAGGCAGACCGTCCTGATGCGGGGCTTGCCGAGCGCGATACCGACGGCGGCAGGCAGGCTATAGCCGAGGCCGCCGCTTGCCATGGTGTAAAAACTATCCTGGCCGCGCATCGGCATGAATTTTTGCATCGCAGGCCGATGCGATGGCGCTTCCTCGACCAGCACGGCATCGTCAGGCATTGCGTGAGAGAGCGTGTGCAACACGAACTCGACCGGGATCGGGTCGCCCGCGGCCGGCGCCGGCGGCAGCGCGCATCCGGTCGGCGCTTGGCGCGAAGTCTCGGGCAACAGATCGAGCAGCATTTTCAGCGCCGGCCTCATGGTGGCGATGATGCTGGCGCCGACAGGCGTTACCGCAGCCGCAGTCGGATCATCCGTGATCTGGAAGATCGTGGTTGAACCATCGAAGATCGAGGCGTGGCCCTCGACGTGGAAGGTGAACACCGGCGCGCCGATCACAACCACCAGGTCATGACTGCGCAGCGCGTCGGAGAGCTGAACTGCGGAGGCCTGCAGGAAGCCAAAAAATTGCGGATGCCGCTCGGGATAAGAACAGCGCGCCGAAAACGGGCTGGCCCATACGGCGGCCTTCGCCTTCTCCGCCACCTTCACCATCAGATCGACGGCCAGCGCACGGTCGATCCCGGGGCCGACCACAAGCGCAGGGCGCTTGCTCGCCGAAAGTGCCGCGGCAAGCCGCTTCATGGCTTCCGGATCGGGGCCGATCTCGCGGCTGACGTCGCGCGCCTGTAGCGGCTCGGTTGAATGGGTCCAGTCATCGATCGGCACCGAGACGAAGGTCGGGCCGCAAGGCGGCTGCATCGCCACGTAATAGGCGCGCGCGATCGCCCCTGGCACGTCTTCGGGCCGCGCCGGCTCGACCGAGAATTTGACGTAAGGATGCGGGAATTCCGCCGCGCGCTCGGCATAGAGAAATGCCTGCAACGGCAAAATGCTGCGCGCCTGCTGGCCCGCTGAGATCACCAGCGGGGTCTGGTTGCGGTAGGCGTTATAGATATTGCCGAGCGCGTTGCCGAGGCCAGCGGCGGAATGCAAATTGACGAATCCGGCGTTGCGGGTCGCCTGCGCGTAGCCGTCCGCCATGCCGACCACGGAAGCCTCCTGCAAGCCCAAGACATAGTCGATGTCGTCGGGCCAGTCGCTCAAAAACGGCAATTCGGTCGAGCCGGGATTGCCGAACACTTTGTTGATGCCGAACGCGCGCAACAGATCGAGCGTCGCCTGTTTGACGGTGGTGGGGGTGTTGGAAGGTTTGCGGGGCAACGCCGGACCTCTGGCAGATAACTCGAAGTGTTATGCCGTCATTCCGGGATGGTGCGTAAGCACCAGACCCGGAATCTCGAGATTCTCCGATGTGCAATTGCGCATCGTAGTTCGATGCTTCGCATCGCCCCGGAATGACGGTCAGACCTCACCACGACGCGGTCCCCTTCATGGTCGGCTCGCCCTTGGCATTGGCGGTCCACAATTCCATGCCGGCGCTGTTGTCGGAAGCGTTGACCGAGAATTCGCTGCCGTCGAACAGCGGCTGCAGACCGCGATACACGAACGTCGCGGGCGCTTTGCCGCCATGCAGCTTCGCCGCCAGTTCGATCAAGAGCGCCGCCTGCAGCGGGCCGTGGACGATTAGGCCGGGATAGCCTTCGACCCTGGTGACGTAGTCGCGGTCGTAGTGGATGCGGTGGCCGTTGAAGGTCAGCGCCGAATAGCGAAATAGCAACACCGGATCGGCGAGATGCCGCTCGGAATGCTTTGCGGGGGCCGACGCGGCCTGTGGCTTCGCAGGCCCCGCGTTCTGCTCGCTCGCGGGCATCTCGCGATAGACGATGTCGTGGCGCTCGCGGAGCGCGACGCCGCGCGGCGTCTTGTAAACATGGTCGACCGAGACGAAGCACAACAAGCCGGTAGAGCCAGACTTCAGCGTCAAGTCCTTGATCGTCGAGGTGCGGGTGACGACATCGCCGACGCGCAACGGTTCCGCGAAGTTGATCTCGCCGCCGGCCCACATCCGGCGCGGCAACGGCACCGGCGGCAGGAAGCCGCCGCGCTTCGGATGACCGTCGGCACCGACTTCCGACATCGGGACCACCGGAAGCGTCAGGCACCAATGCGCGGTGAACGGTGCCGCATCGCCGTCTTTCGGTTTGCCGACATCGAGGAACAATGCCGAGCGCAATCCCGCCACCAGATGCGCGGTCACGATGTCGGTCTTTTCCTCGGTGCGGCCAATCCATTGCCGCAAATGGTCCAAGTCGAACTTTTCGGCGATTTTCTCGGTCATGACGATTTCCGCAACCCGGTTTGGGGCCTGTCGGTGCGCTCGCCGATGGCGGGCACGGCGCCGTAATGGCGCGGCTCACCAACGAAGATGGCGGCGGGCGCGGGATGGCTCACCACGCCGTTCGGCGTCGCCACCTCGATGCGGCGCAAATGCGGGTGAGTCGAAAGATCGGCCATGGTGTTGACCTCGGCGAACGCGATATCGGCATCCGCCAATCGCTTCAGGAGATCGTCGCGGGAAAGCGTGGCGAAGAGGTCGCCGACCGCCTTGTCGGTGAGTTTGCGGTTGCGCACCCGCTCGACCATGTTCGTAAATCTAGGATCATCGGGAAGACCAGGCTGCCCCAGCACCTCGGCGCACAGCTTCTTCCACTCGCGCTCGCTCTGGATCGAGATCAGGATTCCCTTGCCGTCCTTTGAGTGGAACACGCCGTAGGGCGCGATCGAGGGATGGGCCAGCGCCATCCGCTGCGGCGGATTGCCGGCTTCCGAATTGATCAGCGGCACCGCCAGCCAGTCGGCCATGACGTCGAACATCGAGATGCGGATGTCGGCGCCCTGGCCTGAGCGCGAGCGAGCGATCAGCGCTTCGAGGATCGAGGCATGGGCGGTGGCGCCGGTGGCGATGTCGACGATCGACACGCCGACGCGCGAGGGGCCTTCCGGTCCGCCGGTGATCGAGGCGAGCCCGCTTTCGGCCTGGATCAAGAGGTCATAGGCCTTGCGATCGGCGTAGGGGCCGTCATCGCCATAGCCGGAAATCGTGCAGCAGATCAGTGCCGGATAATCTTTTCGCAGACGCGCCATCGAAAAACCGAGCTTGTCCATCGAACCGGGCTTGAGGTTTTGCAGCAGCACGTCTGCGCCTGCGATCAATTCCTCAAGACTGGCGCGTCCCTCTCGGGTGGCGAGGTCGATCACCACGGAGTGCTTGCCGCGGTTGAGCCAGACGAAATAGCTGCTCTGTCCCTTTGCCGCGGCGTCGTAGCCCCTGGCGAAATCGCCTTCCGGCCGTTCCACCTTGATGATTTCGGCGCCTGCATCCGCCAGGCGCGAAGAGCAGAACGGTGCTGCGACCGCCTGTTCGACGGCGATGACTTTTATTCCTTCGAGCGGCAGCATCTTCTTGTTCTCAGTAGGAGCGGGGCATGCCCAGCACGTGCTCGGCCACGAATGACAAAATGAGATTGGTCGAGATCGGCGCGACCTGATAGAGCCGGGTCTCGCGGAATTTTCGTTCGACGTCATACTCTTCCGCGAAACCAAAGCCGCCATGGGTCTGCACGCAGGCATTGGCCGCTTCCCAGGAGGCGTCGGCCGCCAGCATCTTGGCCATGTTGGCTTCGGCGCCGCAATCGAGCCCGGCCTCGTATTTGCGCGTGGCTTCCCGCACCATCAGCTCGGCCGCGCGCATCGAGGCATAGGCTTTGGCGATCGGAAACTGGATGCCCTGGTTCTGGCCGATCGGCCGGCCGAACACCACGCGCTCCCTGGCGTAGGCGGTGGCTTTCGCAATGAACCATTTGGCGTCGCCGATGCATTCGGCTGAAATCAAGATGCGCTCGGCGTTCATGCCGGACAGGATGTAGCGAAAACCCTTGCCTTCCTCGCCGATCAGGTTCTCCGCCGGCACCCTCATGTCGGTAAAGAACACTTCGGTCGTCGAGTGGTTCATCATGGTGCGGATCGGGCTGATGGTGAGCCCGTTGCCCTTGGCCGCCTTCATATCGACGATAAATACCGACAGGCCGTCGGTGCGCTTCTTCGCCTGCTCCTTCGGCGTGGTGCGCGCCAAGAGGATCATCAGGTCGGAATATTCGGCGCGGCTGGTCCAGATCTTTTGGCCGTTGACGATATAGCCGTTGTTGCCGTCGCGCCTTGCAAATGTTTTCAGTGAGGAGGTGTCGGTGCCGCTGGAGGGTTCGGTGACGCCGAACGCCTGGAGGCGCAACTCGCCGCTGGCGACCTTCGGCAGCCATGTCGCCTTCTGTTCCTCGCTCCCGTGTCGCAGCAGCGTGCCCATGGTGTACATCTGGGCGTGGCAGCCGCCGCCATTGCAGCCGGCGCGCTGGATCTCTTCCAGGATCGCAGCCGCCGCCGATAGCTTTAAGCCCGCCCCGCCATATTCCTCGGGGATCAGTACCGAAAGATATCCGGCCTTTGTCAGCGCGTCGACGAAGGCGGAAGGGTAGGCCATTTCGCGGTCGAGCTTGCGCCAGTATTCGCCCGGGTATTGCGCGCACAGCTTGGCAACCGCATCGCGGATGTCGGAATGCTCGTCGTGTTGTTCTTGCTGGGTCATCGAAACTCGGCTGGCAGATCGAGGGCGCGCATGGTGGCCGTGCAAAATGCGCAAAGGCGTTCGGACTTGTCGTCCTTGCTGAAGATTTCGACGATGGCGACACCGATCGAGCCCGACATTTGCAAAATTTTGGCGCGCGCCACAAGCTCGCTGCCGTCGGCGGGGCTGAGAAAATTCACCTTCAGCTCGACGGTGACCCCGATCCGGCCCTTGGGCAGGCCGGATGTGACGGCGATACCGGCCGCCTGATCGGCCAGCGCGGTGATCACCCCGCCGTGAAAATGGCCGAAGAACTGGACCAGATCGTCGCGGCGCGCCAACGCGACTTCCGCCCGGCCGGGCTCGACCGCGACGATGCGAAAGCCGGCGGCGGCGGAAAAACCCTTTGCGTTGACGGCTTCGGCGAGGCTCGGTGGGTTCAACTCGGTGCTCAGGGTGCGGGTCCGTTCACTGTTGGCGTGTGTTGATCCGGCAAACGGTGGGCAAGCGCGAAGGGCGCGCTGTTGCCCACCCTACGATCTCAGCATGGTGGGTGGGCAAAGCGACCCGTCCGCCATAGCTCAAAGAGCGAAGGCGGAAAGCGTGCCCACCGTCACGCAGGAATGCGTACCGGTAAGGATTCAATGCCTCTGACAAAACTGGAATAGACCCGCTTCGGCGGGCCTACCACCTCGATCTTCTCGAAGCGCTTCAGCATCTCCTGCCAGACGATTTTGAGTTGCAGCTCGGCAAGCCGCATGCCGACGCAGCGATGGATGCCGAAGCCGAACGACAAATGCGTGCGCGGGCGGGCGCGATCGATGATGAACTCGTTCGGGTTTTCGATCGCCTCCTCGTCGCGGTTGCCCGAGACGTACCACATCACGACGCGGTCGCCCTTCTTGATCTTCTTGTCCCCGATCTCGGTATCGACCAGCGCGGTGCGCCGCATATGCGCGAGCGGCGTTTGCCAGCGAATGACTTCCGGGACCATGGAATCGATCAGCGCCGGATTGTCGCGCAGCTTCCGATATTGGTCGGGGTGCTCGTTCAGCGCCAGCACCGAACCGCTCATGGTGTTGCGGGTGGTGTCGTTGCCGCCGACCAGGAGCAGAATGATGTTGCCCATCAGATTGTCGGGGTCCATGTGGCGCGTGGCTTCGCTGTGCGCCATCATCGAGATCAGGTCGTTGCGCGGTTCGGCGTTGACGCGCTCGTTCCAGAGATTGGCGAAATAGGCCCTGCATTCATCCATCTCGCGCCGCCGCTGTTCCGGCGATTCAACGACCATGCCTTTGGGCAGCGCGGTCGTGACGTCGGACCAGCGCGTCAGCTTGCGCCGCTCTTCGAACGGGAAGTCGAACAGCGTCGCCAGCATCTGTGTCGTCAGTTCGATCGACACCCGGTCGACGAAATTGAAGGTCTCGTTGCGCGGCAGATTGTCGAGCACCCTGGCCGAGCGTTGCCGGATCAGGACGGCCAGTTCATCCAGATGGGTCGGCGTGAACATCGGCGACACCGTCTTGCGCTGCGCCGAGTGTCTTGGCTGGTCCATCGCAATAAAGCTCGGCCAGTCGTAGCCCTCGGGCGCGTCGCGGATCGTGATGCCGCCGAGGCCGGCATCGGAGGAAAAGACGCCGTGATTGGTGTTGACACCCATGATGTCGTTGTATTTGACGACCGACCAATAAGGGTCGATCGGCGCATTGGTGCAGTAATGCACCGGCTCTTCCTTGCGCAGCCGCTCGAAGAAGGGCCACAGCGTGTCGTCCTGAAACAGTCGTGGCGCACCGGGGTGAAAATCCTTCAGCGGCGTCGAATAGGCTTCCTCGCGCGCCTGGCCGAGAAGCTCGTTCTGATCGGGCCGGATGGCGGTCTGAACGTTCATCGCTGATCAATCCTGGGTATCTTGACGCGGTATTCTATTGTTCCATTGGCAAAGCTGGCACTTACTCTGGCGCAATACGCGCTAGCCTGCAATGCGGACGGGCAGGGTCTCGTAACCTTTGACAAAGCTCGAATATACCCGCCTGGGTTCGCCTACCACCTCGATATTGTCGAAGCGCTTCAGGATCTCTTCCCAGATGATCTTCAATTGCAGTTCGGCGAGCCTCAAGCCGACGCAGCGATGGATGCCGAAGCCGAAGGAGATGTGGATTCGCGGCCGGGCGCGGTCGATGATGAATTCGTAAGGACGCTCGATGACCTCGTCGTCGCGGTTCCCCGACACGTACCACATCACGACCTTGTCGCCCTTCTTGAACTTTTTGCCGCGGAACTCGATGTCGGCAAGCGCCGTGCGGCGCATATGGGCCAGCGGCGTCTGCCAGCGGATCACCTCCGGCACGAAACTGTCGATCAGGTCGGGATTTTCGCGGAGTTTGCTGTACTGATCCGGATTTTGGCTCAACGCATAGATGCTGCCCGACAGCGTGTTGCGGGTGGTGTCGTTGCCGCCCACGATCAAGAGCACCAGATTGCCGAGAAAATTCGCCGGGTCCATGTCGCGCGTGGCTTCGCTGTGCGCCATCATCGACAACAGGTCGCTCTTCGGCGGCTGATCGATCCGCTCCTTCCAGAGTCTTGAAAAATACCTTGCGCATTCGAGAAGCTCGGCCTGGCGCGCCTCTTCGGTGGCGACAAGGCCATCCGGGCCGGGCAGCGTCGTTGCGACGTCGGACCAGCGCGTCAGTTTGCGGCGGTCCTCCCAGGGGAAGTCGAACAATACCGCAAGCATTTGCGTCGTCAGCTCGATCGAGACCCGATCGACCCAATCAAACACCTCGCCTTTCGGCAGGTTGTCGAGGCATTCCGTCGAGCGCTTGCGGATGTTGATGGCGAGCTGGTCGAGATGGGTCGGCGTGAACATCGGCGCGACCGTCTTGCGCTGCGCGCCATGGCGCGGCTGGTCCATGGCGATGAAACTTTCGCGCCGAAAATCCGGCGGGGCGTCGCGGATAGTGATGCCGCCGAGCGAGGCCGCCGAGGAGAACACCGCATGATTGGTCTCGATGTCCATGATGTCGTTATATTTGGTCACCGACCAATACGGCCCGAATACGCCGTCCTTGCAGTAATGCACGGGCTCTTCCTGGCGCAGCCGGTCGAAATATGGCCAGAAGCTATCGGTCCTGAACAATTCGGGATCGCCGGGATCGAACGCCTCGAGCGGTGTCGAATAAGCGCGTTCCCGCGCGGCCTTTCGGGTCTCGTCCTGGGTGAAATCGATGCTCCCGTGCATGGGCCGCTCCCTGAATACTTCCACCCGCCAATGTCCGCCTGCGGGCGATATTTTGGGTGAATTACAGCCGGTTGCGCGCGCCGGAGCAAGGGAGAGTTTGCCGCACAGGGCTGCATAAAAGCGTATTGCGGCGCGAACGCGCGCCCCCTTCTCCGCCCGGTCCGCCCGTGACAAGCTGATTGCCGGAGAATAAGGCTGTTACCTAACAGCATGATTGCCTGGAGGCATGGCGCCGATGATCCCCAACGCGCACCCGACGTTCAATTTCGATCTCGGCGAGACGGCCGACGCGATCCGCGAGACAGTGCAGGATTTCTCAAGCAACGAGATCGCGCCGCGCGCCGCCGAGATCGACCGGAGCAATCAGTTTCCGCGCGACCTCTGGCCGAAGATCGGCGCGCTCGGCCTGCACGGGATTACGGTCGAGGAGGAATATGGCGGCTCAGGGCTCGGCTACCTCGAGCACTGCATTGCGATGGAGGAGATCTCCCGCGCGTCCGCGGCGGTCGGTCTGTCCTATGGCGCCCATTCCAATCTCTGCATCAACCAGATCCGCCGCAACGGCAACGAAAAGCAGAAGCGGAAATATCTGCCAAAACTGATTTCGGGCGACCATGTCGGCTCGCTGGCGATGTCGGAGCCTGGCGCCGGCTCCGACGTGGTGTCGATGAAGACGCGCGCCGAGAAGAAGGGCGATCGCTACGTGCTCAACGGCAGCAAGATGTGGATCACCAACGGCCCGGTCGCCGATACGCTCGTGGTCTATGCCAAGACTGACCCCGCCAGCGGGCCGCGTGGCATCACCGCGTTCATCATCGAGAAAGGCATGAAGGGATTTTCCACCGCGCAAAAGCTCGACAAGCTCGGCATGCGCGGCTCCGACACCTGCGAACTGGTGTTCGAGGATTGCGAAGTCCCGGAAGAAAACGTGCTCAGCGAAGTCGGCCGCGGCGTCAATGTGCTGATGTCCGGCCTCGATTACGAGCGCGCGGTGCTGGCGGCGGGACCGCTCGGCATCATGCAGGCCTGCATGGACGTGGTGATGCCTTACGTGCACGAGCGCAAGCAGTTCGGCGAGCCGATCGGCACTTTCCAGCTGGTGCAGGGCAAGATCGCCGACATGTACACCACGATGAGCGCGTCGCGCGCCTATGTCTATGCGGTGGCAAAGGCCTGCGACCGCGGTGAGACCACGCGCGAGGATGCCGCCGGCGCCATTCTCTATGCGTCGGAAAAGGCCACGCAATGCGCGCTTGACGCGATCCAGCTGCTTGGCGGCAACGGCTATATCAACGATTATCCCACCGGCCGCCTGCTGCGCGACGCAAAACTCTATGAGATCGGCGCCGGCACCAGCGAAATCCGGCGCATGCTGATCGGACGGGAGCTGTTTGAGAAATCGGCGTGAGGGCTAACTCTGTCATTCCGGGATGGTGCGTTAGCACCAGACCTCAGATGCTCAATTGCGCATCGGGGAATCTCGAGATTCTCAGATGTGCAATTGCACATCATAGTTCGATGCGGAGCCTGTCATCGGGCGCGCATTCGCGCGACCCGTTGGCATTGCCCCGGAATGACTTCCGCGCTGAAGCGCGCAGTCACTCCGCCAACTTATTCACCTTCTTCACCCAGGCCCGCACGTCCGCCATCGCCTCGGGCAGCACGGCCTTGACCTCGGCCACCGTCATGCCGGCCTTAATGCGCGGGTCGTAGAGCAAATTGAGGATGTACTGGTCGTAGACGTCGAAGAAGCCCATCGACACATTGTCGTTGAACATGGTCCAGGGCACCGAGCTCGTGTCATTGATCGGTCCGAGCGATTGCAGGAGTTCTTCATAGGCGCAGTCGAGGAAAATGAAATCGCCATTGTCGACGGTGAGGATGACGTCGGAATGCTCGATCTCGTATTTCTCGTTCTTGCGGAAGCCGGACAGGCATTGCGGATCGAGCGAGGTTCTGATCTCGCGTGCCCGCTCGCCGCCGTAGAAGGTGCTGATGGTGCGGTAGAGATCGCGGTCGCGCACCAGCTTGACCACGACATTGGCGCCCTCGCTGCTCTCGGCCATGGCGATATCGAGATGCTGGACCCGCGCGCCGATGTCGGCGACCACTTTTGAGAGCTGCGCCTTGCGGTCGGCGCGCGCGCCATCGGCGAACACGCGCACCGGAATGTCGTATTTCCGGATGCGATCAACCCGGCCGGCCAGATGGAATTCGGCGCCGAAGGCGGTTTTTAGGAACCCGTCGATGATTTCACTGTCGGTGAACGTTTTCTTCTCGGCGCGCTGACGCGACGCGATCGCCGGGATTTCGGCCGAAACAGGTTGCGGCCAGACAACCGCATCGCATGCGATTGTCGCCAAAGCGACCGCGGCCATCGTTAAATATCGCTGCATGCACGCAACACGTACCACGTCGTAGCCCGGATGGAGCGAAGCGAAATCCTAGTTCTTCACGACCACCGTAGCGCCGACGGAGACTCGGTTATAAAGATCGGTCACATCTTCATTGGTCATGCGGAAGCAACCGGACGACACCGCCTGTCCGATCGTCTCCGGCTCGTTGGAGCCGTGGATGCGATAGAGCGTCGATCCCAGATAAAGCGCGCGGGCGCCGAGCGGGTTTTCGATGCCGCCGGCCATGTGGCGCGGCAGGTCGCGCCGCCGCGCCAGCATCTCGGCAGGCGGCGTCCAGCCCGGCCATTCCTTTTTGGCGGAAATGCGGTGAACGCCGCTCCAGCGGAAGCCGTCGCGGCCGACGCCGATGCCGTAGCGCAGCGCCTGGCCGTTGGGCAGGATGAGATAGAGCCGCCGCTCGGCGGTGTTGATGACGATCGTGCCCGGCGCGTAGCCGGTGGGATTGTAGACCATCTCGCGCGGAATCGGGCTGGCGCCGCCGCGCTCAAAGAAGCCGGGGCCGCCACCCATGATGTCGCGCATGTCGACGCCCTGGGCCCGCAAAGGGCCGCCGCCGGCCAAAAACGCTACTACCGCAATCAGCAGAGCCAACGTCCGGATCATTTTTCATCCTCGCCGAGAAATCGCCAAGAAATCGGATGGGTCAAGACTGGCCATATTGGGCGCGGTTTCGCAAGCCACGCTAGCGCGAGCAAGGCGATTTCGACAGCCGCGGTTAAAAAAGCTCTGCCTTGCCGCGTGGTGCAGCAATGCCCGGCGCCCCTTTGACGGATGCCGCGAACAATGGTTGATCTCCAGATCGCAAAAGGACCGCGAACGGGAGTGGAACAATGAACGGTGCGGAAAGTCTGGTGCGGACGCTGGTCGCGGGAGGTGTGGACGTCTGCTTCTCCAATCCCGGCACCTCCGAGATGCATTTTGTCGCGGCCCTTGACCGGGTCGAGGGCATGCGCTGCGTGCTCGGGCTGTTCGAGGGCGTGGTGACGGGTGCTGCCGACGGCTATTTCCGCATGAAGGGCACGCCGGCCTCGACGCTTTTGCATCTCGGCCCCGGGCTCGCCAACGGTCTTGCCAATCTGCACAACGCCAAGAAGGCGCATTCCGGTATCGTCAACATCGTCGGTCAGCACGCGGTCTATCACATCGGCTACAACGCGCCCTTGACCTCCGACATCGAGGGTCTGGCGCGGCCGATGTCGGAATGGGTGCGCACCTCACCGAACGCCAAGTCCGTCGCCGCCGACGGCGCCGCCGCCATCGCCGCGGCGAAAAGTTCGCCGCCGCAGATCGCAACCCTGATCCTGCCGGCCGACACCGCGTGGAATGAGGCCGACGGCATCGCCCAGCTACCGGCGCAAAGTCAGCGCCCCGGTTTTTCGCACGAGGCCGTCGACGCGGCCGCCAAGGTGATGCACAGCGGCGGTAGCCAAAACCTGCTCTTGATCACCGGCGGCGCGCTGACCGAAAAGGGGCTCGCGCTGGCGCAGCAGATCGCTGGCAAGACCGGCTGCAAGGTCATGGGCCAGACCTATCACCCGCGCATGGCGCGCGGGCGCGGGCGTTTCTCGATCGACCGTATCCCCTATGTGATCGAGCAGGCGCTGCCGCTGCTAAAGGACTTCAAGAACATCATTCTGGTCGAGGCCAACGATCCCGTGGCGTTCTTTGCCTATCCGAACAAGCCGAGCAAGCTCAAGCCGGAGGGCTGCGAGGTCCAGCGCCTGACGTCGTGGGGCGAGAATTCGGTCGCGGCGCTTGAGGCCTTGGCGGATGCGCTCGGCGCCAGGCCAGCCGACGTCAAGCCGCAGAAGCTCGTTGAAATCGCAAAGCCGACCGGGCCTTTGACCCACGCCTCGATCGCGCAGGCGCTTGCCATGGCGATCCCCGAAAACGCCATCGTGGTCGATGAATCCATCACCACCGGCCGCGGCTTCTTTCCGCTGACGGCCTCCGCCAACCCGCACGATTGGCTGCAGAACATGGGCGGCTCGATCGGGTTCTCGACGCCGGTCGCAACGGGTGCCGCGGTCGCCTGCCCGGATCGCAAGGTGATCTGCATGGTCGGCGACGGCAGCGCGATGTACACGATCCAGTCCTTGTGGACCCAGGCGCGCGAAAGCCTCAATGTCGTGACCATAGTGTTCGCCAATCGTATCTATCAGATTTTGCGCGGCGAGTTCGACGGCGTCGGCGCGGGCGAGCCGGGACAGCGCGCGCTCGATATTTTGAAGATCGACCGGCCGACGATCGACTTCGTCGCGCTTGCGAGGGGCATGGGCGTGCCCGGCCGCGCCGTCGCCAATGTCGACGACTTCAACGAGGCGCTTGCGGAAGCCACAGCCGAGCCGGGGCCGCGGCTGATCGAGGTGCAGCTGTGAGGGTGATGACGTGAAGCGCATAAGATCGTCATTGCGAGGAGCGCAAGCGACGAAGCAATCCATGACTACCGCACCCATTCTATGGATTGCTTCGTTACGCTCGCAATGACGAATGACGGAGGGAGGCAACATGCAGACCGAGCTGAACAAGGTCGTCACTGCTCTCACCGAGTTTTACGCGCGCGAGACTTTCCTGTTTGAAAAGGATCTCGGCGAGCGCACGTTGACGCATCGGCTTGCGGTGCATATCGAGAGGCAGTTTCCCGGCTGGGAGGTCGATTGCGACTACAACCGGCTCGGCGAGCGCACGCTGCGGCTTCCGCATGGAACGATCGTCTCGACCGACGACACGCTCGGAAAATCGATCTATCCCGACATCGTCGTGCACCAGCGCGCCATTCCCAACAACCTGCTCGCGATCGAAGCCAGGAAGCAGGCCAATCATCAGCCTCCGGAGCATGACCGGCACAAGTTGCGGGCACTGACCGATCCGCATCTGTGGTTCGCCTACTCGATCGGGCTCTTGGTGACGCTCGGAAGGAATGACATCGCGTCATCGGAAGTATATGTCGGCGGCAGCCTCGACCGGGCGCTGTCGGTCTGGTTCGCCGGGCGGCTGAAGGATGTGGGCTTGGGCCTGGGCCCAGGCTGACAGTTAGTCTTACTGCGCGGCCGCGTGTTTCAGAAATCTGTCATGCCGCCGTGACAAACATTAAGCAAAAGGAAACCAACGGATTAAGCAGGCTTTTCGCCACTGCTAATTTGCAAGAGACGAACATGAAGCGCGGAATTATCGTTCTGTCGATTTGCTCTGTGATCACGATCGCTGATTTCACCGCAAGCAAATGGGCGATCCATCACAAAACCCTGACATTTGTTGACCCCTTGCGCAGCGACCGAACGGTCACGGTCGATCTGGCGGTTCGCCGCGACCGGGAAATGGAGTCGATCGCCGAGATGATCGATTTGCCGGTCGCCATCCTCAGCCATGGCAATACCGTCAAGAACACCGAATACTCGTTTCTCGCCAACGTTTTTGCCGCCCGCGGCTATATGGTCGTCAGCATCCAGCACGACCTCGAAACCGACGATCCGATGGTGACGAAGGCGGGCGAGGAATATGCCGGCCGCCGCATGCAGTACAACCGCGGCATTCTCAACATCATGTTTGCCGTCGACGAACTGGAGAAGCTCTACCCCAACGCGGACTATCATCACCTGACCCTGATCGGGCATTCCAATGGCGGCGACATCTCGATGTATTTTGCCAAGCTGCATCCCGACATGGTCAAGAAAGTCGTGACGCTCGACAATCTGCGGGTTCCGTTTGTCACCAACGGCAAGATCAAGATCCTCTCCTTCCGGTCAAAGGATCCGGTGTTCACGGCCGATCCTGGTGTCGTTCCCAGTGACGAGATTTGCGCCAAGGCCGGCATTGAAGTGGTCAGGACCGAATTTCAGCACAATCAACTCAGCGATCGCGGTCCCGACAACGTCAAGGCCGCCATTCAGGCCAAGGTTCAGGCGTTCCTTGATGAGGACGAAGGCGTGTCGCCGATACCGTTCCTGTCGGCGGCTGCGCCGGATAGGGTTGCGGCGACCGCGCCGGCCAAGAAGTGACTGGCGAACATCGCGCGCGAAGTTGCTAACGGGCCGCAACGCTCGGAAAGGACAGCTCGCAAATCAGCCCTTCGGGCTTCCAATGTCGTTTGATCGTGCCGCTCAAGGTTCGAACCAGGCCATCGATCGCATCGACCCCGAATCCGCGCCGTTCCGGCTCCGCGATGGTCGGACCATCGGATTCGACCCAGTCCAGCAGGAGATTGTCTGCGGCATCGGTTTGCCAGCTGATCACAATCTTGCCGGATGGCTCGGACAGCGACCCGTATTTCGCGGCGTTGGTCGCGAGTTCGTGCACCGTGACGGCGATGGCTTGGGCCAGCGCCGCAGGCAGCCGGATGTCGCGGCCGACGATACTGATTCGTTTCATATCGCTTGCCGCATAGGGCCTGAGTTCTTCCTCGATGATCGTGTTGATGCAGGCGCCGGTCCAACGCGACACCGAGAACAGCCTCTGCACGTTGGCGAGCGCGCTCAAGCGGCCCTGGAACGCCGCTTGAAACTCCTCCGCCGTATCGGCCCTCGTCAATCGCAGCATGGCCTGGATCACGGCGAGCAGGTTATTGGAGCGGTGATCGACCTCGCGGGTCAGCAACATCATGCGTTCTTCGGCCTGCTTGCGGCTCGTGATATCGACCAGCATGTTTACGGCACCGATCAGCCGGCCGGAGTTGTCGCGCAACGGCGTCGGATAGGGCATGAAGCAGATGCGCGAGCCGTCGGGCCGCTCGGCGACCGCCTCGACGTTTCTGACCGGGCGGTTTTCCTTCAGCGCAATGGCCATCGGGCAGTCTTCGTGCCGCAGCGGGGTGCCGTCCGGCCAGAACAGCTTCCAGGTCACGCACCACATGTCGCCTATTTTCGGGGGGCGTCCGGCGAACTCGATGCAGGCCTGATTGAAGAATGTGATGCGGCCGCCGGCGTCGGTCGTATAGATCGCGGCAGGCAGCGCCTCAAGCAGTTCGCGAAACTGCTGCTCGTCCGCGACGGTGCTATCCGCCGCACCCGACTCCATCGCGGAATGTCGGGCAAGGATTCGTTCAAGATCGGCTTCTTCGGAATGCCTGAGCAAATTCAACATTACGCTTCCCCGCCATTCAACTGAGAGCCAAGTGAGACCCAACGGCAACAATGTTTCAGGACGCACAATGGTTCCGTCGTCACCGCCGTGCCCAATGAAAGAGGCCGCCCGAAGGCGGCCTCTCTAAAACGCGTTCGCGGCGGCTATTGCTTCATGGCGTCGTCGCTCTTCATCTTGCTGGATTTCTTCGATTTCTCGGCGGTCTTCTTGCTCATCTTGTCCTTGGACATGTCGTCGCCCTTGCTCATGGTGTCGCCGCTCTTCGCCGCGGGCGCCCCGGCCTTGTCCTGGGCGAAAGCGGTGGAGGAGAGGGGAGCCAAGGAGAGAAAGGCCGAGGAGAGAAAGGTGACGGCGGCGGTGGCGATCAGTTTGCGCATGAGATGAACCTCCAGGTTGTTTTTGCACCGGCGCGCCTCAACGGAACCGGGCGGTTCCGGTTCCACGGCCCGACCAACTCAAAGATCAGTTATTTGTGAGTCCGAAGGCCATCTAACGGCCTTTTTTTGCCTGTCGGCGGCCGGAACCGCGGAACCGGCAGCCTCCCCTGGCGATTGTTGCGTTGAACCCTTGGGCCGCTGGCGGAGACCTATCCACCAGAGGCAATCGCCAGGAGGCGGTTATGACCCATTGGCATGATACGATGGTGGACAGGCCGGAAACCAAAGGTGCCGGTTATGCGACGGGCTGGACAATTTCCGGCTTGACCGTGCTGGTAGCCATCCTCGCGGTCTGGATTCTCGGGATTTGAGGCCCCGCTTCTTGCGCCGACAGCGAATGAGCGGCGGAGCGGATGCAGCGACTAGCGGCGGTTCAGGAGGCCGGGTGAAAGGTCACGTCCGGCTCTAATTTCGCAAACCGAGGCTTTGCCAGAGCGACGGTGCCTGCACATCTTGTGCAGGCCGGTCTTGTGTTCGAGCGTCTTGCACGGGCCGGACCTGTTCCTGTGCATGTGGCTTCCGCCGGAGCTTTGCCAGGAGATTTTGCTCGGTTCGGATCTCGGCTCGCGCATTTTGCTCGGGCCGGACCTGTCGGTGCTTTCGCGGGTGCCGGACCTCCGGTTCGGCATCTGCCACGGGCCGTGGTTCGGCATCTTGGACCGGCTGCGATTGGACGTCTTGTACCGGCTGTGATTGGACATCTTGTAGGGGCTGTGCAGCCGGTGCCCGTGCATCTTCCGCGGCCGCCCAGGCCTGGAATCGATTCAACAAGGACTCGGCTTCTGGCTGGCGGATTTCAGCCTGGTTCTGGTAGGCAGTCTTGAATGCGCCAGCAGCTTCGTCGCCCGCCGGCGTCTCGCTTGCCGTCGGCGGCAAAGCCTGCGTGCCGTCGGTTGGTTGAATGGTTGTCGTCGATGCATCGGTGCCCGGCTTGGGCGCCGACAGGTCAGCCAGCAAAGCCGGGGCGTTCGCAAACAGCACGAGCGGATTTCCCACCAATAGGAGCGCGAAAACGATCGCTGCCGCCGTTACACCCAAAATGCTTGTCTTGAGGATTTGCGTCGGGGCAAGCGCTGTGTGCCAAGCTCTCCAGATACCCGACTGCTCGGGTTCTTCGGCATCGGAGAGAAAGACAGGCAAAGGATGGTCCGGAGTAATTCCGTCCTTCGTCGGCATTGGGTGATGCCTCCTCGTTTTGTTCTTGGCGACCAGTACCCTGTTATCGAGGTCTAAAAAGCGACATTCATCGCCTCGATTTAGGAGAAATCTTGATTTCACTGGGGCCGGGAACCCTGCGATTCTCTGCTCGTTTTTGTGGCACCGATAACGCGTCAATCTTGGGGATGAACAGGCCCACCAAGGCGCTACCCAGTGGCCCGGTCTGGTTGGACCGGTCCTGAAATTCAAGACAGCTTCACTTTATCGAGAAAAGGTTTCCAGGAGAGCGCCTCACTGGTGGCCTTGTCAAAATGTCCGTTCTCCAAAAGCGTCCCGACAGATCTGAAGTATTCACACAGGAATGACGCATCCGGCAGCTGGTAGACGTGCTCATTGGGTACCCACAGATCAAATTTCTTCGCAGAGATGAATACCGACAGGATTGCAGGCTTGAGATCACGCACATTGTCGGGCCATCCTGACGAGGCGGTCCGGACTTTGATGTGATCTGACAGGCTGCGAAATTTGGTGCCGAGGCTTTTGAGCTCGAAAGCTTTCTTGTCGTCCGACGTCCGGCTTAACCACTCCAGCAATACGCCGATGACGATTTCGGTCAAAAACACCAGCGCAAATTTGAACCAGCGCTGCTCGCCCAGTGCGAGCAGGTTGTTGAAAGCGGTTGCGGCCCCGGCATTTGGAAAAATCGTCATGGCGAGACCGTGAGGATCGGAGAAGACGTTTTCCTCCAGCCATTTTTGGAGAATAGGCGTGACCAGCGGGATCAGCAGCAGACCCCAAATCCCAAACAGAAACAGTCTTAGCCATTTGGACATGGAGCCATACTGGTTAGCACGGACGCAGCAATTCAGCCGAACTAAAGGCTAAACCCTGACGACGGTTCCTCGAACTGAACTCATCTGTCGCTGGGAGCCAGCGACCGTCTGGTGGACCTCTTTCGTGTCGGACGCCCGGCAAAGCGAGCCGGTTTGAACAATCAATATTCGCAAAGCCGGCGATTGACCGTGTTTGAAGGGACAAGTTTTTGCCGCGATTGCTTTGCACCGTCCCCGTGGCTTGGTTGCCGGGGCGGCGCGAGGTTTTACCATGTATCGATGTGCTTTGCTTGGTACTTTCCTTGCCCTTGCTCTGCTTTCCATTGCCGACGCGGCCAAGGCTGAAAGCGGTCTTGCCTCCTACTATGGCGGACGCGGTCACCGGGGCGAGATGACCTGCGCACATCGCACCCGGCCTTTGGGAAGCATCGTCACGGTGACGCGCGCCAATCATTCAATACAGTGCCGCGTCAATGATCGCGGACCATTCGTCAGGGGCCGGGTTATCGATGTGTCGGTCAGCGCGGCGCGTGCGCTCGGCATGATGGGAGCCGGCGTGGTCCGCGTTTCGCTCCAATAATCGCTAGAGCATGATCCGGAAAAAGCCTACCCCGCACCTGGATAGCGGGGTGAGTAGGGGTTTTCCGAAAGGTCATGCTCGAGCTTTGGATTTTTGGCGCATGATAAAGCGAGCTCTATTTGCGGCGTTGGTCTTTGCCGCTCCGGCCTGCCCGGTCTCGGCGCAGGATTCCAAAGTTTCCGTCGACATGATCGGAATAGGCGGCATGAGTTGCGCTCACTGGCGGTCGACGCAAGAGCATCGACTGGAGGGAACCATCTGGATCTACGGTTTCTGGACGGGGCTGAACTACGTCGCCGCGGCAAGTGATCAAACGCAGGCGAAAATTAGCGTGGCGGCGATAGTGACCGAAGTCGAAAAGACATGCGCTCAGCAAACGTCGCAGACCTTGGCCAGCGCCGTATGGACCACTTATCTTGGGTCCAAGAGGTAGTTCCGCCCCATTTGAACCATCTCACGCCCTCTCGGCGAGCTTGATGGTCGAGATCGGCCATTTCCCATCATGGCCTCGGATCGAGATCCGCAGTCCGTGCATTTCGTCCAGCCAAACGCCTTCCACCGTACCGGCCTTTCCGTCGGTGAGGATCACGGCTTTGCCGACAAGCTCGGCCCGGGCTTTTTCGAACTCACCGAGGATCGTGGACGCACAGACTTTCGCAACTGCCATGGGCCGGTGTTTGCCTTTGAAAGGCGCAGAAGTCGTGGCCGGCGCGCGGCAAAGCGATGTCGGCGGAGCCCTCGACCGATATCGATCCGGAAACCAGAGGCAGCGTGGGGAACCGATCGGTGGCCCATGCTTTGACTAAGCCTGGGAGGGCGGCATGGCACGCATCTGGAAAACCCCGTTGTTCGTGCTTGCCGCGGCATATTTCGTGCTCGACGGACTGTTTTCGTATGTCACGCGACCTTGCGCGGCCTGGCTCGGCAGGATGCGGATTTTCGAGCGAATGCAGCGCTGGATCGTTTCGTTACGACCTTATCCTTCGCTGGCGCTTTTCGCGGTGCCGGTGATCATCCTCGAGCCGGTAAAACCCCTGGCCGGATATTTCCTGGCAACCGGTCATTTGGTCACCGGTGCAATGACGTTCGTGACCGGTGAAGTGCTAAAACTCACCTGCGTTGAGCGGTTATTTGAGCTCAATCGAAAAAAGCTCCTGTCAATTCCCGCGTTTGCCGCCGGATACAAGCAGTGGCGTCGGATGATGGACCTGGTCGAGCAGCTGGAGGTCTGGAAAGCGTCGCGGCGGCTCGCAAGCCGTGCGGCTCAGATCCTGCGGCTGCGCTGGCTTCGATTGAAGCGCGGTCAGGAGTTCAGATCGACGGTCTTATCGACTGCGATAGCCAACCTTTGATGGAGCAGATCCAGGCGTCGCGTTTTGCTGCCAGCGTAATGGCTGCCCATAGGCCTCACGAGAAAAGCCGCTCGCGAGATGGGTGGCCTACCGCCGCCGCTTGATTTCAGCGTCCGCCCAGTTGGCCTATGGCGCGCGATAAGCATCCACCGTGTGAGCGACGAAGATGCCGGCGCTAAACAGCCCTAGAATTGCCGTGACTGCTTCAATCATTTTGATACTCCTAACTTACTACTAAGAACGTTCAATAGCCGGCCTTTGTTTCACGACGGCTTCGTCGATCGGACATAATGGTTTCGTGAACGGTTCTGGAACCTGGTTCCTTGAATCAGGTTCCTTGGGCCTGATTGCGAGTTCCCCAAAATCGGCTGGCACTGTTCGTATTTGTTCTGCGGCCCCGGCGCGGGGGCGGGCCGGAGCCGCAGGGAGGAAGTGCCGGCGAGGGGACCGGCACGGTTGTGATGTGGTTTCCCAACCGGCCGATTCCATTAAATTCGGTTTTAGAATCCAAGAGTGGCCCGGGTTGAAATGGCGAGTGGCCTATTTCGGTTATTACCCGCTTTTGAGAGTGCCAAACGAAACGGCCCCCGTTCCGGGGGCCCTGGAACCGTTCGCAGCGATTGTGCCGCATGCCCTAACGCAATCGGGGATTGGCTTGGGTGAGAAAGAGTTCCCTGCCGCGAACAAAATTCCGATTGCCACCAATTCTGGCTGCCGCGCGTTGGCTTAAGCTATGGCTATTTACAAGCTCATCCAAAACGCCCCATTGGGGCCGGATGAAATTCAACGCCTAGTCGCCGCCTACGAGGGGACATTGCGCACTCTTGGTCTCAAAGAGCGCGACGACCCTATCACGCGGATTGTTGCCAGGAAGGTGTTCGAGATCGCGCAGACCGGCATTGAAGACCCGGCAGAGATTTCCAAGCTCGTTATAAAGCTACTCGGAGTTCTATAGGCCTGCTGAGCGAACGTTTTCGACAGAACAACCGCGGCGGCCGATGCGGTTCAAATCGAGAGGATTAAATCTATCGTCTGGCCGAGCCTCGCCGTCGACAATGGTTTCTGCAGTACCGGTTGCCCACTAAATGCCTCTGGTCGGCCTCCTGGTCCATACCCGCTGACAAAAACGAATGGCAGACCTCGCTTGTCGACGATCTCGGCGACCGGGCTGATGTTGTGACCGGCAACGTCGATGTCGAGAATAGCGAGATCGTACACAGCCGTCTCTGCCAGAGCTTGCCCGGTTTCGATGTTGCCTGCCTCAGCAACCACATGATGCCCAAGCTCTTCAATCATGTCCACGAGCATCATCCGGATGAGGGCTTCATCTTCGACCAAAAATATCGATGCTCCCGGCACTTAGGATGCCCCGTTTTAGCGCGCTTGCACGGAACTACTACGCCCATCCCGGGAACCTGGTTCCGAAAAAATGCACAAGGTAACTTAGAGAAGCTCCACATCGCGGCGGCCCAACCATGGAGGAAAACTTGAAAAACCTTGTCGTGGCAGTTCTGTTCGCCGGCAGCCTCTCAATCTTCGGCGCGGCCAATGCCGCAGACGGATGCGGCCTGGTTGCCATAATACGCCGTATGGCGGATGTGTCGTCGATGGCTGGAATACCGGCGGGGTCGTATGGAACGAGTGCCCTGCCGGAGCTCGGCCCCGTCCCCCGTGCGGAGACGGCTATCTGGCGCTCGCGCTACCGGGTCTGTTTCCAGAAGTGAGGGGGCGGCGGCGGCCGTAAGCGCAACACGATAACCGTCTTCCCACCTCGCTATCGCGCGCATGCGGGCGTCGAATTCCAGCCGACGCCGAATGTCAGCCTGTCACTAGGGTTCGGCTACACCCAACAGTCGCGGTTTGGTCGAAGCTAACGAGACAGCTCTTTTTCGACGGCGGCACACTTAGCCAGGATATTTTTTCGCCTGATCTTTGAATTCTCAAAAGGCACGCCCATTTTTCGCGCCTGACTTCGGCAACTTGCTATTCTGCGATTGAATTTGGCCGCTGCCCGTAGAGCGGTGCCGCCAGCTGCAACCATTGCCGCGAGTTGTTTCAACTCTTCTTCGGTCCATTCGCTTTTAAGCGATTTCATGTGATGGATTCCTGCGTCCAGGTCGGCGCAATATTTTGCGAGTCTCCCTTGTGGTGAAGACCAGAACGCAAATTGGAAGCCGCTGGTTCCGTCACAAGGAACAACCTGTTTTCGCCACCTGTGTCAGGAACCCGACACATCGCCGTTGGTTATCCAAACGATCTACCGAACCGGACGTCAACCGGCATCCTGAAAAAACCGAACGTTATTGATCGGGCTTGGGAACCTGGTCGCTCCACGACCTTCAAGATCAAATAAACAAATCTGGGAGCTTGCCATGCCCTCAAGGAGAGAATCGACGCGGGCGCTCGAACGGCTTCAATTGGTGACGCCCATTTGTGACGATGCGAGCTTGGTGAAATTGGAGGAAGACGTTGCCGAATATTTGCGCGAAGCAAAGCGCCGTGACGCACTGCAACCTGATGAAGTATTCTCGACAGTGGTAGATGCGGTCGCGCGCAGCTATTTTCGACACATCCTTCGAAAACAAGCGCGCGTGATGCCTGTCCGGCGTCGAACGCGCGCTTAGGCGAGGGTCGCCGTGGAAGCCCGCTATATTCCACCTCGTCGCTGGCGCGACACGACACCGCGTCGTTGGCGCGGCTTTGCTGTTCGATGGCTCGCACTCGCCGGCATCGTGATGGTTGTGGCCCTCATCGTGCGTGTTCTGATTTGTCGGCACGCGTGATCAAACCACTGGTTATCTTGCCGAGTGATGGCGGGCGTACCAGGGATCGAACCTTCGACCTTCTCTTGTGCGAGCGGCCATCGAGGGGCGGGCCGTATTGGTGCAGGACAGTGAGCAAAAGTGAGCAGCGCGCCGCCGTCGGATGTGATCGGCTATAGCCGAACGTCGCGGGGCCGCTACCGCGCCGTTTGCCCTAGATGGCCCCAGCTTCGCCCCCCGAACTGGGGCCGTTTGCGCGAATAAGGGTCGCCAGCTGAAGCTTGGCTGATTGCAAAAGCTTTCGCTTCGCGGCGATGGCGGCCAACTCGATGCGGAACGTACCGATCTGCTCAATGATGGCACAGCGGTCCGGCCCCGGCGGGAGCGTGCGAGCGGCTTTGAGCTTGGCGGCCATGTCCTCAAGGTCTCTCATCTTGTCTCGTTTCACCTGAACAGATGCAGTGATGGGGCGATGACAGAAACAGTATGGAACCGCCGCGTGTTTCGTCGCTGTCCCATTTTGCTCACTTAAGAAACGATTGGAACGCAGGGGGAGCTTGGCTAAGGCCGGAAGCAGGCCCGGTGCGTGTCCGGTGCTGTCCTAATTAGGACACTCTTCCTGACCGATTGGGACACTCTGCTTGGGAACCAATTTGCCTTGGCTACATTGGGTCGCCGTGCCGATACTCCAGCCCCATCGGCACAACCGCCGCATGCGGCCCCAGCCCACCCTCTGCGCTGGGGCCGTTTGCATGAATGAAAGAGGGCCGCCAACTGAAGCGGCCGCCCTACTTGCATGGGCGTTTTTCTTCTTTCGATAAGTCGGCCAGAAATTCCGCCAGCGCTTGGTTGCCAGCAAATTGCGCGGCAGCGTCGGACTGGTACCCGTCTCCGGTCATCAGTTGAAAAGCGGCCTGTTGCATTGGTGGCACAGCTCCCGGGGCCAAATCGCTTATGCTCAGACTGGAATATGAGCAACGGCACAAATTATCGGCGGTCGCGACTGAATGATCAGAAGCGACGGGATGGAGGAAATCACAATGAAGAAATTTTGGTTGAGCACTGTTGGTCTGGTCGCACTAGGCATCGCCGCTCCCGCGTCGGCGGCCGATCTCGCTGCAAGACCCTACACCAAGGCGCCGCCCGCACCCGTGGTTGCGATCTACGATTGGACCGGCTTCTACATCGGTGCCAATGGCGGCTGGGGTCAGGCGCGCAACTGCTGGGATTTCCTCACCGTGGCTGGGGCAGTTCTTACTGACGGTTGTCGCGAGGCGTCTGGCGGCCTCGTCGGCGGCCAGATCGGGTACCGTTGGCAGACCGGCAGCTGGGTGTGGGGCGTGGAAGGTCAGGGCGATTGGGCGGATCTCCGTGCGTCGCGCGTCAGCTTGCTCAATCCGTTGGTCTCGGAGACCGCCAAGGTTGACGGTATCGGCCTCATCACCGGCCAAATCGGTTACGCCTGGAATGCGGCGCTCTTGTACTTCAAGGGCGGCGCGGCGGTGACGAGCAATCCTTTCGACGTCTTCTCGACGCTGACGGGCGTCGGTCTGGCTTCGGTCAGTTCGACGCGCTGGGGCGGTACCGTCGGTGTCGGGTTCGAGTATGGCTTCGCACCGAATTGGTCGGTCGGTCTTGAATACGACCATCTTTTCATGGGTCACGCGAACAACTCGTTCTCGGTCGTAAATCCCGTCGTTGCTGGTGCACTCAATCGGATCAGCGAGGACGTGGACATGGTGACCGTACGCTTTAACTACCGCTTCGGCGGCTACGGCGCCCCGATTGCGGCCCGTTACTGATCCCTCCCAGCGAACTTGAGCCCCGGCATCGTCCGGGGCTCTTCAATTTTACGATGCGGCCGGGGGTCTCCTGTCTTAATGGACCAAAGCGGATGATCGAGATTTCATCGTGGTCTTAGAGCGCATTCAGGAAATTCACGAGATCAGTCTTTTGCTGCTTCGTGAATCCGATGCCGAATCGCTGGTCGTAGAAATTCACCACATCGAGCAAGGTCGCGGCCGAACCGTTGTGGAAATACGGCGCGCGCGAAGCGAGCCCGCGTAAAATGGGGCCTTTGACCTTGCCGATATCGGCGCATTGCCCGGAGATCAGCGCGCGTCCCGGATCGGTGACCCGAAAGACTTGCCCGGTGAGCGGCCCCCGCGTGCAGGTCAGAGTGAACACTGGCAATCCGGAGATGTCGAGCGCCGGCGGGCTCTTCGCGTCAGCATCGGCGATACCGATGTCGAGCGGCGCTTTGACGGAATGGTTACCGACATTGGGCGTATCGTGGCAGGTGCCGCAGAATCCCGGAATGCTCGTGATCCCGAGGGCATCGTTGAGGCCTGCAACGCCCCTGATGTTGATGTTCGTCGTATTGAATACCTCTTCGCCGCGCGCGATCGACAGGCGGCGCTCGACGTCGTCCTCATCCTCTCCGTGCGCGCTCAGCCACGGCCGGTAGATGTCGAAGATGTTGGACGTGAATGGCACACCGGTCGGATTCTTTCCGAGCGGATCGTTGACGCCGACGAAGAACGGCTGCAGCGACAGCGCCACCGGCCCGCCCAGGGCGCCGTCGCGGTGCAACACCCCGGCGATGCTGTCGATCTCCTGGGCGGTGAAGATACCGCTCTCGAACGCGACGATCTGGGCGAGCTGCGCGTCGGTCGGCCCCGGATTCGGATTGGCCTGTGCGTGTCCGAGCGTGGCGTCCTTCGCTTGGCTGGTGAGGCTGGGCTCACGACCGTCCCACATGATGGTGCTCAGGAATCCGAGATTGGTGGACGGCAAGGGCCGCCGGTAGATCGACACGATGCCGGTGGTCGAGCTGGTGAGGCCGGTCACGGGATTGGTATTGCAGGAATAAGGATCATCGACCGCGGTCACCGCGAATTGGGTCGGGCTCGGCATCGGCAAGCCGATGCGAATCAAGCCCTTGTTGATCAGCAGCGCATAGGCCCGCCGCTTTGCCCGCAGGGTTGAAACGTCGGCGTCCGGACAGACGGCGCCGTCGACCAGACGGAAGATCGGATCGGTGCCGTCACTGTCCCTGAAGCGATCCGCAACGCCGGCGGCGCTGACGCTCCAGCCGTTCTGCGGCTCATGGCAGCTGAAGCAGCTTCGGCCGTTGGTGCCGAGATTCTGGAAGAACGCATCGTTGGCCGGGAACGTCGCGCCGGCGGGCTGGAAGGTCGCGACCGCCCCCGTCGGATTGTCGTCGATCTGGAATCTCGGGATGATCGGCGGGGCTTGTTGAACGCTCTGATCGGGGTCTGCAAAGCGCCGCATGGCCTGCAGGTGATCGATCATACCGGGAGCAAAGGCCGGGAATTGTGCACCGGCGGCGGTGCCGGCCTGTTGCGCAATCGCGAGCGACGACACGCTGCTCGCGAGCCAGACGACCATTGCGCCGATGGCGGAAATTCTCATGACATTGATGAGCGGAGGACAGGTGTTGGCAATGCGTTGCCGCATGTTCATGGCACTTCTCCCTTTGAAAAACATTGAGGCTGTGACGTCAAAAAGAAGAAGAGGAGGCCGCCCGGGCACCCACGCTGTCACTCAAAAATGGGGGAATCGGGCACCTCCCCACTGGCAGACTAAAGGCAAAATGGTGCGGATCACCTCCTGATATTGTAGTTCGAAACTGACGAGATAGCGCATGCTTCCGCCTTGCCGACCGTAATGCAGTTGGCTCGACTCGTGATCCGCCGTGCTGGCGGCGCTGATCGAATAAGCGGCGACCCGAGTAATCGCGGGTGGCCAATTAAATAAACCGAATTATTACGTCTTAAGATACCGACGACATGTGAAGCGGTTCACGTTCGGCTCTTTATTTGCCGGGCTTATTTGCGGGGCGCGCGCCGTCATCCCTCATGCCCCGCTAACGGGCCAGCGCGGTTTGCGTAGATCGCGACCGCGGCGGCCACCAGCGCCGCATTGCCGGATGCGATGGTGCCATCGGGGAGATGCTTGCCGTCCTCGAGCCCGACCCGGGTCGACCATTGCCGTTGATGCGCGATGGCGACAAACAGCCAGACCGTCGCATCAAAACCGTGCAGCAGGATCGGTCGTCGCATGTTCGCGCGCTCGAGGAGGGCCGCGATATCATCCGCCATTTTCCGCGCGGCGCTCAAATCCTGCTCGCCGATTTCGATCAGGATGCGGAAGACCCGGTCATGATCGGGGAGGCCCAAAAAGCGTTCGGCGTCGGCGACGGAGGCGAGCCCCGCCTCGATCCCGATCCCGCGCTGCCGCAGCAGTCCCATGACGGCCGGCGCGTCGCCTTCCGACAGGTTCACCGAGGCATAATCCGGAAGCACGCTCCATCCGGCGATGGCATTTCGGGTTTGTTCGGCATCGTTCTCGATCGACACGCCCACGAGCGTCTACGTCCCTTAAGCGCGGTTACCTTCCTTGGAGGCTTTCGGACGCCGGCCGCCGAACGCGCCGCGAGGTCCTTCAAGCGGCCGGCATCCGAAACCCTTCACAAAACCGGAAGTCGTCATCATTCGATCATCGCAACTAAATCATCGGCAAGCTCGTCAATTCGTCGTCATCCGAATGTCCGTTTAACCCAGCGACCGCTGAGCGGACACTCCAAAAACGTCGTAAAGTGCCGTAAGCCGCCATCGGTGCGGTGTATCTCACGTGACGATGTTGCGTGTCATTCCAGCCCCACGATAGAGGCGAATTCATTAACCGGGATACGCGGAATGTTGATGGCGTACTCGATGGAGTTTGTGTCAGCGTAACCAATTGACATGCCACACGCGATTATCTGGCTATCGTCGATGGGAAGATGCCGGCGAACTACCGAGTGATACTTAGTCAGGAAAATCTGCGGGCAGGTATCGAGGCCTCTCGCCTTCGCGGCAAGCATGAACGTCTGAGCGAGAAGTCCGCAGTCGAACCAACTACCTACTTCCAGTCGCCTATCCACCGTGAAGAAGGCGGCAATCGGCGCATCAAAGAAAATGAGGTTTCGTACTGCGTGCCGGTCGCGCGCTTCCATGTCAGCTCGGTCGATGCCCAGCGCGGCATAGAACGCGCGTCCGAATAGCCGTCGCCGATCCGAGTAAGGGGCGGGTAGATCAGGAGCGTACATCGGCCGCTCCGGCTGGTAATCGGCCGGAGACGTTCTGTGTGCCTCGCTGAGGGCTTCAGCGAGCTTGTCTTTGGTCGTGCCGCCTGCCATGTAGACCCGCCAAGGCTGCATATTTGAATTGCTGGGAGCGTGACCAGCAACATCGAGAATTTCAAGCAAGAGTTTTTTGGAAACTGGGCGATCAGTAAAGCGTCGAATGGACCGCCGCGTTCTTACCAATTGGTCGATGGCTTGCAGTGTTCCGTTGCCCATTTTGGGCCCCATAGCTCGCCTTGGCATCCAACACAGTCTATCAAGCGCGTAGCCGCGTTACATCTGCGACAGCGATTATCGCAGCACAAACTACGGCCGCTTTGGGTCATCAAGGGACCTCGGCTCGCATTTGAGCTAGGTCCGTTCATCCCTCAACAGCGGACGTACGGAGACGGCGGCACCATGTCCGTTTCGTGCCAAAGTCAGATCGCCTAGAATGGCCACTACCCCCTCCGATGGATGTGTCAGGCCGCGCAAAACAGGCTAGTCTAACGCTCGGAGCTTTCTAAGATCGGGAGCGATGCATGATAGGGCGGCGTCTTGCGTTGCTGGTGGCTGCCGGGGCGGCGGTCTGGTCGGTCGCGGCGGAAGCGCAACCCTATCCAGCGCGGCCCATCACCATCGTGGTGCCCTTCGCGGCCGGTGGCGTATTCGACACGATGGCCCGCATCATCGGAGCGCGGATGGGCGAACTGCTCGGCCAGTCAGTGATCGTGGAGAACGTGACCGGCGCAGGGGGCATCATCGGCGTTGAACGCGTGATCAATGCCAAGCCGGACGGCTATACGGTGCTGCTCGGGACTGTTGGCACCCACGCCTACAATCAGTCGATATACCGAAAGCGCCGCTATGATGCGGTGAGCGACTTCACCCCTGTCACGCTCTTCTCTGACCAGCCGATGGTCCTCGAAGGCCGCAAAGACCTGCCCGCCAACAACCTTGCGGAATTTATCGCGCTGCTTAAACAGAACGGCACGAAGATGCAATACGGCTCGGCAGGCGTTGGATCGACTACGCATCTTGCTTGCGCGCTGCTCAACGCGAGGATCGGCGTCGACGTGACCCACGTTCCCTATCGGGGTGGCGGGCCTGCCGCGAACGACCTGATCGGCGGCCACATCGATTATATGTGCGGCAACATAGGTACCGTTGTGGCGCGTGCCGCCGCAAAGCAATCGAAGCCCCTCGCGCTGTTGTCGCGCGAGCGAACGCCGCTGATGCCGGAGCTTGCGACAGCGCACGAACAGGGTATCAGGGACTACGATGTCGTGACTTGGACGGCTTTCTTCCTGCCGAAAGACGCGCCGAAGGACATTGTGGCCAAGCTGAACGAGGCAACCCATGCCGCAATGGACACGCCTGCGATCAAGACACGGTTTAACGCTATCGGCGTAGTCGGCGTTGCACCTGAGCGGCGCGGGCCCGAATACCTTGCCAAATATGTGGTCGAGGAGATCGCGCGCTGGGAAGGTCCCATCAAGGCTGGCGGTTTGCAGGTGGATTGATGCTGAGTTTCTGTGCGTCAGCGCACACGCAGGATGTCCGCGTTGGGTCTTGGCCGTGTGAAAACGCCAAGACGCTTGATGGCGATAGAAGAAGTTATTCGTCCAAGACTGTCTTAGCCATCGAACTCGCAAGCACGCTCAACATAAAGAACGAACTGAAGAATGTAATTCTCGCCGCGTTTTGATCTCTCGCGTTTTCACACAGCCAGGGTCATCAACGGACCTGACGGCCCCGAAATCCGACATGCCCACTGCTGATATCCCGCAATCTGACAATACCTCGCCCAATCAGCGCTTCATTCTTGGCGAAGAGGAAATGGCTGACGTCAGTCTCGCCACGTTCTATCTCTTCGATAGGGAAAGCGTTGGCAGCGGCGTGCAGGTAGCCTATGTTGTTCGCCGAGGTTGCGGTGGTTGCCGTGGCTGCGGTGGCTGCCGAGTTGTGCGTGGCTGCGGGGGTTGCGGCGGCTGCTGCGCGCGCTGGGGACGGTGCCGCTTGTGCTAAGTTCCACGACCTAACGGCCGGCCTCCTTGCGACGTTGAGAAAATTGCATCCAGCGGACTCAATAGCCGATTTTCTCAAGGTCGCCTTCGGGTCAAAGTCGGAAGAACTCAGTCTGAGCAAATGTCTTCCGGGTTACCCTTGAAAGCGGACATCGCTCGATACAGTTGGCATGTCGCAAACGTGCCAATGAGCGACATCGCGGTCCATTCGAATACTTCGTCGCCGCGTCGGCACTGCGCGCAGGAGAACCGTTGCGCCTTCGATCGCCGCAGCGTAGTCGCCATCACCCTTCGAGGCTCGCGCGATCACATCTTTGGCGGTCTACAGACCTGTAGCGCGTAAGCCCTCAGCACCCATACAAAAGCCGTGAGACGGTGGATTCCGTCTGCCGGTTTGAGATAGTGAGACACCGTGCAAAAGCCCAGAAAAGTTTTATTTTTCTACGCTTTGGCTGATTTGGGACACCATGAGACGGTGGTGAGACAGCGCGGGTGTCTCACCATCGTCTCATGGTCCCGCGATATTTCATCTATCCACTTGTAACCCACCGGGAAACCGGCAGGCTCCCTAGCAGGTTGGCAACTCAATGGTGTTGGAAGACGATGCGGTTCACCAGCGATCAGCACATGGAAATGGCCAAGCGCCTGCACGAACGCGCGAAGCAGAATCCCGATCCGGAAAAGGCGAAGAAGCAGGCGGCAATGGCGAATACGTTCCGGCTGCTGGCGAGACGGGCGGCGAAGCGGGGCGCGAAATCAGGGTAAGGGCGGAGGCCGGCGACAAGCCACCGTCAACCCAGAAGGAACCCAGCGGGTAACCCAGATCGGGACCTTTCGCTTTCCAGAAAGGGACGTTTGGGTTTCGGATCGAATTTCGCAGGGTATGGCATCCGCTAACGTGACGAGCTTTTTTCCGTCGGAAAGCTGGATCGGTGTGTCGAACCGAAGATGCTGCTTTCACGCGGCGGCCTTGTCTTCCTTGCCGGCCCCGCGGGCGACAATCTTGAGCGCGTCATCGGGGAGGGGCCGCTGTAGAGCCCTTACCGGGTGCGCGCATCCAGACGTCGCGCTCTTCCTCGGTCGTCAGGATCACCGGCATCGCCTTCGAATGGATCGGCTTGACCACGGTGTTCGGCGCGGTCGTCAGGAAGCCGTACACGAGGTGAGGGCCGCGGATGGGTTTTGACTTCGTGCCGCGGTCACCCCTGAACTCGGTTCAGATAAGAATTTCTCTGAACATTACGTTTCCTCATACTCTGTTGGATCAGTGTCCCCTAACCTACAAAATCCTATCGCAATAACTGGGATCCCGGCTCACTTATATGCGCCCGACAACTTCTCATCCTTTAAGAGCACGTCGATCGCCGAGATGATCTTAACGCCTGGATTTGCCTTACAGTAGAGAATGACCTCGTGCTCAAAAAGCTTCGCCCTTGTTACGTGGATGTAGTGCTTCTTTGCTAAACCATTGTACCATCCGCTGTACCAGGTCGTTAGCATATCGGCGTCCTCTTGAAACGTTCCTGCAAGCTGAGCACACGTCATGGTCTGAACATCGATAAATCCATTTGCGTCAGTGTAAGCACTAAGCGGTACTTGTGCCTGAACGATCGATCCAGCGAGCATGAGTCCGCTCGTTGCGAGAAGTAAGAGTTTGCGCATCAGTATTCTCCAGTGTGTATGATTGAAATATATTCCGGGGGAAGGTGCTTGTATTAGGCAGTATTAGGCAGTCTCGAACCGGGATGGTTCAATTGGCTGGCGTTAGCACCCGATTACGCTATTGGGTCGATGGTTGCATGCGCTTTGAATTAACTCGCGCAGAGCAGATGTTTAGATTTGGTGGAGCAGCGGAATGTCCTTATGCCTACCCCGATAAAGAGGCTATTCTGTGCTCAGTTGGCCGCCAACACCGGGCTGGACGAAGTTCCCTGCGGCGCGCTGCTGCCCCGCCTCGGCGCCAACTGAGGCGGCGTTATCCTTCCTGAGTCCGGTTGGTCGGATCAAGGAAGATGGGCCTATCCACCGACAGCGAAATAATGACCTGCGTCGAGATAGCAAGGTTTGTACATCGCCTTCAACACCTTGCCGCGCAGGAAGATCATGTGAGGCGTCAACCCGCCGCGCGCAGCAATCCAACGCCGCACCGGCATCGGGTACATCGAATACAGCATCATGGTTGCTTCGTGATCGGTGATAGTGCGACCGTTGGCGCCGAAATCCCAAGCGGCGTGGAAGCCAAGCGTCGCGCGCGAGGTCACGCAGATTTTGTCGTAGGGGACCGCACCGAGGACGATGGTGCAGGCGGAGGCACAGAGACCGTCAATGACCACGGATTTGCCGGACGAGCGCAGGCCCTGATATCTGTTGACGTAGGTTCGGATCCGGCCGCCCCGATCATCCACAATGCGGACTACCGCATGGCTTGCCCCCATACCCGCAAGCAAGAGAACTGCCGCGAGCAAACCCGTCACGAACTTCATTTCCCTGCCTTGGTTCGAGCAAACTGATTTGATCGTTTTGCGTGATGCGCGAAACAGCAACAGCCTCGTTCGAGTTCATGTCTTTGTCTAGGCAGCCGCAATCCAAAAAGATTAAATTCACATCGGTCTCGGGCAACTTGAGGAAAGTTCCCTTCCAATCCAAGTGTACGTGGTCCACGTGAGGTGACAGCTCGGCGACCAGCCAGTTGCGCTGGGCCGTTTGTATGATGAAAAAGGCAACCAACTGAGGCGGCCTTACCGGACGGCTAGTTGTGCGATCGCCAGAGCCGAAAGCTGCCCTGCGTCATGGACACCAGTTTGCGCGATCTTGATGATCTGCTTCGCGATCATTTCCGTTAGGGGGTCGTCGCGATCCTTGACGCTGAGGGCATGCAACGCTTGCTCGTATGCCTCTGTGATGCGGCTAATCTCTTTCGGCTCCAAGGTAGAGTTCTTTAATAGGCGATAGATAGCCATTTCTAATTGAACTTATCTTGGTGCTTCGAGCCCGACGCCAGCCACTCGGTCATACGAGAAGCTGACTTGGCTCGGCGGGCTTTGCGAACCAGGAGATCGCGCTCAATGCCCGGTGGAGTACCTTGAGCCTGCTTGCGTAACTGCGTTGCTTCCTTTGCAAGGCGTTCTTCAAGGGAGGTAGTTTGTGTGAAACGGCGACGCTCTGGCATACGCTGCTCCATCCATTTGAGGATTGGCGGGAGCGCGACGGCGTTCAGATCGGCGGCCTCCCACATAGAAAATCCGGCGAGCTTTATTTGGTCATGCCGTCTTTCTTCATTCCATCTTTCGACATCGAGTCCTTGGACATTGTGTCTTTCGACATGCCATCCTTGCTCACGGAGTCCTTGGCCATACCCTTGGTTTCCAGTTTGCCTTTTTTCCTGTCCTTCGTAGGGCTGACATTGCCTTCACTCGAAGCGCCGGCTGCCGGTTGGGTCTGAGCGGATGCAATGACCGTCGAGCCGAACAGCGAGGCCACGACGAGCGCAGAAAGAGCTAATTTTGAGCGCACGATAGAAACTCCCTATGTTGAATGATGCGGAAGTTCAACTTGGAGCGCCGGTTTGCGTTCCTGCGCAGCCTCGGTTTTATCAGGGCGAGGTAACTGGTAGCGAATAGTCAACGCGGCGGCTTGACTATTTTCCGGGTCGCCGATGATCGCATCGCCCGTTATCATTTCCGCTTTCATCACATCGCAGCAGGAGTGGAGGCATTGGTTCAGACCCGGATAGTCACCGACCGCGCGATGCAATTCTCCAGAGTTGATCACTATGTTCTGAGCACGACGCTTCGTCGCGCGATCAAGTTGGTCGCGTAGCTCCTGCGGGAATTTGTCGATTGACGGCATGGTCTCACCCTCTTGAGATGTGAGAGGCCCCGCCCGGCGGGGATACAGGAACCTTAGGCACCGGGCCTCTCCTTGCCAGATCGCTGACAGGGGGCCATGAGCGACCTAGCCAAATCCAAAAATGCGTCGTCGCGGATCGTTTCTGGACATTGCGGAGCACAGTCAGCGTCTCAGGGTCATATCGAGCCATCGCACCACCCCCAACTTCAGAAAATCGCACCTCCTCGCGAGGGCTGTCGGTTAAGTTCCCGACATAGCCGAAAAATAAAGCTCGCTTTGTTCGGGGAGAAGCCTACCGTCTTTGCATTATCGGCAGTCTTTCTAGGCGCCGCTGACTGAGAGTTCTCTGCGCTCCCGCCTGTCCATGGGAGCACATGACATGCCCATTTCCCGCAATTTGCTACTCGCCTCTCTTTCGGCAAGTGATGGCGCAGCCCTCCAGCCTCATTTGAGGCCCGTGCATCTCGAACATGAGAGGATATTATTTGAAGCCGGAGACGAGGTCGCGGCCATCTACTTCCCAACAGGCGCGATTATCTCGCTTGTGGTCGGCCTTTCATCTGGAGAAATGATCGAAGCGGCAATGGTTGGCAAAGATGGGATCGTCGGTGCATCGGCAGCTATTGGCGGAAACATTCCGGGCAATCGAGGAATTGTCCAACTCGCCGGAACCGCGCTGACGTGCAGCGTGGACGCGCTCAAAAGCGCGGCGTTGCAAAGCCATACCTTATTGTCGGCGCTGGTTCGTCACGAGCAGACGGTTTACGCGCAGGCAAGCCAGTCGGCTGCCTGCATGGCCGCTCATCACGTGGAGGCGCGGCTGTGCCGCTGGCTGCTCCGGGCCAGGGATTTGGCCGACACCGATAATCTGCAATTTACCCAGGAATTTCTCGCCGAGATGCTTGGCGTCAGGCGCACCAGCGTTACACTGCACGCGCGGACCCTTCAACAGGCTGGGCTGATCAAATACTCAAGAGGTAGAATACAGATCACCGATGTTGAGGCCATGCAGGAAACGGTCTGCGAATGCTACGGGACTGTCAAATCGTATTACCAAGCGTTGCTCGGTCATACGCACAGCTAAATGTTTTTCGTTCGAGGCACCCCACCTACTTCTTCAATGGCTCCGGCAGAACTTCTGCCAGCGGCACAGTATCAAACACCCGGCCTGCTTCATCTGAGATCACGAAAGCGTCCGGCACCATGGCCTGACCGGCTCTGATTGCTCCGGCCAAAATCTCCCTGGCGGACAGCTTGGCCTCGCGCCGGGCTGCGGAAACATCGGGCAAGTCCTGCCCTTGGACATCGGGAATCAGGTGATCGCCTGCCCGTAGATGGAAATAGAAGTGTCCCATCGCGGCCTCACATAGAATAGACCAAGTGATGCGTTTCTGGCTTCGAACTGTCAAAGAGAGCCCCGTCGAAATGGGGCAAGGTAGGAGGAGCTTCTATGCAGGGTGTCTAGTGGCATCACTGACACCGCCATTCCAGCTTCGTCGTAAATTGCCACGCACATACCTCGGTGACGAAAATTAGGATTTGCGGCGAGCATTGCCCGCGCAAAGCGGTTACCAATTTCGAACAGACCTTCCGTCTCAGCCCACTCCTCGTGAGGGACGGACTCGAAGGTGGTCAGGTCAGTAATGCTGAGGGTGAAGAGTTGCATTTCAACCTCCACGCCAAAAACGCAAAATTCCTAGACTCTGTCGGGTACCGAACATTGAGCTGACATCCTGTCGGGTCCGCTGCGTGCCGATCTCAGAAGTCGCCGCTTTCGTTCGATCTCTGGTAACTTGTCCGATGTCCGTTGCGGGTCTTGGCCGCGTGAAAACGCCGAAATTGAATTTGCGAACGGAAATTTCGTCTCGACTTCAGTCAATTTGAAAAACAAAAGCGCTGGCGACGGTTGCCGAGACAAGACAATAGAGAAAACAATTCTGCGCGCTTTTCGTGCGCGCACGTTTTCACGCAGCCAGGGTCATTCGCGTCGGTTTGACGATGTCCGCGCCATGTCCGGTTTACCCCCGATAGCGACCGAACTGCGGACATTGCTAGAGGTCCGGTTCGTGCCAACAGGAGACATCGCGGTTAGCGGTTTCATCTCCAAATATCCTCGTTGCTGATGATGAGGCCGACGTTTCTAACGCGAGCCTCGATGTCATTCCGGAGCGCGGGGAAATCGATGGGCTTGGTGAACAGTGCTTCGGCGCCGGCTTCGAGAACTGTTCGTCTTGTTTCGGTGTCGCCGTATGCCGTGATCATGATTACGGGAACATTCGGCCGCGCGGCTTTTACCTTTGGCAGCAGGTTCAAGCCGCTCATCCCCGGCATGTTGATGTCCGAGAGGATCAGAACGAGCGTCGTGCCGGCGAAGGCCTCGATCCGCTGGAGGGCTTCATCTCCAGAGCATGCAAAAACCATGTTGAAGCGGCCATCGCGAATCTCGCGCCGGAACTGCTGGCGAAACAATGCCTCAACGTCAGCTTCGTCATCGACAACGAGGATAGTCGCACTCACGTGAGGGCTCCGGCGTCGATGGACGCCGCGGTGCGCGGCAGAACGATCCGAAACTCCGTGAAAGCGCCTGGCAGCGTTTCGACCTCGATCGCGCCCGCATGCTGTTTTACGATGACGTCATGGCTGAGCGACAGGCCGAGGCCGGTGCCTTCACCCGCCGGCTTGGTCGTGAAGAACGGATCGAACATCCTTTCCTTAACTGCCAGAGGGATTCCGGTCCCGTTGTCGCGGATGCGGATCTCGACGCTGTCGCCAAGATTCTGTGTGGACGCGGAAATGGTTGGTTCATACGCCGCGCCATTCAACTCGGCTTTCCGGGCCATGGTCGCATAGAAGCCGTTGGAGATCAGATTAAGGAGCACGCGGCTTATCTCCTGCGGATAGACCTCCAGCTCGCCTGCCGAAGGATCAAGGCTTTGCTCGAGTGTGATGTTGAACCCTGCCTTCTCCGCCCGCGCGCCATGATAAGCAAGCTGGAGGCTCTCGCTTACCATAGTGTTTATATTGACGCGCGTGTGCTCGCCGGAGCTATCGCGCGAATGGAGCAGCATGTTCTTGACGATCGAGTCGGCGCGTTTGCCGTGCTCGACGATCTTCTCAAGATTGCCCTGCAGCAGTTCCGACAGCTCGTCCACGGAGGCTTGCATCCCGTCGTCAATCCCCGCGCCGTCGAGCAGCTCGCGTAACTCTCCGACCAACTCAGCCGAAACTGACGCGAAATTATTTACGAAGTTCAGAGGATTCTTGATCTCATGGGCGATGCCCGCAGTGAGTTGACCCAGCGAGGCGAGTTTTTCCGTCTGGATCAAACGGCTCTGCGCGGTTTGGAGGTCTCTTAGCGAACGTGACAATGCGTCCGTCCGCAGCTTGACTTGATCGAATAGGCGCACATTTTCAATCGCGATTACCGCTTGGTCGGCGAACGTCTGCAGCAACTGGACGTGATGGTCAGCAAACCTGCCGGGCTCCTTGCGAGTGACGCTGATCAGGCCGATTAGGCCCTGCTCGTTTCTCAGCGGTGTAAGCAGCAGGCTGCGAAAACCTCGGGCGCGGCCGATGTCCCTCGCCCCCGTCCGAGCCCCCAACTCGGACTCGCTGTCGGGAATTTCTACAACCTGACCGCCGCGAACCAGTTCGAACAGCGGATAACCGGTGACTGGTCGCGGGAAGGAGGCTTGCAGCGCCGCATCCGCCTCGGGACTGACCGGTGTGAACGCGACCAACTCGACTATATCGTCGATGATGCGAACGACAGCAGTTGAGTGCCCGCCGGTCAATCGATTCGATCGCTCGGCGATCGCCTCGAACACTGGCCGAACATCGGACGGCGAACTGGCGATGACCTTCAGGATATCAGCCGTCGCCGTCTGCCGTTCCACGCTTACACGCAGCGCGTCCTCGGCCTCGATCTGTTCGGTTACGTCCGTGTTGGTACCGAACCAACGGACGACGTCGCCAGCCTCGTTGCGGATCGGCAGAGCACGCGACAGAAACCACCGATAGGTGCCATCCTTGCCCCGAAGAGGAAACGTATCCTCCCATGGGGTGCCGGTTTCGAAGCATCGTCGAATGCGCTCGACGACACGATCCACATGCTCGGGATGGTGAACCTTCTGCCAGTCCCAACCCTGCATGTCTTCGAGGGTCGTTCCTGTGTAGTCATGCCAACGCTTGTTGTACCAGTAAATCCAACCACTGGCGTCGGCGGTCCAGGCGAACTGGCTGATGTTGTCGGCGAGCTCGCGAAAGCGCAATTCGCTTTCGCGTAGCGCTTTGTCGTTAGCAGCGAGCACCGCTTCGGCGCGCTTGCGCTCGGTGACTTCTTCGGCCGCGACGTTGACTCCGACAATTTCGCCTTTTCGATCGCGCAGAGGGTGCCAATAGGTGACCCACCAGCGTTCTTCGGTTCGGTCCGCGCGCTGGCTACCGACCTCAATGCCAGCTATCGGCTCGCCAGTACTCATGATCGAGCGGACGATGCCTTCGACCGCATCGGCCAAAGCCGGTACACAGTCGCGAACCGAGCGCCCCAGGTGATCCTCAACAGAAATACCGCATATCTCGGTAAGGCGTTGGTTGAGCTGCAGGTAACGGCAGTCGGGAGAAAGGACGGCGAGGCCGATCGGTGCGGTGTCGTAGATCAGTCGCAGTGCAGGCTGCTGAGCAAGCGACCTGTTGAAGATCCGAGACAATTTGACGGCGATCGCTCCACGACTACGGGTCTCTGACATGAATGACTCCCTGAAGTCTTATGCCTGGTTCACGCTACGAGATCTCTTAGAGGAGAACGGACGACAGTCCGCCCCAGGAGCGCACGCGACAATACCGCTGAAAATGCGGTTCTTTTGAGTACACAGAATCCCACGGTCGCTGCCCCCGCCATCAGATTGTTTCATTGACCTAAGGAAATCCGAGCCGCGCGACTATGCAGTTTCGGACATTCAGTCCGAACGGCCGTTCCGGGTCAGACTCGGAAGTGGCGATGAATTTGCGGAGAGTCCGTTCGACCCTGCATAACGGACATCGACCGGCTTGCCGTTCGTGTCCGGCCTATACGGAAAACCTATCGAAATCCGCTTGAAGGGAAGGGGCGTTTCCAAACGGTTTCCTCATCGCATTTAATATATACATAACTTCTGGTTGAAAGAGCTTCATCATGACATCGCCGGCACAATTAGGCAGCACGACTTGCCATAAGTTCGGCGATGTTTGCAGCCGCGCGTTAGCGGCTAGGGGTCGGAGTTGACGATTGACACTGCGGCTTGCTGGTATTGAGAATTGGGCGAGCGCCTACCGCGACGACCGCGAACGCTGTGAGCAGTGCAAACGAAGTTCTTGAAGGGCCGTGGGAGGCCGCGGATGTATATTGGTCCGTGAGCGTTCAGGAGCAGGCGGCGGCAGCATCGCTCGACGTTTAGGAAGCTCGGGGCCGACCATCCATCCGGATTGAAGTAGCGAAAAGAAAACGGTCGATTGTGCTGTTCAGATAATGGACTGGACGGAGCAGTCCGAAGCGCGATCGAAATGGGACCTGCTAGTCGTGCGCTTGCTGACGCTGCTGTGAGATCAGGAAATCGCTCTTGCGCTACGCAAAAGGAGAAACGGTTAGGTTGCCCGCGTCGTTCTGGGTAGTCACGGCCGTCGATCCCTAAGCGCGACTTGAGGATGTGCGAAAACGCCTCATGCGGCAATGTGAAGTCGCGTTCGTGGGGGCCGGCTCTGTAGCGACGCCGAACTGCTAAACAAAAAGACCGCCCGAAGGTAGTCTCTCTATGGCGCTGATAGGCTGTAGATCGGGCTACAACGCCGCGCGGTTCTTTTGGTAGCTTTAGGATGTAAGCCGCCGCATCCTTCAACGTGAGGAGCGGCTTCCCCTCGGCGCCGAAATCGGATTATCAAAGTGACCAAGACACGACTTACTGGCCCTCACTATCCAACTCAAGCAGATAGACCAGCAGGAGACCATCGGTCGATTGTGACCCCGGCGGCTGCTTGTTTATAAAGAGCCGCCTCATCGGGGTTGGCGAGCCGAACATCCAGAATTGAGTTTTCCCCGGATGGAGGGAAATCACCGGACTTCAGCGAGCCGAGCTTGGTTCGCAACTGTTCGTCTCGGCAGATCGCCTCTGCTTCCGAATATCTCTTGGCACCAAACGCGAGCGTTGGTTTGCCATCGACCTCGATCGTAAATATCGAGAGTGAAAACCGGCCTCGGTCTCCCGGAACATCTGGGGAAATCGACGGTGCGTCCTACGTGAAACTCGAAATGCTGTTCTGTTTTGGTTCGGTAACAACTTCAGAGGTTGGGCATGCCGTCAGGTCTTCGGTATCCTGTTAATGCTAGGAGAGTCCACAATCAGAGAGACCGTTTCATGCGCGGGCACTTGATGCTCAGGGCCTAGCTCCCGAGCCTCCCGGATCGTCCAAGCGATCAGGGCGTCCGGATTATTTAGGGCGTCCAAATTCTTCATTGTACGAATACTCCTGCAACGACCCGGCCGAAAAACTTGCCACAATTCGTTCCGGAGCGCATCCGCCCGCTGGATTGCAGCGGCCCCGGAGTTGGATCAAACACCCGTTCGACGTGGCGGTTCAGCGTCCCGATCCGAGCTAACATGGTCAGGCCGTCTAAGGTTGCGGCCAGCATTATTCAAGTCCCTGAACCGGCGGTGCGGTTTTTGAGGCAACGATTTCGGGCGGCTTGGCAACAGGCGGCGCGGATTTCCCAGCAACCGCTTCGGCAGGTTTGGCCACTGGCAGCGGCGTTACCTTGGCAGCAGCTTCCTGGGTTAGGGAGCCGGCCTGTGTTACACGCCGAGCGCTGGAGCGCGGCGTGGAATGCCCAACTCCCCAGGAATGCGCGATTGCGGGTCCTGCGGTATATCCAATCAACGCGCCCGCCACTGCGCCGACTGGTCCCAGAACGATGGCTCCCGATACCGCCCCCACAGCCGCACTTCCCGCACGTTCCTGAGCTTTTGCTTCGAACGAAATAATCGACCCTGCGATCAATGCGGCAACAAGCAGCTTCCTCATCTTGCTCCCCCTTCGTGTATCGCTAGGAACACGGAAAGCCGCAATTGCGGCGGCACAAAGGTACCGGGCCTGACCTCAAGTGTGGTGGCCCACCGGCAAGATGTGGCTCAAGTCGGAAGAACCCTGAGCGAGACGGTGCGGCGGGAGCGCGAGGATGAGTGGGATGCCGATCATTTCCCGCACCGCTCGCCCTGAATGATCACGGCGACGACAACCGGGTGCCGCCGTGGTTAGGTATTTATGGACTGTCGCGCAGATCAGCTAATGGCGCCGGGTGCTCTATCTTCTTTCGCACATCGTCACAGACCGACTTGACTTCAGCCGTCATCACCGATGCTTGTTCGATGCGCTCAAAGATCAGCTTCGCCTCTTCGCGATATTTTTGAGCAGTGTCTTGGACATAGGCAATCGCATCCGTGCATCCGGCGGCCATGTTCTCCGCGCGCTTGACACAATCGATCAGCGTTGCGCCCATCTCCTCAAGGGCTTTAACAGCGCCCTCATATTGTGTAATCACCGCCTCGGCACTGAGTTTGCCGATCTGATCGATATTAGCATGATGCTCAACATATTGAGGCATCGGCTGCGATGCTGTTCGCAATGCGCGCGGCGCAAAATCTACTGGACGGTTATCCCGCAGTGGAGCGGTTCTTGCCAGCACCTCGACGATGCTGTCTTCGACATTGATGACTTTATCTCCAGAAGCGGACTGTGCCATTACTCAATACTCCCTCGTCATGGACAGGAACTCTAGTTTCAGCCCAATGCTCTTGTCGTGCAATATCAAAAGGTTGATCTGAAGCCCCATGATTGGCCTGGATGGACGAGTTCCATGTATGGTCATTTTGACCATGATTATTCTTTGGTGTATGGTCAGTTTGACCATAACTCGGAGTATGGACCGTGACGATCGTAACGCTGTTAAGCCGCACTGACTATTGTAAGCTAGTGGGCCTGGAGGTCGAACAACTCAACGCGTTGCGACGGCGAGGCCAACTGCCATTGGTACCGAACGCCTACCTACCCGAAGAGGTGGCGAATGAGCGAGGCTATTCGCCTGGCAGCGCGCTGTCGCTCATCATGGCGAATGAATTGACGGAGCGTTACGAGATGTCGCGGGACTGCGCGGCTGGAATTGCGGCCTATGGACTGCGAGCGTATCAGCGCTGGGGCGATATTTTTGTGACTAGCGCTCAGGTCGCGGCAGCAAAAGAGCCAGCGTTTGACGTTCTCTTCGCCGTGATCGATTGGCACTGCGCCGCGCGCGACAGGACAAAGAACAGGCCAGCGCAAAAAGTCGGTGTCGGCACGCTTAGGGAAATCGCCGCGCAATTTCCGGATGCCCGCGAAATCATCGCGATCAGCGTAACTCGGTGTGCAGCGCTGCTGCGACAGCGGGCGGCGAAAGCCCGGATCGAACTGGGCGACTTTTGGGCGACCGCATAGGAATTGAGCATGTCCCAAGCAGGTTCGAAACTGTCGCAGGCCGATGGTGCGGGAAGCGTCCAAAATACCCGTTACGCTTCAAAGAGGGCATCTCACCCGCACCTTTATAAATCTCTCACATCCTCCGAGCGCACCATTTTCTGCCGTGGTCGTACTGCGCAAGAACGGGAGAAAAATCGCCCAATCGCCAGCATCGGCGGCAGTCGCGATAGGCCAAATGCGACCATGTCGATTCAGCCGAAAACCTGAATTCAAAACTGCGGACCGAATATGTCGGCTCCGGCGTCATCGTTATCCATGCTGTTGATCATGTTTTGCTCTGGATTCGTAAAACCGCCAGACGACAATGTGTCCGCCGGCAACGCCCCAAAACTTGCACGATAATTATCCATCGCGGCTACGCTGCCAACGTAGGCGCAGGAGCATCCCGAGGGATCGGCGTAAACGTAAAACGGCCGACTTCCTTTATGCCGCAGAAGGAATTGGTTTGCCGGAAAAGACATCAAACGCGCCATCAGCCCCGGCGTGGTAGCGGCGATCGGATTGAACCCCGACGATATCAATAATTGCCCTGTCGTTTGCTGAGCGTAGCTACCGTGGGCAATCAGGGCCAGGAAGGCAACTATGACGATGCTCGAAGTGGCCCGCGCCGATTTTAACATAATCGTGTCTCCTTATTTTAAAATAAAGCTTACGGCCCGACCGTATCCTACGAAGGCTCGTAGCCCCCGACCATGCAAGAACGGCAGATCGAGAGAGAAGACTGTAGCAATTCCCTCACCACCACTGGTCGGCGCGGAATAGCGGTGGATTGGGAGGTGGTCCGACATCAGGCCGGGATAGGAAGGAACGCGCCGGGCCACCATTTCAGGCGATCGAATGCGCGATGACCTCCGTTGGCATAGGGATGTCATCGCGAAAGCGCATTCGGTGGAACGGACCGGGATCATATTCCACGGATTTTCCACGGGTCGAGTTGCTGATTGGAACTTTTGGGAGATCGTAAAAGCTCTTATTTATTGGGCTTTTCTGGTGGGCGCACAAGGGATCGAACCTTGGACCTCTCCCGTGTGAAGGGAACGCTCTCCCGCTGAGCTATGCGCCCGGGATTCTTCGCACGATCGGAGGCCGCGAGGCTGTCTCAGATCGGGAAATAGATGTCGTCAGATGCGGCGATTTACGAAGGGCGGGCTATCAGTGTCAAGCTGTAGCCCGGATGGAACCAAGCGAAATCCGGGATCCATCAGCCAATTCGTGGTCCCGGATTGCGCGGAGCCTGTCATCGGGCGCGCATTCGCGCGATCCGTTGGCTCCATCCGGGCTACAGGCTGAAGTTTGCGCCAAAACGCTATTTTGTCGAGCGGATCAATGTGATTTGGGTCGTCAGTCCCCTTGCGCAAAATATCTCGCTCACCCCGCCCTTGCGCAACGTCATCAATGCGGGGCGGGATGCGGTGGACGCGGCGGCGGCGCAAGACGGGCGCGGCAAGTCGCGGACGGCGAAATCGTGTGGTCCTGATCTCGCGACGCTGGGATCAAGTTCGCGATAAGAAGCGCAGGCGACAGTGGCTAGCAAGCCCGGACACCGGGGAGAGCGCGTATAAGCCGTAACCCATTGCGCAGGGAAGGCCGGGTAACTCCGGTGACCTGTAGTGCTAACTCATGCGCTTTCTACTTTTGCACGCGAGGCTGCGGGTGCATCGGGCACCCGGCTTCCCTGCGCCCTCTGAGTTTCAGGGGCAGGAATTCAAAGCAAAACTCGCGCGAAAGGCGCGGCGAGATCGCGAAGTCGTGGCTATTTGAAAATTGAATCGGGAATTTAGGAACTCACGTGCGCGATCGAGCTCGAACTCGTCATGTCCGCGCTTGTCGCGGGCATCCACGTCTTGTCTCCCTCGCGGCACTGAGAACGTGGATGGCCGGGACAAGCCCGGCCATGACGGCGGATGGGATGAGTTGGCCCCGAAAAAAATCTCAGCCTGGCTGTTGCTGCTGACGGGCGCGCGAGGCATGCGATTGCAGCGCCCGAATGCGTTCGGCCAGCGTGCCGCTACCCTCGGGAGCAGGGGCGGCCGCCGCGCCGTTGGTCGCCCCCATGGCGGGCCTTGCCGGTGCCGCCGGCTCCGCGGCAAGGATCGCCTCGATCGGCGAATTCGGCCCCTCGAGCTGCATGGCAAGCTTGGCGACTTCGGCTGCGATGTCGTTGATGCGCTCGCGTAAGAGCGCATTCTCCATGCGCTCGGTCGCCCATGAGCTTTCGGCCTGCTGCTGGATCGCGTTGATGTCGCGCTGCAGTTTTGCGCGTTCATCGCGCGCGAGCCGAAGCTGCTCCTCGACCGCGGCCTTCTCGCTGCGCAGCTTTTCCACCAGGGGCGATTTGCCACCCGTCATGGCGGCGATCTCGTCGCGCAGTTCCTTGGCCGTGCGCTCGGCGGCAGCACTGGCCTGGCGCAGCTGGTTGTTCTCATAATCGCGCTCGGCGAGCAGCTTGCCCTGCGTGGCGAGCCGCGCTTCCAGATCGTTGACGCGGTTGCCGAGCATCTCGGCTTCCTTGACCTGGACGATGAGCTGGCGATCGAGGTCGGTGACGCGCTGGCTCAGATTTTCGACCCGGCCGCGGGCCTCGGCCAGTTCACGCGAGGCGGTCTCGGATTCGGATCGCTCCTGCGCGAGCCGCGCCTTGGTCGCCGCAAATTCCCTTTCAGCATCGCCGACGCGGCCCTTGAGCTCGTCGATCTGGGTGCGCACGGCAACGAGCTCGACCTGACGGCTGTCCGCCATCAGCGAGCGGTCGGATAATTCGGCGTGGATCCTGGCGAATTCACCCTGCTTGCCGGTCAGCGCCTGCTCGGCGGCGCGCAGCGCGTCGGTCTTGGTGTTGAATTCTTCTTCCGTGGCGCGCAATTGTTCCTTGATGGCCTTCTCACGCGCTTCCAGCGAGAAGATCGTGGCGTTCTTTTCGCCGAGCTCGATCTTCATCCGGTTGATCGCGTCCGACTTCTTGCCGAGCTCCGCGAGCTGGCTGGTGGTCTTGTGCTTGAGCTGCTCGACGCTCATCTCCAGCCGCCGCGCCGACATTGCAAATTCCGCGCGCAACTGGTCCTTGTCGGCCTGGATCTCGGCCATCGACAGCGGGGTTGCCGCCTCGAGCCGCCGGGTCGTCAGCCGCACCGCGCGGTTATGCACCAGCGGCACGACCATCAAGCCGCACAGCATCGAGACCAAAAAACCGATCGCCAGATACATGATCGGTTCGATCATTTTAGGTTAACTCCGAACGGGTGAGGATTCGTTGATCACAATGCCACGGGGCGCAGGCAAAAGGCCAGCCCATTGCGGAAGCTGACGCGAAACCGGTAACGGGCCGCTCGCTGAATACACAATCAGAACGGGTTCCAGGTCGCCTGCGGCGTATATTTGAGGTAGCCGATATTGGCGCCGAGCCGCAGCCCGATGCCGGAACGGATCGGCACCAGCACGATGTTGTTGGCGGTGAGCGCGGTCATTCCGAAACCGCCGACGATATAGGCCGAACCGTCGATGCCGCCGAAGCGCTGGTAGATCGCATTCGTTGCCGGCAAATTATAAACCAGCGTCATGGTGCGTGCGCCGTCGCCACCCCAGTCGAAACCGACCGACGGACCTTGCCAGTAGACGTGCAAGTCGCCGGCATTCTTGGTGTAGAGCGTGCCCTCGCCATACCTCAAGCCCGCGACAAAGGCGCCCGAGCCTTCCTCGCCGAGAACATAGCCATTGGGCAGGCCCCACTGGCTGACCGCGCGCTCGATGATGGAGGCAAGCCCGCGCGAAACATTGCCAAAAAACTTGTGCCCGGCGCCGACCAGTTCGTCCGGGCCGAAATTATCCGGCCCCGGCGCGCGTTGCGGCGGCGGCAATTGCGGCGGCGGCGCCTGCTGGGGGTAGCCCGGTTGCGGCTGCTGGGGGTAACCCGGCGGCGGCAGCGGCTGAGCCGAAACCGGCGGCCCCTGCTGGGCGGAAACCGGCACCGTCCAGCACATCAGCGCGGCAAGCGTCGCCGCGGCAAGGCGTGATGCGAAATTCATGAACCTACCCCTGGTATCGAAAATGCTAGCCGCCGCCTTAACCCGACGCCAACCGGCACGGCTCTAGGTTGCGGTTATCGTCCCCTCGATTCGGATGTTATCGGCAGCAACTATGACGGCACGGCGGCAGGAAAGATACGGTTGGCGCACCGCGATAGCCTTTTTCGCCCTGTTGACGGGCTTTTTGGTCGCGGCCCGCTCCGAACTTGCCGCCCGCGCTGCGACCACCGAGCGGGTGGTGGTGAACCGCTTTTCCGGGATTGCGATCGACGGTTTCGATCCCGTCGCTTATTTCGTCCAGCGCCGGGCGGTCAAAGGGCTGGAGGATTTCGAGGCTCCCGAGGGCGGCGTGGTCTGGCGCTTCCACAATGAAGGCAACCGCGCGTTCTTTGTCGCCCATCCCGAAATCTACGGTCCCCAGTTCGGCGGCTACGACCCGATCGACGTGGCGCGGGGCGTCACTTTTGCCGGCAACCCGCGGTTCTGGGTCATTTCCGAACAACGGCTCTATCTGTTCGGGCATGAGGCCAACCGCGACGCGTTTGCCGCCGATCCCGACCGTTTCCTGGAGCAGGCGAATGCGCGCTGGCCGGTCTTGCAGCAGGACCTGGTTCAGTAGGGCCTCGTTGCCGCTGAAGGATCGCCCCAGGCGATGAACTCCGGCACGACAAAGCCGTCTCGCCGTTGCCCGAATCGCAGCTCGGCCCCTTCGGCGTCGGTGACCTTGCCGCCGGCCGCGGTAACAACCGCATGACCGGCGGCGACGTCCCATTCCGATGTCGGGGCGAGGCGGGGATAGATGTCGGCCGCGCCTTCTGCCAGCCGGCCGAATTTGACCGCCGAGCCGAGCCTCTCGCGGACAGCGCCGGGGCGGCTTGCAATGAAGGCTTCCGACCTCGTGTCGCCATGGGAACGGCTGACGGCGGCAATCCAGGGATCGCCGCGCTTGGGGAGGCTGCGGGTATGGATCGGCTCGGCCGCGCGAGCGGATGTCCCCTCCATCGTCAGTCGCTCGGCGCCGCGGCCGACGAGGCCGCGCCAGATCAATCCGAGCGCCGGCGCGCCAATGATGCCGAGCAGCGGCGTGGCGCCCGTCACCAGCGCGAGGTTGACGGTGAACTCGCTTCTGCCGGCGACGAATTCCTTGGTGCCGTCGAGCGGATCGATCAGGAAGAAACTGCCGCGGTAAGGCAGTCGCACCGGATGGGGCCGCTCTTCGGACAGCGCCGGTATATCCGGGATCAAACGCGCTAGTCCTTCGCCAATGATGCGGTCGGCGGCAAGATCGGCTTCCGTTACCGGCGATCCGTCGGCCTTGTCGGCGATGGCCATGGCGCGGCGATCGACCGCCATAATGGCTGCGCCAGCCCGCGCCACGAGATCGGTCAGGGGCCCGGCGAGCGCCGCGGCGGCGTCGCGGTCGATGATGCGCCCGGACCAACCTGCCTCATTCATGGCCGGGACTCATATGCTGCTCGTCGTCTCATTTGGCTCCCGTCCCGTGCTGGCAGCGTGGGCGTCCGCAGTGTATCAAGTCCCAAGCATGTGTGATTCGCCTATTTCGCCGTACTAGTCCGCAACTAGCGGCGGATTTCCAGGAACACCTTATTTCCAGGAACACCTTGATGTCTGGCATGTCTGCTCCCGGTTCCGTCCCCGATAACCTCGAACTTGCAGCCCTGTTGTGCTCACGGGTTTGCCACGACCTCATCAGCCCGGTCGGCGCCATCGTCAATGGACTTGAGGTGCTCGACGACAATCCGAAGCCCGAAGACCGCGACTTCGCGCTCGAGCTGATCCGCAAGAGCGCCAAGACCGCGTCGGCGCGGTTGCAGTTCTGCCGCCTGGCGTTCGGCGCGGCCGGATCACCCGGCGCGCAGATCGACCTCGGCGATGCGCAGACCATGGCGCGGGGACAGATCGAGGACGGCAAGACCACCATCGCCTGGAATTTGCCACGATTGCTGCTGCCGAAGAACCGCGTCAAATTGCTGCTGAACATGCTGATCATCGCCCAGCAGACCATCCCGCGCGGCGGCTCGCTCAAGGTCGATCCGATCGGCGAGGGGGAAAAGATGTCGTTTCGCGTCACCGCCAGCGGTCTAAACGCCCGGCTGCCGCAGAATATTGCCGACCAGTTAAGCGGCAGCCAAGCTCCGGCCGTCGATGCCCATGCGGTGCAGCCTTATTACACCCGGCTGCTCGCCCAGGCCTGCGGGCTCCATGTGGCGCTGGTGCCTGACGGCGAAGCGGTGGTCGTCACGGCCTCCTGAAACGCCACCGCAAGCCGCGAAATTTGGTTAACCAAGGCTTTACAGTCAGCCCAAGGATTTTGGGAGGTCGTCTTATCTCTTTGTTGAGCGCGTTCTTTTCCCGTTACTCAACCAATATTAAACGGTTTGCATGGAAGCTGGCCCGGTTCTGAAAGGTGCGCTGCGCTCGCGCCTGAGCGTACGAAGGCCAGCTTCATGGACGATCTGTTGAGAGAATTTTTGACGGAGACCGGCGAGAGCCTGGACACCGTCGATAATCAGTTGGTGCGGTTCGAGCAGGAGCCGAACAACGCCAAAATCCTCGATAACATCTTCCGCCTGGTTCACACCATCAAGGGCACTTGCGGTTTCCTCGGGTTGCCGCGACTGGAAGCCCTCGCCCACGCCGGCGAGACCTTGATGGGCAGGTTCCGCGACGGCATGCCGGTCACGGCGGATGCCGTGTCGCTGATTCTTTCCAGTATCGACCGCATCAAGGAAATCCTCGGAGGGCTCGAGGCGACCGAGACCGAGCCCGAAGGCACCGATGAAGACCTCATCGTCAAGCTCCACGAGATGGTCGAGCGCGGCATGCAGGCCATGGCTGAGGCCGCGTCGGCCGCTCCCGCACCCCCCGCCCGATCGGCGGTGACGCATGGCACGCTGGTGAATCAGACATTGGAGCGTCCGCTGCGGCCCGGCGAAGTGTCGCTGGATGAACTTGAGCGCGCCTTCCGCGCGACCGCAACCGAGGTCAAGCCCGCCGCGCCGAAGCCGGCTGGCGAGCCACCGGCGGAGTTAGCGAAGGAGAAAAAGCCGTCCGCCAAGAAGTCCGTGGTCGAGACGGATACGTTGGAGAACGATCGCATCGCCCACCAGTCGATCCGTGTCAACGTGGATACGCTCGAACACCTAATGACGATGGTCTCGGAGCTGGTGCTGACCCGCAATCAGCTGCTGGAGATCAGCCGGCGCAACGAGGACAGCGAGTTCAAGGTGCCGCTGCAGCGGCTCTCCAACGTCACCGCCGAGCTGCAGGAAGGCGTCATGAAGACGCGGATGCAGCCGATCGGCAACGCCTGGCAGAAGCTGCCCAGAATCGTGCGCGACCTTTCCGGCGAACTTGGCAAGCAGATTGAACTCGAGATGCACGGCGCCGACACCGAGCTCGACCGCCAGGTGCTCGACCTGATCAAGGATCCCTTGACCCACATGGTGCGCAACTCCGCCGATCACGGGCTGGAAACCCCGGCCGAGCGGGTTGCCTCCGGCAAGCCGGAGCAGGGCACCATCCGTCTCTCCGCCTATCATGAAGGCGGCCACATCATCATCTGCATCGCCGACAACGGCCGCGGGCTCAATACCGAGAAGATCAAGGCCAAGGCGGTCGCCAACGGGCTGATCGGCGAGGCCGAGCTCGAAAAGATGACGGAAGCCCAGATCCACAAGTTCATCTTTGCTCCGGGCTTCTCGACCGCCGCCACCGTCACCTCAGTCTCCGGCCGCGGCGTCGGCATGGACGTGGTGCGCACCAATATCGACCAGATCGGCGGCACCATCGATATCAAGTCGGTGGCCGGCGAAGGGTCTTCCGTCACCATCAAGATCCCGCTGACGCTCGCCATCGTCTCGGCCCTGATCGTGGAGGCCGGCGGCGACCGCTTTGCCATACCGCAATTGTCGGTCGTCGAGCTGGTGCGGGCGCGCGCCAATTCCGAACACCGTATCGAACGCATCAAGGACACCGCGGTGCTTCGGCTGCGCAACAAGCTGTTGCCGCTGATGCACCTCAAGAAGTTGCTCAAGATCGATGACGGCTCCTCGTCCGATCCCGAGAACGGCTTTATCGTGGTCACGCAAGTCGGCAGCCAGACCTTTGGCATCGTGGTCGACGGCGTGTTCCACACCGAAGAAATCGTGGTCAAGCCGATGTCGACCAAGCTGCGTCACATCGACATGTTCTCCGGCAATACTATCCTGGGCGACGGTGCGGTGATCATGATCATCGATCCCAACGGCATCGCCAAGGCGCTCGGCGCCTCCAGCGCTGCCTCCCACGAGATTGCCGACGAGAACGCGAACCTGCATGCCATCTCGAGCGAGCAGCTCACCTCGCTTCTGGTGTTCCGCGCCGGCTCGGCCCCGCCCAAGGCGGTTCCGCTCGGCCTGGTCACCCGGCTGGAGGAGATCGCAACCGACAAGATCGAGCTCTCCAACGGCCGCTACATGGTGCAGTACCGCGAGCGGTTGATGCCGCTGGTGCAGATGGAGGGCGTCAACGTCCGAACCTCCGGCGCCCAGCCGATCCTGGTGTTCGCCGACGAGGGCCGTTCGATGGGGCTCGTGGTCGACGAGATCATCGACATCGTCGAGGAGCGGCTGCATATCGAGGTCGCAGGAAGCGGACAGGGCATTCTGGGCTCCGCCGTGATCAAGGGCCATGCGACCGAAGTGATCGACGTCGGCCACTTCCTGCCGATGGCCTTCGCCGACTGGTTCACCCGCAAGGAGATGCGGCCCTCGGCAACCTCCCAATCGGTGCTGCTGGTCGACGATTCAGCCTTCTTCCGCAACATGCTGGCGCCGGTGCTGAAAGCCGCCGGTTACCGCGTGCGGGTCGCCCCCAATGCGCAGGAAGGCCTGATTGCGCTGCGCTCGGGGCAAAGCTTCAGCGCGGTGCTGACCGATATCGAGATGCCCGACATGAACGGCTTCGAATTCGCCGAGACCATCCGCGCCGACCAGCATTTGAGCTCGATGCCGATCATCGGGCTGTCCTCGCTGGTCTCGCCGGCCGCGATCGAGCGCGGACGGCTGGCCGGCTTCCACGACTACGTCGCCAAGTTCGACCGTCCGGGCCTGATCGCGGCGTTGAAGGAACAAACTGCCGAGATCAGCCGGGCGGCATGAACCAAGTTCAGCCGGGGCATAGGAACGTTTTGACATGACGAGCAACACCCAGATGAGCGAAGGCACGGTCGCAGAATATGTCACCGCCGTGATCGGCGGGCAGTTGTTCGGCCTGCCTATCTCGCGCGTGCAGGACGTGTTCATGCCGGAGCGGTTGACGCGGGTGCCACTGGCCTCCAGCGAGATCGCAGGCGTGCTCAATTTGCGCGGCCGCATCGTCACGGTGGTCGACATGCGCGCGCGCCTGGGGCTGCCGAAAGCCGCCGACGACCAGCCGCCGATGGCTGTCGGCGTCGACCTGCGCGGCGAATCCTACGGCCTCTTGATCGATCAGATTGGCGAAGTGCTGCGCCTGCCCGACGACGGCCGCGAGGAAAATCCCGTCAATCTCGATCCCCGCATGGCCAAGCTCGCCGGCGGCGTCCATCGCCTCGACGGCCAGCTCATGGTCGTCCTCGATGTCGATCGCGTCCTCGAAATCGCGCCGGACGTGATGGCGGCATAAGGCGAACAAGGCGAACCACGTTGCATTGTCCCTCACGGGATCGGAACGAGTAGAGGCTAAAATGAGAACATGTCTGGTTGTCGATGACTCGAGCGTCATTCGGAAAGTCGCGCGGCGGATCCTGGAAGGTCTCGATTTCCAGATCGTCGAAGCCGAGGACGGCGAGAAGGCCCTGGAAGTCTGCAAGCGCGGCTTTCCCGACGCCATCCTGCTCGACTGGAATATGCCGATCATGGACGGTTATGAATTCCTCGGCAATCTGCGCCGCATGCCTGGCGGCGATGCGCCCAAGGTCGTGTTCTGCACCACCGAGAACGATGTCGCCCACATCGCGCGCGCGCTTCATGCCGGTGCCAACGAATACATCATGAAGCCGTTCGACAAGGACATCGTTACCGCGAAGTTCCAGGAAGTCGGCCTCATCTGAGCTGCGCCTGTCGATCCGGCGGCTGAATGGCCACCGGCGTCTTGTTTGCGTGTCGCTTGAGCCGTGTCTGGTGAGCAATGAGTGTTGCGTTGGTAAGCCCTTTGGCCTCGAATTCGATGCGGCAAGAGCCGCTGCGGGTCATGGTGGTCGACGATTCCGTCGTCATCCGGGGATTGATCTCCCGCTGGATCGGCTCCGAGCCGGACATGATGGTCGTGGGATCGCTGCGCACCGGTCTCGACGCGGTCAATCAGCTCGAACGCATCAATCCCGATGTCGCGGTGCTTGACATCGAAATGCCGGAGCTCGACGGCATCTCGGCGCTGCCGCAGTTGCTGGCGAAGAAGCGTGATCTCATCATCATCATGGCCTCGACCCTGACCCGCCGCAACGCGGAGATCAGCTTCAAGGCGCTGTCGCTCGGCGCTTCCGACTACATCCCAAAGCCGGAAAGCACGCGCGAGGCATCCGCCGCAGAAATCTTTCACCACGATCTGATTCAGAAAATTCGCTCGTTCGGCGCCAAGCTGCGCCGCGCCGTCCCCGCGGCGCCGTCACCCGCTCTGGTGCCGGCGCCGGGTCGGTCGCGCGAGCCGTCGTTCCGGCTACAGCCCTCGCCGGTTGCGCAGCCGCAGCTGGTGCGCCGCGCCTTCAGCATGCAGGCGCCGCGAGTACTGTTGATCGGCTCATCGACCGGCGGTCCGCAGGCACTGATGTCGCTGGTCGGCGAACTCGGTTCCGTGATCGACCGGTTTCCCGTGTTGATCACCCAGCACATGCCACCGACCTTCACGACGATCCTGGCCGAGCATCTGGCGCGCTCGAGCCATCGGCCCGCGCACGAAGCCATCGACGGCGAGATCGTCAAGGCGGGCCAGATCTATCTCGCGCCGGGCGGCCGCCACATGCGGGTCTACCGGCATGGTGCCGATGCGGTGATTGCGCTCGACGATGGCGCGCCGGTGAATTTCTGCAAGCCCGCCGTCGATCCGTTGTTCACTTCCGCGATCGAGGTCTGGCAGGGCGGCATCATGTCGGTGATCCTGACCGGCATGGGCTCGGACGGAACGCGCGGCGGCAAGGACATTGTCGCGGCGGGTGGAAGCGTGATCGCCCAGGATGAAGCCACAAGCGTGGTATGGGGAATGCCGGGCGCGGCGGCGAACGCGGGCATTTGTGCCGCGATCCTGCCGCTCAACCAGATCGCACCGAAACTGGTTCGACTGTTTTCGGGGGATCGGTCGTGACGCCCTCGGATTATGAGTATCTGCGTAAGCTCCTGAAGGAGCGTTCCGGCCTCGACCTCTCAGCCGACAAGCAATATCTGGTCGAGAGCCGGCTGGTGCCGCTCGCACGAAGGGTCGGACTGACCGACATTCCAGAGCTCGTAAGAAAAATCAAGGGTGGCGGGGCCGACGCGCTCACCACCGAGGTGGTCGAGGCGATGACCACCAACGAGACTTTCTTCTTCCGCGACAAGATCCCGTTCGATCATATGCGCGAGACGGTGCTGCCGGCATTGACGCAGGCGCGGGCCAACCGCCGCGCCCTGCGCATCTGGTCGGCGGCTTGCTCGACCGGGCAGGAGCCCTACTCGATCGCGATGCTCCTGAAAGAGGCGGACAAGGTGCTGGCGGGCTGGCGAACCGAAATCGTCGCGACCGACCTGTCGCAAAGTGTGCTTGAAAAATCCAAGGCCGGCCTGTTCAGCCAGTTCGAGGTACAGCGCGGCCTGCCGATCCAGATGCTGATCAAGCATTTCGTGCAAGTCGGCGAGCTTTGGCAGCTCAACGCCGATATCCGCGGCATGGTCCAGCACCGGCAGTTGAACCTGTTGCAGGATTTTTCCCAGCTCGGAAGCTTTGACGTCATCTTCTGCCGCAACGTGCTGATCTATTTCGACCAGGATACCAAGGCGGCGATCTTCGAGCGGCTCGCCAAACAGCTCGAGCCCGATGGCGTGCTGGTGCTGGGCGCGGCTGAATCGGTGGTCGGGATCACCGACGCGTTCAAGCCCTATCCGGAGAAACGCGGCCTGTACCGGCCAAACCCGGGGCGCACCGGACGCCCGCTCGGCGGTTCGGCCATGCCGCAGACGTTGAAGGTGGTCGCGTCCGCGCGCTAGTTAGCATGCATGGGGTTGTTTTCGATATTTTTGTTGGGAGCCAAAACCGCGTCAGCCTAGAGCATGATCCGGAAAAGTGGCACCGGTTTTCCCTCGCGACAAACGCGAAACGCGTTTGCGCGGAGATCATGCTCAAACAAAAAGATAGAGCGCGATGACGAAAGTCATCGCGCTCTAGTCCTACTGAGTCAGAAAGTACTGAGTCAGAAAGTCGCGGGCTGAGGGGAGCAAGAATTGCTTACTGAGGGGATTCATGCAAGCCAAGGGGGGCTGAGATGGGTCGCCGAGGGAACGATAGCAGCGAGGCGCGTTTTGCCGCTTATGTCGATGGTCTTGTGGGTGTGGTTGGTCACGCTGATCGAGCGGGGCCACTAGAGGCCTATTGCATGGGCCTGATGTTGCCGGCTGAGCGCAAGAGCGTCGAACCGATGGCGGCAATGACGGCGCCGACGCGAACTGCAGCCCAGCATCAATCGCTCCTTCATTTTGTCGGCCAAGCCCCTTGGTCGGACCAGGCAGTTTTGGACAAGGTGCGAGAGATGGTGCTGCCGAGCATCGAGCGGCACGGTGCGATCGAGGCCTGGATCATTGACGATACGGGCTTCCCCAAGAAGGGACGGCACTCGGTCGGAGTTGCCCGTCAATATTGCGGTCAGCTCGGCAAGCAGGACAATTGTCAAGTAGCCGTGTCGCTGTCGATCGCCAATCATTATGCCAGCTTGCCTTTGGCCTATCGTCTCTATCTGCCGCAGGAGTGGGCGGGCGATCGCAAGCGGCGAGAGAAGGTTGGTGTTCCGGACGAGATCACGTTCAAGACCAAGTCGGAGATTGCCATTGAGCAAATCCGCTGGGCTTGTGAGGCCGGCATTCCGCGCGGCACGGTGTTGACCGATCCGGCCTATGGGGCGGATGTCGCGTTGCGCACGACGCTCACAGAGCTCGGGCTGCCTTATGTCGCAGGCGTATTGTCGACCACCACTGTCTGGGCGCCCGGCACGGGACCGTTGCCGCCCAAGCTCTATGTGCCGGGCCTTGGACGACCGACCAAACGCTTGCGCCGTGATGAGAAGCACCGACCAGTTAGCGTCAAAGAGCTCGCCTTCAGTCTGCCGGCCAGGGCCTGGAAGACCATCACTTGGCGCGAGGGCACGAATGTGCCGTTGCGATCGCGCTTTGCTCGATTACGCATTCGCATCGCCAAGCGCGACTTCGATCGTAGCGAGCCGTGGCCGGAAGAATGGCTGCTGATCGAATGGCCCAAGGGCGAGAAGGAGCCGACAAAATATTGGCTCTCGACCCTGCCGGCAGACATCAACTTTCGTCGCCTCGTTGACACCGCCAAGCTCAGGTGGCGCATCGAGCGTGACTATCTTGAGCTCAAGCAAGAGGTCGGGCTCGGACATTTTGAAGGCCGTGGATGGCGTGGCTTGCATCATCACGCCTCGCTCTGCATTGCAGCCTACGGATTCCTCGTCTCCGAAAGGGAGACGATTCCCCCCTCAGGACCTGGTTCCTCCACACCGTTCAAAAAATCTGCCTTTCCCAAAAATTACCGACCCAGAGGCTCCGCCACTCCGGACCGAACGGCACATCCCAAACTCGATCACAACGATGCGACGACGCTTGATCGTCGCAATCATCAACCGACTGCACAGATGTCCTTGCTGCACCAAGCCGGTTAACCGCAATAAGTTTATGACACAGTAAGACTAGTGGCCTTCCCAACAGCTCACAGAATCGCGTGCGGCAGGAATCGCGACGTATTGCCGGTGATCGGGTTCTCGTCCTCGCGGATCGACAGCCCGCACGGCGTGTGATCGACCAGCCAGCTTCCCAGCACCGGAAATTGGTCCGAAAACTTCGGCAGCGGCGCCAAGGCCTGACGGACGAAGCCCTCGGCGCCGTACGGCCCCTCTTGCTGCACGAGCGTTGCGCCGGCGCTGACCAGCGCGACGTTGGCGCCTTCGCGCGAATAAAGCGGCTTGCGCACATAGGAGCTGCCGAGCTGCTCCGCGCCCGGGTCGTTCTCGAAGAAGGCCGGCAGCAAATTGGGATGGCCGGGAAACATCTCCCACAACAGCGGCAAGATCCCCTTGTTGGACAGCACGGCCTTCCATGGCGGCTCGATCCAGCGCGTCGGCGCTTCGAGCAGCCTTGCGCCAAACTCGTCATGGAACATCCATTCCCAGGGATAGAGCTTGAAGGCGAGTTCGATTTCGCGATCGTCGAGGTCGACAAAGCCGCCATCTTCGCGCCAACCGACGTCTTCGATGTCGATCATGGTGGTGTCCATGCCGGCCTGTCTTGCGGTGTCTTCCAGATAGGCGAGCGTCCCGGCATCCTCGCTGTTTTCCGTCGTTCCGGTCAGATGCAGGTGACGGCCGAGCCCGAGTTTCTTCCATGCGTCGATCAGCCGCTCATGGATCGAATTGAACTGGTCGGCGCGAGGCGGCGTGATGCGCCGCTCGATCGCCTGCTCGAGCCAGGTCCATTGAAAGACGGCGGCCTCGAAGATCGAGGTCGGGGTATCCGCGTTATATTCAAGGAGCTTCGCCGGACCGCGCCCGTCGAAACTTAGATCCAGCCTGCCGTAGAGGCTTGCTTCGTCGCGACGCCAGCTTTCCGAGAGCAACGGCCAGAACGCTTCCGGGATCTTCAACCGGCGCAAATATTCTTCGTCCTCGATCGCGCGGGCCACCAGTTCCAGACACATGGCGTCGATTTCACCGGTCGGCGCCTCGATCTGACGTTCGATTTCATCCAGCGAGAACGCGTAATAGGCGCGCTCGTCCCAGTAGCGCTCGCCATCGATGGTATGGAAATCAAATCCACATGTTTCAGCGGTGGTGCGCCAGTCGTCGCGTTCCGGGCAGGCGATGCGGCGCATCGGCGGAAGTCAGCCGCCGCCATGCCCGTGCCCGTGACCATGGAAGCTGTGTGGCACGCCACCGAAACCGCCATAGATCGCGCGGCAATAGGGCCTGCCGTTCGGACCAGGTATGGCCTCCAGGCCGGGGCCGCAGCTGCGTCGCTGCACAAAGCCCATCGATACGGCGCTGACGGCCGCAGTCCCCATCAATGTCAACACGACCCGGCGCGAGCGTTTCATGTTGCGGCCCTTGCTGTTCGAGATTGTTGCTGAGACGTCGATCTTCGCTGACGACGGGCCGATGAGGCAAGCGAAACGAGGTGACCTCACGGCATCGTGCGGGCTTAGAGGGTCCGCGGCGCAACTGTCGTCAGCCGCGGCCGGAAAAGCCGAACGCGTGCGCAAAGGAGCCGAAGCCGCCGCGCGTCACGCTGCCCGAGCCGGGATCGGTGGATGTCGCCGCTGACGAACCGCCGGATGAGGTATCGCTGCCGAAGAAGCTGAAACGCGACGACGATCGGCTGTAGCCGCCGCCGGACGATCCGCGTGACGCACAGCCGGTGCTGCTTTGCGGGATTGCCGGCGCCGCCATTCCCGGAGGGGTCGGCTGGCAATTCGCGCCCGGCATCAGCGCATAGGCGCCGCCGCCGACTGCGAACGTACCCATCAGGAGCAGCCCGACATGGCCGGAGCGTTTGACGGGCGCGGCAGCCGGCGTCGCGACCGGCCTGCGCGTCCCAAACTCCCTGTTTGGCCGCGGTTCCGCCATAGTCAGTAGATCATCGAGGCGGCGTTGAGGGCACCGGCGGCAAGCGAAGACAGGCCAAGCCAGATGGCGGGCGCGAGCTCACCCGACGCAATCCGCGCCGACAGGTTCGGCACCGGGATCTTGACGAGGAAAAACACCACGATCTGAACGGTCAGCGCGATCGCGCTCCAGATCAGGCAATCCACGACATTGCCGGCGTGGGCAATGGCGCTGACCACCGGCAGCACGAAGCCGAGCAGGCTCAAGCCCAGCGCGATCGCAGCCGCCGGATCATTGTCGCGGATCAACTGGAACTCGTCGTGCGGGGTGATGCGCGTGTAGACAGACAGATACGCCACCACGGCGAACAGGCCGGTGCAAAAATAGACCAGGAAGGCCGGCAACCCGGCGAGCGATTGAAGAATCATGTTTCGTTGGCCCGATTTGGAACGCCGATGCGTGCCAGATGCTGGTTGTCGCGGATTCTCATGCGGCGTGCATTAATATCCTGTTACAACGCACAGCTATTGTTCGTTCTTGTTTTCCGGCAGAAAGGAATGTTTCGATGCCCGCCGTCGCCTTTTCGAACAACGATATCGCCGTCGTCGCCTGGACCTTCGATCGCCACCTCGATGGCTGTCTGGGCTTCGCCATTCATCAGATCGACCTTGCCAATGGCAACGAAACGGTGTTGCCGGCGCTGGCGCGCTTTGCGAACCAGGACAAGAATCTCAAGCTGACCACCCAGCAGGCTCCGGTGCAGAAATTCTGGTGGAAGGACCTGTTTGCCAAGCGCGGCGGCTCCTATCAATACCGCATCGTGCCGATGGGTGGCACGCCCGGTGGCGTGCTGACGCCGCTCGCAGGCCTCGCCCCGCTCACCAGCAACAAGGTCACGCTGACGCCGAGCCGCCCGCCCTTTTCCGCCTATTTTAACCGTGGCATCACCGCGACCCAGGCGCTAAGCAAGGCCCTGAACGATCATCCCAGCGTCGATGCGCTGAAGCCACACATCCTCGATCCCAACGATCCGATCCGCATCCGCCTGATGGGTCAGTTGCAGGAAGGCGTGACCTCGCTGCTCGCCCGCGCCGACAAGGATGGCGGCATCATCCACGGGGCGCTCTACGAACTGAACGACCCGAACGGGCTGGAGAAACAGCTTCAGGCCAATCCGCACAGCCGCAACATCATCCTCGGCAACGAGCAATCGCCCGACGCAGACGATGCCGACGCCGACAACCGCCAGAGGCTGAAGGACGCCGGCGCCAATGTGATCGACCGCATTCTCGGCAAGAGCGATATCCCGCACAACAAGTTCCTGGTGCTGACGGAGAACAACGCACCGACCGCGGCGCTGTCGGGTTCGACCAACTGGACCTCGACCGGGCTCTGCACCCAGACCAACAATGCACTGGTGATCGAATCGAAAGACGTGGCGCAGCGCTATCTCGACTACTGGAATGCGCTGAAGGCCGACGTCGACGCGGCCCATGGCGACAAGAGCAAGCTGCAGTCGAAGACCCTGCGCGATTTCGCCCATGCCAACAATGCCAAGTCGATCTCCAGCCCGATCGACCTTGGAGGCGGCGTCAGCGTCGAATTGATGTTCTCGCCGAACACGCCGCACAAGCTCTCCAAGAATCCGGACACGCCCAACGACATGGGCCGCGTATTCGAGCTGATGGACGGCGCCAAGCAGGCGGTGCTGTTTCTGGCGTTCGATCCCGGCAACAATTCGATCCTCGATGAGGCCGGCAGGCTATTGAAGGAAAAGCCCGATCTTTTCGTGCGGGGGGCGCTGACCAGCCCCGTGCGCGCCGTGAAGTTTTCAGAAGCGCTGCATGCGGGCGGCGCTACCGAAGCCGCCGACGACGAAGGCTCGTCCGGTGCGGCGGCCGGCGCCGTGACCGTAGTCGGCGAGTCCGGCCAGCCGAAGAAGAAGGGCGCTCCCGGCGCGATCGATTTTCGCGCGGTGCCCGCGGGCCCAGTGACGCCGCACGATGCCTTCGGCGCCTGGGAAGCCGAACTGGCGAAGTACGGCTTTGCGATCATTCACAACAAGATCGTGGTGATCGATCCGTTCAGTGACAATTGCGCGGTCGTGACCGGCTCGCACAATCTCGGCTTCCGCGCCTCGCACAACAATGACGAGAACATGGTGATCGTCCGCGGCCACCGGGGGCTTGCGGAGGCCTATGCCTGCCATGTGCTCGATGTCTACGATCACTACGCCTGGCGATTCCTGCTCAAGGAACATTCGGACATCTTCGGCAAGCCGCTGGAGGGGGACGACAAGTGGCAGGAGCGCTATATCGCAGGCGCCGACGCCAAGGCGTCCGAGCTGCGCTTCTGGCTCGCGGCGGCAGCAGGCACCGCGTCGTCTTCGGGCGCAGCGTCGCCGGCGAAGCCGTCAGGCTCCTCAGCAACGCCAGCCCCTGCGGCGGGGAAACCGGCTGCCAGCACCAAGCCGGCAAAGAGCAAACCCGCCAAGAAGGCCGCGAAGAAAAAGACTGCGAAAAAAGCGGCCAAGAAAACCAAGAAGGCCGCCAAGAAGACGGTCAGGAAGACCGCCAGGAAAACGGCCGCGAAGAAGAAGCCGGCCAAGAAGACTGCCGTCAAAAAGAAGGCGGCCAAGAAGCGCGGAGCCAAGAAACGATAGCGCCGGCTCGATCATGCTCCAAACAAAAACCCCGCCATTTGCGGCGGGGTCAAGTCGGGAGGAGTGAGCCGTACGGGCTCGGTACTAACCTGATCAGGCGGGAATGCGCTCTTCGACCTCGTGCGGCTCGCGCAGCACATAGCCGCGGCCCCACACGGTCTCGATGAAGTTGCGGCCCTCGGAGGCATTCGCAAGCTTCTTGCGCAGCTTGCAGATGAAGACGTCGATGATCTTCAGTTCGGGCTCGTCCATGCCGCCATAGAGATGGTTGAGGAACATTTCCTTGGTGAGCGTAGTACCCTTGCGGAGCGAGAGCAGCTCCAGCATCTGGTATTCCTTGCCGGTCAGATGCACGCGCTGGCCGCCGACCTCGACCGTCTTGGTGTCGAGATTGACCACGAGATCGCCGGTCTGGATCACCGACTGGGCGTGACCCTTGGAACGGCGCACGATCGCATGGATGCGGGCGACCAGTTCGTCCTTGTGGAAGGGTTTTGTCATGTAGTCGTCGGCGCCGACGCCGAGACCCTTGACCTTGTCCTCGATGCCGGCGAGGCCGGAGAGGATCAGGATGGGGGTCTTGATCTTGGAGACCCGAAGCTGCTTGAGCACGTCGTAGCCCGACATGTCCGGCAGGTTGAGATCGAGAAGGATAATGTCGTAATCGTAGAGTTTTCCGAGATCGACGCCTTCTTCCCCGAGGTCCGTCGTATAGACGTTGAAACTCTCGGACTTCAGCATCAACTCGATCGACTGCGCGACGGCGCTGTCATCTTCAATCAGCAAAACGCGCATGCCAGTTCCCCATAGTCGCCGCTCCGGGCGTCAGGTCGGGCCGCACTTGCGGCACTCAAAACGCCTTTGAACAACTGATTCGGATCCTGACCGCTTATGGTTAACAAAATCTGATTCGAGTTCGCAAGGTCTATAAGTGCAATTTTTATCGAATCGCCCTAAGATATTGCGTCGAAGCAGCTTTTCTTACCCATACCGGTTCAAGTTCCACATTAAGAGGCGGGTCTAACCAACTCCCGCGAACTCGGGTGTTCGTTCTGAACAGTCGAGCGCTCTCAGTCACCAAAGACACAGTGACGCAATGATTAACGATGCGGGTAAACACGAAGTTAAGCACGGCGGCGAAATACGCCGAAACTTAAGGTTTTCGCAGTGAAGGCGCTCGCGGAACAGGTCAGCGACATCGATGGCGTCAATATATATGGCCGGGTCGTCAGCGTCCGCGGCCTGATGGTCGAGATCGCAGGTCCCATTCACGCGATGTCGGTCGGCGCCCGCATCGTGATCGAGACCAGCGGCAACCGTTCCATTCCCTCCGAGGTGATCGGCTTCTCCGGGAACAACGCCGTGGTGATGCCGTTCGCCGGGCTCGAGGGTGTCAGGCGCGGCTGCCGAGCCGTCATCGCCAATGCCGCGAGCCAGGTGCGGCCTTCGCCGGCCTGGCTCGGCCGGGTCCTCAACGCGATGGGCGATCCGATCGACGGCAAGGGGCCGCTGCCGCAAGGCGGTTCGCCCATGCCGTTCCGCAACGCGCCGCCGCCGGCGCATTCGCGCAAGCGCGTCGGCGCGCCGCTCGATCTCGGCGTGCGGGCGCTCAATACCTTCCTGACCTGCTGCCGCGGACAGCGGCTCGGCATCTTTGCCGGCTCCGGCGTCGGCAAGTCGGTGCTGCTGTCGATGCTGGCACGCAATGTCGATGCCGATATCAGCGTGATCGGTCTTGTCGGCGAACGCGGCCGCGAGGTGCAGGAATTCCTGCAGGACGAACTCGGCGAGGAAGGGCTCGCCCGTTCGGTGGTGGTGGTGGCGACCTCCGACGAGCCCGCTTTGATGCGGCGGCAGGCGGCCTATTTGACGTTGGCTATCGCTGAATATTTCCGCGATGAAGACAAGGACGTGCTGTGCCTGATGGATTCGGTCACGCGTTTTGCAATGTCGCAGCGCGAGATCGGCCTGTCCGCCGGCGAGCCGCCGACCGCCAAGGGCTATACCCCGACCGTATTCACCGAATTGCCAAGACTGCTGGAACGTGCGGGCCCCGGGGTCCGCGCCGGGACCATCACCGGCATTTTCACGGTGCTGGTCGATGGCGACGATCACAATGAGCCGATCGCGGACGCGGTGCGTGGCATCCTGGACGGCCATGTGGTGATGGAACGCGGAATCGCGGAGCGCGGACGCTATCCTGCCATCAACATCCTCAAATCGGTCTCCCGCACCATGCCGAAATCGGCCGATCCCGCCTATTTACCCGTGATCACGCGGGGGCGGCAGGTAATGGCGACCTACGCCGACATGGAGGAGCTGATCCGTCTTGGGGCCTACCGGGCGGGGTCGAGCGCGGAAGTTGACGAGGCCATCCGCCTGCATGAGCCGCTGGAGGCCTTTCTGCGCCAGGCCAAGGACGAAGTGACGGGCTTAAGCGACGGTTACCGGCAGCTTGAGCAAATCCTTACAAGTTTGGAAACGGAACGCTAACTTTGTCAGGCCATCATCCGCGGCACATTAAGAGATTAGCTGTGCCGGCAGAGCCCCAGGAGGGGAGCCGGCCCCGTCCCGCGTCAAATTGGGACTTCTGGGGAGTATGAGTCGATGAAGTCACGTGAAACGCTAATCCGCCTGAAGAAGTTTCAGGTCGATGAGAAGCGCCGAAGGGTTGCGCAGATCGAAGGCATGATCGCCGATTTCCAGCGCATGTCGATCGACCTCGAGCGCGAAATTCAGAGCGAACAGGAGCGCGCCGGGATCAACGATCCGGCGCACTTCGCCTATCCGACCTATGCCAAGGCCGCGATCCAGCGCCGCGAGAACTTGACCCGGTCCGCCGACGAGTTGCGGATCCAGCTCGAGGACGCGAAAAGCCTTTTGTCCGAAGCCTTCGAAGAGCTCAAGAAAGTCGAGCTCCTCGACGAACGCGACCAGGCGCGCGAGCGCGCCGAGGAAAGCGCCCGGGAACAGGCCGATCTCGACAGCATCGGATTGATGCGCGCGCGCATCGGCGCGATCGCCTGACGCGCCCGTCCTAGTTTCTCAGCACCGTCAGAGCCCGGGCCGCAAGGCCCGGGTTTTTCTCGTTTAATTTCCACAGATTGGCCCTCGGGCGAATTGGTGGACAGCTTTTGCACAAGGTATGATACGAGGAGTTTTCGGGCCGCCGCTCCCGTGTGTCGAAAAGCGATGGAGGATCGCGATCTTGGGGACGTTGAATGCTGACGCCGGCTGAGCTGGTTTGGCTGATCGCCGCTGTTGCCAAGGGGGATGAGGCCGCTTTCGAGCGTCTCTATGGCGCGACGCGGGCGAAACTCTATGGCGTCGTGCTCCGTATCTTGCGCAGACAGGATCTGGCGGAGGAGGTTATTCAGGAGGCTTACGTCAAGATCTGGAACAGTGCAGGGCAGTTCAATCCGGCCCTCGCGTCGCCGATCACGTGGATGGCGTCGATTGCCCGCAACCGTGCCATCGATGTCGTGCGAAAACGCAGCGAGCTTTCGCTGGAGGATGAACCGGCGGCGATGGAAGTCGCGGCCGACACCCCGGATCCGCTGGCGCGCCGTGAAATGACGGAAGAGCTGAAGCGGCTGCTCGAATGCGTCGGCCGTCTTGAGCCGGATCGTCAGAAGCTCGTGCTGCTGGCCTATTACAATGGCTGGAGCCGCGAGCAACTGGCGCAAAAATTCGAAGCGCCGGTGAACACGGTGAAGACCTGGCTGCGCCGCAGCATGTTGGATATCCGGGAGTGCCTCGGACTTTAGGATTGTCTTGGACCTGAGATGATGGCCTACAGCGAAGACCATATCGCGCTCGCCGCGGAATATGCCCTCGGCACCCTCGATGCCGATGAGCGCACGCAGGTCGAGACCATGATGGCCATCGACACGGATTTCAAGGTGATCGTTCAGGCGTGGGAATTCAGACTTGGCGTGCTGAACCAGATGGTGGGCTCGGTCGAGCCGCGGCCGATCGTCTGGGAGAACATCAAGAGCGCGATCGGCCATTCCGAACCGCAGGTGCCGCTGGTGCTGCCTGAAGCCGAGCCGCCGGTTGCTCCGGTCGTCGTCGCACAAGCCCCGGTCGTGGACCATTCGAATGTGATCCAGCTTTCGAACCGGGTCCGCCGCTGGCGCAGCGTCGCTATGACGGCAAGCGCCATTGCGGCGGCGCTGGTGGCGATGCTCGCGATCGAGGTCTATCAGCCCGACCTGTTGCCTGACGGCATGCGTGCGAAGTCGCGGACGCAGGTGGTCGAGGTCAAGATTCCGACCGCCGTGGCGCCGTCGGCGCAATATGTCGCTCTGCTGCAAGGCCAGGGCGGCGGGCCCGCCTTCATCCTGACGGTCGACGGGGCGACCAAGAATTTTACGCTGCGCAAGGTCGGTGCCCCCGTCGCCGAACCGGGCAAGAGTTACGAACTCTGGCTGATCTCCGACAAGCTGCCGCGGCCGCGCTCGCTCGGCGTGATCGGCGCCAACGACTTCACCGCGCGTCCGGTGCTTTCGTCCTACGACAGCGACGTCGTCAATGCCGCGACCTATGCGGTGACGGTCGAGCAGGCCGGTGGATCGCCCGACGGCAGCCCGCATTCGACGCCGGTCTATACCGGCAAGCTGATCGAGACGGTGCCGCCGGCCGCCAACCGCTAATCATCGTCCTCCCATGAGCGCAGCTTTCAATGGCGGGATCCAATCGGCTGCCCGAAACGCTGCCTTGGTCAGCGCTCGGGAGAGAGGCCGGTCAGCATGGAAGCGCTCCATATCTGCGAGCGAAGCGCGAACGGCGGCAAATCCATAGTCGATCATGTCGCGTTCGTAGTCGGCGAGAGCCGGAACCAAGTCCCGTTCGCCGCGATCGACTATGACAAGCGCGTTGCGCAGCGCGGCGGCATCACGCAAGGCGGTGTTGGCGCCGATGCCGCGGAAGGGCGTCATATTATGCAGGGCATCACCGAGCAGTGTCACGTTGCGCGTGCGCCATGGGGGAATTGGCACCGACGTCTTCACCGCGAATGCCGAAACCGCAGAAGCATCCGCCGCCTGCACCAGCCGCATGGCGGATGGATGCCAATCCTGCATCAGCCCAAGCACCGCCGCTTTCAGTTTCTCACCGCCAAGCCTGTCCGGATCAGCCGAACCAAACTTTGCGCGATGGGCGGAAAATCCCCACATCACGTATTCTTCGCGCTCGTCGTGGAAAGTATCGTTGCGGGCCGGTCGCTCGCCGTCGCGGTACTGGACCGCGCTTGCGAACATGAAGCAGCCGCGAGGGCCCAGGATCGGTGTCGGACCGCGCAGAACGGGCGGCGGGACCAACGCCCGATTGGCGTCATTCAGGTCAACTTTGCCGCTGACGGCCATGATGCCGGTTTCGACGCGCCGGGCGTGCGGCAGGAGCTGCGAGCGCAACTTCGAGCCAGCGCCATCCGCACCGATCAAAACATCGCCGCTCGCGGTGGTCCCGTCCGCAAAATGCGCCACCACAGAACCGTCGGCACCGTCCTCGAAGCCGGTAAATTTGCGTCCGAAGCGGACGATGCCGTCCAGACCTTCCAACAGAATGCGACGAAGCGCCGCCCGGGATATCGGCCGTTCCGCGTCAGCATCGCTGCGTTCGTTATGTGGGAAATCGATGGCGAGCAGCCGGTTCAGCCGGTGATCGAGAAAGGTTAGGCCTTCGCTTGGATCGGCGGAACTCGCGGCGAGTTTGTCAAACAGCGCCTGCGGCAGGCAACTGCGCAGCGCGGCACCGCCGGTCGCGTTGATGCTCAAGCGGAACCCTTGCTGACGATCGGCTGGCGAATGATCGCGTTCAAAAACCTCGACGGCGACCCCGTCCGATTGCAAACCGTGCGCCAGGCAAAGGCCGCCGGTTCCTGCTCCAATGATCGTGACCTTGAGGGGACGTTTCACGGCTGTCTCCATCAGCTGAATGTGAGGAAACGCCGTCGCGGGCCTGGAAGTTTTGGTTCCCGCAAAAAAGAAAACGCCCGTGGGGAGCGGGCGTTTTCAACTTGGGGGTAGTTGGGGTCTTCTACATATCCACGTGGCGACTTTGGGGGGCTGGTTAAAGAGCCGCGTGAATTCCTAAAAATCGTTAGCGCACCATCGAGGTGTTGGAGTTGGTGATCACGATCGGCTTGCCAGCCTTGATGACGCGCGCGGTCTGGGTGTAGCCGTCGTCCGAATTCGAGCGAGCCGAAATGCCGAGGCCGGCGACCACGATGCCAGCAACGAGCGCCACGACCACGATCTTGAGATGGGTCGAGCGATCTGCGCTGTAGATCGAGTGGTTCATCAAAGCCTCCTGCCGCCTTTCTGGGTGTCCCTAATTCGTCGGGGCAGACCGCAGGCGGGTTCAACGTCTCGCGCCTACAAACGTGGGGATTCGGTATTTAGTTCCAAAGGGGCGATCACAAGGCGGTGATAAAATGTGAAGGCGCGCGATCAGAAAATCGCTCTAGACGGAAATAATTTCATTATTTCAATTTATTAGCTCTAAAACACGTTTTATAACGTAAAATGACAGCGCGTCGCCGCGAGTCAAGAAATCGGTTGCCTGTGACGAAAAAGCACGGGTGAAACTTGGTGCTTCGCCTAGACGCTTCCGACGGTTTTCAGGCGGGCGCGCGGGTGGATTTCGGCCTGCGACAGCACGGTGGTTTGCGAGCGGAAACGCTCCACCAGCGAGCGCACGAACGGGCGGATGGAAGCCGAGGTGACCAGCACCGGCGCTTCGCCCTCGCGCGCGGCGCGCTCGAAGGCGTCGCGCACCGCGGTCATGAACTCGGAGAGTTTTGAGGGCTGCATGGCGAGGCTGCGTTCCTCGCCCTGGCCGACCAGCGACTCCGCAAAGGCTTGCTCCCATTTCGCCGACAGCGCGATCAGCGGCAGGTAGCCATTGTGAGAGGTATTTTGCGCGCAGATCTGTCGTGCCAGCCGGGCGCGGACGTGTTCGACCATGCTGGCAGGATTGCGCGAGAACGCCAGCGCGTCGGCGATGCCTTCCAGAATGGTCGAGAGGTCGCGGATCGAGATGCGCTCGGCCAACAGCAATTGGAGCACGCGCTGGATGCCGGATATCGTGACCTGGCTCGGCACGATGTCCTTGATCAGTTCGCCCTGCTCCTTCGGCAGCTCCTTCAAGAGCTTCTGCACCTCGCCATAGGACAGCAAGTCCGACATGTTGTTCTTCAGGAGCTCGGTCAGATGGGTCGACAGCACGGTGGCGGCGTCGACCACCGTATAGCCCTTCAATGAGGCTTCCTCCTTCAAGCCGGCGTCGACCCAGGTCGCCGGCAAGCCGAAGGTCGGTTCGGTGGTATGGATGCCGGGCACGCCGACCTGGCCGCCGGCGGGGTCCATGACCATGAACTGGCTCGGCCAGATCTTGCCGCTTCCGGCGTCGACTTCCTTGATCTTGATGATGTAGGTGTTGGCTTCGAGCTGCACATTGTCCAGGATGCGCACCGCCGGCATCACAACGCCCATTTCGATCGCAAGCGAGCGGCGGAGCGCCTTGATCTGCTCGGTCAGGCGGTCGCTGCCGTCGGGGCCGTTGACGAGCGGCAAGAGCGCATAGCCGAGCTCGATCTTGAGATCGTCGATCTTCAGCGCAGTGGCGATGGGCTCTTCCGCAGCCGCCGCAGCGGCCGCCGCCGCCGCGGGAGCCGCTGCGGCCGCCGCCTCGGTCGCCTTGAGGGCGCGCTTGCGCTTGTTTGCCGACCACGCCAGCGCCGCGGCGCCGCTGCCGAGCGCGAGGAACGGGAGCATCGGAATGCCCGGCAGTATCGCCAGCACCAGCATGACGCCGGCCGACATGCCGAGCGCCTGCGGATAGCCGGAAAATTGCTTGATCAGCGCCTTGTCGGCGGCGCCTGAGACGCCGGCCTTGGAAACCAGCAAGCCCGCCGCGGTCGAGACGATCAGCGCCGGCACCTGCGTCACGAGGCCATCGCCGACGGTCAGCAGCGTATAGGTGCGCGCGGCCTCGCCGAAGGAAAGGCCCTGCTGGGCGACGCCGATGATGATGCCGCCGATGACGTTGATGAAGACGACGAGAAGGCCTGCGACCGCATCGCCGCGCACGAATTTCGAGGCACCGTCCATGGCGCCGAAGAATCCGCTTTCGTCTTCCAGCGCCTTGCGGCGTTCTTTTGCAACCTTCTCGTCGATCAGGCCGGCGGAAAGGTCGGCGTCGATCGCCATCTGCTTGCCGGGCATGGCGTCGAGGTGGAAGCGGGCGGCCACTTCCGCAATGCGCCCCGAACCCTTGGTGATGACGACAAAGTTCACGATCACCAGGATCGCAAACACGATGATCCCGATCACGAAATTGCCGCCCATCACGAAATTGCCGAAGGCCTCGATGACGTGGCCGGCGGCGTCCGTGCCCTCGTGTCCGTGCGACAGGATCAGCCGCGTCGAGGCGAGGTTGAGCGACAGGCGGAGCATCGTCGAGATCAAGAGGATGGTCGGGAACGAGGAAAATTCCAGCGGCGCCTGGATGAACAGCGCCGTCATCAGGATCAGGATCGACAGCGTGATCGAGATCGCCAGGAAAAGATCGAGCACGATCGCGGGCAGCGGCAGGATCAGCACGACCAGGATGGTGAGGATGCCGAACGCCAGCGCGAGATCGCCGCGCTTTAGGATGGTGCCGATTTCGCTGAGGCTCGGAAACCCGGTCCCCGGGCTTCCCGCGCCCTGACCTGCCGTGACATCGACCATCGTTGCCGCTTCCCCCCGCGTATGCCGGTCGCGGGCGCCAAACGTCTGCGCGGCGGCCGAAGGACCACCGTTTCGAAAGTGAGGCACCGCACTGGCGTCCACGGGGACTCCCGTTCTACGCGATCGACGACACTCGACTTCACCCGGCAATTTTTGCCCGGTGTATGGTTAGGAAAGGGTTAATGGCGGGGGTCATTCCGGGGCGATGCACTAGCATCGAACCCGGAATCTCGAGATTCGCGGCGACCGGGCTGTTTTGCCGCGGTCGCTTGCGGATCATCTCCGCCAACTTGACGCCAGCGTCGGGGCGCCAGGACCGCACGACTTCGCCGTCCGCAGCAACATCGCCCGTCCTGCGTCTTTGCCGCGGCCATCGCATCCCGCACCCAACGTTCGTGACGATCGCGATAGGCGTTGCGACGGAGCAAGGTCGCCGTCGCGCGTATGCCTCTTCACGAGTGCGCCCCAAAAGGTCGTGCCAAATCTATCCGCGTATCCAGGGATCACGGAGCCTCGGATGGGGAGTCCCCCGATACCGGGACCGACGCGCGAGTTTGAAAATTCCCGATCGACTAATTTTTTTGGATTTTATTTTACTGAAGCGAGACGACGGCACGCGCACGTCGCTCAAAAAGCCTCACGCCTTCCTTGTGGCACGTCGGTAACAGGATTTCGTTCACCTGCTTGCTAGGGCTCCGGTGCGCATGAGCGATTTTTCGAAATCGAGTTTCGCGACCGCGCATCGAATTCATGGATCAACATCAGATGTGAGGAAGCAAATGAGGTTCAACAAAATACTAGCGGCGACAGCCGGCTTCGCGGCAGCGGCTTGGACACCGGCCCATGCATACGAGGCCGGAGCGGCCGGTTGGGCGCAAAAACCTGGCATTACGCTCGGCGGCGGGACCGCGGCAGCTCCGCCGCCCGGGCTCTATATGATTGATCAGGTATACACCTATCAGCCCAACCTTGTCGGACCAGGCAATAGCGTGCTGAACCCGCAAGGCGGCACGACCAGCGTGCCGTCGGCAGTTGCATCAGCCGTCTTTGTCTGGGTACCGGGTTGGAATTTTCTCGGCGCAACTTACAACGCGTCTTGGGCCATACCGGCGGGAATGTTCGCGGTGTGCAATCCGATCAATGTCGAGGCGGCGGGCCTGATCAACACGTACATCGCGCCGGTGGAGTTGAGTTGGAAGCTTGGCGACAGCGGGTTTCATGTGAAGACCGGCCTTGGGATGTACGTGCCGGACGGCACCGTCAGCGGCATCAACGGGCTTGGTAACGTCGGTAACGCGTGGTGGACCTTCATGCCCGAATTCGTCGTTTCCTATCTGAAGAACGGCTGGAATCTGATGGCGAACATCTACGAAGAGATCAATACCAGGAGCACGGTCACTCAGTATCGCAGTGGTGACATTCTCCACGCGGAGTTCACGGCCACCAAGAGCATCGGCAAATGGACGGTCGGCCCGGTGGTTTACTATGCGGGCCAGGTGAGCGACGACACGTCCAGCGCATTCTATCATGGAGCCATCAACGTCAACCGATACAATATCTGGGCAGCGGGCGCCGAACTGGGCTACAATTTCGGACCCGCGCAGTTGACGGTGTGGGCGCTCGACGAAGTTTCTGCGAATGCTTCCGGTGGGTCGCCGCAGTTACCCCCCGGACCGCTCATCACCAAGGGCTTCTCTGCATTCGCGCAGCTCTCATACCGGCTTTGGGCTCCGGACGAACCGGCAGCAGCACCCAGTCTCCGCTCTATCACAAATAGCCGAGGTTTCGTCACCATCCGCTTGCGTGCGGTACAAGGACATCATGCAGTTTGCAGGCGCGTTTGGCTTCGCAAGTCCGGGCGCGCCTCACGTTGAGGCGCGCTGCGCGCCGACCTGCATACCAGATTTGCAATTGCAGTCAGACCAGCGCGCGGTCGGCGCCCCTCCGCAACCGCATGCCTAATATAGTTATTATGGGTTGACCCGGAGGCTTGGCCCGCCGAAGTTACACCCGCCGTGGAAATTCCTTCTGAACTCCCCCCAGTTTCAACCTCGTTCATGCCCGACTCGCGCCGGGCCTGGGTGCGCCTTGCGGTAGCCGTGATGATCGGCTCGCTCGGCAGCGTCGGCATGTGGTCGGTGGTGGTGGCGCTGCCGGTGGTGCAGAGCGAATTCGCAGTCACGCGCGGCACCGCTTCGCTGGCCTATACGATGGTGATGCTTGGCTTCGGTTCCGGCGGTGTCCTCACGGGCAAAATCACCGACCGCTACGGCATCGTCGCCGCGATCGGCTTCGGCATCGGCATCCTCGGCCTCGGCTATCTCGGCGCCGGCCTGTCGTCGTCTATCTGGCAGTTCATCCTGGTGAGCTTTGCCATCGGGCTCGGCGCGTCAGCGACATTCGGCCCGTTGATGGCGGAAGCCTCGCACTGGTTCGAGCACTACCGGGGGCTGGCGGTCGCGATCGCCGCGAGCGGCAACTATATCGGCGGCGCGATCTGGCCGCCGGTCGTCAGCCTTGCGATCCAGTCGGTCGGCTGGCGCACCACCCATATCGCTATCGGCATCTTCACCGCGATAGCTATGGCGCTCGCATTGGTGGTGCTGCGGATGCTGATGGGGGCGGCGGAGCGGCGCAGCCATGCCAATGCGCCGCCGCCGCGCGTCGACCTCCGGCTTTCGACCAATATGCTGACCGCGATCCTGTCGCTCGCGAGCATCGCATGTTGCGTAGCGATGTCGATGCCGCAGGTTCATATCGTCGCCTATTGCGGCGATCTCGGCTATGGGGTTGCGCGCGGTGCCGAGATGCTGTCGCTGATGCTGGGCTTCGGCATCATAAGCCGCATCGGATCGGGGTTTTTGGCCGACCGGATCGGCGGCATCCGCACGCTGTTGATCGGCTCGATCGCGCAAGCCACGGCGCTGTTGCTCTATGTTTTCTTCGACGGCCTCGCCTCGCTTTACGTCATCTCGGCGCTGTTCGGCCTGTTCCAGGGCGGCATCGTTCCGAGCTATGCCATCATCGTGCGCGAGGCGATGCCGGCGGCCGAAGCCGCCACCCGCGTCGGCATCGTGATCTTCGCCTCGGTGTTCGGCATGTCGTTCGGCGGCTGGGTGTCCGGCGTGATTTTTGATGCCACCGGCTCCTATACGGCAGCCTTCATCAACGGGCTCGCCTGGAACGCGCTCAACATTATGCTGATGGTCGCGCTGTTGCTTCGCGCGAGGGCAAATTCGGCGAAGGCCGATAACGGCTTTGCGGCGAGAATGCGCGCGAGCTAGTTCCGGCGCCGGCCCGTTTCCTTACACCGCCTGCCCGGCCTTGATCAGCATGCAGCCAACGATCTTCAGGCTGCCGTCGGCCTGCCGCTCCAGCGTGTAGAGCGCTTCCCATGCTTCGCCATTAGCATCGACGATGTGAACGCGCTGCGCCACCTGGTCGCCCGTAACCCGCGCCTCGCCGAACTCAAAACTCTTGTGGCGATAGACCGGCGCGTAAGAGTTCTGGACCATGAACATGAAGATGTCGGCCTGCGGAAACATCTCGCGGATCGCGGGCGCGGCGTAGGAATAGGCGGCTGCCGCGTCGTCGCGACTGAACGCCTCGGTCTGGGAGCTGATCACGCCTTGGGCCGCGGCGACGTCGTCCGCGGCGAGGGCAGGGGAGGTCAGGCTCAGAAGGACCGCGAAAAGCAGTATGACGGTGCGCATGGCTCGTTCCGTAACGACATTCTGGCCGGAGCGGCACGTTAGCAGGAAATCAGGTGCTGGTCTTTCGGAAAACGTCGGTTCGCTTTGAGGAGCGATGGCCTGGCGGTTTCGTCGAACCGGTGGGTAACCGGCCATCAGCGCACGACGAGTTGAATTGAGGTTGCTCCCGGCTCCTCGAAGTATCCGAAGAAGCGCTCGACCTCGTCGACAGAACCACCAGTGAGTTGAACGCCGCCCCGATCGATGCCGTCACGCCAGGCAAGCTGTCCGGTTCGAATCTGGTCGAGCGCCCGCTTGTCTAGACTGATCGCGAAATCCGCCCTGTCGGGTGTGCGATGTTCGATCTGGCAACGCCGCGACGCAACCTGATAGCGTAACTATGATCGCTGTCGGAAAGATGGAACCCGACTGTCATGGTGACGTCGCAGGTCTTCTCGGCCTTGAGCCGTGTCGGAAGGCCGTCGATGAAGGTCGACGCCGGGAGAGCGGCGATCAAGTCGGGGGGCGCCAAGTCTGCCTTTCACTGTCACGCGACGGATCGCGGGCGGTCCAATCCGTTCAAGTTCGCGCGCGCCGGAGAGATACCAGTTCCGCCAGATCGCGTTGATCTGAGCATAGCCTTGCTTGCGGAATGAGGCGGCTTTGATGCGACGGGCCGCCGCATCATCGCGATCAATGCGGATCAGCAGCGTCGCGAACTCCGCCGCCCATTGTGGGTCGTCATCGGACAGCGCGTTCTCTGCAACCTCGATCACCCGGCCGCGCCCGCCCATCAGCTCGACGTCGCGCCGGGCGCGCTCTGCGCGCGCAAGGGGCGCGAGCGCGACAGGATCGCCCTCGAACCAGCCGAGATACCCTTGATACACGGCCCGCACCGCCTGGCTCACGGTGCCAAAAAACTCCTGCATCCATGGCGTGTAGCTCGCGAGATGCGGCGGCAATTTGACGACGGCTGCCAATTCGTCGGGCGTCAGTCCCTTGTTCATCTGCCGCACGGTTTGGTCATGAACGAACTGGATCGCATCGCGATAGCAGCGCAGCACCTCTTCGACCCGCTCAGCGCCGATGACAGGCAAGCCATGCGCAGGCACCATGCTCGCGGCGTTGAACCGGCGTAGCGCATCTATGCTGCGGTACCATTGCACGGGATCGCGATAGGCTTCGCCACGCAGCGGATGGAGCACAGGAAAGCACTGTGCAGGTATCACTTCCGAGGACAGCAAGACGCTGTTTTCCGGTAGAAAGACGGCAATCTCGTCGGCGGCTTCGCTTGGCACATGGACAAGCTTCAGCTCGACGCCCCCAATGGCGAGGTCGAGTGTCGAGCTGAATGTCCGGGTCGGTGCGATGAATGTGACTTCACGATCCTTCCGGGGCAATGGACCCGCTTGCGCTCACGCAATCGGGACAGGAACATGTTGTCGGGACCCGTCGCGCATTCTGGCGGCGGCGGTTTGATCTGCTGCAGCCGATATTCGAGCGTGCCAGGTCCCGAGGCGATTTATCGCTCCGACGTCAACACCGCAATGCTGTTGGAGAGCCTGATTGCATCATTGTATCTGCGCATGCTCGTCACGGGCGAAGCGGTCGAAGATTGGCCTTACGTTGAAGCAATCGATTGCGCTCTCGCGGCCATTGGTTCTCGCCGAGGCGGCTTGGCACGCGCCACGAAACGCTGACAGGCGTTGTGCAACCGCCTCTTGCGGCCGCAACAAAGCCGAAATTACGTCTTTGACAGCTCACTCCAGAACTCAAGCATCGGCGCGGCGAGCGTATCCGGGCGATCTTCCGGGAAGAACAGTCGCGCGTCTTCGACTTCAACGACCCGTTTCGCGCCCGGAATCGTGTCCTTCAGCCAATAGGCCCACTTCTTGTCGAAGAAGAAGTCCTTGAGGCCCCACACGATAAGTGTCGGCACCTGAAGGGTCTTGAGCGCAGGGTAAATGGCGACCGTGTGCTTGTTGTCAAAGCCCAGCCAATAGCGCTGGAATGCCTCGATGCGATGCCTGGACGACAAGGGGGGTTGCAAGTAAAGCCGGATGACTTCGTCGGTCAAAACACTCGGATCGGCATAACTGCGAAACAGAGGCACGGGCTCGCCTCTGCCATAGCGCTCACGCGCGAGATCAGGACGTTCGAGCAGGGGTTGGAAAATACCTGCAAGCGTTCCATTTCGCGCATGTTCCATGAGCGGCAGAACCTGCGGCGGCGGCCATCCGTCATGAACGTCGGCGTTCGTCAGAATGAGCGAATTTAACCGGCCAGGATAGTTGGCGGCGAAAATCTGCGCGATCGCGCCACCGCTGTCATTGCCGACCAGATCAACCTGTTCGATCCCGGTTGCGTCCAAAACTTCGGCGATCATGCGCGCCTGAGCCGTAAATGAGACGTCTTGCGAGGGCGCTATTTCGGAGTAGCCCAGGCCCATGAGGTCGATGGCAATGCAGCGGCGTCGATGCTGGACACGGTCGATGACATGGCGCCAATGATATCCGTTAAGCGGTACGCCGTGGACAAACAGCGCAGCCGGGCCCTGTCCCTTCTCGAAGTAAGCGATGCGTCCGGACTTGACGTCGGCAAAGCGTCGGTTCGCATGAAAGGTCGCAATATCCATGGTCTTCTTCCTATAAGATGGTAAACACGTCGGTGATCATGCCAGCGGCTGTCCGTTGCCCAACGCCAACGTGCAGGGCGCGGTTGAGAAGGCGAAGTCTTGTCGATCCGGTCTCGAACAGGATCGAGGTGCGAAAGTAGTAGTCATCCGGAGCCACATTCTCTCCGCGTCTGATGCGTGTAGCGATCGCATCGGAAGCAATGAACAGACCGGTGCCTCGCAGCAAGACGAGTTCGTCCGCGGCGGTTTTAAGGGCGAACCGGATATCGAGTTCGGCCGACCCATCGCGACGGACGAGAACCCAATCGCCGCCCGCCGGCAGAACGCTGCCTTGAAGCATCGGACCGTCAAACCGGCCGCTCGCCACCTGAAGGATGCGTCGGGTCCAAAGCGGGCCATCAACGATCGCCAGCGGAGCCTCAAACTCCACGGCAATCCGCATCAGAAATTCGACAGATGGGGTTTGGGTCATCACCGGTAAGGCGTACCTTTACGCCGAGCAAAAGATGCAGATTTTGTTGCCGGTCGGGTCACGCAGATAGCCGGCGTAAAAGCCGTTCTGCGCTTCCGGCGGACGGAAGCCAGGCGCGCCTTCGTTCACCCCGCCGTTCTTCAAGCCTGCGGCATGAGCCGCCTTCACGGCGTCCGGAGATTTTCCCGCATACGCGATCATGATGCCGTTTCCGGCGCACGCCTGCTTGCCGTCGAATGGTGGACAGACGGCGGTGTGGCAATCCATGAAGCTCTTGCCCGGACCCGCCACGCCGTAACCAAGCCACCCGCCCTTGTCGAATTTACGTTCACTGCCGAGCGCCGCGAAGACTGCATCATAGAAGCCGCCTGATTTCTTGCCGTCGATGGCTCCGATCGTGACGTATCCAATCGCACTCATCTTTCTCTCCCGTTAGCTCGATAGGTTTTAGGGATGGCAGGACGGCATCTGGCCATCTCACACGACTGCGTGGGCCGCAAAAACGGCGGTCCGCATCGTGTCCCAGCAGGTGTTGAGGTCAATCTAGCGCAAGTGCGCTCTGCTGCGCTGTCATGATCTTGCGCAATTCGGCGACATGGTCGGCCGTTGTGATGCGCCGAAGCGCAGCCGGCGTGCAACCGAAGAAGTTCCGGAAACGCGCCGTGAAGTGGCTGTGACTTGCAAACCCAGCATCGAGCGCGATGGTAGTGAGATCGTCACCGCAGTCGAGAACGGCGCCCAGCGTGTGCGCGAGGCGCTCACGCACAACATAGTCGTAGACGGACGTGCCGACCATTTGGCGAAACACGTGGCATAGATGAAAGGGCGACATATTCGCGACCTTTGCGAGCCTGGCGACGCTCCAATTGTCGGCCGGTGCAAGCGCTATCGCTTCCTTCACGCGTTCAACGGCGCCCATCCGCCTGACCAGCGCGGAGTGTCGAAGGCCTGAGCGGCCTGTGCGCATCGACCTTAGCGAGCGGTCAAGGAGATCAAGCCCGAGCGTTTCGATCTCAAACTCGTCGACCTCATCGTCTTGCAGCCGTCGCCAAAGCAAATTGCGAAGCATGATGGCGTTCGCTGGCAACAATCCGTGCGATGCCAGGCGATTACTGTTGCTGGTGTCGAGCTGTTCGGGTGCGAGGGAACCAGCAAACCGGAAGGTGAGCGCGCGATCGCCAATGCCGCCGGGAAAGCCAATTCGGTACGGCGCGTCCGCGGCGAAGAACACCGCATGGCTCGGTGAGCCGATCACGTATCGACCGGGCGCGTCGTATTTTGAAAACACGCCACTGAATGGCAGCACCAAGGCATTCAAGCTCTGTTGCTCAACGTCGCCGCAGGCATCGGAGACCGGACGCGCTTCGAACAGGCCGATCTGCAACGTCTCGTTTTCGAACAACGTCCTGCGCTTGATTGCCATGGCTCGATCCCAACTTCTCACAATAGAGCGCAATTACCCGGCGACTGGTGCGCCCAAACACGCGAGCGATCAAGGTGCTTTCAATCTTAACTACACATTCCCCCCGGCTTCAAAGATGGTTTGAGAATATCCGCACGAGCTTGAACTCTGAAAGGAAATCCGTTGCACATGGTTGCTGTCTCTCGACCTTCAAGGCGCTGCTTGCTCGCGAGGAGACAATGATAGCTTAAATTAGGTTCGCTAACTCTTTGATATTGTTTGGTGGGTCCGGCAGGTGAGCACCAGTGCGGTTGGGCGCCATCCCGCCGCGTGGAAAATCATGATCACCGGATCGATTGCGTCAGGCTGCCGTGACAGAAACAGGCAATTGTGTCGGATAAAAAGGCGCTCGAAGAATGCACTTGCCAATGTGCTGAGAGTTGGTTTTAAATATTCCCCAATAAAAAATAAAATTCGCAGAGGCGAATATGGGGTCGGGAACGCGGGCGGCACGATGCGGAGAGCCCTCTCCGATACCACCGCTCGGTCGCAAGAAACCGCTCGGTCGCAAGAAGTCGGCGTTTCCCAAAACTCTCCGGATTGAGATGGTCGCAAGTGCGGGCCCGTTGGCGCGTGCTGTGGCCGTCCCATTGCGATTTCCACGTCTGAAAATTTCTACGTCTGAAAGTCATCCCGTAAATAAGAGTGAATCAAACATCTCAATAGGGAGGAAAGCAATGTACTGCAGGTTCAAGTCGAGTGTTCTGTACGCGGTATCAAGTGCTGCGGCTCTGATCGGTGCCTTCGTGCTCGGTGCGACTGGCGCTCAAGCAGCTAGCTGCAGCGGCCTGGCCGCACTGTCCATGTCGCTGCCGAACGTCACGATCACGACGGCACAGTCGGTTCCGGCCGGCACGTTCACCGCAGCCGATGGCGAGGTCTTCAACAATCTTCCGGCATTCTGCCGCGTCGTGGCGGTCGCGACACCGACCAGCCAATCGCAGATCAATTTCGAGGTCTGGATGCCGTCGGACGGGAGCTGGAACGGCAAGTTCCAAGGCGAGGGGTCGGGCGGATCGGCGGGAGCGATCAGCTTCTTCGCCATGGCACCGGCGCTCGGCCGCGGATACGCGACCATGTCGAACGACAACGGCCACACCGGAAGCATATGGACGTTCGCGCAGTTTCCCGAGAAGGTCGTCGACTTCGGCCATCGCGCGCAGCACGTCACCACCGTCGCTGGCAAGGCGATCGTCCAGGCGTTCTACGGCACCGCTGCGAAGCACTCCTACTTCTACGCCTGCTCGCAGGGCGGCCATCATGCGCTCATGGAGGCGCAGCGCTATCCCGAGGACTACGACGGGATTATCGCCGGCGACCCCGCCAATGACTGGACGCACCTGATGTTCGGCGAGGCCTGGGCCGGCCTGAACACCAGCGTCAAGGGACCAAGCTTCGATCTGCCTCAGGCCAAGCTCGACCTGGTCACTTCCGCCGCGCTCAACCAGTGCAAGGGCCAGGATGGCAGCCCGCGGTCGGATGCTTTTCTCACTGACGCGCTCGACTGTCATTTCGATCCGAAGGTGCTGCTCTGCAAGTCGGGGGATGCACCCACCTGCCTGACCGCGGATCAGCTCACGGCCGTGGAAGCGCTCTACCAAGGTCCGGTGAACCCGGTGACCCACAAGCAGATTTTCCCCGGCTTCGCGCGGGGAAGCGAGACATTCTGGCGGCAAGTCCTGGTCGGCTTGTCCATTCCGGGCGGCAGCTCGGCATCATTCTTCCGTGACGGCGTTTTCCCGGGCCTCGCGAACTTCAACGACCTCAACTTCAGCAGCGACGTGGCACTCACCGACAACAAGGCGGCCGGCAGCGGCGAGACCTGGGCACAGGCGCTCAATGCCAACAATGCCGACCTCGGGGATTTCCGCAGACGCGGAGGAAAGCTGATCATGTATCACGGCTTCGCCGACCCGTTCATCACGCCGCTCATCAGCCTCTACTACTACACGGCCGTCATCGACCAGATGCGGGGCGACCACGACGGTCGGCATGGCGACGATCGTTTCGGCGGGGCTGGCGAGACGCAGAATTTCGCCCGTCTGTTCATGGTCCCCGGCATGAACCACTGCCTCGGCGGGCCGGGCCCGAACAACTTCGGCGGCTACGCGCAGACGCCTGGCGTGCCGCGGGACCCGCAGCACGACGTGCTCAGCGCGCTCGAGCAATGGGTCGAGAAGGGCGTCGCGCCGGACAAGATCATCGGCACCAAGTTCGTGAACGACAATCCTGCTAACGGCATAGCCTTCACGCGCCCGCTCTGCCCCTATCCGCAGAGCGCGCGCTTGGTGGGCCACAACGTCAACGACGCCGCAAGCTTCGCCTGCGTGCGGGACGAGCCGGACCGGATCGGGCCGGTGTTCACCGATTTCGAAGCCGGCCGGGATCGGAATCGCGATGTCGCCGACCGGGATCACGATTGAGCTCGCGACCAAACCGCATAACGCTCGAGGCACAACGCTTCGATCGTTGGGAGATAAGGGCAGTTGGACGGCCATTTTTGGCCGTCCAACACCTGCTTTCGAAAGATGTGCAGGCAGGTTTTAAGTCACGCCAGAAGTAGAGTCCGGGGCTCTCACGCTGCCCGACCGATGTCATCGAGGATACCGTCGCGCGCGATGCCGGTTCATCAGCGCGATCGGGCCAAAGTCCGCCTTCGCTTCGCTCAAGCTACGTTCATCACGCGTCGCCCTGATGGTCTCCGCACGGCTGCACCACGCGGAGCCGTCGGGGCGAAGCAAATGGCTTGCCAGCCGTAGCTCGCGGCCTACGGCCCGCCCTCGCCGAAGGCTTCGGCGGGCAGCCTTGCGCTTGACTCGGAACGACAGGTCGGCACTGAAGCGCGCATGGTGTTACGCAAATCAATGCAAAATGATGCACGCTCATTGCATGGAGATCTATGAGAAGGCAGAAATTTGCAGTTCTCACAGCTGTGCATCGGCAATCGGCTAAGATCAAGCGCGATCCTCGTCTTCTGTACGGCCTGCCAAGGGCGAACCAGGGCAGTAATCGACGGATGGTTTCTACGCCTTGGCCAAATTAAGGTGACACCGGGTGTGACGCAGCTCTCCGATCTTGGTCAATGCGTCCTTCTCGGCAAGATCCTGCAAATCTCTTGTCGCTGTGGCACGGGACGTTCCGGTTATGCTGATATAATTCTCCGCGCTTAAGCCGCCCTTGAAGCCGTCGATGCCTTCGCCGAATATCCGGGCGATGACTTTCTCCTGACGCTCGTTGAGCGTGCCGCGATGCTTCTCGTAGAACTTCGCCTTGGCGACGTAGAAATCCACACGCCTGATGGTGTTGTTCTGGGCTTCCAGAACCGTGTTCGCAAAATATTTGAGCCAACTTGTGATCTCGGTTTCTTTGTTATTGCGCTCCAATGATGCGTAATAATCGCTACGCTTCCGCTCAATCGTGTAGGCGAGTGCAATCAGGCTAGGTTAACCGAGATTTTGCGCGAGGGATTTTTCCGCGAGGGCGCGGCCTATGCGGCCATTGCCGTCTTCGAACGGATGAATACACACGAAGTACAGATGGGCAATGCCGGCGCGCGTCAGCGGCGACAACGGATTCTTGCCTCCAGGGGCAGTATCGTTGAACCATCTGATGAACTGCTTCATCTCGTCCGGCACGTGGCTGGACGGCGGAGCCTCGAAATGCACCGTGGGTTTATGGATCGGGCCCGAGACGACGACTTGGATGGCATCGGCGAGGAATACGTACACCGAGAATTTTTCCAGATGCACTCGCTGTTGCCGCACGATACCGGCGTGCTTGCGGCAACGACGGCGTTCGGCAAGACGGTCGTAGCCATCCGGATGATGGCCGAACGCGGAGTGAATACGCTAGGAGTTCGCTTCCCTACCTTCCTCGCAGCCCCTCCAGCAGCGGCCGCAGTTTGTACTTGCGGCGGTGCCGCTCGATCAGTTCGTCGAGGCAGGCCCGCCAGTCGTCCTCGCGACCCAGGACCTCGTGGGCGAGCGCAGCCTTCTCCAGCCAGTGTGCCGCAAGCGTATAATGGCCGGCCTGGTTCGCGTCCATGATGCTGTTGGCCTGATGCATCGACAGACGGATCACCCATTCGGGATGGCTGGTGTGCGCCGCGCTGGCGAGACGCATGAGCGTTTCGTCGTGCGCGCCGTGTCCAAACCGATCGCCGACGGCGCGGACCGCTTCATCGATCAAGCCTTCGGAGAGGTATATGCGAATCCTGTCATAGGCATGAGGGGCGCTGGCCAAGCGTTCCAGCAAGTGCTTTCGGATCGCATCCCAATCGGCGCCAGCCCACGTTTGGACGGCGCGAAAATCCTCCACCGACAACGAATGTTTGAATGCCACTAGCGCGGCCTTCAGGGCCACCGCCGTCCTGCCGATGCCGCCTGCGTAGTCGCGCAGCCAACACGCCAGCGCGACGGCGGAAGAACCCTCCATTTCATCCCCGTCATCGCCGGCGAGCCCAAGACCGGCGCTTGCGATCTTCAGCGCATCGTCATGCGCCGCCGCTTCGCGTAGCGTCTTTGCGAGGACCAGCGCCTCATCGGGCCTCTTGAACGATTTCAGCGCATAGGTGATGGCCTCCGGCGTCCGCTCAAGCTTGACCAGCATGCCCGCGCAGCTCGTGTGCACCCGTGCCGCACGGGCCAGATTCAGATACTCCTCCGTTCGGCCGCAAGCCTCCAGAACCCGCAACCGCACCGTTGTTAGGTGATCCTCCAGCCAGTCGTCCGCGCCCGAGGCCGGCCATGACCTACCCTTCCCGGCCAGGACCGCAGCGAGTGCGGGATCATCCCAACCTGTCTGCAGCGCCCGAATGGCGACGTGAAACCCCTCGTCGATATCATACTCCTCAAGGCGTCCCTGCCATTCCTCCAGTGTCTCCGCCAGGGCGTCGCGCTCGTCGGCGGCTAGCTCGCTTATCAGCGCCGCCTCTGCCATAAGGCGGCCGAGATCGGCGAAGAGCTCGTACAGGTGCTCGTCGGAATCGTGGGAGTGATCGAGCCAGTCGTCGACAAAGGCCTCGCCGATCGGCTCCAGGATCCGCAGCGCATTGGCGCCATCCCCCACTTCGAGAAACGGCACGGCCTTTTCGACTAGGCGCTGCAGCTCCTCGAAGTCGCCCGACGACCGATAACTGTCCCAATAGCGCCCCCGCCGATTGCGTGCGGCGAGCAGGACGCGGGCCTGTTCACGCACCGGCGCAGGGTCGACCGGCGTTCGTCGCTGACCGGCGTCCGGGCGGTGCGGCGGTCGCGCCGGAATCGCTGTTGCCAGTTCCGCCTCGATCCAAGTCGCGAGCTCAGGATCGCTCTCGGTCCGCTTCTCCAACAGCTCAATCAATTGCGTTTGATCGAGCTCTGCAAGGAGCTCGGCGATGGGCTTGCGTTCGATAACGGGCGTCTTCTCGTCGGCAAATTTCAGCAAGACGGCGACAATATGTTTGCAATATCCGCCCCGATCGTAGGGGCAGGTGCACTGCGCATCCGCAACGCCATCACCGTGCAGCCGGATCGAAACCTGGTAGGGCTCGAATTCGCTGCCCTCGACTTCCGCAGTCAATCGGTCACCGCGTTGAAGCAGGTCGGATACGGCTCCATCGTCAAAGTAGCTCCGGCCGCGCGCAAAGGATTCGACGCTCGCGAGCGCACGAATCGTCTCTTTCGAGATGCGTGGTTTCGCGACCTTGCTGGCGTTCCGAGCCGTGCTCATGTCGATGGCAACCTGCAAATCGGGTTCAAGTTCTCAGGCCTTGAGTCACGGATTGATTGCAAACAAGTCTCGAAACAGTCGCTCGGCCTTCTCCAGCCCTTCGTCTGTCAAAACCACTGATGGTGGGCCCGGCAGCAGCCATATGAAACTGCTTTTCTAGAGAAATTTCTGAGTCTTATTAAGATGTTGGTTCATCGAGTACCAACAGAAATACCAACAAAGTAGCCGGGAGAAGATGACTGGTCCGGCACGCAGTCGGTGGCCGCGTTGGTTGGGCTCGTCTGTCGCGGCGTCTCATCAAACTATGACCTTAGCTCGATCGCGATCAATCGTGAAAATACTTTTGGGGTTAGCCTGAACAAACTAGCTGGTCGATTGTCGGTGCGATGACAAGCTCTAGACCAATCATATCCGATAAATCGTCGCCTCAGCCTTGCTCCGTACCCTTGGATACGCCGGGCCCGTAACCGACCCGGCTCTCATCCAATTCGCTCGAGCGCCTGAGCCGTGCCAGAAACGCGGCAAGGTCGGCGGCGTAAAACAACGTCTTCTTGCCGAACTTGACGCGTTTGAGGTCACCTCGTTTGACCGCTGCGTAGAGCGCAGTGCGGCCGATACTGAGCAAGTCGAGTGTCTCGCCGACCGCGTACGCTACCTTCGTAAGACCGAAGACGCGAGGGTCGATCGGATCGTCTCTGGTGTTCTTGTCTTCGCCCACACTCGATACTGCGTCGTTCGTCGAAACGTGGTCGCGTGACTTGCGAGGGTGAGCCATGGCACGCATTGTGCTACGCGTCTTAGAGCAAATGAACAGCCCAAGTCTGCGCTGTACTACGCTGCAGCTTCCTTCCAGCGGATGTCGGCGGGACCTCGGACGGCGTCGACCGCGATCTGCTGCGCCGCCGTCCCAGAACAAAGAGCCATACCGGGACGTGAACTCATAATCTTGCGGCTGCAGGCAATCTCACTAGGATTGGAGGTCAGGAACGCCCTTAGAGCCCTACCGGTTCGGTCAGTACGCAATTCCTGCAGCCTCACTACCAATCTGAGGGTCGGACGTTCGAATCGTTCCGGGCGCGCCATTCAAATCAAGCGCTTACAGACCATCACCGTTTGAAAAACAAATAACTAAAACGGTTTTTCAAACGGTTTTTTTTGGGAGAACGTGCCCGGCACGCTTCGTGGCGCCGAGTGGCCACGCTCGGCGCGCAATCACGCGGCTGGACAATCGGTCATCATCTTCGGAGCGAGCATCGGCAGCCAGGAGAACGAGTCCCGATTGACTGAACTCTCTGTGCTCGTTCAGAGGGGCATCGCGGTGCGCTGCCTGGCCGGCTTTGAATTGAACAAGCTATTGATTAGACTTAATTTCGTTGGGCCTCGCGATACAGCTATCGGCTACCAATATTGATGGTTCCACAAATTTCGAAGAACGTAACGGGGGTTCGAATCCCTCCCTCTCCGCCACTACAATGTTCTCCTCTGTATCCGATTGTTCGAATCGACAGCAAAAACAACGAGTAGCGTGACAAAGGCTGTTGCGGCTAATTCCGCAATGTTACTCCTAATCATCGCGCAAACCGTAGTTTTTGACTGTGGGTTCGGAGGACGGATTTCCGCGATGGGGAACACATGGCCGGCAAGCTCAAGCCGCTCGACGTCGAACGCGAAACGCGGCCCGGAAAATATGCTGACGGCGATGGTCTCTATCTCGTTGTCAAGGGCGCGACGTCTAAGAACTGGATCTATCGATACTGCAAGGGCGGCAAGGAGCGCTGGCTCGGGCTAGGCTCGGTCAGGGACGTGTCGCTAAAGGATGCGCGGCTTGCTCGTGATGCAGCCCGTCTTCGCGTCAAAGGCGATCGCAGCACACCCGGCGTCGACATCGTGCAGGAGAAGCGAGCGGCGCGCGAGGAAGCGAAAGCCGTCGAGATCAAGACCACTCTGCCCACTTTCGAGGAATGTGCCGAAACCTACATTCGCGAGCACTGGACGACCTGGAGCAAGAAGCATCGCAATCAATGGCCGTCGTCGCTCAAACGGTACGCTTACCCGACCATCGGAAAACTCACGATCCCGGAGATCAAGCCCAGCCACATCTACGAATTGCTGCGGCCGATCTGGGTTGAGAAGCGAGAGACAGCTAATCGTGTCCGCGGACGGATCGAAACGATCATCGCGAAGAATGTCGATGTTGACGATACCGATTTTCGAAATCCCGCCGAACTCACCAAACAACTGCGCGAGAAACTTCCAAAGCGGCCGAAACGGGTCGTGCGACATCATCCCGCGCTACCCTATGCCGAAGCACCGCAGTTCATGGCTGACCTATCCGCGGCAGGTGGCGTCGCGGCTTCGATGCTCCGCTTTCTGATCTTCACGGCCTGCCGCACCAACGAAGTGGTGGTGGCCCGCTGGTCCGAGATCGACGGGCCCTCATCGACTTGGAAGATCCCCGGCGGACGCATGAAGATGGGTCAGGACCATGTCGTGCCACTTCCGGCTACTGCACTCGCGATCCTCGACAAAATACGCGATGGCGCTCAGGGGGAATTGATCTTCCCGAATCCCGAAGGCGGGATATTTTCGGAGAACGCGATGCTCGCTGTGCTTGACCGCCTCGGCTACGGCCAGGTCACGGTGCACGGCTTCCGCTCGACGTTTGCAACCTGGGCCGAAGAATGCACGGACTATCCTGATGGCGTCCGCGAGGCAGCGCTGGCGCACAAGTACAAATCAGAGACTACGGCAGCCTATCAGCGCGGGCAAAAGCTCGAGAAGCGACGCGTCCTCATGAAAGATTGGGCGCAATTCCTAGAAGGATCGAGCGTCATCCGTTTGGGCAAGTTGGGTTAATCCTTCTTGGACAACACAGCCTTCGTCAGCCCACAACCGATCATAGGGCTTCTGGTTCTGCCCAACGGTTTGTCGGCGGTTTCGCTTTCGAGACTATTTTCGAAGAAGTCGATCACCTACCTGAGCAGGCGCGGTACTCTACCAAAAAGAAATCGAGGTTGCGGACCGAAAAGAGCGCGAAGCCGTACGACTGGGCATCCGAAAAATGCGCACGGTCCCCGGAGGGCTTCGCGCTGAAAATCCAGTCTGGCATGCTCAGAAACATCCAGGAATAACAGGATGCTTCATATGTCTAACGCCGTGTCTATCACGTTTGACGCCCCGCTCGTAGCTTCGCCGAAACAGGCGATGTTTGCGATCCAGGTCTCGCGCAAAAAACTGTACGAACTAATCAACACGGGCGAGTTGGAAAGTTACACCGAAGGCAAATCGCGACGCATCACAGTCAAGTCGATAAACGACTACATCGAGCGCAGACTGGCAGCAGAAGCGGTTCGGCGCGGCCGCGCTGCATCTTACGGAGATGATCAATCACGTCCGTAAGCGAGATTCCCGGTCGGCGACCCAGCCGGCCGGGGTGGCGATCAAAAAGGTAACATACCTGCCTCATCTGACCTCATCGCACTGACGTTTCGGACGCCATGAGACGGGATCGGCGATCCAGCGGTTGATGTCGGATTCATGCCATCCAGTCCCGTTGGTGCTGATTTTGAGCTGGGCCGGGAACGTGCCCTCGGCAATCTTGCGGTAGATGGTGGATCGGGACAGCCCGGTCCGGGAAAGGACAGTTTTCAGACGGATGATACGGTCTGGTTCGCGCATGGCCGCGCGGCCTCCTGCTGGCTGTTTCTGACGACTGCTGAGACCAGACAGGGCAGGCATTCAAGGACACGCAAGAGGGTTTTGCCCGTCACCGTACTGTGGCGAAGAGTCGGCGGTAAATCGGATGGGTCAAATTCCGATGCCCCGGCCTCGGCCAAGGTCGATACCGTGGCTGAAGGCGAGTTCGAGGCCGAGCCGGCGGCCTGATTCGAACGCGATGCCGAGATCCCGCTTACGGTTGGCGAGAATGGATTCCAGTTGCGGATCGCGTTCGAGGCTTTTCGCCATGTCGCCCATCGCCGAGCGCGTCGCCTTGTAGCCGGCAATGTCGCCCGCCTGATACTGACGATGGCTGATGTGGTCGAGCTTCTGCCAGCGTTCCACGAAACGGTCGGCGCGGCGGCTTGGATCGGTGCGCAGCTCGGTTTCGAGCTGGAGAGCGCGGATGGCGCGGTTGACCTGGCCGCCAGCCGCCTCGCGGACAAGTTCCGGATTTTTCTTGTAGGCGGCTTCGGCGTCGTGCGAGCCATAGGGCCGCACCTCCTCGAAGACCTTGCGGGCCTCGTGCAATTCCTTCACCTGCTCCGGGCTGGCCTTGCCGCCCCGCTCCTGCATATCGAAGATCGCATCCACGGCTCGGGCATGGCGGACGAGCGCCTTGGTGCGGGCTTGGCGGAGCGCCGCTTCAGGATCTTCCACCACCCTCCGTTCCGGCGCTTCCCGTTCCGGCCTCCGCACGCTGCCCGTGCCAGGCACAGCTTCGGCAGACGGGCGCAGGCCGTCGAACATGCCGCGCACCGTCTCCGGCACGATCTTCCTGACAATTTCGGCAACACGCTCGCGGAAGGTGATGCCGCGCCGCTCGGCATAGCTCTGCACCGGATCATGTTGCTCGTAATCCGAGGCCATGTCCTTGGACCGGTCGCGCGACAGGGTGCGGACGAGCCGACCTTGACCGGCGAAGTCGTCGCGGCCGTAATGTAGGTCCACGCTGTCGCGATGACGCGACAGGGCGACATAGCTGCCATGGGCGTCCATACCCGGCGTCGCCAGCACATGGGTGCGGTCCACCGTCATGCCCTGCGCCTTGTGGATCGTCGCGGCATAGCCGTGGTCGATCCGATTGTAACCCTTAAGGTCGAAGCGAACGGATCGGCCGTCGTCGGTCTGAACGGTCATGGACTGCGCGCTCACCTGTTCGATGGTCCCGAGTGTGCCGTTCTTTATGCCAAAGCCTCGTTCGTTCTGCAGGAACATGACGCGATCCCCGCTGGCGAAGCCGCGGTCGCCGCGCGCGACCGTCACACGAACCTCATTGCCCAGATCACCGGCGGCACGCATCCGTTCGCGCGCAGCCTCGTTGAGGGCCCGCACCTCGTCATTGGTATGGGTGAGGATGATGCGGGTCCGATCCGGTGATGTCCGCCGGTCGCGGTCCCAGCGGTCGATCAGATCGTCGCGCGCCTGCTCGCGTGTTTGGGCCTCATGCACCATGCCGTGGGAGCGATAGGCTTCCAACGCGTTGCCGGTTCGGCGATTGGTGATATCCCGCGTGGCGTCCCGCTGCCAGTCCTCTCGCTGGCGGCGCACCTCGCCGATTTCCGCGCCGCCATGGTGCTCATGGATCGAACGGAACGCCGCGCCCGCCTCGATGGATTGCAACTGCTGCGGATCGCCGACCAGCACGACCTTCGCGCCGGCTTCGGAAGCATGGGACAGCACGCGTTCCAACTGCCGCGTGCCGACCATACCGGCCTCGTCGATCACCAGAACATCGCGCGCGCTGAGCACGTCGCGGCCCTTGCCCCAGCCGTGTTCCATGCTGGCGATGGTGCGTGACGATATGCCCGATCCGCTTTCGAGGTTTTCCGCGGCGATGCCGGACAGCGCCACGCCCCGGACCTCGTAGCCCGCCGCTTCCCAAGCCTCCCGCGCCACGCCCAGCATCGCGCTCTTTCCCGTCCCGGCGTAGCCAACCACGATACCGAGATCGCGGCCATCTGTGATATGCGCCAGCGCATCGGACTGCTCGCCGGAAAGGACAAGGCCGCGCTGTTCGGCACGCGCCACCGCCGCCTGTCTGTCGGCGTCGTTCACCTCGTGGCGTTCCCGTTCCGCCATGAGTTTGGCGGCATGGTGCAGGCGCCGTTCGGCCTCGATCATGTCGCGAGTGGTGAAGCGGTCCTCGCCGCGCCCATCCTTGCCGAGTTCGACCAGATCGGGCGCGCTGCGCATCGCGCCCGTCACCGCATTGAACTGGTCGATCCCGTCGCTGTGCCGGTGCGCGAACTTCGCCATGTCGCGGCGCGTGAAGGTCGATTGCTGATGCGTGATCGCGTCCAGCCCAAGCGAAGGATCGGCGATGATCCGCGCGCCATTGTCGCGTGCGATCTCGCGGTGCATCTCGGCGCGGTCGGTGGCCTCGATCCCTTCGCCCTCGATCCTCTGCGCGGGCGCGCCGATCTGGCTTTGCGGCTCCAGCGCGATGGCCTGCGCGTCCAGGCTGCGATGGTCGATCCGCGCGTCGATGTCGAGTTCCGCCAGCCGCTCATTGGCGAGCTCGGCCCAGCGTTCGCGCCAGCGCTCGACCATCTCCGTGCGGTTCCAGTCCCGCACCTTCGAGCCAAAACCGTTCTCGTCTACCGCGCGCATGGTGAGCATGACATGGGCATGGGGTTTGGCCATGCCGTCTTCGCCCACATCCCAATGCACGTTGAGATCGGCGATCATACCCCGGTCCACAAACTCCGACTGCGCGAAGTCGCGGGCCAGTTCGATGCCTTGGCGCTCACTCATCTCGCGCGGGATGGCGAATTCGACCTCGCGGGCAAGCTGGGCGTCCTTGCGGATTTCGAACGCCTCGACATCGTTCCACAGCCGTTCCCGGTCGCCCCATGCCTCCGGCGCATTTTCAGGCAGCATCACCTCGGAATGGACGACGCCGCGCTTGCCGGAAAAATCGTGGCTGCGATCAAGCCGCTCGTCGCGCAGCCGCGAGCCCGAGCGGTAGGCGGCTGACGCTACCGCGCTGGAGCCGGACTTGCGGCCAATGACCTTGACGTGAAGATGATAGATCGCCATCGCGATCAGATCAGTGGCACGGTCAAGCGCACGTCGGAACGACGTATAAGCGCGCCCTCCCTCGAAAAATTCTCGGGCGGGATTACACCGTCTCAAACCGTCCCGGCGACCTTACAGCATTATGTCCAGGGCTCAACTATCATCCCCTCATCAACATTGCCGGAGAACGTGATGCGTAAGCCGCGGGATTTCGACGGGGAACTGAAAGCGCTTCAGGACAAGGCGCGCGACCTCAAGAGCCGCAAGGTGCAGCAGCTCGGCGAATTGGTCATCGCCACCGGGGCAGATAGCCTTAGCGTCGATGAACTGGCAGGCGCGCTGATCGTGCTGACTGAGACCAAAGATGCTGGAAAGAGGGAGGCATGGGCCAGGCGCGGAGCCGCGTTCTTTCAGAGCCGGGCGCGGCGAACTGCACTGGCAGCTGAGCGCCACACTGGCGGCGCTAGGGCGCAACCGGGCGGCGCGCAACCGTCAACAGGCAGCAAGGGCGCGGCATGATATGCGCGCATGGCAAGTCGAGCGCCGCAAGCGCACGCGGCACCTGATCGAACTGGGCGGCCTCGTCGTCAAGGCTCGTGTCGTGGACCTGACCGGCGATGATCGCGCCACCATCCTCGGCGCCCTGCTCTGGATGGCAGACAAGCTCAAAAGCAATCAAGGCGAACAGGCGCGAGCACTCTGGGCCGCAAAGAGAAAGCAAGCGTTCGAGGCGGATCCGGCAACACACAAGGGGACAGATCGAACTGTTCCAGCAGTTCGTCGTTGATGTGCGACAATGGCATGTTAGCCGAGCGACTGCGTGCGCGGAGCGTCGTTCGAGCATGCGGGTCGCCGGAAACGGAGCGCCGGAACTCGCGATCCGCCAAAAGGATAACTTTAACCCAACTTACTTCGTGCTCGAAGATAGTCGTTGCCACTCCACCAGCCAACGCGAAAATATCGGTCATGTCTCTCTTGAGGCCGCGGCCAGCGGTGTCATCGGCCTTGTCGAAGAAGGTGACATCACTGAGATTTGCGTCAGGAGCGTCGCATCTATCTGGCTGTGAGCGATACTGAAGGAGCGACGAACAGCAAGAGAGCTTCTGGGGTGGCGTCCCCCCGCGAGCGGCCGCGAGAGGTGTCCTCTCCATCCAGTCGGAACGGTCCGAACGAATAGATGTTCGCCATGCCAGGTTCCTGCTTCAAGGGGCCGTCGCTGCATCGAGCTTCGCGAGCCAGTTTGCTGCCTGCTGCGCAGTTGCCGCGGCCCGCGCCTTGTCGAACCAGCCTCTTGCGACGTCGGATCGCTTCATCGTCTGATGCAGCATCCCCAGGTTGAAGGCGATGCGGGCGTGAAGACGCCGCGCTCGCTGAACATCGGGTTCTCGATCGCATGCATCAGCAGCTCTTCCGCCCGCACGGCCGCGATCCGCTTGCTGTGGATGATGAAGAACAGGTTCTTCATCACGGTCCTGATCGACGGCTTCCGGCTGCCGGTCAGCAGCGCCAGGTAGAATTCGGCGAGAAACAGCCGCGCAATGTCGGCGACGACCCGATAGTCATGTTGCGTCTCGCAGCGCTTTATGACGTCCTCCAGCCACTTGACGCCCTGCTTGAGCTCGCCGCGCAGCAGCATCGCCACGCCCATGGGGTATCGGTTCCGAACATTGTGTAGGGCCAATTGTTCGCGTCGGCCTCGGCTCGCTGCTGCTCGAGCGTCTCCACCCCTTCGGCGACGCGCCCCAGCATCAGCTGCGAAACGCCGACCACCGTCTTGCCGACCGTGCGGTCTTGCGGCGTGCACGCGGAGCGCATGGAATCCAGGCCATAACTGAGCGCCGAGGTGTAGTCTTCAGCCATGATGTGGAGCCAGCCAAGAACAAGGTGAGCCTGACCCATCGGACGCGGGTCCTGATGCTCGCGTCCAAATGACATCAGCCGCTCCATCCATTTGGTCCCCTCGATCGTCAGTCCGCGGTGCATGTAGTTCCAACCGATCATGAAGCCCATCCTGCCGACGATATAGAGGTCGCCGGAGGCCTGGGCTTCTGCAAACGAAGCTTCAGCGAACCGTTCGAATTCAGGAAGCGACATCTGGTCGATGGCAATCGATAGCAGAATGATACCCGCCCGGCTATAAGCCTTCGCTCTGCCGTCGTTGAGTTGCTCGGCGACGACAAGCGCGTGGTCACACTCCCTCCTGGCGTCGCGAAATCGACAGCATCCAAACAGAGCCGCCGCGTAATAGTCGAGCAGGAGCGGCACTTGGAGAATATCGCCCAGGGCCTTGATACCGTCGATCTCCAGTTCGAGCAGCACGGTAACGTCGAACATTTTGGATTTCAGGATCAATGCGCGCGCAAGCTCGATCAAGATGGTCGCGATTTCCGCGTCCATGCGGTCCGCCTTCTGCGCGCGGGCGCCGGCGAGCGCCATCCGAGCGAAGCGTTCGGCCTCGTCGAGCGAATAGAGCCGGTTGCTCTTCGTGGCCGCGAGCGTGAGAAATTGCACCGCCCTTGTCGGTCTGATCGATGCGCGAATAGTGATAGGCGAGCGTTTCGGCAACCTCAATTAGGCGGCCCTCGCTCTCGCGCTCGATCTCGCGCTCGATCCGCAGGTGCAGCGTGGTGCGCGCGGCACTCAGCTGTCCCGAATAGAGCGCGTCGCAGACGAGCGCGTGCTTGAACACGAAGCGAGCGGCATCTTCGCCATGTCCCGTCGTCGTATATGAATTACTATAATGAGAAGCGCACGCACCTGTCCTTGAATAAAAACTCGCCCCTATCGCGTACTGTTAAGAGGGCAGGGCGCATTCTTTGCCGCCCAATTCTCGGCGGACTGCATCACAAATATGCCGGATTTGATTTGCGACAGGCACAGGCGTCTCCGGAAAGCGATCCCAAATCGCCAATGTCAATTGACGGAATGGGGCGATCACGCCAGTGCAATGCATGAGGTTCTGCGATCGACCATCATCGTGGCTACCCCAACTTGCGCGCTTCGTGCAGGTCGCCAGCGGCTGCGGCCTCACCGGCACTCACCGCGATCGTCTGCACCTGCTTGACCGCACGGCGTGTCGGACGGTTCGCGGCGTTCGTGCGCGCGAGTTCAAGCGCCCGCCAGTGATCGTTACCGCTGCCGGCGTAGAACTCGGCGGCATGGTCCGCGAAGGCGAGCAGATGTCTGCCAAGCAGCTTTACGAAGCCAGACCGTGCGGCGTCAAGCTGCCTCTCGCCCTTTTCGAGCCTCCCTTGCGCAATCAGCACATCGGCAAGGCGCCACCGGACCTCCGGATCGCGGCTCGAAAGCGCTGGTAGGAGTAAAACCTCTGCGTCCCTCACTTGGCCCTGGCTCGCGTAGATCTCGGCCAAGTGCACACGCGCCCTCGTATAGACCGGCAAATAGGCAATCGCGCGTTGATACCAGTGCGCGGCGAGGTTCGGGTCTGGCACGGGCACAAGCTCCCCCCACAGCATGCCGAGTTGAAAGCAGACCCATGCCAGCGGAAAAGGCGAAACATCGTCGTAGGAGCAAAACGCCCGCCGATAGACGCCGTCCGCCTCGGCGAAGCGCTCGAGATCGGCAAGCACAGCGCCGAGCGGTACCAGATCTTCGAACCGATCGCTCGCCGTGGCGATTCGGCGACGAGCCGCGAGCACTTTATCGAGCTCCTCGCCACAGGCCTGATCGATCGTCAACGTGTGGCGCTCGATTGCCTCGCGCGGCCCGCCCATCAGCGCGGCACGCGCGAGGTGACCTCGCGCATCGGAAAAGCGATGCTCCGTCGAGGCAACCTCGGCTTGAACAAGGGCTGCGCGAGACGAATTGTCCACGCGTACGAATTGCGATGCGAGCAAATCCAGACGATCGAGGGCGTCCAGATCGCCGAGAAATTGCGCTGCCAAACGCTCGTTATCGACAACCGCCTCGGCAGCGCCCGGAAGGCTCGGGTCTTGCTCGAAACGCGCCCACGCGCGACGACGCGCGCTTTCCAGGTTGATCGCGGCAATCTCGCCGTCGGTCGCGCGCGGCAGGTCAGGCTCGGCGAGCGTCGTCATGCGGAACTCCGAAGCGAGTCTTCAGGCTCCCAAGGCCCGTCTCAACCAATCTCGACACTATGGTCCGGACGACGATGTCGGGTTGGTTGTTGGCCAGGAAATCAACGCGCCATTCGGCGACTGAGCCGCTTGCCTTCGGCTTGACATCGATCACGCCGGCATAGTGCGAGGCGGGAACACCCGAGACCAGCGTATAGCGATAGGATCGCTTCGTGTTGTCGACTTCCGCTAAGCGTTCGACGATTTCCCTACCGTCGCGCGTTTCGAGCCTGCGAAGTTGACCCAAACCTTCGCCGATCAAGCGGGTTCGTGCCACCGCCGGATGCCATTGAAGATTGAACTGGCCGATCACGGACCATACGTCATCGGGCGGCGCCGCGAGCTCGACCGAGTCTGCAACGGTCTGTATTTCGGTGTTCGGCGTGGCGAAGTAGGGAAACACTTTCATGCCGGGCTTGGTGGCGCCCGTCCCGCCGCCCAGGAGGAACTCGCGATCGCGGTTGATGAGCCAGGTGAGTAGGATGTCGATGACGTTCGCGTCAATCGTGCGCCCACCGCCGGTCTGATAGGGCTGTCCGGCAATCGTTCTCTTCTCGATCTCGAGATGGCTGAGATCGGTGATCTCCTTTGAGACATCGAACAGCAGGAAATCGTCGAGGAAGACGTTTGCATTTGCTGCGAGCGCTTCCGGGGTCCAATCCGCTTTGCCGTCGCGCATGTCCCAGTTGGCACAGCTGTCCTTCAGGCGCTGGAGGAACAATGGCTTGAGATTTTCCGGGATCGCGAACGGCGTCTGCTGATTCCACAGGTCGCGCAGATCGTCCGCGCCCCGCAGTGTAGGGTTGCTGAGCCGGATGTTCGTCTGCTCCGGACGTCCGACCCAATCGATACGTGCGGGAGGATGACTGACGCGACCGCGCGGCTCGGGCAAGGGGACGGTCTCGGCGATAGCGCCGAACAGCGAGCCTTTCGCGGGATCGAGTACGCGGCGCGTATCGAACTCCACGACGACGGAGAGCACGTTGTCGTGCTGAAGCAGATTGGGGACCTTCTCGAGCGTCGCGGCAATCCAGGCGAGATAGAACGGGTCGGACCGCAGCCCCGCGAACACGCGGAAATCGCCCTCCGGCGTCGATGTTCCCTTCTCATCGTTCACCGTGACCGGCAGCTTGCGGCCATCCGGGAGGATGCAGACGCCGCGCTGGACCACGGTCTCTGCAGCATCATCGCGCTCGAGGACCTCGAACCGGAAGCTGAACCGGATTTCCTCGTTCGCGGGCTGAAACTTCGCGGTGTTGCCAACGCCTGCAACGGTGACGCGGCGAACAACGATCGCGTGATCGATCACGTTTGAGAAGACCGCACTTTCGCCGGCGGCGGGAAAAACGCACATGGCGAGGACAGTGCGCGCCGGATTCTCCGGAACTCGTGAACGCGAAAAGGTCGGTGACGTCGGCCGCGGGGTCGCCAATCGACCGCGGACCATCGACGTGATCGGACATCACTAGCCTCCGTTCATGCGTTCAAGTTCGCAAGCCACTTCAATGCAGATATGCTCGGCATGAAGAAGTACTCGCCGCCGCGAAGCACGTTGAACGTTTGGATGCCGCGGATGCGTCGCCTGACCGGTTCCTTGGGAATCGTGAAGGTCGCCCCTTCCTCCTGCCGCCCGATGATCGGGTCGCGCTCGCCGTTGGCGCCGATGAAATCGCCGTCGTTGACCCACTCCTGTTGCAGGAATTCCATGGTGGCCATCGCCTTTGCGCTCATGAACAGGAAGATGGCGCCGCGCGGTGTCTCGTCGGCCTCTGCCGACAGCTCATTGGCATCGTAAGGCTTGCCATAGGTAGTGCCCCGCCTGATGACGCGATGGATGTTGACGTCGGTCAGCCGAGTGAGTTTCGTGTCCCGCGGGTTCATGCGCCGAATATGAGATCCGAACGGCACCTGCCGGCCGTGTGGATCGTTCGCGTAATTGAAATCGTTGTTTCGCTGTGGGTCAGCACCGAGGGCGGGATTGTCGGCGTCCGGCGCCAAGGTCAGGGGAGCGCCACTCCGCCAACGGCCGACCAGCTTCGCGGCGATCAATTCCCGTTCTGCCTCGGTGCTGCCATTGGCCCGGAGGAATCGATTGAACGCCCCGACGCGCGACTGATATTTGCGGAAGCCCACATAGGTCCCGTTGCGACCAAGAATGTCTGGCTGCGGCCTCGGCAGAGAGACCCCGGCCTCACCCGGGTATCCAAGGATGAACTCGCCGGCCTTGATCGGCCGTCCCTGGCCGGGAAGCGGCTCGACGCCACTGCCCTCGACCGGCGGCTGGTCGATGCCGTCCTTGTAACCGAGCGAATTGCGATCGCCCGGCTGCTGGCCGAAGTCCAGGATCTCCAGCACGGTCACGCCGGAAAACCCCTGATACTGTTCCCGCGCCATCGCGAGCACGCTGCGCCACTTCTCCGCAGTATCGCTGAACGCGCTCAGTCCGATGTGGATGTCACCCATCCCGAACGGCTTCTGCCAATTCTTCGGATCGTTGACGCCGTCATCTCCGAGCTGGTGGGCGCGGGCCGCCATGCCCACCCGGAACGCCTCCGGAAAGCTCTCCAGCGAACCTTCCGGCACGCCGAGCGCCTTCAGCCCCGCAAAGGTGATCGCGACCGATAGCCAGGCGTTTTTCGCGCTCCACCAGTTCGCGGCGGAGTCGACATGCGGTGCCAGCCGCCGCAGGAAGGCACGGCCCGCTTCCGCATCGTCGATGCGCAACAGGATGTGCGAACCGAAGTACGGCGCCGGCATCTGCCGGAGAACCGTTGCCTGGATCTCGCGCAAGTCGAGCATCGGCGTCGAAAGAGTTGGGCTGGTGGATTCTTGGACAGGCATGGCAGGGACCGCGGGCTTGGTGAGCGCCTCAGGAATGCGCCGGTTCACGCTGCTTGAACGCAGCGGCATGGAGTTTCACGAAGTCGCGCATGTTCGTCGGTGCTTCGCCGGTGAGCTTGCGCAGGGTGTCCGTCATGCGGTCGTAACGCCCCTGCCTGGCCAACTCGGCCATGGCCGTGAGATGCCTGACGAGGTGCTCGGGAAACTTCGCCTGCCGAAGGCCTTCGCTCCACGCCGGGAGTGGGACGTCGCGATAGCGGATGGGCCTGCCGAGCGCCTCGGAGAAGACGTGCGCGTAATGTTCCAGGTCGGTCGATTCCGGCCCGGTCAGATCGTAGATTTGTCCGATATGCGGCGCGGGGTCCTCGAGGATCACCGTTACCGCACGTGCCACGTCGACCGCAGAGACCGGCGAGATCTTGCCGCCGCCCAACGGCAGCGCCAACGTGCCGGAGGACCGCACGGCGGGGGCGCCGAGTTGCAGAAAGAAACCCTCCATGAAGACGGTCGGCCGCATCGTGACGACCGGCAGTCCCGACCAGGACAGAGCCTGCTCCGCCAGCCAGTGCAGCTTGTGCTGCGGGCTGTCGGTGGTCTCGGTGATGCTCATCTGCGAGACCGTCATCTGCGACATGTTCACGAAAGCCTCGACGCCGTAGTGGCGCGCCACCGCGGCAGTGTTGATCGTGGCTTCCAGGTAGGCTGGCGAGACGGACATTCCGAAATAGACGCGCCGGCAACCTTCGATGACGCGATGCATCGCAGGGAGGTCCGTTAAGTCGCTCACTACAACCTCTGCGCCGAGCCGCCGCAGGGCTTCGGCGCGCGCGTCCTCACGCCGGACCATGGCGCGCACCTTGTGCCCCTTAGCGAGCAGGACTTCGGTGACGGTGCGGCCGATGCCGCCCACAGCGCCAGCCGCTCCGGTCACGAGGATCGGGTTGTCGTGTTTATGTTTCGTCATCATGTCCCTGACCTTGGGTTACGTTCAAACGGCCCGGACCCCGGGGTAACGATTGGGCGCTGCGCTACCCAACCTTGTCGAGCAGTTCGTCGACGGCCTTGCCGACCTTTTCGAGCCTTCGGGTCTCCGCCACGGTCATGTTCGGATTGGCGACATACCAGGCGTCGGCCGTGATCTGGTTGTTTGCGATCCAGTCCCTCACGGCGGGACTGTGCATGCCCGGATAGCCCTCCGCGTCGCAGAACAACACGTCGAGCGCATCGGGGATCTTCGTGGCGAAGTCGTCGATATAGGGATCCCAGTTCCCGTCATAAGCCGTGGCGAACAGGAGCTTCGTGTCATTGTCGAGGAACACGAAGCGCATGTCGTGCAGGGTGCCAACCTTGTCTGCGCCCTGGAAGTTGTTGCCCAGCACGTCGAGAAGCACCCGTAGCCGCTTCGCCCCGCCTGGCTTGAGTTTCACGATGGAGGTCAGTTCGGAGATTTTGCCCTGACGCAAGCCGATGCGACCGGCGGTCGCCGCTTTCTGTCTCGAACGGACGGCGGCTTCCAACTCGCCCATGATCTTTTCGAGCGCGACCCGCCCCACCTCCGGAGCGTCGGCGTAAATCTCCCGCAGCTTCTGGAGCTTCTGCTCGACGGAAAGGTCCTGGTTTGGCTGATTGGCGGTTGCTGTTTGTGTAGCCATAGCTGCTTCCTCCTTCAGTCCTACGCTTGACCGCGCTCGCTGGTAGTTCGTTCGCTCAACCAACCTTGTCGAGGAATTCGTCCACCGCCTTTCCGATGCGCTGCAGCCGCTTGATCTCCGCCACCGTCAGATCCGGATAGGCCACGTACCAGCCTTCCGCCGTGATCTGGTGCTTGACGAGGTAATCCTTCGCTCCCGGACTGCGAATGCCGGGCCAGCCGTCCCAGGCGGAGTCGATGACGTCGAGATAGTCGGGAATCTTCGCCACGAAGTCGTCGATATAGGTGTCCCAGTCGCCGTCATAGGCCGTGGCGAAGAGCAGCCGCGTGTCGTTATCGAAGAACACGAAGCGCATAGTGTGGAGGGTGCCGACCTTGTTCGCGCCTTGCGATAGGTTGCCCCTCAACAACCTCAGGAACGCGCGCAAACGCTTGGCGCCGCCGGGTGCGAGCGGGACGATGATTGTCAGCTCTGACACCTTGCCAAGACGGGCGCCGACGCGGCCGGCGCTTTCCACTGGCGGCGGCAAATCCGAAGTCTGCGACCTGAGCTCGTGAAGCGCGTTCTCCAGCGCTTTTTTGCCGATCTCCGGCGCGTCGGCGAATAGCTCCCGGAACTGCTGGATCTTTTTCTCGACGGCCTGGTCGTGTTCCGATGCGGTTGGTACCGAAGTTTTAAGTGTCGTGGTGGTGGCCATTAGAGCATCTCCTCTCCTTCTCTGACACACGCTATGGAACTATTTTGGCAAATTAGAGCCTTTGCGGGCAAGCCGTCGCGATCGTGCCGCAGCCTCTATCGAACAAGGTCTGCCTTGCAATTTTTATGGAAGTATTGCTTCCCGATTCCCGTGGAGGAGAGCTAGCAGTTGTTGCGCTGCCGAATCGTTGGGCAGTCACCGTGCCGACGACGCTGCTCGTTCGCGCCCACGAGGTGATCGAATGAGGCGCATTTTTGCTGCGGTGCATGAGTTCGGTTGTGGCACCAATAGGCGACATTGGCACTTGGCACAATCGCAAGCGGCTGGAAGCCAAAAACGCTAGCGCCGGTCCCCTTCAAGAAAGTGCCACTTGATGACCTTGAGCGGAAGGTCGCGTCACTCAGCCTGCACTTGGACCGGGGCTCCGTGCTGCTCGGCGGTGCCGGGGGCGATCACCAGGTAACGCCGCGGACTCCTGTCCTCGCCGCGCACCAACTGACGGATCGGCCCGATCGCGTTGACGACGGCCGCGCCCGCAGGATTCGTCATGAAGCCTTGCAACGGCTGGAGCGCGCCGCTACCGGTCGCCTCGCTCGCCAGCGCCAGCACGTAAGGCTTTCCCGGCTCGAGCCCGGTGACCGCGGCTTCCAGCACCTGCACCAAGCCCTGGTCGGACAGCAAGACGCTGGTGAGCTTCTTTTGCTCATTGCGGCCCGGTGCCGCGAGCCACAGTTGCGTCGACTGGCCGGCAAGTCCGAGTGGTCGCAGATTTTCTCTTCCAGCTTGGTCGGGCACGACCGGCATCGTTGTCATTGCCGCGTTGCCGCCCTCGCTTTCCGCAGGAATTGCGTTCGGGACGTAGACGAGTGCCTGCGGGGCTTGGCCGACCGGGCTCTCCGCGATCACCTTGTTAGCGAGCGTATCGACCGCCGCGATCTTGTCCTCGTTCTCCAGGCCGACGTAGACGCGCGTGCCGTCCGCCGACGGCCAGATGCCGTGCGGCAGCTTGCCGGTCGGGATCGTTGCGACCTTGGAAAAGTCGTCCGTGCGAAACACCTGAATCTCGTTTAGCCCGCCCACGGTGACATAGGCGAACATGCCGTTGGCGTTGCGCACGATGTTGACGTGATTGGTGATCGGACCGGTATCGAGCGTTTTCAGGAGCGAGAAGGGCGGCTGCGCGTCGAAGATCTGAGTCTTGCCGGTGTCCTTCAAGGTGAACCAGACCTGCTTGCCGTCGGGCGTGGCGGCGATGTTCGGGCAGAACGGGCTCGCCTGCGCCACCTTGCCGACGATCTTATGGTCGGCAACAGTTATGACGGCGGTCTCGGGCGTGAAGGACGAGCAGACGTAGCCGTATTTCCCGTCGGGCGAGAAGATCGTCATGCCGGGGCCGTTGCCAACGACGATGCGGGTCTTTTCTTCGTAGGTCGTGCCGTCGATCACCGCGACGTAATTCTCCCCGCGCACCACCACCCAGACTTCCCTACCGTCCGGTGTGAAGAACGCCTCGTGCGGCGAGCGCCCGACGTAGGTCACGTGCTTGACCGCGTTGGTGGCGGTATCGATGAAGTTCACCGCATTCGAGCCGATCGCGACAACCGCAATGGTGTGATGATCGGGAGAGAATCCTAGCCCATGGACCAGCAATTGGCCTTTGTAGAGCGGGCTCAGGTTCGCCGGCAGCGGATCGCCCAGGCGGATCGTGCCGACGAGCGTGTTGCTGGCGGGATCGGTGACGGAGACCGTGTTCGAGTATTGCTCTGCGGAATAGACGCGGTCGCGATGGCTTATCGCTATGTCGGGATCGCTTGCGGCCGCCGGAGCCTGTCCAGCGACAGCATGGCGCACGCCGACGAGAGCCGTTGCGAGCAACAGACCAGTTAGTATCAAGCAGCGTTGCATGTCACGGCTCCTTTATTAGGTGTGTTGCATTGTCGTATTTAGAATTGTTCGTTGCCGTGGGCGGGATCTGAATGGGTGATGGTACGGAGGGCAGCAGCGGTTGGCCGAGCGCCAATCGCATTGCAGTCATCTCTTGCAGCTGGGTGACAATGATTTCGTGGGCCATGCGTCGGAGCCGCTCATTGCGTCCGTAACGCAGTTCGGCCTGCGCCATCTCGATTGCACCCTGGTGATGCGGCACCATCATTTCGACGAAGTCAGTATCGACATCCCCTGATGGCCTGATGCCCATGTCGATCATCATCTTTGTCATGGCGCTGACACTATCAGCCAGGTACGGCGCTTCCGCAGAGGGCGCAGAACCAAACGACTTCGCGCAGATCGCGGAGACGTAGACGGCGAGCGATTGCGGATTCGCAAAATACGTGCTCGACAATGCTGCGGCAGCAACGGCGCCGAGCCCAATTGCCGCTGCGTGGGAGCAAATTGATGAGCGAAAGGTCGATGACATGGCTTCGCCTCCATTCGACGCGGACCCCCGCTCGGTGATGGCGGCCAGATGCTCGGCAGATTGCTGCGGGCGCATGCACGGCAAGTGGCCATGCTACTGCCGTATTGCCAAAACATCGATGAATTCCCGCCGCCTATTGGGATTACTTGCCCGGCCGAGGTCCACCTCAAAAGTCTAATACGGTCTTCGAGAGAGAGCTATGCGCCGCATCGCAGTTTAAGAAGTGGGCTAATGTCGCCTCTGGGCCGATGCTGTCGAAAAAAGGAGTTGAGGAGCCCGAGCGAACAGTGATTCCTGCTTAGAAGGCGGCAGGAGAGTTGGCGATGATGGGGCGGCAGGACCGGGATCAACGGCAGCTGTTTTACGAGTTTAGCCTCGACGAGATGATCCCGACGGACCACCTGTTACGGCGGATCAATGTGTTCGCGACAGCCGCTCTGGCCGATTTGCACGAACAGCTAAGGGCGTTTTACGGCGACATCGGCCGGCCCTCGGTCGATCCCGAGCTGATGATCCGGATGCTCCTGGTCGGCTACTGCGATGGCATTCGTCATGAACGCCGGCTGTGCCAGGAAGTGGCGCTACACCTTGCTTACCGCTGGTTCTGCAAGCTCGATCTCGACTGCTTCACGGCCGGTTTAGCGGTATCGGTCTGCCGGTGAACTGGATCGTGGCGGATATCGTGCGCCTCGAGAATGGCAAACTGGCCGAGCACTGGGACGTCATCCAGGACGAGGCGAAAAAGGAAGCATCCCGCAGTGGCCTGCCCATGTTCGGAAACAAGTTTCCTGCCTGAAAGCTACCGCGAAGCAGGCGCTCTTTCATGCCTTGCAGAATAATCAAGCCCGATCACTCCGATTTAAGGATCGACCGTGACCAAGCGTGCAAGTAGGGTATCGAGTGGGATACTTGTGCACCAGGATTATCGTGCTGTTTCGCCATTGGGCTGCGAGGCTTTTGTCGAAGACGAAATCCCATTTTCCGCCGTGGCTCAAACGGTGGGTTTTGGTCCTGGAAGGTCGAAAATGCTTGATCTTTCAATGGGGATTGACTGACACTCTCTCTGCCATATCCTGTTGAAATATATAGCAAATGTTCATTTTTCGATGGTTGACCCGGGACTGCTTCTGGGCGGGACAGGGTTTGGAAGCCAGCGTGATCCGTTCTGAAATTCGGTCGACAGCCGAGCTTAACTGCGCTTTGCCCTTGTTTCTGCACCCTTCACACCAACGAGATACCGCGCACAGACCCATTGATATAGGTCCACTACGTGCGCGTCGTAGATTTGGATATTGGGGCGAGCAAATCGGACATCTGCGCGATCGGCCAAGACCGATCAAATCCACCTCGCCGGCGTCGATCGCTTCGTTCATGGCCTTGCTGCTTCGGAAACCGCCGGTGACCATGACCGGCATCTTAGCGACCTTGCGGATTTCGGCGGCAAACTCGATGAAAAAAGCTTCCCGTTTTATGGTGCTTTCTGCACGGCCGTCTTCGCCTTCGTCCTTGAACGTGAGGCCGAAGACCTTCGGCTGTTCGACTGAGGAAAGCTCCAAAAGGTCCAATCCTTTGCTGTTCAGCCACCCGACGACTTGTATAGCGTCGGCCTTGGTGAAACCGCCCTTCATAAAGTCCGACGAGTTGAGCTTGAGGCCGATGGGGAAGCCCGGACCCACGGCGGCGCGGATGGCCGTGATCGTCTCCAGAAGAAAGCGAGCGCGCTTTTCAAGCGAGCCGCCCCAGCGGTCAGTCCGAGTGTTGGAGCGGGCGCTCAGGAACTGATATGAGACATCAGATAGCCATGCGCGCCGTGGACGTGAACGCCGGTGAAGCCGGCCTGTTTGACGACACGCGCCGCTGCCGCGAATTGAGCGATCGTGTGCTTGATCTCGTCATCGGTCATCGGTCATCGGTCATCGCCCGAGCCGAGATTCGTCACCGGGGTCGATACGTCCGTTCCGTGCCATGGGGTCCCGATAGCGTCATTGGAATACTATGGTCGCCGCCGCGTGCGCCGTTTCCTGGCACTTGCTCGGGTTGTCTTTTTCGTTCCCGAACTGGCCCCAGTCGTACGACGTAAGGCGACATCGGTCTTCGCTGCTGGCTCGGTCTTTCTGGCAGATATCTTGCCTTTTTGCGCCTTGGACTGTTGGGGTTGCTTTGGGACTGTGAAGGCAGGATTTGGGGTATGGGGAGTTTCGGCCATCTCCAGCCCGAATAGAGCGGCGACATCGCTTTCATCAAGCACCTTCGCCGCGCCTGGCGCCGTTGTTAGCGGAGAATCCTGTCCAGCGCTGGCGAGCATTTCAGTTTCATCCACATCACGCAGCACAAAAAGAAGCTGAGGCTTTTCATCTAGCCTGGCGCCGACACCATACAGTGCTGCCGCAACGTGCTTGCACATGTCTGCCCAATCTGGACAGCTGCAGGACAGCTTGATTTCCGTCGGCGACGGAAACAGGCCGTCACCCTCTCGACAGACCCGGTCCATGACGCCTTTCGCCAAGCGGCCCTGCAGGAGCTCAACTAGCGAATCGACGGTCCCGGCGCAGTCCCGACAGATGGATTTCCAGCGTGCCCGCGTAACCGGTGCAATGGCAATCTTGATTTGGTAGAGCTCAGACCCGGCGACCATTGCCGAGATCTCGCCCTTGGCAATTTGCAGGTCGATAACGGAGCCGTTTCGGACATAGGTCCGGCCGCGCGGCAAGCGGTTCTCATAGTCGCTGTATCGTTCAAGGTTGACGCACCAAGATTTACCCCAGAAGCTCTTGGTAATTGTGCGGCCCTCGATCCTCACGGGCGCAACGGATCGTCCCTGCTTCTTGAGCTTGGCCAACTTGCGTTCTGCCTGCCGCCGCTTCTCAGCTACCGGCACGTAAGCGTGCCACTCGTAGTAGCTCATTCATCCCCTTCCTTCATCGCCGCACCCAAATCGAGAACTCACGAGTTTAAGCAACTCCTCATCCTTCATCTCAGTCAACAGGATATCAGCTCCGCCGCTGAGAAAATCCCCAGCCAATTGTTTCTTCGACTCGATCATATGGTCGATCTTTTCCTCCACGGTGCCGCGACAAACGAACTTGTGCACAAGCACATTCTTGGTCTGTCCGATCCGGAAGGCACGGTCGGTGGCTTGGTTTTCGACAGCCGGATTCCACCACCTGTCGAAATGAATGACATGCGAGGCCGCTGTGAGATTGAGCCCGGTGCCGCCTGCTTTGACCGAGAGCACGAAGAACGGGACGTCTTCGTCTTCCTGAAATTGGCGCACCAGGTCCTTACGCTTCTTAACCTCTGTGTCGCCATGCAGGACGAGGCCGGGCCTTCCGAACACGGAGCCCAGGAACGCCACTAGTGGCGCCGTTGTCTCCTTGAACTGGGTGAAGACAAGTGCCTTCTCCTGCCGGGCGGCAACCACTTCCGCGATGTCGCGCAGACGCCCAAGCTTACCGCTATCCTCCTCATTCCACGCGCCGTCGCCGAGCCACTGCGATGGATGGTTGCAGATCTGCTTCAAACGCATGAGAAAAGCGAGAACGATGCCTCTCCGTTTTATCCCATCGACCTCTTCGAGATGGCCGGCCAGTTCTGCCACTGCTTGCTGATAAAGTGCCGCCTGCTTACGGCTCAAGGGGCAGAAGGTTTTCACCTCGGTCTTGTCGGGCAGGTCGGCAATGATGCTCTTGTCGGTCTTCAGCCGTCGCAGGATATAGGGGCGCACCAGGTCGCGGAGCGGACCGTAAGGGTTATGTGGCCGGTCGGCGAGGCGTTTGACGAATGTCGAAAATTCCTTCGACGACCCCAACAGGCCAGGATTGATGAAGTCGAAGATCGACCATAGGTCACCGAGCCGATTCTCGATGGGCGTACCGGTCAGCGCAATGCGCATTTCTGCCTTGAGCCTCTTGACCGATTTTGTCTGCTTAGCAGCCGGGTTCTTGATGGCCTGTGCTTCATCGAGCACCACAAACCGCCATGATGTAGTTTCCAGCCAAGGCGTACGCGTCAGAAAGCCGTAGCTCGTGATTACGAGATCGACGTCTGCGAATTTGTCCGCACTGTAAGTGCCCAATTTCTCGGACGGCGCAGCCGATGGATGGAGCACGACTGTTTTCAGGCTTGGCGCAAATCGGGCAATCTCCGCGGCCCAATTGGCTAACAACGAGGCGGGGGCTACGAGCAGGCAAGGTTTCCGATTTCCCCTGTCCTCATTCTTGATCACCAGCAGCAGCGACAACACCTGGATGGTTTTGCCGAGCCCCATATCGTCGGCAAGGCAAGCCCCAAGCTTGAGCTGCGTTAGCAGATAGAGCCATTGCACACCCGACTGCTGATAGGGTCGCAGCGTGCCCTGAAAATATTGACCGGGGTCGACCCGCATGAGCCAATCGGGATGGCGCAAGGTCGCCAGCGTCTCCGCCAGCCAGGGGCCGGCAACGGTCTGGCTCCAATCGATTTCGGCTGGTGCGGCAGTTTTATCTCCGGCAATGCCAGCCCCAGCCAGCATTCGCATCGCCTCACCGAACGAAAGACCATCGGCAGCGGCGCGGCGCTCGATGGCCTCAAATTGCTCGAGTGTGCGATTCAGTCGTTCATGATCGACCTCGACCCACTTGCCACGGATTAAGGCCAATCCATCGGAATGCGCCAGGAGTTGCTTGATCTCGGCCTTCGAGAGGCTTTCGCCCTCGAGCGTCACCTCCATTCGGAAGTCGAGCAGCGCGTCCATCCCCAGCTGTGATGGCGCATTGCCCCCGACCGTTGCTTTCACTTGCGGGCGTGCGGGGTGGTTCATGCGCCAACTCGCTGGCATTCGCACGACCACCCCGGCGCTTTCGAGCGCGGGAACATCCTTCAGGAATTGCAGAGCCTGTTGTGGGCTCCAGCGCAGCGGGTGAAAGATATCGCCGGCACTGACCATCGTCTTCAACCAAGGGCAACTCTCGGCGGCGCGCTGGACGGGCATCAGCAGCGAGAGCAGGCGTTGGCGGTTCCTCGCACCGGAATACTCCTGCAAGGCTTTGCCGAGCGGCAGATGCTGGGCCTTGGCCTCAGCAGAGAGTTGGGTCGTGTAGGTCGCAAGAAACGCGAACGGGGCTTCTTCGTCCTTCCGGTTCTCCGCGAGGTTGAAATGAACGCGCCCAACCAAATTCCAAGCCGGATGACGGCTCTTGAGGAACTCCTGCACGGAGAGCTTGGCTTGCACCAACTCGGCATCAAAGGCCGCATCCATACCTCGCCAAAGATTGGCCAGGACAGACGTCGTCAGGTATTCCGCGCCGGTCATAGGCGGAACGGCCGCTGCCATCGTGTCCAACTCGCCATCGGCGGGGATCGGCACAGGTGGCTTGGTACGGCCGTCTCCAACACTAGGAAGAGCGCACAGTGCAGTCATGTAGCGCATTCCAAGCTCTCGCCAATACGACAACACCGGTGGGAGAACCGTCGCGACTTCGTCGGCGCCGAGCCACAACAATCCGTGCCCTGAGCCCCGTAAAAATGCTTTCTCCAGCCGCAAGCCCTGATCGGGCTCCAACGCAGGAGCTTGCGCCGTTTGTCGCAGCGTCAGCAAACCATGCGGGGTAAGAACGGGTTCCAGCGTCATCATGACGGTGAGACCTTACGATCCCACCGGAAATGTCCGCGATTTTGGGGGTGAGCCGCGCGCCACATCGAGAAGTAATTCGCCATTCTGTCACGAAGTACCGAGCATGGGCGCGGTCAGCAATTCCTTGACCAGCATGAACTGCTGAACGCACTCCGCGACTGCGGCCGGACCCTCACAGAGAAGATCATCCTCCTCCAAAACATCAACGTTCCCTTCGTTTTGCGAACGCTCGATTTGCGCCAACTGTGCGCTAATCTCATCCGGCGTGAACATGCGTCTCACCTCGGAAACAAACCGCGGCAGTTCCCGAGCGAAGTCGGGATGTCTGGAGGCAGCACTGGCAAAGCTCATCAACTTCTCACCGACAAGGTAGTCGAAGGCCGCCGTGAGCCCGAATTGAGCCTTGATCGTTTGAGCCGCTTCGCACTGTTCGATCCAAATATTATGCGCTTTGCGTACATTCATAGTCGGCCCTCATCTTATCGGCGTCGACAATGTTCTTGATGCCAGCCACTCGTTCAATTTCGACCACCGCCTTCGCCCCGAAACGTTCCGAACCGCGATGGCGACGGCCTTCTTCTGACCGACCAGCACGACCAGCTTCTTGCCCCGGGTGACGCCGGTATAGAGCAGGTTTCGCTGCAGCATGGTGTAATGCTGCGTCATCACCGGGATCACAACGGCGAGGTATTCCGAACCCTGGCTCTTATGGATGGTTGCTGCGTAGGCCGGCACCAGTGTGTCGAGCTCGCCAAACCCATAAATGACCGTGCGGCCGTCGAAGCTTGCGGTGAGTTCGCTGTCTTCGAAACTAACATCGTCGATATAGCCGATGTCGCCGTTATAGACCTCCTTGTCGTAATCGTTTTCGATCTGCATCACTTTGTCGCCGGGCGCGAACGTCCAACCGAAGCGCTCGACCTTGCGCTCGCCGGCGGGGTTCAGAGCCGTCTGCAGTTCGATGTTTAGCGAGCGCGCACCGACGCCGCCCCGGTTCATTGGACACAGAACCTGAATGTCCCGAATTGGGTCGAGGCCGAAGCGATTGGGGATCCGTGTCTTCACCAACTCGATGATGCGCTGTACGACGGTTTCTGGATCGTCCGCTTGCACGAAGTAGAAATCGCTATCCGTGCCGGGCAGGCTGAGATCGGGGATGACCCCGTGATTGATGCGATGTGCGCTGATGATGATGCGGCTTTGCGCGGCCTGCCGGAACACCTCGGTGAGACGCACCACCGGCACAGCACCGGATGAGATGACGTCGGCCAGCACTTGGCCTGGCCCAACCGAAGGAAGCTGGTCGATGTCGCCGACGATCAAAAGGGCAGACTTGTCTGGCACTGCCTTGATGAGTGACTGCATCAGCATGACGTCTACCATTGAGGCTTCGTCGACAACAAGCAGGTCGCAGTCGAGCGGATTGTCTTCGCCGCGCTTGAAGCCGCCGCCCTTGGGGTCAACCTCCAGCAGCCGGTGGATCGTCCTGGCCTCAAAACCGGTCGCCTCGGTCATGCGCTTGGCGGCGCGGCCGGTCGGCGCGCATAGCAGGAGCCTTACCCCCTTTGCTGCGAGAATGCGGAGAATACCTTTGACGATGGTGGTCTTGCCGACACCAGGACCGCCGGTCATGACCAACGCTTTGGACATCAATGCGAGCCGGATCGCAGCCACCTGGCTTTCGGCAAGGGTAAGCCCGATCCGTTCCTCGACCCAAGGCAGTGCCTTGTCTGGATTGATCCAGGGCCAGGGCAGTGTGCCATTCGCAAGCCGGATCAGCCGCTCGGCAATCGAGCGCTCCGCCCGATGCAGGCCCGCCAGAAATACGCAGGACGTTTCGCCTACACTGTCCGCGATGACCGTGCCTTCTGTCCGTTCGAGATCAAGCGCGATGCGCACTAGTTCCACCGGGACCTCAAGCAGCTTCTCGGCAAGCGGCACCAGTTCATCCGTCGGCAAACCGCAGTGCCCTTCGTCCATCGCCTCGGTCAGCGCATAGGAGATTCCGGCCCGAACCCGGATCATTGCGGTCTTCTCGATGCCGAGTTTCATCGCGATCGCGTCGGCAGTCTTGAAGCCGATGCCGCGAATGTCACGCGCGAGGCGGTAGGGGTTCTCGGTCATGACCTGTACGGCGTCCGCGCCATAGGTCTTATAAATGCGCACCGCCCGCGCTGTGCCGACGCCATTGCTGTGCAGGAAGACCATGATTTCGCGAACGATCTTCTGTTCGGCCCAGGCGGCTGTGATCCGGTTGGCCCGAACCGGGCCGATGCCCGTTACCTCGCGCAGGCGTTCGGGCTCCGCCTCGATGGTATCGAACACCTTCTCACCGAAGGCGCGCACCAGCTTCTTGGCATAGACTGGCCCGATGCCGCGGATCATCCCGGAGCCGAGGTATTTCTCGATGCCGTCGAGTGATGTCGGTTCCGAGGTCTTTAAGAACTTCGCCCTGTACTGTTGGCCATGGGTGCGGTCATTGACCCATTCGCCCGATGCGGTAATCCACTCGCCAGCGGAGATCACCGCGGCGTGCCCGACTACAGTGACCAGTTCGCGGTGGCCGCGCGCCTTGATCCGCAAAACGCAGTAGCCATTCCCGTCGTTGTGGTATGTGACGCGCTCAACAAGGCCCGCGAGAACTTCCCGGCTTGATGGTTCCGGCTGCGGTTTCATGCGGATCGTCGCATCATCTGTTCCGTCGCCGAGAGCACCATTTGCGGACAGATCTCTTCCCCGAACCCAATTTGGAACGATGGCTCGTCGTTGGCAAGCCACCACGGTGGAGAAGCGCGGTGGTGGGGATGGGTTCGAACCCGTTCGGAGCCCACCGAGTTTGCATTCATAGGGCGATCGCATAGCCGGTCAACGAGCGTCCGGCGATGATGTTGTCGGCGTGCCGGTAGCCGCTGTGCGGCGTAAGGATCGAACTGTAAAGAAGACCAGCCAGCCGTGATTTTCGCTTGGCGGTTACTGCCGGAAACTCGCGAAGGTTGATGGCGCCGGCGCAGTCGCGGCGTTCGCAGTTTATTCTGAATGGTCGAAATTTGGCGCACCCGACCGGATTCGAACGTGTGACCTTTGCCTTCGGAGGGCAACGGCCGCATGCCGCAATCATTGCAAGGGCCGTCCTGACCGAAAATGTCGCGTTGCCTGCGACCACACCGTCAAAGATACGTTGTCGTTGGAGTTTCGGCCGATTTGCGGTTCCGCCTCCCACCCATTTCCTGCCGCCTCTTGCAAATTGCTTTCGAACATCCATTTGACATCTAGATACCATCCAATTGGATGGAAAAATTGGATCTATCCATGGCCGATAATGTGCGCGAACTGCGACCCAGAACTCCCGACACCGAGAAAATCACTATCAACCTTGGCTATGTCGATCTCGGTCACGTCGATCTCATGGTGCAGGAAGGGTTCTATTCGAACCGGACCGATTTCATCCGGACGGCTATCCGGAACCAGCTCGAACGCCATGCAGAGGTCGTCAGGCAATCCACGGCCCGAAAGAGCCTGGACCTCGGGCTGCGAAATTACACCCGCGAGGATCTCGAAGCGGCGCGGCGCGCCGGCGAGATGCTGCAGATCAATGTTCTGGGTCTCGCGACCGTCGCCCAAGACGTCACTCCCGAGTTGGCCCGGGCCACCATCGCCTCTGTTTCGGTGTTGGGGGCCCTTCATGCCACTCCCGCGGTCAAGGCCGCTCTCGCCGACAGGATGAGGTGAAACGATGCTGAATCAAGACACGGTTCGCGAAGCAACCCGCCTCACGCGTGCCGGCCAACTGGTCGAGGCCACCGCGCTCTTGCAGCGCATGCTCCGCGGCGAGTGTGACCCAGGACCGGCGTCCCGCAGCGCTGCACCGACTCCGCTCGCGAGGCTTGAGCCGCCGACCATCGAGGCAAAGGCCCATATGGTCGAGGGGAGTGACAGGAGGCGGCCCGCGCAGGCCGCCTGCGCCCGAGGACGCAAACGTCCCGCGCCGGTCGACGGCATGAGGGCGTTCTCCGGGCTCGGCCTGCGAGGTCCGGTCGGGCGCGCTCCGCCGTCCCCCTCGGAAATCGCGCCCGACGGCACAAGGTTCATCGAAGGCACCTTCAGCAACTCGGCGGGAAGCCGGACCTACAAGCTATTCGTCCCGAGCCGCTCTCAGGGACAACGGCTTCCTCTGGTCGTCATGCTTCACGGATGCACCCAGTCGCCGGACGATTTCGCCGCCGGCACCCGGATGAACTTCCTGGCGGAAGAGCAGAACTGCTTCGTGGTCTATCCCGAGCAGCCGAGCGGAGCTAACCACGCGAAGTGCTGGAACTGGTTTCGCACAGGCGACCAGCAGCGGGGCGGCGGCGAACCCTCTCTGATTGCCGGCATCACCCGTCAGATCATGCGGGATTACGCGATCGATCCGAAGCGCGTCTACGTCGCGCGTTTGTCGGCCGGCGGGGCCGCGGCCGCCGTCATGGGAGCGACGTACGCCGACCTCTACGCGGCCGTCGGTATTCATTCGGGCCTCGCCTGTGGGGTCGCCAGCGACCTTCCTTCCGCATTCGTCGCCATGCGGCAGGGGAAAGGGTCCGGAGCAATTGGGAAGGCCGGTTCTCCTGTGCCGACCATCGTTTTCCATGGCGATCGCGACACCACCGTGCATCCCAACAACGGCGAGCGGATTATCGAGCAGTCCGCCAAAGCTACGAGTCCGACAATGAAGGTGCTTCGCGGACGAGTACCGCACGGCCATGCCTTTAGCCGCAGCATCCTTGCCGACGGGGACGGCCCGGCGATCTCCGAACACTGGAACATCCATGGTGCCGGACACGCGTGGTCGGGCGGCAGTCCCGCCGGCTCCTACACCGATCCGCGAGGGCCGGATGCGACCAGGGAAATGCTGCGCTTCTTCCTTGAGCATTCGCTCGGAGGGTAGTCGGACTTCAAGAGCGCTCAGGTCGTCCGGCACGTCGCCGAATTTGCGGATCAGCTTGGCGTCGCTGAAATCGCCTGTCGCGGGATCCCCGCTGCGGCTGAACGCGATGGTGCCGACATGGCCGGGTTTGCGCGACAAGGCTTCGGCCTTCATCACCGCGGCATTCGGGTTGAAGCATTCGGATAGGTTCGCCGGGAGCGATGCCATCGTCGGAAGGGGCGAACGGCAAAGCGACGTAGTAGGTCATTTCAGACATCTGCCTCATCCTAGCGTTCGCGCGCCGCCGGCGGCCGTCCGTGCGCATAGCCGGTCGATACCTTCGCCCAGAGTTCGTCGAGCTCCTGCTCGAGGAAGTCGTTCAAAGGGACATCCCAAGAGGACGCGAAGCGGAAATGATCTGCTGAAGCTAAGGTTTCCGCGCGTGATCCCTTGGGCGACCTCGACGGTGCAGCAGCTTCTCAGCGGGTGCCCGGAGTGTGCCTCTCGTTGGTTCGGTATTGCATTTAGTGCGCTGGGTGACAGTCTTTGCGCTCCGATACGCATAGCTAGACGGCCGCCAAGCTGAGGGAAAAGGGATCTGGAGAACATGCAACTTCGTCGATCGGACCTCGCCGACCTCTCGTATTTTCTGGAGATCGCAAAGCGTCGAAATTTTCGTCGCGCTGCGCTAGAGCTTGACATCAGCGCCTCGGCCATGAGCGCATGCGCTGCGCGCGCTCGAGGAGCGCCTGGGCGTCCGCCTTTTGAATCGCACGAAGTCGTAGCGTTACGCTCACGGCCGCCGGCGAGGCCCTTCAGTCCGCGCTCGTTCGACCGTTCGATGAGATCGGCAGTGCCATCGATGTGCTCAATCGTTTCCGCGACGCCCCCATGGGCCGCGTGCGATTGAGCGTGCCGACCGAGGCTGCTGAATTTCTCGTGGGCCCGGTGATGGCCACGTTCCTTGACCGTTATCCAGATGTCGAGATCGAGTTTTCGGTGAACAACCGGATGATAGACGTGACCGAAAGCGGCTTTGACGCGGGTATCAGGTACGGCGGAACCGTGCCACAAGACATGGTCGCCCAGCGTCTTTCCGCCGACGTCCGCTGGCTCGTCGTCGGAGCGCCATCCTATCTCGAGCGATCCGGCGAGCCCGCCCATCCCAGCGACCTGCAGGCTCATCGCTGCGTAAAGATCAGGATCGGAGACGAGAGCATCTATCGCTGGGAGTTCGAGCGCGGCGACGAGAAGATCGAGGTGAATGCTCCGGGCGGGCTGACCGTCGATCAGGGGCAGATCGGATTGGTCGCAGTGCGGGACGGGCCGGCCTCATGTACGTCGCCGAACCGATGGTACGCAAAGATCTCCGTGATGGCACGCTGCGCACGGTGTTGGACGAGTGGGCGCCCCTCGGCCCCGGCTTCCACATCTACTACTCGAGCCGCCGCCAGGTCCCCGCGGCGCTCCGGCTCTTCATCGATCTCGTCCGAGAGTTGCGGCCGCTCGGCCTATAGGATCGTGCCAGGATCGATGAATCCTTCTCAATGAGGCATCCGACAAGCTCGGTCTGCTCTGCGCTTGGCGGGAAGTTATCTATTCGAAGGCGGCAGATGGCCGCCTGGTCGTCCGGCCCGCCGGGTCGCTGAGCAGTTCAGAGGCAATAATGACAGTTCAAACCGCTATAGAAGGCGGCGTGGTCCCTCGGCCGGCCCCGGCGTGGGGCCCCGTCTTCGCGCTCACTCTGTGCGTTGCGACGCTCGTGGCGTCCGAATTCATGCCCGTCAGTCTCCTGACGCCTATCGCCACGGACCTCCACATCACCGAAGGTCGTGCCGGACAGGCCATCGCCGTTTCCGGAATCTTCGCAGTTTTGGCGAGTCTGCTCATTTCCCGGGCGACGCGCGGCATCGATCGCCGGATCGTTTTGCTGTCTCTTACGCTGATGATGATGGCGTCGGGCCTGATAGTCGCGCTTGCGCCGAGCCAAGCCGTCTTCATGGCGGGGCGGGCGATGATCGGTGTCGTGATCGGCGGTTTCTGGTCGATGTCCGCGGCCACCGCAATGCGTGTGGTCCCTGAAGGTCAGGTCCCGCGGGCGTTGGCCATCTTCAACGGCGGAAATGCGCTGGCGACGATGATTGCCGCGCCCTTGGGGAGCTTCATGGGTCAGTACATCGGCTGGAGAGGAGCATTCTTCTCGGTCGTTCCGCTCGCCGCGCTCGCGCTGGCTTGGCAGTTCCTGACGCTCCCGTCGATGCCCGCCCGCGACGCTAACCCGAAGGGCGCGGTCTTCGGAATCCTCCGTAGACCGAAGATCGGCTTCGGCATGATCTCCGTGGCCTTCCTCTTCATGGGGCAATTTGCGCTGTTCACATACGTGCGCCCGTTCCTGGAAGCGGTCTCTCATTTCAACGTCTCCGCGCTTTCCTCGCTACTGCTGATCATGGGCGTCGCCGATCTCTTGGGGACCTACCTCATCGGTATGATCCTGAGGACTCGGCTCTACAGCGTTCTGATCGCGATGCCGCTGGCAATGGCGCTGATCGCCGAGGGCCTTATCTCGCTCGGAGGCTCGCTCCCGGCCGTCGCGATTTTGCTAGCGGCATGGGGATTGATTGGCACGGCCGCGCCCGTCGGATGGTGGACCTGGCTGAGCAAGGTGCTGCCTGATGACACCGAACGCGGCGGAGGCCTCATGGTCGCCATCATCCAACCGGCGATCACTCTGGGCGCCACCGTCGGTGGTCTCTTCTACGACTGGAACGGTTATCGTACCACCTTCGGCGTCAGCGCCGCCATCCTTTGTGCCTCGGCCGTCATGGCATACGTCGGATGGCGTGCAAGGCCCCCGAGGACGCCCAAGAATGAGGGGGTTCCCAAGAGCGGTGGCCGGCATACATGAAAAACATTCATCGTCACATCCAAGCGGCACGCGCGAACTTGCGTGCTGCGTGGGAATTGTTCTGCGACGGAACCGTATTGCAATCCTGCCAGGCGCGTAAGGAACGAAGCGGTGATGACATGCCAAAATCCGAACTGGAAGTATCGAGGCGGCGGATTCTCGCCGCCGGCACTGCGACAGCCATGATCGGCGTCTTCCCTCGCGCACAAGCGCAATCCCAACCGGCAAATCAGAAAGCCGCGCAGCGCGGACTTGGTGTCTCCTTCGAGGTGAACGGAAAGCCGTGCAGCCTTCAGCTCGATACCCGCACGACGCTTCTCGATGCGTTGCGTGAGCATCTTCACCTGACCGGCACCAAGAAGGGTTGCGACCACGGTCAGTGCGGGGCGTGCACGGTGATGGTCAATGGCGTGCGCATCAATTCGTGTCTCACCCTCGCGGTCATGCACGAAGGCGACAAGATCACCACAATCGAAGGACTGGGGCAGCCGGATCGCCTCCATCTCATGCAGGCGGCCTTCGTCAAACAAGATGGATATCAGTGCGGGTACTGCACGCCCGGGCAGATCTGCTCCGCCGTAGCGGTACTCGACGAGATCAAGGCTGGAATTCCGAGCCATGTCACCGCCGATCTGACCGCTTCTCCTGAACTTACGAACGTCGAACTGCGGGAGCGCATGAGCGGCAACATCTGCCGCTGCGGCGCCTACTCCAACATTGCCGAGGCTATCGCCGAGGTCGCGGGGAGCAAAACATGAAGGAATTCACTTACGAACGCGCGACCTCGGCGCAGCGAGCCGCCGCCAGCGCTCAGGAAACGCCAGGCGCGAAGTTCATCGCCGGCGGCACAAATCTGCTCGACCTCATGAAACTCGAGATCGAGACGCCGCATCATTTGATCGACGTCAACGGTCTCGGCTTCGACAAGATCGAGAAAACGCCTGAAGGGGGCCTGCGTATCGGCGCCTTGGTGACCAATACCGCCCTTGCCGCCGATATTCGGGTCAGAAGAGACTACGGCGTGCTCAGCCGGGCCCTTCTCGCCGGTGCATCAGGTCAGCTCCGCAACAAAGCGACCACCGCAGGTAATCTGCTGCAACGAACGCGCTGCCCGTATTTTTATGACACCAACCACCCCTGCAACAAGAGAAGCCCGGGGTCGGGTTGCGCGGCCATGGCGGGCTTCAGCCGTCAACTGGGGGTGATCGGCGTGAGCGACGCGTGCATCGCGACACACCCCTCCGACATGGCGGTCGCCATGCGGGTACTCGACGCCGAGGTCGAGACGACCGATCCGGGAGGGAAGACGCGGCGCATACCGGTTGCGGATCTCCATCGCCTTCCGGGAGATACTCCGCACCTGGAGACCACGCTTGCGCCGGGAGAACTGATCACCGCGCTGGCGCTGCCGCGTCCGATCGGCGGCCGGCACGTTTACCGGAAAGTTCGTGACCGCGCTTCCTACGCCTTCGCGCTGGTCTCCGTCGCGGCGGTTCTTCAGCGCGACGGCACAGGCCGGGTAGCGGTGGGCGGCATCGCTCCAAAGCCGTGGCGGGACGAGGCAACGGAGACCGAATTGCCGCGCGGCGCGAAAGGATTTGCCGCGCGCCTGCTCACCGACGCGAAGCCGACCGAGAACAACGCATTCAAGGTGCCGCTTGTAGAGCGGACCGTTGCCGCGGCCATGAATGAAGCGAGGCAGCCATGAAGTTCGATACACTGGCGCAAACCAATCCGATCGATCGCATGCGCGTCGTAGGGCGCCCGCACTCGCGCATTGACGGTCCTCTGAAGACCACCGGAAAGGCGACTTACGCCTACGAACACAATGACGTCGTCAGCAATCCGACCTACGGGGTCATTGTTGGCGCCGCGATTGGGAAAGGGCGCATCGAGAAGATGCATCTGGAAGACGCGCAGCGCGCGCCCGGCGTCATCGCGATCGTGACAGCCGAGAATGCCGGCAAGCTCGGCAAGGGCAAATTCAACACCGCCAAGCTGCTTGGCGGCCCCGAGGTCGACCATTATCACCAGGCGATTGCGGTGGTGGTGGCGGAAACCTTCGAACAGGCGCGCGCGGCCGCCGCCCTGGTCCGGTCCGACTACGTACTCACCGCAGGGATGTTCGATCTGGCGGAGGCGCTGAAGACGGCATCTCTCGCCACCGATCCGAATGGTACCGACAAAGAAGCGCCGCCGGAAAACCGCACCGGCGATTTCGAAGGAGCCTTCTCTCAAGCGCCCGTTCAGCTCGATGAGCAGTACACGACGCCCGACCAAAGTCATTCGATGATGGAGCCGCATGCGTCAATCGCAACATGGACAGGGGACAAGCTAACCATCTGGACGTCCAGCCAGATGATCGATTGGGGTAGAACGGATCTCGCGGCCACGCTCGGCATCCCAAAGGAGAACATCCGGTTCATCTCGCCCTATATCGGCGGCGGATTCGGCTGCAAACTGTTCCTGCGTTCCGATGCGGTCATGGCCGCTCTAGGAGCGAAGGCGGCCGGCCGCCCCGTCAAGGTCGCGCTGCCGCGGCCTATGATCCCAAACAACACCACGCACCGTCCTGCAACCAGCCAGCGCATCCGCATCGGCGCGACGAAGGATGGACAGATCGTCGCCATCGCACATGAAAGCGGCTCGGGCGATCAGCCGGGCGGGCAGCCGGAAACAGCGATCAATCAGACAAGGCTCCTGTACGCGGGCGCCAATCGTCTCACTTCGATGCGGCTTGCCGTCCTGGACCTCCCTGAAGGGAACGCAATGCGGGCTCCCGGCGAGGCGCCGGGAATGATGGCCCTTGAGATCGCCATGGACGAGTTGGCCGAGAAGCTTGGCATGGATCCCGTCGAGCTTCGCGTCCGCAACGACACCCAAGTCGACCCGGAGAACCCGAAACGTCCATTCTCCCAGCGCAACCTGGTTCGCTGTCTGCGCGAAGGCGCCGAGCGCTTCGGCTGGCGGGATCGTAGGCCGGTCCCCGGCAAGGTGCGGGATGGAGATTGGCTCGTCGGGCTGGGCATGGCGGCCGCGTTCCGGAACAATCTTCTCTTGCCGTCCGGCGCACGCGTCCGTCTGGGCCGGGACGGGCAGGTGACCGTCGAGACGGACATGACCGATATTGGGACCGGAAGCTATACGATCATTGCGCAGACCGCGGCCGAGATGATGGGTGTCGACATCGAGCAGGTCGCGGTCCGGCTTGGCGATTTGTCCTTCCCCGTTTCCTCCGGATCCGGTGGACAGTTCGGCGCGAACAGTTCGACCTCGGGCGTCTACGCCGCGTGCGTGAAGCTGCGCGAAGCCGTCGCACAAAAGCTGGGCTTCAACTCTGAGGATGCCACATTCGCCGACGGGCAGGTCCTCGGGGGCAACCGTTCCGCGAGGCTGGTCGACGCCGTCCGCGACGGCGAACTCATCGGCGAGGATAAGATGGAGTGGGGCGATCTCAACAAGACCTATCAGCAATCCACATTTGGAGCCCACTTCGTCGAGGCGGCGGTGGACGGCTTCACCGGCGAGATCCGGATCCGCCGGATGCTGGCGGTGTGCGCAGCCGGCCGCATCCTGAATCCGACGACCGCGCGCAGCCAGGTGATCGGAGCCATGACCATGGGTGCGGGTGCCGCATTGATGGAGGAGCTCGCGGTCGATAAGCGGCGCGGGTTCTTCGTCAATCACGACCTTGCCGGCTACGAGGTGCCGGTCCATGCCGACATACCGCATCAGGAAGTGATCTTCCTCGAAGAGGCCGACGACAAGGTCTCGCCGATGAAGGCGAAGGGCGTGGCCGAACTCGGCATATGCGGGGTGGCGGCCGCCGTCGCCAATGCTGTCTACAATGCGACAGGCGTGCGCGTGCGGGATTATCCCGTGACGCTGGACAAGCATATCGGCGCTCTGCCGCCGGTGTCGTGATCGGCACCGAACGTCGGCGCGGCACAGGAAGGCGAACGATCCGGTGAATTTTGGAGAGAGATCATGGATTTGGAGATACACAGAAGCGGCTCGAGACCGTCCGCCAAAGGGCCGGCGGATTGGTTCACCGGAACGGTGCGCATCGATCCGCTATTCCAGGCGCCTGATCCGGCACGGGTAGGCGGCGCCCACGTGACCTTCGAGCCTGGCGCTCGCACAGCGTGGCACACGCATCCGCTCGGCCAGACGCTGATCGTCACATCCGGACTCGGATGGGTGCAGCGCGACGGTGGTTCCATTGAAGAAATACGTCCAGGCGACGTAGTGTGGTTTCCTCCAGGCCTGAAGCACTGGCATGGAGCCACACCATCTACGGCCATGCGCCATATCGCCATCCAGGAATCGCTGAACGGAAGTCCGGTGACCTGGATGGAGCAGGTGAGCGACGAGCAATACCGCAAGTGACGCGCAACGGACCTCCCAAATGAAACCGTATGTGATCTGCCTGATGGCTGCGAGCGTCGACGGCCGGATTCTCCCGAGCCGCTGGCGTCCGAAGGGAGGCGCAGGCAACGCCTTCGAGCGGGTGCACGACGAGCTTGCCGGCGACGCCTGGCTCGTCGGCCGCGTCACCGGGCAGGAGTTCGCCAAGGGGCAGCCGTACCCCGCTTCGACAGAGACCTTTCCGCGAGAGCCCTGGTTCTCTCGGCGCGACGCCAAAGCCTATGGCATCGTGCTCGATGCCCATGGCAAGATCGCCTGGGGCCGCGCCGACATCGGCGATGATCCGATTGTGGTCGTTCTTTCCGAACAGGTTTCGGACGCGCACTTGGCGGGCCTGCGCGGCGAAGGCGTGTCCTACATTTTCGCCGGACAATCCGAGCTGGACCTTGCCCTCACGTTGGACATCCTCAACGGCGAACTTGGCGTGAAGCGGTTGCTGCTTGAGGGAGGGGGCGGCGCGAATGGCGCCTTTCTCCGGGCGGGTCTCGTTGACGAACTCAACCTGATCATTTGCCCGACGGTTGACGGTTCGAAGGGCGCACCGAGCATTTTTGACTCCTCGGAAGCAGAGGCCCACCAGCGTGCTCCTGTCTCCGGGATGGCGTTGGAGAGCAGCCAGGTCATGGAAGGCGGCTCGGTTCTGTTGCGCTACCGCCTTCAGAACGCGTCTTCCGACACGCCCGTCTCCTGAATCAAGATGGTCCCACCGGAGCCGAAGCACATCGTCATCGTCGGCGCTGGGGCCGCTGGTCTGATGGCCGCGCGCGAATTCGCGCGAGCCGGCAAGAGGGTGACAATCCTGGAGGCGCGGGACAGATGCGGCGGCCGCATTCAATCGCTGTCGGTGGGCGACCGCGGCCCCAGGGCCGATGGGGGCGCCGAGTTCGTGCATGGCGAGGCGCCTGTCACGCTCGGCTTATTGCGTGAGGCTCGCCTGTCAATCCTGCCGATCGAAGGCACGGCTTGGACGGTGACGGAGGGCAGATTCTCAACTCGGGCCCAAGATCCACATATGCCGGAGTTTCAGAGAGCGTTGCAGCGGCTGGAGGAGGATCTGCCCATCGCCGAATTCCTGAGGCAACATTTTGGGGGGGCCGAGTTCGCGCGATTTCGGCGTTCGATCGAGCGGATGGTGGAGAGTTACGACGCTGCCGATCCGGAGCGGGCCAGCACGTTGGCGCTTCGCGACGAGTGGCTGCATGGCGGACGAAGCACACAGGCCCGGATCGCCGGTGGGTACGGCGCCCTTGTCGATTTTCTGCTCGCAGCATGCCGCGACCATGGTGGCACGATCCGTCTCGGTGCAGTCGCGAATGCCATCGAAAACGGCCCTGGCGGCGGGGCCTTGGTCCGGTGTGCCAACGGCGATGTGCACGCAGGCGACGTGGTGATCTTGACGGTTCCTCTTCCCGTTCTCCAAAAAATCGAGTTACCGGAAGCTGCACGGCAAAAGGTCGAGGTGGCGGTCGGCGGCATCGGCTTCGGCAACGTCATCAAGATGTTGATGAGTTTTCAAACGCGGTGGTGGATCGACCGGCGGCCGGATCTCGGTGACCTCACGTTTCTGCTCTCGGATAGAAAAATACCTGTCTGGTGGACGCAGTTTCCGGACGAAGCTTCAGTGCTTACCGGCTGGTTCGCTGGTCCCAAGACGAAAGGCCTGGCCTGCCTTGACGAGGATCAACTGATCGAAGCAGGGCTCGGCTCGCTTGCCGACATCTTTCAGATTCCGGCCGACCACTTGAATCGAAATCTTGTGACCGCGCGGGCCATAAACTGGGGGATCGATCCGTTCGCCGGCGGAGCATATTCATATGTCACTCCTCAGACGCGGGAGGCGCTGCGGGCGCTCGCGAGCTCCAACAGTGAGACGATCTTCTTTTGCGGGGAAGCGCTCTATGGAGGTAAGGATATGGGCACAGTCGAGGCGGCGTTGACCAGCGGGCTGAAGACGGCGCGTAGCATCCTGGGCCTGAGGCCAATGTAGCAGGAGGACGTCCATGCGCCGGCTTCAGAGCATGGTCCGTCGCCAACGGAAAGTGCCGGGTCGATGCGGCACTTTCGCCGCTGAACGTGCCTGCGATTCCTTTCGCGGTCTTCCGATCGCGTTCTGAACAAGGGGAGGAGGAGCAAGTGGCGATTGTTTTGATCACGGGCAGCACGGACGGGCTCGGCCGCGCAGCGGCACAGTCGCTTCTTGATGATGGCCATCAAGCGGTGTTGCACGCCCGATCGGCGGACCGCGCTGCATCGATTGCCGGGCTGGCCTCACGTTCTGCCGGAGTTGTCGTCGGCGACCTTCGCAGCGCCGCCGAAACCAGGAGCATCGCAGATCAGGTCAACGCGATCGGACGCATGGACGCGGTCATCCACAACGCAGGCATCTACACGCAACGAAGCCGCGGCCCGACACCCGAAGGTCATGCCGGCACACTCGCGGTAAACACCCTTGCGCCGTACATGCTGACTGCGCTGATCGAGCGTCCCGGTCGGCTGGTGTATCTCAGCAGCGGCCTGCACCGCGGCGGAGAGGGGTCGCTCGGCGACCTCGACTGGACGAAGCGGCCCTGGGATGCGGCCCGGGCCTATGCCGAAAGCAAGCTGCACGTCGTCGCGTTGGCCTTCGCGCTGGCGCGACGCTGGCCGCAGGTCTTGAGCAACGCCGTCGATCCCGGTTGGGCGCGCACGAGAATGGGTGGCCCAGGAGCCCCGGTCGACCTTGACACCGGGCAGAGGACCCAGACCTGGCTGGCCGTTGGGCGCTTCCAGCGCATCTCCGGCGAGGCCGACCAGGCTTGGCTGGCGGAACGCGAGCAGCAAGCAGTGGCGGCGTGATGAGCGGCGCCTGGGCGAGTGGATGGCGGCGCGCCGCCTGCCATTGCTCAGGTTAAGGTCAGTTTAAAATTTCACTAACTCTTCCTTCATTTTTGTAGCGCACCGTATCGCCAGTTATCGCCAACCGGAGGAACTAAGCATGTCGAATCGAATGTTACTTGGAGTTGCTGAGGCCGCGGAAGCTGCGGGCTGCGGCCCGACGAAGATCAGGGAAGAGATCAAGAACGGGCGCCTGCCGGCTCGCAAGCTGGGCAAACTGGTCATGATCGCGATCGAGGATCTACGCGCTTATGTCGATAACCTGCCGCGCGTTGCTGCGTGATAAAAACCCCGACTCGGCGTGGCGCGCGAATTGGGGCTGGAATGCGTTACGGCTTGGCTTGGACTCCATCTTTGTAGCGCGAACTAGGTCAGCGTTTCCTTGGTTCGAATCATATCAGGTAGCCTCGGCGAGTTTATAGGACCATGTATGGATGACCGGGTATCGATTGACGTCCTTGATGCCGAGCATGATGCGTTCCTTTAGTTCTTGTTTTGATGCCACGCGGATGTGGCGCAGGACCGAGCGGGCGAACTTGGAGAAGAAGCCCTCGATGAGGTTGAGCCAGGAGCCGTGTTTGGGCGTGAAGGTGAATGCGAAGCGGCCCGGCGGCTGAGTAGCGAGCCAGGCTTGGGTTTCTCTGGAGATATGCGCCGAGTGGTTGTCCAGGATCACCTTGATCGCCGTGCCGGCTGGGTAAGCGGTATCGAGAAGCTTGAGGAATTCGATGAACTCGCGGCTGCGGTGGCGGTCTTTGACCAAGGCGTGGACCTTGCCGGTGAGCAGATCGATTCCGGCCAACAGGCTGAGCGTGCCGTGGCGCTTGTACTCATGATCGCGCGAGAATGTCGCGTAGGTGCCAGGTACCGGCGGCAAATCCGGCGATGTGGTCGCGATCGCCTGGATTCCCGGCTTCTCGTCGTAGGAGACAATCGCTACCGGCTTGCGCGATTTGTTCGACGTTTTCTTCTTGGCCGCTGCCTTTTTCAGGACCTGGACCTCGCGATAGACGCACAGAACCTCCGCCATCTTCTGCTCGAACTCGGCATCGCGGCGTTCCAGATAGTAACGCACCTTGTGGGGTTTGACTTCCTCTTGACCGAGAATCTTGCACACCGAGCCTTGGACAAGATTGGCGAGACATCCGTGTCCCGCCGCCGCCCCGTGCTCGCGCGCATGGCGCGCCAGAAGACGCGTCGTCCACAACTCGTGCGGATAGCCGTGATCCTTGGCCTTGTCGCACGCCAACGACACCAGCCAGGCTTTGGCCTCCGGCGTAATCGTTGGCTCCTTGCCCGGTCTGGGTCGATCATCGAGTGCCATCAACGGCCCATAGGCCAGCGCCCACTCGATGCAGCGTTGGACCGTCTGATGATGCACGCCAACCCGTTGTCCCACGGCAAAGAAAGATGGGTTTCCGCGATAAGCCAGAAGCATCTGCGCTCGCTGCACCCGGCTCGCCGGCTCGGCTCGAGACCGCGAAACGGCCATCAAACGCGCAACGTCCTCATCTGTCATGGCCACCTCAAGCGCTTGCCGCCATGTTCCCATGATGTCGCTCCTCGTTCAGCTCTTCTCAAACGAGGAATCCACCAACATACTTCTAGTTCCATGCGTGCTGGCCTCATCGAGGCCGGTTTCATGGAATTGGTCGTCTAGTTTCAATTGCAACCACTTTTGACGTAAGCACATTTTGCTTAGGTCGCCGATCGGGGCCCTCAAACAAGGACCCTGACCAATGTCTCACTTAGATTTAGACCTCGCCGAGCGCGCAAGCGTTGCCGTGACGTACGAAGCCATCTCGTCCCTTACCGAATGGTATTGCGACAATCCCGACATCATCGGGTTTTCGCCGCCCCTTGTATTGGGTCGCGATATCCGCCGCCAGCTCGGCGGTGACGAGTTAGGGTTCAATGTCTGGGCCGAATTGATGTCGTTTTTTGAAAGTCCCCTGACTGAGCGAGAGCTGCTGCCAGGCGACCCGCGCAAGCCCATTACGTATGAGCGTTGGCAGGCCAGCCTAGTGGAACAGTGGCGGGACTTCGGCGAAGGCGAGATGCGCCCATACGAGATGCTGCTGGTCGACGCGATGGCTCGCGCCCGAGAGCAGGGATGGCGAATTGGCAATGAAATGTTCGTTCTGGACGATCCCGCTGCCGTGCGTGCCTCGACCGAGGCAATCCTGGACGACCTGGCGCGGCGCAGCGGCGCTAAGCGGGCCGCGGCCGAAGCGGATATCAGGGCTGCAGAGGATGCCGCGGACGCCGAAGCGATAGCCGAGCTCGCGAACGCGCGCCGCACGGTAGAACGCATGCTAGCAACAGGAATCCCAATGCCCGCCAATCTTCACGTCGTTCTTCCCAAGCTGCCCGATTTGCTGACGTCGTCCAAGGATTTCATCGGGGCGTTCGTGCCGCCGGAGTTCCTGATCGACGGGATTGTGCAGCGGCGGTATTTCTACAGCATGACCGCGCAGACCGGCGTCGGCAAAACCTCGATTGCAATGGACTGGATGGCTCGCGTCGTCAGCGAGCAACCGATTGGCGACAGAGACGTGCAGCAAGGCAACGTGCTCTATCTGGCCGGCGAGAACCCCGATGACGTGCGAGCGCGATGGTTGGTGCTTTCGCGGGCAATGAAAATCGACCCCAACACCGATAAAGTGACCTGGATCGTCGGCATCAAGGATCTCGGCGCGGAGGCGGCGCGTCTCGTGACAGAATCTACAAAGAAAGGTCTCAGTTACTCGCTTGTCGTGATCGACACGGCCGCGGCCTACAATGTTGCGGGTGACGACGAAAACAGCAATTCCCAGGCCGGCGCATATGCTCGCCAACTTCGATCACTGACCAATCTGCCCGGCGGTCCGTGCGTCGTTGCATTATGCCATCCGACCAAGAGCGCGAAGGACGACGGTCTGGTGCCTCGCGGCGGTGGCGCCTTCCTGAACGAAGTCGACGGTAATATGGCGGTCGTGCGAAAGGACTCATCGCTCATCGTCGCGCCCTTTGGGAAGTTCCGCGGCGATATGTCCTGGTCGCTTCGCTATGAGATCGAGGTGATTAAAGACCACCCGAAACTGAAGGATGCTCGCGGCCGTCAAATGAATTCCGTGCTTGCGCGACCCGTTGGCGATGGCGTTGCCGCGGTCATGGAGAAGCGCACTGACGCGGATATGGAAACGGTGCTCGCGATCGTCCACAGCAGACCAGGGGCCACGCCGTCCGATCTGGCGCGTATCCTCGGCTGGACCTTCGGACCAAAGGCGGCGCCGAACGTTAATCGAGTGAAACGCAATCTCGCACGCCTGGCAGCGGACAAGCTGGTGAAAGAGATAATGGGTAAGTGGCGCGCCACGTCGACGGGCGAAAAGGAACTGAACGCTATCGACACGGCTAAGGCTGCATCGATGGTGCCACCTTTGCCGCCGCTTCCCCGTTGAAAGCAACGACTGACAGGGGCAAAAACAGCCTGTCAGTTTAGTGCGCCAGTTTTTCATCGAAACTGACAGAAAACTGAGGCGTCAGAATCAGCCCGTCAATCCGTCAGAAAATCGCGAAAACAGCAATGGATACAATAACATGACGTTTTTCCAGCCCGGCAGTGAAACCATAGTCGGAGAGGGGGACTTTCAGTCCCCTCCGATGGTCGTTTCTGACAGTCCTTTCTTAGGGGGTGTCAGCTGTCAGTTTTGTCGCATCGAAGACGATTCATTTTCGAGGGTGCCGCCCGGGCCGCTCAGTCATCGAAACTTATCCGTTTAAACGCGATGCTTTCGCCGCCGTGCAGCGGTGAGCAACTTTGGAGCCTATCGTGTCTAGAGCATTGGGTGACCGCTGCGGCCGTCGAGCGGGCGGTTGCGGCCTGTAACCATTTCCCAACCCCACGCGCGTAGTATTTGCGGCATGGAAAAAGAAACGCCAGAAAACGCGCTCGCGATTGGCACCGGTAAGGCCGGCCCCGGCAGGCCTAAAGGCAAGCCGAACCGCACCACGCAGGTGCTGCGGGACGCGATCTTCAAAGCTGCTGAGACTGCGGGCGGCGGCGGCAAGAAAGGTTTGACGAATTTCCTTTTGGCGCAGGCCCGGAAGGAAAACAACGCGCCGTTCATGGCGCTGCTCGCCAAGGTTTTGCCGAGTAAAGTGCTAGCGGACGTCGAGGGCGACGATGGAGCGATGCCTGTGATCTTTATCAACAGATACGCGTGTCCTGACGGCTCGGTGTCTGCCGGGCCTCCCGAAGTGCCGCTATTGCCGGGTGATTGGAAACGGCACGATTGAAGCGTACACCCGCTAACGCGCCAGCCGCCCAATGGTCGTATGAGCGACGTTGAACGTTCGCGCAATCTCGCGTGACGGTTCGCCGGCATCGAGCCTAGCGAGCGCCTGACGCCGCTGCTCGGCCGTGAGCGCGAACCCACGGCCGAGCTTGACTCCGCGGGCAACGGCGCGGGCGCGGCCTTCCGAGGTTCTGGCCAATATCAATTCCCGCTCGAACTCAGCCAAGCCACCGAGCACGGTAAGCATTAGCCTGCCGTGTGCCGTGGTGGTATCCGCCCATGCGTCGCGCAACGACTTGAAACCGGCCCCAGCCTTGGCAATTGCGTCGAGCGTGTTCAATAGGTCCCTGGTGCTTCGCGCGAGCCGATCCAGCCGCGTCACGATCAGGACATCACTGGATCCAAGGCTAGCGATTGCCTTCTTGAGCTGCGCGCGGTCGGTCTTGGCGCCGCTGACCTTCTCCTGAAATATCTTGCCACACCCGGCTGCCTTCAACTCTGTCACTTGGGCTTCGAGGCTTTGGCCGTCGGTCGAGACGCGCGCATATCCGATTTTCATTTTCGCCCCTATGTTGAGCCGTTATTGTGCACCGGATTTATGCACCAGTAAAGCGTTTATTTACCAATTGTTTAGTTTTGGTGCGAAATTTGAGAATTGTGCACCGGCATGGTGCGGCGCCGGGAACCAAACCTGTCAATCTCGGTTGACAAAATGGCATTTGTAGCGTATATGCTACACATGCCTGCGGTAAAGAGAACGGATGAATTCTCTAATTGGCTAAATGACTTACGAGACTTTAGAGCAAAGGCGAAGATCGTTCAAAGGATCGATCGCCTAGAGCTTGGGAATCCCGGCGATGTAGCGCCGGTCGGTGAAGGCGTGAGTGAGATGCGAATACATTACGGCCCCGGTTATCGGGTCTACATCAAGGAGCACGGCAAAGAATTCGTTGTTCTACTTTGTGGCGGAGACAAGAGCACACAAGCAGCAGACATAGCCCTAGCCAAGAAGTTAGCGAGTGAGTTGGAGGATTGAGCATGGCAAAAGCTAAACCATTTGATGCGGCTGAGTATCTCGACAGCCCCGAGATGATAGCGGCTTATCTTACCGAAGCGCTCGAATCCAATGATCAAGCTCTAATCACCAAAGCGATTGGTAATGTAGCTCGCTCACGAGGGATGACGGACGTGGCGGAGAAGGCCGGTGTCTCCAGAGAAAATCTCTATCGCGCGCTGCGCGGTGACGTTAAGCCCGAGTTCGATACTATTATAAAGGTAATACACGCGCTCGGAATTAACCTTGTGGCCCAGCCACAAAATACCTCACGAGCGGCATAAAGGAAGGGCCCGCTCAGGCGGGCTTTTTCTTGTGTGCCGAGCATGATCGACAGCTTGGAGGTGGAAGTCCTTTACCCAGCCTGATGGCGGCGAAGGGTTAGCGAAGCGCAAGGGCGTCACCGCGAGGTGGGGTCTGAAGGAAGCGTGGAGCAAACTTGCGGCCCGATGGACAAGAACCGGATAACGAGGCCTACCCGGCCGGACGAGCGAGCAAGTGATCGCGAAGTCCATGGTCATCAAGGGACGGGGTGGTAAATCCGGCGGGCGTGCAGGGAAGGCGGTCGATCTTACCTCGGGAGATCTCCGTCGCGTCCGGGAAAGCGGACTGAGCGAGTCGTAAGGCTCGTGATCGCGGCGGAGAAGTCAGCAGACGGCATAGTAGGCGGAACGAGTTTCGCTGAAGGCCCGAACGCTGGAAAAGACACTTGGATATGGGAATCTCGAGTGGCCATACGGTTGAAAATCCAGGTCGCTGGCCTTTCGGAACGGCGGGAAAGGGTGAAGCCCAGACGGCGCTGTTCAAAGCAGCCGAAGCCAACCCGACGGTGCCCACTGTCTGAGCCTCTGGCGCGGACGAACAAAAAACCGTTCGCGCTCAACCCAGTGAACCGCCGTATACGGACCCGTATGTACGGTGGTGTGGGAGGGGAGGAGTTGCGAGGCTCCCCCCTATCCCGATTGGAACGAAGCTGGGCTGCGAGGCTAGATTATACGCTTCCGGCGAAGCTCCTCAGCCCGGCCGGAGGAAAACGCTGCAAGGTTGGCGGCCCCGGCAGTGGACGACGCCGGGGCCGTTTTTAGGAGACGCGCTCTCGATCAAACAGCGGCCTGACATCGGCGCCGCGATGACCACAAAACTGACAACCGAACAGCGGTTCGAGATCAGATAGCCGGACCTGATCCGGCCATCGATCGCTCGAGATCGTCACCGAATGCGCGCACTTGTAGTCACCGCAATAGACCAGCAGCCGACTAGGGCCGGACTGGCGCCTTTCACCGAGGGTGATTTTCTGCTGGCGCTGCATGGATAGTTTTTTCGTCAGAAAGTTCGGGCGCCTAAAGGTACGACCCCCCGGCGGGGGGTGCCGAGGCCGTCCTTTTGCGGCGTTAATGTCGCGTTTCGGCCAAGGTTCCGCGACGATGAACTAACCGTCGCTAGTGCCGATGGTTCTGGCGCAGCGGCGCGGGCCCGCCAAAAGACAGCGTTCAATCGGCGTCCGGAGACAATCGTACAACGTTCGCCGCGACGATCTTCTGGTAGTTATCGATGACAAGCGAAGGGCTGCCGCCGCGCATCATAATCACTTTGGCCTCCTCCAACGCATTAAGTTTTTCAGTGACCATGAGCACCAACTCGTTAGGCGTGCTCTTGCCGAGGGCCATCATCCGCAGTCGGATCTCGATAACGCTTGCGGCGTCCAACATGAGCGTCATCGGAAACAAGGAAAGCATGGACTTGACCTATCGGCTTGATGCAGGCGCTAACAGTCCTCTCGTACCATCGTTCCAATTATTACGCGGGTAGGCCGTAGGGGCTGACCGCCGGGGTCCTGTTGGCCCGCCTGTTTTCAAGAATAATTATGTGTGCGGACTTGCCAAAGTAACGCCGCAGGTCGCTCAAGCGCGGGCCGACCAACTTGATAGCTGTTCGCAGGTCGTAGGTCTCGACTTGCATGTCGCGGGCCCAGTGCTCGACCTGTGGGAAATTCATCGGGTCAATGGATGACAGACGTGTAAGGGATAGATCTAGGCATGGGGTTACTCAACAATGTACGACCTGACCTATAACCCCGAAGCAAAATTCCGGTTCCAAATCACTGCGGTCGCAAGGTGTGAACCGATCGTCGCGGACTCGGCGCGCGGGCCCTTCGACCGTCCCCCGCGTGGATCACCAAAATGTCTACCCGGTGGTGGGCGATCTGGGCCGGCTTGAAAACGTTAGGCGTGACCCCCGGGGGTTTGCACAGCGGCGCGTAGCGCCGATCTTCACACCAATCCAAAAGCCGTAGCGGCTTGCCGATTCCAGCCGACCGGGGACATCCTTGCGCGATGAGCACGAAATCACGCGAGTATATCTATGGCAGCTCTATCCGGGCTTCGGCCGAACGCGCGGCCGCAGCACGCAAGGAAGCTGATCGATTGGCGTGTGTGGCTTGGAATCAGCGAATGCTCGGCTACAAAGGGCCAGCCCAACCTATTGCACCAGCTCGCGCCGCTCCGTTTAAGCCGCGCTGACAAGATGTCTCGGAGGGCCTCTTCTGGCGAAAAACGACAACCGGCAAACCTGAAAGCAACGCGCTGGGCGCTCGCAGCTCCAGCGGCACCGATCAGATCGGGCGATGGCTTCCAGATCCCAGTCGCAACACCGCATGCCGACAAGAACAGCGACATGAAGACCGTGGTTGTCAGTACTCACGTGGTGGAGAAGGGCAAGCCGCTCGCGTTGCCGGCCTGACAGGGAACATCGCCAAGCGCTCGAAGGTGGCCGTCCAACCGCATTTGGCGTGTCATTGAGGGGCCGCCCATGAGGCGGCCCTTTCTCCGTCTGAGCAAAATTGAACATCTATAATTTCGGAGCTAGGCCATATTCGGATCGTGGCCTTAAAACCTAAAGCGCTCACTCGCGAAGAATTCTCTTCACTGCTTAAGGTCGGAAAGTGCACGGTGCTCGACCCGCCAGCGATGATTCCCGCCAAACACAGCGCTAGGCTAACGGCGCTGGGGTACGTGGTTTATTTTTCCGGTAGACTGCGGATGACCACGCCGGGCAGGCAGCGGATAGCGGCGGGGTTTGAAAACAGGCCAATGGCCGATTCAGACTAGGGCCCTTGCTTCTTAAGGTCGCGGCCATAGCTCTTTCCACTTCCATCGCGAGAGTTCTCGAGATGAACGGCAAGTCGAGTGAATAGCGCACGTTTCGTCGGCTCGGTCGCAAGGTCTCTGATCAGTGCGCATTCGGCGGCATCAGCACGGAGCTTTTCCAGATGAACCTGCATGTCCTTCATGACATCGCTCCCGCTTGAAGATGGCGGGAGCGCAAAAATCTCACAGTCACCGGTGGATGCCACGGACTGGACGGTGATGATGTAAACCTAATTCACATTCTCTCTGGGAGTCGACTTAAATCCGAAGTCCGCTGTTGGCACCTGAGACATGCGAACCAGCGCTGCGGATGTTTGTTCTTAGGATAAGACCGGAAGTGATCGGCGCTTCAATTCAATTTGGGGCCGAATGCGAAAAATGTTCGCGTGTCACTTCTGTTTGAGTTCATAGCGAAAGGCGATCGCTTCGAGTTCCACTCGGACGGCGTCCTTGATTGGAATGACGGGTCGTGCCTCGAATACAAAAGCAGGAAGCATCGAGCAGAACTTGTGAACGGCCGCCGGATCGTTGCAGTCCAGCAACATATACCCGCCCAACATATACCCGCCCCAGTCACCCACGCGTTATGCTCCTCCAACCATCCTCCTCCGACTGTCGCTGTTCCTATGTTCAAAAGTGAACCTAGGGGTCGGTCGGGGACCTTTTTGTCATCCAGGGATTTGTCGGTGAGTAAATACGGAGGCCACGATGACTCATCTAGTCCCATCGCTGGCATTGGTTGTGGAAGATGACCAGTTCCAACGAGAGAATCTAAGCGACTTCCTAAAAAACGAAAACATGGATGTCATCCAATGCGACAGCGCCGAGGCCGCGGAACTCGTTATCGCGCGAGCGGGCGCTGAATTAAGCCTTCTTATTACTGACGTGCAGCTGGCCGGCCAAGGCAACGGAATCGCCCTTGCCGAATTTGCTCACGAAAAATATCCTCAGTTGAGCATCGTTGTAGTTTCGGGCGCGGATGGATTAGAAATGCCTGCGCACATTCGTTTTCTTAAAAAGCCTTATGATACCTCGGACGTCTTGCGCCCCAAGTAACGCTTGCCGACAGATTAGGAAAACTTCTAGATGAGATTTCTTTTGACGTTGATTTTTGCGATCGTATTTATCTCACCTACGGCCGCGCAACGAACAGCCGCAGTCCGGGGTGTCGGTACCCAAACATGTAAAACGCTCAATGCATCCAACCAAGCCGACAAACAGTTCGCGCTACAATCAGCCCAGTGGATTTTAGGCAATATGACCGGCCATTTTCGTCAAACGGGCGATGATCCATCACGAACGCTCGGTGATGACATCGTCGTGCGGACAGTGTTGGAAATTTGCAGCAGAAATCCGGATAAGACCATCGACGACGCCGTAACGATTGCTATCAGTTCGTTCCCGGCGACCGAGGTCAAAAAGCCCGGGGAATTAAAATAGTCTCCTTGGGAAGCCATGGGCGAGGCGTTCGACGCCGCCGGAACCAAAGTCCCTTGATTTTGAATGGGGCACAATTGCGCTGGCAACGATAAGCCGGCTGTGCCTTGAGCCACATGGCTATCCCAAATTGCACCAATCGCAACGACACACGGAACGCGCCGCGGCTGGCGCTAGCGCCCCCGTTGGTGAAGACCGCCTTTGCTGGAATTCCGCGCCACACACCGTTGTCGTCTTTTTTCAGATCGGTAATGCCGGTGTAACCGGCCTCCTCAATCCTCGATTTAGCTTCGCCTTCAGTGAAGCTGTTGCGGCCAGCATGGTCTTTTCCATCCCGTTAATTTAGCGCGATGGATGACATGGGCAATGCGAAACGCGCATTGTGCTTGAGGAACCTGGTAAACCGCGCGGCCGTCATTGCTTATGCACGCGAGGGCGCAGACGTTGCGATCAACTACTTTCCGACTGAAGTGCCGGACGCAAAGTGATCGAGCTGATCAAGGCCGCGGGCCGCATCGGTCTGGCAATCCCCGGCGATCTCCACGATGAGAAGTGTCAGGAACTCGTCGCCCGCGCGATCGAGGCTTGGGTGGTCTCGATATTATTGTGAGCAACGCGGGTCGGCAGCAGACCCGCGCCTCGATCTTGGACGTCTCGACGGAAGATTTCGACGCGACAATGAAAACCAATATCTACGCGCTATTTGGATCATCAAGGCGGCATTGCCGCACCTCAAACCCGGCTCGGTCATCATTGGCACTGCTTCGGAGCAGGCGTACGACCCATCCCCGGATTTATATGACTATCGCAAACAAAAGCTGCCACCATGAACTATGTAAAATCCTTGGCGAAGCAGCTCGCGCCGAAAGGCATTCGGGTCAATGCCGTCGCGCCCGGGCCAATTTGGACTCCACTTCAGGTGTTTGGCGGCGCGACGACGGAAAAGCTCGAAAAATTCGGAGGACAGACGCCCCTAGGCCGCGCCGGTCAGCCTGCAGAGCTGGGCTCTATCTACGTCCAACTTGCTGCTGCGGATGCCAGTTTCGCGACCGGCCAAGTCTACGGGTCCGCTGGTGGTTCCGGTCAGCCGTGACGGTCGGCCTGGATTAGGAGTGTCGACATCCCTAGAGCGCGCAGCGCGCGCTCTAGGGGCAGCTTATCCTCGAGTTTCCCGGTTTTCGCGGGGGGACTATCGTCGGCCCCAGTTACTTCGTTTTGCCGAGGCTTTGTGCCATCTCGAGATGACGCTGGAGACCCGGAAGCGTCTTGCCAGCCCAGTCCTTTAGCTTCGGATCGTCGCCGCCCTTGGCGTAGCGTTCGAATAGCGACACGGCATCCTTATGGGCGCTAACCTGCATGGAGTTGAAATCGGAAGAGAAGTCGTCCGGCTTCGCATCCTTCAGCTTGTCGATCTTGCTCTGCGACGAACTGTCAAGAGCGGCGGGTATCGCCATCTTTGCATCCGCCGGCGCCATCGACTTGAGCTCCTCCGAAGTCTTGGTGTGATCGGTAACCATTTGGGTTGCGAAGGTCTTTTCCTGAGCGTTTCCTCGCTCCTGGCCGAGTTTGGCGGCTGCGATTTCGGTCATGTCGCTCATCGCGGCCTCTTTTACGAAGTCGGCCGTTGTCGGGCTGATGCCGAGCGTCGAGTTCACGCCGGTTTTCTCGCCGACCGATTGTGCGAAAGCCGGTGTCAAAATCAGCAGTGCCGCGGCGATTGTCAGTGTCGTCCTCTTCATGTCACGTGTCCTTGCTCTCTTGTTATGGCCGCGCGAATCGGTCACGCGGCTGTCACAATGCAACCCGACTAAAGGATATGGGTTCCGAACTGCAGCCACTTTGGTTTCGAGAATTGAGCGGACAAGATCGACGTTCAACCTTTCCGCCATTAAGTGTGCAGCCATGCGTTTTCGAGGGGACCGACTGATGTCCATACTAGGTCAGCGTTTCCTTGGTTCGAATCATATCAGGTAGCCTCGGCGAGTTTATAGGACCATGCATGGATGACCGGGTATCGATTGACGTCCTTGATGCCGAGCATGATGCGTTCCTTTAGTTCTTGTTTTGATGCCACGCGGATGTGGCGCAGGACCGAGCGGGCGAACTTGGAGAAGAAGCCCTCGATGAGGTTGAGCCAGGAGCCGTGTTTGGGCGTGAAGGTGAATGCGAAGCGGCCCGGCGGCTGAGTAGCGAGCCAGGCTTGGGTTTCTCTGGAGATATGCGCCGAGTGGTTGTCCAGGATCACCTTGATCGCCGTGCCGGCTGGGTAAGCGGTATCGAGAAGCTTGAGGAATTCGATGAACTCGCGGCTGCGGTGGCGGTCTTTGACCAAGGCGTGGACCTTGCCGGTGAGCAGATCGATTCCGGCCAACAGGCTGAGCGTGCCGTGGCGCTTGTACTCATGATCGCGCGAGAATGTCGCGTAGGTGCCAGGTACCGGCGGCAAATCCGGCGATGTGGTCGCGATCGCCTGGATTCCCGGCTTCTCGTCGTAGGAGACAATCGCTACCGGCTTGCGCGATTTGTTCGACGTTTTCTTCTTGGCCGCTGCCTTTTTCAGGACCTGGACCTCGCGATAGACGCACAGAACCTCCGCCATCTTCTGCTCGAACTCGGCATCGCGGCGTTCCAGATAGTAACGCACCTTGTGGGGTTTGACTTCCTCTTGACCGAGAATCTTGCACACCGAGCCTTGGACAAGATTGGCGAGACATCCGTGTCCCGCCGCCGCCCCGTGCTCGCGCGCATGGCGCGCCAGAAGACGCGTCGTCCACAACTCGTGCGGATAGCCGTGATCCTTGGCCTTGTCGCACGCCAACGACACCAGCCAGGCTTTGGCCTCCGGCGTAATCGTTGGCTCCTTGCCCGGTCTGGGTCGATCATCGAGTGCCATCAACGGCCCATAGGCCAGCGCCCGCTCGATGCAGCGTTGGACCGTCTGATGATGCACGCCAACCCGTTGTCCCACGGCAAAGAAAGATGGGTTTCCGCGATAAGCCAGAAGCATCTGCGCTCGCTGCACCCGGCTCGCCGGCTCGGCTCGAGACCGCGAAACGGCCATCAAACGCGCAACGTCCTCATCTGTCATGGCCACCTCAAGCGCTTGCCGCCATGTTCCCATGATGTCGCTCCTCGTTCAGCTCTTCTCAAACGAGGAATCCACCAACATACTTCTAGTTCCATGCGTGCTGGCCTCATCGAGGCCGGTTTCATGGAATCGGTCGTCTAGGAAGCCGAATACCAGCAACGACAATATGCCGATGATGGAAGGAAACGGCGGCCGTCGCTGATGTGACTCCAATCACGGTGGATGGTAACAGAGGTTCGGGCGTGCGCGTCAGGATCTAACGGCCTTCGTCCGGGCCGGGATGGTGTGTTCCCAGAACGCTGCGATCGAGCGCGCGATCGCAGGGCTGGCAATGGCGGCAGGGGCCAGCTGTTTTTCGACATCAGGAACTCCCTTCGATCCGGCACGTTCCTTGGTAGCGCATACTAGGAGGGTGTCATGGGTTTAGCCGAATATATGATTGTAGCCCAAGGAGACGAGTGGGGCGTGCTTCACGATGGAAGCGTCAAGAATCGATACGCGACCAAGGAAGGCGCTTTCGAGGCTGCGGTAGCAGCCGCGTCGCTGGCTATCCGAGAGGGGCATGAGGTACGGCTAAGTGTTCCAGACAATTCGGCAGGGAATCGGACCGCCCTCGGCGCAAAAGACAACACTTAATGAGGGACTGGGCCCGCGTCGACCATATGAAAGTCGTGCCTAGACGATCGATTCCATGAAACCTGCGTTGTGGAACAGATGATTGGATGACGGATTCTTTGTTTTGCGGTTGGCGAAACGAGGAGCGACATCATGGCAGGATGGCGGCGAGCAGTCGAATTGGCGATGACGGACGAAGAGATTGAAAGATTGACGGCTCTTTCGCGGTCGCGAACCGAGCCGGCGGGCCGGGTATCGCGGGCGCAGATGCTGTTGGCCTATCGCGAAAATCCTTCGTTCTGTGCGGTGGGGCAAAGAGTTGGGGTCCACCATCAGACGGTTCAGCGCTGCGTGGAGCGGGCGCTGGGCTATGGGCCGCTGGCGGCCATCGAGGATCGACCACGGCCGGGCAAAGAACCGGTCATCACGCCGGAGGCCAAAGCCTGGTTGGTGTCGCTGGCGTGCGACAAGGCCAAGCAGCACGGCTATCCGCATGAGCTGTGGACGACGCGGCTTTTGGCAGGTCACGCACGCGAGCACGGACCGACGGCGGGGCACCAATGTCTCGCCAAGCTGGTTCAAGGCACGGTGTGCAAGATCCTCGGCCAGGAGGAAATCAAGCCGCACAAGGTGCGCTACTATCTGGAACGTCGCGATGCCGAGTTCGAGCAGAAGATGGCGGAGGTTCTGTGCGTTTATCGCGAGGTCCAGGTTCTGAAAAAAGCCGCCGCCAAGTCGCGCAAAGCCATCAAGCGAGTGGCGATCGTTTCCTACGACGAAAAGCCGGGAATCCAGGCCATCGCAACGACGACACCCGATTTGCCGCCCAAGCCCGGCGTCCACGCCACCTTTGCGCGGGATTACGAGTACAAACGTCATGGCACGCTGAGCCTGTTGGCCGGAATCGACCTGCTTACCGGGAAGGTCCATGTGCTCGTCAGAGACCGCCACCGCAGCCGGGAGTTCATCGAATTCCTCAAGCGTCTCGACGCCGCTTATCCGGCCGGCACTGCGATCAAGCTGATCCTCGATAATCATTCTGCACACATATCGAGAGAAACAAGAGCCTGGCTCGACGCTCGACCGTCTGGACGCTTCCAGTTTACCTTCACGCCCAAGCATGGTTCGTGGCTCAATCTCATCGAAGGCTTCTTCTCCAAATTCGCCCGGTCGGTCTTGCGCCACATCCGGGTCACCTCAAAACACGAGCTCAAAGAGCGCATTATGGCCGGCATCGACGACGTAAATCGCCACCCCGTCATCCACACTTGGTCATATAAACTCGCCGAAGCAGCCTGATATGATTCAGACCATCAAAACGCTGACCTAGCGAGGCTGTAAACTTCAAAATCATCGGCCGGGGTTTCGTTGGACGACGTTTTCACCCTGCTGATGCGGCTGCCATAACAAATCACGATCTGAATTGTCCGTGGCCTTAATTTACTGGTCGGTCAGAGCCGGCTCCGCAAATTTGAACAGGTCGATAAGTGGAATTTCTGCCTGACAACGGCGATAGTCGCCGCGAACAGGAGAGACCATGAACAGACGACCGCGCCGGAACCATACCCCGGCCTTTAAGGCAAAGGTGGCGCTTGCCGCCGTCAAGGGCGACCGAACGATAGCTCAACTGGCCGAGCATTTCGACGTCCACCCCAATCAGATTACGGCATGGAAGGCGCAGTTGGAGGGAGGCGCTTCCGGGGTTTTTGGCACGGGGAGCGCAGCGCCGGCGACGCCAGCCGTCGATGTGAAGTCGCTGCACGCCAAGATCGGGGAGCTGACGCTGGAGAATGATTTTTTAGAAGGAGCGCTCACCAAGGCGGGATTGCTGAGCGCAAAGCGATGATCGACCGTGAACATGATCTGTCGATCACCAGGCAGGCCGAAGTTTTGAAGATCAGCCGCGGCAGCGTTTATTATCTGCCGCGACCAGTGTCGTCCGCCGACCTCGCCATCATGCGGCATCTGGATCGGCTGCACCTGGAGTTCCCCTTCGCCGGTTCGCGTATGTTGCGAGGTCTGCTGGCTTTGCAGGGGTGCAAGATCGGCCGCCGGCATGTGAAGACGCTGATGCGGCGGATGGGGATAGAGGCGCTCTATCGCCGTCCGCGCACCACCAAGCCCGAACCCGGCCACAAGATCTATCCGTATCTGCTGCGCGGCATGGAGATCACGCGTCCGAACCAGGTCTGGGCCATGGACATCACCTACATCCCGATGGCGCGCGGCTTCGTCTATCTCGCCGTCGTGCTCGACTGGGCGACGCGCCGGGTTCTGTCGTGGCGGCTGTCGGTCACGATGGAGGCGGCGTTCTGCGTCGAGACACTGGAAGATGCTTTGGCCCGTCACGGCAAGCCGGAGATCTTCAACACCGATCAGGGCTCGCAGTTCACCGGCGCGGCCTTCACCGGCTTGCTCGCCGGCAACGGCATCGCCATCAGCATGGACGGCAAAGGGGCTTGGCGCGACAACGTGTTCGTCGAACGGCTGTGGCGCAGCGTCAAATACGAGGAGGTCTATCTGCGGGCCTATGAAAGCGTCGGCGAGGCACGACATTCGATTGGCCGGTATCTCGACTTTTACAACGACCGACGTCCACATTCGAGTCTTGACGACATGACCCCGGATCAAGCCTACTTCAACCTTCCGCCGCTCCGCGCGGCGGCCTAACCCCGGCAGAGGCTCCACTTATCGACGCGGAGATTCTGTTCAGACAAGCGGGACCAGCTCAGTCTTCATGCTTGCTCAACTTCGTCCACTTCTACGTAGCCCGGAACTACCACCGCGCGATCCGGTTTGCCTCCCCGTCCTCGGGCCGCGCTCAAGGCGCAAACGGCCAATAGGGGATTGGGAACCAAGGAGAGCCGCATGATCGCGGCGGGATATGCCAACCCGCTTCGCGAACACCTGCTGTAACGTGCACGAACCGGATACGCGACGCGGGATAGTGGCCGGAAAGTTCGCCGATCCGAGCGAGAAGATGACTGTGGGCATCACTTTTAATGGTGCTGTCTTTATCCGCAGCTTACCATTATGAAACGAATCGGGATCATCAGGTAATCCGGGCTTGATCGTGGGACGAAATATCCGCGAATGTTTTCTTTACGCAGATTGGTCATACTGGCCGCGCACTTTGCGGGAGTGATCTCGACCACCGCAGCAAGCGCCGGCGTAAAGGATGAAAGCGCCGCCGAATGGTTGGCTCCGAAATGGTTTAACGAATGGCATGACGGGCTCGCCGCCAAGGGCCTGAATTTCGGCGCGACCTATATCGGTGACTTCATCGGCAATGTCTCCGGCGGGACTTCGCTCGGCGCCATTCATCTAGGTCGCTTTGATTTCTCGGTCGACGCCGACCTCGAAAAGCTGGTCGGCCGGGGCGGGGGCAAATTCTTCGCCAACAGCTACGAGATTTACGGCCGCGGGCTGACCCGCAACTACATTCACAATCTGGCGACCATCGGCGAAAGCGAAGCGCTGCCTGACGCGCGGCTTTACAACGCGTATTTCGAGCAAAGCTTTTACAACAACGCCCTCAACATAAGAGTTGGCCAGCAGGCGGCCGACGTCGAGTTTTTCGATAGCAAGACCGACGATTTGTTCATCAACAATACGTTCGGCTGGCCGGCCATTATGGGCTCGAATTTGCCGGCGGGCGGTCCGGCGCCGCCGATCGCGGCCGTTGGCATTCGTGTGAAGGCCGCACTGTCAGATCGGCTCACCGCCTTCGCCGCCGTCTTCAACGGCAATGCCGCTAGGCCGGGCGATGGCGACCCTCAGCTTCGCGACAATCACGGTTTGGCGTTTCGCATCAACGACCCGCCATGGGTCATCGGGCAGGTCCGCCGGGACTATGACGTCGACATTGCCGGCCGGCCGTTCGCCGGCAATTTCACACCGGGCGGCTGGTATCATTCCGGCCAATTCGACGACCCAGCGCTTCACCGCGCAGGGCCTGTCGATTGCCGATCCCAGCGGCACCGGCATAGCGGCAAAGCTTCACGGCAATTTCGGAATATTCGTCGTCGTCGAACAGACGCTCTACCGGCCGGCATCCGTGACCGAGAAGGGCGTTTCGAACTCATTGCCGGGGATAACCGCTTTCGGCCGGATCGCCTACAGCCCGCCCGATCGAAATCTGATCGATCTCTATCTGGATGGCGGTGTCGGGTTCGTCGGTCTTGTTCCCCGCCGGCCAGCCGACAGGATCGGCATTGGAGTTGCCTATATGCGGATTTCCAATGCCGACCGAAACTTCGATCGTGACACCGAGTTCTTCACTGGCATGCAGAGCCCGGTGCGAAGCAACGAGACCTTGATTGAGCTGATATACGAGGCGCATATCAAGGCAGGCTGGCTCCTGGCGCCGTATTTTCAGTATGTGTTTCGTCCATCCGGCGGAATCCCGAATCCGATTGATCCCAGGGGCCTTTCAAGGATCGGCGACGCCGCTGTGTTCGGCATCACCACTACGTTAAGATATTAGGAGCGCAGGCTCACGAACCAAGCAGTGTGAAAGGACGTCAGCCAGTCGATAGATAACATCTCTAGCGAACAGGTCGGCGCCCCAACTCCAAATCGGACCGATCTTCGCTGGCCGCGCAATAGGAGCGGCCCAACTTTCCGAAATCATCGAGAACGATATAAACGGTTTGATCTGTACCGTTCGGCACAATCGACGGGGTCCAACTTCGACGCATACACAACTCCGCTAACGCGACATCGGAAACTAAGCACAAAACGAGAAACGTTCCTGCCAAAAAACAAGGCTCCTGCCTTAGCGGTCCCAAGGCGGCTCGATTCGCACCTTCTTAACCGCAAGCGCCCGGTCAATTGCACGCTCAGCTCTCGAAATCGCCTCCGCCCTTGTCATCGCTTGGCCAGCCGTCCGATGGTCCGTGTCGAGGTTGATGGACCATTTCCACACGTTTCGCACCAAGCCCTGAACGACGGTGTATTCGATGTCTCGGTACATGGGCATCAGAACGAATCCTTGACCCTGCTCATCGCCGGATGAGCTCGGTTCTTGACCTTGATCCAGCTTGGCGACCGGCCGCCACGATATGCGCGATCACGCCTTCGACACCAGGCCCTCAAGTCCGAGATTGCAGGCGGCCCAAAATAGGTCGGGGCCGATCTCGCCCTATTCAAACGGCGCAACAAAGATGCCGTCCGGGCGCCGTGCCAGCAGCCGGGCAAGATTGGCCTTGCGCATTGAGAGCGGCAGCGAGCGCATGTCGTCGCCGTCGCCCGCGAGCATGTCGAAGGAGTAAAGCTGAACCTCTTCGTTGCGCCGGCCGAAGTGCAGCGCGTTGAAATCGGACACGCCATCGACGCCCAGGATGACCGCCTCGCCATCAATGACGAAATGCTTCTGCCGGTTCTTCAGCGCGGATTCGACAATCCACGGATAGCGATCAGTCCAGTCATAGCCGTTCCTCGTGAACAGCCGCACACGATCAGCGTCCCGCTGCACCAGCATGCGGTAGCCGTCGTGCTTGATTTCGTGGATAACAATCTGGTCCGGCGGGGACCTTGGCTCCGCGAGTAGGGATACACGGCTCAAATATAATTTTACGCATGAAAATTAGATAGGAAGCGGGCCGCAAAATGCGAATTGCGCTTTCGCGTTCAGCCCCAATCGATCGGATGCTCACAGTAGGGTTGAGTCAATGAGACCGGCGCCGAATAGCGGTGGATTGAAAGAGGGATGGGCGGGGCCGCCGCCGAACGAGTGGCGACCCCTAATCGTGCGGGGGTACGCATGGCCGGTATTGGGGGTCGGGTCGGCCAATCCCAGCGGACGTTAGAATTTGCCTAGACTTCCTCGCGATTGACGACCTGCAGGTCAGCCAACCAACCAGCGCGGCCGCTATCGCCAAATCTTCTTGAACCGCCCTGGCGCGAGCTCGGTGTATCTCACAGTCGATTGAATCGATCGGTGGCCGAGGTAAACCTGCAGAGTCCGGGTATCGGTCCCCTTGTTCGCCAAGGCGTAGGGCCGAAGCAATCCCCGCCATCGCCGAGGGGGCGGGGTGGGGCCAAAAATCGGGCCGCCGATCGCGCCCCAGTAGTGCCGGGAGAAAATTTTATAAATTTTCAAGGGCCCACGAAATATTCTAGGTCCAAGGGGCACCTCGAATTTGCTTCGATCAGTCCTCACGGACCGATTTGCAAATTTTGGTTATACACATCATGGGGTCGCCGGGCCGGGGGCGATCGGGTATCATCGGGTGGGTTGTTTGGGGCTAACCCCTTGCGGAACTCGATCTGATGGCCGAGGACAATCCGATCGACGAGATTTCACTGATCGAAGCCCGGCTCGAGGAGCTTGCCGAGGTCGCCGAGCGATGCCAAAAGATCATTTTAGTTTCGGAGGCGGCGATCGCCATCGGCGTCGCATTGCTGCTCGTCATAATGCTCGGCCTCTTCTGGTCAAATCAGGTCGCCGCCATCGGGTCGATTGCCGCGGTGCTGGGCGGCATCGTGTCGCTCGGATCGAACGTCAGCACTTTGCGACAGACGATGGCCGAGATGAGCGCCGCCGAGGTGCTCCGTTCGGATCTGATCGACAGGATCGAGCTTCGAGTGGTTGGTGACAGCACTATGAAACGGATTTGACGTGCTTTCAAACGCGTGCCCGGGACATTCTAGGCGCTCAGGCTCGGGGCGAACCATTGATCATCGATAGCGAAGCTGAGTGGATTGAGGGCTAGCTGCGCTGAATTGGTTGCACTACTATCACGCTAGCCGGCATGGTCTCTAGCTGCCGCTAAGCTACCGCTAAACGCAGTCGCCAAGAAGATCCGAGCTTGGCGATCACTACCCCAACGCGTATTCTGAGCCAAAAGCAAGGAGTGGGGGGACACTATGAGCGAGCGAATAGCGCAAGCGTTTTGGATCTCGGTTTTATTGGTCTGCGTTTTCTCTGCGGATCAAGTTTCCAAAGCCCAGCAGGACACTTACAGCAAAGAGGAGAAGGACATCTGTACCGATCCGAAGCACAGCTTTATCTATGAGGCCAACGGCGAGCGCCATTACGTGCCGTATGAGGTGATCGACGGTCAGGCTGTCGTCGAGGGGGACATTGTTATTGGAGCGGCCGCAGACCTTCCGAAGGAAGGTGCCAGCTACGCGCCCGTCGTGCCGGATTACGTTCGCGGTCAACGGACGCGATGGGGAAATGGGGTCGCGCCGTATGTCGTGCCTTATGTCTTGGATAGTTCGCTCAGTGATTACGAACCAGCGCTCATACGACGAGCGATGTCGGAATGGGAGAGCAAGACAAGTATCATTTTTAGAGAGATACCGAGAACAACAGATTGGAAAAAGGAGAACTACGTCAAGTTCATCCCTGGCTCAGCTTGTCGTAGCAACAGCCTTGGTATCAAGGAAAGGGATCCGAATAAGGGGTTGGAAAAAGATAACATCAATATCGTGGAGGTCGCTGGATGCGGGAACCAGTGGAACTCGTGGGGTTACATCGCCCACGAGATCGGACACGTATTAGGGCTAGGCCACGAACAATCGAGAAAGGACAGGGGTGATTACATCACTATGTTGTGGGGTAATATCAAGGACGGCCGATCGGACGATATCAACACATACAGAAAGCAGTATTGTCAGGTGATTTGGGACCAGCAGACACTAGCAAACACTGATTATGATTTTGATTCGATCATGCACTATCGCGTCGACGGCTATTCCAAGGTTCCGCCCGATAAGTCGTGCGAGAAAGTAGTAAATAATAAAGGGAAACCTCAGTGTCCGGCGTTCGAGCCGAAGCTAGATAAATTGCTTCAGCAACAGCAAAAGTTGGGGAGGGACATCGAGATCGGGCAAAGAGACCATTTGAGTCTGTTGGACATCGCCGCTGTGAAAACGCTCTATCCTGATGCGCCCTCTCGTCCCCAACCCACAAAAGATCAACCATGTAGCGTAGTCACAGAAACGAAGATCACGGAAGGAGGGGTAACAAAAACGACGACTAAGACTGAACCTTGTCCAGATGATCGGCGACCCCCGGTCAGCACTCAATGCTGCCACGAAAAAATAGTCGTAGCTCGCCCCTGCTATCCTGACGGATGTCGTCGCCCCGTCAAAGTTAATTGGCCACGACCCGATAGATGGTGCCGATCGGAATGGTGCCGACCATGGCCACGCCCACGCCCTCTCTGCGAGAGCGACGGCTGGATCGAAGATCGCCCGCCGTTCGACGACTGGGACGAATAGGATATCAGCGGCCCGACGCACCTTCTCGCAGCGAGGCGAAGCCCACCCCCGGGGGCCAAAATTCGTCGACCCGGATGCTCCCATTTATGGTCCGAGCAAATTTTGTGAATGTGAAGGGCCCATACCCATCGGCGGGCGGGGCCCAAATTCACGAGAGCAGGGCTGGATTGTGAGGGCAGACTCAATCAACATAGAGTAGTCGAGACTTGGCTCGGCGCATCATTGTGGGGAGAATCGTCATGACAGTTGAGGGTCTGGTCATTTGGCTGGTTATTGGTGCGATTGCTGGTTGGCTCGCAGGCTTAATCATGAAGGGCTACGGCTTCGGGCTCTTCGGCAACATCGTGGTCGGCATTGTTGGCGCCTTCATTGCCGGCTGGCTCTTGCCGCGGATTGGGTTTGTTTTCATCGGCGGCATCGGCGCGGAAATTATCAACGCCGTCATTGGGGCAGTAATTCTTTTGGCGGTGATCGGGCTCGTCAAAAGGGCAACCTGAACATCGAAGTTCGACGCCGAACGGCACCCCGAGAGGCCAAAATTCGCCCGCTCGGGGTGGCCCAGTTATGGTCCCCGCAAAATTTTTGGAATTTTCCGAATGGCTTCTCCCAAGAGAATTCGAAGAGAATGTAAACTTATAAAATTCGGTTCTGTTGGGTTGCTCCTAGTCGCGCGGAGCTGACGTTCTGCAACGATAAGCCACGCCGGCCCTGCGATGCGCCGGCTAGTTTCTTCGTTGAGCTTGCGCGGCTCAGATCAAAACTAAGCAGGCCCGATCTGCATGAGTTGGATCGCAGGCGCTACGCCAACTTCGATGCTCGGGGCTGTTAGAACGACAGCTACATAGTAGGCGTTTCTTTCGAAATCAGTGCCAAATGTTGCCTGTCCGAGCTGATCGTGAAAGCTGTTCGAGCGGTTGTATCCAACGCCGCTCTGAAAGATAGCGACCATCTTTTCAATACCTGTCTCTAGCGCTACCTCTATAAGCTGAACAGTAACACTCCCATTCCCATCTCGATAGCGGACAGTTAAATCCCACACGCCAGGAGCCTGGTCACCGAGATCCTGTTCGCGTACCGGATACCGAAGTGTTGCCGTCTCTGTTGGGACCACGATCCCAATTCTTTCCTCGATGCGAGCGCTTGCTGACCCTGCGGTTCCGGCAATCCCAACTCCCAACTGCGCAATCGAGCCACAATTTTGTTCAGATCGGCGCTATTCGCAACGCCTGTAGATCCTACGCTGCTCCACATATCCAGTCTCCCTTGTTCATCGCGCATCCTGTTTGTGATGGTGGGGGCGGGAATAGTCCCGCCCCCAGCAACCATTGTTAGGCCGGACGAAATTATGGGACGTGATCTATTTCACAACTCAAACGAGAATGATTGAGATGCATGGGACGACGGACTAATCGAAACGCCGAACGGAAAGCAGATGCTACTACAACGACAGGCTCGAAGCTCTCCGATCTGGCCGGCCCAGAATGTAAGAATTCCTGTCGTAAGTGCGGACCACAGATTCAGCTAGCCACGCTCACCCTTAGCGCAACCATATGCTAGCTCGTACTGTCTCACCAATTGAGACTGATTTGTTTGGAAAGGCTTTTAGGGAGGAGATGTCATGCGAATGTCTTACGCCTTCTTTTTGTTAGCAGCCTTGGTCACGCCCAGCTTTGCCGCCGACGGCGACGCGAAGCTCAAACAAGAACTCGAAAAGCTCGCTGCTGCATTCAAGTGAGCTATGACAAACAAGACGGCGCCGGCATCGCTGCGCTATTTACCGATGGCGGCGTGCTTGTTAATCCGGGTGGTGTGCACACGGATGTTGCCAAATTTTACGACGGCGTGTTCAAGACCGGCTTCAAATCATAACGAGATAGAGGTACAGGGGGCTTGGCCCTGAGCTATCGCCCAAAGTTGGTGACGGCGGGAATCCGAAAGGCGGCATATCGTGGGAGTGCTTGGCGCGCGTTCCCTGCTCGCCCATGCGGTCGAGGCCGAGGTTGCAGACTTTCTCGGCAAGCATGCCGATTTGAAGACCAAGGACGGCCACCAGCGCGTGGTCCGCCACGGTCACCTGCCGGAGCGCGAGGTGATGACCGGTATCGGTCCGGTCGCGGTCCGCCAGCCGCGTGTGCGCGATCGCGAGGCGAACGCCGCCGATCCCGACCGCATCCGGTTCTCTCCATCGATCCTGCCGCCCTACATGCGCCGGTCAAAGTCGATCGAGACGCTGCTACCGATGCTTTATCTGAAGGGGATCTCGACCGGCGACTTCTCCGAGGCGCTGACGGCGCTGCTCGGCAAGGATTCTGCTGGGTTGTCGGCATCCACCATCGGCCGCCTGAAGGACGGTTGGCTCGACGAGCACACCGCGTGGCAGAAGCGCGATCTGTCGGCGAAGCGCTACGTCTACATCTGGGCCGATGGCATCCATCTGCAGGCACGCCTCGAAGACGAAAAGCAGTGCATCCTGGTGCTGATCGGCGCGACGCCGGAAGGCCGCAAGGAACTGGTCGGCTTCACCGATGGCGCCCGCGAGAGCGCGCAGGACTGGCGCGAGCTGTTGCTCGACCTGAAGCGGCGCGGGCTCGACGTGCCGCCGCGGCTCGCCATCGCCGTGGAGCGCTCGGGTTCTGGAAGGCCGCCGGCGAGGTCTGGCCGAAAACACGCGAGCAGCGCTGCTGGGTGCACAAGACCGCGAACGTGATCGCCAAGTTGCCGAAGAGCCAGCAGCCGAAAGCCAAACGCGCGTTGCAGGAGATCTGGATGGCCGAAACCAAGGCCGCCGCCGAGCTGCGCCCGCCGCGACCGGGTTAAAATCTATTTGGCAAGCGATCTCAATAGGACCGGGCGCGCGGGATAATAATCAAGATTAATCAAGCCCGCGCTAGCGGGCGCTTTCTTAACTTCCTTGCTTTCTTACTTCCTTGCTTTCTTACTGCCTCGCTTTCTTACTTCCTCGAAAATGCCCCACCCTGCTTCAGTACGCGCCGCGCGCACGCGCGAGGGGCGAGCAATTCTTGCCTATTGCCGCTAGCGCCAAAAGTCCTTGAACCGCCCCGGTGCCCCAGAAGCCGCCGGAAACGGCATCCAGCTCATCGTCTGTCAGGGCGTGGCCTTCGCTGATTGGCTTGCTGATCTCTGTCACGGCATTTCTCCTGCTCAAGGGTTGTGATGGAATCCGACGTGGCCGATCCGTGTGCTCGGAACCGTGACGTCCAGCACATTGCGCCGCGCGCGGTTAGCGGGCCTGCGTTTCCGGCGTTTGCCGGCGCGATTGTCGACCAATGGCAAAAGATGCGTGTTTCCGGCGCGTCCGGCTCGCGATGGCTGGCGATTTGTCACTAAGGATTTGTTCTGTTTTTGCATGGATGATGTCGGCAGGACGGGTGCGCGCGACGGCGCGCCTTCCAGTAAACCGAACCAGTAACATCAGACGCGCATCAAACGCCCGCCTGGAGGTATTTTGTTTTTGGCGAACTCCGCAGCGTACTCATACCTCGCACAAGACCGTCAAAAATTCGCGGCGGCTCACCTCTTGCAGAGGCCTATCGCCTGGCGGAGCGGCTCAAGCCCGCGCTCGTCGGAACAGGTCAAAGCACCGGCCGCCTCATCCGCACCGGTTGTTGAATTGCTAAGACCCACTCTCGTTCCGGCTCATACCGATCGAGGGACAGAAATCCATCGCAGGCGCGCCCACTGCCGGCTCAGAACCGATCGGAAAGCAGCTCCCGTCCATCAAAGAGGCATCACACAAGACCGCTGCCGCGGCGCGTTACCCAGTGTACCCTGACCGGCGGCAAATCAGGCGCCAGTCGGCAAACATATCATCGCTCTCCGGGCCACCACGTCGACGGCGGAACGCTGGCGAAGTCATGGCACGTCCGCTTTCCTGCCTCCTCCGATGCTGTATGGCTTGTTCAAGAAGAAGTCGCGGTTGGCCAGCGCCGCCTCGGCGTACTGATCGATTGCCACTATTATCGCTTGGACATGGTGGTAACACCAACCCTCACGGGTTGCCCTCTGACGAACTTCGGCGAGCGCTTTGATCCAAGGCGGATTGTCATCCTATGACGTGGACGTCGAAAAGCATGTCGAAGAAGACGTTCAACACGCTTGCCGATGTGAGTTCAAACTGCAGCGGCGCACCGACCGGCACGGTCAAACTATTGACGGTGGCCACCTTCTGGTCCGGATAAATGAACAGCCATTTCCAGTCGAGCGATACAACCTGGATCCTGACCGGACTTCCCGTGCCTTCGACCGGCGCGGCCGGATCGAGCTGATGCGCGCCAATCCATGCGACGCCGCCGAGCAGGATGACAGTGAGTGCCGGGATCGACCAGACCACAAGCTCGATGCGGCCGGAATGGCCCCAATCGGGACGATAGTAAGCGCGAGGATTTGAATGCCGAAACCAGAACGCAAACGAAAAAATGGCAGCGATCGTCGGGAGGACAATCGCCAGCATGATAGCGATCGAATTGATCAGTATGGTCTTGTCGGCGGCTCCGATCGGACCCTGTGGATCGAGGATATTCATTGCCGAACCATGAGATGGAATTGGTGGCGGGGCTCGATGTGGGCCGACACCATCCAATGCGGTCGTCCTAGCGTGAAGATATTACACTCGAAGTTGCTGAAGCGCGAATTGTTCGTATTTTTTTTGGTCGACGGGGAGGGGCGCCCGAGCCAACGTCCGTTCCGGAGTAATAACGGACCTTGCTCCCGACGTTGTTTTTTCCCGGACAGGACATCAGCTTCTTGGCGGCCCGACTTCCTTCAGCCATAAGTAGCCGCCCAAGGGGCCCGTCTGATCAAGCCCTGCTAATCAAATCACGGCGCGACAGTCACGAAAGGTATCACGGTTTCGGTCGTCCGTGTCTAATCGGACCGGATGCTGAGCTGATCCCGCGCCTTTCCGACCGCATCCGCGCTGACGGGCGCGGCCGACGTTTTCCAGGCATTTCGGATAAAGGTGAGGACCGCGGCTACCTGCGCGTCGTTGAGCTGCCAACCGAACGACGGCATGCCGGGCGCGGTCGGCTCTGTGTTGGTGGCCACGCTGCGTCCGCCGCGCAGAACGAGACGGATGGCGCTGGTAGGGTCGCTGGCGTGAGCCAGCGAGGATTGCGCCAGCGACGGAAACAGCATCGCCACACCCTGTCCGTCGAGCCCATGACAGGCCGAGCATTGATCGCGGTAGATGGCCTCGCCCGCGTTCATCGCTGACGGCTCTGCCCGCACCGGCGCTGCGGCCTGCTGTTCCGGCAACGACTTCAGATAGGTGGCAATCGCATGGAGATCATTGTCGTCATATTGCGAGGTGGAATTGACGACTTCCTCCGCCATCGGTCCGGTCGCAGCCGTGATACGATTGTGGCCGGTTTTTAAATAGCTTGTGATGTCGGCCTCGCTCCACTGGCCTAACCCTTGGCCGACATCGCCGGTGATATCGGGCGCAAACCAGCCTTGTAGGTTGAACCCACGGAGATTGTCGCTGGTCTTGTCGCCGCCAAGAAAGGATTTCGGCGTGTGGCATGCCGTGCAATGCCCAGGACCTTGCACCAGATAAGCGCCGCGATTCCAGGCCGGAGATTGGTCCCTGTCGGGGCTGAATTCGCCTTCAGTAAAATAAATCGCATCCCAGGCCCGCATAGCCAAGCGGATATTGAATGGAAACGGCAGCGTGTTGGCTTTGACGGGCTGGTGGACCGGCTCGACCGTCGCGAGGTAGGCGCGGATCGCCAACACATCGTCGCGCGTCATCTTAGTATAGGCGGGAAACGGCATCGCGGGGTAGAGCCTGCTGCCGTCCGGCCGCATGCCCTTGCGCACAGCGCCGTCGAACTGCTCATCGCTCCAGGTGCCGATGCCGGTTTCATTGTCGGGGGTGATGTTCGACGAGGTGATGATGCCGAACGGAGTTTCGATTGGGCGGCCACCGGCAAACGGTTTGCCGGCGTTCAGCACGGTGTGGCAGGCAAAGCAGTCGGCGACCGTGGTGAGATAATGTCCCCTCTCGATCCGGTCGTACGCCTGCCCATCCGGATCACCAGCGTTGCACAATTCTGCGCCGGCGAGCCATGCCGCCGTGGCACCCATCACGATCGAAAGCTTGGCGGTGTTACGCATGCATCAGCGGCCCCGGATTTTTCAGATATTGTCCGCGGATCGCCATCGCCGCCCAAAACGCCAGCGCCGCCACGGTACCGGTCGGGTTGTAGCCGGGGTTTTGCGGGAACGCGCTGGCGCCCGTGACGAACAGATTTGACACGTCCCAACTCTGCAAATAGCGGTTGATCGCACTTGTATTGGGATCGGTCCCCATAATCACGCCGCCGTTCAGATGCGTGGTCTGGTAGTCGGTCGCGTCGTAAGGCCCCTTGCGATACGCCTTGTCGAGGGTATGTGCGCCCATTGCGCGGATGATATCGGCGAATTTGTCGGTCAGGTAGGCATTCTGCTTGAGCTCGTTGTCGTGAAAATCGATCGTCATCCGCATCATCGGACGGCCGAAGCGGTCCTTGTAGGTGGGGTCGAGATCCAGATAGACGTCGCGGTAGCTGTAGAAGCTGCCGTGCACGCCGGTGCCGGGCGTGACGGTGGACAGATAGTTGTCGCGCACCGCGCTCTTCCATTGGGCGCCCCACTTCGGCGTGCCCGGAGGTACGTGCGTTGTTTGAATCGGCCGGCCGCCGGTCTGCACTTGCCCCATATAGCCGCCGCCAACAAAGCCAAGCGGGCCGTGGTCGAAATTGTCGCCGTTGAATTCGTCGATACACATGCCGATCGAGCCCGACGAGATGTATGGATTGAAATTGAACTTCTTGTTGTCAAAGAAGCCGTTGACGCTCGATATCGTCTGGTGGGTGAAGTTGCGGCCGATCACGCCCTTGTTGGCGACGGGGTCATAGGGCGTACCGATCTTCGAATGCAGCAGCATCTGCACATTGAACATCGTGTAGGCAGCCAGGATGACGAGGTCGGCCGGTTGCTCCCATTCCACCCCGGCGGTATCGACGAAGGTGACGCCGGTTGCATGCTTGCCAGAGCGATCGAGGTTGATCTGGACCACTTCCGAATTATCACGCGCCGTGAAATTGGATTTGCGAATCAAATGCGGCAGAATCGTTGTCTGCGGACTGGCCTTGGAATAATTGCCGCAGCCGAACCACTCGCAGAAACCACAATAGGTGCAGGGGCCCATCCGCAGCCCGAGGGGATTTTTATAGGCCTGTGACAGGTTGCCTGACGGCTGCGGAAATGGCTTGTAGTCAAGTTCGCGCGCGGCTTTGGCGAATAACGTGTGGCTAAACGGCTGCTTTTGCGCCGGCGTTGGATAGGGCCGCGAACGCGGTCCCTCGAACGGGTTGCCGCCCTCCTGAATTTGTCCGCGCAGATTGCCAGCCGTACCGGAGGTGCCGCAGAGATATTCGAATGCGTCGTAATACGGCTCGAGTTCGTCATAAGTGACGCCGAAATCCTGAATGGTCATGTCGTCTGGCAGGAATGCCGCTCCGTAACGCTCGGTGAGATGCGTACGCAGCACGAAATCGGTCGGCAGGAAGCGCCAGGTTTCTGCATTCCAGTGCACGCCACCGCCGCCGACGCCATTCGGCGGCATGAACGAGCCCCAGTCGCGGATCGGCAACGCGGTCTGGTCCATCTTGTTGCGGAAGGTGAAGGTGTTTTGCTCGGGGCGCAGGAACAGTTCGTGGCGAATGCGATAGCGCAACTCGTCCTGCACGTAATTGGTCGGGAACTGGGTCGGCGCATCGCGCCAGGGACCGCGCTCGATGGCGATCACGTCGAGACCCTCGTCGGTCAGCTCGTTGGCCATGATCGATCCGGTCCAGCCGAGTCCGATGATGACGACGTCCTTCTTCGGCAGCTTACGCGGCATCGCGCCTCGCTCTTCAGGTTTTCAGGGACCAGTCAGCGCGGCCGATCAGGCTCACGGGCGGCAGTGGAAAGCGTTCGTTGTGGCGTTCGACCCAGTCGAGATAATTGTAGCGCGCGCCGGGGTAGCCGATCATTTTCCACGCCACCATGTCGCGGTTGCCGCCATAGAGCGGATCGGCGAAGAAGCCCTCCTGCATGTTCTTGATGACCTGCACGAAGAAAGATTGGCCGTCGACGCCTTCGAGTTTTGTTCTCCCGTCCTCGATGCTCTTAAGTAGTTCGTCCTTTTGGTCGTCCGAAAGATCGGGAAAGCGTTTGCCCTGATAGGCCGACAGGCAATATCGATCGAGCGCGGCCAGCGCCTTACGATAGGTCGCTGCCGGCCCGTCGGCGGATTGCGGGCCCTGCTGTTTGGTGCCGGGCACGAAGGGGGGACGAGTGTAATGACCCTCGGCGCGGCCGTAGGGACCGGCCAACTGACGGTCAATGAAGACGGCGCAGCCGGCATCCTTGCCGCCGGGCGTCTGAGAATCCGGTGGAATGATGCGGTCAGCCAATGCTTCGACGGCGAGGCCTTCGTCGGATGTGAAGTAACGCCAAGGGCCAGGCCTGACTGGGACTGGAGGGCTGCCAGCGTCCGGCGTCCACGGCAGGCCGCCGGAAATAATGATAGCCCGGCTTTTCATGCTGCTGAGCACCAGGATCGCGGTCCCCGCCAGGAAGTCGCGCCGCCTCATCGCCATGGTGAATCCCGCTGCGAGCCAATTCAATGAATGCGCAGCCGACGTCTAAGGTTCCAATTCTGAGTCAAAATTTCGCGACAAAGCCGGCGTCGAAATTGTCGCGCGACAGCAATTCCCTTTGTCCGGATCGAGGCTCCTCATAGTTAAGCGGCGCGTTTTCGTGAAGCCGGCGCCGTCGCGCCTGACGCCGTTAGGACAGTTAAAGCGCTGGGACTTGCGGCGCCGATGAGGTGATCGAACAGCTGGCTTGTCTGCTCTTGGCAACAACGGACATAACCGTCGTTGAGTGTCCGCTCCATGGGAGAAGCGGACATCGACGTCGCGGCGCAGTGCCAATTTCTTGTCGAGGAAGGCTGCGACAGGGACCTGGGATATTCGTTCGCAAAGCCCGGCCCGTTGGCTAAACTGGCTGGAGCGGTTCAGGCCAGCAATAATAATTGCTAGTGAAAATCAGCTGAATGCCTCATGCAGGAACGCTGTTCGCTATGCCTAGTCAAACCTACCAATCGCGCGCGATCATGCGCTGGATTATTGCCGCGCTCTACACGGCGGCGGGAGTGGCTCATTTCGCAGTACCGGAGAAGCTGTTGTCGATTACGCCCTCATGGGTGCCATTTGCGCCGAAGGTCATTTTCCTCACCGGCGTATTCGAGTTTGCCGCTTCCTTTGCGCTTATCACCAGACCGCTTCGCTTCTGGGCAGGCATCGCGATGGCGATCTATGCCGTCTGCGTCTGGCCTACGAATTTCAAACATGTGATGAACGGATTAGACTTCCCTACCTCACCAACAGTTGGCTTTATCACGGACCCCGTTTGGCTTTTCAGCCGGTCATTGTGTGGTGGGCCCTCTACTGCGCGGGCGTGATTGATTGGCCATGGCGGCGCAAGGATCATACTTGACCACGTCGGCAAGCCTATTCTTACTCGCCAAAGAAGTGAGTTGAGGGAGGGTGGTGATTTCCACTCGTGGCAAACGGACAAGTCGCCGCAGTCGCCACATGTCTGGTATCGGGGATGAGCGAACGGACCTATCACAGAGGTATCCATCCGTTAATGATCCAAAGCGGGCCCGTCCCTCGAGACTTCTTTCTGCGACAGGACGCGCGCCCGCGTTAGATCGATCGGCACCGACGCGACAGCACGACGTTTTGCGGGCTCGCGCGAAGTCGAGGAGATCATCCCATCGCTTGATCTTCTTGAGACAGGATGCATTGGGGCGCGCGGCTGATGCCATCCGCGAGAGCTACAGCGCCGACACTGTGGTTCTTGCCAGGCGGGTCGCGATCCGATCCGACGATGATCTCCTCCAGCTCCTCAACGAGGCGAAGCCGCCGCAGGCGCGAGAGCGTTTGCATACAACTGCAATGTCGGCCTTGCCGGTGTAGGCGAGCGCACCCGGCTGATTTAATCGTTACTAAAACATCTTCTGAGCTGGCGCACATTTTGCGTCCAGCCAATCGACCCAATGGGCTGTCGCGCCAGCCTACAAAGCCCTGCGCTCGCTGGGTATCATTACATTCATGGTCAAAGTGCCAGAAACCCTATCGAGATTTCCCACGTCGAAAGATTGGGTAGGTCACTTCCGAAAAATAAATCGGTTTCGTTAGCCCGGGTTAAAGGAAACATTGGGTACATCGGAGGCTTAAAGGTAGGGACCCAATCCCGCATGCCTTCCTCGGTGACGGACTAAACACGCCAATAGTCAGGATAAATTGGGCCGACCACGCAAAGGTCGGCTGCTGCAGCAGCATCGCATCACCCTGTCGTCGTGGTAGACAAGGGTTCGGCGATGCTTTCGAGCGACTTGCCTTCAGCATCGATTCCGAATTTAAGTTCAGTCACCGCTGCAATGAGCAAAAGCGACGCGGCCAATACGTATCCGAAGCTTGACTTGCCAAGCTGAGCCGGACTCAATCAACCATCCAAATAGTAACGGCGAAGTGCTGCCGCCGATCGCAGTGCCTAGCGCGTAGAAACATGCTATTGCCAATGCACGGGTTTCCAGCGGAAATATTTCGCTGGCGGTAAGGTAGGCCGAGCTCGCGGCAGCCGACGCAAAAAAGAAGATCGTGAACCACGCGATCGTCTGGGTAATCGGCGACAACAGCCCAGAACCGAACAGGTAGGCCGTGACAAGAAGAAGCGTTCCGCTGATCGCAAAGGTCCCCGCAATCATCTTCTTGCGGCCGACGGTGTCGAAGAACGAACCGAGCAACAGCGGGCCACAGAAATTGCCGATAGCCAACGGCAGCAAATAGAGGCCTACCCGTTCGTTTGGCACATGATAAAAGTGTGCCAATATCAGACCAAAGGTAAAAAAGACGGAATTATACAAGAAGGACTGCGCAACCATGAGTACGAGAGCCAGTACGCTGCGCTCTCGATACTTGCCCAGCATCGTGGAAAATATCAGCCCAAGGCCAAAAACCTTTCGCGGGTGAACTTCGAGGGTCCCGTTCACAGGCAGAAGTTGCTTCCCCGTCGATCTGACGACATCGGCTTCGATTGTTTTGACCGTCTTCTCCGCCTCTTCGCTACGGCAGTGCGTGACGAGCCATCTCGGACTCTCGGGCACAAACCGTCTAAGCATCAGGATCGAGAGGCCGAGCATCCCACCGATCCCGAACCCGAGGCGCCAGCCAAGATTGACCGGAAACAGGCGCTGGTCGAGCAGGAATGGGGCTGCCAATGCACCGCCCGCGGCGCCCAGCCAGAAGCTGCCGTTAACGATCAGGTCGATTCGACCGCGATACTTTGCAGGAATGAGTTCGTCGATGGCGGAGTTTACCGCGGCGTATTCGCCACCGATGCCAAGGCCAGTCAGCATCCGGAAGCAGGCAAAGCTCCAGAAGTCCCAGGCAAAGGCGCTCAACATCACACCGGTCAGGTACACCATCAGCGTGACGTAGAAGACCAAACGTCGTCCGAAGCGATCCGTGACCCAGCCAAATCCGAGCGCGCCGATCACTGCTCCGACAACGTAGAATGAAGCGATAGCGCCGAGGTTGGCGCTGGACAGACTTAGTGTCTGTGCGCTTTGCAATGCCGGCCCGAGGGACCCGACGATAGTGACTTCAAGCCCGTCGAGGATCCAAGTGATGCCAAGCCCGATTACGACAAGAAGATGAAAGCGGCTCCAGGGCAGATGGTCGAGACGAAACGGGATATCCGTACGGACCGGGGAAGGGGATCTAGTGGTTCATCACAGTGATTTTGACTTTTTGGTGGTGGCTGGATAGGCGCGGCCGAGTTTGGCGCGGGCTTTGTCGGTTGTGAACATCCATTTGATGCGGGCTCGGGTTTTATTCCGCCGCTTTTGCCATGCTGCGATCTCGTTTCGGAGCCTTTTGGGGTCGTCGATGCGGCGGCCGAGACACTGGCGCTGCAGCACGCTGATCTCGCACTCGACCATATTGAGCCAACTGGCGTGCTTCGGGGTGAAGTGGAATTCGAGGCGGCGCAGGATGCGTCGGGCCTCGGCGGGCACGAAGGCCTCGTACAGCGCCCCAGGCTTGTGGATCGACAAATTGTCCTGCACGACACGAATGCAGGCGGCGTCGGGATAATGGACGTCGACGAGATCACGCATGCAGTGGGCGTAGTCCACGGCGGCGCGGCGGTCGGTGATCTTGACGTTGCGCCAGCCCCGATGTGGATCGAAGGTGACGAAGAGATTGGCGGTGCCGTTTCGGCGATACTCGTAATCGTAGCGCTCGCGCCGTCCCGGTTGGGCCGGGACCGGCTGGCGCACCTCGCCGATCAGCTGGACGGGGGTCTCGTCGAAGCAGACCAGCGGCCGGGCGGGATTCGGCGTCTCGGCGTAGAGGTCGAGCACGTCCTCCATGCGGGCAACGTATTCGCCGTCGACCTTTGGAATGCACCACATGTCCCTGCGCCATGGCTTGAGGTCGTTCTCGGCCAGCCGGCGACGCACGGTCTCGCCCGACAGGCTGTTGTGATCGGTGAGCTTGACCATCGTGTCGGCCAGCAGCGTCAGCGTCCATCGTTTGCGGCCGGCGGGCGGCTTGGCGCATGCGGTCGCCACCAGCAGGGCCTCCTCCTTGCCGGTCAGCTTGCGCTCAGCGCCCGGACGCGGCTCCTCACTCAAGGCCCGCTCCAGATTGCCTTCCACGAAGCGGCGCTTGGTCCGGCCGACGGTGGAGAGGCTGACACTCACGGTCCGGACAATCTCCTCGTCGCGGCGGCCTCCATCGGCCGCCAGCAAAATCTGCGCCCGCTTAAGCTTGCGGGCGGCATGCTTGCCGCCGCCGAGCATCGCCGTCAGTTCGTCGCGCTCGGCTTGGCTCAATTCGACCCGATAACGTACATTCATGCTTTGCCTCCTTGTCGGAGGCCGGGACGAATCCAACGATGAGTTAAAAATCAGGCGCGGGCTTCACCGAGAAGCAGGGTCATTACCTGGCCTTCATCCATACCTACGCCTACATGTTCGGACATCCACCCGCCGAAGCCGACATCCAGCGTCACTTCCGCGTCAGTCCGCCTTCGGTCCACCAGATGATCGTCACCCTCGAACGAAACGGCTTCATCCGACGTCAACCCGGCGTCCCCAGAAGCATCGAAATCCTCGTGCCGCCCGAAAGCTTGCCGATCCTCGAATGGCTCGGTATCAAAACGTCAAAATCACTGTGATGAACCACTAGTGACCTCTTGCATTAGAGTACTCCCCTCAGACCCGAAGTAAGACGAGTAGAGTTAAGGAAACATCAGCACTCGATTCTTTCAATGTCCACCCAACAGCCCGTTGCTTTGACTACGGGTCCACCGATCGATCTTGCGGCGACGCTCTACTTCCATCATCACAATCCCCGTCAGGCGGCGTTGGCACGGTCGGTTGTTCGGGGTCCGCCACCCGCGGTGGTCTGCGCAGGCGTTCTTTCAAGTTCAATGTCTTTCATGATAACGGAGATCGAGGTACCCACCTTCTCGACTACCCGTTGAAGATCACTCGTGGAAAGTCCCAATCGCCTTTTCCAGGCTCGAACCTGACCTGGATCCGACAGATCAATCTTCCTGACCTGGATCCGACAGATCAATCTTATTGCGAATTGGCGGATGTTTGGCGCAGCGCATGTCAAAACCTTTGGTGAAGCGCATGTCAAAACCTTTGGTGATAAGTGAGCTTTTTTTCCTGCATAACCAACCGAGAAGGGTTTCGCGAGTTCCAACGCGAGGCTGTCGGAAATTTTAGAAAAGCGGGAACGGCGGCCCCACCCCTCGCATTGATATGCGGTGGCGGCACCGAGCCTTCGGCAGTCCCAACTATGGCCATGCAGTGCAACGCCGCTATGGCCCACAGGTTTGTCCTCGACTGGAAAAGCTATGTCATCACAAACAAACGAAGACGTCCTCGTTTCTCGCCTCTCGAACCGGCACTCGGTTTCACCGGACTCTATTCCCACGATCCTACAGGCACTTCGTTCTGGCGGCGGTAGCATGGCTCAGTTCCCTGAAATCGAAACTCGATTTAATCTGCACCGAATTGCCGGCTTACGTCGCTCAAACTCAATCAGGTGCTTTTGGGCGTGACCGCCAAACTGTCGAGGCCAGCTATCGGGCGGCAAACCGATCGGCGAATTGGTGGCCAGCTCATCTTGGGAAACCAAGTTCAGTTGGCGCACAAAATGACCTTAGGTACGCAGTATTCCCGAGACGACTTCTCATTGATGATGGTGGGCACGTCGAATTTTACGATACGGGCAATCATCCAATCTTCGGCGTTGCGCAAGCACAGAGCGCTGACCAAACCCTAACATTCACGAGCCAAGACGGGTTGGTGCGGGTCAAAGATCTGCCGAAGGTTCGAGGCGAAACATAGGTGCGCTGGTCGAGCGCTATCTCATTTGGTTAGCAGGGAACAGGTCATTGAAAATTGGATGGTCCGATTTGAATAATGTTCAAGAAGCGGGTCAATATCCGTTCCGGGATGGCGTGATCACCGTTTTAGAACTGGAAATTGCAATTTGGCGTGAGCATCCCAAGGCTCTGTTCGCCCTCATGAGAAAACATCCTCTTCGCAATGGGATCGAGTACGTTCTTGGAAATCCTGAATTTCCGAGTGAAAACTAGCCGGATTTAGACGGCTCATATTTTGAATGAGGTTGCACGGCTGATCGGAAATGAGATGACGGAATACCTGAAAGAGTTCGAACGATTGCTAGGCAGCGCTCCGACTCTGGCCCGAACTGCCCCATGAAGTTAAGAGAAGCTGTTCGAAACAGCGGTTCCGATTGATCCTGTAATTCGGAACCGTTTGGCCGTCACCCAAGAACTGCCCATCCGCCTAAGCCGACAGAGTCGGCGTAGTCGTTACGCCTGAGCCGGGCAAGAAAGTCCGGTCTCGCCGCTAATGAACCCTCGAAGCAATGCGCAACAAATCGCCTATTCGTAGATCAGTCGTGACACGAAAGTAATGCCGCAGCCTCAACCCCGTATGCGTCAACAGCGCCGTACCGTCGAATTCTTCGACCAAGTTGCAAGCGACCAATCTCTGCATAGTATGTGGATCAGCGGTCCTTCCGCTGATGATTTTCTTCAGTGCGTCCAAGTCATCCGGCAGTGGGTGGCAATCGGCGGTCATAACGGTTTTCCGTGAGATGGTTTTGTTGGGCAAGGGCAACGCAAGAGCTGCGAAAAGGTTCATTCGGGGCGCTAAGCGCCAAATGAGCACTGAGCAGCAGACCAGTGACGGAACAAAGCACGTCAAGGTTCTGTTGTCCCTGCGGCGCTCATAAAGGCCTTTTCATGCCAATGCTGACCTACCCGTCAAACCCGCAAGAGTCGAAGCCACGTTCAGGTCTGCGAGCCTTTCTTCAAAGGCTAGGGCCTTACCAGTCGCTGACTTCTCTTGTTGGTCACGGCGTGCATTGCAGAACCGATGAAGCTCGTCGCAGTTGCCGTTGTCGGCGATGGACATTGGATTACCGGCACAGCCATTATTGTCGCCGCTTATGCGACCAGTCTCCTGCTCGTCGAGCGATTGTTCAGAGTGGTTAAGCCTAAACTGCTCACCCTGCCCTGGTTTGTTTGGTGTTGGACTCGGTTTGTTTGGTTGCGCAGCAAAGTTGTCCATCTGTTTAGCTCGCAGGGCGAATAACCAGTCGCATCAGAGTCATCGATGAAGATTTTTCAAACGCAGCATTCTCTCCCGATGCGATCGAAGCAATGACCGCAGCTCTGGAAGCATCGATTTCGACCCTTCCAGAGCCAGTGAGTTCTACTCATGTCAGTCTATTCGCGGAGTCCATATTGCGAACTGCGAAAACAGGCCAGACAGACCCATTGGTGCTTCAAAGGATTGCGCTATTAGAACTTCAACTTAGCCCACTGCGTGTAGATCTCAGCCTGTTTAATTGTCTTCCATCCGAAAATCGCCATCAGTTGATGGGAGGTTGCACCGTTATCGGCAGCTATGGTCGCCCCGGCCTTGCGGAGGCCGTGGGCGCTGCAGTGGGGCAGGCCGGCCTCGTTGCAGCGGCGCCGGAACCCAGTTGCCAAAACCGTTGGCTGTGAAGGGTTTGCCGAACTGGGTTTCCAAGAAGGTGAGGGCACCGCAGGGTGATTCGGCGACGAATAAAGCTATGCTTTTTAGAGGTTCAAATACCGTCGTTGGCACGAACAGCACCGCCAGGGAGTAGGGCGCAAATTGTTGGACCCAGCGACGCGCACTCACGAGAACGGTGATTTTGCTTTTTTGGCGCGTTCGCGCAATCGGCAGCATTGCACTACGTTTCCAATGTAAAACCGATCTTGATTGCAACTTGATAGTGCCCGATCTTGCCGTCTTTAATGTGCCCACGGGTTTGCAGGACTTCAAACCAATCCATGTTGCGAACGGTCTTACCTGCCTGCGCGACGGCAGCACTGATCGCGTCTTCAATACTCGCCTCGGACGAGCCGACTATCTTGATTATTTTGTAAACATGGTTTTTCATCGGTTGGCCCTTTAACCGGATTACGGACTAAATCCGACCGTCAGCTTTATCTTTCGCGGTCGAAGTAGGTGTGGGCGGATTGGTTTTATCGGCGTCGGCCTTATTGGCCTCATGGCGACCGATCACACATCCAGCAACTGCACCCACTTTGCCGTGGCCAGCCACCGAGCCTGCAAGACCCCCCACAATCGCGCCCTTGATACAGCCCTTTGCTTGGGCTCCGGAAGAAAATGCAAGTCCGACGGCAGCGGTGCAAACGATAAATCGCTTCATGGCGTTTTTCCATCCGGGAGTCGGCTCTAAGTGTCTGTCCGAAGAGTTCTTGAAATCATATGAATCACCTGTGATTCAAGAGTGGTGACCTGATTCGAGGAGGGGTCGCCGATGTGGACGAGTAAGAACCGCGCCCGTTACGACCGTAGCAAGTTGCGATATCCGAGCGATCTAACCGACGACGAATGGGGACTGGTCGAACCGCTGATTCCGCCGGGCAAGACTGGCGGCGGCAAGCGCACGGTGATCATGCGGGAAGTGGTGAACGGCCTCATGTACATTCTCTCGACCGGCTGTCAATGGCGCGCGATCCGGAAAGACCTGCCGCCGAAAAGCTCGGTCTACGACTACTTCGATCTGTGGACATATGACGGCACATTGGAACGAATCCATTACGCGTTCTATGAGCAGTGTCGCGAGCGAGCGCAGCGGGAAGCCAGTCCGACTGCCGCCATCATCGACAGCCAGAGCGTGAAAAGCGCGGAAAAAGGGGGGCGTGCATTGATCCGCACGGGTACGATGCGGGCAAGAAGATCAAGGGCAAGAAGCGGCACATTCTTGTCGACACAGTAGGCCTGCTGCTCCACGCCGTCGTTCATCCGGCTGACATTCAAGAGCGCGATGGAGGCGTTCTTGTCATGGCGACACTGTTCGGCATGTTCCCATTTTTGAAGACGCTCTTCGCCGACAGCGGATATCAAGGACCAAAATTTGCGAAAGCGCTTGCAAAAGTTCTGCCGCATCTCGACATTGAAATCGTCAAACGTTCCGATCAGGTCAGCGGATTTGCGGTCTTGCCCAAACGTTGGATCGTCGAGCGCACCATCGCGTGGCTCAATCGCTGCCGAAGGCTTGCCAAGGATTGGGAGAATCTCAACCGAAAAGCGCTCGCGTTCTTGCGCCTTGCCTCAATCCGCCTCATGCTCAGAAAACTCAGCAATCCGGCCTGAAGTTTCCGGACGGACTTTAAGACAATTTGCGAGGGTAAGCTTGGTTCCGTTGCCGCTTCCTGTCGGAGACAAAGTGTTCATTATCATTGAGCGCCTATGAGGCTTTGAAGCACAAGTCTTTTGATCGTAGCGACTTGGTCCGCCCCGCAATGCCGTCTCCTTCGACCAGCCGTAATACATCGAGGCGATGCCTTTACGGCGGCAAAGCTCCGAGATGTTCTACTCGCCGCGAGCCCTTCCAGCACGATGCGAATCTTCTCTTCAAGCCGAGTACTGCCGGCGTGTCTGACGCCGAATATCCTTCAGAACTTGTTTTGCCGCTCTTTATCCGGGCGCGGATTTCTGTTTCATCTTCGTTCCTTGCGGCTACGATGAACCAGAAATCCTCCCTTCGAGAAGACCCTCAGTTTGTCTCGGGGTGCTGACGGGAAATGCGGCGTGGTAATGGTTGCGCTCACCTTCAGGCAACGGCAATCCCGGTGGATGGATCCTTAAGTAACCGGGTTCCGACGGGGATCGCGGCTTTCTTTCGGTGGAAGCGATTGGCGTGCACCATCCAACTCGGAAGTGGCGTACCGTCCCGATGCCGGCCGCCGGCTACCGCTCCCGCCCAGGCAGCGACAGCTCCAAGCAACAACGCTGTAGCTACAGAAAACGCTAAGATGACGGCACTAGCCCGCGTGCGAGAGATTGCCTTTTTCGAATCGGCAATAACCGTATCCACGCGACGCTCAGCGTCGGCTCCTGATAGACCGGTGAAGGCCGTGACCTGCTGGATAAGATAAACCCGATCTTCGGCGGCCACGCCGTCATGGCTGGACGAAGTCAGAAGAATCCGACCCGCCTCAGCTCGCTCCGGTGCAAGATCAATGTTGGCGGGCCGGCGACCGGGTCGGAACAAATGGTCGATTTCGTAACTAAGGATCGACGGTTCCGTCGCACTCGGCGGAGTTGTTGTGGACGACGATCGACTCGCCGCCATTCCGACAAGCGCGGCCAAGACCGCGCCAATTACCACCGCCAGTGCCCACGAGGCCACCCCATGGAGGCCGTCGCGAGTTTCGACCTCGTCAGCCTCGGCCGAGGGGTAGGGGGTCCGGGTACGACCGGCGACATAGCCGCCGCAGCCGAAGCTAACCATTGCTACAAGAACAAGATAAATTCCCGATAGCAGCCACAGCGCAATAGATGCGTCCCTCCACGTTGGCGACGTAGAGCTCACACCCAGACCCACCGTGGCCGCGAAGGTAGTCAAGATCAACGAGAGGGCAGAAGCCGCAAGGGCTCCGACAATGATCGGCGTCCACTGCAAGGCCCAACCGGCATCACCAGCCGGCTCGAGGACGCTCTCCTCGGTCGTCACGGGCGCTTCAAATGTCATTGGCGCGCCCTCTATCGCAAGCCAAAGAAGGACAGTACCGCCATGATGACGACAATCAGGCCCACCAAATAAATCAGACCGTTCATATCGCGTCTCCCTCCAGATCGTGATGCCAGATAAGTTGAACCCGGAGCTAAGGTTCCGAAGGAGTGTGCGGTTTGCAGTCGATCTTTCATTTTTCCTTTGCGCCCCGGGAACCCGCTCGATCCCCGGACTGGAAGGCAGGCGTTTAACGCTGGGTGCTTGTGGGACAGCCGGGCGTGAACCGGCCGATCGAATTACGAGCGGGGGTGAAAGCCGACGTATGTAAGGCGATTGTTCAGTGGCACCCATAATCCGGACTAGCCTTGGCCCCGCCGGAACCTGCTAGCTAGACAACTATATCCGGCCGGCCAGTGACCCTCGACGGAATGATAGCGAAGGGCTGGATCGAGAAGCAAATGGATGCCAACAGGAGCGTGAGGTATCGCATCACGCCGGCAGGCGAAGCGGCGTTAAAGGCGAAATTTCCAGATCCCCTCGGATTCGGAGACCTGAGCCGAACAAGCCGAGATCCCGATGAAGTGCGTCAGCCATAAACGCCTGGTGCATATCAGCGCGACTTATAGCCACGGACGGGCTTATGTAGAGCGAATCGGTTAGGCTCCGCTCTGGAGGTTGTCATGGACACCGAAAAGAAACCTGAAGCCGAAGAAGGAAAGCCAGCTACTGTCGCCGACACGGTTGGCGACTTGGTGGTGAGCGCGGCGACCGTGCTTGCCCACACCGCAGCTGAGGCCGTGGTTGGTCGGGTGAAGAAAGCAGCAGCGAAAACCAAACCGGTACGAGCCGTAGAGCAAGCGGCCAAGAAAGCGAAAAAGGCTGCTCCTAAGACAAAAAAGGCTGCTCCAAAGAAAGCTAAAAAGGCTTCAAAGAAGGCCAAGAAATTTAAGACTGCGAAGAAACATGCTAAACGCCAACGGAGATAACATGGCTAAGAAATCGAAGAAGAAATCGACCACTGCCCGCGTCTTGACGTCTGTTAGAAAGACCGTAAAGAAAATGATGCCGCATAGGGCTAAAAAGGCGAAGAAGAGAACGAAGCGATAAGGCCTCTGCTCAAAAAATACGCTGAGGATAGGCCCGCCGACCTGGGTCATCGGTGGTGCCGCGCCGGCATCGTAGCCAATGAGCAAGCAGATTAGATGGCCCTGCGCCTTCCGATGCTCCGGTCTCTCACCGCTGGCGGCTGAAGAAGCCGCGGTGGGAACCTCTTCCCAAACAATTCATTTTAAATCACGGCAGGGTCAAAGCATCTCGCGGAGGCGTCCGCTTCAGTGTCCGCGTACCTCCGCCGCGAATATCGGCCGACCCGTCGCGCAACCAGCCTTCCGCTATCTTGAAGCAGAACACGCCGAAAGCCGCATTGTCTGGCCGTCGAAGAGATCTGTGACCACCGTCTCCCAATCAATCCGTTATCTCCTAATCGGCTCCCTCGCGCCAGACGCGGCCGAGCCGGCCAGATCGTCCACCACAGGTAGACATTATGGTCATCCATGCGGGGGACGATCGAAGGGGGTCCAGTTGGATCGATGCATTACATACTCCCGCACGAACCGGTGATTCAAGCTCGGCCCCCGCGGATCGTTCCTGTTCTATGGAACGTGCGGGTCGCGCCAGCGTTGGCTGGGAAAGGAGATTGCGATGCCAGCTTCATATCCAGCTAAACTTCTGCTCGTGACCACGTTGCTGTTGATGCCCATGTCCGCGTTCGCGCAAAGCGGCGGTGGTGGCGGAGGAGGGAGTAGCGGCGGATCGAGCGGCGGTGCTTCGTCGGGAGGCGCAGCGGGTGGCGCTTCCGGGGCGGGTCCTGGTGCGGCCGCCGGTGCACCCAATGCCGGCTCGGCGGGCGCTGGCAATACCGCCATAAACGGTGTCAGGGGCCCCGCCAATCCCGCAGGCCTAAATAACTCGGGCAACGATCCGAGCGGCGCTGGTAACGCCGCGAACACCCAGAACCGACTCGGTACAAATTCCGCAGGCACAGCTAATTCTTCCGGATCCCCCTCGGGCACTGCCAACGGTGGCGGCAGCACGCCTCGCGGGTCGACCACGGTTGGTACGGCAGGCAACCGAGCCGGCGGCGCAACAGGAGGCCGGATCGACGGTACCGTGACGTCGGGACCCCGATTGTCAGGTGACGACGCGATTAAAGCCGAAGATGCTCAGGATTCGAAAGTCGACAAAAAAATCAAAAGTATCTGCCGGGGATGCTGAGGCGGCCGCGGCTGGAGGTGCCCTCGAACAGGGCGAACGCCCGGTCGTCGGTATGGCGGAACTTTTCGGAGAGCGTACGCAAAAGCCAACAGAGTTGGCCTTCGCCGCGGGACACACTCGGGCGAGCGCCCGACGCCTAGCAGCCCACTCCGCCATACTCATGCGGGTACCCTTACGGCCTGGTTTCGGAGGGCAGCGCCTCTCAATAATCGCGATCTGCTTAGGGTCAAGATTTTCGGATGCTTCGATCGTTCATTCGGAATCTCAATGGCCTCATTGGCAGACCATAAGCCGTCATCATCCTTTTTGACGTGTTCGCTCGGAATCTTCTCCAGTGCTTCAGCCATGGTCGCGCCCTTGATCTCGCCGGCCGATACCGGCGGAATCCAAACAAGGGCGGCAAAGACGGATAGAGCGAAGCGGGTTACCAAGCCATCTCCTGTAGTGCGGTTCAGGCTAAGTCGAACAACTATCGAGGCAGTGGAATACTACAATGTCAGGGCAAACAATCGGCAAACATCAACCCGGGCCCCACCGACGTCAAGTTGCCGTTTTTCAACCACCGCGGGCTACGCTGCACGCGTGAGCGATCCTGAAGAAACGCCGCTGCGAAACAACCGCCCCGAAGAACCGGCTCGACGCCGGAGTCGCCTGGGCGCGTCGACGGTGCATCTAGGATGTTACCGCCCTCACAGCGCCGCGAGCCATCCCCCCCAGAGTCACACCTTGACGCCGCTTGGCGGCGCCGTCATTTCTGTGGCCAGGGCGAGGGGCAGCTTATGGCGTCGATTCTACCGTTCGTCAAAAAGGCAGAGCTCGGTGCACTCTTTGACGACCATGCGACCAAGGTCATGGGCGAGGCATTCGACGCAGCCTGCAAAGACCTGCACGATAGGGGACAACCGAGCGTCGTTTACGAGGTCATCGCCAACCGCATCATCCAAGCGGCCCGATCAGGCGAGCGCGATCCGGAGAAGTTGAAGGTAGTGGCGCTGGCGGCTTTCAGCGGCAAACGGCGGTAACGGCCAGAATGATGGTCAGCGAGGCGGCACAGCTCACCGGCAAGCCAGCCAACGGCATCATGGGGTCAACGACAACGGAGACCTTTTCCGTTCGGCGGCACGTCGAACACTCGAAGGTGCGCTCCTCAAACCCACGCTTCCCAGGGGAGACTCGCGCCAACGCCAATGGATATTTGAACGAGAATTCCTGGTCAGGCCGACCGAGTCGCGTCAGCGCAGGAGCAGGATGAGAAGAATGAGTGGAATCGGAATTCCGACGAGCCAAAGTAGAATAGGCATGGTTTTTCTCCTTTCGTTTTCGAGGGTTTAGCGACTAATTGCGGTCTTGCCGTAGGCATCTGGTCGTAAGCGTTCTTGCCCCAGGTCCCGTCACGAAGTCCGCCGCCTTCCGTAGCGGCCAGCGACGCGCTATGAACAGCGATAGCGTCAGCCACATTGCGATCTGCATTGCCGCTTTGCGGGCGCTTTCTAGGTCCGCCTTCACCTGGGTGGTGACGTCGGTGACGCGCTTCTCGGCGTCGGCCTCATTTAATCCGGTTCGGGCAGAAACAACCTTGGCGACGTACGTTCTGTCGGCCGGTTTAAGATCGCCGTTGCGGAAACTGGTCGTGAACAGACGGACCATCTCCGCGCGCGCATCGGGGTTCTGCTGGCCCTGGGGAGAATTGTCGGAACGCAGAAGCGTATCGACGTATCCGTCCATCGGAGATGATTGTGCAGAATTGGCGGCGACCTGTCGCTCTAGAAAGCGTCCCGCCGATCAGCGAACTCGCGGGGGAGGCGAGCAACACGGCGCCGAGAACGGAGGCTACCGCCCATGCGAGGAAACCAGGCGCCGTATCGCGGAAATGCACTTCCGTGGTCTGCACGCCCACCCATTTCGTCCGGAGACGCCCGGCAAGATAGCCGCCGACGGCTGACGAGATCATCGCCATCACGATGAAGTACAGGCCGGTGCCGATCTTGAATGTCGTGGTGGACACGCCCGAATTGCCCCATGGCGATACGACTGAAAAGCCCATGCCTGCACCGAAGGAAAGCAGAACCAGCGTCAACGCACAGGATGCGGCTGCACCCGCCATCACGGCGGCCCAAGACACTCCGGTCAGCAGCCGAAAGGCACCGACTGCCCGGCGATCGACGGCATAATCAAGGAAGCAAATGAAACCGCCGGTGAAATAGCCGACAAGGCCGTGCTCGATGCGGCGATCGTGGCCAGTTCCCAGGCTGTCGAGCATTATGAGATTTCGCGATACGGCACCCTGATCGCATGGGCGGAACAACTCGGCCATGAAGATGTGGTTCGTTTGCTCACGACAAATCTCAACGAGGAACACGCGGCGAATACCAAGCTTAGCACCATCGCCACCCGCAAGGGCGTGAACAAGAAGGCTTCTGCCGCGCAAGGGCTTCATCGAACTAAAAAAGGCCCGGAAATCGGGCCTTTTCTATTGGCTTGAAGCTTGATCTCAGTGGCGGGGGAGACGGCGGCCTATGGCCCCAACTGAACCGAAGTCCCTTGATTCGAACGGCGCACAATTGCGCTGGCACCTATAAGTGCCTTGAGCCACATGGCTCATGTTCATACGCTTGCACCGATCGTATTAAAACCTGAAATGGCCACACCGCCGCGGATGTGAGGGCGCTCCAACAACTTTGGTAGCTCAACCGCAAGATTATTCTCGGGCGCGATCCCTATCAGCGGGTTGTTCCTCGCCGCGTTTATCGCGAATGTTACCATGTCGCGAATGAGGATCGCCTACGACCTCACCGGGCGATGATTTTTCAGGCTTAGGCATCCCGGCCTGTCCGCCATGCTTTCCGCCCTGGTCTTGCGCGCCTTCCAGATTATTTTCCCTGGGCATTGTTCGCTTCTCCCTTAACGCCGCCCGACGGGATTCAGCCATCGGCCGACCTATGAATGTTACTAAAAAATCCGCCATGCAAGTGGTGGACAATCCCGTCAGAAGGCGCCGATTTTCCTCCGACCGATCCAAGAATTTCTCCCTCCGAGCAACAAATCTGGCCCGGGGCCGAGGTTCCACGAACTCGAGCGATAAAGATAATGGCATGTCATGTAGGGTCAATTCCATCCATCTTGAACGAGCGCTTTTTCGGGAACACTTGGCATCGTTGCCCATTGAACGGATGGCTACGACCTTGGCGAAAATCGAGTCCCGAACCTTGCAGTCTCTGATCCCTGGAACCGCGCTTGCTCTGCATCCAAGGTCGAGCAAGTTAGACGAGGCGGCAGCGCTCGTTCTCGCTCAATGTTGCGGCGGGCGAGGTGGCCGCCGCGCCCGAGAAGGTCAGTGCGCTATCGATGTTTAGTCCTTGCGTTGGATTGTCGTCTTCGCTGTTCTGCGTCGACAGTAACTCAAGCGCAACGGTCCACTTTTCTGTGCGAAGGTAGCGCAAAAAGAGCGTCGGAGCGTAACATCCTGAGTGTGACCGATCGCCTCGGTGATTGCCAGGTCGGAACAATGTGGACTGCAGGTCGGACCGCAAAGAAGGTGTTCAAACGACCGGGTGCCTTCGCGCTGGCGGTGATTAAGCAGTTTCGTGCCAACCAAGGCGTTTTGCTTGCAGGTGCCGTCGCGTATTACACCCTGTTATCATTGGTTCCTCTGCTCATCCTCATTCTGATGGCGCTCTCTCACATCATTCCGGAAGACCGTCTTCTTCTGACCTTAGGCGAATATCTCGAGTTCGTGGTCCCAGGGCAATCAACTGCTTTGGTTGAGGAAGTTAGGACCTTCCTCGCTCATAAACAGGTCGTGGGGGGCATTCTATTTCTCACCATGCTTTTCTTCAGTGCTTTGGCGTTTACCATTCTGGAGAATGCAATGTCGGTGATCTTTTATCACCGGGTCAAAATAAAACGGCGACATTTTCTAGTGTCCGCCGTGATGCCATATCTCTTCATCCTGTTTCTGGGCGTAGGCCTCCTTATCGTCACCGTTCTCTCGGGAGTGCTGCAGTTCGTCGGCACCCGAAGCATCATGATTTTAGGCCAGCCGCGCTCATTGGACCAACTCTCCATTTTTCTGCTCTATATCGTCGGGGTCAGCGGCGAAATGTTGCTTCTCACCGCAATCTATTTTGTCATGCCCGTGGGGCGATTGTCCCTGCGTCATGCGCTGATCGGTGGGGCGACGGCCACATTACTTTGGGAAGTGATGCGCCACATCTTGGCATGGTATTATACAACGATGTCGCAAATCCAACTGGTCTATGGCTCGCTCACCACCGCCATCGCGGTGCTATTGAGCGTGGAAATTGGGGCTCTCGTCCTGCTGGTTGGCGCACAAGTGATCGCGGAATATGAGCGTATCAGCCGAGAGCCGATGGAGACGGCTGGCCGATCCATGAAACTGGAACACCCCGCCGAAAGCCACTGAAGGGCCGAAGTTTTCGAGCCGTCCTGCCCCGAGTAGGGATCGGCCGCCTGCGGAGAGGCTCTGCCGTCCATAATCGGGGTGCACTCCCACCTTGACGCCGCCTGGCGGTGCCTTCATTTCTCCGGCCAGGGCAAGGTGCAGCAGCTCATGGCGTCCATTCTAGCGTTCGTCAAAAAAGCAGACCTCGGTACACCATGCGACAAAGGCCATGGGCGAGGCATTCGACGCCGCCTCAATGGACAACCGAGCATCGTTTAAGGGGTCATCGCCAGCCGCATCATCAACTCGGCCCGATCAGGCGAGCGGGATCCAAAAAAGTTGAAGGAAGCGGCTCTAGCGGCTTTCAGCGGTAAACGGCGCTGACCAAATGGGGCTTCCTGTAATGAGCAGCCGGCACCAAACCATAGTAGTCGTTGCCTGCCCTAAGTGCACCGCCGTCTATCAGGCTGATCTTTTTCACTATGCCGTGACCGTCAAGCGAGTGTTGTCTCGCCTGCGCTGATCACACGGAACGAACCGTCGCGCCGGGAGTCAACTCCGTGCTTCCGGCTGATCCCCCGTCCCCGGAAGTAGTCCTGACGGCCCCAGCTCGCCCCGGAGCTGGGGTCTTCGGGGGGCGCAGATCCACAGCGGAGGACCACATGTCGACCTCCAGGCTCCTCGGAGTGATGGCTGTTCTGTCGACCGCGATCGTAACCCCGGTTACCGCAGCAGGTGATTTCCGAACCCGGCATTGCGCGTTTTTCTATCCCAATGCGAATTGCAAGAATAAAGGGCCGGGCAACCCCTATGCCGATCCGAACTTCCACCGCAATGAAGGGGCGCAGGGCTGGTCGAGCGGCGAAACCGTCGGCAAGGCACCGAAGTGGGCGCGCGCCTACCGATCCGGTTCTTCTGCGGCGCGCCTAGAGTAACGCAGCGATTGCTCTCCAGCGAACATCTCTCCAGCGAACATCGAAGGCGCCGACGATCTCGCCGGCCGCGTACGCGCGCTGAGCCTCCAGCTCCGCGCCCGTCATCGATTGCGGTGTTCAGCCAGTCGTGGGCCTTCTCCCGATCGAAAGCTTTTCCGACGCCAGTTTAAACAGCCTTGCCTCCTGCGCGCCGCGCCGATAGCCCTCATTCGAGCCCGCCGCATACGCGCGTCAAACGTGTCCGCTGAGCTTGATCGTAAAGTTGGAAACAGCATGCGCCATCCTGGGAGCAGGCCGAGGGGGCCGCAAGGCCATTGAAATACCGGCGGTGGTGCGGGGCAGCCACAGGAACAACCGATCGCCCACCGGATTGGTAGTGGGTAGTCGCGGGAGGCCTGGATGACCACCGAAAGTGATGCGCCAACCATGTTGGACAAGGCCACGGAAGCTGTTCACGACGCAAAAGAAGCCGTTCAAGCGACAACGCAAGGCATCGCCGGGGCAATCGAGGCGGGTCGACGACCCGGTGGTTTCCTTGACGAGCTGGCACGCTTGGCGCGCAAAGCGCCTCTCCAATCCCTCGCCATCGCTTTCCTGGCGGGCTTCATGGTCGCGCGACGCAGATAGCTGAGGTGCCGCGCTCCATCTGATCCGTTAGGCAGCCTCAGTCGGCGGCGCTAACGATCTCGCCCGCGGCGATACGGCGCTCGACCGCACAGGCTAGAGCAACTTATATTAATCCGGGTTCCGCAATTGACATCAGGGTGCAGCGGGAGTTCGCCAATGGGCAATCTATTCCTCTACATCGCATAGCGAAAGACGCGCGACAGTTCTGGATTTTCTGGGGCGTCATCGGCGTTGCGGCGCTGATCTGGGCTGCCGTGAAACAAGGTTAGCGGCGCGGCGAATGGCGACGCCGACATCGCGGCCGCCCCATCGCGCCATCAAAGCGCAGCCGACGCTCGGCAATCGATCTCGCTTGCGTCAAAGATCGAACAGGCGAAGCAGCCGGCCGGCGAGCCGCCCGCCTTGAGAAACGGTCCGTTGATCAGCTCGGCTCTTAGTCACCGATAGAAGCCGAAATCGGGGCGGTGACGGTGTGAACCTGTGCCGGTTCCATTCTGGCGTATGGGCAAAAGTACGCAGTGAAAGACACCCACCGACGCGCACGGGCGGAGCGCGTTCTGTCCGGCCTTATCGATGCCGTCCGGCAAGTCGTACGCCGGGTTCCGAAAATGGCCCCAGCCTGGGGAGGCTGAGGCCCTCATACCGTCAGCAGCCTTGATCCGCCGTTTGCGCGGTAGGCTTAGCACCCGTGGCCTCCTGAGCTGCTGTTGGCTGGCCTTGCATTTGCTTTTGGGCATCTTGCGACGAATCTCCGATCACGCGGTTCATTGTGTATCCGCAGAATTTGTGCCAACCGTCTGACCCGTATAGCCCGGCGTCGGGCCAGAACCCGCGTCGTTGCCTCGCGTGTTGCAGGGGCCAGCATTTGCCGTGCCGACGCCCAGAACCAATAGGGCGCAAGCAGCGAGAACGGTACTGTGTTTCGCGATCATGTGGCTCTCCTAGGTTTCCAATCCTCGATGAGCGCTTGCGCCTGCGGCGCGGCCCGAGGACATAGGTGCAACCGGATCGCGCGGCCGTAGTTCCGGCGCAAGGAAGGAGGAACAAAGTTTTAGCCAGCGTTTTATAAAGCTGGACAAGCGTTACAATGGACCCGTTGCCCTTCCACCGGCATCGGGTTTTTCGCTTCAAGGCGGCGCTCCGGGGCAAACGTTAAGCTAACCCCGAAGGTGGCGCGGCTGGGCTTGCGGCTTGTGAGGAGGTCCCAACCGCCCCGGGCCGCGCCGCATCCCGTTACGGCGCTCCCGAGCAGGCAATCGACGCCTGCTGAGGTTAAAATTCCGTCACTTCGGTGGAGCGAACCCCGACGGCACGGGACCAGATTTCGATCGGCTTGCCTTTGGCGCGGTCGGGGATTTGCGCCGTGACCGTCGCGGCGAAGTTTTTTTAAACGTCTCCTGGGCTTCTTCGTCAGCCTGTGGGTGGCGGGGCCTTACCGACAGTTTGCGGTAGCCTAGCTTGGCTAGAACCTTCCCGACCGAACGCTCGTGGAGCGCGACACCGAAGCGCCGCTGCAATTCGTCGCGCAGATCGACCCGCCGCCAACGCACGACCCCATGCACCGCGGGGTCGGGGCCGGCCTCGACAAGCTCGGCCAATTCGGCCTGCTGCCGCGCCGTGAGTTTGATCCGCGACCTGGCGATTTCAGATTGCGGGCCGCGGTGACGCTGTTCATGAAGTCGAGAAACTCGACGCGGCGACGACGTTTCCCTGGCGGCTCTTCAGGCGGCGGCTCCGTTGGATTGCCGGGTGTCAGGCTCTCATTATTCCTCTCGGCTCGACTAATTCTTGGGGGATTCGTCGCGCCTTCGTCGGGGAGGAATTAAGGTCTTAATGGCTTTCGACGCAGCGATAGCTGATGGGCTGTTGTCGCGCCGCCGTATGGGGTGGTCTGAGAGGATCGCGCTTGCCTTAACCGCGGTCGCCGTGGCGCTGGATGCTGCCGCCTGGATTACCGATTTCGATCTGACTACGCTCGCATCGGCAGCGCTGCCGGCGAATATCGATCGCATCTCCTCCTTCGAGGACCGCTTTTTTCCTGCGTCGCCGCCCGCATCGCCCGCCGGCGATGCTGCCTTGCAGCCGCCGGACCGTTCCGCCTTTGCTGTGGTGGAGATGAAGGTTCGAGCTGCCGAGGGCCTGCTTGCCCCGCGGTTGATGTCCCGGGATTCCCGCGCTGGCTTTGTCGATAATGAGGCCAGGGTCGACGAGGCCAAGCCAACGGCCGCCGCCGCTATTCCGCTGCCGAGGTCTCGTCCTGCTGCCGCAATCCTGGAGGCACGGCCGGGATCGGCGCTGGCTCAAGCCGACAGCGCGGCCAGGCCGGACGATCGCACGCTGTTGCAAAAACTATCCGAACTGCTGCCGGGACGGGTGACGCTGGCCTCGCTCGCGCCGGATGGCGGGTTGTTTCGCCGAGGGCCAGACCTCGCGTCGCTCGGCTACGACGGGCTCACTGCAGTTTATGACATCTCCGCGCATGCCGTTTACCTACCGAACGGACTGAGCCTCGAGGCACACTCGGGAACGGGCAGTCTGAGGGACGATCCAGAACATGTTTCCGTGCCCAACGCCGGTGCAACGCCGCCGGCTGTCTATGAGTTGAAGCCGCGCGAAAAACTGTTTCACGGCGTTCAGGCGCTCCGCATGATTCCTGCCGAGGGCAGCGACACATCCGGGCGTTCAGGGCTGCTCGCACATAGTTTTATGCTCGGCCCAAGGCGATTCAAACGGCTGCGTCTCGATCAGGGACTACGACCGATTTCTCAAAACCTTCAACGACGGAGAGATCAATCGCCTTGTCGTCGTCCCGAGCTTAAGCGGCGGGACATTGGCCTTGCAACGCTCGACCTCGCAGTCATGAGCGATGCTCCGTTTGCAAAACGCCGCGAGCGATATTCAAGGTCAAGCTGAACAGCAGGACGGTGTTGATTGTGCGCGGGCCAGAAAATGGTACGAAATGGCGGCAGCCGGTGGCGATACCTCCGCATGCGGGCGTTCTCGTTTAGGGCCATCCTAAGATCAACGGTCGTTTTTCCGTTTGAGCATCGTCCATAATGCTCGCATCCGCTCTTGCCCTCGTAATGGTGGCTTTCAACATCTGCTTCTGGATATCGCGAGGCTTGCTTCGAGCAGATGGAGGGGAAAGCGACCAAGTAGTTTCCAGAGGGTGCCGCGGGCCGAAAGTGAAAACGGTATGGCCACCGCGCAGCAGGCCGCCGGGTGCCTGGTGGGTGATGGCAGCGAGGTATACCACGCGGCCCTCTGCTTCCAGCGTAACCAGGCGAAGCGGCAGCCGCAGCAATCCACCCTAGGGCACAGACTGACGCGGACTACCCTGGCGAAAGAGGTACTCTGAACAGTTTGAAGTTTTCAACCTTGGGAAAGGCCCGTGCTTGTTCAACCGTAACAAGGCCCAAGATCACAGCTGACACTTCTCCTCGCCGAAGGGCCTCTATCGGCTCCGGTTGACTGTCATTTAGTTGAACTTCTGGCGCGCCCGCAGCTACAATGGCCGTTCTAAGCAAAACGGAAGAACTAGGTAAAGCGCCATTGATTGCCACAACTTTTCCGGCGAGGTCAGAAATTTCCCCGACCTCCAATCCTGTCAGGACTAGCGCTGTCAAAGACTCGATGTTCTTCGAAATCGAGGCCGTCGTGTCGGCGCCGCTATCAGTCTTCGATATCGATGCATCAGAGCTCGGCGCTGGTCCAACTGCCGTCGCGGTCAAGCGCTCTGCGAGAGCGGTCGCTTCCGCGAGTTGTAACTCGCCTTTTGAGTCTAGCTCTGCTTTCGGAGGTTCTAACTTTGGAGGTTCTGCCTGCGGAAGTTCTGCTTTCGGCGGCTCTGCTTCCGTTGGACGTTCGGCTGTTGCGGTGCCGCGAGTTGCTTCGGCGTTCATAGGCGCCGGCAAGGCTGAGGGGTTAGGGGTTTGGTCGTTTCGCACTTGATCTAGCCGCTTTCCTGCCTGGCGCTGCTGCCCGACCATTATTTTGGGTGGCGGATTGCGTACCAGAGCTCTTGGCGGCGCCAGCCGTCGTGCCTTGCCCGACGGACTGGGCGCCGCTTCAAACCACTCTTGTGCGCGCTTAGACGTCGCTCGCCGGTATCGGGGACCATAATAGGCGGGAGCATAGCGACTCGATCTATATCCGCCGTAATATGCGGGAGCGTAGCCGTAGTTGGAGTACGCTGGCGCGTACCCGCCGTAATAAGGGGCATAGCCGCCATAATAGCCGTAACCCGGTCCGCCATAGTAACCGTAACCCCGGCCATAGCCGTAGGCGCTGGATGCTATGCCACCGATCACCGCGCCAACAATTAGTCCGCCCGCAAGACCAGGGCCCCAGCCACCCCGCCACGCTTGCGCAGGTGATGGTGTCACCAAGGCAGCGACACCGAGGGTCGCAGCGGTCGCTAACGCAAATACTGCTTTTTTCATGTCTGAAGCCTTTCCCGGTGCTGGAACTCCAACCCGCTGGGCCAAGGATAGTTTCCCACAAACGGCGTTTGCGAAAGAGCTGCGGTGAAATTTAATATTGATGAAGGGCGCGAGGCTCGACGTCCTCCGAACAAGCACCCGATATGGCCGCGCTTCATGCCGCCGGTGTGAGCCAAGCTGAGGCGATTGCGCTCTGCGAGGCATGGCAAGCGACCCATCCAGCCGAGCCGGTCGTCGCCGAGCCAGGGCCAATTATCGCCGAGCACGTGGTCGAAGAGCCCGTCCGGCATTCCCAGTGATGTCGAGCTGAGCAACGCGGATGCGCGCCAGGTTCGCGAAGTCCTTCGCCAGCGTTATCCTGGCCGGAAATTAAGCGACATGATCGCAACCGCTGAGCGCCTCGAAGCGCAATTCACGAGGTGATGACCGGTATCGGTCCGGTCGCGGTCCGCCACGAACAGTTTTTGCCTAGCCCGGAAGTAAGGCAGGCAGATACCTCGGCGGCCGCGCTAGTCAACGCGCGGCGGCCGGGGCGAAAATCAACAAGGAATCGAAAATGCCAAGTGGAATTGTGAAGTGGTATTCGGACTCGAAAGGCTTCGGCTTCATCGAGCCGGATGATGGCACGGCAGACGTTTTCGTGCACAGTTCGGCCCTTGGCGATGAGCTGCCGGAACGCCTCGACGGCGTGCGGGTATCGTTCGAACTGATCCCGAGCCCCAAGCGAAGCGGCAAGCTCTGCGCGTCGGAAGTGCGATTGTCATCGTGACCGCGCCGACAGCACTGCCTGTTCGCGTCGTTGCATCGGGAGGAATCCCCGTGATCGAATCAACAAATGGTTTCGGTTTGCCCGTGACGCCCGTCATATCCGGCGGCTTGGCCGTCACGATCGTCACGGGCAGGAATGCCCTGCCAGTGATCGGCTCTGGCGCGGCGCCGATATGAGTGTCGAGAACTGGAAGGGGACCGAACACATGGCCACATCTGACCAACCAACCCAGCTGCCGGATCGCAGCATCTTCGACGGCTGGGATATTATAAAAAGCCTTGGCAGCGGCCTTCGGACCGGCGCGGCGGAAGCCATCGGATTGGCCCGGTGACCTCCGGCTCTGCATCGAGCGGGCGCTGGCCTATGGGCCGTTGATGGCACTCGATGATCGACCCAGACCGGGCAAGGAGCCAACGATTACGCCGGAGGCCAAAGCCTGGCTGGTGTCGTTGGCGTGCGACAAGGCCAAGGATCACGGCTATCCGCACGAGTTGTGGACGACGCGTCTTCTGGCGCGCCATGCGCGCGAGCACGGGGCGGCGGCGGGACACGGATGTCTCGCCAATCTTGTCCAAGGCTCGGTGTGCAAGATTCTCGGTCAAGAGGAAGTCAAACCCCACAAGGTGCGTTACTATCTGGAACGCCGCGATGCCGAGTTCGAGCAGAAGATGGCGGAGGTTCTGTGCGTCTATCGCGAGGTCCAGGTCCTGAAAAAGGCAGCGGCCAAGAAGAAAACGTCGAACAAATCGCGCAAGCCGGTAGCGATTGTCTCCTACGACGAGAAGCCGGGAATCCAGGCGATCGCGACCACATCGCCGGATTTGCCGCCGGTACCTGGCACCTAGGAATCAATGCACTGCATGACCAATACGTGCGTCCGATCGAAAGACGCCTGGGCTATGAAGGCCCGTCGCCGGAAAAGATGCGAGAGATAGAGGCGCAGAGGCCGACATTGTTGCCGACCATGCAAGAGGTGCAGAACCGCGTGGATCCGTATCTAGGGCCGGCCTATCAACCGCAAACCGATGCGGGTCAAATCGGTTACAATATCGGCGAGCGCCTGCCGTCCATTCCACTGCTCGGCGGGCTCCGCGGGCTTTTCCCCCGATGAAAGCGCCGGCGCAACACGGGTTCATGGCGTTGAAGATTGGCTGGTTCATGGCGGGCGACATAGCGCCAATTTGGCATTCGCGCCGCAATCGGGCAAGAAATGCGTAGGGCGCAGCTTAGCGGCACCCTACGAAAGGGCGATATTCGGTCGGTAGTGGTGGACAGGCCAAATATTTTTGGTGATGCATGGTCTTGGCGTAGTACCAGCGCGCATTGATTTTACTGGGTTAAGTCAGTGATTGGGATGTCCCTTGGTTAGGGACATGCCCTCGAAAACAATCGCGAATAGCCAAAAGATTCTAAGGCTTTATCCCCATAGCGCGAAGGGTTCTGCCTTTCGGTGTCAAAAATGCGTTTCCGGATCTGGAATTAGTGAGCAAATTCAATCCCGGCGGTGTCAGTCATTTGACACGATTTGGCGAATGCTCCCTTCTGACAAAACCCCCTGACAAAACGATTCTCTCTTCATGTTTTTCAAATGGAGAGCTGTGTCATGTCGGAAAAACTCCTGGTCAATCTCTGGGGTGCGAGCATCAGCGCTGATGGCGTATGGGCGATCGGGGCCGCGGTAGTCATTGTGGTGATTATCGCACTTGCCCGAAGGCGGGCTTAGAACCCCGCTCTTCCACGCCACCCGTGCGCCTGGCAGCGTTGGGCTTTTAGCGCTTCAATCCGATCTCGATCAGTCTGCGAACCGCTTCGGAAAAGTTAGGGATAGGCGGCTTTTGCTCGGCGCGCCAGCTATCCACGGCCGCGATCTTTTCCTCGTTGAGAGCGATAATTTTTTTGACGTCATGATAGGTCGCCGGTCTACCCGGCTTTTTGCGTTCAACGGGGGACTGGGTCATTTACCCTTCGCCTTCAGCGCGGCGACAAGGCGCCTGATCGCTTCCGAATCCGATCGTGAGCGCGATGCAAATGGCGGGTCCGGCATTGAATATTGGCTGTCGCATGGGCTCATGGCGGGCCTCTGAAAATCAAAGCTTGCCGAGCGCATCGTTAACAAATCGTTATCATAGTAATCAAGGGCTGATCGGAAAGCAGACGGCGCGCAAGGGGTCTGAGGTTAGAAGCCCCACTCTTTTCGCGTTCGCCAATCTTGTGGGAAGCCCATGGAAATCAACGGAATATTTGGAGGAGTATCGAAAAGGTCGCTAAGCGATTCTGCCCAATGGTTGTTTGACCAAATTTTCCGCAACAGGATCTGGGCTGTTAAAAGCACTGCATAGATTCGATCATTTTGGTTGTTAAATTGGCCGCGCTGCGAGTTTGGAATTGTTGGCTTGATGGTCAAGACGCGATTCCATAGCCGCGAATGATGAGCACATAGATTGCGAACATATGAGATCGCGTGAAGCCAAGAACTCAGAATTTGATGGTTGAGTCCAAACTTACCACAGAGATCACCGTACTCGGGGTGCTTTAGAAACTTAAAGCATTGAGATATTGATCCGAAGGATAGCTTCGAAAATCATCCAACACGGCGGCATCTCTGGATGGTCATAAGTGGCATAGTAATGCTTGATAAAGATATCGCGCCGCTGAGCCTCGTCATGACCAATTTGTCGCTTTACATCGTCGATGAATGCAGCGTGCCACGCTCTTACATCAAATCTCTGATGCGTGTGGTAGTAGCCCGGCCTGCCAAAATTGGCTTCGTCCATATACCAATGTGGACCATGCCGTGAAGCTACAGAATTTGAGATTGCAGCCCTAACAGCGATTTCAATCTTTTCAACTGCTTCCAGCACCAACATTCGAAGTCTACGATCAAAAACATATCGATCATGGACAATCTCGAATGTTGTTCCAGCCCGGAAGTATTCGACACCGTCACCCATCTTGAATGGGTGCAGGTAGCCAGTGAAGCGGTAGTATCCGATATGCTCTAAATGGTCGAAAGACCCGGCCCAATTCTCAAATACCAGGCCTCGACTTGCGAGGAGTATGGCCTGCTCCTCTAATCCAAGAGCGGGCTTCGCAAAGGGATTGCGCGCCAAAATTGTGGCCCCAGACAAGGAGAGAAATAAGGGGGCCATCAGGGAAAAGGTGGGGATTGGCCGACGACGCGCTGGCCATGTTGACAATTCGTTTTAAACGAAATGTTAGTTTTTATCAATGTTATCAATATGTTAGCTTGCATATTTCCAGGTTGGTGCATTATCCATGCGCGCCACCGATTCCCGGCTGGCGAATAGGGGTACGGCCTACAATGACCACCGCATCACGGAAAGAATCCACCTTCACGCAGCGAGTTCTGTTGTCGCTGGTGACCGACTTGGCCGACCTGGCCGAGCAGGCTGAGGGCTATCCGCATCAGGATAAGAGCCTTGGCGAGCGAGCACGGCATTCCGGCGTCGTACCCGCCCGATGGGATGACGCACACGTTCGCCGAGACGCCCGCGCTCTACCAAGGGCGCGGGTTTTTCTTTGTCATCGATTTTTGATACAAGATGCGGGCAGGGCTCCCTGTGAGAACGAAGCGCTTCGCTCGGAACATAGCCCGACAGGTGCCCCCAAATCGGAGGGGACGAAAGAGGCGCCTTGTGCGCCTCGCCTGTCTTTCGACCTCCGCGACGGCCGGCCTCACTCCATCACCGGGTACTCAATGCGACGCCTTCCGGGTCGTTTTCCTCGAACCATGTTTCCGCAGCGTCCGCATTTGCGAACACCAGGGGGATCGGTTCGTCAAATTCAGGCCCCAGCCTGTACGCTTTGACATCTCTCTGGCTCCAAGGACACCCAAACCGGAACCGGAGGAACCGCGCAACGGGTTGCCGCTTTATCCCGGGTAGACACAAGTTTCTTGGAGATCATCGATGCGCCAACTAATGCTCGCCGCTATCGCGTTACTGATCGGAGCGTCATCGTCATTAGCTCAGGGCCATATGGGCACCCCGCAGGAGCAACAGGCGTGCACGCGAGACGCCCAGCGCTTTTGCCGTAAGCAGTTGGGCGACGACAGCGCGGTTCAGCAATGTTTGCAGCAAAATCGCAGGAAGCTGAGCAAGAGTTGCCAGAAGGTATTCGCGAGCCACGGAATGTAACCAGACAGTGTCGGCGTCCGGCGGCAATAGGCGATTAGACATCCGCGATTCTCTGATACCCCATGCCGCCGATAGGTCCCCCGGCATTCCAGTTGAAGTCCGGCCGCACATCGGCGCCCCGCTTGCCGCAGGCCTTGCAGACGAAGCGGGGCTCGATATCCGAGAGCCGGACGTGATCAGGCCACTGGTCCGCGCTGATCGCGATCGAGTGGCTGCAATGAAAGTCCTGGCAATAGATCAGCAGACCGCGCACGCCAGTTGAGCGCATCTCTCCGAAGGTGATTTTCTGCGGACGGGTGAGGGCGGGCATGCGCTATTGAAGCGCGGCGTAGACCGCATCACAAGGGAACGTCCCCGGCGGGGTTGGTTTGAGCCGAGGCCGCCCTTTGGCACTCGTCGCGCCCCCAGAGGGGTAGGAGCGCGACGAATTACTAACCGCTGCTAGGGATGATCGTTCCCGTAGGCTGTCTCTGCCGACTAGGTCGTGGAATAGCTCGTGGGTTGATATCGCTTTCTGGCAAATAGCACAGCGATATCAAACCCTATTGGTGGACTCTCCCGCTACCACGGATACCCCACTATAATTGGCGTGAGGGAATGCATTTCCCCCGATCAGGGCGGAAAGTTTGCCCTTTACCTCAATCTGGAAGCCCTCCCGGGGACCATTGGGGTGAACTGTGACGCTGTGCACCAATCCGCGAAAGCTGGCGACGAGTGCTCCACGGTCGTCCTCGGCTGCCGCATGATCCGCCAGGGAAGCTGCCAAGGCGTCTACAGTTTGCATGTATCTATCCAGCGAGGCAGGGTGAAGCGTTACAATGGATGGAGCCTCCTCGAGCGTAGCGAGTTCGGCCTCAATTTGTAGCCGCTGAGCCTTGAGTTCCGCGATACGACCGCGAGCATCATCGTCCCCAATAATCTGCTTAACAACGAGGTCAATGTTGCGCTGGCGTTCGCTTTCGATCCGGGTCCGCTTTGCCTCGAGCCTGGCACGCGTGGATGTCGAGTTCGCGGCCAGCCGCTGTCGCTCCTCGTTATAATTGCGAGCGTAAGTTTCGATCAGCCGCGGATCCTTGAGTTCTTCGCGCATGCCCCTCAATACTGCCCGTTCCACATCGCGCAGATATATGATCCGGCGATTGGAACAACTCCCACTTTCGCGCACGGCCGAGCAACGAAGACGCGTCTTGTTCGTCTTGTCACGGTCGTGAACCGACATGCCCGAGCCACAACAACCGCGCCGAAGCAGTCCGGACAAGAGGTGTGGGGGCCAGCGCTTGAGGTGCGGTTTTAGATCGACCCTCCCAGTTTTTAAACGCCTTGCTGTTTCCCATGTTTCGTCATCGACAATGCGCAGGTGCGGAGCTTCAATAGTTTGCCATTGGTCACGATCGTTCGGCCGGGAGATCCGTTTCCCTGTGTCAGGGTTCTTGACCATTCGAACCTTGTTCCAGACGATTCGTCCGACGTAGAGATCGTTGAAAATCAATCCTGAGCCCCGCTGCGCGTTGCCATTTATCGTCGACGCATTCCAATGCTTTCCACGAGGAGGGCGAACGCCTTCGCGATTGAGATCATGAGCGATATCGCGAGGTGGCCGGCCGGCCGCATACGCAGCAAAGATGCGCCGAACAATTGATGCTTCCTCCTCGACGATCTCCAACTGCCCTGTGTGGCCGAGAACGGCGCGATAGCCGTAAGCGCGGCCCCCAGCATGGCGACCATCGCGGACCACACCGGCCATTCCGCGGCGTACTTTTTTGGCGCCATCCTCACGCTGCATCTGGCCGACGAGCCCGCGAATACCAATCAGGATCGCGTCGGCGGTGCCGTCATGCACCGCTTGGATTTCGATCCCTTGGAACGAAAGTCGCTTATGCAGTCCTGCCAAATCTTCCATGTCGCGCGATAAGCGATCAAGTGCCTCGACGATGACAACATCGAATAAGCGCTGCCGCGCCGCGTCCATCAACTGCATCAGACCGTCACGACCCGAGACGGAGGCACCAGAGCGCGCCTTGTCCTCGAAGGTTGCGATGACATCGATTTTTTGCCGGTGGGCATAGGCCCGACATAAGGCAATCTGATCGTCAGTCGATTTCTCGTTCTGAAGCTCGGTCGAAAATCGTGCATAGATGACTGCGCGTGTCATTTTTCGATGATCCTGCCCGGGTGCCCGATGCGTCGGGAATTCGCTTTAACGCGGGGCCACTCAATGCAAAATGATCGCGCTTTGCATCGGCAATCGCAAGAGTCTCCACGAATTTAATGAGTTCAGGATCCAGCGGCCGCAGCGTCACGGTTCTGGAGGCGCCGCTACTGCCGGGTTCGGTGCCCGTCGTGTTCTCGGCTTGCTTCATTCAGCCGAAGATGCGGAGTAGAGAGCCGTAAGGAAAGTGAGCTAATCTTTCGATCGTGGAAACGGATAGGGTCGGATAAAATTAGAAAGACGATGACCTCGTTGTGCGGCCCGCCAATACCAGCCCTCCTGATCAGCGCGTTATAGACCAACGCGAAGCCGTACCGTGGGTTCGAATCCCTCCCTCTCCGCCAGAAGCTCGTTTCAGAAAATTTCACCCAGCCCCAAGTCCTGACACAAATACCTGCAATACCAGCTGCTTGTGTGGAGTTTGGCGTTCCATTCAATTCCATTTCGTCTCGCCAAATCTCACGCCCAAGTGTATGTAAAGGTGTATGTAGGGATAGGCGAAGTCCTAGAACGATATGGCGAGGGGCTACGGCAAACTGACCGCCAAGAAGGTCGAACATCTGACAACGCGCGGCATGCATGCTGATGGCGGCGGCCTGTATATCCAGGTGGCGAAGGGCGGCTCTAAGAGCTGGTTGTTTCGATACAAACTTTATGGACGCACTCACTGGCATGGCCTCGGGTCACTGCGCGACGTGAGCCTTGAAGAGGCGCGCGAAAAAGCGACTGAAGCTCGCAAGGTTCGGCGCAATGGCGCTGACCCGATCCAAGCCAAGCGCGAGGCGGAAGCCGCCGCCCGCATCGAAGCGGCCAAGGCGATCACGTTCGGAGCGGCTGCCAAGCGGTTCATCAAAGCCAATCGGGCAGGCTGGAAAAATGCCAAGCATGCCGACCAATGGCTGATGACGTTGCTCGGCATCGACCATAAAGGAAAGCCGACCAAGAACGACTACTGCAAGACTATCCGTGATCTTCCTATCGGCGCGATTGATACGACGTTGGTCCTGCGGATCATCGAGCCGATCTGGTCGAGCAAGACCGAAACGGCCAGCCGCATTCGCAGTCGCATCGAGCAGGTGATCGATGCCGCCAAGGCGAAGGGCGAGTTTAAAGGCGAAAACCCGGCACGCTGGAAGGGACATCTCGATAATCTGCTCCCGGCCACGGCGAAGGTTCGCAAGGTCCGCAATCATCCGGCGCTGCCATATCGGCAATTGCCCAACTTCATGCGCAAGCTCCGCGAGCGTCATGGTGCCGCTGCAGCAGCTCTTGAGTTTCAAATCCTGACAGCCGTCAGGCCGGGCAACGCGGTAGCGGCAAAATGGGACCAGATCGATCGGCAGACATCCGTCTGGACCATTCCGGCCGCACTCATGAAAAGCGATGCCGAACACAGAGTGCCGTTGAGCAAGGCGGCGCTTGCCGTGCTTGGTCGCATGGAAGTTACGAATGATGAAAGCGAGTACATCTTTCCCAACAGTAAGGGCAAACCTCTGAGTGACGCCTCGATGGCTGCGGTGATCGACAGGATGAATGAGCTGGAGCGGCGCTGGATCGATCCGAAGCTCGACCGCGAAATCGTGCCGCACGGCTTCCGCTCATCGTTCCGCGATTGGGCTGCAGAGCACGGCTATGACGATCCCATCGCCGAAGCTGCGCTCGCGCATAAGGTCAGCGACGAAGTGGTCGCGGCCTATCGGCGCACGACCTTCTTCGACCTGCGCAAGCGGATGATGGAGGACTGGGCTGACTATTGCGCCCGACCTTCCAGCAGCGTTGACACAATCGTGGCGTTCCGGGCGCAGTTATGAAGCCGGAGAAGCAGGATTGGTCATACAAATTTCTCGATGAAGAGCGACTGGCGATCATTGAGGCTGCGCCTTCTCCGTTGCCAGACGCCATTGATCTCGCTGCTGCGATCAGCTGAGCTGGTCTCATCTCGCTGATAAGGACGGTCTTATCGAGCATCACCAGATGCTAACCGGCCTAGCAGGCCGCGGGGTCCGCCTGATTGCCATTGGACCGGCATGTCGGTCCATTCACACCCGCGACTGACATCGCATCTTCGCGATTGTCAGTCTCGGTCAAAACCCGGGCGGGCGTTTTCCTTCATGGCCCGCAAGGTGTGCTTGGCATTCTCCCTGGACTGATATTCGTCGAACAGCGCCATGATCTGCCGGATCATGTTGCTCATGGGGTCGTCGCCGAGCTCCTGGGTGATCGAGACCAACCGGACCCTTGGCACAGCGGCGGACGTAGAACTCGAGCTGGAACTGGTCGCCGAAGAAGCGGCTGAAGCTGTGGACGAGGATCATCGAACGCCGGCGGCTTGGCGGTCGCCGCGTCGATCATCCGCTGGAATTCCGGCCTTCGGTCATCCGTGGCGGACAAACCGGGCTCGACATAGTCAGCGACAATCTCCCATCCACGAGACGCGCAATAGCCCTTCGCCTGGCGGCGCTGGTCCGGGATGTGAGAGATCATTGTGGACCTGCCGGCCGGTCGAGACTCGCAGGTCAAGGGCTGCACGAACCGGCATCGTCATGGCGATCTCCAAAGCAAAGGGGTCAGTGGCGGGTCAAAAATAGTTCGCCGAACAGATCGCCAAACCAGGCCTCGAACACGTCGATCTCGGCCTCGGTGATCGGGACCTCGTCGGGCCAGTCGTCGGTCACGGTCCACAACCTATGAGGCGATCGTCCCTCCCGGCCAAACCATCGCGCCGTGGCGAGCGCGCGCCAGCTGTCGAGGGCGCGCGCTCGCCTAACCCAAAGAAACTCCCATGCACTAACATTGATCCTCTCTGATCACCCGAAGAGGGCAGGCCAGCCGACGCGATAGTCAATCGGCGGAACTCCGAACCGATCCTTGAATAGCCGGCTGAAATGCGACGAACTGCTGAAGCCGCATGAGAAGCAGACGTCGGTTATCGAGCGATGCGCCTGGCTCGGGTCTCGAAGCGCCTCCGCGCAGCGGATGAGCCGACGCTGCCAAAGATAGTGCGATACGGATCCGGCCGGATCCTCGGCGAAATGGCGGTGCAGCCCACGAAGGGAAATTCTGCATGCGTGCGCGATCCGCTCGACGGAGAGCTCGGGATCGGCGAGATTCGCCTCGATATAGGCCTTGACCCGCATCGATAGTTCGTCGTGGCGTCCGATCCCCGGCGGCGTCTCTATCTGCTCGCGCAAGGCGTCCCATGCCATCGTGGTAATAGCCGCACCCAGTTTTCTTCCGCCCAATGGTGAAAGACGGCGCATCTCGCCGAAGCTCTCGTTCACCATGGCATGCAGGACCCGCGACAATCCCCACCCGCCGTTTGATTGACGCGCGATGCCACGCTCGAACAGGGCGGCAATCGCTGCATCGGACGGACGGGGCAGCATCATCACGAACGCTTCGATCTCGGGGCTCGTGATCATGTACCCCAGCTGCTGCTTCGTGTCGATCAGGGTCCAGTCGCCCTCGGTGAGAATGCAAGTGTGGCCGCATTGGAAAAATTTGCAGCTGCCTCTGGAGACTGAAACGAGCATCATCGGGATTGGCATTGTTGGTGCCGGTGTGGTCAACGAGCGGGTGAACTGATATTTGGTGGCCGCGAATTTGCACAAGAACATCGCACCGAGCGCGCCATATTCGATGCGCCCCTTGAACGACCGTTCATCGATGGGCAGGCAACTCACCGCCTCCTGCTCGCGAAGCGCGGGATCGACTTGCCCAACATGAGCGCTAAGAGTGTCCTCCCACTTGCGGAGCCGGCCGCTGGGCCGCTCCACCTCGACGCAAACAATCGTGGGCGCTCCCATGGTCTGAGCCTCCTTTGTCCGCATTAGATATCTTGCCGCGCCACGCCTGGAGCGGACTTGATCCGAATCAATTTCCTGGAACCTTGCGCCGGTCCCTGAGCAGGCGCGCGTGGTCAATCTTGGCACGGCGAGGCAAGCGCCCGGTGCCAAGTTACGTTTTGTTAAGCTGGCTAAGGGCAGCCGGCGCAGTAGAGCTACAACTTCCGGGAGCGAAGCAGCGAAACTAGTCAAGTTCGTTGCATTTTCAGCGCTGGAAACCTTTGAGGAGAGCGCTCGCGGCGAATGCGAGTGTGAGAGGCCTGCCGATCGAGCCACTGGTGCTGAGTTCGCAGGAACGGGACGTGCTCGGAGGTCCACATGGATGCCGCATACCTCTCGGCACTATCGGCGCTTGCGGGCTCAATGGTCGGTGGCCTGACATTAGGCGTCACGAGCTGGCTGAGTGAACGTACTCGGGCCAGGGCTGGGAAGCTCGCCCACGATCTGTCGCGCCGCGAGGACCTGTTCAAGGATTTCATCGTGGCGGCATCGAAAGCATATGGTGAGGCGCTAATGAGCAACGAGCCGCAAATTCAAGAGCTGATTGCTCTCTACGCCATGATCAGCGGGATGCGGGTCGGGTGCTCGCCGCGGACCATCGCATGTGCCGAGAAGATCATGCGCGCAACCACCGACGCCTGTGTCGCACCTAACAAGACAATCCCCCAGCTGCATGAGATGTTGAAGAGCGGTGCGGGAATCGATCCACTGAAGGATTTCGCCGAGGCTGCGCGCGACGAACTCTCCTCGCTATAGGGCGACCATGGCCACGCCGCCCCGATAGCGCTTCCGGGCGGCGCGCGCCTGAGCCGCTCGAATCGTCCCACCATGTTACGTCGCGCAACTCATCATTTGTGAATCCCGCTCAGCAACCCCTCGCCATCTGTGGCGATTATGTCTCAGTTGTTTATGGACGCCCCTTAGCAGGCGCGCGCAATCAATCTTGGCACGGCTAGGCAAGCGCCGGAAGGCTGCCAAGTCCAAGCTGGTTGAACGCAGATGGCGGGCATGAAGGAGGGGAATCTCGCCAAGGAACGAAGCTAAGCGGTCTCCATATGGGGAGGAGAACCGTAGGCGTCGATGAGTATATCAAAGCCCTGCCGTCCTCAGGCATCGGCAATTTGTTGCCCAAGAAAATATGCACAACGGCCTTGGCTTTCGTGACGGTTATTGCCTGTGCGACCTCAGCGTCTGCGCAGTCGGTGCCGAACAAGGCTGACTCAATAAGTGCTTCATCTGAAAGGCTGGGAACGAGGGTTTTTCAACAGCCTGTTAGCTAACCAGGGAGAGACGCATATGTTTTATAGTAATGGTAACTACGAAGCGTTCATTCGTCCCCGCAAGCCGCAGGGCGTGGATGGGAAGTCTGCCTATCTCGTCGGCGGTGGCATCGCCTCGCTCTCGGCGGCGGGCTTTTTGATCCGCGACGGGCAGATGGATGGCAAACGCATCACCATCTACGAAGCGAGCGATATCTGCGGCGGCTGCCTGGACGGCATCGAGGACCCAAAGGAGGGCTTCCTCTTTCGCGGCGAGCGCTGTATGGAGGACCACTACGAGTGCCTGTGGGATCTGATGCGCTCGATCCCGTCGCTCGATGTCAAGGGCGCCTCGGTCCTTGAAGACTATTACCAGATCAACAAGGACTACCCCAACTACTCCCTGTGCCGGACCACTCACAAGCGCGGGCAGCCCTTCCCGACCGACGGCAAGATGCTCCTGACCCCCAAGTCGCAGGACGAGCTGATGAAGCTCTTCTACACCCACCGAAGAGAGCTATACGACAAGCGGTTCGATGAATTCGTGGGCGAAGAGTTCTTCAAGAGCAACTTCTGGCAGTATTGGCTGTCGGTGTTCGCCATCGGGCCCTGGCATGGCGCGCTGGAGATGAAGCTCTACATGCAACGCTTCCCCCAGCACTTCGGTGGCTTACATGATCTCAGCACCATCAAGTTCACACGCCTCAACCAGTACGACTCTCTGATCCTGCCGCTGGTCAAGTGGCTCGAGCAGCAAGGCGTCAAGTTCGTATACGACACGAAGGTCACCAACGTCGTGTTCGACATCACCCGCGAACGCAAGGTCGCTCGCCGGATCGAATGGATCCAGGGCGGAAAGCACGGAGGACGCGACGTCACCGAGAACGACCTCGTCCTCATTACCAATGGCTCTGCGGTCGAAAACAGCGCGTGGGGGGACCACCACACCCCGCCCAAGTGGAACAGGGACATCCAGGAGGGCAGCATCTGGGCGATGTGGCGCAACATCGCCGCCCAGGACCCCGCCTTCGGTCGGCCCGACAAGTTCTGTACCCACACCGACAAGAGCAGCTATGTGTCGGCATGTATCCGCACCCTCGACGACAAGATTCCGCCCTACATCGAGAAGATCTGCCGGCGCGAAACCTCCAGTCACGAGGGGAAGCCCATCACGGGTGGCTTGGTGACCGTGCGCGATTCCAACTGGGTACTGTCGTGGAACGTCGAGCGCAACCCGCACTTCAGGAACCACCCGAAGGGCCAGCTGATGATCCACGCCTACGGCCAGCACAGCCTCGACCAGCCCGGCAACTACGTCAAGAAGGCGCTGAAGGACTGCACCGGCGAGGAGGTCGCCCGGGAATGGCTCTACCACCTGGGGGTGCCGGACGATCAGATCAACGAGCTGGCGGCCAAGTCGGTGATCGTGCATCCGTGCATGATGCCCTACATCACGGCCTTCTTCTTGCCCCGGCGGGACGGCGACCGTCCCAAGGTGACGCCCGAGGGAGCGGTCAACTTCGGGTTCCTGGGGCAGCTCGCCGAGAGCCACCCGAGGGACGTCATCTTCACCGTCGAATACTCCGCGCGGACGGCGATGGAAGCGGTCTACACCCTGCTGGACATCGAGCGGGGCGTGCCGGAGCCGTGGTGCTCGCTGTACGACGTTCGTGTGCTGCTCAACACGGGGATTGTGATGCGGGATGGCGAGAAGCTGAAGAAGCTGCCCGCCCCGATCGAGGCATTGATTCGATATTACACCGGCGTTGAAGATCCGGAGAAGACCGAAATCGGCGAGCTGCTGCGGGACTACGGCTGGATCGGAGAACTCGACGGCGACAGGCTCACGGTCGCGATAAACAAGAACCCTCCGCGGGTGACTCGCACGGTCCTCTAGACTGGCTGAGAGACGGCAGCCTGACGATTCGGATCGCGGACTTTCTAAGTTGCAAGATCGGGTTGGTTCGGCTGTTAGCGGAGGATTGGGGGTGTTTTACGCGCGCTCCAGTCCTCCTTTGCCTTCAGCGCACGGCGCACCTTGCCAACAGCCCGAGCCCGGATCGATGGGATGTGAAAAGAGCGGATAAGGGAGCGCTGAGCTCGGGGAAACGGCGGAATGTGATGAACCAGAAGTTGACCAAGTGGGCGGCGGCCGCGGTGCTTTCAGTTGGCGCTGCTGCTCCGGCGCTTGGCGGCTCCGTCACGCGTCCGGGCGACACAATTGGCCTTGCGGTCGGGGTGCCGCTCCCTGAAGGCCTCTATCTTGGAAATAACACCACTCAGGAATGCCGGAACACAAGCCCGCAAACCACGTGTTACCTCGTCGACACCCCCATCTTGGTTTGGTCCACCCCTTGGACGATTTTTGGCGCACGAGTGCAACCGGCCTTTGGGCCCGTAGTCCCGATTAAATTCAACAGCGGGGCCGATGGCATCAGCGGCTACTTCAATTCGTTTGGAGCGGTTCAGCTGATCTGGGATCTCGGCAACAATTTTGGCTTCAGCTACATGCTCGGAGGCTACACCAACAACCGGAGCAGCCCGGTGGCGATTAGTTCGGGCTCGCTCAATCAGCGCTTCGGGCTGACCTACAGCGGCAACGGATGGGACCTGACCGCGAACGTCATTTGGGGCATCAATTTTGACTCGGTCACAAGCAAGCCAGAACTTTCGCCGTGCCCGGTTTCGGCCGCCTACCCTAACAATGGCTGTAACCCGAACTTCCTCAACGTTGACCTGACGGCGACCAAGAGATTCGGCAATTGGGAGTTGGGGCCGGTTGGTTTGTATTCCACCGATCTCAACGCGCCGATCGCCGCCTATCAAAAGCAAAGCCAATTCGCCTTGGGGGGTCTCGTCGGCTATTATTTCGATCGGGTAAGTGTGCAAGCTTACGTTACAAGCGACGTGTATGAGAAGAATTACGGCGGCTCCAGAAATATTAGCGGAAATTTACGCGTCACCGCCCCCCTTTGGAATCCGTCCGCTCCGGCAAAGGCTGATCTTCCTGCGAAGCCCTACACCAAGGCTCCGCCGCCACCACCGCCCTTCAGCTGGTCCGGATTCTATGTCGGCGCCAACATTGGTGGTGCTTGGGCCCGCAACGGCTGGAGGGACCCACTCTTCCTGACGAACTTCTACAACAGCAACGGCGTATTCATCGGCGGCGGGCAGATGGGCGGCAATTACCAGATCGGCAACTTCGTCATCGGCGGCGAATGGGACTTCGACTGGGCCCCCAACAACAAAAACACTAGAGTCTTGGTTCCGGGCTTCGCGGCCATTGTCGCGGCCTTGCCTTCATTGCCCTTCGCACCAGCGCCGACGGGCCCTCCACCGTCGGTTCCCTCACCAGTCACCGGCATCAATCACTGGATCACGACAGTGGCTGCCCGCTTCGGCTATGCCGTCGATAACTGGCTGTTCTACGGCAAGGCCGGCGGCGGCTGGATCGGCAACAACAACTGGACCATCACCGACGTCACGACGGGTGTGTCGCTCACCTGCGGTAACTTCACCAACAATTGCGGCAACAACACCGGCTGGCTGGTAGGCGCTGGCTACGAATATGCGTTCACGAACAATTGGATGGTGAGGCTGGAATACGATTATCTCGGTTTGGGCCACCGGACCCTCGTCATTCCGGCCACCGCCCCGCTCCTTGCCGGCGATACGTTCACCTCCAACAACGGCAATGTCCAGATGGTGAAAGTCGGGGTCAACTACCTGTTCAACTGGGGCGCACCGGTTGCCGCCAGATAAATCCGCCTTCTCCGACAACCCATCCTCACGCTTACGGACTGATCTTAATGCGGCACGTGCATCGACTATCGAAGGGAGTTGACAGATGATCGTCCATCAACGCATCGGTAGGTCTGCCAAACCGCAGGGGCGGCTGGATAGCTGGCTTCTTCCTCACCCTCGCAGCGATCCTCGTCCTTGCGACACCATCGTTGGCACAGGCGCCGCCAGAGAAGGCTGACAACGTCGCCACCAAAAAGAAGAAGCAAAAACCAGTTTCGACCCCAGCGCTCGGTCCGTCGGCCGCATCAAGGGCTGCGGCAGGGCCTGCTCCATCGCAGGCGTCCGACACCGCTCAGGGTACTCAGGCGCAGAACCCGTTGACGCCCCTGTGGGGCGTCATCAATGAGAACTACACAAACTTCAAAATGGGCCCGCTTGAAAAAACCCAAAACATCCTTGTCGTCGAGCCAGTCATTCCTCTCAAGCTTACGCCGGACTGGAACCTGGTAACCCGTTGGAACACTCCCATCACATATATGCCGCGGCTCGCGAACCCCATGGGCCCTATCCCCGGAATTGACCCGGATTTCGGTCTCAGTAACATGGAGCCCCAGTTCTTCTTTACGCCAGCACATCCGGGCTCGTTCACTTTTGCCGTGGGACCCGTACTTTGGTTACCGACTGCGACCGACAAGACGTTGGGAATCAACAAGTGGGGTGGCGGCCCTGTCGTAGTAGCGCTGACGACCCAGGGACCCTTGCTCGCGGGCTTCCTTGCCCAAAACATCTGGGCCGGGAGTCAGTCGAGTTTGCCCGGGCAGCATGTCAATTCGCTACTCATTGAACCCTTCGTCTTTTACAATCTGCCGGATGGTTGGTTCGTAACCTACCGTCCGCTCATTACAGCAGATTGGACCGTAGATTCACATCATCGCTGGACGGTGCCCGTCGGCGGAGGTTTTGGGCGAGTGTTCCCGGTTGGCGATATGGTCATGGATGTTCACGTCCAGGCATTTTACAATGGACTTACTGCGCCCGCAGCGGGGATGACGAACGTGGGCAAATGGACGTCGCTGTTGGTGGTTCACTTCCTCTTCCCTGGAGCTCGAGTTCCATCTCTTTTCTGAAGCTCGAAACCAGAACTATGATTTTTATAATCTACCGTCATGCGGCTCAGTGCGAGTCCGCGTCGAGGGGGCAAGGGTGTGGGCGCAAGGGATAAGAGGATGTGAACAACGGCCCTTGGCGTGCTGTAAGCCATTAGCGTTATCGGCAGAAGAGCTCTCCCGCAGAGGCCGCGAGCATGCTGAAGAAGGGAGGAGATGCGCGAGATGCCATACACGATTGTTTTCGTAACGAGGAACACGCATGACGTTTCGGCCGCCGATGCGACGACGGCCAGGGAAGCCCTCGCGATCACCGAAGCGCTTCAAAGTCAGGACGGCAGGATAAAGTTCGTAAGGTCACCTCAGGAAGGCGTATTTGGCGTGGAAATGCTTCGGCTTTTGGCGAAAGAAGAAGAAGAGGAAATGCCCACAGCCCCCCATTAATGACCAGCCAGGGCTTGCTTCCTGTTCGGACGGCAAATCGAGACAAGGAGAAGGGCCGAACATGGTGTCGAAATACAACTTCCTTTTTCCCGTCTTGGCGGCAGCCTTCCTTTACGAAACAGTGTCGTTTGCGCAGGAGAACCTGGGGACCCCGGAGCAGAGAGCCGCTTGCTCGCCCGACGCCTTTAGACTCTGTGCCAATGACATTCCTGATCCGAAGAAGGTGGAAAACTGCTTGCGCCAAAAGAAAAGCAAGCTCAGCGATCAGTGCCGCTTGGTTTTTGAGCAAAGCGCCGGCGCCACGGCCGGCAGAAACAAATAGCTCCTGAACACCTTCATCACGAGGTGTCGGCACTGCACCGTCAAGTTAACAAATTGGGGGCGGTCGGGGGTAGACGACCAGCATGCCGCCGGCGCGACGACGGCCAAGGAGGCCCTCGCGATCACCGACGCACTTCAAGTCAGCACGGCAAGATTAAGTTCATAAGGTCACCTCAGGAGAGACATGACCGATGTGTTCGCTTTAGCTGGTACGATGGCAACGACTATCTTCGAGCGCGCGAAGCAAGTTATTCTTTGGTTTCAGGCGAATTTGGCGGACCGCGAATTTCGTTGCCCCATTTCAGCGCCCACTGCATGCTCGAACGTCGCGCCGGGCACGCAGTCGCTCGGCTGACGTGCCATTGTCGTGTATCAAAAACGAACTGCTGAGACAGTTCGATCTGTTCCCTTGTGTGCTGCCGGGGCCGCCTCGAACGCTTGCTTTCCCTTTGCGACCCACAGCGCTCGCGCCTGTTCGCCCTGATCACTTTGGAGCTTGTCGGCGATCCAGAGCAGCGCGCCGAGAATGGTGGCGCGGTCGTCGCCGGTCAGGTCCACGACGCCAGCTTTCACAACGAGGCCGCCGAGTTCGATGAGTTGCCGCGTGCGCTTGCGGCGCTCGACCTGCCACGTGCGCATGTCATGTCGCGCCCGAGCCGCCTGATGGCGGTTGAGCGCCGCCTGGTTGGCCCGGAGCGCCGTCGATGTCGCGGTCAATTGCCGGTGCATTTCGCCGCGACCGGCTTTGAAAGAACGCGGCTCCGCGCTTGGCCGTGCAGCGAAGCTAGCTGCCATTCCAGCGGGTGCAAGTCCCGCCAACAGAAGGAGATCCAGCTACTGTTGTAGTTATATCCAGCAACGGAGAGGGAGACTGATCCGTTGAAAGCCTGGAAGTAAAAGTCCCCGAAGGCTGGGCGATCCAGTCCGATCCGTACAGGGGGGCGAGCAACCTGGCAGGCCGTAGCGGAAGCGAACCAGTGAAGCCACGAAATCGGAAACCCGCGCGGAACGGATTGCGGGAGTGTCGGGAGTGCCGAGCCGGTGGTCAAACGGCGAAGGCCATGTCGGCATCGAAGTTCTGGAACATATCGATGTTGGACTCCCCGGGGTCGGAGAGGACGGCATGCCAGGAAGGAATGTGCAGCGAAAGTTCGGAACCACTCGCGGGTCGCCTAGGCGCTCCCGCACAGCGAAGGCATCGCGTATAAGCCGCCATGCGGTGAAATCGCGATGTGCCTGCGAGTGGGGCGGATGGGGCCGATTAAGTGATGACGGACCGGGACACTACAACCCGGACCCGAGCGAGGGCCCCTGGGGTAGGTGGAGTATTCCACCGCATGGCGGTGCATGATCGAGTCCTCAGGCCCGACACAGAGCGGACCACTGTAGCGACCACGAAATGCACGAAGGGCGGATGCAAACTGGATGTCGGACGGCGCATGCCGGGAGCAGGCTTAAGCCGCTGATCATCCAGGAAGGCACTGCTTGGAAAGCCAGCCTTCCAGCCGTACTGGGGAAAACCCGCCGTACGGATGATAGGGGGGATCGAGGAAACGTCGGCATCATTCGAAGCCCGATCCGCGCCTCGATCCTACCCGACCATGCCCCCCTCCTTCCGGCCTCTTTTGTCTCGGCCAGCACGATCAGCGCGCCAGCCAGTTCATTGGTGGTGAGTGTGTCAGCCCCGGTGGCGATGACCAGTTCGCCGAGTTGCCGCACCTTGCGGGTCTTCAGCTCGCGCGCCTTGTCTTCGAGCGCTTTCAGTTCCGCGTCAAAGTCTCGTGGCTTGCGCATCATATTCTCCGTAAGCTGTCGATGGAGCGATGATAGTTGAGCGGCCTGCGGAATGCTGTAAGGCTGCCGGGACGGTTTGAGACGGTGTAGTCCCGCCCGAGAATTTTTCGAGGGAGGGCGCGCTTATACGTCGTTCCGACGTGCGCTCTGGCGTGCCACTGATCTGATCGCGATGGCGATCTATCATCTTCACGTCAAGGTCATTGGCCGCAAGTCTGGCTCCAGCGCGGTGGCGTCAGCCGCCTACCGCTCGGGCTCGCGGCTCCGCGACGAGCGGCTTGATCGCAGCCACGATTTTTCCGCCAAGCGCGGCGTCATCCATTCCGAGGTGATGCTGCCGGAGAACGCGCCGGAGGCATGGAGTGACCGCGAGCGGCTGTGGAACGATGTCGAGGCGTCCGAAGTGCGCAAGGACGCGCAGCTTGCACGCGAGGTGGAATTCGCCATCCCGCGCGAGATGAGTGAGGCGCAGGGCATCGAACTGGCCGGCGATTTCGTGCAGGCCGAATTCGTGGACCGAGGCATGATCGCCGACCTAAATGTGCATTGGGATTGGGCCGAGGACGGGACGCCCAAGCCCCATGCACATGTCATGCTGACCATGCGCGCGGTAGATGAGAATGGCTTCGGTCCGAAGGTACGAGACTGGAACCGAACGGAGATGGTCGGGCGTTGGCGGGAACGCTGGGCCGAGCTTGCCAACGAGCGGCTGGCCGAACTCGACATCGACGCGCGCATCGACCATCGCAGCCTGGAAGCGCAGGGCATCGCGCTGGAGCCGCAAAGCCAGATCGGCGCGCCTGCGCAGCGGATCGAGGGCGAGGGTGCCGAGACCGCCGACCGCGCCGAGATGCACCGCGAGATTGCGCGCAATAACGGCGCGCGGATCATCGCCGATCCCGCCCTGGCGCTAGACGCTATCACGCATCAGCAATCCACCTTCACGCTCCGCGACATGGCGATGTTCGCGCACCGGCACAGCGATGGCGTCGAGCAGTTCAACGCCGTGATGGGCGCGATGCGCGGCGCGCCCGATCTGGTCGAATTGGGCGAGGACGGACGGGGCGAGGATCGCTTCACCACGCGCGAGATGATCGAGACCGAACAGCGCCTGCACCGCGCCGCCGAACACATGGCGGAGCGCGAACGCCATGAGGTGCGTGACAGGGATCTCGAAGCGGCGCTGGCGCGGGCGGAAGCGCGCGGTCTTGTCCTTTCGGGCGAGCAGGCCGACGCGCTGTCGCATGTCACGGACGGGCGCGATCTCGGCGTCGTGGTCGGCTATGCCGGAACGGGAAAAAGCGCGATGCTGGGCGTGGCGCGGGAGGCCTGGGAAGCGGCAGGCTATGAGGTTCGAGGCGTGGCGATCTCCGGCATCGCGGCGGAAAACCTCGAGAACGGATCGGGCATCGCCTCGCGCACCATCGCCAGCATGGAGCATGGCTGGGGACAAGGCCGCGACCTGCTCACGACCCGCGATGTGCTGGTGATCGACGAGGCGGGCATGGTCGGCACGCGCCAGTTGGAGCGCGTGCTGTCCCATGCTGCCGACGCCGGCGCCAAGGTCGTGCTGGTCGGCGATATCAAGCAGTTGCAATCCATCGAGGCCGGCGCGGCGTTCCGGTCGATCCACGAGCGTCACGGCGGCGCGGAAATCGGCGAAGTGCGCCGTCAGGGAGAGGACTGGCAGCGCGACGCCACGCGCGATCTCGCCAATGGCAAAACCGGTATTGCGCTTGAAGCCTATTGCTCCCGCGGCACGGTGCACGAGGCCCAGACCCGCGAACGGGCGCGCGGCGATATGATCGAGCGCTGGGACCGCGACCGGCAGGCATCACCGGATCGGAGCCGCATCATCCTCACCCACACCAACGACGAAGTCCGCGCACTTAACGAGGCCGCGCGCGAGCGGATGCGGGCCGCCGGCGATCTCGGCGATGAGGTGCGTGTGACGGTCGAGCGTGGCGGGCGCCGCTTCGCCGGCGGAGACCGCGTCATGTTCCTGCAAAACGAACGAGGCCTTGGCGTAAGGAACGGTACGCTCGGGACCATCGAACAGGTCAGCGCGCAATCCATGACCGTGCAGACCGACGATGGCCGATCCGTTCGCTTCGACCTCAAGGACTATAACCGGATCGACCATGGCTATGCCGCGACGATCCACAAGGCTCAGGGCATGACGGTGGACCACACCCATGTGCTGGCGACGCCGGGCATGGACGCCCATGGCAGCTATGTCGCCCTGTCGCGGCACCGCGACGGCGTGGACCTGCATTATGGCCGTGACGATTTTGTCAATCAGGACCGGCTTGTCCGCACCCTGTCGCGCGATCGCGCCAAGGATATGGCATCGGACTACGAACGCGCCGAGCCGGTACAGGGCTATGCCGAGCGGCGTGGAATCACGTTCCGCGAGCGCGTTGCCGAAATCGTGCGCAAGGTCGTGCCGGAAAAGCTGCGCAGCATGTTCGATGGATCGCACCTGCGCGCAGACGTGCCCGGCCCGGATGGCGGAAAGAGGCCCAAACGAGACACCCCGGAAAGGGAAAGGAGCGGTACGGGAGCCGAGCGGCGCGAAACTGCTGAAGCGCCAGAAAGGAAGGTGGTGGCAGACTCGGAAGCGGAAGCGCGTCGGGTGCGCACGCGGGCGCTGGTGCGCCATGCCCGTGCCGTCAATGCGATCTTCGAGGCGCAGGAGATGGGCGGCAAGGCCAGTCCCGAGCAGGTGAAGGAATTGCAGGAGGCCCGCCAGGTCTTTGAGAGCGTGCGGCCTTACGGCTCGTACGATGCCGAAGCCGCTTACAAGAAGAACCCGGAGCTTGTCGGCGAGGCTGCGAGCGGAAGATTGGGCCGCGCCGTCCGCGCCCTTCAGCTTGAAACCGAACTGCGCATCGATCCGGGCCGCCGCGCCGACCGTTTCGTGGAGCGCTGGCAGGGGCTCGACCATACCAGCTTGCGCCAGTATCAGGCGGGCGACATGTCCGGCTATAAGGCGACGCGCTCGGCGATGGGCGATATGGCGAGAAGCCTCGAACGCGATCCCCAACTCGAATCCATCCTCGCAATCCGCAAGAAAGACCTCGGCATCTCCTTCGAATCAGGCCGCCGGCTCGGCCTCGAACTCGCCTTCAGCCACGGCCTCGACCTCGGTAGAGGCAGGGGCATCGAAATTTGATTCATCCTATCTTCCGCCGTCTGAACGCCATAGTACGGCGATCTGTAAAATGCTCTTGCGCGCCTGCAACTGCTGTCCTGTCTGGTCTCAGAAGCCGTCAGAAACAGCCAGCAGGAGGCAGCGCGGCCATGCGCGAACCAGACCGTATCGTCCGTTTGAAAACGGTTCTCGCCAGGACCGGGCTGTCCCGGTCTACCATCTACCGCAAGATCGCCGAGGGCACGTTCCCAACCCAAATCAAGATCAGCGTCAACGGCACCGGCTGGCATGAATCCGACATCAACCGCTGGATCGCCGATCCCGTCTCATGGCGTCCGGAACGCGACTTCGATGAGGTCCGGTGAGGTCGCTAGTTGTACCATTTCCTCGCGCGTGTCCTTCCAAGCTCCGCAGCTAAACCCGAAGCTAGAAAGTCGGCATGCCGAGCAGCGGCCTGCCAGCCACCTTCGACGGGACTTTGGAAACACCCAGAGCCGTCTTTGCTCGCGCCGCCGGGCGCGATGGTCGCCGTTGCGTATGTACGAACGAGCCGATACCCGTAGAGAAACTTGCGCGGCAGGATATTCTCCGGGTCGGTCCAGACCTAGCGCGTCGCGGTGATGCACGCCCTTCGCCTCAGCGCCAGCCTTGCGTGCTAATTTAGCTAATCTGTAGTGCGCGAGGGATGAAGTGATGGTCCCGCTTGTCTGAACAAAATCTCCGCGTCGATAAGTGGAGCCTCTGCCGGGGTTAGGCCGCCGCGCGGAGCGGCGGAAGGTTGAAGTAGGCTTGATCCGGGGTCATGTCGTCAAGACTTCGAATGTGGACGTCGGTCGTTGTAAAAGTCGAGATACCGGCCAATCGAATGTCGTGCCTCGCCGACGCTTTCATAGGCCCGCAGATAGACCTCCTCGTATTTGACGCTGCGCCACAGCCGTTCGACGAACACGTTGTCGCGCCAAGCCCCTTTGCCGTTGCCGGCGAGCAAGCCGGTGAAGGCCGCGCCGGTGAACTGCGAGCCCTGATCGGTGTTGAAGATCTCCGGCTTGCCGTGACGGGCCAAAGCATCTTCCAGTGTCTCGACGCAGAACGCCGCCTCCATCGTGACCGACAGCCGCCACGACAGAACCCGGCGCGTCGCCCAGTCGAGCACGACGGCGAGATAGACGAAGCCGCGCGCCATCGGGATGTAGGTGATGTCCATGGCCCAGACCTGGTTCGGACGCGTGATCTCCATGCCGCGCAGCAGATACGGATAGATCTTGTGGCCGGGTTCGGGCTTGGTGGTGCGCGGACGGCGATAGAGCGCCTCTATCCCCATCCGCCGCATCAGCGTCTTCACATGCCGGCGGCCGATCTTGCACCCCTGCAAAGCCAGCAGACCTCGCAACATACGCGAACCGGCGAAGGGGAACTCCAGGTGCAGCCGATCCAGATGCCGCATGATGGCGAGGTCGGCGGACGACACTGGTCGCGGCAGATAATAAACGCTGCCGCGGCTGATCTTCAAAACTTCGGCCTGCCTGGTGATCGACAGATCATGTTCACGGTCGATTGGCGAACTCCCTCT
>CAVYLU010000012.1:0-1208737 GCA_963769365.1 uncultured Alphaproteobacteria bacterium | reverse complement strand
CGCGATGCCAACGGCGCTGGGCGATCGACAGGCGCCCCACGCCGGGCGAGTGGAATGGAAACCATAACGAGCGGTCATTTCCAATGGTGGGCGTGCCGGCATAGCCTTTCTGTGCATCTAACCGGTCTGACCTGTGACGGTTGTGCGGAGTGCTTGCCAGCATAGGGCGGCGTGATCGTCCCTCTTGGGTGGATGCACTCTCAGCGTCGCAAGGACCCGCTCGAGTAACCAAGCACATAGGAGTCACCGATGTCGTTCCGCTTCATCACCAAGACTATCCACGCCTACTTGATCGACTATCCCGTGGCGATCGTTTTGATCGCAGCGCCGTTCGTGCTGAAGCTCGGCCAGAGCGGACCGGTCGCAATGTGGCTTTCGGTTGTTGTCGGTGTCGCGGCGCTACTCTTGGCCGCCCTGACCGACCATGCCACCGGGCTCGTCCGCATCATTCCCTACTGGCTGCACCTTTGGGTCGATCGCGCCGTCGGGGTGGTGTTTGTCGTCGCCCCGTTTGCCTACAAATTTTTCGGGCTCGACGCCTGGTATTACTGGGTCCTCGCTGCCGCTGTCCTGCTCACGACGTCAGTCTTTAACGCGCCTGAGCGGCCAATCGCGACGCGTTCGGGATTGGACACGCGCACAGCCGCCTGAAGGCCGCAACGGCCTCGTCGACGCTGCTACGGGTGTTGATTGAACAAATGGCGTGAAAAAGAAAGACACTCATGTCCCAGGAAGCCTACGACATAATCATTGTCGGTGCGGGCGCGGCCGGGTGCGTCGTTGCGAGTTATCTCGCCGAACACACGGATGCGTCGATCGCGCTGATCGAAGCGGGCGACATGGATCGCGATCCGTTCATTCACATTCCTGCCGGGTTCGCCAAAATGCTGGCGCACGACCGGCATGTCTGGAAATACGAGACGGTTCCCCAGCACGGCACGAAGCGAGCCTATCGCTCAGGCAAGGTGCTCGGCGGCGGCTCCTCGATCAATGCGATGTGCTACGTCCGTGGCCAAATACGCGACTACGCCGCCTGGCAACACGCGGTCGGCGACACCGGCAAATGGTCGTATGAAGACTTGCTTCCCGTCTTCATGGCGCAGGAACACAACGACACCTTTCACGACGAATATCACGGCATCGATGGTGGCCTGTCGGTCCAGCCGCCCAAGGGCATCAACAAGCTGAACCAATATTGCCTCAAAGCCTTCCAGGAATATGGGCTTCCCTATAATCCCGACTATAACGGCGAGAGCCAGATAGGCGTCTCGCCGGTGCAGTCAACAGTCGGAAATCAGCGGCGGTGCAGCGCGGTCGACGCTTATCTGCGTCCGCACCTCGCCTCGGGCCGCGTCACCCTTCTCACCGGCAAGACCGTCGTTCGCATCCTCGTCGAGAACAAGCGGGCCGTTGGCGTCGAGCTCATGGACAACGGCCGGGAGAGGATCACGGCCGACGAGGTCGTGCTGTCGGCTGGCACCGTCCATAGCCCAAAGATCCTCATGCACTCGGGCATCGGGCCAGCCGAGCAGCTGCGCCAGCACGGTATCGCGGTGATCGTCGATTCTCCGGAGGTGGGCGAAAATCTCCACGACCACTCGATCGTGCCGGTCCGTGCCTATGTAAAGGGCGATCTCGGCTATCAGGCGGCCGCGCAGGGTCTCGGCACCGTGAAGGCGGGCCTGCGCTATTTCGTCACCAAGGATGGCCCGGCGTCGGGCAACGGCATCGAGACGGTTTCCCACTGGAATCCGTCCGACTTCGCCGCCGAACCCACGATCCAATGCTATCACGTGCCTATCATCGCGGCCGATGGAATCAGCCCGACGGGCGACCGCTCCGGCATCACCTTCGAACTCGTGGTGCTCCAGCCCAAGAGCCGTGGCTGGGTGCGGCTGGCCGACAGCGACCCGACATCGATGCCGCTCATCAACCCGAACTTCATGGGCGAGGAAGAAGACCTGAGGGCAGCGGTGGAATCGGTGCGCGCGGTCCGCAAGGTCATGGCGCAGGAGTCGCTGGCGCCGGTGATCGCGGAAGAGATCGAGCCCGGTCCGCGCATCCAGTCGGACGCCGAAATCGGCGAATGGGTGAAGCGTGTCGTGACGACGATGTTTCACCCGGTCGGCACGTGCCGGATGGGCCAGGATGCGCGAGCGGTGGTCGATGCAACGCTCAGGGTCCGCGGGCTGGACGGTCTCCGGGTAATCGACGCCTCGATCATGCCGAACATCACCAGTGGCAATACCAACGCCCCGACCCAGGCGCTCGCGCGCCACGGCACGGGGATGTTGGTCGAGGATCTGAAGCGGACCTAGGGAGCTCTGGCGCAAGCCGACGTGGCCCGACGTAGATAGTCATCGAAGGCGGAACCGACCATGTCGCGTCAACGTCAAAGGGCCGAGTCCTTGCAAACGTGCAGATTCTATTTCGAAAAATTGCTTGTTCAGAGCCATCCTCCGCGAACAGTAAGACTGCATCAACCCTGAAGGAGGGATCAAAATGAGTATAGAGGACGCGAGAAAGCGCCGCGAGGCGCCGCTCGACACGCCGAGCAATCTCGGCTCCAACGCCACCAAGGATATTTCGGCCGCCCTCACCGTGCTTATGGCAGACGTGTTCGCGCTTTACGTCAAGACCAAGAACTTCCATTGGCACATATCAGGCCCGCATTTCCGGGATTATCAACTCCTTCTTGACGAGCAGGCTGCGCAGATTTTCGCGATGACGGACGACATCGCGGAAAGAGCGCGCAAGATCGGCGGCACAACGATCCGCTCGATCGGCCACATCGCCAGGGTGAAGCATATCGAGGACAATGATGCGGATTTCGTCACAGCCGAAGACATGCTGGCCGAGCTGAAGGAAGACAACCTAGCGCTCACACAGCGCATGCGGCAGACCCGCAATGTCTGCGACGAGCACGGCGATGTCGCCACGGCCAGCCTGATCGAAACTGGATCGACGAGGCGGAACGTCGCACATGGTTTCTGTTCGAGACGACCAGGAGAGCTTGACCCCGAGCGCACGCTCGCGGCCGAGAAGCAGGCGTGGTCCCTGAACGAGGCCGTCTAGGCGTACGTTCGCTCCCGCGCGTGCGCGGACAATGCGATCAGCGCACGCATATCGACCGGCGGCGCAGAATGGATTGGATGCTGACTTGAGCGACACAAATTTATTGCAGGACCCACTAGGCGTGTCGACATCGGCAGCCAAGGCGTCAACGCCTTCCCGTGAAGCGGAGTTCGATGTCGACTTGTTCGTGATTGGTGGTGGGTCAGGAGGCATCCGCGCTGCGCGTGTCGCGTCGGGACACGGCGCCAAAGTGATGCTCGCCGAGGAGTATCGGCTGGGAGGGACGTGTGTCATCCGCGGCTGCGTGCCGAAGAAACTGTTCGTCTACGCGAGCCGTTTCAGCGACTCGTTCGACGAGGCCGCGGAATTCGGCTGGCGCTTGTCGGTCCCGCAGTTCGACTGGCCGTCATTGATCGCCGCGAAGGACCGCGAAATCACACGCCTGGAAGGGCTCTACAGCACCGGTCAAGAAGGCGCGGGCGTCGAGGTCGTGAGATCTCGCGCCGTGCTCGAGGACGCGCATACGGTGCGCCTCCTCGAAGACGGCCGCCGCGTACGCGCACGCACAATCTTGATCGCGACAGGCGCGCGGCCCGAACTGCCTCCCTTCGACGGCATCGAGCTCGGTATCACCTCGGACGGCGTCTTCGACTTGAAGACTTTCCCGAGAAAGCTTGTCATCGGCGGCGCCGGATACATCGCAATGGAGTTTGCCGGTCTGTTTGCTGCGCTGGGAAGTGACGTCACCGTCGTGTGCCGCGGGAGCAATGTGCTCCGCGGCTTTGACGAGGACGTGCGCCAGGCGATCGCCGGGTCCTACACGAACCGTGGCATTAAGCTGATGTTTAGCGACAGCATCCGCCGCCTCGAACGACGGGACGGGGACGTTGGCGGTGGCGACCATGCAGGAAGGATCGACGTTACGACCGAACAGCGCGGAAGGCTGGTGGCAGACCAGGTGCTGCTCGCCTTCGGCCGCACCCCGAACACGACTTCGCTCGGGCTCGATCGCGCCGGGGTCAAGACTGGCGCAGACGGCGCTATTATTGTCGACGCAAACTCGCGCACGAACATCCCGAATATCTACTCCGTGGGCGATGTGTCGAACCAGTTCAACTTAACGCCCGTTGCGATCCGCCAAGGCCACGCGTTCGCCGACAGCGTGTTCGGCAAGAAACCTTGGCAGGTCGACTACTCCAATGTGCCGACCGCGGTCTTCTCCAGCCCGGAGATCGGCACCGTTGGCCTGACGGAGCTGGAAGCGAGGGCGCAATACCTTGCAGTCGACGTCTACAAGGTCCGCTTCCGCCCGCTGAAGGCGGCCGTCACGGGCGATTGCGAGGCCAACCTTCTGAAGGTCGTCGTGGATTGCGCTTCTGACCGTATCCTCGGGATCCATATCTTCGCTGAAGAGGCCAGCGAGATGATACAGGCCCTCGCCATCGCCGTCGGCAGCGGAGCCACCATGAAAGACTTCATGTCGGTCATGGCCGTGCACCCGACAGTCGGCGAGGAGATCGTCGCAATGCAGACGCCGACCGTACGTTACGACCGGCGCGACGCTTCGACACCGCTCGTCCCAAGCGCCGCCGTTTGACGCGGCCGGCGCGTGCCGGGATGGGCCTGCTCGGAAAGCCGCGGACCGTCGAGCAGCTCACTAGTCCAGTCCAGATTAGATGCTAGGCGTCAGGCAGCCGAGATTGAATCGTGCGCCTTAAGTTCACTCCGCTCTTGGACTGGCGGTCGACGCTCAACGCCGCACTAACCCGCTTCCATGGGGCCGGGCGAGTGGAATGGAAACCATAACGGCCGGGCATTTCCAATCGTTGGCGTGCCGGCATAGCCTTTCCATCTAACCGAGCTGACCTGTGACGGGTTGTGCGGAGTGCTTGCCAGCATAGGGCGGCGTGATCGTCCCTCTTGGGTGGATGCACTCTCAGCGTCGCAAGGACCCGCTCGAGTAACCAAGCACATAGGAGTCACCGATGTCGTTCCGCTTCATCACCAAGACTATCCACGCCTACTTGATCGACTATCCCGTGGCGATCGTTTTGATCGCAGCGCCGTTCGTGCTGAAGCTCGGCCAGAGCGGACCGGTCGCAATGTGGCTTTCGGTTGTTGTCGGTGTCGCGGCGCTACTCTTGGCCGCCCTGACCGACCATGCCACCGGGCTCGTCCGCATCATTCCCTACTGGCTGCACCTTTGGGTCGATCGCGCCGTCGGGGTAGTGTTTGTCATCGCCCCGTTTGCCTTCAAATTCGTTGGGCTCGACGCCTGGTACTACTGGGTCCTCGCTGCCGCTGTCCTGCTGACGACATCAGTCTTTAACGCGCCTGAGGAGCCAGTCGCGACGCGTTCGGGATTGGACACGCGCACAGCGGGTTGAAGGCGGCGACGGCGTCGTCGACGGTCGTTCATCGAGTAACGCCAAGGGCAACCGTTTCAACCAACACGAACAGGAGATCCCTGATGTCCGAGTCCTATTCACTCCCTACTGAACCCGAAGGCATGGTCGCGACGCTGATTGAGCGATTTAACTCCGGCAAGGTCAGCGCGATGATGAGCTTGTACGCTCCCGAGGCCGTGTTCATCGCGAAAGATGGGCGAACCATCACTGATCACACCGAGATCGCCGCCCAACTCGAGCGCGATCTCAAGCTCGGCCTGCCGCTGGAGGCGAAGGCGCGCCATGTGTTCGTTGCTGACGATATCGCACAGATCGTGCTGGACTGGTCAATTGATGGCACCGATCCCGACGGCAAGCACGTGCACCTCGGAGGCTCGGCAAGCGACGTTCTGCGCCGTGGCGCGGATGGACTCTGGCGGTACCTGATCGACAATAATCAAGGGACGGCAGTGCGACAGCCCGCCTGAAATATGTGCGCCACGGCAGCTCTCAGCGATGGAGCCACTCTTCAGCCTGGCGTCGACGATCACCGCCACTTGGTGAAACTACCTGGTCGGAGATTTGGACCTGTGCGGCCCGAATTCTCCGGGAGACGACGGATGCACGGCTCAATGCAAAACGGGGCACCAGTGATCAACCAGGCTCACCGGGGCGGAACGCTCCGGCTGGCATTCTTATCTGCGGTAGTCTCCCTGGTGGTCTCGTTTGCCGCGGCGGCCGCTCCGATCCCCCTGTATAACATCTACCGGGCGGAGGACGGGTTCACCAACTTCGGCATCTCGATGGCCATCGTCACCTACTCCGTCGGCACCATGGCCGGACTGTTGCTGCTGGGACGACTATCCAATCATCTGGGCCGCCGGCTCACCGCGATCGCCAGCCTCGGCCTGCTCCTGCTGGGCTGTCTGCTGCTGCTGAACGTGCACGACATCGACACCTTGCTCGCCGGTCGCGTCGTGATGGGCGTCGGAACCGGGTTGGCCAGCAGCACCTTGACCTCCTACATCGTCGACGCTGCACCCGCCAAGCCGGAATGGTTGGCCTCCGTCGCCTCCAGCCAGGGACCAATGCTCGGCCTCACGGTCGGCGCCATCGCCTCAGGCGCCATGGTCCAGTTCGGCCGCTGGCCACGCGACCTCATCTACCTGGTTTGTGTCGGCTTCTTATCAATTTCTGCCGCGCTCATCGCCATCAGCCCGGAAACCGCAACTCCGACGCCGGCCGCTTGGCGATCGCTGCTACCCAAGGTCAGCGTACCGGCCCGGGTCAGACATCTGCTCCCTGTCGCGGCTGCGGTGTTCCTGGCCACTTGGGCGACCGGAGCCTTCTACCAAGCCTTCGTGCCTGCGCTTGTCGAAGATCAACTGCACACACGCAGCCCGCTCATCCTCGGACTAGTATTCGCCGCCTACATGGCGCCCAGCGTTCTCGGCGCTCCCATCGGCGGCGGGTTCACATCCGGGGCAGCCCAACGCGTGGGCATGATGACCTTCATGGCCGGAATGATCGGCATCATCACAGCGATCAACGCCGGCGCACTGGCGTTGTTCATCATCACAACCATAGTCGCCGGCGCCGGCCAAGGCATCGCCATCAGCGGTGCCACCCGTGCGCTCCTGCACGGCAGCACGCTAGCCGACCGGGCACCGATATTCAGCGCGATCTACCTCGTCTGTTACAGCGGCGCCACCTTCCCCAGCCTCGTCTCCGGAAAACTTTCCAACACCTTCTCACTACCGCAGATCGCCTTCGGATACGGGGTACTTGCCCTCGGCGCCACCCTGTTCACTGTCCACCGTGCACGCAATCCGCACACTGATGCGACCGGCAACAGCATTTGCGACAGCTCTTCGACTCTCGACGATGCCGCCGCCGCCTTCAACCTGACCGAACGACGCGCGGTCGACGAACGGCTCGCGGGCCACGACTAGGTGACGGGCGCTGACTACAGCATCGCCGATATTCCGCTGCTCGGCTGGGAGCGCAACCTGATCGGCTTTTACGAAGCGCGCGAGCTCGTCGGCTTCGACCGCATTCTTTCATGTGCAAGCGTGGCTCGACCGTGGCTTCGCGCGTCTGCTTGAGGTTGAATTGATGTTGCGAGGAGTGATCCGCGAACGGAGACGGCGGCTCGGCTTCAGGCCGCTGGCCAATAAGCTCGCGCGCCGCGAATTGCTCGACCTAGCTTGAGGGATTGAGTCGTGAGCAGCGCGTCCCTGACCCTGACCGACCGCGGCCTGGCACTCTCCGAGCCTAGAGCCATCGGCGCGCATGGTAGCACCAAGGTCCTCGTCGCGTCGAGCCTGGGCAGTTGCCTCGTGTCCGTCAGCAACGCCGTCGTCACGGTCGCGCTCTCGGCGATTGGCCGAGACATGAGCCTGTCGCCGCTCGACCTGCAGTGGGTGATGAACGCCGAGCTCCTGCCGCTCGCGGCCCTGACCTTGGTCGCAGGCGCTCTGGGGGACCGGTTCGACCAAAAGCGGATCTTCCTCGCAGGGATCGCTCTCTTTGGTCTGGGCGCGGCCGCGATTGGTTTCGCGCCGAGTTTCGCGCCGCTCATCGTCGGCCGGTTCCTGCAAGGCCTGGGCGAAGCCTTGATCCTGCCCAACGGCCTTTCCGTGCTCGGACAGGCCTTTCCCGCCGACAAGAAAGCCCGTGCGATCGGCATCTGGTCCGCCGCCGCGGCTGTTGCCAGCGGCGTCGCGCCCGCGATCGCCGGCGCGATCCTCGAGCACGGGTCTTGGCGGACGACCTTTATGATGCTCCTGCCCGTGGTCGCCGGCGCGTTTACCGTCGTCGCCCTGTGGATACCGAAGACCTTGACGACCAGCCACGCCCGGGTCGACGTCGGTGGCGCTGTCCTTTCGACAGTCGGGCTCGGCGGGCTCGGCTTGGTGCTGACCAGCCTGACCAACGGTTCCGGTCTGAATCTTTGGGTGCTCGTCACCCTGATCGTCGGTCTGGGCGGCTTAGCCGGCCTCATCGTGAGCCAACGGCGATTAGGCGACAACGCCATGCTGCCCCCGTCCCTCTTCGCCTCGCGGTCGGTCGTCGGCGCGAACCTGTTCACCGCACTCCTCTATGGGCCGTTCACTGTCATGCTAACCTTGATCCCGTTCGTCATGATCCGGGGTGCGCACCTGCCGACGTTGGTGGCGGGCCTGGCCTTCATTCCCCTGGAAGTGCTGATTACGGTCGTCTCGCCGCTCGCCGGCATGCTCTGCCGCCGGTTCGGCCGGCGCTTGCCATTGTTCGCCGGCGGCGCGGTCGTCGCCTTAGGATGCGCCATGGCGTTCCGCGTCGATTCGAACGCGACCTATTGGGCGGACATCTTCGCCCCCGTCCTGTTGCTGTCGCTGGGCATGAGCCTGGCGATCGCACCGTTGACGACCCTCGTCCTCACCTCCGTCGCATCCGATCGCGCCGGAACCGCGTCGGGTGTCAACAGCGCGGTCTCACGCGCCGGTTCCCTCTTCGCTATCGCTCTGCTCGGCGGCGTCCTGCAGCAAGGTGGTCCTCAGCTGTTCTCAGGATTCCACATGGCGATGGCTGTCGCCGCGGTCGCGTGCGTTCTCGCCACGCTCGCCGTGTTCATTATCGAGCCGGGGCCTCACGTCGACTTCATCCCGTCAGACTGACCCGTTCGGTATCAGTAATCAGCGGACCGGCAAGTCTACGAGGAATCATGAAGAACGAAGACCAACCTATAGACAGAAGGGGAAAGCCCATGAAGATTTCGAACCATCATCGCCGCCACCTGCACCGCCCTCGCCTTTTCGATGGTCGGCCCCATCTACGCCCATGACGGCGAAGCGCAAACCGTCACAAAGAACTTCGAGGCGGCCATTCCCAATATCCCTGGCAAGTCGCTGATCGCCGTGGAGGTCAATTACGCGCCCGGCGCGGCATCAGTGCCCCACACCCACGCGAAGTCGGCTTTCATCTACGCCTATGTGATTTCGGGCGCGATCGAGTCGAAGGTGAATGACGGCGAGACGCGCATCTATCGGGCAGGCGAGAGCTGGTCCGAACCGCCGGGCGCGATCCATTCGATCAGCCGCAACGCGAGCAAGACCGAGCCGGCAAAGCTGCTCGCTGTCTTCGTCCTCGACACCAATGACAACGCTCTGACCACGCCCATCAAATAAACCTTCAGACAGATTGAAAGGGACGAGTACTTTCGAGGCACCTCCAGGACACATGTCCGTAAACCTTCGTATACCTCTTTCATCCATTCTCGTGACCTGCGCTAACGTCCGTACAATTGAACGGCGGCGAGACATTTTTACACTCGCGGCTGCTCCAAACGGACGCACATACATCTCACAAATCGGGGACGCGCGATTAACGATGGCAATCGTCGCCACCAGCCCCGCCCGATAGCCAGGCCGAGGTTACGGAATCATGCTCGTGTCGAAGAGCAAATCTTCGGAGTTTGCCCGCATCTCCGATCCAGCGTTGCTCGAGCTCGTCGGACGAAAATCCGAGGCGGGATGCAGCTCATTGGCGCTGCTCTTTGCATCGCGTTGTTGGCTATGTTGAGCGGTTCGGTGCGTGCCGGCGTTGTCCTCCCCGAAAGCGGCTCGAGATCAAGTCCTGCGTTTGCACCAAATCAGGCGCGAGATGCAGATAAGTGAACAAAATCTGGTCGCGTCGCAACATCTTGCGCTCGCCATCCAGCGGCTCCTTCACTTTGACGACCATTTCAGCGCGTGCAAATATTTCCTGCGGTGTGTCGACAATTTTAGCCCCGGCATTGCAATATTCATCGTCCGTCAGGCCCGACCCGACGCCGGCGGACTTCTCAATAATAACCGCGTGGCCGCGATGCGTGAGCTCGGCAACCGTGGCGGGCGTCAAGCCGACCCGAAATTCGTTGTCTTTGGTTTCTTTTGGCGCGCCAATTAACATTCTTTGTCACCCGAAATGAAAGACGTCGCCCGCAGCACTCCATCCAGGACAGGTGATATCGGATTTTCACATATCCAGGTGAAGTTACCACCCTGCCCCCGAGCTCCAACGTCGGTGTACTTCACCGATATCCGGAACGAGTCAAACTCAGAGGTGACGATGAATTGACAGAGTCCCGTATAGCGGACATTGCTTCGAGTTCTCGTGCAAAAATCGTGATTTGTGCACAACGGCGGAATCGACGATCCTGCACCGTTATGTCAGGCTCGGAACGTTGATGTGGGTCAATACGGCTTGCATATCTCGGCCAGATCATAACTGTCGCGCTACAGGTAACCTCTAAAGCCGTAAAAAATGGCGAGGAAAGCTTGATCGATCACGCGAAAATTTTCCTCGGCCAAATCGTCGCAATGCTTCCTTCCTTAAATGGAATGAAGCAGCAGCTAGATCTAGAAACGGGTCGTCGATTTAGCGCTTTCAGTCTGTTTAACACGAATGAGGATGCAACGAGTTCGGGTCTTGGCTTTCCTTCTCGACCCAAGGGAAGCCCACGGGCAAGGTGATATCTTCCTGCGTCTGTTCATTGCACGGTTTGTGCCGGAATGGACGGATGCGTTTCGGTTCGACCGAGCTAAACCCGCATCGACGGCCGAAAGGATCGATGCCACCCTTTCCGACGGCACCCATTGGCTCTGCGTCGAAAACAAGATTTTCGATGCTCCTGAGCAAAAGGGCCAAGTAGACCGATATCTACGGGAATTAAAAAGCAAAGCCGGCTTCGATAGCTATCGCCTTATCTATCTGAGTCCTAAAGGAACCCCGCCTTCAAACTTTAGCTTCACGGACGCGGAAAAAAGCAAGCACGCTGGTAAATTGATAAATGGCGCATGGCTCCACAGCGTTGCCAGCGAAGCCGATAAAACTGCAATCGCAAATATCTTGGATTGGCTTGCGGACTGTCACAAGGAATGTCAGGCCGAAAATGTCCGGTGGTTCCTGAAACAATTCAGTGTGTATGTGCGCTCCGTGATCACCGCAGAAAGGGAGTTGGACATGACCGACGCGGGAATCGTTGAATTGGCAATTTTTAGTGAAGATAATCTCCAGGGCGCTTTGTTGATAGCAAAAAATGGCGATGACATTAGAAACAGAGTTATTCGCAACTTATTAAGGACCATCGAAACGAGCCTGTCTCAACTGGTGCAGCAGAAAGGCTTGGATTGGGAGCTAGTCGTCGACTGGAAAATTGGCAGATGGAGTGAACAACCTGCCGACAAATGGCTGCCGATCCAACTGCGACGACACCATTGGCCAGCGATGGTAGGGGCTAGTGTCCAAGCCGAACGGCCTTACGAAATTATTCTCGGGATACTTGCGCCAACAGAAGCCCAATGGAAGCGCGACAAGCAAAGTGTCCAATATTGGGGGGATCAGCAGGATTTTATAGGAGATGAAGTCAGGTTAGCGCTTTCAAGCGCCGTCGGAATGCAAACTCTATCCAATGACTGGTGGGTAAAGTACGACTGGTTGGACGACGCTGAAGGGCGGAATATTTCCAACTGGAAAGATATCGATACAGTTATGCGGCTCTACAAGGAAAAAGACGCCATCTGTGATAGCATCATAGCGGGAATGAGAGCGCTTGCAGATAAAGCTGACAAAGTTCTTTAGGCCGTGAACCCATAAATCTGCAGGGCCGACGCCACGCCAGAGTCCGCTATGCCTCGATAGCCGACGTATTGCTGCATAGCAGCGCAACGACGCTATGTGCCAACAAGAGACATGTGCGCTCGGCTGACGATCTGTCCGCTTCAACCGGAAGCCGACGTTTACGTGGCACTCGGTTTGCGGGCACGCCTGATCTGCGTTGGCGGTCGCCGATAAACCTCAGCGAACACCGTATTGAATCGCCGCAAGCTACCGAAGCCTGCGCGCACGGCGATCTCCGACATCGTGAGATCGGTCTCGTCCAGAAACCGCTTCGCCCGCTGCACGCGTGTCGTCTGGGCGACCTGAACCGGGCTTGCACCGAGGTGCATTTGGAAGAGCCGGGACAAATGTCTCGAACCGATCCCGAGACGATCGGCCAAAGTCTCGACACTGCCGTCATCAAGTGCACCGTCCGCGATGAGCCGGAGCGCACGTTCGACAGTGGTGCGTGTTCCCTTCCATGCAGGCGAGAAAGGAGCAGCCTCCGGCCTGCACCTCAGACACGGTCGGAAACCCGCAAGTTCGGCCGCCGCTGCCGACGGATAGAACATTACGTTGGCCGCCTTGGCAGGGCGCACCGGACAGACAGGGCGGCAGTAGATACGTGTCGTGCGAACGCCAGAAAAGAATAGGCCGTCGAAGCGACGATCCCGCCTAACGCGTGCCCGTTCGCATTCTTCGATATCGAGCATTGAGTTCCTCGAGGATAGCCGGCGACGGAGTCCGATTCCGGCGAGCGCACAGAGTGCCCCTTCTGGTATGTAGATGTCCAGGAACACGGGAGCCGCGGATGAGCAACGTTCTGGACAATCCGGTATCCAACAACAAGAGGAATTGAGAGATGCGCGTTCTCATCGTTGGCGCGGGGGCCATTGGCGGATATTTCGGCGGCAGGATGCTGCAAGCCGGCCGCGACATCACCTTTCTGGTGCGGCCGCGCCGCGCCTTAGAGCTTGCCGCCGCGGGCCTTGTGATCAAAAGCCCGAACGGAGACGTAACGCTGAAGAATCCGCCTGTCGTCCAGGCCGACACCATCAAGGACAAGTTTGACGCGGTGCTGTTGAGCTGCAAGGCTTACGACCTCGACGATGCGGTCAAGTCGTTCGCGCCGGCGGTAGGCGAGAGGACCGCGATCATCCCGCTGCTCAACGGTATGCGTCATCTGGACGTTCTCGACAAAAAATTTGGCGCGAGCCACGTGCTCGGAGGGCTCTGCCTGACTGCGGTGACACTGAACGAGAATCGCGAAGTGGTCCAGCTGGGCCCGGTGCAGTCGCTTGGTTTCGGCGAGCGCGACGGCAAAATGTCAGACCGGGTTCGCGCCATCGCGGACGTCGTCAGAGGCTGCAATTTCGACGGCGCGGCGAGCGAGACCGTCCTGCAGGACATGTGGGAGAAATGGGTTTTCCTCGCGTCGAACGCGGCCTCGACTAGCCTGATGCGCGCCCCGATCGGCATGATCCTGTCGGCGCCCGGCGGCAAGGACTTCCTGCTTGGCATTCTCGACGAATGCAGGGCGGTCGCGACCGCGGAGGGCTATCCGCCCCGCGCGCCTGCGCTGGAACGCGCGACAGGGATGTTGACCACGGAAGGCTCGCCCCTCACCGCATCGATGTTCCGCGACATTAAGGCGGGCCAACCGGTCGAAGCCGATCATGTGATTGGCGACCTGATTGCGCGCGCTGACACCGCAAAAGTTCCGGTGCCCCGGCTGCGCACGGCCTACACGCATCTGAAGGCCTACGAGCAAACGCGCGGTTGATCGCGCATACGGCGCGTACTTGGCAAGTCGTCGCCCTGCCCTCAGATCAGGACACCCAACTATGCAGATCCCCGAGCTTCGACAATCGCGATTTCAGGGCTGGTCCGTCGTTTGGGTCGCGTTTGTAATCGCGGTTTTCGGATGGGGTGTCGGATTTTATAGTCCGGGAGTGCTCTTGCTGACGTTGCACGCCTCCAAGGGCTGGCCGGTCGCAATGATCTCTAGCGCGATCACTGCGCACTTCCTGATCGGGGCAGCACTGATTGTGTACTTACCCGAAGCTCACAGATCAATTGGGTTGGCGCAGACAACGATCATCGGCGCGGTTCTCGCAGGTGCAGGGATCGTGGCCTGGTCAGTCGCGTCAGCTCCGTGGCAATTGTTCGTGGCGGCAGCAATCTCGGGGAGTGGTTGGGCAGCGACGAGCGGTGCGGCGATCAACGCGATGGTCGCTCCATGGTTCGATCGAGATCGACCAAAGGCCATCGGCTTGGCATTCAACGGCGCAAGCATCGGCGGCGTCGTGTTTCCGCCCTTGCTTATTTTGCTGATCGCCAAGATTGGGGTTGAGGCGGCGGCGGTCGCGGTAGGTATCGCCATGCCGCTGGTCATAATACCTCTTTCGATTTTTTACCTGCGCCGTGATCCGAAAGGACTCGGTCTGGCGCCCGACGGACTGCTTATCGACAGCAAGCCCCACGTCGCTACCCCATTAACGCGTAGTCCTCGCAAAGACCTCATCAAGACCAAGGGTTTCATGACACTTTCAGTGGCCTTCGCGTTGGCCCTATTCGCTCAAGTCGGACTGCTAACGCACTTGCTGACCCGAATATCCCCATTGCTCGGCGAGAACGGGGCTGCCGCCGCAGTCAGTATGGTGACGACATCTGCTGTTTTGGGCCGCACTCTGCTAGGCTGGACGATCGGAGGCCGTGATCGCCGCCTGGCTGCATCCGCGAACTTTCTCCTCCAAAGCGTCGGCGTTGCATTGATGATCATCTCAATTGCGCCCACGGTTGTACTGGTTGGTTGCGTGCTGTTTGGTCTCGGCGTCGGTAACGTTGTTTCCCTTCCCCCGCTTATCGCGCAACATGAGTTTCGTGCGGCCGACGTCGGTACGGTCGTCGCGCTCGTGGTGGCGTTCAATCAAGCTGTCTTTGCGTTGGCTCCTGCTGTCCTCGGCGTGCTTCGGGACATTTCGACGAGCTACGTGGTGCCGTTCGCCTTGGCCGCGGCAATGCAAATCGTAGCCGCGTTGATTGTGCTCATAAGGCCTCCAAGAAGGTCGGCTAGTGAGTAGATCTTCGGACGAACCCAGCGGTGGAGCCAGTGCCTGCAATGGGTCAATCGCTACAGGGGCGACCCAGCGGCAAATCTGACCATGTCGGCTATGCCCCCAAAAGCGGAAGTAGATTCAGAGCTTTCGCGGGTTCGCGATCAGCTATCGCGGCTTGATGGCTCCGCCCGAGACGTGATTCAAGCTCCGAAACCGGAGCCTCGAATCATGCGCTACGAACTCAGCGACTACGAATGGACCGCCATCAAACCGATGCTACCCAACAAGCCGCGCGGCGTTCGGCGGGTAAATGACCGTCGTGTGCTCAATGGCATCTTTTGGGTCCTCCGTTCAGGTGCGCCATGGCGCGACCTGCCAGAAGTCTATGGTCCCCGCACCACCTGTTACAATCGCTTCGTTCGGTGGCGGCGGGCTGGCGTCTGGGACCAAATCATGGATGCGTTGGCTGCCGGTCACGACGCGGCGGTGCAGATGATCGATACCTCCGTCGTGCGCGTGCATCAGCACGGAGCCTGTGTCGCGGACAACAATCACCAAGACATGGGTCGCTCGCGAGGAGGCCTGACGAGCAAGATTCACGCGGTCGTGGACACCAATGGCCTGCCGGTCCATCTCGCCCTCACGCCCGGCGAGGCGCATGATAACCGGCTGTGCTCAGTTCTCCTCAGCGCGTTGCTTCCCCAAACGATGTTGCTCGCAGATCGTGGCTACGACGCGGACTGGATCAGGGAGCTTGCTCGCCAACAAGGAGCATGGGCCAACATTCCACCGAAACGGAATCGCAAAGGCCCGATCTGCTTCAACCCGTATCTGTATCGCGCGCGCAACCTGATCGAACGGTTCTTCAACAAGATCAAGCAATGTCGGCGCGTCGCGACCCGATATGACAAACTCGCAGCCAACTATCTGGCGTTCGTCAAACTCGCGTCCAATCCGAGTTTGGCTGCGCGCTAATGAGTCCACGCCATAGCACTACTTTGGCAGATTTTAACGATTGATCGGGGCGACTGGATTCCCGAATCAGATTTTCAATGATTCATGGGTGGTCGGCTTTTGGAGGGCCGACCATGGTGGACATGAGGTCGAAGTGGGAAGACGAGCTTGGACGCTGGCTCAAGCCATTCCTGGCTGGTTTAGGTCACAAGGCGCGGCGGCGGATGTGTCCGCTCTATATTTCGGGACTGATTGGACCGGGCGATCGCAAGAGCGTCCAGCCAATGGCTGCACGGCTGGCACCTGGCGACTATGACCAGTTGCACCATTTCATCGCTGATGGCGTCTGGGATGCGGCGCCATTGGAGTCAGAATTACTCGTTCAGGCCGATCGCCTCGTCGGTGGCAAAGATGCGGTGCTGGTCATCGACGACACGGCGATGCCGAAGAAGGGCGATCGTTCGGTTGGTGTCGCTCCGCAATATGCCTCGTCTCTCGGTAAGACGGCCAATTGCCAAACACTGGTATCGCTGACGCTTGCGCGGGGTGAAGTGCCGGTAATGGTGGCATTACGTCTCTTCGTTCCCGAGAGTTGGACGAGCAACCCGGTGCGTTTGAAGCGTGCGGGCGTTCCCGTCGAGTTCCGCGCAGCGCGGACCAAGCCAGAGATCGCCTTGGCGGAGATCGATCGGGTGATGGCAGCCGGTATGCGCTTCGGCTGTGTGCTGGCGGATGCCGGTTACGGCCTCAGCGCGCCGTTCCGTCAGGAGCTCACGACACGCGGCCTGACCTGGGCCGTCGGTATCCCTCGTCACCTGAAGGTTTATCCGGTCGGGGTTAAACTGATCTGGCCGGTTGCCGGTCGGGGCCGTCCCCGCAAGCGGCACATTCCGGATGCTGGTGCCCGCCGGCGGCGGGCCCCCGCCGCACCGCCACGACTTCGAGGAAATGTTCACGCTGCTCGAAGGCGAACTTGAGTTCACTTTTCGCGGAAAGTCGCACACCGTACGCGCGGGATCGACCGTCAACGTTCCGGCCAACGCTCCGCACGCGTTCAAGAACGTCTCCGGCGTCAGATGCCGGCACCTCTTACCAAGGCGCCGCGGGAGCAACGCTCATGACGGAGACGCCGCCGAAGCCGCCACCGCAACCAGGATCTCGGCAACATCGCGACGTTGTCGATCGATCTCTGCCCGAGCCGGCCGGCCGCGGCAGTATGGTGATGCACCGTCCGAGGCCGACGCCGAGCCTGCCGACGCGGCCACGGCAGGATGACGGGCAAATTGACGCCCGGCGTCACATGACCGCCCTGCCCTGACCGTGGGTTCGGCTTCCGGTTCATCCCTCGAACCGGCGCAGTAAACCGGGTCCGCTGCGCCCTGGGGACGGCCGGTTGCTCAAAATGGTGCCAAACCCTGAGCCAAACCCTGAGCAGCTTTCAAATCATAAACGCCTCAAAAACATTGGGAATGTAGAAAAATGAGCCCGTTTTAGGAGGAATCCCATGGGCAGCCGAGGCCGACGAAGTGCCGCTGATCTATCGACGCCGATCAACGCGACTATCGACATGAGCAGCCCGATCGACATCGCAGAGATGGCACGACAGTACGGCTTATCGCAGCGCGAAGCCTTGCGAGCACTTCGACGAGCGGAGCGACGCGGTGAAGCGATCAGCAGGATCTCGAGAGACGGCACGCTTGAGTTTTTCTGGACGGCATAAACGTAGGGTTCAACTCAAACAGAAGAGGAGAAGTGCGAGATGCATAACCCCATCAACATGAAATCAGAGATCAGCAAATGGTACATCATTATCCAGGATACATCGACAGACGCACCGTGACGCAAGAGGAGTTTGAGCAGGTCATACATAACCACCACTGCTTGATGATGGATGAGGAATATTGGGAGCCGCCATCCATAGCCCGCAATGACGTGGGCTCGGTGATCGCGCGAGTGAGGCGGTGGTCACCCGTTTTTTCCGGTGTGCGCGTTTTCGTGTTGCAATTGGCGCGGTCAGAAATCGTGATGACGTTGTGGTCTCTCAATCTAGGTCGCGACCGATTGAGTTAACAGCGCTTGCTTAGTAACGTTAATACAGGTCGTCAATGAAATTGGCGACAACGACGAGGAAAAAGTGTTTGCCTTGCTGCGAACACGAGGCTTACAGTCCGCGCGAGGTTGATCGAAGGTTTCTCGTCAGCCTCACATGAAACGTCATGACTAAGCCGCATCATTTCTATGATGAAGTGCTAGCCGCTGAGACTAATCTCGGCGGCTCTTTTTTTAGGCCCACACCGATCGACGCCGCCGACACGACGGTCCTCGGATTAACCATTTATTAAGATATCGCGAGATGACGAGTCAGAAATCCCAGCTTGTGCCTTGTTTTACGTCTCAGTTGGCAAACTACAAATCCAAGTGCGGCTTCACCGCTAAAATAAATAACAGGAGACGCGTCATGATGCTGAAATTAGGCAGGATCGCCGTCGTGCTCACGGCGGCCCTCACATTCGCTGCTGCCTCCATCCCCACCAACGCCGAAGCACAAGGCTTCTATGGCGGTTGGGACAACGCCGGTTGGGGCGGGGGCGGCTGCGGCTGCTGCTGTCGACCGCCGCCTCCGCCGCCCTGCTGTGCTCCGCCGCCGTGCTGTGTCTATGGTGGCGGTGGGGACTGGTTCGAAGACGGCGGTTGGAGCGGACAGGGCTATGGTCGCGGTTACGGTGGCCGTTATGGCGGCTATGGTCGCGGTTACGGTGGCCGTTATGGCGGCTATGGTCGCGGTTACGGTGGCGGTTACTAGGTCAGCGTTTCCTTGGTTCGAATCATATCAGGTAGCCTCGGCGAGTTTATAGGACCATGTATGGATGACCGGGTATCGATTGACGTCCTTGATGCCGAGCATGATGCGTTCCTTTAGTTCTTGTTTTGATGCCACGCGGATGTGGCGCAGGACCGAGCGGGCGAACTTGGAGAAGAAGCCCTCGATGAGGTTGAGCCAGGAGCCGTGTTTGGGCGTGAAGGTGAATGCGAAGCGGCCCGGCGGCTGAGTAGCGAGCCAGGCTTGGGTTTCTCTGGAGATATGCGCCGAGTGGTTGTCCAGGATCACCTTGATCGCCGTGCCGGCTGGGTAAGCGGTATCGAGAAGCTTGAGGAATTCGATGAACTCGCGGCTGCGGTGGCGGTCTTTGACCAAGGCGTGGACCTTGCCGGTGAGCAGATCGATTCCGGCCAACAGGCTGAGCGTGCCGTGGCGCTTGTACTCATGATCGCGCGAGAATGTCGCGTAGGTGCCAGGTACCGGCGGCAAATCCGGCGATGTGGTCGCGATCGCCTGGATTCCCGGCTTCTCGTCGTAGGAGACAATCGCTACCGGCTTGCGCGATTTGTTCGACGTTTTCTTCTTGGCCGCTGCCTTTTTCAGGACCTGGACCTCGCGATAGACGCACAGAACCTCCGCCATCTTCTGCTCGAACTCGGCATCGCGGCGTTCCAGATAGTAACGCACCTTGTGGGGTTTGACTTCCTCTTGACCGAGAATCTTGCACACCGAGCCTTGGACAAGATTGGCGAGACATCCGTGTCCCGCCGCCGCCCCGTGCTCGCGCGCATGGCGCGCCAGAAGACGCGTCGTCCACAACTCGTGCGGATAGCCGTGATCCTTGGCCTTGTCGCACGCCAACGACACCAGCCAGGCTTTGGCCTCCGGCGTAATCGTTGGCTCCTTGCCCGGTCTGGGTCGATCATCGAGTGCCATCAACGGCCCATAGGCCAGCGCCCGCTCGATGCAGCGTTGGACCGTCTGATGATGCACGCCAACCCGTTGTCCCACGGCAAAGAAAGATGGGTTTCCGCGATAAGCCAGAAGCATCTGCGCTCGCTGCACCCGGCTCGCCGGCTCGGCTCGAGACCGCGAAACGGCCATCAAACGCGCAACGTCCTCATCTGTCATGGCCACCTCAAGCGCTTGCCGCCATGTTCCCATGATGTCGCTCCTCGTTCAGCTCTTCTCAAACGAGGAATCCACCAACATACTTCTAGTTCCATGCGTGCTGGCCTCATCGAGGCCGGTTTCATGGAATTGGTCGTCTAGTTTGTGGATCAAGAGCGGACTGCCGTAGAAATCAGTTTCCAGGCCCCAAGCCAGCACGCGAGTCGGCCGCCGGGCTGTGTTCGTGATCCAATCGGTGATATCGCCTACCAAGCAAAATTCTGTGCCCCGCCCGGCTGCAGATAGGAACCTCTCGGCTTGGAGTTGTACGACAGATCATCCTTAGGATGCCCACTCAGGTTGATGTCGCTTCTTGGCACGAAACGGACCAACGGGATCAGTCTGACGATGTCCGTTCTTGAAGGCAAAGCCGACGTCCCGGTTGAGCATCCGGACTTCTCAGTTTGACCCACAACGGAACTCGGCCCCGCTGGCCGGTTGAAAAAATGTCCGCGATACCCGCTGACTGACCCCTGCGGCTTCGATATTCTTCTGGGTGCGGTCCCACCACGGTGAGGGATCGGATGCACCTCGATCAATTGAAGCGACGGGAGTTCATCACGCTGCTCGGCGGCGCGGCGGCCGGTTGGCCGCTCGCGGCACGCGCGCAGCTGCCCAAGCGCGTCGGTATGCTTGTGGCATATGCTGAAAGCGATCCAGAAGCTCAGGCTCGCGTCGCCGCTTTTCGGCAGGGCCTGCGGGAGCTGGGCTGGACAGAGGGCCACAACCTTCAAATGGAGCTTCGCTGGGAGACTGGCGACCCTGATCGTGCACAAACCTTCGCTACGGAGCTGATCTCCCTAGCACGAGACGTGATCGTGGCTCATGGCACGACGGCCTTGACAGCATTGCATCGAGCAACGCGCACGATCCCAGTCGTATTCGTCTCGGTCATCGACCCAGTCGGTGCCGGTTACGTGCACAGTCTGGCCCTACCGGGAGGCAACATTACCGGGTTCAGCACATTCGAGCCTGAAATCGGCGGCAAATGGTTGGAGTTGCTCAAACAGATCGCGCCCAGTCTCAGCCGGGTAGCGGGCATTTTGGACCCTGGCTTTCGAGGATTTGCGGGGGTATGGGGCGCGATTGAAAAAATGGCGCCGAGATTTGGACTCGAGGTCAAGAGTTTTCCTTTCCACGCCCCCACTGATGATCTCGAATCTGCTGTTGCCAGATTTGCCCAAGAGCCGGGAGGAGGCCTGATTGTGCTGCCGACCGCTCTCAACGCGGTCGAGCGAAACCGGATTTTTTCTTCGGCGGTCCGCGGCGGCCTGCCCGCCATGTATGCCTTTCGGTTCTACACGACCGGCGGCGGATTGATGTCCTACGGGATCGATACGGTCGACCTGTTTCGGCGCAGCGCATCCTATGTGGATAGAATTCTCAAAGGTGAGAAGCCCGCCGACCTTCCCGTGCAAGCACCAACGAAGTTCGAAATGGCCATCAACCTGAAGACTGCCAAGGCGCTCGGTCTCGACGTGTCGCCGACGCTGCTCGCCCGCGCCGACGAGGTGATCGAATAAATGGCGTGATGTCGCATATTGTATAGGTTTTCGGATGCCGGCATGGCGAGACTATCCCCACGCTCCGACGGCCGGCGTCCGAAAAGCGCCAAGGCACGAAGTCGCGGGATGTGGGGCACCGGCAGTGCAGCCGGTGCTATGGGGATTTGTAAGAGGTGCTCGACTTAGGATAATTCGAAGCCCAGTAGCGACTTCGAATCTGCACGCTTAACTTGAAGCGATTTGGCACGCTGTCTGCCCAAGAGGTTGGATTTAACCAACGAACGCACGGTGCGTTGACCGCGGTGACTGGGGCGAGAGAAATCGTTGCCGGCGTGAGGCCAGCGCATCAGAACGGGGAGTTCGCGACGCTCACGGGAGGTCTTGGTCATGATGTGTCGATCCTGCTCGGCATCGGCGCCAGCTCGGCTCGCAGCCGGGCGCGAAGGTCTCGATCTCGATCATGCGTCCACCACAGCGCGGGCAAGGGCAAGCAGCACACGTGGCGTGTCTGTGGCGATATCCGGCGGCTGTTTCGGGTCGGCGGCAGGCGGCGACGTTGAGGAGTGCGCGAGCTTTCGCGATGTTTTTGGCCCGTTGGATTTGCAAATAGCCCGTAGTGCGGATGCGGTTAATGTTTTTGGCCAGCACGTGGATGAGGAAGCGGCGGAGAACTCGTGCGGGTGAAGCCGCATCGTCTTCCAGCTCGCCTTCATGCATAGTCCTTCCTAGCGAAATGGCATCATCCTACAACTGCTGCAACATACGCGGTTCGAGATGGCGACGCGATGGGTGTAACGGGAGAGATAGCGCAGTACCTGCTCGGGCCCTGCGATGGCGCCTTGCAATAGACCACCCACTTGATGCCCCCGCGATTAAACGGTTGATTCCACATTCGGCAGTGGCATGGCTGTTGAAAACTTCAATTCGCCGTCATCTTGCGCCCTAGCAGGCCAGCATCTTGCCGCGGAACAGGCGCGCCAGCACCTTGACATGGATGAGGAAGTCGGGGCGCGCGGCGACCCATCGCGCGTTATCGAACGAAAGGCCTCCACCTGGCACGATCATGTGCATGTGCGGATGATGGGTGAGCGCTGAGCCCCAGGTGTGCAGTACTGCGGTGACACCGATCCGCGCGCCGAGGCGCTTGGGATCGCTTGCGATGGCGAGCGTCGTCTCGCCGCCGCCTTCATCAGCAGGTTATAGACCACGCGCTTGTTCTGGTAGGCGATGTCACGCAGCTCGCTTGGCAACGTATATACGACGTGAAATATACGCACCGGCACATTCCGCTTCGCGCGCGGCCAGCCATCGCGTGAAGCCCAACCTGGCCTCGGCAATGCCTTTCGTCAAGGCTTTTTTGTATTTGCGTTATAGGCCGCTGCCGCGTTCTCCAACGCGCGACATGCCCGCCGAGCGCCGCCGTGCGACAGCGCTCGATTGCACTCATCACCTTCAATTGGCCGAGGCTCACATGCCCGCGGTCGGCCTCACGCCAAGCAGGGCCGTGATCGCGGAAGATATCTGCGACCTCGAGAGCTGGTCGAGCCATGGCTGGCGCGCTAGGCGCCGGCGGCTCCTCATGGTCTCGCCTCGTAGGCCTGTGGCGCGGCGTGCTCAGATGATCGAGTGGCTCTTGTTCTTGCATCATGCCGTTGCCACGCCGACAATACGCGCAGTTGACTCGAGCCTGTCGTGTCCGAGCAACGCCTGCTATCACGCGATGTCCCTGCCGCGTTCGAGCAGATGGGTCGCGAAGCTGTGGCGCAGCGAATGCAGAGAGACCGTCTTGCGCAGCCCCGCGGCTTTCGCGGCCTCCTTGAATAGTCGGCCGAACTGACGCGTGGTCAGAGGCCGATGATCACTGCGACCTGGAAACAGCCAGCGGTGTTCCGGCAACGCCGGCGTCATAAGCGCTCGGCCGCACCTTCCACCATTGCCGCAACAGATCGAGGACCTCCCTCGGCAGCATCACGTGCCGGTCCTTGCGGCCCTTCGACTGCACGATGCGGATGATCTTTTGCTCACTGTCAATATCACCCGCTCGCAGCCGCACCACCTCGCTGGACCGCAGCCCGCAACCATAGGCCAGCGTTAGCATCGCTCGCGCCTTCAGGCTCGTCGCCATGGTCAGAACACGTTTGACCTCCTCAGGGCTCAGCACCGGTGGCAGCCTCTCGGGCTCCTTGATGTGCCAGACCTCGGTCGCCAGATCGTGGCGACGTAGCGTGACGCGGAACAAGAACCGCACCCCGGTCATAATCCGATTGCGGTTACAGATGCTCGTCCCACTCTCGATGAGGTGCAGCTGGAATTGGCGCACCTCGTCGGGCGTTGCCGTATCGGGCGAGCGTTTGAGCCAGGCGGCGAACCGCTTGCAACTGTGGAGGTGGCTGCGCTGCGTGTGTGCGGCGAGCTTGCGCGCAGTCATATCTTCGATCATTCTCTGACGCAGCGGACTGACAATGTTGGTCTCGCTCATGGGGAGCTCCATTCTGAGTGAGGTTGACGACACACCCTCGATTCTCAGGACGGAGCTCTCCAGCGCTAGCGCTCTCCATCGGCTACCAGTCTCTCGGCTCTTGCTCCCGCGCAGCGGGCTGGAGCGCAGCGACTTTGTGCTTTGGCACGAACCGGACCAACCGGGCCGGTCTGATGATGTCCGTTCTTGAAGGTAAAGCCGACTTCCCGGTGGCCCACCCAGACTTCTCAGTTTGACCCAACTCGGACAATTGAACCTTGCATAAGCCTTGGTTGTCCATTTCTATCACCTGGCGGGCGCGTGGCCTAACCGCGCCCATAGCACGGCTCGCTAAAGGCCTTGGAGGCGGTCGAATGAGGCGGCGGGATTTCGTGACGCTGCTAGGGACGGCTGCAGTCTTGCCAGTTGCCGGGTATGCGCAGTCGACGAAGAAGGTGCCGGTCGTAGGCGTGCTGTGGCACGCCGCCAACGAACAAGAAGAAGCTCCCTTCCTCGAGCCGTTCCGAACGACGCTGCAGGACCTCGGTTATGCCGAAGGCAAAAACATCACGCTCGAACAGCGATTCCCTGCCGAACGACCCGAATTGTTCGCGAGCATGGCGCGCGATCTAGTCGAACGCCGGGTCGATGTGCTCGTTGCCGTTTCGCCACTGGCGGCTGCTGTTGCCAAACGCGCGACTTCGACGATTCCCATCGTGTTTGTCGTCCATCCTAATCCGGTGGAAGCTGGGATCGTCCAGTCGCTGGCCCATCCGGGGGGCAACATCACCGGCCTGTCCAGTCTCATGGTCGAGCTGAGCGCCAAGCAGATCGAGTTGCTTCGTGAAATGATGCCGGGCCTGAAGCGCATCGCCGTGTTGGTGATGCCGACGTTCGGTCCTGCCGGACCCCAATACTTTGACGAAGCGGCTGCTGCTGCCGTCAAGCTTGGCGTCGAGGCAATCCGCTACGATGTCGCGACGGTAGATGATTTCGAGCGGGCTTTCGTTGAGTTGCGCCAGCGCGGCGTCGATGCTGTCATGTTCGCACCGGCGCCGGTCTATGTCCCTGCGCGCGAGCGGATCGCAAAGCTTGCGATTGCCCACCGGCTTCCAACTGTCGGAGTCAGCGAGGTTACGGTTCGTTCCGGTATTTTGCTCTGGTATGGACCCAATTTTCAAAACATGTTCCGTCAGGCCGCTCACTATGTGGACCGCATCCTCAAGGGAGCGAATCCCGCCGAGCTGCCGGTACAACAGCCCACCAAGCTTGAACTCGTCATCAATCTTGCGTCGGCGAAGACACTGGGCCTGGAAGTACCGCCCGCGCTGATCACCCGCGCCGACGAGCTGATCGAATAACGAACCTCTTGCTGCGCTGCATGAGTCCGGTTGTGTATAGGTTTTCGGATGCCGGCATGGCGAGACTATCCCCACGCTCCGACGGCCGGCGTCCGAAAAGCGCCAAGGCACGAAGTCGCGGGATGTGGGGCACCGGCAGTGCAGCCGGTGCTATGGGGATTTGTAAGAGGTGCTCGACTTAGGAAATTCGAAGAGTAGCGACTTCGAATGCGTGCACAACTTAAGCGATTTGGCACGATTGTTGCCCAAGAGGGGATTTAATGTTTTTGGCCCGTGTGATTTCAAATAGTTGCACGTAGCAGAAATGGCACATCCTACAACTGCTGCGCGATTAAACGGTTGATCCACATTCAGTGGCATGGCTTGAATCAATTTCTTGCGAGCAGAAATATACACGGCACATTCAAGCAACCTGGCTGGCGCTTTCGTCAAGGCTTTTTTGTATTTGCGTTATAGGCCGGGTCGATGGTTCGTCGTGAAAGGGTGGCTGGCTTCAGATGATCCTGTTGTTCTTGATCATGCGTTGCACGCCGACAATACGCCAGTTGATCGAGGCAACCCTGCTATCGCTGTCCTCTCCATCGGCTACCAGTCTCTCGGCTCTTGCTCCCGCGCAGCGGGCTGGAGCGCAGCGACTTTGTGCCTTGGCACAAAGCAGACGTGCTGAAGGCGAACCCGGATGTCTGCTTCCGAAGGTAATGCGGACATCGCCAAGGCCAGCACATTCCGGATTTATGAGTACACGCCCTTAGATGCCGCCACGCTGCCCGGCGGAGGGTGGCCACATCGCGTTTCGCGCGCCGGCCTGGCGGGGTCGCCCCGGTAGGCTGCATCCGCCGGCGGAAGGCGGCAAGGCCGAGCCGCTGCCGCGGCCGCTGAGAGGCCATCGGCGCCGCGGGCATCCCAACCAGCCCGGGCGGATTTGGCGCGCTGGGCGGGCCATCGGTGTACCCGGCATTGTACACGGACCTGGCTGGCTCGGCGTCAATCGCTGTGCTGCAGGGGCTTTCTTCCACTCCGTGGCGGAGGACAGTTCTTCCGTGGCGGAGGCCACCGACTGCACATTGGCGGAGGCTTGTTCGGAAGCGGAAGCAACAGCTGTGGCCATTTCCTGCGAACGATCCGCCGTGGCCGACAGCGTACCAGCCGAGGTTTCGAGCTGGGACGACGCCGAGGATACCGCCTGGACGATCTGGCCGATCATCGATTTAAAATCGCGCGTAATGGCATCGACCCGGCGCCCCCGCTCGGTCTTGCCTTCCGCGTCGCGCGAGGCGGCCTCGTCGGTGGCCTGCTTCGCAACCAGCGCTTCCTTGAATATCTGCAGGGCATCGGCCATGACGCCAATCTCGGTTTTCTCACCCCGGTGAGAGATGTCCGCGGTCAAGTCGCCGGTGCCGAGCGCCCGCATCGGCCGCACGATCGAATCCATTCCACCCGAGACGTCGCGAACCACATAGAAGCTGACGCCGGCTCCCAAGAGAATTGCAACGCCAAGGATGGCGGCGAGCATCAAAAGGGCCGAGGCATAGGTGTCGGCCGCCGCCCTGGTCTCGACGTCGGCGCCCTTGTTGTTGAGTTCGATATCCCTCTTCAGGATCTCGTCCGCCGCCATCGACAGCTTGTTGACGGTACTCTTGTTCAATGCATGCGCCTCGAGCGCAGCCTGGCCTGCAGCCTTGCGTGACAGCTCCAGGACCTGCTGACTGCCCTTCCGGTATTCCTCCCAGTTCTTTGCCCATTCCTCATAGAGCGCGCGCTCTTCCGGAGAGGAAATCATCGGCTCATAGGCATGACGTATCTGCGTGTTGCTTTCAAGAACGCCGGCCAGCCTCTTTTCGACCGCCAGCTTTTCTTCCAGCGTCTCGGACAGCATGTGCTCCCGCAACACGTTGCGATAGTTGATAACGTCGGCGCGCAATTCGCCGAGCACGCGGACGCTCGGCAACCAGTTGGTAGCGATCTGCACCGTGTTGTCGTTGATCGCCCGCATTTTCATGACGGCAAGCAGGCCCATGCCGATCAAGGCAACCAGAAGAAGTGTGACAACGGCGGTGATCTTGGCGCGGATCGACATCTTCGAATGCATGACCGGAGTCTCTTATTTTGGGCGCGTCGGTGCGCCGAAGGGGTCTCTAGTCCTACTGAGTTAGAAAGTACTGAGTCAGAAAGTCGCGGGCTGAGGGGAGCAAGAATCGCTTACTGAGGGGATTCATGCAAGCCAAGGGGGGCTGAGATGGGTCGCCGAGGGAACGATAGCAGCGAGGCGCGTTTTGCCGCTTATGTCGATGGTCTTGTGGGTGTGGTTGGTCACGCTGATCGAGCGGGGCCACTAGAGGCCTATTGCATGGGCCTGATGTTGCCGGCTGAGCGCAAGAGCGTCGAACCGATGGCGGCAATGACGGCGCCGACGCGAACTGCAGCCCAGCATCAATCGCTCCTTCATTTTGTCGGCCAAGCCCCTTGGTCGGACCAGGCAGTTTTGGACAAGGTGCGAGAGATGGTGCTGCCGAGCATCGAGCGGCACGGTGCGATCGAGGCCTGGATCATTGACGATACGGGCTTCCCCAAGAAGGGACGGCACTCGGTCGGAGTTGCCCGTCAATATTGCGGTCAGCTCGGCAAGCAGGACAATTGTCAAGTAGCCGTGTCGCTGTCGATCGCCAATCATTATGCCAGCTTGCCTTTGGCCTATCGTCTCTATCTGCCGCAGGAGTGGGCGGGCGATCGCAAGCGGCGAGAGAAGGTTGGTGTTCCGGACGAGATCACGTTCAAGACCAAGTCGGAGATTGCCATTGAGCAAATCCGCTGGGCTTGTGAGGCCGGCATTCCGCGCGGCACGGTGTTGACCGATCCGGCCTATGGGGCGGATGTCGCGTTGCGCACGACGCTCACAGAGCTCGGGCTGCCTTATGTCGCAGGCGTATTGTCGACCACCACTGTCTGGGCGCCCGGCACGGGACCGTTGCCGCCCAAGCTCTATGTGCCGGGCCTTGGACGACCGACCAAACGCTTGCGCCGTGATGAGAAGCACCGACCAGTTAGCGTCAAAGAGCTCGCCTTCAGTCTCCCGGCCAGGGCCTGGAAGACCATCACTTGGCGCGAGGGCACGAATGTGCCGTTGCGATCGCGCTTTGCTCGATTACGCATTCGCATCGCCAAGCGCGACTTCGATCGTAGCGAGCCGTGGCCGGAAGAATGGCTGCTGATCGAATGGCCCAAGGGCGAGAAGGAGCCGACAAAATATTGGCTCTCGACCCTGCCGGCAGACATCAACTTTCGTCGCCTCGTTGACACCGCCAAGCTCAGGTGGCGCATCGAGCGTGACTATCTTGAGCTCAAGCAAGAGGTCGGGCTCGGACATTTTGAAGGCCGTGGATGGCGTGGCTTGCATCATCACGCCTCGCTCTGCATTGCAGCCTACGGATTCCTCGTCTCCGAAAGGGAGACGATTCCCCCCTCAGGACCTGGTTCCTCCACACCGTTCAAAAAATCTGCCTTTCCCAAAAATTACCGACCCAGAGGCTCCGCCACTCCGGACCGAACGGCACATCCCAAACTCGATCACAACGATGCGACGACGCTTGATCGTCGCAATCATCAACCGACTGCACAGATGTCCTTGCTGCACCAAGCCGGTTAACCGCAATAAGTTTATGACACAGTAAGACTAGAGCGGGATGACTTTTCTTCGAATCGTCATCCCGCTTCTCACTTTTTGTTTGAGCACGATCTTTTCAGAAGACCGGTGCTCACTTTATCCGGATCATGCTCTACAAGCTCGGTGAAGGACGGAATGCCGCTCCGCATCAAAATTGATTCGGCATAAGCATGCGTTAACCGCCCCGCAGAACTACGGAGACAAGTCGGGGAATATGCATATATCCGCTCAGCGCATCAGCTTGAGTGCATCGGAGAAGAACTCGGGACCGCCGAAATTGCCTGATTTTAGTGCAAGCAGCATTTCGCCTTGCTCTGCGCTTTCCTTTTGGCCTTTCTTGCCACCGACCGCTCTCAGCACCGGCACGCCGGGGGCAATTTCCGCACCCACCAGGAAGCCGGGGATTCCCAAGCGATCCACCACCGCGCCCGACGTTTCGCCGCCGGCCACAACAAGCCGCCGGACGCCGGATCGCACCAGCCCTTCGGCGATGTCGGCCATCGTCTGCTCGATGGCGTGGCCGGCGGCTTCGCGGCCATGGCGCGCCTGAAGGGCCGCGACCTGGTCAGGCGTCGAACTCGAGGCGATCAGCACGGGGCCTTGTTCGAGCCGCTCGTTGGCCCAGGCCAGCGCGCGCCGACCTTCTTCCTTGCCCGCCACGACGCGTTCAGGATCGAGATGCAGCACCACCATGGTCTTTTCGGCATTCGCGATCTGGCCAAGGGTTGCCTGCGAACAACTGCCGGCGAGGCACGCTGCAGGTCCGCCAACCGGTGCATCCGACATCGCGGTCGATGGATTCGGCCTGACCTTGCGGGAGGCGACCAGCGCTCGCGCCAGCCCAAGACCGATGCCCGAGGCGCCCACCGACAGGCGATGATCGAGCGCTACGTTGCCGATAGTCTCCAGATCAGAATCGAACACCGCATCGACGATAGCAGCGCCAACGCCCTGGCCCACGAGATCGGCAAGCCGCGCGCGCACCGCACCACCCCCACGCGAAAGCACCGCGAGGTCAAGGAGCCCGATCCTGGTCTTGCTCTGGCGCGCCAAGACCCGCACCAGGTTGGAATCATGCATCGGATTGAGCGGGTGATCTTTTAAGGGGCTCTCGTTCAGCGGCACCGAACCCACGAACAGATTGCCCATATAGACCGTGCGGCCGACTTCCGGAAATGCCGGCGTCACCAGCACGATCCTCTCGCCGCAGTCGGCGCGCAGCGCGTCCATCACCGGGCCGATATTGCCTTTATCGGTGGAATCGAAGGTCGAGCAGATCTTGAACAGCACGTGAGAGGCACCGCGTCCGCGCAGCCATTTCTCGGCCGCGCGCGAGCGCGACACAGCGAGGTCAGATTCGATCGACCGGCTTTTCAGCGAGACCACGACGGCATCGACCTCGGGCAGCGCGAGATCATCTGCCGGCACGCCGATGGTCTGCACCGTGCGCAGGCCACTCCTGGTCAGCGTGTTGGCGAGATCGGAGGCGCCAGTGTAATCGTCGGCGATGCAGCCCAGCGCCAGCGTCACGGTCTTACTCCGGCATAGGGCTTGAACCAGCCAAGGCCATCAACCGTGTTGCCGCGCGGGACATATTCGCAGCCGACAAAGCCGCGATAGCCGAGCCGGTCAAGCTCGGCGAACAGATAAGGATAATTCAGCTCCTCGCCGTCCGGTTCGTTGCGCGAGGGGATACTTGCGATCTGGATGTGTCCTGTTATCGGCATCATCTCGCGCAGCCGCATGGTGACGTCGCCGTGAATGACCTGGCAGTGATAGATATCGAACTGCAGTTTTAGGTTGGGGATTTTTAGTTCAAGGATCAGGTCGCGAGCGAAGGTAAAATCGTTGAGGAAATAGCCGGGCACGTTGCGCGGGTTGATCGGCTCGATCACGACATCGAGGCCGTGCGGCGCAAAAAATTCCGCCGCCCATGCCACCGATTTGTAGAACGCCTCCACCGCCTTGCGATCGCCGCGATCGGCAATCCCCGCCATCAGGTGCAGCCGCTTGACGCCGGTCGCCTGCGCGTAAGGCAGGGCCGTGCGCAGGCTCTCCTGCAGATCGCCAAAACGATCCGGCAATGCGGCAAATCCCTTTTCGCCGGCATTCCAGTCACCCGGCGGCAGGTTGAACAGCGCCTGCGTCAGGCCATTCTTGTGCAGCCGTTCGCCGACCACCTCCGCCGGATGGTCATAGGGAAACAGGAATTCGACCGCGGTGAAGCCCGCTTTCGACGCTGCCTCAAAACGTTCGAGGAACGGCACCTCGTTGAACATCATCGAGAGATTGGCGGCGAAGCGGGGCATCGATTACCTCTTGATGGTTCTATTTCACTTCGCCGGGCAGTTGGGCGCCGCTGATACGGGCGTACAGCCGCGCCACCGAGGCATCGTCGTCGCGGCCCATGCCGGAAGCCGACGCCATCAGAAACATCTGCAGCGCGGCGGACGCCAGCGGCGCCGGGAACCTCGCATTGCGGGCCATGTCCTGGACGATGCCGAGATCCTTGACGAAAATCTCGACCGCGCTGCGCGGCTTGTAATCGCCGGCGATCACGTGCGGCATGCGGTTCTCGAACATCCAGGAATTGCCGGCGGAGGCCGTGATCACCTCATAGACTTTTTGGAGGTCGAGCCCTTGTTTGGCGGCGAAGGTGATTGCTTCGGATGCAGCGGCGATATGCACGCCCGCCAAGAGCTGGTTGATCATCTTGAAGGCCGCGCCCTGCCCCGGCGCGTCGCCGAGCTCGTAGAGCTTGGCCGCCATCGCGTCGAGCGCAGGCCGCGCCTTGGCAAACGCGGCCGGGCTGCCGGACGCCAGAATAGTGAGTTCGCCTTGGGCCGCGCGCTGCGCCCCGCCTGAGATCGGCGCGTCGAGATAATGCCGCCCCGTGGCCTCCAATTGCTTGGCGAGCCTTCGAGCGACATTCGGGTCCATGGTCGCAGACGAGACGAACACGGCATCCTTGGCCAGCGTCTCGACGGCGCCGTCCTTGCCGAACAGAACGGTTTCGGTCTGGGCGGCATTGAGGACCACGCAGATGACAATCTCGGTTTGGTGAGCGGCCTCCGCCGGCGTGCGAGCGCCCTTGCCGCCATCGGCGACAAAGCGCGCGACCAGGTCGGCCGAGACGTCGCAGCCGGTGACCGCAAAGCCGGCGCGCTTGAGCGAAATCGCCATGCCAAAACCCATCGAGCCGAGCCCGATCACGGCGATGCGCGGTTTGACGGATTTTGATTCAGGCATAAGGCGTTACCTCGGGTTTCCTCACAGCCGAATTTAACAGCGGCTTTGCCACTGGGTATCACGGCTTGGCCGCGCTGCCAAAGCGTGAGAGAAGGCTAAGAACGGGTATGTCGCCAGGTATGCCGCGATGGGCGAAACAGAACTCCGCGAGGAAATCTGCCGGCTCGGCCGCTCGCTGTTCGAGCGTGGGCTGACGCCGGGCTCGTCCGGCAATATCAGCGTGAGGTGTGAGGACGGCGGCCATATCGTGACCCCGACCAACGCCTCGCTCGGTACGCTCGACCCGGCGCGGCTGTCGCGGCTTGCGGCCGACGGCCGGCTCCTCTCGGGCGATGCGCCCACCAAGGAGGTGCCGCTGCACACCGCGCTGTATCAGACCCGCAATGCGGCGCGTGCCGTGGTGCATCTGCATTCGACCCATTCGGTCGCACTCTCGATGCTGCCGGAGATCGATCCGCGCGCCGCCTTGCCGCCGATGACGGCCTATTATGTAATGAAGTGCGGGGCGACCGCGCTGGTGCCTTATTATCGGCCCGGCGACCCCGCGGTCGCCGACGCCATCAAGGGACTGGCTGGAAAATATTCATCCGTGCTGCTCGCCAATCATGGTCCGGTGGTTTCGGGCGATACGCTGGAAGCCGCGGTATTCGCGATCGAGGAGCTGGAGGAGGCCGCAAAGCTCTATCTGCTCTTGCGCGGGCTCAACCCGCGTTTTCTGACGCCAGCGCAGGTCGCCGACCTCGTCAAGACCTTTGGGCTGACTCTGCCGGAACACGGGCACGAATAGAGGAAACAGTTATTCCGGGGCGATGCGAAGCATCGAACTATGGTGCGCAGTTGCGCACCTGAGAATCTCGAGATTCCGGGTCTGGCGCTAACGCACCATCCCGGAATGACGGAGAATATCTTACAGCACCGCGAGCTGCTTGTTCTGCAAATCAGTCACCAGCATCATTCCGGGCGCGTGCGTGACCGCGAACGGCAGCTTTGCCGCCGATATCACCGCCTGCGGCGTCACGCCGCAGGCCCAGAACACCGGAATCTCGTCCGCTTCGACCGGCACCGGATCGCCATAGTCGGGCTTTCCGATATCCGCAATCCCGATCGAGTGCGGATGGCCGAGGTGAACCGGCGCGCCATGCACGGCAGGAAAGCGCGAGGTGATCAGCACCGCGCGAATGGCATCGGCGGGCCTGAACGGCCGCATCGACACCACCATCGGACCGGCGAACGGCCCCGCTCGCTGGCACGCGATATTGGTGCGGTACATCGGCACCCGCAGCTTGCGCTCGACGTGGCGGATCGGCAGGCCGTCCGTCATCAGCGCCTCCTCGAACGAATACGAGCAGCCGATCACGAAAGCGACGAGATCGCCGCGCCAATGCGCCATTATGTCGGTCGGCTCCTCGGCCACCTCGCCGTCACGCCAGACCCGGTAGCGCGGCAGGTCGGTGCGGATATCGAGGTCAAGCCCGAGCGCGGGAATGCGGGGGTCGCCGACATCGGACATGCCGATGATTGGGCACGGCTTTGGGTTGAGCTGGCAGAAGCGGTGGAACGCGGAGGCAAGCTTCTCCGGCAGGATCGCCAGATTGCCCTGGACAAAGCCGCCTGCGACGCCGGCCGTCGTCGTCGCCATCCCGGCGCGGCAATCGAGCCGCGCCTGCAGGCTCGGAAGGATCTCCCGCTGGCCGCCGTGCTCTTTTCTCGACAGACCGACATTCATCGAAATCGCTTCCCTGTCTCGACAGGCAATCCATAAGGATTCTACCATGGAGCCGTTGGCGACACACCCAGGCTTTTTCGGAAATAGCTGAATGACCGCATCCAATCTGCAGATCGATTCCGCCCGCCTGTGGGACACCATCCACGAAACCGCGAAATTCGGCGCCACGCCGAAAGGTGGCGTAAAGCGGCTGACGCTCGGGCCTGAGGACAAGCAGGTGCGCGACTGGTTCAAAAAGGCCTGCGAAGCCGCAGGCCTCGACGTCCATGTCGATGCGCTCGGCGCGATGTTTGCCCTTCGCAAGGGGCGCGACATGTCGAAGCCGCCGGTGGGGCTCGGCTCGCATCTCGATACCCAGCCCACGGGCGGCAAGTACGACGGCGTCCTCGGCACGCTGGCAGCACTCGAAGTGGTGCGCACTTTGAACGATGCCGGGATCGAGACCGAGAGCCCGATCTGTATCTGCAACTGGACCAACGAGGAAGGCTCGCGCTTTGCGCCGGCGATGATGGCCTCGGCCGCCTATGTCGGCGACTTCACCACCGACGATATTTTGTCGCGCAAGGATGCCGACGGCGTCACGGTTGGCGAGGCGCTCGAGCGCATCGGTTATCGCGGCGCGAGCCCGGTCGGCACCCAGAAATTCTCAAGCTTCGTTGAACTTCACATCGAGCAGGGCCCGATTCTTGAAGCCGAAGGCAAGACCATCGGCGTGGTCGATTCCGGCCAGGGCGTGTTGTGGTACGACGGCAAGATCACCGGCTTCGAAAGCCATGCCGGCACCACGCCGATGCCACTGCGCCGCGACGCGCTCGCGACGCTCTCGGAAATCGTGCTGGCGATGGAAAACATCGCGAAAAAACATGGCCCAAAGGCGGTCGGCACCATTGGCGAGGCCGTGATCGCAAAACCCTCGCGCAACGTCATCCCCGGCGAAATCGCCTTTACCGTCGACTGCCGCAGCGCCGACGCCGCCATCATGGACGCGCTCGACAAGGATCTGCGCACGGCTGCCGCCGAGATCGCGGCCCGGCGCAAGGTCGAGGTCACGCTCGATCTGGTCTGGCGCAAGCCGCCGACCCATTTTGACCCAAAACTGGTCGACACCGTGGAGAATGCCGCTCACGCGCTCGGCTACTCCAATCGGCGCGTTACGTCGGGCGCCGGCCACGACGCCTGCAACCTCAACACCATCATGCCCGCGGCGATGGTGTTTGTCCCTTGCAAGGATGGCGTCAGCCACAACGAACTGGAAGACGCCACCCAGGCCGATTGCGCCGCCGGCGCCAACGTGCTGATGCACACGGTCCTTTCGCTCGCCGGCGTCGCGTCCTGACAAAACGACCAAGGACAACGAGGGAGGATCGCCTTGCGCGGAGTTTTTGTCGACGCCAATGAATCGCTCGCCACAATCTTCGAGCGGCTGGAAAAGCCCGGCGATCCCAAGGTGCGCATCCATCGCGATCCCGACATCGCCTCTGGTCAATTGCCAAAGGTGCTCGACGGCGCGGGAATCGCGATCGTCGATCACACGGCATTGCCGACCGATATCGCGCGCCAATGCACAGGGCTGAAGCATGTGGTGTTCTTGGGCACCGGCGCGCGCAGCTACATGAACCCCGAGGAACTCGCAGAGCTCGGGATCTCCGTGCATCTGATCAAGGGTTATGGCGACACGGCAGTCGCGGAGTCCGCGATCGCCTTGATGTGGGCATCCGCGCGCGTGTTGGCGCAGATGGACCGCGAGATGCGCGCAGGCCAATGGCTGCGCGAGGATGGTATGCAGCTCACCGGCAAGACATTGGGCCTGATCGGGTTCGGTGGCATCGCAGCCGAAGTGGCGCGCATCGCGCTCGGCAGCGGCATGCGGGTGATCGCCTGGAACCGGACGCCGAAGCGTTTTATAGGCGTCGAGTTTGTCGACATTGATACGCTGCTGGCGCAGAGCCACGTCGTCTCGCTGCATCTTTTGCTGAACGACGAAACCCGTGGCTTTCTCTCAGGCCGGCGCATCGCGGCGATGCGGACGGGCGTCATCCTCGTCAACACCGCGCGCGGTGCGATCGTGGACGAAGCCGCGATGATCGAGGCGCTGAAATCAGGCCATATCCGGCATGCCGGGCTCGACGTCTTCGACATCGAGCCACTACCGAAGGATCATCCGCTGACAAAGCTCGCGAATGTCACGCTGTCGGCGCATTCGGCCTTCCGCACGCCGGAGGCGAGCGAGAATTTGATTCACGCCGCGTGGGAGCATTGCCGCAGGATCGTGAAGGGAGCGTAGTGCTTGTTCTTCCCTTCTCCCCTTGTGTTCTCGGGGAAGCGATTGCTGGGGATGGAAGTTGTTTCCTGGAAGTGGATACGGCGTTGATATTGCTTGCGTCAATAGCGACGGCCAGTCACGCTTGATCCCATCATAACCTGTGCGGTGCTACCTATATCGAGTTCAAGGTAGCACCGCCCGTTGGGGGATCAGATGCCGCGTACGAAGCTGACCAAGAGCGCCATCGACGCTCTTCCAATTCTGCTCAAGGATGTGGTCTATTGGGACGCCAATTGTCCGGGCTTCGGCGTCAAGGTTACGCCCACGGGGCGCAAGGTATTCGTTGTTCTGTACCGGACGGCGGGAGCCGGATCGAGATTGCGCAAATATACCATCGGGACGTATGGCCGGGTGACACTAAATCAAGCCCGCGTAACGGCCCAGAAGGTATTCGCAGCCAAGCTCGACGGGCGCGATCTCGCCGCGGAGAAGAAGGACTCCCGCCGCAGGATGGTTGCCGACCAGGTCGACGATCTGCTTGAGGCATTTATAGCGCAACACGTTTTTCAAAACCGCTCGGCGCCGAAATTTCACGTATGCTTCGCCGGGAGCTACGTTCGGCTTGGGGAAGCCGAAGCATTCACGAGATCACTAAGCGTGATGTAATTGATGTCGTAAGCGCTATCGAGCAACGCGGAGCGCCCATTGCGGCAAACAAGGCGTTGAAGGCTACCAAAACTTTCCTCCGGTGGTGTGTTGGTCGCGCGGTGCTCGACCAGTCGCCGGCCGACGGAGTCCCGCTGCCTGCAAAGGAAGTTCCGCGAGATCGGGTTCTGATCGATGACGAACTCGCCCGGGTCATCATCGCGGCAAGACACGCCGGCATCGTTGAAATGCTCGCGCTTACCGGCCAACGTCGTGAGGAAGTGGCGCGTTGCACCTGGGATGAGATCGATATGGCGCGCCAAACATGGAAGCTCTCGTCAGAGCGGACCAAGAATGCCAAAACGCATGAAGTCTATCTATCGGATCAGGCCGTGGCGGTTCTCAGCCGGTCCAAGAGGACTGGCGAGTTCGTTTTTTTCCGCTCAGGAAGCGCTCGTTTTCAGGACTTCAGCCTTGCAAAGCGAGAGCTTGATCAACTCTCGGGCGTCACCGGATGGCGGCTGCATGACCTGCGGCGGACTTGCGTTTCCGGAATGGCGGGACTCGGTATCGCGCCGCATGTGGCCGATAAAATCCTTAACCACCAAAACGGGGCGATTTCCGGGGTTGCAGCTGTTTATCAACGCCCTGATTTCCTTGCGGAACGCAAACTAGGATTGTCGGTCTCTTGGTTGGCAAAAGCCCGCCTGCGGGGCGACGGCCCCCGCTTTGTGAAAATCGGCCACGCCGTCCGGTACCCGCTGTCGTACTTGCGCGACTACATCCGCAACCGCACCCGCTCTTCAAGGAGTGAGAAGTAGGGTGTCCGCCACGAAGGGCGCGATGGGCAAAATCCCTCGCGCTCTCTTCTTTTGTGCGCGTAATAAACGTCCATCGCTATACATCAGTATACATCGAAGTGACACAGTATAGTCTGCCGGTGTAGCCAGAAACTATCATAACCGGCCTCGTAGGACGAGATCACACCCACCGCCCGACGCGTCTCTCGGCTGACACGTGCTCGCACCTCCTCGATCAACTCGAGTAGACCTTTCCAATCGCCTCCACTCAAGATCCGGCGGCTGATCTTCGCGGAAAGTGGTGTATTGAATCCAATAACCCAGCTCTGCTTGCTTAATTCGATTGCAAACAGACACCGCGCAGTCTCAACATGCATTGCGGCGGGTAGGTTGCTTACTGTTCAGGCCGTCATCAGGCTCTCCTATGCATTGGTGGTGGGGTTACACCGAAACGGTATCACCCCGCCCGCCGCGCCTGCATAGGATCTCTACCCAACAAGCAACATCAATATTCCAAGGTAAGGAAATAAAAAAAGGCCGCTCGAAGGCGGCCTTCCGAATGAGTACCGGATTAAGTGGAGGGGTTTGAGTGGAATTGGGGCGGGCCGGCCCGTGTACTGGTCGCCCGCCGTCAGGATTAGCTTTATTAGTTGCTAGGCCCTTTACTCGCCGCTTCTGCCTGCTCCATCCTCTTTCCCATCTCCGCCTTGATAGCATCAAGATTGAAGCTCGCGCCGCGCTGCATCGGCGGATATTCGAGGAAGGTCTGGATTTCCTTGCCCATGACCTGCTGAACGAACACGAAGCGCCAGAACTGGTACTTGAACCAGTCAAAATATTGCTGCGCACCGTCCTTCGTTCCGTTGCCCGGCCAGCCCGTGCGCTCGAACGGGTCGAGCCGCAGGTTGGTGATGTAAGGCACGTCAGGTTTGGTCTTTTCGCCCAACCAGCCGGCGGGCTGGTCGATGAAGCGGAACTTGTAGTCGTCGATCCGCACTGCGCCGACGGTGCTTTCGCCGAGATAGAAGATCTCGTGACGCACGGACGGGCCCTTGCCGGTGATGGCAGCCAACTGGTTGTAGCCATCCAGATGGTTCTTGTAGGTCCGGCCGCTGATCTCCTTACCTTTGAGCAATTCGTCGGTGATGTTCGGATTCCCGGCCGCGGCCACGAAGGTCGGCAGCCAGTCCAGCCCGGAGAAGATTCCGTTCTGAACTGTGTCAGCCGGCACCTTGCCGGGCCAGCGAATGAGGGCGGGCACGCGGAAGCCGCCTTCAAGCACCGTTCCCTTGGACTGCGCGAACGGCGTCTGGCCGCCATCAGGCCAGGTAAAGAGTTCGGTGCCGTTGTCGGTGGTGAAGACGACGATGGTGTTGTCGTCGACGCCGATGTCCTTGAGCTTCTTCATCACCAGCCCGACGTCGTCGTCGAGCTGAGCCATGCCGGCTTCCTCTTCCGACCAGCCGTTCTCTGAGTTGCGAAGCGCCTCGTACTTCGGAGACAGATGCGTGACGATATGCATGCGCGTCGGGTTGAGCCAGACGAAGAACGGCTTGTTGTCCTTCTTAGCCTTGTCGATGAAATTGAGTGCAAGGTCGCGAATCTCGTCGTCCACCGTTTCCATCCGCTTGGGATAGAGCGGGCCGGCATCCTCGATCCTCTGCATGCCGATCTTGCCCCAGCGCGGCATCTCGGTGGGATCGTCCTTGTCGGTGGCATAGCTGTGAACCATGTTGCGCGGGCCAACGACATTCAACAGGTTCTGCGGATAGTTGGGATGGGCCGGATCTTCCATCGCATCGAGGTGATAAAGATAGCCGAAGAATTCATCGAAGCCGTGGACGGTTGGCAGGAATTCGTTCTTGTCGCCAAGGTGGTTCTTGCCGAACTGGCCAGTCGCGTAGCCCATCGATTTCAACACTGTCGCAATTGTCACCGCCTCAGCCGGCAAGCCGACCGACGCGCCTGCTTGTCCCACCGTGGTCATGCCAGTGCGGATCGGCAGCTCTCCGGTGATGAAGTTCGCGCGGCCTGCCGTGCAGCTTGCCTCGGCATAATAGTCCGTGAACAACATGCCTTCCTTGGCGATCTTGTCGAGGTTCGGCGTTGTGCCAGCCATCAGTCCCCGGTGATAAGCGCCGATATTCCACATGCCAATGTCGTCGCCCATGATGACAACGATGTTTGGCTTTGACTGCTGTGCGGCGGCTGGTGCGCTTGCGATTGTCGCGGCGGTTAAACAGGTGGCCAACAGGCCCAGCCATCTCATTTCCTTCATAGGCGCTCTCTCTTTTCTCAGTTGCTTGGTTTCAATAACTTCGTGGGTTCAATGACATCGCAGGTGACCGCCGATTCGGTATTCTCATCGCGGTCACACTTGGCCGAAGCGACCAACAGTTGGCATTCGCGGCTCAATCGCACGACAAGCAAGCAGAGACTTGATCTCCATCAATTGGCGCGAAATGAATGGCTGTTGCAGATCTTGAGAGCTGCCTCATCAGAGTCTGACAGTGAGACTTCCACTGCGGATCAAACGCGCCGTTTCGCTGGTCGGCCGATCACTTCAGGTCTACCCCAATCAACGGACATCGCCTGACCGGGCCGACTGGTCCGGTTCGTGCCATGAACAGACACGGGCTTCACGTCATAATCCCGGCTGTCATCGTTGGATCTTCAGTAAACCCGTCGGCGGACAGGGGCAACAACCACAGGGTGCGGAGCAACAACCACAGCACGCGGTGCAACAACAACAGCACGTGGGGCGACAACGACGGGGCGTGCGGCGACGCAGCCCGCCCGGTATACTCCGGCCGCGCAGACTACGGCACTCGCTTCCGTTGTCGTCAGGGCAACGAACCCTCCTATAAGTAATAGAGGGATAACCAGATGTTTCATAACGACTCTCCTTGAGTTGTAAGGGGGTGCGGTAAGCCACGAGGCCGGACATCCGGCGGATCATCGTCCTTCGCCATTTCCTCGGCAAGCAAGGTCATAAGCATTTTATGCCGATCCTCATCGCGCGACGGGTCAAGCTCGCTCTCGGAAATCAGCTTTCTATAAAGCGCGATGTTTGACACGATCCATTTCAATCTCCGCTTGGGGCCTGGTACCCACCCTCTACCGTGACGAGATGTGGCCTTGTTGCCTGTGCAATTTTGCTCACCCAAAGACAGTATTTTTCGAACGCGAGCAAGGCCAGCGTCATTTTATGGTCATGAAGCGCGAGATCACGGAAAGACGATGACGAAGCCAATTGCAAGCCTGTGGCCAATTAGAAACAGACCATCTTGGACCGCGGACTAGCAGGATATCCTTGGAGGCGCTTGCCGGAATTGTCCAACGTATCCATGTCGGCTCCGGGCTCGCGTCACATTGACCGCGCGTCGATCGCTTCCGGTAGCCGACGTCTTCATTTATTTAAATCCGGACGATAATTTCTCATCCTTTAAAAGCACATCGATCGCGGCGATGATCTTCACGCCGGGATTTGCTTTGCAGTACAAAATTATTTCGTGTTCAAACAACTTTGCCCTTGTCACATGGATGAAATGCTTCTTTGCGAGGCCGTTGTACCATCGACTGTACCAGGTCGTGAGCATGTCAGCGTCTTCTTGAAACGTTCCAGCAAGCTGCGCGCAAGTCATTTGCTGAACGTCGATGAATCCATTTGCATCGACATAAGCACTGAGCGGTACCTGAGCTTGAGCGAGCGAGCCGGAGATCATGAGGGTCGTTGTCACGATAAGTAAGAGTTTTCGTATCTGATTTCTCCAGTTTATGAATTGCACAATGCATCTTGCAATATTGTAAAACTAGTCCCAACGATCGCGCGATAGTTCCCGACGATAACAGGGGGAATTGTAATGTCCGGGTGCTTAGTCGGTTTTGACCTAGGTCAATTTAGTTCGGCTCGGTCGTGCAATTCTTTAGCACTGCGAAGTCCCGTGTATTTCCGCATCACCCTAGGGCAAAGGATGACCGTAACTTGGTACGTTACTCTCGAAGTGCGCAAATCGATGAAGCGGAAAGGAAGGAGGATTCCTCGAGCAACCAAAACATTTCAGACTGAAACGGACGCCAAAGACTTCGCGCGAATGAAGTTTGCTGAAGGGCTAATCGTTAGCGCAGGCACTATCAATCCTCATTCGCCTAAACGAGCGATAGCATCAAACAGAGTCCACTGTTGGTTCGAAGAGACGCTGGAAATAGAGATTGCGGACAATTTGAATCGGTCACCTTGACTTTAGGCGGCGCATAATCGGGATGCTGTCTGCATGTCTCAAAGGTGCCCCGGACAGCCGGTCAGATTTGAATTGAGCGAACAAACCCGCCAGGCGGTCGATGATTATTTAACAGCTGCCAACAAAAAGCCGGGCGAGTTCTTGTTCGCGGGTCATCGTGGTTCCGAACACAGCATGACAACGCGTCAGTACGCGCGCCTTGTCTCAGAGTGGATTGGTAGCGTTGGGCTAGATCCAAAACGTTTCGGAACGCACTCGCTACGACGCACGAAGGCTACATTGATCTATCGGCGCACTGGCAATCTCCAAGATCGAGAGCACGGTGCGCTACCTTGGTATCGAGGTTGATGACGCTCTTGCCATAGCCGAACAGGTCAATATCTAGTCCTATGCGGGCAGCTTCCCCGGATCTGCGATGCCCGCGTCTGTCCTCCGCTTCGATTGGCTGCGATTTTGCTACCTATGTGAAGCCTACGCAAATCCGGGTTGCTGTCGTTGCGGTAACGCCTTGAAACAAAATAAGAAAGACAGCCGCTGGAAAAATTCCCTCTCCCCTTGTAGGAGAAGGTGGCGTGGAGGAAGTCCGCGCCGGATGAGGGTTTGTCTCCGCGGAGAGAGACCCCCTCACCCGCCCTCGCTTCGCGAGGGCACCCTCTCCCACAAGGGGAGAGGGGAAGATCTCACTCCACCATCTCCGCCACCGCCTTGCCGCAGGCAGCCGTGTCGGCGTTGCCGCCGAGGTCGCGGGTGCGCAGCGTGCGTTCTCCGAGCGTGCGCTCGATCGCCGCGACGATCGAGAAAGCCGCCTCCTTCTCCCCGAGATGTTCCAGCATCATCGCGCCCGACCAGATCATCCCGATCGGGTTGGCGATGCCCTGACCGGCGATGTCGGGCGCCGAGCCGTGCACCGGCTCGAACACGGATGGAAAATTGCCTTCCGGATTGATATTGCCGGACGGCGCAATGCCGATGGTGCCGGTGCAGGCCGGCCCCAGATCGGACAAGATATCGCCGAACAGGTTCGAGCCGACGACGACGTCGAACCAGTCCGGATGCAGCACGAAATTCGCGGTCAGGATATCGATGTGGTACTTGTCCCACTTCACGTCAGGATAATGTTTCGCCATCGCCTCCACCCGCTCGTCCCAATACGGCATGGTGATGGAAATGCCGTTGGATTTCGTCGCCGAGGTCAGGTGCTTCTTGGGCCGTGACGCCGCCAATTCGAATGCGAATTTCAAAATGCGATCGACGCCGATCCGGGTCATCACGGTCTGCTGGGTGACGAATTCCCGCGCCGTGTCGGGAAACATCCGCCCGCCGATGGAGGAGTATTCGCCCTCGGTGTTTTCACGCACCACCCAGAAATCGATGTCGCCGGGCTTGCGGCCGGCGAGCGGCGACGGCACCCCCGGCATCAGCCGCACCGGGCGAAGGTTGACATATTGATCGAACTCCCGGCGGAATTTGATCAGCGAGCCCCACAATGAAATGTGATCTGGAATTTTTGCGGGCCAGCCGACGGCACCGAAATAGATCGCGTCATGCTTGCCGATTCTCGCCTTCCAGTCGTCCGGCATCATCTCCCCGTGCTTTTCGTAATAGTCGTAAGAAGCGAAATCGAAATGATCGAATTGCACGGCAACGCCGTGCTTTTTCGCCGCGGTCTCGATGACGCGCAACCCTTCCGGCATCACTTCCTTGCCGATGCCGTCGCCGGGAATGACCGCGATCCGGTATTGTTTTTTTTGATTGCTCATCGAGAACTTCCCTGTGACTTGCCCAGCCGGCATCGGCACCCATTCCGATGGAATTGCAATGGACCAAACCGCAGGGCAGCGCAACGCTGCAGTGCAATGTTGACTACGGCCAGACCTCCCGCCTAACAATTTTTAACCCGCCTCTCCCAACCAGCGAGTAATCCCATGGATCTGCATCTGCGCGGCAAGCGCGTTCTCATCACCGGCGCCTCCAAGGGCATTGGCGCGGCCGCCGCCGAAGCCTTCGCCGAGGAAGGCTGCCACCTCCGGCTCGCGGCCCGCAGCGGCGATCAATTGAAGGCGCTGGCCGAGCGCCTGCGCGGGGCGCATCAGATCGACGCCACACCGCATGTCGTCGATCTACGAAACCCTGCGGACATCGCAAGACTGGTGAAGGATGCGTCCGACATCGATATTCTCGTCAACAATGCCGGCGACATTCCCGGCGGCTCGATCGACAAGATCGACGAGGCGACCTGGCGTCACGCCTGGGAGCTGAAAGTGTTCGGCTATATCAACCTCACCCGCGCCATCTACGCGCAGATGAAGGCGCGCGGGGGCGGCGTCATCGTCAACGACATCGGCGCTGCCGGCGAAAAGTTCGACGCGAATTATATCTGCGGCAGCGCCGGCAACGCCGCGCTGATGGCTTTTACCCGCGCGCTGGGCGGCAAGAGTCTTGCCGACAACATTCGCGTGGTCGGCATCAATCCGGGCCCGGTCGGCACCGACCGCCACGTCACGCTGCTCAAGACCCGCGCCAAGCATCAGTTCGGCGACGAAAACCGCTACAAGGAATTCCAGAAAGGCCTGCCGCTCGGCCGCCCGGCGCACGCCCGCGAAATCGGCGACCTGATGGCGTTCCTCGCCTCCGACCGCTCCGGCTACACCTCGGGCGTGATTTTTACGGTCGATGGCGGGATCAGTGCTGGGTGGGGCTAGGTAACTGTCATTCCGGGGTGATGCGAAGCATCGAACTATGGTGCGCAATTGCGCACCTGAGAATCTCGAGATTCCGGGTCTGGTGCTGACGCACCATCCCGGAATGACGTCGCTAGTCTAACCAGCCGTCCTTTCGAACAACTGCCGGATCAAGCGCGTGATCCGGCCCATCGGCGAAGCGATCTCGTTCATGATCGTGAAATGGTTCGCGCCGGCGATCTCTTCATAGGTCACTGGCAGTCCGTATCTGGCGCGATGGCAGGCGAAGTCCGCGGTCTGCTTGCGGAGCAGCGGCAGTTCGGCGGCGCCGACCACCAGCGATAGCGGCTTCATCGGCCCACCGGGGAACATCATCGGCGAGTTGCGGCGCGAGGCCGCCTCATCGAGGGAGAGTTTTGCGTTGAGATAGCTGTGGCGGATCGGCTCGAGATCGTAGATGCCCGATATCGCCATCCCCGCCCTCACGAAAGGATGCGCCAGCGCCATCGAGGTCAAATGCCCGCCGGCGGACCAACCGGACACTACGATTCGCTTGCCGTCGCCGCCGAGCGCGGGCAATTGTTGTGCAAGAAAATCGATGCCGGCATGAATCTCTGCCACGATCTCATCGAGCCCTGCGTGCGGCGCAAGCGTGTAGCCGATCAGCGTGACATTGATGCCGTACGCCAATGGGCCCTCGGCAAACAGCGCAAAGGTTTCCTTGGCTCGCGCCTGCCAGTAACCGCCGTGAATGAACAGAAGGGTTGGGCCTTCGTCGTGCGCTTTGAGAAAGTCGATCCGGTTGCGTTCGCGTGGCCCATAACGCAGGTCGAGGTGAGCATGATATCGCTTGCGCATGTCGGCCGAAAGCGCGTCCCAGCCGGCGATGATGTCCGTGCTCCCTGCCACGGCGAGACCGTTATTGAGACCGAGGTCCCGCTCCTCCTGGCTCATCTTGCGCCAGTCCAGCGCGTCAAACGGCGGAGTCATTTTCGACATCTCCAATAGGGTTTGCGTTGCCACTCTGCCGGAAAATGTTCTACAGGACTAGCAAATCGACAGGGAGTGACGCTATTGGCTGGTCAGGGATTGGTGCGCGAGACCGCCTGCGCCATCGTCGCGAAACTCAAAGCGGGCGAGGTCACGCCGCTCGATCTTCTTGATGTGCTGGAGCAGCGGATCGCCGAAGTCGACGGCGAGGTCAACGCCCTGCCGATCCTGTGCTTCGAGCGCGCCCGGACCCATGCCAAGGCGCTGATGGAAAAACCGGTCTCCGAGCGCGGCCTCCTTGCCGGTCTGCCCGTGCCGATCAAGGATCTGTTCAACGTCAAGGGCGTGCGCAACACCCAGGGCTCGCCGATCTACAAGGATGCGATTTCGGCTCATTCCGATATCGTGGTCGAGCATCTCGAACATAACGGCAGCGTGGTCTACGCCAAATCGAACACGCCGGAGTTCGGCGCCGGCGCCAACACCTTCAACGAGGTGTTCGGCGCGACGCTTAACCCCTGGGATACATCGCGATCCGCCGCCGGCTCCTCGGGAGGCGCCGCGGTCGCGATTGCGACCGGCATGGCCTGGCTCGCGCATGGTACCGATATGGGCGGTTCGCTGCGCAATCCAGCAAGCTTCTGCGGCGTCGTGGGCTTAAGGCCCAGCATCGGCCGGGTCGCGCATTCCCCGGCCTTCAAGATCGACCGCAATCTCACCGTGCACGGCCCGATGGCGCGCAATGTCGAAGACCTCGCGCTGCTGCTCGATGCCATGAGCGGCGAACATCCGGCCGATCCATTGTCGCTGCCGGTGCTGCCAACATCCTTCCTGTCGGCCGCGCGTGCGCCGAAAAAGCCGAAGCGCGTCGCCTATTCGCCCGATCTCGGCATCACCCCTGTCGATCCCGAGGTCGCCGCCATCACCCGGAAGGCAGCGCAGCGTTTTGCGGAAGCGGGCGTGGTTGTCGAGGAAGCGCATCCGGACCTGCGCGAGGCCCATGAATGTTTCCATGTGCTGCGCGCATTCGATTTCGCCGTCACCAAGGCCGAGCTGCTGCGCAACAAGCGCGACCTGCTCAAGCCCGAGGTGATCTGGAATATCGAGGAGGGTCTCAAGCTTAAGGTCGAACAGATCGCGCGCGCCGAAGCGCAGCGCGTCGCGATGACCGCGCGTACCATCGAGTTCTTCAAGGCCTACGATCTGTTGCTGACGCCAGCGACCATCGTGGCGCCGTTTCCGGTTCAAAACCGCTACGTCGCCGAATGCGCGGGAAAGAAATTCGACAACTACGTCGAATGGCTCGGCATCGTCTATGCGATCACGCTGGCCTGCTGCCCGGCGCTGTCGCTGCCCTGCGGCTTCACCGCAAGCGGCCTGCCGGTCGGCCTGCAGATGGTGGCGGCGCCACGCGGCGAAGCAAGACTACTCGCCGGCGCAAAGGTGCTGGAGGACATTCTAGGCCTGCGCGGCACGACGCCGATCGACCCAAAACCTGCGAAATCGTGAGCCCTCACGAAATCGTACTCCTCATGATGAGGAGGCGCGTTTGCGCCGTCTCGAACCATGAGGGCCCGGTCGTGGCCTCATCCTTCGAGACGCACGCTAACGCGTGCTCCTCAGGATGAGGCCAGAGCGCTACCGCGTCACGCGATCTCCGCCAGCTTCCTTGATCGCCACCGACAGGCTCAATTTGGTTTCCGCCACGATGTCCTCGACCAGCTCCTCGCGGCTCATCTGAGCAGCTTGGCCGGTAAGAAGCCCCTGCTCCGCGAGCATCACCACGCCGTGCAGCGCGGCCCAGATCTTCAAAGCGTGCCGCTCGCGTATCAATCCAATGGCAGGAGCTTCCAACGCCTCCAGCAACAGGCCGAAGGTTTGCATCGCCGCGTTATGAAGCTCGCTGCCTTTTGGCGCACAGGCCATGGTTCGGGAGGCGAACATCAAACGGTAAATCCCGTTGCGGCGAAGACCAAACGCGAGCGTGGCCTGCGCGAGACGTGACAATTTGGAGCGTTTCGATGGCTTTGCGATCGACTGCCGCAAGGTAGCGCTGAATTGTCGGAACACCTCCGCGGTGACCGCCTCAAGCAGTGCCTTGCGATCGGCAAAATGCCGGTACGGCGCCGGCTGCGAGACGCCGAGCTTCTTCGCCAGCGCCTTGAGGTTGACGGCTTCCGGGCCGCCTTGCTCCGCTTCCACAAGCGCCGCGTGCACCAGAGCATCCCGGAGATCCCCATGGTGGTAGGTGTTGAGCGGCTTGCGGGCTAATCGAGGCGGCATCGGGGCAACGTCTATGACTTTTTACTTGACAGCACAACACGTCGCGAAATGTAATACGATATAATTTCCAGGCCGCCGCCAAGCTGCCCGCACAAAAGTCGGAACGACCGGGAAACGCCATGCCCGCGGCACAGCCGCGCGCGATCCTCAAGGGAAACGCCTGCGATGGCCGCAAAGCTGAAGATACACGTCGACCAGGAGAAATGTCAGGGACATGCCCGCTGCAAGTCGCTGGCGCCGGAGCTGTTCGATCTCGACGAATTCGGCAATGCTCATGAGGTCGGCGATGGCTCGGTGCCCGCGGGCCTTGAGGACAAGGCTTGGCTTGCCCGCAGCAATTGTCCGGAGATCGCGATCGAGGTGACCGAGGAATGAGCCATCCTTCGAAACAATTCGGTCCGCGCAAGATTTGATCCGAGCGAGCAAAACAGGGGAAAAACCCGATGTCCGACACCGCCAGCATCCTGCCCGAACATCCGCCGGTCCTCGACTGGATTCACGATTTCGATCATACCGACCCGCGCTGGACGGAAAATCCGTTTCCGATCTGGGAGAAGCTGCGCGCGGCGTCACCTGTCGTTCACACCGACCGCTTTCTCGGCTGCTACATGCCGACCACCTACCAGGCGGTGAAAGAGATCGCCTACGACACCGAGCATTTTTCCTCGCGCCGCGTCATCGTGCGCGATGTCCGGCCTGACGTCGCCAACCCGGCGCCCCCGATCACCTCCGATCCGCCGGAGCACAAGCCCGCCAAGCAGGTGCTGCTGCCGCCGTTTACGCCGGACGCCATGAAAAAACTGGAGCCGCGGGTCCGCGCGATCTGCAACGAGCTGATCGACGAATTCATCGCCGACGGCAAATGCGACGCGGCGGCGCGCTACACCAAGCACATCCCGGTCCGCGCCATCGCGCATATGCTGGGTATCCCCGAAAAGGACGGCGAGCTCTTCATCAAATGGATCCACGGCATCCTCGAGCTCGGCATCAAGGACAATGATGCCCTGATGAGCGCGATCCAGGAGATGAGCGGCTATTTCGCTGGCCATATCGAGTATCGCAAAACCCATCCGACCGACGACCTGATCTCGACGCTGATGATGGCGCGGGACAAGAACGGCCAGCCATTGTCGGATCAGCACGTGATGGGCTCGCTGCGGCTGCTCTTGATCGCCGGCATCGACACCACCTGGAGCGCGATCGGCTCCTCGCTGTGGCACCTGGCGAAGACGCCGGGGGATCGCGCGCGTCTGGTCGCCGAGCCCGAGCTGATGCCGACGGCGGTCGAGGAATTGCTGCGCGCCTATTCGCCTGTGACGATGGCGCGCGAAGTGATGAAGGAAACGACCATCAGCGGCTGCCCGGTCAAGCCGGGCAACATGGTGCTGCTGTCGTTCCCGGCCGCCAACCGCGATCCCGCGGTTTTCCCCGATGCCGACACGGTCGTGATCGACCGCAAGGAGAATCGCCACGCCGCGTTCGGCTTGGGCATTCACCGTTGCGTCGGTTCCAACCTCGCGCGCATGGAGATGACGGTCGCAATCGAGGAATGGCTGAAGCGGATTCCCGATTTCAGGCTCGATCCGGCCGACAAGGTCACCTGGTCGGAAGGCACCGTGCGTGGACCGCGGCAGCTCCCGATGCTATTCGGAAAAGCGGCCTGATTTAAAAAAGCGGTAGCAGGCCATCCATTAGGGAGGCCTGCCATGACCGATCAAGCCATCAATCCCGGTCATCTCGATATCGCCGACGCGGAACGCCGGATCAAGGCGATTTTCATCGGCTCGGTCGGCAACCTCGTCGAGTGGTACGACTTCTACGCCTATACGGCGTTCGCGCTGTACTTCGCGCCGGCGTTCTTTCCGGACAGCGATCCGGTGGTCCAGCAACTCAATGCCGCCGTGCTGTTCGCCGCCACCTTCCTGATGCGGCCATTGGGCGGCTGGCTATTCGGCTATATTGCCGACCGTTTCGGCCGGCGGCTGTCGCTGACGCTATCCGTGGTGTTCATGTGCTTCGGCTCACTGATCATTGCGGTGACACCGACCTATGCCTCGATCGGCTTCGCCGCGCCGGCGATCCTGGCGCTGGCGCGGGTGATCGAGGGCTTGAAGTCTTGGCGGCGAGTACGGCGCCAGCGCGACATACTTGAGTGAAGTCGCCGACGCCACCCATCGCGGCTTCTACTCCAGCTTCCAATACGTCACGCTGATCGGCGGTCAGCTCACCGCCATCATCGTGCTGTTGCTGCTGCAGAAGGTGTTTCTGACACCGGAGGAACTGAAAGCCTGGGGCTGGCGGATCCCGTTCGTGATCGGCGCGGGGCTGGCGATTTTCGCCGCGGTGATGCGGCGCAGCCTTCAGGAGACCGAGGCGTTTGTCGAAGCCAAGAAGGTTGTCAAGCCGACCGGTTCGATTGCCGGTCTGCTGAAATATCCGAACGAACTCCTGCTGGTGGTGGGCCTGACCGCCGGCGGCACCGCGGCGTTCTACACCTTTACGACCTATATGCAGACCTTCGTCCGATTGTCGGTCGGCCTCACCCCCGATCAGACAACCATGGTGATTTTCGGCTCGCTGGTGTTCGCGACGCTGTTGCAGCCGCTCTACGGCGCGCTGTCCGACCGGATCGGCCGCAAGCCGCTTTTGATCTTTTTCGGCGTTGCCGGCACGCTAGCAACGGTTCCGATCCTGACGACGTTGAAAGAAACCAAATCGCCGTTTTTCGCCTTTCTGCTGATCTGCGCGGCCTGGATTTTCGTCGCCGGCTACACCTCGATCAATGCCATCGTGAAGGCCGAATTGTTTCCGACCAATGTCCGCGCGCTCGGCGTCGGCCTGCCCTATGCGATCACGGTATCGATATTCGGCGGCACCGCGCCTGCGGTCGCGCTCTATTTCAAGAGCCTCGGGCATGAGGACTGGTTCTATTATTACCTCTCGGGCATGATCTGCCTCTCGCTGATCATCTATGCTACGATGCGCGACACCAAGCATGCTTCCGCGATGCATCGCCACGAGTAGTTGGTGGTCGTAACATGTCCGACGAGAATGAGCTGCCCGCCGAAAGCAAGCTGACGCGCAGCAAGGAGCGCTGGGCGCGCGAGGGGCGCTTCCTCACCGGCAAGACTTCCCGGCCGCAACAGCAGCGATTGCCGCCGGGACAGCATTTAACCCGCGACTGGCCGACGCTCGACCTCGGCGTCACACCGAACATCTCTCGCCAACACTGGCGGCTCGACATCTACGGCGCGGTGGAAAATCCGATCTTTTGGAACTTTGCCCAGTTCGCAGGCCAGACGCAGACAAAATTCACCTCCGACATTCATTGCGTGACCACCTGGTCGCGCTACGACAATCAATGGGAGGGGCTTTCGACCCGCGACCTGTTGGCCGCCTGCCGGCCGCGCGGGGAAGCGCGCTTCGTGGTGCTGAATTGCTATGACGGCTATACCACCAATCTTGCGCTGGAGGATTTTGCGACTGAGGACGCCCTGCTCGCCCATAGCTGGTCGGGCGCGCCCTTGGAGCAGGAACATGGCGGCCCGGTGCGGCTGGTGGTGCCGCATCTCTATTTCTGGAAGAGTGCCAAGTGGCTCAAGGCCATCGAATTCCTGGAGCGCGACGCGCCCGGCTATTGGGAAGTCCGCGGCTACCATAACCGCGGCGACCCCTGGGCCGAGCAGCGCTACTCCGGCGATTGACGCGGCAACCTGTCCAACCACGGAGACTGAACGTGCCGATTGAACGCTTCCAATTCACCGGCGAAGGCGGCCATCAGCTCGCCGCCGCACTCGACCTGCCCGAGCGCGAACCGCGAGCCTATGCGCTGTTCGCGCATTGCTTCACCTGCGGCAAGGATGTGCTGGCGGCGACACGAATTTCGGCCGCGCTGGCGGCAAACGGCATCGCCGTGCTGCGGTTCGATTTCACGGGCCTCGGCTCCAGCGAGGGCGATTTCGCCAACTCGACCTTTTCCTCCAACGTCGCCGATCTCGTCCGCGCGGCCGATCATCTGCGCGCGACCCGCAAAGCGCCCACTATCCTGATCGGCCACAGCCTCGGTGGCGCCGCCATCCTCGCCGCCGCCGTACAAATCCCCGACGCCAAGGCCGTCGTCACCATCGCGGCCCCCGCCGATCCGGCCCATGTCACCGGTCTTTTCAAGGATCGCATCGAGGACATCCGTAACACTGGCGAAGTCGAGGTCTCGCTCGCCGGCCGGCCGTTCCGTATCAAGCGCGAATTCCTCGACGACATCGCTGAGCACGGCCTGATGGCGCACGTCGCCAATCTGCGCAAGGCGCTGCTGGTGATGCATTCGCCGACCGACGATACCGTCGGCATCGACAACGCCACCCGGATTTTTGTCGCGGCCCGGCATCCCAAGAGTTTCGTTTCGCTCGACGATGCCGATCACCTGCTCAGCCAGAGGCGCGACAGTGCCTATGTCGCCGATGTCATCGCCGCCTGGGTCGAGCGTTACATCGATCCGCTGGCGCCCGCGCCAGCCGCCGCTTCAGGCGAGGCGCCGCGCCAGGTCGTGGTACGCGAAACCCGCAACAGCAAATTCCAGCAGACCGTCATGATAGGACCGCATCAGATGCTGGCCGACGAGCCGGTTGCGGCCGGTGGCGAGGATTCCGGCCCCGGGCCCTATGACTTTCTGCTGGCGGCGCTCGGCGCCTGCAAATCGATGACCATGCGGCTTTATGCGAACCGCAAATCGCTGCCGCTCGAGCGCGCCACCGTCACGCTAAACCACAGCAAAATCCACGCACAGGATTGTGCCGAGTGCGAAACCAAGGAAGGCATGCTCGATCAGATCGACGTCGCGATCGGCCTTGAAGGCGCGCTTGATGCCGAACAACGCAAACGGATTCTCGAAATCGCCGACAAGTGCCCGGTGCATCGCACCCTGACGTCGGAAATCCGCATCGTGACCAAGGCAGCGGATTGATGTACTATCGGTTCGCGTGAAGAAAACGCGTCAAACCAAGGACTTAACCGCCCATGCCGGCCGTGAACCGCATCGATCCGAAAACCGTGTTTTCAGCGGACGAATGGAGCCTTTTGACCTCGCGCAGCTCATGGCGCGGCATGTGGCTGGTGGCCCACGCCTGGGGCACCATCGCAGCCGCCATTGCGCTGGTCGCGCTATGGCCGAATCCGCTGACCTGGCTGATCGCGGTCATGGTGGTCGGCACGCGGCAGCTCGGCTTGGCGATCCTGATGCACGAGGCCGCCCATGGCGGGCTTCACGGCAACAAGGCGGTCAACGAGTGGATCGGACAATGGCTATGCGCTGTGCCGGTCGGCGCCGACCTTGCGAGCTATCGCGCCTACCATTTGCAGCATCACAAGTTCACCCAGCAGCCGGAGGATCCCGACCTCTCGCTGTCGGCGCCGTTTCCGATCACCAAGGAAAGCTACGGCCGCAAGGCGATCCGCGATCTCACCGGGCAGACCTTTGTGAAGCAGCGGTTGCCGCTATTGCTGTCACTGTTCAAGCGCCGCGCCGAGGATGGGTCTATGTCGCATGAAAGCTTCGTCTCGAGCGGACGCGAGAAGATGGCGCGCTTTCTTGGCCTGAACGCCGTGCTGTTTGTCCTGTTCTATATCGCGGGCGCCGGCATCTGGTATTTCGGCGTCTGGGTGGTAGCGATGGTGACCTGGCTGTCGCTGGTGACGCGGATCCGCAACATCGCCGAGCACGCCTGCACGTCGACCGGCGAAGACCCATTCAGCCATGCCCGAACGACATTGGCCAACCCGATCGAGCGGTTATTGATCGCGCCGTATTGGGTCGACTACCACGCCGAACATCATCTGTTCATGTACCTGCCGTGTTACCGGCTGCCGGAAGCGCACCGGCTGTTGATCGAAAAGGGCCTGATCAAGCGGATGGAGGTCCGGCCCGGCTATCTCGAGGTGATGCGGCTTGCGACCTCGCGCGCCTAAGCCGTAGAAAGCGGCCTGACGCGCAGCGCGCCGCGCAGGCCGGCCGCGGTGCCCAGCATGATGCCCGCCACCGCGACGAACGATGGCAATGCCAGCGTCGACAATCCGGTCAAGCCCTGGCCGATCGAGCAGCCGAACGCCATCACCCCACCCGTACCCATCAGCGCCGCGCCGCCGGCCGAACGCAACATGTGGCGCGGCGATTGATAGCCCTCCCACTGGAAACGGCCTGTCGCCAGCGCCGTCAGGAGGCTGCCGGCGAATACGCCACCGACGGTGGCGATGCCGAAGTTGAGCGTCGATCCCGTCGACAGCATCACATATTGCAGGGAATCCGCGATCGGCGCGACGAAGGTGAGCGAGGCGACCGGCGTTGGATTGAAATCGTCGGCACCGAGATCGCCGGTCGCGAACCATCCGGCGGCGATCAACAGGCCGACGAGGAAGCCGGCGGCGATCTGGCCCGGCGATCTGCGAAACGGCGCATGCGCAAAGGCGAAGATGATCAACGCCGCCGATATCACCGAGGCGGCGACCATCCGTGCATAGGTCTCATTGAGACCTACGATCGACAGCAGCGCCGGCACCGATGTCAGCCTGGTGGTCACCTGCGACACCTGCACCGCGGCGATCCGCGCCGGCGCGATCAGGCCCTTCAGCGTCATCGCCGCAAAGATGCCGAGCACGATCACCACCACGAAGGAGCGAAGATTGCCGCGGCCGAGCAGCACCAGCGCGCGCGAGCCGCAGCCATTGGAAAGCACCATGCCGTAACCGAACAACAGCCCGCCGAAGAACATGAGCGGCGCCGAGAACGCCGGTTGCAGATAGATCGACTTGCCGAGATCGACCAGGCCCCGCGCGGCCAGCAATTGAGAGGCGGCAATCGCCACCCCGATCGCCAGCGCATAGGTCCGCACCAGACGGCCGTCTCCCTCCGCCCACCAGCCGCGCAGGCTGCTCATCATGCAAAATCCGCTCAACAGGCCGACCGCGCCATAGAGGAGACCGATGGCAAGACCGGCAAGGACGGCGATATTGGCGGCATCCATGGCGCGTTCCCTGAACGTCTTCTGTTACGCGGGCCGCAGGATCACCCGGTCGCGCGAGGAACCGGCAACCGCAACGAAAGCGCGCTTGGCATCGTCGAGAGGGTATATCGCGGCCGGCCTGATCGGAAACGGTTTTAAGTGTCCGCTGGCAAAGCCGGGACTGAGTTCGCGGAGTACCGCGGCGGTCGCGACCGACGACAGGGCCAGCGTGTCGACGCCGACATAGCTGTGCTGGCCGCGATAGAATTCCAGGATATCGAACGGCACGATCGGATGGATGGCGGCAATCAGGATCTGCCGGCCGCGCAGCGCCAGCGATTTGCTCGCGGCCTGAAAGTAGGGATCGCCCACCGTGTTAAAGACGATATCGGCGCCGTTACCGCCGGTGAGCTCGCGAACGCGCGTCGCGACCTCCACGGCCGACGCATCGATCACCTTGACTTTGGCGTTGGCGTGGCCCTCATAGGGCTCGCTTTTCCGCGCCACGCCGATGACGCGCGCGCCACGCCAGCTTGCGATCTGCACCGCCGCCTGGCCAACCTTGCCGTTGACGCCCATCACCAGCACGGCTTCGTCCTGTTTCGGCAAGCCGGCGCGCCTAAAACCTTCCATGGCGGTGATAAAGGGAACGCCGATACCGGCCGCCTCCTCCCAGGACATGCTCGTCGGCTTTTCGACCACCGCATCGGCCTCGATCGCGAGATGCGTGGCATGAGTGCCGTCGCGCCGGATGCCGAGGTCGCCGGAGGAGCCGAACACCTCGCGCCCGATCGTCTCGGACGGGCCGTCGATGATCACACCCGCATAGTCGCGGCCGGGCGTGCGCGGAAATACCGCGTAAGCCATCGAGCCGGTCGCGGCTTTGACGTCGGACGGATTGACCGCCGCCGCCTTGATTTCGATCAGCACCTCGCCTGCGGCGCGCGACAGTTTGCGCCGTTCGACCGCCGGCGCCAGCGAGGCGGCGTCGGCCGCCTTGGCCGCCAGCCGCACGCAGCGGGCGTCGACTGCGAGGGGTGATTTTTGGAGGGCCGACATGTTGCCGATCTCTAGCTGATTAAATGCTCTTCGTCATTCCGGGCTGCGCCATCCAAGTCGGCGACAGCGGACTTGGATGGCGCAGCCCGGAATGACGTCAACCCTTCGGCCGCTTGTCATAAACACGCTTGGCCTTACCGAGCGAACGCTCCAGCGTATCGGGCGCGACAACCATGACCCGCGCCGAGATGCCGATGGTGTTCTTGATGAAGACCGAGACCTTCTCGGCATGGGCCGCAAGGTCGCTGCCGTCCCAATGCTCGGGGCGCGATTCGGCCAGGATCGCCATCTCGTCCATCCGCCCCTCGCGCGTCAGTTCGATGATGAAATGACCGCCGCACCAGTCGGTTGCCAGCAGCACTTCCTCGATCTGGGTCGGGAACACGTTGACGCCGCGCAGGATGATCATGTCGTCCGACCGCCCCGTCACCTTCTCCATCCGCCGCATCCCCGGCCGCGCCGTGCCCGGCAACAGCCGCGTCAGGTCGCGCGTGCGGTAACGGATGACCGGGAATGCCTCCTTAGAGAGCGAGGTGAAGACGAGCTCGCCCATTTCGCCGTCGGGAAGCACCGCGCCGGTTTCGGGATCGATCACCTCGGGATAGAAATGATCCTCCCAGACATGCAGGCCATCCTTGGTCTCGACGCATTCCTGCGCGACGCCGGGGCCGATCACCTCGGACAGGCCGTAAATATCGGTCGCGTCCATGTCGAAGGCCTGCTCGATCTCGGCGCGCATCGCATTGGTCCACGGCTCGGCGCCGAAGATGCCGAATTTCAGGGACGATTTGCGCGGGTCGAAACCCTGGCGTTTGAACTCGTCGAGAATGGCCAGCATGTAGCTCGGCGTCACCGTGATGATGTCGGGTTTGAAGTCGCAGATCAGCTGCACCTGCCGCTCGGTCATGCCGCCGGAAACCGGCACCACGGTGCAGCCGAGTTTTTCGGCGCCGTAGTGCACCCCCAGGCCGCCGGTGAACAGGCCATAGCCATAGGCGTTGTGGATGATCATGCCGCTGCGGCCGCCGGCGGCGCGGATCGAGCGCGCCATCACGTTGGACCAGGTGTCGATATCGCCTTGCGTGTAGCCGACCACGATCGGCTTTCCGGTGGTGCCGGAAGAGGCATGGACGCGAACCAGTTTTTCGCGGGGAACCGCGAACATGTCGAAGGGATAGTTGTCGCGCAGGTCGGTCTTGACCGTGAACGGAAATTTCGCGAGATCGGAATGCGCCTTGAAGTCGGAAGGGTGCACGCCGGCCTTGTCGAACGCGCGCCGGTAATGCGCGACATTGTCATAGGCGTGCCTGAGCGACCAGGCGAGGCGCTTTTCCTGCAACGCCATGATCTCGTCGCGGGAGGCACGCTCGGCCTCGTCCAGCTCGGCGCGGTAGCCGCGGTCCCTGGCTTTAAGTCTTGTCGAAGCCATAGCCTGTTTTCCCTTTGGCTTATTGCCTTTGGCGTTTCCCTGATTGGCTCTATTTTTGTTTAGTATCGATTTTGGCCGGCAGCCATGTTCCCGCGATGGTGCGGGAATGGCCGCGAAACTCGGCAATCACCGTGTCGCCCACGGTGACGCGCACGTCATAAATTCCGGATCGCCCGCTGCGCGAGATTTCGCGCGCACTCGCGAGCAGTTTGTCGCCAAGCCTGGCGGGTTTGATGAAGGTGATGTCGCACTGGGCCGCGACCGCGCGCTGGTTGTGCGAGTTGCAGGCGAAGGCGAACGCCGAATCCGCGAGCAGGAATATGAAACCGCCATGGGCGATGCGCTGGCCGTTGACCATGTGCGGCTGCACCGTCATCGCCAGCGTGGCCTCGCCGCACCTGACGTCAACGATCTCCATGCCGAGGCCTTGGCTCGCATCATCGTCCTTCCACATCGCCGCGGCGCAGGCGCGTGCGAGGTCGTCGGGCGAAAGCGTGGCCTTGACGTTCACGACGGTCCCTCCCTTGTCTCAAACGTGATCGTAGTCCACCACAAGTTTTTCCGAAACCGGCTTGGCCTGGCAGGTGAGGATGAACCCCGCCTTCAACTCCCACGGCTCCAGCGAATAGTTGACGTCCATCGCCGCCTCGCCTTCGACCAGCTTGGCGCGGCAGGTCGAGCACATGCCGCCCTTGCAGGCAAACGGCAGATCGAGCCCCGCCCGCAACGCCGCATCGAGAATAGCCTCGCCTTCGGCGACCGGCACCTCACGGCGCTTGCCGTCGATGATCAATGCGGCATGCGCTTTCGGCGGCGCCGACGCCGGCACGACCCGCTTCGGGCGCGGCTTGCCGCCGAGCCCAGAGACGAAGCGCTCGACGTGAATACGATCCTCGGCAATGCCGATCTCGCAGCAGGTCGCCTCGATGTCCTCGCTCATTGCGGTCGGGCCGCAGATGAAGACATGATCGACCTGCGCGGCCGGCACCAGCGAACGCAACAACACCCTCACCTTCTCGCCGTCGAGCCGCCCGTGCAGGATCGGAAGGTCCTGCTCTTCGCCCGAGATGACATGAAACAGCGACAGCCGCTGCAGATAACGGTCTTTCAGTTCTTCCAGGGCCTCGAGGAACATCATGCCTGATGTCGAGCGGTTGCCGTAGAACAGGAAGAATTGGCTTTTGGGCTCGCGCGCCAGCACGCCCTTCACGATCGACAGGATCGGCGTGATGCCGGAGCCCGCAGCAAAGCCGGCGTAGAGGCGCGCCTTGTCGGGCGCAGGCTGAACCCCGAAGCGGCCGGTCGGCGTCATCACGTCGAGTTCGTCGCCGGCCTTCAACTCGCAGGCGGCCCAGCTCGAGAACGCGCCGCCGTCGACCTTCTTCACGGCGATGCGCAATTCGCCATCGTCGGGCCCGGAGCAGATCGAATAGGAGCGGCGCACTTCCTCGCCGTCCATGGTCGTACGCAGGGTCAGATATTGGCCGGGGTTGAAGCGATAATCGTCGGCAAGCTCCTTGGGGATCGCAAAGCTCAGCGAGATTGCGTCGGCGGCTTCGCGGCGCAAATCGTTGACGGCGAGACGATGAAAACGCGGTGCGTGGGACATTAAAATCCTGGACTCTCACCGTCCCCGTCATTGCGAGGAGCAAGGCGACGAAGCAATCCATTCTTTCCTTTTGCGGGCGAGATGGATTGCTTCGCTTCGCTCGCAATGACGCCTTGAACTACGAACTCAATGACACTTGAAATAGTCGAACGGCTCGCGGCAGCTCTTGCAGCGCCACAGCGCCTTGCAGGCGGTCGAGCCGAACTCGGAGAGAACTTCGGTGTTTTCAGAGCCGCATTGCGGGCACGCGACTTGCTGCACGCCGAACAAGGCGCGGCCCGAACTCGAAGGCAGCGGCGGCGCGATGCCGTATTCCCTGAGTTTTCTGCGGCCGTCGTCGCTCATCCAGTCGGTGGTCCAGGCCGGCGACAGCACGATGCGCACGCTCGAATTGGAAAAACCTTCGCGCTCCAGCGCCAACTCGATTTCGAGCGCGATCATGTTCATGGCGGGACAGCCCGAATAGGTCGGCGTGATCGCGACCTCGACGCGACCGTTGTTGACCGCGACGTCGCGCAGCACGCCGAGATCGGCGATGGTGAGCACCGGAATTTCAGGATCGACCACGGCCGCCGCAACGTCCCATGCGCGCCGGCGCAAATCGGCATCGTTGAGAGCAGCTGTCACCATGTCGCCCCCGGAAAGGTGCGCGGCATCGATTGCAGCTCGCTTAGGAGATGGCCGAGATGCTCGCTGTGCCGGCCGCTGCGGCCGCCCTGCTGCATCCAGCTGCTGTTGGGCAGCGCGAGTGTCGCCTCGTTCACGACATCCGTCACGGTCTTGAGCCATGGCGCGCACAAAGTCGCGGGATCGACGGCGATGCCGGCATCGGCCAGCGCCCGCTCGTTATCGTCGAGAAAAAACATCTCGCCGGTATAGGCCCAGAGATCGTCGATCGCGGTTTGCGCGCGGGCGCGGCTTTCCCCGGTGCCGTCGCCGAGCCGCACGATCCATTCCGACGAATGCCGCAGATGATAGGCCATTTCCTTCTCGGATTTCGCCGCGATCGCAGCCAGCGTCGGATCGCTCGACCGCATCATCGCGCGCCAATAGAGGTCCGCGAAGGCCGCGTAGAAGAATTGCCGCACCATGGTGAGCGCGAATTCGCCGTTGGGCTGCTCCAGCAGCAGCAAATTGCGGTACTGCCTGACGTCGCGCAGATAGGCGAACTTGTCTTCGTCGTTGTCCTTGCCTTCGACCCTGGCTGCGTAGGAATAAAGCTCGCGCGCCTGGCCTAGGAGATCGAGGCCCATATTGGCAAGCGCCATGTCCTCTTCCAGCATCGGGGCATGGCCGCACCATTCCGATAGCCGGTGTCCCAGGATCAGCGCGTCGTCGGCGCGGCGCAGGGTATAGAGCACCAGCGGCGTTTCGGAGACGGAGATGGAGGCGGTAGCCATATCGTTCAACCTGCTTGCGGTAATTGTTGTCGTCATTGCGAGCGCAGCGAAGCAATCCAGCTTTCCTTCATGCGGCGCGATGGATTGCTTCGCTGCGCTCGCAATGACGGTTGGGTTGAAATCACATATGCCCGACTTCGTCGGGAACGTCGTAGAACGTCGGGTGGCGGTAGATCTTGGATTCCGCCGGCTCGAACATCATGCCTTTCTCGGCTGGATCGGACGCCGTGATCGCATTTGACGGCACCACCCAGATCGACAGTCCCTCGCCGCGGCGCGTATAAATGTCGCGCGCGGCCTGCAGCGCCAACGTGCTGTCCGCCGCATGCAGCGAGCCGACATGCTTGTGCGCGAGCCCGTTGCGGCTGCGAATGAAGACTTCCCAAAGCGGCGTGTTCGGCGTGGCCATGACGGTCTCCTCAAAGCCTATTCAGCAGCCTGCGCCACTTGCCGATGCTTGCGCTTCTCGGCGTAGGCGGCGGCCGCCTCGCGCACCCAGGCGCCCTCGTCATGCGCCTTGCGCCGCGCCGCCAACCGGTCGCGGTTGCAGGGGCCGTTGCCGGCCAGCACCTGGTTGAATTCTTCCCAATCGATCGGGCTATAGACCCAATGCCCGGCTTCATCCTGCTTCATGCCGGGGTCGGGAATGGTCAGGCCCAAAAACTGCGCCTGCGGCACGGTAGCATCGACGAACTTCTGCCGCAGCTCATCATTGGAGAAGCGCTTGATCTTCCACTTGGTCGAGGTGTCGCTGTGCTGGCTCGCTCTGTCGGGCGGGCCGAACATCATCAAGACCGGCCACCACCAGCGATCGAGCGCGCTCTGCGCCATCGCCTTCTGTTCTTCCGAGCCGCGGCAGAGCGTCAGCATGATCTCAAAGCCCTGGCGCTGATGAAAGGATTCTTCCTTGCAGACGCGGATCATGGCGCGGGCATAGGGGCCGTAGGAGCACCGGCACAGCGGAATCTGGTTCATGATCGCGGCACCATCGACCAGCCAGCCGATCGCGCCGATGTCGGCCCAGGTCAGCGTCGGATAGTTGAAGATCGAGGAATACTTTGCTTTCCCCGCGAGCATCAGGTCGACCAGTTCCTCGCGCGAGGCGCCGAGCGTCTCGGCTGCCGCATAGAGATAGAGCCCGTGGCCGCATTCGTCCTGCACTTTCGCAAGCAGTGCCGCCTTGCGGCGCAGCGACGGCGCACGCGTGATCCAGTTGCCTTCCGGGAGCATGCCGACGATTTCGGAATGCGCGTGCTGCGAAATCTGCCGCGTCAGCGTCTTGCGATAGGCCGCCGGCATCCAGTCATTGGGTTCAATGCGCTCGTCGGCGTCGATCCGGGCCTGGAATTGGCCTGCCCGCGCGGCGTCCTCGATGTGGCGTTCCTCGGCGTCCGACGTATTGAGCGCCTGGGTATACATGCCGTCCTCCCGCTAGGAATTGTTCGCAACAAAATATAACACAATTTCGGAAACACAAGATATTTTTGTAACATATTAATTAAACCGGCGTGCGAGATCGGCGCCGGCTTTCGGCAGCGGTCCGGCTTCGTCGGTTCCATGCCGGTCAAGCCATTGTTCGGACAGAGGCAACAGGGCGCGATAGATCTCGCCGCAGAGTTTTCGCGCCGCCCTGCCCGGCCAATCCTTCGGCAGCAATGCCGTCGGCAACAGCGGGTCGCGCAGCACCACGCGGCGGTAATGGTGGATCAAGAGGATCCGCGCCGTGAAGGCGTCGGCATCCCCGAGCGGTTTGCGGCGACCGATCCAGCCGCGCAACGGCTCGAAGGTCTTCATGAATTTGAGATAGGCTCCCGCGGTGCGGTCGAGCGGCCAGCTCTCGCTGAGCAGGCGCCGGCCACTGTCGTCCTCGGCAGAAACCTCAAGCCGGATCGCGGATGCGGCTTCTTCGGGAATCGGCACGCCCGACGGCGCGACCCACACGCCCGGCAGCGGACTGCCGAAGCCCGCGTTCTTGAGAGCCTCGCGCGCGGCGTCGCGATCCCCGCCATTGCCGATCAGCAGCAATTCGAAACGTCCGGTCCAGTCGGAGGTCGGCGCGCCGTAGATGTGCCGGGTTGCGATATCGAAGGTCAGCCGCTCCCGCTGCACCAGCCGATAAAAACTGTTGCGGCCCACTTTGGTTCGCTCGAACCAGCCGTCGGCAGTGAGCCGCGACATCGCGGTGCGCACTACGCCGGAATCGATGTCGAGCATCTCGAAAAATTCGAGCAGCGTCCCGAGCCATACCGATCCGCCGCGCGGCACGATGGCGTCGCCGAACACGGTGATGACGATCGAGCCGGTGCGCGAGGGTTCGCGCTTGAGCTGGTCGATGATGCGGGCAAGCGGATGCGGCATGCGTCAACGCATAGCGCGTTTTCTGGATTCACGACAACGCGGCTCTTGCCGTCTCCCTCTCCCCGCTTGCGGACCGCTTGCGGGGAGAGGGTTGGGGTGAGGGCTCTACACGTATTCAGCCCGCGGAGAGACCCCCTCACCCGCCCGACTTCGCTGCGCTTCGCCGGCGACCTCTCCCCGCGAAGAGCGGGGCGAGGTGGACAAACATCCGCTCCGGTTACCTGTTGGGATCCGGATAGACCAGGCTGCGCCAGCCGCCGCGATCGAACGGCTTCCATTGGCCTTCCGGCTGCGCCAGACGATCGGCCACGGCATAGACCGCCGCCGGATGATGGCCCATGCCGCAATGGCTGCTCTCGACCTCGATGCTCTCCGACGTCGACGACGTCTTCTCCATGCAGCCCTGCCAGGCGCAGATCCCGTCGGTGCGGCTGAAGATCGCGGTGGTCGGCACTGGCGGCGTCCCCGAAAGCGATCCACCGAAGCGCGCGTCCTCCTGGTCGGCGCTGCGGCCGCTCGCCATTTCATAGACGCGCCAGGCATTGGTCGCTTTCGGGCCCGCCGCAAACGGGCTGCCGAGCGTGATGACCTGCCGCACGTGCTCTGCCATCATTTTTGCCAGTTGCCGCGCGTAAAGACCACCCAAGCTCCATCCGACCAAGCTGACCTTGCGGCCATGGGTGTCGCTCAATTCCTTGACCAGGTCGGTCATGGCATGCTGCACGCCGGGGCGCAGGCCCAGATTGCGGCCCTGCCGCCAGCCGCTTGCGGCATAGCCGCGGTTCTTCAAAAAACTGCGCAGCGGGCGCGTCGAAGCATCGGAGGCCACAAGGCCGGGCAAAACCAGCACGGGATGTCCGTCACCGCGCGGCGCCAGCGACAGCAGCGGCAGGGCACCGAGAAAGGCGCCGAGTTCGGAAATGGCGCGCCCTTCCAGAAACATCAGAGTTTTGGACGGCGGACGGAGCCTCTCGGCAGCAACTGACATCTTATCTCCTGTTCAGGCCGGCCCCCTTTTATCGTTGCGGCAGCAGGCCAATGGATCAATGAAAGACGAAAAACCCGTAGAATCGTTCCGCAATGCAACAACCGCTTCGAAAAGCTAGGGAACGGCGCTCGGCGTTTCAAGCGAGCCAGATCACACTTGCCACAATAAAACCGGTGGACGTGATCAATTCATCACAATAGCCGCAGCAGGGACTCGGCGCCGTAAAGCGCGAGCCCCGCAAGGCCACCGATCAGCGAGCCGTTGAAACGGATATATTGCAGGTCCTTGCCGATGTTGATTTCGATCAGCGCAATCAACTGTCCCATATTCCAGGCCTTGACCTGCTCGGAGATGAAGCTCGAGACGCCACTCTTCTGATCGGCGATGAAGCTCGTCAGCACCGTCACCAGGCCCTTGTTGATCTCGCGGCGCAATTCGGCGTCGCTCTTGAGCGCCTCGCCGGCTGCGACGAACATCCCCGCGAGATGATGCTGCAGCACCTGGGTCTCGCCGGAGGCGCTGCGTTCGATGAACGAGCGCGTGTTCGACCAGATGTTGCGGGCAAGATCGGAAAGCTCGGGACGCGTCAATAGATCGCGCTTCAAGCCATCGATGCGGCCGGCATAGGCCGGGTCGGTGCCGAGCCGGTCAACGAACGACAGCACCGTGCGATCGAACTCGCTGCGGAAGGGATGGTTGGGATCGCGGCGCACCTCTTCGAAGAACGCGGTCGCGGACGCCAGGATCTTGTTCACCAGGAATTTGTCGGTGCGATAGAGTCTTAGCAGCGTCGGCAACTGCTTGCGAACCTTCTCGCGGATCATGGCCATGGTCTCGGTCTGCGTCAGCGTGTCGTGGACGATGCGCATGAGATCGTCGAGCAGCGCCTGGTGCCGGCGTTCGGCGACGAAGGCACGCAGCGTGCCGGCGACGAGCGGCGCCAGATCGATCGCCTGCAATTGCGAGATCATGCGGCGGGTGATGAAGGTCATCAGCCCCGAACTTTCGGTCGAGGCAAACGCTTCCGGCAACAGCCTCAATGCGAAGCGGGCGAGATCGTCGCAGCGCTTGCGCTCGCGCAGCCAGTCGGCGATGAAGGAGCCGAAATCGACCTGGTGCAGCTTTGCTTCGACCGGCGCGGCCTCGAGGAAATGCACCTCGATGAATTCACCGAGCTTGTCGGCGATGCGCTCCTGGTTGCTCTGGATGATCGCGGTGTGCGGGATCGGCAATCCCAGGGGCCTCTTGAACAGCGCGACCACCGCATACCAGTCGGCGAGCCCGCCGATGGTGGCCGCTTCCGCGAATGCTGCGACGAAGCCGAACACGGGGTGGACGTTCAACAATAGCTTCGCGATCACGAACAACGCCAGTGTGCCCGCGAGCACCAGCGTCGCCAGCGCCTTGACGCGCTTGAGCTCCGCGGCACGCTTTGCGTCGCCGGGCGCGTCGAATGAGAAGGTGGCGGATGAGGTCATGCTTGGTTAGATGGTGGCGATGTGATCGGCGCGCTATGCGTTCACCGCCGTCATTCCGGGGCGTGCGAAGCACGAACTATGGTGCGCAATCGCGCACCTGAGAATCTCGAGATTCCGGGTTCGTGCTTCGCGCGCCCCGGAATCACGGTGGGGATTGGGCGACAAAATCGGGATAGGGGGGAGCCTCGCGACTCCTCCCCTCCCACACCACCGTACATACGGGTCCGTATACGGCGGTTCACTGGGTTGAGCGCGAACGGTTTTTTGTTCGTCCGCGCCAGAGGCTCAGACAGTGGGCACCGTCGGGTTGGCTTCGGCTGCTTTGAACAGCGCCGTCTGGGCTTCACCCTTTCCCGCCGTTCCGAAAGGCCAGCGACCTGGATTTTCAACCGTATGGCCACTCGAGATTCCCATATCCAAGTGTTCCAGCGTTCGGGCCTTCAGCGAAACTCGTTCCGCCTACTATGCCGTCTGCTGACTTCTCCGCCGCGATCACGAGCCTTACGACTCGCTCAGTCCGCTTTCCCGGACGCGACGGAGATCTCCCGAGGTAAGATCGACCGCCTTCCCTGTACGCCCGCCGGATTTACCACCCCGTCCCTTGATGACCATGGACTTCGCGATGACCTGCTCGCTCGTCCGGCCGGGTAGGCCTCGTTATCCGGTTCTTGTCCATCGGGCCGCAAGTTTGCTCCACGCTTCCTTCAGACCCCACCTCGCGGTGACGCCCTTGCGCTTCGCTAACCCTTCGCCGCCATCAGGCTGGGTAAAGGACTTCCACCTCCAAGCTGTCGATCATGCTCGGCACACAAGAAAAGGCCCGCGCGAAGCGGGCCTTAAATCTCTCCGCCGATCGACAATGATCAGGGAAGCCTTGGATCAGGCAGTCTTGTTGTAGACCTTGGCAAAGTTGTCCTGGGCGTTCTTCGCACCATTGGCGACCAGTTGGCCGAGATATTCGGTGGTCGCCTTCGCCCGCGAGACGAGCACTTCGCCGCGCGCACGGGCCATATCCGACTGGATCTGGACCGCTTCGTTTAGCGACTTGGCGGACGCCAGCTTCTCGATGCCGGCGAAAAACGCTTCCGCGTCCTGGTAGAGCGCCTGCTGGATGTTGCGGCTGATCTTGGCGGCCTCGCTGACAGAGTCAGCAGCAGCGGTCTCGATCGCAGCGGTCACCTTCTCGGAACCGGCGAATGCTTCGGCAGCACGGTCCTTGGCGGTGTTAGCGGTCTTCTTGACGAACTCGCGCGCAGCCTCGGGAACTTCCATGTTCTGGAGGTTCTTCAGGGCTTCGGTGACGGGCGCAAAGGCTTCTTTCACGCTGCCGAGCATTGGGTTGATTTCAGTGGTCATGGGGGTCTCTCCATCCTCAGTTTTTGAGCTATGGGCTCACCCCGTCCGGATTGGCCCGGGGCGAGATCCTTGTGCCATAGTTAATGGTGCGACGCAACATCAATGTTGCGATGCGATATCACGAATTCGTGATAAGCCTGTTTGTTGGGCGTTTGCTCGACCAGCGGGCTTATTGCCGAACAGCCTCGTCCAGCCCGTAGGCCTCGAGCTGGGCTTGAAACTGCGCGATATTGTGCCCGAGCACGACGATATCGTGCTTTTTGCCGTCGACATCGCGCACATGGTCGCGCAGTAGCGCCTCGGCCTTGAAGCCAAGGCTTTCGAACAGCGCGATCGCGCCCCTCTGGTCCACCGTCATCTGCACCGAAAGCTTCTCCAACCCGGCGCCCAACGCCAAGGCAAACGTCTCCTGCGACAGCGCGCGCCCGACGCCCTGCCCGCGCACCTCCTGCGACACCACCATCCTGATCTCGCCGACGTGGGGCGACCAGGAATGCGGGTCGCGCACCACGGTGCCGCAGCCGACCACCTTGCCGTCCTTCACCGCCAAAAGGCTCGTGATGTCGCCGCGCTCGATCTCGTGGATCCAGGCCGACAGCACCTTTGGCTGGCTGATATTGCGCGGCAGGAACAGCAAATCATGCGTCGGCAGCGCCTTCGCAAAGTCGAGCACGGCGGCTTCGTCGGCGCGCGACATCAGGCGGAACTCGATGTCGCCGGCATCTGTCTTGACGTGGCGCGGATAGGTACGTTGTTCACTCATATCGATCTTCCACCTAACCAGGAGTCCAGCTTCGGCCACAACCGCCTGATCGCGTTGGCGCCGGCGACGAGGCTGACGTGACCGCCTTTCAGCATCACCTCCTCCTTGTCCTGCGATCCGACCTTCGCGATCAGATGCCTGGCCGCGTCATAGGGAACGATGTGGTCGTGCTCGGCGACCGCATGGAGGATCGGCACCTTGATGTTGGCGATATCGGCGGGCCGGCCGCCGACCGACATCGTGCCGTTAAAGAGCTTGTTGTCCCACATCAGGTCCTTGGTGATATCGCGGAAATATTCGCCGGCCAGGGGAAGCGTATCGGTCGCCCAGCGATCGAACATCCGGTACGATTTCACGAATTCGTCGTTCCAGATGTTCTCCCACAACTGCACCTGGCCCGCGGCGCGCGAGGCCGGCCGCAGCATCTCGAACGAAGACAGGATCATTTCCGGCGGCACATTGCCGACACTGTCGATCAGCCGGTCGACGTCGAAATAGCGGCGATCGGCAAAATTGTGGAACAGCTTCATCTCGCGGAAATCGACCGGCGTGGTAAAACAAATCAGATTCTTCATCGGCCCGTCGGCAAAGATCGAACCGTACAGCAATGACAAGACGCCACCAAAGCAGTAGCCGATCACGGTGATGTCGATCTCGCCGGAATCTTGTTGCACGCGGCGGACGCAATCCGGGATGAAGTCGAGGACATAGTCCTCCATCCGCAAGCTCTTCTCTTCCGGTTTCGGCGCGGTCCAGTCCAGCATGTAGACGTCGTAGCCGCGCCTCAGCAGGAATTCGACAAAGCTCTGGCCCGGCACCATATCGAGGATGTAGCCGCGATTGGTGGTCGCCATCACGATCAGGATCGGCACCCGATAGATTTCATCCTCGAGCGGGCGGTAATGGTAGAGGTTCATGGTGCCGCGCGCGTGCAGGATGTCCTTTGGCGTCGAGCCGAGCGACGGCCCCGAGGCCGAGAAATACTCGACGCCCTTGATGCTGCGCTGGATCGCGCGCTCTACCTCGGACTGGATGCGATCGGGGATATCAGCCAGATCGAGTCCCGCGAGACCCAGGCCAGCGGCCGCGTTCATTTTGGCTCTCCGGACGGCGGAGGCGACGGCGGGCGCTTGGTGCGCGGCGGCTTCGGTGCAGTGGCAACACTGTCTTGCGTCATCCCGGAGACGGCGTTCATCTGTTGCAGCAGCACCTTGATCTCGTTCAACTGCCCTTCGATGGACTGCAGCCGCTCGGCCATGCCGATCATCTGCGCCCGGCTTGGCAGGTTCATGCTGACGAGGTATTTCTCCATCAGCTCGGCGAGCTGCTTTTGCGCGCCTGCCGTGACTCCGCCGGCCTGGTTCATCGCCTTGGAGAATTGCGGCGACGCCATCGCCTGATTGGCAAAGGCATTGAATCCCTTCTCCATCTCGCCCATCATTTTCTGCCATAACGCGAGCGGATCGTTGGTCTTGTCGGCCATTGGCGCCCTCCCGCCATCATCGTCATCGGGGTTGGTTCCCCGTCATTTATTGTCATACGACACCGTTGCGGCGGGCCGGTCAACAGCGAGTGGCCTCCGCAACATCGGAAAGCCTTCTGCGCCGCCCGAAACCGTGGCATAGAGTTCCGCTTCGACCAGCGTTTTGAAGGGAAACAACAGGTGAACTTGTCAACCCACCAGCCGCCGCAGACCGCCCGCGCCAACGGCATCGACATCTGTTACGAGATTTTTGGCGATGCCGCCGCCGAGCCGATGCTGTTGATCATGGGGCTGGGGTCCCAGATGATCCTCTGGGACGCCGATTTCTGCCGCCAGCTTGCGGCGCGCGGCTTTCGCGTCATCCGCTTCGACAATCGCGATATCGGCAAATCCTCAAAACTCACCGGCGGCAAGCGCCTCTCGCCGATCGAATTGCTCAAGCTGCGATTTCTGAAGATTCCGCTCGCAGCCCCCTACAAGCTCATCGACATGGCGAAAGACACGACGTCTCTGATGGACGTGCTCGACATCAAGTCGGCGCATTTGGTCGGAGCTTCCATGGGGGGCATGATCGCCCAGGAAATCGCGATCTCGTTTCCCGAGCGGGTGCGCTCGCTGACCTCGATCATGTCGACGACGGGCAATCCAAAACTGCCGCAGGCGACCCGCGAGGCCTCCGCGATCCTGATGGCGCCGCCGCCGGCCACCAAGGAGGAGTATCTCGTTCGCTTCGCGCAAACCTGGAAGGTGCTGCGCGTCGGCAGTTTTCCGCAGGACGAAGCGCTCGACCCCTCGCGCGCCGAACGCATGTTCGCGCGCGGTCTCAATCCGGCCGGCGTCGGGCGCCAGCTCCGCGCCATCCTGGCCTCCGGCAGCCGCAAGGAACGGTTGCATCAGGTCAAGGCGCCGACGCTGGTCATCCATGGCACCGTCGATCCGCTGGTGCGCCCCGAAGGCGGCAAGGACACCGCGGCCTCGATTCCCGGCGCCAAGCTCTTGATGATCGAGGGCATGGGGCATGCGCTGCCGATCCCGATGTGGCCGCAGATCATCGATGCGATCGACAAGCACGCCCATGGCGCGAAGGCGAAGGCGGCGTGAGCCGACGCAGATTAAGCAATTGTAGGGTGGGTTAGCGAAGCGTAACCCACCATGTCCCGCGAAAGGCGGTGGGTTACGCTTTCGCTAATCCACCCTACGCTCCTTGGTTACCCGCCCGCCCAGACGTCGAGCACGTAACGATTTTTGGCGCCGAGATCATCGATCCAGCGCTGCGCTGCATCGGCGTCGGCACCAGAGCGTTCGCGATAGATCGCGACCAGCGCTGCCTTGACGTCCGGCTCCATCTTGCTGCCGTCGCCGCAGACGTAAACGATCGCGCCCTGCTCGATCAGGCTCCAGATCTTTTCCTTTTGCGCCGCGATCAGGTGCTGCACATAGGTCTTCGGGCCCTCGCCGCGCGAGAACGCGGTGTAGAGCTCAGTGACGCCATCGGCGGCGAACGCCTTCAACTCGTCGGCATAGAGATAATCCTGATCGGGATGACGGCAGCCGAAGAACAGCATCGCGGGGCCGAGCGTAGCGCCCTTCTGCTTCCGAGACGCGCGTTCCTGCAGAAAACCACGGAACGGCGCCAAGCCCGTACCGGGACCGATCATGATGATCGGCACCGAGCTATCGTCAGGCAGGCGGAAACCGGCCTTGGTCTCGCGCACGATGGCATGCACGGTGTCGCCGACCCGGCGGCCGGCGAGATAGTTGGAGCAGACGCCCTTGTAGATGCCGCGCCCCGAGCTGGCGGGCGCTTGCACCACCGCGGCGGTGACGCTGCAGCGCGCGGGCTCGCCAGCGGGCGAGGACGAGATCGAATAATAGCGCGGCGCGAGCAGCGATAGCATTTCCAGATAGGCGTGGAACGGCAATTCGCAGGCCGGATGTTCTTCCAGGAGGTCGAACACCGATTTGCGCTTTGCCAGGACGTCGCTGCGATAGCGCTCGGTCGAAGCGGCATCGTCGCCGAGATAGGCGAGCAGTTTCGGTTTTGTCACCGGGCAGCGCGTCTGCTCCGACATGATCTGGATCTGCTTGCGGGTCGCGACCTGCTGCATTTCGACGAACTCGGTGAGTAGCCGCCCGACCGACACTGCATCGCCGACCGGCAATTGCGCGCGGCGGCCTTCGGCGACACGCAGCCTGATCTGGTCGGCGGGCAGAAAGCCGAAGCGGCGCGCCACGGAATCCACCAGCGCCGGGTCGTTGCGCGGCACCACGCTCAGGTGATCGCCGACACGATAGCTGACGTTGGCGGGCAGCTGCACCTCGATATGCCGGGTCGATCGATCGGACGGCTTGCCGCCCGTCTTGTTCTGCAGCTCGTTATTGACCAGCACCTTCACCGGCAGAGCGCCGCCATGCACCACGATGGTATTGACCGCGGCCTGCGCCACCGGCTCGATCCTGTAGAGCGGCTCGTCATCGGCGCTGCGGCTGAAATTCGAATCGACGCCGAATTCCCTCACGGCGGCGGGTGCCGCGGCCGTAAACCAGCTCTCGAACTGGCCGTCGAGATCGCTGCGGGCGTCGCCCTCGCCGCGCGCATAGACATTTCGCGCGCCGCGCGCCTTCAGCTGCTCGTCGATGAAACGCGGCACCGACTGGTAGGTCGCGGCCCAGTCGCTGTTACCGCAGCCGAACACCGCATAGCGCAGTTTTGCAAACGCGTCCTTCGGCAAATCATCGCCGAGCCATTTGACGAACTGGGTGGCGTTATCGGGAGGGGCGCCATTATACGACGCGCAGAAAATCAAGACCCCGCCCTTTACCGGCAGCTTGCCCGCAAAATCGTCGAGCGGCGCAAGCTTGGTGGCAAAACCGTTGACCTCGGCAAGGTCGGCGACGCGGGTCGCGAGTTCTTCCGCGGTGCCGAGGTTCGAGCCGTAGAGCACGAGCAGCGGCGTGTTATGGCCCGGCCGCGTCCGCGCGCGCGGCGGCGCCGCGCTTGACGCAACCGCCGCAGGCGCAGCACCGGCAAAAGCGCCGCGATCCTTCTCGGCACGCGGGCGGACCTTGATCTTGAAGCCGTCGGGCTTGATCGTCAGCGTTTCCTTCAGATGCATCTGATAGCGGTTGACGTCGATCAGCTTGAAGCGCTGCAGGATCATGCCGATCGCGAGCGCCGCCTCATGCATCGCAAAGCCGCGGCCGATGCAGGCCCGCTGGCCGTTGCCGAACGGCTTCCAGGCATTGACGGGACGCTTCGCCTCGACCTGCCCAGAGAAATTTTCCGGATCGAACGCGTCGGGATTGGGTCCCCAGACGCTTGGGTCGCGATGCAGCGCCAGCACCAGCACCGTGATAAAAGTGTTCTTCCTCAGTCTGTACTTGCCGCCGATGGTCTCGTCCTGCAGCGGCGCGATGCCATAGGCCGGCGCCGGCGGCCACAGCCGCAAGGCTTCCTTCAAGACCTGCGTGATGTAGGTGAGCTGCGTGACCTGCGCATAGGTCGGTTTGGCCCCGGAATCGGGCCCAAGCACCCGATCGACTTCCTCATAGGCCTTTTTCAGAACCTCGGGATGTTTCAGCAGCGCATAGAGCGTGCAGGACAATAGTCCGCTGGTGGTCTCATGCCCCGCGATCAGGAACGTGTTGATCTGGTAGCGGATGTTGACGTCGTCGAGCTGCTCGCCGGTTGAGCGGTCGACGCCGGTCATCATGGCGCCCAGCATGTCCTTCTTGTCCTCGGCGGCGACGCCGGCCCTGCGCCGCTCGGCCACGATCTCGTCGACCATCTTGTTCATGAAGGCGACGTCGGCGGCAAGATCGCGCCTTCGCTTTTGCATCCACAGATGCTCCAGCGGCAGCCCGCGGATCATCATGATGGTTTCGAGCGAGCGCACCAGCGACTCGACGAAGGGATGGTAATCGCGCCGATAGAACGAATTGAAGCGATAGTCGAACCCGCACAGCCCGATGGTGTCGAGCGTCAGCGCCGTCATGTCGTGGACGACGTCGATCTCGTCGTCGGCGTTGAGCCGCTCCCATTTCTTGACGAGCTGCTCGGCGATGTCGACCATGCTCGGATGGTAGGATTGCATGGCGCGGTTGCCGAACGGCTGCAGCAGGATATTATGCGCCTTGCTCCAGTTCGGCTCTGACGTATCGGCCGTGAACAGCCCGTCGCCGGCCACTGTGCGCACGCGGCGCAGCGGCCCGCGCACCGCCTTGTCGAAGCGCTTCTCATCGGAGAGTTCATCGACGAGGTCGTGCCCGGACACGATCACGATCGGCGCACCCATCATGTCGAGCCAGAAGATCGGACCGAGCTCCTTGGCCAGCCGGGCCAGGTTTTGCACCGGCGCGGTCGAGTCCAGCGACAGCATGTTGCCGACCACCGGTTTTGTCGGCGGACGCGGAATCGGGCTGAGCCTGTTGTTGGACGCCATCGTGGAATTTGTCTCCTCTAGGATTCGTCATTCCCGGATGGTCCGAAGGACCAGACCCGGAATCTCGGTTCGATGCTTCGCATCGCCCCGGAATGACGGCGCAAGTCGCTGCCCTCGCAATGACGGCGTAGCGATCATCCAAACCGCCTTCTACGCCATTCGATCAGCTTGGCGCTGACCTCCTCCGGCTTTTCCTGCTGCGTCCAATGGCCGCTGTCCCGCACCAGGTATTTTTCCAGGTCGGGGACGATCTTCTCCATGCCGTCGGCGGAAGATGGCGGCAGCACGCGATCGTTCTCAGCCATGATCATCAGCGACGGCACACGCACGGTATGGTCGATGCCCTCCGAGCGCTGCCAGTTGCGCGACATGTTGCGGTACCAGTTGAGGCCGCCGGTGAAGCCGGATTTTGTAAATGTGTCGACGAAGACCTGCTTCTCCTCCGCCGAGAGGATCGGCGTCCGCGGATCGTGCCTGGCGTCGTAGTTCGCAATCATTTGCGGAAATGCCAGATTCGATCTCGGCGAGGCGCCGATACCCGCGACTGGCGATTCCGCCGGCGTACGCTCCGCCTGCGGGACCGGCTTGCGCATGAAGGCATCAAAGACCTGTTCGACCCGGCTGTTGAATATCCTGTCCGGCTCGCGCGCGGGGTCCTGGAACTGGACGACATACATGTGCTCACCGAAGCGCTTGCGCAGCAATTCGATTGGATCGGCCGGCGCACGGTCGGTATGCGGGGTGTTGATGCCGACGATGCCGGCGACGCGATCGATATGCCGCAGCGGCATCTGCCAGACGATGAAGCCGCCCCAGTCGTGGCCGACAAAGATCGCCTTGTCGATCGCAAGATGGTCCATCAGGCCGACGAGATCGCCGGTCAGATGCTCGATGTCATAGTCCTCGACCGCCTCGGGGCGGTCGGTCGAACCGTAGCCGCGCTGGTCCGGCGCGATCACGCGGATGCCGGCTTCCCCCAACGCCTTGAGCTGGTGGCGCCAGGAGAACGCGATCTCGGGCCAGCCGTGGCACAGAATGACCGGCGGCTTGTCGGTCGCAGGTCCCGCCTCGTAAAAGCCCATGCGAATTCCGTTGGTGCGGGCGAACTGCAGTGGCGGCATCTCGATCATTCTTGAATCCTATTCGGCTGCGCCCTTGATGTCGGCAGACGGCGGCGCGAACGCGGCTTCAAGGGCGGCGAACTCCCCGGGCAGCATGTCGGAGAGAACCTGCACATGGGGGATGATGTTGGCGCCCGCAATGAAGCCGAAATCGAGCTGGTCGCGGTAGCTCTGGACGGTGACGTTCAGCGCAAGCCCGTGGGTCGCGATCGACACCGGGAAGATGTGCAGCAATTCTGCGCCCGCGGCATACAGCGTCTGCCGCGGCCCGGGCACGTTGGACACCGTGATGTTGGCGGCCGGCGGCAACACGTCCGACAGGCTGGAACGGCTGTAGAGCAGCGCCAGGATCTGCACCAGGATCGGCGCCCCCAACAACGAGATGTTGGAGACTTGCGGCATCAAGGCCCGCAGCGGATGCGACATCTCCTTGGATTTGGTGGATTGCCCGATGATCGCCTCGAGCCGCGCCTTGGGATCCTCGATATTTGTGGCGATCGAGCAGATCATGCCGAACACCTGGTTGTTGCTGTCGGTATTGCCCTCCTCGCGCAACGAGATCGGCACCGCCGCGGTCAACGATTTCGCCGGCAGCGCGCTCCTCTCGATGAGGTAGCGCCGCACCACGCCGGAGGCGAGCGCCAGCACCACGTCGTTGAGCTTGCCGCCGGACGCTTTCGCGAGCGCCTTCGCCCGCGACAGCGAGATCGAGGTGCCGGCAAAGCTGCGTTCCGAGGAAATCGATTTGTTCAGAATGCTCGGCGGCGACATCATGCTGGCGAGGCTGTCGCGCGACCCCGGATCGGCGATCTTGCCGACCACGTCGGAAACGCTCTTCAGCATGGCCGGAATATTGCCGGCGAATTTCACCGCGCTTTCGATCTGATACATCGCATTGTCGAACAGGATCGATCCGAGGTCGCTCTTTCCCGAGCGCGGCAATTCGATGCTCTTGGCAGCCGCGGCATCGAGCGGCTGGGTCCAGAGCTGCGTGTAGGAATCAAGCAGCGTCGAGGCGATGTCGCGCGGCTCCTGGCCGACCTTCACCTTCGCCGCCGGCGGCTCGACTGTGCGCGGAACCGGCGAGACGTCGTAGATCATGTTGGTGAGCGCAGCGCCGGCGCCGCCATCGATGCAGGCGTGGTGCATCTTGGAATAGAGCCCGATCTCGTTGTCTTTCATGCCTTCGAAGACATAGAACTCCCACAGCGGTCGGGCGCGGTTGAGAAGTTTTGCGTGCATCCAGCCGACGATGCGCTCCAGCGTCGCGCGGTCGTGCGGCGCCGGCAGGCTGCCGCGGAAGATATGGCGGTCAATATCGAACTGGTCGTCCTCGACCCAGCTTGGATGATCGATGTCGAGCGGCGCCTTCTCCAGCCGCGCTTTCAGGATCGGCGCGAGGTGCAGCCGCGAGGCGATCATCGCCTTGAAGTCTTCGAAGAAGTCGCCCTTGTAGTCGTGGGGCAGGCGGAAGATTGCCATGCTGCCGACATGCATCGGCATTTCCGGCGTTTCCAGGTATAGGAACGATGCGTCCAACGAGGACAGTTTTTTGCCGTCACTCATGTTTTTCCTCCCGAAGAAATCACGCGGCGTATCAATGACGCTTCTTGCGTTCAAGCCGATTGTGCATGTTCTGCAGGGGCATACGCAATGGCAAACGGCCCGGATCGGTCAAATTGCATGAATTGGCCCTCGGCTTGGGCCAGACGATCGGCGAGCGCCCAGAGCGCCGCCGCATTTACGCCCAATCCCACATGGCTCGCGAAGCGCACCTCGATATTCGCGGCGGTATCGGACGGCCGCAATACGCAGGTTCGCCAGTTCACGATGCCGTCGCTCTTCGAATAGATCGATGTGACGGGGACCGGCAGGTCGCCTGCGATCGCCTGTTGAAGCTCGGAGGTTTCTTCAACCGTTTCGCCCGACAGCGCCTCGTAAAGCCGCGTCGCATTTGTCGCTCGCACGTCGTTGGCAAACGGACTTCCCAGCGTCACGACGCATCGGACCATGTCAGGGGCCTGCAGCGCGAGGTGGCGCGCATAGATACCGCCAAGGCTCCACCCGACGATCGAGATCTTGCGGCCGGCTTCGGCATGAATTTCCTTGAGCCGATCGAGCAGCGCGCTTTGCATGCGCGCGACGCCGCCAGTATTGCGACCCATCCGCCAGGCGTGGGTGTCGTAACCAAGCTCTTTCAGATATCGCCGCATCGGCGCCATCGACAGGTCGCTTGCAAGAAATCCCGGCAGCGTCAGCACCGGATGGCCGTCGCCGATCGGCGCGCGCATCAATAGCGGCGACAGCAACAGGCTAGTGTTGAACTCGAAGATTCCCCTTGCCTCGGCCAATAGCATGGCGAGGCCCGGCGGACGAAGCCGGCCTGTCGCGGGCCCATCGTCGCGGTTGGCGGGCATTATTTCTTCTTGTCGTTGCCGCCCATGCCGCCGAGACCGGCCATGGTCACGAACATCTCCTGGAACCGCTCGGCAAGTTTCGGATCGAAGGTGAACCAGCTTTGAATCAACGCTTCCGGCGAAACCTTCTCGATGTTGGCGATCATCTGCTGCTGCAGCCGTTCCATCACCGCTGTCTGCATCGGCGCTACATCCGGCAGCCCGAAGAATTGGCGGGCTTCAACGGGCGTGCAGTCTATCTCGACGTTAACCTTCATGTCCGCTCCTGGTTTGACGGCTGCTCCCATAACACCGCGAGTTGGGGGACGACGCAAGCGACCTGACGCCAGCTTTGATCAACAGATAGGCTTAGCCGAAGCGTTCGACCGCAAACGGCGCGGGATCGGCGAACGGGGTCTCGCCGGTCATTATCTCCGCCAACAGACGGCCGGTCGCAGCGCCGAGCGTCAGGCCGTGGTGTTGATGGCCGAAATCGAACCACAGCCCGGCATGGCGGGGCGCCCTGCCGATCACCGGCAGCATGTCGGGTAGGCATGGCCGCGCGCCCATCCACGGCCTGGCATCGAGGGCGTCGCCGAGCGGAAACAGCGCGTGCGCCCGCGGCAGCGCCCGCTGCAGCTGAATCGGCGTCGGCGGAGCGTCGCGGCGGGCAAACTCCACACCCGTGGTGAGGCGAATGCCGCTGTTCATCGGCGCCAGCACAAAACCCTGATCGGCGTCCAGCACCGGATGGTTGAGCACTGCATTGCCGCGCGCCGCCAGATGCAGGTGGTAGCCGCGCTTGACGCTGAGCGGAATCGAGTAGCCAAGCCGATCGAACACCAGATCGGACCAGGGTCCGAGCGCCACCACGGCTTCTCGCGCCGTCACCGCGCCTTGATCGACGCTGACGCGCCAGCCGCCGGTTGACTGTTCGAGCGTCCTCGCATCGCCGGCGAGGAAGCTGCCGCCCTTGCGCCTGAACAGCGCGGCATAGGCCTTGGCCAGTCCGCCGGGGTCGGGAACGAATCCGGGCTCGGTAAAATGGATCGCGCCTTTGAATTCTCCGCCGAGATGGGGCTCGCGCAGCTTGATCGCGGCATCGTCAAGAACTTCGCCTGCGACGCCATACTGTTTAGCGCGGTCGAACTCGCGCATGGCTTTTGCGAGCGTTGCTTCCGAGCGATACAGTTTGATCCAGCCGGTGCGCCGCAACAGCTCCGGCACACCGGCCTCCGCGATCAATTCTTCATGCTCGATCAGGCTGCGCCGGATCAGCGGCAGTTCGGCCATCGCGCTCTTGAACGCCCGCTCCGGCGAAGATGCGAGGTAGTAGCGGACGAGCCACGGCAGGAAGGCCGGCAAATCGCCGAGGCTGTAGCGTACCTGCGGCGCGCGGTTTCGCGCGTAGCGCAGGATCTCGCCGAAGTTGCGGGGAAACATATAGGGGAAGACCGAGGCGCATTCGATCATGCCGGCGTTGCCGAAGCTCGTGCCTTGGCCGGCGAGGTCCTGCCGATCGACCAGGATGACGTCGCGCCCTCGCTTCTGCAGATGCAGGGCGGCGCCGACGCCGACCATGCCTGCACCCAGTACGAGAACGTCGGCCTTGAGTTCCGTCATTAGGCACTCCGAAAGTTGAATGTCTTTTTCTTGCCTCAAGTGAAGCTAGCTACTGCGGCGCGCTCGCGCAAACCGGGGTGAAATCCCGCTTGCGCGGCGGCTAAACTCTGGCAACATGGTTCGATCATAGCCCGTCGCTATTGCATAAAATGCATGGCGTGCGCCACAGCGGAGAGCGTGAACCAATGTCGGTACGTCATACCTTGTTTGCAGCGGCTATCATCGCAGCGGCCGCCTCGGTGATCTCACCGGCATCGGGCCAGACGCTGCGTTATGCCAACCAGGGCGACCTCAAATCGCTCGATCCCTATACGCTGAAGGAAACCACGACCATCGCCCATCATGCCCATGTCTATGAGGGCCTGGTCACCCGCGACAAGGATCTGAAGATCGTGCCCGCGCTGGCGGAAAGCTGGGAAACCCTGGACCCAAACCATTGGCGCTTCCATCTACGCAAAGGCGTCAAATTCCACAACGGCGATCCTTTCACCGCCGACGACGTGATCTTTTCCGCCGACCGCGTACGTGCCAACGGTTCCAATTTTCTGACCAACGTTCCGGCCGATGCGAAATTCGTCAAGGTCGACGACTACACGGTCGATGTGATGCTCGACTCGCCCAATCCCATTCTGACGTCGCAATGGGACGGCTGGTTCATCATGGACAAGAAATGGTGCGAGGAAAACGGCTCGGTGGCGCCGACGCCGGCCTCGGCAACGACGCCGAGCTACGCGTCGCTGCACGAGAACGGCACTGGTCCCTTCTACATCGAGAGCCATCAGCCCGGCGTGAAGACCGTGTTCAAGGTCAACCCGAACTGGTGGGGCAAGCCCGAACATAATTTGAAGGAAATCGACTTCACGCCGATCGCCTCCGCCGCGACGCGCGTCGCTGCCCTGCTCTCGGGCGAAGTTGACGTCATCGAGCCGGTTCCGATCCAGGACATCGAGCGCGTTAATGCGAGCGGAACCGCCAAGGTTCTGACCGGGCCCGAACTGCGCACCATCTTCCTCGGCATGGACCAGGTGCGCGACGAGCTTTTGTACTCGAACATCAAGGGCAAGAACCCGTTCAAGGACATCCGGGTGCGCGAGGCCTTCTACAAGGCGATCGACGTCGACCTGATTCAGAAACGCGTGATGCGCGGCCTCTCGACACCCTCGGCGCTGATGATCGCGCCGCAGCTGTTTGCGTTGTCGACGGACTTTACGCGGCCGAAATACGAGCCCGACGCGGCCAAGAAACTCCTGACCGAAGCCGGCTATCCCGACGGCTTCGAAGTCACGATGGACTGCCCCAACGACCGTTACGTCAATGACTCCGCGATCTGCCAGGCGGTGGTCGGCATGCTGGCCCGCATCGGCGTCAAGGTCGAGCTTTTGGCCCAGCCGAAGCAGCAATACTTCGCCAAGGTGCTGAAGCCCGGCGGGTTTAAGACGTCGTTCTACCTGTTGGGCTGGACGCCGGCTTCATCGGACTCGCAGAACGTGCTGCACGACATCATGGGCTGCCGGGGCGACGAAAAGGACCCCAACCGCGGCGAAGCCAATCTCGGCGGTTACTGCAACAAGGAGCTGGATACGCTCACCGACAAGGTTCTGCTCGAGACCGATACGGCCAAGCGCGACCAGATGATCAAGCAAGCCTATGAACTCGGGATGAAGGACTACGGCTATATCCCGCTGCACCAGCAGGCACTGGCCTGGGGCGTCTCGAACAAGGTGAAACTGACCCAGCGTGCGGACAACGCGGTGCTGCTGTACTGGGCAACGAAACAGGAGTAGCAGCTTAAATGCACAGATCCCGGGAGCCCCCGCTTCCGGGACCTTATCGTTAGAGCATGATCCGGAAAAGTGGATACCGGTTTTCCGAAAAGATCATGCTCAATTAAAAACCTGAAGCGCGATGACGATCTAACCTAATCTCATCGCGCTTTAGGATTCGCAACGAGGCGCGCCACCTTACAAGGAAGTGAAAGGACCACATGCTCGCTTTCACTCTTCGCCGGGCGATCCAGGCCATGGGCGTCATGATCGCGGTCGGCATCATCGCGTTCTCGATGTTCCGCTTTGCCGGCGACCCCGTCAACCAGATGGTCGCCATCGACACCTCGGCCGCCGAGCGCGCGGCGATCCGTCAGTCCCTCGGTCTCGACGATCCCGTTGTCGTGCAGTTCGCCCGCTATTTCGCCAACGCCGCGCAGTTCAAATTCGGCGTCTCCTACCAGTTTCGCCAGCCGGTCGCCGATCTCTTGAAGGAGCGGATGCCGGCGACGCTGGAGCTCGCCACCTGCGCCACCGTGCTTGCGATGGTGTTCGGTATCCTGATGGGCGTCCATTCGGCCTTGCGGCGCGATACGCTGCTAGCGAACGCGTTCCAGGCGATCTCGCTGATCGGAATCTCGCTGCCGACCTTCCTGATCGGCATCCTCCTGATCTATCTGTTCGCGGTGGTGCTGGGCTGGCTGCCGTCGTTCGGCCGCGGCGAGGTGGTGCGGATCGGCTGGTGGACCACCGGACTACTGACGGTCTCCGGGTTGAAAGCGCTGATCATGCCTTCGGTCACGCTCGGCCTGTTCCAGATGACCCTCATCATGCGGCTGGTGCGCGCCGAGATGCTCGAGGTGCTGCGTACCGACTATATCCGCTTTGCGCGGGCGCGGGGCTTGACGACGCGCGCGATCCATTTCGGCCACGCGCTCAAGAACACGCTGGTTCCCGTTATCACGGTGGCCGGCCTGCAGTTTGGCTCGGTAATTGCCTTCGCGATCATCACCGAGACCGTATTCCAGTGGCCGGGGATGGGATTGTTGTTCGTGCAAGCCGTGCAAAATGTCGATATCCCGATCATGGCGGCCTATTTGCTGATGGTGTCGCTGATCTTCGTCACCATCAACTTTTTGGTCGATATCCTCTACACCGTCGTCGATCCGCGCCTGCGCTCGACCATAAGCCGCGCGGCCTAACCATGAGCGACGCCGTCGTCCCCCACAAAGCCAGTTCGAGCGCGCAGCGCACGCGCATTGTCCCGGCGGGCTGGCTGGCACGATTTGCCGAAAGCGACGTGTTCTACTCATTCCGCCGCTCCCGCCTCACCATGGTCGCGGCCGCGGTAACGATTCTGTTCTTCCTGCTCGCGATCTTTGCGCCGCTGCTGGCGGTGCAGAACCCGTTCGACCCGGCGCAGCTGCAACTGATGAACTCGCGCATCGCGCCGCTGTGGATGGCCGACGGCCAAAGCCCGTTCCTGCTCGGCACCGACGAGCAGGGCCGCGACGTGTTTTCGGCGATCCTGTATGGTTTGCGCATCTCGCTCACCGTAGGCGTGCTCGGCGTGCTGTTGTCCGGCACGCTCGGCATCCTGCTCGGGCTGATCGCGGGCTATATCGGCGGCGCGGTCGATGGCCTGATCATGCGCATCGCCGATGTGCAGCTCACCTTCCCGGCGATCCTGATCGCGCTCCTCATCAACGGCGTCGCCAAATCCATGTTCGGCAACCGGTTGGATGCCATGAGCATGCTGGCGGTGCTGGTGTTCGCGATCGGCTTGAGCTTCTGGGTGCAATATGCGCGCACGGTGCGCGGCTCGGTCATGGTCGAGAAGAACAAGGACTACGTCGCAGCCGCTCGGCTGATCGGCCTGCCCGCGCCCGTCATCATGCTGCGCCATGTGCTGCCCAACACGATGGGGCCGGTGCTGGTGATCGCGACCATCAATCTTGCGCTGGCTGTTATCACCGAGGCGACACTGTCGTTTCTCGGCTCCGGCATGCCCGACACCATGCCATCGCTCGGTACCCTGATCCGGATCGGCAACAATTATCTGTTTTCGGGCGAATGGTGGATCGTCGCCTTCCCGGGGCTGGCGCTCGCCGCGCTGATCCTCTTCATCAATCTGCTCGGCGACTGGCTGCGCGACGCGCTTAATCCGAAGCTGCGATGACCGGGCCCGTTCTCTCCGTGCGCAATCTTCAGGTGGAGTTCGCGCCTCGCGGGGGGATACTGCGCGCCATCGACGGCGTGTCGTTCGATATCGCCAAGGGCGAAGTGCTCGGCGTGGTCGGCGAATCCGGCGCCGGCAAATCCGTCACCGGCCTTGCGATCGTCGGCCTGATCGACCCGCCGGGCCGCATCTCGGGCGGCGAGATTCTTCTGTCGGGCCTGCAAATCGACAATCTGCCGCCCGAGGAGATGCGCCGCATCAGGGGCAAGCGGATCGGCATGATCTTTCAGGATCCGCTCACCAGCCTCAATCCGCTGTATCGGATCGGCGACCAGATCGTCGAGACCATCAAGACGCATAGCAACCTTTCGGAAACCGCCGCGCGAAAACGCGCCATCGAGCTGTTGGCCGAGGTCGGAATCCCGGCAGCCGCAAAGCGCATCGACGGCTATCCGCACGAATTCTCCGGTGGCATGCGCCAGCGCGTGGTGATTGCGCTCGCGATCTGCGCCGAGCCCGATCTGATCATCGCCGACGAGCCGACCACGGCCTTGGACGTCTCCGTGCAGGCCCAGATCATCTCATTGATCAAACGCCTCGGCCGCGATCACGGCACCGCCGTGATGCTGGTGACGCACGACATGGGGGTGATCGCCGAGACGTCCGACCGCGTCGCGGTGATGTATTCCGGCCGCATCGCCGAAATCGGCCCGGTGCAGGACGTGATCCGGAACCCGTTGCATCCCTATGCCAAGGGATTGATGGGCGCGATCCCGACGCTTGCGGGCGAAGACAAGCGGCTGGTGCAGATTCCAGGTTCGATGCCGCGGCTGTCGGCGATCCCACAAGGCTGCTCGTTCAATCCGCGTTGCGCTTTTGCCTTTGACCGCTGCCGGGTCGAACGGCCGGAACCGATCCGGCACGGTGCGCAGGCGGTGGCCTGCCACCTCTATGACGCGAGCGCAAAGGACACCGCGGCATGAGCGCGGCGCGCTTTGTCGACGTGAGAGACCTGCGCCGTGCCTTCGACGTCTCAAAACCGTGGCTCAACCGCGTGCTCGAAGGCGGCCATCGGGATTCTTTGAAGGCGGTCGACGGCGTGACCTTCGATATCGTGAAGGGCGAGACCTTTGCCCTCGTCGGCGAATCCGGCTCGGGAAAAACCACGGTGGCGCGGATGGTGGTCGGACTGCTGCCGCCGAGCTCCGGCGAAGTCGTGATCGACGGCGTATCGATGATCGACCCCAGGCAGGCTCAGGCGCGCCAGCGTCTGCGCCGCCGCATCCAGATGGTCTTTCAGGACCCTTACGCGAGCCTCAATCCGCGTTTTCGGGTCGATGCCATCGTGGCGGAGCCGATCCGCGCGTTCGATCTGATCCAGGGCGAACGCAACATTCAGGCGCGCGTCGGCGAGCTGTTGAGCCTGGTGGGCTTGCACGCCGACGACGGCATGAAATATCCGCACGAATTCTCCGGCGGGCAGCGGCAGCGGATCGCGATTGCGCGCGCGCTCGCCTCCGAAGCCGAATTCATCGTCTGCGACGAGCCGACCTCGGCGCTCGACGTCTCGGTGCAGGCGCAAATCCTCAATCTGATGCGCGACCTGCAGGACAAGTTCGGCCTGACCTACCTCTTCATCAGCCATAATCTTGCCGTGGTGCGGCACATGGCGAACCGGATCGGGGTGATGTATCTCGGCCGCATCGTGGAGATCGCGGAAAGCCGCGAATTGTTCGCTGCCCCCCGCATGCCCTATACCAAGATGCTTTTGGGCGCGGTGCCGGATCTGGCGATGTCCGGCCGCCAGCGGATTCCGGTCAAGGGTGAAATCCCCAACCCGATCGATCCGCCGCCGGGCTGCGCCTTCAATCCGCGTTGCCCGCTGGCCTTCGAGCTCTGTCGCCGCGAGGCCCCGGCGCTGATCGACGGCGTCGCCTGCCACGCCGTCAACCTGGCCCCAGCTCCTGCGTAATCACGGCGATGTGCAGGAAAAACATGCTGCGGCGCGTGTTGGCATACCAGACTGGCTGTGATCAAGTGCGGCCCACATCGCGCCAAAAAAACGATGGATCCCTATGAGCAAGATCAATCCCGATCCGTTCACGACCCGGCCTGAAATCGAAGGCACGTTTGGCGTCGTGACATCCACCCACTGGATCGCCACCGCGGTCGGGATGGCGACTTTGGAAAAGGGCGGCAACGCCTTTGATGCCGCTGTCGCGACCGCCTTCACGCTGCAGGTGGTCGAGCCGCATCTCAACGGTCCCGGCGGCGACGTCCCGATCCTTGTGCATGATACGAGGCGCGGCGCTACCCAGGTGATTTGCGGCCAGGGTCCGGCGCCGGCGCGCGCCACCATCGCACATTACCACAGCGAGGGGCTTGAGATGGTGCCCGGTACGGGGCTGTTGGCGGCCTGCGTGCCCGGCACGTTCGAATCCTGGATGCTGCTGCTCCGCGACTACGGCACGATGCGGCTATCCGATGTGCTGGAGCCGGCGATCGCCTATGCGCGCGACGGCTATCCGCTGGTCGAGCGCGCCTCCGCCACGATCAAGACCGTCGAGCAATTGTTCCGGAAGTACTGGCCGACGTCGGCGGCCGTCTATTTGCCGAACGGCGACGTGCCGAAACCCGGCGCGCTCTTCACCAACAAGCAGCTTTCGGAAACCTATGCCCGCATCCTGAAGGAGGCGGAGAGCGCGGGCTCAGATCGCGCCGCCCAAATCGAACGCGCGCGCAAAACCTGGTCGCAGGGTTTTGTTGCGGAGGCGATCGACCGATTCTGCCGGACGCAGGAGGTGATGGACGTCTCGGGCTCGCCGCATAAGGGCGTGCTAAGCGCCGACGACATGGCGCGCTGGCAGCCAACGATCGAAGCACCGCTGACCTACGACTACGGCCGCTACACCGTCTGCAAGGCCGGCGTCTGGAGCCAGGGTCCGGTGATGCTGCAGCAGCTGGCGCTGTTGAAGGGTTTTGCGCTCGACGGGCTCGATCCCGCGGGTCCCGAATTCGTTCACCTACAGGTCGAATGCGCCAAACTCGCCTATGCCGATCGCGAGAAGTTTTATGGCGATCCCAAATTCACGGACATCCCGATCACGACGCTGTTGTCGGATGCCTACAGCGACGAGCGCCGCAAGCTGATCTCCGACAAAGCCTCGCTCGATTTCATTCCGGGCTCGGTCGAGGGCTTTGGCGCGGTGGTAAAACTGCGCCGCGCGGAAGCCAACCGCGAAGCCGTCGGCGCCATGGGCGCGGGCGAGCCGACGGTCGGGCGTTTCGGAGAGGTGCGCGGCGATACCGTGCATTTCGACATCATCGACCAGGCCGGCAACATGGTCTCGGCCACGCCGTCCGGCGGCTGGCTGCAATCCTCGCCGGTGATTCCCGAACTCGGCTTCTGCCTTGGCAGCCGCGCGCAGATGTTCTGGCTGGAGGAAAACCACCCGGCAGCGCTCGCGCCGGGCAAGCGTCCGCGCACCACGCTTTCGCCGACGATCGCGCTGCGCGACGGCGAGCCGTATCTCGCCTGGGGATCGCCCGGCGGCGACCAGCAGGATCAATGGACCACGCAATTCTTCCTGCGGCACGTCCACGCCAAATTGAATCTGCAGGAAGCAATCGATGCGCCGGCGTGGCATTCCGAGCACTTCCCGATCTCGTTCTGGCCGCGCACCGCGCGGCCCGGCGTGCTCGTGGTCGAGAACCGCGTGCCGAAGGCAACGATCGATAACTTGCAACGCCGCGGCCATATCGTCGAGACCGGGCCCGACTGGTCGGAAGGCCGCCTCACCGCTGCCTCCAGGATTGGCCGACGCCGTCGCGCCGCCGCCAATCCCCGGGGCATGCAAGGCTACGCGGCCGGGCGATAACCAAAGATGACCTGGTCGATCATCGCCCGCGACAGCGTGACCTGCCAGATCGGGATTGCGGTCGCGACAAAATTCTTTGCGGTCGGCGCGCGGGTGCCGCATATCGCCGCCGGCATCGGCGGCGTCGCCACGCAGGCGCTGATCAATCCTTATTACGGCATCGACGGCGTAAAACTGTTGCGCGAGGGCAAGAGCCCGCGCGAGATTGCGGACGCGCTGATATCGGCCGATCACGGCTGCGAGAGCCGGCAGCTTCACATCATGGACGCGCGCGGCCGGATCGCCGCCCACACCGGCACCGAATGCGTCGAATGGTGCGGGCATATCGAGGGCGACGGCTATTCGATTGCCGGCAACATGCTGGCAGGTGCTGCGGTGCTCGACGATACCGCAAAAGCCTATCAGGCGAACGCGGCGCTGCCGTTGGCGCGTCGCCTGATCGCGGCGATGCGGGCAGGCGAAAAGGCCGGCGGCGACAAGCGCGGCAAACAGTCCGCGGCGCTGCTGATCCACGGCAGCGAGGAATGGTCCGATCTCGACCTGCGCGTCGACGACCATTTGGATCCGCTGGCCGAACTGGAGCGGCTCGAACAGGTGAGCCGCGAGCGCTGGGTGCATTTCAGGAAATTCCTGCCGACACGCGAGAATCCGGCCGGGATCGCCGATCGCGCGACCATCGACGCCGGCATCGCAGCCGCGATCGCGGGGCAAGGATGAGCGGGCCGCCGCTGATCGAGATCGAAGGCCTGCGCGTGCTGTTCCATGGCAACGACGGCCGCACCACCCACGCCGTCGACCGCGTCGACCTTTCCGTCGCCAATGGCGCGACGCTGGGACTGGTCGGCGAATCCGGCTGCGGCAAGAGCGTGACCTCGCTCGCGATCATGGGCCTGTTGCCGAAACAAAGCGCCGAGGTCGGCGGCTCGATCCGGTTTGACGGTTTCGACCTGCTGCAAACGCCCGACCAGACGCTGCGCGAGCTGCGCGGCAACCGTCTGGCGATGATTTTTCAGGAACCGATGACCTCGCTCAATCCGAGCTTTACGGTCGGCGACCAGATCATCGAGACCATTCTGTGCCATCGCGGCGGATCGCGCGGCGGCGCACGGGAGCGTGCGATCGAACTGTTGCGGCGCGTTCACATCCCCTCGCCGGAACGGCGCATCGACGAATATCCGCATAAGCTCTCGGGCGGCATGCGCCAGCGCGTGATGATCGCGATGGCGCTCGCCTGCGATCCAAAACTCCTGATCGCGGACGAACCGACCACGGCGCTGGACGTCACCTTGCAGGCGCAGATCCTCGATTTGATGCACGAACTGAAGGCGGCGAGCGGAGCGGCGATCATTCTGATCACCCATGATCTCGGTGTCGTCGCCGAGGTCTGTGACGAGGTCGCCGTGATGTATGCCGGCGAGATCGTCGAGCGCGCGAGCGTCGAGGAATTGTTCGCTTCCCCCCAGCATCCCTACACCGTCGGCCTGCTCGGCTCGATCCCGCGGCTCGATCGCCGGGCCTCCCATCTTGCGACGATCCAGGGCATGGTGCCCAACATGGCAAATCCGCCGTCCGGCTGCCGCTTTGCGGCGCGCTGCCCGTTTGTCGGCGAAGCTTGCCTCAAGGCGCCACCACCGCTGGCCGCGCTTGGCCCCGGCCGCTGGTCGCGCTGCATCAAGACGCCGCTGGAGGGGCTGGTATCGTGATGGCGCTGCTCGAGGTGCAAAATCTCGTCAAGCATTTCGTCGCCGAACGTTCGCCGCTCGGCCGGCCGAAGGCCTTCATCAAGGCGGTGGACGGCGTGAGCTTTAGCGTCGACGCCGGCAAGACGCTGGCGCTGGTCGGCGAATCCGGCTGCGGCAAGTCGACGTTGAGCCGGCTGGTGCTGCGGCTGATCGAGCCGGATTCGGGCGGCATCCGCTTCGAGGACCGCGATCTGCTCGCGCTCGACGCCAACCAATTGCGCGCCTTCCGCCGCAAGGCGCAGATCATCTTCCAGGACCCCTACGCCTCGCTCAACCCGCGCATGACGGTCGGCCAGATCCTGAGCGAGCCCTTGGCGCTGCACGACCTCGTGCCGCCGGCGGGCCGCCGCGAACGGGTCGAGCAATTGCTGCGCCTGGTCGGGCTCGAGCCGCGTTTCGTGCAGCGCTACAGCCACGAGTTCTCGGGCGGCCAGCGCCAGCGCGTCGCGATTGCCCGGGCGCTGGCGGTCGAGCCGAAGCTCATCGTCTGTGACGAGCCGGTCTCCGCGCTCGATGTGTCGATCCGCTCGCAGATCCTGAACCTGTTGCGCGACCTGCAGGAGCGGCTCGGGCTTGCCTATATCTTCGTCTCGCATGATCTTGCGGTGGTAAGACATATCGCTCATCGCGTGGCGGTGATGAATTTCGGCAACATCGTCGAGATCGCGGACACGCAATCGCTGTTCGCAGCACCTCGTCACCCCTATAGCCGCGCGCTGTTGTCCGCGATCCCGGTGCCTAAACCGCAGGCAAAGCGCAGCCGCATCTTGCTGCAGGGAGAGATGCCGAGCGCGCTCAATCCGCCATCAGGCTGCCGTTTCCATACGCGTTGTCCTTATGCGATTCCGCGCTGCCGCGTCGAGCCGCCTGAGCTGCTGGCAGATGGCACGCGGCATGCAACCGCCTGTCACCGAACGGCGGAATTGCCGGCGGCGGAGACCATCGTACCGTTGGACGGCGGCTTTTCGCCGGCACTGGAGAAGTTGGTCGCCGCGTTCGGCGACCTCGAGCAAGGACAGGCAGCGGCTGGGATTTGATATGGCCGGAACGACACCGGTCCGAGTTGGCGAATAGAGGGACGGGTACGATGAAACTCCTGCGATTGGCGGTAGCGATAACCGCATTGGTGCTGGCTTTGGGAACGGGCGCGCGCGCCGAGACGACTTTGCGCATCGGGCTTGCAGAGGACCCCGACATTCTCGACCCGACGCTGGCGCGCACCTATGTCGGCCGCATCGTGTTCGCCGCGTTCTGCGACAAATTGTTCGACATCGACGAAAAGCTCAACATCGTGCCGCAGCTCGCGTTGTCGCACGAGACCTCCGCCGACGGCAAGGAGATGACGATCAAGCTGCGTCCCGGCGTGAAATTCCACGACGGCGAACCGCTCGACGCCGAGGCTGCCAAGTTCTCGATCGAACGCCATATGACGTTGCCGACCTCGTTCCGCAAGTCGGAGCTTGCGAGCGTCGACCATGTCGAGGTGGTCGATCCCTTGACCATCAAGCTGGTACTCAAGACACCTTTCGCACCGCTGATCACGCAGCTCACCGATCGCTCCGGCATGATGGTCTCGCCAAAGGCGGCGAAGGAAGAAGGCGACAAGTTCGGCCTGCATCCGGTGTGTGCGGGCCCTTATAAATTCGTCGAACGCGTGCAGCAGGATCGCATGGTGTTCGAGAAATTCGCCGACTACTGGAACAAGGAGAATGTCTTCATCGACCGCGTAGTGTTTCTGCCCATCGTCGATCCCACGGTCCGGCTCGCCAACCTGAAATCCGGCGGGCTCGACCTGATCGAGCGGGTGCTCGCGACCGACATCAAGGACGTCCGCGCCGATTCCAGGCTCGTCCTGTCGACCGCGCCCGAGATCGGCTACTTCGGCCTCACCATCAACATCGCCAACGACAAGAACAAGGGTCCGCTCAGCCAGTCGGAAAAAGTGCGCCAGGCGCTCGATCTTTCGATCGACCGCGAAGCGATCAACCAGGTCGTGTTCAACGGCGAATTCATGCCGGGCAATCAGTGGGTCAGCCCGGTGCATCCATATTATCAAAAGGCGTTTCCGGTTCAGCCGCGCGACGTGGAGAAGGCCAAGGCGCTGTTGAAAGAGGCCGGCGTCGCCGTGCCCGTCACGGTCGACATGATGGTTCCCAAGGGGGCGGAGAACGAGGCCGTCGCCCAGGTCCTACAGTCGATGGCGGCGGAAGCGGGTTTCGACCTGAAAATCCGTCTCATCGAGTTTGCAACATCGTTCAAGCAAGCCCAGGCCGGCGAATTCCAGGCGTTCCTGATCGGCTGGAGCGGCCGGATCGATCCCGACGGCAATTCCTACGTCTTCCTGCACAGCAAGGCGTCGCAGAACGACGGCGGCTATTCCAACGCGGAAGCCGACAAGGCGATGGAAGACGCGCGCATGGTCAGCGATCCCGCACAACGCAAGGCGATCTATGAAAAGATGACCAGGATCGTGCTCAACGACGAGCCGATCATCTATCTCTATCACCGCAAGATTCTCATCGCGCACACGACCAAGCTTGAGGGCTATCGCCAGATGCCGGACGGACTGGTCCGCGTGGTCGGGCTGAAGTTGAAGTGAAAGGTGCGCCCGGGACACGAGTAAGCCTATGCTGAATTTTCTCGGCAAGCGTATCCTGCAACTGATCCCGACACTTTTCTTCGTGTCGATCCTGATCTTCTCGCTGCAGCATCTCTTGCCGGGCGACCCTGCGCTGGTGATGGCGGGCGAGGAGCGCGACCCCGCCGTCATCGAGCAGATCCGCCAGCAATACCGACTCGATCGGCCGATCCCGGTGCAGTACCTCTACTGGGTCAAGGGCGTGCTGTCCGGCGATTTCGGCGAGTCGCTGCGCGTCAAGGCGCCGGTCCTGAGCCTGATCGGGCAAAAGCTGCCGGTGACGATGCAGCTCGCCTCGATGGCGATCCTGATTGCCCTTCTGATCGGCATTCCCGCGGGGATCGTTTCGGCGGTTAAGAAAGGCAGCGCCTGGGATTATGGCGCCAACCTGTTCGCGCTATGGGGGATTTCGACGCCGAATTTCTGGCTCGGCATCATGCTGATCTTCCTGTTCTCGATCGAGCTCGGCTGGCTGCCGGCGTCGGGCTACGTGCCACTCTCCGAAGATTGGCGCGCGAGCCTTGCCTCGACCATCATGCCGGCCTTCGTGCTCGGCAACGCGATCGCGGCGATCCTGATGCGGCATACACGCAGTGCCATGCTGCAGGTGCTGGACAGCGATTATGTTCGCACCGCCCGCGCCAAAGGCCTTTCCGAGCGCTCGGTCATCCTCAAGCACGCGATGCGCAATGCGCTGACGCCGGTGATCACGTTGGGAGCGCTCGAACTTGGAACGTTGCTGTCGGGCGCGGTGCTGACCGAGCAGATTTTCTCCATTCCCGGTTTTGGCAAGTTGATTGTCGATGCCGTGTTCAACCGCGACTATGCCGTTGTGCAGGGCGTCGTGCTGGTGACCGCAACGATCTATATCGCGCTCAACCTGGTTGCCGATATCGCCTACATCCTCGTCAACCCGCGGCTGAGGACGTAAACGCATGACCGACGCCGCGCTCACGTCTATCCCCGCTGTAGATCTCGACGAAGCGCTGGAAAGTCCGGCGCGGCGCGCGCGGCGGCGGCTGTTCAAGCGCAAGGGCGCGGTGGCCGGCCTTGTCGTGATCGTCACGTTCATCCTGCTTGCGGCGTTCGCCGCTCTGGTTGTCCCCTATGATCCGATCGCGACGAGCTGGTCGCAGGTACGAAAAGCCCCCTCGTCGCTGCACTGGTTCGGCACCGACGATCTCGGCCGCGACATTTTGGCCCGCGTGATCTACGGCGCCCGCGCCTCGCTGCTGGCAGGCGCGATCTCGGTCACCATCGCGCTTTCAATCGGGGTACCGCTCGGCATGCTGGCGGGCTATCGCGGCGGCTTCATCGACGCCCTGATCAGCCGCATCACCGACGCCATGCTGGCCTGCCCGTTCCTGATCCTCGCCATTGCGCTGGCCGCCTTTCTCGGTCCGAGCCTCAGCAATGCCATGATCGCGATCGGCATTTCCGCAACGCCGGTCTTCGTTCGGCTGACCCGCGGCCAGGTGATGAGCGTCAAGGTTGAAGACTATGTCGAGGCCGCGCGCGCCATCGGCAATCCGCGCTGGCGGATCGCACTGTTCCACATTTTGCCGAATATCATGCCGGCACTCTTGGTACAGGCGACGTTGTCGATTGCAGCCGCCATCATCGCCGAGGCCGCGCTGTCATTCCTGGGGCTGGGACAGCAGCCGCCGGCGCCCTCCTGGGGCAGTATGCTGAACGCCGCCCAACGATTTCTCACCAATGCGCCGTGGATGGCGATGTGGCCGGGCTTGGCGATCTTCCTGGTCGTGCTGTCGCTCAATCTGGTCGGCGACGGCTTGCGCGACGCGCTCGATCCGAGGGAGCGGTAGCAGCGTCTACGCGAGCGCGCTGCGCCCCCTCTCCCGCGCTTGCGGGGGAGGGTTGGGGGCTCGGCATGGGAGTCTGCGGAGGCAACCCCCACCCGCCTCGCTTTGCTCGGCACCCTCCCCCGCAAGCGACCCGCAAGCGGGAGAGGGAAGAAGAGCGACGCTCTAAATTACCACCTCCCGCAACACGCGCCGGCAATCCATCTCGAATTCGAGGTCGATCACCGGCGGGCGCGCGAAATGCCAGGTCAGGCCCGAGCGCGCGGCGCCGCGCCGGACCAGCGTCTCGGCAAAGACCGGATGAAAGTCGTGCACGGTGTAGGCCTGGACCGCCGTCGCATCCTTCCAGCCAAAGCCGAACTCACCCATGCGGCCTTCCATGGCGCCGACCACGAAACCCACTTTCTCCTTCAGGCCGTCAGGGCTGAGGTCGCGATAGCGCACGGTGCGCTCGGAATAGGTTGCCCCTCCCTCGCGCGCTTCGCCGCTGCCCGAGATGATGAAGCTCGGCATCGTGTTCCGGATGGGGCGCGTGAACGAGAAGGCGTAGAATGACGGCTCGGACGGCGGATCGATCTCGGGACAGACATTGCTGCGCGCCACAGGATTGCTGGCGCCGTCATAGAGGCCCCACTCCGCGAGCGTCTTGACATAATGCTCGTTGAATTTGCGAAAACCGTCTTCGGTGAACGCCGCGGGCGAGCGCAGCTCGCAGGCGCAGAACGAGATCAGCGGCCGGCCCGCAGCTTGAATATATTTTGCAGCTTGCGCAAAGCCGTCGGCGAGCGGCAGCCATTTGTCGAAACGCACCCGCTCGATCTCGTAGCCGGGCAAGGCCGCCGCCCCGCCCGAATATTGAAACACCGCCGGAATGAACCGGTAATTGCCGGGTACGAATTCGCGCGTCATCTAAAGTCCTTCTCGGATCTGTGCGCAAACGCGTTTTCGCGTTTGTCGCAAGGCTATTCCAGTTGCATGCGGACGCCCTTGGCGCCGTTGAGCAGCCGCCTGAGATGGAATCCGGCCAGCGGGTCTTCGGCATGCGACCCCACCAGCGCGGCGAAGGCCGGCATCGCCGCCGCGTCGCCCGCTTCCAGCTTGGCAAAGGCTTCGGAATATTGCGTCGTCGCCGGCGCTGCAAAAACCTCGGCGCGCAACGGCTCGTAGGCGCGAAGCGGCTCACTGCGCCCGCGCAGCATCAGATCGCCGACCGGCCGCCCCTTGAAATTCTCCGCAGCCTCGGCGACCGCGGCGCTGACGCAGATGCGAGTCCCTAAGAACTTGTTGGCGACCTCAAGCCGTGACGCGGTGTTGATGATATCCCCATAGGCGGTGTAGTCGAAGAACCGGTTGCCGCCAAAGTTCCCCACCATCGCCGGACCGGCGTGAACGCCGATGCGCGTGATCCCGAAATTCACGCCCTCTGACTTCCAGCGCTCGCGGAATGCTTGGGCCCAGGCATCGAGATCATGCGCGCAGGCGATGGCTCGCGCCGCATAGTCCGGTTGATCGCTGGGGGCGTTGAAGAGAATCTGGATTCCATCGCCGATGACTTTTGCAACGGTGCCTTCATGCATGAACACCACTTCCGTCATCCCGCCCACATATTCGTTGATCACGGGTCCAAACACGTCCGGCGCCGCGGTCTCCACCAGCGAGGTAAAACTGGTGACGTCGGTGAAGATGATCGCGACATCGCGCCAATGCACCGCCATGCCGTCGGCCTCGCCCTCGCAGGCGAGCCGGGAGGCGATCTGCGGCGAGAAATACCGCGACAGCGATGCGTGGGCGCGTTCGGCCTCGGCCTGGCGCCGGCGCGCCTCGCGCATCATCTGGACATGGCGGATGGTCTTATCGATGGTCATCTCAAGGTCGCCGAAATCGATCGGCTTGATCAAGAAATCGAACGCGCCGCGGTTCATCGCGGTGCGGATGTTGCTCATGTCGCCGTAGGCCGAGACGATGATCGTCGATTTCTTGTCCTCGGCCTCCTGCAGCTTCGCGAGCAGCGACAAGCCGTCCATCCGCGGCATGTTGATGTCGGATACCACCAGGTCGACATGAGGATGCTGCGCGATCGATTGCAGCGCCTCGAGGCCGTCACGGGCGAACATGAAGCTCACGCTGCCGTCGCGAATCTGGTTGCGGAATTTCTGCAGGATCAGCGGCTCAAGATCGGGCTCATCGTCGACGAAGAGGATGGTCGCGGTCATGCGGCTTGTCCGAGCCTGCTGTCGATCTCATGACGCAGCAGCGCGAAGTCGATCGGTTTGGTCAAAAGGCCGACGGCGCCCTCTTCGATGGCCTTGCGGCGGGTTTCCGCATCGCCATAGGCGGTGATCATGAGCACGGGCACATCGGGCCGCTCCGCGCGCACCTTCGGCAGCATCTCCAGCCCGCTCATTCCGGGCATATTGATGTCGGACAAGATCAGGATCAACGACGGATCGGCAACGTCGGCGGCGCGGACCAGCGCCACAGGGGCCGACGGCGCAAATTCCATCAGGAAGCGTCCGGATTTCAGGTCACGCCGGAACTGCTGACGGAACAGGGCCTCGACGTCGGGCTCGTCATCGACGACGAGGATGTAAACGCTCAATTGGTGCCTCCCGCATTTGGGCGAGCCGCCATGGTCCGTGGCAGCGTAATAATGAATTCGGTAAATGAACCTGGCTCGGTAACGACGTCGATCTTGCCGCCATGTTGTTTCACCACGATGTCGTGGCTCATCGACAATCCCAATCCGGTGCCCTCGCCGGCCGGCTTGGTGGTGAAGAAGGGATTGAATATCTTCTCCTTTACTTCGGACGGAATGCCGGCGCCGTTGTCGCGAATCCGGATCTCGACTGCATTGCCGAGGTTTTTCGTGGCCGCGCTCAAGGTCGGCTCAAAGCCGTCGACGCCTGCCTCCTTGCGCTTGGTGGCGGCGTAAAAGCCGTTGGAGATCAGATTGAGGAAGACACGGGTGATTTCCTGCGGATAGAGATCGACCATGCCGGCTTTCGGATCGAGGTCGCGCTTGAGCGCGATGTTGAATCCGGATTTCTCGGCGCGCGCGCCGTGATAAGCGAGATTGAGGCTTTCCTCAATGATGGCGTTGATATCGGCCGGGCGATGCTCGCCCGATCCCTCGCGCGAATGCAACAGCATGTTCTTGACGATCGAATTGGCGCGCTTGCCGTGCTGCACGACCTTTTCGAGATTACCCTTCAGCATGTGGGTGAGCTCGTCGATCTCCTCCCGCGTCTTGGCGTCGAGCTTGGTATCCTTGAGCACGTCGTTCATTTCGTCGATCAGCTCGACCGAAACGGTCGAGAAATTGTTGACGAAATTCAGCGGATTCTTGATTTCGTGCGCGATGCCGGCGGTGAGTTGGCCGAGCGAAGCAAGCTTTTCGGTCTGCACCAGGCGGTCCTGCGCGGTGCGCAAATCTTCGAGCGACTGCGATAATTCGGTCGTGCGCGCGCGCAATTCCCTGAGCAGCCGCGTGTTCTCAATGGCGATGACGGCCTGTTTGGTGAAATTCTCGACCAGGCCGACCTGTTTATCGGTGAACGGCCGGACCTCCTGGCGATAGATCGCGATGTTGCCGATCAACTCGTCTTCCTTCAGCATCGGCACGATGACAATGGTGCGAGCACCGGCGATATCGGAAATCCCGACCACGCTCGGGTCTCCGGCAAGATAAGCCCTGCCCTTTCGCAGATCGTGGATATGTACGGCCTGATGGGTGCGAATGACCGCGGCCAGACCGCTTTCTGCGTGTGGACGGATCGGCGCGCCGTGCCGCAACGCCGTGTACGCTGGGGGGATATTGTAATTCGCAACGGCCTGGAATGCTTCCCCATCATACAAGTTCATTGTGCCGAAATTCGCCCCGCAGACGCGCGTAGCGTTCTCCAGCATCTTCTGGAACACAGGCTCCAGCTCGCCAGGGGAGGAACTGATGGTTTCAAGAACCTCCGACGTTGCGGTCTGCTGCTCCAGAGATTCGCTCAAATCGTCGGTGCGCTGACGCAGCTCCTTCAGCAGCCGCGTATTCTCAATGGCGATCACAGCTTGGCTTGCGAAAGACCCGATCAGCGCGATCTGCTTCTCGTCGAACGGCATCGGCTCCCGGCGGGCAACACCTATGGCACCGATCACCCTGCCTGCCAGCAGCATGGGCGTGAAGATCACCGAATCGAAACCGAAATCACGTGCGAATTCCTGGGTCGTGGCAGGGGTGGCCGGGTTGCCAAGAACAGGAGAGTACTGGACGGGGTGCTTGGACAGCATCGCTAGGCCTCCGACGGTGTCGTCGGAAAGCGGTCGCGGATATCGGTCAATCAATTTTTCAAAGCCGGGGTCGCCATCCACGGCCGGCATTTCGACCATGCCGTCGTCGCGCAGCGTCTGAAGTACGGCAAAGCGCGTGCCGAACAGTCGGCGCAGATTGCGGACGATGGCATCGAACACCGGTTTCGTGTCGGTCAACGAACCGCTGATCGATGAAAGAATTTCCGCTGTCGCGGTCTGCTGCTCCAGAGATTCGCTCAAATCGTCGGTGCGCTGACGCAGCTCCCTCAGCAGCCGCGTATTCTCAATGGCGATCACAGCCTGGTTGGCAAAATTGCTGACCAGCGCGATCTGCTTGTCCGTGAAGGGCTTCACCTCCTGGCGATAGATCGAAATGGCCCCAATGAGCTCATTCTCCTTGAGCATCGGCACCATGACGATCGTCCGCGCCCCCGCCAGATCGGACAGTGCGCGAACCATCGGATCACCCTGGAGGTATGGCCCGTGCGTCCGGAGATCGTCGACGTGGATCACCTGTTTTGTCTTGGCAATCGCGTTGAGGCCGCTTTCCGGGTGTGGTCGCCAAACGTCAGTTTTCTGCACGGCCGCGAACGCAGGCGGAACGTTGTAGAGCGCGGCCCGTCGGACGTGGTCTCCCTCGTAAAGAACCATGGTGCCGAACTTCGCCCCGCAGACACGCGTGGCGTTCTCCAGCATTTTCTGGAATACCGGCTCCAGCTCGCCGGCTGAAGAACTAATGACCTGCAACACCTCGGAGGTCGCGGTTTGCTGTTCCAGCGACTCGCTCAAATCGTCGGTGCGTTGGCGCAGCTCTTTGAGCAGCCGCGTGTTCTCGATCGCGATGACGGCCTGCTTGGTGAAATTCTCGACCAACGCGATCTGCTTCTCGGTAAATGGCCGAACCTCCTTGCGGAAGATCGTTATTGTGCCGATCAGTTCGTCTTCCTTCAACATCGGCACGATGACCATGGTGCGAGCACCGGCGATGTCGGCGATTCTCGACAGCGCCCAGGTCACCGGCAAGGTAAGCCGGATTGTTTTGCAAATCTTCAATGTGGACAACCTGATGGGTTCTCACGACGGTGGCGCGACCGCCGTCCGGATGCGGACGGATCTGCGCGCGATCCGGCAAATCCGTGAATGCAGGCGGCAGGTTGTAGTCCGCAGCAACAGTAAAGCTGTCCCCGTCCCACATATTCATCACGCCGAAATTCGCCCCGCAGACACTCGTGGCATTCTCCAGCATCTTCTGGAACACCGGTTCCAGCTCGCCGGGCGACGAACTGATGGTTTCAAGAACTTCTGAGGTCGCCGTCTGCTGCTCGAGAGATTCGCTCAATTCGGCGGTGCGTTGCTCAACCTTGTTTTCCAAATCCGCATAGGATTCCTGCAGGCGCGCGCCCATCTCGTTGAACTGGTCGGCAAGGCCTTCCAGTTCGTCGCCGGTTTTGATCGAGATGCGCTGGGTGAAATCGCCGCCGCCGATGCGCTCGGCGCCGGCGCGCAACGCCTGGATCGGGCCGACCATGCGCCGCGCCAGGAAGATACCGGCCAGCACCGCGAAGATCGACGCCGCCGCCAGCACGATCGCGAGCCGCTGCAAGGCGGCGTAGAGCGAGGCATAGGCCTCCTCGACCGGAAGCTCGACGAACATGGTCCAGCGCAGGGGCAGGATCGGCGCGGAAGCCGTCAGCACCTCCTGCCCCTGAATGTTCCGCGCGCCCTGCAGCTGCTCCATGTCGGTGCCGGCCTGCGCCGCCTGCACCTGCATGAGCTTTGACATGTCGGTGTTGCGCAGCACCAGGCTGATATCGGGGTGCGCGATCAAGCGGCCCTGCGCGCCGACCACATAGGCGTGACCGTGTTCGCCGACCTTGATCTGGGAGACCACGTCCCAGATCAGTTTCAAGTTGACCTCGGCGATGCTGACGCCGGCATCCTTGTGGGTGCCGGCCAGCGCCAAGGTCATGTAGGGCTCGGACTCCCCGCGGAAATACACCGGCCCGTAATAGACCTTGTGGGCGACGGGCTCGGTGAATTTCGGATCCTTTGAAAAATCGAGCCCGGAGTCGACAACGTTCATGGCAATACGGGAGACGCGCAGACGCTCCTTGCCGGTGGAATCGACCTGCGCCAGTTCGGTGACCGCTGGCACCTGGCGCAACAGCCGCAGCGCGTCGAACTTGTGCTGCTCGATCAAACGGCGCTGCTCGGTCGAGTCGGCGGACCACGGCAACTGCGTGGTCCAGCCGAGCTGGTTCTCGATCTCCTTGATGAACTGGCTGATCTTGGCCGCCGCCGCCACCGCCTGCTCGTGCTGGATGCGGATCAGGGCTGCCTTGTGCTCACGGTAGTAGAAGAAAACCCCGAAAATCCCGTTCGATGCGAGGGCTATGCCGACCACCGCGACGAACAGCGCGACATATTTGGCAAACAGCCGACTGCGCGTCTTCGTCGCCGATGAGGCGGCCGCCGGCGCCGCGTCGGCCGCGGGCGCGGCCGCCAATGTGCGTCCTTGCGGCGGCGTATCGGGATGGAGGGAAACGCTCATCTCGCCGGTTTTAGCAAGAAGGCCGGAACTTGTCTCTTGCCGCAGTGCGGGAGGATCATTCAGGACCAAGCGAAAGGCGGCCGCGAATGGATCGGCCGCCGTTCAAAAAACCCATCAATCCGTAAGTCAGGTCGGCTTCATCGCCCTCGAACCAAGGTCGAAATCCGCGATCTCCTTGGTCCGCTCCGAGCTTGCCTTGGCGCGGTGATCGGTGGCGATCGCGACATAGACCGCGGGCAGCACGAACAGCGTGAACATCGTGCCGATCGACATGCCGGCAACCACAACAAGCCCGATCGAGAAGCGGCTTGCCGCGCCCGCTCCCGTGGCGGTCAACAGCGGCAACAGGCCCGTGACCATCGCAGCCGTCGTCATCAGGATCGGACGGAGCCGCACCCGCGCCGCCATTTCGATGGCGGAGCGACGGTCAAGCCCCTCGTTGAGCTGCAGCTCGTTGGCGAACTCGACCATCAGGATGCCGTGCTTGGAGATCAGGCCGACCAGCGTCAGTAATCCCACCTGGGTGTAGATGTTCATCGTCGCCATGCCGAAGAACAGCGGGATAAGGGCGCCGACGATCGCCATCGGCACGCTGATCATGATGACCAGCGGGTCGCGCAGGCTTTCGAACTGGGCCGCCAGCACCAGGAAGATGATGATCAGCGCGAAACCGAAGGTGATCGCGAGCTGATTGCCTTCCTGAACGTACTGGCGCGAATCCGCGAGATAGTCGTGGCTGAAGCCGGACGGCATCTTTTTCGCTTCGCCCTCGAGGAAGTCGACCGCCTGGCCGACCGTCACGCCGGGCATCGGCACCGCCTGGAAGGTCGCGGAGTTGAGCTGGTTATAATGGGTCAGCGCGTTCGGGTCGGTAGCGGTCTCGATCGAGACTACGGTCGACAGCGGCACCTGCTGGCCGGTCGAGGTCGGCAGGTAATAGCCGCCGAGCGATTCCGGCGACAGCCGCATGCCGCGCGGCACCTGAGGGATCACTTGATAGGAACGGCCTTCGAGGTTGAAGCGGTTCACATAATTGCCGCCGAGCAAGGTCGCGAGCGTACTGCCGATCGTCTGCATGGTGATGCCGAGATCGCTCGCCTTGGAACGGTCGATCTTGACCCGCACCACCGGCTGGTTGAAGTCGAGGTCGCTGTCACTGACGATGAACAGGCCGCTCTTGCGCGCCGCATCCTTCAGTTTCGTCATCTGCTCATAGACCGCCGGAAAGCCGTTGGTCGAGTTGATCACCATCTGCACCGGCAAGCCGCCGGGGCCGCCCGGCAGCGGCGGCAGGTTGAAGGCAAATGCATTGACGCCTTCGATCTTGCTGAGCTGCGCCTGCACTAATGGCTTCAGCGCGATCGACGAGCGCTTTCGTTCGTCCCACGGCTTGAGCAGCATGCCGGCGATGCCGTTCTGCGGGCCGTTGATGCCGTTGAGCGCGAAGCGCAGGTCGGTTTCGGGGAAGCTCGAAAACACCTTGTCGAGCTTTTCGCCGTAGAAGTTGAGATAGTCGATGTTGGCGTATTTGGGTCCCTTGATCACCGAGAACACGATGCCCTGGTCTTCTTCCGGCGCCAGTTCCTTCGAGGTGTGCAGATAGAGGAAGCCGACCAGGCCGAGGATCGTCAGCGCGAACAGCCCGGTAATGGGGCGATAGTCCAGCGAGCGGTCGAGCTGCCTGCCGTACCAGCGCGTGGTCGCGCCGAACACCCTGCCGACGATCTTGGCAAAACGTCCCTCCTCCGCGCTCTTGAGGAAAACCGAGCACATCATCGGCGAGAGCGTCAGCGCGATCACGCCGGACACGATCACCGAGCCCGCCAGCGTAAAGGCGAATTCGCGGAATAGCGAACCCGTCAAGCCGCCGAGGAAACCGATCGGCGCATAGACGGCCGCCAGCGTAATCGTCATCGAGATCACGGGGCCGACGATCTCGCGGGCGCCCTGCAGCGAGGCCTGTACCGGCGGCTTGCCCTCTTCCAGATGGCGGTGGATGTTCTCGACCACGACGATGGCGTCGTCGACGACGAGGCCGATCGCGAGCACCATGGCGAGCAGCGTCAACAGATTGAAGGAAAATCCCATGATCAGCATCAAGGTGCAGACGCCGATCAGCGAAAGCGGAATGGTGACGACGGGGATCACGACGGAGCGGAACGAGGCCAGGAACAGGAAGATCACGACCACGACGATCAGCACGGCTTCGCCGAGCGTCTTCTCGACTTCATCGATCGAGGACTGGATGAATTTTGTGGAATCGTAGGCCACCTTCATCTTCATCGAGGGCGGCAGGTTGCGCTCAAGCTCCGGAAACAGCGCGCGCACCCCCTTCACCAGCGTCAGCGGGTTGCCCTGCGGCGTCGCCTGCACGCCGATGAAGATCGCGTGCTCGCCATTGAAGGCGACGCTGGCGTCGGTGCTTTGGGCGGCGAGCTCGACGGTCGCGATGTCCTCGACGCGGACAAAGCCGCCGTCCTTGGACTTGATGATCATGCGCTTGAACTGATCGAGATTCCTTAAATCGGTGTTGGTCGAGACGTTGGAAACGATGAAATAGCCCTTGGCCTGGCCGGCAGCCGCCTGGAAATTGTTGGCGGCGATCGCGGCCGAGACATCGTTCGGCGACACGCCGCGGCCTGCCATCCGCACCGGATCGAGCCACAGCCGCATCGCAAAAGTCTGACCGCCCAGGATGTCGGCCGACGCCACGCCATCGACGGTCGACAGCACCGGCTGCACGACGCGCGTCAGGTAATCCGAGATCGCCGATCCCGAGAGCTCCTCGCTGGAGAAGCCGAGATACATCACCGCCGTGGTCTGGCCGGTGGTCTTGGTGACGACCGGGTCGTTGGATTCCTTCGGGATCAGATATTTGACCGAATTGACCTTGGCGAGCACTTCGGTCAGCGCCTGGTTCGGGTCGAAGTTCAGCTTGATGTAGACCTGGATCGTAGAGGTCCCCAACACCGAGGAGGAGGTCATGTAGTCGACGCCTTCGGCCGACGCCACCGCCTGCTCGATCGGCGTCGTGATGAAGCCCTGGATCAGGTCCGCCGACGCACCGGGATAGGAGGTCGTGACGTTGACGACCGTGTTCGACAGCTTTGGATATTGCCGGATCGGCAGCACGGTCGCAGCCCGCAGCCCGATCAGAAGGATCAGCAGGCTGACGACGACCGACAGCACCGGGCGCTTGATGAAGATATCGGTTAAGACCATCGTTATCTCGGTTTGTCTATTGTTGGAGCATGATCCCGCAGATCCTGCTTCTAGCGTCCGTCAGTACCTCGGCGGATTTGCCGGAATCGGCGGCAGCGGATCGGTCGAGATCGTGACCGCCGCGCCCGATTGCAGCTTGAGCTGGCCAACCGCCACAACGCGGTCGCCCGGATTGAGGCCTTTGAGGATCTCGGCGCGGCCGCCGACCCGATTGCCGGTTTGCACGAAGGTGCGCACCGCGGCGAGGCTGGTCTTGCCGTCGTCCACCTTCTTCTCGGTGATGAGAAATACCGAATCCCCGTAGAGCGTGTAATCCACCGCGGTTTCGGGGACGGTGATGACGGCAGGCTTTTCCGGCAGCACGATCGTGGTGGTCGCGAACATGCCGGGCTTTAAGATGTGATCCGGATTGGCGATCGTGGCCTGGATGCGGATGTTGCGGGTATCGGCTGAGATCTGCGGCTCGATGGTCGTGATCTTGCCGTCGAAGGTACGGCCCGGATAGGCATCGACCGCGATGCGGACGGTCTGCCCGACCTTGAGCTGCGCGCTGTCCTTTTCGGTCGCCGTCAGGTTCGCATAGAGGGTGGACAAGTCGGTCAGCGAGACGATCTGGGTACCCGCGGTCAGATATTGTCCGACCTCGACATGACGAACGCCGAGCTCGCCCTCGAACGGCGCACGCACGAGCTTTTGCGAGATGATCGCCTGGGTCTTGGCGATGCCGGCATTGGCCGTGTCAAAGGTGGCCTGCGCGGCATCGGCGGTCGCCTGTGGTCCGAACTGACGCGCCGCCAGTTGCTTGGCGCGCTCAAGCGCAAGCTGCGCGCCGGTCGCCTGCGCCTTGAAGCTGGCGAGATCGCCCTGTTCGGGACCGTCGAACAATTGCAACAGCGGCGCGCCCGCCGCCACGTGCGAGCCGGCCTCGAACATGATGTCGGTGATGCGGCCCGAGACGTCGGAGGTGACATTGACCTGATGCACGGCGGCGAGATCGCCGACCGCGATCAACAGGTTCGGGATCACCTCGGACTTGGCCTCGACCACGCTGACGCTGGTCGGCGGCGGCTTATTGTTGGCGAAGAACTGCGCGATCATGTGGCTGCGGAAGGCGTTGAAACCAACGAGGCCGCCGACCAGCAGCGCCAACAGCGATCCGACTATGACGAACCAACGTACCGTTCGCGCCGGACGCGTGCGCGGCTTCTCTGCAAGCGGCTTGCCGGAGATATGGGCTTCGGTCACGATGTTCATGTCATGCACTTTCTGCAGTTACCGGTTGCCCCTGCCCCGGCGACCATTCGCGGTCCAAATGAGAAGCAATTGCGGTCTCGTTAAGTCCGATCCCGCGCAGCAGGAATTCGCAAAGCTGCCGTTCGACGTCGGAAGCATTGCCGTAAGCGAGGCACGGAATGGCCGGAAGCCTCGATAGCGCCGCCATCAGCACCGTATGATGCGCAAACCAGAACAAATTGAGCGGCTCGCTGCCGATCCGCGATGCGTCGCCCGACTCCACGGCGCGATCGAGGGAAGCGACAAATACCGTCCCGATCAAATCCGCGACCTTGGCGTAGAGCAGGCGCGCGAACTCGCCGTCGTCGAGGTGGCTTGTCGTCATCAGCCGCAGGCGCTGGGCCTCCTCATCGTCCGGCACCTCGGATATCTGCATGAAATGCCGGACCATGCCCCTCATCAGCTCGACCAGCGTCCCGGTCGACGGTTCCTGGCCCAAAAGATGCGCCAGCTCCGGATCGGCCTCGCATTCCTCAGCGAGGATCTCGGCGTAAAGGGCTGCCTTGGAAGGGAAATGCTTGAACAGAAGCCCTTCGGAAATCGCCGCTGCCGCCGCGACGCTTTTGGTCGTGGTCCCGGCAAAACCGTTGCGGGCAAAGCAACGCCTGGCTGCCCCAAGGATCAGCTGCCGCCGCAAGTCACTGGTCATGCGAAGGGTGCTCATGCTTGTGAGTAAGCACTCACCTTCGGCAGGAGTCAAGGTATGTGCTGCACCGCACCAAGTTCTTATTTGGCACTAAATCGGCTGGAACCCGAGCGAACCGCGCAGGCGGTTGACGATGAAGGTGCCGTCGCGGTTGGAGAGCACCCGTTCGAGATTGGCACCGTCGATCTTGACGTTGGCGAAGCGCGGGCCGGCCGTGACGTCGGCAAGCGTCGAGGCAAAGGCCTCGACCTCGGCCATGGTCGTCATCGCGAAGGAGTCTCTAATCCCGCACGCCTTGGCGACGCCGACGAGGTCGGCGGTCCCGGCGGTGTGGCTCAACTGTGCGCCGGTCTCGCCATAGCACTCATTGTCGAGCACGATGATGGTGAGGTTGCCCGGCTTTTGCAGGCCGACGGTGGCAAGGCTCCCCATCCCCATCAGCATCTCGCCGTCGCCGGTGATCACCACCACCGGCAGTTTGGGTTGCGCAAGCGCCAGCCCAAGCCCGATCATCACGGCGCCGCCCATGGCGCCCCATAGATAGAGATTGCGCTCGTGATCGCCGACCGCCGCGATGTCGTAGGTCGACGCGCCCAATCCGCCGACGGCAATGGTGCCCTTGCGGTTCGCCAACAGGCTCGCGACGACGGCGCGGCGGTCGAGCAGGTTTGGCTTGGTTTCCTTGCTCATTTCACGAACACCTTGGTGCCGATCAGGCGCTGCGACAACAGAACCGCGGTCGGCGTGCAGGCGTTATAGGCCTGGCTCGCCGCGGCCTCCACGACCTCGCGCACCTCATCCGGGTGAGAGGCCCGCAGCACCTTGACGCCGGCCAGTTCGAACACGCCTTGTGTGCTCGAACCCATCGGCACCTGCCAGGGATTGAACTCGCCCCATTCGCCGCGCATCGTCACCAAAGTGAGGAACGGAAAGCGGAAAATCTGCGTCAGCGACAGCATGTTGATGCAATTGCCGACGCCGCTCGACTGCATCAACAGCACGCCGCGCTGGCCTCCCGCCCAGGCGCCGGCCAAGAGCGCCACGCCCTCCTCCTCCGTGGTCAGCACGATGCCGCGCATCGAGGACGACCCCAGCACGCGCTCGATCAGTTGCGAATGGCCGGCATCCGGCACGTAAGGTACCTGGCGGACATCGAAGCGCTGCAGGATCGCAAAGATCTGCTCCGGCCAAATGGCCGTGGGCTCGGCGGCATTTTCAGCCGCCTGTTCTGATGTCGCGTCGGCGCGGGCGTGCATTTGCTTTTCCGTTCAGCTAGCGAGACAGTTGGGTCGCGGCAACTCTAGACGGCGCCGCGTTTCGGGAAAGAGCAAAAACGGCATATCGGTCTTCATCAAAGAGTATGGCAAATGAATGCGGATGCGCGCGAGCTGGCGGCAAGCTTCGACCTTGAGAAGCTGACACCCGAATTCTATGTCAACCCCTATCCGACTTATCGTGCACTGCGGCAGAACGAGCCGGTCAAGCGCATGCCGAACGGCTCGTACTTCCTGACGCGCTACGACGATCTGGTCACCGCCTACAAGAACACCAAGGCGTTCTCATCCGACAAGAAGAAGGAGTTTTTGCCGAAATACGGCAACTCCCTGCTCTACGAGCATCACACCACGAGCCTCGTCTTCAACGACCCACCGGCGCACACCCGCGTGCGGCGGCTAATCATGGGCGCGCTGTCGCCGCGGGCGATATCAGGCATGGAGCCCGATCTGGTGGCGCTGGTGGACCGGCTGCTCGATGCCATCGCCGCGAAAGCGAGTTTTGAGCTGATCGGCGATTTCGCCTCCGCGATTCCCGTCGAGGTGATCGGCAATCTCCTGGACGTGCCGCACGGAGAGCGGGAGCCGTTGCGCGGCTGGTCGCTGGCGATTCTAGGCGCGCTCGAACCCGTCATCGGCGCTGAGGTTTTTGCGCGCGGCAACGAGGCGGTAGGGGATTTTCTTGAGTATCTGGAAGTGCTGGTCGAGCGACGGCGCGCCAAACCGGGTAGCCCTGAACGAGACGTGCTGACGCGCCTCATCGAGGGCGAAGACAATGGCGAGCGGCTGAGCACAAAAGAGCTTTTGCACAATTGCATCTTCCTGCTCAATGCCGGCCACGAGACCACCACCAATTTGATCGGCAACGGACTGGTGGCGCTTTTCGAACATCCGTCCGAAAAGAAGCGGCTGATCGAACAGCCCGATCTGATCAAGACCGCGGTTGAGGAGATTCTACGCTTTGAGAGCTCCAACCAGCTCGGCAACCGCATGACCACGGAGCGCGTCGAATTTGGCGACGTCACGCTTCAAGCCGGCACGCCGGTGACCCTGTGCATCGGGGCTGCCAACCGCGACCCTGCGCAATTCGCCGATCCCGAACGGCTCGACATCGCCCGCAACCCCAACCGGCATCTCGCCTTCGCGACCGGCGCGCACCAGTGCGCCGGCATGGCGCTGGCGCGGCTCGAAGGCGCGATCGCGATCTCGCGATTTTTGGCGCGGTTTCCGCATTACGCGCTGAACGGCGCGCCCGTGCGCGGCGGCCGCGTCCGCTTCCGCGGATTTTTAAGCGTGCCGTGCGTGACCATGTGTAGGGTGGGTTAGTTAGCCGAAGGCGTAACCCACCACCTTCGACGCAAGATGGTGGGTTACGCTTCCGCTAACCCACCCTACGATTCGATCTAGTGCAATGGGAGTGCCGAAGATGGTTCGATCAGTCACTGATCTGCTCGCGACGGAAGCCCGCCTTGGCACCTACAATTACGAGCCGATCGGCGTCGTTCTGTCGCGCGGCGAAGGCATCTGGGTGTGGGACATTGAAGGTAACCGCTATCTCGATTGCCTCTCCGCCTATTCGGCGGTCAATCAGGGCCACTGCCATCCCAAAATCCTGGCCGCCATGCTAGAACAGGCAGCGAAGCTGACGTTGACCTCGCGCGCCTTCCACAACGACCAACTGGCGCCCTTCTATGAAGAGATCGCGGCGTTGACCGGCTCCCACAAGGTGCTGCCGATGAACAGCGGCGCCGAGGCGGTGGAGAGCGCGATCAAATCAGTGCGCAAATGGGGCTACGAGGTCAAGGGCGTGCCGGATGGGCAAGCCGAGATCATCGTCTGCTCCGACAATTTCCACGGGCGCACGCTTGGTATCGTCGGCTTCAGCACCGATCCTGGAGCGCGCGACCATTTCGGACCGTTCGCGCCGGGTTTTCGGATCATCCCCTTCGGCGACGCCACAGCCCTGGAGCAGGCGATCACGGCGAACACGGTCGCATTCCTGGTCGAGCCGATACAGGGCGAAGCCGGCGTCATCATCCCGCCGTCAGGCTATCTCGCCCGCGTGCGCGAGATCTGCACCGCGCGCAACGTGATGCTGATCCTCGACGAGATCCAGACCGGGCTCGGCCGCACCGGCAAGCTGCTCGCCGAGCAGCATGATGGCATCGAGGCTGACGTGACGCTGCTCGGCAAAGCTTTGTCCGGCGGCTTCTATCCGGTGTCGGCCGTGCTTTCGAACACCGAAGTGCTCGGCACCCTGAAACCCGGCCAGCATGGCTCGACCTTTGGCGGCAATCCGCTCGCCTGCGCGGTGGCGCGGGCCGCGCTGCGCGTGCTCGTCGAGGAAGGGATGATCGAGAACGCGGCCGCACAGGGCGCCCGTTTGCTGGCCGGCCTGCAGAGCATCCGCGCCAACTTGATCCGCGACGTCCGCGGAAAAGGCCTGATGTTGGCGGTCGAGCTTCACCCGGAGGCAGGCGGCGCGCGTCGCTATTGCGAGGCCCTGCAGAAGCGCGGCATCCTCGCCAAGGATACCCACGTTCACACCGTCCGGATCGCCCCGCCGCTCGTGATCATGGGCGATCAGGTCGACTGGGCGCTGGAGCGGATCGAAGCCACGCTGAAGCAGGATTTGTCGTGATTGGAAGGCGTCGCTCGAGGCTGGCATTGGCGCTTTCGGAGCGGGAGGAGATTTCCAGAGGTATCACGGCGCCCGATCAATAGCCAAAGTGCCGGGTCGCTCGCCTTCAACGGTGAGCCGGAAGATTAGTCCCACGCAAATCTGACGAGCCGAGAGTGGGGCGTTGGGGTGGGAGCGCGCCTGCTCGCGGCGCGCGCCATCTCCGGCTGGATATATGGGGGTTGCCGATTGAAGGAGACACCTGCGCGGATCAGAATGCATGCAGAGCCATCATTCCGAATGGCTCGAGAGGGGAGACGCAAGCATGTGCAAACTGTGCCGCCAAGGAATACTACAGAACCATTTCGGCTCGCGACGCAATTTCCTCCAAGGAGCGGCCGCGGCCGGGGTTGCTGCTGCAGGTCTCAATCTGTTCGCATCGCGTCCCGCCGCGGCGCAATTCGCGGACGCGGCGGACCCGCTCCAGGACACCGGCAGGCTGAACCGGCGTTACGTCATTCGCGGCGGTTCTGTGATGTCGATGGATCCCAAAGTGGGAGACTTCGCCGAGGCAGACGTCCTGGTCCAGGGCAAACACATTCTCGCCGTCGGACCGAACCTTGCGGCAGGCACCGCCGACGTGATCGACGCGCGCGGGCGTATCGTCATGCCCGGCTTCATCGATACGCACCATCACCAGTTCGAGACGGCGCTCCGCAGCTTCCTCGCCGACGGGGTTCTCATCAACGATGGCTCCGGCACGCCGAGCGGGAGCACCACTTATTTCGAGTTTATCCTCAACAAGTTCGCGCCCGTGTACCGTCCGCAAGACGTGTACATCAACGAGCTGTTCGGTGCTCTCAGCCAGCTCGACGACGGCGTCACGACCGTGCACGACGTGTCGCAGATCCATCACACGCCGCAGCATTCGGACGCCGCGATCCAGGCCCTGTTCGATTCCGGACGCCGCTCAGCCTTCGGCTATTTCGAGGGCGCGGGAAGCAACCCCGCGAACTATGCATATCCGCAGGACGCGTTCCGCATCAATAAGCGGTTCTTTTCCTCGAGCGACCAGCTCGTCTCCATGATCATGGGGGGCGAGGTCTACCTTGGGCCACAGATCTACCAACAATCCTGGACGATCGGGCGCCAACTCGGACTCCAGATCGCGGCGCACATCCTGTCTCCATTCGGGATCCGCCCAATCCTGGATCAACTCGCCCAGGGCCAGGGGGGCGTCGGCCCGAACGGTCAACCTCCCGGCAAGCTCAGGGTCGGGCCCGACAACCTGTTCATCCACATGACCGGGATGTCCGATCAAGGCTGGCAGGCGGTCCATGACGCCGGCGCGCAGGTTTCGGTCGCCTTCCCGATCGAGATGAACATGCGGCATGGCATGCCGCCCATCCTGAAGTTGCAGAGCCTGGGCATGGAGCCATCCCTGAGCGTCGATGTCGAGTGCACGATGACGGCTGACTTTTTCACCCAGATGCGCGTCTGCATGAATCTGCAGCGCGCGATCGTGAACCAAATGATCCTCGATCAGGGCTTTCCACCGAACCCGGTCGATTGGGGACTTCCTCCAGGCGCAGCGGGCAATCCGTGGCCGACGCCGCCCGCCGGCATACCGGCCCCGCTCACGACGCGGGATGCGCTGCGTTATGCCACCATGAACGGCGCGAAGGCCCTTCGGCTCGATGGCAAGACCGGCTCGCTCACGCCCGGCAAGGAGGCCGACATCATCATCCTCGACGCCACCAGGATCAACGTGGCGCCGCTGAACCAGGTGCCCGGCGCGGTCGTGTCGCTGATGGATCGCACCAACGTCGAGACCGTGATCGTCGCCGGCAAGGTGCGCAAGTGGAAGGGTCAGCTGCTCGACGCCGACCTGAACCGGCTGCGTCAGCAGCTCGAGGCCTCGCGCGACTACCTCTTCTCTGCCGCGGGCATCCCGCAAAACCTGTTCAGCAGTCAGTAGCTGAGGCGGCATCAGCAGGATGCGGGGCGGCTCCGGCCGCCCCGCACTTCCTCGCGCGCGGCGTGCCAACGCCGGTGGACGCGACTGTCGTCGACGCCAATGCCTGTACAATTGGGCTTTACAATCTGAGAAAATATTCAGGTGAGGCCGCCAACTAAGGCGGTCTCTCGTCTCTGGAAACTAGAACCCGCCAGCAGCAATAGCGGCACCTACCCCGATGCACACACAGTCAACAATACCCCCGAAGTTGGGGTCGGCGGCGCTGTAGTGCGGCGCGGTGCCCGGGACGCCGCGCTGATCCTTGTTGATGAGCTGTTGTTTTCCATCATTCATCCTGCCGCCAACAACGGCATCGAGTTCGTCAGCTGACAGAAAGATGATTTCGCGTTCCATTCCCACCTCCTGTTGTTCACGAACGGACCATCCGCATCGTCTAGTTCAGCAGGTTAGGCGCGGCGCGAATCCGCCGCCGTGAGCAGATCACGGATAGTTCCGCTCTGCGAAATAGGCCACTGCGAAATTCTAATTGGGCCACCAGGGTTAAGACAGGCCAGCACGCAACTGAGGCGTGCTAGGGCGCGGACAAAGGCTTTCAAAGCCGTGGTAAACCTACGTCAACCCATATCTCAATGACCAACAGCAATATCGCGATAATGGCGAGAGAGAGTATCCAGTGATTTCCAACCAGCGTGGGAACATGATTGCAAGCCTGAGTCATGAGAACCATCGCAAATTAAATTAGGCCACTCTTAACTTCAAACTAGGCCACTAGCGTCGGAAACAGGCCAGTACCCCTTCGATAGAAACGGATGAGGAACCGAGAACGTACCGCGAAACGTGCCTGTGCCGATGATAGGGCTCTCAGCTTCAGCCGGAGAGGGCCGCCGCAATCCCACACAAAGGCACCTGTCCCATTTTCGGAATTTCGGAATTTCGCTTGACGGCGGGGCCAAATCAGCGCTATAGCGATTTGGTCCCGTCCCACACAGAGGGGCGGCTCGCGATCGTCACGAAACGCGGGGCGGGATGCGGTGGACGCGGGCGGCGCCAAAGACGAAGGCGCTATCCCGCGGACGGCCAAGGCGTGTGGTCTTGATCTCGCGACGCTGGGATCAAGTTTGCGATCAGAAGCGCAGGCGACGGTGGCTAGCAAGCCCGGACACCGGGGAGAGCGCGTTATAGGCGTTAAAACTATTGCGCGGAGAATGCCGGGTGATCCCGGTGTGACCGTGGTGACTAACTCGTGTGCTTTTTTATGCTGCACGCGAGGCTGCGGGTGCTTCGGCGCCCGGTATTCCCTGCGCCTCTGATCTCTCAGGGGCAGGAATTCAAAGCAAATCGCGCGAAAGACGCGGCGAGATCGCGAAGCCGTGTTTGAACACAGGCGGGCTGTTTGACAGGTGAATTCGGTGGATGCGAAGCGCGAAGGATGGCGCGTCTGTCGTCATCGCCGGGTTTATCCCGGCCACCCACGTTTTCCTTCAACAACACAAAAGGCGTGGATGCCCGGGCTAGGCGAGCGGAAGCGACGCCGTCCCTTGGACGGCTTTGCCCGGGCATGACGGGGTTGGACCTTTTCCGGATCATGCTCTAGCCCCGCTCTCCCCTTGCCGTCCGCTCCAACAGCAGCGTCTGGACGCCGCAGGTGCCGCCCCGCACGGTCACCACCCGCGTGCCCGGCTTGCGGCCGATACGCACCTCCGACACGTCGATGCCATCAGCCGACAGCCGCGCCCGCGTCGCGTCGATGTCGGCGACGCGCCAGCTCAATCCCCATAATCTGTCGTGGGCCTGGTCGGCGCCCGCGACCGGCCGGCGCACCACCTCGACCATGAGATCGCCGCAGCGGAAAAACATCAACTGGCCCCAGTCCTGATGCGAGCGGTCGAGCGCCATGTCGAGGCCGAGCCGGGCGCCATAAAGCGCTGCAGCGCGCTCGGGGTCTTCGGTCGACACCACGACATGGTCGAGCCCGGTGATCGGCGCCGCCGAGGTCGTGGCCGAGCGCGGCCGCTCGCCGGCCAATTCGAGGAAGAAGGTCCGCACGCCCCGCGTCAGCTCGGTCGCAGCTCGGGTGCGCTTCCAGCGTGAGAGCGCGCCGGACAGGGAATCGCGGCTCTCGACCTCGATGATCGGATCCGGCTTTAGCGCGAGGCGATCGAGCCTGCGATGCGTTTTCGCGATGTCGGCCACGCGGAAGCAGATGCTGGCAAGGCCCTCGCCCGAGGTCTCGATCACATTGCGGATATGGTCGGCGGCCACGCTGAAACCGCTCGGCGCCATCAGCTCCAGCGCCATGTTGTCGAGCGTGAACAGCACGCGATCGGCGCCATCGCCGCTGTTTTGCCAGGATGGCGCCCGTGCCAGCAGCGTCTCATAGGCCGCCTGGCCCGCGGCGATGTCGCCCACGAGGACAACGACGTGATCGAGGCCGGTGATCACGGAAACAGCCCCCGCGTCTTCTTGGCCGCGCGCACTTTCTCGACCCCGATCGCCATCGCCGCGGTGCGATGCGTAATCTTGTCGACTTTGGAACGCGTCACCATGTGGTCAAAGGCGCGGTCGAGAATGTGATACTCGCGCCGCGTCACCTCCTCTTCCTCCCAGAACAGTTGCTGCAAATCCTGCACCCATTCGAAATAGCTGACCACCACGCCGCCGGAATTGCAGAGGATGTCGGGGATCACGAAAATCTCGTCCTGGCGTTTCTCCAGCACCAGATCGGCATCCGGCGTGGTCGGGCCGTTGGCGCCTTCCGCCAGCACCCGGCATTTCAGATTATCGGCGACCTTGGCATCGATCACCCGCTCCATCGCCGCCGGCACCAGCACGTCGCAGGCCAGCGTAAGAAGTTCCGCCGGATCGAAATGCAACTCGTTGGAAAAGCCGGCGATATTGCCATGGCTGTCGGCGTGCCGGATCAACGCGGGGATATCCAATCCCTCGGCGCGATACAGCGCTCCGGTGTGATCCGAGACCGCAATCACCTTGAGGCCACAATGATGCAGCTCGAGCGCGGCGTAGGAGCCGACATTGCCAAAGCCCTGGATGACCGCGGTGGCGTTGTTGAGGCTGATCGAGAGTTCCTTCAGCACCCGCTTGGCCAGATGCGCGACGCCGCGGCCGGTGGCTTCGCGCCGGCCCAGCGTGCCGCCGGAAGCAACCGGTTTTCCGGTGACGATCTCGGTCACGGTGCGCCCCTGGTACATCGAATAGGTGTCCATGAACCAGGCCATCACCTGCTCGTTGGTGCCCATGTCCGGCGCCATCACGTCGGTATGGGGACCCACGAACGGGATCATCTCCTGCATGTAGCGCCGCGACAGCACTTCCAGCTCGCGTGGCGAGATCTTAGAAGGATCGACATTGATCCCGCCCTTGGCGCCGCCGTAAGGAAGACCCACCAGCGCGCATTTCCAGCTCATCCAGATCGCCAGCGCTGCCACCTCGCCGATGTCGACGGAGGGCGAGAAACGCGTACCGCCCTTGGTCGGACCCATGGTAAGGTGGTGCTGCACGCGATAGCCTTCGAACACCGCGACCGTGCCGTCGTCACGGTGGATCGGACAGGACACCGTGACCGCGCGCTTCGGCATCAGCAGGCGGGCGCGCTCGTCCAGCGGAATTTCAAGGTGATTGGCGATTACATTGAACTGGTTCGCCGCCATAGCGAACACCGGACCGGCATAGACGGTCATTGTTCCCCCTTTTTGTCGCGCCGTGGTCTTCTGATTTTACAGTTCGCAAACGCGCCAGCGGAAACCGGATGCGAACGTTAAAATCCGATCACTGGGTGATGCCCCGCGAAGGTGGTATTCCGCCCGTACAGCCATCTCAAGCGTTTAAGGCGCGGGTTTGCGAATAAATTGAGCAAAAATCCACAATAACCAGTGCTAATACGGGGGTGGAGACACTTAACCAGCCCATGGGAAGGCAATGCAGGCTCTCTTCATCGGACAGACCTATATCGACGTTACCTTCATCACCGACCACATGCCGACCGGCGACGAGAAACACGTCGCCTCCGCCTATGCGGTCTCGTTCGGCGGCAACGCCGTTACCGCGGCGTTCTGCTGCGCAAAACTCGGGATCGTGCCGGACCTGATCGCCACCGTCGCCAACGATTGGCTGGGGCGGATGTTTCAGGACATGAGCGCGAAATATGGAATCTCGATCCATCCGCGCAAGGTCAATTCCTCCTCGCTGTCCTTTATCATGCCGAAGGACGGCAAGCGCGCGATCGTCCGCTGCCGCGACGACGTCCACATCCACCCGTTTCCGCTGCTCAATCTCGGCAGTTGCCGCGCGCTGCATATCGACGGCCACCAGCCGGATGCGGCGATCCACTATGCAAAACTGTGCCGCGAGGAAGGCATCTTGACCTCGCTCGACGGCGGCGGCCTGCGCACCAATACCCATGAGCTCCTGGAATTCATCGACGTCGCCATCGTCGCCGAGCGGCTGTGCGAACAGATGGATCTCACGGTCGAAAAAATGCTGGACTATCTGAAGAGCCGCGGCTGTCGGGTCGGCGGCGTCACGATGGGCGAACGTGGGCTATACTGGTATGATGAGACCGGCGCGGTCCATACGCTGCCCGCGCTGCCGATCCCGCCCGAGCGCGTGCTCGACACCAACGGCGCCGGCGACGTATTCCACGGCGCCTACGTCTATTCCTATCTCGCCAGTCCCGGCAAAAGCTGGCGCGACCATTTCGAATTCGCGCGCGCGGCGTCGACCTACAAGATCCAGCGCCTCGGCAATGAGGCGGGATTGCCGACGCTTGCCGACATCGAAGCGGTCAGGCAGGAGTTCGAGGCCAGGGTTTAGATGCCCCCCTCTCACTTACCCCAGCGCAGCCTTCAGATCGAAACCCAAATCCGCTGCCTGTTCCGGTTCGATCGACCGGTTCATGCCAAGCAGTCTGCGGCCGAACATGTGATCGCCCGCCCGGTTGATCGAACTCGATGCCGACAAGCCGGCCTTGCTTGTAGCAGAACACCGAGAAGGCCTTCTGCGCGGGATCGCCGCGGATCACGACCTGATCGTAGCCGGTGGTGAGGCCTGCGATCTGCAGCTTGTCGTCGCCCTGGTCGCTCCAGAACCAGGGCTGGCCGTCATAGGTCTTGGCCTCGCCCGTCAGCCTCGCCGCCACGCAGCGCGCATGGTCGGTGGCGTTTTGCACGGATTCGAGCCGCAGCGATCCGCCGAAGCGCGGACTTGCAAACAGCGCGCAGTCGCCGATGGCCGAGATATTCGGGTCGGAGGTCAGGAGTTGCTCGTTGACGATGATGCCCGAAGCAACCGGCAAGCCCGCTTCCGCCGCGAGCTCGACATTGGGCAAGACGCCGACGCCGACCACGACGAGGTCGGCCGGGATATGGCGGCCGTCGCTGAGACTGACGCCGGTGACCTTGCCGCCCGTGCCTTCGATGCTGGTGGCCTGCACGCCCAGATGGATGCGGATACCGGCCGCGTGGTGTCGTGCTTGAAAATATTCCGAGACTTCCGCGGTCACCGCGCGCGCCATGACGCGGCTTGCGAGCTCGACCACATCGACCTCGAGGCCCTTGATCCGCGCGGTGGCGGCGAATTCAAGCCCGATGAATCCGGCTCCGATGACGACGACGTGTTTGCTGGCCGCCATGCGCCGCCGCAAATCCTCGCTGTCATCGAGGATGCGAAGGTAACGCACGTCCTGCAGATTGGCGTTGGGAATATCGATGAGGCGATTGCGCGCGCCGGTCGCGAGCACCAGATGGCCGTAGTCGAGCAGCGAGCCGGACGCGAGCTTCAGCTTGCGCAGCTCCCGGTCGATCGCAACCGCGCGATCCGAGATCAGCTCGATGTTCTGGTCGCGGTAGAATTTGTCGGGGCGGAACATCAGGCTGTCGGGGCCGCCGGTTCCCTTGAGGTAGGCCTTGGACAGCGGCGGCCGCTGGTAGGGCAGATGCGCCTCGTCATTGATCAGGCGGATAGGCTTGGCAAAGCCGTGCTGGCGCAACGAGGCTGCGACCTGAAAGCCCGCGTGACCGGCGCCTGCGATCAGAACCGGTCCTTGCGTCATGCGTCAGGCCACGGTGACGCGCAGCCGCAGGCTGTCGAGCCCGCGCAACGTATTGTTCAGCCGCCGCTTCGGCTCGCCCGTCAGTTCGAACGATGCGACGCGTTTGGCAAGCGCGCCAAACACCGCTTCGCTTTCGAGCCGCGCCACCGCCTGGCCAACGCAGCCGTGGATGCCGGTGCCGAAGGTCATGTGCCCGGTGGCGCGGCGCCTGACGTCGAAGGTGTCGGGCTTGTCCCAGCGGCGCGGGTCGCGGTTGGCAGCGGCAAGGAACAACAGCACCTTTTCGCCGTCTCCGAGCTTGACGCCGCCAACGTCGACGGCCTTGGTCGTGGTTCGGAAGAAGGTCTGCACCGGCGCCTCGAAGCGCAGGACTTCTTCGAAAGCGAGCCGGATCAGGGAGGGATTTTCACGCAGGATCGTCCATTGCTCGGGATATTGCGCAAAGCAATAGAGCGCATTGCCGAGCCCGTACACCGTGGTGTCGATCCCGGCCGACAGGAACGAGCGCACCAGCATGCCGGCCTCAGTCTCCGTCAATTCGCCGGAATCGACCGCGGCGAAGATCTGCATGCCCAAGCCGTCGGGCGCCAGCGCCGCGCGGCTGCATTTCGACATGATCCAGTCGCGCACTGGACCGGCATTGGCCATCGCCTTGTCGAACAGGTTGTTGCGCGGACCGAACGAGTTGAACACCATGTTGCCATAGGGCAGCAAGTTCTCGCGTCCTTCGTTGGAAATCCCGACCGCGTCCGGAAACACCTTCAGCGGGTAAGCTTCGGCGAGATCGGCAATGCCGTCGAATTCGCGCCGCTCGACCAGGTGGTCGACCAGCGCTTCGGCCTCGCGTGCAAACGTTTCGCGCAGAACATTGATCGCGGCCGGCGACAGGATCCGCGTCAACACCGCGCGCGTGCGCGTGTGCAGCGGCGGATCGGCCTCCAGGATGATGCTCGGCGGACGCCATGGCGGCTCCTTGCGGAAGTCGCTCAGGCCGACCCCCGCCCCCGAACAATAGGTCTGCCAGTCGGTCAAGGCGTCGCGGACCTCCTGGTGCCGGGCCATCGCCCAGATGCCGTAATGGTCCAGCCACACCACCGGGCCGGCCTCGCGCATCGCTTGGTGATACGGATACGGATCGCTCAGGAAGGCATGCGAAAACGGATCAATGGTGGTCGCCGGACGGTCGATTGTTGTATCCATGCTCCCGCGCTCCCGGTCCTGCCGTTTGTCGGCATCTTGCAGGCTTCACCGGGGATTGTCACCCCTTGCCATCTCGGATTTAAATGGGTGCGACGTTCTCCACGCCGGGGATTTTAAAGATGTCGACAGCCGTTCAAACAACCGCCTCGCTTCCTGAAGATCCGGCCTTGCTGCGGGTCGAAGGTCCGATCGCCACGATCACGCTCAATCGTCCCGCCGCCTTCAATTCGATCGATCTTGCGATCGCAAGGAAACTCGAGGCGCTCGGCGCCGAGGTCGAGGCCTCGGACGACATCAGGGTCCTGGTGATCGAAGGCGAAGGCCGCGCGTTTTGCGCCGGTGGCGATTTGCAGACCATTGGCGCTGCCGCCGCCACCGACACCATCGCCCCCGTGGTCGGCGAACTCCTCCAGCACTACCATGCTTTCATATCGACCTTGCGGCGGATGCCAAAAATCGTGCTGGCGAGCGTGCACGGCTCGGCGGCGGGTGCCGGCCTTTCGCTCGCTTTCGTCGCCGACCTCTGCATCGCCGCCGAGGATGCCCGCTTCACGCCGGCCTACGCCAAACTCGGCGTATCGCCCGACGGCGGCGGCACGGTCGGTGTGGTTGCGAGCGTCGGTGCGCGGCGCGCGTTACAGATATTCCTGGCCGAAGACAGTTTTTCGGCCGATCAAGCCTATCGTTGGGGTCTGCTCGCCAAAGTCGTTTCGGCCAGCGAGCTCAAAACCGCGACCCGCGAATTGGCGCTCCGTCTGGCGCAGAATGCGCCCGCAGGGCTGGCTGCGACCAAAGCGCTGATCCACCGAGCCGGCGCGACGCCGATCGAGCGGCAGCTCGAGGCCGAGCGCGACGCCATCATCGATTGCATGCTGACAGACGAGTTTCGCGCGGCGGTGAAGAAGTTCACGAGCAAGGGGAAGTAGTCGTTATTTCGGACAGATATATCCGGTCCCCGCCGGCGACTTGAAGCAGCCGACCGATTCCGGGATCACGTGCTTGGGCAGCCACAGCACGACGCTCGGGAAATAGATGGTAAAGGTGATGGTGATCAGGAACACCCCATAGATCGGAAATGCCGCGCGCAGCGCCTTGCCGAAACTGACGCCGACGAATTTCGAGGCCATCAGCAAGACGAGCCCATAGGGTGGCGTGATCAACCCGAACGCCAGGGTCGCGATCAGCACCACGCCCATATGCACGCCATTGATATCGCCGGCCTGCGTCAGCGCATTGACGAGCGGCATGAAGATGATGATGGTCGGCACCGGCTCGATGAAATCGCCGATCACGGTGAACAGCAGCACCATCAACAGCATGATGTAGTGCGGATCGTTGCCGGCGATCGAGGTGATCCAGTCGGCGATCACGATCGCGCCGCGCAAATAGGCCAGCATCCAGCCGAAGGCGTTGGCGGCGCCGATGGTGATCAGCGGCAGCGAAAATATCAGCCCGGCCAGGCAGAAATCGTAAGGGATCCGCTTGATGTGGCCGCGATTGAGCGCGGGGATCACGACCAGGATGATCCAGATCACCGCGACCACGCCGGCTTCGGTCGGCGTGAACCAGCCGGTCAGGATGCCGCCGAGCAGGATCACCGGGATCATCAGCGGCAGCGCCGCATCGCCGGCGGCGAAAACAACCTGGCGCAGCGGCGCACGCGCCTTGCGCATGCCCGAGGGGCCGAAGAAATAGCAATAGATCATCAGCCCGAAGCCGATCATGAAGCCGGGCACGACGCCGGCCATGAACAGGCCCGCGATCGAGACGTTGCCGACCGCGCCATAAACGACGGCGGTGATGCTCGGCGGCACCAACGCTGCGATGGTGGACGCGGAAGCGATGATCGCAGCGATGAAGGCCGGCGTGTAGCCTTCCCGTTTCATCGGGCCGCCGAGCGCGCGGCTCATGACCGCGACGTCGGCGGTGGTCGATCCGGACATTTCGGAGAAGAACATGCTGAAGACGACGACGACCTGGGACAGCCCGCCCCTGATATGGCCGACCAGCGACAATGACAGGTTGGCGATCCGTACCACGACATTGGCCGAGCTCATGAGCTCGCCAACCAGGAGGAAGAACGGGATCGCCAGCAGCGCTTCGGAATCGACGCCGTCAAAGATCTTCTGGACGATCGCCGCGAGCGAAACGTCCGCCAGGAACGCGCCGATGAAGACGCCGCCCAATAGCGAGAACGGCACGGGCACGCCGAGATAGCCGAAGAACAGGAAGCAGAATGACATCAGCGCCAGAATGACCGGTGCGCTCATATCCCTGCCCTCGTCTTCATCGAGACGCCTTCAGCCGGCGGGATCACGAGATCCTCGTCCGGCGGCTGCGGGTGATCGAACCCGTTGCGGATGCCGTTGACCAGTTGCTCGATCGTGAACAGCGCGATCAACGCGCCGGACAACGGGATCACCGCATAGAGCGAGGCGATCGGCGTGCCGGAAGGCAGGCGGAAACTGCCAAAACCCCTGATATAGTTGAGATAGCCGAACCAGATCAGGCAAAGCGCCACGCCAAGCACGATCAGGCGGATGATGATTTCGACGATCAGGCGCGGGGTGCCGTGCATCGCCTCGGAGATCGCAGTCAGGTAAAGATGATCGTTGCGGCGGGTGGCAACGGCCGCGCCGATGAAGATCGCATAGATGAATAGGGTGGAAGTGACTTCCTGCAGCCACAGCCAGGGATGGCCGATGGTGCGCGTGACGATGTCGCATGTGACCGACAGCGAGAAGCCGAAACACAGCACGCCGCACAGCATCATCAGGCCAAGTTCGAGCCGGTCGAACGCCCGCCATTTCAGGTGATGCTGCCGTTGCAGCACCAGTTTGTCGGCGATGGCCATCGTCTCAGGTGCTCCGTCGTCCCGGATCAAACTCTCTCGTCGTCCCGGCGAACGGTGGGACCTATAACCACCGGCGCCAATTATTCGCAAAGGGTGGCTGCCGATCGCCCCATTGATCAGCCGCGCAGTATGGGTCCCGGCGTTCGCCGGGACGACACGCGGATGAAGAAATGCGCGCGGCTCTAATTGATCGCCCGGATCAGGTTCTTGATCTTCTCCGCATGCGGGCCGAGTTCCTTGGCAAGCTCGTCGAGATAGGGATCGGCGATCGCGGCAAAGCTCTTCTTGTCGACGTCGTCGACGATCTTGACGCCGAGCGACTTCAGCTTGGTCGCCGCGGTCTTTTCAAGCTCAAATGCCTTTGCCGGCTCCTTGGCGCTGATCTCCGCCGCCGCTGTCGCCACCCACTGCTTCTGCTCGGCGGACAAGCTCTGCCACAGTCTGTCGCTCACGAACACCAGCGCGTTGTTGGCCTCATGCTCGGTGATCGACAGCACCGGCGCGACCTCGTAGTGCTTGTTGACGAGATAGACGTTGACGCTGTTCTCGGCGGCATCGACCACGCCGGTTTGCAGCGAGGTGTAGACGCTGCCGAACGGCATATGCACGGTCTGGGCGCCGTAGGCCGGGAAAATCGCGTCCTCGGTGGCGGTCGCCTGAACGCGAATCTTGACCCCCTTGAGGTCGCCGACGTTGTGAATTTCCTTCTTGCTGTAAATGTTGCGAACGCCCTGCGAGCCGGTGGCGATGACGTGCAGTCCCTGCGCGGTCTCGTCGATCATCGCCTTGATGGCATCGATCACCTTCTGGTCGGCAAGCGCCTTGACTACATGATCAGCGTCGTGGAACAGGAAATGCAGCGACATCACTCCGGCCTGCGGCGAGATCGTCGCGGTGTTGGCCGAGGAAATGATCGCGAATTCGATATCGCCGGATTTCACCAGTTGCAGCAGCTGCGGCTCCTGGCCGAGCTGCGCGCCGGGATACTGGTCGATCAGCATGGTGCCTTTGCTCAATTCCTTGAGCTTGGTGGAAAACATATCGTAGGCGACGCTGTAGCCGGTGTTGAGCTGTTGGTCGTGGGCAAAGCGGTAGTGCTTCACTTCCTGCGCGCGGGCGCCGACGGCGAACATGACAGCCGCCGCCACGACCAAACCGCCGAGAACCTTCGCTGGATTATGCACTGTTTCCCCCTGTTTTGGCTTTGTTGGATCATCCCATCGGGGTTACGGGATTGTCAATTGAACATCGGGCGGCGAGAATTTGTAACAGGTTGACGTATCGTCCCGGCGTTCACCGGGACGATACTGCGCATCAATTGATCGCGCGGATCAGATTCTTGATCTTCTCGGCGTGCGGGCCGAGCTCCTTGGCGAGCTTGTCGAGCAAGGGATCGGCGACCGCCACGAAGCCGGACTTGTCGACGTCGGTGACGATCTTCACCCCGATCGATTTCAGCTTGTCCTGCGACTGATGCTCAAGCTCGATCGCTCTTGCCGGCTGCTTCTTGTTGACCTCGTCGGCCGCGGCCTGCACCCAGCCTTGCTGCTCTGGCGTCAGGCTGTTCCAGACCTTGTCGCTGACCCAGACCAGGCTGTTATTGGCCTCATGCTCGGTCATCGAGAGCACCGGCGCCACTTCATAGTGCTTGTTGGCGAGATAGACGTTGACGCCGTTTTCGGCGACGTCGACCACGCCTGTCTGCAGCGACGTATAGACGCTGCCAAACGGCATGTGCACGATCTGCGCGCCATAGGCCGGAAACGTGGTGTCTTCCGTCGGCGTCGCCTGCACCCGCACCTTGAGGCCTTTGATGTCGCCGATGTTCTTGATCTCGCGTTTGGAGTACATGCTGCGCAAGCCCAGCGTCGAGAGCGCGATGACGCGGGCGCCCTGCACGGTATCCGATATCATCGCCTTCACCGCCTTGGCCACTTCGGGATCGGCGATCGCCTTGACCAGATGCGCCTCCGAGCGGAACAGGAAATGCATCGACATCACGCCGGCCTGCGGCGACAAGGTCGCGGCATTGGCGGATGAAGAGATGCAGAATTCGACGTCGCCGGATTTGACCAGTTGCAGGACCTGCGGCTCCTGCCCAAGCTGCGCGCCCGGATACTGGTCGATCAGCATGGTGCCCTTGCTCAGCTCATTCAGCTTGTCGCTGAAGATGTCGCCGAGGATTCCATACCCGGTCGTCTTGGGCTGATCGTAGGCGAAGCGATAATGCTTTGCCTCCTGCGCGCTCGCGCTTGCAGCCGTCATGATCGTGGATGCGGCTATAACCGCCCCGAGAATCCTTTTCAGATTGCTCATCGTCCCTCCCCTTCTAGTACTTTTCTTTCATCATTCCATCGGGGATGTTTGATTGTCAATTGAACGAGAGACGTAACGCAGATGCGAGATGATCGCACAAACTGTCATCATCCGCGAAAGCGGATGATCCAGTACGCCGCGCCGTTTCGGTTCTCTATCATCGTCTCGGATTACTGGAAGCCCCGCTTTCGCGGGGCATGACGGCAGCTTTATGCGCAGGGAAGTTATCCCCCCTTCCCCATCCCGCGCATGAAATCGAAATCGCAGCCTTCGTCGGCCTGCAAAATGGTCTCGTGGAAGAGATGCGCGTAGCCGCGGCTCGCCCATTCCGGCGTCGCCACCGGCTTCTCCGCCGCGCGGCGCTTTTCGAGCTCGGCGGCATCGACCAAGAGATCGATGCTGCGTTTTGCGACATCGAGCCGGATCATGTCGCCGTTCCTCACCAGCGCCAGGGGACCTCCGGCGGCGGATTCCGGCGTGATGTGCAGCACGATGGTGCCGAACGCCGTGCCGCTCATTCGTGCATCCGAGATTCGCACCATGTCCTTGACGCCGGCGCGGCCGAGCTTCCGCGGGATCGGCAGGTAACCCGCTTCCGGCATGCCGGGCGCACCCTTGGGACCTGCGTTTCGCAGCACCAGCACGTCGTCGGCGGTCACATCCAGTGCGGGATCGTCGACCCGCAGCGTCATATCTTCGATGGATTCGAACACCACCGCGCGGCCGGTATGTTGCAGCAATTTGGAACTCGCCGCCGAATGCTTTATCACCGCGCCGCGCGGGGCGAGGTTGCCGTGCAATACCGCCATCGCGCCTTCCGGCTTGATCGGATTCTTACGCGGACGGATGGCATCCTGCCCGGGGACTTCCTCGGCACCAGCGACGACCTCGCGCAGCGTCTTGCCGGTGATGGTTTTCGCATCGAGGTCGATGAGATCGCCAAGCTGCGCCATCAATTTCGGCACGCCTCCGGCATGATGGAAATGCTCCATGTAATGCTCACCTGAGGGTTTCAGGTCGACCAGCACCGGGACTTCGCGGCCGAGCTTGTCGAAGACTTCGAGATCGATGCGATGCGGAGTGCGGTTGGCGATGGCGGTGAGATGAATGAGACCGTTGGTCGAACCACCGATCGCCTGCAACACCACTTGCGCGTTTCGGAAGGAGGCCTTCGTCAAAAGCTCGCTGGGCCTTGGCCCCTTCGCGGCCGCCATGGCGGCGGCGACCTTGCCGCTGGCTTCCGCGAGACGGAAACGCTCGGCATGTGGTGCCGGTATGGTCGCGCTCATCGGCAATGAGAGTCCCAGCGCCTCGGTGATGCAGGCCATGGTCGACGCCGTGCCCATCACCATGCAGGTGCCGACCGACGGCGCGAGGCGTCCGTTGACCGCCTCGATCTCGATGTCGTCGATTTCGCCGGCGCGGTATTTCGCCCACAAACGGCGGCAATCGGTGCAGGCGCCCAGCACCTCGCCCTTGTGATGGCCGACCACCATCGGGCCGACTGGAATGACGACGGTCGGCAGATCGGCCGAGACCGCCGCCATGATCTGTGCCGGCAACGTCTTGTCGCAGCCGCCGATCACGATCACCGCATCCATCGGTTGGGAGCGGATCATCTCCTCGGTGTCCATCGCCATCAGATTGCGCAGATACATCGAGGTCGGGAATGCAAAACTTTCGGCGATCGAGATGGTCGGGAACACCATCGGCATTGCGCCGGTCAACATCACGCCGCGTTTGACCGCCTCGATGAGGTCAGGCACGTTGCCGTGACAGGGATTGTAATCGCTATAGGTATTAGTGATGCCCACGATCGGACGATTGAGCGCATCGTCCGAATAGCCCATCGCCTTGATGAAGGCCTTGCGCAGGAACAGCGAGAAGCCGGCGTCGCCGTAGCTGGTCAGTCCCTTGCGAAGTCCGTCGGCCATTTCGGTTTCCTTTTAGGTACCTTGTCATTTCGGGATGGTGAAGGAGCGGACGCGGAATCTCGAGATTCCGGGTTCGTGCTTCGCACGCCCCGGAATGACTCCGTCACTTCCGGTCGATAATCCTGCCCAAGTCACCGTCGAACTCCATGCCGCAGAACGCGCCTCCCTGATAGAAATCGCCGACCGGATCGGGCTTGAGCTTCGCCTGCTCGGCAAAAGCGTGCTCTCGGAAATCCTCGGCTCTTCCGGTCGGGCGATAGCCGAGATCGTAGGCGCGGTGGTTGTCCCACCAGGAACGCTCATTGTCGGAAGCGCCGTAGAGGATTTCGAAATGGATGTCGGGATGATCGAGCCCGATCCGGCACAATTGCACCAGGTCCTCCGGCTTCAGCCAGATCGAGAGCCGGCGGTGATCCAGCGGCTTGTCGCCGAAATTGCCAATCCTCAGGCATGTAACCTTGAGCCCGTGCTTGTCGGCATACAGTGCGCCGACCGCCTCCCCGAACGCCTTGCTGACGCCATAGCGGCTGTCCGGCCGCGTCGTCACATCGGTGCCGATCCGGTGGTGGCGCGGATAGAAGCCGACCGCATGGTTCGATGACGCGAACACGATGCGCTTGACGCCCTTTTTGCGCGCGGCCTCGAACAGATTGTAGCAGCCGATGATATTGGATTGCAGAATATTGTCCCAGGGACCTTCGACCGAATAGCCGCCGAAATGCAGGATGCCGTCGATGCCTTCGCAGATCGCTTCGACCTGCGCGATGTCGGACAACTCGGCCGCCTTGAATTTTTCGCCTCTGCCGAGATCGGCGGGCGCCTTGAGGTCGCTGAGCAAGAGGTCTGGGTAGATCGGCGGCAGCAATTTGCGCAAACTGGTGCCAATTCCCCCCGATGCGCCGGTCATCAATATGCGTGGCATTTCTTCCCTCGTCTCTTTGACCCGCTGATTTGCGGTCATTGGCCGGGAGTGATAGCAAACCAAACCGCGAGGAAACGCAACAACGAGAACAGCAAATGTCCGATGCATCGTCCCATGCGCAGATCCATTCTCAAGGCTGGCGGCCGGCAAGCCATTATCCCGATCCGGCCATCCACGCGCTCGATCCCAGGTTCGAAAAATACTGGCTCAAATTATCGGCAGTGGAACGGCTGACCACAGGATTGCGCTGGGCCGAGGGCCCGGTGTGGTTCGGCGACGGGCGCTATCTTCTCTGCAGCGACATCCCGAACCAGCGCATCATCAAGTGGGAGGAGGAAACCGGCGCCGTCGGTATCTATCGCAAGCCCTCGAACTTCGCCAACGGCAATACCCGCGACCGCCGGGGGCGGCTTGTCACCTGCGAGCACGGCGGCCGCCGCGTCACCCGCACCGAATATGACGGCTCGATCACGATTCTGATCAATTCCTTCAATGGCAAGCGGCTGAACTCGCCGAATGACGTCGTCGTAAAGTCCGACGGCTCGATCTGGTTCACCGACCCGGTGTTCGGCCTGCTTGGCAACTACGAAGGCTACAAGGCCGAGCCCGAGATCGACGCCAATGTCTACCGAATCGACGGGGCGACCGGCAAAGCCGGCATCGTCGCCGAGGGCGTGCTCGGACCCAACGGGCTCTGCTTTTCGCCGGACGAGAAGATCCTCTATGTCGTGGAATCCCGCGGCGTCCCGAACCGCAAGATCCTGGCCTATGACGTGTCGGCAAGCGGCGACACGATCGCCAACAAGCGCGTCTTCATCGACGCCGGTCCCGGCACGCCCGACGGCATGCGCTGCGACATCGACGGCAATCTGTGGTGCGGCTGGGGCATGGGCGATCCCGAGCTTGACGGCGTCGTCGTGTTCGCGCCCGACGGCGTCATGATCGGCCGCATCGCGCTGCCCGAGCGGTGCGCCAACCTCTGCTTCGGCGGGTTGAAGCGCAACCGCCTGTTCATGGCCGCGAGCCAGTCGATCTATGCGCTCTATGTGAACACGCAAGGCGCGCTGGGGGGCTAACGTCATTGCGAGAAGCGCAAGCGACGAAGCAACCCAGTTCTAACACTGGATTGCTTCGCGGAGCCTGTCATCTCAGCGCGAGCGCTATTGCGCTCGTCGGGGGCGCGCATTCGCGCGACCCGTTGGCTCGCAATGATGGCTAGCGCTTACGCCGCGCTAAAGCCGGCGACCGCCTTGGCCTCGAGATATTCTTCCAGGCCGTATTTGCCCCATTCGCGGCCGTTGCCGGACTGCTTGTAGCCGCCGAACGGCGCGGTGCGGTCGTTGGGGACGCCCTGCAGATTGACATTGCCGGCACGGATCTGCCGGCCGACTTTTCGCGCGCGCTCGACTGTTCCCGCCGACACATAACCGGCAAGCCCATAGGGCGTGTCGTTGGCGATCTTGACGGCGTCGGCTTCGTCCTTGGCGCCGAGGATGGTCAGCACCGGTCCAAAAATTTCCTCGCGCGCGATCGTCATGTCGTTAGTGACGTCGGCAAAGATGGTCGGGCGGACATAGAAGCCCTTGTTGACACCCTCCGGCAGGCCGGGGCCGCCGGCAACCAGCGTTGCACCTTCCTCGATGCCTTTCTGGATGAGCTTCTGGATCTTGTCCCACTGGCCGCGGTTGACGACCGGACCGATGGTGGTGCCGTCCGCACGGGGATCGCCGGCCTTGGTCTTGTCCGCGACGCCCTTGGCGATGGCGGCCACCTCCTTCATCTTCGACAGCGGCACGATCATCCGCGACGGCGCGTTGCAGGATTGGCCGGAATTATTGAACATGTGCATGACTCCGCCGGCGACCGCCTTGCCGAGATCGGCATCGTCGAGAATGACGTTCGGCGATTTGCCGCCGAGTTCCTGGCTGACGCGCTTCACCGTGGGCGCCGCGCGCTTCGCGACATCGACGCCGGCGCGGGTCGAGCCGGTGAACGAGATCATGTCGATGTTCGGGTGCTCGCTCATCGCGGCGCCGACTTCAGGGCCGAGGCCGTTGATCAGGTTGAACACGCCCTTCGGCACGCCGGCCTCATGCAGGATTTCCGCGAAGATCAAGGCCGAGGTCGGCGTAAATTCCGACGGCTTCAGGATCATGGTGCAGCCGGCCGCAAGTGCCGGCGCGACCTTGCAGGCGATCTGGTTCAAGGGCCAATTCCAGGGCGTGATCATGCCGACCACGCCGACCGGCTCACGCAGCACCACCGCCGTGCCGAGGGTTTCCTCGAATTGATAGTTCTTGAGCACCTCGAGGGTGGAAGCGAGATGGCCGAGCCCTGCGCCGGCCTGCAGTTTTTCCGCCATCGGCAGCGGCGCGCCCATCTCGTCGGACACCGCGGCGCCGATATCCTTCATGCGGGTCTTGTAGACTTCGATGATTTTCGAGAGCAGCGCGACGCGCTCCTCGCGGCTGGTCTGCGAATAGGTCTCGAAGGCGCGTCGTGCCGCGGCGACCGCCTTGTCGACATCGGCCTTGGAGCCGAGCGCAACCTCGTACATCGCTTCCTCGGTCGCCGGATTGACGACGGGGGTTGATTTCTTGACGACCGGATCGACCCAGGCGCCGTCGATGTAGAATTGCATGCGATTGACCATCGTAAACCTCTTTATTTCGAGCCGAATGAAGGGGGCAGGTAAGCGTTCGGCAACTATCCTTGCACGAAAGCCCGGCAAATTGAACCCGCCATGTGCGGGGCGCCGCGTCACGCGCGGACCCTCAATATAGGGGCGAGAGCGTGGTGGATTCAAGCAATGCCGCCATTCGCCGGGTTAATTGATACTATTCGAAGACAAGGACCTGAGCGGGTGCGTCCTCTACACCGCCATTTTCCGGTGCCGCACCGGGGCGCCTGCGGTCAAGGCTTCCGCCGCATCGATGATGGCGTTGGCGTCGATGCCGTGGTGGCGATAGAGGTCGCCAATCGTGCCGGTCTGACCGAAATGCTCGACGCCGAGCGCCTCGAGGCGGTGGCCGCGCACGCTGCCGAGCCAGCCTAGCGCGGCCGGATGGCCGTCGATCACGCTGACGATGGCACAGTCGCGGGCGAGCGGCGCCAATAATTGCTCGATATGGCTCAGATGCTGCACGCCGCGCCGGTCGCGGCGCAACCGGCGCGCCGCGGTCCAGCCCGCATGCAGCCGGTCGGCCGAGGTGATGGCGAGCAGCCCGATATCCCGGCGGCTCTCGCCGATAAAACCTGTCGCCTCGATCGCTTCGGGCGCCATCGCGCCGGTATAGGCGATCACGATTTCGCAATTCGGCCCGGGCTTGCGCAGCCAATAGGCGCCTTCGGTGATGTCGCGCTGCAGCTCACCTGTCATGATCCGCTGCGGCTGCTCGACGGTGCGGGTCGAAAGCCGCAAATACACCGAACCGCCCTCTTGGCCTTCGCGCTGCATGTGCCGAAAACCGAAAGCCATGATCACCGCAAGTTCATCGACAAAGGCCGGCTCGAACGAGGAAAGCCCATCCTGCGCTATGCCGATCAAAGGCGTCGCGATCGACTGATGCGCGCCGCCTTCGGGCGCAAGCGTAATGCCGGACGGCGTCGCCGCCACCATGAAGCGCGCATCCTGGTAGCAGGCGTAATTGAGCGCATCGAGACCGCGCTCGATGAAGGGGTCGTAGAGCGTTGCGACCGGCAGCAGCCGCACGCCATTGATCGCATGCGACAAGCCCAAGGCCGACATCAGGATGAACAGATTCATCTCGGCAATGCCAAGCTCGATGTGCTGGCCTTTGGGCGAGAAATCCCAGTTGAAAGTCGATGGAATCTTCTCCTGCCGGAACAGGTCGGCGTTTTCGGCTTTTGCAAACAGCCCGCGCCGGTTGACCCAGCCGCCGAGATTGGTCGACACCGTGACGTCGGGCGACGCCGTCACGATCCGCGAGGCCAGTTCGCTGTCGCCGCGCGCGAGTTCGTTGAGCACCAGCCCAAACCCCTGCTGGGTCGACATCTGCGGCGCGGGTTTGAACGGGAGCCGCTCCGGCACCTCGATCACCGGCGCGGTCAGGCGGCGGCGTCCCTCGCGGTTGAATGGCGCGTTGGCAAGAAACGCCTCCAGCTCCGCAGGGCTTTGCGAAAGCCCCTCGAATTTCTCCCACTCATGGCCCGGGCGGATGTTCTGGTGGCTGCGCCACTTCTCCATCTGCGCGACCGTCATTAGCCCGGCATGGTTGTCCTTGTGGCCCTGGAACGGCAGGCCGACGCCCTTGATGGTGTAGGCGATGAAGCAGACCGGGCGGTCGTGGTCGATCGCCTCGAACGCCTCGATCATGGCGGCCATGTCATGGCCACCGAGATTGGACATCAGCGCCAGCAACTCCTCGTCGCTGCGGCGATCGATCAGTTGCGACACCTCGCCCTGATCGCCGATGTCATCCTGGAGATGCTTGCGGAACGCGGCCCCGCCCTGGAAGCACAGCGCGGCATACATCTGGTTCGGGCAATGATCGATCCAGCCGCGCAGCGCCTCGCCGCCGGGCTCGGCGAAGGCCTGACGCATCAGGCTGCCGTATTTCACGATCACGACGTCCCAGCCGAAATTGCGGAACATGGATTCGAATTTCGCCCACAACCCTTCGCGCACCACGGCGTCGAGGCTCTGCCGGTTATAGTCGACCACCCACCAGGTGTTGCGCAGGCTTTGCTTCCAGCCTTCCAAGAGCGCCTCGAAGATGTTGCCTTCGTCCATCTCGGCGTCGCCGACGAGCGCAATCATGCGGCCCTCGGGGCGATCCTTCATCCAGCCATGTGCCTTGACGTAGTCCTGCACCAGCGAGGCGAACAAGGTCTGGGCGACGCCGAGGCCCACCGAACCGGTCGAGAAATCGACGTCGTCGGTATCCTTGGTGCGCGACGGATAGGACTGCGCGCCTTTAAAGCCGCGGAAGTTTTCCAGCTTCTCTTTGGTTTGGTGGCCGAACAGATATTGGATGGCGTGAAACACCGGGCTTGCATGCGGCTTCACCGCAACGCGGTCCTGCGGCCGCAACACCGCGAAATACAGCGCCGACATGATGGCGGCGAGCGAGGCGGAGGAGGCCTGATGGCCGCCGACCTTCAAGCCATCGGTATTTTCGCGGATATGGTTGGCGTGATGGATGGTCCATGACGACAGCCACAGCACTTTGCGCGCCAGCGCGGACAAGAGTTCAAGGCGTGCGGGTTCGATCGCCATCACATTGCTCCGGACACTCGGCGGCTCATTCCAAGGGTTCTCATGGTAGTCCTCCGGCCGGCGCCAAAAATCTCAAATTTTGGCGCCATACCCATCAAAATTGGGATATCTTCCCACCTGTCACTCCATTTCACGCGGTTTATCCCAATGCATGCCCTCGACGCCATCGACCGCAAGATCCTTTTCCTGCTGCAATCCGACAGCCGCATGACCATGGCCGAACTTGCCGACAAGGTCGGGCTTTCAGTTTCGCCATGCCATCGCCGCGTCAAGCTTCTGGAAGAGCGCGGCGTCATCACCCGCTATATCGCAACCGTCGACCAGAAATCGTTAGGCCTGCATGTCAGCGTCTTCATCTCGATCAAGCTGGCGCGGCAGAAGGAAGAGGATCTCGATCGCTTTGCCAGGGCGATCTCGAAATGGGACGAGGTTTTGGAGTGCTATCTGATGACCGGCAATCGCGACTATTTGCTGCGCGTGGTCGCCGCCGACCTCTCCTCCTACGAGGCGTTCCTGAAGACCAAGCTGACGCGGCTCGACGGCATCGCCTCGATCGAGTTGAGCTTTGCGCTCTCCCAGGTGAAATATTCGATCGCGCTGCCGGTGTGAGGCGCCACCTCCGTCATTGCGAGCGCAAGCGAAGCAATCTATCTCACCGCGAAAGAAAGGATGGATTGCTTCGTCGCCTACGCGCTCCGCGCTTCGGCGGACTAGTACCGTCCGAAGCTCGCGCAGCGAGCGCACGAGGGTCGCTCCTCGCAATGACGTTGCTCCACATCAGTCCTCGATCCCGCGGCGCGGAGTGCGCCCGAGTTATCCATGAAACTTGTCCCTCGAAAGATAAAGAGGGCGCAGGGAAAGCCGGGTGCCCAATGCACCCGCAGCCTCGCGTGCGAAAGTAAAAAGCACACGAGTTAGTCACTACAGGTTCACCGGAAACGTCCCGGCCTGCCCAGCGATCCGACATCGCACCGATCCAGCCGCCGACAACCACCGTTGTCGCAATCGCAGCGACCACCCATGCCATCGCGTGCTGCGGCAGCAGATCTCCGTCCGCAATGAATGTTCGCGCGCGAATGGTGTCGATTGCGCTCATTGAGACAAAATGCAGCGAAACAATCGCCAGGGTCAAAAATACCGATGCGGCCGCGAGCTGACGTGGCGTGTCGCCCCGCCGCGCAAGCAGCAGCGATACCACGCTGAAGGCGACGCTCAGCAAGACCGAGGCGAAGACGTAGCCGGGTATCCAGACGATTTCGGTGTGGTCACCCAGCGCAGCCATGCCAAGGTAATGCATGCAGGCAATGCCGATACCGAGCATGGCGCCGCCCGCAACAATGCCTTTCTTGCCATCGCTAAACAGCGCCGTTGCAAAACCCGTCGTCATCATCACAACAGAAACGGCAAGTGAGAGAAATGTGATCGCGAGATTGAATTCGACCGCAAAGCCCGGCTTATAGGCCAGCATGGCAATAAAATGCGTAGCCCACACTCCGGTGCCCGTCGCGAAACCGGCCGCGAGCAACCACATCAAGCGAGGGCGGCGTTTGCCGGCCTGCGCGCGCTGAAACAGGTTCATGGCCGAGATGCTCGTCAACAAGCAAACCAGGCCTGCCAACAGGACAAATGACCAATCGTGCTGGACAGTCAGGCAATTCCAGACCCTCAACATGGCAACCCCGGAAATCGAATGGCGGTTCGACCGATCACGATCGATCTTTTCGGTAAGACCCAAGTTAACAATTCGGGTTGGTTTAACCTCAACCGTCCAATTATCGCCTCTCGACCGCGCGCCACCCGTAGCCTTACGGTATGGCGATGCCGCAGGGCCTTCTTGTGGGCAGCGAGACCTCCGTCGGTCCGTAGAGTTTTAGCGCCAGGGCTCGACGATGATCTTGGTGTGCGCTCCCGGATTGGCGAGATCGGCAAACGCCTGCGCCACGCCGTCGATGCCGACGGTCGCGGTCACCAGCGACGCCGCGTCGACTTCGCCTTCGGCGATCAGGCGCAATGAATGCGCGAACTCGTTGGCCGTATAGCCGAGCACATATTGGACGCTGAGCTCCTTCAAGATGGCGAGCATCGGCTCGGAGCGGTCGGTCTCCATGCAGACGCCGACCACGACAATCCGGGCATCGCGCGGCGCGCCCTCGAACAGCTGCTGCAGCAGGCCGGGAATGCCGAAGCATTCGAAGATCAGCGCGGGCCTTAACGCCGGCAACATCGCCCGCAACGACGGCCGCGCGGCTTTTTCCAACGCCGACATCGCGGCGCGCTCGGCCCAGGCCGCAAAGGCTTCCGTGCGCGCGGGGTCCACAACGATGTCGGCGCCCATCCGCTCGGCGAGCGCCCGCCGCGCCGGCGAATAATCGGACGCAACGATCGGGTGCACCCCCTTGATCCGCAGCGCCGCGATCACCGCGAGACCGACCGGTCCGCAGCCGATCACCAGCGGCACCTCGTTGCCGCCGATATTGGCTCTTGCCACGGCATGAACGCCGACCGCCAATGGCTCGGTGAGCGCTGCATGCTCGGCCTTCAGACCGTTGGGCACCTCCAGCAGCAGCGGCACGCTGAGCAGCATGCGCTCGGCATAGGCGCCGATATTATCGTTGGAATAGCCGATGCCTTGTGGGCCTTCCGGCGTCAGCAGCGCCGGCAACGAACACACTTTAGTGCCGGGCTTGAGCTTGCGCGCGGTATTCGCCCCGTAGTCGAGGATCTCACAGCAGAACTCGTGGCCGAACACGACATCGCGCGAAAGATCCATCGGCTTGCGACCGGGGAAATGTTTGGTCATCTCGACCATGCGATGGGCGTGCTGGCGCGCGTGCAAATCCGAGCCGCAGATGCCGCAGGCGAGCGACTTGACCAGCACCTGCCCTGCCCGCGGCTTCGGTTCGGGCAGCGTGTCGACGACGATCTTGCCGTTTCGGAAAATAGCCGCGCGCAAACGATGTCCTCCGACGATATAGGGTGGAGAGGGCTACCAGGCGTAGCGCACAGCTATTCACCTGATTTGTCGGAATGGAGGCGTTGGTATTGGGTTCGCCCGGCCTGGATGAATGCCGCAATAAGGGTCCGACAGATATCTTCCATTATGTTGATATTCTCCGACCAGTGAGAGTTTAACGACGTTCACCGGATTGCATCGTCGCGGAGCCTGTCATCTCTGCGCGAGCGTTATTGCGCTCGCCGGGCGCGCGCATTCGCGCGACCCGCTGGCGCCTCGCAATGACATTAGCAAGGAAACCCTCACGCGTTCGGAGAAGGCTCCGCCGGCAGCGCCAGAAGCTGCGAGCGCCGGACGCGCTCGCGATGCGCGGTATAGAGACCGCTGGCGACGATGAACGCGGCACCGGTCACGGTCCAGATATCGGGCACTTCGCCGAAGATCAGAAAGCCGAGCAGGCTGACCCACACCAGCTGGGTGTAGGAGAACGGCGCCAGCACGGAGGCATCCGCATAGCGGAAGGCGAGCACGACGATCCACTGTCCCGCGGTGGATGCCACGCCGATCAAGATCCCGAACAGGACGTCGTGCCAGCTTGGCGCAACCCACACCAACGGCACCAGCGCGGACAGGATGCAAACGCCGGCGATCGACGAATAGGTCATGGTGGTGAGGGCACGCTCCTTGCCGCTCAGCATGCGCGTCATGATCAGCGTGCAGGCCCAGGTGAGCGCGGAGATGAGCGGAAAGAACGCCGCCGGATGAAATGCGCCGCTCCCCGGCCGCAGGATGATCAAGACGCCGATCAGGCCGACGGCGGTTGCGATCCAGCGCCTGATGCCGACTCTTTCGCCGAGGAAGACAATCGACAGTGCGGTGACGAACAGCGGCGAGACGAAGCCGGTTGCCGATGCTTCCGCAATCGGGAGAAACCTCAGGCCCGAGATGAAGAACAGCGATGAGCCGAGCAACGCCGCGCCGCGCATCAGTTGCAGGCCGAGGTTCTGGGTTTGCAGCGCATAGAGCCGCGTGCCGGGCAGCATCGCGGGAACCATGATCAGCGCGAACACCGAAAACCTGATCCAGGCGATCTCGATCGAGGGCAATGTCGCCGACAGATATTTCGCGGTGACGTCGGAAGCGCCGAGAAATACCGTCGACGCCAGAATCAGCGCGATACCCTTGAACGGCCGATCGGCGCGCGCCGGCGCGCGCCCGGCGGCGGATTTCTTTTCAGGCAAAGACGACGAGGCGCTGTCGAGCCTGACGGCTGCGGCGGAAGGCGGGGTCACGATAAAACTCGGGCCGTGAATCGAATCGGGCGAGATTTTAGGAGACGGCAAATGCGCTGCTTCGACAAGACCCGAAAACAGGATACCGATATGCGCTGATTGAGCGCGGAGGCGTTGCGCTGAAACAATTTGTTAAGAACATGTCTCGAGCTAAATCGGCGCGGGCGGTCCCGTCACCTCTCCCCGCAAGAGCGGGGCGAGGGAGAAACGATTAGAGCATCGGCAAGCCCTGCGATCTCGCCCCGCGCCGAAACGCCGTGTCGAGCGCGGCGATCTCGCCACTCTCGAGCACGAGATCGCCGGCCGCGGCGTTCTCGGTGGCGTGTTCGGCGGCTGATGCCTTTGGAATCGCGAACACTGTCGCCTCACGGGTCAGGAAAGCGAGCGCGATCTGGCGCGGCGTCGCCTTGTGCGCCTCGGCGATCTTTTGCAGCACTTTGCCCGCATCGCTGCGCGGCGAGGGAAAATCATCGTGCCCGAACGGCGAATAGGCGACCACTGCGACGCCATGCTGCGCGCACCATGGGATCACCGCGTGCTCGATCGCGCGCTGGCGCAGATGATAGAGCACCTGATTGCAGGCGATGCTGTCCTCGCCCGCGACCTCAAGCATCTCGTCGAGATCATCGGTGTCGAAATTGCTGACGCCCCAGGAGCGGATTTTTCCGGCGCGCTTCAGTTCGTCGAACGCCGCGACCGTGTCCCCAAGCGGATACGATCCACGCCAATGCAGCAGGTAACAATCGAGCCGGTCGGTCTTGAGCCGCTTCAGCGAGCGCTCGCAAGCTGCGATAGTGCCGCGCCGCGAGGCGTTGCCCGGCAACACCTTCGAGACCAGGAAAAGATCGTCGCGTCGTCCTTCGATCGCTTCCGCAATGACGAGTTCGGCGTCGCCATACATCTCGGCGGTGTCGATGTGGGTCATGCCGAGATCGATGCCGCGGCGGAGCGCCTCGACCGCAAGCTTGCGATTGCCCCGATCGATATACCAGGTGCCCTGCCCGATCACGGATACCTTTGGCCCGCCATGGCCGAATGTTTGCTGCTTCAAAATATCCTCGCGACATTTCTTCCGCCCGTTCCATAATATCTCCCCGTCATTGCGAGCGCCAGAGAAGCAATCCAGCGTAGATTGTTCCGTCCATTGGCTCATCATACTCCGTCATTCCGGGATGGTCCCAACGGGTCGGCGCAAGCGCCGCCCGATGACAGGCTCCGGACCAGACCCGGAATCTCGAGATTCCGGGTTCGCGTCTTCGACGCGCCCCGGAATGACGGTCAGTTCGCCGCCGTCAATGCTTGGGGGACGGAACTCGCATCCGCCTGCGCGATCAGTTGCTTCAACTCCGGAATGCAGGCCCCGCAATTGGTGCCGGCCTTCAGGCGCGTGCCGATCTCGCCGGCACTGGCCGCGCCGGCCGCGATCGCATCGCAAATCGTGGTGCGCCCGACGCCGAAGCAGGCACAGACGATGGGGCCGCAACTCGTCAAGCCGTCGGCCGCTTTGCCCGACAGCAACATCCGCCGCTCGTCGTCGCTGAGCGTATCGGCCGCGAACAGGCTCTTCACCACGTCCCAGTCGCCGGCATCGTGGGCGGGACCGACGAACAGGCAGGTTTCGATGCGGCCCTTGGCGAACGACGCCGCGCGGTAAACGCCGCCGCCGAAATCGCGGTATTCGGCCAAACCCTCGCCGGCGAAGGATTTCAGCCATGACGGCCATCGCGCCAGATCGGCATTGTCGGCGAACAAATAGGCGTAGCCGCCTGAGGTGGCCGCGCGCGCCCACCACAGATGTTGCGGCAATTGCAACGGCGTTCGTGACAGCGCAAAGCCGCGAAACACATATTCGCACGGTGCAATCGATGCCGGCGTGGCCTTGCTTTCGGGCTGGCCGGAAAACGGATCGGTATGCGACGAAATCAGCGCACCGACGCGTGCGTTCGACGCCGTTGCTTCGCTCCAATGGATCGGCGCAAACAGCATGCCGCGCTGCTGCCGCGCATCGACGGCGACCTTCAGAATGCATTCGCCGTAGTCGGTGACCACGCGTGCAAAACTGTCGTCGGTGACGCCGAATTTTTTTCCGTCGTCGGGATGGATCTCGACGAACGGCTCCGGCAAATGCGCGCCCAAGCGTGGGCTCATGCCGCTGCGGGTCATGGTGTGCCATTGATCGCGGATGCGGCCGGTGTTCAGCCGTAGCGGCCGGCCGGCATGGGTCTCGGTTCGCAACGCCGGCATGTCGGGAGCGGCGAAGCGCGCCTTGCGGTCGCCGCCATAGAACCCGCCATGAGCGAAGAATCGCTGCTGCGGTTCACTATCGCCAGGCCGCAACGGCCACAGCATCGGGGCCATCGCATCGAACGCCTCGTCCGTGAGCTGCTGCAACGCGCCGATATCGAAATCCCGCACCCCCTCATTCTCGAACGCCGACAATGCGGCATGCTCGCGAAAAATTTCGGCGGCGGAATTGAAGCTGAACGCGGAGCCGAAGCCGAGCCGCTTTCCGACCTCGCTGACGATCCACCAATCGGGCCTGGCTTCTCCCGGCGCCGGCAGAAATGTGCGCTGCCGTGAAATCCGCCGTTCCGAATTGGTCACCGTACCCGATTTCTCGCCCCAGGCTAAGGCCGGCAGCAGCACATGCGGACCGGCGTCGACCGTGTCGTTGCAACGCACGTTCTCGGAGACCACGAACAGTTCGAGCTTCTTCATCGCCTCGCGCGCGGCGTCCGCCCGCGGCAACGACACCGCCGGATTGGTACCCATCACCCACAAGGCCTTGATCTCGCCGCGGGCAATCGCCTCGAACATCTGAACCGCCTTCAGCCCTTCATGGGTCGCGATGCGCGGCGCGTTCCAGAACCGGCGCACGCAGTCGATGTCCGGCGGCGTGAACCCCATATGGGCAGCGAGCTGATTGGCGAGCCCGCCGACCTCGCGGCCACCCATGGCGTTGGGTTGGCCGGTCAGCGAGAACGGCGAGGCGCCGACCTTGCCGATCCGAGCGGTGGCGAGATGGCAGTTGAGGATGGCGTTGACCTTGTCGGTGCCCTGCGCCGACTGGTTGACGCCTTGCGAATAGAGCGTGACGACGCGGGGCGTGTCGCGGAACATCTGGAAGAACGCCGCCACATCGGCTTCCGCAAGCCCGGTCGCGAGCGCGGTCGCAGCCGTGCTGCCGGCCATGCTTCGCGCGCGCGCCAGCGCCTCGTCGAAGCCGGAAGTGTGAGCCTCGATATAGTCGGAATCGAGCGCGCCATGGTCGGCGAGATGCACCAATAGTCCGCAAAACAGCGCGCTGTCGGTGCCCGGCCGCAACCCTAAGAACAGATCGGCCTCGCCGGCTGTGTCGGTGCGGCGCGGATCGACCACGACGATGCGCGCGCCGCGCTTTTGCTTGTTGGCGAGCATGCGCTGGTACAATACCGGATGGCACCACGCCGCATTCGAGCCGACCAGCACCAAAAGGTCGGCCTGGTCGAGATCCTCATAGCAGCCGGGCACGGTGTCGGCGCCGAAGGCGCGGCGGTGGCCCGCGACGGAGGAGGCCATGCACAGCCGCGAATTGGTGTCGACATTGGAAGAGCCGATGAAACCCTTCATCAGCTTGTTGGCGACGTAATAGTCCTCGGTCAGCAGTTGCCCGGACAAATAGAACGCGACCGCGTTCGCGCCATCGCGCGCGATGATATGCGAAAGCCTGTGGGCGACGTGGTCGAGCGCGTCGCTCCAGGCGACCTGCTCCATCGCGCCGTTGCCGCAGCGGATCATCGGATAAAGCAGGCGGGCTTCAAGACCCAGGGTTTGGCCGAGCGCGGCACCCTTCGAGCACAGCCGCCCGAAATTGGCCGGATGCTCCGGATCGCCCGAGATCGCCGCGCCGCCATTGTTGTCGGGTGTCGCCAGCACGCCGCAGCCGACACCGCAGTAAGGGCAGGTCGTGCGGGTCGCGCGAAGCGAGGGATCGACCGCGGTCATAGGAGTAAAGAGGTCATGGGAGCGAAAAGGTCATGGCATCACGCCGCCTCGACGGCAGTGCGAGCGCGCGGCCGAACATCATGCGGTCGCGGATTGTTGCGATCGGCGCGCGGCTGCGGATCAGCTCGAGATACCAGAGGGCATCGGCGACGTCGCCGACCAGCACCGCGCCAGTCAGCCGGCCATCCGATATCACGAGCTTCTTGTAAGTGCCGCCGCTTGCATCGTTAAGCACGATGCTCTCGGTGCCGTCCACACCAAAAAAGTCGCCGGACGAAAACACGCTGACGCCGGACACTTTCAGATTGGTCGCAACGACGCTGCCGTGGTAGGCCGCGTTGCCGCAGGCCAGATGCCGCGCCAGGACGCGCGCCTGCTCGTAAGCCGGTTCGACCAGTCCGTAACAGATGCCGCGATGCTCGGCGCACTCGCCGAGCGCGAACACGCCAGGCGCGCTGGTCTGAAGATGATCGTCGACGACGACGCCGCGATTGACCGATAGTCCGGCCTCCATGGCGAGCGTGACGTTGGGCCGGATCCCGGCGGCGAAAATCACGGCCTCGGCCTCGATCCGCCGTCCGTCCACGAGTTCCACGGCTTCGACATGGGTTTCGCCGTGAATGCGCGCGGTATTGGCGTTCAAGAAAATCCTGATGCCCTTGCGCTCGACCAGCGATTTCAACAGCGCCGCTGCCGGTGCATCGAGCTGGCGCTCCATCAAACGGTCCATCAGATGGATCAGGTCGACCCGCGCGCCGGCCTTGGCAAGGCCGTAGGCGGCTTCCAGTCCCAACAAGCCCCCGCCGACCACGACGACGCGCTTCCTTTGGGCGGCGAGTGTGAGCAAGAGATCGACGTCGCGGCTGTCGCGAAAGGTGTGGACGCCCAAAAGATCGGCGCCGGGCAGTTTGAGCCGCAACGGCGTCGAGCCGGTGGCGAGCACCAGTTTCGAGAACTCAATGCTCTCGTCATTTTCGATTCTGAGTTCGCGGCGGCCGACATCGATCTCGGCAGCGCGGCAATTATATTTCACGGTGACGCCGTGATGCCGCCACCAGTCGGCCGGCTTGAGCTCGATCTCATGCGAGGCGGTCTCGCCCGCGAGCACCGACGACAGCAGCACGCGGTTATAGGCCAAACGCGGCTCGGCGCCGATCACCGCGATGGCGTAGCGGCCGAGGGCCGTCTTCGCCAATTCGTCGACCAGTCGCGCGGCCGCCATGCCATTGCCGACGATCACCAGCGGTTCGCTCACGCAAACAACCTCACTCGGCGGCTTGAGAGCGGCCATAGGCCTCGGAAATCATGTAGCCGGACAAGGTGCCGTAGACCGCGGTCCAGGCGGCCGCGACCTCAGCCGTCCAGTCCGCGCCCAGTCCCTGTTCCAGCGTCCAAAGCAGGGCACCGCCGACCACGGGATAGTGCTCGGCCTTGGCGCCATAGCTGACGTGGCGAATCGCGAGCGCGCTTGCCGCCGGCAGCACTGATTCGAGATTGGAAAGCCCGTTCACCACGACGGCCAAGGTCGCCATCAGCTTCTTGCGCTGCGCGGTGAGGTCGGGCGGAAACATCGCCTTGACCGAAGGCGCTACCTCGAACAGGCGATCATAGAAGAGCGTGGCCGCCTGATCGGCGATCGGCGCGACCTTGGCGAAACTATCTTGAACGATTTTGACCTGGTCAGGTGTCATGTCTCGCCCTTTCTTGATCCCTCGCCCCGCACGCGGCACGAGGGCACAACAAACTACATCACCTCACACACGCGCTTCGGCGAGGCTCGGCACGCCGGCTTCCGCAGTGCTCCTGCGCAGGTAGAACCACCAGGTGAGCGCCAGGCAGGTTGCGTAGAAGCCGAGATAGATGACGAGCGCGAGCTGCGGACCGCCGGTGATCGCGATCGACTTGCCGAAGCCGCTCGGGATCAAATAGCCGCCGCAGGCACCGACGGCGCCGATGAACCCGAGCGCGGCGCCGCTCTCGATGCTCGCAGCCTTCAGCGCAACCGCACGGGCGGCCTCGCCCTTGCCCCGCGCTTTCCGAAGATTCTCCTCGCGGAAGATCGAGGGGATCATCCGATAGGTCGATCCATTGCCGACCCCGGTCGTGACGAACAGGATCAGGAACATCACCAGGAAGCCGGCAAAATCCTTGACGCCGACGAAGTAGAGGACGCCGATGGTCGCGGCCGCCATCGCAATAAAATTCCAGAACGTCACGACCGCGCCGCCGACCTTGTCGGCAAGCAGGCCGCCCAATGGCCGCGACAATGACCCGACCAGCGGCCCGAGGAACGCGATCGCGATCGTCACCGCTGGGAATTGGGTCTTGATCAGCAGCGGAAACGCGGCCGAGTAACCGATGAAGGAGCCGAATGTCCCGATATAGATGAAGGACATGATCCAGGTATGCTTGCGCTTGACGATCGCGAGCTGATCCTTGAACGAGGATTTTGCCGACGTCAGGTTGTTCATGAAGAAGATCGCGCCGAACAGCGCGATCACGAGCGGCAGCATCCACATCAATCCCGCGTTCTGAAGATAGACGCCGGCGACCGGCGAGGCCTGATAGAGATTGATCAGGCCGACGCCCATCAGGATGGGCGTCAGCAATTGCACGCTGGAGACGCCGATATTGCCACCGGCGGCGTTCAAGCCGAGCGCCCAGCCCTTCATGCGATCAGGGTAAAAGAAGGAGATGTTGGCCATGCTGGAAGCAAAATTGCCGCCGCCAAGCCCTGCGGTAGAGGCCACCAGCAGCATCAGCCAGAACGGCGTCTCGGGGTGGCTCACGAAATAGGCGAGCGCAAGCGTCGGGATGAACAGCACCGCCGCGCTGAAGACGGTCCAGTTGCGGCCGCCGAACGTCGTGACCGCAAAAGTGTAGGGAAAGCGCATCAGCGAGCCGATCAGCCCGGGCAACGCCACCAGCTGGAACAGCTCATCGGTCGAGAAGTGGAAGCCGGCCGCCGGCAACTTGGTCGCGACGATGCTCCAGATCAGCCAGACCGAAAATCCGATATGCTCGGCAACGATCGACCAGATCAGATTGCGACGGGCGACGAATTTGCCTTTGGAATTCCAGAATGTCTCGTCCTCGGGATTCCAGTCTGAAATCCAAGTCGAGTTCTGAGCCGGGGTCTGATCGCGCATAAAAAGCTCCTTCCTGCACGGCTGGTCGCGGCCGCCTGAAGCCATGGAAACGCGCTCCGGGGAGGCCCGGTTAGCGGCATCAAAATTTCGGATAATTGGCTTCGAGGGACGGCATCGATGGCGTCGGATCAAGCTATTCAAGGCTCGTGCCAACCTACCGCAGCGCGAAATCTATATGTTTTTCAATATATTGCAGCAATCGCCTAAATCGTTGGCACGGGTCAATCCGCATGCAAAATTGGCAATTCGCTCATTTCTTGAATGGCGATTCGCTCATTTCTTGTGCGGCGCACAAGAAATGAGCAAGTGCCTAAAAAATGAATTTAAGCGTCCTCACTGACCCTGGACCCCAACGGCTTTGGCGCGGCCCCCTCGCCCGGCTTCAGACGGAATTCGTAGGTCATCAGATGCCATGGAGCGGACGCCTTCTTGCCGTCCGGCATGGTCGGATCGGTGCGTTTTTCGACGTTGGCGACGAGATCATCCTTGACGCCGAACACGACGTCGGAATCAAGATATTTGTCGCCGCCGATGAACACATGGGTGATCAGCGGCTCGTAACCGGCTGCGTTGACGAGGAAATGCACATGGGCGGGGCGCATCGGATGACGCCGGGTCTGCAGGATCATCTCGCCGACCGGGCCGTCGGTCGGGATCGGGTAGCTGCATGGCAGGATGGTGCGAAAGAACAAGCGGCCATCGGCATCGGTCACGAAGCGCGCCCGCGATGACGGACCGTCCGTCTCATAGGTCGGGCTTTGCGAATCGTAATAGCCGTCACCATCGGCATGCCATACGTCGACCGGAACGCCAGCCAACGGCTTGCCCGCAAGATCGGTCACGCGGCTCTGCACGAACATCCGCTCGCCCGGCAGGTTGGCCGAGATATCGGCCCCGTGCGGCATCTGTTTGTGTTCACCGACATAGAAGGGACCGAGCACGGTGGTCTCGGTCGCACCGTCGCGTGCGCGATGGTTCACCGCATCGACCAGCATCGAAACCCCCAGCACGTCCGACAGCAGGATGAACTCCTGACGGGTATCGGTGCATTTCTGGCCGATGCGGGTCAGGAAATCGATGGCATAGCCCCACTCGTCGAAGGTGAGATCGGTCTTGCGCACATAGTCGTGCAGCGACTTCACCAGCTCCTCCATCAGGAATTTGACGCGGGCGTCCGGCGTCTCCTCAAAGCTGCGGACCACGGCGGCGGTGAGTTCGGTGTCGCTGAACTGAGGCATGGTTGTCATCCTCGCAATAGAAGGTGAAATCCCCCTTAGCCTATACCAGCCATGGCGCCCGGGGTAGGCACACAAGTTGGTTGGAACAGAGCCTCCATTTCGGCTATCAACGGGATAGCCCCGAACGCGCCCGGAGATGGTTTGCAATGTTAGCCCCGACCCCCGCTTCTCCCAAATCCGCAGGAATGTCCAAGGCGGCCCTGGACCGCCTCGAACAGCATCTGAAGAGCCGCTACGTCAACGCCGGCCGTTTCCCAGGGACGCGGCTTCTGGTCTACCGCCGCGGCAAGATCGTTCACAGCACGGTGCAGGGCTTTGCCGATCTCGAGCGCAAGGTTCCGGTTCGGGAGGACACGATCTACCGCATCTATTCGATGACCAAGCCGATCACCTCGGTGGCGTTCATGATGCTGTTCGAGGAGGGCCGCGTCGCACTCGACGAACCGGTCCACAAATACATCCCGGAATGGAAGAATCTCGGCGTCTTCGTCGCCGGCACGGCGCCGGCCTTCCTGACCCGGCCGCCGTCGCGGCCGATGCTGATCGTGGATTTGCTGCGGCACACCTCGGGGCTGACCTACGGCTTCCAGCAGCGCTCCAATGTGGACGCCGCCTACCGCGAAAAGGGGATCGGCGAAGTCGTCAAGGCGGGTACGCTGGAGACGTTGATCGAGGATCTGGCGAAGATTCCGCTGGAGTTCTCACCGGGAGAGGCTTGGAATTATTCGGTTTCCACCGACGTCATCGGCTACCTCATCGGCAAGATCGCGGGCCAGCCGCTTGAGCAGTTCCTCAAAGAGCGCATCTTCGATCCGCTCGGGATGAGCGACACCGACTTCTTTGTCCCGGCCGACAAGGCCCATCGCTTCGCGGCCTGCTATTCGGCCGACCCGAAGGGCGGCATGACGTCCCACGCCACCGAGCGCAAGGGCACGCTTACGCTGCAGGACGATCCGACCACGAGTTCGTTCCTCTCGCCGCCTGCGCTGATATCCGGCGGCGGCGGATTGTGCTCGACCGTGGCCGATTACCTTACCTTCTGCCGCGCGTTGATCAACGGCGGCGAACTCGGCGGCGTCAGGCTGATCGGCCCAAAGACGCTGAAGCTGATGACCACGAACCATTTGCCCGGCGGACGCGAGCTGCCGGAACTGTCGCGGTCGCTGTTTTCCGAGGCCGCCTATAACGGCATCGGATTCGGGCTCGGCGTCTGCGTCACCATGGATCCGGCAAAAACCCTGATCCCGGGTAGCCGCGGCGAATATGCCTGGGGCGGGGCGGCGACGACGTCGTTCTGGATCGATCCGGCGGAAGAACTGATCGCGATCTTCATGACCCAGGTATTGCCGTCGAGCGCCTATCCGGTGCGGCGCGAGCTGCGCACCATGGTCTACTCGGCGATCACCGACAGCAACCTCTAGGGAACTACTCTACCGCACTGCAACGATTTGGTGTGGGGCCGGCGTCCCGGCGCGAAATGCTTGGCGGGGATCGCGTCTCTCTCCTATGTTTGCGACCGGTTGGCGCCCTCGCCGATCTTGAGCTTTTGCGGAACCCCGCGTGCCGAAACTTTCCCTGCCAGTCCGCCTCGCACTTCTGGTTGCGGGAACGATGCTGCCGCTGATCATTTTCGTGGTCGGCATCGTCTTCAACAATTACGAGCAAGATCGCGAGGACGCCTCGCGTCGGGTGCTGGAGACGGTGCGCAGCATTCGCCTCGTGCTCGATGCCGAAATGCAGCGCATGACCGGAGGGCTTCAGGTGCTCGCGCTTACCAATTCGTTGCGCAGTGGCGACTTCGAAAGTTTCCGCCGCATCGCTTTGGGTTTTCTCGACCAATACGGCAAGGATGGCGTCGTCCTGGTGGCCGACCGCGACGGGCGCCAATTGTTCTCCTCCGTCACCTCCGACACGGCGAGCCTGCCGCCCCGCAACAATCGCGCCATCGTGGAGCAGGTGTTTTCGACCAAGCGGCCGCATTACTCCAACCTCTTCGTCGGAGCGGTGAAGAAGCAGTTGATCGTCACCGTCGAGGTGCCGGTATTTCGTGACGGCGAGGTGGTCTATGACATCTCCTTCAGCCCGCCGATCGCGCTGTTCCAGACCATCGTCGAAAAACAGCGCCCCAGCGAAAACTGGACGATCTCGATCTTTGACGGCGAAGGCATCAATTTCGCGCGTGTGCCGAATCCGCAACAGACCATCGGCAAACGCGCCGCGTCATCTCTATACGCCGAGATGTTTAGCAACCCCGAAGCCACCCTTCCCACGGTTTCGCTGGAAGGCGTGCCGTTGATCACCACTTTTGCACGCTCTTCGCTGACCGGCTGGACCGTCGCCGCCGGCATCGCGGAAGACTCGCTGGTCGCCCCGTTGTGGCGCAACCTCGCCATCACCAGCACGATTGGCGGCGTCCTGCTTTTGATCGGTCTTGCCTTCGCGGTGCGGATGGCAACAACGATTGCCCGCGGCGAGATGCTGCACGACCTCTTGATCCAGGAGCTCAATCACCGCGTCAAGAATACGCTGGCCATCCTGCAGTCGATCGCCGTGCAGACCTTTCGCAGCGCGAGCAAGTCCGAACGCGAAAAATTCGAGGGCCGCCTGGGGGCGCTGGCGGAAACGCATAATTTGCTCAGCCAGGAGAAGTGGCAGGGCTCCGAGCTGCAGGATGTCATCAGCCGCGTCATGCAGCCCTATCTGCTCAGCAATCCCAAGCGGCTGCGCATGTTCGGGCCGAAGGTCCCGCTGTCGCCGCGGCTTGCCGTCGTGCTGTCGATGATCGTGCACGAGATCGCGACCAACGCCGCAAAATATGGCGCGCTGTCGAACGACACCGGCACCGTTACGCTGGACTGGGAGGTCACCAAGGAAGAAGAAATACCGAAATTGAGATTGATCTGGCGCGAGAGCGGCGGCCCTCCTGTCGTAGCACCCGTCCAACGCGGTTTCGGATCGCAATTGATTGAACGCAGTGCGCGCGATCAGCTTGGCGGCGAGGCGACGGTCGATTTCCTTCCGCGCGGCGTGGTTTATACCGTGAGCTGCGCGCTCGAGAATGAAAGCTAGGGCGAGGACTTACCGGTTCATATGTAAGGATGGTTTACCGGTCCAGAGCCTAGCCGAAGGGCGCTTGCGGCGAACGTGACGCCACCAACTGCCGCCATGCTCATGGCGTCGATTGCGGTCCGCTGTTAGAGTACCCGTGAGTTCGCTCCCGCGCGCGGGCTCAGGTCATCAAATAATCGAAGCGGGAGGAAATCATGCTTCTTTTTGGACGTAGCCGTTCAAGGCGCGGCCTTGCGTCAGCGCTCATCGGAGAGATCGCGGCCGTGATAGATGGTATGGAGGGCTTTGAAGAAGTTCGGAAGCTTGAGGACATGGAGATCGGGGCCGACGAACATCTCGACGAACTCAGCGCTTTCACGTTGCCGAAATTCGCGGTTTACGAATCAAATGCGGACCGATTGGATTTGTTCGATGCCGCGATTCAACGACAAATTGCTTATTTCTTCACGCGTGCCGGAAGCCTTGCCGGGCATCTGCATGCGCATGCATTGACCAAAAATGCGTCGACGGAGTTGTGCAAGCAGCACGCAATCGACGCGCAAAGGGAAATCAACGGCCTCTCGGAACTGGGTGACGATCTGCTACGTGATCTGCGAAGGCTCGTATCCAAAAAGCAGCCCAAGACAATATCCAGAGCTTGACGGCGCGCCGCTTGCGCTGACGCAATATCTTCGTTGATGGATTTCACTTGTCGGTGGTCTTACTTAGAGCGTTTTCCAGCGAAGTGGATACCGGTTCGCGTGAAGAAAACGCGTCAAAACAAGAAGGAGAGCCTCCGTTCCGATTCAGTCGGAACGGAGGCTCTAGCCTGTTCGCCGATTGTGTGGGCGGGACTCTTTGACCTTGCCACGGGTCTTTTCCTCGCTACAATCAAGCAACTTACAGGGGATGGAGTCCCCCGCAAACGCCGACGAGGCTGATGACTCCTACCGGACGCTTGGCGTCGGTAGGAGCTTGCCCGGTTCCCACGACACCAAGCCGTAGATTTCCGCGTGGCCTTCAAGGGCCATTCGGCAGGTCACGTGTATTCGAATGGGTGTCGTATGCGAGCGCTGCTGACAAATCACCGCTTCACGATTTCTGTTTTCGTCGCCGTCGCCATCACGGCGATGTTTGCCTTCGTACTCGAACCATCGCAGGAGCTCGTAGAAACCCTGCTGGTCTTGGGCATTCTGACCGCGGCGGCCGAACACGTCCTTCGTTCGGGTTCGGAGCACCGGCCGTGACCGCCATGGCATTGATCCAGCGTGTACCGGGAAGCGAGTGACGGACGGCCAGGAGATTTGCAGATGACTGGAGTTTGCCGATGACCGGAGTTTGGGCGCTTGCGGCATTGTGGTTCGGTCTCGCGCTGATCGCGAGCCTGCTCTCGATCTGGTTTCGGATTTCCACCGCTCTGTCCGAGATCGTTGTCGGAACGATCGCCCAGTTGATTATCGGCGCTGTTGTCGGGTCGGCCCTATTGGGCACGGACGAGTCGTGGGTAAAGTTTCTCTCTGGCATTGGCGCGATCGTTCTGACCTTCCTTGCTGGAGCGGAACTTGATCCGGTGGTTTTCAAATTGAAATGGAAGGAGGCGGTTGCGGTTGGGTTCGCGAGCTTCTTCTTTCCGTTCCTGGGATGCGCTGCGGCGGCCTATTATCTGCTCGGATGGGAAGTTATGCCGAGCTGGCTTGCAGGCGTTGCAATGTCGACGACATCGGTCGCCGTCGTCTATGCCGTGATGATCGAGTTTGGATTCAACACGACCGAGTACGGCAAGACAATACTGGCAGCGTGTTTCGTGACCGACCTTGGCACGGTCGTGGCGCTGGGCCTAATCTTCGCCCCATTCACGATGAAGACACTCATCTTCCTTGGCGTCGGTGTGGCGGTCTTCATTGTCCTGCCGTGGCTCACGCCGCGCTTCTTCCGGCTCTATGGAGGTCGGCCCTCGGAACTGGAGACCAAGTTTCTGCTTCTCTGTCTGCTCGGTATGGGCGCGTTGGCGACCTGGGCCGACAGCGAGGCGGTGCTTCCCGCCTATCTCATCGGAATGGTGCTTGCAGGAACCGTCGGCAAGGATCACGCGCTTGTGCGGCGGTTGCGTACGCTCACATTCGGCCTGCTGACACCGTTTTATTTTATTCGCGCCGGCTCGTTCGTATCCATACCCGCTCTTATGGCCGCGCCTGCCGGATTCATCGTTTTTCTGGTGGTCAAGATCGCCGCAAAAATGGTTGGCGTCTATCCGGTGACTAAATTCTTCGGGTCGCCAAACAAGGAGGCCATGTACACGACCCTCTTGATGTCGACAGGGCTGACATTCGGCACGATCTCCTCACTGTTCGGTCTGTCGCATGGAATAATCAACCAGGGCCAGTATTCAGCGCTTGTCGCAGCGGTCATCGCTAGCGCGGTGATCCCAACGGTGATCGCCAACGCGTTCTATCTCCCGCACCACCTCTTGCCAGAGGCCGCGCCGGAGCGAGCGTCCGGCGTCCGTCAAGAAGTGACGCAGCTCCGGCCCGCTAAACGAAAAGCCGAATGACACGGGGGTGTCCGATGTTCAGCAAAATTCTACACGCCAACGATGGGTCCGAGCACGCCTTTCACGCGTTGGCGCTGGCGCTCACAGTGGCCAAGCAGAACAGTTCGGAGCTTCACATGGTTTCGGTGGAAGAGATCGATTACATGCCGGAATTCATCGAAGAGGTTCGCGAGGAAACGGGGACCGCAGCGCGGCGTTTTCACAAGGTTCTGCAACGCGCACGCGCGATGGCCGAGGACAGTCATGTCAAGCTCGATACGCATGTCATCGCCGGACATCCAGTGCGGGACATCGTCGAACTTGCCAAAGAGCTGAAAGTTGAACTTCTCGTTATTGGAGCAACCGGTCACTCCGCGCTCTACGAGCGATTGATTGGCAGCCGAGCCGATCGAATCGTACAACTCGCGCACTGTCCGGTCCTGGTCGTTAAATAATGTCGCCTATCGGCACCTCGAGCATGATCCGGAAAAGCATGCCCTCGGGGTACGACCCGATGGGTGGACACCGGTTTTCCCCTAGCTAACAAACGCGGAACGCGTTTGCGCGGAAATCATCCTCAAACAAAAAGATAGAGCGCGATGACGATTCGAAGAGAAGTCATCTCGCTGTAGCAGACTCGAATCGATGCCCGCTTTTTTGCCGCTGGTGTGGCAATAACGGACATTGCGCGACCGGATCAGGCCGAGCCGATTTGTGAGTGTGGCGAGCTCAACCAAAACTCTGCAACCGCGGAAACGTCTCCAGCAGCCAGATGCTGACGCCGGAGACGGCGCCGGTGAGAAAGCCGATGCCCGCCAAGATCATCAACACGCCCATCACCCGCTCGACGCCGGCCAGGTGCCGCTTCATCTTTGCAAACAGCGCGGAAAACTGCTCGACCATGAAAGCTGCGATCAGAAACGGAATTCCGAGCCCGGCCGAATAGACCGCGAGCAGCCCCGCGCCCTTGACGACCGTGGCTTCGGCCGCCGCGACCGATAGGATGGCGGCGAGGATCGGGCCGATGCAGGGCGTCCAGCCGAACGCGAACGCCAGGCCCATGACATAGGCGCCCCACAGCCCGACGGGTTTCGGGATCGGCAGCCGGCCTTCCCGCATCAAGAGTCCGATCCGCGTTGCCCCAAGGAAATGCAGACCCATCACGATGATGACGATGCCGGCGACGATGGAGAGCTCGGCCGACCAGGCACGGATCAGGCCCCCGATCAGGGAGGCCGAGGCACCGAGCGCCACGAATATGGTGGAGAAGCCAAGCACGAACAATGCGGCCGATATCATCACGGCGCGTTTGGAGGACGCCACCGTCTCCTCATTGGCGACGTGCTCGATGGTCGCACCGGCGAGGTAGACCAGATAAGGCGGCACCAGCGGCAGCACGCAGGGCGACAGGAAGCTGACCAGGCCGGCAATCAACGCCGCCGGGATCGAAACATCTTGGATCATGCAATCATCGCTACAGCCTTTTCGATTCCGATTGAATCGGAACGGAGGCTCTCTTTCTTGTTTTGATGCGCTTTCTTCACGCGAGCCGGTATCCACTTCGCTGGAAAGCGCCCTAGTGCTGCTCTCATGGCCCGCCGCGCTCGGTGTTAGCCGCAGCCAGCCCCTGGCTCACCCATACCGATGATGCCGGATTATCTCGTTCACAAATGCGGCATCGCCAGTGGAGCGGATTGAATCATGAGCCGCGTTTCTTGATTCCAGCCTTCGCAAAGGCACCGGCCGAAACCGGATGCGAATGTTAGAATCTCACCGCTAGAGGCAGGAAGCAAATCGATCGGCGCAAGTGCGCGATTATTTGACCAGCCGGAGCAGCGGACGCCGGCGCAGCGGAAGTCTCGAATCGCGCGTTTTGTCTGTGGTCGCATCGACCGGCGATATCTCGTCGCATAAAGCTCTCAATTCAGCGTCGGTAATGCGGTTGAGCTTCATCCTGAGATCGAGAACGGCCACCGATACCAAATGCGCCGTCTCCGGATTGCCTCCGTTGGCGAGCGCAGCCCGACACTCCTCGAGGGTTGCAAGAACCGAAAGCAATCGTTCGTCCGAATCAAACACCAGCGTGTCCCGTTACCTAACTCGTCGAACCCATCGCTTGCCCAGTCGATGGTCGATCACCTCAAGGCAATTGTCCAGCGTGCGATCAATCTTGGAGGCCGCGGTCCACCCGCGGATTGGTCATCATTGGCCAGGTCGTCGCGCTGCATCTTCGGGGATACCACGATTGGGACATCAGTAAAATCTACCGACGCTCCAAGGCTAGCGACAAGGCTTGCGACGCAGGTCATTTAATACCTTTTCTGCGCAAGTCGCTACCCTGCTGACGTTCCCGGGATACCGGCGGACGGCTAATCCTGGTGTCAATGAAGGGTTGTAGACCCGCCGAGGTTGTGGATGCCGCGATATTCTGCCAAGTTTAACCGGAGGAAAGGGCTTGTATGCGGCTAGCAGCGGAACGGGGCGTTCCTCAGGAGGAACGCGGTAAGGTCACTCTCACCGCTCTTTCGGATTGGGACGCGGCCCGAATTTTTCTGGAAGTGGTACGCTGCGGCAGCTTCAGATCCGCGGCCGAACGACTAGACTTGTCGATCAACGCGGTGCGGCGGCGAATTGACGATTTCGAGCGCCAGATCGGCGCTACCCTGTTCACCCGCGATGTTCACGGCACCCGTCTGACCGACGAAGGCGCGCTGGTTGTTTCCGCGGTCGAGCGCATGGAGGCAGCGTCATTCGACCTTTTGCGCACCGGCGCGGCCAACCCGCTGTCGGGCGAAGTGCGGGTCGCCATTACCGAGGGCCTGGGAACCTTCTGGCTCGCCCCTCGCCTCGTCGAGTTTCAGCAATCCTTTCCAAAAATCCAAGTCGATCTGCAATGCGCTATGCGCTCCGCCGACGTGTCGCGGCATGAGGCCGACGTCGCGATCCATTTGTCGCGGCCGGCGCCGCTCGACGTCAAGCTCGTCCGGCTCGGCCGCATCCACATGATGTTCTTTGCTGGACAGAAGTACATCGAGACCCATGGCCTGCCGAAGACGGCCGCCGAACTGATCAAGCATCGCCTGGTGATGCAGGTCGCCGATCAGGCCGCCGCCAAGGAAGCCTTCGAGAGTTTTTTCCCGGGATATGCCCCGCGTGACTTGCTGGTGATGAAGACGAACGTCAGCAGCGCCAACTACTGGGCCGTCGCGAACGGCGCCGGAATCGGCGTATTTCCCACCTACGCCTGCGCGTTGGGTGGCAAAATGATACCGCTAGAGGTTGAACTCAACCGATCCTTCGATATTTGGCTGTCCTATCATCCCGGAAGTGGCCGCATCCCGCGGGTGCGCCACATGATTGACTGGCTGGTGGAAGCCTTTAATCCCGCAAAATATCCGTGGTTCAAGGACGAATTCGTTCATCCACGCGAATTTAAAGCGGTATATATGGGTGAACCCCTGACCCATTTGTTCGGGGGCTTCTCGACCGAAGGACGGTAGACCAGAATGATCAAATCAGCGGCAAAAAGAATGAAGCAACGCAGTGCCGGCAAACCTGACATTGAGCTTGGCAAGCGAATTCGGTTGCGGCGCGTCGAGCAGAAGATCTCGCAGGCGGAACTCGGCGACAAGCTGGGTGTCAGCTTTCAGCAGGTCCAGAAATACGAGAAGGGCGTCAATCGCGTCGGTGCCGCTCGGCTGCAGCAGATCGCCACCGCGCTGGATGTGCCCGTCACCTTCTTCTATGACGGCGACGGCAAGGCGCGCGAGGTCGAAAGCCTGCTGTTTCTCGACAGCGCATTCAGCCTCCGGCTGCTGCGGGCCTACAGCAAGATCAAGGATCAGACCGTACAGCGTCAGCTTGTTTCCTTGATGGAATTGATCGCTGCCAACGAGGACTGATTGGCCCGATCCGAAGCTCGATTAGCCGGCCGCATCGTTTGCGGCGAGCCTCGGGTCGGCCGCGCCGCGGACGCGGTCGATCAAGCCGGAAGGATTCTCCGGTAGACAATTGCCGCGCCAGGCCACGTGCTGGTCGGGCCGCGACAACACCAGTCCGCCGTCACAACAGGCGCCCTGGCAAGCCTCTCGCAATCCGACATCCAGAACCCTGAGCGGCACGCCCGTGTTGCACGCTGCGGTCTGAAGCGCGCTGACTTTGAGCGCGGAATCGAATCTCAAAAGCGTGAACTCCGGCCCCATCGCGTCGTAAAGCGAGCCGCCGTCTTCGCACCAAAGGTGCGGCGTGCGGCATCCCGGGACCGTCGAAGGCGTATAGCTGTCCATCGTGTAGGGCGGGTGTTCCGACCCGTCATAGGCAATGATCGGCGAACGATCGTAATAGGTGCCGAAGTTCAGGCCGGCGCAGGCGTATTGCCGCACGTTGATCTCGTAGGCGAGCCTGCCGACCTCCTGCCGCACCCGCTCGCCGCGCGATCCCATTTCCTCGATTTCATCCGGCACGGCGCCGCGACGGCGAATTTCGGCCTCGGCATGCGACATCGCAAATCGCGAGACCTGGCTCGTGATCGGCCAGCGCTCCGCCTCGTAGGCGTCCAGGATCGCACGCGGGGCCCAGCCGTTGAGATGCGCGGCCAATAGCCATGACAGGTTCATGGCATCGGCAATGCCGGCATTCATGCCGTAGCCGGCATAAGGCACCCAGATGTGCGCCGCATCGCCGGCGATGAAGGCGCAAGCCTTGCGGAACCGGTTCGCGATCAGGCGGCGGCCGAACCAATCCTCCTTTGAAATGACCTCGTATTCGAAATCGGCGCCGACACCGAGAATGGTGCGGATGCAGGCGTCGCGATCGACGGAATCGAAATCCCCTTCACCAGCGTTCATATAGTTGTGCACCAGCCATCGCTCGCGGCCGTCGATCGCATACACCATCCCGGAGCGCCGCGGGTTGATGGCCCCGGTTCCCCAGGCGCTCGCATGCTGCTGGCGATCGATCAGTCCGGGCGCGCGGATGAAGGTGGATTGCACGCGCTGGATGATGGCGTCACCGTTTAGTTCAGCGCCGATCGCCTTGCGCACCACCGAGCGCGCGCCGTCGCAGCCGATCAGGAAGCGGCAGCTCACCCGCCGCACGGTGCCGGTATCGAGATCGCGCAAGCCAACGCTTGCGGAACTACCTTCGACCACCACGTCTTCGGCGCAGCTGCGGTTGATGATGCGAATGCGCGGCCTTTCCTCGGCGTGCTCGAACAGGATCGGCTCGAGAAAGATCTGGTTGATGCGGTGCGGCGGCTCGGGCGTCGGCCAATTGCAGTCGGGACCACCCTTGGCGGTGAAGCGATCGCGGCGGCAGGGTATCGGAATCCGCGTCAGCTCCATGCCCGCGAACGAGGTGCGATAGCTGATGTCGTGCGGATAGTCCGCCGGCAGCCCGGCGTTGCGCACCTTCTCGGCGAGGCCGAGCCTGCGGAAAATCTCCATGGTGCGGGCGGCGACGTGGTTGCATTTCGGCTCCGGCGGCGCCGCGCGGGCGCGCATCTCCACCACCGTGACGTCGACGCCGCGCCAGGCGAGATCGATCGCGAGCGTGAGGCCGACCGGTCCCGCGCCAATGATAAGAACGTCAGATTCGGTCATTCCAGTTCGACACCCGAATTCCTCACCACAACCGCCCAGCGATCCAATTCGGTCTTGATGTAGGCCGCGAAACTGTCCGGCGTCGATCCCGTGAGCGGCTCGATCGCGATCTTGGTGAGCTTGTCGCGCGTGGCGGGATCCGCAAGCAGCGTTGCGATCTGTGCGGCGAGGCTGTCGACGATCACCCGCGGCGTTCCGGCGGGCGCGACTACCCCCTGCCACGCGACCAGCTCATAACCGGCAAGACCGCCTTCGGCCAGGGTTGGAATATCGGGGGCGGCGGCGATACGTTTGGTCGTGGTGACGCCGAGCACCGTCAACTTGCCCTCGCGGATCTGCTGCAACGCCGGCTGCAGATCCACCACCATGAAGGGGATGTGGCCGGCGATGACGTCGAGCATCGCCGGCACGCTGCCGCGATAGGGCACATGGCGGATATCGATGCCCGCCGCGGTCTTCAGCATCTCGGCGCCGAGATGCTGCGGGCTGCCGTTGCCGGCCGAGCCATAGGCCAGCCCCGGATTCGACTTGGCGTAGGCGATGAAATCGGCAAGCGTCTTGGCCGGGAGCTGTGGATTGGCGATCAGCGCAAACGGCACCGCGGCCACCAGCGCTATCGGGGCAAAATCCTTGACCGGATCGTAGGGCAGCTTCTTGTACAGCGTCTTGTTGATAGCAAGCGTGGTCGAGGTCGCCATCAAGAGCGTGTAGCCGTCGGGCTCGGCCTTTGCCACCTGGTCGGCGCCGAGTACCGTGGCCGCCCCGGGCTTGTTCTCGACGATGACGGTTGCGCCAAGACCGGTCTTGAGCTCTTCGGCGACCAGGCGGCCGAGGAAATCGGTCGTGCCACCGGCCGGATAGGGCACGACCATTTTGATGTTTCGGCTGGGATAGGCCGCTTGCGCCAAGGCCACTTGCACAAAGGCGGCCTGCACAAAGGCGCTTGGCGCGATCAGCGAAGCGAGTCCCCCGCCACATCCGGCCATCGCCTGTCGACGCGTCAAGCGCATGGGCCTCCCCAAATCGTTTCGTTTCCGGACGTTTTGTTTTTCAAGGTCGCGAACCAGCTTAGCGGCTCCGGCGACATATCAAAGGCCAATCCCGCCTATTGCGGCATTGCAACAGCCGCAATACGAACTCAATCAGAACGCAACGCTCAATTGCCAGCCTGCAGGGACATTCCGATGCGAACAATGACGATCGCAGCTCTTGCCACGATGCTTGCGGGCGCGCCGGCGCTTGGTCAAGGCACAAATCCGGCCGCCTCCGGCGCGGCGCCGGCAAGACCGGCAAATGCGGCGCCCGCCAAACCGGCCGTCACGGCGCCCGCACGGGCTGCAGCCCCCAAAGCTGCGCCGGCATCGACGCCGGAATCGCGCTCGGCGGCAGCTCTCGCATTATCGCATGAGCCGACCTTCGATGAAGGCACCGCGCAGCGCATCAAGGAAGCGGCGCTGAGTTATTCGGACCTGGCGGTGCGCGGCGGATGGCCGACGATCCCGACCGACGCCAAATTCGTGATCGGCGTGGCGGGGCCGAGCGACGATCTCTTGCGCCAGCGCCTGATCATCGGCGACGATCTTGCCGCCGACAAGACCTCCGGGCCGTTTGACGAGGTTGTCGCGGAAGCCGTAAAGCGTTTTCAGGTCCGCCATGGCCTGGCGTCGACCGGAACGGTGACGCCGCGCACCATCGCCGCACTCAATGTCTCCGTGCAGAAGCGCATCAAGCAGCTCGAGGCTTCGCTCGAACGGCTCGAAAGCACCAATTTTTCGTTCGGACAGCGCTATGTCGTCGTCAACCTCCCGGCGACCTTTGCCGAAGCGGTGGAGAACGATACGGTCGTGCGGCGTTATCGGGTCATCGTCGGCAAGACCGAAAAGCCCTCGCCGACGCTGACCGCCGAAATCACCGGCGTTGTCCTCAACCCGACCTGGACCGTGCCGTCATCGATCGCCAGAAGCGAAATCTCGGCGCATATGCGCAAGGACCCCACCTACCTCTCGCGCATGCACATGGAAGTGCTCGACGGCCACGACAATCCGATCGATCCGCATTCGGTGGACTGGTCGGGCGCCCGCACCCCGAATTTCACGGTACGCCAGCAGAACGGCACCTTTAATGCGTTGGGCGCGGTGAAGATCGACATGCCGAATTCCTATTCGGTCTATATGCATGACACCAATCAGCGCAATCTGTTCAGCGACGACTACCGTTTCGATTCGCATGGCTGCTCGCGGGTCGACAATGTGCGCGACCTCGCGGCCTGGCTGTTGTCGGAGGAAATGCCGAAATGGAATCGCGCCGCCATCGACGCGGCGATCCTAACCGGGCAGCACCAGGAGATCGCGCTGCCAAACAAGGTTCCGGTCGCCTGGATCTATCTCACCGCGTGGATGACGAAGGACCAGACCATCCAGTTTCGCAACGACATCTATGATCAGGACACCCAGCTTCTGGAGGCCACCGCCGAAGAGGCGGCGTTCTTCAACCAGGCCGCCAATCATCCGTTGACGGCGCATCTGGCGCAGTGAACGAGGATACTGGCCAGTTTTGACCTTGTGGCCTGATTTGAAATCAGCAAACAGAAAACCCCCGCGTAGGCCGGGGTTTTAGGTTTTCGATCTCGGGAAAGTTCAATACTTCGCGACCGCCGGCCCGCCGAAACGATAGTCGAGCGCAATCCGCGCAATGTTTTCGGTGAACTTCGCCGAGTGGGAAAAATTCGCTGCGCCGAAATCAAATGGTGGGGTGCCGATGATTGCCGACGGGCCACCGATGCTGTCAAAGGCGATGTACAGATATTCACCGCGCAGCGACCAGTTGCTGCTCAACTTCCAGGCAACACCGGCACCTCCTGCAAAACCCACCTTGGTCTGCTGAATGACGCCGCGCAAGCGCACGTCGGTGCGAAAGTCAGGTCCGTGTAGTTGAAGCCGTATTTGAGGTTTGAAACGGCAACACCCGCCGTCAAATAGGGGGTACCAGGAGCCGAAGTCGTAACCGACGCGTCCCAGGAAGGTGAACAGCCAATCGGCACGCGGATTTTCATTGACCGTATAGACGCCGGGATTGTTGAAATAGGCTTGGCTATTAATTCTGGAGCCTCTTAGATTAGTCCAGTCAAAGGCCGCTTCAACTCCGAAAATCGCCTTGCCGCCTTGCCACAGATATCCGATCTGGCCACCGGCGACGCCTCCGGATGTATTGATGCGGTTGGTACCCGCCGCATTGACGCCAGGAATATTGGTGGCTTCAAAGAAGGCGATCGGATGACTATTGGTGGTCGTGAGGCTGGTATTCGTTCTTCCCCATGCTCCGCCACCATTGATGCCGATGTAGAAGCCGCTTCAGTCAGTGACCGGATCAACCACCATCGGGGCCTTGGTGTAAGTCCGCGCCGGAAGATCGGCGGCAGACGCCGCGCCAATACCGACAATCGCACTGATGGCAACAACGGCAAAGGATCAATTTTGAATTTTTCACGATGCCCTCTTCAACATTTCGGCGCGAGCGACGAATCCGCATTCGCGGTTGCAATTCAAAGGCGCGCGCTCGCTCGGTTCTCAAACTGTTGCATCATGGCATGCCGCCGCGAAGCGAGAGCGAGGCCGATTGCACAGGTTGCGACGGCAACGCCGGCCTTTTTGCCGACGCCCGCGAACGACTTCCACTCACACTCATCCCAGCCTCCATCCGAAACGATCGATTTCGGAGGTGTGCTAACGAAGCCGCCGGATGCGTGCATCATCCACACATGGATGACGCCATGTGGGAATGCGGTGGCGGGACACCGATTGTCGCCCCGCGTTGCTCATCCGCAACAATCATGGCTGTCGCAACGGGCTGACATGCGCGGCAACCGCGATCCGCGGCCGCAGTGCCTCGACTACTCCGCGGCTTGGGCGAACGCTTGACAGCCTGCCGATGCGCCGCCGGGAGGTGCCGGCGGCGCATGACGCGGAGCGGTGCTCCGGAGCGCTACCAGCCCATTCGCACGCCGCCTTTGGCGGCATAGGTGTGGTTGCGATTATCGGCTCGGCATACTCGCTACACCTCTAGAGGCACAGGCCGCCTTTGGCGCCCGTCCTTAAGAACGCCGAAGCGGCGCTTCGGCTATGTCGAATCGATAGATACGATCCGACCTGAGGGGTTAAGCTCTATCGATAGACCGTAACCCCTCACCCCAGCCCTCTCCCACAAGGGGAGAGGGAGTTCACCGCCGTTGCCGAGACACCGAAGCAATGCTTCAATTCGAAACGGAATACAGGGGACCACCATGTTGATCCTTCACCACGGCTGGCGCTCGAGTGCTTCGCGCCGGGTGCGGCTTTGCCTTGAAGAGAAGGGGCTCGACTACGAAGGCCATGTCGTCGACATGACCAAGCTGGAGCATCATTCGCCGGAATATCTCAAGATCAATCCATTGGGCGTGATCCCGACCCTGATCCATGACGGCAGGCCGCTGCACGAGAGCGGCACCATCTGCGAATACCTCGACGAGAGTTTTCCCGATCCGCCGCTGCGGCCGGAGACGCCTTATGAGCGCGGCGAGATGCGCAACTGGATCAGGCACATCGACGGGCTTATTGGTAACCTTATCATCTTCAATTGGCGGCACCATCTGCAAAAGGTGGCCGCGCAATGGTCGGACGAGGAACTCGCCGAGAAACTCAAGAACATTCCCTCAAAGGAGCGCCAGGAATCCTGGCTGCGGGTGGCGCGAAAACCCTACACCGAGGAAGAGCGTGACGCGGCGCGGGCCAAGCTGGTGCAGCTCCTCGACAAGATGGAGCAGGCCTTGGTGCCCTCCGGCTGGCTGGTCGGCAAGGCCTATTCGATCGCTGATATCGCGGCGGTGCCGTTCGTCAAGCGGATCGATGAAGAGATTGCGCCGGAGCAGGTATCCGAAAAGAACCATCCCCGCGTCGCGCAATGGTGGGCTAAGATACAGGCGCGGCCGGCTTTCGCGCGGGCGAATTTCGGTCCATTCGTGACTTCGTAGGGCGGATTGGCGCTAGCGTAATCCGCCGTTACACTCGCGGAAATCGGCGGGTTACGGCTTCCGCCTAACTAACCCGCCCTACACACTTAACCGAAAGCGCACCGATGCTGGACATCCCCAACAGAGAAGAAAGATCCTTCGCCGACGGCAAGATCCTGCAAAGCGTCACCGAGGGCGTCGGCGTCGTCACCTTCAACAATCCCGAAAAGCGCAACGCCATGTCGCTCGACATGTGGGAAGGGTTCGGCCACGCGCTCACCGAACTGCGCGACGATCCTGACGTGCGCGTGGTGATCCTGGTCGGCGCCGGCGACAAGGCCTTTGTCTCGGGCGCCGACATCAGCCAGTTCGAAAAAACCCGCCACAATGCGGAAGCCTCGGAGGAATATTCCAAGCGCAGCGCCGCGCAGCGCGCGCTGCTCGCGAACTTTCCGAAACCGACCATCGCCTGCATCCGCGGCTTCTGCCTCGGCGGCGGCATGCAGGTTGCGATGATGTCGGACATCCGCATCGCCGCCGAGGACAGCCGGTTTGGCATTCCCGCCGCAAAGCTCGGCATCGCCTATGGCTATGACGGCTTGCGCCACCTGGTCTCGCTGGTCGGGCCGTCCTGGGCGCGGCTGATCATGTATACGGGCATGCGGATCGAGTCCGCGGAAGCCTTGCGGATTGGCCTCGTCGACCGCGTGGTGCCCGACGCTGAGCTCTGGAACGCGACCATGGAGATCGCCCGCGCCATCTCCGGTAACGCGCCGCTCGCGATCAAAGCTGCCAAGATCACCATCGCGGAGGTGCTGAAGGACGAGAGCCATCGCGACATGGACGCGATCAAACAGATCGGCATCGCCTGCATGGACAGTGAGGATTTCCGCGAGGGCCGCCGCGCCTTCATGGAAAAGCGAAAACCGGAGTTTAAGGGAAGATAATATCACGCCGTCATTCCGGGGCGCGCGTCGGCGCGAACTACGATGTACAATTGCACATCGGAGAATCTCGAGATTCCGGGTTCGCGCTAACGCGCGCCCCGGAATGACGATTAATGACACGGTCAGGACGATCAGCATGCACAAGCCCGTCGAAACCGCCCCCTCCGCCCATGCGCAAACCAAAACCCCTCGCCTGCCGCTGTCGCGGTTCAAGGTGATTGATCTTACATTGGCGCGCGCCGGCCCCTCCTGCGTTCGAACGCTGGCCGATTGGGGCGCCGACGTGATCCGGATCGAGCCGCCGCCGGAAGACACTGAGGCCAGCGAGCTGGTGGGCCGTCGCGACGGCTCGGACTTCCAGAACCTGCATCGCAACAAGCGCGCCATCACGCTGAACCTGAAAACCGATCAGGGCCGCGAAATCCTGATGCGGCTCGCGGAACAGGCGGACGTGGTGGTCGAAAACATGCGGCCCGGCGTCACCAAGCGGCTCGGCGTCGATTTCGAATCCGTGAAGCTGCGCAATCCGCGCATCGTCTATGGCAGCATTTCCGGCTTCGGCCAGTACGGCCCCTATACCGCGCGGCCCTCGATCGACCAGATCGCGCAGGGCATGAGCGGCATCATGTCGGTGACGGGAATTCCGGGCCAGGGCCCGGTCCGGGTCGGCGTCGCCGTCACCGACATCATGGCGGGCGCTTTTCTGGCCCAGGGCATCCTGATCGCGCTGCTCGATCGCGAAGTCTCAGGCGAAGGCCGCTGGGTGCAAACCTCCCTGATCGAGGCCGGCCTCACGCTGTTGGATTTTCAGGCCACGCGCTGGACCATGGACAAGAAGGTGCCGCCGCAGGAAGGCAACAACCATCCCACCAATACCCCGATGGGGCTTTTTGCCACCGCCGACGGCTATCTCAACCTCGCCGCCACCAGCAACAAGAATTTTGCGAAACTCTGCACGCTGATCGACCGCGAGACCATGGCCGCCGATCCGCGCTTTGCCTCGACCGCGCTGCGGCGGCAAAACAAGGCGGCGATGAACGAGATGATCGCCGACGCGCTGCGGGCGAAAACCACAAGCGAATGGTTCGAGCTGCTGGTCGCAGCAGGCCTTCCCTGCGGGCCGGTCTACAACATCAAGGAGGCTTTTGCCGATCCGCAAGTGCAGGCGTTGCGGATCAAGCGCTCTGTCGCCCATCCACGCCTCGGCGAACTCGACCTGGTGGCGCAGCCCTGCGAGATCACGGGTTTCGACCGCGCCATACGGGCGGCGACGCCGGACCTTGGCGAACATAATGACGAGATTCTGGGATCGCTGGGCTATGGACCGGACGAGATCGCAAAGCTGAAAGCGGCGCGGGCGATCTAGCAACCGGCTCAAGTCTCGCCCCAGCTGACAAACGTCGCCGTGATCTGACGTCCATCACGCCCGACCCTTCAGCCAGCGCAGCCATTTGGTTTTTGCTGCGTGTATCGTACCTGGAGGGCTCCGTATTCCAACGTCACCACCTCTTTGGGAGCCGGATCGGCGCCTCCAGCCACCTTGTTGAGCTCTTGCTCGCTGAGCTCGTCCTTGACGGGCTTGGTCGGGTCGATCGTGTTGGTGATCGTTGCTTTATCTTCGGACTGCTTCTTCATTGTCTGGACTCCTGTAAAAAGGCAATCGATGCCACGGCCCGGTTGCAAAGCGGGGCCTTATTAAAAGGGGTTGAACGTGACCTTCCCGGCGCCCGCGCCAGTACTTTGCGAGCCGATGCTGAGAACCTGCTCGATATCGAAGGAATAGTCCTCCACTTCAAACAAGCCCTTGGAAGTGGTCGTTTTGCTGGGTGCAGGAGCGGCCCTACCGGCGCCGTCAACGGTATTGAGCTCATCGTCAGTCAGTTCACGTTCGAGGTTCGGCTCATTCTGATCATCCTGCGACGTGACGTTATTTCCGGACTGCTTGTTCATCGTCTGCACTCCCATGTAAGATCGGCCGCACCACGGCCTGATAGCTGGCGCTTGTTTCAAAATCGCTTCGTCAATTTGGCGAAATGATTTCGTGCCCTTGAGATCGAGCCGGCCAGCGATGGACACTATCGTCCGCCAGCCCTGAATGCAGACTTACGCCGATGGCCCCGCAATCACTGTGATGGACATCACAGGGCGCTCCGTCATCCATCCGCGCCTCGGCGAGATCGACCTGGTGGCGCAGCCCTGCGAGATCACCGGCTTCGACCGCGAAATTCGCACCGCCACGCCCGATCTCGGCAAACACACAAATGAAATATTCGGATCGCTCGGCTACGGCGCTGAAGAGATCGCAAAGCTGAGGCGGCGCCGATCCGATCCATACGTCAGCGGTTCTGACATGGGTCTGGGACCGTTGGCCGCACCATGATGAAACTTCTAAAGAGAGGGCGTACTGTGGAGTGGAGGTTTCAAAAAAATTGAAACTGACTGCTCTATCCGACGAAAACCAATTTCAGTGATTGTGCGTTCGTAAGGAGGGACTCTCATGAAGCTTCGCGCGCCATTTCTCATCGCAGCAGGTCTCATCGCAGCGGGAATTTTGAGCCTCGTCTCGACAGCCGGCCCGGTCGCAGCCGCTGCTTCCGAGTCCAAAAGTCAAATCACCATTCTCTACGATGCATTCGGGACCGATCCTTCGATGACTAAAGACTGGGGCTTCTCTGCCCTCGTCGAGGTCGCCGGAAAACGAATCTTGTTCGACACCGGCAATGACGCCGACATATTTGCAGCCAATGTGAAGGCAAAGGGCGTTGACCTCAAAACGCTTGATTTCGTTGTCCTGTCGCACCGGCATTCGGACCATATGGCAGGCTTGAACTATGTTTTGAATGTCAATCCCACCGTGAAGATCTACGCGCCCAAAGAAGGATTCGGCATTTACGGTTCGTCGCTGCCGTCGAGCTTCTACCGAAAAGATGAGACGTTGCCGCCGGAGATGCGCTACTATGGCGGTTCGCCACCACAAGTCATGAATTTCGGCGCGGCATGGCGAGGGGCCAATTTCGAATTGATCGACAAGACCACCGAAATCGCCCCCGGCATGACCCTGATAGCGCTGGTCTCCGATGTTCCCGGCACGAAGGAGCTCAAGGAGCTATCTCTAGCAATCAACACGCCTGAGGGCATGGTGCTGGTAGTCGGCTGCTCACATCCAGGGATTGAGAGGATTGTCGAGGCAGCGGCTTCTATCAATCCCAAAATTCGTCTGATTGCCGGCGGTTTCCACCTTGTCGTCGCGCCTGACGATGTTGTTGCAAAGACGGTGGCGGCTCTGAAAGATACATTCAAGGTCGAAAACATCGCGCCGGGCCATTGCACGGGCGAGCCAATGTTCGCAGCGGTGAAGAAAGCTTTCGGTGATCGATATCTTTATGCGGGTCTCGGCACTACTCTACCGCTTGGCGCGAACGCCAGCTCCGATATGCGACGTGGCGAAGGACCGGCGCTGCAGCAAGATGACCTGGCCACCTATCGCAGGCTGGCGCGACGGGAAGATCCGTTCGGTATCCTGCAAGCGCGACGCTTACGTACAAAAGCTTCGCAATTGTGAGCATGTAAAGGGGACGCCGGCGAGCCTAATGTCCGTGCGTGGTCATTTGCGACCGGGTCGAGCCATCAGCAAGTCCGGCCACGTCCGCCATGCGGCCGAAGGCGGACGTAATTTGGCTGCGTGCTAATAAATCCACGCCCTGGTCACAGCGCCGCCAGCACCGCTTTCGCGATATCGGTGGTGCCGTTATTGCCGCCGAATTCCATCGGCTTGATGCCATCAGCATAAGCCTTGTCGACCGCGCGCTCGATCCGCTCACAGGCCTCGGTCGCGCTTTCAAGATCGTGCTTGCCGGCGAGCCAATCCAGCATCATCGCGACGGAGAGGATCATGCCGGTGGGATTGGCCTTGCCCTGCCCCATGATGTCGGGCGCGGTGCCGTGGCACGGCTGGAACACGGCGTGGGTGTCACCGATATCGGCCGACGGCGCCATGCCCATGCCGCCGATCAGGCCGGCGGTCATGTCGGAAAGAATGTCGCCGAACATGTTCTCCATCACCATGACGTCGAAATCCCAAGGGCGCCTGACCAGCAGCGCCGAGCAGGCGTCGACATAGAGGCGGTCGGTTTTGACGTCGGGATGGCGTTTGGCGGCTTCATCGAACATTTCGCGAAAGAATGCGAAGGCCTTGAATACATTGGCCTTGTCGACGCAAATTAATCCTCCATGGGAGCGGCCGCGCGCTCTTCGCCGCTCAGTAAGGCGAAAGGAAAACTCGAACAGCCGTTCCGAGGTTTTTCGCGTGATGACCAGCGTCTCGCGCGCCTCAGTCTCGGTGACGACGCCCTTCCCCATCGATGCGAACAGGCCTTCGGTGGATTCCCGGATCACGACCAGGTCGATGCCGCGCCGATCGGCGCCGACGATCGGGCTCGGCACGCCTGGAATGAGCCGCGCCGGGCGCACGCCGGCATAGAGATCGAAATGAAAGCGCAATTCGACCTGCGGCATGATCTCGGTATTGTCGGGGTAGCGCACCGACGGCAAGCCGCAGGCGCCGAGCAGGATCGCATCCGCCTCCTCGCACAGGCGAATTGTCGAGTCGGGCATCGACTTGCCGGTTTCGCGGTAGTGGTTGGCGCCCGCGGGCGCGTCAGTGAAGCGGAATTTTAGCTCCGACGTCGCCTCGATCCTGCGCAAGACCTCCAGCGCCGGCGCCATCACTTCCAGACCGACGCCGTCGCCGGCGAGCACGGCAATGTGGAGCGCGTTATTGGCGGACATGGGATTCCTTAAAAGAACAGAGAGATTTACAAGCCGTCATTCCGGGGCGATGCGAAGCATCGAACTACGATGTGCAATTGCACATCGGAGAATCTCGAGATTCCGGGTCTGGTGCTAACGCACCATCCCGGAATGACGACGGTGAGAAGCCTCAAGGCGTCAGAATCGCGCGGCCGACCAACTTGCCCTTTTGCAGATCGACCAGCGCCTCGTTGGCTTTCGCAAGCGGCATCGGCGTCACCGGGATCGGCGCGATCTTCTTGCTGCGGACCAGATCCAGCAGTTCCTGGGTTTCGCGCAAATTGCCGACATAGCTGCCTTGAATGGTGATCGCCTTGATCGGGATCAGCGGCAGCGCCCAGGGCGCGCCGCCGCCGAACAGGCCAACGATCACGAGCTTGCCGCCCTTGGTCAGGCAGTCAAAACCAAGTTGCGTGGTCGCGGCATTGCCGACCAGATCGATCACCGCGCGGATCGGCCCGCCGGCCTTTTTGGCGAGCTGCTCCAGCGCATCGGGTGCCTTGCCGTCGACGGTCGCGAGCGCCCCGGCTTTCTCGGCGGCCTCGCGTTTCTTCGCATCGATGTCGACCACGATGGCGCCCTTGCCGCCCATCGCCTTCAACAGCGACAGCGCCATCAGGCCGAGGCCGCCGGCGCCGAAAATGACGATCGGGGTGTTGAACGCGGATTCGACCTTCTTCAGCGCGCTATAGGTGGTGACGCCCGAGCAGGCATAGGGCGCGGCGGTGAGGGGATCCAGTCCCTTCAGGTTGAGGAGATATTTCGGATGCGGCACCGTCATGTAGTCGGCATAGCCGCCATCGCAATAGACGCCGAGCGAATTCGGCTTGACCACGCACATGTTCTCGTCGCCGCCAAGACAGGTCTCGCACTTGCCGCAGCCGAGCCAGGGATAGGCCAGCGCCACGTCGCCGACCTTCAGGTCAGCCTTGTCGCTTGCCTTCACATCGGGGCCGAAAGCGACAATTTCGCCGACGGTCTCATGCCCCATGGTTAGCGGCAGCGACACGCCGCGATCCTTCAACGACAGCGGCTTTCGTCCATGGCCGAGATCGTAGCCGCCTTCCCAAATGTGCAGATCGCTGTGGCAGACACCGGCCGCCTTCACCTTGATCAGCACTTGCGTTCCCGACGGCTGCGGCGTCGGCCGCTCCACCTCTTTCAAGGGGGCGTTGAAATCGGCAACCTGGAAACTTCTCATCGCGTTACTCCCGGTACAGTTGTTGTTTAAGCGGTGATTGCCTCTTCAATATTTAGATCAAAGGATGATGGCAAGCCGTGTATTGGTTTGGCGCGACGGCGCGAAGTTCCGGCATTTCGTCGCGGCAGCGCTGGTCCGCGCGCGGACAGCGCGTCCGGAAGCGGCAGCCGGACGGCGGCGCGATCGGCGAAGGCGGCTCGCCCACCGGCACGCTCTCGGCCGGGCGGACATCCGGATCGGGCACCGGGATCGCTTCGATCAAAAGCGCGGTGTAGGGATGCGCGGGCCTCGCAAACAGCTGTTCGGACGGCCCGACTTCGCACAAGCGACCGAGATACATCACAGCGACACGGTCGCTCACCGCCTTCACGATCGCGAGATCATGCGCAATGAACAGCAGCGTCAGGCCGAAGCGCGCCTTCATCTCCTCAAGCAGATTGAGGATCTGAGCGCGGATCGAGACGTCGAGCGCGGAAACCGGCTCGTCGCAAATGATGAAATCCGGGTTGAGGACCAGCGCGCGCGCGATGCAGATGCGCTGGCATTGTCCGCCGGAAAATTCATGCGGCAGCCGCCCGGCCACAAGGTCCGGATCAAGCCCTACCGCGGTCAGGACGTCGCGGACAAGCCGTTTGCGTCTGCCTGCGTCCTTGATGCCTGATATCACCAGCGGCTCGGCAACGATGTCGCCGATGCGCCGCCGCGGATTGAGGGAAGCAATCGGATCCTGAAAGATCAGCTGCACGCGCTGGCGCATCCGGCGCAGGGCGTCGCCCTGCATCACGGTGAGATCCTGACCGTCGAACAGCACGCGACCGGAGACCGCGCGGCGCAACTGCAGGACCGCGCGACCGAGCGTCGACTTGCCGCAACCGGACTCGCCGACCAGCCCCAGCGTCTCGCCACGCGCGATTTGCAGGCTGACGCCGGAGACCGCGTGGACCGTCCTGCTGCCGAGGGCATATTCAACCACGAGATTTTCCACGCTGAGCAGCGGATCGCGCGAAAGCGATGGCGCCGCGGCGGCCGTCATGCGGAAACACCGGCCTCGACGTGAATGGGATTGAAGCAGGCGAACTCGTGGTCGGGCGATTCGGCCTTCAAGAGACGGGGTTTCTCGGCTTGACATCGCCGGGCCACATAGCGGCAGCGCGGCGAAAACGAGCAGCCTTGCAGCGGCCGGGTCGGATCAGGCGGACGGCCCGAGATCGCCGGTAGCCTCGTATGCGGCGCAGCGTCGATCTTCGGGATCGCCGCAAGGAGCGCCTCGGTATAGGGCATATGCATCTTCTTGAACAGCACCGGCGTTGGCGCGCGTTCCACCACACGGCCGGCATACATCACCGCCACCTCGTCGGTGCGGCCGGCGACGACGCCGAGATCATGGGTGATGATGATCATCGCCATGTGCCGGCGGCGCTGTTCGCGCGCCAGCAAATCGAGGATTTGCGCCTGAATGGTCACGTCGAGCGCCGTGGTCGGCTCGTCCGCGATCAACAGTTTCGGTTCACAGGACAGCGCGATGGCAATCGCAACCCGCTGCCGCATCCCGCCGGAGAGCTGATGCGGATATTGCATCAACCGCTGCTCGGGCGCCGGAATGCCGACCGCGGCCAGCAGGTCGATGCTGCGCTTCTTTGCCGCCGCCAGATCGAGGTCGAGATGCTCCTGCAAGGTCTCGATCAACTGGGTGCCGATCGTCAGCACCGGGTTGAGCGAGGTCATCGGGTCCTGGAACACGACCGCGAGCGAGCGGGCGCGAAGTTTTCGCAAAGCTTCGGGAGCAAGGCGCACGAGGTCTTGCCCGTCAAACCTCACCCGGCCCGAAAGCTTCGCCTTCTTCGGCAAGAGTTGCAGGATGGCGCGCGACAGCATGGTCTTGCCGCAACCGGATTCACCGACGATCCCGAGCGTTCGTCCGGCGCCGACCGTCAGATCGACGCCATCCACCGCGCGCAGATTGCCACGCGGCGTCGGCAGATCAACCGCCACATCCTCGACCGAAAGCAGCGGTGCCCCCGTCACAATGTGCCCTGACGCGGGTCGGTAAGCGCGCGGAGCGTGTCACCGACCAGATTGAAGGACAGCACGGTCAGGAACATCGCGATCGCCGGGATGAAAGCGAGCCGGGGCGCGATCTCCAGGCTCTCGCGTCCCTCCCCGATCATGCTGCCCCAGCTCGAGATCGGCGGCGGTACGCCAAGGCCCAAGAACGACAGCGCGCCTTCGACGACGATGGTGACGGCAACGCCGAGCAGGAAGAAGGCGACTAACGGCAACGCGACATTGGGCAGCAATTCCCGCAGCAGAATACGCGCATGCGATGCGCCCAATGCCTGCGCCGCGATCACGAATTCGCGCCGCGCCAGCGTCAGCGCGGAAGCCCGCGCGACCCGCATGAAGGCGGGAATGCCGAGCACGCCGAGGATGCAGGTAAGATTGAAGATCGACTGCCCGAGATAGGCGCTCACCGCAAGCGCCAGGATCAGCGGCGGGAAAGCGAGCAGCGTATCCATGCTGCCGACCACCAGCGTCTCGAAGCGGCCGCGGAAATAGCCGGCAAGAAGGCCGAGCGCGCCGCCGATGGTGATGCCGATGACCGGCGCGAACAGGCCGACGGTCAAGGAAATGCGCGCGCCATAGATAAGTCTCGACAACTCATCGCGGCCGAGTCCGTCGGTGCCGAGCCAATGCAGCGTCGAGATCGGCGCCCGCCGCTCCAGCATGTCCATGTCGGTTGGGTTCGGCAACGGCAACACCGGCGCCAATATCGCGACCGCAAACACCAACATCATCCAGCCGATCGCCGTCCAGAACAGGGGTCCGAGCCGTCGCGTTCGTTGCACCGGCGCGACGATGACATCCTCGCTGACGCTGAGCTCAAGCGTGGCCATGACGAATCCTGGGGTCGAGAACGGCATAGAGCATGTCGACGATGAAATTCATCAGCACGTAGCCGAACGCCACGACCAGCACCACGCCTTGCAGGATGATGAGGTCGCGGGTGGTGATGGCGCCGACCAGGAGCCGGCCGATCCCCGGCAGCGCAAAGATCTGTTCGACGATCACGGTGCCGCCGATCAGGCGGCCGATATTGATGCCGGTCACGGTCACCAGCGTCAGCGACGACGGTTTTAACGCATGCACCAGGAGAATCCGCGACGGCTTCAGACCCTTGGCCCGCGCCATCGCGATAAAATCTTCCTGCAGGGTCGCGATCAAGTCGGAGCGCAGCACGCGCATCAGGACCGGCCATTCGGCGAGTGCCAGCGTCAGTGCCGGCAGCACGAAACATCTGAGATTGCCGATCGGGTCCTCGGAAAACGGCACATAGCCGGTTGCCGGCAGCCAACGCAATTGCACCGCGAACAGATAGATCAACAAGATCGCCGAAAGAAATGTCGGCACCGAAAGCATGCCGAAGGCGCTGCCGGTCATGAAACGGTCGAAGGCGCTGCCGCTCTTCACCGCACAGGCAACCGCAAGGGGAATCCCGATCGCCAAGGCGCCGATTTCGGCGAGCAGCATCAGCTCAAACGATACCGGCAACCGCTCTGCGACCGCCTGCAACACGGTTTGTCCGGTACGGAACGAGCGTCCGAAATCGCCCTGCAGCACGTGGCCGAGCCAGCCGAAATAACGCCACCAGACCGGCTGATCGAGCCCCATGTCCTGGCGCAGCGCCTCGACCTTTTCCGGCGTCGCCTGATCGCCCAGGATCACGTAGGCGAGATCGCCCGGCAGGAGCGAGGCGATCAGGAAGGTCAGCAGCGATACCGCGATCAGCACCGGCACCAGATATGTCAGCCTTCGGGCGACGAAGCCGAACATAGGGCGCTTCATTCCATCCAGACGTTGGAGAGGTCGATCACCCCGCTATAGATTTTGGGCAGGCCTTTCAGCTTGGCAGCTCGAGAGGCGTAATAAGTGTTCTGGAAGGTCCAGAACCAGATAGCCTGCTGATTGATCAGTCGGCTGATGGCGCAATAGTCCTCGCTCCGCTTTCGACATCGGCGGTCGTCCGCGCATGCTCGAGCAACCGGTCGAGTTCCGGATCGGAGTAATTCGCCAGCGCCACCGGGCTGCCAGTGTGGAAATTGGCGTACATTTGCACGTCGGGATCGGCGAAATCGATGATACGCCATGGCGTCAACTGGAACTGGCGCATGAAGGCGCGCGGCACGACCGTGGCCTGATCGACCTGCTCGATCTCCATGTTGGCGCCGACCTGCTTCCAGAACTGCTGCAGCACCTGGCCGATGGTGCGCCCGCGCGGGGTCGCGGTGACGATCATCTTGAAATCGACCGGCTTGCCGTAGTCCTTGATCAGTGCCTTGGCTTTCTCGGCATCGAAGGGAAGCGCACCGTCGTCCTTGCATTTGACCCACGAGCCCTCGCCATAGGGGTTGCTGGCCGGCCGGGCCAGGCCATTGGTAATCGCCTGCGACATCTTCTTGCGATCGATCGCCATCACCAACGCCTGGCGCACTCGCACGTCGTCGAACGGCGCGACCTTGGTGTTGAAGGCGTAGACCGCTGCGCCGGACCCGGCATAGGTGTGCACGGTCATCTTCGGATCTTTCTGCGCGTTCTGGATATTGTCGGCGTCGTATTCGTCGTCCCAGACGATATCCGCTTCGCCCGATTGCAAGCTGGCAAAGCGCGATTGCGCATCCGGCAACGGCTTCAGAACGATCCGGTCGAGATAGGGATGACCCTTGTTCCAGTAGTCCGGATTCTTCTCCAGAACCATGCGGTCGCCCGCGGTCCACGATTTCAGGATGTAGGGGCCGGTGCCGACCGGATTGCGGTTGTAGTCGTCGCCCTTGCTCTTCCACGCCGTCGGCGACTGGATGACGTTGTTCGAGCCTTGAAGGGTCAGGATCGCCGGCAGGTTCACCGTGGGATCATTCAAGTTATAGACCAGCGTCAACTCGTCGGGCGCTTGCACGTCGCGGATGACGGAGATGTAGAAGGCGCAACGGCACTTGTTGGCCGGATCCTTTTGCCGGTCGAAATTGGCCTTCACGGCCTCCGCGTTAAAGGGCGTACCATCGTGAAACTTGACGCCGGGCCGCAGCTTGAAAACCCAGGTCGTGAAATCTTCGGAATGGGTCCAGGACAGCGCGAGCTTCGGCTGCGACTTCGCCCTTGTCATCGAGAGTGGTGAGGGTATCGAAAATCGCCGCAGCCGCAATTTCCGCCGCCGTATCGAAGACGCCGACTTTCAGCGGGTCGAAGCCGGGAATATCGACCTCGAGACCGACGGTGATGCTGCCGCCCGGTTTCTGGGCGCAGGCCGGGCCCGCCACGATAGCAAATACCGCTATAAGGAAAATTGGCGCAAGCTTGCGCACGACCGTGGCCGTTTTCATTTGAATTCCCTCCGAGTATGCCGTGCGTCCGCTATTTTCGGATCTTGGCGACTTTGGGCCAGATTGGCCGGAATCGCGGTTGGCGGCAAGGCCGCAAGCTCAACGCGGGATGAAGTGCCGCAGGCCTCGCAACATTTTGAAATGTGATCCGCTCAGCGCCGCGCCGCCCTCAAAGGCTTCCCCGAAAACGCTGCGATTTGCTCCTCCGACAGGCCGCTCTCCCGGAGCAGCGCGCGGGTGTGCTCGCCCAGAGTAGAGACCTTCTTTCCCGCCGACACGTCGGCTCCCGACATCCGGAATGGCAAATTGAGCACCTTGAACGCGCCGCCGCCGTCCTCGACGTCGGCGAGCGCGCCGCGATGGGCGATTTGCGGATCGCTCAAGGCTTCCGCGACCGTGCGGTAGGCCGAGGACGGAACGCCCTCGCCGTTCAACGCGGCGAGGCATTGCTGCGTCGTCACCCCGCGCGACCAGGCCTCGACGCCATCCATCAGATGCGCCCAGTTGTTGCGGCGATCGATATACCTTGCAAAGCGCGGATCGCTCACCCACTCGGGGCGACCGATCACCTTCATCAAACCCTGGAAGGTCTTTTCGCTGGCGATCGCGACCATGACGTATCCGTCCGACGTCTGGATCGGACCGAACATCGGACGCGAAGTCGGCGCGACCGCAAATTGCGACCACTGCAGTTCGCTCAGGGTCAGCGTCAGCATGGATTCGAGCATCGAGACGTCAATGTGCTGGCCTCGCTGTGTGGCATTTCGCTGGTACAGCGCCGAAGCGATCGCCCCGAAGGCGTAGGTGCCGGTAACGACGTCGGCATGATAGATGCCGCAATAATCCGGACGGCTCCTTCCCGGCTGATAAGCAAGATGCGCCATATCGTAGCCGGACGCCGCATGGATCACCGGCGCGTAGGCCGGCAGTTCGGCCGACGGACCGGTCTGGCCGTAGCCGGAAATCGAGCAATAGATCAGTTTTGGATTAAGCTCTTTGAGCGTTGCCCAGTCGAGCTTCAGCCTTCGCATCACGCCCGGGCGAAAATTCTCAACCAGGATGTCCGCGGCTGCGACCAGCCGCCTTACGACTTCGACGCCCTCAGGCGATTTCAGATCGAGCACGAGGCTCTTCTTGCCGACATTGAGCTGGCCGAACGTCGTGCTGCAGTCGTTTCGCAGCGGCGGTCGGGTGCGCATCGTCTCGCCTTCCGCGGTCTCGATCTTGATGACTTCCGCGCCCATGTCGGCGAGCATCCGCGCGCAATGCGGACCGGCAATCGTGGTCGAAAAGTCGAGCACGCGAAGCCCTGCAAAACCCTTTGTCAAATTGCCCTCATCGTTTCCCGCTATTGTCATTTCCAAGGCTTCCCTGCTCAAGGCTTCCCTGCTCAAGGCTTTGTTGCCAAAGGCTTCCTTGCCCAAGGCTCCCCTGATCTGAGACCCTAAATTGCACTGGCGCGGCAGGGAAGCGCCTCCCTGCAATCCGTCTGTCCATACCTTGCCTGGGCGAATTGGACCCATTCTTGCATAGCAACATCGAGGGCTCGCAAGAGGGCTTTTCTTGAAAGTTCTATTCGTCACGACGGAAATCGACGACTTCGTCCGGGTGGGCGGGCTCGCAGCCGTTTCCGCCGCCCTGCCCCGGGCGCTGCGTCCGTGGGCCGATGTCAAAATCCTGTTGCCCGGATACCGGGACGTCGTCGAACAATTCACGCATATTCAGATCGTTGGCCAATGCGCACCGCTGGCCGACATGCCGGCCTGCATGCTCGGCCGGTCGTCGACGCGGGACGGCATGCCGGTCTACGTCCTGTTGTGCCCGCAGCTCTATGACCGCCCCGGCAACCCCTATGGCGATGAATCGGGCAAGGACTGGCCGGACAACGACATCCGTTTCGGCCGGCTCGCATCCGCGGCGGCTGAGCTTGCGGCAGGCACCCTGGACAGGAATTGGGCAGCCGACCTCGTGCACGCCAATGACTGGCAGGCCGCGCTAGTGCCGGCCTACCTCGCCTGGAGCGGCGTCAGAGTACCCTCGATCCTGACCATCCATAACCTCGCCTATCAGGGTATCTTTCCCAAGGACTCGCTGCGCCGCATCGGCGCGCCGGAAAGTTCGTTTCATATCGACGGCGTCGAGTTCTACGACAAGCTGTGCTTCCTCAAGGGCGGCCTCGTCTACGCCTCGCATCTGACCACCGTCAGCGGCACCTATGCGAAGGAGATCACCACCCGCGAATTCGGCTGCGGGCTCGAGGGCCTGCTCCGTATCCGCTCCGACGCGGCGCAGCTGACCGGAATATTGAACGGCATCGACGAAAGCTGGGATCCGCGGTTTTGCGCGCAGCTCGCACAACCTTTCGGCGCCGGCGACTGGCAGGGCAAGCAGGCGAATGCGGATTACGTCCGCAAGCAGTTTGGTCTTGCGGTATCGCGCGGCCCGGTCTTCGGTCTGGTCGCCCGCCTCGTGCATCAGAAGGGCATCGATCTCGTCCTCTCCGCAGCCGATGAGATCATCGAGGCCGGCGGACAGATCATCGTTGCCGGAAGCGGCGAACCCGGGATCGAGCAGGCGCTGGTCGATGCGCATCGCCGCCGGCCGGATGCGATCGGGGTCGCGATCGGATTCAACGACGGCCAAGCCCGGCGGATTTTCGCCGGTAGCGATTTCACCCTGATGCCCTCCCGTTTCGAGCCATGCGGATTGAGCCAGATGTATGCCCAGCGGTTCGGCTCGCTGCCGATCGGACATCAGACCGGCGGCCTTGCCGAGACCATCACCGACGGCGAGACCGGGTTCCTGTTCACGCAGCCGTCGACCGAGTCGTTTCTCGGCGGTGTCCGCCGCGCGTTCTCGACCTTCATGGCGAAGGACCGTCTCGACTCCATGCGCCGCAGCGCCATGGCGCGATCATTCAGCTGGGACCTTTCCGCAGCCTGCTACAGCACGCTGTACCGGAAGGTGGTGGTTCCGCTTTAGGCGCGTTGGAAAGCCTCGTCGCCAGTCCGCCGCGTTTCCGGCATCACCAGCCAGATCATCATAAGGCCTAATGCCGCAACACAGGCAAGCCCGGTGAACGCAACATTGCTGCCGAACATGTCGCTGACATAACCGGCGAGCACGGTCGAGAGCGAGGCGCCGATGCCGACCGCGGTGCCGACGATCCCCTGCGCCAGATTGAAGTGACCGCTGCCGAACGCCACGTCAGCCACGATCAACGGCACCATGACGCTGAACACGGCTGCGGTGATGCCGTCAAACACTTGCACCGCCACCAAAAGATAGGGATCGCTCACGGTGGCAAACAACAGGCCGCGGATCGCGAGCGCCGCAAAGCCGATCAAGAGCAGCGGTCGCCGTCCCCAGGCCTGCGCCTTGGCGCCCACCGTGGGCGACATCAGCGCCACGATGGCCTGCGGCACGATGATGCAGGCAGCGATCAGGACCGGCGCCCACTGGCTCGATCGCGTCGTGACCACGCCCGCCATCAGCGGCAGCATCGCGGCGTTGGCCAGTTGCAGCAGCAACACGCTCAAGGCGAAGATCAGCAACGGCCGCTGGCGGATCAGCGCGAGCACGCTGGTCGCCTTGGGATCGGGTTCGGCACGCGCCACCTCGCCATGGCAGCGGGCGACATCGACCTCGTCCTCACGAATGCGGGAAAGCGCAAGCAGCGTCGGTATCGCCAGGACGAAGGTGACAAGAAACACCGAGCGGCTGGAGAGAAGATAGCCGCAGGTGCCCATCACCGCCGCGGCCACGCCGTTGCCGAGCGAGGCGTAGCGCGCGTTGCGCCCGAGCCGTTCGCCGATCGCGAACGGTCCGACCAGGCCGAGGCTGATCGCGGCTATCGCGGGGCCCAGCACACAGCTTGCGGCCGCGTGCAAGGTCGCCGCGATCACGACCACCGGAAAGATCGGCCACGCCGCATAGCCGAGCGCGGCGCAACCGATCGTTGCGATCGCAAGGCCCGCGACCAGCCGTTCGGAGCGGGCGGCATCGACGATCGCGCCACCAGGCATCTGCCCGATCAGCCCGACCACGCCGCCGATCGACAGCACCAAGCCGATCTCTCCTTGCGTCCATTTTTGCGTGGTCAGATAGACCGCAATGAACGGACCGAACCCGGTCTGGACATCGGCGAGGAAAAAAATGAACCAGTCGAGACCGCGAAGACTTTGACGCGACGGCGCGGGCATTGGTCCGGGCGCCGGCCGGCTTGATGCCAACGACACAACATTGCCGCCGCCCGCCGGCCCCCCCGGGCGTTTATCGTCGATCCGATCAGGCGAATTGGAGGGACGCGCGACCAGAATGCTTCTCCACTTGTCTTAATGATCGAACTCGAACGGCTGCAGGCTGCCGGCCGCGCCCAGCACCACGATCGGCTTGTCTTCCTTGTATTCAGGCGCGGCGTTGACCTGCTCCTTGGTCAACTCGAGCGTGATGCTGTCGCTCTTGTCGGCGACGCGGCCGAAATGCAGCGCGTTCCAGTCGACCACGATCTTGCGGCTGCCGACGCCGAGAAAACCTCCGAAATCGATGACCGCGGCCCGCACCACGCCGGCGCGATCGACGATCACGTCGACGATATGTCCCATGTCCTCATCCGTTGGGCTGCGAACGTCGCGGCCGAGCACGCCATGGGCCTCCCGCGCGCCGATCACCGTGACCGAGGGCGGCGGCGCCGGCTCCTTCGCCGCAGCCGGCGGGGCCGGTTGCGATTCGTCTGCCGCCCGGACCGCCGCGGCCGCTAAGGCAAAAAGAGTAAGTGCAACCAAGGTCAACCCGCGCGCTCCACGCATATGCCCTCCTTCCGGATCGAGTGACGCCTGTCAGTGCGTCAGCACGATCGACACCTGGATCTGCCCGCGCTTGCGCAACACCTCCAGCGACACGTCGTCGCCGTGGCGGCGTATCCGCAAGTCCACACTCGCGTCCTTCAACCGCAGATCGCGCAGGATCACTTCGTTGAGGAAGGTGGGCAGGCGCGGATTGCGCAGGCGGATTTCGCCGCGCTCGGCATCGAATTCGAGCCCGAGGGCTGCCTCCAGCAACGTGAACGGCGTCGCGCTGGCCCAGGCCTGCGGCGCGCAAGCGACCGGATAAAGCGTGGGCCCGCGGTGCTTCTCGCGCCGGAAACCGCAGAACAATTCGGGCAGCCGCCACAAATCCATGTAGGCCGCGGCGTCGAACAGGCCCTTGAAGACCTGCTCGACCGAATGTTTGAGGCCGTAGCGCGATAGCCCGAGCGCGATCAGCGCGTTGTCGTGTGGCCAGATCGAGCCGTTATGATAGGACATCGGATTGTAGCGGATTTCGCCGCGCGCCACCGTACAGATGCCCCAGCCCGAGAAGAAATGCGGCTTCATCAAATCGGCGGCGACCTTGCGGGCGCGGTCCTCGCGCACCATGCCGCTGAACAATAATTGCCCGGCGTTGGAGCTTCGCACCTTGCAGGCCTGCTTGGCGCCGTCGAGCGCCAGCGCATAGGTGCCGAGCTCCTCGCACCAGAACGCTTGCTCAAATCGCTCGGCAAGGGTCTGCGCCTCAGTCGCCAGTTGCCCCGCCTTCTCCGCCAGGCCCATGCGCAACGCGCAGCGAGCCGCCAACCGCTTGGCGGCGAATACGTAGCCCTGCACTTCGGCGAGCGCGATATAGCCGTCGGCGAAGCGGCCATCGGCGTGAAAGATCGCGTCGTAGGAATCCTTCCAGCCCTGATTAGCAAGGCCCTGTTCCGAGGCGCGTTGATATTCGACGAAGCCGTCGCCATCGGGATCGCCGGCCCCATCAATCCAGCCAAGCGCCGCCTCGATCGCAGGCCACAGCTCGGCGAGCGTCTCTTCGTCGCCGGTGCGCTCGACATAGAGGCCCGCCAGCAGCACGAACAACGGGGTCGCATCGACGCTCCCGTAATAATGCGCAAACGGCACCTCGCGCAGCGCCGCCATCTCGCCGCCACGCATTTCGTGCAGGATTTTTCCGGGCTCGGCGTCGTCAAGCGGCTCGGCCGCCTTTGCCTGATGGAAGGCTAGCCGCTTCAGCACGCCGCGCGCGACCCGCGGATCGATCCACAGCATTTGCAGCGCGGTGATGATGCCGTCGCGGCCGAAGGTCGTCGAATACCAGGGAATGCCGGCATAGGGATATCGCCCCTGCGGGGTATCCGTCATCAGCATGTTGAGATCGGCCATCGACTGGCACAGCACCTCGTTGAAAATATTGTTAGAGGTCTCAACGCTGGTGGTATCGGCGGTCGAACGGCGCATCTCGCGGCGATGCGCCAATAGTCCGGAAAAGAAACGGGTGGGCGTCGAACTGGCCGGTTTGTTGCAAGAGACCGCGACAAACAGCGAACTGACGTGATGCGGCTTCAGATCGAAATGCCAGGTCGCGGCGTTCACCGCAAGCCGAGTCGGCCGCGGATCGAAGTGCAGCGCGGTCGCGCGCGCCACGCCGTCGAGACCCCTATATTCGAGCATGACGTCGGCCGGAGCGGCGAGCTTGCTCGAGCCGGTGCCCCGGCGCGGGCGCTTTTCGCCGCGCACCTCGAACAGATCGGCAAAATCATTGTCGAACAGCAGCGTCAGATCAAAACTCGCGAGGCGGTCGCCGTGGTTCTGCAAGCCGATCCGCTGATACGCCGTTCCGCGCCAGAGAAAGAGCGTGCGCACGATATGCAGCATATCCTTTTGCAGCACGATCCGACCCTGCCGATAGATATCCGGATTGGTCAGGTCAACCGTCAATGACGAATTGTCGTCGCGCAGGTTCGAGCCGAGTAGCAGCGGCTGCAACTCGTCGAGCACGAGCTCGAGCCGGGCGAGATAGCGGGTATCGGCATTAAAGAGCCCGTCGGGTCCGCCGGCGGACGCGCCGATATCGCCATGGCTGTCAAGCACGATGAAGGTGTCGTCGTGCTTGAGCGAGCGCCGCGGCCGCGCCGCGGGGCCCGTCATCGGGATGTAGAACGGCTGCTCCGCGACCAGTTCGATCGCTTGCGATGTCGAGATGATCTGGGTGACGACTTCGGCTGACATGATGACCTCGCGGTACCTCTCGCCTTCCGAAAACGCAACCGAATTTGATGCTACCGCTGCAACCACCTAGAGCGAAATGACTTTTCTTCGAATCGTCATCCCGCTCTATCTTTTTGTTTGAGCATGATCTTTTTCGGAAGACCAGCACCCACCCATCGGGTTGTAGCCCGAGGGCATGCTTTTCCGGATCATGCTTTAGGCCGCGAATTTCGCCAGCCGGCTCATTTCCTGCGTCACCAGCTCGCGATACGGACCCTGACCCTGCATCAGGCGATCGGGCGGGCCGTCTTCGATGATCTTGCCGGCCTTGAGCACCACCACGCGGTCGAAATTGCGCAGCGTCGCCAGGCGATGGGCGATCGCAATCACCGTGCGGCCGCGCATCAGGCGGCCGAGCGCTTCGCGGATCGCTTCCTCGGATTCGCTGTCGAGCGCGGCCGTCGCCTCATCCAAGAGCAGGATCGGGGCATCTTTGAGGAAGGCGCGCGCAATCGCAATGCGTTGCCGCTGGCCGCCCGACAGCTTGACGCCGCGGTCGCCGACCATGGTCGCAAGGCCTTCGGGCAGCGTTTCCACGAAGTCGCAGCGCGCCGCGATTGCCGCGCGCAACACTTCATCGTCGGTGGCGTTCGGCCGGCCGTAGCGGATGTTTTCCAGGATCGAGCGATGAAACAGCGAGATGTCCTGCGGCACCACCGAGATCGCCTGCCGCAGGCTTTGCTGCGTGACCTTCGAGATATCCTGGCCGTCGATCGTGATGCTGCCGCTCTCGACGTCGTAGAACCGCTGCAGCAGCACGAACAGGCTGGACTTGCCGCCACCGGATTGCCCGACCAGCCCGACCCGCTGTCCGGGCCGCAGCCGAAGGCTGAAGCGCTCGAACACCTTGAGGCCGCCGGGATACTGAAACGAGATGTTGTTGAAGACGATCGCAGCACCACTCTTGATCAACGGCTCGGCCTCTGGGTGGTCGCGCAATTCGTGCGGCAGCAACAGCGTGGCAATGGCTTCGGTCAACCGCGCGACATGCTGGGTGACATCGACCAGCGCTACCGCGAGATCGCGCGTCGCATTGAGAATGGAAAGGCCGAGCGTGCAGACCAGCACGACATCGCCGGTGGTCGCGCCACCGCGCTGCCAGAGCATGATCGCCCAGGCGAGCAGCGCGATGATCAGCGCGACCGTGACGGCGGCATGGGTAAGGCGCAGTTTTTCCAGATAGCGCAGGCTGCGGCCGCGCGCGACCACTTCCCGGTTCACGGTGGCGTCAAAGCGGTCGTGCTCGTAACTCAAGCCGCAGAACGCCCGCACCAGCGGCATGTTGTTGATGACGTCGACCATCTCGCCGTCGACGGCCGCCGCCTTGTCCGCGAAATCGTCATGCAGGGGTTTGCCCACCGCCGCCAAATGGAACATCGCGATCACCATGGTACCGGCGATCACGATCAAGGCCGCGGCCATCGGCCAGCTCACCGTCCCGATCAGGGCGATCGCCGCAATTGTGGCAATGCAGGGCGGCAGCACGTTCCAGACGAACATGTTCTCGACCGTGAAGATGGCATTGGAGGTCGCGGTGATGCGGCTGGTCAGCATTCCCGGCAGCCGGTCCGAAAAATAGCTCTGCGCGTGGCCGGTCAAATGGCGGAAGATGTCGCGACGCAAATCGCCGGTAACTCCCACGAACGTGAAGCTCGCGGTCCAGCTTGCGATCCGCCACAAGAAATTATCGGCTGCGATCAGCGACATGAGTAAAACGAATGCCAGCCATACGCTGCCCGCGCGTCCCGCGCCGGCAGAGAGGCAGTCGACCAGATACTTCACGCCATATTGCGTGCCCACCGAACAGGCAACCGCTGCAACGACCGCGGTCAGTATGACGAGGTGCGATACCAGCCGTTTTCGCAGATAGCGCAGCACAAAGGGAAACGGGCGATGCGCATATCCTGAGAGCTGATCCATTGGCTGCAAAATCCGTTGGGAGGGTGGAAAGATCTCGGCGAAACTTCGTTCTGTTGGATTGAACGGCGAACGCTCCGGCCGGTTCCCGTCGCATCACGGTCACAACTCATCAATCCCGTGACATCAGCCACGCTGAAAATTTGAGCCACGCTGAAAATTTGCTTCGAAGTGATGGCATCAGCAAGGCCGGTTGGTCAGGTGTCGAAGATGTAACCTTGCACAAGGGGAACTTCGCAGGTGCGGAAACGTTCCCTGTTCGGCATATCGGTGCCACAAAAATATGGGGGCTAAACACCCATGACTGTAAACAGGAGATGGTGAGATGCGCATCGCGCAGGTTGCTCCGCTGACGGAGGCTGTTCCACCCAAACTCTATGGCGGCACCGAACGGGTGGTGCATTGGCTGACGGAAGAACTGGTAGCACTCGGACATGAAGTCACTCTATTCGCCAGCGGTGATTCCTGGACTTCGGGAAAACTTGACGCGACCTGGCCGAAGGCGCTGCGCCTCGACGGCTCCGTCCGCGACCCCTACGCGCTGCACATGGTGATGCTGGAACGGGTCCGGCAGAAATGCGACGACGAGGAATTCGACTTCCTGCATTTCCATCTCGACTATTTTTCGTGGTCGCTGTTCTCCCGGCAGCCGACGCCGTTTCTGACGACGCTGCACGGCAGGCTCGATCTGCCCGAGCATCAGCCGGTGTTCAATACGTTCTCCAAGCTTCCGGTGATCTCGATTTCCAACGCCCAGCGTCGCCCCGTGCCACAGGCCAATTGGGTGCGGACCATTCATCATGGCCTGCCGGAAAAACTGCTGATGCCACAGCCGTCGAGCCACGATTATCTTGCGGTGCTCGGGCGGATCGCGCCGGAAAAGCGCGTCGACCGCGCCATCGAGATCGCGACCCGCTGCGGCATTCCGCTCAAGATCGCCGCAAAAGTGGATCCGGCCGACCAGGATTATTACGACGAACTGATCTGCCCGATGATCACCGACAACCCGCTCGTCGAATATATCGGCGAGATCGGCGACCACGAGAAATCAGACTTTCTCAGTGGCGCAGTCGGGTTATTGGTGCCGATCGATTGGCCGGAACCATTTGGTCTGGTGATGATCGAAGCCATGGCCTGCGGCACGCCCGTCATCGCCTACAACCGCGGCTCGGTCGCTGAAATCATCGACGAAGGCTTGACCGGCTTCGTCGTGGAAGATGAGATCAGCGCGGTCGCCGCGGTCGATCGCCTCTCGGGATTAAACCGCGGCGCGATCCGCAAGCAGTTCGAGACGCGCTTTACCGCCCGCCGCATGGCGCTCGACTATCTCGCGACCTATCGCAGTCTGATGGAAGCCACCGAGCCGCGCATCAAGCTCGTGAGCAGCGCCGAATAAAGCCGGATCATTGCACGGGCATCAGCTCGGCTTTGCCGAAGCGACGCTCATAGGCCTTGATGTAGGCATCCGGCGAAGGTTTTAGGTGACGTCGGGTCAGCGCGATCAGATCCTCGCGGCGCGAGCCGCGCAGCGCCTCGATCATGTCGAGGTGATCGCGCCGCGCCCGATCGAGCTGCTCCGGAAACGCATTGGCATAGGAGCGAATGCCGTAGACCTTTTGCGCCAACAGATCGATCGTCTCGATCAGGCAGGCGTTGCCGCAAAGGCCGAACAAGGCCTGATGAAAACCAAGATTGCTGTAGAAGACGGTCAACAGCTCGGCTTCGGCGATGGCTGCGGCATGCTCGCGCTGAAGCTCTTCCAAGAGGTCGATATCCTTTTGCGCAACCGGAAACGGGATGATGCGGACCGCCATGACTTCGAGCTCTTCACGAACCGCGTAGATTTCCTTCACCTCAAAGGGGGTCAATCCACGGACCATCGCGCCGCGGTTTGGAATGCGCTCCACCAGGCCCTTCTTCTCCAGCTCGAACAGCGCAAGCCGCACGTCGCCGCGATGGGTTTGAAACAGGTCGCAGAGATCCTGTTCGATCAGGCGCTCCCGCGGCTGGCGCCGCCCCAGCACGATGTCCTCCTCGATACTTCTGGAGATGATGGTGGCTGCCGCCCGCTCACGCGCCGGCGCCGCCGCGATCTCGCGGGATTTCGCCGCACGCGCCTTCGCCGGTTTAGGTAATCTTGCCGCCATCAATTTCCCGCCGGAGGACATGCCCGCGGCACAACCCGCTGGGGGCCGAGCGGCGAAACCTCCAATGGCGATAATAATATTGAAAACTATATTGTAAACAATTTTCGGCCGCGCTACCATTCCAGCGCTAACAAGCGAGCGGACGGAAGTCCGCGGGCCATATTGCACCAGGGGAGACGGCATGACAAAGGATCGGCAGCAATCCGTCGTTGACGGCGGCATCGGTGCGAAAAACACCACGTCGAAACGGCATAGCCGTCGCAAGTTCCTCGTCAAAGCAGGCAGCGCGATAGCCGCCGGCGCATTTGGCGCGGTGCCGCTGCGCGGCTTCGCCGCCGATCCCATCAATATCGGCGCGCTCTATCCGACCACCGGCAGCATGGCCCAGATCGGCGTCGGCTGCGTCGCCGCCGCCAAGCTCGCAGCTGAAATGATCAACGACGCCGGCGGCATCAAGTCGCTCGGCGGCGCCAAGCTCAACCTGATCATCTCCGACGTGCAGAGCGACACCACAGTGACGCGAACAGAGACCGACCGTCTGATCACCGGCAACAAATTGTCGGCAATCCACGGCTGCTTTGCGAGCGCGCTGACGCTGATTGCCAGCGAGGTCTGCGAACGCGCCAAGGTTCCGATCATCACGGGCTCGAGCTCTGACCAGCTCAACAAGGGCCGCACCCACACCTTCACGCCGTTCGCACGCGCCTCGCAATTCGCGAAAGCGCAGTTGCAGATGTCAAAGCTGGTCAGCGACCAGCCGAAGGTCGCCGTGATCTTCGAGAATACCGCGTTCGGCACCGCGACCTCGAACGGATTGAAGGAACTGGCGCCCGGCGAAGGCGTCGAGATCGTGATGTTCGAGCCCTATTCGGCTGGCTTCACCGACGCGAGCCCATTGATCAACAAGGTCAAGGCATCGGGCGCGAATGCGCTGTTCTCGGTCTCCTACCTCAACGACCTCATCTTGATCGTGCGCACGGTCAAGCAGGTCGGCCTGAATGTCGCGATCAATGGCGGCTCCGGCGGCTTCGTCATTCCCGATTTCTACAAGAACGTCGGCAAGCTCGCGGAAGGCCTGCAGGGCGTGGCGCACTGGAACCACGACATGGACGCCAATGCCGAGAAGGTGAACGCCGAATACAAGAAGCGTACCGGCGAATTCCTGTTCGAATATGCCGGCGGGCTGGTGGCGCAGACCTACATGATTGCGGACGCACTGGAGCGAGCGGCGTCCGCCGATCCGCAAAAGGTTCGCGACGCCCTATCCACGCTCGATGTCTCCTCCGGTTTTGCCGCGATGGCGCCGGGCGGCAAGGTGAAGTTCGGGCCCGACGGCAAGAACGTCTACGGCCGGCCAGTCGGCGTGCAGTGGCAGAACGGCGACCTCGCCAGCGTATTCCCGAAGGACGACGCCCGCGCACCGCTGATGAAGAGCTAAGGCCGGTAAGTTCAGATGCTGGAGACAGTGATCCAGGCCGTCATCAACGGCCTGCTCATCGGCGGTATTTACGCGCTCGTCTCCATCGGAGTCACGCTGATCTTCGGCGTGGTCAAGATCGTCAATTTCGCCCAGGGCGAATTCGTGATGATCGGGATGTATATTTCGTTCTATCTCGCGAGCCAATTCGGCATCGATCCGATCGTCTCGCTTGTCGTATCGATGCCGACGCTGTTCGTGATCGGCGTGCTGATCCAGCATTTTTTGATCCGCCGGGTGCTCGGGCCAAACGATATGCCGCAGATCTTCCTGACCTTTGCGCTGTCGCTGCTCTTGCTCAATCTCGCGCTGATGCTGTTCTCGGCGAATTATCGCACCGTCCACACCTCCTATTCGGATGAAGCCTTTCATCTCGGCGGGCTGTATATCCCCGAGGCAAAACTGATCGCCTTTGTCGTGGCGATGGGCTTATCCGGCGCGCTCTGGGTGTTCCTGCACACTACCGATCTCGGCAAGGCGATGCGGGCGGCGGCACAAAACCGCGACGTCGCAACCCTGATGGGCATCAATCCCGACCGCGTGTTTTGCGTCGCGCTTGGCGTTGCGCTGGCGCTCGCGGGCGCCGCCGGTTCGCTCTTGATGCCGTTCTATTCGGCCTATCCGTTTGTCGGACAGGTGTTCGTCCTGATGGCCTTTGTCGCCGTGGTCATGGGCACCCTTGGCAACGTGATCGGCGCGCTGATCGCCAGCCTGTTGATGGGGGTCGCCGAATCGCTCGGCATCCAGTTCGTCGGCGCCGATTCCGGATTGATCGTGGTGTTCGCCATGCTGCTCTTGACGCTGGCCTTCAAGCCGAACGGCCTTGGCGGCGGTAGGATGAGGTAGTGGCCGATATCAACAAATGGAAAGTGCTTTCGCTCGCCGCGCTCGTGGTGGTCGTGCTGGTGCTGCCGCAAGTCGTGAAAAGCTCGTTCGCGGTCGACATCTTCATCCGCATCCTGCTGTTCTCGTTCATCGGCGTCGCCTGGAATCTGATGGGTGGTTATGCCAAGCAGTTGTCGCTGGGCCATGCCGCCTATTTCGGGCTTGGCGCCTACACCTCGACCATCATGCAGGTCGATTTTTCCATCTCGCCCTGGATCGGGATGGTGGCCGGCGGCGGCGTCGCGACGCTGGCAAGCCTGCCGATCGGCTGGCTCTGCTTCCGCCTGCGCGGCCCGTATTTCACCATCGCCACCATCGCGACCGCGCAGGCCTTGATGCTGATCTTCCTGAAATTCCGCGATCTCGCCTGGGGCGCCGAAGGCACCACCATCCCCAACCTCGGCAGCTCGCCCTTGATGATGCAGTTCGAAGGCAAGGCGGCCTACTATTATGTCGTGCTCGGCCTGCTCGCGCTTGGGCTCGTGATCACCTGGCGGATCGAACGATCCTGGATGGGCTATTACCTCGTCGCCATCGGCGAGAATGAGGACGCCGCGGAAGCGATCGGCGTCAACGCGCCGCGCATCAAGCGCGACATCTACATGATCAGCGCGTTTCTGACCGCGCTCGCCGGCACCTTTTATGTCCAGTACATCTACTTCATCGACCCCGCGACCGCGTTCAACTTCAACATCTCGATCGAGGCCGCGCTGGTGTCGATCGTCGGCGGCATCGGAACGCTGTGGGGCCCGGTGATCGGCACGGTGCTGCTGGAGACCACCTCCGCGCTGCTGCAAAGCTGGCTCGGCGGCTCGACCGGAGGCGTGCAGCTCACGGTTTATGCCCTGATCCTGATGACGGTCATCCTGTGGCGGCCGACCGGGCTGATGGGCATGGTGAGCGACGCGTATCAGCGCTACGTCAGCCGCAAACCGGCGCGCGCGTAAGGACAGCCATGGCCGATGCGCTCGTCATCAAGGGTCTCAACAAGCGGTTCGGCGGCCTGCGCGCGGTGCAGGACGTCTCTTTCACCGTCAGGGAGAACGAAACGCTCGCCCTGATCGGCCCGAACGGCGCCGGCAAGACCACGAGTTTTCATCTCATCACCGGATTCCACCGGCCGGATTCCGGTTCGGTAGAGGCATTCGGCCGCGAGATCGTAGGGCTGAAGCCCCATGACATCTGTGCCCTCGGCCTTGCCCGCACCTTCCAGATCGCAAAACCCTTCGGCGCGATGACCGTGCTCGCCAATGTCATGACCGGCGCCTTCCTGCGCGACCGCCACGTCACGGCTGCCCGCAAAAAGGCGCGCGAGGCGATCGAGTTTGTCGGTCTTTCGGTCAAGGAACAGGCGGCGGCGAAGGATCTCACCACCATCGACCAGCGCCGGCTGGAAATGGCGCGCGCGCTGGCGACGCAGCCGCGCATCCTTCTTCTCGATGAGGTCATGGCCGGGCTCAACCCGTCGGAAATCGATCAGGCGGTGGCGCTGGTCGGAAAACTCTCGCAAGCGGGCTTAACCATCGTGATCGTCGAGCATGTGATGCGCGCCATCATGGCGGTGGCGCGCCACATTGTCGTGCTCGATCACGGCCAGAAGATCGCCGAAGGCAGCCCAAAGGAGATCGTCGAAAATCCGGAAGTGATCCGCGCCTATCTCGGCTCCTATGTGCATCCGCAGGCCACGGGAGACAGCGATGCTTGAACTCAACGGCGCCAGCGCCAGCTACGGCTCGGTGCCGGCCATCTCCAATATCTCGATTTCGATCGGCGAAGGCGAGGCCGTCGGCCTGTTGGGCGCCAACGGCGCCGGCAAGAGCACGACCTTGCGCGCCATCTCCGGCCTCGTGAAATTGTCGTCCGGCAGCGTGACCTTCGCCGGCGCCGATCTGGCCTCGCTGCCGCCGCACAAAATCCCGGAATTGGGAATTGCCCATGTGCCGGAGGGGCGGCAGGTGTTTCCGGAGATGACCGTGCAGGAGAACCTCGAGATCGGCGCTTACGTGCCGACGGCAAAGGCCGAGCGCGCGCGCACGCTCGAGCTCGTCTACGGCATCTTTCCGCGCCTCGCCGACCGCAGACGCCAGCTCGCCGGAACCATGAGCGGCGGCGAGCAGCAGATGCTGGCGGTCGGCCGCGGCCTGATGCTCAAACCGCGGCTTCTGATGCTCGACGAGCCCTCGCTCGGCCTCGCCCCCGTGATGACCGACGTGACGTTCGAGAAGATCGGCGAGATCCACAAGATGGGCACGGCGATCCTCCTGGTCGAGCAGAATGTCAGCCGCGCGCTGTCGCTGGTCGCGCGTGCCTATGTACTGGAGAGCGGCAACGTCATCATGCACGGCACAAGCCATGAGCTTGCCAACAACGAGCAGGTCCGGGCGGCCTATCTCGGGATTTAGGTTGCGCTTTCCCCGCCCCGTCATGATCGGGGCATAGCCGTCCGAAGGACGGCGTCGCTTCCGCTCGCCTATGTTCCGGCCATGACGAAAAATGAATCATTCTCCAGCCTGTGCTCGGCTCGCAACACCCGTCTCCAATCCGTGCTCTGAACGGTTTTCGGACTCCACGCCGATGTTGGGAAAATGCTAGCTTCCGACGTCCGGAGCCGAATGACGTTTTTGGTTCCCGAACAATCTTGAGCCCGCCAGACCGCTATACTGCCGGCCCCCTTCCTCGTCGGTCCGTGGCAAAGGCCAGCGACCGAAAGGAAGCTGGCCGATGATCGGATTCAGGGTGTCCGGTTCCGGGCAGCTGGGAGAGTTTCGATGAGTGTCAGCGAACACCAACCGGATCTTTGCCCGCACTGCCAAAGCTCGTTCGAGATCGTCTACGTAAAATTTGGATTTGCTTGCACTTCCCTCATCTTGTCGTGCCCGAATTGCGCGATGAGCTTTGCCAGGGAATGGCGGGCTGAATCGAAAGCCCTTGATCGCCTGAAAACGCTGGCGACGAATACTCGGAGCTTTTGGCAAGGAGTGGCCGGCAGAATGGACGCACTTAATCTGCGATTCTGGTACGTTCTCACGTTTCTGATCGGCGCGGTTATCACGTCAGCCTTGTTGCGTCACATCATTCACACCTATGGCGGGATCTCCCGCGAAGGAATTCGCGCGGGAGCGCTAGTGATCATTGTGGCTGTTGCCCTCGCGATAGCCCGAAAAAGGCACCAGCACTGAGCACCGGCTGACGGCCTCGGGCATAGCTCGATCGCTACCTTGAGCAAGTCGGATTTGAACTGCCGCTTCCAATCGGGAGAGGCCGGTGCTGGCTGAACCCAATTGCTTCACGCGCGTTGATACCAGGGGATTGCTCACGAATTCTAGATTAGGCGGCCTTTCGCATCCGCCGCCGATCGGAACGGGAACATGCCATGCCGGACCGAATCATCTCAGCCGAGGATCATCATCCTCGCCGTCGGGTCAGCGTCCTTGACGCCGAGATGAGCTACGTCACCCTCGGTGAGGGGCACCCGATCGCCTTCCTGCATGGGAACCCGGCGTCATCCTATCTTTGGCGCAACGTCATCCCCCACGTGCGCGATCTTGGCCGGTGCCTCGCGCCAGACCTTGTCGGCATGGGACAATCAGCGGCCTCCCCCGGCGGGGCTTATCGCTTTGTGGACCACGCAAATTATCTCGACGCATGGTTCGAGGCGCTGGACTTGCGCCAAGACGTCACCCTGGTGCTGCACGATTGGGGATCGGCCCTCGGCTTTCATTGGGCGTCCAGGCATCCCGAGCGGGTGCGGGCGATCGCTTACATGGAGTCGATCGTGCGACCGCGCGACTGGGAAGACCTCCCACCGAGCCGGGCGCCGATCTTTCGCGACCTGCGATCGGAGAAGGGCGTGCGCATGGTCATCGACGAAAATGCCTTCATTGAGATGCTCATGCCAAAGCTGATCATCCGGACCCTGACCAAAGCCGAGATGGACGCCTATCGCCTGCCATTTATCCAGCCGCAGGCGCGCTGGCCGATGCTGATCTGGCCGCACCAACTGCCGATCTCAGGCGAACCTGCCGACGTGGTAAAAATCGTGGAGGATTACGGGCAATGGCTGCTGCGGAGTCCGCTGCCAAAACTGTTCATCAACGCCGAGCCAGGGTCGCTGCTGATCGGCCGGGCGCGCGAGTTCTGCCGGTCGTTTCCGAACCAGGAGGAAGTGACTGTCCAAGGCATCCATTTCGTTCAGGAAGACAGTCCTGACGAGATCGGCACGGCGCTTGCGCGCTTCGTCAGGCGCACAAGGCCGGATGCCCGCGACCCGAAGTAGATGTGAGAAGCCGTAAGTATTCGGCCGGACTTCGTCATTCCGTGATGGTCCGAAGGATCAGGGTACTTCGTCATTCCGGGATGGTCCCAACGGCGCTAGCGCCGCCCGATGACAGGCTCCGGACCAGACCCGGAATCTCGAGATTCTCCGATGTGCAATTGCACATCGTAGTTCGTGCTTTCGCATCGCCCCGGAATGACGGTTGGGTAGCGCGTGGGATGGGCGGAGCCAACGGGTCGCACGAATGCGCGCCCGATGATAAACTCCGCGATACCCATCAATTGCAACTTGCGAAGATGATGGGTTTCACAAACGGCTCAACCCATCCTGCTTGCTAGGCGATTTTCCGCGGCCTCTCCTCGCCGAAGATCAGCTCGAAGCCCAGCGCCGTGTCAAAGTACGGCCGTACCTGGTGGATGAGACGGTCACGAACCACAAAGATGAAGCAGTAGATCATCTTGTAAGGCCGCCCGTTGCACACCGTTCCCTCAAACGACTGCTCGATGACGACATGGTCCCCGTCCGCAACCACGGTCAGAAGCTCGACCTTGGAGCCCGTGAAGAGACGCACGATGTCCTCGGTGAGATATCTGACGACGGCGTCTCGGCCCACCCAGCCGGCGGGCTGCCCTAGCGCGACCGCCATGCCGTTCCGTTCAGGCGCGATCCACTCGGCGTCGGGCGCGAAATAAGACGCGATCCTGTCCCTATCTCCCGTACCGAACGTTTGGTACAGAGTGAGCATGAACTGCTTGTTTTCTTCGGAAGTAGACATCGGTGGCTTTCGACCTTGCCGTGAGCACCGCGACATCTTGACCGCGGTCGCTCTAGAAATGCTACGGTATTCATCGAAGTATCTCAGAGGGTGACGAAATCCTGCGGAGAGAGACTGCGATGAAATTTCCGCGCCGCCGGTTCTTGCGTCTCGCCACGATCGCTGTCGGTCTTCCAGCCATCTCGCGGGTGGCAGACGCGCAGACCTATCCAGCCCATCCGGTACGCATTGTCGTCGGTTTCGCCGCCGGCGGCGCGCCCGACATCGCCGCGCGCCTTCTGGCGCAATGGCTGTCTGAGCGGCTCGGCCAGCAGTTCATCATTGAGAACCGGCCCGGTGCCGGCGGCAATATCGCCACCGAAGCCGTGCTGGATGCACCCGCCGACGGCTACACGCTGCTTCTGGTGAGCCTTGCGAACGCCGTCAACGCCACGCTCTACCAACAGCTCAAATTCAATTTTATCCGCGACATCGCGCCGGTCGCGAGCATAAGCCACGAGGCCTACGGGATGGAGGTGCATCCATCGTTTCCGGCGAAGACGGTCCCTGAGTTCATCGCCTACGCCAAGGCCAATCCAGGCAAGCTCAACATGGCGTCGGCCGGCAACGGAACCGGGCTTCACATGGCCGGCGAGTTGTTCAAGATCATGGCCGGTGTCGACATGGTGCACGTGCCTTACCGTGGTTCGCCGCCGGCACTGACAGATCTGCTCGCAGGCCAGGTGCAGGTGATATTTTGCCCGCTGTCCTCCTCGATCGAGTACGTCAGAGCCGGCAAGCTTCGTGCGCTGGCCGTGACCACGGCGGCGCGCTCGGAAGTGCTGGCTGATCTTCCGACCGTTGGAGAGTTCGTACCGGGCTATGCGGCAAGCGGCTGGTTCGGCATCGGCGCGCCCAGAAAAACGCCCGCCGAGATCGTCGACAGGCTCAACCGGGAGATTAATACGGGCCTTGCGGATGCGAAGCTGAAAGCGCGATTTGGCGAGCTCGGTGTCATGGTGTTTGTCGGTTCACCGTCCGATTTCGCAACGCATATCGCTGAAGAAACCGAGAAGTGGGGCAAGGTGGTCCGAACGGCCAACCTCAGGGCCGACTGATGGGCGCGGCGCCGGTCAACGTCCTGTTCCACGGGATCGGGCACCAAAGCGACCGCAGTCCGTGATAACATAGCGGCAATTGGGCGGCGCACGGCCGCATCGGGAGGGTACGATGACAACAGCTGCGGAAGGAAGAGAACTCACGCAAGTCGGCCCCGGAACGGTGATGGGTGAGTTGATGCGGCAGTATTGGATTCCCGCCGCGCAATCCGCGGAGCTTGAGCGCGACGGAGCGCCAATCCGTTTGATGCTGCTGGGGGAGAAGCTGATCGCGTTTCGCGACAGCGCCGGCCGGGTCGGCGTGATGGACCATCGCTGCCCGCACCGCTGCGCCTCGCTGTTCCTCGGACGCAACGAGGAAGGCGGAATCCGCTGCATTTATCATGGCTGGAAATACGACGTGGCCGGCAACTGCATCGACATGGCGAGCGTGCCGCCGCACCAGGATTTCAAGCACAAGGTGAAGGCCAAAGCCTACCCGGCCGTCGAGCGTGCCGGCGTCATCTGGGTCTATATGGGATCGAGCGTCAAGGCACCGGTCACGGTACCGCCGCTGCCGGCGTTCGAAATCCTCGACGTTCCCGACGACGAAGTCAGCGTCACCTTCATCCAGCGCGAATGCAACTATTTGCAGGCACTCGAAGGCGAGATCGATACCTCGCATTTCGGTTTCCTGCACGCCGGCCACGTCGATCCCGACGACGTGCCCGAGAATGAGCCGGTCTACCACACCATCACCAACCGGGCGCCGGAGTACCATATCGCCGACGCGCCCTGGGGCACGCAGTACGCAGGTTTCCGCGCGGCGGGTGCGGACGGCACCTATTGGCGCTTCGCCAACTTCCTGTTTCCGTTCTGGAGTCAGGCCCCCAACGGCGAATTCGGCAGCCACGTGCATGCGCGCGCCTGGGTGCCGCTCGACGACGGCCACACCATGTTCTGCTTCCTGCGCTGGAAGCGCGGAGTGTCGGCGCTGACGCAGCCGCAGCCTGCCTTCAAGGACGGCATGCCGATCGGCGGCACCGGTCGCGGCAACAAGTTTCTACCGAACACTACGGATTGGCTCGGCCGCTTTCGGCTTGCCGCAAACCCAAGCAACGATTGGGGGCTCGACCGCGCCGCCCAGCGCAGCAACGCGATCTACAGCGGGATCGACGGCATTCACCTGCAGGATCAGGCGATCACCGAGAGCATGGGGCCGATCACCGACCACGATTTCGAGCATCTCGCGCCGTCGGATCAGATGATCACGCGCACACGCCGGCGCCTGTTGATGGCGGCTCGCGCGTTGCGCGACGAGAATGTCTTGCCGCCCGGTATCGAGGATGCGGAGGTGTTTCGTGGCGCACGCAGCGGCTACTTCGTCAGCAACGACAACAGTCCGTGGCAAGAGATCTATGCGAGGCAACTGAACGCGGCGTTGCACCCGTCGCCGACCCCCTTGCGCGCGGCGGAGTAGGTGTTGGGTGGGTTACCCCACGGAATCCGGGCAGACCGGCTTGATAGCGTTTCGGGTGGGATCAAGACCATCACCAAACTTGAGAAGCCGTAAGTATTCGGCCGGACTTCGCCATTCCGGGGCGATGCGAAAGCATCGAACTACGATGTGCAATTGCACATCGGAGAATCTCGAGATTCCGGGTCTGGTCCGGAGCCTGTCATCGGGCGGCGCTAGCGCCGACCCGTTGGGACCATCCCGGAATGACGGTTTATGTCACTGCCGTCCATCTTGGCTCCACGGGCTCGAACATGCGCGGGAGTTCGTCCAGCAAGCTGATCAATTCGGCAAACTGCATCGGATTGCCGCTGGTCTTGATCTTGCCGGCCCCGACGGTAGTGCGATGAAGACTTTCATGCAGTGCCACGCAACACGTTCGAAGATGTGACGGAGGTCGAAGAACTTTGAAATAATGGGCCCGAACCAAAGCTCGACTTCAGCGTTTCCCCCGGGAAAAGGCACGATCGTGAAGTCTTTAGGCCTATTCCTTGGCGCGTGCGCAATTGTCACTACGCCGGCTTTCGCCGAGGGCACATCGCTTGGCCTCGGCGAAGGCGGCCGCGTGGTCGATTTCCTGCCGATCATGCGGCAATATAATGCTAGCGGCGAATTGTTTCGCATCCAAGGCACCTGCAAATCGGCTTGCACTCTGTTCCTCGGCATCCGCAACGTTTGCGTTGAGCGCAGCGCCACATTGATGTTCCATGCCGGGCACGACATCAAGGAGAACGTCACCGGTCCGGACACGCGCGCAAGCCGCGCGGCGCTGTACCGCTATAATGAAGCTTTGAGGCAATACCTGCTCGAAGGCCACTACATAGACACTGACGAATTTCATTCGATGCCGGGCAGCGTGCTGATCGACCGCTTCGGCTACAACGAATGCGTCAAAAATTGAAATAGTTCGCGCCATCGCTTTCATGAGGATGAGGAGACACCGACATGGCCGACTACATCCTCCTTATGCACGATGATGCCGTCGACGACGACACGGCTTGGGAAGCGTACCTCGATAGACTGAAGCAGGGCGGATTCTTTGAAGGCGGCAGTGCAATCGGAAACGGTGTCTGTGCACGGAAGAGCGGCCAACTCCCTCCGGTGACGACGCACCTAACTGGCTACATCCGGATCAGTGCCGATAGCCTTCATCAAGCGAAATCCCTGCTCGCTGGCAACCCGTTGTTCGAGGCCGGCGGTACAGTGGAGATCCGGGAGTTGCCGCGGACGGACTGATCAAAATCCAAAGCCAATCCTTGCGTCGTGGCAACGCAAAGCCGCGGCGGACGCGGGTGATGACAGTTCGGGATATGACTGTCTCCCTCACCTCACCGCCGTCCGCTTCGGCTCGACGATCTCGAACATGCGCGGGAATTCGTCGAGCAAGCCGATCAGTTCGGCAAGCCGCATCGGATTGCCGCTGGTCTTGATCTTGCCACTGCCCATCGCTTCCGGAAAGCTGGTCTGCCTCGCGATCACCTCGTCCAGCGTCCCGCGCTCCAGCGTAAAGCTCGCGTCCGCGTTGTCCGCCTGCACACCTTCGGCATAGGTCAGCGCGCAGTTCTCCAGCGTAAGCGCGAAGGTCTCGCTGGTGTCGGTAAAATTCCAGTTCAGCACGATATGCTTGCCTTCGGCCCTGGGGCCGTTGAGCCGCACGCCGAGCACATCCCACAACTGTCCAGTGCGCAGCGCGGCGAGCGTCTCGCGCGGCATCGGCGGCCGCGGCGGAGTCCCCGGCATACCTTGCCGCAACTCCTGCGCACCGAACAGATAGGCATTGCGCCAGGTCGAACTCTCGGCGGCATAACCGAGCTGCTCGAAGGTATCGGCGAGCATCGCGCGCGCCGCCTGACGGTCGGGCTCGGCGAATACCAGATGGCTCAAGGCCTGGGCTACAAACCGAAATTCGCCCTTGGCAAAATCCTTTTCGGCCCGCGCCAGGATCGCGTCCGCGCCGCCCATATACTCGACGTATTTCTTGCCGGACTCGGCCGGCGGCAAGGAATCGAGATTGGCCGGATTGGCGTCGTACCAGCCGAGATACTTCTGGTAGATCGCTTTCACATTATGCCGGATGTGCCCGTAATAACCGCGTGCGTGCCAGGCGCCTTCAAGGCTTGCCGGCAGGCGGATGGTTTCGGCGATCTCGGAGGCGGTCAGCCCGTGGTTCATCAGGCGGATGGTCTGGTCGTGCGCGAATTTATATAGATCGCGCTGCTGGCGGATCATGGTGTCGATGCGCTCTTTGCCCCAGACCGGCCAGTGGTGCTGGCCGCACATCGCGTCTGCTCTGCCGCCCCACATCCGCAGCGCTTCGCCCAGATATTTCGACCACGCCAGCGCATCGCGCACATCGGCGCCGCGGAACGGCAGCAAATTGTGGAAATTATGCGTGCAGTTTTCGGCCAGGTTCAACAGCTTGTAACGGGCGACGAAGAAATGCATTTCCGCCGGCGCCTCGGAGTTCGGCGCCATCTGGAATTCGAATTCGACCCCATCGATGGTGCGCTTGTCGCCGGTCGCCATGATCAGGTCGGTCGGGCGCAGCAGCGCGACCGAACCCGCCGCCATCGACTTGCCCAACCCGTTGTCGACCTGTCCGCGCGGGCCCTTGGCGAGGAAAGGCCCGAACTGATATTGCGCCCGCCGCAGCATCGCCGGCCCCGCGATGATGTTTTCGGAGACCGCATGTTCCATGAACAGATTGGGCGCGATGATCGGCACAGAGCCGCTCGCCAGCGCGTCGGCATCGAGCACGCCGCGCGCGCCGCCCCAATGGTCGGTGTGGGTGTGGCTGAAGATCACAGCGGCGACCGGGCGCTTGCCGCGATGCTTGTAATAAAGCTCCATCGCCGCGCGGGCGCCCTCGATCGAGGTCAGCGTATCCAGCACGATCACGCCGGTGTCGCCCTCGATCAGCGTCATGTTGGCGATGTCGAGCCCGCGCACCTGGTAGACGCCCGGGACGACCTCGAACAATCCGTGGTTCATGTTGAGGCGCGACTGCCGCCACAGGCTCGGGTTCACCGTCGGCGGCGCCTGTTCGGCTGCAAGAAAGCCATAGGGCTCGAGGCTCCAGACCACCCTGCCCGACGCCGACACGATCTTGGCATTCTCGATGGTGCCGAGAAAGCCGCGCGAGGCATCGTCGAAGTCGCTGTTATCCGAGAACGGCAGCGCTTTCAGCATGGCCGCCTGTTGTGCGACCACCGATGCCGCGGCGTCCTTTGGTGTTTCCGTGCGAGTTTCGCCCGGCGTTTCGCTGGGGGACGGCTGGGACATACGCGCACTCCTGACAAAGTAGAGAACGGAACTCGAAAACCCGGATACCGACAGATTTGGCGGACCGGAGTCTGCAGAGCAGCTCAGCGAAACTGCAGCCCTTCAAACTTACCGGTGTTACGCCACCCTTCGATATATTTGAAGTAGGCCATCGCGCCGGCGGGATGACCTACATTCAGCTTGGCGGCAGCGCCGGGCTCACGCCCCTCATTGTTGTAGTAGCCGGGCGTGCAATCCGGCGCGCCGATCATTCGGCCGTGGCCGGTCAGCAGCAACTCGACCCAGCTGTCCTCGGCCTTCCCTGTCACTTCGACTTCTCCAAAGCCATTCTCCAGCGCGTGCCCGACCACCATGGCGATCGTCTTCGCGGACTCGGTGAGGTTGTGCGGCACATTGGATATCAGGTTTGCGCCCTGCGTCGGCTGCACGAAGAAGGCATTCGGAAAACCGTGCACGTGGATACCATGCTTGGTGCGCATGCCGGACGCCCAGTGATCCGACAGCTTGACGCCGGCCCGGCCCGACAGATCGAAGCCGGATCGCCGTCTGTATGCGGTGCCGACCTCAAATCCCGACGCATAGATGATGCAGTCGAGCGGATATTCCTTGCCCGCGACGACGACACCGGTTTCGGTGATCCTCTCGACCCCCTTGCCGTCGGTGTCGATCAAATGCGTCCCGGGCGTGTTGAACGCCTGAAGGTACTCATCATGGAAGCATGGCCGTTTACAGAGCTGACGATACCAGGCCTTGAGCTTACCGGCAGTCTCGCGATCTTCGACGATGGTATCGACCCTCGCACGAATCTCCTCCATCTTTTCGAAGTCGGAGTCTTCGAAAGCTGCCAGCATGTTTTGCGGAATCCTTTGCTCGGGAGGCAGCTGAATGATCTTGCTGCGAATCCGCCGGGACAGGTCAGTCCAGCCATCCTTGACGAAGTCCTCCTCCGCGTTTCCGCCGGCCTGGTTCGCCGTAAAATTCTCAAGCCAGCGCTGTTGCCAGCCGGGCGTTGCGATGGTCGAAAACCACTCAGGCTCGATCGGCGCATTGGCGCGGACGTCGACGGAAGATGGCGTGCGCTGAAAAACGTAAAGCTCCTTGCAGGCGCGCGCCAGATGCGGCACGCACTGGACGGAGGTAGCACCGGTGCCAATAATGCCGACGCGCTGATCGGCGAGTTTATCCATCGGCGCGCCCACGGCATTGCCGCCGGTGTAATCGTAATCCCAGCGGCTGGTGTGGAACGAATGTCCCTTGAACGACCCGATGCCCGGTATGCCCGGAAGTTTTGGGACGTGCAGCGGACCGGTGCCCATACCGATGAACTGCGCCGTGAAGGCATCGCCGCGGTCGGTGCGGATGATCCAGCAAGATCGAGCCTCGTCCCACTCCAGATTTTCCACCTGGGTGTGGAACAGCGCGTCCTTGTCGAGACCGTATTGTTTGCCGATGCGCCGGCAGTGCGCCAGGATTTCCGGCGCATGCGCGTATTTCTCCGACGGCATGTACCCGGTTTCCTCGAGCAGCGGCATATAGACCAGCGATGCGGTGTCACATTGGGCTCCGGGATACCTGTTCCAGTACCACGTACCGCCGAAGTCGCCGCCCTTCTCGATAATGCGGACGTTCTTGATGCCTGCCTCCGAGAGCCGCGCCGCGGTGACCAACCCTGCGAAGCCGCCGCCGATGAAAGCGAAGGTGACGTGGTCGGTCTTTGGATCGCGCGGGGTGAGGGGCGAATAGGGATCGTCGAGATAATGGGCGAAGTGTCCCTTGACCTGAATATATTGATCATTACCGTCGGCGCGGAGCCGCTTGTTGCGCTCCTCCATGTACTTCTGACGCAAACGCGCCTTGTCGATCGGATGGTTGCGCAGTTTTTGGGGTTCGTCCGTCACCGTCATCGAAAAAAGCACCCTTACAAGATGTCAAAAACCATCCCGCGCTAATCGTACGACGACGGCCCGCTATCGCGATAGGCCCAACAGGCTTCCCGCGGCAGGCAAATCGGCGTGTCGACGCCGACCTGATGCCGCGCGGCGGTGCCGAGTTCGAGCACTTCCAGCCGGCGGCCGAACAGCTCGATGTCGTAGACGGTCTGCGTGCCCTGATAGCGGGCCTCGACCACGCGGGCGGTGAACGAATTGGCCCCGTTCCCTTGACCATTCCCTCGGCCGTTTCCTTGGCCGTTACCTTGCCCGATCGCGATGTTTTCGGGCCTGAGCGCAATCCGCACCTTTTCACCCGCGGCCAGCGGATGCAGCAGCGCCGCCTCGGCGCGCCGCCCATTGCCGAAATCGACCACGCCGAATTCGCCGTTGCACTGGATCAGCGTGCCCGGCAGTTCGTTGGTGGCGCCGGTGAAATTGGCGACGAACAGATCGGCCGGCCGGTTGTAGATCTGATCCGGCGTGCCGATCTGCAACAGCTTGCCGTCGCGCATCACGCCGATGCGGTCCCCGAGCACGACCGCCTCGGCCTGGTCGTGGGTGACGTAGAGCGCGGTCATGCCGGTCTGCTTCAGGATGACGCGTAAATCGTCGCGCAGCCGCAAGCGCAATTTGGCATCTAGGTTCGACAACGGTTCGTCGAGTAGCAGCAATTTTGGGCGATAGACGATGCTGCGCGCCAGCGCCACACGTTGCATCTGGCCGCCCGACAGCGCGACCACCGACCGCTCGGCATATTCCGATAACCCGACCAGTTCGAGCACCTCATCGACTTTGCGCTTGGCTTCACCGCGCGCGATCCTCCGGTGTTTCAGGGGATAGACCACATTCTGCCGCACCGTCATATGCGGCCATACCGCATAGGACTGAAACACCATGCCGAGTTCGCGCAAACGCGGCGGCACCAGGATGCCGCGCCGCGGCGACGATACCACCCGCCCGGCAATGCTGATCTCGCCCGATGTCGGATGCTCGAGGCCGGCGACGCAGCGCAATGTCGTGGTCTTGCCGCAACCGGACGGCCCGAGCAGCACGACGATCTCGCCCGCCGGCACCACAAAGCTCACCCCGTCGATCGCCGGCCGGCCGATCGCAAACTGCTTGCGCAGGCCGCTGACCTCGAGCGTCGTCGTCATGCTGTCACCGGCCCCCGAGCGCACCGGTCACTGGCGATAACCGAAGATCTTGTCCCAATCGGCGACCCAGTCGGCGTGCAGCTTCACATACTGATCGAAATTCGGGTACCAGACCTTGACCACCTTGGGATCAAAGCCCTCGGGATAAGCCGGCGAAACCTTCAGAGAGGTGAGGTTGCCCTGCTCCTTGATCATGAAGGTCTGGCCTTCCTTCGACAGGCACCAGTTGAGATATAGTTTTGCGGCATTGGGATGGGCAGCGGTTTTCGGAATCCCCGTCGCATAGGGATTGGCCGGCACGCCCTCGGGCGGAAAAATCATCTTCAACGGCGCACCTTCCTTCTGCTTCGGATAGACCGCGTTATAGAGTAGCGGCCCCATCCCGATCTCGCCACGCACCAGCGCATCCGACATCGGAGCGCCCGACGGATAAAGGATCGGATGGGTTGCGGCCTGCTTGGCCCAGTAATCCTCGCCCAGCACCTGACGCTCGAACATGATGCGGGTCCAGGTGGTGCCGCCGGATTGCGCGAACACCTGGCCGATCAGCTTGTCATATTGCGGCTTGGTCAGATCCATCCAGGTCTTCGGCGGATCCTTCACCAGCTCGGTATTGTAGGCGATCGACCACATCAGCGTGGCGCGCGGCCAGAATTTTGGCGACACCAGCGATGCGGGATCGTAATCGGCGGCATTCGGCGGCGCGTAATCCTGGAACAGGTCGGCCAGCGGCAGCATCAGCGCGCGGTCGGAATGGTCGACGATGTCGGCGATCAGCTTGCCGGCCGCTGCTTCGGTCCTCACCCGCGTGATCAGCTGGCCGCCCGGCGCGCGCACCATCTCGACCTTGATCTCCGGGAAACGCTTGTTGAATTCCTTGATGACGTCCTGCTCGACCTCGGCGTAGTTCGCGGTGTAGAGGACGAGCTTGCCCTCCGCCTTCGCCGCCGCGATCAGTTCGGGCGAACCGAAGTTCTCTTCCGCCTGCGCCGACGCGCCAGCAAGCGCGATCAGGCCAGCGATACCGGCCGCCGCCGCTGCGAGTTTCCTGTTCATGGCTTCCCTCCCTTTTGTCTGAGCTATCTTATCCGTTGCGCGATGCTACCCTGCGCCGCGCTTCGCGCCAGCCAGTTCGCGCCGCCGATCAGGACGCCGAGCAGCACCGTCTGCACCAGGCTAAACGCCGCGGTCTTTCCGATATTGCCGCCTTCGTAATAATCGAGCAGCAGCACCGACATCACCATGGTGTTGCTGGTGTAGAGAAATAGCGACGAGCCGAGCTCGCGGATCGACAGCACGAACAGCAGCGTCATCGAGGCGATCACGCCCGGCCGCGCCAAGGGCAAGACGATGGTGCCGATGGTGCCGAGCACGCCCTTGCCGCAGACCCAGGCCGCCTCCTCGAGCTCACGGTGGATTTGCAGGAACGAGGTCGACAACGCCTTCACCGTATCCGGCATGAAGCGCGCGATGAACGCCAGCGCCAGGATCCAGATGGTGCCGTAGAGCCCGCCGGGAATTCCGATCCACGCCCACAGATAGGCGACCCCGATCACGAGGCCGGGAATGGCGACCGGCACGGTCGAGATCAGGTCGATGGCGCGGCGGCCACCGAGGCGGGTGCGGTGAATGGTGTAGCCGATCGCGAACGCCAGCGCGCCGCCGACGATCGCCGTGATGATGCCGACCTCGACCGCGTTGTAGATCGAGTTCATGGTCAGCGGATTGTCGAAGATGCTGTAGAAATGCATCAGCGAATATTGCCGCAGGTCGAGCAGGCTCGTGGCATCGCGGATGAACATGAACTTGCGGAATGCCGCCACGATCAGCGCCAGCGTCGGCAGGATCACTACGACAAGCAGGTAGATCAGGCCGAGGCCGAAGGTGAGCCAGCGCCATCCACCGAGATCGAGATTGCGCGGACGGAATGCCTTGCCGGCGACGGTGGTGTAGCTGCGCCCGCTAAGCACTTTCTGCTGCAGCACCACCAGACAGCCCGTGACCACCATCAGGATGATCGCGACCGCGGCGGCGGTATTATAGAGCGGCGGCGACCAGTTGGTGAGCTTGAAGATATAGGTGGTCAGCACGTTGATGTTGCTCGGCGCACCCAACACCGCCGGCACGCCGTAGATGCCGAGCATGACGATAAAGGACAACAGCATGCCGGAGACGATCGCCGGCATGATCAGCGGAAACGTCACCGTGAACAGCGTCGAGAACGCGCTCGCGCCGGAAATCTCGGCGGCCTCTTCCAGGCTCGGATCCATGTTGCGCAGCGCCGAGGAGGTGAACATGTAGACGTAAGGCGCGTAATAGATGCCGAACACGAATACCAATCCTGAGAGCGAATAAAAATCGACATGCAAGTCGAGACCCGCCCATTTGAACACGGCGTTGATCAGCCCGGTCTTCGGCGAGCCCAGGATGCTCCAGGCGACGCCCGCGACCAGCGGCGGCGCGAACAACGGCAGGATGCTGGCCGCCGCGATAAAGCCCCTGAACGGCGTATTGGTGCGCACCACGATCCAGGAAAACAACAATCCGATCGCGACCGCGATCAGAGTGCCGCCCGCGCAGGCGACCAGCGTGTTGAACAGCGCTTCGGCAACGTTCGGATTTTTCAGAACGATAAGAAAATTCGCGATCGAAAGATGGCTGAGACTGAGGCCCTCGACCACCGGATTGGTGTCGGTCAGCGCTCCGAGTAGCAAGGTGAGGACGGGATAGATGACGAGAAAGCCCAAGACCGCCAGCAGCGAGGCGACCCACAGGTAAGCCATCATGCCCCGGCGCTGGCCGTCAACGCCGTTCCACACGGCTTCGATGCGCCCGCCTGGCTGCCCGTTCAAACGCGCGTTCCCTCACCGGCGGCGTCGTTGCGGCCGCCATCGGCACAAAGCCTAGGGGATCGGGTTCCAGCCGGAAAGGTAGCAGAAAGTCGCGCGTCGAGCCTGAACGCCGGAGCCGGACGATTGTTCCCTTCGCTTTAAACGCAGATTCTTGATTTGAACGGTTCCGGATTCCGCGACAGCATCGCGTTCGAGGAGGGGTTCAAGACCATCAAGGGGACCGAAGATGGCGAACCTCACAATCAACGGCAAGACAATCGATGTCGACGTCGAGCCGGACACGCCGCTACTTTGGGCGATCCGCGAAAACGTCGGGCTAACCGGAACAAAATACGGTTGCGGCATTGCACAATGCGGCGCCTGCACCGTTCATGTCGATGGCGCGGCGGTACGCTCCTGCGGCGTGCCGGTCAGCGATGCCGTCGGCAAGCAAATCACCACCATCGAAGGTCTCGCCTCCGGCGGCACGTTGCACAAGGTGCAGCAGGCCTGGATTGCGAACGATGTTCCGCAATGCGGCTATTGCCAGACCGGAATGATCATGGCGGTAGCGGCCCTGCTCAAGGAAAAGCCGAAGCCGAGCGATCAGGACATCGACGAGGCAATCACTAATATCTGCCGCTGCGGCACCTTCCAGCAGGTGCGCGCGGCCATCCACGCTGCCGCGGACGCTTGAGGAGGCAGCCCATGAATCAGCGCGCCATGAATCAGCACGTCAAGCCTCAACTCAATCGCCGCGCCTTCGTGATCGGCACCGCTGCGGTCGGAACCGGCCTCGCCCTCGGCCTCGACCTGCCCTTCGGCGGCCCCACCTTGGTGCGCGCCGCCGACGGCTCGCCGGAAGTCAACGCCTGGGTCGTGATCCGGCCCGACGACACCGTGGTGATCCGCGTCGCCCGCTCGGAAATGGGCCAGGGCACGCTCACCGGCCTCGCCCAGCTTGTCGCCGAAGAGCTCGATTGCGACTGGTCCAAAGTCATCACCGAATTTCCGACGCCGGGGCAAAGCGTCGCCCGCAAGCGCGCGTGGGGCGATTTCTCGACCGGCGGCAGCCGCGGCATCCGCGCCTCGCAGGACTATGTGCGCAAGGGAGGTGCGAGCGCCCGCATGATGCTGATCCAGGCGGCGGCCGATGAATGGAAGGTGCCGGCCGGCGAATGCACGGCGGCGAGCGGCGTCATCACCCATATGCCGTCGGGAAAAACCACGACCTACGGCAAGGTGGCCGAAGCCGCTGCGACGCTGACGCCGCCGGCCGACGTCAAGCTGAAGGATCCGAAGGACTGGAAGATCGCAGGCAAGGCATTGAAGCGGCTCGACACTCCCGACAAGACCACGGGTGCCACGATCTACGGCATCGATGTCAAGCTGCCGGGCATGCTCAACGCCGCGATCAAGGATTGCCCGGTCACCGGCGGCAAGCTGAAGAGTTTTGACGAAGGCAAGATCGCCGGCATGAAGGGCGTGAAAAAGGTGGTGCGGGTTGGCGATACCGCGGTTGCCGTCATCGCCGATACCTGGTGGCACGCCAAGACCGCGCTCGATGCACTGCCGATCGTCTGGGACGAAGGCGAAAACGCCAAGGTGTCGTCGGCGTCGATCGCAAAATGGCTCGAGGAAGGTCTTAAATCGGGCCCCGCCTTTGTTGGCAATGAGAGCGGCGACGCCAAGGCCGCGCTCGCCGGCGCCGTCAAGAAAGTCGAGGCGGTCTACAACTATCCCTACCAAAACCACGCCACCATGGAGCCGATGAACGCAACCGCGCTCTATACCGCGGACAAATGCGAGGTCTGGTGCGGCACGCAAAACGGCGAGGCCGTTTTCGCCGCCGTGCTGGAAGCATCCGGCCTGCCGGCAAGCAAATGCGACGTCCACAAACAAATGGTCGGCAGCGGCTTTGGCCGTCGCGGCCAGACCGACTATGCTCGGCAGGCTGTCGAGATCGCCAAGCAGATGCCGGGCACGCCGGTCAAATTGATATGGTCGCGCGAAGAGGACATGACGCACGGCCGCTATCATCCGATCACGCAATGCAAGATGGTTGGCGGCTTCGATGCCGACAACAACCTGACCGCACTGCACATGCGGATATCGGGACAGTCGATCCTGTTCAGCCTGCGGCCCGAGGCCCTCGTCAACGGCAAGGACCCGGCGGCCTTTGCCGGACTCAATCCCGGCGGCGAAGCCGCGTTCGGATATTCGGTTCCGAACCTGTTGATCGAACATTCGATGCGCAATCCGCACATCATCCCGGGCTTCTGGCGCGGCGTGAACGTCAATCATAACGCGATCTATCTCGAATGCTTCATGGACGAACTGGCGCAGGCCGCCGAACAGGACCCGCTCGAGTTCCGGCGCAAGCTGATGACCAAGCATCCAAAGAACCTTGCGGTGCTCAATGCGGTCGCCGAGAAGATCGGTTGGGGCAAGCCGGCGCCGCAAGGCGTCTACCGCGGCCTCGCCCACCTCAATGCCTATGCAAGCTATGTCGCGGGCGCGGCTGAAATCTCGGTCACCGAGGGCAATAAGATCAAGGTGCTGCGCATCGTCGCCGCCACCGACCCCGGCTATGCCGTCAACCCGGCGCAGATCGAACGTCAGATCGCAGGCTCCTTCGTCTATGGCCTGAGCGGGCTGTTCTATGGCGGATGCACGGTCAAGGACGGCGCCATCGAGCAGACCAATTTCGACACCTACAATTCGATGCGGATTGCCGAGATGCCGAAGGTGGAATCGATCATCATGCCGAGCGGCGGCTTTTGGGGCGGCGTCGGCGAGCCCACCATCGGCGTGGCGGCGCCGGCGGTGCTCAACGCCTATTTCGCGGCGACCGGCAAGCGCATCCGCTCGATCCCCTTGCGGGATCACAATATCGGCTTTGCCTGATACGGCATGCGGCGGCCTTAAAGGAGGCCGCCGCACAGTTTTCGGATCGTGTTGATGAGAGCGTTGCATCCGGTGACGCGGAGAAATGTCGTTGGCGGCTTGGCTGCGTCCGCTACCGCCCTCGCCTTCCCGCATGTCGCCGGTGCGGAGCCGGTTGCGCGCGTCGCGGTGATCGGCGGCGGCTTTGCCGGCGCTACTTGCGCGCGCGCTCTGAAGCGGATCGACCCGAAGCTCGATGTGACGCTGATCGAGCCGAACCGCACCTTCACCGCCTGCCCCTTCAGCAACGAGGTGATCGCGGGCCTCCGCGATCTTGAGGCCCAGCAATTCGGCTATGACAGGATCGCCGGCGAAGGCGTCCATGTCGTCGCGCAGACGGCGACAAGGGTCGATCCGCCGGGGCGAACGGTGACGCTCGCCGACGGCACCACGCTCAGCTACGACCGGCTAGTGCTGTCGCCCGGCATCGATCTGCGCTTCGACGCCCTGCCCGGCTATGACGAGGCGGCGTCCGCCAAGATGCCGCACGCCTGGAAGGCGGGCGAGCAGACCACGCTGTTACGGCGGCAGCTTGAAGCGATGGACGATGGCGGCGTCGTCATACTTGCGGTACCCGCCAATCCCTCACGCTGCCCGCCGGCGCCTTACGAGCGCGCCAGCCTGATCGCGCATTATCTGAAGACGACGAAACCGCGCTCCAAGGTGCTGATCCTCGACGCCAAGGACGCATTTCCCCAGCAGCGGTTGTTCGAAGGCGCCTGGAAGGAACTGTATGCCGGCATGATCGAGCGGATATCGCTCTCGCAGGGCGGCCGGGCCACCTCCGTCGATCCCGCGACCAATACCATCGTCACCGAGTTCGGCGATCACACGGCGCAAGTGGCCAACGTGATTCCGCCGCAAAAGGCGGGACGCATCGCCGACATTGCCGGTGCGGCTGACAATACCGGCTGGTGTCCGATCGATCCGGTGACGTTTGCCTCGAAGCTCGTGTCCGATATTCACGTCATCGGCGATGCCTGCCTCGGCGGCGGCATCCCAAAATCGGCATCGGCTGCGAACGCACAAGGAAAGGCCTGCGCGGCTGCGGTCGCAAACCTGATTTCAGGCAGAGCGCCCGACATGCCGAGGCTGACCGGCGTCTGCTACAACATTGTGGCGCCGGGTCACGCGTTCTCCCTCGCCGGTTTTTACGCGCCGAAGGACAGCATTTTTGTGGAGGTCGAAGGCGGCGGCACCAGTCCGGTTGATGCGCCGCGCGAAGTGCGCGCCCGCGAAGCGGAGGATGCGCGGCGATGGTTCACGGCGATCACGGTGGATAGCTTTGGCTAGCCGCGCAATCCATATCGGGAGCGCCTGGCTCATGGCGACGATGTCAGTCCTACCCGCTGTAACGCGCGCCCAGGAGCTCAAGCCGTATGCGGTGGTCGGCGACGGCATTCCGACATCGCTGACGGGTGCGCCGGGCGAAGCGTCGCGCGGACGCGCGCTCGTCGTCGAGCGCAGCAGCACCTGCATCCTTTGCCACTCCGGACCGTTCCCCGAAACCAAGTTCCAGGGTGATCTCGCGCCGAGCCTTGCCGGCGCCGGAAATCGCTGGTCGGCGAGTCAGCTGCGGCTTCGACTGGTCGATGCCTCCCGTCTTAATCCGGCGACCATCATGCCCTCTTACTATCGCGTCGACGGACTTGACCGGGTCGGACGGGCGTGGCGCGACAAGCCGATTTTATCAGCGGAACAGATCGAAGATATCGTCGCCTTTCTTTCAGCGCAGCGCGAATAGCAAGATGAAAAGAAAAATGTATAACCAGGACTTCTCCACGCGCCGCCAATTCCTGGGGCTGGCCGGCAGCGCCGCCGTCGCCGGCACGATCCCGATGGTGACGCTGCGGCCTCTCGAGGCCACGCCGGAGATGCTCGCCTCGGCCATCCGCAACGTCGTCGGCTCGGCCACGGTCACGACCGGCAAGGTCAAGCTCGATATTCCGCCGCTGGTCGAAAACGGCAACGCCGTGCCGATGACCGTGAGCCTCGCAAGCCCGATGACCCCGGACGATCACGTCAAGAGCATCCATGTCTTCAACGAGAAGAACCCGCAGCCCAATATTGGCAATTTCTATCTGGGCCCGGCTTGCGGCCGCGCGCAAATATCGACCCGCATTCGGCTTGCCGACAGCCAGAAGGTCGTGGCGATTGCGCATTTGTCGGATGGTTCATTCTGGTCGGCGACGGCCGATATTGTCGTGACGCTGGCCGCCTGTACCGAGGAGGCGAGCTGATGGCCGCAGCACTGATCAACGTTCCAGCCAAGGCGAAACGCGGCCAGATCATCGAGATCAAGACGCTAATGTCGCACATCATGGAGACCGGCTTTCGCCGCACGGCGGCCGGTGAACTCCTTGCGCGCGACATCATCACCAGTTTCACCTGTCGCTTCAACGGCAACGCGATTTTCCGCGCCGACCTGTTTCCGGCGATCGCCGCGAACCCGTTCATCTCGTTCTTCACGGTGGCGACCGAGAGCGGCAAATTCGATTTCGAATGGATCGGCGACAACGGATTTTCCGAGACCGCATCTGCCTCCATCGCGGTCGAATGACGCAAAGCCCGGCGATAACCGTCGCGGCGCTGCTGGTGATGGCCGCTCCCCTGCTCGCGGCCGAAATCCCGCAAGGACAGCGCCGCTCCGGCTTCACCTTCATGGCCCCGGAAACGAAAGCCATGCAGAATGACGACGCCGCCAATCCCGGCATGCTGTGGGTGCTCGATGGCGAGAAATTATGGAACGGCAAAGCCGGCGCCGCCGGCAACGCCTGCGCCGATTGCCACAACGACGCACGCGTCAGCATGAAGGGCGTGGCGGCGCGCTACCCTGTTTACGACAAGAGCCGCGGCCGTCCGGTCGATCTAGAGCAGCGCATCAATCTCTGCCGCGCCGAACACCAGCAGGCGACGCCTCTCGCCTATGAGAGCCACGATCTCTTGGCGCTTACCGCGTTCATCGCGCAGCAGTCGCGCGGCATTGAGATTTCGGCAGGCAGCGACCGGGAGCTCGAACCGTTCGTCGCGCACGGACGCGAATTGTTCATGCAGCGACAGGGCCAGCTCAATCTCGCCTGCGCGAACTGCCACGACGACAATTGGGACAGGCATCTGGCTGGCTCACCCATCACGCAGGCCCACCCGACCGGCTATCCGGAGTACCGCCTGGAATGGCAAACACTCGGCTCGTTGCAGCGGCGACTGCGCAGTTGCATCTCCGGCATTAGGGCGCAGCCATACGACTACGGCGCGCCGGAACTGGTCGAGCTCGAGCTCTATTTGATGTCACGTGCGAAGGGCATGCCGATGAATGTGCCGGGGGTGCGGCCTTGAAGTGGTACCTTCGAACCGGCTAAGTTTGCGAACCATAGGCGAATGCAATCGACGGTTCGCAAACGGCTTCTCTATGCCGCATATGATGCGCGTCAGGCAAAAAATCGGGCGGCCGATGCCGTGCGGACCCATTCGAGACGCGTTGCGCTGGCCTTTGCATCGATCTGGGCGTTGACGGCGGCGCTCACCGCAGGCCCCGCGCGCGGCGACGACTATCCTTCCCGTCCGATCCGGCTGATCGTGCCCTATGCCGCCGGAGGCGCGGCCGACGCGGTCGCGCGCATCATTGCCAAACATGTCGGCGAGAGCTTCGGGCAACCCATCGTGATCGAGAACCGCGGTGGTGCCGGTGCGATCATCGATACCGATCTGGTGAACAAATCCGACCCGGACGGCTACACGCTGCTGCTCGGCCAATCCGGGCCGATCTCGATCAACCCGGCCGTCTACAAGAAGCTGCCCTACGACCCGCTGAAGGATTTCGCGCCTGTTACCCTGACCACCTCCTTTCCCTACATCATGGTGGTTAATCCGAAGCTTGGCGTCAAAACCCTGCAGGAATTCGTCGCGCTGGCGAAAAGCAAGCCGGGCGCATTGAACTACGGCACGGCGGGCATCGGCGGCGCCAATCATCTGCTCACCGAGCTGTTCGACAGCAAGGCCGGGATCACGATGACGCATATTCCGTATCGCGGCACCGCACTAGCGGTGGCCGATCTGCTCGCAGGCCAGGTGCAGGTCGTGTTCGCCGATCCGGTGTCGGCGCTGCCACACATCAATGCCGGCACCCTGCTCGCGCTGGCGGTGACCAGCAAGGCCCGTTCACCGGTCGCGCCCGATGTGCCGACGATTTCCGAAAGCGGCTTTCCCGGCTTCGATGCGATTGGCTGGCACGGCATTCTGGCGCCAGCCCACACGCCGGCCGCCATCGTCGACAAGCTCAACACCGAAATCGTGAAGGCGCTGAAAGATCCGGAGACCAGGAATCTGCTGGAAAAGCCGGCGATACAGGTCGTCGGCAATTCGCCGGACGCTTTTGCGAGCTTCATCCGCCAGGATATCGCGCTCTGGAAGCAAGTGGCCGATCAAGCGAAGGTGGAAGCGAGATAGGAATTTTCCCGTCCCGCTTCCCGTGCGACTTGTGCTGTCCGACGCTGCTTATTCCGCGGGCGCGGCCGACATCTCTGGATGCGAAACGTAATGCTCGGTTGAGCTGACCCTGCTCAGCGCGAACAATCCGGCGGCCACGACCGCATAGGCGAGCGCGACCGCGGGCGTCACGCCGAGCCCGCCGCCAATGCCCACCGCTTCGCCATGCATGAAGCCGAAGTAAGTGAGCGCGGCCCCTGCGAGCGCGAAGGCCGCGGCCTTGGCGAAATCGCGCTCGATCACGAACACGCCGATCGCGCCCAGTACGAGACCGGCGAGGATCGAGCCGCCGCCCATCACTTCCAGGCCGTGATAGATCACGCCCTGCTGCGGCAACGAAGCGATCGCAGCGGTCTTGACCGCGCCCACCTTGTCGGCGGCGAGGCCCCCGACACTTTGCGCGGCACTGATGGTCGCTCCCAGCATGGTGTCGATCTGCAGCTTGGCCCAGGCCGCAAGATGCGGCGTCAGCGCCAGCACGATCGCGGGCGCATGCTTGACCGGCGTGGTCTGGAACGCCTGCGCGCCGATCAGCATGCCGATATAGAGCAGGATCGGCGAGATCGCGACCACCGGCACCAGCGCCAGAAGCACCGAGATGACGCCGAACCAGGACAGCAGCACCACCATGACGCCGGTCGCGGCCGAATAGCCGATCCGTCCGCCCATCGCCTTCCAGCCGGGATGGCCGATATAGACCGCGTTGATGAACGGGTTCCCCATCAAACAGCCGATCAGGCTGACGACGCCGTCGGCGGTGAGCACGCGCGTGGTCGGATATTCGTCGCCGGCAGCTTCCGCGCTTTCGACATTGTCCATGGCTTCGACGAGATCGTAGATGCCGAACGGGATCGCCGTCACCAGGATGACGCCGAGAAATTCAAAACCGGAGAAGACCTGACCGAACGCCGGCAACGGCACCGAGAAGCCGAAGCTCGCAAAGGCATCGCCGACGCCCTTGAGGCTCAAGCCGCCGAGCCCGAGACCGAAAATGTTGGAGCCCCACGCGATGATCATGCCGACCGCAATCGCAACAAGCCCCGCCGGAATGCCCTTCGGATATTTGACGCCGCCAAACCAGCTCACCAGGATGATGGCGAAACAGACCAGCCCAATCTGCGGCGTCATGTACATCTCGAGCGCCGGCCGCATCGAGATGAAGGTCACGGAGACACCGGCAAGCGTGCCAAGCAGCGCCGCGCGCGGCGTGATTTTCCGGATGTAGGGCGCGATGAAGCCGCCGATCATCAGGATAAAGCTCTGGAAGAACACCCAGACCAGACCCGCGGACCAGCCCTTCATCGGATCGCCGGTCTTGATGGTGATCGGCAGCATGATCACGAAGGTGACGATGAACATGTGCGGCACGCTGACGCCCGACGGCAGCGCGCAGACGTCGCTGCGGCCGGTCTTCTGCGCCAGCCGATAGGCGAGCCATGCATAGTAGAAGGTCGACAGGCACATCATCAGCCCGAGCGCGGGGAGGATGCGGCCGAACACCAGCGTATCCGGCATTTTCAGCACGAAGCGCAACAAACCCGTCAACACCAGCATGTTGACGAGAATATTGGTGCCAAATCCGAAGAACGCGTTCCAGTCGCCCGGCGTCCACAGCACCGGTTTGAAATCCGCTCGACCCGCCGTCCCCGTCCCGCTCGTGCTCATCGCGATGCTCCCGCTGCCAAACTTTTTGACGTCTCCGATGCCATTGCCTTGAGAACCGCGGCGGAGTCCGAGACCCAGCCGAAGATTCCGCCCTGGGCCTTGATCATCTTCAGGCCCATCTCGTGGAATTCGGGGAAATAGGAAGCGCAGCCATCGGCCAGCACGACGCAGCGGTATCCGCGGTCGTTGGCTTCGCGCACGGTGGTATTGACGCATACCTCGGTGGTCACGCCACACACCAGCAAATTCTCGATGCCGTAGTTTTGCAAAATATCGCCAAGCTCGGTGGCGTAGAACGCGCCCTTGCCAGGCTTGTCGATCACGATCTCGCTGTTGAGCGGATAGAGCGCGGGAATGATGTCGTGGCCGGCCTCGCCGCGGATTAGGATCCGCCCCATCGGACCCGGGTCACCGATGCGCTTGCTCGGCGCGCCGCGCTCGACCTTGGCGGGCGGTGCGTCGGACAAATCGGGCAGATGGCCTTCGCGGGTGTGCACGACCAGCATGCCCATTGCACGCGCTGCATCGAGCACCGCAGCGATCGGCTTTATCGCGCGCGCCAGCTGGGAGACGTCGTTGCCGAGCGTTTCGCCAAAACCGCCGGGCTCCATGAAATCGCGCTGCATGTCGATGATGACAAGCGCGGTCGACGACCAATCCAGAGCGATCGGCTCCGGCTCCGCGGCGACCCTGCCAATAGAAGACTGTCTCGACCTCGACATGACCGAACGCCCCCCGGGCGCAAGAACTCACCGAAGTCAGTTAAGCAAGCGCCATGCCATTGTGTACAACGCGCTCGGGCGTTGTCTCGCTCACAAATCTCCCATGTTTTCAGCCGGTTGTATTTTGAAGCCGCGCCTGCTTATTCGCTGAGCGCAGGCTTTGTGACAGGCATTTGCTTATTCGTTGAGCGGCCCGTTCGGTCCGTGCATGCCGACGTTCCAGCCGCCGGGATCCAGTGGCCTCATGGTTCGAGACGCGCGCAGCCAAGTTTTACGCAGGCTGCGCCGCGCTCCTCACCATGAGGGTCTAAGACCTCATCCTGAGAAGCGCGGAATTGCGCGCGTCTCGAAGGATGAAGCCACTGAACTGGAAATTACTCTAACTCTGCCGGGCCGACGGCTTGCGCTCGATCGGGTGAATCTCGACCGACCGCAACCGCCCTAGGCGCAGCACGTCGATGTCCAGCGTGCGGTCGATGCGGTCGCGGTCGAGTGAGCGGACCAGATCATCGACGCCGTTGATCTCGACACCATCGAGCTTGATCACGACATCGCCCGGCAGCAGCCCCGCCTGGGCGGCCGGACCGTCCGGCTCGATCTGCGCGAGTAGCGCGCCCATCTTGTTGGCGACACCGGCGACCACCGCATGCCGGCGCGGGATCGGCGCGGTCTGGCCGGCGACGCCGATATAGGCGCGCCGGACATAGCCGTGGCGGATGATCTCCGACAGCACGAACTGCGCAGTGTTGCTCGCGACCGCAAAGCAGATTCCTTGCGCGCCGTTGATGATGGCGGTGTTGATGCCGATCACCTCGGCGCTGGACGACACCAGCGGCCCGCCGGAATTGCCGGGATTGAGCGCGGCATCGGTCTGGATCACGTCCTCGATGGTCCTTCCGCTCACCGAACGGATCGAGCGGCCAAGCGCCGAGACCACGCCGGCCGTGACCGTCGATTCGAAGCCGAGAGGGTTGCCGATCGCGACCACGAGCTGGCCGCGCCGCAAGGTTTTCGAGTTGCCGAGCGAGGCATAGCGCAGATCGCGCGCGCCATCGGCGCGCAGCAGCGCCAGGTCGGTATCGGGATCGGTCCCGAGCACACGCGCATCGGTGACGACGCCTTCGATATCGCGCAGGCGGATCTCCTTGGACGATCCGACCACGTGGCTGTTGGTCAGTACCAGGCCGTCAGGCGAGATGACGATGCCGGAGCCGAGCCCGCCGCGCTCGCGCGTATTGCGGACTTTCGGCCCGGTTTCGACCCGGACCACGGCCGGACCGACCCGTTCGGTCACGCCGATCACGGCGTTCGAATAGGCATCCAGCAGGGCTTGATCGTTGTTTGGGGTGTCTTTGGTTGCCCGCGACGACAGGCCGTCATCCGGGATAGCTGCGGTTAAATCCAACATGGCGAAATTCCTTTTGGGCCATGTCAGATGGTGCCGAAGTCCCGCCTGCACAAGGGCTTAGCCGCAGCTGCTCCGCGCCTACTTCACCCGCCGCCACATCGAGGGCCGCGCCTTCACCGGATCAAGCAGCGACCAGTCGCCCTGCTCCAGCGGATAGCCTAATGGAAACGGCGGCCGTAGCTCGAGGCCGAGCGACCGCAGCACGCGGTCGTCGCGGTAGTAGCATTGCAGCACCACGCGGATCAGCGTTGCCGCGGCGGCGCCGCCGGTCGCCCGAAACTCCTTCGCGAGCGCATCGCGCCGCGTCGGATCAAGCGCGGCAATCGGCTTTCCGGCAAGCCGCGCGAGGTGATCCAGCGCCTCGGAGACCCGTCTGGTATCCCGGCCAAGGGTCGCGAGAATGTCAGCCTGGATCTTGGGATCGTCCGCGCCGGGCACCTCATATTCCCGACTTGCGGGAATGATCATCGCGGCAACGCTGCGCAAATCGTCGCGCTGGGCTGGCGTCAGAGCGGGCTCGGTCAACATCACGTCCTCAATCAAACAGATCGGCAAGCCGGCGCTTCATCTGGTCGGCGATGTAGAGCGCAATGGCCTGAATGGTGGAGGTCGGGTTCACCCCGCCCGAGGTGACGAACACGCTGCCGTCGACGATGAAGAGATTCTTCACATCGTGCGAGCGGCCCCATTCGTTGACGACCGAGCGCGCGGGATCGGTGCCCATCCGCGCGGTGCCGAGCAGATGCCAGCCGCCATAGAGGATCGGGCAGTTGACGCAAATGTCGGTGGCGCCGGCCGCGACAAGCACCTCTTTCGCCCGCGCCATGCCGTGCTCGAGCATTTTCGCGGAGTTCTCGCCGATGGTGTAATCGACCTTGGGCGCCGGAATGCCGTGGCTGTCTTTGAGGTGCGGATCGAGCGTGACGCGGTTGTGCTCTTCCGGGAGGTCCTCGCAAATTGCGGAGAGTTGCAGCCGATGGCCGTTGAGCCTGCGGAACACCGCATGATGCTCCGCGCCCCAGGGTAAGATGCCCTTGGCCTCGCTCATGACGGCTTCCATCACGGGGCCGGCGCCGCGGCCGAATTGAAAGGCATAGCCGCGCACGAAGCCGCGCGAGCGATCGGTCTCGTAAAACTCCTTGCTCCACAGGCAGGTCGGCGGCGCGCGGTTGCTGTCGGTCACTTCTTCGACAAAGCCATACACTTGGGCATAGGGGTGGAACATCAGGTTCTTGCCGACCAGCCCGCTCGAATTGGCAAGCCCGTTCGGAAAACGTTCCGAGGCCGAATTCAGCAACAGTCGCGGCGTGCCGACGCCGTTGCAGGCGATGACGACGACTTCGGCCGGCTGGAACTGTTCGACGCCATCCTTGTCGTAATAGACGACGCCGGAGGCGAAGCCGATCTCGTTGGTCGAAATCTCGCGCACCCGGCAATGCGTGCGCAATTCGACGCCGGCGCGCAGCGCGACGGGCCAATAGGTGATGTCGGTCGAGGCTTTCGCGCCTTGCGCGCAGGCCGGCGTGCAATGCCCGAGATTGATGCAGCGCGCCCTGCCCTCATAGTCCGTGGTCGCGACCGTGGTATCCGACGGCCACCAGTGCCAGCCGAGCTTGTTCATGGCCTTGCCGAGCAGCGCGCCGGAGCGGCCGAGCGGCTGCGGCGGCATCGGCGGCTCGGTCGGCGGAAAGGCGGGATCGCCTGATAGTCCCGAGACGCCCATCATGCGATCGTTCTCGGCAAAGAATGGCGCGAGCGTGTCGTAATCGATCGGCCAGTCGTCCGCGACGCCGTCGAGCGTTTTCACCTTGAAATCGGAGGGATGCAGGCGCGGGAAATGCGCGGTGTACATGATGGTGGAGCCGCCGACGCCGTTGAAGTTCACGACCTTGATCGGCGAGTTGTCGTCATTGATCGGGTAGTCTTCCGGCCGCGCGCGGATATTGGGGCTCGGCGAATAATCGCCGAAGAAGCGCGCTTCCCAGTCACGTCCCGTGCTCGGATATTGCGCGGGATTCATCCAGCCGCCCTGATCGAGGCAAAGGATATGCATCTTGGTGTCGGCGAAGCTCCAGGCCACGGCCGCGCCCGAGGCTCCGGCGCCAATGATCAGGACATCGACGGGTTCGTTCATTCCAAATTCCTTCTGTCATTCCGGGATGGTCCGAAGGACCAGACCCGGAATCTCGAGATTCCGGGTTCGATGCTTCGCATCGCCCCGGAATGACGATCCATGTTAAGTCAGAATCCGCACCGGCAGCGCACGGATACCGCGGATAAAATTCGAGTAGAGCCTAAGCGGCGGCCCCATGATCGCGAAGGTAAGCTCGCGTTGCAAGATTTCTTCCCAGAGAATCCTGATCTGTAGTTCGGCAAGCCGGTCGCCGACGCAGCGATGGATCCCTGCGCCGAAGGCGAGATGCTGCCGCGGCTTGGCGCGATCGACGATGAATTCATCCGCGCGCTCGATCTTGTCCTCGTCGCGATTGCCGGAGATGTACCACATCACGACCTTGTCGCCTTTTTTGATGCTGCGGCCGGCGAGTTCGACATCGTTGCGCGCGGTGCGGCGCATGTGCAGCACTGGCGTCTGGTAACGGATAGTCTCGGAGACCAGACTCGGGATCAGCTCGCGTCTAGCGCGCACGAGCTCGAACTGCTCCGGATTTTCGACCAGCGCCATCAACCCGCCGCTCATGGAATTGCGCGTAGTGTCGTTGCCGCCGACGATCAGAAGCGCGATGGTCCCGATGAATTCGCGCGGCTGCAGATGGCGGGTCGCTTCCGAATGCGCGAGCATCGAGATCAGATCGAAGGCCGGCGCAGCAGCGGCGCGGGCATCCCACAATTTGCGGAAATATTCACCCATCTTGGTGAGTTCGGCGAAACGCTCGTCCTGCGAATGCACCACTGCGTCCGGTGAATCGACATTGGCGATCGCGACGTCGGACCACCAGGTCAGTTTTTCGCGGTCTTGCCAGGGAAAATCGAACAGCGTCGCGAGCATCATGTTGGTCAAATCGGTCGAAACGCGGGAGGCCCAGTCGAAAGTCTCGTTGCGCGGCAGCGCGTCCAGCACGTCGCCGGTGCGCTTGCGGATCAAAGGCTCGAGATTGACGAGGTTTGACGGCGCGACGATCGGCGCGACGGTGCGGCGGTGCGCGGTGTGGCCGGGCGGGTCCATCCGGATGAAGTTTGCGATCTCCTGTCCCTTGGGCTGATCGGCGACCTGGATGCCGCCGAACTCTGAGGCCGAAGAATAGTTCTCGTGATCGAGTTCGACGGCGAAGATGTCGTCGTAGTGCGTCACCGACCAGTACGGCCCGAACGGCGAGGCTTCGCAATAATGCACGGGATCATCGCGGCGCAATTCTGCAAATAGCGGCCGCCAGGTGTCATCCTGATAAAGCCTGGGATCGCTGACATCGATCGAGGTCGGCGTGCGCCGCAACGCCTGGGCCATCGTTTCGCTCCCGTATCCGTCGCCGCTTGGCCGGCGATTGGCTGATACCACCGCACAACACTACGCTGCATCGAAAAAATAGAAAACACGCAGAACTCGCAATCCTGCCTTTCGCGGAGCCTGGCCGAGGATGGCCCGGGCTCGCATCGACAACACAGCGCAGGCCCACGAAGGTCCTGATCTGAATCCACGTCCATGACACTAGCATCAGGAAAACTGATCAATGTTCCTCATATTATGCATTGGACAGATGCTGCCTGCCGCTGTTTTGATGCGCGCCTTCGAGGGAAAGGACACGGCGATGGATGAGATCGGGCGTCGCGACTTTATCGCAGCTTCCGCGAGCGTTGCTGTCCTGGGCGACCTGGTTTCGCCACCGGCTCACGCGGGCGACGCCGCCAAGTCACCAATGACAGAAAGGGCGGCCATGGACATTCAGCGCATCGGCATTACCGAACCGGGCGGCGGCATTCCGATCATCAGCTTCGCGACCATTCATGCCGGTCTGGTCTATCTCTGCGGAATAACCGCCGATGCGAGCAGACTGGGTGACGTCAAGGATCAGACCGGCCAGGTCCTTGATCGGATCGAAGGGCTGCTGGCGAGAGCGGGGACCAACAAGTCAAAATTGCTTTCGGCGCAGGTTTGGCTCACAGATATGGCTCTGTTTGCAGATCATAACGAAGCATGGAACGCCTGGGTCGATCCGAAGAATCCGCCGGTTCGTGCGTGCCTGCATTCGCCTGCGCTTTTGGCGGCCCGGCATGCTGGTGGAGATCATGGCCACCGCCACGCTCTGAGGCGAGCAGTGAAGCGGACCGAGTAACTGTGCGGGTGGCCCACCGGATGAATCGAGGCCATCCGCCAATTCGCCATACCAGATGCGCTTTCTGGCGTTTGTTCGCGGGCTTGAGACCGGGTAGCTTTGGGGTCAACTCATAAGCTTTACGGGAGTAACCCCCATTGGCCGTCTCGCGCCAGACAAGCACCTCATCCGACGCGGCGCCTGCTCTCGACTACGACGCCATCATCATCGGCGCGGGCATGTCGGGCCTCTACCAGCTCTACCGCTTGCGCGAGTTGGGGATGAAGGCGCGCGTATTCGAGGCCGGCACAAATGTCGGCGGCACCTGGTACTGGAACCGCTATCCGGGCGCGCGTTTCGACTCGGAAAGCTATTCCTACGGCTATTCGTTTTCGAAGGAGTTGCTCGCGGAATGGGAGTGGTCCGAGCATTTTGCGGGCCAGCCGGAAACGCTGCGCTATCTCAATTACGTCGCCGACAAGTTCGACCTGCGGCGCGATATCCAGTTCGAAAGCCGGGTCACCGCAGCGATTTACCAAGAGGATACGCGGAGCTGGAACATCACGCTTGAGGATGGCAGCCACTTCACCGCGCGCTTCCTGATCGCCGCCATCGGCCCGCTGTCGACGCCCACGCTGCCGCGCATCGAGGGTCGCGACGGTTTTGAAGGGAAGTCCTTTCACACCGCGCGATGGCCCAAGGAGCCCGTGGATTTCGCCGGTAAACGCGTCGCCGTGATCGGCACGGGTGCCACCGGCGTGCAGACCATCCAGACCATTGCCAAGGAGGTCGGACACCTCACCGTGTTCCAGCGGACACCCAACTGGTGCGCGCCGTTGCACAACGGCAAGATCGACGCCGAGACGCAAAGGAAGATCAAGGCCGGCTATCCCGAAATGTTCGCCCGATGCCAGGAAACCTTCGCCTGCTTCCTCCATACCCCCGATCCGCGCGGCGCGTTCGAGGTTTCGGATCAGGAGCGGGAAGCCTTCTACGAACAGCTCTATGGCGAGCGCGGCTTTGGCATCTGGCAGGGCAATTTCCGCGACATACTGACCGACCGCAAGGCGAACGCGACCATCAGCGATTTTGTCGCGCGCAAGATCCGCCAGCGCGTGAAGAACCCCGCAGTCGCCGAAAGGCTGATTCCGAAAAATCATGGTTTTGGCACAAGGCGGCTGCCGCTCGAGACCTTCTATTACGAGATCTACAACCAGGACAATGTCGAGCTGGTGGACCTTAACGAAACGCCGATCGAGCGGATCACGCCCGAGGGCATCAAGACCACTGCCCGAAAATACCCGTTCGACATCATCATCTTCGCGACCGGATTCGACGCCATCACCGGCGCCTTCGACAGAATAGATTTTCGTGGCGTCGGCGGCGCGCGGCTGAGGGACAAATGGAGAAACGGGCCACAGACCTATCTCGGCCTGATGGTCGATCGCTTTCCCAACATGATGATGTTGATGGGACCGCACACCGCGCTCGGCAACATTCCGCGCAGCATCGAATACAGCGTCGATTGGGTGACCGGCCTGCTACGGTTTGCGCAAGACTCCGGCCTGACGCGGCTCGAGGCCACCGCCGATGGCGTCGAGGCCTGGACTGATCACGTCAAGGCGCTCGGGGTGGGGCTACTCTCCAACGAAGTCGATTCGTGGATGACCGGGATCAATCGCAACGTCGAGGGCAAAGAAAGGCGCATCGTCGCGCGCTATAGCGGCAGCGCGCCGGCCTACCGCGCCAGATGCGACGAGGTGGCGGCGCGCGGATATGACGAACTCAGGCTGGCATAGCGCTGACATCAGGATATGGTAGGAGGTCGGGATCAGCGCGCATCCCAGCGAGAACGCATGCGGTCACGGAATATATTCTTTCCAATTTGGTCGTTTCTCCTTCTTGGCGTCGTCCTCTCCATCAGCCCCGGCTGGGCCGCGACCGCCACCGTGAAGGACGGCAACAATATCCTATTGGGCGAGGTGACCTACCGGCTCGACGGCATCGATGCGCCGGAGCTTGACCAGACCTGCATCGACGACCAGGCCGATCCCTGGGCCTGCGGCATCGAAGCCCGCGAGCAGTTGAAAAAACTGATCGGCGGCAGATCGGTCCGCTGCGACGATCTCGGCCCGGACAAGGTCAGGAATCGCCATATCGGCCTGTGCACCGTCGAGGGTGAAACGGCGAGCCTGAACCAAGAGCTCGTCCGCGCGGGTTTTGCGCTGGATTTCGAACCCTCCGCCAAGGGCCGTTTCCTAGGCGATGAAGCCGGCGCCCGGGATGCCCGCCTGGGCCTCTGGAAAGGCTGCTTTGTCGCTGGGGCCGAATTCCGCGTTGGCAAGAAGGACGGCACCCTGTTTGGTGGCGCGTGCCGGACCGACCGCGACCGGCAAATCCGCGAGGCGCTATTTCCCGAAGATATCGCGGCGCCGTCTGGTTGCAGCATCAAGGGGAAATTCGCGGTCCGCGCCCGCGTCACCGGCGATGTCGGCATCTATCATCTGCGGGCTTGCCCGAGCTATCCGGCGATCACCCAGCCGGACCGCTGGTTCTGCTCCGAGGACGACGCCGAGGCGGCAGGATTCCGCAGGGCCTTTAATTGCCGGGCCAAAGGCAGCAAATAGCGCCGATCGCGACAAGGCGCGCGATGCCACCATTCCACCTCGCCGTCTTTTCTACTTCGCGCGCGGCTGGGGAAAGAAGAATTTGGCCAGGCGAATTTCGACGCCGATGTTCTCCTTGAACCCGCCGGTCGCCTCGAAATCGTGAAACACGTCACCTGCTACGGTAAAATCCTGGGCGAGCGGGATTTGAAATTGGAAATGGCCCCGCAAGAAGTCATCTTTACCGATCGACATATTGGGTTGAGGGATCACGACCGGCAGTCCGGCGACGGCAAATCTGCCGTCTGTGGCGGTCTGCTCGCCACCCCACGACTTCTCGATGCCAACGGCGGCAAAAAGAAACGTGCTCGGATTAAAGCGCAGGAAGGCCTTGACATCGTACGAGGGCTGTTGCGTCAACGTATTGTATGTCAGGACTCCGGGGAGCGGGGCGCCAGGCGGATTGACCACCTGGAGAGGACTGTTGCCGTCGGTGTGGAACGATGCGTCGGCGATCAGATCGAAAAACAGCCCCTTGAGGCTTGGCGAAAACTTTTCAAGTCCCTCGGTGTAGCCGATCTGAGGGGTGTCGGTGAACTGCTGCGGCGTGGAGACATTGACCGCACTGCGGTTGTCAAAGTTGCGCCCGAACGGCAGCCAGAAAAAATTGGTGACGCCTAACCAGCGCTGGACCTTCGCGTCGGTGATGAGGAAATAGGTCAGGTGAAACACGGGGTCCGCGAGTCCTCCGGCAACGCCGTTGTTGGCGCCGGGGATGTTCACGTCCGTCAATGTCGCAAATGGCAGGTCCGCCTCGATCACGAAGGGATGGTTCGCGAACTCGGCAAAATAGGTCACCCGGGTAAACTCTATCCAAGTATTGGCGTGCGAGTCCGGCAGCGCGTGTCCGGTGGGATCGACGAAAGCATCGGCATGGGCAAAGCTGCCGTATTGAAACGCAATGAAGGTTCCGATCGGAAGCGAGCCGCCCTGGTAATCTCCCGCGTATGTTCTTGGGTTGTTGTCGGAGGCCGCGATTGTGGGTGCGTTGCATCCAATGATGCTGCCGAGCACCGCGGCCGCTGCAGTCAACACAACGCTCCATTTAGCAGACATCTCGCCCTCCTCGCTGTTCGTACAGCCGAGGCCGGTCTGGTCCGGACCGCACTACACCAGGTAAATTGTATCAACCTGAGAGGGTATTCCTGCTGCAGACGAATGCTGTGATCGCCCAGCAACAGTACGAATAAATGTGGTGTTCAGGGATGTTCGAGAAAGGCGGCCGTCGCCATGCCGCCCGCCGTACACACGCCCACCACTGCGCGGCGCACGTTGCGTCTGGCGAGTTCAAGCACGGTTTGTCCAACATAGCGGATACCTGACATACCGTAGGGGTGGCCGAGCGCTATGGCGCCACCGTTCACATTCGTCGTTTCCCACGGCGTCTCGAGCTGCGCTTGATTGTAGAGCGTGGTGACGGCATAGGCCTCGTGCAATTCCCACAGATCGACGTCGGTCATGGCGAGTTGGTGATGTTTCATGAGTTTGCGGATCGATGGCGTGATCGCGATGCTCATTTCTTCGGGCGCGACCGCCGCGAGCTGCATGCCGCGGAACAGACCCAAAATCGGCAGCCCACGCCGCACAGCCTGGTCGGCGTCCATCATGACAAGCGCCGCCGCGCCATCGGACAATTGGGAGGCGTTGCCGGCCGTCGTCGTGCCGCCGGGGAAAACCGGCTTAAGCGCAGCCAAGCCGGCAAGCGTCGTATCCGGGCGCGGTCCCTCGTCGCAGTCCAGCGTGACTTCTTGCGCATGACTTTGCTTGGTGACTTTGTCGGTCACCGTCATCGTGGTTTTAAACGGCACTATCTCGGCGGCGTATTTTCCGGCTGCAATCGCTGCCGCAACACGTTTCTGGCTTTCGACGACGTAGGCATCCAGGGCTTCGCGGCTGATGTTGTATTTTTGGGCGACAAAATCGGCCGTCTGATTCATCGTCCACCACACGGCGGGCATGCGCTTGGCGAGCGGTTCGTAAAAAAACCCTTTCATGTTCAGGTTGAATTGCACCAGGCTGATGCTCTCGACGCCGCTGGCAATCACAATGTCGGCTTCGCCTGTCGCAATACGATTGGCCGCCATGGATGCAGCCGTAATGCCGGAGCCGCAGTATCGGTTGATGGTTACGCCGGGCGTGCCGACGCCGAAGCCGGCTTCGAGAGCCGCGTTACGCGCAATGTTGTGACCGGTCGCGCCCTCGGGCAAACCACAACCAAGAATGACATCTTCGACTTCACCGGGATCGATCCGCGCGCGCTCGACGGCGTTGCGCAAGACGTGCGCAGCCATGGCAATACCATGTGTCTGGTTGAGTGCGCCGCGGCCGGCCTTGGCGATGCCGGTGCGGCAATAAGAAACAACGGCGACGTCCTTCATACGGCCTCCCAGGCCTGCAGCGTTGAAGCCAGATAAACTTGCGACACTCCAATTCGATCCACAAGCAAAAATCGTCAGATCGCTCGTCGAGGTCGCGACCCCTCGCAGGTCGAATTGTGAAGATTGAAACGGAAGTCGGTCATCATGCTCACTCGCGAATGCTTTGGTTCGAGTATCGGACGGCTTTGAACGTTCCAAGCAAGCTTGATGAAGCTCCGCCCACCTCGAAGAACGACAGCATTATTGACGAAAGCCCGTCGGGCGGATCAGCGAAGCGTGATCCGCCGTTCTGTCGACAATAAGCGGCGGGTTACGCTTTCGCTAACCCGCCCTACGGGCTACGGCCCTGCGTGGCAGCTTTTGTCAGTCGAACCTGAAATCCCACCCGATCCATTGGCAGAGACCGCGGCCCATCACGTCCTCGAGCTCTCTCCCCTTCAGCCACGCGAGCTCCTCGGTGAAGAAGCTCACGCATTGAAGATAGCTGCAGCGCATGCGGGTGATGTCGGTACCCCAGAAAAAGCGTTTTGGTCCGAACGCGTCGTAGATGCGATGCAGCCCCTCATGGATGTTTGGGAATGGATAGGCTTGTGTCGAATAATGCGGGGCGCCGGTGGCCTTCACGGCCACATTGGGCAGCTTCGCCAGCGCGACTAGCTCGTCGAGATGGATGAAAGCTTCGGCGTCCTGGCCGCGCCTATTGAGGCCGCAATGATCGAGGATCATCTTCAGGTTGGGATGGCGCTCGGCGATCTCGCGGAATTTCGGCAGGAACAGGCCGCCCATCATCGCGATCGGCAGCCCCTCCTGCTCGGCCGCCGGCCACAGCCATTCCAGCGAACCGTCGTAGAGCCACTTTTGCTGCGCTTCCAACAACAGCGGCCAACGCAGCCCCATCATGCCCGGCTGATGGCGCCAGCCGTGGATCAGCTTGCGATTGTCGGGATTGTCGAGCGGAAACTGGCCCATGACGGCGAAGCGGCCGGGGTATTTTTTCGCCGCCTCCACCGCAAGTGCATTCGCGTCGGGATCCCAGCTCGCGGGCGGATGGATCAGCGCCGCGTCGACGCCGGCCTCGTCCATTTCCTTCAACAGCTCTTCGGCGGTGAATTTCGAAACCTTGCGATGCAGGCCGGAGGTCGGCACCACCGTCTTCGACCAGATATGCACCTGGGCGTCGATGATCTTCATGGCGTTTCCTCCGAGTGGCTTGTTCTGTTGCGGCCGATCATGCAGGAGAGACCCGCAAGGGAGCAAGCGCGGCGAGGCAAGCGTGATCCGTCAGGCCCGCCGTCGCGGCGAAGCGAAACACCTGCCGCGTAGTGGAATTTAGGCGGTGCGGGATCGGATAGCGGACCGCGGCAACGAAGCCAGGAACAGCACCGCACAGACGCCGAGCAAGACAATATCCTTGAATATGAACTCGCCCGTCAAATTCCACGCTATTGGATCAGCCGACAGGCTCCATTTCACCACACCCGGCGTCGTAAAGAAGAATGACCACGTAATGGCAAAGGTAACCACGCCCATCAGTGAGCCTGCGGCTGACAAGATCGGACTGAACGCGCCCGCCGCAAGAAGCGCCGCGATCAGAAGCTCGGCGGCACCGAGAAAATAGGCTTCGCCCCGCAAACCGAATACCGACAGCCATGAAATAAATGGGCTGTTGCTGATGAATTGGACGATGCTCTGTGCCGATTGCAACGTGAATTTCTGGATGCCAAACGACACGAAGATGACAACCATGACCCAGCGGAGGATCGCCAGCAGGCGATAAGATCCGTCGCCTTTTTCAGCGACATTAAAAGTTGTTTTCATGTTTTCCTTTCGCGATTGATGACAACCGGCGCGTTGAAGTAGCCTAGGCAACTACGCACCGGCAGCGCCGTCGTTACGTGCTTCTGCAGTTCCTTACTTCACAACCATGTGCATGTGGACGGGACCGATTTGCGCGATGTCCGCAAGTCCTGGCGGGTCTCTGGCGGGTCTGATGGCTCGCGGTGGCGACAGCCCGTAGGGCGGATCAGCCCCCGGGGCCGCTCGCGCGACCCGTTGGCTAACCCGCCCTACGGCTCTGTTGGCGCGAAGGCTATCGCGTGACCAGGCCTCGGCTGACATCGACCTTCGACGTGCTGATCGTGTATTGCTGAACGACTTTGCTTTTGTCGAAAAAAATCACCAGTGATTTCTTGTCGCCTTCGGCCCCGCTATAAATGACATTCACATCGGGAACAAAGTTTATCGGCTTCGAGCGCATTCTGGAGAATTCATATTCCCATTATTCGTTGCCGCTGTCGGTGAAGGAGGTCTTCATGGATCGCCATACAGCTGGCGCACCTGCGCTTGAGTGGATTTCCCTTTGACCAGCTGCTCGGACACGGTTTAAGCCGAGGCGTCGGCGATGCTTTCATTGCCGCTGCTCGCGCACCCGCTCAGCAACGCAGATGAAAGCCCGGCTACCAAACAGACACGCCACGCCATGATAGCCCCCGATACACGATGACAGCCGAATAAGACCTCCCCTTCTGGGCCGAACGGCGGCAGTCAATGACATTGGGTAGTGGCCAGCGGATGATTCGGGATAACTGTTGCCGAAAGTCCTCAAACCGACCGTTGGTGGCGGTTGTTGCGCGGCGAAACGGTCGGTGTGTGTCTACTTCGAGCGCGCCTGGGGAAAGAAAAATTTGGCCAGGCGAACCTCGACGCCGACGTTCTCCTGGGACTGGATTAACCAAGCCCGTAGGGCGGATCAGCGAAGCGTGATCCGCCGTTCTGTCGACAATAAGCGGCGGGTTACGCTTTCGCTAACCCGCCCTAGGGTTCTGTTGGCGCTTAGGTTGGACATCGCCCCACGTCTGAAACGTGCCCAGAAGCGGAAGCGGCCTCGATCACCCAATCGGAGCGGACAACGAATTTCTCAACCGTCGCGCTGTACTCCCTGTCTTGCGCGAGCGCAAAATTGTTAATTCAAGTACCGCAATGTCCGTCATACTTCCGCTTCTCTAATCCGCCGGTTGGGGTAGGCGGGTCACAGCAATCTTGTCCGGGGTCAGCCTCAAAACTGTGCATGCAATCGTCCAGAAAAGACCGAAACCGGTCCCCGGTCGGCATTGTATCCGGGATTATCGACGAACTGATAGTCGAAGGTGAGCGTTACCCATTTGTTGACGCTGTAGGCGTAATAGACTTCGAGGATCTGCTCGGGGCGATAATTGAGTTGGCCATCGCCGATCAGAATCCCCAGGCCGCCCGCGGCGAAATATGCGCGGGATATGGGCGAGAGACCTTCGACCAACCCTGCCACGCCAATCTTGTCATCCGGTCGCCCCCACGCACTGCCCTTTAGCACCGTGCCGAAGGAGAGACTCTCATCACAATCGGTCCAGCCGATGATCTCGACAAGACCGGGACTCCAGCTCGCACGCGCGAACACCCCCAGATCACTCGTGATCGCCTGCTCCACATTGGCGACGAAACCGTAATTCGCGCGAACTTGCCGCGTCAACGCAATGTCAGGATAGCTCGGGGTGGTGATCGGCATAGCAAGTGCGTCCGCATAGCTTCCCATGTTGGCGATATTCGCCCAACCCATCAAACGCAATTTGCCGGGCTGCGAGAACAGTGAATACCGCAGTTCCAGTTCGCCGATGTATTCGCCGCGCTCGAGAATGTGAATGTCGTAATTGAAGGAGTTGGAGACGACCGGCACCAGGAAATAGCCGGCACGAATTGCCCAGGATTTCTGATTCAGTTCCGCAGATGCGCCCCAAGTGTAGCCTATCTTGTCCATGGTTACGTCGTAGGACCCGCAGCAATACATATTCCAGTTGAGGAAATCCACACGCGGATCATGCGAATAGGCGTTGCCATCGAAGATATCGATTACCGCGAACCTGCCAGCAGTGACGGTGATCCGGGAGATATCCTGCTTTCCGGCGAGTTGGTTCGGGCCATCCTCGACGGTCTCCTGCTCGCCGCCGAGGCCGAAGGTTTGCCGCACGAACACACGTGCGATGTCTATACGTGGCACCGGAAAGTTGGATTTTTGCGCTTCTCCGTTGGGAAAGCCTGCGACGCCCAGCGTGTTATTGAGACCAAAGCCCTGCATGAGTTCCGGGTTGAAATAAATTTCGGTGCCATCCCACGGTCGATAGCCGACGAACGCCGTTGCGCTTGTCGTATTCTGGATTTGTCTGGCGCCCGTTAGGCTGTTGGCGCCTTGATAGGGCGAGCGGAAAGCGGGATAGCCCTGCTCGATGAAGGTAAGCTGCCCATGAACATTCCAGCTGCTTGGGTCGATTGCCCAGGAGCCGCCCGTGTTGCCCGAGGTTATATCCGCACCTGTCCAGTCGAGCTTCCGATTGAGTCCAAGCCGAAGACTGCTTAGGCCAACCGTGGTCGATTCGTAGCCGGTGCCCGATGGAAAAGTGCCGCTGGCTTTTCCCAAGTGGTCGTAGAGATATTCCAATCTGGCAGTCCAGTCCGGTGCGATGGCGAGTTCAGCGCCCACACCCAGAGCCCAGCCCGAGCGCATTCGCAAAATCTTGTCCTCGTTGCCGGTCGAATTGGATACCTCCAGGAAACGCGCTTGCGACCAGGCGAGCCCCCCGGTCGCGTAGAAAAGCCATTGGTCAAACGCGTAACCCGCCCGGCCACGAACCGTCGAGATGAAGTCGAGCTTTTCGGTGACGGCGCTGGACGGAGTTGTTCGAGACGCGACGATGCCGTCATCGAGATAATTCGGGAACGAGATATCTCCCTCAATTCCGACAAGTAGTCGCGGCGGCAGCAGATAGTTGTAGCCGAACTGCAAACCGCCAAAGAGGCTGCCGAATGAGGAACTCGCAGTCGTCTGGTTTGGATCGAACAGCGAGTAGCGCCCGGATCCTCGGCCGTATCCGACATGGCCACCGACATAAAACCCCGACCAATCATAGGTCGCGATTGGAAGTGCTTTGAGCGGCCTCGAGCCAACAACTGAAATTTCCGCTGCCAGACAACTGGTCACGAAAGAACACGTTGCAGCAGCAACGCTGGCAAGGCGTATTTTATCAATAGTCTTTCGCAAGCCAGCCCTCATTACGAAACCGGGAATCCGGTGAAAGCCACGCTGATCGAGACACGTCAAGAATAGTGAGCTTGGAATCGATCAAGCTTGGAAGCAATCGAATCGTTCGAAGCAGGGGCGATATTTCGGTTGAACTCGGATTTCCAACGGGCATTTCGATGTTCTGCACTCTGGACTGTCAAGGCGACAAAACGCGCAGGATTGACCCTCCCATTTGCGCTCCCTAGACTACCTCTGGCATCCTTCACCCGGACCTGAAATGGCCAATTCTTCGGATCCCGCGCGACGACGTCGGTCTGCCTCCGACGTGGTCGGGTTGATGCGCGCCGCCACCGCCCCTCTCAGGCAATCATTTGTCGTTTCGCTCTCGGCACTCGGAGATAACGCGCAAGCTGCCTTCGTCCGTCTTTTCGATAGCGGCTACGATCCCGGCGCATCCGAACAACACGCTCGCCGCGGAGTGGAAGGGATCTCGGTTCGCAATCTTTCCGTGCGCTATGGCGAACGATACGCGTTTGAGAGCTTGACTGGCGAGTTTGCGCCCGCGAGCCTCACAGCCGTCGTCGGCCCAAACGGTGCCGGGAAGAGCTCGCTCCTGAAAGCGCTCGCCGGGATCATTCGGCCTGCCGGCGGCGAGGTCACTTGCGCCGCTGTTGAGCGCCATCGCCTGGCGTATCTCCCGCAGCAGGACGAACTCGACCGCGGGTTTCCGATCACGGTCGCCGAGCTCGTGGCACTTGGCGATTGGCGCAATTTCGGTGCGGTCCGCGAGCCCACCCAGCGACTCGCCGCAAGTGTCGACGAAGCACTCGCGGCCGTCGGCCTCTCAAGCGTCGCAGGTCAACAAATCGCCGAACTTTCCGTCGGCCAATTCCAGCGAGCTCTGTTTGCACGGCTGCTCCTGCAGGACGCCGACGTCATCTTGCTCGATGAGCCCTTCGCTTCCCTCGACGAGAACACGACCGAGGATCTGCTGCATTTCCTGCAACGTTGGCAGACAGAAGGACGCACCGTCGTGGCGGTGCTGCATGGTCTCGATCAGGTACGCCGATATTTCCCCTCGACGCTTCTGCTGGCGCGTTCGCCCATCGCTTGGGGGGAGACCTCGCTTTCGCTTTCGGCCGACAATCTTGCGCGAGCCCAAAAAGCGCTGCACCCGCCGGAGAGCGCTCGCATCGGATGGGTCGCGTGAGTGGACAGATCCTTGGCTTTTTGATCGATCCATTCGCGTCATTCGGATTCATGCGAATCGCACTCGTCGCGTGCTTCGCGATCGCTTTGGCAAACGGACCGATCGGCACACTTCTGCTCATGCGCCGCGAGAGCCTGGACGGAAATGTGTTATCGCATGCGGTCATGCCGGGCGCTGCGCTCGGCTTTCTTTACGCAGGCTATTCCCTGGCCGCCCTGACAATCGGGGGTCTGCTAACCGGGCTTGCGGTTGCGGCTCTCGCTGCGCTTTCGGCGGGCTCGAGGTGGCAGCGCCAGGACTCAAGCTTGATCGCCTTCTACCTGGTATCTCTCTCATTCGGCGTCCTGATCGTCGCCGCACGCAGCAGCCAGGCCGACTTGATGCACGTTCTTTTCGGCACCGTGCTTGCGGTCGATGTGAAGGCGCTGCTGCTAATCGCCGGCATCAGCAGCGCGACCATGCTCGTTGTGGCCGCGCTCTATCGCCCCTTGGCAGTCGAATCCTTCGACCCCGCTTTCCTGCGCGCTGTCGGGGGTGGCGGCGGCGCATTCCGCGCGATTTTCATCACCCTCGTGGTTCTCAATCTCGTCGCGAGTTTCCAGGCCTTTGGCACGATGCTTGCGATAGGGCCAATGCTGCTGCCCGCTGCCGCGGCGCGCTGCTGGACAAACAAAGTGTGGCCGATGATCGTCCTTGCGACGGTCTTCGGAATGGCCGCGGCCCTTGCAGGGCTCCTCATTTCCTACTACGCGAATCTGCCCTCCGGGCCTGCTATCGTGATCAGCGCGGGGGTGATTTATGGCATGTCACTGCTGGCGGCGGGCCGGACACGGCGTAAACCCAAGAGCCTTAGGGGACAGCGATGAAAAGCGATGCTTCAATCCGCGCTCGGTTCCGCGTTGTTCTTGTCGGTGTTTCGATATTGCTCGGCGGCAGCCCGGCCGGCGCTGAAGGGAGGATTAAGGTCGTAGCGACATTCAGCGTCATCGGTGACATGGTCACCAATGTCGCCGGCGACAAGGTCGATCTTGTAACCCTGGTCGGACCGGCCGGCGACACCGAACTTTTCAAGCCGTCACTCGCCGACGGCAAGAATGTCGCCGAAGCCAAGATCGTCTTCATGAACGATCTCAATGACGAGTTCGAACCCTGGCTCGAGCCGCTGCTGAAACAGGTCAAGTTCAGCGGCGCCAAAATCATCGTCAGCAGAGGCGCGAAGACGCATACTTCGACTGAGGAGCGCGCACCGCGCAGCAAATCCGGGGAAGAAGAGATCGACCAGCATGCCTGGCTCGACCCGAAGAACGGTGTCATCTACGTCCGAAACATCGCCGCCGCCCTGGCAAAGAGCGATCCGGCCAATGCCGCGGAATATCGCGCGCGCGCGGATGCCTACATCAAGGAATTGCAGGCTCTCGACGCCTGGGCCAAGGCCGAGATCGCCGCCTTGCCGGCCGCAAAGCGGCGTGTGCTGGCCTCGCACGATTCGTTGCAATATCTGGCGAAGGCCTACGGCATTACGCTGCTGTCAATCAATGGTTGGACCAACAACAGCGAGCCGTCCGCGGCCGAGCTGGCGCGTCTCACCCAACAGATCCGGCAGGAGGGCATACACGCGCTGTTCCTCGACAGCATCACCGACCCCCGCGCCATGCAGCAAGTGGCCAAGGAGACCGGAGCCTCGATCGGCGGTACTCTCTACGGTGACGCTCTTTCGAAGCCAGGCGAGGAAGCCGGCACTTATCTCAAGATGCTCCATCATGACGTGACTGCGCTCAAAGCCGGCATGATGAAGAATTGACGGAAATGGATGTCCCCCAACGGTCGCCTTTCGGCGGACCACTGTTGGCTAGCGCGTGTTCCCGCCTCAAGGTGGCAGGTGCGGTGGTCGTATCCCTTTGGATTGCGGTGTTATGGGCCAGTCTGTCAGAACCCACCCGCAAGGCCGCGGCGCCGACCACCTCTCAAGTGGTCAATACATCGCGGCTGGTCGTGGCCTCCGGACAGGCCGCCCCCGGTGGGGGCAGCTTCGACCGGTTTGACGTGGGCTCGCAACCGATCGTTGCGCCGGTCAACAGTCGAGGCCAGGTCGCGTTTTACGCAAGCCTAGCGCGGGCGAAGGTGGCTGAGGGTATTTTCCTTGCGACCGTCTCGGGGATTACGAAGGCGGCGGCGGTCGGCGATGCGGTGCCGGGAGGTGGCGTCCTGTCCGAATTCGCGCGGCATCCACTTCCTGCATTGAATGATGCGGGCAAGATTGCATTTGGTGCGAGTGTTGCCGGAGCGCGTGCCACCGAGGGGATTTTTCTCGCTGCCGAAGGCCGCCTTAAAGTCATTGCGCTGAGTGGGACGGACGCGCCGGGTGTGCGAAGCGGCACCTTTGTCGAATTCGATACGCCGGCGCTCAACAATCGCGATGAAATCGCGTTTGTGGGAACGGTCAGGCGGGGCCGGGAAACGCTGCAGGTATTGTATCTGTATAGTGGTGGCGTGTTGCGTAAGCTCGTGGCGAGCGGCGACGTAGCCCCGCGCGGCGGTACTTTTGACCGTTTCGGTCTACCGGCAATCAACAACAAAGGAGTAGTGGCCTTCCCCGCGATCGTTGAGCACGGGGCGATACTGGGCGGCATTTTTGCCGTCGGCGCCAGCGAATTGCACCTTCTTGTCGGTGCGGGAGAGACCGGCCCCGGAGGCCAAATGCTGGTACGTTTTTCTGAGCGGGCTGCGATCGATGATGATGACAATGTGGCCTTCGTCGCCCATCTTGGCTCGAGCGCCGCATCCGAGGCGTTACTGGTTGCCAACGCAGGCGGTTTGACGCAATTGGCGGTCACAGGCGAACCGGCGCCCGGCGGCGGCCGCTTTTCCGCCTTCGGGCCTTGGCCAAATTTCGGCCGAAACGGAACCATCGCCTTCGTGGCCGCGGTCGATGACGCGCCCGGTCCCCTCGGTATTTACATCGGAAGCGCCGGAGCCATTCGGCGGGTCGCCATGGTGGGAGAACGTCTGGCCAACGGTGACCTCCTTCCCGCCCTCGCGCTGAACTCCGTCACCTCGGCCGGTTCGAACGATGGCTTGACATTCGCCACCATGACCAATCCGGAAGAGGGCCGGAATGGTATCTATTATTATGGGCCGCCGGGGAGCTGAGGTCAGTTCATGTCAACCGGCGGATATTCGACAAATACATTCTTCGCCGAAATCAGGACATGTTTGGTTAAAGTTTGTGGCGGCACCTGCTCGCCTCGCAGCATCCGCAAGGCGATTGGCAGGATCTCGTAGCCGTAGCGGTCGAAGAAATAGGCGACCGACCCCAGAATGACGCTTCCGCGATTGGCGGGATCAATCTCCTTCTTCTCGCTCGCGCCGCCATGAATGCTGCGGTCAGCACCCTGGCTAACGATGACGCAGTCGCTGATACGCCCGGCCGTTTCGACCGCGGATTTGGCGGCGAGCGCCGAGGCGTCGTCGAGCGCGGCCACAAGTATTTTACGCCTGGTTTGAATGGCGAGAAATTTTGCGAGCACGCTCCCGGCGCGAACCGAATGACCGGCACTATCCAATTGCACCGGCGAAAGGTCGGGCAGTTCCTGCCGCAACCCTTCCGTCAAGCCTTGAATGCGCGCGGTGACGGCAGCGCCTGGATCGGAGACGTCGCCGAGGATCGCTGCGACCAGTGTCTGATCGGGCCAGTTCTCTTTAGCGAATTTTCCAAGGGCTTGGCCAGCGATCCGGCCTGCCGCGATATTATCGGCGGTATAGAGCGGCACGCCTGGAATGGAATAATTCACCGCAAGCAAGGGAATGCCCGCCGTTTTCAGTTGGCGTCCGATTTCGGCATTTGCTTTCGCATCGGAATTATATTCGATCAGCAAGTCGACCTTGCTGGAGACGGCATCTCGTGCGTTGCCGACCGCCTTTTCGGCGTCGCCGCCATTGTCGTAGTAGATCATGTCCAAGGGCAAGCTTCGTGAGGCGAGCTCAAAGCTACGGCGGATCTCCGCGCCGGTGAAGCCCAGACCATCGATCCGCGTGCCTGGCTCCTCGTTCAGATTGGCAAAGGCCACTCGGAAGTGCCGAGGGTCCGCGCCGGCAACGCGCTTAGCTGAAATCACAGCAAGGGTGGCCAACAAGAAATGACGGCGCTTCATCCGAAACGCCGTCATGGGACCTCGTCCAGTCGACCCTGCTCCAGGCACGCTACCGGATTGCATCGATATTGACGAAGGTGCCGGTCGTGCCGACCGCCTTGGGCACGGTCATGGAGAGGAAGAAGGTCGCGCGCTTGCTGCTCGCCGCCTCAGCGGCGATCAAATCCGTGCGAACGTTCTCAATGATGTGGATGCCATTATCCGTCAGCAGGATCGCATGGACGGGGAAGGCTTCCATCGCATCCTCGCTGGGGATTACCTCAACCGCCCAGGTGTCAGTCCCGACCGAAACCACCTTCTGATCGGCAAGCCATTGCGCAGCGGCTTTGCTGATACCGGGCTCCGACTTGTTGTAGGTGGCGTTCTGCGCCGGGAACTGGTTGAACAGGTCGCCCCAGCCGGTATGCACAAACACGGCATCCCCTTCGCGCAGGCTGACGTTGTACATTTTCAAACCAGCCTGAATGTCTGCATCGGTGATCACCGTGCCGCCGTCGAGACATGGCGTTCGGCAGGCGGGATTGGTTTTCAGCTTGCCGGCGTCCTGGAACACCTTGACCATGTCAATGATCACGCCGCGCGTTGCAAAAGTCTTGAGGTTTTCAAGCCCCAGCTTCTTCAAGCCGTTCTGGGTGACGAACTTACCCATCGGGGTCTGATTGTAGTAGCAATCCATGATGCCGATGTGGCCCATGCCGTCGATATGTGTACCGACATGGCTTTGACTGAGATAGGTGTCTTCCATATAGGTCAGTTTGTTTTTGCCGTATTCGCCACCGGGAACGAGCGAAGCGGTCGTCAGCATCGTCTTGGTGAAGCGGGTACCGAACAGAGGCACGCCGTCGACCAGATTGTAGGCCATGGGAATGACAGCGCCGGTCTGGATTTCCGCAGCGGCAGCCTTGGTCACGGTGGGAGTGATGCGATTGGTCGCTCCGATCTGATCGTCTGGACCGAACGGAGACGGTTTTACCAGAGTCTTGCAATCGCTCTGAGCGTTAGCGATGCCGAAAGTGCCGAAGAGCGCCAATGCCGATAATGCGATGCCAATGATCGCGCCGTACTTCATGATCGCCTCCCTAAGATCTGCAGTTCGGATTTACTGCTTGATGTGCACGATCATGGCAGCCCCAGCCCGCCGTTTCAATCGGCGTATTTGTGGCAGTCGGTGGTTGTAGGTACCGGTGCCAAAGTAAGACCCGGATGAGCCCCAGCCCCATTTATCACTCATATTGGAGCCAATGCGACAGGATAGCTGTCGTTTTATGATCCGGCCAGAACTGAGCAAAAGGCCCGCGTATCTATGATTGATGAAGTCGAGCCAGCCCGTCGCGGCCGGGCGGTCGATGTCGAGATTGGCGGTCCTCGACCCCTCGCCAAAGATTACTTGGCGCTCGCCCGCTCGGAGTGCGGAGGTTGCCGAGGGTCTGGTAGGTGTGGTCGGTGGTGCGCGTCGTCACGGCCTTCACGCTGGCTCATAGCCTGACGTTGTCGGTCGCGGCGCTCGGTATTGTGACGGTTCCTGGCCGCATCATCGAGCCGCTGATTGCGGCAACGATCGTTTGGGTCGCCTTGGAAAATCTTTTCGCGGCCGAGCCCGACCGGAGGCGTTGGATCTGGAGTTGGTTTCGGCTTGGTGCACGGCCTTGGGTTTGCTTCCGCACTTGGCGAACTCGGCCTGAAGGGGGCGATGCTGCTGCGCGGACTGGTGGGTTTCAATGTAGGTGTCGAGATCGGGCAGCTCGTTTTCGTCGCCGTCTTCCTGCCGGCGCAGATGTGGCTGGCACGCGGGCGCGGCGCGCCGTTGATCCCGCGCATCGCCTCGTTAACAGTAGCCGTGATCGGCACCTACTGGCTGGTCGAACGCATCTTTATCGGCTGAGGTGCCGCCGTCAGCAGCCATCAATACGTTTGCGCTAAATAATCCACGATCTTGCTGACGTCCGCTTCATTGATTGGCGCCCCGTAGACCTTGATCATCTTGGTCACCTCGGCCTGCCAGAAGTCTTGCTTGAATTTCGGGCCCCGAGGCTGAGTCTGGACATAGTCCGCTGAATGACACGCTGTGCAGTTGTTCTGCACGACCTCCAGATTGGGTCCGGGCTTGAACCCCGCCGTCTCGTCTGGAAGCTTGTACGAAACAGGCTTGGCGCCGACTTCCGCCGGACCTGAACCCCAGACGCCGAGCATCAGTCCAGCGAGGCCGGTCAGCGCAACGAGTGTTGATCGCCTCATGATGGGTTTCCCCAAGCCGCCTTGACGCGGACGGTTTCGACCACGTTGCGCAGATAACCCGCGCCGTTCCAGAGTGGCTCCATCGCCTGCACCTCGCCGTCGTTGCTGGTCGCGCGCACCTTCAGCGTGTGTTCACCAGCTGCCAGCCGGACCGGCATTTGCCATTCGCGGAAGGAATATTTCCCAAGATCAGCGCCAAGTTTGGCCTGTGTCCAAGTCTTTCCTCCGTCCGTGGAGACCGCAACAGCCTTGATGCCCTTGCCGCCATCGAACGCAATACCTTTAAGCGTGCTCTGTGCGCCAGCCTTCAATCTTGCGCCATCCGCGACATTGGTGATGAAGGACCTTACCTTAAAGCGGTTGATGGGAATGGTGGCTTTCGGCGCTGTTCCTGGCTCCACGCAGTTGCACTCGTTGTCAGGAATCCGGTACGCGGTCTTCATCCAAAATCCGTCGAAGACATTGTCGATCACCGTGATTTCGTTGAGGTGCTTCACCCAATAAGTGCCGTAATAGCCTGGGACAATGAGACGCAGCGGAAAGCCGTTGAGCACCGGAAGATCCGCGCCGTTCATCGAATAAGCGAGCATGACGTCGCCGTCGCGCGCATGATCGATATCGAGCGCCTTGATGAAATCGGGAGTCTTGTCGGTTACGGGCCCGTCCATACCGTTGAACGTGACCTGGCGCGCGTCGCGCTGGATGCCCGCCTTGTTGAGAATGGTCTTGAGCGGCACCCCCTTCCAGCGCGCATTGCCCATGGCGCCGTTCCCCAACTGCCCGCCTGCGACGCGCGGATTGAAGAATCCGCGGCTGTTGCCCGAGCACTGGTTGACCGCCACAATGTCGACGGCTGGCATCTTCTTGATGTCGGCCAGCGACAGTTTCATGGGCTTGTCGACCTTGCCTTTGATCTCCACCGAGAACGCATCGGGATCGATGTTCAGCGGGACGTCCGCTAGATGGTAGCGAACGAAAAAGGCGTCGTTCGGCGTGATGACATTCGCATCGAAGACGGAGAATGGCGTTTCCAGCTGCGGCGGCCTGCTCGTCAGCCCGATCATCGGACGCTTTTGCGGATATTTGACGAGCGGCCGATCCCCGTTCTCGAACGGCAGCGCGGCCGTGGCCGCAAAAGCGCGCAAGGAGGGAGCCGTCATTCCGGCACCAAGCGCCGCGATGGCAGCCCCGGAATGCTTTATGAGGCTGCGTCGATCGATCATAGCGTTCTGCCTTTTCATCGTTGGCCGCAGACGGCCTGTGGTGGCCACCTTAACAGCTTTTCCGTTCTGATTGAATCGGAACGGAGGTGCTCTTTCTTGTTTTGACGCGTTTTCTTCACGCGAACCGTTATCCATCCCGCATCAAGTGCGGGACAGGCTTTCGCTGGAAACGCTCTAGCCATCGGCTCCCTTCGTCTAAGTCTCGGGAACCGGCGGCCGACCTCCTGCGTTCGCGCCGAGGCCCGGCCATGCGGATCCTCTCGTCGTGAAATTCCCGCAAGCCTAACGTGCCGCCTGTTCCGCCTTTGATTGGGCGACAAATTTCATGAATTTTGTGAAAAGCAGTTCCCGCTCCTTGGGGGAGAGCGTCTTCTGACCGGACGAAGAGGCGTAGTTCTGCATGAATTTCTCGAACGCAAACTTCAAGTCGGGGGAAGATTGGTCGAGCGTGCTGTCCGGGTTCGCGGACACGGCTTGATTGCGGTGGGAAGCGAGCCATTCGGCCGCCGGCTGAAATCGCGTCCAGCCAGGCATTTCGGCCGAAAGATTGACTTCGCGCCACTTCGGATGCCTCGATGGGTTGTTGAATTGATCGATCTTGCTGAAGAACGCATCGATGAACCGGGCGACCTTGTTGTAGCGGGGGGAGTTCTGCGGCCATGTATAGGCGACGAGCAGCGCCCGGTTCGCCACGGTCGGAACGGTGGTCCCCTCGGCGATCAGGTTCGGATAGTGTTCATGGGTGAGATCCGCGGGAAGATAGGTTGCGAGCAGCTCGTCCAGCTTGTGATTTGGCAGGGATTCCTGGTCGAGCGGGAGGAAATGCACGCCGTCTTCCTTCTTCACCTTCGCGAACATGGCCTGGGGTGCTCCCGTGAGGATGATCATTGCTGAGATATCCCCCGAGATCAGCCTCTTGAGCGCCTCGTCATTGTCGTAGTACGAGCGCTGCGTCTGGATGTTGAGCGCGTTGAAGACCGTGTCGGCAGTCACCTCGGTCTGGCTGTCCTTCAGGTTGAAGTTGACCTTCCTGCCGCGCAGATCGTCGTAGGATCTAATGTCGTTTCTCGCGAGGACCTGGAACTCGGAATTATAGAGCTTGGTGATGTACTGGACGCGCTGCTCGACGTTGGCGTACAGCACCGGATCCTTCTTCTTGAGAAGCCGAAGATTGTCTTCGTCGACGACGGCCATATCTATGTTCTTGAGAAACAGCACATCGTTTACGTTTTGGAGCCCGCCGACGCCAAGGATCGGCAGGACGCGCACCCCGTCCGGACCCAAGTCGTTCACGACGTTGCGGATGTCCTCGGTGAACCTGGCGCATGTACATGAGAGGCCGGACACCACGACCGTTACGGCGATATCGTTGGCCTGGCGTTTTTTTTCCTCGTAGCTGACCACCGGCTTTTGGCTTTGAGCCAAAACGGGACGCGAGGGGACGGTCAGGAATGTAAGAAACAAGAACGACAGGCACACGAAAAGATTTCTAACAGTCGCGTTGGAGACGCCCATAACGTTGCCCTTTGCTGTGATCTGCTGCGCGTTGAATGTGCCGGGTCCGGAATTCGGCGGACCCGGCCGGTTTGCGGTCCTTGAAACTTGTCGTGTGCCTCGCTGATTATTGTCGCTCGCTTGCGAGCATTTCGAGCCGCTGAGGCGCTTCCGCCGATCCGAATTTTTTGGCTCGCTCGTACCAGCTTCGCGCCATGGCAACGTCCGGCGCGATGCCATGGACGCTCAGTTTCTCGAGAACTGCGGGATCGTAGGTTCCCCCGAGCGTCATGGCGGCGCGCGGATCTCCAGCATCAGCCGCGCGACGCAGCGCAAGGCGGGCCGCGGCGACATCGCCGCTCGCGATCAAGGCGTCCGCGCGCCTGAGCAAAGAGGCGATTACATCCGGATCGAGGTGATGGATCGCCTCTGCCGGCGTCGTGGGCTCTGCGACAGCTGCTGGGGCCGGAGCGCGGCCCTGCACCGCGCTCTGATAGGCAATATTGATATCCTCACGCGCGGGCGCCACGGAGGCCGTTGTGACAGCTCGAACACTGGGCGCCTGATTTTGAACACTGGGCACCTGATTTTCCGGGCGCGATAGCCGAGCGGGATCCTTCTGTCTGACAAGCGCTATTAGTTGCTTCGGATCGGATGGCGCGGCCGAGGATGGAGCCGGCAAAACGGCGGCCATTGAAGCTTTGACATTCAGGACCGCATCCCGTGCGGCGTCAGAAGAAAACAGCGCGACCAAAACTACCGCCGCTGCAGCCGCGCAAACACACGCCAGAATTCGTGACGAGAGAGAAGCTTTTCGCTTCTTCCGCAAGGGAGTGACAAATTCGCTCGACTCCGGTTCGCCGTCGGGGTCGGAAAGAAACAGTGGAACGGAATTCTGAAGATAAAGATCCGATCGGGCCGATCTTCGTAAGTTGTAGGACGTAGCTCGTTGATCTGCTGTGTTTTCCTCGAACGCATCGACGTCAGGGTCGCCTGATCTATATTCAGGTGCCGCCATGGAGAAGCTCCCCGCTACTGTGACGCAACAATGGGGCGTGCTAAAATTGCTTCTTATTTTTCTTGTTATCCAGAAGCGTCCCATACCGAGGGCGGAGTTAAGCAACCCGAAGTTGTCCAAAGGACGACCATGACCGGCACGATATGGGAAATCCTTGGGTTTGAGTGTGGCGCAATAGCGGCTATACCGGTAGTTGTACGTGTTCCTGTGCCCGCTTGAATGAATAGAGTTCCTGTGCCCGCTTGAATGAATTGTGGAGCAAGCTCGTCATCAAGATCGCCATCATGGCTCAGCGCGCGCCACAGCGTTGCGGAGCATCGGCGAAAAGCTCCATCAGCCAAGCAACGCCGCGCGTCCATCATTGCTGCTCTGGTGGCGACCGCATGAATTGGATCGGACTTGCGTCTGATGCGCAGCTCGACTGCGATCAACGACTCGTCGCTTGAACGCAGATGACGGTCGGCCTCGTGCGGGAATCCCAAAATGTCCGCCAATCCAAACCGAGCTTGAGGAGTTCAATGGGGCTTCAACTCACCATGCCGGAGGGGGCGGAAAAACTCCCGAATGTCTTGCGCCAGACGCTCCGGCTCTTCCAGGGCGGCAAAATGGCCGCCGCTCGTCATTTCGGTCCACCGCTTGACGTTAAAGAAGCGTTCAGCGCATGCACGTGGGGGATTGGATATGTCCTTGGGAAAGCAGGCAAACGCCGCCGGCGTAGTTGACGATCCAATCCAACCTTTCACAGCTTCCTGCATCCAGCGCAAACCACCCGCATTCATGAAGTCGTGGTATGGCTGGAACGACGACTCGATTGTCTCGGTAGCCCAATAAATCATGATGTTCGTGAGCAACTCATCCTTGGTGAACCGCGACTCGATGTCGCCGTTGCAATCGCTCCATTCGTAGAATTTTTCCACAATCCACGAAGCGAGTTCCTGCGGGGGAATCATTGAGACCTATCGCGGCGGTGCTGGGCCGCGTTCCCTGAATCATGGCATAGGCGCCGTCTTGCTTTTGCCATCGCTCGTTTTCGTCCAAGAACTTCCGTTCGGCGGCACTCGCGTCGCGGGGCTTTTGGAAGATATGCCAGAAGGGCACGTCGGTGAGATGGATACCGACGAGGGAAGAAGCATGGCTGCGTGCGAGGTGCTCGGTAACGGTGCTCCCCCAATCGCCGCCGTGCGCTCCGAATTTGCTGCAGCCGAGCGCATCGGTCATCAGCTTGTACCACAAATCACCAAACCCAAAAACGCCACCGCTCCGTTCACGCGCTTCGGAAAAACCATAGCCGGGCAGGCTTGGGACGATAACGTCGAACGAGTTGGCCGCATCGCCTCCATATTTGGCGGGGTCTGTGAGAAGCGGGATCAACTTGTAAAAGCGGAAGAAGCAATCAGGATACCCATGCGTCAGTATGAGCGGGAGAGGCGACGGGCCGCGTCCTTTTTTGTGGATGAAATGCAGTTTCGTGCCATCTACCGTCACGACGAACTGCTCGAATTGATTGAGCCGCGCCTCGTGCTCGCGCCAGTCAAAACGCTGTTGCCAGTAGTCGACCAGCTCACGGAGATACTCGGAACTTGTCCCGGAACTCCAGTTCCGCGCACTATTTCGAGGCAACCGGATCGATGCCAGGCGGGCATCGAGATCATTCAAGACTGAATCCGGGATAGCTATTTCGAAATGCTCAATCATCGCCGTCTGACCTCGTGATATGCTCCAGCAGACTATTCGCCCCAGTCAAATGTTCCCGACATCACGACGCCCGCGATGCGAGCTGGCTCGTGTTCTATGGCGATGTGCTTATCGGCCCGATCAGCATCCGCTCGGCGCCCCGAATACTTCGCTCAGGTTTGCCGACCCACCATCCGTTGAAGGGACCGGAGGACAGATCGTGTTGGAGGCCGTGCCAGCTCCCCTTGTCATGACTTTCGCCGACTGGGTCGAGGTGCTCGCCACCTCTCCCGGCAATAGCAGGGGTAGCTGAGGATCGATCGACGCGGGCGCGGTGATCGACGCGGTCGCACTGGTCCCACCCCCCGTTCCTGCTGCTACGGTCGTCGATCCAGTCTGTGCGCCGCCCGCAACGGCAGCCGATCCCGGCGATGACGGTAAGGTCGACGTCGGAACACTGAGGGGATCGGACGCGACACCGCTTCCAATACTATTCGTTTGACCGTTCTGTGCGCCGCCCGTGACGACGGTCGAGCCTGGTGAGGGCGGCGTTGGCCCATTGGACATTGGACCATTGAAAGCATTGGATGCGACGCCGCTTACACCATTGCTCGGTTGACCGTTCACCTGCCCGTTGGTTTGGGCGTGAGCTGCCGCGAGACTGAAAAGGACAATCGCAAGGCTAAGCAACCGTTGCATCGCGCTCTCCTGCTTTGAAGACAACGCAAAGCCCGGGCGGTATGCACCGATCGCAAAAGACAACGCCCAATCAACAAAAAGTGGGAATGAACTTTGAGAAAGGTTGGGATCAGTCGGAACCGCAGGCGCCGCTATCACGCTCCAAAAAGTTCGCGTGGCTTTCGAGATCGCCTGGCGCATGTTCCGCCTCGGAACTGGCTATGTTTCCAGGCCGGAAGTCAGCATCGTCTTCAACCAGATATGCACCTGGACGTCGATGATCTTCGTGACGTTTCGCTTTGGCTCTTCCTAGCGTTCCATGCAGAGTAGTACTTGCTTTGAGCGACAATCCTGCTGCTATTGGCACCTTTGAGACACGCCGATCGGCTCGGGAATTGTCTGCTTATCGGGCAAGACCGGGTTCGCCCTGGTTTTATTGAGGAACTAGCGCCCTCAACACAAATGCAGGTGTTTCGCGACAGAAACTAGCTAGTAGTTTGTGGATCAAGAGCTGACTGCCGTAGAAATCAGTTTCCGGGCCCCAAGCCAGCACGCGAGTTGGCCGCCGGGCTGTGTACGTGACCCAATCGGTGATATCGCCTACCAAGCCAAATTCTGTGCCCCGCCCGGCTGCGGATAGGAACCTCTCGGCTTGGAGTTCTACGACAGATCATCCTTAGGATTCCCACTCAGGTTGATGTCGCTTCTTGGCACAAACCGGCTGTTAGAGCGTGGGCAGAGAATGTCCGCTCTGCCCGGGTATTTCAGACATCAACTTGTTCCGCTATTGCCAGGGCATCATCTACTTCGATGCCGAGATATCTGACAGTGCTTTCGATCTTAGTGTGGCAGGGCAGAAGCTGTACAGCCCTGAGATTGCCCGTGCGTCGGTAGATCAGGGTGGCTTTCGTGCGTCGCAGCGAGTGCGTCCCGAACAGTCGTGAGTCCAATCCAACACTGCCAATCCACTCGGAAAAAAGGCGCGCATATTGGCGCGTTGGACCCGTGAACACGAACTCGCCGGGCCTTTTGTTGGTAGCCTTTAGATAGTCATCGATGGCCTGACGGGTCTGTTCGCTCAATTCAATCTGACCGGCCGCCCGGTTTTCCTTTGCCGGACCGTTGCGCGATCCGCTGTATATCCGCCTGCGGCGACATCTTCGACCCGGATGGCGACGACATCACAGCCACGAAGCTGTCGATCGCCTAGTTGAACATGGCGAGATCCCGATCACGGCCTTCGATCTGGAGTGTTGTCCGGATCGACCAGACGTGTTTGGGGCGCAACGGGGGCTTTGCTCCGGTCATCTTGTCCTTATTCCATGGCACTCGCTGAAGGGGCGCGGGGGTCGCGTTCACTTGATCCTGCATGGTCATACTCCTCGGTTAGAGAGGGCGAGAAGCATGAGCCGAGGCGTTGGAATCAGGTCAGCTCAAGTTGGCGGAAGTAATTCCGCCGGCGACGGTGGCTAGCAAGCCCGGACACCGGGGAGTGCGTTATAAGCCGTCGACCCATCGCGCAGGGAATGTCGTGATGTTGCGGCGTACCTGTGGTCGCTAACTCGTGTGCTTTTTACTTTTGCACGCGAGGCTATGGGTGCGGCGAGTACCCGGCATTCCCTGCGCCCTCTGTTTTTAGAGGGTGAACGGCTAACTAAAGCAGAACTCGGGCAGATCATGCCGCGAGAATGCAGAGCTGTATCCTCTCAGCTGGGCCTTCTCCCGCGCCGATAGCGTTGCTATCGTGCGGCCCAACAAAGGTGAGAAACGCGATGCAGGGAGCGGAGGAAGATACCGGTCTTTCCGGCAAGGTCGCGCTGATTTCCGGCGGCGGCGCGGCCGGCGATGGCATCGGCAATGGGCGGGCGGCTGCCGTTTTGCTGGCGCGCGCAGGTGCCAAGGTGCTGGTCGCCGATCTCGATCTCAAGCTTGCCGAACGCACGGTCGAGATGATCGCGGCCGAAGGCGGCACGGCGGCGGCGCAGGCCTGCGACGCCACAAAGGAAACCGATTGCAAAAAGCTCATCGAGGCCGCCGTCGACCGCTTCGGCCGGCTCGACTTCCTCGACAACAATGTCGGCATCGGCAGCCGCGGCAGCGTCGTCGACGAGAAGCCGGAGGAATACCGGCGGGTGATGCAAATCAATGTCGAGAGCATGTTCCTGCTCTCGAAATACGCGATACCGGCGATGATCAAGACCGCTCACGGCGGCGCCATCGTCAACATCTCCTCGATCTCGGCGCTGCGGCCGCGCGGGCTCACCACCTATACGACCTCGAAGGCGGCGGTGATCGGCCTGACCCGGGCGATGGCGGTCGATCATGGCGGTGACAACATCCGCGTCAACTGCATCTGTCCGGGGCCGATGTATACGCCGATGGTCTATGCCCGCGGCATGAGCGAGGCCGCGCGCGCCCAGCGCACAAAAGCCTCGGTGTTGAAACTCGAAGGCACCGGCTGGGACGTCGGCCACGCCGTCAAATTCCTGCTCAGCAATCACGCGCGCTACATCACCGGCCAGGTGCTGGTGGTCGATGGCGGCGTGACCTTGCTGGCGCCGGAGCGCGAGTTCACAAGACCGCTAGAGCGGGATGACTTTTCTTCGAATAGTCATCCCGTTCTATCTTCTTATTCAAGCATGATCATTTTCGGAAAACCGGTTCCCACTTTTCCGGATTATGCTTTAGCAAAGAGGGAAACAGCATGGCCCGCCTGCCCTATCTCGAGGCCGACCAAGTCGCGCCGGAATATCACGACATGCTCAAGCGCAACAACAATCTGCACAAGCTGCTCGTGAACTCACCCGACATGGCGCGCGCCTTCAACGGCGTCGGCAGCTATATCCGCTTCAAGAGCAAGCTCGATCCGCGGCTGCGCGAACTCGCGATCCTGCAAGTCGGCTGGCTCGAGAAGTCGGAATATGAATTCACCCACCATGTCAAGATCGGCAAGGAGTTCGGCGTCACCGACGAGGACATCGCGGCAATCATCATCGAGACGGAGGGCATTCGGTCGAGGCTTGAACCGCTCGCCAGGGCGATCCTGAAAGGCGCGCGCGAAATGGCGCGGGAGCTTGAGATGTCGATGACGACCTTTGCCGAGATCAAGCGGCATCTTTCCAATGAGGAGATGGTCGATCTCGTGCTCACCATCGCCTTCTATTGCGCCGTGGTGCGCGTGCTGGCGACGATGAAGATCGACAACGAGCCCGCTTACAAAGAGGTGCTGCAGCAGTACCCGATCCCCGGAGTGAACTGAGATGCGTCTGAAAGACAAGGTCGCCATCGTCGTCGGCGCCGGGCAAAGCCCCGGCGAAGGCATCGGCAACGGACGCGCCACGGCGCTCACCTTCGCGCGCGAAGGCGCCAGGGTGCTGTGCGTCGATCATAACCTCGCATCAGTGCAGGAAACGGTCGACATGATCGCGGAGAAGCAAGGCACGGCGTTGGCCTTCAAGGCCGACGTCACCAAAAATGCCGAGATCAAGGCCATGGTGGCGGACGCGCATGGCCGCTGGGGCAAGATCGATATTCTGCACAACAATGTCGGCGTCAGCCTTGCGGGTGGTGACGCCGAGCTGCTCGACATCACCGAAGAGGCCTTCGACCGCTGCGTTGCGATCAACTTCAAGAGCTGCATCCTCGCCGCCAAGCATGTGATCCCGATCATGCGGCAGCAACAAAGCGGCGTCATCATCAACATCTCCTCGATGGCCGTGATCACGACCTACCCCTATGTCGCCTACAAGGCGACGAAGTCGGCGATGGTCGCCTTCACCGAGCAGCTCGCCTACCAGAACGCGTCGTACGGCATCCGCGCCAATGTCATCCTGCCGGGGCTGATGAACACGCCGATGGCGGTCGACACCCGCGCCCGTGAATTCAGAAAGACCCGCGCCGAAGTCGAGGCCGAACGCGACAGCAAGGTGCCCTTGCGCAAGAAGATGGGAACCGGCTGGGACGTCGCCAACGCCGCGCTGTTCTTGGCCTCGGATGAAGCCAACTTCATCACCGGGGTGACGCTGCCGGTCGACGGCGGCGCCAGCGTGCGGCGCGGTTAGGTGACAACTACCGAGCCTTGGTAAGCCGGCTGTGCTTTGCACCGTAAGTGAAATAAATCACGAGCCCGATCGCGAGCCACACGGCGAGGCGAAGCCAGGTATCGAGCGGCAGGCCGAACATCAGAAAGACCGAGGTCACAGCACCCGCCGGGGCCACGATCCAGATCAGCGGCGCCTTGAACGGACGCTGCAATGCGGGATCGACGATCCGCAACACCAGCGTTCCTGCGGATACGACCGCAAACGCGAACAGCGTCCCGATGCTGACGAGCTCTCCGACCAGGCCGATCGGCAACAGCCCGGCGAGCACGGCAGCCACCGCCCCGGAGCCGATGGTCGCAACATGCGGGGTGTGGAAGCGCGGATGGATTTTCGCCGCGGCCTTTGGCAACAGCCCGTCATGCGCCATGGCGCGGAAGATGCGAGGCTGGGCAAGCAGCATGACCAGAATGACCGACGTCAGGCCGAGCACGATTCCGAGCTTGATCAGCGGCGCGAGCCAGCCGACGCCGGCCGCATCGATCCCAACCGCGATCGGGTCCGGCACGTTCAACCGATCGAAGGGAACGATGCCGGTCAGGACGAAACCGACGGCGATGTACAGAAATGCGCAAATCACCAGCGAACCGAGGATGCCGATCGGCATGTCCCGGTTCGGCGTCTCGGCTTCCTGCGCGGCGGTCGAAACCGCATCGAACCCGATATAGGCGAAGAACACTACCGCGGCCCCGCGGAGCACGCCGGACCAGCCATAGACGCCGTAGCCGGCGTTCGGCGGGATGAACCGCCCGTCGGGATTGGCCGGCGCCACCCAATTGGCGGTGCTGAACGCATGCGCGGCAAAGACGAGGAAAAGAAAAATGACCGTCAATTTGATGGCAACGATGAAATTGTTGAATTGCGCCGATTCCCTGATGCCGATCACCAGGAGGCTGGTGATCGCAACAATCACCACAACCGCCGGCACATTGAGAATGGCGCCGGTTGCCGACCAGGTGTGCTGACCCGCATCATAGCTAAGCGGCGCGGAGACAAGCCGCGCCGGCAGATCGAGCCCGAAATCCCTGGCGAAGCTGACGACATAGCCGGACCAGCCGATTGCGACCGTAACCGCGCCGACCGCATATTCGAGGATCAGATCCCAGCCGATGATCCACGCCACCAATTCGCCGAGCGTTGCGTAAGCATAGGTGTAGGCGCTGCCAGAGATCGGGACCGTCGAGGACATCTCGGCATAGCAAAGCCCGGCGAAGGCGCAGGCTATCGCCCCCAAGAGGAACGACAGCGTTACCGCTGGGCCGGCGTTGGCGGCCGCGGCGTGCCCGGTGAGCACGAAGATGCCGGCGCCGATGATGCCGCCGACGCCCAACGCCACCAGATTCAGCGCCGATAGCGTGCGCCGCAAGGGCCGAACTTCCGCATCGACGCCGGCATGGGCGGCTTCCGCCACCAGCTCGACCACGGATTTTCGCGCCCAGAGATTTGTCAAAGATCGTGCCTTTCGGAGATATCCGCCATAATCAAAAACGCTCACCGCAATCGCGCAAGACAATTAGTGGCTGATCCGCCAGATCGTTCCGTTGCCGTCTTCCGAGACAAGCAAGGCGCCGTCGCGCGCTGTGGCAACGCCGACCGGACGGCCCCATACTTCGGAGTTGTCGACGACAAATCCGGTAGCGAAGTCCTCGTATTCGCCGGTCGGCACACCATCCTTCAAACGGATGCGAATAACCTTGTAGCCGGTCAGCTTGGATCTGTTCCAGGAGCCGTGCTCGGCCGCAAAAGCATCGCCGCGATATTCCGCGGGAAAATTGTTTCCCGCGTAGAAGGTCAGGCCGAGCGATGCCGAATGCGCCTGGAGCAACACATCGGGTATCGTGACCTTGCGCTTCAGATCGGGACGCTCGCCCCTGTGCCGGGGATCTTGGTTGCCGCCGATGTAGAACCAGGGCCAGCCATAGAACGCATTTTCCCTGATCCGGGTCACGTAATCGGGCACCAGGTCGTCGCCAAAGCCGTCGCGTTCGTTGGTAGAGCACCAGGGCGCGCCGCTCTGCGGCTGGACCGCGAGGCCGACGCAATTACGGATTCCGGTGGCAAATATTTTCTTGTCCTTGCCATCGGGATCGAACGACAACACCGCCGCGCGATCGGCCTCATAACCCCAGGCGGCACCGACCGTATGCTCGCGGCTCCATGCCGTAAGCCCTCCGGGAGGCGTGCCCAGCTCCTCGCCGTCATTGCCGGCCGATCCCACCGAGACCAGCATGCGCTTGCGGTCGGTCGTAAAGGCGATGTCGCGGGTGGTATGACTGCCTCCACGCGGAAGATTGGCAACGACGGTCTCCGGTGGCGTCGAGGCCTTCAGGTCGCCGGAATGGTAGGCAAAGCGCACGACGCTGTCGGTATTGGCGACATACATCCATTGCGGGTCGTCACCAGGCGGGAAGAACGCAATTCCGAACGGTCCATGAAGGCCGTCCGCAAACACCTCGTTTGCGACCGGCCTTGCCGCGCCATCCGCGTTGCGGAGAACGCGAATGCGGCCCGCGCGCGTTTCGGCAACAAGGATATCTCCATTTGGCGCGACCCGGATGATGCGAGGTCCATCCAATCCCTCCGCGAACAATTCGACCTGGAAGCCCGGCGGCACTTGCGGAGCCGCGGCGGGAGGTCTCGGGACGACGCGGGAGACTTTGGCTGCCGAGGATGTCGCACCGGGCTTCAGCAAATCCGCAGGCTTGATCAGGCGGATCGTACCGGGCTTGTCGTGCCGCCAGTCGCCGAACGCTTGCTCGCCGCGCAGCGATTGAGCCGTTGCCGCGCCGCCGAGAGTTGTGACGAACAGAAGCGCGGTTGCTGCCGCCGGCCTCGAAGTTTTTTTCATTTTTCCCCGCGGGCTGTCCACGCGCCGATCATGATTACCGCCTCGAAAGCGCTCGTGTCGATCACTTTACCCTGATGTCAGGATGACGATGCCCGCCCGGCGCCGTGGCACCGAACCTGATTTTCTGGCACAAAGCCCCGGGCTGCCACGGAGGTCAAGCAGATGTGTACCAAGGGATCCGATCTTCTGGTCGCCGCGCTGGAAAACGAAGGCGTTCAGCGAATTTTCGGGCTCCCCGGCGAAGAGAACCTCGACGTCGTCGAGTCCTTGCGGAAGTCGCGAATTGAGCTTGTGCTCACCCGCCACGAACAGGCGGCCTCCTTCATGGCAGCGACACAGGGACGTCTGACCGGGTTGCCGGGCGTTTGTCTCTCCACTCTTGGACCGGGAGCCCTGAATTTCACCACGGGTGCGGCCTACGCCTATCTCGGCGCCATGCCTATGGTCATGATCACGGGGCAGAAGGCGATCAAGAGTGCGCGCCAGGCGCGCTTTCAACTCGTCGACATTGTCGGCGCGATGCGGCCGCTGACCAAGATGACGCGGCAAATCATATCCGCCGATTCCATTCCCTCGCTGGTCCGCGACGCGTTCCGGGTCGCCACCGAAGAACGGCCGGGGCCGGTCCATCTCGAGCTTCCCGAGGACATTGCCGCGGAAGCCAGCACCGCTTCGCTGATCCCGCCGCATCCAATCGCCAGGCCCGTCGCCTCGCCCGCGGCGCTCAAAAGCATCGTTGATCTGATTCTAGGCGCGAAACGTCCCCTGGTCATGATCGGCGCCGCAGGTAATCGGCCGCGGCTGGTCGAAGCGCTTTCCGATTTTGTCCGCAGGGCACAGATCCCGTTCTTCAATACCCAAATGGGAAAGGGCGCGGTGACGGGCAATTCCGAATTGTATCTTGGCACTGCGGCGCTGTCCGAACGCGACTACGTCCACGATGCAATCGAGCTTGCCGATCTCATCATCGCCATCGGTCACGACACGGTCGAGAAACCGCCGTTCCTGATGGGTGACGCCCGCTCGGGGCCAAAGGTCGCCTATATCGGCTACGTTTCGGCGACGGTGGAAGAGGTTTTCCACCCGGATGCCGAGTTGATCGGCGACATCGGGACCAGCGTGGCTGCGCTGGCGGATGCATTATATCAGCGGGTGAAACCCCATCCGGAATTCTTGCGGTTGCGGGATGATATTCACGGCCACATCAACGAGCGAGCCAACGACGGCCGCTTTCCCATGATTCCTCAGCGTCTCGTGCGCGACGTTCGCAGCGTGATCCCGGAAGACGGCATCGTCTGCCTCGACAACGGCATGTACAAGATCTGGTTTGCGCGCAACTATCGCACCATGATCGCCAATACGTTGCTGCTCGACAACGCGCTGGCGACCATGGGCGCCGGCCTTCCTTCCGCCATCGCGGCCAAGTGCCTCAATCCGCAAAAGCATGTGCTCGCCATATGCGGCGACGGCGGCTTCATGATGAACAGCCAGGAACTGGAAACCGCGGTCCGTCTGAAGCTCGACCTCGTCGTTCTCGTGATCGAAGATTTTGCCTACGGCATGATCCGCTGGAAGCAGGCGGTGGACAAATTCCCCGATTTCGGGATGACGTTCGGCAATCCCGATTTCGTTGCCTACGCGGCCTCCTATGGGGCGCGCGGACACCGGATCGCCGCCGCCTCGGAACTGATCCCGACCCTACAAGCCGCGTTCGAACAAGGCGGCGTCCATCTCGTGGCCGTACCTGTCGACTACAGCGAAAACACGCGCGTGCTGGTCGACGAACTCGGTGAACGCGGAGCGACGTACCACCAATCGGAGTGAGGATTGCGTGACCCATACGGGGAGGACTGCCGCTCAGTGTGCTTGCACCGGCGTGCGCAGATCGATCGGCCTGAGGATGAGGGCGACCGGAATCATGACGGCGCCGACCATCGCGAGCGACCAGAACGCGTCGATATAGGCGAGCAGGTCGATCTGGTGCTGCAGCGTCTGACCGACCCAAGCGATCGCCTGCGAGGCCGCTTCGGACGCGTTTGACCCCTGCGCCTGGAAAAACCGCGTCATTGCGTCGATCGTCTGCTGATAGCCGATGTCAGATGGCACGACGTGCTCGATGAGACGGCTCTGATGGAATTGCTGGCGCTGTTGCCAGATCGTCTGCACCATCGCCACGCCTATCGATCCGCCGAGGTTGCGCGCGACATTGATCAACGCGGAGGCCTGATTGGTCTTGTCCGGCGGGACCCCGTCATACGATGCGGTCGTCACGGGGAGGAACAGGAGGGGAAGACCGAATGCAAGATAGACGCGCGAAAGCGCGGCGTAGCCGTAACTGACGTCTCCGGTCAGGCCCGTGAAATGCCACATCGAAACGGCTGCGATGGATGCACCGGCCATCAGCAGATATTTCGGCTGCACGAGACCGATCAGCCTTCCCACGATCGGCATCATGATAATGGTCACGACGCCGCCGGGCGATAGCACCAGCCCCGCCAGCATCGCCGTGTAACCCAGCTCGGTCTGCACGAATTGCGGCAGAATCTGGGTGGTAGCGATCACAATGGCGCCGGTGCCGAGCATGAGCAGAAAACAGGCGCCGAACTGCCGCTGCCGCAGCAGGCGGATGTCTACAATCGGATCGTCGCGCATCAATTCCCACAGCACCAGGGCGATCAGGCAGAAAGCCGCGGCGAGCGCAAAGCTCAGGATCAAGTTCGAACCGAACCAATCGTTGCGCTGCCCTTCGTCCAGCACGAATTCGAGCGAGCCAAGGCCGATCGCGACCAGGATGAAGCCGACATAGTCGACGCGCAGGCCGTTTTCGAGGAGCTTTGCCCGCTCCTGCTCGGCGCCCGACGGCTCGTTGACGAGCGTGCCGACCAGAAACAGCGAGAGCAATCCCATCGGGACGTTGATGAGGAAGACCCAGTGCCAGGAATAGGTGTCGCTGATCCAGCCGCCGAGAGTCGGGCCGACTACCGGCGCCACGACCACCGCAATGCCGGAGATCGCAAATGCCTGACCGCGCTTGTGGGGCGGGAAGGTATCGGCGAGGATCGCCTGCTCGCTCGTTGCCATTCCTCCGCCGCCCAGCCCCTGGAGAATGCGGAACAGCACCAGCGATGGCAGGCTCCATGCTAGTCCGCACAGCAGCGAAGCGACGGCGAACGTCGCGACACACATCATGTAGAAGCGCTTGCGGCCGATGACTGTCGACAACCAGCCGGAAATCGACAGCACAATCGCATTGGCCACCAGATAGCTGGTGACGATGTAGGTGCTCTCGTCGAGGCCGACCGCCAGGCTGCCGGCGATATAACGCAGCGCAACGTTGGCGATGGTCGTGTCAAGGACCTCCATGAAGGTCGCGATCGAAACGACAAAGGCGATGAGATAGGGGTTGTGTCCGCCGGCCGCCGAGCGCTCTGGCGACTAGCTTGCCGAACCGCTGCCGCCCTGCGCGACGTCGGTCATCGCACCCTGACCCAGGGCACAACCGACATGCCGGGCCAACGGGCACGTCAGCCGGCCAGTTGTCGACCGTGATCTTCACCGGCACGCGCTGCACCACCTTGACGAGATTGCCGGTGGCGTTTTCCGCCGGCAGCAGGCTGAAGGCGGTACCCGAGCCGGGCTGCACCGAATCCACCCGGCCGGTCAGCTTGCGGTCGGGATAGGCGTCTATACTGAACTCGACGGGCTGGCCTGGCCGCATGTCGCCAAGCTGCGTCTCCTTGTAATTCGCGACGATCCAGACTTCATCCGGAACGAACATGGTCAAGCTCTGGCCGGCGGTGACGAAGGTGCCCACCGCGCCGCTCAGTTTGACGACGCGGCCGGATTGAGCCGCCGTCACGCGGGTGTATCCGAGATTAAGCTTCGCCTGGTCGAGCTGCGCCTGCGCCTGCTGCAGCTGGGCGCGCGCGCTATCAAGCTGAGACTGCAGCGTCTTGATCCCGAGCTGCGCTGCGATCAATGCGGCCTTGGCGCGAGCGGTGTTGGCTTGCTGAGCCTGCAGGTCGGAACGCGTTTGCTGCTCGCGCTGAACCGTACCAGCGCCCTTGTCGACCAGGTCTTTGGCGCGAGCCTCCTCCTGTTGTGCGAACTGCAACTGCGCCTGCGCCTGATCGAGCTGCGCTTGCGCCTGGTTGATCTGTTCGCGCTGGCTGTCGATCTGCGCCTGGACGTTGCCGATGTTGGCTTGCGTCGAGGAAACCTGCGCCTGTGCCTGATCGACTGCGATCTTGTAGTCGCGGTCATCGATCCGCGACAGCAGATCGCCCGCGTTAACATGCTGATTGTCGGCGATGGGCACATCGGTGACATAACCGCCGACTTTCGACGCAACCGAAAAACTCCGGGCCGCGATAAAGGCGTCGTCAGTCAATTCGTAGTGACGAACATTGAGCCAGTAAACCAAGCCGCCGATCAGGACGATCAGCAGCACGCAGGCGCCGGTGGTGGCGAGCATCCAATGCTCGCGCAGCCAATCGCGCAGTGACGCTGGCGCGCCGCGGCGATTGACGATCGACCTCACGAGGCGTTTCTGGCGCGGATTTTTGCTCGGGACCGCGCTCGGGCGGCCGCCTTTTTTCAACAGATGGCCCGCGCTCTCTGGTGTGGATATCCAATGGCGGCACCTCGGAAAAACAGCGGCTGAAAGCGGCGGTTAAATCGGTAACCGCGGGGCCGGAGCTTCGTTCCCAATGCTGCCCAGGCACGCCACCGAACGGACCGAGACAGTCGACAATAAAGCCATCAAGTCCGCGTGGTCGAGTGCGTGATCGACGAGGTGGCCAGGTGCACCTGCCTGATCGTTGTGGCGGTTGCCAATGCAACCGCGACGCCAAAGGCAATACTGAGTGCCATAAAGACGAATTTCGGGCCCATGGTGTGGCCTCCCATTTCCATCTCCACCCGGCCGGTATATGGGCAGCCGGTGCGGCGATTCAAAACCGGGCGGAACGCAACCAACGAACGGGATTGCGGTTCCCGGCGGGTTATTCCCCCGCTCCCACTCGGCCCGTCTCGCGAAGTCTTTTGGGCCGAGCTTCAAATAGAAAACGCCTCTTTCAAATGGACAAACCGCATTCCACCTTAACGATGCATGAACCAAGCCGCGCGCGGCGGTTCATTGTGCGGAACCCATTCAGAAATTTTGTGAATTTGGTCGGAACCGGAGCCACACGACCGAGTTGTTTCATCCGTGCCAAATCGCGCCGGGCTGCGATTCAGACGACCGCTATCTTATTGCTTGATTTGGCATTTTTCTAAAGCTTCTATGGCTGAACGCTGCCGCACTGATTTGGATTCGCCGGGGCATTTGTTGGGGGGAATTTCATGAGCGATCTTGATTCCGGAGCAGCCACACCTCTCCGCCCCGTCCCAAAGCGAAAATCGAGCGGCGACCAGGCTCCGGATTCGCGGCAAGATTTGCTGCACGCCCTGCAGGCGATGCGCAGCGGCGACTTCTCGGTGCGAATGTCGGGCGATCAGCTCGGGATCGACGGCAAGATCGCCGATACCTTCAACGAGATCATCGCGGCCAACCAGCGCATGGCGCAGCAGCTCGAGCGCGTCGGCCAGGTTGTCGGCCGCGAAGGCAAGACGCGGCAGCGCGTCAAGTTTGGCCTCGCCTCCGGCTCATGGGCCGACATGGAGGGCTCCGTCAACACGCTGATCGACGACCTGTTGTGGCCGACCCGCGAAGTGACGCGTGCGGTCGCCGCGGTTGCGCAAGGCGACCTGCTGCAAACCGTGCAGCTTGACGTCGACGGCCGCCCGCTGGGCGGCGAATTCCTGCAGTCGGCCAACATCGTCAACACGATGATCAAGCAGCTTAGCGTGTTCACTTCCGAAGTGACGCGCGTGGCGCGCGAAGTCGGCACCGAAGGCAAGCTCGGCGGTCAGGCCCAGGTGCCGGAAGTGACCGGCGTGTGGAAGGATTTGACCGAGAGCGTCAACTCGATGGCCAACAACCTGACCGGTCAGGTTCGCAACATCGCCGAGGTGACGATCGCGGTCGCCAACGGCGACCTCTCCAAGAAGATCACGGTCGACGTTCGCGGCGAGATTCTGCAGCTGAAGGAAGCCATCAACACGATGGTGGACCAGCTGCGCTCCTTCGCCTCCGAAGTGACACGTGTTGCGCGCGAAGTCGGCACCGACGGCAAGCTCGGCGGCCAAGCGATCGTGCCCGGCGTGGCCGGCACCTGGAAGGACCTGACCAACTCCGTGAACGCGATGTGCGGCAACCTGACCGCGCAGGTCCGCAATATCGCCAACGTCACCACCGCGGTCGCCCGCGGCGACCTCTCGCGCAAGATCACGGTGGACGTGCGCGGCGAAATTCTGGAACTGAAAGACACCATCAACACGATGGTCGACCAGCTCAACTCCTTCGCCTCGGAAGTGACACGCGTCGCCCGCGAAGTCGGCACCGAAGGCAAGCTCGGCGGCCAGGCCCAGGTGCCCGGCGTGGCCGGCACCTGGAAGGACTTGACCGACAACGTCAACTTCATGGCGAGCAATCTGACGGCCCAGGTGCGCAACATCGCCGACGTCGCCACCGCGATCGCCGGCGGCGATCTGTCCAAGAAGATCACGGTGAACGTCTCGGGCGAGATTCTTCAATTGAAGGAGACGCTGAACACCATGGTCGACCAGCTCAACGCCTTCGCCGGCGAAGTGACGCGCGTGGCGCGCGAGGTCGGCACCGACGGCAGGCTCGGCGGCCAGGCCAACGTGCTCGGCGTCGCCGGCACCTGGAAGGACCTCACCGAAAGCGTCAACTCGATGGCATCGAACCTGACCGCACAGGTCCGCAACATCGCGGAAGTGACGACGGCGGTCGCCAACGGCGACCTGTCCAAGAAGATCACGGTTGACGTGCGCGGCGAGATCCTGGAGCTGAAAGACACCATCAACACCATGGTGGACCAGCTCAACGCCTTCGCCGGCGAAGTGACGCGCGTCGCGCGCGAAGTCGGCACCGAAGGCAAGCTCGGGGGACAAGCGCTGGTGCGCGGCGTCGCCGGCACCTGGAAGGATTTGACGGATAGCGTCAACTCGATGGCCAGCAACCTCACCGGCCAGGTCCGCAACATCGCCGAAGTCGCAACCGCGGTCGCCAAGGGCGACCTGTCGAAAAAGATCACCGTGAACGTGTCCGGCGAAATCCTGCAGTTGAAGGAAACGCTGAACACGATGGTCGACCAGCTCAACGCGTTTGCCAGCGAGGTGACGCGCGTCGCGCGCGAAGTCGGCACCGACGGCAAGCTCGGCGGCCAGGCCCAGGTGACCGGCGTCGCCGGTACCTGGAAGGACTTGACCGACAGCGTCAACTCGATGGCCGGCAACCTGACGGCCCAGGTCCGCAATATCGCCGAAGTCGCGACCGCGATCGCCGGCGGCGACCTGTCGCGCAAGATCACTGTGGACGTGCGCGGCGAGATCCTGCAGCTCAAGGAAACGCTGAACACCATGGTCGACCAGCTTAATCGCTTCGCCGGCGAGGTGACGCGCGTGGCGCGCGAGGTCGGTACCGAAGGACGGCTCGGCGGCCAGGCCAATGTGCCGGGCGTCGCCGGCACCTGGAAGGACCTGACCGACAGCGTCAACTCGATGGCCGGCAATCTGACCGCGCAGGTCCGCAACATCGCCGAGGTGACGACCGCGGTCGCCCGCGGCGACCTCTCGCGCAAGATCACAGTGGACGTCAAGGGTGAAATCCTCGAGCTCAAGAACACCATCAACACCATGGTCGACCAGCTCAACGCGTTTGCCTCCGAAGTGACGCGCGTGGCCCGCGAGGTCGGCACGGAAGGAAAGCTCGGCGGTCAGGCCGAGGTGCCCGAAGTCGCCGGCACCTGGAAGGACTTGACCGACAACGTCAACTTCATGGCGTCGAATCTCACCGCGCAGGTGCGCAACATCGCCGAGGTCGCGACCGCGATCGCCGGCGGCGACTTGTCGAAAAAGATCACGGTCGACGTGCGCGGCGAGATCCTGCTCTTGAAGGACACGCTGAACACGATGGTCGAGCAACTTCGCTCGTTCGCCGCCGAAGTGACGCGCGTCGCGCGCGAGGTCGGCACCGAAGGACGCCTCGGCGGCCAGGCGGTGGTGCCCGGCGTCGGCGGCACCTGGAAGGACCTGACCGACAACGTCAACCTGCTGGCGGCCAACCTCACGACCCAAGTGCGCAACATCGCCGAGGTCACGACCGCGGTGGCGAGAGGCGACCTGTCGCGCAAGATCACGGTCGACGTGAAGGGCGAAATCCTCGAATTGAAGAACACCATCAACACGATGGTCGACCAGCTCAATGCGTTCGCCGGCGAGGTCACGCGCGTCGCCCGCGAGGTCGGCACCGAAGGCAAGCTCGGCGGCCAGGCGCAAGTGCCCGGCGTCGCCGGTACCTGGAAGGACCTCACCGACACCGTCAATTTCATGGCCGCCAATCTGACCGAGCAGGTCCGCGGCATCGTCAAGGTCGTGACCGCGGTCGCCAACGGCGATCTGAAGCAAAACCTGACGGTGAAGTCGAAGGGCGAAGTCGCAGCCCTTGCCGAGACCATCAACAACATGACCGATACGCTGGCGACGTTCGCCGATCAGGTCACCAGCGTCGCGCGAGAGGTCGGCGTGGAGGGCCGCCTCGGCGGCCAGGCCAACGTGCCAGGTGCTGCCGGCACCTGGAAGGACCTGACCGGCAACGTCAACCTCTTGGCGGCCAACCTCACCTCGCAGGTTCGCGCCATTGCCGAGGTGGCGACCGCGGTGACGAAGGGCGACCTCACCCGTTCGATCCAGGTCGACGCGAGAGGCGAAGTGGCGGAGCTCAAGGACAACATCAATACGATGATTGGAAACCTGAAGCTCACCACCGACGTCAATACCGAGCAGGACTGGCTGAAGACCAACCTCGCCAGGTTCACCAACATGCTTCAAGGCCAGCGCGATCTGACCACGGTGGGCCGACTGCTGTTGACCGAGTTGACGCCGCTGGTGAATGCGCACATGGGCGTGATTTACCAGGTCGAGAATGAGGACAACCCGCAATTGAACCTGCTGGCGGCATACGCCCGCGACGGTATCTATCCGCATCAGCAGATCGTGCAATTCGGCGAGGGTCTGATCGGGCAATGCGCGATGGACAGGCGCCAGCGGCTGGTCGCGGACATCCCGGCGGATTCCGTTCCGATCAATTCGGCGCTGTTGCGCCTGGTCCCGAAAAACCTCGTGGTGCTGCCGGTCCTGTTCGAGAATCAGGTCAAGGCCGTCATCGAGCTGGCTTCCGTCAGTGCCTTCACCACTTCGCAAATGACCTTCCTCGAGCAACTCACCGACTTTATCGGTATCGTGCTCAATAGCATCGAAGCGACGATGCAGACCGAAGGCCTGCTGAAACAGTCCCAACAGCTCGCCACCGAATTGCAGACGCAGCAGAAGGAATTGCAGCAGACCAACGAGCAGCTCGAGCAGAAGGCTCAGCAGCTGGCCGAACGCAACGTCGAAGTCGAGCGCAAGAACCAGGAGATCGAGCAAGCTCGCCGCGCGCTCGAAGAGAAGGCGAGCGAGCTCGCGCTGACTTCGAAGTACAAGTCCGAATTCCTGGCTAACATGTCGCATGAGCTGCGCACGCCGCTCAACAGTATCCTGATCCTGGGCCAGCAGCTCACGGAAAACCCGGATGGCAACCTGACCGGCAAGCAGGTCGAGTTCGCGCGAACCATCCACGGCGCGGGCACCGACCTCTTGAACCTGATCAGCGACATCCTCGACTTGTCCAAGATCGAATCCGGCACCGTGACGGTCGATGCCGAGGAAATCCTAACCTCGAACCTGTTGGACACGGTCGGACGCCCGTTCCGCCACGAGGCGGAAAACCGCGAGCTCTCATTCAATATCGAGCTCGATCCGAATTTGGCGCGCAGCATCGTCACCGACTCCAAGCGCCTGCAGCAGGTACTGAAGAACCTGCTGTCGAATGCGTTCAAGTTCACCGCAGAAGGCGGCGTGCGGCTCAGGGTTTCCGCGGCGCTTGGCGGATGGAGCGCCGAACATCCCGTGCTCAACAGCGCGCCTGCCGTGATCGCCTTCGAGGTGTCGGACACTGGCATCGGCATCCCGCTGGAAAAGCAGAAGCTGATCTTCGAAGCTTTCCAGCAGGCGGATGCCGGCACCAGCCGGAAGTATGGCGGCACCGGCCTTGGTCTGGCGATCAGCCGCGAGCTCGCAAGCCTGCTCGGCGGCGAAATTCAGCTTCGCAGCGCGACCGGCAAAGGCTCGACGTTCACGCTGTACCTGCCGCTGAAATACTCCGGTCCCACGGTGGCGCCGCGCACCGGCCTTGCGCCTCAATATGCCGCCACCCCGGCGTTGCAGACCGCAACCCAGGAGTGGGTCATCGAGCCATTGCCGGATGACCGGCTGAACCTGGAGTCCGGCGACACCATCCTTCTCATCGTCGAAGACGATCCGCATTACGCACGCGTTCTGATCGATCTCGCCCGTGACAAGGGTTTCAAGGTTCTGGTCGCGGCTCGCGGGGCGGAAGCACTCGATCTCGCCACCCAGTTCCAGCCGACCGCGGTCTCACTCGACGTCTTCCTGCCCGACATGCTCGGCTGGACCGTGCTGAGCCAGTTGAAGCACAATTCCCTGACGCGTCATATTCCGGTGCAGATCATCACGCTGGACGAGGATCGCCAGCATGCGCTGGCGCGCGGCGCGTTTTCCTTCGTCAACAAGCCGACCACGACCGAAGGCGTCAGCGCCGCCCTGTCCCAGATCAAGGAGTACGCGCGGCCTCGCCGCAAGCGGCTGTTGATCGTCGAAGACAACGCAGCCGAGCAATTGAGCATCCGGGAACTGCTCGACCACAACGACGTCGAGATCGTCACCACCGACACCGGTGCCGGCGCGCTCTCGGCGTTGCGCGAAAACCCCTGCGATTGCGTGGTGCTGGATCTGCGCTTGCCCGACATGAGCGGATTCGAGGTGCTCGACAAGATCCGCAACGACGAGGCGTTGTCCACTGTTCCCGTCGTCGTATTCACCGGACGGGAACTTTCGGCCGAAGAAGACGCTGAACTTCACACCATGGCGCGAAGCATCGTGGTCAAGGGCGTGGAATTGCCGGAACGGCTGCTCGACGAAACGTCACTGTTTCTGCACCGTGTGATCACGGAATTGCCGATCGAGAAGCAACGAATGCTCGAGAAGCTCAACAGTTCCGACGAAGACCTCGTCGGCAAGACCGCGCTACTCGTCGACGACGACGCCCGCAACATCTTTGCGCTCTCTAGCGTGTTGGAACGGCGCGGCATGAAGGTGCTCACCGCCACCACCGGAAGCGAGGCTGTCGCGCTCGTCGAACTGAACCCGGAGATCGCAATCGTTCTGATGGATATCATGATGCCGCAAATGGACGGTTACCAGACCATGGAGGCGATCAGGCAAAATCCGTCGTTCGCGCGCCTGCCTATCATCGCGCTCACGGCGAAGGCCATGAAGGGCGACCGGGAGAAGTGCCTGGAGGCCGGCGCCTCCGACTACCTCGCTAAGCCAGTCAATACCGAGCAACTGCTTCTCGCCATTCGCATGTGGCTGCATCGCTGAACGGTCATTTCGATGATGGACAATGAAAAGGTGAACATCCTTCTGGTCGACGACCAGCCGGCCAAGCTGCTTGCCTATGAGGTCATCCTCAAGGAACTCGGCGAGAATCTCGTGGTCGCGACGTCCGGCCGCGAGGCGCTCGAGATTCTGTTGAAGAACGAAATCGCGATCATCCTGGTCGACGTCTGCATGCCAGAGCTCGACGGTTTCGAGCTCGCCGCCATGATCCGCGAGCACCCGCGCTTCCAGAAGACGGCGATGATCTTCATCTCGGCGATCCAGGTCAGCGATATCGACCGGCTGCGCGGTTACGAAATGGGCGCAGTCGACTACGTCCCAGTGCCGGTCGTGCCCGAGGTGCTGCGGGCGAAAATAAAGGTCTTTGCCGAACTCTATCGCAAGACCCGGCAACTGGAGCGGCTCAATGCCGAGCTCGAGGACCGCGTTCGAGCCCGCACCGCCGAGCTGGAGAAATCAACGGCCAAACTGGTCGAAAGCGAACAGCGCCGCAGCATGGCCATCGCCGCCGGCAAGATGGGATCCTGGGATTGGGACTGGATCGACGGCGATTGGATGTGGGACGACGGCCAATACCGGATCTTCGGCGTCGATCCCGACGGCTTCGAGGTGACGTCGAAGAACATCCAGGCCTTGCTGCATCCCGACGACGTCGACGAGCTGCGCAGGGCGATCGCCGAATTCACCAAGGGCGCGCGTTCGTATGAGGCGGAATTCCGCGTTTACCGGCCGGACGGCGATGTGCGCTGGTGCGTCGGCACGGCGGCGGCGACGATCGACAGCAGCGGCCGCGTCGTCCGCATCAGCGGCGTGACGGTTGATATTACCGAGCGCAAGCGCGCCGAAGAGCGCCAGAGCCTTTTGATCCGGGAGGTCGATCATCGCGCCAAGAACGCACTGGCGCTGGCGCAGTCGATCGTTCGCTTGACGCGCGCCGATAGCGTCAAGACCTTTGTGGACGCCGTTGAAGGACGCATCAATGCGCTCGCCCGGGTTCACACCATCCTCTCGCTGTCGAGCTGGCAAGGCGCGGAAATAGGCAAGCTGATCGACGAGGAGCTCGCGCCTTATTCCAGGGGCGGCCAGATCCGGCTTTCCGGCGCGGAAGTGCGACTACAGCCCGCGACCGCGCAAACCCTTGCGCTCGCGTTGCACGAGCTCGTTACCAATTCGGCAAAATATGGCGCGCTGTCCGCGATGTCGGGCCAACTGTCCATCACATGGGACGTTGAGGACGATATGCTCGCGTTGGCGTGGGAAGAAACCGGCGGACCCCTGGTGCATACACCTACTTCCCGGGGATTTGGCACAAGAAGCCTGATGGCGAGCGTCGAGTTGCAGCTGGGCGGACAGGCCTTGTTCGACTGGCGCGCCGAGGGCCTGATCTGCCGATTACGCGTTCCGCTTGCGCGACAAGCATCGATGCCGATTCCCGAGGAACGATTTGCGGGGATGACAATCGACCGGCCGTTCCAGAAGGTGTCCTGACCTCAGTGCTTCAGGATCTTGGCGAGGAACGCCTTGGCGCGTTCCGATTGCGGATCGTCGAAGAACGTGGCCGCGTCGGTGGTTTCGACGATCTCGCCGCCATCCATGAAGAAGACCCGGTTGGCCACACCTCTGGCAAAACCCATTTCATGGGTCACGCACACCATCGTCATGCCTTGCCTCGCAAGCCCGGTCATGACGTCAAGCACCTCATTGACCATTTCCGGATCGAGCGCCGACGTCGGCTCGTCAAACAGCATCACCTCGGGGTCCAGCGCCAAGGCGCGGGCAATCGCCACGCGCTGCTGCTGGCCGCCGGACAGTTGCGCGGGATGCTTCATCAAATGTGCCGACAATCCAACCCGGGCGAGCAGCGATCGGGCCTTCTCTTCGGCCTCGGCTTTCGGCCGCCTCAGGACCTTGGTCTGGGCGATCGTGACGTTGCTCAGCACCGTGAGATGCGGAAACAGCTCAAAGCTCTGGAATACCATTCCGACCGTGCGTCGCAGCGCAGCGAGATTGGTGACGCCGGGCGCCAGCCGAAAGTTGCCGACGACGATCTCGCCCGAATCGATGGTTTCAAGACCGTTCATCGTCTTGATGAAGGTGCTCTTGCCAGAACCGGACGGACCGCAGATCACGACGACCTCGCCCCGCGCGATGCTGGCGTTGCAAGATTTGAGGACCTGAAATGAGCCATAGAATTTCGAAACATTGTTGATCTCGATCATCACCGCGCCCCGTAGGAAAGCCGGCCCTGCAGCTGCTTCACAAACTGCGAAGCGGCAAAACAAAAGATGAAATAGATGACGCCGACGGTCAGATACATCTCCACCAGCCGGCCGTCGCGCTGCGCGATCTTGGTCGCCGCGCCCAACAGGTCGGTCGCCGAAATAACGTAAACCAGCGAGGTATCCTGAAACAGGATGATGGTCTGGGTCAGCAGGATCGGCAGCACGTTGCGGATTGCCTGCGGAAACAGGATGTAGATGTAGGCGTTGAGTTTTGACAGGCCGAGCGCCTCGCATGCCGAATACTGGCCGGGCGAGATCGAACGAAAGCCTGCGCGCACGATCTCGGCATAATAAGCCGCCTCGAATAACACGAAGGTCACAAAGATCGTCAGCGATGCGCCGACCGCCACTGGGCGTCCATGGTTGGTAAACCAGCCGATCGCCCACGGCACCAGAAAGAACACCCAGAAGATCACCAGGATCAGCGGGATCGAGCGCATCAGATTGACGTAAGCGGTCGCAAATCCCGAAAGCAGCCGGTTCTGGGACAGCCGAGCCACAGCGAGCAGGCTTCCGAAAACAATACCGCCGGAGACACCGACCAGCGTGATCTCAAGCGTGAACCAAAGGCCCTTCATCAGGAAGGGCCAAGCCGAGACCAGCGCTGCGAGATCGACCCTCATGCGCCTAGCCCCTCCCGCTCGCAGCACCCGGCAGCCGAGCCGCCTGCTCGATGCGGTGCATCGCCTGCCAGGCGATCAGCGCGATCAACAGATAGATGATCGTCACGACGCCGAAGGCTTCAAACGTGCGAAACGTGTTCTCGTTGATCTCGCGCGCGGTCGCCGTCAGCTCAACCAGCCCGATCGTCAGCGCCACCGAGGTGTTCTTGAAGATCGTCATGAACTCGTTGGTGAGTGTCGGCAGTATGATGCGGAACGCCTGCGGCAGCAGAATCAGCCGGTACATGCCGCCCGCATCGAAGCCGAGCGCATGGGCCGCTTGAGCTTGCCCGCCGGGAAGGGCCTGCAGCCCGGCCCGCACCTGTTCGGCAATGCGGGCGGCCGTGAACAACCCGAGACAGATCAACGCCGGGACAAAGCTTCCCCACGGCGGGTCCATCTGCTTGATCGCCATGCCGATACGCGCCGGCAACAGCTCCGGCAACACGAAGTACCAGAAGAACATCTGCACCAGGAGCGGAATGTTTCGGAAGATTTCCACATAGATCCGCCCGATCCTGGGCAGGACTCCACGCGGCAACGTCCTGATCACGCCGACCAGCGTGCCGACTACCAGCGCGATGGTCCAGGCGCCGAGCGCGAGACCGAGCGTCCAGGCCAGACCGTCGATGATCCAGTCGAGATATCGTCCTGCGCCGTCCGGGGTTGCTTCGAACAGTAACGACATGCGCGACTTTCTTTTAAGAGGGACCACCTAGGTTTCCGCCGCGCTCCTTTGCTTCGTCACTGGCCGATCGCCTTGTCGCTCGGGTTCTTGACCAGGTCCCTGAGTTTCTCCGACTGCGGAAAATTCAGGTTGATGTTCTTGGGCGGAATCGGGCTCTCGAACCACTTGGTGTAGAGCTTGTCATAGGCACCGGACTGCATGGTCTCGCGAAGCGTTTCATCGACGAGCTGCTTGAAGCCGGGATCGTCCCTGGACACGACAAGCCCGTAAGGGTCGCTGGGAAACGAGTTCGGCTAGGAGCACGAAATCATCGGGTGCGTTCGCGCTCGCCTTCAGCCCGGCCAGCAGAATGTCGTCTTCCATGAAGGCCGACGCCCGTCCGGTCTGAACCAGCAGAAAGGATTCTGCGTGATCCTTGCCTTGCAGGATTTTCATGCCGAGCGCCTTGTCGGCGTTGAGCTTGGCGACAAACTGCGACGTATTGGTCCCCTGGGTGACGACGACGGATTTGCCATTGAGGTCGTCGGTGGTCTTCAGGTTCGATGATTTCAGCGCGATCCACTTGAACTGCGGCGCGTAGAAGATGAGGGAGAACGCCACCTCGTTCTGGCGCGTCATGGTGTTCGCGGTCGAGCCGCATTCGATATCGACCGTGCCATTCTTGACCAGCGGAATACGGTTGGAGGAGTTGACGGCCTGATAGGCGACCTTGAGCTCGGGCAGACCGAGTTTTGCCTTTACCTTGGCGACCACGAGGCCGCAAAGCTCGACCGAAAAGCCGATCGGCTTCTGGTTGTCGTCGAGATAGGAGAGCGGCACGGAGGCTTCGCGATGGCCGATGGTGATGACGCCTGCATCCTTTATTCTCTGCAATGTCGGTCCGAGCCCCTCGGCGGAGCCCGCCGAGGGCACTGAGGCGAGCGCCAGACCAAAAACCGCAACGACGCCAGAAAATTTCATCATGACAGACTCCCCTCTCTACAAGCGCCAGCCCGCGGCCGGCGCATCAACCTGGTTTGACCGATGCGATCGTCGCATCGATGGCCTCGCCGAGGCGCTCGACGATGACGTCCACTTGTCCTTCATTGACGATAAACGGCGGGGCAAGCAGGACATGGTCCCCGTTCAGCCCGTCGATGGTACCGCCCATCGGATAGACCATCAGGCCCCGCGTCATCGCCTCGCGCTTGACCTGCGCGTGCAGCTTCGACTGCGGTGCAAAAGGCCGTTTGGTATCGCGATCGGCAACCAATTCGACCGCGCGGAACAGGCCGCGTCCGCGGATGTCGCCGACATAGTGGTGGTTGGCGAACCGCTCTTCCATCCGACGCTGCAGATGGTCGCCCATGGCAACCACATTCTTCAACAGCCCATCGCGACGGATGACCTCCTGCACCGCAAGGCCGGCGGCCGCGGCCATCGGATGACCGGCATAGGTGTGACCGTGCTGAAAGAAGCCGGAGCCTTTCGAGAAGGCCTCGAAGATCTGGCCGCTCAGCAGCACTGCGCCGACCGGCTGGTAGCCGCCGCCGAGGCCCTTGGCGATGGTCATCAGGTCGGGCGCAATGCCGTCCTGCTCGCAGGCATGCAACGTGCCGGTGCGACCCATGCCGCACATCACTTCATCGAGAATCAGCAGCGCGCCATAGCGGTCGCAGATCGCGCGGATCCGCTTGAAATAATCGGCGACCGGCGGCACCGCGCCCAAGGTTGCACCGGCGACGGTCTCCGCCACAAAGGCGATGACCTGATCCGGCCCGAGTTCGAGGATCTTGTCCTCGAGTGCCTGCGCCGAACGCGCCGCATAGTCGGCATCGCTCTCACGGGCTTCCTGCAGGCGATAGGCATAGCAGGGATCGATATGATGGGTTTCGATCAACAGCGGCCGGAATTGGGCGCGGCGCCATTCATTGCCGCCGGTCGCCAGCGCGCCCAGCGTATTGCCGTGATAGCTCTGGCGGCGCGCGATGATGTGCCGGCGCTGATTTTCGCCCTTCTCGACAAAGTACTGACGCGCCATCTTGATCGCCGCCTCGATCGCTTCCGATCCGCCGCTCACGAGATAGACGTGATCGATGCCTTGCGGCGCGTCCTCGACCAGGCGATCCGCCAATTTCTCGGCGACGTCGGTCGTGAAAAAGCCGGTATGGGCATAGGCGAGCGCGTCGAGCTGCTGGTGCAGCGCCGCGATGATGTCCGGATGACCATGCCCGAGACAGGAGACGGCAGCGCCCCCCGACGCGTCGATGTAGTGCTTGCCGTTCCGGTCGAACAGCTCGATGCCCCTGCCGCCGACGGCCACCGGCATCATGGCATTGGCCGCGCGGTGAAGGATATGGGTCATGAGGTCTTCTTGTTGCCCCTTGGCTTCAGATGAGTGTTGAGCGCCGCGAGATGCGCGTCGGTATGCTGCAACGTGGCAAGCGCGTCGTCGCCGCCGCGACCTGCGATGATCGCGCCCAGGATTTCGGCGACCACGAACGCCGGCGACATCGCGTGGAAGAACGACGGGCTGTCGGTCGCCACGATCACGGCATGCTGCGCGATCTGCGCTAACGGCGCCACCTCGCTGTCGGTGATCGCAACCACGACCATCCCCTGCCCGACCGCGTATTCCGCCAATTCCACCGTCAGGCGCGTATATGGCAGCACGCTTGCGACCAAGAGAACGTCCCTGTTCGTGGCGCGCGCCAGAGCGTCGGCACCTGTGGCGGCAATGCCGTCGATGTGCGTGGAGCGTTCGCCGACCAGCGACAGCACATAGTGAAGATGCCATGCCACCGAATGGCTTGAGCGCAATCCGAGGCAATAGATTCGGCGCGCTGAAGCCAGCGCCCGCGCCGCCGCGACCACCCGGTCGAGCCGGTCCGGTGCTGCCAGTCGCTCGATCTGCTTGCCGATCGAGTGCAGCATTTCCGCGGCCAGCGCCTTGTCTCCCCTGAGCTTCTGGCTCGCGAGCTGTGCGCCGGCCTTGCCGGCGAAACCAATATCGCCGTCGCGCACCGCCGCCGCGTAAAGCTCGCGGACGCGGTCGTAACCATCCATGCCGAGATGCTTGGCGAGACGGGTCATCGTCGCCGGCTGGACGCCGGCCTGACGCGCTTGCTCGCGCATCGACAATAGCGCCACGTCGCGGGGCCGTTCCAACACATATCTGGCGCCGGCCTGAAGCTGGCCGGACATGGTGTCAAACGCCTTGATGATCCGGTCGGCTAGCGGGCCCTGATCCATGGCGAGACCCTAGCCCACTCTCCGACATTCGCAACAAATGTTTCATAGTGTGCCGTCGTAATTCAGTTGAATCATTCCCGGCACGGCACTGCGAAAGCACGCGGCACTTATCTCGGATAGGCCGCGTTCGCTCCGGCCGCGGACCTGACATGTCGATGCCGTCGTGATCGAGGTTCGCGCGGGATCACTTGAAGTTCCCGGGATTGTGATCGCTGAAAGGCTCAAAAAGCGGACGGCTCTTTGTCGAAAAACATCGAGGACCGCATCTTCACGAAAAGTCTATGCGGACGATTCGGACGGCCAATATAAAATCCAATCGAACGTCGAATCGCGCAAACTCTCCGAAAATTTTCCCCGACATGAAATATTGGACAAAGATCGACCTCGCGGTGTGCGATCGCGACTTCCGGCTCGACTTCGCGCGCGGGATTGCGATCTGGTTTCTGTTTCTGGACCACATTCCCCACAACGCCGTCAGCCAGCTGACGATCCGGAATTTCGGATTCAGCGGCGCCACCGACCTGTTCGTGTTTGCCGCCGGTTATGCCGCTGCGACGTTCTATGGAAGAATGATGCTCGAACGCGGGTTTGTCGTCGCGGCAACCCGTATTTTCAAGCGCGTGTGGCAGCTCTATGCAGCCTACGTCGTCCTGTTCGTCATTTATGTCGACACCATCTCCTATGTGGCGGCCCAATATGCCGCGCCCGAGATCATCGGCGATTTCAACGTCAGCGGAATCATCGACCATCCGATCCGGATCCTGATCCATGGCCTCTTGCTGCAAGCCAAGCCGCTCAACCTGGATGTGCTGCAATTGTTCATCGCCCTGATGGCGCTGTTTCCGCTTGCGCTATGGGGAATGGTTCGCTGGCCGAACCTGACCATGATCGCTTCGCTCGCGCTGAACCAGACTGCCCGTGAATTCGACTGGAACCTGGCTTCGTTTCCGGACGGTCGCTGGTACTTCAATCCGTTCTGCTGGCAATTGCTTTTTGTGCTCGGTATCTGGTGCGCGCTGGTCGGCGCAAGACTGGCGCGCTCCATTCAAAATCTGCCGCTTTTGCGCATCGCCGCGCTGGCTTACCTGCTATTCGCCCTGGTCATCACGATCGCGGGAAGGAGCCCGGCGCTCGCAAGCTTCATCCCCGACGGGTTGATCGGCTCCTTTGTGCCCAACGACAAGGAAAATCTTGCGCCCTTTCGCGTGCTTCATCTCCTTGCCCTGGCTTTCATGTTCACGCGCCTCGTTCCGAACAAGTTGGACCGGTTTGGCTGGAAGGTCTTGCAGCCCGTTCTCATCTGCGGCGAAGAATGGCTTGCGGCCTTCTGCGCCGGCGTCTTTCTGTCATTTGCCGGCCACCTGTTTCTGATCACGGGACCGAACTCGCTTGCCATGCAGGTCTTCGTCAGTGCCGCCGGAATCTCGATCATGACGTGCGTGGCCTATTACGTGTCCTGGTCGAAACGGCAGGACTACAAGCCGGCGATCGGCGCACGATCCTGACGATCTTCATATAATTGCCGCCACGGTAAGGCGCTGCGAATCAGCGCGTGGCGAAGCCAAATACGGGTGATCGACGGCAAAAGCGAACAGGCAGCACGCCTTCGCGCCCCCGGGCGGCCCCAAGAAGCGTAATTATTTCCGAATGTTAATGCGACAAGGCGGTGGGGAACCGTTCAAAATGTTACTGCGGCGAATGTCCCAACGGCCGCAGAACAGGTAAACTTGGGTGACGGTTGCCCACCAAGAGGCGGCTGTTTTGATGGCAGGTTCATGGACCAACCTTTAAAACCCCCAACTAAAGCTCCTCCCATCGGACCTTCGCCAACGGTCAAACCGCGGCCGCGCCGAGGCTTCCTGCTGCCTTCTATCGTGGTTTTGCTGATGGTCGCCGGCGTCGTTTGGTGGACTCGGCACGGCGCGGCACCGCAGCAAGGCGGAGGCGGGCGGGCTGCCGCGCCGATGTCGATCGTTCCGGAAACAGTCAGCAAAGGCGATATTGGAATCAACCTCAATGCGCTGGGGACCGTCACCTCGCTTGCCACCGTCACCATCAGAACCCAGATCAGCGGTTATTTGATTCGCGTCGTCTTCAAGGAAGGCGACGAGGTCAAGAAAGGCGACCTGCTCGCCGAGATCGATTCGCGGCCCTATGAAGCAGCGCTCGCGCAACAGCGCGGACAGCTCGCGCGCGACGAGGCCTTGCTGAAGGGCGCGCAAGTCGATCTCGCCCGCTACCAGGGCCTGGCGGCGCAGAATGCCGTGCCGCACCAGACGCTGGACACCCAGATTGCGCTGGTCTCGCAGGACCAGGGCACGGTCGAGGCCGACCGCGCCATGGTCAAGGCCGCCGAGGTGAACCTGAATTACACCCGGATCCTGTCGCCGCTCGACGGCCGCGTCGGACTGCGTCTGGTCGATCAGGGCAATTATGTCACCCCTGGCGACGCCAACGGTCTCGTCGTCATCACGCAAATAAAGCCGATCAGCGTGCTATTCACGGTGCCTGAGGACAATTTGCAGGCGATCTCGAAGCGCCTGCAGGCGGGCGCAGTGCTGCCGGCGACCGCCTTCGACCGTAGCGGCATCAGCAAGATCGCCGACGGCACGTTGCAGACCTTCGACAGCCAAATCGATCCGACCACCGGCACGATCAAGCTGCGCGCGACATTCCCGAACGATACGGAAGCGCTCTTTCCCAACCAGTTCGTCAATATCCGCCTGTTGCTCGACACCCACAAGGACGTGACCACGATGTCCACCGCCGGCATCCAGCGCGGCACACCAGGCACGTTCGTCTATCTGGTCAATGCCGACAACACGGTATCGGTCCGCCCGGTAAAGCTCGGCGTGACCGATGGCGATCGCGTGGAGGTGCTTTCAGGGCTGGCGCCGGGCGATCGCGTCGTGATCGATGGCGCCGACAAGCTGCGTGACGGTGCGAAGATCAACTTGCGGGCCGAGGCCGGTGCAAGCCCGGGCACCGGCGCGACCAAGGCGGCGGGCCAGAATAACGGCCAAGAAAAACAGGACAAAGCCGGCGGCGGGGGCAAGAAGCGACGCCCGGATGACGGATCGAAACAATGAACCCGTCACAGCCGTTCATCCTGCGGCCGGTGGCAACGACCTTGCTCATGATCGCCATCATGCTGTCGGGCATGCTGGCGTTCCGATTCCTTCCGGTCGCGGCCTTGCCCGAAGTGGACTACCCCACCATCCAGGTCCAGACCTTCTATCCCGGCGCCAGTCCCGACGTGATGACCTCTTCCATCACCGCGCCTTTGGAGGTGCAGTTCGGCCAGATGCCGAACCTCAACCAGATGAGCTCGGTGAGCTCCGCCGGGGCATCGGTCATCACGCTGCAGTTCGGACTGAGCATTTCGCTCGATGTTGCCGAGCAGGAGGTGCAGGCAGCCATCAATGCCGCGGGCAATCTCCTGCCCTCAGACCTGCCGGCGCCGCCGATCTACGCCAAGGTGAACCCGGCGGATGCACCGATCCTGACGCTGGGCCTGACGTCCAAAACCATGCCGCTCACTCAGGTTGAGGATTTCGTCGACGCCCGGATCGCACAAAAGATCTCCCAGCTTCCGGGCGTTGGCCTCGTCAGTATCTCGGGCGGCCAGAGGCCCGCGGTGCGAATCCGGGCCGATATCCGCAAGCTCGCCGCCTACGGGCTCAACATCGACGATCTCCGCACCACCCTTAGTAACGCCAACGTCAACACGCCGAAGGGAAACTTCGACGGCTCGATGCGCGCCTACACCATCAACGCCAACGACCAGATCCGCAACGCCAGCGACTACAGATCCCTGATCGTCGCCTACAAGAGCGGCTCGCCGGTGCGCCTCAGCGACGTCGGCGACGTCGTCGACGGCGCGCAGAACGACAAGCTCGGCGCCTGGATGAATGAAACCCCGGCGATCATCCTGAATATCCAGCGCCAGCCCGGCGCCAACGTCATTTCCGCGGTCGAGGGCATCAAGTCGTTGTTGCCGCAACTGCAGGCCACGCTGCCTGCCGCGATCGAACTCAACATCCTGACCGACCGCACCATCACCATCCGCGCCTCGGTGCGCGACGTCGAATATGAATTGTCGCTCGCGGTCATCCTGGTGGTAATGGTGATTTTCGTGTTCCTGCGCTCGACGCGGGCAACGCTGATCCCGAGCCTTTCCGTACCGTTGTCGCTGGTCGGCACGCTGGGGGCGATGTATCTGTTCGGCTTCAGCCTCAACAATCTTTCGCTGATGGCGCTGACGATTGCCACCGGCTTCGTGGTCGACGACGCCATTGTCGTGATCGAGAACATCTCTCGCTACATCGAGGAAGGTGATTCGCCGCTGCAGGCAGCGCTGCGCGGCTCCGAACAGATCGGCTTCACCATCATCTCGCTGACGGTGTCGCTGATCGCCGTTCTGATTCCGCTGTTGTTCATGGGCGACGTCGTCGGCCGCCTGTTCCGCGAATTCGCGATCACGCTGTCGGTGACCATCCTGATCTCGGCGGTGGTCTCGTTGACGCTGGTGCCGATGGCCTGCGCCAAACTACTGAAGGCGGAAACCGAAGCGCACGAGAATGCGTTTCAACGCTACAGCCGCGAAGGCTTCGACCGGGTCATCGCGATCTACGGCCACATGCTCAACTGGGTGCTCGACCGCCAGACGTTCGTGCTTCTGATCGCGCTCGCCACCTTCGGCCTCACCGCCTGGCTCTACATCGTCATCCCCAAGGGATTTTTTCCCTTGCAGGACACCGGCGTCATTCAGGCGATTTCGGAGGCGCCGCAGTCGGTCTCCTACGCCGCGATGGCGGAGCGGCAGCAGCAATTGGCGAGCGTCATTCTCAAGGACCCCGAAGTCGACAGCCTGTCGTCGTTCATCGGCGTCGACGGCACCAACACCACGCTCAATAGCGGCCGCCTGCTGATCAATCTGAAACCGCACGACCTGCGCAAGTCCGACATTGCGACCGTGATGCTGCGTCTCAAGGACGCCACGGCCTCGCTGACGGGGATCACGCTCTATATGCAACCAGTGCAAGACCTGACCATCGAGGGCACCGTCAGCCGGACCCAATACCAGTTCATCCTGCAGGATGCCGATCCGGTGCAACTCGCCGAATGGACGCCCAAACTCGTCGATAGGCTGCGGACGCTGCCGGAGCTCGGCGACGTCGTCAGCGACATCTCGGCGCAGGGGCTTTCGGTGTTCGTGGAGATCGATCGCGACCAGGCGGCCCGTTTCGGGATCACACCAGCCACCATCGACAATGCGCTCTACGATTCCTACGGCCAGCGCATCGTCTCGACCATCTTCACCAACTCGAACCAGTATCGCGTCATCCTCGAGGCCGATCCGGCCCTGCAAAATTCGCTGGAGGCGTTGTCGAATATCTATTTGCCCTCGTCGGTAGGCTCTACGCCGGTGCCGCTCGCGGTGGTGGCGAAGATGCGCGAGGAGACCGCGCCGTTGCAGATCTCGCATCTCGGGCAATTCCCCTCCGCCACCGTGTCCTTTAATCTCGCGCCCGGCGCCGCGCTCGGCGATGCGGTGACGGCGATCAAACAGGCACAAGCCGATATGGGCGTGCCGCTCGGCCTCATCACCAGCTTCCAGGGAGCCGCGCTCGCGTTCCAGTCGTCGCTCTCCAATCAGCTGTTCCTGATCCTCGCCGCGATCGTCACCGTCTATATCGTGCTGGGCGTGCTCTATGAGAGCTTCATCCATCCCATCACCATCCTTTCGACGCTGCCGTCGGCCGGGATCGGCGCGCTGCTGGCGCTGATCGTCGCTGGCCATGACCTGACGATCGTCGCGATCATCGGCATCATTCTCCTGATAGGCATCGTGAAGAAGAACGCAATCATGATGATCGACTTTGCGCTCGATGCCGAACGCAACGAGGGTAAGCCGCCGCGCGAAGCGATCTATCAGGCCTGCCTGCTGCGATTTAGACCGATCATCATGACGACGATGGCGGCCGTGCTCGGCGCCTTGCCGCTCATGGTCGGGACCGGCGCGGGTTCGGAATTGCGGCATCCGCTCGGTATTTCGATCGTCGGTGGCCTCCTGGTCAGCCAGATGCTGACCCTGTTCACCACGCCAGTGATCTATCTCTGGTTCGACCGCCTGGCGTTGCGGTTTTCGGGACGGCCCGCTGCGGCCGGCCAGACCAGCGGGTCGCCTTAAGCCATGGAGCCGTCAACACCCTTCATTCGCCGGCCGGTCGCAACGACGTTGCTGACGTTCGGGCTAGCGGCAGCGGGGGCGGTGGCGTTCTTCAAGCTTCCGGTATCGCCGCTGCCGCAAGTGGATTTCCCGACCATTTCGGTGCAGGCGACGCTGCCGGGCGCAAGCCCCCAAGATGTCGCAACCACGGTCGCAAGCCCGCTCGAACGCCATCTCGGGCAGATTGCGGACGTCACCGAGATGACCTCCTCGAGCTCGGTGGGTTCTGCGCGCATCACGCTGCAGTTCGGGCTGAACCGCGACATCAACGGCGCGGCGCGCGACGTACAGGCCGCGATCAATGCGGCGCGGGCCGACCTGCCGACCAGCCTGCGCACCAACCCGACCTATCGCAAGGTCAATCCGGCCGACGCGCCGATCCTGGTCCTTACGCTCACGTCCGACACGCTGAGCCGCGGCGGTCTCTACGATGCGGCATCCACCGTGCTCGCGCAGAAGCTGTCGCAGGTCGAAGGTATCGGCGAAGTCGTCGTCAGCGGCAGCTCGCTGCCGGCGGTCAGGGTCGACCTGATTCCGCAGGCGCTCTACAAATACGGCATCGGCCTTGAGGATGTGCGGGCCGCGCTCGCCAGCGCCAACGCGCACAGTCCGAAAGGCGGGATCGACGTCGGCGACCAGCGCTACCAGATCTACGCCAACGACCAGGCCAACAAGGCCGCCGACTACCAATCGCTGATCGTCGCTTATCGCAATGGTGCAGCGGTGCATCTTTCCGACGTCGGCGAGGTCACCGATGGGGTCGAGAATCTCCGCAACGCCGGGCTCGCCAACGGCAAGCCCGCGGTTCTGATCATTCTCTACCGGCAGCCCGGCGCCAATATCATCTCTACCGTCGACAATGTCAGGGCGTTGCTGCCGCAGCTTCGCGCCTCGATTTCGCCGGCGATTGACGTTGGATTGGGGGTCGATCGTTCAACGACGATCCGTACCTCGTTGCGCGACGTCGAGCGCACCCTGGTCCTCGCCGTACTGCTGGTGATCCTCGTCGTTTTCGCATTCTTGAGGAACCTGCGCGCGACCTTCATCCCCGTGGTCGCGGTCTCGGTGTCGCTGGTCGCCACCTTCGGCGTCATGTATCTGATCGGCTACAGCCTCGATAACCTTTCGCTGATGGCGCTCACGGTTGCGACCGGCTTCGTGGTCGATGACGCCATCGTCGTCCTGGAAAACGTCAGCCGCTACATCGAGGACGGCCTGTCGCCGCTGGAGGCGGCACTGAAGGGCGCCAACGAAGTGGGTTTCACGGTGCTTTCCATGAGCATCTCGCTGATCGCGGTGTTCATCCCGATCCTGCTGATGTCCGGGATTGTCGGCCGCCTGTTTCGCGAATTCGCGATGGTGATCTCGATATCGATCCTGATCTCGCTCGCGATTTCGCTGGCGACCACGCCGATGATGTGCGCCGTGCTGCTGCGCAGCCATACTGGCGAGCGCCACGGCAGGATCTATCAGATCAGCGAACGTTTGTTCGACGCGATGCTGGGCTTCTATCGCAGGACGCTGACGGGCGCGCTTGAGCATCCATTGAGCATCATATTGATCTTCGTCGTCGCTATCGGTCTCAATGTTTACCTGTACATCGTCATCCCGAAAGGCTTCTTCCCGCAGCAGGATACCGGGCGGATCATCGGCAGCATCCAGGCTGACCAGAGCATCTCGTTTCAGCTCATGCAGCAGAAGCTCGCGCAGTTCGTCTCCATCATCAAGAAAGATCCTGCGGTCGATACCGTCGTTGGCTTCACCGGCGGTGGCCAGACCAATTCCGGCTTCATGTTCATGTCGCTGGTGCCGCTCAACGAGCGCCACATCTCCGCAGACGGCGTGATCGCGCGGCTGCGGCGCGAGATGGCGGTGGTGCCCGGGGCGACGCTATTCCTGCAGTCGGTGCAGGACATCCGCGTCGGCGGCCGCGCCAGCAACGCACAATATCAATACACGCTGACAGGCAACACGTTCGAGGAGCTCAATGAATGGTCACCGAAGATCGCGGCCGCCCTGCAGGGCGATCCCAATCTTGCCGACGTCAACAGCGACCAGCAGAACAAAGGGCTCGAATCCGATCTGGTGATCGACCGCGACGCCGCCGCGCAGCTCGGCATCACCGTCAGCCAGATCGACAACACGCTCTACGACGCCTTCGGACAGCGCCAGGTTTCCACCATCTATGTTGCCCGCAACCAGTATCACGTGATCATGGAGGTGGCGCCGCGCTACTGGCAAAACCCCGAGACGCTGAAGGATGTTTACGTCTCTACCTCCGGCGGGTCGGTCGGCGGCTCGCAGGCGACCAATGCAGTGGCGGGCACAGTAGCGACAGGCGCAAAGTCGACCGCAGCAACCTCCGCCAACGCGCAGGCTGCGCGCAATCTTGCCACGAACTCGATCGGCGCCACCGGCAAGGGTGTCTCATCGACCGGCTCCGCGGTCAGCACCAAACAGGAGACCATGATCCCGCTCTCGGCCGTTGCCCACTTCACCCAGGGCGCGACCCCGCTCGGGGTTAATCATCAGGGACTGTTGGTCGCCAGCACCATCTCCTTCAATCTGGCTCCGAACGTCTCGCTGAGCACGGCCACCGCCACCATCGAGGCCACCATGAACCGGATCGGCGTGCCTGCGACGATCCGCGGCACTTCTCAGGGTACGTTGAAGGCCTTCCAGGATTCGCTGAGCAATCAGCCGTTCCTGATTCTCGCGGCGCTGGTCACCATCTACATCGTGCTCGGCGTGCTCTACGAAAGCTATGTGCATCCGCTGACGATCCTTTCCACGCTGCCGTCCGCCGGCGTCGGTGCGCTGCTGGCGCTGATGGCGTTCAATACCGAATTCAGCATCATGGCGCTGATCGGCGTCATCCTCCTGATCGGCATCGTCAAGAAGAACGCGATCATGATGATCGATTTCGCGCTTGATGCCGAACGAAGGCGCGGCATGAACTCGCTCGAGGCGATTCGCGAGGCCTGCCTGCTCCGCTTCAGGCCGATCATGATGACCACCATGGCCGCAATGCTCGGCGCCCTTCCCCTTGCGATTGGTTTCGGCGAAGGCGGCGAGCTTCGCCAGCCGCTGGGGATAGCGATCGTCGGAGGTTTGATCCTGAGCCAGGTGCTGACGCTTTATTCGACACCTGTGATCTATTTGTATCTGGACAGGTTCCGTCTCTGGAGCCAACGTCTCAGAGGTGGCGGCGCGGCACCGCATGCGCCCGGGCCCTCACTGCAACCGGGCGAATAAATGCCGACCATTACGTCAGTTCGGGCCGTTCAGCGAATCCTGGCCCATGCCCGAATCACGGGCGCGCGCGCGAGGCTTGGCGGCAAATGGCGCGCCGCTTCCGCGCTTTCGGTGCTGGCGCTGAGCTCGGCACTGTCCGGCTGCATCCTCGGATCGGAGCGCCCGGAACTCAATCTCGATATGTCCGATGCCTATCGCGCCGCGCCCAAGGGTGACGCCGATGCGGCCGTGCCGGTGCTGGACTGGTGGCGCGGCTTCCGCTCCGGCGAATTGACCGCGCTGATGGAAGCCGCCCAAATCTATAATCTCGACATCGCGGTCGCGATCGCCCAGATCGTGCAGGCCGACGCCCAGGTCGGGGTGTCCGGCGCGCCTCTCTTGCCGTCGGTGTCGGGTAATGCGAGCGCCGAGGCGCTCCGCACCGCCGGCAAGGATACCCAGCTCTACAATGTCAACCTGTCCGCAAGTTACATGCTGGATTTCTGGGGCAAGAACCGTGCGCTGCTGTATGCCGCCGAGGAGAATGCGACGGTGGCGAGGTATAACCGCGAGGTCGTCATCCTGACGACGATCGTGACCGTCGCCAACACCTATTTTCAGATCCTGGCGGCCCAGGACGAGTTGCGCGTCACCCGTCAGAATCTGGCGGCGGCCGAACGGATCCTCGGTCTCGTCAGGAACCAATTCAACGGCGGCACGGCGTCGCAGCTCGACCTGTCGCAGCAGGAATCGCTGGTCGCGACCCAGCGCGCCGCTATCCCCCCACTCGAGGTCGCGCTCGGACAGAACATCGCCGCCCTCGCCGTATTGGTCGCGCGCGCGCCGGCGAATTTTACAGTGCACGGCGGATCGACCAAGCAGATCATCGTCCCGCGCGTCACCCCCGGCCTGCCGTCGGAACTGCTCTATCAGCGGCCGGACATCCGGCAGGCCGAGGCGCAGCTCGCCTCCTCCAATTTCAGCGTCGAAGCCGCGCGCGCCGCATTCTTTCCGCAGATCTCACTGACCGGCACCACCGGTTTCCAGAGCGCAGCACTGGCGTCGCTGTTCACGCCGGGCGCGTGGTTCTACACGGCCGCCGCCTCGCTGACCCAGCCGATCTTCGACGGCTTTCTGCTGGAGAGCCAATTGAAGCAGGCGAAGGGTGTGCAGTTGCAGAACCTGCAGGTCTACCGCAAGGCCGTGCTTTCCGCATTCGCCGACGTCGAGAAAGCGCTGCTCGCCCTGCAACAGTTCACCCTGCAGGAGCGTCTGCAAAACGATGTAGTAATCGCTTCCCGCAAGGCGTTTGATGTCGCGGAAACCCAATTGCGCGGCGGCACCATCAACCTCATCACGGTCTTGCAGACACAACAGACGCTGTTCACGGCTGAGAATAATCTGGTGCTGGTTCGATTGAACAAACTATTGGCCGCCAGCAGCCTGTTCCAGGCCTTGGGCGGCGGCTGGACGCCAAGCGGCACGCTGGTGTCCTTACAACAATGAGGCTGGAGCGACGTGTGAGAAAACTGGTCTTCAAGATGGCGCTGACGTCGATGCTGGCAATCGCAAGCGCTGCGCATGCGCAAGACGCCGTCATTGGCATTCCGCCAAACCGCGTCCCGCTGACCTTCGGCATGAATACCGAACAAGCCACGTTCGCGTTGGGCGTGCCATTGAATTACGTCCGCGGCCGCCCCGGCGACGAGCTATATCTCGCTCTTCCCAATGTCAAAGGCATGACATTGTCGTACCGCAGCGACGGGCTTTATTTGCAGTTCCGAAGGGGACGGCTTGAGGGTTGGAAGGGCGATTGGGGAACGATCAGGCCTTGATGGGATGGGATGCGCCAGGATGAGCACGCTGAGAAAGATGAGCACGCTGAGAAATACGATAACGGCCGCAACGATCTTGGCGTCCTTGGTGTCCTCGGCCGCAACGCCGGCTTGGTCCGGCGATTACCGGGTTCTGCGCTACGGCAATACCAGCGGCTGGTACTATGACGGCCGTGACGACGACCGTGACTTCCCCACCAACGGCTTCTTCCCCGGTAATTTCGCCGCCGATCCCTCGAGCGCCTGGATCGGGGGCGCCGGATTGTTCGGCAGCAATCCCGAGCGCTCCGCTCTGCCCTACCCGTCGCAAGTCGTCATCGGATCGGCGCGCGACCCGTCTTATTGCGCTCGGCGCTTTCGTTCCTATGACCCTGCGTCCGGCACATTCGTGGGCCGGGACGGCGTACGCCATCCCTGCTGACCTCGGCATACATCGATGCAGATCAGCGCCACATCAATCTTGCTCTATCCATGGATCAAGATATTGGCAGGGAATTCGCAAGCTACGGCGTCACGGAGTATATCCGGAAGACGCCGTAGACGAGTTCGCGTCGCAGATTTTCTAGCCCTTTTCGCACTTCTTCATGAAGCTGTTCTTTGCAGCGCCCGCCAAGGGCTTGCCGTCGGAGCCCACCGCCTTGGTCGCGCACTGATCGGCCATGCACTTCTTCATGAACGAGGTTTTTGCTGCACCTGCGAGCGCCTTGCCGTCCTTGCCGACCGCTTTGGTTTCGCAGGATTCCTGCGCAAAAGCCGAACCGATCGCCAGCGTCGCGATCAATGAAGCCAGAACAATGCTTCTTACCATGGGTGTCCTCCTGACAATGGTGGGAGGCGAACTTGACCGCAGAACGATCATGCGATCAAGCCCCCTCGGGACCGTTTTCAAACCCAGACGATTGCACAGCAGCAGACCACGCCAGCAGCGGCGGGCTGTTCTCGCCGTAGTTGACGAACGCGTGACATGACGCGTCCTGCCGCCGGCATGCCGCATTTGCTTCGCTAGATTTCCGTTGCGCGGTCCCACCCAGAAACAAAAAACTCAAAGGGAGGAAATAACATGACCACACGCCGTGATTTTCTCAAGGGCGGTGCGGCCGCTACCGGCATCGTCTTCTGCAGTTGCGGCCTCCTGAAAGGCGCGCACGGCCAGCAGCCGGCGCGGCAAAAACTCCCGGTGATGGTCGGCGGAAAGCGGGTCAAGACGATCGACGTGCACGCCCATTGCCAATTCCACGAAGCCGGCGCGCTGCTCGGCGACGATGCCGCCAAGGTCCAGCTTCCCCCGGTCAACGGCGCGGAAGAGGCTTTCATCGAGATCGACCGGCGGCTCGCCATCATGGATTCGCAGGCCATCGACATGGAGGTGCTCTCGATCAACCCGTTCTGGTACGGCCGCGAGCGCGACCTCGCCGGCCAGATCGTGAAGATCCAGAACGAGAAGCTCGCCGAGCTCTGCGCTTCCAAGCCCGACCGCTTCGCAGGCTTCGCCTCGCTGACCTTGCAGGCGCCCGATCTCGCGGTGCAGGAACTCGAGACCGCGGTAAAGAAGCAGGGATTGAAGGGGGCCGCTATCGGCGACAGGGTGGATAGCGTCGAGTTCTCCGACCCGAAATTCTTTCCGGTATGGGCCAAGGCGGAAGAACTCGGCGTGCCCTTGTTCATTCATCCGCAAGGCCTGCCCGAACTCGGCAAGAGCCTCGCCGGCAATGGCTGGCTCGCCAACACCATCGCCAATCCGCTGGGGACGACGATTGCGCTGTCGCACCTGATCTTCGAGGGGACGTTCGACCGCTTTCCGGGGTTGAAGGTGATCGCCGCCCATGGCGGCGGCTTCCTGCCCTCTTACGCCGATCGCTCGGACCATGCCTGTCTGGTCGGGCCGAAAGGCTGCAACCCCGACATCAAGCTCAAGAAGCAACCGACCGAATATCTCAAACAGATCTATTTCAATTCACTGGTCTTCACGCCCGAGGCGATCCGTCATCTCGTGGCTCAGGTCGGCGCCGGTCAGATCGTGCTGGGCAGCGACTATCCCTATCCCTGGGAGCTTCATCCGGTCGACCCGGTCTTCGCCGTTGAATCGCTCACCGACGACCAGAGGGCAGACATCCTCGGCCGCACCGCAGCGAAGCTGTTCAACATCAGGGCCGCATAGCGATCTGCCTATTCGCGCTTGAATCGGTAATTGAACCGCTCGCCGTCGGCGATCAGCAAGCCCGCGGTCGGCGCCGGGAAGTGGATCGGCAGTATCAGCGTGTCGGTGTCCGCGACGGAGGCAAAAAATCTTCGCCGCGACACCGCCGACTGTTTTGGATCCCAGTCAGGCTTCGCCGACCAGTCGGGTTCGCGGCACTGGATCACGTGATGCATCAAATCGCCGGCCACGACCGCGCGCTTGCCTTTCGATAAAATGTTGACGCAGCAATGACAGGGCGAGTGTCCCGGCGTCGGCGTCAGGGTCATGGTGTCGTCCAGCGCGTAATCGTCATCGACCAGCAGCGCCAGGCCGGCTTCCACGATGGGCAGGCAATTGTCGCGGAACACCGTGCCGGGCGGATTGGCGCCCTTCTTATGCTCGGCTTCCCATACCGCATATTCGCGCTTGTGAAAGACGTACTTCGCATTCGGGAATGTCGGCACCCAGCGGCCGTCTCGTAACGTGGTGTTCCAGCCGGTGTGGTCGATATGAAGGTGGGTGCAAAACACATAGTCCACCTTTTCGTAACTGATGCCGAGCGCGAACAGCTCATTGCGCCAGCGCTCCTTGCCGGGAAAATCGAACGGGGGCGGATGGCCCTTGTCCTCTCCGGTACAGGTATCGACCAGGATCGTATAACGCGGCGTGCGCACCACGAAAGTCTGATAGGTGATGACCATCATTCCCAGCGCCGTGTCGAACGCTTCCGGCTCCATCGAGGGCAAGTGGCGCTTGAAGACCGTCTTGTCATAGGCGGGGAAGAAGTCCTGCGGCCGCCGCCATGGGCCCTCGCGCTCGATCACCGCGTCGATGGTGACGTCGCCGATCCTGATCTGCTTCATTTTCTCGTTTCCTCTCCGTGCTTCCCCGGCAATGTTGGGGGCGAGCGTAGCGGGCGGCTTCCGATCGTTCAAGCCGCGCGAGCAGGTCCGGTCGTTGCTCGGTTGTCGCCTTGAGGCACCAACGATGCGGGGCGGTTGCAACGTCGTTCGACGTCCATATCTATTGGTTTCCATGAACCACCTTCAACACCGAATCCGAATTGGAGATCTCGATGACGGCAGGTGCACTGCAGGGACGCACTGCGCTGGTGACCGGCGGCTCGCGCGGTATCGGCGCGGCGATATCGAAAGCATTGGCGCGCGCGGGCGCGGCGGTCGCACTCAATTATCGGCAACGCGCGGGCGAAGCGGCCGCGCTCGTCGACGCGATAGCCAAGGCGGATGGACGTGCCATCGCCGTGGAGGCAGACGTCTCGCAGACTGATGCCGTCGCCAAAATGGTGGAACGGGTGAAGTCAGAGCTTGGACCGATCGACATCCTGATCAACAATGCCGGGATCGCGATCACGCGCGGCATCGACGATCTCTCGGAAGCCAATTTCGATCAAACCATCGCCATCAACTTGAAGTCGGTTTTCCTGTGCACCCAGGCTGTGTTGCCGATGATGCGAGCCGGCAAGTGGGGCCGCATCGTCAACATCTCCTCTGGCGCCGCCAGAGGCGCCGGCGCGATCGGGCCGCACTACAATGCGTCGAAGGCCGGCGTCGAGGGACTGACGCGCGGCTACGCCGCACGCCTCGTGAAAGAGGGCATCACCGTCAACGCGGTCGCGCCCTCCCTGATTGAAACGGACATGATGCAGGGACAGCAAGACCTCGTGAGTCGGATTCCGCTGGGCCGCTTCGGCAAGGCCGAAGAGGTCGCACAGGCCGTGATGATGCTTCTCGACAATCCCTATATGACTGGGCAGACCGTTGCGATGAGCGGCGGCATGGCATTCAACTAGCCGCGACAGGGCTGGATGTTCATCGAGGACGGCGCATCGTCATATCCAGCCAGCCCAGCGCCTTCACGCTGACGCGGTCGCAAGATGTTCGGCCGGGAGATGTGAACCCGAGACACAGCGTCTGCTTGCAACCTTAAGTACGCTGGCGTGTATTAGGCAGTACTCCAGCACAATCTTGCCGAGGGCCGGACCTGGATCGAGGGCTCCGGGCTATAATGATTCCGCCGATTCGTCGGGTCCGTTCAGCAGGATAGCCGCAATTTTCGGAGGCAATGATGTGGTCCTTTTTCGAACGCCTGCTGGATTCGTCCACACTTTCCCCTCACGGAATCTGCCTGCTGTGGCAGCCGGAATTGATCTGGCTTCACGTGTTATCCGACGCCGTCATCGCGACCTCGTATTTCTCGATTCCGTTTGCGCTTGCGATTCTCGTCTCAAAACGGCGGGACTTCCAGTTCGGCTGGGTTGCGTGGGCGTTTGCCACCTTCATCCTGGCATGCGGGCTCACCCATGTGTTTTCGATCTACACGCTGTGGGTGCCGATCTACGGCATCGAAGGCATCGTCAAGGCGATCACGGCGGCGGCGTCGATCGTCACGGCTGTAATGCTTTGGCCGCTGATACCAAAGATTCTCGCCATTCCAACGGCGGAGCAACTTCGCGAAGCCCACGTGGCTCTCGAAGAGGAAGGCAAGCACCGACGCGCATCCGAGACGCTGCTGCAGCGGTTTCAGGAGACCGAGGCAACCGAGACCCAGATCAGGTAGGCCCAGAAGATGGAAGCCATCGGGCAACTCACGGGCGGGATCGCCCATGATTTCAATAATATTCTGACGGTGATCACAGGAACGATCGGGATCCTGGGCGAAGCGGTGGAAAATAACCCGGACCTTGCGGAGATCGCACAGCTCATCACCAATGCCGCCGCCCGCGGCGCCGCCTTGACGCAGCACCTCTTGGCCTTCGCCCGCAAGCAGCCGCTTCAGCCCATCGACATCGACGTCAATCGATTGATGCCAAAAGCCATCGAGCTTCTAAGGCCGACGATCGGCGGGCACATCAATATCGAATTCGTGCCGGAAGGCGAGGTCTTGGCAGCCCTGGTCGATCCGAACCAGTTCATGACGGCCGTGCTCAATCTTGCCCTTAACGCGCGCGACGCCATGCCCAACGGTGGCAGTCTGGTGTTCCGGACCGGAAACATCGAGCTGAGCGACGAAGCCGCAAAAACCTGCGACGGCCTTGCGGCCGGAAAATACGTAACGATCTCGATCGGCGATACAGGCCAAGGCATCGCCGAGCCTGATCTCCCAAAAGTATTCGATCCTTTCTTTACGACCAAGAAAGTGGGCAAGGGAACGGGCCTCGGGCTGAGCATGGTCTACGGCTTCGTCAAGCAATCGGGCGGGCACATCGCCATTGAGAGCGAAAAAGGACGCGGCACGACAGTCCGGATCTACCTTCCTCAAATCGAGGGCACGGCCTTGACTGGCACGGATACGAGGATTTCTGAAATCCCCGAGAGGCGGGCACGGAACAATTCTGATCGTCGAAGACGATGCGCTGGTGCGCGCCTACGTCATCACCCAGATCCAGAACCTCGGCTACACCACACTTTCGGCGGGCAACGCCAAGAAAGCGCTGTCGGTGCTGCGGAGCTCCGATCCGATCGATCTTCTCTTCACCGACGTGATGCCCGGTTCGATGAATGGCCGCGAGATCGAAGCCTTGAAACTAAGGCCAACACTGAAGGTCTTGTTCACGTCAGGGTACACAGAAAACGCTATCGACCAGGATGGCCCGCTAGACCCAAGTGTACTCTTGCTCGTCAAGCCTTACAGCAGAGCCGATCTGGCAAGAATGATCCGTCTGGCCAAAACGACCGATCAATCGGGCCATTCCCGGAGAGTCTTGGCGAGATCATAAGCTGCCGTGTCGGCGATCGCGCCGGCGAGCTTGCGCGAGAGTCTCAAAGTCCATTCTTCGCACCCTCAAGTCTGTCCATCGTGCAGCGTGATATCCAGCCAGCCCAGCGCGTTAACGCTGACGCGGTCACCTGTGTCGATCAGCACAGTCGTTGTCTCCGCCTCGATAACCGCGGGACCAATGAGCGAATGCCCGGGCATTAGCGTGTCGAACGAATAAACCGGAATGTCGCGCCACGTGCCGAACAACGCCTGCCGCGTGGCGTGTGCCGCGCAAGCCCCGGCCGGTTGCGCTGCTCTTGCGTCCATGCCGCGCCTTGATACCTGGCCGACCGCCGCGACGCGTGCATTGACGAAGACGACCTCCTGACCGGGCGAGGCGTAGGTGTAAAGCTCCTCGTGGCGACGGTGAAAACGGTCCTCGATCTGATCGATGAGATCAGGCGCCGTCCAATCGACGTCACTCAGGGGCACGTCGATTTCAAAAATCTGCTCGCCGTAACGCATCTCGGCCGACCGCTCGGTCGCGATGGGCCCGTCGAACCAGGAGCGAAGCCGCCCGGCAGCCTGCCGCTCCAACTCGGCAAACATCGTGCGGACCTCAATCGCCGCAATGCGCGATCCCGCGCCATAATGCGTGCGGCTCACCTCGTAGCGCAAATCGCTGGTCAGCATGCCCCATGCCGACAGCACCGAGGCCACCGTGGGCACGATGATGCGCGAAATCTCGAGTTCGCGCGCGACCTGCCCCGCGTGCAGGCCCGCCGCGCCGCCGAAACTCAAGAGCGCGAACCGGCGCGGATCGACGCCGCGCCGCAAGGTCATCAGGCGGATGCCGTCGGCCATCTTCAAATTGATCATCCGGTAGATGCCGGCAGCGGCTTCCAGCCGAGACAACCCCAGCGATGTTGCGATCCGATCGATGGCGGCCTCGGCGGCGGCGCGGTCGAGCGGACGCTTGCCTCCCATGAACGCTACGGGATCGAGATATCCGAGCACGACGTTGGCGTCGGTGACTGTCGCGGCCAAGCCGCCATTGCCGTAGCAGGCGGGACCGGGCAAAGAGCCCGCGCTTTCCGGCCCGACGTGAAGCGTTCCGCTGGCATCGACGTGGGCGATCGACCCGCCGCCGGCCGCGATACTCGCGATATCGAGGCTCCGTAGCGCGATGCGCTGTCCGGCCAGCATGCCGTCGGCGGAAAGCGATGCCTGGCCGCCCGATATCAGCGAGATGTCGGTGCTGGTGCCGCCCATGTCGAACGGCACGAGATCGGCAATGCCGAGCAGCTCGGCGCAGCGGCGACCGCCGGAAACGCCACCGGCGGGTCCCGACAGCACGGTGCCGGCGGCAAGCCGCGAGGCTTCCCCGACCGGCGCCATGCCGCCATGCGACAGCACGATAAAGAGACTGCCCTTGAATCCGGCCTCGACCAGGCGCTGGCCGAGATTGGTCAGATAGCGCCGCACCACCGGCTCGACATAGGCGTTCACGATCGTGGTCGAGACGCGCTCATATTCCTTGATCTGCGGCAGCACGTCGCTTGAGCGCGAGACGCTGACACCGGGCAGCGCCTCGGCCAGACGCTCGACTGCCGCGAGTTCGTGACCGGGGTTGAGGTAGGAATGCAGAAAGCAGACCGCGACCGAGGCCGCGCCGGATTCCTGGATGGCAGCTAGGCCCTCATCCAGCGATTTCTTCTCAAGCGGAATCAGCACATCGCCGTTCGCCTTCAACCGTTCCAAAATTCCGAGGCGGAGCTCGCGCGGCACCAGCGGCTCCGGCGGTGGCGAGCGGAGATCGTAGCGGTTGGGCTTGAGGCCCTCGCGCATCTCGATGACGTCGCGATGGCCTTCGGTGGTCAGCAGCGCGACCTTGGCGCCCTTTCGCTCCAACAGCGCGTTGGTCGCGACCGTCGTTCCGTGCACCAGGCGCGCAGTCGCGGCGAGCAATTCGCCGCGACTCAACTTCAGCCGCCCTGCAAGTTCTTCCAGCCCGGCCATCACGCCGATCGACTGGTCCTCGGGCGTCGACGGCGCCTTGGCGAACACGGCGTGGCCCGCCTCATCGCTCGCGACCAGGTCGGTGAAAGTACCGCCGACGTCAACCCCGATCGTGAACATCGCTAGTGGTCCAATTCCAACATCAGCCCCTGCTCACGATCGCGCCGGCGAGTGTGCTCCGATCTGAGCGCGGGCACTCCCCAGCCGCCACCGCCGGAAGAACGTATCTCAAGGCAATCGCCGGGACGGATTTCGATACCGACTTCCTTGGTGCGCAACACGCGCGCTTCGCGCCCTTCGGACAACAGGCGATAGCGATGCGGTTCGCCGTCCTCGCCGCCCAGCATTCCGCAGGGCCCGTGGCGCGCGCCATCGCCTGCGGTATTGCCGCGCGCGGGCTTTTCGGTTTCCAGCACGAGATCGAGCGCGACGCCGAGACCGCCGCGGAACTGGCCGTCGCCGCCCGATCCGGCGTGGAATTCATGATGGCGGAAATGCAAGGGAAAACGCACCTCGGCGACTTCGATGCTGCCGAACTTGATGCCGCCGACCGTGTGCCATTCCCCGATCGAGGACCAGCCGTCGCCGCCGGATGACGCACCACCGCCGGGGCGGGCCTGGAACATGTGCCAGATGAAATTCTTTCCGGTCCGCGGATCTTCGCCCTGGATCGCGATCCGGAATCTGCGGCCCCATCCTGCCATCGCGCGATCCGGGCAGGACGCCGACAACGCCTTGATGATGGCCTCCACGATCTCGTTCGACGGATGGCTGGTGCAAAGCGTCACCGGCCGGCCCGGATCGGCCCAGACCACGGTCCCCTGCCTTGCGATCACCTTGAGCGCACGCAATGCGCCGCTGTTTTTCGGAATGTCGGCGTCGATCAGATAGGCAAAGGCCATGGCGACCGCGGCCTGCATGTTGGCATGCGAGGAGTTCACAAAACTGGTCGACTGCGGATCGGATTCGGACAGATCGACCTCGATGTCGCTACCCTTCTTGGTAACCTTTGCGGTGATGCGAATGTCGCTGCGGCCATGGCCGTCATCGTCGAGAAAGGCTTCGCCGTAAAATACGCCGTCCTTCCAGGTCGAGACTACCGCGCGCGTCTGCTGCTCGGTGGCGTCGAGGATCGCCTCCATCGCGGCCGCGACGACCGGCTCGCCGAACTCGGCGAACAGCCGCGACAACCGCCGCTCGCCCAGATGCGCAGCGCCAACCATCGCGGCGAGATCGCCGCGAAACTCCCTGGCGTTACGGACATTGAGCGCCAAGAGGTCCAGCAAATCGTCGCGCAGCCGACCCGCCTCATAAAGCTTGATCGGCGGGACGCGTATGCCCTCCTGCCAGATTTCGGTCGCTGCAGGATTATAGCCGCCATGCGTCGCGCCGCCGATGTCGCTTTGATGGGCGCGAACGATGGTCCAGAGCAGGCGCTTATCGCCGTCGAAGATCGGCACGAATGCGGTGAGATCAGGCAGATGGCTGCCGCCATGATAGGGATCGTTGAGCAGGATCACGTCGCCGGGCCTGATGTCGGCTGAAAACCTCTCCTCGACCGCAAGCGTGGCCCAGGGCAGCGCTCCGACATGAACGGGGATGTGATCGGCTTGCGCGATCAGGCGGCCGCGCGGGTCGCAAATCGCCAATGAAAAATCGCGGCTGGAATTGAGAATCTGCGAGTAGGAAGTGCGAAGCATGGCCTCGCCCATCTCCTGCACGATCGAGCTGAGGCGGTATTGAACGACGGACCGTGTGATCGGGTCGATTTTTCTGCTCATTCACGCCTTGTACCGGATCGGCGCGGTCGCTCCAAGGGCGGACGCGCTGAAGCGCGCAGCTCCCGCCGGGATCAGCGCCTATGAAATACCAGCGTCCGCAGTTCGATGCTTTCGCGCGACGGCGCGTCAGGTGGAGTTGTCGGATCGATGAACGCGGTATGCGGCACAAAGCGGGTGCGGCCGTCGGTCGCCGAATTGTAGCATTTCAACAGCAGCGCCTCGTCCGCCGTCATCTCCGGGATATAGAACCAGCGGTGGTTGGGATTGTATTTTACGGTATAATTTTCGCCGTTCCGGTTCGGATAGATCAGGTCGGAAGAGACGAGATCGGCGGGCGCGACGCTTTGACCGTCGCACATCGCAAGCGGCGTGTCCCGCACCGGTCCGCGGATCGGCCGCCATAGATTGATGACCTGGACGCGACCCTTCAGAAGCTCTTTCGCCTCATCCGGCAGATGCTCGCGTACGCGGTTCGCGCCGGAGCGCTCAGTTTGATCGACATGGACGTTTGTCGAGGGCTGCCGCGGGCCGGCGCCCCTCACGTCCGCGGCGCCTTCGACCCGCCTGCGCACCGTGTGGTCAAAGATGAAGACGCGATCGGCCTTCAGCGTTGCCTTGAGGAAGGCTTCAGCGGCGGGATAGTACACCGCCCTAACCTCTTTATCGTCGTAAAAGTTCTTCACCACGGTTGGATGGCGGATCAGGGCGAAGCCCACGCGATCCAGAGAAATTTCCCCGGCGATCGGGCGCGCGTCGAAGATCGGGACCTCGTGGGGTTCGGGCAACACCGTGGTCTTGGGTTCGCCGGGCGGCGGATCGAACGCGTAGGTCCGCGGCTTTCCCGCAATCGGCGCGAGATAGTTGAGTTCGGCGGTGACGAACGGAAGCGATTCGATTTTTGGCTGCGGAAGGCCCATGGCAATCTCCCGAATTTCCGGTGCTTCGTCATCATGTCGGCGTCGCCGCTTTTTTCGGCAAGCCCGCTTCCCGAAATAGCAACGTTGCCATTCTCGCGGGCGGCAAACGGGGAAAAACCTTATCGAGCGCGCCATCCAACAGGCATGGATATTCTTGAAACTGACCGGCTCAAACCATCTCGCGTGCATCGCGCCGCCGGTAGACCAGGAGCATCAGCGGCGCCAACTTGCGAAGCAGGCCGTGCGCCGGAATCGGTACCGCTTGCGTGAACGGCAGCGCCAGGTCGCTTTCGGAAACACCGCGGACCGCTTTCGACAGTTCATTGCCAAGCGCGATCGAGAGCGCCACCGCGCGGCCATTGCAGCCGGTCCAGCCATAGGCGTCGGGCCCAAGCCGATGAACACGCGGCAGGAAATCGGTGGTCATGCCGATATAGCCGTTCCAGATATAGTCGAAAGAGACCTCGCCGATCTGCGGCCAGAGCCGTTGCAGACGCTCCGTCACCCTCGCCTTCAGCCGCGCCGGCTTGTTGCCGGGGCCGATCACGGCGCCGCCGGTAACCAGGCGATTACGCGCGTCGTATCGCGCGAAATAGAGCTCGCCATGGGTATCCGACATCGCCTGCCGGCCGGGGATGATGGTCTTGCGGACATTATCGGACAAAGGCTGCGTCGCCATTTGCCAGGACAGCACCGGCATCACCTCGTGCGCAACGTCAGGCGCCAGCGATTTCGAAAATTCGCCGCTATAGGCATTGGTCGCGACCACCAGTGCGCGGCCGCTGATTTCGCCGTTCGCGGTCTTGACCCGCCATCGATCGTTGCGGCGTTCAAAGCCAACAACCGGCGAACGCGCGTAGATTTTCGCAGCTTTGTCCAGCAAAGCGCAGGCAAGCCCGCGCGACAGCGCCAGCGGATTGATATGGCCGCCGCTCCTGTTCCAGAACCCGCCGAACCAGGCATCCGAACCGAGCATCTCCCTGACCTGCCCGGGCGACAGCAACTCGACCGGCGCGCCGAATTTCGACCACTGCCGGACACGGCGCTCGGCGATTTTGATGCGGCCAGGCGAATGCACTGGCTGCACCCACCCGCACTGTTCCTGCTCGGCCTCTATTCCGTAGCGGCGCGCGAGATCGAACAGCGTTGAGGCGCTGTCGCGCAAGAGGCCGACAAAGCGTTCGCCGGCCGCGCCGTGTCTGGCAACGATGTCTTGCGGATCGGGCCGCGACAATGTCGGGATCACCTGCCCGTTGTTGCGGCCGGAGGCGCCCCAGCCCGGCTCCATTGCTTCGACGATCGCAACGTCGACACCGGCCTCACGCAGATGCAGCGCGGTCGAGAGTCCCGTAAAGCCGGCGCCGATGACGACGACGTCGGCCTCGTCGGCGCCGATCAGTTCGGGCAGATCGGGTCCAGGCGGCGTCACCGCCGCCCACAGTGAATTCGGCCAGCAGACATTTGCGGTATCCATTTTCGTTCTTTCTCATCGCACATCGGCATTGCGACATGCGCGGCTTGCCGGGTGCTGCTCTGTTTGATTAGCTTAGTACTCTTGTCCATGGCCCGAGGAAACCAAGAGTGGCATTGAAAAACGTCGTCGGAATTGACCACGCCGTGGTCATGGTGAAGGAGCTCGACAGGGCCGCCGAGAATTGGAAACGCCTTGGTTTCACCGTGTCGCCGCGCGGCACCCACAGCACCCATATGGGATCGGGCAACTACACCATCATGCTCGACCCCGACTATATGGAACTGCTCGGCGTGTTGACCTCGACCGAACACAATGCGCCAGCACGGGCCTATCTCGCCAGACACGGCGACGGCATCGAGCGCGTCGCCTTCACCGCGGTTGATTCAGCCGCGGGCGCCGAGGAAATTCGCGCGCGCGGCTACACGCCGATCGGACCGACCGACTTCGAGCGGCCGGTCACCATGCCCGATGGCACCCTGTCGGCGGCCAAATTTCGAACCTTCCAATGGCCCACGGCCGAAGCGCCGGGCGGCGTACGCATCTTCGCCTGCCAGCACAAGACGCGCGAGACGGTCTGGATTCCCGAACTGATGAAGCACGCCAACGGCGCCAGGCGTCTTCGGCAGGTGCTGATCGCGACGCAGGACGCTGCAAAGGATGCCGCGCACCTGTCTCGCATGATCGATCGTGAAGCGAGAAACGAGCCTGACGGCGCCGTCGCGCTGCCCTCGGGCGCGGATCGCGCCGATTTCGTTTTCCTAACCAGGGATCAGCTCGCCAAACGCTATCCCGGCGTTGCGCTTGCGGGATTGCCGGAACGCGGCGGCGCCGGGCTTGTGATTGCCGCCGATCTGACGCAAGCGGAAAAGGCGCTGGGTTCTTCGGGCATTCGCAGCGGCGGCGCCATTTGCGTGCTACCCGCAGCCGCCAATGACACGCTGCTCGTGTTCGTCAGGTAGGGCAAGGTCATTCGTATACAATCATTCGCATGCGAATTAATAATCCGGCTTGATCACGCCATCAAGCCGCGCGCAAGATGCCAACGCGCGAGCGCGAAGGCATTGAACAAAAAAGGAAAATCCCATGGCCCACGACGCACCCCAGGCTGCCGGCCCGACAAAACTGGTGATCCTCAATATCGGGCTGATGCTGTCCGGCGCCATGGAAAAGCCGATCCTCGATGCCGACACGATCGTGGCCGAAAACGGCAAGATATCCGCCATCGGCCGCGCCAGGGACGTCGACACCGAGGGTGCCACGACCATTGTCGACGCCAACGGCACCACGGTTGCGCCGGGCCTGATCGACAGCCATGTCCATCCCGTCGCCGGCGACTGGACGCCGCGGCAAAACCAGATCAACTGGATCGACAGCTATCTGCACGGCGGCGTCACCACTATGATCTCCGCAGGCGAAGTGCATATGCCCGGCCGCCCGCGTGACGTCGTCGGCGTCAAGGCGATGGCGATTTTTGCGCAACGCTCGTTCTGGACGCTGCGCCCCGGCGGCGTGAAGGTTCACGCCGGCGCGCCGGTCATTGAAAACGAGATGGTCGAGGACGATTTCAAGGAACTGGCCGCAGCTGGCGTCAAGCTGTTGGGTGAAGTCGGCCTCGGCGGCGTCAAGGACGGCCCGACCGCGCGCAAGATGGTCGGATGGGCGCGCAAATACGGCATCCAGAGCACAATCCACACCGGCGGACCGTCGATCCCGGGCTCCGGCCTGATCGACAAGGACGTCGTGCTGGAGGCCGACACCGACGTGATCGGTCACATCAATGGCGGCCACACCGCGCTCCCCGACGACCAGATCCGCTGCATCTGCGAGGGTTGCAAGCGCGGGCTCGAGCTCGTTCATAACGGTAACGAACGCTCGGCGCTGTTCACGCTGCGAACCGCCCGGGCGATGGGCGATCTTTCCCGCATCATCCTCGGGACCGATGCGCCCGCAGGCTCCGGCGTGCAGCCGCTCGGCATTTTGCGCATGGTGTCGCTATTGTCCTCGCTGGGCGAGGTGCCGGCGGAAATCGCATTCTGCTTTGCGACCGGCAATACCGCGCGGATGCGCGCGCTCGATTGCGGCCTCATCGAAGTCGGCCGCTCCGCCGACTTCGTGATCATGGACAAGGCCCAGCATTCGCCCGGCAAGAACATTTTGGACAGCGTGCAGCTCGGCGACCTGCCCGGCATCGGCATGACCATCATCGACGGCATCGTCCGCACCCAGCGCAGCCGCAACACGCCGCCGGCGACAAAAGTGCCGGAGATCGTCGGGCACTAGAACGGACAGCATCCAGGTTAGACCACCGGGACACGCCGGGCGGCGATCGCCGCTGGTGAAATGACCTCGATATCGATCGGTACCCGCCACCGTTCCGTGTAGCGCACCTCGGGCGCCGCGTTGCTGTCGTGCGCACCTTCCAGAACGAAGCCATCGAAGCCGCCGCTCATCACCTCGTTGCATTTCTGCACATAGACCGGGAAGCCACCGATATAGGGCATGAAGACACGCGGCCGGCCGGGGATGTTGGTGCCGACATACCAGGAGCTGCAGGTAGATCGCAACGAGACCGTCGATACGTCGTTGACGTGCTCGACCCAGGCGTCCTCGTCTTTGAGAATTGGCTCGATGGTCGTCGCCCCGACGTCCCGCATGTGGCCCAGGCAGTCCGCCAGCCAATCGACATGCTGCTCGATCGCCTGGATCATGCTTGCCAGCACCGAGGGGCTGCCAGGGCCGGTGATCATGAACAAATTGGGGAAGCCCACCGATGCGATCCCGAGATAGGCACGAGGCCCCGCCCGCCACTTCTCGGAAAGCGTCAGGCCGTCGCGGCCGGTGATCCGGATCTTGTCGAACGACCCTGTCATCGCAGCAAACCCGGTGGCGCAGACCACGGCATCCAGCTTGTACTCGACGCCGTCGACCTCGATTCCATCAGCGGTGAAGCGCTCGATCGGCGTCCGGGATACGTCGACCAGCTTTACATGAGGCAGATTATAGGTCTCGTAGTAACCGGTATCGACGCAGAGGCGCTTGCAACCGAGGACGTTGTCGGGACACAGCAGGTCGGCCGTGACCGGATCTTTCACAAGGCCACGGATCTTACGGCGGGCGAAGTCGGCGGCCGTGTCATTGGCGCCTTTTTCGAACAAGAGATCCCCGTATGCACCAAGAAACGGCAGACCACCGCGGGCCCAGGCTTGCTCGTACTGCCTTTCGCGGTCCTCCGGGCTTGCCTCCAGCGCCGGCTCGGTGTTGAATGGGAAATAGAAGCCGGTCGGACGTCCGCGCGCCTTCGCCCGCAGCGCGGGATAATCGGCTTTGGCGGATTTCAAATATTCCGGCGTCAGCTTTTCGTTCCAGGCCGGCACGGACCACGTCGCCGTGCGCTGGAAGACCGTAAGAGCTGCGGCCTCTCGCGCGATGATCGGTATCGACTGGATCGCCGAGGAGCCGGTACCGATGACACCAACACGTAAGCCGGTGAAGTCGACACCCTCATGCGGCCATTCACCGGTGTGATAGATCGGTCCGCGAAAATCTTCCAGACCCGGAAAATTCGGACGGTTCGGCGCCGACAGGCAGCCGACGGCCATGATCAGGAATTTCGCACTAACCCTGTCGCCGCGGTCGGTCTCGACCAGCCAGCCTTTGGCTTCCTCGTCGAAGGTCGCCGATATAACGCGGGTGTCAAACACGATATGCCGGCGCAGATCGAAGCGATCCGCAATATGGTTGGCGTAGGAAAGGATTTCAGGCTGCGGCGCGTATTTCTCCGACCAGTTCCAATCCTGGTCCAACTCCTCCGAGAAGGAGAACGAATACTGCATGCTCTCGACGTCGCAACGTGCGCCCGGATAACGGTTCCAGTACCAGGTGCCGCCGACGCCACCGCCGGCCTCAAAGACCCGTGCCGAAAAGCCAAGCCCGCGCAGGCGATGCAGCATGTACATTCCGGCAAAGCCCGCGCCGACGACAACGGCATCGAAAACCGCTCTCACTTCGGTAGCATGTGCTCGTCGCGTAGCGGTGTCGGCAGTCATGGCTGATGTCGCCTCCCTGCTGGAAGAAGTCCATCATGATACCCGTCCGACGTCATTGGTCCACCCCGATCGACGCGGGGAACGGATCGCCCGAGGGCAAAATTAAACTCGCGACCGCCACTCCCGTGCTTTAAAAGCACCCCGGTGATTGCAAAGCGCGCGTCGAATATCCGGATCCTTCACGAATGAAACAAAGTTCGAATATGGAAATCGCCCGTCGTATCGACGACTGGTGGTCAATCGCGAAATACGACGTCCTGACCGACCCATTCGGGCGGATGGCGAAGGCGGCCCTGTTCCAGATCGGCATCCCCGGCGCCGGCGCAGCGCTCGACACATACTCCGCCATCGCGTCCGCCGAGCAGGCGATCACAGCCAAAACCGGAATATTGGGATTGGCCAGCGCCTTTACCGCGCGACTAACGATGGCCCGTTTCTTCATTGCGGGCTTTGCCAACAAGGACCAGTGCGACACCTGGCTGCCGCGTGTGGCGGCAGGCCAGACCTGCGTTGCCGTCGCGGTCTCCGAGCCCGGCGCCGGAGCCCATCCCAAGCGTCTGCAGACGATAGCCGAGCCGCGACAGGGCGGCTTCATGATCCACGGCCGCAAGGCCTGGGTCACCAACGGACCGATCGCAGATATCTTTCTGGTGCTGGCGGTGACCGCAGTCGAGGATGAACGCAAGCGGTACGGGCTGTTTCTGATCCCGCGGGAAATGCCGGGCCTCATCGTAAAGCAGATGCCGGTGCTGGATGCGCTGGCGCCGGGGTCGCATTGCGAACTCGAGTTCGATGGATGCGAGGTACCTGCAACGGCACGCATAGGAGACATGCCTGAGGCTTATCCGGCAATGGCGCTACCATTCCGCGATGTCGAGGACACCATCGGCACCGCCAACGTTTGCGGGTTTTTGAGCTGGCAGCTTGAAAACTCCGCAGCCCATATCGCGCAATCGGAAGACAATGCCTCGCAACTCGGCCGCATTGCGGGTCTGGTGTCGCTGGTGCATGCCGCAAGCCGGCTCGCGGTGGCGGCACTCGACGGCGAAGGTCAGGAAGATCCGGCACGTATCATCGGCGTCCGGCAGCTCGCACATGACATCGTCGACGAGATCTGCGACCTGCTCCCGAGCGATGGCGCCAAGGACGACGTCATCGGACGGGAACTGGCCGCCTACGATCTGTTGTCCACGATCGCACGCGAATCCCGCAAGGTGCGGCAGATCCGGCTCGGCAATTCCCTATGGAGCGAAAAACAGTGACGAATATGCACCTGCCCGCGGATTCGATCGAGGCCGTCACCCGTGGACTGGCCTCGGCGGGCTATATCGCGAGCCAGCAGATCGCGACCGCGGTCTATCTTGCCGAGCGCATCGAGAAGCCGATCCTGGTCGAAGGTCCGGCCGGCGTCGGCAAGACCGAGCTGGCCAAGGCACTCGCAACATGGCGGGGGCTCAAGATGATCCGCATGCAGTGCTACGAGGGGCTCGATGAAGCCAAGGCGCTGTACGAATGGAAATACGCCAAGCAGCTTCTCTACACCCAAATCCTGAAGGACAAGCTCGGCGAAGTGCTCGGCGGCGCGGACACGCTGTCCGCGGCGCTCAACAAGCTGCACGATTTCGGCGACGTCTTCTTCTCCAAGGAATTCGTCGAACCGCGCCCCCTGCTCCAGGCCCTGGAGCAACCAAAAGGCTGCGTGCTGCTGGTCGACGAGATCGACAAGTCGGACGCCGAATTCGAATCGCTGTTGCTTGAAATCCTCTCGGATTACCAGGTGAGCATTCCCGAGCTCGGCACCGTTGCCGCGTTGGTGAAGCCCACGGTGATCTTGACCTCCAACGGCGAGCGCGACCTCTCCGACGCGCTGAAGCGCAGGTGCCTGCATCTTCATATCGGCTTCCCCGAGCAGAAGCTCGAAGAACGCATCGTCGAAAGCCGCGTCCCCGGCATCTCGCAATCGCTGCGCGCGCAGATCGTCGGCTTCATCAATCAGGTCCGCGCCCTTGACTTGAAGAAGCTGCCCTCGGTCAGCGAGACCATCGACTGGGCGCGTGTGCTCGTTCTTCTGCAGTCGACGGAACTGGATCATGAAACCGTCAAGGACACCCTCAATGTGCTGCTGAAATACGAGGCCGACATCGAGACCACGATGCCGCAGGTGACCACCTTCGTCGCCAAGGCTGGCCGGCAAGGCGTGTTCGGTTGATGCGCCAGGAGCTGCATCGTTTCTTCCGGGCGGCGCGCGGCGCCGGCGTTCGGGTCTCGCCCGCGGAAAGCATCGACGCCATGAAAGCGGTCGCCGACGTCGGATTTTCCGACCGGGGCATTTTGCGTGACACGCTCTTGCTGACGCTCGCCAAGAGCGAGGACGAAAAGCAGGCGCTCGGCAATTGTTTTGATTTGTTCTTCAGCCCGCCGGAGGTGAAGGAAGAAACCGCGCCGGAAGAAGCTGCCGAAAGCGCGGCTGCGGATTCGCGCGCCAGCGAGACGCAAACCGGCGAGGCCGGCGCGCCGTTGCCCGAGCTTGGCGACTTGGCGCAGATGCTGATGGCGCGGGACCGCAACGCGATCGCGGCCGCGTTAGCGAACGCGGCTAATGCCACCTCGCTTTCCGACATCCGCTATTTCACCCAGCGCGGCATCTTCTCGACCCGAATTCTCGATGCTCTTGGCATCGCTCGCCTTCGCGACGATTTGGATACGCTTAACGCCACCAATCCGTCGGAAGCCGAACGGCTCGCCGTCGCAACCGAGTCGTTGCGCGAAAGCGTGCGGGACACGGTCAATCAGGCGCTCTTGCTCTATGGGCGCGAGGAAGCCGAAAACCTCCGTCATGAAATCCTCCGCAACGCGCCCCTTGCCGGCCTCGAACGGCGCCAGGTCGAACAAATGAAGGCCTTGATCCGCGCCATCGCGCGGCGGCTGCGCGAGCGTTACAGCAAGCCGCGCAAACGCCAGCGGCGCGGCCATCTCGACACCCGAAAAACGCTGCGGCGCAACGCCGCCTGGGGCGGCGTTCCGTTCCTGACCGCGTGGAAACGCCGTCACCGCGACCGGCCGAAAATCGTGGCCTTATGCGATGTCTCGGGATCGGTGGCGCGGGTATCCGACTTCTTCCTGCTGTTGATCCACAGTCTGCATGAGGTGGTGGATGACGTGCGCTCGTTTGCCTTCTCGGGGAATCTGATCGAGGTCAGCGACATCCTCGACAACAGGTCCCCCGAAGAGGCCATGAGCGAGATCATGTCGAAAGTTGGATTTGGCTCGTCGGACTACGGCGGTTCATTGGCGGATTTCGAGAAGGGCTTTCTCCGCAGCGTGACGCCGAAGACGACGGTGATCGTGCTCGGCGATGCCCGCACCAACAACCTCGATCCACGCGCCGACATCCTGCGTACCATTTCGGAGCGCGCCAAGCGGCTCGTCTGGCTCAACCCCGAAGGGCGCATGGCCTGGGGCTGGGGCGATTCCGAAATGCCGCGATATTCCGCGTTCTGCAGCGTGGTCCGTCAATGCGCTACCGCCAAGCAGCTGGAGCGCGCGGTGTCGGACATCGTGGCCACGTATCAGTAATTCATTGAGAGCGGCCGCGGCCTGCTCAATAGCGCCGACAGCAGACCGATCAGCTACTCGGCGCCGGAGCTTTGGTTCGAGGGAAGCGGCGCCGAGCTCGCCTGCTGCCTTGCGCCGTCATGCTGATCGGTCTTCGACGTCGCCTGCACGCCGGTGTCAAAACGGACACGATAGACCTGCAAATTCTCCATGACGCGCTGGACGTAGTTTCGCGTTTCGGAAAGCGGAATACGTTCGACCCAATCCACCGGGTCCACCTTGGGATCGCGCGGATCGCCGTGCTGCTTCACCCATTCCCGGACACGGCCCCGGCCGGCATTGTAACCGGCGAAGGTCATGATGTGGGATCCGTTATACTCCTTCAACAGCGCACTCAGTTCGGCGGCGCCCATCTGCGTGTTGTAGACGGGATCAGACACCATCCGATCCCAGTCATATTCGACGCCGAACCTTTTGGCCGTGTCGCGCCCGGCTTCCGGCGTGACCTGCATGAGCCCGACCGCGTTGGCCGATGATTTGTCGCGCTGGTCGAACGCACTTTCGGTGCGCGCTACCGAATAGATGACGCTGAGGTCGAGTTTCGGACCAACGGGGCTGTGCTCCGGAATTCCGATGGCCGGGAAGGCATAAATGTCCATCGCCAGGCCACGGCCGAGCGCAGTCTTGCCGATCTCCAGCATGGCAGGCGCATCGCGCCGTTGCGCGGTGAGCTCGCCAAGCGCAGCCAGCACTGCGGCATCATTGCTCTGATCGGCGAGATCGGCGGCAAAGCCCTTGACGGTGTCGCGCTCGCCGAGCGTATAGAGCATGTCGGCGGCGCGCACGCGTTCGTCGGCAAGCGCAGGACCGTTGTCCTGAACCTGCTTCGGCGGGGTTCGCAGCTCGATCTTGGCGAGGCCGAGCTTGGCGCGCGCCAACTGTCCGTAATAGGCGGTGCTTTGACGGGCGGCCGCTTCATATTCGGCGCGCATCTTCTCGTTCTCGCCGGCCGCCTCGGCGGCGCGGCCACGCCAGTAATGCGCCCGTGCGATCACGATCGGATTGGCCGATCGATCGTCGATGTGGGCGAAATATCCGCTCGCCGCCACGGGATCATGGAGATAACGCAGCGCAATCCAGCCGGTCATGAAATGGAAATCCGCCTGGTAATACTCGTTGGCCGGCAACGCGGCATTGCGCACCACCTGATAGGCGTTCTGAAATTCGCTTAGATCGAGCAACTTGCGGGCAAGCATGCGCCGCTCACGCCACCATTCATCGGTGTCCTGCAGCGCCATGGTCTCGGGCAAAGCGGCCAGCATCAGGCGGGTTGCGTCGGCAACCTTGTCCTGACGAACCAACCAGTGAATGCGGCAGAGCGTGTAGCCGAGGTCCTGCCGGGCCGCAGTCGCGACGCCGTCGAGCAGGTCGCGCGCCTTGGTCTCGTTGGCATTGACGGCCGCACAAGCCTTGACGATTGCGACATCGTCGTCTCCGAGCCGGCGCGCGGCGCGCATGGCTCCCGAAAAATCCTTGGCGCCGATGCGCTTGTCCATGCGGGCACGATGGTCGTCGCCGGTGAGAAGGTCGCGGAATGTATCGTATGCTTCGCCTTCAATACGTTCGGCCAGTTCCTCCGACCGCCAGGCCTTGCGAACCAGGCGCACGGCGCCCTCACGATCGCCTTCCGCCAGCAGTGCCCGCGCCAGCGCAAAGCTGCCCTTCGCGCTTGCCGGCCGATCGCCGGTAAAGCGGTGAACCGTCGCGGCCTCGCTGCGCTCTTGCCACAGACAGGCTTCCGCGCGCCGGCGCAGCTGGCCCATGCTCGGCCAACCCGGAGTATCGGCAATGAAGGCCGCGTAACGGCTGAAATTCGCGGCGCCGTCCGGGTGTTTCAGGATGAACCATTCGACGAGCTTTTGCGCGGCCGGATCGCCGATCGCTTTCTCGGCCGCGGTCGCATCAGCTGTCTTGCCCTCCCGCACCAGATCGATGGCGTTCCTTACCGCGGCAAGGTCGCCCGAAAGCGGCGGCGTCTCCGCAGCCTGAGAGGATTTGACAGCCGGCTCCGATTTACGCCGCGCCGCATGCTTGTCCTTGTCTTTCTTGTTCTTGCGTGCGACGTCTTTCCTATCCTTGCGTGCGACGTCTTTCTTATGCGCGGCCTCGCGGTGATGGCCCGCTTTACCCGAAGCGTCTGCCTTGGCTTGTGCCTTCTTGGCGGGCTGAGTTTCCTTGTGGCGAGCGTGCGCCGACGCATCACTCGAAAGCGCCGCGAGCAGGGCCATGCTGAGAAAGCAAGTCAGCGGACCGAAGCGTTGGTTCATTCCGTGATCCCCCGCGAACCCACCGGCAACAGCCGTAAGATCGCACGATCCGTGCGGTCAGAACGCCACCGACGGTATCATCACCGCCTATTCGCAACTGTTACGCATCGGCAACAGGGTGCGGAAAAGCTGCGGCATAATGGAACCAAAATCGTGTCAAAAAAGGGATTAACCATTCATCTGAGCCTGTTGAGCAGCGCGACCAGCGTCTCGCGCTCCTTGGCATCCAGCGGCGCCAGCGTTTCCCTCGAGATCGCCAGCGCATTGGGCGCGGCCTTTTCGGCTGTCTGATGACCGGCACGGCTGAGGCTGACCAAGAGGCGCCGGCCATCGGCGGGATCGGGGCTGGTTTCGGTCAGTCCACGCGCCGTCAGCCGATCGATCACGCCCTTGATGGTCGCGACATCCATCGCCGTCAGCCGTCCCAACTGATTTTGCGAACATGGTCCGGTCTCGGTGAGCTTGGCGAGCGCCGCCCATTGCGTCGGCGTCAGATTGATTCCGATGTCGCGCGCGAAGATCGTCGTATGGCGCTGCCACACCTGACGCAGAATAAAGCCGATCTGGTCGTCGAGGATATAGAGCGGCCTCGTCGGTTTGACGCTCTTTTTCAGCGAAGGACTCGTGGTTTTCAGCGAAACACTCCTGGTCATTGATGTCCCCGTCCCTTTTCCGATCACACCGACAGATGCGCGTCGCGAATATCCGGGCGCGCCTCGAGCTCGGCCATCGTGCCGCCGAAGCAGATCCGGCCGCGCTCGATGATGTAGGCACGGTCGGAGATCAATTTCGCAAAATGCAGGTTTTGCTCGGAGACCACGATGCTGACGCCTTCCTTCTTCATGGTCAGGATGGCGTCGACCATCTGCTCGACGATTTTTGGCGATAGGCCTTCCGAGGGTTCGTCGAGCAGCACCAGCGAGGGGTTGCCCATCAAGGTGCGCGCGATCGTCAGCATCTGCTGTTCGCCGCCGCTCATGCGTCCGCCCGGACGGTTGCGCATTTCGGCGAGATTCGGAAACAGCGCGAACAGTTTTTCGCGTGTCCAGTGCGGCGCATTCGGCCGCTTGGGCTGCCGGCCAACTTCGAGGTTTTCCTCGACCGTCAACTCGGTGAAGATGCGCCGCTCCTCCGGTACATAGCCGAGACCGCCACGCACGATCGCGTGCGTCGGCTGATCCGATACTTCCACACCCTCGAACACGATCCGCCCCGAGCGTTGCTCGACCAGGCCGACGATGGAGCGAAAGGTCGTCGACTTGCCGGCGCCGTTGCGGCCGAGCAGCGCGACGACCTCGCCATCGCCGACCTCGAGCGCGATATCGAACAGGATATGCGCGGGGCCATAATGGCTGTTGAGGTCTTGAACGGAGAGCTTCATACCGAAAACCCCTCGCGGTGGCGCGCGTCATAGACCAGGCCCTCGCCGAGATAGATCGCGCGCACCTCACGATTGCCGCGGACTTCTTGCGGCGTACCCTCGGCAATCAAGCTGCCGCGGTTGAGCACCAGGATACGGTCGGCATGTTCGAACACTACGTCCATGTCGTGCTCGGTGAAGAGCACGCCGATCGACTGCTCGCGAGCGATCCGCACGATGAGCCGCATCAATTCGATGCGTTCGCGCGGCGCCATGCCGGCGGTCGGCTCGTCCATCAAGAGAAGCTTTGGTTGATTGGCGAGCGCAACCGCAAGCTCCAGCCGCTTGAGATCGCCGTAGGCGAGCTCACCGCATGGCCGATCCGCGTAGCCGCCCATTCCGACCAATTCCAGCAGGCGGCCGGCCTCGGCTTGCTCGAACTGCGGCGTCGAGGCGAAGAGGTTGAACAATTGCCGGCGATACGACACCAGCGCGACCTGCACGTTCTCGCGCACCGTCATGGTCGGGAACGTCGCCGTGATCTGGAAGGTACGCCCGACGCCAAGCCGGCAGATCGCGCGCGGCGGCCGCCCGGCGGTATCTTCGCCCAACAGATGGATCCGGCCGCTGTCCGGAACTCTCTGACCATTGAGCATGTCGAAGCAGGTGCTTTTGCCGGCGCCGTTGGGGCCGATCAGCGCCAGGATCTCGCCGGCCTTGAGTTCGAACGACACGCCGCGAACGGCATGCACCCCGCCGTAGGATTTGGAGAGGCCTTCGACCGACAACAATGTGGGCACCAGGCTCATTCGGCGGTCTCGATTGGGGACGTGAGGAGCGCGGATTTTGGCGATGCAGATCGGCGACGGTGTTGGATCGTCGTGAGCATCCCGACAATGCCCTTGGGGAATGCGACCACGATCAGCACGATGAACGCGCCAAGCACCAGCTTGGACAGATCGGTCTGGCTCACCAGCCAGATATTGAGCGCCTTGTAGACGATGGCGCCGACGACCGCGCCAGAGATCGTCTCGACGCCGCCGAGCAACACCATGACCAGCGCATCGACCGACAGCGAGATCCCGAGGCTGTCGGGAAACACACTGCCCTTGAGGTAGGCGAACAGCGCCCCCGCGAAGCCTGCGACGGTGCCCGCGATCACGAAAGCGGTCCACTGGATGCGCTTGCCGTCGATGCCGACGGCCTCGCTGCGCAGCGGCGAGTTGCGCGTCGCCCTTAGCGCAAAGCCGAACGGCGAAAACACCGCGATCCGCAGCGCCGAGACCATCAGCACGGCGATGCCGAGCGACAGCCAATAAAAATGCGAAGGACTAGATGCCCACTTCTCCGGCCAGACTCCCAAAATGCCGTTGTCGCCGCCGGTCACCGAGACCCACTGGAACGCGATCGACCAGACGATCTGCGCAAAGGCCAAGGTCAGCATCGCAAAATAGACGCCGGACAGTTGAACCGCGAAGAAGCCGAACACCGCTGCGCCAAGGCACCCGAGCAGCGGGCCGAGCAGGAGCGAAACGATCATCGGCAAGCCTGCCATCTTGGCAAGGAACGCGACGCCATAGGCGCCAAGCCCGAAATAGGCCGCATGCCCGAACGAAGCGAGCCCGCCGACCGACATCAGGAAATGCAGGCTGGCGGCAAAGATCACGAAGATCGCGATTTCCGAGCCGACGGTCAGTGCGTAGTTGCCGCCAAATAGCGGCAGCGCCGCTGCGACGACCAAAGTGGCCAATGCGGCGAGCCGTTCGCCCGATGTCAGCGGACGCCAGGGATTGATCGTCAGGCCCGGCGTGCGGCGCGCGGGTGCCTCTTGCCTGCCGAACAGGCCCCATGGCCGCACAATCAGCACTGCAGCCATCACCAGAAACACCAGGACGATGGATATCTTCGGAAAGATCAGGATTCCGAACGCGTTCAGTTCCGACACCAAGACCGCCGCGACAAAGGCGCCGACGATGCTGCCGAGACCGCCGATCACGACCACGACGAAGACGTCGACGATGATCCGCAGGTCCATGGCGTGATGTACCGCATCGCGCGGGATCTGCAAGGCGCCGCCGAGCGCGGCCAGAAACACGCCGACCGCAAACACGGATGTGAACAGCCATTTCTGATTAACGCCAAGTGCTGCGACCATGTCGCGGTCCTGCGTCGCGGCACGGACCAGAACGCCCCAACGGGTGCGCTGGAACAAGAGCCAGAGAACACCGAGCACGATCGGACCAAGCACGATCAGGAACAGATCATAGCTCGGGATATTTTGGCCGAAGAAATCGACCGCGCCCTTGAAGCCGGGCGCGCGGCGGCCCAGCAGTTCGCTCGGCCCCCAGATCAGCACCACGACGTCCTCGACCATCAGGGTCAGGCCGAAGGTCGCGAGCAGCTGGAACAATTCAGGCGAGTGGTAGATCCGCCGCAGCAGCACCATCTCGACGAGAACGCCGACCGCAGCGATGATCAGCGCCGCCGCAACGATGCCGCCCCAGAATCCGAATGCGCCCGAAAAACGCTCGGTCAGCGTGAACGCGACATAGGCGCCGAGCATATAGAATGCGCCATGCGCGAAATTCACGATCCGCGTCACGCCGAAGATGATCGACAGTCCTGAGGCGACCAGGAACAGCGACGCCGCGCTGGCAAGACCGGTCAGGAACTGGACGATGTAAAAGGCCATTGGCGGTCCGCGTCGGCGCAGGAGGCTCGTTCTAGTGACCTCTCCCCCGCTTGCGGAGAGGTTGGATCACTCTGCGATCCGGGTGAGGGAGACCTCTCCGCGAGCATGTATAGTGGAGACAGCCCCTCACCCCGACCCTCTCCCCGTAAGAACGGGGAGAGGGAGAAGTTCACTCTTTCGGACGAAGCTTTTCGACCTCGGCATCGCGCGGCAGATAGTCGGAGCCCTTCTTGTAGGCTGAATCCACCATGATGCCCTTGCCGTCCTTCAGCGCGGTCTTGCCGACGAAGGCGCCAAGCGTCGATTGATGATCGATCTTGCGGAAGGTGATCTCGCCGAACGGCGAGGAAACCGACAATCCTTCCGTCGCCGCGATCAGTTTTTCGGGATCGGTTGAATTGGCCTTGGCGAGGATCGCCGCGGCAGCCTTGATGGTTTCATAGCCGACGATCGAGCCGAGCCGCGGATAATCATTATACTTGGCTTGATACGCTTTCAGGAACACATCGTGCTCCGGCGTCTTGATCGAGTACCAGGGATAGCCGGTGACGATCCAGCCGTCGGGCGTCTCTTCCTTCAAGGGATCGAGATATTCCGGCTCGCCGGTGAGGAAGGAGATCACGGTGCGATCCTTGAACAGGCCTCTCGTGTTGCCCTCGCGCACGAATTTGACGAGGTCGGCACCGAAGGTGACGTTGAGGATCGCCTCGGGATTGGCTTGTGCGAGCGCCTGCACCACCGGACCCGCGTCGATCTTGCCGAACGGAGGCCACTGCTCGTCGACCCACTGGATATCGGGCCGTTTCTCCGACATCAATTTCTTGAACACCGCCACGGCCGATTGGCCGTATTCATAATTCGGCGCGACCGTTGCCCAGCGCTTGGCCGGCAACTCCGCGGCGGCTTCCGCCAGCATCGCCGCCTGCATATAGTTGGAGGGACGCAGGCGGAAGGTGTATCGGTTGCCCTTGGCCCAGGTGATGGCGTCGGTCAAAGGCTCCGCGGCCAGGAAGAAGACTTTCTTCTGGTTGGCGAAGTCACTGACGGCAAGACCGATGTTGGACAGGAATGTGCCGACCAGCATCGCGACGTTCTCGCTCGATACCAGCTCATTGGCGGCGGTCTGCGCGTCCGCCGGCTTGCCGCCATCGTCCTTGGAGACGACAACGAGTTTCTTGCCGTTGATGCCGCCGCTCGCATTGATCTCCTCAACCGCGAGCTGCCAGCCCTTTCGATAGGGTTCGGTGAAGGCGGGCAGCAGCGAATAGCTGTTGATTTCGCCGATCTTGATTTCGCTTTGCGCCACGGCGGTATTGGCGATGCCAGCAATCGTGAGGGCCAGGCCCGCCCCGAGGAAATGTCTTCGTCGCATCCCTTAACCTCCATTGTTGAAGAACTTATCTCAAACCGTCCTCACCCTTGACTTCCGCGACCGTCAGCCCGCCGACGCGCGGCAGCGGCCGGCCGCTATCGGTGACGGCAACCGCGACCATGATCTCGTTGGCGCGGGGCGCATCGTTGATCTGCACTTCCATGCCGTCGAAATGGCTGCGCACGAACGCCGCGTCCTTGTGCCCGAGCGGAATGTCCAGCGTCGTTCCCGGGCCGCTGCGCTTTTTCGACGACGGAATCAGCGCCGCTCCTTTCTCCAAGACCTTGCGGACCGGCGCACCCATCTTTGGGTGCAGGATCGCGGCCGCGTGCTCGAGTTCGCCGTTTTCGCCGACCGCTGCGGCCTTGCCATAACTATGCGCTTTCGCGCCATCGATGCCGAGTGCTGCCACCGCTTTTTTTGCGAGTAATTCGCCGAGTTCCTCGCCAATGGCAATTAGGGGCGAAAGGTCCTCGACATACCGGCCGGCAAAAGGGTTTTCGATCACGGCGATCGCCGCCGCCCGCCTTGTCGGCGGCGAAACAGTCCTTCCCATCTCCTGATGCGTCTCTTCGACCACCGTGACGATCTTGCGAATGATGGCGCTCATCGTTGTCCGCCCTGTTCTCGTTCAAGCATGCATCGCATGCTCTAGCGCGCGATTGTGAAGCTGCCGCGATTGCCGCGTCTCGGTGGTCCCGACGACAACGGTCTCGCCATGCAGCCGCAACACCGCGCCTTCGATCAACCCCGCGGCAAGCAGTTGGCGTGCACGCCGGCTGCCCGCCTCAAGCGCATCTTCGATTTCGCTTGCGGACAACTTGCCGACGCCGCGGGTGACGAGGTGCGCGCCGAGATCGCTGTCAGGCTGCAACGCATTGGCCGGCAAGCGGACGATCAAGGGATGCCCGGGCAAATCGACGGCGTTCGCGATGATGGTAGCGGCGGCATCGGCTCGCGACGCCGTGCGCGCCAATACCGTCACGGCATCGGCGATGCCGAGCGAAAAACTGCGGCCATGGCGACCGCTGGTGGCGATGCCGCGAATGGGATCGCAGGCGTGGATGATCATCGTGCGCAGCAAACCATGGCTGTCCAGCCGATCCATCAGGCCAACCGTGAACTGCTCGCCTTCCGCAAGATGCAGCGCAATGTCGCCGCCATTATTGACGTAGGCGCGCTCAAGCTGCGCTCGGTGCAGCATCACGCCGAGGATTTCCTCGGCCACCGAGCCCGCAACTGCGGCCATCGGCGTGACAAAACAATTGGCGGCAAAGGGTGCTACCGCCGCATGCATGCGGCGCGCGACGACGCCGTTCAGCCTGCATCGCACGGAATCCGCGGCATTGCGCAATTCGCCAAGCTCTTCGCAGAGTTCATCGAGCAGGCCGGTGAAACGGCGCACTGCTGCTTGATACGCGGCGCGGATTTCCGCCCCCTTTCCTTTGGCCTCCACGATCAGATCGATCGGACCATCTTGCAAATGCAGTCGCTTGCCGTCAGGAAGAAGTGCTGCTTGCGGGAGCCGCTTCATGCGCGCGTTCCAGGTATATAGGGCATCGGCCGGATCTCCGCGCTGTTCCTTAAAGAGGCGAGTGGGCGCACAAAATCTATGTGACCGCCAAGCGCGGCATAATCCGATAGTTTCAGGGTGAATTCGATCGGTGCCACCAGCGCCGGCGTCGGGACGTAACCGAACGCACCGGCCGGCATCTGCGTGACGTCTACCATAAAAGTAATGCCGCCGCCCGGCCAGACATACACCGGCGCGCCGCCGCTCGTGACCCGTGTAAGAGCGTCCTTTACCGAGCGGGTCAGGCGCACCGGATTGTCGGTGACGCCGGCGCGCAACGAACCGCCTGCTCCGCCCATGAACAACACCGTACACAGCGCCGGCTCGCAATTCTCCTGGATTCGCTCGACCGACAATTTGAGATCGGGCGGCATTTGCTTCTCGATCGGCCGCAGCGCCGCGTCAAGCTCATAGTAGGCCGCGTGCTCGCCGGTCGTCGATACCATCAGCATCGTCATCCCCGGCCGCGCGGTCTTGGGGTCGAATGGCCCCAACACAGAAAGCGGATCGGAAATCCTGGTGCCGCCCCAACCGGTGCCGGGCTCGGCGACCTGGAAGTAACGTCCCGGCGTCGAGCGGCGCCCCTTCATCTTGATGCCGGTGTCGGGAATATCCAGTAGCTTGCCGGCCTGATGCTCCGAGAGAACGCCGGTGATGTGGTCGTCGACGACGACGACCTCATCGACCTTGCCCCGCCATTGCTTGGCGAACATGCCGATCGTCGCCGAGCCACAGCCGACCCGCATGCGCTCTTCCGCGACACCGTTGACGATCGGCGCGTGTCCGGCCTGCACCACCACGGCGGCGCCGCCGTCGATGGTGAGTTCGACCGGCTTGCAGTTGCTAAGATCCATCAGCGCATCGCAGGTGACGCGGCCCTCTTTCTTCGAGCCGCCGGTCAGATGATGCACGCCGCCGAGCGACAGCATCTGCGAGCCGTATTCGCTCGTGGTGACGTGGCCGACCGCCTCGCCCTGCGCGCGCACCGTCGCGGTCTCGGGGCCCAGATAACGGTCGGTGTCGATCTTCACCTTGACGCCGCAATAGCTGAAGATGCCTTCGGTCACGACCGTGACCATGTCGACGCCGTCGATTTCGGAAGAGACGATGAAGGGCGCGGGCTTATAGTCGGGATAGGTGGTGCCGGCGCCGATCGCGGTGACCACGATGCTCGGCTCGTGCACGATCTTGCCGTCCCAATCGCCACCGGCCTGGAACGGCACCAGCCGCCCGCCGTGCGAAACCGTTCGTTCCAGCACGACATGCGGATCGACGCGAACGAGCTGGCCGTCGTGATTGGCGTAACGGTCGCAGGCGCCGGCCGCGCCCGGCTTGATGTAGCACATGACAGGGCAAGCATCGCAACGGATCTTGTCTCCGATGGCGGCGCTCGTCGTATCAGTCACCATGTGAAAGCCTGCAAGTCAGCACCAACCAAAGGATGCGGCTCGTCGGTAACGACTGACCTTATCGTTCGTATACGAATGATCCTGCGCGCGAAGCCAAAACCTGTCAAGCGCCCGCCGGGCCGATTTCGCGCGGTTGCCGAATAATGCCTCAATTGGCTGCCGCCATTGTTCACAAACCGGGCAAATGATTGCAGTGCGGAACGCACGGCTTGCACGTTTGTATGCAAACGGTACTGTCGGAAGTTCGCGAAGCGCAACCGGAACCATGGGATGACGCACTCCACGATCCGCCTGACCGTCAACGGCAGGATCCATGACGTCAACGCCGCTCCCGACACCGCGCTGCTTTATATTTTGCGCAACGATCTCGCACTGAACGGACCGAAATATGGCTGCGGGCTCGGAGAGTGCGGCACCTGCACGGTCTTGATCGACGGTATCGCGGCGCGTTCCTGCGTGATTCCGATTCAAGGTTGCGTCGGGCGCGACATCGTGACGCTCGAAGGGCTCGGCTCGCGCGACCATCCCGATCCGGTGCAGGACGCCTTCATCGCCGAGCAGGCGGCGCAATGCGGCTATTGCCTCAACGGCATGATCATGACCACCAAGGCGTTGTTGAAGCGCAATCCCCACCCCTCCGAAGCCGAAGTGCTGGACGCGCTGCGCTATAATCTATGCCGTTGCGGCGCGCATCTCGAAATCGCGCGGGCGGCGATGCGGACCGCGGGACACTTGGTAGAGATCCGCGACTGATGGCGGCGCAGGGCACGTTATCGGTTGTTCGCCCCGCCGGTTCGCAAGGCGCATTCGAAACCTTCGTCAAGATATCGGCTGACGGTTCGGTCACCGCCTATAACGGCCATGTCGATCTCGGTACCGGCATACGAACTGCATTGGGGCAGATCGTCGCCGAGGAGCTCGACGTGTCCTTTGCGCGCGTGGTTGTCGTGCTCGGAGATACCTCGCAGGTGCCCAACCAGGGTGCGACGATTGCAAGCGAAACCATCCAGATATCGGCGGTGCCCTTGCGCAAGGCGGCTGCACAGGCGCGGCAATTTCTGGTCGCGCGCGCGGCGGAACGGCTTGAGCTGCCGGCCGATGAGCTTTCGATCGAAGACGGCCTGATCCGCGGCCGCGACAACCGCAGCGTCAGCTACGGCGAGTTGATCGCGGATCAGACCATCCGCCTCGAGCTCGCCGCTGACCTTGCGGTGAAGGCGGCCGGCAACTACAGCATCGTCGGGCAGTCGGTGCCGCGTGTCGATGTTCCGGCCAAAGCGACCGGCGAACTGACTTACGTTCACGACATCCGGCTGCCCGGCATGCTCCACGGCCGCGTCGTACGCCCGCCCTATGCCGGCGTCGATGCCGGTACCTTCGTCGGCACCAGCCTAATCGCAGTCGATGAAGCCTCGGTGCGCGGCATCCCGGGGCTGGTCGGCGTCGTCAGGATCGGTGATTTCATCGGCATCATCGCCGAGCGCGAGGAAAATGCGGTCAAGGCGGCGAACCAACTCAAGGCGAGCTGGAAGCCGACGCCGACGCTGCCCGATCTGAAAGACATCGAAACCGCGTTGCGCGCCCATCCGTCGACGCCGCGGACGCTGATCGACAAGGGCGACGTCGATGCCGCGATCGCCGCCGCCGCAAAGCCGATGCAACGCAGCTATGTCTGGCCCTACCAGATGCACGGCGCGATCGGACCGTCCTGCGCGGTTGCGGATTATCGGGATGGCCGGATCAGGGTGTGGTCCGGCACGCAGAACCCGCACATCCTGCGCACCGATTTAGCGCTGCTGATCGACCGGCCGGAAACCGAAATCGACGTGGTCCGGCTGGAGGCCGCGGGCTGCTACGGCCGCAACTGCGCCGACGACGTCACCGCGGATGCACTGCTGCTGTCGCGCGCGGTCGGCCGCCCGGTCCGGGTGCAGCTCACGCGCGAGCAGGAGCATGCGTGGGAGCCGAAGGGCTCCGCGCAATTGATGGATGTCAATGGCGGGCTGAATGCCGACGGCAGCGTCGCCGGTTACGACTTTGCCACGCGCTATCCGTCGAACAGCGCGCCGACGCTGGCGCTGCTCTTGACCGGCCGGGTCGCACCCGCGCCCGAAATCTCCGAGATGGGCGATCGCACCGCGATCCCGCCCTACGACTACGATCATCTGCGCGTGGTGGTGAACGACATGCCGCCGATCGTGCGCGCCGCCTGGCTCCGTGGTGTGTCGGCGCTGCCGAATACGTTCGCGCATGAATCCTATATCGACGAACTCGCGACCGAGGCCGGCGTCGATCCGATCGAATATCGGCTGCGCTATCTGAAAGACCAGCGCGCGATCGATCTCGTCAATGCCGTTGCCGAACGTGCTGGCTGGCAATCGCGGCCGGTCCGGCGGAAGAAACCCGACGAAGGCGATATCGTGCACGGGCGCGGCTTTGCCTACGCTCTCTATGTTCATGGCCCCTTTCCGGGCCGGCCGGCCGCATGGTCGGCATGGATCGCCGACGTTGCCGTCAACAAGGCCACTGGCGACGTCAGCGTGACGCGCGTCGTCGCCGGCCAGGATTCCGGCCTGATCATCAATCCGGATGGCGTGCGTCATCAGATCCACGGCAATGTCGTGCAATCGACCAGCCGCGCGCTGATGGAAGAGGTCTCGTTCGATCGCCAATCCGTAACAAGCCGCGAATGGGGCGCCTACCCCATCATCACCTTTCCGCAACTGCCAGAGATCGACGTGTTGATGCTGCCGCGCCAGGATCAACCGCCGCTCGGCGTCGGCGAGTCGGCGTCCGTTCCAAGCGCCGCCGCCATCGCTAACGCCATCTTTGACGCGACCGGCGTGCGCTTTCGCGAACCGCCGTTCACGCCGGAACGGATTCTCAGGGGCTTGCGCGGCGAGGAACCGGCGGCAACGCATGCCCTCCCCTCGTCGGCGCGGGCAGCTCCCTCCGGCAGATGGAAGAATCCGTTTGTCGGACAGCGCGGTGTCTTGGGGGCAGCGGCGGCCCTATGTGCCGCCGCGATCGGCATCGGCGCCGCCATGCTGCCATGGCGATCGATTGCGCCGATCGCGCGGCCGGATGCCTCGGTCTATTCCGCGGCAACCATTGCCCGCGGTCAACAACTTTCGGCGCTCGGCGATTGCGCGGTCTGCCACACCAGCGCGAACGGCATCATCAATGCGGGCGGGCGCCCGCTGGAAACGCCGTTCGGCACGATCTATTCGACCAACATCACCCCCGATATCGAGAGCGGGATCGGCACGTGGTCCTATCCAGCCTTCGAGCGCGCGATGCGCGAGGGCATCCATCGCGACGGAAGGCATCTCTATCCGGCGTTTCCCTATACGCATTTCGCGAGAGCAACCGACGCCGATTTGCAGGCGCTCTATGCTTATTTGATGGCACAGGCGCCGGTGCGATCCGCTGTTCCGAAAAACAGACTGGCATTTCCGTTCGACCTGCGGCCACTCCTCGCCGGGTGGAACGCGCTGTTCCATCAGGGCAACGCGTTCCAGGCTGACCTTACGAAATCCGACATCTGGAATCGCGGCGCCTATCTGGTCGAAAGCTTGGGCCATTGCAGCGCCTGCCATTCGCCGCGTAACGCGCTGGGCGCGGAAAAGCACAACGCCTATCTCGCCGGCGGTTTGGCGGAAGGTTGGGAAGCACCTCCCTTGACCTCGCTCTCGCAGGCACCGATCCCGTGGAGCGAGGATGAATTTTACGCCTATTTACGATCGGGCGAATCCCGCTTTCACGGCGTGGCTGCGGGACCAATGGCGCCCGTGGTGAAGGAGCTTACGACTTTGCCGGATCAGGATATCCGCGCTATCGCGGTTTATCTCGCTTCGTTCAACGAGACCGAGATCGACCGGCCGGCGCAGGAGGCGCAGGCAAGGAAACTCGAGGCCGGCACGGCGGTGACCGTGGCCTCCTCCGCCGGCGCGCGGCTTTATCTCGGGGCCTGTGCGGTTTGTCACGAGGTCGGCGGCCCGCCGCTATTCGGCAGCCGGCCGTCGCTGGCGCTTAACAGCAATCTGCACAGCACCATGCCGGACAATCTGATCCAGGTGATCCTGCACGGCTTTGCCCAGCCCGCCTCGAGCGATCTCGGCTACATGCCCGCCTTCAAGGACAGCATGAACGACGATCAGATCGCGGAGCTGGTGTCATACCTGCGGCAGCAATTCGCGCCAGATAAGCCTGCATGGACCGAAATCCATGCCGCTGTCAGCCGGATCAGGCAAAGATCTTCGTACTGAGCCAGCGCAGAACGGTGTCCTTAAGATCTAGTGGCTGATCATCCAGGGCCGCGCGGTCGGAAAGCTCCTGGCGCCGCTCCTGGTTCGCTTGACGAGCCGCGACGGCTTGATCGAACAGCAGCGGCAGCCCGGTCCGTGCGAGGCCTTGTATTCGCCGAGCGTCTTCGGCGCGTTGGCGCTGCGCTCGTTAGTGGCGCGCGCCTTGCGCCTGTCGGAAGAAATTCGGCGCGGTCAGGATCACGCGCGGCGAGGAGCTGCCGCATCGCGGACAAGCTAGCGGCGCATCGCATTCGGCCATCGGCCGCATGTCCGTGAACGGTCCGCATTCGTTGAGATATTCGTAGACGGGCATCTTTCTCCCCTGCGCGCGTCGAACTTAGATATCCCGGTGGTGGATGCGGGGCGGCAAAAACCGCGCCGTCCCGCATCCTTCACGCGGGGAACTATTTGTCTTGCGACAAGGGCATCTGGATGTCGCCCTTGATATGTTTGACGGGCCCGGCCGAAGACGGCATCACGTCGAAATCAAAAATTTCCGTCGGCAGCCACAGCGTGGCGCAGGCGTTGGGCACATCGACCACGCCGGAGATATGGCCCTGGCACGGCGCGGTGCCCAGGATCGAATAGGCCTGCGCGCCGGAATAGCCGAATTTCTTCAGATATGCGATCGCGAAGGCGAGATCGGTTGCGTCTCGATGTCGGTCGTACTGCTGCCGTTCCCGAAGAGCTAGACTAGCTCAGCGTGCAGCCGTTCCAGGGCCTTGATGGCCGGGCGAGTGTGAGGGTCTTTGGTCGGTCTGCCGCTATTGCGGGGCCCACGGGCGTTTAGCAGATTGCGCGACGATGCAGGAGTGCTGCTGATTTGCCCGACGTGTCAAATTGTTTTTCAAAGCATCCATGCCGGCGACTGCCTGCTACCTTGCATGGGTTGTTTTCGATATTTTTGGTTGGGAGCCAAAGCCGCGTCGGCCTGGCGCTCTCTTTGTTTTCGACCCGCTTTTCTTGCTTTTAGAGCATGATCCGGAAAAGCATGCCCTCGGGCTATGACCCGATGGGTGGGTACCGGTTTTCCCTTAGCTAACAAACGCGGAACGCGTTTGCGCGGAGATCATGCTCAAACAAGCGGAGATCATGCTCAAACAAAAAGTGATAAGCGGGATGACGATTCGGAGAAAAGTCATCACGCTCTAGTCCGCCAACCAGGCGCAAACTCCTTTATGAAGAGGGACAAGCCCACATCGTCAGCTCTTGTGCAGAAACACATAGTCCGCGGCGTACGGGACGCTGAGATATTGGCCGGCATGCTCGCATGATCCTTGCGCGAGCCCGCCCTTGGTGTTGATGCGCTGAACGATCGTCGCATCCGACAGCATGCCATCGTCGCGATGCTCGACCACTTCAATTTCCAGCCACGGAATATCATTCGAGGTAGCCGCGGGAGCACTCGCGACCACCCTGCCCTTGACCCCGCTGCCATCGATGTAATCCCAATTTGGTCCGGCGTAGTGCCGTCCAATTGATTGTCCACCAACGATGAGCGTAGCGATAGGCTCGCGAAATTGCCACGTCAGCGGGTGAGCCTGCGGCGGAGACTTGGAGGAATCAGATTTGCACTCATAGATTTGCGCACCCTCCGCATGAAGGGTGGCGATTACCGTTCTATTGCGCCCTTCGAACGGTGACGGCGTTTGTGCTGATACCTTGACGACCAAAATGGCGGCAAGCCAACCGGCGTTGAGCAGCACTTTCAAGAAGATATTCATCGGTCCTCCCAGCTTCGCGATAGCTCGATCTTTAGGTGGTTTGTTGCAGAAACGAGGATCGTTTGTCAGCCTACCGCTCGCGCAACGTCTCCTGCCGGTAGCGGCGCAACGGCGACAGGAGATAGCTCAGAATGTTCCGCGATCCGGTCTTGATCTCCACCGTCACCGCCATTCCGGGCGACAGGTCGACCATCCTGTCGTCGATCCGCATTCGGGTTCGATCGAGCGAAATACGCGCGCTGTAGTTCAGCTCCTGGCCTTTCGGCTCGCTGGTCTCGCTTGCAGCTCCCGGCGCCCGGTCGCCGGAGCGCTCCTGCGAGCGGTCGCGGATCAGGGCGTCCTGCGAGACCGAAAGCACCTCGCCGTGCAACAGGCCGTAGCGGGTGAAATTGAAGGTGTCGACCTTGATCTGGGCTTCTTGTCGGGCGTGGACGAAGCCAATGTCGCTGTTCGAGACCATGGCCTCGATCTCCAGCCGGCTGTCGCTCGGCACCACCACCAAGAGGGACTGTGCCGGCGTGACCACGCCGCCAACTGTGTGCACCGCGAGCTGCTGCACCACGCCGTCGACCGGAGCCGTCAGCAGTTGCAGCCTGGTCTTCTGCTCGGCCTTGATCAGGTCCTGGGCGAGCCCGTTCGCCTTTTGCTCGGCCTTGGCGAGGTCGTCGGAGATGGTGTGCCGATATTCAGCTATAGCCTGACCGCGCGTCTCGCGGATCGCGGCAATGGCCGCCTCCGTCTCATGCAGATGGCTGTTTTGAACTGCGAACTCCTCCTGTTGCTCGACCAGGAGCTGGAACACCTCGAAGTAACTGAGCTTCGAGCCCAGCTCCTTCTCCACCAGCGTCTTGCGGATGTCGACGCGCGACTGAATGACCGGAATGATCGTCTCGAGCTTATGGATCGTCGCCGCAGTAGTGGCGTGCTCGGCCTCCTTTTGCGCCTGCTGACGGACGAGGGCAGCGATCTTGGCGCGGTGCTCGGTCACCTGGTTCAACAAAAGCTGACGCTGGGTGCTGACCAGTTCCGGGTCTGCGTCGGCCGGCGGCGTGAAGTCGGCCAGCGGATCATCGCCGCCGGACAGCGCCGCTCGCAATCGCGCGATATTGAGCCGCTCGGCAAGCAGGTCGTTACGCAGATGATCGCGCTCCGCCTCGTTCGTGGTCGGATCGAGCTCGATCAGGACATCGCCGGCCCTGACGGTCTGCCCATCCTGCACTCGAATGGAACGCACTACCCCGGTCTCGAACGGCTGAATGACTTTGACGCGGCCGCTGGGGAGGATTTTTCCGGTCGCCGAAGCGACGATATCGATCGTGCCCCACCAGGCCCAGATCAGCGCCATACAGAACAGCAGGATGATGGCGCTTCCGATCGCACGGCCGATGGGCGAAGGCGGCGTTTCCACGATTTCAAGCGCCGCCGGCAGAAACGCCAGCTCTTCGCGGCGCCTCGGCTGCGGACCTCGAAACGGGATGACGCGTGGCGCGGGCTTGACCGGTATCGCTGGTTCAGCCGACCTCATGGAACCCTCCCTGCAAGCGATGCAGCGATGCATAGCGGCCGCCGGTTTTGATGAGTGTGTCGTGGCTGCCGTCCTCGACCAGGCGGCCGCGATCGAGCGTGACGATGCGGTCTGCTGCGCGCACGGTGGAGAGCCGGTGTGCGATGATCAGCACCGTCCGCCCTTCGGCGATCTGCTGCATGTTCTGCTGAATGATGCGCTCGCTCTCATAGTCCAGCGCGCTGGTCGCTTCGTCAAAGATCAGGATGCGCGGGTCGGTGACGAGCGCGCGCGCAATGGCGATGCGCTGGCGCTGGCCGCCCGACAGGGTCGAGCCGCGCTCGCCGACCACGGTGTCGTAGCCCTCGGCGAGTTCGAGGATGAACTCATGCGCCCCGGCGAGGCGCGCCGCCGCGATGACGCGCTCCATCGGCATCGCCGGATCGGCCAGCGCGATGTTGTCGCGCACCGAGCGGTTGAACAGCACGTTCTCCTGCAGAACGACGCCGATCTGGCGGCGCAGCCAGGCGGGGTCGGCCATGGCGAGATCCATCCCGTCCACCAGCACGCGCCCGCGCTCCGGGACGTAGAGGCGCTGGACCAGTTTCGCGAACGTGCTCTTGCCCGAACCCGAGGGCCCAACGATTCCGACGGTCTGGCCGGCCGGCACCTCGAAGGAGACATCGTGCAGGACCTCCTGCCCGTCGATGCGATAGCGGAACGAGACGTGGTCGAACGTGATGTCGCCGTGGATCGCCGGCAGCCGCGCGCGCCCCGCCGCGTAGGTCGGCTCGGCAGTGGTGTTGAGGATGTCGCCAAGCCGGGCAATCGACAGCCGCGCCTGGTGAAAGTCCTGCCAGATCTGCGCGAGGCGCAGCACCGGCGCGCTCACCCTGCCCGCCAGGATATTGAAGGCGACGAGCTCGCCGACCGATAGGCTGCCGTCGATCACGAGTCTCGCGCCGCAATAGAGGATGCTTGCCGTGACGATCTTGCTGACGAGCTGCACCGTCTGGCTCGCACTGTTGCCGAGGCTTAGGACCCGGAAACTCGCAGCCACATAGCCGGCGAGTTGCTCTTCCCAGCGCCGCTGCATCTGCGGCTCGACTGCCATTGCCTTGAGCGTCTCGATCCCGGTGACGCTCTCGACCAGGAAGGCCTGGTTCTCGGCGCCGCGACGGAATTTCTCGTCGAGCCGCTGCCGGAACAGCGGCGTCGCCCCGGCCGATATTGCGATATAGAACGGGAACGAGCCCAGCACGATCCAGCTCAACAGCGGCGAGTATAAGAACATCACGCCAACGAAGACGAAGGTGAAGAACAGGTCGATGAGCAGCGTCAGCGCCGAGCTGGTGAGGAAATTGCGGATGTTCTCCAATTCGCGAACCCGCGCCACCGAGTCGCCGACGCGCCGGGCCTGGAAATAAGCCATCGGCAGGGCCAGCAGATGGTGAAACAGGCGCGCCCCGAGTTCGACGTCGATGCGGTTGGTGGTGTGCGCGAATAGATAGGTCCGCAGGATTCCCAGTACGGTCTCGAAAACCGAGATCGTGACCAGCCCGAGAACGAGCACGTCGAGGGTGTTCAAGGACCGATGCACCAGCACCTTGTCGATCACCACCTGAAAGAACAGTGGCGAGACCAGACCGAGCAGTTGCAGGAAGAACGATGCAAGCAATACCTCGCTCAGGAGGTGGCGATATTTGTGGATCGCCGCCATGAACCAGGTGATGTCGAACCGGCGGGTGATATCAGATAATCCGGCGCGGCGGGTCATCAGGATCAGTCCACCGTCCCAGACCGACAGGAGTTCGTCCCGCGTCATCATCACGGGCCGGGGCGCAAACGGCGACTGCACCAGCACCTTGTCTCCGTCGGCCTTGGCGACCAGCAGGAACCCGCCATCGCGCAGGGACGCGATGGCGGGCAAGGGCGTGCTGCCGAGCCGTGACCAGTCAGTCCGGTAGGCACGTGCCTTGAGCCCGAGATCCCTGGCGCACCGGAGCATCTCCGATGCGCCGATCTTGTTCGTTCCCAGCCGATGCGCGATCTGTCCGGCATCGGCCGCAACGCCCTGGAGATGGAGCAGCGTCACCAGTGCTTCGAGACCTGGGTCGCTCGGTCTCGCGGTGTTGGTTTCGATGCTCATGGGGGCTCTCCAGGGCGAGGTCGTTGGCGTCAGGCGGCGTGCGGCTGGGCGAGCTGCGGTTGTTGGCCAACCGAGGGGTCGGCAATCGGCACCACGCCGTGGCCTTCACCCGCCGAGACGAAGCTCGACGCCATGAACTGGCCCAGCACGGCAGCAGCCGAGGCCGGCGAACCATTCGTCGACGAGCCGGCAACCACCGGAGCGTTGAAGATGAGGTTGTTGCCGGGTCCGCCGTTGAGGGCATCCTGCCCGCCATTGCCGATCAGGATGTCATCTCCCGCGCTACCATTCAGCGTGTCGGTGCCGCGGCTGCCGATCAGGATGTCATTGCCGTCGCCGCCATCGGCGATGAGCTGGATCGGCCCGGTAAGCCCCGATGCATTGATGACGTCGTCACCGCCGAGACCATTGATAACGAGACGATCGTTGGTATCGAAGCCGGAGATCGTGACGTCGGTAGCCAGTCCCGACACCGTGACCACGCCATTGTCCTCCGTGATGTTGATCACGTCGTCGCCATTGGTCGCGTTGATGACCACCGTATCCGCCTGACCATCGCCGGTGCCGCTGCCCGGCGCCGCCGAGAGGTCGATGGCGACCTGGTTCACGCCGGTTCCGGTCAGGTCGTTGACCGTGATGGTGTCGGCGCCGCCCAGGGCCACGACATTGATATGCTCGACGCTATTGAGGTCCATGGTGACGTTGCCGACATCGCGGAACAGCCTCGCCCGGCTGCCATTGGCCGAGATGTCGATTTTCTCGCTGACGTTGGCGCCGTTGAACTGCAGCGTATCGGTTCCGCCCTGACCTTCGACCACGTCGCTGCCGTCGCCCGGGTTCCAGACGAAGGTGTCGTTGCCCGCACCAAGCAAGGCCGTGTCGTTGCCGCGTCCGCCGTTAACGATATCGTTGCCTGCGCTGCCGGTGATGATGTCATCGCCGTCACCGCCGTTAAGGGTGAGATTGACCCCTCCAGCATGAAGCGCCGAAGCGTTGATGACGTCGCTTCCGGCCAAGCCATTGACGACAAGCTGATCGAGCCCGGCGTCGATACCATTAACCGTCACCTGCGCCGCCAGTCCATTGACAAGAACCGACGAGCCGCTGCCGACCACGCTGATGGTGTCGCCGCCGTTGGTGCCATTGACGATCACGGTGTCCGGCTGCCCGTCGCCCTTCCCGCTTCCCGGCGTCCCCGATAGATCGATGGCAACCTGCTTCACGTCGGTGCCGGTCAGGTCGTTGACCGTGACGGTGTCGGCGCCGCCGAGGGTAGCGAGCTGGATGTGCTCGATGCCGTTGAGGTCCATGGTGACGTTGCCGACGTCGCGGGTCAGCCTTGCCCGCGAACCATTGGCCGAGATGTCGATTTTCTCGTTGACGTTGGCGCCGTTGAACACCAGCGTGTCGGTGCCGGCCTGACCCTCGACGACATCGCTGCCGTCGCCCGGATTCCAGGTGAAGGTATCGTTGCCGTTGCCCAGAAACGCGACGTCGTTGCCGCGGCCGCCGATCACGGTGTCGTTGCCATCGCCGCCGAGCAGCATGTCGTTGCCGTCGCTGCCGGTGATGGTGTCGTTGCCGGCACCGCCATCGATGGTCAGCTGCACGCTTCCGGCCGCAAGGCCGGCGGCGGTGATGACGTCGTTGCCACCGAGCGCATCGATGATGAGCTGGTCGTTGACGCCCTCCGCGCCGGCAAGGGTGACCGACGCCGCCAGGCCGGTTACGCTGACCGAACCTCCCGTTCCGGTCACCTGAATTTTGTCGCCGCCGTTGGTCCCGTTGACGGTGACGCTATCGGCGGCGCCGTCGCCCACATTGCTGCCGGGCGTCGACGCGAGGTCGACGTCAACCTCTTTCGTGCCGGTTCCGGTCAAGTCGCCGACATTGATGTTGTCGGCACCACCCCGGGCGGTGACCGCGATCTGCTCGATGCTGTTGAGGTCCATGACCACGTTGCCGACGTCGCGGGTGAGCCTCACCCGCCGACCGTTGGCCGAGATGTCCATCTTCTCGTTCACATTGGCGCCGTTGAAGACCAGCGTGTCGTTGCCGTCCTGGCCTTCGACCACGTCGCTGCCGTCACCCGGATTCCAGACGAAGGTGTCGTTGCCGGCGCCAAGCAAGGCCGTGTCGTTGCCGCGCCCGCCGGCGATGACGTCATTGCCATTGCCGCCGATCAGCGTGTCGTTGCCGTCGCCGCCGGTGATGGTGTCGTTGCCGTCGCCACCATCGACCGTAAGGCTGATGAGAGAGGCGAGGCCGTTGCTGGCGGTGAAGACGTCGTCGCCGCCGCCCATGTTGAGCACGAGGTTCTCGGTGGTGCCGATATCGAGCGAGAACGGCGCCGGGCTGATTCGATCGAAGCGCACGCGGGTGCCATTGGCGGTGACGGTGAAATTTTCGGCTCCGTTGCCGCCGTTGACCTGGGCGGTGTCGATGCCGTCGCCGCCTTCCATCAGGTCGGTGCCGTCGCCCGGATTCCAGATCATCACGTCGTTGCCGGCCTGGCCGAACATCTGGTCGTCGCCCGCGCCGCCGATCAGCGTGTCGTTGCCGTCGCCGCCGAACAGCAGATCGTTACCGCCCTTGCCATCGAGGATGTCGTTGCCGGCCTGGCCGAACAGCAGATCGTTGCCCGAGCCGCCGGTCAGCGTATCGTTGCCATCGCCGCCGAACAACTGGGCGGCGGGCATTGCGCCGTTTGTTTCGTCGACGGAGATGGTGTCGTTGCCACCCTGCCCGAACATCTGGATCGTCCCGGTGTCGGCAACCGTCGGCTGGCCGCCAATGACGGCCACGGCGCCGCCGTTGACGAGAATGTTGCCGGCCACATCGCGGCTGGCGACGATGGTGTTGCCTTGGCTATCGTCGATCACCGTCAGCACGCGGGAGCCTGGGGAAAAACTGGCTGTGATTGCCATTGTCGTCGTCCTTTCGCGGTTGATGAATCAGCGCGGATGCGCGTTCTTGGGCGGGGTTTCGTCGGTGTTTCGTGCAAATCTATTCTTGTCGTGGTCTGCGTCTTCGATCGTCCCGACGCGCGTGAGCGCGGCCGAAGACTGTCGAAGGCGTTCAGAATAATCCGATGCCAGATCCAGGCCGTAGGTTGCCAAAAGCAGCAAAACGACCAAGGCGGCACCGCAAAACATCGCAATCGTCTTGAGCGTGTCGACGCCAAGCTGAGCTCCGGGTGCGTGGGAAAGAATTTTTGCGATAGGGGCCAATCCTGGATCTCGGGAAAAACTGGCTTTGGTAGCCATTGTGATCGTCCTTTTGAAGTTGATGGTCAGCGCAATGCGTGGACGTAAATCCAAAGTGAAAATTTCGTCAGAGTTTTGTGCCGATAAATTTGGCCATGGCTCGCGATCGACAAGAATTAGAAGCAGCGGAGTACAGAATCATCCTTCGATCGGATGACGTCGCGATCATCAAGTCGTGATGGCTGTCGTCGGATGCGGACAGCGGGCCGCTGGTTGGGGGAAAAACAGCTTTGATAGCCATTGTAGTCATCCTTTCGAAACTGATGGTCAGCGTCTCGATCATTTCGGCGCGCATGCGCGGTCGCGCGCCACCAGAAATGGCGGCGCCGCGCTACGGAAGTATTTCAGGCAAGGGTAATCGTGTTACGGTTGTAACCTGCCGGACGGCCGCAGGCACCGCGCCAGCACCGTGGCAAGCTCGGTGTTATCCAGCGGCCAGCGCAGCACTTCGCGAATGCCGGCGTCCGCCAGCGCATTGACGTTGATGTCGATAGAGGACGCGACGGCGAGCAGCACGGGCTTCAACGGTGCAATCTCACCGAGGGCGCGCGCCAGATCGAGGCCACCTTGAGCCTGCCGGCCGGAGCTAATCAGGATGATATCGAATTGGCCGGGCTCGGAACGACACGCCGCAACGGCATCGACCGCAAGCTCAAACCCGACCGGCTCGTATCCCAATGCCGCCAGTTTCTCTTCATCGCGCAGCAGACGATCTCGTTCGCGCTCGACGAACAATACGGTCTCGCCATGGCCAAGCGGCAGCGCCGACGGCCCGTCCGAGGTGACAATGCCTACCGCTATCGCAGGTAACCAAATCTCAAAGCGGCTTCCACATCCCGGTTCGCTCTTTACATTGATGGCTCCATCATGATCGCGAACGATCTCGCGAACCGTTGCAAGACCAAGGCCGGTTCCGGCCAGGCGAGTGGTGAAGAATGGCTCGAACATCCGTCGCCCAACGCGCTCTTCGATTCCGCGCCCGTTGTCGCTGATGGAAAGGCATACGTAGCGGCCAGGCGAGAGTTCGCCGTCGTTCATTTCAACGAAAGCGGCCACCTGTTCCTGCTTTGCGGCCACGCGGATCCAACCGTTGTCGTTCGTCGCTTGCGCGGCGTTGGTGCACAGATTGAGGATGACCTGCTGGAGCTGAGCGGGTTCGCCCGACACGGCGACGTCGGCCGGGACGTCTTCGACGACAAGCTCCACATCCGACGGCAAGGAAGCACGCAGCAACGAGGCCGCCTCCTCGAGCAGAGTGCGCACCTGCACGGGACGCGCACGCGCGTCGGTCCGCCGCCCGAATGTCAGGATGTTGTCGACGAGATCGCGACCGCGCTCCGCCGCCCGGCGTATCTCGTCGATATGCTGTGCCGGTTTGGTCCCGCGTGCGAGTTGCGGCTCAATCATCTCCGAATAGCCGAGAATGGCGCCGATGATGTTGTTGAAGTTATGCGCTATTCCGCTTGCAAGCGATCCGACCATCTGCATGCGGCGCGCCCGTTCCAGCCCGGTCGAGAGTTTCGCCCTGTCCCGCTCAAGAAATTCGCGCTCGAGCGCATTGGCCACGGCGTCCGCGGCAAGCCGCACCATCGGCACTGGAGAGATTTTGTTCTTTATCACCCGGAAGCGGTCAAAACCCATGATGCCCCGGACCCGGCCCGGTCGGATCAACGGCACATAGGCCCAGGCACGCACGCCGGCGGCCGTCAGTGCGTCCCTGACGGGGCCGGGCGGCAGGGCGCCGGCATCTGGAATGGTGACGTGGTCCGGTTCAGCCAGGCCGAGTTGCTCAGATATTGCCAGCGCCTGTTGCGGCCAGCCCGGTGGGAACGCTACTCCGTCCCTGGACCATGTGTGCACCCGGATGGGCTTTTCATCCAGCACCACATACGCACGATCCACGTCGACGGTCCGGCTGAGGTCGCGTAGCACTTGCGTCAGCCGTGTCCCGGTTTCGGCCGGCGAGCTATTGATCAGACGCGTCGAATTCTCAGCTATGACACGTTCAAATGCGGCCCGGCGTCGTTGAGCGACGGCGCGAGCACGCAGCCGCAGGCCGAGAAACACAAGCATGCCGAGTAACAGCAGGGAGACAACATATAGCAGCAGCCGAAAGCGCTGCTCGCCGGCTTCGACTACGGTCCGATAGTGGGAGAACAGCGCACGGGTCGCCTCGAGGGCTTGCGCGCTGGCCACGGCGATGAAGGCCTTCAGCGTCTCATCGACGGCGGGGAGTTGATCATAAAGTAATCGTGCATGCGCCAGCATTGCCCGCGCTGTTTCTGCTTCCGGTCCGGCAGTGGGCGCTTGCTGCGCGAACTGGTCGATCCTTTGCTGGAGTGCCTGAAGCGCTTCGGGTGACGTGTCGCGCGACAGATAGAGGATTGCGGCCGCCAATGCGTCCGTTGCCGGCGCAAGTTGCACGTCGTGGGCGAGGAACGCCGGGCTCGTACTGAGAAGGCCAACATAGGAGAGCGAATTCTGCAGCAGCGCGTTGCTGGTCTTGAAACGCTCGAGCAGAGCTTCCTGCTCGACGACCGCTGCTGCAAGCTGGTCAATTGGTCTCGCATCGAGGCGCTCGGCCTGCGCGTGGGAGCGGAGCCGAGTGACCGCGTCCTCCATCGCCCGCGCAGCAGTGGTGAAGGTATCGTAGTCACGAAGCAGACCAGCCCGCGCCTGCAGCACGTCGCGGTGCAGCGAGGCCTCGGCAAGCGCGTAATCGTCGAGCGCCTGGAGTGTCACCGCATAGGCGGGCGCGTTGGTATCGATTCCGCGCAGCAACAGCCAGGTCAGCAGTGCGAGCAGCAGCGAGACCCCGAAAATAAATGGCAAATTCCTCATGGGATCGCCGAGCCCGCGCGTGGCGCTGCGGCGGCCGGCCTCACAGCTTGATCCCGGTAGGTTCCGGTCAGCGTGTTGAGGAAGGCGACGATGGCGGCGATTTGCTGATCGGTTAACACCCGGTCGAGCTGCGCGACGCCCATCGCTCTGACCGCCTCCGGCAGCGTGGAGGCGCTGCCGTCGTGGAAATAGGGCGCAGTGGTTGCCACATTTCGCAAGCTGGGCACGCGAAGCAGCACCGGCTCCGGTGAGCCCAACGGATGGAAGACGCCGTGCCGCTGAAACAGATTGCCGCCGACATTGACACCCTGATGGCAGGTGACGCAGCCGAGCGATTTGAAAACCTGATAGCCGGACAGTTCGTCCGGCGTTATCGCATCAGCTTCGCCCGCCAGCCATCGGTCGAAGCGGCTGCCCGGCGTAACCAGGGACCGTTCGTATGTCGCGATCGCATCCAGCACCGCCGCGACGTCAGGCTCTCTTCCATAGGCGTCGCGAAATTGCCTTGCCATTTCGCCGTCAGCACGCAGCTTGCCGACAGTTTCGTCGATGCTCGACGCCATAATCGCGGGATTGCGAAGGCTGCTCTCTATTCCTTCCTCCAGCGAACGGAAACTGCCCTCCCAATTCAGGCGAAAGTTCAGGCTTACATTGAAGACCGTCGGCGTATTGAGCGCGATCGGCTGACCCGCGGGCGTGTCGTGGATATTGGCGGTGGCGCCATTGGTTCCTATATCGTGGCAGGATGAACAACTGTGTGTATTATCGTGAGACAGACGCCGGTCACTGAACAATCGCTCTCCGAGCAACACACGCTGCGGGTCCTGGGCACGTGGCGCGGGAATTGGTGTGATCGGCTCCCGGCCAGCGCGTACCTCAGAGGCCCGCGATTGAGCGTCCACCGGCGAGATCGCGTTGAGCCAGACGAGCGCCACCAGGAGATGCAGGAAACTGCAGGTGTATACGGCCGTCGTCACCACCGGCGGCACGCTTGAAGGGACTGTACGCAATGAGCGGCTCATCACCGAATGACCCGGGTCCTCGCGGAAGCGTCGATCGCCAAGTTTGCGTCCTTGTCGTGGAGGATGATCCTGCCTTGCAGCGCATGATCCTAAACTATTTCGCCGAGAACAACATCCGGACCCTGGTAGCAAATAATCGTCAGGAGATGGTCGATCGGCTTGGTCACACCGAGGTAAATCTGGTGATCCTCGATCTCCGGCTGGGCTCAGAGGACGGACTGGATTTGCTGCGGGAGGTTCGGTTGAGCTCGGAAGTGCCCGTGATCATCATTACCGGTCACCGCCGCGACGACATCGATCGCGTGGTCGGATTAGAGCTCGGCGCCGACGACTATGTGACAAAACCATTCAACCTGCGTGAACTTCTTGCGCGCGTGCGTGCAGTTCTGAGACGGTTCGATGTCGGCCGGACTGCGCCCGCTCGCGATCCCGAGCGCGGCCGCTTTCGATTTTCCGGCTGGGAGCTTGATCGCCGAGCTCGCCAGCTGACCGACCCGGCTAGCGCCCCAGTAGCGCTGACCAAAGGCGAGTACGCGATGTTGCTCGCCTTCCTCGAGGCTCCGCAGCGTCCGCTTAGCCGAGAACACCTTCTGCAAGCGACCCGTGTGCACGAGGATGTCTTCGATCGCAGCATCGACGTGCAGATTCTCCGCCTCCGCCGCAAGCTCGAGCGCGATCCCAGCGCGCCGCGCGTCATCCAGACCGAGCGCGGCGTCGGATATGTCTTTGCCGTTCCTGTGGAGCGGGTCTAACTGCGTCTAGGCCGTGCGCTTGGGAGCGGACTCGACGAGAGTGAGTTTGCCGAAGGGTACACCGGCCTTCAAAAGCCCTTCGCGGTAACGGGCGGTATCAGCCGGAGATTTCCAGCGGAAATTTCTAAGATGCCGTTCAACGCTGAGGCCGGGAAAGTGGCTCAACAAGACCTCGGTCGCTGTTGCCGCTTCCTCGTTCCGTCCGGATTGCGCGAGCGCCGCGGCGCGGACCGCGAGCACCTGAAGATGATTTGGATTGAGATACAGCGCTTCGCGCGCCCAGGACAGCGAAGCATCATATTGTCCCAGCAAGTAATGACTGAATGCGTTCAATGCCGCCCATTGATATCGGGGGTCGGTGTTGCCGCGCTGCACGGCCATGGAAAATAACTCGATGGCCTGTCGATGCTCGCCGATCACGAGGTGACAGATGCCGAGAACGCCGCGAGCCCCCATGTCGTAAGGGTTTAGCTCGACCGCCCTGTTTGCGGCACCCAGTGCAGCCTCATATTGTCCCTGCATCGCGTGCAAATAGGACAGGATCGAAAACGCGAACGACGAACGAGGATCAAGCCGCACACTGCTTTCTGCGAGTTCCATCGCCTCGGCCCACAATTGCCGCGTGCTCCGGATCCATCCATATTGCACGCCTTGTACCTGGATGGTGGCGAGGTAGGCACGTGCAATCGAAAGCGCCGGATCGAGCGCGATGGCCTCCCTGAACAGAGAGATCGAGGTTTCGAAATCAGCCTTGGTCTGCCGATAATAATGAGAAAGCCCCCGCAGAAACCGATCCCATGCGGTCAAATCGGTGGACAATGACCGGGCGGGGGTGGAAGCTTCCGCACGAAATATCTCCGGCGCGATCGCCGCGGACAGGCTGGTGGTGATTTCATCCTGCATGGCGAACAGGTCGCCGATGTCCCTGTCATATCTGCCGGTCCACAATTGCTCGCCGTTTTCCGGAGCTATCAGGTCGGCGGTGACACGAATCTTGGTTCCGGCACGCCGCACCGAACCCCGGATCAGGTAGGTCGCGTCAATCTCCCGCGCGATCAGGCGCGTGCTGAGATCCTTACCTTTGAACGAAAACGTCGAGCTCCTGCTCAGCACGCGATAAAATGACTGCAACGAAAGCGCGTGGATCAAGTCCTCGGTCAATCCGTCGGAAAAGTATTCGTCAGCGCTGTCGCTGAGATTGGTGAACGGAAGCACGCCCACGATCGCGGTCCGGTATTGCGGCGCCAGGATTGGCTTGTTCCTCGGTCCCGGATCGCGGGCGCTGGACCCGCCCGGCTGCCAGGTCCAGACATCGACCGTCTCTTCAATGTTCTTCAAACGGTAGCTACCGGCGGCGACGAAGCTGGCGCTGAGATGCCTGCTGGCCTCGTTATAGGCTTTCGCCGAAACGGCGACCCCGCCGGGAGCGGCGATCGCCTCGAGGCGGACGGCAATGTTCACATCGTCCCCGAATACCTCGTCCTCGTCGGCCAATATATCTCCCATGTGAACGCCGAGACGGAACTGCATGGTCCGGTCTGCGGGGAGATGGTGGTTCCGCTCCGCCATCATCTCTTGCATCGCGATCGCCGACTCGATGGCTCCAACGATGCTCGGAAACTCCAGCAAAAAGCCATCGCCGGTGTTCTTCACGACCCGGCCGCCGTGATTGAGGATGATCGGGAAGATCGCGCTACGATGGGCCTTGAACGCGGCATGCGTTCCCGCCTCATCGGCGCCCATCATTCGCGAGTAACCGGCGACGTCGGCACAGGCTATCGCCGCTAGGCGTCGTTCCATATCTCCTCAGCTCCACTACCAACGGATACTACGTGGTCAACTGGCCGAAGCCAAGCATTCTCCATCGACGCCTTTGATATGTCGGCAGAATTTACGTACCTTTCCAGCTCATTCGCGGACGCAACCTTTTGCAGCCTCGAACTGCATCGTCGACATATGCACTGCAACATTGTTGCCTCTTGCTTGCCTCACACCGAACTGCCCTCTTTCAGCACCAAAGCCGGGTTACCCCACTGGCGCAGGTTCGAAACGTGTAATCGCGCGAGCGCGTGGACAGGAGCCGTCATGAAACCGAGCATTGGCGTCTGCCCGGCGATCGTCCTTGCGGCCGTAGTCGCTGCCGGCGTGGCGCCGGTGCGCGCGCAGGACTATCCGTCGAGGTCGATCACCATGATCGTGCCGTTCCCGGCGGGAGGCGCGAGCGATGTGGTGGCACGCATCGTCGGCAACCAGATGTCCAAGATCCTCGGGCAATCTATCATCATCGAGAATGTCGGCGGCGCCGGCGGCACCATCGGCAGTGCGCGCGCGGCGGCCGCCGCACCCGACGGCTACACCCTGCTCGCAGCAGCGATGGGCTCGCATGTCGCGGCGCCGGTGCTGACGCCGAACATCAAATACGATCCGCTCGCCGACTTTGTGCCGATCGGCATCACCGCCCATTCGCCTGCGGTGGTCATCGCGCGAAAGGATTTCCCGGCAAAGAATCTGAAAGAGTTCATTGCCGTGCTGCGCCAACAGGGTGGCGCTGTGAGGCAGGCTCATGGCGGTATCGGCGCCTCCTCGCACATGGCGTGCCTCTTGTTCACCGAACAGATCGGCGCGAAGCCGACGCTCATCGCCTATCGCGGCTCCGGCCCGGCGTTGAACGACCTGGTCGGAGGCCATGTCGACTTCATGTGCGAGCAGTCGGTCAGCGTGGCGGACCAGGTCCTGGCGGGCGCCGTCAAGGCCTACGCCGTCTCCGCGCCCGGGCGGCTCAAGACGCTGCCGAATGTGCCGACCGCAAAAGAGGCGGGCCTCAACTATGAAATGAGCGTCTGGTCCGGGCTGTTTGCGCCCAAAGGCGTCCCTCCCGAAGTGATCGCCAAGCTCGCCGATGCCCTCGACAAGGCACTCGATGAGCCGGTCGTCGCCGAGACGCTTGCAAATCTCGGCGGCTCGATACCGGCCAAGGCCGAGCGCAATCCGGCCGCATTTGACCGTTTTGTCCACTCCGAAGTAGCGCGCTGGGCGCCCATTCTCGCGGCCACCCGCGCCGAGCAATGATGCGCGCTATTTCTCACTCGCCGTTCGGTCACAAAGTGCTAATCTCAGCCATCGCACTAGGCATGTTCTCGGCAGGGTCATTTGTGACGACGCGAGTTCATCACGCTTGGCGGAGCGGTGACGACGTGGCCGCTCGTTGCGCGCGTGCGGCAATCTGCGTTGCCCGTTACGGCTGCTCGCTCGCGATCGCTTACGGCCTCTAACAACGGGCAATTTCCGTGGTTCTGCACAAACGTCATCTCTGGCAACCGAGCCTCAGCTCGGTCAATGTTTGCAACCAAAGCTAAGGAGCTCGACATGAGCAGCACTCCTACCCGGGCGCGCAGCGAAATGAACGGTCTCTATCTGACCTTCGTTTTTGCCTTCAGCATGCTGTTGATTTCTCCTGGCCCTTCGCGGGCGCAGGAGAGCACACCGATTGCCCAACAGATCGCCAAGGCCTATGGCCTCGATTCGTTTGGGCAAATCGAGGCAATCCGCTACACCTGGAATGCGGAACTTGGTGACCTCAAGCTTTCTCACAAGTGGGAATGGAGCCCGAAGACCGACACCGTCTCTTACGAGGGGAAAGATAAGGAAGGCAAAGAGGTCAAGGCGACCTATCAGCGCTCGCAGCTCGGCAGCCAAAGCGATGCCGTCAAGAACGTAATCGATCCGGCATTCGCCAACGATCAGTATTGGTTCATCCTCCCGTTCCACTTTGTATGGGACGGCCCGACTGCGACCGATGAGGGCATGCAGAAACTGCCCACGGGTGATGCTTCCGCTCAACGGGTCGTGATGAAATACCCTTCGGAGGGTGGCTACCAGCCCGGCGACACCTGGGACCTCTACGTTGGCGCCGACAAGCGAATCGAAGCGATCGTCTACCACCGCGGCGCTCCCAACCCGCCACCCAAACTCGTGATCGCGACGTATACGGACTACAAGAAGGCTGGCCCGCTCCTCGTGTCGACGGACCACCACGGAACGTTGGACGGAAAGCCCATGCGGCTTACCATCACGGATGTCTCGGTCAAACTGACCGGATCGGACAACTGGATCAACGCGCAGTGAATCTCGGAAAGCTTCGCTCAAGCGATTGATTGTGAAGGTTGAGGCGCACGCCGTCGCCCGCGCGGCGGTGTGTCTCGTCGGCTCATCGATAGGCAGGGTAACGATTCCATCAACCGATACGTAGAGTAACCGTTCAAGCCTTTGGAGCACGCGCCATGCCCAAGATCTTCACCGATGTCTGGCAGTTCCTGACGGGGACCACGGGTGATTATCTCCATCAGGGAAACTGGCGCTATCTGACCCTGGCGCTGTTCTGGGCACTGCTGCTAGCCAGCATCGCAATAGCTTTCCGGAATTGGCAGGAGGACTCAGAGCAACGCACCGGCCGGCATTTTGGAATCTGGCTGGTCCGGGTCCTGATCGGCTGCATGTGGTTCCAGGGCATGTTGTGGAAATTGCCGCTACCGGTGTCCGACGGCCTGCAATACTGGACCGAACAGGAATCGACCAATGCTGCTTTCGAGTTTCACCGCACCTTCTTGAAGGATGTCGTGCTGCCCAATATGAGGCTCTTTGGGCCGATCGTCTTTCTTGCCGAGCTGGTGTTCGCTGGATCGATGATCCTCGGGCTTGCGGTGCGCTTCGTGGGCGTGCTGGCCGTCGCTTATGCGCTGCAACTCTGGCTCGGCCTCTACGGCAATTCGTCCGAGTGGCCGTGGACATACATGTTCCTGGCCATGCTGATGTTCCTGTTTGCGCTCGAGGGCGCCGGCCGCAGTCTCGGCTTCGACGCCTGGTTGCGCCGCAACGTCCCCGCCGTGCGCGACGGCAAGGGCCTTATCGGCTGGTTCTTCAACGTCGCAGGCTAGTCGCCATCGCTTTGTGTGAGAGACGAGCACATGATGGCATTGGCCCGCGCAGTGACGCTTCTTGTGGCGCTGGGCGCAACTTGCGCATACGCCGCCGACATTGGCTATCTGGCGCCGCCGGGGTTCCCTGCCAAGGAGTTCCCCTCACCGCAGCGCCCGGTTGCGCAGATCGTCAGCCCAAGCCGCTCCGCTGAGGAGCACCGTGACTCCCTGAATGAAGCCGGTGAGATCGCCCGTCTTCTTGAACTGAAGCCAGGCATGACGGTCGCCGACATCGGTGCGGGCAGCGGCTACCACACGATCCGGCTCTCGCCTCTCGTCGGCCCCACCGGCTCCGTCGTCGCGCAGGACGTCACGCGGAATTACCTCATCGAACTCGCCAAGCGAACGGAACGTCTGAAGCTGACTAACGTCACATTCGCGCTGGGCGAACCACACGACACGCGCCTGCCCGCTTCGTCGCTGGATGCCGCCATCCTCGTGCACATGTATCACGAGATAGCCCAACCCTATGCCTTCCTCTATAATCTCGCGCCCGCAATGAAGCCGGGCGCGCGGGTCGGAATTGTCGACCTCGAGCGGCCGACGGCGGAACATGGCACGCCAATTGAGCTCCTGCGTTGCGAACTGACCGCCGTTGGCTATCGCGAGATCGCCACATCTCAGCTCTCAGGCGATGGCGGATACCTGGCGGTGTTCTCTCCACCGGAGTATGCGGGCCGAAAACCTCCGCCGGATATCGTCGCTTGTGGGGATGGTGCCGGCACTCGCTGATCAGTGCTCCTGGCGGCTATTGCCTGCGAGGGGTTGCAGCTGTCGCAGCTCAATCGCGAGGCGAACGAACGTTGCCGAAATAGACCAGGCCGCCTTGACGCCGGCGACGAAATTGCCGGAGACCTTCGATACCCCGCCGATCCGGCGCCGCTGGCCGACGGCGATCTCCAGTGCCGGCAAACGGGCGGCCGCGACCCGCATCAGCATTTCCAGGTTCCAGCCATATGTCTCCTCCTTCATGCCGAGACGCCTAAGTTCATCCCGCCGGATCGCGCGAAACGGTGACAGGTCGGTGAAGCTTGCGCCATAGACGAGGCGCAGGAGGAGCCTGCCGACATGAGCCGCGACGACCTGCTGTGGCGCCAGGCTGCCGGGCTCGCGTGAACCGCGAACACGCGAGCCGAGAACGAAGCTGGCCTGCCCAGCGACGATCGGGGATACCAGATCAGAGATGAATTCCGCGGCATCGCTGCCGTCGCCGTCAAGGAAGACCAGAATGTCGGCGTCATCGCGCACAGCGGCAATGCCTGCCTGGATGGCGCGACCGTAGCCGGCTCGCGGCTCGACAATCACGCGAGCCCCGGCCGCCTCTGCCCGCTCGGCCGTACGGTCGCGCGAGGCCCCATCGACGACGACAACTTCGCTTACATTCTGCGCCAGCACCGCGGTCACGACCTGGCCGATCGCCGTTTCCTCATCGAGGCACGGAATGATCGCCGAGACGACGGGCACCTCGTTCATAGGCTCCAGCGCAGGCCGCAATTGGCGCAGCTCTTGGGCGGCCTGTCTGAAAGGAGCGCCGCACGAAAGTCCCGATACGCGGGCCCGTTCCAGATCTCCCGCAAGGACCGCTGCCCCGCATGGCCAAGCGTATAGTTGTCGTAGCCATGCTGCGAAAACGGCGCGATGCAGCACGGCAAGGCGCGGCCATTGGCCGTGAAATACATCAACGACCACGGCCTCCGGCAGAGCGACCACGGCGAACCGTCACCGCTGCTCTTCAGACTTAACCCCGGCTCGGTCGCTGCGCCCGACGCGCTGAAGGTCACGCCAAGGCAACGCGCCAAATCCTCGGCTTGTTTTAGATAGGCCGCTTCCCCCTCGGTCAGGCGCTCGAATAGGGCGTGATCCGGCCGCGCCTTGCCAATGGCCAACTCGTCGAAAAACACCAGCCGTTGCAGGTAGACCTCCTTGACACCGATCTCGGCTGCAACCTTCACAAATGCCGGAAGTTCCTCAACAGTCTCCTTCAGGCCCGTGAGCCAGATGGAAACCTGCGGCCTCATATGTCCCTCGCGCTCCTGTAGCGCGCGAAACGCGCGCACGTTGTGGATGATGCGGCCGAAATAGTCCCTGCCACGGATCGCCTTAAAACTCTCGCGGTTTGACGCGTCGAGCGACACACGCAGCTCATCAAGCCCAGCATCGATCAGCGCACGACCGTTGCGCTCGCTGAGGACCGTCCCATTGGTGTTGAACAGGACGTAAACGCCGCGGTCCTTGAGGTATCTGACCATCCGGGGCAGATTCGCCACCAGCATCGGTTCGCCAACGCCGTGCAGAACCGCCCGCGCAAGACCTGGAAGCTGGTCGACAATCGAGGCAAACAAATCCCAGCTCATGTCCGCCGGCGGCTCGAGCTCCTCGTAGGTGCGAGGACAGGTGGTGCACAGCAGGTTGCAGCGGTTCGTCACTTCCAGATAAAGGCAGACCGGCGGACGCTGGGCGACCTCGGTGCGCTCGCCCGTGACCTGTTCGTGATAGCGGCGCGGATCGATGGGCGCGTGAGTGCCTGGCGATTTTTCGGAAAGGCTCATGGCGATAACTCTGCGTCTACGGTTCGCTGCATGTGGCTCCTCCAGGCCACCAAGGCCCAAGCCAGCAAAAGACCTCCGAACAGAATTGATTTGGTCACCATTCTTGGAATGTAGAAATCCCAGTCAAGTTGTTCTGACAGCAACAGCGCACCGATCGAAACGAACCAGCTCGGCGCGGAGCCGCACAAGGCGACAAACGGCGTAATAACCAGAAAATACCAGGGGTAGTTAGGCGACAACAACAAAATAGTGAGGAGCAGCAGCATGTTGATGTCGGCAAGCGTGGACGCGATGCTGCTGTGAGAGCTGCGAGCGACGGAAAGGCCTTTGGACAACAGGATGAGCGCGGCCAGTACGACATAGGCGACAACATCACCTTGAAGCTCACCAAACACAAGCCGCCAGAGCGACAACAGCCAGAGATCATTGCCGGCACTGATACCCTCTTCCGTCAGATAGCCTTTGGTCAGGAATCCAAAAACCCCCCAACCGACCGATAAATAGGGAAGATAACAAAGTGCTGCGGCAGCGATCACGACGAGCGGCATTTTGAGGTCCCACGGGCGCCAGATCCCCGCCAGCACCGGCGCAGCAATTGGCTTGATCAGCGCCGAGAACGCGATCAAGACGGCTCCGCGGAGAGCATGGCCGGTCAGGGCAATCCACAGGCCCAGCAGCATCAGCGCGACCATCAGCGCGTCGACATGGCCGTTGTTGGCAATCTCCCAAAAGGGAAGCGGATGCCAGAGATAGGCGGTCACGCGCGTCACCGGGCGGTTCATACGCCGCAGCAGGAGCATGATCAGTGTGACGGTGACGGACTCGCACCCCAGCAGTGCAAGACGCATCACGGTCACGCTTTCACCGATCCGCGTGACGATGAGGAAGAAAAATTGCGCCACCGGAGGATAGATGGTGACGGCAGTATCGGCCCGGTTGATGTTGGGAAAGATCGTCCCGTCGCGCAGAAACGCCAGCGCCTCATGGGCCGGGAAATAGCGGTAGGGATTGATGCCGGCGGCCTGAACCCTGCCATCCCAGACATAGCGATAGATGTCACTGGACAAGAGCGGATCGAATAGCAGGACATACGCTCTGAGAAGGATCCCAAGTCCAAAGATGAGCCATAGCGCGCGTTCGGGTGGAGCGCGCTCGGCCAGCTGGGTCGCTACAATCGTCAGCAGACCTGCGAGGATGGCCAGAGCGATGAAGGCGTTGTCACCTGCGGCCTCGAAGGCAAAGGGGGTTACCAGGGTGAGAGCGACCAGGACAGCGCCGATGCCGGCCAACAGATGAAGCGGAGGCACGCTGTTGGCGGAGCGCGCCAGTCGACCGAATTGCTTAGCGATCGCCCCCGGCATTGGCTTCATGGGTTCATCGGCGGCGCGGCCTTGAGAAAGGCCCGGGTCGCCGGGGCAAGGCCACCGCCACGAAAGCGGGTCGAATTGCCGGCCAGTTCGTCCTTAAGCCAACCCAGCGTTTCAATGTCGTCGATGTCGTACCACTCCGGAAGCAGCGTCGTGGCAAGTCCGATTTCGGCCGCGCGCTCGCGTGTGCTGCGAGCCACGGTTTCCGTTCCCCATGCGATCTGCGTGAACAGATGCCGATGCGGGCGTTTCAAGCCGATGAGGTAGTAACCGCCGTCGCTTGCAGGCCCAAGCACCATCCGGTCGCCTGCTTCGCGAAGGTTTTCCATGGCCTGCACCAGGAAACGGGCAGGAAGGGTTGGGCTGTCGCCATTGACGAGCAGGACACAATCATGTTCGGCAAGGAAAGCGCGCGCCGCGCCAATCAGCACGTGTCCGAGATCGTCGCCAACCTGCAGCAGGAGCCCGAACCCTGCCGGAAGCAGCTCCCGCATGATGTGTTCGGCTCCCGCGGGCGCATAGACGCCATACCCGCGCCTGCCCAGGGTCTCCGGGACCGCCTCAATGGCAGCGGCGACGTCGCGCAGAAAGCAGGCCGAGAGCTCCGAGGCGGCAACTTCGCCAATGGCCGTCGCAAGCCGGGTCTTTGCGCGGCCAGGCTGCGGCGCCTTGCAAATGATCCCGATCGCCGCAGCGCTCATGGCAGGAGCCGGGAGCGCAGGCGATCGGCGGCCGCCATGAGCTCCGGCAATCGTCTCCACAGGCCGCAGCCGGAAGAGACGAAATGGGCCACCGAGATTATGACTGAGCGCTTCACAAATGTAACAAGATGGTTTTGAATGGCATATTGATCACGGATATCGATAACAAGCCCTGACATAAATCAGCACGGAGAACTCATGCCGACGAACAGCAAGCATGCGGAAACGATTGTCCTGCACGCCGGGTATCGTTGCGATCCGACGACGACGTCGGTTGCGGTTCCGATATACCAGACTACATCCTATCAGTTCAATTCGACCGAGCACGCCGGCGACCTGTTCGCGTTGAGGCAATTTGGCAATATCTACACTCGTATCATGAATCCGACCCAGGCCGTTCTGGAAGAGCGCGTGTCCGCGCTTGAGGGCGGCGTCGCTGCGCTTGCGGTCGCCTCGGGGCAATCCGCCTCGTTGCTCGCCGTGCAAAATATCTGTCATGCCGGCGACAATTTTGTGTGCTCGACCGATATTTACGGCGGCACGTGGAATCTGTTCCAGAACACGATGAGCACGATGGGCATCGAATGCCGCTTCGTTGATCCCGCCGATCCGGAAAACTTCGCCAAGGCGAGTGATGCACGCACCCGCTGCTGGTACGGCGAGAGCTTGCCAAACCCGAAGCTCGTGGTGTTCCCGATCGCCGAGGTTGCCAAGCTCGGCCGCGCGATGGGCATCCCGCTCATCATGGACAACACCGCCTGCCCGATCTTGTGCAGGCCGCTTGAGCATGGCGCGGCCATCGTCATGCACTCGACCACGAAATATATCGGCGGTCACGGCACCTCGATCGGCGGCATTATCGTCGACGGCGGTAATTTCGACTGGGAGAAGCACGCCGACCGCTTTCCGATGTTGAACACGCCCGACCCGAGCTATCACGGCGCCGTGTGGACGCAGGCGGTGAAGCCACTCGGGCCGATTGCCTATATCATCAAGGCACGCGTGACGCTGCTGCGCGACATCGGCGCGGCCATGTCGCCATTCAATGCGTTTATGTTCATTCAGGGTCTCGAGACGGTAGCTCTGCGAATGCGCCAGCACTGTAGCAACGCCGTCGCAGTGGCGCGCCACCTTGCCGAGCATCCCAAAATATCGAAGGTGATTTTCCCCGGCCTGATGACCGGCGAGCAGAAACGCCGTGCTGATGCTTATCTCGAGGGCGGCTACGGCGCTCTGGTCGGTATCGAGCTCAGGGGCGGCAAGGAGGCTGGCCGCAAGTTCATCGACAGCCTGAAGCTGCTTTATCACGTCGCCAATATCGGCGACGTCCGCTCGCTCGCCATCCATCCCGCAACGACAACTCACTCGCAATTGTCGCCAGAAGAGCAGCTGCAGACCGGTGTCAGCGAGGGGTATGTGCGGCTTTCGATCGGCATCGAGCATCCTGACGACATTATCGCCGACATCGATCAGGCGCTCGGTGCAGTGTAGTCCCTTTTTCTCGTTCCGGGGATTTCTCCAACCCGAGCGCGTCCGCCTTGTCGGTCTTGTTGCGCTGCGCTTTTAGCGCGGCGCGCACATGCAGCGTTTCCAGACAGACTGCCGGCAGGCCGAGCTTGAGCAATTCCGGATGCAGCCACGGCGACCATGAGCCCGCCTTATGACCCACCCGCCGAAGCCGGCCCAGATACGGCTTGAGCGCAAGCTTGATCGCATCCGGATCGGTCACCACCGTCGTCTGCAGCGCCACCTTGCCCTTGTCGTCGACCACACAAATCGCCGTTTCGTCCATGCCCACATCCAGTCCAGAAAAGAATTCCATCGCGCGCCTCCCGCGTTGCTGAAGGCTTGGTTTTGCGATGGCATCCCCTTGCCGGTTACCTCGCCAGCCGCCGTCATCCCCAGGCCAGACCGATTACGGGCGGCACTCGCACATGCCGATGGCGACGCAGTTCACTCTGCCCTTCAATCCCAGCAACAGCCGGTCGTTGCCCTGACGCGGTGTGCGTAGACCGTCTCCTGATCGATCAGCACGGTATCGACGACGCGGCACATCTCGATGAGCTGCTGCCAGTCACGGCTGTTGCGGGCGAAACGCGAGACTTCCCGCGCCGCGACCGCACCGACCTTGCCCAGGCAGCCTCGGCCACCATTCGATCAAAGCCGGCGCGCGCGACACCGGCCGCCGCCGAGCGCCCGAGATCGTCATCGACCATTTCGATGCGAGACCAGCCCAGCGCCGTCAGACGATCGCGCATCGCATATTGCAAGGCGCTGCTCTCGCGATTGTGGAGAACCTGATGGGCGGAGGACTGCCGTAAATACAGGATCGCCTTGCGCTCCAGCTGGTGCGGCCTGATCTTCTCAGACGTCATGACGCATCTCCTCCCGTTCCCGAGCGAGGTCACCGGCGGCGTGGCCGAAGATCAGGCGGACCATCAGCTTCGTTAGCGTATGGCGCGTCTCGGCGGGCAACGCCTGCCATTGTGGCGTCTGCGCCGTGGTGTAGGGCGGGTCGCAGAACAGATCGAACTGACGTGCATTGCTGTGAGGATGGCGATGAGCGGTAGGCGGGCGCGGCATGGACATCTCCCCGATTCGCGTCGTGAGAGCCCAACGCTGCGCTTGAATCCCGTAATTGCGATGATACGCCCGAAACGGAAGTCACATCCTGCAGTAGCGTCGCCAAGGCGGTGAGCACCGCAATCTCAACATAGGGAGCGGCGCCAACACGCCAAGCCGCGCGGGCCGCCCGATCGAACATCCAGGCCGGATTCTCCAGCCATCGCTCGGATGCCCGACGAGAGAGGCTGCAATGGAAAACCTCTCTGCCCGCCTTCTCAACCACCTCATGAATATGGACCAGGCATCCGGCCCAAGGATGCCACGGATAAAGAAGTTCGTACTCCACGATCCCGTGGGCGTTCCGTCGTCGTGTTGTATAACGCGGCTCGCACGCACCTTTCAGTCAACAAGGACGCGCCGTCGCCGCGAACAGCACATGCCGTTGGTCGCATTTTGCCTAAGCCATTTCTTGGCGGACTTCATCATCTGTATGTGCGAGTTTGATTTCCGACAGGCACAACAGCCTCGCTGACCTATAAATCCAAAATTCGTGTGACCTAAGTCACAACCTTTTCTCGCTGTCGGCCGTAGAATGCTAGAGGAGTTCAACTGCCACATTGGGCAATACGGCGCATCGTGATCCGCCACTCGCTGCTGGGTTTTTTATCGGCGACGATCGTCTTGTTCGCGCTCCGCGCTGTTAAGGACACGTGCGCGCCTGCGTCGCTGACTGTGCACTATGTGACGTGTTGGGCGGAAAAGGTGCACATGTGGGAGTTCGCAAGTCACAATTGGAAGCTCGCAAGTCGCAAAATAACAGAGATCCAGAAGGACGGCCGAACGTCCGTCTTCGGTTTTTTCGGACGACTTGGGCGCGCGCGGTTGCGAAGTTCGCTAAACCTCGACGAGCCGACACCGCGCGGCCAAAGGCTCATGGAAGGAACGTGGATGCGCTTCATAGCTTCTGCGCATCCTCGATAGCCGCGACCGGGTGCGCCAGCATCTTGAGCAGCCGCGCGGCTTCGTGGTCCCCAGCGTTTGCGTAACGCTGCGGCATTCAAGGTCACTGCTACAGAGGTTAACGATACCTCATGGCACGCATATTTATTAACTATCGGCGCGACGACGCTCCTGGCGTGGCGGGGCGGCTTGGCGATCGCCTAGCGCAGAATTTCTCGCAGGGCGATATATTCATGGATGTCGACGCGATGCAACCGGGGCTCGACTTTGTCAAGCAACTCGACGAGCAGGTTGCAAAATGTGACGTTTTGCTCGCCGTCATCGGACCAAGCTGGCTTAACGCAACTGACGAAAAGGGGCACCGTAGACTTGATCTGCCGCAAGATTACGTTCGCATCGAACTCACGTGTGCACTCAAGAGAGAGATTCCGGTCATCCCCTTGCTGGTCAATGGCGCAGCAATGCCCAGCGAGGACGACCTTCCGGACGATCTCAAGCCCCTGACGCACCGACACGCTTTGGAACTGCGGCATACTCGTTTTGCGGCAGACAGCGAGGCAATTGTTCGTGCCTTGCATCGCATTCTACCGCGACCCATCAAATGGCTTCAAATTGCGGGCAGCTTTACGCTGGCAGTGACGTGCGTCCTGGGCGGTATCGCTTGGTGGGCCCTTCCGCTCGGGCGCAATGAAAACAATAAGCCGGATGTCTCCACCGTGAAGACAATAGAGCATGCGCTCATTTCATCAGCCGACAATCGCCCCGAGAAATTAGCGCCACACTTGCCTGATTCATCAGAGATTAATTCAACGTCACCCACCCTGACTTCACCACCGACCGCTACATCTATTCCGACTATACCAATCGCGCCAAAACTTTTCTCAAGCCCCGGAGATCATCGGGGCGACAGAGTTGCCCTCGTGATCGGAAATTCAAGGTATCCCGACTCCGACGAGCCGTTGAAGGAAACCACCAATGATGCTCGTGATATTGCTGACGAACTCAAGCGAAGCGGCTTCGACGTCGAACTTGGAGAGAATTTAACCGGCAACGCGATGCGCGGCGCTTTCGACCGCCTTTACGCGCGGGTTAAACCCGGCTCGGCAGCGTTGGTTTTCTTTAGCGGATTCGGAATCCAGGCATCCCGACAAACATACCTAATTCCGGTTGACGCACAAATCTGGACCGAAGCGGATGTTCCCCGTGATGGCTTGAGTTTAGAAACGATTCTGACCGAAATCCACAGTCGCAACGCCGGTGTTAAGATCGCCTTGATCGACGCATCTCGGCAGAACCCCTTCGAACGTCGGTTCCGTAGTTTTACCGCAGGTCTCGCACCGGTGATGGCCCCGAAAGGGACACTTGTCATGTATTCTGCCGCACTCAGCTCCGCCGTCAGCGACAGCAGCGGTGACCACGGCCTCTTCGTTGGCGAACTCCTCAAGCAAATTCGTGTTCCTGGCCTCATAGCTGAAGACACTTTCATTCGGACCCGCCTCGGCGTCACCAGAGCCTCTAAAGGTGAACAGGTTCCGTGGCTTTCGTGCTTCTTGGCTGAGGACTTTTCATTTATTCCCAAATCCGAAAGACCGTAGCTAGAGTCACCAACTCGCAATTAGCTCCAAGATTTGGCCGCTTGCGATGCCGGCCTTGATTGTCATGTCTGTGCGCAGCTGACTGATCTGTTCGCGCAAGTTAATATTTTTGGCAGCAAACTATTTGAGTTTATGGTACAACTTATCCGTGTGTGTACCGAAAACTTAAGCTCGGGTAGAGTGATGATGAAGTCCGCCCAGGATGGCGCGCGACCTGATCACACCCACCCGCTGAACCGGGCGAGAAACGGGCGCATCCTTACCCAAAGCCAAGTGCGTCCGCGTCTCATTATAGTAGAGAGCGTAAGATTTCAGAAACCATGTACTTGGCGACGCTCGACTGCGCGACCTCAAACCCGAGCTTGAGCAGTTCGCCGTGGATGCGTGGCGCGCCCCAAAGCGGGTTTTCGACGCTCATCCGCCGGATCAAGACGCGCAGCTCCGCGTCGATCTGCGGTCGCCCTCCCCGTGGGCGCGACTTCCAACGCCAGTAGCCGCGAAAGCCGGCACTGTGCCAACGCACCAGCGTCTCGGGCCGGATGATTGTGAGAGCCTTCAGGACTGCTGGAAACCAGCGATACAGCTGTATAAAGAACCAGCGATCATGGTTCGTGAGCCGGACTCGACCATGTAGCCTGCGCCTCACGACAATCAACTGATGTCGAAGCACCGCGTTCTCGGCTTCAAGCCGTAACTTCGACTTGAATGGCGAGGCCAGGACGGCCAGAGCGAAGCAGATCAGCCCGATCATCCCGCCAGCTTAGGCGATTCCATCGCGGCATCACACGCGGATGAGGTTTTCGGTACACACAAGCAAATTTTGGACGGCCAATACGAGAACATCTTGCATTGCGCATCTCCGGTGCATGCGCTTGAACAGGACTCGATCGTCGCATCACCTATTTGCTTATAGGCGTCTCCTTCTACAGCGAGATCTTTGATGATCTGGAAGCTGGCCGCTGCCGAACCTCCCCGTTGCGCGGCCTTGCGTTCTTCTTCTGCCTTTGCCGCGGCTAGTCGTTGTTGTTCGGCTTCCTGACTCTTGCGCCACACACGCTGTATGAGAGGACTTCTCCGATTTCTTCAAATATTTCAATATGATCAGCACCTTCACGACACCAGCTGGAATAGGCTGCCTCGAACTGCAAAACCGCTTACTGACGCGAACGCCGGTGGAAGCGGTATGGATGTCCCTATGTAGCGCAACGTGACGATCGAGCAATTTCTGACGGACAGTCGAGACAGCCGGAATCTTGCCGGGACGCACGTCCCACTTCGCAGCGACCGACAGGCATCGTCAAGCTCCCGCTGACGTACTGCCCTGCTCCTCAGCGCCGAGTTCGGCCTACGGTTGAGGCCCGACCTTCGGGATACCATCCGGCCCAATAGGACCAGCATTGATCGGGCGTAGATGTGATTGCCGCCCTCGTACTCGTCCATGTCGTCCAGTTGCGGACATCATTGATGGTGGCCCAGCCAGGATTGCCGCCCGCACCGAGCGCGACCTTGTTGTATTCGGCGCGGTCCTTCGCGGTGGCGCGCAAAAACTCGCCGTCGATGAATGGTGTAATAGCCGGCTCGCCGGTCGTCACGGGACGGGTAGATCGCGCCAGGGCGCTCCAGACCGCAAGACCCAGAAAATACCATTGAGAACACGACGATCGTTTACCCGCGGGACCCCACGCGGCTTTTTGGGCAGCATCTGCCTAATGGCGGCCATTCATGGTCGGCGAGTTCATAGCGCATGATTGAGCTCTCAGAATTGGCAATTTGAATAACAGGCGGCTGGCCACACACCTCCATTGGCCGGCATGACACGGGGCGCAGGCGAGCATGCCCGGTGGCGGAATGGTCCGCCCAAACGCCACGCCGATTCACAGTAAGTTTGCGGAGCGCCCGCCCATCCGCCTGTCTCCGGAACGAGATTCGCTAGACAGCAAGCTAACTCTACGGGTGCTGTTATATTGTGTTGGGCCTGCTCGGCCGACAAGTCCGTGTGAACGGTTCAGCCGCGATTTAGTGTGCAGTCGCGCCCTTCTCGACCTTCGGGCTGTTGCTGAGCGAATCTGCCGAAGTCTCAGTCTCCTGGGAAGGGCATTTCAGGCCGGATCTCTCGGTGGGTTGCGGCGGAGGCGGGCAGACCGGTGGACGGAGAATCCAAGGATATTTCGCCGCGAGCCATACCAGGGCAGCTTCCGTTCCGGCGTCAGTCGGTGCGTCCGAATGCCGTCCGCGGATCTCGTCGAGCAAAACATACGTCGCCGGTCCGGCCACTGTCGGGTAGGCGATCGCTGCGACGAGCTCCATCGTTGCCTCTCGATCGGCCGTCCGGGACAGCAGAGCTACGAGCGCCCGCGCCCAATTGGTCGCTTCCTCTTTGTTGGCCGCCCAGGCCAGCGATGACTTAGCCACTTTCGAAGCCTGTTGAGCCTGTGCCTTGGTGAGATTTGGCGTCAGGAACTGGAGCGCCTCGGCAAGCGGCTGGAGGTCGTCTGCCTGGCCGAGCTGCCGCAGCACCGGGTCGAGTGCCTTCTGCGCTTGCTCGTCGGTCAACTTACCAAGCAGTGATTGGAGCAGCTGGGCCAGCGCCCTTAGTGTCGGGGGTCTGGTTATCCGGTCAATCCGCGGAAGAATTAAATCTAACACCTGTTGCTTGTGGGCCTCGGTCAACTGCGCAGGCAACGATCGGATGACCTGGGCGAGCGGATAGCCCAATGTCTGCAGCTCTTCAGTATCAGTGGTTTGACCGAACCGATGTAAAACCTGGTCGACCGACCGCCACGCTTGTTGCGCCTGTGCAGCGCTCAGCTTCCCCGCGAGCAACCTAATCGCCCCCATCAACGCGCCGAGAGCATCAGCATTGGTAGTCTTGTCGATCCCCTGCAGCACGGGATCAAGCGCGCGCTGAGTCTCTTCCTCGGTGAGCTTCGCCGGCAGGATCTGCAATACCTCCGCCAGAAGCCAAAGTGCGAAAGGCTTTGTTGTCTGGCCCATCTGCCGAAGTACCCGGTCGAGCTCATGCTGCGCTTGCGCGTCGGTTAGCTTGGCAGCCAATGCGAGGATCGCTTCACGCGGCCGCGCGAGTGTTTTGAAATCGGTTACCTCGACAAGCCGCCTCAGAAGCGGCCCGATTGCTCTTTGCGCCTGTGAGTTGGTTAATTTTGCTGGCAGGGCCTTGAGCGCCTGGGCAAACGCTTCGAGCGTCTGCTGATCCTCTGCCTCCCCTAGCTGCTTGAGCACGGGGTCGAGCGCTCTTTGAGCCTGCGCCTCGCTCAGCTTCGGCGCCAGCGACTCGAGCGCCCTAGCCAGCGTCTGAAGCTCGTCTGCGTCGGTTGTCTGGGCGATGAACCGTAGCACCGGGTCCAGCACCAGTTGCGCTTGCGCATTGGTCAGCTTTGCTGGCAAAGCCTGGAGTGCCTGGGCAAGCGCCTGGAGCGTCTCAAGGTCCGTTATCTGTCCGATCTGCTTGAGCACGGGGTCGAGCGCTCTTTGAGCCTGCGCCTCGGTCAGCTTATCCGCCAACGCCCGAAGCGCGCCGCCCAACGCTTGGGCCGCGTCAGGATTCATCGTTCGGCCGAACGCGTCGGGATCGTTTATCTTTACGAGCTTCTTGAGCACGGAGTCGAGCGCTTGCTGTGCCTGTGCCTCGGTCAACTGCGCCGGCAGCGCCTGGACCAGCGCCTCGAGGACGTTGGGTTTGGTTGCTTCGCCGATCTGTTTGAGAAGCGAGTCAAGGACCTGCTGCGCCTGCGCTTCGTTTAGCTTTGCCAACAGTATATGCACCGACCCCGCCAGCGCCCGGGGCGCGTTGCGATTGGTTCCTTGGTCGATCTGTTGGAGTACCGAGTTCGAGCGCCTGCCGCGCCTGCGCATCGCTTAGCTTCGCTGCTATTGCTTCAATTGCTGCCTGTATGGGCTCAGCGTCATCCATGCTGTCGGCGCTCTGGGCCGCGACGATCGCGGCTGCAAATAGCCTTTCCGCCTCAGTTGGTGAGGGCCTGAGCACGCCCAGAGCTCGAAACATGTAGCTAATACCTCCGGAAAGTCCGGCCACATCTGGGGGGCTATTCGCTAATCCGGACACAACGTAGCTTTTCACTGAAGCGTCCGCGACAGCTAGCGTCCACAACGCATTGCGTTCCTGCTCGGTTAGCGGATCAGAAGCCCAAATATTTGAGACAAGGGCATCGATGATCGATTGCGCCAAAGCGTGGTCGGCGCGTTCGAGCTGACGCTGCGTTTCGTTGGCCTGCTCCGAAGCGCGCCTGCTTTCGTAGTCGGCGCGCTCGAGCTGACGCTGCTTTTCCTTAGTCTCTTGTGAAGCCTGACGGTATTCTCGGAATGAGACGCCAAGGAGGGCAAGGGCGAGGACAGTTGCACCCGCTACAGCCGCTAGCGCCCTGCGCAGTTTGCGCGCTGACGCTTCAGCATCTTTCCGCGCGCGTTCCTCAGCCAGCGCTATTTGCTGGGCGGCCTCCTTGGCCTGGCGCTCTGCGTCGGCGATCCGTTTCTGATCCGCTAGCGCGGCCTCGCGTTCGGCGGCGAGGCGGTCTTTCTCCCTCTTGATTGATCGGTCAACAAAGTCGCGGATGTCGTCGACTGGCACGTCGCCGGGGTCTTCGACGAGGCCGCGTCCACGCTCGAGTTGAACGCCGGGATCGAGCAAGAACTTTTCGATCCTGCCGTTCTCAGTCCATTCCGCCATCGCGCGTAGGATCGCTGCCCGCGCCCGGAGCTTCTCACGGTTTCCATTGACCCATGCTTGGAGCGTCGGCCAGCGCTGGATTAATGCCTCATGCGCTACCTCAACGGTTGCACGAACGTCGCCGTCAGCCTGCCCTGACCCCTGGAGAGGCGCGAAACCGGTTACCAGAAGCCGGGTCTTGGGGTCGGAGAAGAGACTGATGACGTCACGCTGCTGCGGGTCATCGGGAATGAGGCTCCGCGCACGGGTGTCTTCTTGCCCTTCGCCGGGCGTGACGAGACGGAGGAAGAGGCGCCGCGCCGCGTCCTGCTGCGTCGGCATCAGACCGTTGTAGACTCTCTCCGCCGATTTTTCGATCGCACCGGCGAGCCCGCCGACTGCCGTATAGGCTTGGGCGGTGAGCTTATTATCTTCGCGCCGTTCCCAAGTCTCCTTGAGTGCGAACTGGAGCAGAGGCAGACGCCCTTCCTCCGATCCGACATCGTTCAAAATCTGATCGACCAACTCCGGCGGAGAGAACAGCAGTCCAGCGTTCTTGGCGGGCGTCTCAATTGCAGATCGGAGATCGCCTGACCCCATGAGCGGAATGTTCACCTGCTGCTGTGGCAGGAGCGTGCTGATCAAGGAATTCTGGAGCAGCGGATTGTAGAAGTCCGCGCGAACCGTAAGCACGACGGTCGCCCGCGATCTCGCGCCGGATGTGGCTTTAACCAGCAGCCCAATAAATTTGTCGACATCGCTTGCATGTTGCCGGAGGCACTCCTTTTCCTCGGCGGCGGGCGCCATGGCGTAGAGCTCTTCCCACTGATCGACGTAGATCAAGAGCCGATCCGGCTTTTCCGGCGCGCCGTCGAGGCGGCGGTCAACAATACGCGTCAGTGTGTCTGCATCGCCGTCGCGATAGAATTCGGCCTCCCTTTCGAGGTAGGCGTCGATCTCGGCCGGGCCAGCGTTCTCCGGAGCGATTCCGAACGCGGCCGCAAGAGCGCCAAGCGGCGACTTGCCGGGTCGGAACGAGACGACGTCCCACGTTTTGGTCTGGCTTTCCTTGCGCAGTGCCGGAAGTAGGCCAGCGAAAACCAGCGACGACTTGCCGCTGCCTGATGCGCCGACGACGACGATGAACGCGTGCGCTTGAACCTTAGCAACGAGATCGCGGATCGCGTCGTCGCGGCCGCAGAAGAATGGAGCGTCCTCCTCTCGGAAGGGCTCGAGGCCCCTGTATGGGCAGACCTGCGCCCGAATAATGGAAGCCGCAATCGCTTCGCCGCGAAGCGCGGCGCGGAGCGAGGCAAGACTTTCGGGCTGCTGAAGCACGCTCGCCGCTTTGCTGAGATCGACCCAGGTCAGAAGCTGCAAAAAGCCGGTTGGCGGAGATTCACTGCCCGGCATGAGCACCGGAATTACCGCGAACGCAGCCTCGCGGGACTGACGAAACAGGGCGAACTGGCGCTCATATTGTTGGGTGTTGCCGATGCCATGCTTGCCGAAGAGAATGGCGACGGCGCGGGAGCGGTTGATGGCCTCTTCGAGCGCCGGGACCCACGGAAGACCTGGGCGAAGTTCGCTGCGGTCAAAGAAGGTGGAGAGGCCCTGGCCGCGAAGCCAAGTATTCAGTTCCGCCGCGGCGGCGGCGTCGCGGCGGGCGTAGCTGACAAATACGTCGTAGTCGCCGCCGATCATATCGGAAGCCGATCGTGATTTAGTGACTTTGGCTTAGCATTGGGAGCGCTAGAATGGCAAAAAGAGTTCGAAAGGTACAAACGTTGCACATTCTACAGCGAACGGGCTACGGCCGGCGGCCATACCGCCCGGCACGTCATCGGACGGCCTGCAGGACCCTACCGAGGTGACGTATGACCACGATCATTCGCCGCAAACGTACATCACGCATTTCAATCGGCCCCTACCGCCGCCACGAATTGCTCAGGGGTCGTATCGCGTACCGGTGGAAGGTTACAGCGGGTACGGCGACGGCGTCGGCACTGATCTGACGGAGTTCATCACTGACCAGATGCGCACCGACTGGGAAGCAAATCGCGAGGAACTGATGGCATTCTGGCGGTCGGGCAAGACAGAGACCGACGTTTTTCCCGATGCACTTCCGTGGTTGTACGGGGGTGGCAGTACGGACCCTCTCCCGTGGGCGGAAAGGCACCTTGGACGAGCCCCCCGTCTTCGCGAACGATGATCAACTAAGCAATTGAAAAACAATCATATAATTAGTGTCTCTTTCACCAAATCGGGCTACCGAAGCAATGTGCTCGAGGTACTATTTCGGCGTATATTTGAAGAATACTCGCGGACCTCGCGATAAACGCACAGAACCTCCGCCATCTTCTGCTCGAACTCGGCATCGCGACGTTCCAGATAGTAGGCACCTTGTGCAGCTTGATTTCCTCCTGGCCGAGGATCTTGCACACCGTGCCTTGAACCAACTTGGCGAGACATTGGTGCCCCGCCGTCGGTCCGTGCTCGCGTGCGTGATCTGCCAAAAGCCGCGTCGTCCACAGCTCATGCGGATAGCCGTGTTGCTTGGCCTTGTCGCACGCCAGCGACACCAACCAGGCTTTGGCCTCCGGCGTGATGACCGGTTCTTTGCCCGGCCGTGGTCGATCCTCGATGGCCGCCAGCGGCCCATAGCCCAGCGCCCGCTCCACGCAGCGCTGAACCGTCTGATGGTGGACCCCAACTCTTTGCCCCATTGCACAGAACGAAGGATTCTCGCGATAGGCCAACAGCATCTGCGCCCGCGATACCCGGCCCGCCGGCTCGGTTCGCGACCGCGAAAGAGTCGTCAATCTTTCAATCTCTTCGTCCGTCATCGCCAATTCGACTGCTCGCCGCCATCCTGCATGATGTCGCTCCTCGTTTCGCCAACCGCAAAACAAAGAATCCGTCATCCAATCATCTGTTCCACAACGCAGGTTTCATGGAATCGATCGTCTAGCTAGCAGAGACAGTTCAGAGACGCGCCGGAAGCGAGACCACGATTCTCGCACAGAAACTGCGAGATTGCTTGCGAAGCTTTGAACCCTAAGACTGGGTGGTGGAGACAGTAGGGCTCGAACTGGTGACCCACCACCCAGTCATCGAACCGGTCTCCGGTCAGAGCCGGGAACGGAATTTTGCGATGGAGAGACAGGCACGCAAGGCCGCGGTCATTCAGCTTACCAAGTCGACCGCCCGCGAACTCGGCGAAAATAACGTCCGGGTCAACTGCATATGCCCTGGCGGGATCGCAACCCCCAATCTTTGGTAAAGGCTTTGGGCTCGCGACACAGGTAGCAGATCAAACCGTTGAGCCAATGAGAATGATACTGGAGACGGTGCAGCCAATACCACGGGCTGGGTTTCCAGCCGATATAGCTCAGGCGGCGCTATGGTTGGCGGGTGACGACCAGAGCTTCGTCACCGGCCACGAACTTGTCGTTGACGGCGGCGTCACGCTTGGCCGAAAATGGTCCGACGGGCGTGCCATGCGTCAAAACGTAATGGCGGCGCTGGGGATCAGCGACAACAAATAGGACCAACGATGTAAGGAGTCCCTCATGGTCGTACAGGAGCGTAAGCTTGTGCATTCCGATATCAAGCCGGAAAATCTGCCGGAACGGGCAGCGCGTTACTTGGACGTACCGAACATGCCCTGGGAGCAGACCAAGTTCCCAGGCATCAGGATCAAAGTCCTCTATACGGATGACACCGGGATAACTACAGCCTTGTTCAAGCTCGAACCCGGCGCCGTCGCGCCGCTACACGAGCATACTGCGCTCGAACAGACCTATGTGATCGAGGGCTCGCTTGAGGATCATGAGGGCAAATGCGGACCTGGTCAGTTCGTCTGGCGCCCTGCCGGCAATCAGCATGAGGCGGTTGCGCCCAATGGCGCGGTGCTGCTTGGGTTTTTCCTAAAGCCTAACCGTTTCGCCTATGGCGAAAAATTTTTTACGGAGCAAGGAGAGCGCTGAGGCACGTCCGCCGACGTGCGGCCGGATTGGCAGAGTGTTGAGGCGTATGCCTGAAAAACCGGTGATGTCGCTGCCCTAGTCGAACAACGCAGTCACGGTGGAATTGTCGGCTTTCGGGGCAAGACCGACCGACGGCGAAGCCGCGGAAGACGATATGTTTATATTCTTGGTCGCGCCTAAGCCGATGAATGGTAGCCCTGAGTAGTTAGGGCTTGCGCGTTTTCACGGTACTCCCGAAGGGCACAATCTTGTTGTTAACGTCGTGCCCAATGTCTGCGCGGCCCAACCATGGAATGCCGGACCTCAGGCACCAGTAGCGGGCGACTTCCTCTTCGTTCATTCCAAAGTCCGGTTCGTTCGGGGTGATGTGGCTGCAACGGCCAAGCATGATGCCCGTCACCTGTCTGATCTCGGAGTTACTGGTGATGTGAAATAGCAATCTATCAATCTTGTACATTGCCTCCCCCACCTCCTCTAGCATGAGTACATGTCCGCCGAGGTCAGGTTGCAGCGGCGTGCCAAGCAACTGGCTAAGGATCGACATGTTAAATGCCGCTGTCTTCTTCGCGCTCCAGACCGTCGGCTCCAACGCCTCAGGCGCCCGATCGACCATCCAGGCGAGTGCCCGCCCAATCGCTGTGCTCCCCGCCTCTCGGAGGACGTCCTGCGCCACTGGACCGTGTGCGACGGCCTCGAAACCAGATCGATATAAGGCGGCAAGCAGCACGCCAGCATCACTATAGCCCACGTAGGTTTTTCGTCTGGACGGCTCCGTCAACCCACACATGATCGCCTCCACCACGCGGCAGGAGCCGTAACCGCCGCGGGCAAACCACACCGCGTCGTAGCTTTCGTCATTAGCGATGTCGAGGAAGGCCTGCGCGCGTGTCTCGTCATCGCCCGCGAAATGCCCGTGGGAAGCGAAGCACTGGGGATGGAAGAAGATCTCCGGCGTCCTGTTTGGATACAGCGATCCGGTCAACGTCCGCACTCTCTCAGCTACTTCCGGAGACATGCGCGAAGCTGGCGCGACTACGCCGATCCTGCACTTCTCCTTGCTCATCCTAGCGCCTCGCCTTCGTTGCACTTCATCGGCAACGCGTGTAGATTCCGCCGATGTCCCAACTTGGAGATTACTTTTTCTGCGGCGTCGGCGGTAGTGGCATGACCCCCCTCGCTCTGATCATCCAAGCCAGGGGCGGACGGGTTGAGGGTTCTGACCGCGCGCTCGACCAGGGGCGCAATGCCGAAAGATTTGATTTTCTGCGTGCGCGTGGTGTGCTGCTCCATCCGCAGGATGGCAGTGGCGTTCGCCGGGTCGGTCAGATCTTTGTTTCCTCCGCCGCTGTCGAGGAGACGGTCGGCGACGTGCAAGCCGCACGTCGCATTGGCGCCGTAGTTACCACCCGCGCGAGGCTTCTCGCCGAACTCTTCAACGGTGCCGCCTTGGGCGTTGGTGTTGCCGGCACGAGCGGAAAGTCCACCACGGTCGGCATGATCGGCTGGATTCTGCATAGCGCGGGAAAGAGCCCTACGATCATGAACGGCGCTGATATGAAGAATTTCGTCTCAGTGGCCTCACCCTTCGCTAGCGCCATGATCGGCGAGGGCGAGGCGTTCGTAAGTGAAGTGGACGAAAGCGATGGGTCGATTGCGTTTTTTGAGCCGCGTGTTGCGGTTGTGAACAACATCTCCCTGGATCATAAATCGCTGGACGAATTGCGTAGCCTATTTCGAGGCTTCATCGCCAAGGCGGAGACGGTGGTGCTGAATCTTGACAACGCGGAAACCGCGGCACTCTTGCCCGATTTGAGGCCGGGTCAAGCGGTAACTTACAGTCTGGCTGCTGCGCAAGCCCATCTCCTCGCGTCTTCGCCGGCCCGGTCGCTGGCCGGAATCAGGTTTCTAGTGAAGGCGCGAGATTCCGGTGAGGTCGTCGAGGTGAACCTGAAAGTTCCGGGGCTGCACAATGTTGCCAACGCACTCGCCGCTCTGAGCGCCGCGCAGACATGCGGCGTGGCCCTCGTAGATGCCGCGGCCCATCTGGGTAAGTTCACCGGCATCCGTCGGCGACTAGATGTCGTAGGCACCGCAAATGAAATAACGGTGATCGACGATTTTGCCCACAACCCAGACAAGATATCGGCCACGCTCGAAACCATGCACGCGTTTCCCGGCCGACTGCTGCTGATGTTTCAGCCTCACGGCTACGGTCCGATGCGCTTGATGAAGGACGCCTTGGTGGACTGCTTTGCGAACGGGATGCACGGAAATGACGTCCTGGTCATGCCCGAGCCTGTATATTTCGGCGGCACGGTCGACCGCAGCGTTGGCAGCCGAGAAATCGTTTGCGAGATCGAACGGCGTGGTCGAAAAGCTTTCGCCCTTCCAGATCGTAACGCTTGCGGCGACAGCCTGGTCAAGTTGGCCCGTCGTGGCGACCGCATCGTGATCATGGGAGCCCGCGACGATTTGCTTTCGATGTTCGCGCTTGAACTCCTGCGGCGGCTTGCCTCGTGAAGCGGGAGCGCGATCGCACGGGGCAGACGCTGGCTTAACGAGCTTATCTCGGGGTCCGTCACTGACGCTGAGCAAATTGCTTTGCGCGAGCGATGCAGCGTCCGTCATGTCAAACATGACCATCTCGCTCGCCTTCCTTGCTCCCAGGCTGGTCCGCGCTGCCGTGGAGGGCTGTCTGCCTCGCGGCATCAACATCGAGCGGCTCCGCGATGCTCCGGGGGAATGGATTCGGCAGCTCGAAGCGCTTGGGTTGAATCCGCAGCCATAGCGCACGTCCCAAAAGCAGCGCCATCGCCACCGAAGTCTAGCTCTGTTCAAAAAAAGGGTCGGCCGCAGCGCATTGTCCGCCAGGAACCGCAATTTTGGATGCGGAGACAAAGCGTCCAAAATAGCCGCTGGACCTGGCGCACCAGCACAGCTGTTGGTGTATCCTCGAGAAAGAAAGGCCGCATTCGCCCCATGCCGAGTAGGCCCAGGGAATTTCACCCTGAGCCTCTCACAGATCCGGACTTGATACTCTCGCATCATCCGGCTCGTGCCATCGATTGAAGGCTGCCGCCTTCCGTTGAACTTCGGGCTCCTCCCGTTGCCAGTTGGCCCGATTCATCGTCGATGACCCGCCCCCTTCGCTCCACGACCATTACAGCCGCTTCCTCGCTACTACGGAGCAGTCCGCCCCTCTCCGGCGCATCGGTACTTTCGGCCTTGCGGTTGTGGCCGCTTGGGCCTTTTCCCTTGGCATCGCCGGCTAGGTTCTCACGTTCCTTACAAGAGCCTGGTCGAGCTTCGCGCCATCTACATGCCGGATGTTGCTCGGTCAGTATCAGGACATCCACCGAACTGATCCCGAAGGTAGGGTCAACCCTCGGTTTTGACATCACCTAATCCGCTTTCGACACTTCATCGACGGTTTGCTTGCGCTCGCCTCTCTCAACCGTGCCTGCCGGGATCATCTCCCGACGTTTCCGCAGCGCTCACCACCGTGGCTTTTGACCAAAGCGGCCCGCGGTGGCTTGGGATCAGCGACCTGATCGCCGACCCCGAAGGACCTACCTTCATCTCCTATAAAGTTGCGCGCGGCCGTTTGGACCGGCTACGCTTCGTGACACAAGACCCAGGTCGGACGTATTGAAAGCTCTCGGGACACAGCTCCTGATCGACGCGCAAGGGGTCCGTCTTCGCCGGTGTTCCCGGTCGAGCCGTCGCTATTGCCCGAACAGATCGCGCTGCGATGCCGGCTCCGCCGGATAGACCAGCGTGTCCTGCAGCCTTCACCTGCGCGACCTCGTTGACCGCCACCGCCTCGACTTGCCCGGGACCAAGAATGTGGAACACGGTCTCTCCCGCTACGAGGAAATAATCGGTGATGATCCGGCGGTGACAGCGCCACCACACCGTCTCGGCACACATGATGGCGCAGCGTTGCGTCCGTCCGCGTTCGCGCAGATGCCGAGCGAAAGCGCTCGCTCATGGCGTAGTCCGCATAGTTATGAAAACTCTCGTTCTCCCAGAAGCCATTGATTTCGGGAGCGACGGACTTTTGACGGCCGCGCAAGCCGCCGAGATCCGTCATGTGTGCGTAGGCAATGCCGAAGGGCTGCAGCGCTTGCGGCAAGGCGTCCTCGTTATATTGCGGATTGGCGCGCGAGCGCGGCATGGTGCGGACGTCAGCGAGCATCGACCTCTCTCAGGAGATCGACGAACTCGCCGATCGGTCTCCTGCCGTGACCGATGGTGTAGAAGGCATGCGCCATCCGAAGGTCCTGTACGATCAGCGCGACAACCGCCGCAGCGCCCTGCCCTTGTGCAGAGCGATGTGGTCGGTTTTCTCGCTCTTGATTTCATACTGCGGCTCGTCTGGGCTCGCGTGATGGACGTAGCCTTTGTAGTTCACGTCCTTGCGATGCACGCGGACGATCCTGCCGCGCACCCGCCCGGCTTCGGAGTTCCAGCTTACGTGATCGCCGACCTTGAACGTTGCGGCCATGACCTTTGTCCAATGGCCCTGTCCCGCCGAATCTTCAGCGTAGGCCGACTGTTCCCATTCACGGCCTACCTTCTCCCGTCCCCAGCGCCTATATTAATGAAACCCGACAGAAGCCGAAGACAGCCGCTAGGCTTTCGGTCCGCTCCCACGACTTGCCGCCAGGAACGGGAATTTGCGGACCAAAGACGGACGGCCGAAATCGCTGGATTTGAAGGGCAGAGACTGGGCAGTTCAAAAATACAGACGAGAAATAGCCGCCAATTGCGGGCCTTTCTCGACAGTCTCCAAAAAAGTCGGAAAGGCCAGACTGGGTGGTGGGCGCACCAGGGCTCGAACCTGGGACCCGCTGATTAAGAGTGAGGGTCGCGCATCTGTGTCATTTTTCCTCAAACTCACACCGACATGTCTTCTGCTCTTCCAGGAAGTCGTGAAATTTTTTGGGGCCGCTGCGGTGCAGGTTGAGCGATATTATTCGGCTGGCCACTGAATGTCCTTCTCCCCCTTTTTGCGGAACGACTAGCTCGGTAGTGATTTAGCCTCTTCGCCAATTATCCATCTGTTGCCGACGATTGCCGATCCGGTGGCGACCCGGTGGCGATTTCCTAAGAAGAAAAAGCCGCCCCGAAGGGCGGCTTTTCAGTTTAATGCTGATTTTTCAGCACCATATCTGGTTGCGGGGATAGGATTTGAACCTATGACCTTCAGGTTATGAGCCTGACGAGGCGAGTGCCGCTTCGCCTACCTCACCAATCGCCAAAGAGATCTGCGTAGCCGGCTTGGGACCATCGAACCGGCGAGTAGCACGCCCAACCCATCCCTTTAATACGCCGCGCTATCTTCTTCTACGATTTGCCTAATCGTTGTTAGTGATCTGCAGCATGCACCATCAGCCAGACGAGTGAACGAAGACGCTCGCGACCAACTTTCTGGCACCCATCTTCCGACCTGTTCGCGATGCCACGTTCTGCCATAATTCCAGCGGGTTCTTGGCCGCGCCGTATGCCGGCTGCAATAGCAGCGGGATATTGCGGAGAGCCGACCGTCGAAGCATTTTTAAAACGAGTTGGCACCGAGTATCCTCAACCACGGATCAAAGAGGGGAGACGTCAGCTGTGGTTGCGAGACGATCTGGACCGAGCCATAGCCCCGGACCTCGTGCCGGGCGACCTCGCCGAGGATTTGTGACGTTCCAGCGCCCGCGTGCGCGCTTCGTGGAATCCCGCAAGCTCGCCAACGGCACAACGGCGTTCTATTTCCGCATCCCAACATATTATCGCACGCTTGGCTGCGAAATTGCCAACGAGCCGTTGGGCACCAGCTATGAAACGGCATGCGGGGAAGACGGAAAAGCCGGACGCGCGGCCGCGCTCAATGCCCTGTTTGATGAATGGAACGACCAACGCAAGGGCGAGCCTATCGAGCAGCCGAAGATTGCGCGATACGGCACCATCGATTGGCTGTTCCGGCAGTACAAAACCGAGAAGGCATATACCGAGAAAGTCTCTCCCCGTTCACGTCCTGACTATGAGCGCATCATGCAGATGATCTGCGAGACAGTTGGCAAGAGCGGCCGGCGCATCGGAGACCGACAGATCAGGGAGGTTACACCGCGGGCCGCCGACAAAATTTACGAGAAGATCATCAATGGCCCGAACGGACTCAGGCTGCGGCAGGGCGAGAAGGTGGTTGGGCTCTGCCGCAAGGTCTGGCGCATCATGCGCCGGCTGCATCCAGAGCTATTCGACGAGAAGCATCCGAACCCGTGGGACGACTTCACGCTCAAGAGCCGCGCCAAAAGCAAGAAGCACGCGGTCACCCGCGAGGAGGTCTATAAATTCGCCTGGGGCTGCATTGCGCAAGGCCGGCCCGAGCCCGGCAGGGATGGCGGTAATCTGCTTCGAGTGGCTGCAGCGCCCCGAGAACGTGGTGGCTGGCTTGCTTACCTGGCCGGACTACCGCAGCAAGAAGTGGCCGCATGCCGTGCGCATCGAGCACCACAAGAACAAGGCACTGGTCTGGCATCCGCTCGAGGAGACCATCGATGGCGAGACCGTCAAGTTCTACGCTGAGGCGGAAGATATCCTGAGCCATCTGCCTAAGCTCGGCATCCCGATGATCATGCGCAAAATCGAGAAAGGCGAGGGCAAGGGCACCGCCAAGGCATGGTCCTATCCTGGCATGGAAAAGTTGGTGCAGACGCTGCGCAAGCAGATCGACGGGGTATCGGAGCTCTTTACGCTCGATGCCTGTCGGCATGGCGGCATGACCGAACTGGAGGAGGCCGAGCTGACTTTGAGGGCCAGGGCCGAGCGCTATCCGGACACAAGACCGCGCAGGCCTATCGAGGGTATACCAAGGAGACGATGCTGCGCGCGCTGGCCGCGACCCGCAAGCGGCATGCGCATCTCTTGGCGCAGAAGCAACTGGAAGAACAGATGAGCACAGAATTTCCAAATGGCGGGGGGAAATCCATTTCCAAATGCGTCAAAAACCCGCGCGAGAACAAAACTGCTTCAGTAAAGAATTCAACGATTTGAGTCTGGCTGGGGCGGGAGGGATCGAACCTCCGAATGGCGGAATCAAAATCCGCTGCCTTACCGCTTGGCTACGCCCCAACAGGCTTTTGAGATGCTGCAGCACGATACCGCAGATTCCCTTAACAATACCGCCGGTCTATAGAGGGAGTTGAGCCATTTCAACAGCCTGAAGCCGGAATTTTGCCTTGAACCAGAACAGAAATTCTTCCGCGCAGAATGGGTGATCTCTTCGCGCCAAGCAGGCATGGCGGCAGCAGGAACGGCCCCGCCTGCGTTACCTTTCACCCTGATCACCGTTCGGGAGAGTTGAGGCAACGCCGGTTTCGTGGGAAGACGGTAGTCTGTTCCGATCCTTGAGGCGAGATCACATGTCCTACCGCGCGCCGATCAACGATATGCTGCTTGCGCTCAACCACGGCGCAGGCCTTGAGGCCGCCGTGAAGGCTGGGCACTACGGCGATTTCGACGCCGACATCACCGCCGCCGTGCTCGAGGAAGCCGGTAAATTCGCCAGCGACGTTTTGGCCCCGCTCAATCGCGTCGGAGACGAACACGGCATCAAGCTCGAGGCCGACAAGGTGACCACCGCCCCCGGCTGGCCCGATGCGTATCAGCGCTGGATCGCGGCGGGCTGGAACGCGGTGTCCGGCCCCGAAACGTCCGGCGGCCAAGGTTTGCCGCTCGCCATCAACGCCGTCTGCACCGAGATCTGGAGCGCATCAAACATCGCCTTCGGTCTCTGTCCGCTTGTGACGCTCTCCGCCATCGAAGCACTCGACGCCCATGGCAGCAGTGAGCTGAAGAAGATCTATCTCGAAAAGCTGGTATCGGGCCAATGGACCGGCACCATGCTGCTCACCGAACCGCAGGCCGGCTCCGACGTCGGCGCGTTGCGCTCCCGGGCCGAGCGCGCGTCCGACGGCAGCTATCGCATCACGGGCACCAAAATCTTCATCACCTATGGCGATCACGACATGACCGACAACATCGTGCATTTCGTGCTGGCGCGATTGCCCGATGCACCCGCTGGCACCAAAGGCATTTCGCTGTTCCTGATCCCCAAATTCATGGTCAACGCCGACGGCTCGCTGGGCAGCCGCAACGACATCTATCCGAGCGGCGTCGAGCACAAGCTTGGCATGCATGCCTCTCCGACCTGCACCATGACGATGGGCGATCGAGGCGGCGCCATCGGTTATCTGATCGGCGAGGAAAACAAGGGCATGCAATGCATGTTCACGATGATGAACCAGGCGCGACTCGGCGTCGGCCTCGAGGGCGTCGGCATCGCCGACCGCGCCTATCAGCAGGCGCTCGACTTTGCGCAGGGACGCCGTCAGGGCCACGCCATCGGCAAGAGTGGCGGCGATCCGGATCCGATCATCGCGCATCCCGACGTCAAGCGCATGCTGATGCAGATGCGCGCGTCGACGGCTGCGGCGCGCACGATCTGCTATGCGACCGCGGTTGCGCTCGACATTTCCGTGCGGGCCAAGGATGCCAACGTGCGGACCGCTGCCGCCGCGCGCGGCGCGCTATTGACGCCGATCGCAAAGGCGTTCTCCTCCGACATTGGCAACGAGGTCACCTATCTGGGTGTGCAGATCCACGGTGGCATGGGGTTCATCGAGGAGACTGGTGCCGCGCAGCACTTTCGCGACGCGCGCATCACCCCGATCTACGAGGGTACCAACGGCATCCAGGCAATCGATCTGGTGATGCGCAAGCTCGCCGCCGATGGCGGTGCCTCGGTTTTTAGCCTGCTCGACGAACTCTCCGCCATCGTCAGCCGGGTCGAGGCCTCCAACGACCCGGCCTTCGGCACCACCGGCGCCAAATTGCGCGACGCGCTTGGCTCGCTCGATCGCGCCAGCCGGTGGCTGTTGGAGCACGTCACCTCTGCGCCGAACGATGCGCTGGCGGGCGCGACGCCTTACTTGCGCCTGTTCGGATCGACGCTCGGCGGATGCCTCCTTGCGGGCGAAGCCCTCGCCGCGCGCGCTGATGGCGACGGCGAGCGTTATGTTACGCTGGCGCGGTTCTTTGCCGAAAACATTTCGGTGCAGGCGGTTTCACTCGAGAAGACGGTGACCGACAGCGCCGAAGCCGTGAACAGCGCGGACGCTGTGCTGCTGGCGTGAATCACGCCAGATCGCAGCCACCGCGTTTTTCGCTGATTCAGATTTCAAACAACCAAGACTCGACGCTGCGTTCTCGCGGCCCGATATGCCCGAGGTTTGCCAGAAATTTCCTTACCCTCCCAATCAAGAGGGCGCAGGGAAGACCGGGTGCCCAATGCACCCGCAGCCTCGCGTGCAAAAGTAAAAAGCACACGAGTTAGTCACTACAGGTTCATCGGAAACATCCCGGCCTTCCCTGCGCAATGGTTTACGGCTTATAGCGCGCTCTCCCCGGTGAACGGACTCTTTTGCCACCGTCGCCTGCAGGTCACTACCCGCAAGCTTGACTCCGGCGTCGCGGAGTCAGGACCACACGATTTTGCCGTCCGCTTCAGCGCCACTCGTCAACGGCACCTCCACGTCCATCGCATCCCGCCCCACGTTTCGTGACGACCGCAAAGCGCCCCTCTTGTCGAGGCGGGACACGAGACCACAATTTCTGATTTTCGTAAATCATTTCAGGGCCAGGATTGGAAACCCAAATCAGCTTGAATCCGCTCACGAAATTGGCTTTCAGGCGCGGGCGATCTGGCGCCGTCGACGGCCGGACGCGCGAGATGAGTTCGGGGCGAATTGATCAAACTGATTTGCCCGTCGTCGGGGCAAAATCAGGCGACCGGTCCGCCGTGGGGCGGCCGTTGCGCGTTTACCCACTTATCGGCAGGAAACGCGTCGTCCCTCGAAGGACCGGTAGGAGCCGGATGCCGGATCATAGGACCGAAAGTGCGTGCAACCGGGTGGGCCCACCGTCGGCTTGCGCAGCTCGTTTTCAGCGCGCTTCTGCAAGGGAGCCGCTGCAACCGGCCCCGTAGCCGGTTTGCCGCTTGCCGGCGCCGGGCGGCCCGGTTGCTTTGTGGCGGTCTTCTCTTCCGCGGCAGCCGCTTTCTCTTCCGCCGCAACTGGCTTCGTTTCGGCAGGTGCGGGCTTCTCTTCTGCGACAGCGGGCTTCACTTCATCAATGACTGGCTTCTCGGCCACGGCGGGTTGCTTCGCGACGGTGTTGTCCTCCGCAGCGTCAGGTTTCTGTTCCGCCGCAGCCGGTTTCGGATTCTCCGCGGCGTCGGGTTTCTCACCCTCCACGACGGCGGGGTTCTGCTTGGCGGCCCTCTGCCGTTCGATGAACTCCCTGCATTGAAACGGGAAAACGATTTCCCCGGAAACGGTCAAACCGATCGGCATGCAGTCGCCGGACGACTGCTCTGGTTTCACGGCAGGTTCTGCCGAAGCCGGATTCGGATTCACCGCGCCGGTTGTCTGTGCCAGCGCGACGCCGCTCGATACTGCGAGAAGGGCGCAAGCCAGCGCGCCGGCGCACGCGAGGCCGGCCTGGAGAGCCAATAAACGCTTCATGTAATCGCTCGATTAAGTTCCCGGGGAACCTTCATCACGCCTTCTGGGCATACTCGTGGCATTATGAGGACCGGGGGAAGGTCGTGGCGCGGCCAACAGATGGCCGGCGCGCCGACCGGGAATAGGGCCGGTCATTATTCCAGCGGCTTCAACCCCGCCTCGATCTCGGCGCGGCGCGGTTCCAGGAACGGAGGCAGCGCCAAGCTCTCGCCGAGCCTGTCCATCGGCTCATCGCTGGCAAAGCCGGGCCCGTCGGTCGCAATCTCGAACAGGATGCCGTTCGGCTCGCGGAAATAGAGGCTGCGGAAATAGAAGCGGTCGATCTCGCCGGAGTTCGGAATCCGAAGTTCGTTCAGCCGTTCCGTCCAGGCATGATATTGCGCCTCGTCGGGGGTGCGGAACGCAACATGGTGCACGCCGCCCGCGCCCTGTCTCGCCACCGGCAAATTCTTGCCCTCGATCACATGCAGTTCGGCGGCGGGGCCACCCTCGCCCATCGCAAACAGGTGAATCTGCGCTCCGTGCGCAGCATAGTCGCGCACGCGGCGCATGTTCATGACCTTGGTCAGCACGAAAGCCGTGTGTGACAGTTCGTGTACGGTGAGCACGATCGGGCCGAGACCGCGGATCTGGTGTTCCACCGGAACCGTACTGCGCTCCCATGGCGCGGACGATCCCGCACCTCCGTCGTCGACCAGCACCAGGCGCTGGCCTTCGCCGTCCTCGAACGGCAAGGTCAGCCGGCCGTCGACCTCGATCACCTCACCGGTCACGCCACCCGCCTGCTTCAGGCGATCGCGCCAATAGCCAAGCGTCTTTTCGCCGGCGACGCGCAGGCCGGTGCGCGAGATGCTGTTGGTGCCGCGGCGCTCGGGCGCTGCCGGAAAATCGAAAAAGGTGAGATCGGTGCCGGGATTGGCTTTCCCGTCGGCATAGAACAGGTGGTATGCGCTGACGTCGTCCTGATTGACGGTCTTCTTCACCAGCCGCATGCCCAAAAGGCCGGTGTAGAACGCCAGATTCTCGTGCGGTTTCGCTGAAATCGCCGTGAGATGGTGAATTCCAGTCAACTGCACGACTTAAACTCCCGCGCGTCATTCCGTCACCGTTGAAAACCGGCGGCGGCGGTTTGGGCAGCCTCGGAGTTGATGTAGGCTATCGTCCTGCGACTCGCCAGTGCAGCGGATTTGACATTCGCCGCACCGGCGGCCCGTTTCCGGGACGATGCCATGACCGTTCAACTGATAGTCACCGATGAAGGCGCGACGCGGGTGATCACGCTCCGAAGGCCGGAAAAGAAGAACGCCATCACGCAGGACATGTATCGCGCCATGACCGACGCGATCGATACCGCGCAAAATAACCCGGCGATCCGCTGCCTCATCATCACCGGCGGCTCCGGCGTCTTCACCGCCGGCAATGATCTCGAGGATTTTCTCAGTGAAGGCACCTCCAATACCGGCACGGCACGCAGCGCCAACAATGCCATCAAGTTTCTTTATTCACTCGCCCATAACGTCAAGCCGATCATTGCAGCCGTCGACGGCGTCGCGATCGGCATCGGCACCACCATGCTGTTCCATTGCGATTACGTGCTGGCCTCCACCACTGCGACCTTCTCCACGCCCTTCATCCATCTCGGCCTGGTCCCGGAGGGCGCCTCCAGCCTGTTGATGCCGCACACCATGGGCTACCAGCGCGCCTTCGCCATGCTGGTGATGGGACGCACCTTCAGCGCCGAGGACGCCCAGGTCGCCGGCTTCGTCAACGTCGTGGTGTCGCCCGGCCATACCGAGGCCGAAGCCAAGAAGGTGGCGCGCGAGATTTGCAAGCTGCCGGCGGAAGCGGTCGCGACCTCGCGCAGGCTGATCAGATTGCCGCCGGAAGACATGACCCGCCGGATCGACCAGGAAAGCCATCTGTTCGGCGAGCGGATGCGCTCCAAGGAAGCAGTCGCCGCGTTCAAGGCGTTTTTCTCGCGAAAGAAAGCGTAGCGACGAAATTTCGTGAAATCGTTGCGGGCCTTCTCTATCGTCGAGCCATGAGACATCCGCTTGCACAGATGCTGACGGTCGCGGCGTTGACGATCGTGCTCGGCCCATTTTCCCAAGCCCTGGCCCAACAAGTCTTGGCCCAGCAAGTCTTGGCCCAGGATGACGCCCCGGTCGATGTGCGGATTCTCGCGATCAACGATTTCCACGGCCATCTGCGGCCGGCGCCCGGCGGCATCAGGATTGCCGATCCCGACGACAAGACCGAGACGGTCGTGGTGCCGGCCGGCGGCGCCGAGCAGATGGCGAGCCTCCTCACACAACTGCGCGAAGGCCACCCTAATAACATCTTCGTTTCCGCCGGCGACCTGATTGGCGCGAGCCCGCTACTGTCGGCGATGTTCCACGATGAGCCCACCATCGAATCGATGTCGATGATGGGGCTCGAGCTTTCCGCCGTCGGCAATCACGAATTCGACAAGGGCAAGGACGAATTGTTGCGGATGCAAAATGGCGGCTGTCATCCCATCGACAAATGTCAGGGACCGCACCCGTTTTCCGGCGCGAAATTCCGTTACCTGGCCGCCTCCACCTTCGACAGAGCGACCGGCAAGACCATCTTCCCGCCTTATGAAATCAGGGAGTTCGAAGGCATCCCCGTGGCCTTCATCGGGCTTACCCTGAAAGGCACGCCCGGCATCGTTTCGCCGGCCGGGATCGAAGGTCTCGAATTCCGCGACGAGGCCGTCACCGTGAACGCACTGGTGCCGGAATTGGCGGCGCACGGCGTCGAAGCCATCGTTGTGCTGATCCATGAAGGCGGCTTTCCGACCGGCGACCATAATGAATGCCCTGGCATCTCCGGGCCGATCGTCGACATCGTCAAGGAGCTGGATGCCGCCGTCGGCATGGTCGTCAGCGGTCACACCCACAAGGCCTATGTCTGCGACATCGACGGACGGCTCGTCACCTCAGGTGACAAGTTCGGCACGCTGGTCACTGCGATCGATCTGAAGCTCGACCGGACTACCAAGAAAATCATCGGCGCCAAGGCCAACAACGTCATCGTCCGCAGCAACTTCTATCCCAAGGACCCCGAGCAAACCGCGCTGATCGATGCCTATGACAAGCTTGCCACACCGATCGCCAACCGGCGAGCGGGATCGATCAAGGAGACGCTGTCGCGCGTGCCCGGCGATGCCGGCGAGAGCGTGCTCGGCGATATCATCGCGGATGCGCAACTCGCCGCGACCAGCGCTGCGGCAAAAGGCGACGCGGTGATCGCCTTGACCAATCCGGGCGGCATCCGTACCGATATCATAAAGGCCGAGGACGGCATCGCGATCTACGCCGATTTATTTGCTAGCCAGCCGTTCCGCCATCAATTGGTGACGCTGGCGCTGACCGGCGCGCAGATCAAGGATGCGCTCGAGCAGCAATGGATCGACCCTCATCGTCCGCGCATCCTGCAGGTGTCCAAGGGATTCAGCTACGTTTGGGACGCCGCAAAGCCCTTTGGCGAACACGTCATCGCGGCTCGCATGTCACTCGACGGCAAGCGGATCGACCCCGCCGCGCGCTACCGCGTCACCGTGAATAATTATCTTTCGGTCGGCGGCGACGGTTTCGCCGTATTCAAGCAGGGAACCGGCCAGCAATACGGCGTCTACGACGTCGACGCGCTCTACGCCTATTTTCTGGCCAACAGCCCGATCGCGCCGACCAAAGCGGATCGCATCGTCAGAACGAACTGAAGGCGATATCCGCTCTTTCCGAGCGGCGCGCAAGCTCCTACATTATTCTGTCACATGAGCACGCTTCTTCTCACCCATTCCGCATGCCTCGATCATGCCACGCCTCCGGGACACCCCGAGCGCGCCGACCGTTTGCGCGCGATCGCACAGGTGCTTTCCGAACAGCAATTCGACGGCCTTGCGCGCCAACAGGCGCCTGCGGGCTCGCTCGATCAGGTCACGCTTTGCCACAACGAGCATTATATCGAAGAGCTGCGCCATATCGCGCCGTCAAGCGGCATGATCTATGTCGACGGCGATACCTCGATGTCTCCCGGCACGTGGGAAGCCGTCATGCGCGGCGTCGGCGGCGCGGTCGCCGCCACCGACGCGATCATGTCGGGCACGCATCAAAACGCGTTCGTCGCGGTGCGGCCTCCGGGCCATCACGCCGAAATCAACAAGCCGATGGGCTTCTGTTTTTTCGACAACGCCGCGATTGCCGCGCGTCACGCGCAGCGTAAATACGGCATTGGCCGCGCGGCGATCGTCGACTTCGACGTTCATCACGGCAACGGCACCCAGGATATCTTCTGGGCCGACGCCAGCGTGATGTATTGCTCGACGCACCAGATGCCGCTGTTTCCGGGCACTGGCTCAAGCGGCGAGCGCGGCGAGCATGACACCATCGTCAACGCGCCGCTCGCCCCGGATGACGGCAGCGCCAAATTCCGTGCCGCATTCGAAAACGTGATCCTGCCGCAACTGCAGAAATTCAGCCCCGAGCTTGTCATCATCTCGGCCGGCTTCGATGCGCATTACCGCGACCCGCTGGCATCGCTCAATCTCAACGCGGAGGATTTTGGCTGGGTCACACGCAAGCTGATGGAGGTTGCAGAGAAAAGCGCCGGCGGCCGAGTTGTCTCGGTGCTGGAAGGCGGCTACGACCTTCAGGGGCTGAAAGAGTCGGTAGCAGCTCATGTCACCGCGTTGATGGGAACGTGAATTCCCGTCACAATGCGCCCGCAAAAATTCATTTGATTCTGCGCCGGGGAATCGGCGCGCCCGGGAACGAGATATGGCCGAAAACACCCAGACCGATGTGGAGAAGCTGTCTTTCGAGCGCGCGCTTGAGGAGCTCGAATCGATCGTCAAGCGGCTCGAGGATGGCAAGGTGCCGCTCGAGGAATCGGTGGCCATCTATGAACGCGGCGAAGCCCTGAAGCGGCGGTGCGAGGAATTGCTGCGACATGCGGAGGCGCGGGTCGAAAAGATCACGACCGACGCCAGCGGCCGGCCGACTGGCACCGAGCCGCTCGACGTCCAATAGTCGGCCGCGCCAATTAGCGGCAACGGAACCCACGAAGGGCCGCAAGTCGCGTCCGCCGCTCGCGCATGCGCCGCCGATTTGAGGCGAATCGGAACTATTGGGCTCCCCAGGGTTTGAGGTCGACGCCCGCCCAATCTTCTTGCACAACTCTCCTGAGGTTCCAGCGGGTTGGCTTTAACCGCCGGTTTGGTGTAATGCTTGGGGTAGTATGGGCTCTTGAAGGCAGGCTGCGCGCGCCGACCTCTTGCATTAAGCTATTCAACTACCTACTAAAAATGGCTTGGACGGGTGAAGCCATCAAGAGTGACATAGATCACATTGATCAAATCTGGAGCGCCGTTAGGCTTTCAAATCGGGCTTCGGCCCGCCTAGCCAGCTCCGGAACCTGGGAGTTCGCTGCGCCTATGGTCTGCAACACATCTCACGTCGGATTCCTGTTCCGACATGCAAAATTGGAACATCGCCGTGACCGTATTCAGTAAGACGCCGCTTCTCGACACCATCCGCACCCCAGCGGATTTGCGTCGGCTCAAGTTGGAACAGATCCGCCAAGTCGCCGACGAGCTGCGCCAGGAAACCATCGACGCCGTCTCGGTCACCGGCGGCCATTTCGGAGCCGGCCTCGGCGTGGTCGAACTGACCACCGCCATCCATTACATCTTCGATACCCCGCGCGACCGGCTGATCTGGGACGTCGGCCATCAGGCCTACCCGCACAAGATCCTGACCGGCCGCCGCGACCGCATCCGCACGCTGCGCACCGGCGGCGGGCTGTCCGGTTTCACCAAGCGCACCGAAAGCGACTACGACCCGTTCGGCGCGGCCCACTCATCGACCTCGATCTCGGCGGCGCTGGGCATGGCGGTGGCGCGTGATCTCTCCGGCGGCAAGAACAATGTCATCGCAGTGATCGGCGACGGCGCGATGTCGGCAGGCATGGCCTACGAGGCCATGAACAACGCGGGAGCGATGAATTCGAGGCTGATCGTAATCCTCAACGACAACGACATGTCGATTGCGCCGCCGGTGGGCGCGATGTCGGCCTATCTGTCGCGCCTCTATTCCGGCAAGACCTACCGCTCGCTGCGCGAGGCCGCAAAACAGATCAACAAGCGTCTGCCGAAGGTGCTGGCCGACCGCGCCAACCGTGTTGAAGAATATTCGCGCGGCTTCATGGTCGGCGGCGGCACGCTGTTCGAGGAGCTCGGCTTCTATTATGTAGGCCCGATCGACGGCCATAACCTCGACCATCTGTTGCCGGTCTTGAAGAACGTGCGCGACATGGAGGACGGCCCGATCCTGCTCCACGTCGTGACGCAAAAGGGCAAAGGCTATCCGCCGGCGGAGGCGTCTGCCGACAAATATCACGCCGTGGTCAAGTTCGACGTCGCCACCGGCACGCAGGCGAAGGCAAAACCCAACGCCCCCGCCTATCAGAACGTGTTCGGCCAAAGCCTCGTCAAGGAAGCGGAAAAAGACGACAAGATCGTCGGCATCACCGCGGCAATGCCGTCCGGCACCGGCATCGACATCTTCAGCAAGGCCTTTCCGAAGCGCACCTTCGATGTCGGCATCGCCGAGCAGCATGCGGTGACATTCGCAGCCGGTCTTGCCACCGAAGGTTTCAAACCGTTCTGCGCGATCTATTCGACCTTCCTGCAGCGCGGCTATGACCAGGTCGTCCACGACGTGGCCATTCAGAGCCTGCCGGTCCGCTTTGCGATCGATCGCGCCGGCCTCGTCGGCGCCGACGGCGCGACCCATGCCGGCTCGTTCGACAACGCCTATCTCGGCTGCCTGCCCAATTTCGTCATCATGGCGGCGTCCGACGAGGCGGAACTGGTGCACATGGTCGCGACGCAGGTGGCGATCAACGACCGTCCGAGCGCGGTGCGCTATCCGCGCGGCGAGGGCCGCGGCGTCGAGATGCCCGAATTCGGCGTTCCGCTTCCGATCGGCAAGGGCCGCATCGTCCGCGAAGGCAGCAAGATCGCGCTATTGTCATTCGGCACCAGGCTTGCCGAATGCGAAAAGGCCGCCGACGAACTCGCCGCCCACGGCCTTTCCACCACCATTGCGGATGCGCGCTTCATGAAGCCGCTCGATGTCGATCTGGTCCTGAAACTGGCGCGCGAGCACGAGATCCTGCTCACCGTCGAGGAAGGCGCGATTGGCGGCTTCGGCTCCCATGTGATGCAGACGCTCGCCGAGAACGGCATGCTCAACTCAGGCTTGCTGAGGGCACGCGCGATGGTGTTGCCCGACGTGTTCCTCGATCACGACACACCGAACGCGATGTATGGCCGCGCCGGCCTCGACGCCAAGGGCATTGTCGGCAAGGTGTTCGAGACGCTGGGCAAGGATTTCAAGGTCGAAGCGGTCAAGCTCGCCTGACACTCGGCGTTATGTCATTCCGGGACGCGAGTGGAACGAGCGAGCCCGGAATGATGAAAATCTATCTGGCAGGCCCCGACGTGTTCCTGCCGGACGCCATGGAGATCGGACGTCGCAAGGCGGCGATTTGTGCGGCTCACGGCCTGACGGGGCTCTACCCGCTCGATAACGCCATCGACGTCTCGACCGGCGAAGTCTCGCTCAACATCTTCAAGGGCAACCAGGCCATGATGGATGCCGCCCACGCCATCATCGCCAATCTCACGCCGTTTCGTGGACCGGGCGCTGACGCCGGCACCGCCTACGAGCTCGGCTATATGGCGGCACGCGGCGCGTTGTGCCTCGGCTATTCCAACGATCCCACGATCTACGCAGAGCGCGTGCGTCGTTTCACCGAAGTGAGTTCTCAGGACGGGCGTCTGGTCGACGCCGAGGAATTGACGGTCGAGGATTTCGGCTTGAGCGACAATCTGATGATGATGCATGCGCTCGATCTCGGCGGCAGCCGGTTCGTAACGCCAAGACAGGCGCCCGCGGATATCTGGCACGATTTGACGGCGTTCGAGGCTTGCGTGCGTCTGGCGGCCGAACGGGTTGGCTTGCGTTAGTTCGAGTGCGCCTCCGTTTCCGATTGAATTGGAACGGAGGCTCTCTTTCTTGTTTTGAGGCGTTTTCTTCATGCGAACCGGTATCCATTTCGCTGGAAAACGCTCTGGTGGTGAAGCATGTCCCCTCCCCGCAAGCGCGCCGATATTTTGCTGGTCGAGCGCGGCCTGTTCGAGAGCCGGGCGCGGGCACGGGCGGCCATCGAAGCGGGCCTCGTCACCGCCAACAACAAGCCGGTCGTAAAGCCGTCCGAGACCATTGCCGCCGACGCCAACCTGCAGGCGCAACCGGCGCATCCCTTCGTCTCGCGTGGCGGGGTGAAGCTTGCGGCCGCGCTTGAAACCTATCCGATCGAAATCGAGGACCATGTCTGCCTCGACGTTGGCGCCTCGACCGGCGGCTTCACCGAAGTCCTGCTTGCAAATGGCGCCGCTATCGTATTTGCAATCGATGTCGGGCGCGAGCAATTGCATCCCTCGCTGCGCGATCACCCCAAGGTGGTCTCGATGGAACAGACCGATATCCGTGATTTCGAAGGCAAGCGCCTGCCGGCGCGGCCTGACATTGTCGTTATCGATGTCAGCTTTATCTCCCTGAAAGCCGTGCTGCCGGTTGCGCTATCGCTTGCGGCCGCACCAATGCACTTGCTGGCATTGATAAAACCGCAATTTGAGGCACAGCGAAAGCATGCCAAGCGCGGCATCATCCGTAACGCGATGGTGCATCAGGAGATCTGCGACGACATCGCGGCTTTTGCGTCCTCGCTGGGATGCACCGAGATCCAGATATTCCCGTCGTCGATCAAGGGTGGCGACGGCAACATCGAATTCTTTCTGGGCGCGCGCCGTGGTTGAGAGGCTCGTCATCGATCGTGTCGGCCACCTCGGCGACGGCGTCGGCTTTGCCAGCGGACAGATGGTGTATGTCCCCTACACACTCGGCGGCGAGACCGTCGAGGTGGCCCCCGTACCGGGCCATCATCCCGATCGGCGGCGCGTGCTGCAGGTCGAGCGCGCAAGCCCGGAGCGGATCGCGCCATTCTGCCCGCATTTTGGTGTCTGCGGCGGTTGCGCAATCCAGCACTGGGAGGCCGAACGCTACCGCGCCTGGAAGCGCAATATCGTGGTGGAGACCCTGGCGCAGGCGGAACTCGACTGTGCCGTGGCGCCGCTGATCGACGCCCACGGCCTCGGCCGAAGGCGATTGACGCTGCACGCCCGCATGGGCACGCATGACGTGCTCAAGGTCGGCTTCAGCGCTGCTCATTCACATGACATCGTTCCGGTCGATCGTTGCCCGATCCTCGATCCGCACCTCGGCGGCGCGCTCGATGCGGGATGGGCCATTGCCGAGCCACTGATCGCAATCGGAAAGCCGCTCGATATCCAGATCACGGCGACCGACAATGGCCTCGATGTCGATGTGCGTGGCTCCGGGCCGCTGCCGGCGGCGATGATCGCAAAATTATCCGTCATCGCCGAACAGCACCGCCTGGCGCGGCTGACGCGGCATGGCGAGCTGGTGCTGATGCGCCGGCCACCTGCGCTCAGGATCGGATCGGCGCAAGTCGCCCTGCCGCCGGGCTCGTTCCTGCAGGCAACCGTCGCCGGCGAAGAGACGCTGGCTGCGCTCGTGAGTGAGCATTGCGGCCGGGCAAAGAATATCGCCGATCTGTTCTGCGGGGTCGGGCCTTTTGCCCTGAGATTGGCGCCAAGGGCGCGCATTTCTGCATTTGACAATGACGCCGGCGCGATAGAAGCACTGCGGAAGGCCGCAACCGCAATGCCCGGATTGAAGCCGCTGAAGGCAGAAGTGCGCGACCTGTTCAGGCGTCCGCTGAGCCGAGAGGAACTGCGCGACTACGATGCCGTCATATTCGATCCGCCGCGGCAGGGCGCGCAGGCACAAAGCCTTCAACTCGCGGCGAGCAAGGTCGCCCTGGTGATCGCCGTCTCATGCAATGCCGCGACCTTCGCGCGCGATGCGCGGGTCCTCGTCGACGGCGGCTACCGGATCGAGACCGTGACGCCGGTCGACCAGTTCCGCCACACGGCGCATGTTGAGCTGGTGGCGAAGTTTAGTAGGTAGCGGGAACGTGGCTACCGCCCCCACCTATCCTGCCAGATCTTCTCGCCGATCAGGCAGGACACCCGCGGCTCCTTCTCCGCCACCGGAACGATCGGACGCTCCGGCACACGCCCGGCGACCTCGAGCAGCAGCTTGGTGCGGATCGCCTCCTTGAATTTCTCGCGGTCCTTGATCGACACCACGAAGGAGCCCGGGCCTCCGATCACGCAATCCTCGTAGTACCAATCGAGGTTGTCGATATCCATGGTCGAATAGGACGGCTCCTTCACCATGATCGGCAGGCCGTTGATGACGATGCCCTTCGAAAGCGCCTCCTCGCGCGCGCCGGCCACGGGCGCGCCGTTGTTGTTGGGACCATCGCCGGAAATGTCGATCACGCGGCGCAGGCCGTGATACGGATTCTCGTCGAACAGCGGCATCGCGAAATAGATCGCGCCCGAGATCGAGGTGCGCGAGGCGCGCCGGATCGGCGTCTTCAAGATCTCGTTGGAGACGGCATCGGCGGTTTCCGGGCCGTCGATCACCCGCCAGGGAATGATGATCTTCTGGTCGCTGGAGGCGGCCCATTCGAAATAGGTGATGGCAACTTTGCCGTTCGGCAGGCTCTTGAGCGCCTGCAGAAATTCCTTGGAGACGATCGCCTGCGCATAACCTTCGCGCTGGATCGCGAGCTCATCCATGTCCATGGAATAGGAGACGTCGACCGCGAGGATCAGTTCGACGTCGACGGATGCGGCCTGATCCTTGTCCGCCAGATGGTGCTTCGGGCCGGGCGCGGCGAGGCCAGCGACATCGCCACCGGCGAGCGCGCCGGCGACTAGCACAGCCCCGATCGAGACACACCAGCGCATCAGCTGCCCTCCATCGATTTAATGGATCGTGACATGCAAATTGTGCCGCGCAAAGCAAGAACATCATTCCTCCTTCACATTCGCTTTAACCCGCCCCTTCCCGAACTTGCCGCTCGGCGGGTGCCGCAGGCGGTCGCGAAGTTCGGATTCGGGACACCAGAGCAATCAAGCGTCGCAATTCTGCCGGTTCCATCGCGAGCCGGGAGGCGGTATTCTGGCCGCATCAGGCGGAAAACATCAGGAGGTGCTTGCTCGAATGATCGACGCCGTCACCAAACCGAAAACCAGGGTCAAAACCAAGGTCGAACGGCCTCGCCTGCACAAGGTCATCCTCGTCAACGACGACTACACGCCCCGCGAATTCGTCGTCACGGTTCTGAAGGCGGAATTCCGCATGACCGCGGACCAGGCGCACAAGGTCATGATCACGGCGCACCGGCGTGGCGTGTGCGTGGTCGCGGTTTTCACCAAGGACGTTGCGGAAACCAAGGCCACGCGGGCGACCGACGCCGGCCGCGCCAAGGGCTATCCCTTGTTGTTCACGACAGAGCCGGAGGAATGATGTTGACCATGAGAAAACCCGTTGCGGCAACGCTGCTGTTGTTCTCGAGCCCGGCGATGGCCGCCGGCACCACCGCCGGCTTCGAGATGGGCGGACGCTATGGGCGCTTCGATCCCGTGGTCAGCCAGTACAATCAATCCGGCGAGCTGTTTCGGATCGACGGCCACTGCCAGTCGTCCTGCACGCTGTTCCTCGGCATCCGCAATGTCTGCGTCAGCCGCGGCGCGACGCTGTTGTTTCATGCAGCCCACGACAGGAGCGGCAACGCCTCGCCCTCCAACACCGAGCACATGCTCAACGCCTACAACCCGGCGCTCCGCGAATACGTCACCTCGCACCATTACATGGACACGCTGGCGTTTCATGCGATCCCCGGGCGCGACATGATCCGGAAATTCGGCTACCGAGAATGCCCCAGGAGATAGCCTCTAGCTCACAGAGGCGCGGTTTCATGCGAATCTTTTCCGACCCGTATTGCGCCGAAATTCCCGTAGCCACTTTCGAACGACATTCAGGAATTCGGCCGCTGCGGGAGTCAATTCGCGCTCGCGCAGGCGCATGATCCCGATCTGCCAGGCAAGCCGTTTTCCGGCCAGCGGGCGCGAGACCAGATCCGGATCGTCGGGCAGCGGGCGCTCGCTGGCCGGGACGATTGCGAGGCCGATACCGTTGCGAACGAGCCCATGGAGTGTCGGCAGCCTGTTCGCCGTCATCGAATATTGAAAGGAAATCCCCGCAGCCCCCGCGGCACTATCCACAATTCGGCGGGTACGAGACTCCGCGGGGAACGAGACCAGGGCAGCGTCAGCCATGGCCCGCAACTCGATCGTCTTGCGCCGCGCCAGCGCGCTAACCCTCGGCAGGACGACCTGGAAGGTTTCGGTCCCGAGACTTTCCGTGAGGAAGGATTTTGGCGCGTCGTCGACATAGCCTATACCGAAATCGGCAATCCCGCTGCGCACCTCGTCTAATACCGCGTGATGCAATCCCTCGCGCAAATGAACCTCGATGCCAGAGAACCTTCGGCGATAGCCGGCCAGCAGAGCGGGAAGCATCGCATTTGCCAGCGAAACCACACTGGTGACGACGATCTGTCCGCGCGGCCGGTCAGCCCGCTCCCGCATGCTCTCGACGCCGATCTTGAGGTCGTTGAGCAGACGCTCTGCAAGACCGACGAACTCCTTTCCGGCCTCTGTAATACTCACTTGCCGGGTATTGCGGGAAAATAGCCGGACGCCCAGCTCCGCTTCGACCTGCTGGATGGTTCGCGTCAACGCCGGCTGCGACAGTTTCAGAAAGCTCGCCGCCGCCACGAAACTTCGATACTCGGCAACCGCCAGAACGGCGTTGAGTTGCCGTGAACTCAGGCTGGGCAAGGCATCGCGCGCCATGTTCGGCCTCGTTGCAGCTCGGTCTGCCTGACCCGACTAATACAAATACAGGAATAATTCCAGTTATCAGAAACAAATTGCAATATTCGACCATGCCGTCAAAGCTTCGCCAGGGAGAACATCCATGACCATTTGCCTATACGGAAGCCCGATCAGCACGTTTGCCCGTAAGGTCGCGATCGGCCTCGATCTGAAAGAGCTGCAATACGACCTGGTTGACGCGCTGACGCCTGATCGCCGCGAGGAGTTGCGGAAACTCAATCCGCGGCTGGAGGTACCGGTCTTGACCGACGGCGACCTCGTCATCGTCAACTCCAGCGACATCCTGCAATATCTGGACTGGCGTTATCCCGAACAGCCGCTTTATCCGGCCAAGATCGAGGAGCGCGTCCTGGCGCGGACGTTCGAGCGGCTGGCCGATCAACGCCTCGATCCGATCGTCGTGGACTGCTCATATTGGAGCTGGGCCGATCGCGACGACAAGCCGCCGCCGGGTCTTTTCGAAGCAGGCCAGCGGGACATCGACACCGTCTTCGACCGCCTCGAACAGATGCTTGGCGCGCGCCCGCAACCCTGGCCGTTTCAGACCCCCGGGGTCGTCGAGTGCGCGTGGTTTGCCAATCTCGCCGCCCTGCGCACGTTCGGCCTTGCGATCGATCCGGAGCGTTTTCCGGCTGTCATGAACTGGTTCAAGGCGATGCGGACACATCCGGTATTTGTTGCCGATGCAAAACGCACCGCCGCCTTTTTGAAGGACCTCAAGCATTTGACGCACGAGCGCAAGCGGCTGTTCTGGAGCGGCGATCGGCTTGAATGGATGCTATCGCGCGGATTTGACCGATGGTTTATGGCTGAAATCGATGCTGGCCGTGCCACGTTTGCGCCGGGGTAACCCCGCTCAAGGTGCCGGCGCTTCCTCGGCAAGCCCATAGACCCGTGCGGCCTTGGAAAAGCCGGCGACGGGGAATTCGCCGAGATCGGCCCAGCCCTCGGCGCAGGCGCCGGCAAACGCCTCTGAGGCCACCACCGTGCGCGCAAGGCGGCCGGCGATCTTCTCCAGACGCGCGGCGAGATTGACCGCGGGGCCGATGCAGGTGAAGTCGAGACGGCTGGAGCCGCCGATATTGCCGAACAGGACGTCCCCGATGTGCAGCGCTACGCCGAACCGGAAGCGCTCGGCGCCCTCACCGCTCGGATAGCGCATCGCATCGACCTTGGCGCGGGCTTCGCGCGCGGCCTCGAGAGCGCGGGCGCAAACCTCGGCGCTATTGCCGTGGTCTTTTGCGATCGGGAACACCGCCAGCAATCCGTCGCCCATGAATTTCAGGATCTCGCCGCCGTGCTGGCGGATCGTCGGCACCTGACAATCGAAATATTGATTGAGGACATCGACCACGATTTCCGGCGCCAGGCGATCTGACAGCGCGGTAAAGCCGCGCAGGTCCGACAGCCAGATCGCCGCCTGCATGGTTTCCGCGTGCCCACGGCGGATTTGGCCCGCCCAAATCCGCTCGCCGGCGCGGTTGCCTACATAGGTATCGAGCAGCGTGGTCGCGGTGCGGCGCAGCGCAAAAATCTCGCCGAGCCGGGCAAACGGAGGCACGATCGTGCGCAGCGCGGCTAGTTGTTCGTCGGTGAAGCCGCCGGGGTGCCTGGTGCTCCAGCTCGTGGCGTGCGTGGTGCCGTCGGTGAACAGAAGCGGCAGCGCAACGTAATCCGTGACACCCTCGGCGCGCATATCGTCGAAGAATGGAAAGCGCCGGGTTGCGGGATCGTCCAGCCGGTATCTTACTTCCTGCCCGCTGCCGAAAAGCAGCGCCAACGGGCTCTGCGTGAATTGCGGCGAGTCCGGGAAATCGAAATCGGCGGTGTTGATGACAATTTCGGCGCCTTGCCGCCAGATGAAGCTGCGGCCGAAAGCGTCGGGGTGCAGCGTCTTCACGAAGGCGCCGACGCGCCAGAGCGGAAGGCCGGCCGCAACCAGCCGCTCGCAGGTCCCCGATAACAGCGAGACCGGCGTGATCGACGGAGCGCCGTCGATCAGCCAGGCGGTGAGCTCTTGAAGGGCCGAAGCGTTCATGGCTCAAGCATTTGCAGACCAAGTTCCCGGGCCGTCAAGCCGGTACAAACGCTTTGCGTTTTGGTGACGGCAGGGCAAAGTCGGGGCCAGAGCATGATCCGGAAAAGTGGACACCGGTTTTCCGAAAAAGATCATGCTCACAAAAGGATAGAGCGCGACGACGATTCGAAGAAGAGTCATCTCGCTCTAGGAAACGCGAAATGTTGGATTCCAGACAGGAAACGCCGGGCGATGTCGCCGGCTTGAGGCGCGGGCTGGAAGCCGCCGATCCCGCGACCTTGCTGCTTTCGCTGGTGCAGCTGACCGGCGAGCGGCATTGGCTGGAGGAAGCAAAGCCCTACATCCGCGGGCCCATGAACTACCAGGAGTTCATGCCGGACCAGCTTCGGGCATCGATCCGCGACCGCCTCGCCGAGGTGTTGGCGGAACGCGCGCGTAGCGGAAATTCCTGCCACCCGTCGCCCGACGACGCGCTGCTCTCCGAGATGATGCGCCTGGCGACCGGCGAAGCCGTGCCGGACGATTATATCGCCATGATGCGCGAGGACCTGACCGCGGACAGCCTGCAGTCGCGGAGCCTCACATGGCGCAAGCGCCCAAGCCCCGCCGCGCTTGAAGCTGCCGAAGTCGTCATCATCGGCGCCGGCATGTCCGGGCTTTATGCCGCAATTCAGCTGCGGCAGGCCGGCATCCCCTTCGTCATCCTGGAGAAGAACGACGCCGTCGGCGGCACCTGGCATGAGAACATCTATCCCGGCTGCGGCGTCGATACGCCGAACCATTTTTATTCCTACGCCTTCGAGCCCAATCACGACTGGTCGCATTTCTTCGCCAAGCGCGACGAGCTCTGGAATTATTTCGAGCGGGTCGCGGACAACTACGATCTTCGAAAACACATCCGGCTCGGAATCGAAGTCACCGAAGCCCGATATGACGAGGCGAGCGCAAGCTGGCGCATCACCGCGCAGGCCGCCGACGGGTCCCGACAAGAGCTGATCGCGCGCGTCTTGGTGTCGGCGGTCGGCGTGCTGAACCGGCCGAAGCTGCCGGACATTGCCGGCCTCGGCTCGTTTGCGGGCCCGGCGTTCCATACCGCGCAATGGGACAAAAATTTCGACTGGCGCGGAAAACGCATAGCGATGATCGGCACCGGCGCCTCCGGCCATCAGGTCGGGCCTACCATTGCGCCTGACGTCGAACGATTGATGATCTTTCAGCGCTCGCCGCACTGGGTGGTGCCCAATCCGAATTACCATGCCGGCGTCGACGAGGGTAAAAAATGGGCGCTCGCCAACGTGCCGTTTTACCTGCGCTGGTACCGCTTCCAGCTGTTTTGGGGATTTGCCGACGGCCTGCATGCTGCCCTCAAGGTCGATCCGGACTGGCCGCAGCCAAAACGGTCGCTGAACGCGCTCAACGAAAAGCACCGGCTGTTCATGGAACGGCACATGAAGAGCGAGCTCGCCGATCGCCTGGACCTGCTGGGAAAGGTCATTCCGGATTATCCGGCCTACGGCAAGCGCATCCTGATCGACAATTATTGGTTCAGGATGCTCAAGCGCGACAATGTCGACCTGATTACCGATCCGATCGAGAAAATCGTGCCGGAGGGCGTGCGAATGAAGGATGGTCGCATCTGGCACGCGGACGCGCTGGTGCTCGCGACCGGCTTCAAGGTGAGCAAGATGCTTTTTCCGATGAAGATTTTTGGCCGCGAGGGCCGCGAGCTGCACGACCTCTGGGGCGCGGACGACGCAAAAGCCTATCTTGGCCTGACCGTTCCCGGCTTTCCGAATTTCTTCATGCTGACGGGTCCGAATACCGCGCTTGCCCATGGCGGCAACCAGATCTTCATGACCGAGTGCAGCGTCCGGCACATGATGCTGGCGTTGCGCGAATTGTTGGAGAGCGGGCGGCGTTCGATCGAATGCAAGAGCGAAGTCTACGAGAGCTATAACCGCGAGGTCGACGCCATGCACGCGCGCATGGTGTGGACCCACAAGGGCATGACCAACTGGTACCGCAACCCGCACGGCCGGGTGTTTGCGATCACGCCATGGCGGCTGGTCGAATACTGGAAGATGACGTCGAGGTTCGATGCGGCGGAATATGAGTTCAGGTAGCGGCGCGTGATCAATCATACCAATTGAGAGATGGTCGTCACCGGGCTTGACCCGGTGATCCATCCCCTTCGGAAAAGCCTCTCGTGAAGATTGACTACGGATTGGGAAGCCGACTCATCCGTGGTGACTTTGGCTTCGGCGATTCAGATGCCGAGTGCGCTCTGGTAGGCGAAAAGCGCCGGGGCGCCGCCTGTGTGCAAGAAGATGACGTCCTCGTCGTTGCGCCAACGTCCCTGGCGGATCAGGGCGATCAAGCCCGCGAGCCCCTTGCCCGAATAGACCGGATCAAGTGGAAGAGCCTCGAGCCGGCCTGCAAGTCGGATCGCTTCGATCGTGGCTTCGTGCGGGACCCCATAGGCAGGTCCCGCATGCCCCGCGACCACTTCTACCCTGGCTTCGTCGAACGCAACATCAAGCAGATCGGACGCCTCCCGCGCCAACGCGACCACATCGGCTCGCACCCGCGTGGGCTCGGCGTCGATATCAATCCCAACGATCCCTGTGTTTGGCATTGCCACGGCTGCACCGACAACGAGACCAGCCTGCGTGCCGGCGCTTCCGGTGCAGTGCACGATAGCGGTTGGGGCGAAGCCCAAATGCGCTGCCTGCGGTTCTATCTCGGCAATCGTCGTGGCGTAAGCGACTGCGCCGAGCGTATTCGAGACCCCGTATGGCACAAAATACGGCCTGTGACCCCTGGCTTCGAGATCGCCGACGAGCGTGCGAATGGCTGCATTGCGGTCACTGGTCCACGGCACGTCATGGAGGTGCGCGCCGAACAGCCGATTGAGAAACGCGTTGCCCGAGGTCCTGTATTCTGGCGTCGGCGGTTCTACTCGGCCGTGGTAGACCGCAAGATGGCACGAAAGCCCGAGCTTCGCCGCCACCGCGGCAACCTGGCGCTGGCTATTCGATTGCACGACGCCGCCTGAGACGATCGTATCGGCGCCGCTCGAAACTGCCTCGTGCAGGACGTAGTCGAGCTTGCGCAACTTATTGCCGCCAAAACCGAGCCCGGTCGCATCTTCGCGCTTTACCCACAGCCGCGGTCCGCCGAGATGAGCCGCGAGGCGCTTCATCGGCTCGAGCGGGGTCGGCAGATTGGCCAAACCTAACCGAGGAAAGGCAGCGAGTCGGTCCAATAATGGCCTGCGATCAATTTGCATCGTTCCGTCCGTCCCAGTCACAAGTGATATTCCGACAATAGCCCGACGCCGCTATTATGGCCCGGTCGACGATCGCGACCGTAGCCCGGGTCGCGCCAATGCGCGCCCGATGGCGAGATGCGGGGCCGCAAAAAGAAAACCCCGGATATCGGAGCCTGTCATCGGGCGGCGCTCCGCGCCGACCCATTGGCTGATCCGGGCTACGCTTGCTGACGAACGCCGCGGACGGTGCTATTGACAAGCGATGGTATTGCCATTGTCGGACCTTTTGAAAAGAATAACGATCGATGCCGATCGCATGCATGGCCGTCCATGTATTCGCGGCTTGCGCATTACGGTCGCGGACATTCTTGGCTTGATGTCGGCCGGCCAATCGCGAGAGACCATTCTTCAGGAATATCCCTATCTTGAGGACGCAGACATCGATGCAGTTCTGGCCTTTGCCGCCCGCCAGGCGGACCATCCCATTATCGCGGCGGAACAGGTTTTGCTCTTTCTGGTCGACGCGCAGTTTCCGCCCTCGCTGGCAAAGGCATTGCGCCAGGCCGGCTGTGAGGCCGTTCACGTTATCGACCTCGGGTTGCAGGTAGCTTACCTATGAGCAGATTTGGGCTCCGGCGTAATCCGCCATCGGGGCCGGCGTAACGGCGGATTACGCTATCGCTTCGCCACCCTACGGGCTACACTGAGAGGATAGTAGGCGAAAGACGCGATGCTGCTTCGTCTCGCATTTGGTCCCGCGTTGATAGCGGCGCTGCTGGTTCATCCCCGAGATGCCGCCTCGCAGAACCTATTGCGCTATGTCGACCTCAACAGCCCGGAAATGTCGACATCGGAGATGACGCGCGCCGAGGTCGACGCGCTTCTCAAGGCGGCACCTCAAGGGCCGGCGGACCAACGCTCTGCAAATCTGGAAGGAAAACGGCTGTCGCAGCTTGATCTCTCGGGCCTCGACTTCACCGGCAGCAATCTTCGTCTGGCAAAGCTCAACCGGTCGAATCTGAAAGGCGCGCGTTTCGATCGGGCCATCCTGAACCAGGCCTGGCTAATCGACGCGGATTTGACGGAGGCGTCCCTCGCCAAGGCATCGCTGCTGAGCACGCAGATGCAACGCGCCAAGCTCGGCGGCGCCGATTTGAGCGGCGCGCGCATAACCGGCGATCTTTCCGGTGCCAGCCTGATCGGCGCCAAGCTTACGGGCGCCGATTTGAGCGCGGACATGCACAACCAATCGATGGGCCTGATGCGTGGCGTGCTCAAATCCGCCGATCTCAGGAGTGCGGATCTGAGCGGCGCCAATCTCGCGCGCGCCGATCTCTCATTCGCGAAGCTGCAGAACACCAATCTGGCGAATTGCAACCTCAACCACGCCGACCTTGCGGGAGCGGACCTGACGAACGCCAATCTCGCCGGCGCCGATCTCACCGAGGCGGACCTCACCTCGACCCTCCTGCCGGGCGCGGCCGCGCTCGCCGAAGCCCGCAATCTGGACAAGGCCTGGAACCTGGACCGGGCGCGGCGCCCGCAAAATTGACGATCGAAGGGAGCAGTCCTTGTACAACAAAATTCTTCTCGCTTATGACGGCTCAATCGAGGGACGGCGGGCCTTGCGGGAGGGAGCGAGGATCGCGCAACTCTGCCGGGCTGAAGTATTCCTGCTGGCTGTTGTGGAAGTTTCGGCGGGAACCGGAACCTTGGAGGGTGGGCTCGCAATCCCGATCACCGAACAAGTTGAATTTTACCAGAACATCCTCGGCGAAGGCGTGGAGCGGCTCAAGGCCATGGGTTTCTCGCCAACGGCGAGGCTGAGCATGGGAGAAGCTGGACGCGAGATCGCTGCGGCCGCCGAAGAGATCGGCGCAAACCTCGTCGTCATAGGCCATCGTCCCGACGGACTGCTGGCGCGGTGGTGGTTCAGCTCGGTCGGAACATACCTGGTCAAGCATCTTTCCTGCAGCGTCTTGGTTGCGCAAACCGAGATTGGCGACGAAGAATTTGCCAGGTTGCTGACCGGCGTCGCCGTCGAGGCATGAGATTGAGCGCCGCAGGCGGATGGAGCAACGGGTCGCGCGAATGCTGACGCAGGGATCGTGGCGGCCCTTCTGTGTGATGTCGGTGTCGCCGCCCGTGCGATCGACGGTCTTGCGTGGCGACGGGATCGACAACGTCGGCTTCCCCGCAAGGCGCGCCACCACCGGCTGGCCCGTAGCAAGAGTTGACCCGACCTGGGCAGCAGCCAAATCCACAGCGGGCCAAAAGGGTTGAATTTTCCCAAATTTGATATATGATATCGATATCATGTATCATGGAGTAACTGATGCGGACGTTGGTTGACCTCGGCGATGCGCAGATTGACGCGCTGGACGAATTGTCGAAAAAAGAGAAGCGATCGCGCGCGGCCCTGATCCGTCAGGCGATCGATGACTATCTCGCGAAGCGGCGCGGGATAAAGGAAGGCGATGCGTTCGGTCTCTGGGGCAAACGCAAAGTGGACGGCTTGGCTTATCAGGAAAAAATGCGTGGCGAATGGTGAAAGCGCTGTTCGACACCAACATTCTGGTCGACTACCTCAACGCCGTTCCGCAAGCTCGCACCGAACTTCGGCGCTACACCGAAAAAGCCGTCAGCATCATCACCTGGATGGAGGTGATGGTTGGCGCAACCGACGAGGTCGAAGCTGCGACGCGCGGCTTTCTGAGCAGTTTCGACGTCATTGCGCTCGATGGCGAGATCGCGGAGCGTGCCGTCAGCCTGCGCCGCAACCATCACATCAAACTGCCCGACGCAATCATCTGGGCAACGGCGCAGGCACACGCGATGCTCCTGGTCACCCGAAATACCAGGGATTTCAAAGCCGGCGATCCCGGCGTCCGCATGCCCTACAGATTGTGAGCGATCCGCCCTACCGGCTTTACCGTCCCACCTGTCCCCTATGCCGCAGAAAATGATCGGCGAGCACGCAGGCCATCATGGCTTCGCCGACCGGGACGGCGCGGATGCCCACACACGGATCGTGGCGGCCTTTGGTCGTGATGTCGGTGTCGCCGCCCTTGCGATCGACGGTCTTGCGCGGCGAGAGGATCGACGACGTCGGCTTCACCGCAAAGCGCGCCACCACCGGCTGGCCGGTGGAGATGCCGCCCAAAATGCCGCCGGCATGATTGGTCAGGAATTTTGGGCCCTGATTGCCCATCCGGATTTCGTCGGCGTTTTCCTCGCCGGATAATTCGGCCGCACCGAAACCGGCGCCGATCTCGACGCCTTTCACCGCATTGATGCTCATCATCGCCGCGGCCAGATCAGCGTCGAGCTTTGCATAGATCGGCGCGCCGAGCCCCGCCGGCACGCCCTCCGCCACGATCTCGACCACCGCGCCGATGGAAGAGCCTTTCTTCCTGATATCGTCGAGATAGGTTTCGAAGAACGCGGCCTTGTCCTTGTCGGGGCAGAAGAACGGATTCTTGGCGATCTCGTCAAAATCCCATTTGTCGCGGTCGATCTTGTGCGGACCCATCTGCACCAGCGCGCCGCGCACGCTCACCTCGGGCAGGATTTTTCGCGCGATCGCGCCGGCAGCCACGCGCATGGCTGTTTCCCGCGCCGACGAGCGGCCGCCGCCGCGATAGTCGCGCAAACCGTATTTGGCCTCATAGGTGAAGTCGGCATGGCCGGGGCGGAACTTGTCCTTGATGTCGGAATAATCCTTCGAGCGTTGGTCGGTGTTCTCGATCAGAAGCGCTATCGGCGTGCCGGTCGTCACCTGCACGCCGCTCTCCGGATGCGCCATCACGCCGGAGAGAATCTTGACCACATCGGCCTCCTGGCGCTGGGTGGTGAAGCGCGACTGGCCAGGGCGGCGGCGATCGAGATCGTGCTGGATGTCTTCGACCTTGAGCGGGATCAGCGGCGGACAGCCATCGACCACGCAGCCGATCGCGACCCCGTGGCTCTCGCCGAAGGTCGTGACCCGGAACATATGGCCGAAGGTGTTGAAGGACATTTTTTGAGTTCGTTCAGCTATGTTGACGATGAGCATTAGTGTTGAATGTCAACGAAATCTGGTAACGCGCATCGGAATGGGCGTCAAATGCCCTCTCCTTTGTCATGGCCGGGCTTGTCCCGGCCATCCACGACTTTCCTGCTGATAGACCGCTAAGACGTGGATGCCCGGGACAAGCCCGGGCATGACGGCGGAGGGTAGGCGCGATCAGGCCTTAACTATATTTACTCAACCCATCCTCGCCGAACACATAGACCGCGCCCTGCTCGATCGTCAGATCGGCGGCCGAAAGCGGCGTCTCGATGCCGAGCGCGACCATCAGCGCCCGCGCGGTGCCGCCATGGGCGACCGCGACCGTGTCTTCCCGCACCGAATCGTACCAGCTTTGCATTCGGGTCTGCACCGCGACGTAGCTCTCGCCGCCCGGCGGCGATACCGTCCATTTCTCGAGCTGGCGTTTGGCGAACAACTCCGGATCCTTTGCCTGCATCTCGGCCAGGGTCGAACCTTCCCATTGGCCGTAGCCGATTTCGCGCAGGCGGTCGTCGAGCCCGTAATCCGCCGGCGGCAGTTTCAGTTCAGCCCGCACCAGGTTCATGGTCGATTGCGCGCGGCCGAGCGGGGAGGAAACGAACGCCAGGGTGGACTTGTCGCGCCTGTCCCGCACGAACAGATCGGCAAGGATGTTGCCCGCACGCGCCGCCTGCCTGCGGCCGAGCTCGTTGAGCGGAGCGTCCTGCGCGCCCTGCAGCCTGCCTGCCGCATTCCACGACGTCTCGCCGTGGCGGATGTAGTAGATCGTGGGCGCGGGCATCGGCGGCTCAAGCTATTCCTTCACGAGCGAAATATCCGGCGCGTCCGGGCGTTTCATGCCGAGGACGTGGTAGCCCGAATCGACGTGGTGGACTTCGCCGGTGACGCCGCGCGACATATCGGAAAGCAGATACAGCGCGCTGTCGCCGACCTCTTCGATGGTGACGTTGCGGCGCATTGGCGCGTTGATTTCGTTCCACTTCAGGAGATAGCGGGAGTTGGCGATGCCGGCAAACGCCAGCGTCTTGATCGGCCCCGCCGAAATCGCGTTGACGCGGATGTTGTTCTCCCCGAGATCGGCGGCGAGATAGCGCACGCTCGCCTCAAGCGCCGCTTTAGCAACCCCCATCACGTTGTAGTGCGGCATCCACTTTTCGGCGCCGTAATAGGTCAGCGTCACGATCGAGCCGCCGTCGGTCAGAAGCTTTTCCGCACGCTGCGCGATCGCGGTCAGCGAGTAGCAACTGATCAGCATGGTTCTCGAGAAATTGTCGGCGGTGGTATCGAGATAACGGCCGTCGAGCTGGTCCTTGTCGGAGAACGCGATGGCGTGGACCAAGAAATCGATCTTGCCCCATTTCTCCCTGAGCACCTCGAAGACAGCATCGATGGTCGCGGGGTCGGTGACGTCGCAATGCCCCAGCAGGATGGCGTCAAGCTCCCTGGCCAGCGGCTCGACGCGTTTCTTCAGCGCGTCGCCCTGCCAGGTGAGCGCGATCTCGGCCCCGGCCGCGCGGCATGCCTTGGCAATGCCCCAGGCGATCGAGCGGTTATTGGCAACGCCGAGAATGACCCCGCGCTTGCCGTGCATCAAACCTGAATTCTGCGCCATCCGTTTTCCGATCAAGGCTCGTCTCGTTTAAAGGCCGGAGGTACACCAGCCCTCTACCCCGGTACAGTCCCCTCGCATTAACGTGTTGGCACGGCAACCCTGACCGCCCGGAATAGCCGTGTCAGGGGGGTGTTATGTTTGGTAAGGCGTCGGCGTCTTGCGACAGTGGACGCCGCCAACGAACATAAGGTCGAGCTGCCAAGAACCGAGCTGAAGAACGAGCTGAAATGAGCGCATTTCGCCAGAGTGTCGAAGACATGATCCCAGCGCTGCGCCGCTATGCGCGCGCGCTTGCGCGCGACGCCGATATCGCCGACGATCTGGTGCAGGATACGCTGGTGCGGGCGCTGCGTTCGGAACGGCTGTTTCTGGGCGGTGACATCAGGAGCTGGCTCTACACCATCCTGACCAATCTCAACAAGAACCGGCGGAGATCGCTGGCGCGGCGGCCGCAATTCATGCCGCTGCTCGAGAACAATCCCGACGCCAGCGGCACGGAAGCGGAAGGCCGCGACATCTCGCGCGCGCTTTCCACCCTTGTCGAGGAGCAGCGCGCGGTGCTGTTGCTGGTCATGCTCGAGGGATTGAGCTACCGCGAGGTCGCCGACATTCAGGGCGTGCCGATCGGCACCGTAATGTCCCGGCTTGCACGGGCGCGTGCTCACGTGAAAACCTCGCTCGAAGGCGAGCGAGCGCCGCTGCGGCGCGTCAAATAGTTAATATTGGCCAGGTGATGGCAAGCGTTATGCATAAGCAAACTAGGCAATTTTTGACCGGATTTGAGAAGAACCAAGATTTGAGAAAAAACCAAGATTTGAGAAAAAACCAAGACTTGAGAAAAAACCAAGACTTGAGAAAAAACCAAGACTTGAGAAGAGACCAAGATTGAGAAGAGACTGAGACCATGACCTATCCCAGGATTCCCGTCACCGAAGACGAGCTGCACGCTTACGTCGACAAAGAGCTGCCGGCCGAACGCCGCGGTGATGTCGAGGCGTGGCTTGCGGCGCATCCGGACGATGCCGAGCGGGTGCGATCGTGGCAATCGATGGCGGAGCTGCTGCATGTGCGTTACGACGCCGTGGCCAACGAACCGGTGCCGAAGCGGCTCGAACTGGAGCGGCTCGAGCGGCAGCCGCGCAAATTGATCTACGGCGCGATCGCGGCGACCCTGGTGGCGTTCGTCGCCGGCGGCGGCTTGGGATGGCTGGCGCATGGCGTGGCCGCCGCGCCGTCGACTTTCCAAAGCTTCACGCTGGATGCGCTCGATGCGCATCGCCTCTATGTCATCGAGGTCCGTCACCCCGTCGAGGTGCCGGGCACCGACCGCGCGCATCTGCAAGCATGGCTGACCAAGCGCTGCGGCTGGACTGTCCATGCGCCGGAGCTCGACTCCACGGGCCTCAGGCTCGTCGGCGGACGGCTGCTGCCGGGCCCGACCGGGCCGGCCTCGTTCCTGATGTATGAGAGTGCGTCGGGCGAACGCTTCACGATCTACTCGGCAAAGGCCGCGACCGAAGCGACGCAGATGCGCTACACCAAGCAGGGCAATGACGGCGCGCTGTTCTGGGCCGATCAGAACGTCGGATATGTGGTGAGCGGCGGCACCGACCGTGAACGTCTGATGCAGGTCGCGCGCCTCGTCTACGACCAGGCGGAGAACAGCGGCACTTATTCTTCACCGTAACACTGGATGACCGACGGCCGTCTGTAGCCCGGATGGAGCCAACGGGTCGCGCGAATGCGCGCCCCCGACGAGCGCAATAGCGCTCGCGCAGTGATGACAGGCTCCGCGAAATCCGGGTCAGTCTCTACTCTACGCTCGCCGAAGTCGACGCTATCTGCGAAACCACCGCCTCCCCAATCCCGATGGAGCACGCCGGCGCGCGCATATCGATGCAAGGAGGAAAACGGCCACGCGGCTGGCGACGACACCAATCGATGCTTGACCGGGTTGAAATGAATGTAGTCGGCGCAACGTTCGAAATCGCCGTCATCGCGAAAAGTGCGCTCCCAGAAGCGCTTTTGCCAAAGCGCATACTCACTCACCCCGGGTCGCGTGAGATCGGCACCCCCGCTGCTACGACGCTTCGCGTAAAGGCGTCGCCACCGGCCGGAAAAATCCGAATCGCCGGGCGGCAAAGTCATGATCGCATGCAGGTGATCCGGCAGAATGACCACTGCATCAAGTGCGAAAGGCTGCTCGCCGCGCGTCTTGCGAAATGCAGCGCGTAAAAACGCCACGTGTTCCACCAGCATGGATGACCGTCGATCATCCACCGTTACTGTGAAGAAAAATGTGCCGCCTGGGACGAAATTGCGCCGATACCGGACCATGGCCGCAAGCTTACCCCGGATTTCGCTACGCTCCATCCGGGCTACGAACTACTAAGGGCCGCGAGCCACTACGACCAGGCCGAGAACAGCGGCGGGTGGCTAAACCAGAAGGCGAGTAGCCTCCGGTGTCCCAATTCCGACATTGAAAATCTGGAATCAAGTCATCGCCGCGTCTCATTATCGCACCGGTTGATCACGCGAAAATGAGCTGCGTTCGATCCGCCGATCGACGCAAGCGGCCTCGACTGGGGTTTGGTACCGCGCTGGTCCCCCTCTCGAGGCCGCACCCATTTTAAGGGCTACGCTAGATACGCCGAAAAATCGTCCCAGTTTCGGTCAGCCAAGGCCGTCGCGGGGATTATAAGGGTGTCCGTCCCGCCACTTATGCATCAACGCCTCAAGCTCGGCGTCGTTCCCATCCGGCAGCATGATCCGGGTGGTGGCCAACAGGTCACCAGTGCCGCCGCCCGTCTTCGGCAGGCCCTTGCCCTTCAGGCGAAAGGTTCGGCCCGAGGAGGTGTTTTTCGGAATGGAAAGTTCCACCGCGTTGCCCAGGGTCGGCACGCGAACCTTGCCGCCCAGCACGGCCTCATAAAGCGTGATCGGCAGATCGACCTTGAGGTCGCTGCCATCGACCTTGAAAAAGGCGTGCGGGGCGATGCTGACGGTGATCAGTATATCCCCGGGAGGGTGGCCGGGCGCGGTTTCCCCCTGGCCCTTCAGCCGGATCTGCTGGCCGGCGACGACGCCCGCCGGAACCTTGACATTGAGCTCCTTGCCGCTCGGCAGCCGCACGCGTTTCTGCGCGCCATTGACCGCCTCCTCCAGCGACACCGTCATGGCGACCGAAAGATCGAGATCGATCCCGATGCCGCCGGTTTCGAACTCGAATGGACTACCGCGGCCCGACCGCGCCCCCCGCGCGGCAGCACCACCGAACATGCTGTTGAGGATGTCCTCGAAGCCTGCGCCGCCGCCACCCGGGCCGCCGCCGCCGCGGAACGTATAGGTTTCGAAGCCGCCCCCGGGCGAGCCGGCACGGCCGCGCGGGTCGCCGCCCGGAAAACCCTGGAAGCGCGGCTTGCCATCGGCGTCGATCTCGCCGCGATCGAACTGCTTGCGCTTGTCCTCGTCGCCGATGATCTCGTTGGCGGAATTGATCTCGGAAAAGCGCGCGGCCGCCTTCGAATCGTTCTTGTTGTTGTCGGGATGATGTTTCTTGGCGAGCTTGCGATAGGCGCTCTTGATCGCCGCAGCGCTGGCGCCCCGCGGCACCCCCAAGACCTCATAGGGGTCGCGCATTCCGTCATCTCCTCTATCGGGGAAATCAGACCTTAACTTTACGGCAATTTGCCCACCCTGGCTTCATCTGGGGTCCCAGTGGCATTTTTGCAACGAGGCCCCTCAAGGCGAGCGCCCACCCTGTCGCCAAGGTGTTCCCACTCAACCCTGTCGCCAGGGCTTTAGGGTGTGAATCTCCCACCGGCCATGACCGGTCTGGCAGGCCGCACCCTGCAGCCAGGTTTCGGTCCGCCCGTTAACGTAGCTTGCCAAAAAATCCCGACAAGTACGCCCGTCTTCCGCCGAAAACGCCTCGGACAGCGGCGTCACCGAGCCGCGGGCGCCGGTCTCGGGATTTTCCCATGGCTGGCTGGAATCCTTGGTCCCCTTGGTCAGCACATCGGCGGCGGCATTGCGCGCGAAGGCAAGATCGCTCTCGGTCGGCAGCGCTGTGCCCGCCTGTGCGGCAGCGATCGAGCCGGTCCGATCCTTGGCCTCCATCCTGGCGAAGGCGCCATCGTTGCGGGACACGCTGCAGCCGCCCACGCTGAAGCCCATTAGAATTAGAATCACTGTCATCACGGCGCAGGCGGGGCGGATCGCCGATAGGCCAACGCGCGCCCATGCCCTATATAGGACAAGCCTATATTGGGATCGCAGCGCACTCCTGGCCGCAGGCGGACGCAACTCGGAACTCCTGACATGACCGACACGACCACCATCAAACACCCGATACCGTTAACATCGGGTGATTTTACCCAAGCCGAGGAGCCGCTCGCGCTGTTCGCCGAGTGGTTTGCGGAAGCCGTCAAGGCCGAGCCGAACGATCCCAACGCCATGTCGCTCGCAACCGTCGACAACAGCGGCCTGCCAGACGTGCGGATGGTGCTGATGAAGGGTTTTGATGCCGACGGCTTTGTGTTCTACAGCCACATTGCCAGCCAGAAGGGCCGCGAACTCGCCGCAAATCCTAAGGCTGCGTTACTATTTCACTGGAAGTCGCTGCGCCGCCAGGTCCGCATCCGAGGGCTGGTGTCGCCGGTCACCGACGCCGAGGCCGACGCCTATTTCGCCACGCGCCCAAAACAGGCCCAGCTCGGCGCCTGGGCCTCCAAGCAATCGCAGCCGCTGGAGAGCCGCTTCGCCTTCGAGCAGGCGATCGCTTTGGCCGCGGCCAAATACGCCATCGGCGAGGTGCCGCGCCCGCAGGGGTGGAGCGGCTGGCGCATTGCGCCTGCACAGTTCGAGTTCTGGCACGACCGCCTCTTCCGCCTCCACGACCGCATCGAGTTCCGCCGTGCCGGCCCGGATCAGCCATGGTTGAAGACGCGGCTCTATCCCTGACGCTTTAAGGGCCTGAAGGACATCAATGCCTAATTCTTCCAATACACCGCGGCGCACGCTGCTTCTGACCGGAGCCAGCCGCGGCATCGGCCATGCCACCGTGATTCGGTTTTCTTCGGCCGGCTGGCGCGTCATCACCTGTTCGCGGCACCCCTTTCCGGAAAACTGCCCGTGGGACGCAGGCCCTGAGGATCACGTCCAGGTCGACCTCGCCGATCACGCCGACACCACGCGCGCGATCGCGGAGATCCGGCGGCGGCTCGAGGGCGGCATGCTCCATGCGCTGGTCAACAACGCCGCGATTTCGCCGAAGGCCGAAGGCGGCAAAGAACTCGGCTCCATCGATACCGACATCGAGACCTGGAGCCACGTGTTCCGGGTCAACTTCTTCGCACCGATCATGATGGCGCGCGGGCTGATCGAGGAATTGGAGGCCGCCAAGGGTTCGGTGGTCAACGTCACCTCGATCGCGGGCTCGCGGGTGCATCCTTTCGCAGGCGCGGCCTATGCGACCTCGAAGGCGGCGCTCGCTTCGCTGACGCGAGAAATGGCGTCGGACTTCGGCCACATCGGCGTTCGTGTCAATTCGATCGCGCCGGGCGAAATCGACACCTCGATCCTGTCGCCGGGCACCGAGAAGATCGTCGAGCAGCAGATCCCGCTGCACCGGCTCGGCACACCCGACGAGGTCGCCAAGATCATCTATGTGCTGTGCACGGAAACGTCGTCATACGTCAATGGCGCCGAGATCCACATCAACGGCGGCCAGCACGTCTGACCGTCATTCCGGGGCGCGAGTGAAACGAGCGAACCCGGAATCCAGAAGTTGTCGGCGCGAGATTCCGGGTTCGCGCTGGCGCGCGCCCCGGAATGACCTCGAAAAAATCACTCCGCGTAGAACTTGCGCGGCGCTCCGCCAACGCCCGATGCTCCGACATTGACGGCGCCGGAGCATTCCTCTTCACGCTCGCCCTCGAGCAGCATCGCGCCGCAATGCCGGCAGATCCGCAGCGAGATCGCCGGCATTCTGCCCGCGGCGCGCTCGGCCTGATAGCGCGCGAGATCGACGACGTTGCGCGGCGACATTATAACTTTCTCAACCATTGCTATCCTCGCGGCTTACGACAGCTTTATCGCATAAAGGTTTCGCTTAAACGTTCAGCGCACCACTCAAATTTTACCGGAGCAATTGAGACGGGGTTCGTGGTAGCAACGCAGCCCGGCAGATCTGGTACAGAATAGTTGCCGTCCGCTTTTTCGATAACGACTGTGTATCGCATTGATGTCGACGTGCCGGGCCTACAGCCACTTCTTCCATCTGAAGAGAACGTAGGGCAGCACCGCTGCCAGCGCCATCGACACCAGCGCGTAGGCATAGCCGTGGGTCCATTCCAGCTCCGGCATGACCTTGAAATTCATGCCGTAGATCGAGGCGATCAGGGTCGGCGGCATCAAGACCACCGCCATCACCGAGAACAATTTGATGATGTTGTTCTGCTCGAGGTTGACGACGCCGAGCATGGCGTCGAGCACAAAGGTGATCTTGTTGGAAAGATAGGAGGCATGATCGGTCAACGAGGATACGTCGCGCTGCATGGTCTTGAGCTGCTCGCGCATGTCCTTTGACCATTTCACGCCTTCCATCACAGCCGAGAGGAAGGTGACGAGGCGGCCGATCGAGACCAGGCTTTCGCGCACCTTGGAGGTCAAGTCGCCCTTGCGGCCGATCGCGATCAGGATTTGCGAATATTGCTTGGCGTGGCCGTGACGCTCGCTTTCGGGCTCGAAGATGTCGTGGGAGACCTGGTCGATGTCGGCGCCGCAGCGTTCCAGAATGTCGGCGCAGCGATCGATCACCGCGTCGAGCAACTCCATCAGCACCATTTCGCCGGTGATCGCGGCCGCGCACGATCTCGCGAGCTTATGCTCGACCAGCGCGAACGGTTTCGGCTCGTCGTAACGCACCGTGACCAGGCGGTGGCCGGCGAGGATGAAGGTGACCGCGGTGGTCTTGGGCATGTCGCTGTCGGAATTGCACATCAGCGTCGCGGTCATGTAGCGGGCGCTGTTCTCGATGTAGAGCCGGCTGGAAATCTCGATCTCCTGCATGTCCTCCCGGGTCGGCACCGCGATTCCCGTCAGCCGCTCCACGGCGCGGTCCTCCGCGGCGGTCGGTTTGACGAGGTCGATCCAGACCACGTTCTCCGGCAGCTCCGACAGATCCTTCACAACCGCCTTTTTCAGGGACGATTCGGAGGGGATAAACACTGAGAACATGGAAAACTCCGAAAAATTGGCGCGGAACTTACGAAAGCGGACTTAGCTCGATTCTGGCAAGCGCTTCGTGACCGGGGTGCTTCGTGACGGGGATGTTAATGGCCAGTTGGCGTTTGCGGCGGCTGGATGGCGGGAGCGTGGCGCTGCTTCGACACTTGTTGCCGATTTGCTCAAAAAACCGGCCGAAGGCGGCGCCTCTTGCGACAAAAAAGCCACAGCTGGCCTGCCGCAACGCGGGATGGCACTCTAAGCACTGGAATTGTGGCCGACTTTGACGATAGATAATGGGGATTAACTAAATCATGGCGTTTAGAGCGCAATGTTGGTGCTCATAAACGCAAGGCTTTCGATTGGAATTGCGCCATGTCGTCGCTCAAGGTGAAATTGGGAATTTTGGCCGCCGGCCTGATGCTGTCGGGCTGCATGCAGGCCACGACCTTCGAGGCGACCAACACGACGAACTTCAAACCGCGTGACAAGGAGCTGCTGGCCAAGATCCGCTACACCAACACCCCGGTCGCCGAGCCGTTCCGTCGCGCCATCGTCGATTATCACCGCAAGGAAGCGCCCGGCTCGATCGTGGTCGATTCCGACAATCACTACCTCTATTACGTGCTCAACGACGGCAAGGCGATCCGCTACGGCATCACGGTCGGCGAAGAGGCCATGGCCTGGTCCGGCATCGCCAAGATCGGCAGCATGACCGAGTGGCCGCCCTGGCATCCGACCAAGAGCGAGATCGAGCGCCTCGGCGTTCCCACGTTCGTGGCGCCGGGACCGGACAATCCGATGGGCTCGCGCGCGATGTATCTTTACTCGGGCGGCAAGGACACGCTGTTCCGGATTCATGGCACCAACCAGCCGGAATATATCGGCGCGTCGATTTCCTCCGGCTGCATCCGGATGACCAACGAGGACGTGATCGATCTCTATAACCGGGTGAAGATGGGCACCATCGTCGTGGTGCTCGAACCGCACCGTGGCGATTTGCCGTTCAATTCGCAGATGGCGCTGCAAGGCGGCGCCTCCGGCGGCCCGCTGATGCAATAAGCTGATCCGCCCGACAGCGGACCATCAAAAGCGCCGGTTTTGCCGGCGCTTTTTTGTTGGGATTGCCGAGTTCTCCAAACCCCCCTTGAAAAGGGGAGGAGGTCGCTTTGCTCCGAAAGGAGCAAAGCGGGAGGGGATCAAGCCGTCGGGCACGGTGGCCACTTTGACCCGTGGCGCTCGTGGAGGCTAACTCCTCCCCAATCCTCCCCCTTTCAGGGGGAGGGAGTTAACCGAGTTCGCGCGCCAGTTCGATCCCGTCCTCACCTTGGTTTCGCATGCGACTTGAGCTTGTCCGGCTTGGTCTTGTCGAACTTCGTCCCATCCGCCCTGTCCTCATCCGCTGTCGCTGCATCCGGTTTGACATCAGGTTTGGTGTCGGGTTTGGCGGCGACCTCGCGCGGCGGGGCGTCGTCTGGCCGTTCGGCTGGCAATAGCGGCGCGACCTGCGGCAGCGGATCCCACACGTTCCACTGGCATATCCTGTAGTTATTGCGCCGCTCCATCAGGTCGAGATGAATGTGGTCCTCGTGATACCAGTCCGAGCCAGGTCCCAGCACCGTCGTGAACCGCGCGCACACCGAATGCAGCACGCTCTCGCGCAGCTCTCGCGGCACCATGCGATCGGTCAGGGAAATCGATTGCCCGTTGGCAAGTTTTAGAGCGCGCACATCGAGCGCATTGGCGCGGCCGTGCTCGGACAGATGCGCGCCGGCGATGCCGTTGAAGCTGCGGCAATCGTAGGAGTCGAAATTGTCGAGACCGGAGAGACCGCTGCCGAGGTTTTGCGCCAGCGGCGCCATGTCGGTGCGGATCCAGTCCGCGATCGCCGAGGCCATGGTGCAGCGGAGGGTCGCGGCAGGCGTGACCGCGACCCGATGCTTGTCGCCCAACACCACGGCCTCCAGCCGCACCAGGTCCTCGCCGCCACAGCCGCCGGGACCATGGATGTCGGCGATAGAGGGGGCGATCGCGATCTCCTCGGTCAAGGCCAACCGGCAAGCCGAGGGCTGGGGCGCCGCGGGCGCGGCCTGCCCGGCCGGCTTGTCGTTCCCTGCAGGCGCCGATTTCTCGGCGGCAGGCGTTTGCGGCTCCGCCGCGGGCGCTTCCGCCGGGCGCGGCCTTGGCAACGGCACTGTGGTGGCGCGCACGGTCCCGCGCAATCTCGGCGGGCGGCTTCCGAACAGGTCCCCCCACCAGATGCCGGCGGCGGACCTTCGCGCTTGAGCCGGCGTGGCTTGCACACCGAGCACCAGCAACAGCGCCGCGACGGTATTTGTCGCCGCCCGCGCGCGGCTGAATCGGCCAAAAGGCCATTTGCGGCTTGCGTTCTGCGCGCTAAAGTTCATGTCAATTCCGCAATCGCAGCCGAACCGCTTCTATCGGAAGCGGCCCTGCGCAAGCAATAACACTCCAGGAGGGATTCCCGCATGCTTGGTTTGATGCAAGATTGGCCGTTACTTTGTCACCGGATCATCGAACATGCCGCGACCATTCATGGTTCGCAGGAGGTCGTCACGCGCTCGGTCGAAGGCCCGATCCATCGCACCAATTATCGAGAAATCCGCGACCGCGCATTGAAGGTCTCGCAACGGCTCGAGCGCGACGGCATCAAGCTCGGCGACCGCGTCGCCACCATCGCCTGGAACACCTGGCGCCATCTTGAATCCTGGTATGGCGTCATGGGGATCGGCGCGATCTGCCATACCGTCAATCCGCGGCTATTCCCCGACCAGATCGCCTGGATCATCAACCATGCGCAAGACCGGGTGGTGATGACCGACATCACTTTCGTTCCGATCCTGGAGAAGATCGCCGACAAGCTTCCAAGCGTGGAGCGCTATATCGTGCTTACCGACAAGGCGCATATGCCGCAGACCACGCTGAAGAACGCGGTCGACTATGAAGACTGGATCGCGCAGGCGGACGGCAATTTCAAATGGAAGACCTTTGACGAAAATACCGCGGCCGCGATGTGCTACACTTCGGGCACCACGGGCGATCCCAAGGGCGTGCTCTATTCGCATCGCTCCAACGTGCTGCACGCGCTGACGGCCAACAGCGGCAATTCGCTGGGCGCCAATGCCGGGGATACCATGCTGCCGGTGGTGCCGTTGTTCCACGCCAACAGCTGGGGCATCGCATTCTCGGCGCCATCGATGGGCACCAAGCTGGTGTTTCCGGGGGCAAAGCTCGACGGCGCCTCGGTCTACGAGCTGCTGGACACCGAGAAGGTGACGCATACCGCCGGCGTGCCGACGGTGTGGCTGATGCTGCTCAACCACATCGCCGCCAACAATTTGAAGCTGCCGCACCTGCGAATGGTGATCTGCGGCGGCTCGGCGATGCCGCGCACGATGATCAAGGCGTTCGTCGACATGGGCACGCAGGTGCGCCACGCCTGGGGCATGACGGAGATGAGCCCGATCGGCACGATCGCGGCGCTAAAGCCTCCGTTCGCGAACCTGACCGGCGAGGAGCGGCTGGATATCCTGCAGAGCCAGGGCTATCCACCATTCGGCGTGCAGATGAAGATCACCGACGATGCCGGCAAGGAACTGCCATGGGATGGCAAGACCTTCGGCCGATTAAAGGTGAGCGGTCCCGCGGTGTCGAAGGCCTATTTCCGCGTCGATACCGACATCCTCGACGAGGATGGCTATTTCGATACCGGCGACGTCGCCACCATCGACCCGAACGCCTATATGCGGATCACTGACCGCTCCAAGGACGTGATCAAGTCCGGCGGCGAGTGGATCTCCTCGATTGAACTGGAAAATCTCGCAGTCGGCCATCCGGCCGTGGCGGAAGCGGCCGTGATCGGCATTCACCATCCGAAATGGGACGAACGTCCCCTGCTGATCGTGCAGCTCAAGCAGGGCGCGAGCGCGACGCGCGAGGACATGCTGAAGTTCATGGACGGCAAGATCGCCAAATGGTGGATGCCGGATGATGTCGTCTTCATCGACGGCATTCCGCATACCGCCACCGGCAAGATCCTCAAGACCGCGCTGCGCGATCAGTTCAAGGCCTATCGTTTTCCGAACGCAGCGGCATGACGATCTCTGAGGGTCGCCGGATCACAATCCACCCTTGAATTTGCCGCAGGTCCGTGGTCTCAAACGAACTGGTTTGCACTTGGCGTATTTCGCCCGGGCGACGCTCCAACCCGGCAGATTTTGACTGATGGCCCGCAAGTTTTCCGCTCCCTATCAATCGGAGCCCGTGTCGGGCCTCGCCACCGGGGCGCGCAATCTCGCGGTGTTCTCGGTGGTGGCGGTCGTGGTCTCGATCCTCATCGTCCGCTTCGGTTTTCTGGAAATGAAGCCGGCGTTGGCGACGTTCTTCGGCGCGCTCGGCTGCGCCGCGCTCTCCATCCTGGTCTCGCTGGCCGCCTTTGCCGCGATCTGGCAGAATGGATCCCGCGGCATGAGCCGAATTCTGCTCGCGCTCCTGATAGACGCCGTCGTGCTGGCCTATCCGGCCTATCTCGCCCTGCAATACCGCAAGCTGCCGCCGATCCACGATGTCACTACAGATCCGATCAATCCTCCCCGCTTCGAGGCGCTGGCGCGGCTGCGCTCCGGCGACGGCGCCAACACCGCCGTCTATGCCGGGCTCTATTCGGCCGAACAGCAGCGCCGGGCCTATCCGGACATCGAACCGGTGGAACTCGAAATTCCCGTCAATCGCGCCTACGCGATCGCGCTGCAGCTCGTCAACAAGCGCAAATGGCTTGTGATCGACGAGCGCGCGCCGCAGCCGGAGCGCCCCATCGGCCGTATCGAGGCGGTGGCGCGCACGCCGATCATGGGATTCCGCGAGGACGTCGCGATCCGGGTGACGCCCAACGGCGAGGATTCGCGCGTCGATATCCGCTCGTCATCGCGCTATTTCGAGAGCGATCTCGGCAGCAACGCCACCCGCATCACCAAATTGATCGACGACATCAATACTGCCGCCGATACCGACAACCTCAAGCCGGTAAAGAAGGTGGTGCCGCCGCCGAAGGCGCCGGCCAAGACGGTGAAGAAGTGACGCGTCATTCCGGGGCGATGCGAAAGCATCGAACTATGGTGCGCAATTGCGCACCTGAGAATCTCGAGATTCCGGGTCTGGTCCTTCGGACTATCCCGGAATGACGAGCTAGGAACCCGCCAACCGATACGTCCCGCCAATCACTGGATCGCCGTCGGTCGCGACGATGCCGCGTCCGACCAGGTCCTCCAGATGCGCCAGCACGGAATAGCCGGCCGCATTCAATAGCCGCGGGTCGATGCCGATATAGATCGCGCGCACCATGGTGGGGATATCCGCCTCGCCCTTGGCGAGGCGATGCAGGATCGAGGCTTCGCGCGCCTGGCGATGGTGGATCAGGAAGCGCACATAGCGCGGCCCCTCCGCAATTTCCGGGCCGTGGCCGGAAAAATACAAATCCTCGCTCCGCGCCGTCAGCCGTTCCAGCGAGGCCATGTAGTCGATCATCGATCCGTCCGGCGGCGCCACGATCGAGGTCGACCAGCCCATCACGTGATCGCCGACGAAATTGATCTTCCGCTCGGGCCAGGCGAACGCCAGATGATTGGCGGTATGGCCGGGGGTTGCCACCGCCTCGAGCTTCCACCCCTGCCCCTCGACCACCTCCCCGTGGCGAAGGGCGACATCGGGCATAAAATCGCGGTCGGCGCCGGATTCCGGACTGTGCTTCTCGCTCTCGAAGCGCGGCCGCGATGCGCGGTGCGGCCCTTCGGCGTAGACGGTGGCGCCGGTCAAGGCCTTGATCCTGGCGGTGTTCGGCGAATGGTCGCGGTGGGTATGGGTGACCAGGATATGGGTCACGGTCTCGCCGCGCACGGCGTCAAGCAGCGCCGCCGCATGCGCTTCACTGTCGGGACCGGGATCGATGATCGCGACCTTGCCCTGGCCCACGATGTAACTGACCGTGCCGGTGAAGGTGAACGGGCTCGGATTGTCGCAGAGCAGGCGCCGCACCCCGGGGCGGACTTGCTCGACAATTCCGGGTTTGAGCGGGAAGTTGCGATTGAACGGGACGTCGTCGCTATCGGCCATGGGCTGTTTTTACTTTGACGTCATTCCGGGATGGCTCGAAGAGCCAGACCCGGAATCTCGATAAGGTTGAATGATACGGCTTGAGATTCCGGGTTCGCGCCTTTGGCGCGCCCGGAATGACGATGGAACTCTACGAAAACGCCTGAATGCCGGTGATGGCCCGCCCCAGGATCAGCGCATGGACGTCGTGGGTGCCTTCATAGGTGTTCACGGTCTCCAAATTCGCGGTATGGCGCATCACGTGATACTCGATCTGGATGCCGTTGCCGCCGTGCATGTCGCGGGCCATCCGCGCAATGTCGAGCGCCTTGCCGCAGTTGTTGCGCTTGACGATCGAGATCATCTCCGGCGCCATCTTACCTTCGTCCATCAGGCGGCCGACCCGAAGCGAGGCCTGCAGGCCGAGCGCGATCTCGGTCTGCATGTCCGCGAGCTTCTTCTGCACGAGTTGGGTTGCCGCGAGCGGCCGGTTGAACTGCTTGCGGTCGAGCGTGTATTGCCGCGCGCGATGCATGCAGTCTTCCGCGGCGCCCATCGCGCCCCAGGAAATGCCGTAGCGAGCGCGGTTGAGGCAGCCGAACGGCCCCTTCAGGCCCGATACGTTGGGCAACAGCGCGTCCTCGCCCACCACCACGCCATCCATCACGACCTCGCCGGTCACCGACGCGCGCAACGACAGCTTGCCGCCGATCTTCGGCGCCGACAGGCCCTTCATGCCTTTTTCCAGGATGAAGCCGCGGATCTGATGGTCATGGGCGGCCGATTTCGCCCAGATCACGAACACGTCGGCGATCGGCGCATTGGAGATCCACATCTTGGTGCCGGTCAGGCGGTAACCGTCGGAAACTTTTTCGGCGCGGGTCTTCATGCCGCCGGGATCGGAACCGGCATCCGGCTCGGTCAAGCCGAAGCAGCCGACCCATTCGCCGGTGGCGAGCTTGGGCAGGTATTTCTTGCGCTGGTTCTCATCGCCATAGGCGTAGATCGGATGCATCACCAGCGAGGACTGCACCGAATTCATCGAGCGGTAGCCGGAATCGACGCGCTCGATCTCACGCGCGACCAGGCCATAGGCGACATAGCTCGCATTGGCGCAGCCATATTCCTCCGGCAGCGTGATGCCGATCAGGCCGAGTTCACCCATCTCATAGAAGATGTCGCGATCGACCTTTTCTTCGAGATAGGCCTTGGTAACGCGCGGCAGCAGCTTGTCCTGCGCATAGGCGCGCGCGGTATCGCGCACCATGCGCTCGTCTTCGGTGAGTTGCTCGTCGAGCAGGAACGGATCGTCCCACTGGAAATTCACCGCGGACGGCTTGTCCTTGGCCTGAGGGCGCACGCTCATGAGAATTCCTTTCGCATCATTGGATTTATTTTAAAGCGATAAAGCGTGAAGCGCAAATTGAATTGGATCGATACTCACTCAGCCGTCATTCCGGGGCGCGCGAAAGCGCGAACCCGGAATGACGCTAACGCATCAACCCTCAAGCTGTTCGTTGGAGACGATCTCGATGCCGAAGCCGGATAATCCCTTGTAGTCGTGCACCGACGAGGTGAGGTGGCGGATCGAGGTGACGCCGAGATCGCGCAGGATCTGCGCGCCGACGCCGACCTCGCGCCATTGCCGGTTGCGGTCGGCCTCTGCGGATTTCTCCTGCGGCAGCGGCGCAACCGGAACACCGGCGGCGCCGTCGCGCAGGTAAACCAGCACGCCGCGCCCCTCCTTCCTGAAATGTTCGAGCACGGTCTGCATCCGCTTCGGTCCGGTGAAGATGTCGCGGACGATGTTGGGCTTGTGGAAACGCGTCAGCACGTTCTTGCCGTCGCCGACCCCGTTATAGACGAAGGCGACATGGGCGATCTCGTCGAACGGCGAACGATAGGCGTAACCCTGCAGCGGCCCGATCGGGCTCTCGGTGGTAAATGTCGCTACCCGCTCGATCAGCTTCTCGCGCGCCTGGCGATAGGCGATCATATCGGCGATGGTGACGTGCTTGAGCTTGTGGGAACTTGCAAAGCGCGCCACCTGCTCGCCCTTCATGACGGTGCCGTCGTCGTTCATCAATTCCGAGATAACGCCGACCGGCGGCAGGCCGCTTAGCTTGCAGAGGTCGACCGCGGCCTCGGTATGGCCCGAGCGCAACAGCACGCCGCCGTCGCGGGCGATCAGCGGAAAGATATGCCCGGGCCTGGCAAAATCATTGGCGCCGGCATTCGGATTGGCAAGCGCGCGACAGCAGGAGGCGCGCTCCTCCGCCGAAATCCCGGTGCCGCCATCGGGCTTGTAGTCGATTGACACCGTAAAGGCGGTGGTATGGTTGGATTCGTTGTGCGCGACCATCGGATCGAGCCGCAGCCTTCGCGCGTCCTCGGTCGTGATCGGCGCGCAGACGATGCCCGAGGTGTGGCGGATGATGAACGCCATCTTCTCAGGCGTGCAAAACGAAGCCGCGACGATCAGGTCGCCCTCGCCTTCGCGATCCTCGTCATCGGTGACGACGACGAGCTCGCCGTTGGCAAAGGCCTGCAGAACTTCCTGGATCGTATCGGGCATTGTCTCGGGGTCTCGCGCCGTTATGCCGGGAGCATTAGCCGGACTCCGATGCTTGCGCCAGCTTCATTACGCAGGGCAGAGCGGCTCTGGCGTCGCAGCGCCGCCGGCAGTCGCTTAAGGACAAGCCTTGAATACTTGTCTAAGATCGGACTCAAAAGAACAAGGGAGACGCTGCCGATGACCTCCGCAACATTCGACTTCTCGCCGTTGCTCCCGGCCGGGCTGCCGACGCCCGCGGCGAGATGGACGGGCCTTGCAAAATACAGCTTTGTCGGCGGCAACAACGATCCCGAACAGGTCCCGGTGGCCGGCCTGATCGACGCCGCGACCGCCGTGCTCCGGCGCGAGGGCAAGACGCTCGCGACTTACGGGCTGGCCCATGGTCCGCAGGGTTATCGTCCGCTGCGCGAATTTCTCACTGCGAAATTAAAGCGTGACGCCGGCATCGACTGTGTGGCCGACGACGTACTGATCGTGTCCGGCTCGCTGCAGGCGCTCGATCTCGTCAATGCGACGCTGTTGGCGCGCGGCGATACCGTGATCGTGGAGCAGGACACCTATCAGGGATCGTTGAACCGGCTGAGCAGGCTCGGCGTCAACACCGTCGGCGTGCCGCTCGACGGCGATGGCATGCGGATCGACGCATTGGCGTCAGCGCTTGCCGATCTCAAGCGGCGCGGCGTCACGCCGAAATATATTTATACCATCCCGACGGTGCAGAATCCGACCGGGACCATCATGCCGGAGGCGCGGCGGGCCGAACTCCTGAAACTTTCGAAAAGCTATGGCGTGCCGGTTTTCGAGGACGATTGCTATTCCGATCTGATCTGGGACGGCAAGCGTCCGCCCGCGATTTATACCATGAGCAAAAACGGCGGCGTGATCCATATCGGCTCATTCTCCAAATCGATCGCGCCGGCGTTGCGCGTCGGCTTCATCGTCGCGCCCTGGGAAATGCTGTCGCGGATGCTGGCGCTGAAGACCGACGCCGGAAGCGGCGCGCTGGAACAGATGGTGCTGGCGGAATATTGCGCGCCGCATTTTACCACCCATGTGCCGAAACTGACGCGCGGGCTTCGCGCCAAGCTCGACACCCTGATAGAGGCGCTCAACGCACAGTTCGGCACCTCGGCGGAATTCGAAGCGCCTGCGGGCGGCATCTACCTGTGGGTGAAATTGCCCGACAATGTCGATACGCTGAAACTTTACCAGGCGGCACTTGCCGCCGGCGTCGCCATCAATCCGGGGCCGGAGTGGTCGACCGACAAGGCCCGTGCCGGCTGCCGGCTGCGGCTGTGCTTTGCGAGCCCCTCGCACGAGCAGATCCGCGAAGGCATAGCCGTGCTCGCCGAAATCTGCCGCCGCGAGTTCGGCGTGCCGGCGCGAAGCGCGAACGTGGAGAAGCGCGCCCGCACGTCAATTTGAGCCAGCTTCCCGAGATCGCCCGCGAGCGAGCACCAAACACATAGACAGGATTTTCATGACGGCGGGGCCTCATTCCCAGCATCGCTTAGGTATTGCTCTGGTTGTCGCCGCAGCGGTAGCCTGGAGCACGGCGCCGTTTTTCACACGACTGCTGCCCTTCAACTCCTGGACCATTCTGTTCTGGCGCGGGCTGTTCGGCGGCGGCCTCATCGCAGCCATTCTGGTGGTCATGCAGGGGCGGGCCGGCTTGCGGGATTTGACCGGGATGGGGAGGAACGGCTGGCTGGTCGCATCGCTGTCGACATTGGGCATGGTGTGTTTCATCCCGGCGCTACAGCTGACCAGCGTGTCGAATGTCGCGATCATCATCGCCACCGGGCCCTTCGTCGCTGCGGCATTGGCCCGGATCCGCTTGCGGGAAGCCGCCCGATGGCAAACCATGTTAGCAAGCCTCGTGGCTCTGTGCGGCGTTGCCATCATCGTCGGCAGCACACGCGCCAGCTCCGATATCCTGGGGATCGCGCTCGCCTGTCTCATGACGGTCGCGATCGCGGCCATGACGGTCACCGTCCGACGCCACAAGGACACGCCGATGGTGGCGGCGGCGGCGTTATCGAACCTGCTGGGCAGCGTCGTCAGCATTCCCTTCGCCGGCGGCATAGCCAGCGTCACCGCAGCCGACCTCATTATCTTCGCGATGTTCGGGTTCTTCCAGGTCGCGTTGGGGCTGACGCTGTTCATGCTCGGATCGCGCCTATTGCCGTCCGGACAGGCCACCCTGATCGGAACGCTGGAGACACCGTTGATGCCCTTTTGGGTATGGCTCGCGTTCCAGGAGGTTCCTTCTTCGCGCGCACTTGTCGGCGGCGCCTTGGTGATGGGCGCCATCATTGCCGACATTGTCGGCGATGCCCGCACGCAGAGAAAGTTGGGTTGACGGCGGCCGAATGGCGCGGCGCTCGCCGATCCTGTAAGATCTCATTGGGTGTGAAAGGAGCTTTTCGAGATGGACGCCACCGATCTGAAAGTCTTCGAGGCCGTTGCCACTACCGGCAGCATGAACAAGGCCGCACTCGAACTGAACACCGTGCAATCGAACGTCACCGCGCGCATCAAATCCCTGGAGGATGAGGTCGGGTTCGCCTTGTTCGAGAGAACCAATCGCGGGGTCACGCTGACGGCGGCCGGGACGCGGCTGCTTCCGTTCGCGGCGCGTGCCGCAGGCCTGCTCGAAGACGCCAAGCGCGCAGTCGCCGACGAGGGAACACCTTCCGGTGCGTTGGCTATCGGCTCGCTCGAAACTACCGCCGCGTTGCATCTGTCGCCGATCCTTGCGGCATTCGCCGGAACCTATCCCGCGGTTGATCTGTCGTTGCGGACGGGGACGACCGGCGAGCTCATCGAGCAGGTCTTAAAACGGCAGCTCGACGGCGCCTACGTCTGCGGTCCGATCGATCACCCGGACCTGCTGTCCGAACCATTTGTTCGGGAAGAACTGGTGATGCTGACCGCTCCGGGCGTGACCAGCTTCGAGAGTCTGGCCGCAAAGCCGCACCTGAAGATCATCGTCCCCAAAGCCGGCTGCTCGTATCGGCTGCAACTCGAAACCATGCTGGCGCGGCGCGGCATCGTCGGCATCCGGGTGTTGGAGTTCGGCACACTCGGAGCCATCATCAGTTGCGTCAACGCCGGTCTTGGCGTGACCTTGCTGCCAAGGGCGCTGCTCGGGCCGGTGTGGGAGCGCGGACGCGTCCGCGTGCACCCGTTGCCGGACGGCGAGGGCCAGGTCGAGACTGTCTTTATCAGGCACCGCGAGGCATTTGTGTCGAGCGCGCTTCGCGCGTTCCTCGATTTCGACCGGCCAATGCCGGCCAGCGTCGCGGCCGCCGAATAGGGCACCCGCAATCGTTACGGCCGATAGCGCAATCTGATCAAACCGTTACCGGACGCGATCCCGCTTGTCATAGCCTCAGCCGCAGGCAGCGAATGGTGGTGACGACATCGTGCAATTTGATCGGCCCTTGGCGCTGGCTTGCGGCGGACTTGCGGCAATGGCCGCCGCGCTTGGCATCGGCCGCTTTGTGTACACGCCGATCCTTCCGGCGATGCTCGCAGCGCTGGGCTGGAGCAAATCCGACGCGGGCCTGGTCGCATCGGCAAACTTTCTCGGCTATTTTCTCGGCGCCCTGCTCGCCGGCCATCCGTTCGTGGCGGCGCGGCCGCGGTCGTGGCTTCTGGCAGCATTGGCGATCAGCGCGGCGTCGACCGCCGGGATGGCGGCGCCGTCCAACATCGCCTCGTTCGCTACGCTGCGTTTCATCGGCGGCATCGCCAGCGCGTTCGTGATCGTGTGCGCATCAACCCTGGTGCTGGAACGCCTGGCGTTGGCCGGACGCGGGTCGCTGTCGGCCGTCCACTTCGCCGGCGTCGGCGTCGGCATCATGATCTCGGCAGTTGCGGTCTCCGCGATGCTGGCGTCGGGCGGTGGCTGGCGAAGCCTGTGGATCGGCTCCGGCTCGATTGCCCTGCTCGCGGCGATCGTGGCCGCATGGCTGATTCCGGCGGCTGGAACTGTCACCGCACCGCCCGGTTTGCAAGCCAGGAGGAGTGCCAAGTCTTCGCGGCTCGGCGCGATGGTGATAGCCTATGGGCTGTTCGGTTTCGGCTATGTCATCACGGCGACCTTCCTCGTCACCATTGTGCGCGTGAGCGACGAAGTGCGCGTGCTCGAACCCTTTGTATGGGTGCTGTTCGGATTGGCCGCCATCCCGTCGGTTGCGGTCTGGACCCGGCTCGGCGAGTGGATCGGAATCATGAACGCCTATGCCCTCGCCTGCATCATCGAAGCCATCGGGGTTGCGGCGAGCGTCGAATGGGTGACCATCTCGGGTGTCTGCTTCTCGGCGCTGCTATTGGGCGGAACGTTCATGGCCATCACCGCGCTCGGGTTCATGGCGGCGCGAATGCTGTCCGCCGAAAATCCGCACCAGGCGTTCGGCCGAATGACCGCAAGTTTCGGCGTTGGCCAGATGGTGGGACCGATTTTGGCCGGCTTCCTGTCCGAGCAGTCCGGAAGTTTTCGCGCGGCATCCCTGATCGCCGCCGCGGCGCTGATCGCTGCCGCAGCGCTCGCCATCCACGCATCGGCGATCACGGCTGTCTATGAAATCGAGCCAACCAGGTGATAACAATGACGACCTCCCATCCGGCCCTCGCTCGCGCCGCGGCGTTTGCCAACTCCCATCATCTTCGCGTGCCGATCCTGCTCGGACCGATGGCAGGCGCCTGCCCGCCGTCGCTGTCCATCGCCGTTGCCAACGCCGGCGGGCTTGGCAGCTGCGGGGCGCTGCTGATGCAGCCGGCCGCGATCAAGGCGTGGGCGGCCGACGTCCGCGCCGGCAGCAATGGCGCCTTCGCGCTCAATCTCTGGATCCCCGATCCGAAGCCGCATCGCAACGCCGACGCGGAAGGTGCGGTCCGTGCATTCCTGAAGGATTGGGGACCGGAGGTGCCGCCCGAAGCGGCAATGCGACACCGCCGGATTTCGAGGCGCAATGCGAGGCGATGCTCGAGCTCGCGCCGCCGATCATCTCGTCCGTGATGGGTCTTTATCCGCCCGCTTTCGTCGGACGGATGAAGGCAAAGGGGATCAAGTGGTTTGCCAATATTTCCACGGTCACCGAAGCCAAGGCCGCGCAGGATGCCGGCGCCGACGTGATTGTGGCGCAGGGCATGGAGGCCGGCGGCCATCGCTACGCCTTCGACGCCGCGACGGCCGAAGCCAACATGGTCGGCCTGTTCTCGTTAATCCCGGCGGTCGTCGATGCCGTCAGCATCCCGGTGGGGCGTCGGCGGTTCAAATCGGTACCGGCTTCCTGCGCTGTCCGGAAGCAAAGCTGCCTCAGGCGTGGGCCGATGCCATCGGCCGGACTTTGCCGGAGCAGACCATCGTGACGCGTGTATTCTCTGGCCGGCCCGGCCGCACCATCGCAACCGCCTATGCCCGCGCCGCGGTGTCGCCGGATGCGCCGAACCCGGCGCCCTACCCGGTGCAACGTGGCCTGACGCAAGCCATGCGCGACGCCGCCGTAAAATCCAACGACATCGACCGCATGCTGGCATGGGCCGGCTAATCGGGTGCGCGCGCGGCCGCGCGACCGGCCGGTGAAGTGGTGGGCCAATTATGGGAAGGCGCGCAGGCGCTGCTGGGCTGAGTTCTGCTCCGAGCGGCCGGTCCGGAGCGGCCATGTGGGAGCGGCAAATACGAAGCTAAAATCCGTCTGCGTCACCGGACGTAACCGCTGAGCCCTTCCCATAGCAGTTTCAGTGCGGTAACGACGAGCAACCCATAACAAGCCCGGTAGAGCTGCTGCTGATCGAGCCTTTGGTGCAGCCTCCAGCCCGCCCAGACGCCGAGCGGGATGGCCGGCAAGCACAAGGCGCCCAGCATCCAAAGCCAGTCGGCCGGCTTCACCAGCAACAACCACGGGACCGCTTTCACTGCATTGCGATGGTAACGAAAATACTGGTCGTTCCGGCATAGGCCGCCTTCGTCATCCCCAGTGGCAACAAATACATCGCCAGCGGCGGGCCGCCTGAGTGCGCGACCATTGTGGTGATGCCGGAGCCGAGGCCCGCCGCAACCGCTTTTGACGTCGATCGCGGGCGAGCGACGATCTGCCCGCCGCTGCGAAGCCAAAGTGCCGTGAATGCCAGAGTGATGAGCGCCATCACAATCGCGACCGCTCGGGCATCGAGGAGACGCAGCGTCGGGTAGCCGAGGCCGATTCCAACGATCAGGGACGGCAGAAGGATGAGGAGATCGGGCCTCGACCAGGTCGACGGCTTCCAGTAGCACAGCGCGCAGAGATCCATGAACACAAACAGTGGTGCAAGCAAGGCCCGGCCGAAAGCGGATCCATGACAATCGACAACAGCGGTATGCCGACAATGGCAAAGCCGCCGCCAAAGGCGCCTTTCATAAAGGCAATCAAGAACACGCCGGCCAAGGCGAGGACAATAGTAGCGATCTCGATGGACAAGGGAGGAATCCGACTGATTGCCGGCAATGATGCCCAGTGAGCGGGCGTTTGACCAGTGCGCCGACGCCGGCGCATTCGACTTGCGATTATTCGGTGTTGATGTGCCTGCTCACCGCACCGCGAACGGCGCCTGGTACGGTCGGCCGAACGGCACGCCGTTGATGACGGTCTGGACCGGCTTCAAATAGGCCTTGCCGTCGCGCTTGTTGTTGCGGGTATCGACGAACGTCACCGGCCCTTCCACCAGTTCCATGATCGCGACGTCGCCGGGCGCCCCCACCTGCAAGGTGCCGATCTTCGGCGCGCGGTTGATGATCTTGGCAGGCGCCGAGGTTGCCATCGTCACCACCTGCTCCAGCGAAAAGCCCATCGCCATGAACTTGCTCATGACATTCGGCAGGAACGGCATGCCCGGCGAATTGCCCGAGAACACGTGCATGTCGGATGAGATCGTATCCGGCGTGCAGCCGGCGGGAATGGCCACTTCCGCCACCGTGAAATCAAAGCTGCCGCCGCCATGGCCGACGTCGAATATCACGCCGCGCTGCTTGGCGGCAAGCGCTGCCGGCAACAGCTTGCCGTCCTGCACGATGTTGGTGCCGAGGCCAGACATGTTCGGGAAGCCGGAGTAACAATGGGTCAGCACGTCGCCGGGCCGCAGCAGATCCAGGATCTGCGACATCAGTTCCTTGGTTTCGACGCCGCCGATATGCACCATCATCTTGGCCGGCCAGCCGCACATTTCGCAAGCCTGGATGCCGCGCTTCAAGGGCTCGAGGCCATGCTTGAAAATGACATTCTCCGACATCCGCACCTTGACGCCGATCAGGAAGTCCGGATTTTCCGCGAGCGCCATCGCGCAGGCCTCCACCTGCGCGTTGTCGATATTGTAGAGTTCGGCGACCGGGAATGCCGACAGTCCGTTGTTGGCGATATGGACGAAGGCGTAGATCCGCGCCCGCGACTGCGCCACGATGTAACGCCGCAGCGCCGCGAGGTTGTTGACGCCGGCATCGCCCGCCGACACCACCGTAGTGGTCCCCTGAAACTGCACCAGTTCGTCGGCGGGAATGCCGATCGCCGAGCCGTAGGGATAGACGTGGCAATGCAGGTCGACCAGGCCGGGCAGCACCAGCTTGCCTGCGGCATCGATCGTTTTCGACGCCCGCGCGGCTGGAATCTCCGCCTCGATCGCCTCGACCACGCCCCAGCGGATGCCGATGTCGCGCTTCCCGCGCAGCGATTGGCTGGGATCGAGCACGTCGCCGCCCTTGATCACGAGATCGAACTTGTCGTTCGGTCCCATGGCGGCATTGGCGCTTGCCGATAGCGCCATCGCGGCGGCTGACCCCGTGAGCTCGAGAAAATGCCGGCGTGACAATGCGGACATGGCGCTCCCCCAAATTTTGCCTTTATCCGCGAATGATGCGCCGGCTGCCTGCCTTCCGCAAGCTGCCGCCACGTGGATCGGCCTATTTGCGCCGGAATCGAAATGCTAGCGTTCGATGGTCGATTAACCCGGGAGGGTCGGGGCTTTGCGAAACCCGAACTATCATTTGATCCGGCTGGCGCTGGCAATCCCGATCTTCCTGATACTTGCACCTCGCGCGTTCGCGGGGACGGTGACCGAAACCGCGAGCAAATGGGGACTGATCGGTGCCTGGTCGCTGGATTGTTCGCTGCCGCCCGACCACGACAGGGGAACGGTCCTGATCTACCAGGCTGCACGAGATGACCGCCTCGTCTATCGGCGCAACTTCGGCGACGCCAGCGACGACAACGAGGTTGTCGGCGCCAAAGTCTCCGCCGACGGCATGTCGAACTTACGCGTTTTCTTTCCTTCGCTGAAAGAGACGCGCGAATATGGATTGATGAAGCAGCCCGGCGGCTCCATACGCGCGATCTATAATCGCAGCCGGAAGGGCGAATACACCATCAAGCACGGTGAGTTCACCGCCAACGGCAATCCGACGCCGCCGCAATATAAGTGCACCAGCGCGGATAGCTGAACGGTTGTTCAGAATTCTTTCGCAGTTCCGTCGGAACGTTCCTTCTTGAGCGAAGTTTGATCTTGGTGAAATGTGAGGAGAGGAAAACATGAAGAAGCTTGGATATGTCATTGCGACCCTCGGTGCGATCGCGGTCGCGGCGCCGTCAATCGCGAGCGCCGAGACCGTCGTGATCAAGCATCGCGATCATGACCGGCTCGGCGCCCGTGCCGAATTCCGCGAACATCGCGATCGCGGCTGGCACGAGGGTTGGCGGCATCATCACGACAAGGTCGTGATCGTCAAGCATCGCCACGGCTACTGAGGCTCGACACAGGAATGGCCCCGCAAGGGGCCATTTTCTTGTCAACGCGACGAAGAGCCGTAGATGGGGTAACGGGCTCCGATCCGCCCTCCAAGCAAGTCGCGCGCAGCGCGCCATCAATTGCGCCATAGCAAGCGCGGCTTGCTTGGAGCGTATCTCCCTAATCCCACGCCGGCGCAAAACCGGGGCTGACACAACGCCTATTCTTCGGCAAGCCTGCGATCTTCTTCCGATCGTCGTCGTCGAGCTTGACTTTCAGCGCATCGAGATTGGCCTTTTGGCTCTCGCGGCGCGATGTCTTCGGAATCGCTGCGACGCCATCCTGATCGAGCAGCCAGCTCAGCGCCACCTGCGCCGCGCTGGCGCCATGCTTCCTGCCGATCGCAAGCAACGTTTCGTCGGAAGCGGCGCGGCCCTGCGCCAGCGGACAATAGGCGACGAGCGGAATCGATTTTGCCGCGAGATATTTCGCGACCTTCGTCTGATCGAGCATCACATGATATTCGATCTGGTTGCAGGCGATCGGCGCCCTGATCTCCTCGACTACGGTCTTCAAGAGCGCGATGTTGAAATTGGCGACGCCGATGGCGCGGGTGCGCCCCTCTTCCTTCAGCTTCATCAGGGTTTCGAACATCGCCGGCAGGTTCATGTTCGGCGCCGGCCAGTGCACCAGATAAAGATCGACCTGATCGAGCCTCAGCTTCTTGAGGCTCTTGTCGAACGCCCGGCGCATCGCCTCCGGCGCGAGGTTTTCGTTCCAAACCTTTGTCGTCACGTGCAAATCCTTGCGCACGACGCCGGATGCAGCAATCGCAGCACCGATCGCCTCCTCATTGGCGTACATTTCCGCGGTATCGATATGGCGATAGCCGAGCGCCAACGCGCTTTCGACCGCGGCGCGGCAGACGTCGCCCTGCATGCGAAACGTGCCAAGCCCGAGCCGCGGCAGGGCGATGCCCTGGGTTGTGAGATTTTCCATGGTTACTCCTAAAGAGACTTAAGACCCCACAATAGACGACTATTTTTCAGCGGGACTGTCGAGTGCGGTCACCTCCAACAAAAGCCTTCATTTCGTAACAGCCGAAAGGACCCGTCGCTGCAGCGAACGGCCCCTCGGCAAGAGCGCGAGCTCGCGCCGCATCACCAGGGAATATCCGATGCGGCTCGATAGCCTGACATCCGAGAGCCGCAAAAGTCGCCCCGCGACAAACTCACGTTCGCTGAACGGCAACGGCGCCAACAAAACGCCGTGTCCGGCGCAGGCGGCTTCGAGCGCGGCGGCGTAGGATGAGAAGTGAAGCGGACGGGTGGTCTTGGGTGCCGGCAATTTCAGCATGCGCCAAGCCCACGGCCAGGCGTTGTCGCTGACGCTTGGGCAAAGCAGTATCTGGTCAGCCCACCATGCCGGATCGGACGGGCGCGCCAGCGCTGCAACCGACGGCGCCGCGGCCAAAACCAGCGCCACGGCCAAAATCGGCGTTGCCGCCAGATCGGCGTCCTCTTCGGCATCCAACCGGACCGCCACGATTTGATCGGTCGCCAGCAGATCGCGCTTCGCGTCGGTGACGTCCAGTCTGACCTGATTGTCGTCGCACCATTTCAGGAATCGCCGATCGAATAGAAACTGGCGGGCGAACAGTGGCGGAGCGGTCAACGTAATTGGCGCTGTCGCTGCCGAGCTGCCTGCTGCTGCGCAGGCTCTGACCAGCTCCCGCATCGGTCTGGAGATCTGCCGCGCAAAGGCTGCCCCTGCCGAAGTCAACGAGAGCCGGCCGCCCTGGCGGTCCAACAGCTTGACCCCGATCCGTCCCTCGAGGAGGCCGGCCTGGTAGCGGATCGCCGACGCGGTCAGGTTCAGCTCGGCCGCTGCGGCGTTAAAGCTCGACAATCTCGCGCAGGCTTCAAACGCCCGTAACTGGCTCCAGGAGAGCCCGGGGTCCTTGAACGGCTGGTGGTCCGCTTCCGGCTTCAATGAAAAGCGCCTTTTGGCCCCACTATACAAATTTTGCTTGCGAAATGCATGCGAAATTCGCAACCGGCGCGCGTCAATTGCTGGCAGTATGGACCCGTCAACCGAGGGTGATCCCATGCCTCACGATTATCTGCCGGCCCGAATTGCGTTGGTCCTGAATGGCCTCGCGATGATGATCTTCTACCCCCTGAACATGATGGTTCTCGAGCGCGCCTCGTGGATATGGGATTATCCCAATCGCAATCTGGCCATGGAGCACATGCTGGTGGCCGTCTATGTAACGATGGGGGCCTTCCTGGTGTGGTCGGCGCGCGATCCGGTCAAGGCGCTGCCGCTGATCGACTTCGTCATCGTATCCGGCGCGATTTACGCCACCGCCATGGCCTTCGACGCCGCTCATATGCCGGGCATGTCGCAACATCTGGCATTTCGGGGCGACGTGGTCGGCACCTATCTGGCCCCAATCACGCTGGCTTTGACGCACCCTCGGCGCTTTTACCTTTTCCGATGGAACAGCGCATGAATGGTGCGAGCGTTGTCGGCCTTGCCCGCACCGTGGCAGTGTGGACGATCCTGAGCGCGCTCGTTTTCACGTTCGGTTTCAGATCCTTGACAGACTTCCACGAACTTCAACTGGAAGGTCAATTGGCCGCGGAATTCTGCCGCCAAGTCCTCCGGTGACCGAACATATCGAGATGCCTTCGAATGCAACGCAATGGCGCGGCGCGCCTATTCCGCCGATCGTTTCCAGTTGCAGATGCCGCCGGACTTGCACGGCCAGACCTGGATCCGGGTATCGAAGGCTTGCGCGTCGAGCGGATTATTGTGCCGCCGCGCCAGCCTGGCACGAGCCGCGCCATGCGGCTTCTCGCTGCGGAGATGGGCCGCAACGTGGACGGGCGCCGCTCTCACCTTTTGAACCGCTACTTTCCTGGGCTCGGTCTTGAGTTCATTGCGCGCCCACCAAGCTTCACTGTTGCGATCGCTCTTGGCCTCGACCGCGACCGGCGCAAACTCGGTGGCTGGCCCAAGCGGTTTCGGCGACAACACCGCCTGCGAAAGATCCAGCCCGAGGAACTGGTCGGGACGATATTCGTCGGCAACCGACGCGCCGCTCGATGCCAGCAGTGTGGTGCAAATAGTCGCGAAAAAAGCGCCTCTCAGGATCATAGGCCGCCTCCCAAAATACCTAAAGTAAAGACTAGCCCCTTATTTAGGGGGCCGGGTGCGTAATTCCAGCGGCAAGACTGCGGCCGAGGTTAAAGGCGGGCTGTCGAACCCTATTTGGTTCCGCCGCCTGACAGCACCTTCACCAGTCGATAGAGATACTCGTCGCCCTGGTAGAACGATTTCACGGGAACGCGTTCGTCCTTGCCGTGAATGCGGGATTTGCCGACGTCGATCGCCATGCCGGAATGGCCATAGGTCGGGATCCCGGCGTTGCGCAGGAAGCTACCGTCGGTGGCGCCGGCGCTCATGACCGGCAGCACGATCGCGCCGGGCCAGAATTCGCGCGACAGTTTTTCAATGGCGCCCGCGATCTCCTCGTTGAGCACGGAAGGCGCGCTGAGCGTGGGTGTGTCGAGTTGGGTCACCTTGATCTGGTCGTCGGCGAGCACGCGCTCGAGCGTCGCCTTGATCTCGTCGACGGATTTGCCCGGCATGATGCGGCAATTGACCTTGGCGCTGGCGAGCTGCGGCAGCGCGTTGATCGCGTTGCCGCCGTCAAGCATGGTTGCAACACAGGTGGTGCGCAGCAGCGCATTGTAGACCGGATTTGTGGAGAGCCGCGACACCGCCGATGGATCCGGCTTGTCGGATGCGACCGCGCGCAAATCGGCCCCGCTCTGGCCGGTCTCAAGCTGCGCGGATCGCCCGAAAAAAGCGCGCGTCGTATCGTTGAGGTGTGGCGGAAAACTGAATTTGGAAAGCCGCACCAATCCTTCCGCGAGGCGATAGATCGCATTGTCCTTGACCGGGACCGCGCTATGGCCGCCTTTGTTCTTCACGTCGAGCTGATAGCTCAGCGCGACCTTCTCGCTGGTCTGGACGCTGTTCCGGATCGGCTTGCCGTCCTTCAGCCCGACCCCGCCGCCCTCGTTCAGCGCGAATTCGGCGTCGATCAGGTCGCGGTGATTCTTGATCAGCCACTGGATGCCGAGGCCGTCGCGGTCGAAGATTTCCTCGTCGGTCTCGAGCGCCACGATGATGTCGCGGTCGGGCTTGTAGGCCTCGTTCTTGTAGCGGATGAGATTGGCGATGAAGGAAGCCGCCATGTATTTGTCGTCGCCGGTGCCGCGCGCATAGAAATAGCCGTCCTTTTCGGTCAGCTTGAACGGATCGACCGACCAGTCGTCGCGGCTGGCCGGCACCACGTCGAGATGGGCCACCAGCAGGATCGGCTTGCGCGCGCCGCTGCCGTGCAGCCGCGCCACCAGATTGCCCTTGCGTGGCGCGGGCGAGAACGCCTGCAGGTCGGCCTCCGCAAAGCCCGCGGCCTTGAGCCGCGCCGCCATCGCTTCCGCGGCGCGCGCGGTATCGCCGGTCGCGGTCGTGGTGTCGATTTCGATGAGCTCCTTGTAGATGTCGTGTGCGAGCTGCTGCTGCGCCGTCAGCCCTTCGGCGCCGGCGCCGTTTACGGCAAGAACGACCAGCGCAAGCGCGGCCGGCAGAACGATCTTCCACGCGGCGAAGCTTCGGTTGCCGATGTTCTCACGCATCTCGCACTCCAACGGGCTGGCGACGACCGGCCGAATTCAGACAGGCGGCGATCACATTGGCAAGCGCGCAAGCCCCGCGATTTCAGCGACCCACCCAACCTATTTGACGTCCTTGACGGCGATCACCTCGATCTCCAGCAGCAATCCGGGATTAGCCAGCGCCGCGATGGCGACGGTCTTCAGCGGCGAGCATCCCTGACGTCCCTGGCCGTCACCACGTCCTGGTAGTTGTTGCCGAAGTGCGTGCGCAGATAATTCACGACGGCGGCGACCTGGCCGTCCGTCATCATGTCGCCGAAGCCCGGCATGCCGCGCTTGCCGTTGACGACGAGATAGACCGGATATCCGCTGGCTTCGAGATTCCGGTTGCCGACCAGCGAGGGATAGGAGCCGGCGCCGATTGCGCCAGCGGCATCCGGCATATGACAGCCCTGACAGACATTGCCAAACAATTCCTCGCCGGTCATCTCGACAAACCTGTAGCCCGAGCTGAACGTCCGGTTGTCTTGGGCCTTGTCCTGGGCCGACGCCGCCGTCGACAGCGCGAGCGGCATCGCAACAGCGATCTTTATAAATGCGGTCCTTGCCGTCGCTCGCATCACGTCCTCATGACACGGTGATGCAGCCGCGCAATGGCGTCGAGCGCGGAGAGAATGGCTCCCTCCTGCCATGCAGGAAGCGCCGAAGCGTGCTCGCCGGCAAGCGCAATCCGTCCATCGATCTGGCACAGATCGCGATAGTGGGTGGCGCGCGCCTCCTCGCTCCAGTCTCCGCTGCAACCGAGCACGAACGGCACCCGATGCCAGGCCACGGCAACGCCGTTTTCAAACTCGTCCCGATATTGCGGATGGATCATGGCGCCGAACTCGACGGTGCGCGCCACCCGCTCGGCCGGCGTCATCGCGGTGAACTCGTAGGCGTTGGCGCCGTCGAACAGATAGGCGCCCAGCAATACGCCGCGTCCGGAGCGATTGAATCCGCTGTCGGGATAGGCGATCTGGCGAATCGGCAAGTCGGTATAGCTGATGCCGCCGTAGATCGCCTCATCCTCCTCCCAGAACCGGCGTTTGAACTGCAGGCCGACCTTGACGGATCCGGCATAGGGCACGGCGTCGATCGCAGACTTCATGGCGGCGGAAACATCGACCGGCAATTGACTGAGGATCGACAAGGGAATTGTGCAGATGCACCAGTCCGCTTTTGCCAGCTGTACGGTCGCCGGGCCTGCGGTATCGACATAGCTGACGGTGACGCCGCGGTCGTCCTGCTGAATCCGCGTCACCTTGGCATTGTAGCGGATGAGGTCGCCGACCTCCTTGGCAAACGCCTTGCCGATCATGTCCATGCCGCCGACCGGCTGAAACATCGTGGTCTGAAAATTATAGTTGGCGAAATTCTGCAGGTAGCGCCAAACCCGCGATTTCAGGATCTCCGACAAGGCCAGCGGGTCGCCCGACAACGGAATGGCATCCAGCCCGCCACCGGGATCCCTCGCATAGCCGCGAAATCCCGCTGAGATCAGATTGGCCTTGTATTTGTAGTCGTGGTCGAGTGCGCCCCACGACCGCAGCGCGTGCAACAGGACCTCCTGATCCTCTTTGGTCACGGCTTCATCGAGCTTGCCTTGCTGGGTTACCTTGGCCAGCAGCTCGGAAACCTGGCCCTGGAAATCCGCCTTGACGGCGCGGATCCGCTGCGGCGCGCCGTCAAACGCGCGCGAGCTATGGATCAGCGCGTTATAATTGAGCTGAATGAACGGCTCGAGCGAAACGCCAAACCGCTTGCAATAATCGAGCAGCGCGCGGTGGTGATAGGGAATACGCCACGGGCCGGGATTGATATAAAGACCGCTTTCGAATTCGCAGGTCTGCCGGAAGCCGCCGAGTTCGCTGAAGCTGTCGCCGCCGCGCAGCGTCCAGTTGCGGCCGCCGGCCCTATCGTTGAATTCGAGGATTTGAACCTTGTAGCCGGCGTTGCGCAGCTCAAGCGCCGCCGTCATGCCGGCAAGCCCCGCGCCCAGGATGAGCACGGAAGCGCCTTTCGGGTCGCCGTTCAGCTTGATCGGGCCCTTGTAGGGAGATGCCGACGCAAATCCCAGGCTCGTCATCGCGTGATACATCGCGGCGCTGCCAGCCATGGCGCCCACCAGCGAGAGCAGATCACGCCGCCTGATGGCTACAGTTTGCTTTGAATTCTTGTTCAAACCGAGCAGGCCCAAGATATCACAAGAGATGTCCGAAGAGATGTCACAACGGACATCCAAGGAAGCTGGGCAGCCTCGCCCTGTCAAGAAACCGCGTGAACACAAGGTGCGCGCAACACGCGCATTTGATGCGATCAAAACGTCGCGTTCCGCTCCATCGCAAGTTCGGCTTGCAGACTTGCGACATCGCGGTAGATCGAGGCGACCGCGAGCACCCTGCCGTTGCGCTTGTAGCGCACAAGACAATCGCGTGCCGCAATGTCGCCATCGACCGCAATCTCGTCCCATTTCTCGGCATGGCCGACATAATTGATCGGCACGTCGTAGTGCTGGCTCCAGAAGAAGGGCACCGTCTCGAACGCCTCGCCCTGCCCCAGCATGTTGCGCGCGGCGGTCTGCCCCTGGCGCTCCGCGACCACCCAGTGCTCGACCCGGATGTTTTCGCCCGAATGCGGGTCCGGCCAACGCGCGATATCCCCCGCGGCATAGATGCCCCCCACGCTGGTCTCGAGATGGGCGTCGACGACGATGCCGCGGTCAAGCCTGAGGCCGGCCTGCTCGGCGAGCGCCAGGCGCGGACGCACCCCGACACCGACCACGACGAGGTCGGCCTCAAGCAATCCGCCGCTCTTGAGCGTGGCGCGGACGCCGTCGATCGCAGCGACGGTATCGCCGAGATGGAAGATGACACCATGTTGTTCATGCAGCTTGCGGACGAAGTCTCCCATGTCGGCCCCGAGGATACGTTCCATCGGGCGTTGCTCCGGCGCCACCACATGAACCTCGATGCCGCGGGCGCGCAAGGCTGCCGCGGCTTCCAGCCCGATGAAGCTCGCGCCGATCACGATCGCGCGGCGCGCGCCTTTGGCGTTGTCGATGATGGCGCGGCAATCGGCGAGCGAGCGCAGCGTATGGACGTGCGGCTGGTCGGCGCCCGGGATCGGCAGCCGCACCGGCTCGGCGCCGGTTGCGAGCAGAAGGCGGTCATAGGCAACGCTCGCGCCGCCGGCGAGAACGACATGGCGCGCCGTGGTGTCAATCGCGGCGACACCGCTTCCGAGCCGCAGCTCGATATTGGCATCCGTGTAAAAATTGTCGGGACGCAGCGGCAACCAGTCCTCCGGCGCGCTGCCGGCAAGATAGTCCTTTGACAGATTAGGCCGATCGACCGGCGGCGCGGCATCGTCGCTCAGCATCACGACCTCGCCGCGAAACTCCTGCCGCCGCAACATCTCGGCCGCGGCAAAGCCCGCCGCCCCGCCGCCGACGATCACGATCCTGTCGGGTGAATCGACCGGGCCCTTGCCGCGCGCGACCGGTTGTTCGCGCTTTTGCCGGACGAAAATGCGATCGCCCTCGCGATTGACCTGCCACACCGAAAGGGCGCTAAGCGCCGGCGCGCGCGTCGCCTCTCCGGTTCGCAAATCGAAGCAGGCGTGATGCCAGGGGCAGCGAACGCTGGTTCCGACGACAAGCCCTTCCGCGAGCGGTCCGTGGTAATGGCTGCAATGCGCGTCGATGGCGTAGACCGCAGCACCGGAGCGGACCAGCAGGACATCCTGATCGCCGACATGGCCAAGCAGGGTATCGCCGGCGAAATCCAGTGCAACACCCTCCGTGAAATCGGGGCCGGCCGGCGGGGTTTGTGCTTCTGCCATCGCTGCTCCCTCCGTTGCCTGTTTTCGAGTATGACATCGTCTCGAATTGCTTCCTGGATCATTTGTTCCCGCTGCCGACAAACGCGCTTTCGATCATGTCGCCGATCGGCTGCCAGGTGCCCCCGTCGAATTGCACCAGCCGCATCTGCTCGATCGGGCGAAAGTCGTCCGGCCCGGTATTGATCGCAATGCCCGGCAGCAGGATCGAGCCGCGAAAATCCTTCAGCGACGCCGCCTGCCGCATCACGTTCTCTTGCGAGAGATCGTCGCCGCATTGCCGCAACACCTGCACCAGCGTTTCGGCCGCGGCATAGCCAAACAGCGCGGTGCCGTCCTCCTTGTTGCCGTCGGGATAGTATTTGTCCATGAAAGACGACCAGTCCTTCATGCCCGGATCGTCCTTCCAGGCGGGATCGCCGGCGTTCTTGAGAAAGGACGTCGAGATCACCCCGATCGCGTTTTCCAGACCCGCGGGCCGCAACGCGCTAGCAATGGAAGCAGAGGTGTTGTCCAGAAGAAAGACCGGGTGCCAGTCGAGCTCGGCCATCCGGCGGATCGCCAGTGCGGCCATCGCCGGCGCCCCGTCGAACAGCACGATTTCCGCACCCGAATCCTTGAGCAGATCGATCTGCGTGTCGATCGACTTGTCGGACATTTCGAACGAAATGTCGGAAACGATCATCCGCGCCCAGTCGCCGAGTCCTTCCTGCAAGCCACGGATCAGGTCGCGCCCGAACTGATCGTTCTGCCACAGCACCGCGATCTTGCGCTCGGGATAGGACGCCTGGATGTAATTGGCATAAATTCGTCCCTCGGCGCTGAACGCGGGTTGCCATCCCATCGTCCAGGGAAACTTCTCCGGCTTGCTCCACTCCTCGTCTCCGGAAGCGAGGAAGAGTTGCGGTATCTTTCGTTGGTTCAAATAGGGGCGTACGGCGAGGTTGCCCGGCGTCCCGAACGATCCGAATATCAGCAGCGCCTTGTCGGTTTCGACCAGCTTCTGGGTCTGCTCCAATGCGGTGGGCGCATCGGAGCTGTCGTCATAGGAAATGAACTTGATCTTGCGGCCGTTGATGCCGCCGCGCTCGTTGATCATGTCGAAATAGGCCGCTTCGGTTCTCCCGATGGTCGAAAACGCGGCCAACGGGCCGGTATACGGCATGACATTTCCGATCCGGATTTCGGTGTCGGTCACGGCGGCCGCTAGCGCCTCTCGGGCCGACGCCGCGCCGGAGAAGCAAGCCGGCATCAGAACGAGCAGCAATAGAAGGATATTCTTCGCCAACGTTCGCATCGATCGACCTCACCCGCAGTGCGAGCAAACCAAACCCGGCTTACCGCAACGGGCTGCCGTGAGAAGCTCGTCCTAAATCTAGCGCTTTTTGCGGTCGGCCGGCATCCCTACCCCGTTAGATGCATAGCGGCCCACCAGGTTCCGCAGGCGGGTGGCTTCGCCCTTAGACGTCCACCGCGTTTCGCGTGATCACGTTGCGGTAAAAGGCGACGCTCAGCTTCGGCGTGCGAACCAGCGTGTCGAAGTCGACGCGGTACAGCCCGAAGCGCTTATCGAAGCCGTAGATCCATTCGAAATTATCCATCAGGCTCCACAGGAAATAGCCGCGTACCGGCACGCCCTCGGCAGTGGCGCGCTGCAACTGCGTCAGATAGTTGCGCAGGTACATGATGCGATCGAGGTCATAGATATTGCCGTCGGGTGAAACCTTGTCGTCGGCGGACGCGCCGTTCTCGGTGATATAGATCGTGTCGAGGTTCCAGAGCTTGGCCGAAAGCCGCGGCACCCAGTAGGCCGTCTCCGGGCCGATCCTGAGCCAATCGGAATTCATGCGGGGGAACGAGGAAGGAAACGGCAGCACGTTGAACCCCGGCGCCTTGTCCGAGGCGACCACGTAAAACTGCGGCGCATAGATGTTCAATCCGACGAAATCGATCGGGGAAGAGATGATCCTTAATTCGCCGGCGGTGTATTTCGGCGCATCCTTGCCGGCATATTTCAGAAAACCTTGCGTGTATTCGCCGGTCAGGATGACGTTCAACAGCCCGGCGTTCAATTCGCGCGTCGCGATCTCGGCCGCGCCGATGTTCTCGGGCGTATCGATGGCCGGCAGGCAGGCCGCGATGTTCTCGGCAAGGCCTATTTTGGTGCCGGCGCGCGCCTTGGCGCGGATCGCCTGCACCGCGAGCCCGTGTCCCAGCACGACGTTGTGACGTGTCTGGTTGAGCGCCGCCGGCGGCAGCTTAAGACCGGGGGCGTCGATGCCCCAGCCGTAACCGAAATTCAGGAATTGCCCGGCTTCGTTGAGGGTGAAGAACGACGTGACGCGATCGCTCAAGCGTTCGGCCACATGGCCGGCGTAATCCGCGAACGCCTTGGACGTTTCGCTGGACTGCCATCCGCCGACGCGGTCCTGCAGCGACTGCGGCAGGTCCCAATGATAGAGCGTCGCGAACGGCTCGATGCCATTCGCCAGAAGCTCGTCGAGGAGGCGATTGTAGAAGTCGAGGCCTTTGGGGTTCACAGCTCCCGTGCCGTCCGGAAACACCCGGGGCCAGGCGATCGAAAACCGGTAGGCCTTGACCCCCAGCGCCTTGATCAGCTGCACGTCTTCCTTGTAGCGATGGTAATGATCGTTGGCGCGATCCGCATTGGTGCGATCCCTGATCTTGCCCGGCGTGTGGCTGAAGGTGTCCCAGATCGACTGGCCGCGGCCGTCTTCCTTCACCGCGCCTTCGATCTGATAGGCGGAAGTGGCCGTACCCCATATGAACCCGTTCGGGAAACTGGCTGAGGCACGCCTGTCGGGTGCCGGTTTGACCATGCTGTCCTCAGGCTTGGCCGGGGTCGCCATCCCGAGGGCGGAAAAGCCGGCGAGCGTTGCAAATTGCCGACGCGAGAATTTTCCGAACATCGACTTCTCCTGGCCGCCGCAGATCGCTAAAGCCGGTACAATGGCTAATACGCGTCAATTTGATAAGCGGAAATCCTATCAATTTGGAATTCGACCCTATCGGGCGATTGACCATCGACGAAACCGACACCCTGGAAATTCTTGGCGCCCATGGCCAGGTTCACGATCATGTACATCGGATCGTCGAAGCCCATCGGAACGCTGATATCAGAGACCGGCCTGCGGTCGATGAAATAGATGATGCGATCCTTGAGCCATAATACGCCATAGTCGTGAAATGCGGTCGCCGCGTCCGGTTGCGCAAAGTCGAAACCGCAGGATTCCACGCCACCGGTCGTCGGAGGCTGCCGCCAATGTGTCGTCATCACGAGGTCGCCGGGCCGCTGACCGCGGCCCTCCAGCACATCGATCTCCGGAGGCCAGCCGCCATCGTCGGCAAGCAGCCAGAAAGCCGGCCACACGCCGGTGCCGACCGGGATCTTTGAACGGATTTCGAAGTATCCGTACTTCTGGGAGAAGGTGCCCTGGGTCGTCAGGATGCCCGATGTGTATTCATTGTTGAACAGTACCTGCTTCAACTCTGGCGGCGTACGACTGGCGACGATCGAGAGCACGCCATCCCGAATTTTGAAGGGGTCGAGCCCGAGCGGCGCGGTTGAGCGTCCGCGATAAAGCGGATCGACATAGATCTGCTGCTCGCCGTTCCAGGCGTCCTTCCGTTTGAAATCGGAGCCATCGCCGCCCCAGTAGCGCGCCGCCGGCCAGGCGGCGCCTCCTGAATAGTGAGGTACCCACCTTCTCCTCGCCAGCGGATGTTCGTCGAAATCGTCATGGAAGGTCCTGTGCAGCGACAGGAAGCTCGAGGACATCGGATCAAGTTTTTCGATCTGACGGCATTCGACGGTCGCCGGATCCGTCGTGACCTGCAGGGCAAGTCTTGGCGGCGCGGTCTTGATATCCTCTTGCGCGACCGCCGGCGCGAGCGCCGCGGCGCACCAGATCATGGCCAGAACTCGCGGCATCAATTTTGCGATCCTCGATTGCCAAAAATGAAAGTAGGCAGCCACCTCGGCGTTGCAACCAATTATTTAGCTCAAGCGGGCGTCGGCTAGCCCCACACGATCACGACTTCGTTATCAAAATCATATGCCAATCGAGTCCGGCGCCCACCCTGCCCTAGCCGCCTTGCATGTTTCGTGCGGGGCAGGCCTTTCTCATCGGTATTATTTCCGAGCTTCGCAGGATGATCATTGAACGAGGCTGCAAAATGACAGTTCTTGTGACGGGAAGCGCGGGGCACCTCGGTGAAGCTCTGATGCGGGGTCTGCTTGCCGCGGGCAGGCCAGCGCTGGGCCATGCTGCATCCTTGCACAAACCTCACGTCGCGACACATACCTGCCAGGACTTCATCGACGCCAACGTCACCGGAACGCTGATCCTTCTGGAGGAGGCGGCAGCCGCGGGCGTCGAGTCTTTTATCCTCACCAGCACGACAAGTGCGTTTGGGTCCGCGCTCACTCCGGCCGCGGGCGAGCCGGCGGCATGGGTGACGGAGAACGTTGTACCGGTCCCCAGGAATATCTACGGCGTAACGAAGGTCGCGGCCGAAAGTCTCTGCGAGCTCTTCTTCCGCAGACATCGCCTGCCCGGCATCGTATTGCGAACGTCACGTTTCTTTCCCGAAGCCGATGACGACCCCGTCATGAGGATTAGTTACTCGACCGACAACGCCCAGGCGAACGAAATGCTCAATCGGCGTATAGATACGTTGTGAGCGCCCATCTCCTGGCGATCGACAAGGCGGCTGCCATCGGCTTCCGCCGCTATATCATTTCCGCAACAACGCCATTCACGCGCAATGATTTGGGCGGACTTCGGCGAAATGCTCCGGACGTCGTTGCGCGGTTGTTTCCTGATTGCAAGCCGCTCTTCGCAAGACGCAAATGGGTGCTGTTCCCGCATATCGACCGGGTCTATGTCAACCATCTGGCCAGGTCAGAATTGGGCTGGCTGCCGAAATACGATTTCCGGCACGTGCTCGATTGTCTTCGCACCGGAGACGATTTTCGCAGCCCGATGGCACGCGAAGTCGGCAGCAAAGGCTATCATGCCGCGGTCTTCGAAGGTGGCCCATACCCGGTGGCGTAAAGACGCAGCGTATCCGCGGATTTGGGCGCACCGTCCCCACCCGTCATCGCCGGGCTTGTCCCGGCCATCCACGTTCTTTCTTGCTTAAGCGAAGACAGCACGTGGATGCCCGCGACAAGCGCGGGCACGACGGGTCTCGTCAACACCGACCTACGAAGGCGGGCCGCTTTGACTATTCTCGGATGAGTTGCTTTATTCGCTGGCACACGCTGGCTGCCTGTTTAAGCGACCTGGCGCGTCGCGGCCATCATTGATTTATCAACGAAAATCTCGCCGTGTCGCCGTCGCGGATCATGTGTTCTTCGCCTGCCGCCAAAATACAAAATGGCCGCAATCGTATGGAACTCAAACGAGGGTAACGCGTTGCTCGGCATGGGGAGGGCGTTGCCTCGATGGCACCGGTCCCTCGCGCGGGCGCAGGTCACGGGTGTCACCGACCGCGGGTTGCGGTCATCTGCAGGGGTGCGGGCGTTGAGTTACCAGGCCGAAATCAGCCGTACGTCGCCGACGGCGATCCTGATGGTGATGGATCAGTCGACGTCGATGAATCAGCGCTTGAATAGCGGACAGAGCAAAGCCGCCTTCCTGGCGGATGTACTCAACAAGACCCTCTATACCATCATCACCAATTGCTCCAAGGCCGACGGCGTCCGCGACTACTTTCACGTCGGCGTGGTCGCCTACGGCAGAGAGGAGGCTGGCAACGGCTTTCAAGGCGCGCTCGGCGATGAGCCATTGCATGTCATCTCCCGCCTCGCCGAAGCCCCGCTCCGGGTCGAGACCCGCACCAAGAAGGTCGCCGGGCCCGACGGCGATGTCCTGGAGCAGTCAGTGCGATTTCCGATCTGGTTCGAGCCGCGAAGTCAGGGCAAGACGACGATGTGCGCGGGTCTCAACATGGCGGTCAAGATTCTCGATCAATGGTGCGCCGCGCATCCGTCCGCATTTCCGCCAACGGTCCTGCACGTGACCGACGGCCACCCCTCCGACGGCAATCCGGAGCCGACGGCTGACCGGCTCAAGAGTCTCGCGACCAGCGACGGCGGCTGTCTCTTGTTCAACCTGCACGTCGACGCGGGCGAGGGCGAGCCGCTGATTTTTCCGAACGATGAGCGAGCCATCAAGGATCGTTTCGGCAAGGCGCTGTTTCGCATGTCGAGCCTGCTGCCGCCGCATGCCTTGGAAGCCGCGGCGCGCAAGGGCTATGACGTTCGCCCCGGCGCGCGCGGATTTGTCTTCAACGCCGGGATCGAAGCAATTGCCGATTTTTTTGATATCGGCACGCGTCCGGCCATATCGGCCGATCGCTGACCAACCAGACCGAGGGGAAAAGCAATGGCGTACCAGGCCGAGATCAGCAGGGAGAATCCCACCTGCATTCTATTCGTGATCGATCAATCAGGATCCATGGACGAGATTACCGAGGCGGGCCGCTCCAAGGCCGCCTTCGTGGCCGACGTGCTGAACAAGACGCTCTACACGCTGATCACGAGTTGCTCGAAGTCCGATGGCGTGCGCAACTATTTTGACGTGGGCGTGATCGCCTACGCCGGATCGCAGGTCGGGAGCGGGTTCGGCGGCGCCTTGTCCGGGGACATCGTCCATCCGATCCACGCGATCAGCGAGAATACGCTCCGCGTCGAGGAGCGCAAAAAGAAGGTGGACGACGGCGCCGGCGGCATCGTCGAGCTGAAAACCAAGTTTCCAGTCTGGTTCGACCCGAAAAGCGGGGGCGGCACGCCGATGCGCGCAGCCCTCGGCAAGACCATCGAGACGGTGGGCGGCTGGTGCGAACAGCACCCCGGCTCTTATCCGCCGACCATCCTCCACGTCACCGATGGTCAATCGACCGATGGCGCGCCGGAGGAAATGGCTGACGGGCTGAGGCAGATTTCGACGAAAGACGGCCCGGCGCTGCTGTTCAACCTGCACGTCAATACCGGCGCCGGGGGGGAGATTGTGTTCCCGACAACTGAGTCCAACCTCAGCGACGATTATTCGCGGATGCTGTTTCGCATGTCGAGTCCGCTGCCTGAGCATCTCGCAAAGTTTGCCGGCGACAAGGGCTACTCGATCGCAGATGGATCGCGAGGCTTCATCTTCAACGGCGATCCCCAATGCGTCGTCGACTTTTTCGAGATCGGCACCCGGCCCCGGCTGGTCGCCGACCGGTGAGGCCCACGGACTTACATTCGAAATCGCGCCTGCCCCTGGCGTTCAGCGTCCCCAAGCGCGAGGATCAGCACAACGAGGACAGCTTTCGCCGCTCGGCCAAGGGCGTCTACGCGCTGAGCGACGGTGCGTCGGTGTCGTTCGACTCGGCGTCGTGGGCGCGCATTCTGGTGCGCCGCTACACGCGCGATCCGGAGTTCACGCGCGAGTGGCTGTCGGCGGCGATCGCCGAGTTTCGCCAGCTGTACGATCGCGACAGCCTGCCGTGGATGAAGCAGGCATCCTTCGACAAAGGCAGCTTCGCCTCGCTGCTCGGCGTTCGGATGGCCGACGGAGGCAGGGCGATCCAGGTGCTGTCGGTCGGCGACAGTCTGGCGGTGCTGTGCGACGGCGATCGCATCAAGGCGACTTTTCCTCTCTCCACCGCGGCGGAGTTCACTCGCTCGCCGCAGCTGATCTGCACCAACCCGACGCACAATGCGTTCCTGGATAAAATGGACTTCGCCTACGACCTTGTCGCCGACTGGAGCTTCCGCGGGCTGGAGCAGCCGGCGCTGTTGTGCATGACCGACGCGCTCGGTCATTGGCTCTTGTCGCAGCGCGATCGCGATTGCTCTCCGGTCAGTGTTCTGCGACGGTTAAGAACGCCCGGCGCATTCGCTCGCTTCGTGCAGCAGGAGCGCGCGGCCGGTCGCATGAAGCGCGACGACACCACCTTGATCGCGTTGTGGTAGGTGGAAAATGTCATATCCGCAGATCGTCGAATATCATGAAGCGGTGCAACACCCCTCGCAAGCATTCACCGACCCGGAATTGAAGCAAGGCGCCGTTGCCGAAAACAATTTGGGCCTGCCGCTGGTGATGTCGGGAGGGTTTGCGCTGACCTATGCGGTCACCACCCCGCGTAGAAAGTGCGCGGTGCGTTGCTTTCACCGGGAGATTCCGGCGATCCAGCAGAAGTACGACGCGATTTCCAAGAACTTGCGCTCGCTCACCAACGGCTGTTTTGTCTATTTCGATTTCCAGCAGTCCGGGATCAGCGTCCGCCAGCAGACCTTTCCGATCGTGCGCATGGACTGGGTCGAGGGCGATACGCTGGGCATCTGGTTGGACAAGCACTTCGACGATCCGCGCGCGCTCGAAAAGGCCCGCACCGATTTTGCCGCCATTGCGCGCTTTCTCGCGCTTAAGGGGATCGCCCACGGCGACATTCAGAACGGCAACGTGATGGTCGCCAATGGCGACATCAAGCTGATCGATTACGACGGCATGTTCGTCCCCGGCATGCGCCCGGGCAACGGCAGCGAGACCGGGCACAAGCACTTCCAGCATCCGGATCGGCGGGTTTCCGATTTCGGTCCCAGGATGGACCGTTTCAGCTTCATTGCGCTCGATCTCAGCCTGAAGGCCGTGATCGAGGACAAATCGCTATATTCCAAGTTCCGCGAGGGCGGCGAGACCATCATCTTCAAGGCGAACGATTTCGCCGATCCTGCGCACAGCGAGATCTTCCAGCGCCTGCTGGCGATGCCCAGGCTGAAGGAGCAGGCGCGCTGCTTTGCGGCGATCTGCGAAGCACCGCTGACCGCCATCCCGACGCTCGACGAATACCTCGCCGGACGCAACATTCCGGCGGCGAAGACGCAGCTCAAGACACAGTCCTCGCCAGCCGCAAGGCCACGAGCCGCCAACTACATCTCCGCCTACCCGGTCGTCGATGCGCTCAATTTCTCCGCCGCGATGCAGCGGGTCGGTGACCGGGTCGAGCTGATCGGGCGGATCGTCGAAGTCGAGCCGGGGTCCAGGAAGAGTGGAAAAGGCCCGCCCAAGGGCTATGTCTTTATCAATTTCGGCTCGGGGCGAGGCAACATCGTCAAGATCTCGATCTGGTCCGAGGGGCTTGCCAAGCTGAAGGAGCAGCCGTCGACGGCCTGGATCGGACGTTGGGTGAGCGTCACCGGCCTGATCGATGTGCCGTATGAAAACAAGCGCTACGGACACAAGCACCTGAGCATCACCGTGCAGGACGACGGCCAGATTCAACAGCTCAGCGAAACGGAAGCCGGTTTTCGAATGGCAAGCATCTCGACGGCACCGCCGCCGCAGGGCACTGCATCCGCGAACCCAGCGGCCACGGCGCCGGCCGCCGCTGCAGTGAAGCCCGCGAGTCTGAAACCCAAGAGCCCGAAGCCCAAGAGTTTGAAGCCCAAGAGCTCCCGGTCGCGCGGCGCGAGCAGCCACAAGCCCGCTGGCCAGCGAAAGCCAGCTCTCGCCACGACCACAGTTCAGCAAGGGGTCCAACCGTCCACGGGCCTGTTGGCATGGATTCGGCGGTGGATATGGTAATCGGGGCCGCCTGCCCTTTCGCTACACGTGCACCGCGCTGCGGACGCGGCCGGCGTTTCCGAACACGCGCAGATAACGCTCCACCTCGGACGGGCTGCCGGTGGCTTTTTCCGGATTGTCCGAGAGCTTGACGGCCGGCCGACCGTCGACCGACGTCACCTTGCAGACGATCGAGATCGGATCAAGGTTGCTCGATCCGTCGGGCGCGCAGCCGATGAAATCGTTGGTCAGGTTGGTGCCCCAGCCGAAACTGATCCGCACCCGGCCGGCAAAATGCCAGTAGGTCTCCTCGATCGATCCGACATCCATGCCGTCGGAAAACACCAGAAGTTTTTCCTTCGGCTCCCGGCCCTTGTCCTTCCACCATCTGATGATGTCTTCGCCTGCCGCGATCGGCGGCGCGCTGTCGGGGCGAAAGCCGGTCCAGTCCGCCACCCATTCGGGGGCGTCGCGCAGGAACGACCTTGTGCCGAAGGCGTCGGGAAGCGCGATCAGGAGATTGCCGCCATAGGTATGGCGCCATTGATCGAGGATGCGGTACGGTGCCCAGCGCAATTCATCATCGTCATCGGCGAGCGCGGCCGCCACCATCGGCAATTCATGGGCGTTGGTCCCGATCGCTTCCAGATCGTTGTCCATCGCCAAGAGGACGTTGGAGGTGCCGGTGAAGGACGCGCCTAAGCCTTCCTTGACTGCTTCCACGCACCAGCGCTGCCACAAAAAGCCGTGACGCCGCCGTGTGCCGAAATCGGAAAGACGCAGATCTTCCAACTTGCGCAGGCGCTCGACCTTGGCCCAAAGCTTGGCCTTGGCGCGGGCGTAGAGCACGTCGAGGACAAACCGGCCCTGCCCTTTCATCACCTGGCGCGATCGCAACTCATTGAGAATGGCAAGTGCCGGAATCTCCCACATCGTGGTGTGGGTCCAGGGCCCGTGGAAATGCAGCTCATACTGGCCGTCGACCTTGTGAAGCTCATATTCGGGAAGGCGGAAGGTGGCGAGCCAGTTGATGAAGTCAGGCGAAAACATCTGGGTCTTGCCGTAGAACGTATTGCCGGCGAGCCAGATCAGCTCTTTCTTGGAAAAGCGGATGGTGCGGGCGTGATCGAGCTGGGCGCGCAGCTCGCCCTCGTCGATCACTTCGGCAAGGCGCACGTGCCGCGATCGATTGATGACCGAGAAGGTGACGCGCTGGTCCGGGTAAAATTCCCGGATCATTTGCATCATCAAGAGCTTGTAGAAGTCTGTATCGAGCAGGCTGCGCACGATCGGGTCGAGCCGAAAGCCATGATTGTAGGTGCGGTTTGCGATGTCCGTGACGGTCATGCGCGAAGCCTATCCCGAGGCAGGCCACCCAACCAGTAGGTTTCGATGGTCGCAGCCGGCGGGATTTGAAGCTGCAATCCCTTCGCGTCCCCACCGGGGCGGGAGCCGAAAAGATCAATAAATACAATGATGTTTATGGGACGGGCGACGGCCTTTACCTCCGTTGGGGTTTCGGTGGTCCGTCGGCGGTGGAGCATTCTCAAGGCCAACAAGCAGCCGGCAAGCGGCAGCAACCAACCGAGAATAGCGGGATGCGCGAACGGTTGATGCAGACAAATTGCGGTCGCGACGAAAGGCCATCAACTCCGTTCCCGTTCAAAGCGCGTTGACCATGATTTCATTTGCCGCGCGAGCGTGCTTTCTCGCGGTGCTTTAAGGAGATATTTACCCTGCTTTCTAACGGCGCGCTCAGTGCCGACCGTCAATGTTCCCTCAAGATCGTTCCTGAGGGGCAACGCGGTGGCGAATCCAATCACAGAAGCTCGGATGTTCGCGGCGTTGAGCGCGACCAACGAAGCTATTCTGCGCACCGAGGCCGAGTCGGAACTGTTCCAGCGCGTCTGCGACGCCGCCGTCAAGGAAGGTGGCTTCAGGAGTGCCGGCGCCCTGCTCCCGGGAGACGACGGCTGGCTCCGCGTCGCCGCGGTCAGCGGTTACGACGGCAAGGCATCGCTCGGCGAGCTGAAAATCTCCGTCGACCCCGATTCGGATCGCGGCCGCGGCCTCGCCGGCACCGCATTCCGCACCGGCCGCTCCTGCATATCGAATGATTATCAGAGCGATCCGCGCTTCCTTCCCTGGCGGGAAGACGGATCGACCGAGGGGATCGGCGCGCTGGCAGCCGTTCCTATCCTGAAAGACGGTGTGAGCATCGGCCTCTTTCTGTTCCTTCTCACGGACGCCGATACGCTCAATGACGAGGTTGTTCACCTGCTGGAACGCATGGTCCGAAATGTCTCGTTCGCGCTGGCGAATTTCGAACACGAAAAACAGCGCGAACAGGCAGAGCGCGCGAACCGCCGCATCTCCGATATGTTCGCGGCGCTGAGCGCGGTCAATTCGGCGATCCTGCAAGGCCGCAGCCTGGATGAGATGTTTCAGCAGGTCTGTGAATCCGTGGCCAAGGGACGAAGGTCGCTTGGCGCCGCCGCGATCTTCCTGAAGGAGCAAAACTCGCCGTTGCTGAGGGTAGTTGCGGCCGCTGGCGAACTGGTGGAACAGATCGAGAAAATGCGCCTGTCGGTCGACCCGGCGGATCCCTATGGCCACGGCCTCCACGGGCCCGCCTTTCGCGACCAGACGCTGGCCATCAGCTATCACACGGCCGCCGATCCCCGAACCCAGCTATGGGTCGGCCCGGATTCCGTACCTCATGGCTGCGCCGCGCTGCCGCTGATCAGGAGCGGCCAATCGGTCGGCGTCTTGTTCTTCTTCTGGGGCCGCGTTACCGGGCGGGAAGATGAAGGCATCAATCAATTGATGCGCGATATCGCAAAGAACATCTCCTTCGGGCTGGAGATGTTCGACCGGGAAGAACAGAAAGAACGCGTCTCGCACATGTTCGCCGCGCTGAGCGCGACCAATGAAGCGATCATGCGCGCCACTAGCCGCGACCAACTCTACGAGATGGTCTGCGAGGCAGCCGTCAACGGAGCCAAGTTCACGTCGACGACGATCCTGCTGGCCGAGCCGGAGGCGAAATTTTTCAAGATCGCCGCCACGGCCGGACCAAACGCCGATATCATGAGGTCCCTCAAGTATTCGCCACACAGCGGCATGCAAGGCGACGGATTGGCCGGGATCGCCTATCGCCGCGGCGAGCCCACGATCAGCAATGACCTTGCCAGCGACAACTTCGCCAATTGGGATGCCACCAACCCGCGCCGTTCGAAATCGGCGGCGGCGCTTCCACTGTTCAGCGGCGAACGTGTCGTGGGCGTTCTGCTGTTCCTGGCGGCTGAAAAGGGAACCTTCACGCCCGATCTCGTCGAGCTTCTGCGGCGGCTTTCGCAAAACGTCTCGTTTGGCCTTGAGAACCTCGATCGCGCGGAGGAGAAGGCCAGCACTGAAGCGCAAAAGGAGCGTCTCACCCGGATGTTCGCGGCGCTCAGCGCGACCAACGAAGCGATCATGCGGGCCAGTAGCCGGAACGAGCTGTTTCAACTGGTTTGCGAGGCGGTGGTCGAGGGCGCGAAATTCACATCCACCACGATCGCGCTGGCCCGGCCCGATGACGATTTTCTCGAGATCGCGGCAGCAACTGGTCCGACGGCGGACTATATCAGGACGCTGCGATTTTCGATCTCGGCCGACAGGCCGGAGGGCCGCGGCCTGACCGGCACTGCCTATCGTTCGGGTCAACCCTCGGTCAGCAACGACTTTCAAGCCGATGCCCGCACCGACCACTGGCACGGCAAGACTGAAACAAAATCGGGCGCGGGATTGCCGCTCTTGATCGGCGGCAAACCCGTCGGCGTATTTCTGTTTCTCTCCAGTGAACGCGGCACCTTTACGCCGGAACTTGTTGAACTGCTGAGGCGGCTCGCGGAAAACGTCTCCTTCGCGCTCGACAATTTCGACCGCGTCGACGAGAAAAAGCAGGCCGACGAGCGTATACAATATCTTGCCACCCATGACGGGCTGACCGGCTTGCCGAACCGGGCAATGTTCGGTGAGCTGTTGAAGACATCGATCGCCGCCGCCGGGCGCTACAAGCGGCGATTTGCCGTGCTCTTCATCGACCTCGATCGGTTCAAGGTCATCAACGACTTGCTCGGGCATGTCTCGGGCGACAAGTTGCTTGCCGAAGCCGGCAACCGGCTGCGCTCCACGTTGCGCGCCAGCGACGTGGTCGCGCGGCTTGGCGGCGATGAGTTCGTCGTCATCCTCAATGAAGTCAAGGAGGTTCGTCAGGTCGCGACCGTCGCGCGCAGCTTGCTGGCGGCGCTGAGCCGGCCGCTGGTTCTGTCCGGTCATGAGTGCCGGACCACGGCCAGTATCGGGATCGCCATGTTTCCGGAAGACGGCATCGACGAACATACCCTGACGAAGAACGCCGATATGGCGATGTATGTTGCCAAGGAGGATGGAAAGAACGACTTCCGCTTCTTCACCCAGGAGACCAGAACTCAATCGGTCGAGCGGCTCACGCTCGAAACACAGCTGCGCAAGGCCCTCGAACTCGATCAGTTCAAGGTTCATTACCAGCCCAAGGTCGATGTCGTGACCGGACACGTCACGGGTGTCGAGGCCCTGTTGCGCTGGTTCCACCCCGAGCTCGGCTCGCTTGCGCCGATGAAATTCATCCCGCTCGCGGAAGAGATCGGTTTGATCGTGCCGATCGGCCGCTGGATCCTGCAGACGGCGTGCGCTCAAAACATGGCCTGGCAGCGCCAGGGCCTCCCGCCAATCTCCATGGCGGTCAATCTGTCCCCGCGCCAGTTTTCCGACGACCACCTGCTGCGCGATATCGACGATGCGCTGGCGGCGAGCGGTATGCCGGCGAACCTTCTGCAACTCGAAATCACCGAGAGTTTGGTGATGTCGAATGTCGATCGGGCGATGAGGCTTCTTGGCGCGATCCGGAGCCGCGGCATCCGGCTTGCCATCGATGACTTCGGAACCGGCTACTCGTCGATGTCTCTCATGAAGCAATTCCCGATCGATACTATCAAGATCGATCGCTCCTTCGTTCGCAACCTGCCGAATGACAGTCAGGACAAGGCCATCGCGCAAGCCATCATCAGCATGGGCAAGGCGCTAGGCCTGACGGTCGTCGCCGAAGGCGTCGAAACGGCCGGGCAAGATCAATTCATGCGCGATCAGGCGTGCGACGAAATCCAGGGCTTCCTGTTCAGCAAACCGGTAGCGCCAGAAGCCATCCCTGCGCTGCTGCTGCCATTGGCATCCTCGCCGCCGGTCCAACCCAAAAGTTCGCCGCCTCTGGCGATCGTCGACAGGACACGGCGGCAGCCCGTTCGGTAGCAGGAGCGCCGTCCGCCTTCGATCTCGCCTTGCGATGCGACTTCAAAACTCGCATGAGCCGACCGGCCGCGGGGGCGTTGGCCGCCCACGGCCGATCTCCAAGCTCAGCGATTGCTGGCTTCCCTATCGTGATCGTGATCGTCGTCATGATCTGGTTTCACGCACGCAAAGCTCGCGGCGCTCGTCGTGCTGCCAGTCCCCTTGTATTTCGCAAATTGCGGGAACGGACAAAGCGGTCGCTGGAACGCGATGCCCTGCGTCGGATCGTCATTCACGTATTTGGTGGCGACGATTTTATCGGGCGCATCCCGTTTTTCGACCCACTGATCGAGGGCCGTGAGAATGTCGTCCGCGGCATCGGCGGGATTCGGCCCATTGACCCCTTGACCGAACGCATTTGGACCGGGTCCACCACCGCAGTGCGCCATGCCCGGGACCATGAACAGACGATAGAAGTCACCGGTGTCTTCGTGGCCGCCGATTTCTCGGCTCACGGCGTTAAAGTAATTGATGTCGTTCTCGGGTGAGATGGCGGTGTCACCCCAGCCTACATATTGGATCAACTTGCCGCCATGCGATTTGAAGGGACGAAGATTGGGATCGGTGGAATTCAGGATTGCTGCGGTCCTGACGTCCGCCTGGCGCGCGTTTTCAGCGATGCTAAAGCTGTCCGGGGTCCATCCAGAGTTCGGAAAGACGATGAACTGGAAAAAGTTGTCCCCGAACAATCCCTGCAATGCATTGGCCGGATTGCCGCTATCGGTCAGCCATGCCGGCCAGTTGGCCGCGTTGCTCGCCTCGTCGCCCCCCACACGGTAGCCCGGGAAGATGCCGGGAGGACCTGAAAAAATCTTCTTGACCGCCTCGACCTTGTCTTTTGTCAGCGACAGCTTTTCCGGGTTGAAGCGGCAGGCCGGCGGATTGTTCAGGAATGGATCCGTGCTCAGCCCGCCGTCGTGTCCGGCGCACTGTGCCAGCATGGCATTGCTGATGACGCCAAGGTCGGCTGGCGAAAGATCGCCGCCGGAGATTGCGGCAAGCGCTTTCTGGTTCCAGACGAACCCGGTAAACAGGTGCGTCCAATAATTCGCTGGCGATCCGGCCACGATTCCATCGAAGTCCTGCGGGAATTGCTGCGCCTCCATCAAGGCTTCGCGGCCGCCATCGGAACAACCCATGAAGTAGGAGCGACGCGGACCACTCGATTCGAATGCCATGATAATATCTCTGGCAACGTCGGTGGTCTCCTTGAGCGATCGATATCCGAAATCGACCACCTTCTGGGGATGGCCTACAGCCCAAGACGCATCGACGCCACTGGCCTGATGGCCATCGTCGGTCCCCGCCGCGGCATAACCTCTGCGAAGCGGCTCGGCCATGCTGCCGTAGGAGATCGCCCCACAGAAACCGCCGCAGCCCACCTGCAGATACTTCAGGTTCCAGCCCGATTCCGGCACCCACACTTCGAAATTGATGTGCGAGTCGCTGGTTGGCGTCGTAAACCCTGCCACTCGGCAGAATTGGGGCAACCCCGTAATCGTTTGGGGTGGAACGGTCGGCGTAACAAATGTTCCAGCCGGAACCGTCTGCGCCGTCGTGATGGTCGTGTTGGGCCGATGGAAGCTGGTGGCCAGTTGAGAGCACGTTAAGGCCGAAGCCGGTGATGCCGCAAACCCAATCGCCGCAGCCGCGGCCGTGGCCAGCAAATACCGTGAGGCTCCTCGCCTGTCTCCTTCATCAGTCTTCATCATACTACCTCCCTGTTGCCGAAGTTTTAGTACCTCGGTCATCGCAACCTTATGATGTAGCTGGAATTCCCTCCGTCATGCGGGCAACGCCGCATTGTTTTTGTTTCGGCACGTGCGTGCCCCTGTTTCGCCATAGGATAAATCATTAATCCGTCAAAGACTGTCGCCGTTCGAACAATTGAATGCACGCGATGCGGTCGCTCGACGATTTACTGGCTGCGAGCAAATGGGCCGGCGCGCTTTCAGCCGAACAATTGCAGCGTGCGCGCACCGCGATCTTCGTCCGCGAACTTCAACCCGGCAATTATGTGTGCCGCAAGGACGATCCGTCCAACGTCTGGGTCGGCGTGATTGACGGACTGGTCAAGGCCGAGAACCTGTCCGACACCGGAAAGTCCGTGACCTTTGCGACCTTCCCCGCCAATTCCTGGTTCGGCGAAGGCTCGATCCTCAAACGGGAGGCGCGCAAATACAATGTCATTGCGGTGCGTGACTCACGCGTCGCGTTGATGCCGGCGGTCGCATTTTTCCGGCTGTTGGACACCAGCATTCCTTTCAACCGCTTCATCCTGACCCAGCTCAACGAACGCCTCGCGCAATTCATCGGCGCGTTCGAGCATGACCGCCTGGACGAGCCGGAAGCGCGCGTCGCCCACACCATCGTGGACATGCTGCATCCGCAACTCTATCCGAACCGGGAATGCCGTATCGAAATCTCCAACGAGGAGCTTGGTCATCTCGTTGGCGCATCGCGGCAAAGTATCAATCGGGCCCTGCACGCCCTGGAGAAATCCGGGCTAATCAAGATCGCCTATCGGGCGATCACCGTGCTCGATATCGAGGGCCTGCGAGGGTTTGGCGGCTAGAGCATGATCCGGAAAAGTGGACACCGGTTTTCCGAAAAGATCATGCTCAAACAAAAAGATAGAGCGGGATGACGATTCGAAGAAAAGTCATCCTGCTCTAGCACGTGGCGCAGCACTGTTTTCATCGGTACGATCCACGCCAACACCGCTTGCACAGGCAATTCAAAAAATTGAGACGGGCAAGCGCCCGCTGCGTCACATCGCACGCTTTATTTTGATCGGTCTCTATATTGGCACTCGCGCCGGCGCCATCGCGTCGGCGTCACCGTACCGCGAGAGTGGCCGATCGTTCGTGGATCTCGAAAACGGCATCTTTTATCGGCTTGCCCAGGGGCGGCGTCCGACCAAGAAGCGGCAGCCGCCAGCACCAATTCCCGACCGATTGCTCACTCACATGCGGCGCTGGGTCAGAACGGGGGCAGTCGTATCGCACTTTGTCGAATTCAACGGTGCGGCCGTAAAATCCGTCAAGTCGGGGTTCCGAAGCGCCGTTGGAATCGCCAAGATGTCCAGCGAAGCAGGCAAGGTCACTCCACATACCTTCCGGCACACGGCCGCAACCTGGCTGATGCAGCGTGGTGCAGATCCGTGGAAAGCCGCGGGGTTTCTTGGAATGTCCGTCGAGGTGTTGCTCGATACCTATGGCCACCACCACCCAGAGTTCTTACGCGAGGTGGCGGCCGTCATCACGACGAAACCAAGTAAGAACATCGTATCTGGGGTTGATCCCGGGGTTGACTTGGCCGCTTATCGTGAAAGAAGACAAAAAGCCTAAAGAGATCATGGTCGGAGTGGCAGGATTTGAACCTGCGACCCCTGCGTCCCGAACGCAGTGAATATTTTCTAAGTTGTTGATTTTTCTTGTCGTGGCAGGTGTTTCCGCCATGTTTTGTTCACGGTCGTTTCACCCAATTCGTTGCGATTTCGTTGCGCGTTCTCAGAGAGAACAGTGCCCGCTGCGGCGAAGGCTTCCTTGAGAAGCTCGCATCTTTGGATGCGTGGTGACCGGTGATGGTTACAGGTCCTTTTCGGCGAGTTTGCGAAACTCGTCGGGAACGGAACGAGAAACTCCCAGCGCGACCGAACCGTATCCGATAGCATCCCATCCGAAGCGATCGCGGATCTTATCAACGGCACAGTCGGCCGCCCAACGTGCCATGCCTATTTTGGTGCCGGGGCGGCGCGCTTCATCTTGAAGTCCAAGCGGAAGTTCCAGCTCCAGATCCCAGTGCTGCTCGAGATGCGACACTGAGATCGCCAGCAGCGAGATGGTTTTCTCGTCCGGGTGATCTGCGAGGACCGCGCGCACCAGTTCCTCTGCGAGCTCGGCGAGAATCACGGTTGCGGATATTGGTGCATCGAGCGTTACCGAGCGAGTGACTGAGTCCAGGTTGGCGAAGCGAACTCGGACCGTCACGGTTCGGCCAGGCCTTAACCTCGCCCGGAGCCGGGTGCCGATGCGGTCTGCAAGATGAAGCAAGGTCGGTCGAATAACTCGCTCTTCGGCAGGCTTCCTGCCAATCGCCGACTGCGCTCCTGCCGATCGGGCCCGGCGGTGAGCCTTGATCTCTCGCGGATCGCGATTCCACGCCAGCGCCGCGAGTTTCTCTGCTGCCGCGGGACCGAGCAGGTGCTCGAGCGACCATCCCGGTGTCTTTGCGAGCTCTCCGATAGTCAGCACGCCGATCTCGGCCAGCCGCGCCTTCGTGACAGGCCCCACTCCCCACATCAGCTCGACCGGCAGGTGGTGAAGGAATTCCAGCTCGGTGTCCGGATCGACAACCACCAACCCGTCGGGCTTGGCCACTTGCGAGGCAATTTTTGCCAGATGCTTTGTGCGCGCCACGCCAACCGAGATCGGAAGGCCAAGCTCGGCGCGCACGCGTTGGCGGATCGCCCTCGCAATTTGTGCAGGCTGACCGAAGAGATGGGTGCAGCCTGCAACGTCGGCAAAGGCCTCGTCGATGGAAATCCGCTCGACGAGCGGCGTGAAATCGCCGACCACCTTAATGGCGGCATCGCCCAGCCGTTGGTAGTCCTTGAAATGGCCGCCGACAAAAGTGAGTTGCGGACAGAGTTCGCGCGCTTGCCGTCCCGACATGCCGCCGCGGACTCCGAAGGCCTTGGCTTCGTACGAAGCGGCAAGCACAACCCCACCACCGACGGCGATGGGTTTGGCGCGCAACGACGGGTCGAGCAGCTGTTCGACCGAAGCATAGAAGGCATCGAGGTCCGCATGGAGGATGGTGGCTGTCGTTGCCATCCAGACCGCTCACCTTGACGTTTCACCGAGTTTTCATGGTGAGAACATAATGAGAACATATATGGGCGAGTGTCAAGCCGGGTTCCGGAAAAGCGAAGAAGCGATTGGGCTTGATCAACTCCGGGCTTGGTTGCGGGGACACGCGACCACCGATGCCGACATTCGCTTCGAGCCGCGATTTGACCGGCGGACTGTAGGGCTGGCCCAAGCGGTTGACTTCCGGGTGACGCGCCACTCAGAATAAAACTGCGAACTCTTATGTGATTGAAATTGCTATTTGATCCGAGGCGTTGCCGGGTTCGGCTTGTCGCGAAACCCTCTCGGCCATCCGTGTACGCCTAGACTCGCACAGTAGACGCAAAGAGACCGCTAGGCCGCACGCGGCGGTGGGTGCCATTTGCGCCAGTGCGCCGCAATGTCGACACGCCGCGCGATCCACACCTTGGGATGACTTGCAAGCCAATCAAGGGCTTTTGCCAGTCCAAAGGCACGACCCGGATGAGCAATGATGCGGTTGTGAAGTCCGAAGCTGAGCATCCGCGGCGGATCCTCGTCGATCACGCATTGGACAGCGTTCTTTATGTAGTCAAAGTAATCGTTACCCGTGGTGATGCCTTGCCGGCTGAAGCGCACGTCGTTGTGCACGAGCGAGTAAGGAATCACCAGTTGGTCGCGCGAGGCGACCTTCACCCAGTATGGAAGTTCGTCGTCGTAGGCGTCACTGTCGTAGGAGTATCCGGCGTCGAGCAAAATCGCTCGAGTGGAAAGCGATGGGGCATAGCGCGAGTACCAGCCTTCCGGGCGGCTCCCCATGCACTTGGTAATAATCTCCGTGGCAAGGCGAATGTGCTCGCGTTCCGTCTCGGGGGCGAGATTTGCATGCATCTCCCACCGCAACCCATGGCCGGCGACATCCCACCCCGCTTCGCGGATGGCTGCCGCAGCTTCGCGATTCCGCTCGAGAGCACGGGCGACGGCAAATACCGTGCAAGGGATGTTTCGCTTGGTGAACATCCGATGCAACCGCCAGAATCCGGCTCGACTCCCATACATGAACATGCTTTCGGCGGCCAGGTCGCGGCCGACAACGGCGGCGGTCGCCCCTTCTGTAAGGGCAGCCTCGGAAGCGGGGTCGCCGTCCGGCACGGAATACTCGCCCCCTTCCTCGTAGTTGATCACGAAATTGACGGCGACATGCGCGCCATTCGGCCAGCGCGGATCTGGCGGTTGGCGACCGTAACCCAAGAAGTCTCGCGTACGTCCCGCCTCCGCATCAGTCATGTTTGGTTCTTCCATGATCTACGGGATCGGGTCCGGCGATCCGGGTCAATTGCTCGAACAACAAGTCAGGGATGTCGATGCGGCCGGAGGCGAGCCGGCGCCGACGATTCTGCCGCGAGCGATCGAACGGCATACGCACCACGTCGCCGCCGGCGACCGGCCGAGCCGTTCGCACCGCTTGCGCGTAGGCAAAGACGTTATTGCGAAACGTCTCTGCCGGTCCCAGCAAATCCGGGCGCATCGCCACCATGACGAAGCCGAAACCAGCGAGGTCCGGGGGAATCGGCGGCGATCCTGCCATGATGCCAAGCAACTGTACGACGATGCCCAGGCCGGAGCCCTTGTGCCCGCCCCACGCGGCGAAGGCGCCCGCAAGCGCGGTCGCCGGATCTCGCGTCGGTTGGCCGTCGCGATCGAACGCTACGCCGGCCGGCAAGAGCTGACCGAGCCGTCGCGCCAGCGTCACCTCGGCGTGGATGATCGCCGAGGTGCCGACATCCCAGATCACAGGTTCGTCGGCGCTCGGGAAGCCGAAACAGATCGGATTGGTGCCGAACCGGCCTTCGGTTGCACCGTGCGGGGCGACCCAGGGCGAAGCGTTCGACGCGATCATGCTGACCAGGCCGCGCGCCGCCGCGATCTCGGCATAATAGGACAGCATGCCGGTGTACCAGGTGTCACTGGCGCCGACCACCGCGATGCCAACGGCAGATGCCTTCTCGACCGCGATACCGGTGGCGCGATGGGCCACGATGTAGCCGAGGTGGTCACCGCCATCGAGTTGCGCCGACACCGGCGTCTCATGCCGGATCCGGATCGGACGCCGGCGGTCGCCGGTGCGCGCCATCCGTTCGGCGATGCTGATGGCACGCGCGAGGCCACCGTAACTCAGACCACGCAGTTCGCAATCGATCAGGTGGTCGGCGATCAGGCCAGCATCGGCCGCGTCGTGTCCCATCGCCGACATGATGCGGACCACCAGCTGATGCGCCTGCTGTACATTGAGCTGCATGATCAATTCCACCGTAGAAACCGTCCGCCACTTCACCAGCGGAAAGACTACAAGAGGCGAATTTGGAGTGACCGTGAGTATTCTGACTCGGTGTCTTCGGAACCGGAGACAGGTACTGAAATCGTGGCGCTCCCTAGGGAAGAGTGGGAAGCCTATTGAATCAACGGGTTTGCCAGTTTTCTGTCTCCCAAGCCCGCCATTGAATTGCAATGGCTATTTTGATGATTGGCAAATGCCAATGGCCTATGCGTAAAGGGCTGCATCGGCATGCCCATCATCGCAGCGGTGGGTCCGTTGCCCTCCGAAGGCAAAGGTCACACGTTCGAATCGTATCGGGTGCGCCAGTATTATGAGGCATTTTCGTGATTTAGGCCTTTGCCGATAATGGTGGGTGTCACCGTAGTGTCACTGACAATTTCAAACTGGCCAAAACGGCTCGTGGAAGCTTTTTAGTAAGCCGACCTCAGCGCCCACGACGACCAAGCTGAGCCCGTTCCGCCCCTCAAAAAGCAGAGACATACATGAGATGGGTTGGCACGTCCGCTTGGTGCCCCGATAGTGTTGCAAAACTCTTTTTGGATCGCTGAACACAAATTCTCCGAGCCGTGGGCGCGGCGATCGAATAAATCGTGCGGGGGACCACAGCAACTAGCGATGAACTCACCGGCAACTTCGGTAGCACGCTTGAGGACACATCGATCGGCGATTGTCGCTTGGCTGCTCTTTTCGCGGAAAAATCGCTGCCATTTTTGGAGTTTTGCAACACTATCTGCCCCACTAGCAGACATGCGGCGCGATTTAATCCCATATCAATACGGACGAGGTTTTCGTCACACACAGGCGTCGGCCGCGAAGGCGGTCGGTCGCTCATGGACGCGCAATGAGTAACGGCCGCACGTTTGCGCCGCCTGCCATCAGGGGATTCGACGGCTCGAAGTGCTCGCGCAGTTCTCGCTTCTTGACGAGCGCGCGCGCAAGAACAAAAGCGTCTTTCAGGCTTCCGGCTTGGCGGAGTGCAATGTTGAAAAAGGCATCGCCGAAATAGGTCCACTTGGCCTTGTCCTCGCAACCGAACGACGGATGGTTGGCATCGGCCGCGGTGATTACCAGCAGATCGGGGTTCGCGAGACGAGGGATAAACACTCCGGAATAGCAGGCCGAGATGATCACCACCTTGTGTCGCACGCCCGTCCGCGCCAGCATGTCGGCGAGATTCGACGGCGTGAGCGTTTGCGTGAGCCGCCCCGCCTTGACTGCAAGGCCGGCGGGGGAGCCGTGCGAGGTGAGAATCAAAAACAGAATGTCGTTCTCAGTGTTCAACCCATTGGCTGCGACTTGCAGCGACTTGGCCAGCGCTTCGATCGTTGCACCTCCGCCTTTCTTCGAGTTGTACTGCACGTCGATCGGGCCACTTCCGAAACGGCCCGCTACAACTTGTGCTGCGCCGGTCGCCTCGCTTCTAAACACGCCTTGATCGCCGAAAAGGCCGAAGGACACCACGCTCACCTTGCGAGCCTCGACGGCGTGCACCGGCGAGACTGACGGCGCGATCGTCAAAACAAGAGCGATGAGAGGTGCGCCGAGCCACCTGATCCAAGACTTGGAGGTCATGGCGAACCTCGTTCCGTGATCGCCGCCACAGCATAGCAGCGCAAAACGGGAATTGCGGAACTATGGTGAGTTTCCGCGGTAATTATCGCATAACAGGCAGGGAGGCAGGAATGGAGTTTGACGATCCGGGCTTGGAAAAAGCGCACAAAGAAATGACCGAGCGCGTTGGGCGGTATAACGACCGAATCGTGGAGGTTTTGAAAGGGCACCTCAGCGTCGAACAGTCCCTGATTGACGTGCTTAGAACAGCCCGCAGAAAATGGAAGCGCCCCTTTGCGGGGAAGATTGACATAGCTGTAAAACTCTTTTGTCCCGACCTCACCGTGGAGCTGTGGGACGTAGTCAAAGCGGGCAACAATCTGCGCAACGCGGTCGCGCACGGTCACAAGGAGGGCACGGTAACTCAAAGAATGGCCGACCTCCGCGGAGCGCTCCTCGCGTGGGCCTCACCCACGCAAAGACTGGACCTCATCGTCCCGACGCGCACTGGAACTATTCAACGAGAACGCTGGAACGAAATTCGTGAAAGTTGCAAGCCTTGATGCACGCGACGCCATCAAGGCAAAACCTGCCCGCGTCTGTCCGTTGATCTGCGCGCATGGGTTTAAGGCCGATGGTGAAAGCTGTATGAAGATCATCTGTAAGGGAGGTTATCGCGTTGGCGACGATAATAGTTGCGAGTGCATTAAGGAAAAGAAGCCCACGGGTCGCGGTCGTCCGGTCGTTGTTTCGAACCCTAACACGGATAGGCCGGCTGCCACTTCTCCGCCGGTATCAGATACGCGTGGCGGAGAAGGAAATTCGGAGCACAAAGCTACCGAACGTGCGGAGGCCCTATATGCGAGATGCAAGCCGCAACTTGCCCCAAGCTCAAGAACATCAAACAGCGCATTTTCGGGATGTATAAGGAACGGCGGCAGGCCCTGAGCGGGATGCTTCAGCAGTCTAACCGCCATTGAGGCACTGCGCGATGGTAGCCGACGACAGCGCCGGCCCTCCATCTGTTCCGACCAGAGCCGACGCTCGGCGGCTCTCACATCATCGTGCCCCGCACAAGAGGATGAAGGTTGGCCGGGATCCAAGCACAGCACGCAGGTCATCAAGGTATGCCCCGCCAGCGAGGAACTCGGGATTGAAACCACTCCCGAATCTTGACCGTAAGTACTTGGGGTTTTCCGTATGGCTCGCGAGCGGCGGCGACCTTGGGTGCAAAGCGCTGCCAGATAGCAGCGGACATGCAATGACTGTGGCGGATGTCGGCTTCGCCGGACATGGCAGAGCGCTCGCTCGTCGTCCGTTGAGTGCCAGCCCCAGACATCTGAATGCTTATTCGATCACCTCGTCGGCGCGGGCGAGCAGCGTCGGCGGCACGTCAATGCCGAGCATCTTTGCGGTCTTGAGATTGATCACAAGTTGGAACTTGGTTGGCTGCTCAATCGGCAAATCAGCAGGGTTAGCGCCCTTGAGAATTTGGTCGATGTGTTTCGCTGCGTGTCGGAACTCATCCTGCAAGCTTGGTGCATAGCCTATCAGACCACCAAACTTCGGAAACTCGACAAAATTGCAAATCGCTGGAAGCCGTGTCGCTGTCGTGAAATCGGCCATGCGTTTGAGATGAATGAAAAAGACCGGATCCGCAATGAAGAGAACACCGTCGGCCCGCTCCTGTCCAATCGCTGTGAAGACGTTGTCGAGGTCGGCCACTGCTCGCACCTCCAGAGGACGAATTTGAAGCGACAGCGAACGAGCCGAGGATTCCACGGCCCTGAGCGCCGGCGGGTTTGAGGAATTATTCGGGTTCCAGAGAACGGCCAGATTGGAGAGCGCGGGGTAAATCTCCTTAAGCAATTCCACATGCTTGGCACTCATCTCGGGAATCATTCGGGTGATCCCGGTGAGATTTGCGCCTGGTCGCGCCAGGTTGGTTACCACGCCGCTTGCGAGCGGATCACCCATGGCGACGAAGACGATAGGGATTGCTCGGGTAGCTCGCTGAGCCGCCAAAGTGGCTGGTGGTGCCAAGGTTATGATGAGATCCACCGGAATGCGGACCAGTTCTAAGGCCAGCTCGGGCAGTTGGTCGAGCGATCCTTCGGCCCATCGAAATTCGAAACGGATATTCTTACCCTCGACATAGCCAAGGTCTAACAAACCCTGACGTATGAACTCAAATGACGATGGCGGATTGGGCCATAGCACTCCAATGAGGGGCGCTTTTCTGGACTGTTGCGCACGCGCGGCCAGCGACCACACTACTGCCGCGCCACTTAAGAGCGTTATAAAATTTCGTCGTTGCATTTGCCCCCGGTAACGACCACGCCTTGCGCAATACCGACAGCCTAGCACTTTGCGACCGAGCGCCCAGTGAGAAATAGCAAACAACTGTCTTTCGGCGCAGATGAGGCCCGAAGTCGCGGATGGATCAATCACGTCATTTTGGTCGTCGGCCGACTACTTTCGCGGTAGGGACGCGAGTTACCTCGCGCCCCCCGCACAGATCCGTACGGGCCCAATTCGGGCATACGGCTCTCGCGTTCGCGGCTCGGGCGCCTCGCAGCCTCCTCCTCCATCGTCGGGATCACCACCATCCCGCAGTGCCCCCGCTCACCGCGCAACCAGCCCAGGAATACGCGCATCAACATCGCCGCATCCAGACGATCCGTCTTCGCCCGCTTGCGTTCGCGTGACACCGCAACGCTTGCCGAATGGATGACATGCGCCTCGATCCCGCGAGCAATGAGCCAGCGCGCCAGCCAGAAGCCGTCGCGGCCAGCCTCATAGGCCAGCGCGATCCGACTGATCGGCCGGCCAGAACGCATCGCCTCGTTCCGCCACCGCTCGATCAATCGCAACAGTGCCGTCGCATCCGGCTCCAGTTTCTTCAACGGCTGGCGCTCGACGCCAGGAACAGCTCCGCTCACCAGCCAGCTCGCCTTGCTCATCTCGACGACCACTACCGAGGTCGAGATCGGATCAAACGCGGTCAGGCTTCGACTGAGATCATTGACTTGGGCCATGGGGCAACCTCCATCAGTTCGTGTGGACCATGAAGGTGCCATGACCTCCGCCGCCCGCCCCATAGCTTCTCCCACCTCGGGTGTATAAACGGCACTTCGCAATATCCTCGCAACGTGCCGTATGCGCTTCAGCGCCTGTGACACGGTTTCCCGGTACTGTGCCCGGCCCGTGCTTTGCTGACTCGCATTCTCCTCGGCCTCCGCCCTTGGTTCCACCAACTCCGCAGCCGGTTGCCCGGCTTTGTTCGTCGGCTTCACAGCTACTATGGCGGAGTCAGACTTCTCATGATCGTGCATCATCGGCTACGGCTCCTCGCCTTCCCGACGCGGGCCAGTGCAGCACGCATGCTGCGCTGGCCGACCATGAGATCTCCCGGTTCCCGAGCAAAGAGCGTGCGCACATGCCAGTGTCTAAGACCACGCCGGGCCGTCTGGGCGCTCGCGTTATCGCGCCCATCCGTGTTGCCTTCCGTCACCGGAACGACGTCGGCACCCAGCATGAGGGTACTTTCGCGGCTCAATGGCTGGCCTATGCGCTCCCCTGTCAACGCTTCGCCGATGCCCTCGCGGGCATCTGCGCATGAACTCGGGGTCGATGCGGTTCGGTCGGATAGGATCGAGGCGCGGACCGGGCTTCGAATGATGCCGACGTTTCCTCGATCCCCCCTATCATTTCGTACGGCGGGTTTTCCCCGATACGGCTGGAAGGCTGGCTGTTCAGATGGCGCCTTTCCGACTTCCACACCTGCTTAAGTCTGCTCCCGACATCCGCAGCGTGTTAGCCAGTTTGCATCCATCCTTCGTACACTTCGTGATCCAACGGTTATCCCGTACTGAGCCGGGACGCGGATTCGATCGTGCACTGCCATGAAGTGGGATCACCACAACCCCAGGGGTCCTCGCTCTTGCCCGAGTTATGTTGTCTCGAGCCGTCATCACTTAATCGACCCCATCCGTCCCACTCGTGGGCACATCGCATTTTCACCGCATGGCGGCTTATACCCGATGCCTTCGCTGTGCGGGAGCGCCGAGGCGACCCACGAGTGGTTCCGGGCTTTCGCTAGCCATTCTGTCCTGGCATACCGTCCTCTCCGACCCCGGGGAGTTCGATCATCGTCAGTTCCAGCGCAGCGATGTCGACGCGGCCTTTGCCGAGAGTAGACCGGCTCGGCACTCCCAAAACTCCCGCAATCCGTTTCACGCGGGCGATGACTTTCGTGGCTTCCTGGTTCACACATCTGCTACGGTCTGCCAGTTTGCTCGCCCCCTGCACGGATCTGACCGGTTGCCCAGCCTGCGGGGCTTTTACATCCGGGCTTCCAGCGGGTTGGTCGCCCTTCCCGCTGCAGGATATAACTACAACAGCGACTGGACTCCTCTGTTGGCGGGACTCTCACCCGCTAGAATGGCAGCTAGCCTCGCTGCACCTACTCCTTCATCGTGATGGACTTGCACCATCTGCTCCTTGCCGGTCTCCCGGCGCACTCCGGTCTACCCCGATAAGCGGACCGTTTCAGTGTCTGTCGGCATGTCTCAAAGGTGCCAAGAGGCGACATAGTGGTTCTATTCCGACATCTGGAAAATCGGGGGGTGAGACCAGTCGTGCGGTCTAAATTTGGCTATCGATGGCCTGCGGTCCATCCACTCACTTGTGCTGACATGAAAATTGGATTCGATCAGCGGTTCGCGAGTTTGTTGTACTCCGCGATCGCCCGCTGCAGGTCGTCGTATTCATCGCAGGGGATGAGACAGATTTGCTCGAGAGCGGCGAGATGCTCTTTGGCTTTCGCCAGATCACCTTGGGCCAGATGGGCTTCACCGAGGTGTTCGTGCGCGCTGCGGTGCCGAGGATTGAGGGTCAGAGCCTGCTGATAGTGCTGGATGGCCGGATCGAACTGCCGCAGCTTGCGATAGGCGTAGCCGAGATAGTTCTGGATATCCGCATTGCGGGCGTCGCGAAGGGCCGCATTCGTGAGAGCCTGGATCGCTCCTTCCCAATCGCCGGCGCCGATCGCTCGCTTGCCCGCTGCGAAATCGGGATCGAGCGCTGCCCAATCCGGCGTTTCCACCATTGCTGCCATGGTCGAGCAGATCGGCCACGCTTCGGCTGCATTGGGTATTACCCTGGACACAGCATTGTCCGGGCTGGCCAGCGTCGCTGTCCGGCCCTGACGGGCAGGTGCAGTAAAAAAATACGAAGCCAGCACTGCGGTCAGCACTCCCGCAACGGCGGCGATGAGGATCGAACGCATCATGATCGTGCCATCAGTCGGCTGCCGGACAGTGCGGCCGGCAGCCGTTCTGCTCATTCTCTGCCTCGGCAGCCTACTGCTGCATCAAAGATGCCTTGGCTTCGCTGATTTCCACCCGATCGGTATCGGCGTCTTTGGTCATCTCGGCAAGCTTCCGGAAATAGGTCGTGGCTTTTTCCGGCTGATTTGCGGCCTTCGCCGCCTTAGCTGCGCCGTACAAGCCGCGCAGCCGGTTGGGCGTCGACACCAGCGAAGTCTCATATTCCGCTAGCGCTAGTCCCGGCTGTTGCTGTTCGAGCAGCAGGTCGCCCAACAGTTCGCGCATCGGGTAGAGCCGGTTCTCCATCGCGATGTGCTTTTCGCTGTCGTCCTCCAGATCCGCCGCCGCGCGCATAAGCTTCAGCGCCGTCTCCTTCTCCCCCTTTGCTTGCGCAATCCAGGCCGATGCAGCCAACATCTGGATTTCGACCTGCGAGGCCCAATAAGACTGACTTGCGTTTTCCAGCGTGGCACGAATTACCTTGAGATTGTCGACGTCGCGCTCGGCAGCGGCGAGGTCGCCGCCGCGGGCCGATCCCATGGCGCGGGCGAAATGAGTGATTGCCTCGGCCTGTGGAAACTTGCTGCCCCTCGGCTCAAGTGCAGCTGCCTCGTTCCACGCCTGGCGTTCCAGCGCAAAGCGCGCCGGCACCGCCGCAAGCGCCGTATAGCTGGCGAGGTATTCAAACCCGAGCTTTTTTATCGCGTTGCTGTCGTCGCGGAGCTGCTTGGCAGGTCTCTCCTGTCCCATTTGCAGCAGGGCGTATTCCATAAAGTCCAGATGATGCGGCTCGCCTGGATGTGTCGCCCCCGGCCAGAGCTTGGCCGCTTGGGTCTGGGCGACCGCACGCGATTTCGTGTTCGATGCGACCGATTGTGTCCACATCCCGAGCATGGAGTAGGTATGCGAGGGCATATGCTGGGCATGCTGCGCCGCGGGGGCAACCTCGGCATATCTATTGGCGGCATCAAGACCGCGTTGCGCAAGCGTCGGGTAATCGTAAGTGTGGATGAGATAGTGCAGCACGCCCGGATGGTCCGGTAGTTTCGCCTCGATCTTTTCCAGGATCGCCCCGGCCTTGAGCTGATTGGCAAGCGTCTTGTCGCTGTGCAGCGCCGTCTCATTAAGGGCGAGCGCGTAGAAAATGGCCGCCTCCGGATCATCGGGATATTTCTGAATCAGCGCTTCCATCGCCTTTTCGTAGGCAAGCCCGCGCTGGGTTTGATCGACCTTGTCATAGTCCTTGTAGTAAGGCTCGATCGCCAAAAGCCAATCGCGCTCGCGTTCAGTCTTGGCGCCGATCGCTTTACCCTTCTCGACCGCCTCCAACCCGTTCTTCAAAACCGCTGTTGTCAGCGGCAGGATCATCGGGTTGGGACGATGGCTGATCGCGATGCCCCAGTACGCGATCGCGCATTGCGGGTCGGCGGCAGCGGCTTCGGTGAAGGCCTGGACGCTGTCCGGATAGAAGAATGAATGCACCATTGCCAGGCCGCGGTCGAATTTCTCCTGCGCCTGCGGCGTGCACGAAGTCTCGAAGTTCACGCGGCCCAGTCCTTGCGACCAGGCCGCCGTGGCGAATGCGCTTGCCAACAGCGCTGTGGCGAATGTTCCAAGATTTGATCTCATGGCGTTCCCTCATTGCGGTCGAAGTAGAGTTTCGCGCAATCATCGCCGTGCACGCGTGCGCACTGCGAATGCTCAGTGAGAGACCGGCACAAAAGGATGTCGGTTTTAGGAAAATGCGGTGCCTGCCGAGAGCATCTGCGCTGCCCATTCGGCTGTAACGGAGACGTCGGCACATCCCGTCTCGAAGAGCAGCTTGAAGGAAAGACTACACGATCCCACGCTCACTCAAAAGAGGCCCTGTATGGGCTGGGCCGCCGCACATGCGGCCGATAGCCGCAATGGCCGTTGGGGGTCAGAGGACCTGGTGGTTCTGACTTATGAGGTCCGCTTTACTCTGGTGATCTCAACCGGTCGACGCAACACTTTATCTTGAAGGAGAGATGGAGAGATACTGGCTCTCCCGACTTTTGGGCGACGTTGGCCAAGCTAGAAGCGTGCGGACTTCTAACATTCATCCCACATGTTTTTGAAAGCGAGCACGTTCGGCCTCAGACAGCAGTCGGTACGTCTTCGCGGACAGCCATAATGCGTAAGCTTTGGCATCCTGCCACGAGACGTTGATCACCGGACGATTGCCACGGCCCCAGCCTTGGTCTTCCGGCTTGTAACCGTGCACCCACCGGATGCAACGCACTCATCCCACTCGTCGAACGTGATGGCATAACGGCCGACCGCGAAGGGCTGCGACCACGATCCCTTCTGCACTGATGTATGCCGCGCTGAACGAGCAGGATTTCCTCTGCCGGGTTTTCGGCGATTGCGTCGCGGGTCCGCCGCTCGACCGCGACGTCGACGACATGATCGGCTCCCGCGGGCCGCTGGACAAGAAGCTGTTGCGTTGCATCCGATACAATTCGGAACTGACGCGCGAGGGGCTCGCGGCGCTCGGTTGCGGCGGCATCGAGCCGACCCGCGTGCAGAAACTGGATTCGATCGAGGCCCTCGACGATTTGCAAAAGATCGGCAGTGCCGTCGCAACGCAAAGGCTCAAGGCCGAGCACTTCAATTTCGAGGTGTTCAAGCCGTAGGGGCTGATCAGCGGGAGTGGGATTGGTTCTCCCAAGCAAGCAGCGCGCTCTGCCAAGAATTATGCCCAATCAAGGCGGAGGTATTCAATCGGAAGCTATCGCGCTGCGAATAGATCGACCGGCAATCCACGCCGAGCTGATCTACGCCGATTTGCGCGGCCGCGGTCGCCGCAGTTCGCTTACTTTATCAGGTGTTACCACCCCGACCATTTGGGGTAGACGCACAGGGTCGTACCGCGCGAGAGATCCAGTACGCCCTTTTCGAAAAACATCCAAGCGCGGCCGCTCGGCCAGACAAGCGTCATGCCGTCGAGCCGGCACTTTTGAATCACTGGAAAGTCGACCCGCATGTCGCCGACCGCAATTCGCCTCGCGGCCATCTTATCGACGCCCTGGTAGCCGGCCGCGAGATAGAATTCGAGCTTCGACGCATCGGTCAGGTCAGGCGGCCTAACGATGTCAATCGTTGCGATCGGTTCATCCGAGGTCCTGAGAAGGCCTGATCCGTCGGTATTGATAACGTCCATCAAGCCGGTGTTCGCGGGCATATTCTGCTGTTGATCTCCCGACGCCCGCCGATAAGTCGCCTGCAGTTGTTCCAGAAGCGTCCGCGCCGCTCCGAGATCGCGCTCGTCGATGAGTGTGATAGCTCCATTAGTCAATGATTCGACCATCGTCCGATGCTCATCGCCCGACGTCTGGCGACACTCTGCCAGAATCTGCTCAAGGAGTGCTCGCACCCTTGCTATGTCGCCTTGCTCGAATAGCATGAAGGCGAGATTGTTCATCGTCTCGAGCGTTGCCAGATGTCCATCGCCAAGCACGCGGCGCCTGACCTCTAGCGCTCTCTCGTTGAGATCACGCGCTTTGCTAAGGTCGCGAGTGGCGAGCGCGGCGGATGCAAGCTCATCCATGGCCACCAATGTTGCGGGGTGCTCGGCTCCAAAGCCGTCGGTGAGCCGCGCAACGCTGGCGTCCAAGAGGCTGGTTGCCATCGCCAGGTCGCCGAACTCCCTGCTTAGCTTGCCAGCGGTCAGAAGCGCCTCGCCCAGCGTCGATGGGTCGATGTCGCTCTCGGCGATCACCGATCTGGACCACTCCCGAACGAGCGCGGACGCCGACGCGTAATTCTCCCGCTTTGCGGCACGCGCTGCTTCAAGGATGGTTTTCGTCCAGCGCTCAAACAGGTGCTCGGGCGGCTTCTGTTCGATGAGGGCTAAGCTGAGCTTGATCGCTTCTTCGATAGACCAGCTTCTTAGCTTTCGTGCGACCGCGTCACATCGCCGAATGATCTCGCCCTCCTGCCGGACCGCAACAAGCGAGTTCCATGGGACGTCCAGTTCGATCAATCGATCCCGAAATGCCGAATAGCTGCGCGGCAGGGAAATCCGCGTGTCACTGGTCTCCAGCGCAACGGCAATGGGCTCGCCGTAGGCATAGTCGGGAATATGTTGAAGCATGACTTCCTTGAAATAGTCCTCGAGATCGACCACCGTTCGCGCGTAGAGTTCTGCGAACAGCCGCTCGAAGATCGGCTGGTAGCCAGGCATCTCGGTGGGAAGCCGCGCGGCTATCGAAGGGTCCTGACTTTTACCGGTGCGCCAAGCCTCCTGGAGATCCGGTTTCGCCATTTCGACCCTGGAGGGCAATGGAAATATCGTAAGGGGTCTTCCGTCCGGCGAACCCTTGCGATAGGCGACGGCTTTGCGGACGAGGGATTCGATTCCGGTCAGGCTCTGCTGATTCGGTGTGAAGACCACCACCAGCTTGTCGGGGAGGAGCATCGTGCAGATGCCGCTGGTGTCGGTAATCCCGGTTCGGGAGTTGACCAGAATATAATCGAACTGCGTGCGCAGGAAATCTGCAAAGCCGGCGAACAGCCCGACTGTCGCGTGAAACAGGTCGTCCCAACGGAACTCGGAAACGCGTCGTGCGTAGGTGTCGTCAAAGCGGCCCGCCTTCATCAAAGACAAACCGGAGAAACTTGTCGGGATCACGTATGGGCCCAGATCCTGCGCCTCGAACCAACTTCTCGCTCGCTGTCGATTGGCGACGAAATCCTTCTGGTTATAGGTTGAGCGCTTGCAGCCGACCTGCTCAAAAAGTTCCAGACAACCCTGGGCCTCATCGAAACGCTTCGCTGAATCGGGTTCCAGATAGCGTTCAAAATATCGGTGCAAACCCGGCGCTTCAAAATCCCAGTCGATGGCGAGCACGCGCGGCATGGCAGCGGGTCCGCTCGCGTGGTCGGGACGCGCGAGCAGACAGGCGAGATTGGCCAGTGCCATGGTGCGCCCAGTACCGCCTTTGTAGGAGTAAAATGTGATGATTTGGCCGCGAGGACGCTCGGTCATGTCGTTCCTTCCCGTCAACGACCGGGCATGCCGAAGGACCCAATTGGCGAGACCTGCATCAGCCAGCCGCTGATCTCCCCCTTTTCGGGAAACCGGAACTGACTGCAGTTCATCTTGTTGAAAACGCCCGCCTTGCTCAGTGCTACAAAGCGCAAGTAGATCTGGTTGGCCAACTCCTTGATCCGCGCTTGGCAATCTCGTTGTTCGAAGTCCGACTCGCACACAATGTGTTCGAAATCTTCGTATTGACGGAAGGCGGTGATTTCAGATGGGAGGCAACCCACTCCGCGAAAGGCGACCGGAAAGATCAATCCCTTGTTGCGCAGATCAGCAACGGGTGCACCGAGGCGCTGCTCCTCTAGGCGAAGCATGGCCTGGTACTCGAGTGCGCAATAGGGATGCTGTAGATCAAAGTGGAGCGGCGAGAAGAACATCACCATGCAGGCGCTCTGGCAAAGTTGAAATGCGAGCTCCTCGTTGTACTGGTCGCCGACCTTGAGGGCTTTCTCATCGAAACAGATGTTTGAATTAGGAAGCAACCACATGAGCTGCTTCTTCAACTGGCGAACAAACGCGGTCACAAAGGCATGGGCGTCGGGGTCACCCGTGTGTCGGTAACTGACAAAGCAGGCGTTGACATTGTTCATGCTCAGGCCCTCCTTAAAGGGTTTTGTCCATCAAGAATTCGCCGAAGGCTCAGCTCGAGGTTCCACACAGAAATATAGCGAATGAGACCGCGAAGCAATTCTAGGTAGCTCCTGGAATGGTCCGGTTGCTGTCTTTCGCTGCTGTCTCATCAGGCTAGTCACTCGAGTCGGCTTCACTTCAAGCCGTCTTTAACGTCTCGATGACGGAGGACAGCCGCGCCCGCTTGTCCGCATCCTTCACCTGCACGACGCTGGCCTCGAGATCACCGAGCACGCTGTTCACCTTCCACGCCGCCTGGCCCTCGGCCATCACATCTTCGGCCAGCTCTTCGGCCTTGTCGGGTTCGCCGAGGTCGAAGGCGGCGGCGAGGAGGGTCGGACGCAGCCATTCGTCGGCGAGGTTCAACCGCCTGGCGCGTTCGCAGGCAGCGATCACTAGCCGCAGCGCGGTCTGCGCGTGCTCCTCGTCACCGCTCCTGGCGCGCGCACGATAGAGGCGGGGCAGGTTGCTCGAACAATAATAGGCGTTGAGATCAAGCTCCATGCCACGCTCATAGCAGTCGATCGCCTTGGCAAGGGCTTGCCGTTTTTCCGCGTCGGAAGCGGCGGCTTTGGCGACCCGCTTGTAGCGGCCGCCCATCAGGCCAAGGCGTTCGGGCGTCGGTCCCGCCACCTGGATCAGCGTTTCAAGCTCGGCGATAGCCTGGACATCGTTGCCGGCCTGGGCGGCGGCGAATGCACGATTTTCCTGCACCTCGGGTTCGTCCGCGAACTTGTTCGGAAGCTTGCGCATGAAGTCGAGCACGACGTTCCAATCGGCGGGCGCGTCGACGCTGTCGCGCAGCAGCAGCAGCAAAGTGAGCGCGATTGGATAGGTCGTGGGGGGATTGCCCTCGCTTGCGACCAGCTCTCGCGCGAGTTGCACGCGCTTCGCAAGCGGCGCAACGCGCACCGCACGCACCTTGGTCTGGAATGCGGCAAGCTCGGCGAGCTGGTCCCGGGTCGACGTTGCCTTGCCCGGATCGACTTTGGCCGGATAGCCCGGGAGCGACTGGTGCATCGGCGAAATCCCGTCGCGCAGCGCGGCGATGCCGTCCTTGATCGCGGCCTGGAAGCCGGCGGCGGTGGCCTTGGTGATGTTGCCCTCGGCAAGCGGATAGCGGACGGTTCGCATCTGCACGACGTCGAACAATTGTTTCGACCAGTCCGCGGCGAGCAGCACGCAACCCGTCTTCTGGGCGGCATGACGAATGCCGACCTCGTAATAGACATTGCCGTTCGGGATCGTCATGTCCGCCAGCACGAGATCGGCGAAATAGAGCCGTTCCAGCATCTGGCTGATGATCAGACCGCCGGTGTCCTGATCGGCGCGCACCGGCTCATAGCCGAGGTCTTTGATGACGGGGACGTAACCATCGTCCCATAATGCGTTGAAATCGATCTCGGCGGGTCCGCGTCCAGGGTCGGCCTGGGTCGGCTTGCGGCCATAGGGCATGATCATAAAACACAAGGGCATGTCGCAATTCCTTCAATCCCATAATTTTCGAGTATCCAGCCAATAAATCCGCGCGCTCTTGCGACCCGCTTCCTCCATGAAATGTTGCGTTCCGCCGGGGCCGTCGCCGCCCTGACCGTTCCACAGGGTGATGAAGGCCATCCTGTCGCCGCCAAATCGCGCCGCCTGGTCGAGCATCCATCGGTTATTGCGCTCGTAGGGATTGTCGCCGGCGGGCAGCGGGCCGAGATGCAGCGTCGCGCGTGATTTCGCCGCCACAAAGCGGTCGTGCCAGTCGGCACCGGCGAAATCGACCGAGTTGGTCAGAAAGGTCGGTTCGTCGAACGGAATGTAGAACTCGAGCGCCATGCCGCGCGCGAGGCAGGCTTCGGCAAACAAGAGATCGCTGCCACACGCCCCGCCGCAAATGGCAAGGTCGCCGGCCGCCGCGCCCATCTTCGCGAGCGTATCCGCAATCGCGGCGGCTGCAACCGGCGCCTTATCTGGCGGAAAGCGCGGAGACTTCCGATCGGGCGCATCAATCATGTGGCCGCTGAAGAGAACGACATTGTTCGGCGGTCGGTCGGCTTGAACTGTGGACATCGCGACACCCGAGTGTATCGTGCAGGCACGGCTGGAAGCCAAACCGCTACGCTCGGTAAGACTATCCGAAGATGCACTGCTTGTCGAAGCTTAGCCCGGCGACGCAACCGTCGCGGCCTGCGGCATTCGCTCCGAATTGTGGGCAGGATCACACATCGCCGCCGGCAAGCTGATCTATAAAGCTGTTGCGGATCTGATGGAGGCTGCATGCCCGATCCCATCGCCGCGCCGGCGCCGCTGTCGATCCACGGCATCAGGCCGGAGGGTTTGATCGCCCGCGCGGTCGACTGGATTTTCGGCTACATTTCTTTATCTCTTACAGCCATGGGGACGGAATGCGACTGCCGCGCCGCATCAAGGAGCGGCTCGAGCAGGCAGGCTTCCGCGTCTTTCTCGACCAGACGGAATACTGGATGTTATCTTATCCAAAGGATCGTCCGAAAATCCCGGGTCGCCGCAGAAGCACTAATCCTATTTGCCAGGTGCATGTTTCGCTTCCAGCTCCTTGAGGGCCACTTCGAGTACGTTCAGTCGCGGCGGATCGTGCGGGTTGCGCCTCGCCAGAGCTAATGCGTCGTTGATGGACTTCAGCAGAGTCTCGTACTCCGTTGTTGGCAGGCAGCGAACCGCCTGAGCGAGAGCGACTGCGGCGGTGTAGCCAACGAAGGGCCTTTCTTTGTTCGGATCGAGCCGCTTAGCGAGCCATGGCAATTGCGAAGGGTTCGGGAATTGGTGAAGAATCGCAATTCCTGCAAGACGGGATCCTGCGGACCTGCTGTCCCTGATACTCAGCTAACAGTGATCGAACTGCGGCTGCTTTGAGTGTGTACCAAAAACCCGATCCGAGTTGATGACGCGACGGAATCGCCCAAGCTGGCGGAATGATCGGGCTGCTCCGTTTCGTCCTGGCCGTCCTGGCCTCGCCATTCAAGTCGAAGTTACGGCTTGAAGCCGAGAACGCGGTGCTTCGACATCAGTTGATTGTCCTGAGGCGCAGACTGCATGGCCGCGTCCGGCTCAACGAACAATGATCGCTGGTTCTTTATCCAGCTGTATCGCTGTTCTCCATCAATCCTGAAGATTCTCACAATCATCCAGCCCGAGACGCTCGTGCGTTGGCACAGATCCGGCTTTCGCCACTACTGGCGTTGGAAGTCGCGCCCACCGGGAGGCGACTGCAGATCCACACGGAGCTGCGCGTATTGATCCGGCGGATGAGCATCGAAAATCCGCTTTTGGGGCGCGCCACGCATCCACGGCGAACTGCTACGCCATCCTTGGCGGACTTCACCACCACTATGCCCGAGCTTAAGTTACACACAGCCTCGTTGCCGGCCGGCAGCCGCTATGATATTTTCCAGAGTGGCTAGGTAACGATGGACGATACTTAAAATCGCGCTGTTAGGACATGCGCGTGATTGGACTTGGACGACGAGGTCATCTCCCCGTTATCAATGCTCGGTGCCGCAGTGGAGGAGGCCAATGCGCTGCCTAGGCCCCGTTAATATTCGAAATTCGTTGTGAGATTGAGGAACTTGGGCCGGCTTTGAAGAGCATAAAGAGTGCCCTCAGTCCGCTTGCTCACTTGCCCTCGGAGCTTGGGATCAGCAGCCCGGAGCTCGTCACGGGTGTGGCCATCATCGGCGTAGTGGGCATCGGTGCGGCTGGTCTTCTCTGGCTAGCGCAAAGGCAAAATCCGTCTAGAACGTGGGGCGGTCGGGGTACACCCGCAAAAAAGCGAACGGCTAGAGTTCCGACATCGAGAATCGACAAAGTGCATTTCGCGGTTTCTTCTCCGCCCGCTGTCCAACCCGGACAGACAATCATCGTGGATGTTTGGGCGCACCTGGAGCGACAACGTGCCGAGGTCGCGCGCCGCGTTGAGCGAGCCAGCCCTCTATCCGGTTCTCCTCCCATAATTCGTTCGAAAGGCCCGTTCAAGATTGAACGCGGGACGACACTGTTTGTTCGGTTGAGATTCCCAGAGTTTCACGTCGGGTCGCCGGAAGATGCAATTCTTTGGGAGGGTGAGATCGCGAATGCATCCTTTGAAGTGGTCGTACCGAGGCAGATTGTTGAAGGGATGAAGAACGGCTCCGTAACCGTGCATTCGGAAGGTGGAACTCCGGATTGCGGAAGTTACGTTACAGATCATGGTCGTCGCCAAAAGTGTTTCAACCGCACCAACAACTCAACCGCTGCATCACTATCGCAAAGCGTTCGCTTCGTACGCCAGCCAGGACCGGGACGAAGTATTGGGTCGAATTCAGGGAATGCAGAAGGCAGCGCCAGACCTCGACGTGTTCCTTGATGTAGCAAAACTGAGATCGGGCGAAGATTTTGAAAAGAAATTGCTGCAAGTAATTCCGGAGAGTGACGTTTTCTATTTGTTTTGGTCGGCGGCCGCGAAAGCTTCGCCATGGGTCGAAAAGGAATGGAGATGCGCGCTGGATTGTCGAGGAGAAGACTTTATTGATCCAGTGCCGCTTGTTTCGCCGGAGGAAGTGGTCCCGCCTGAGGAGTTAGCGAAGAAACATTTCAACGATTGGACGTTGGCTTACCGAAGATGAAGGCGCGAAGGCGCCTACGGTACACGCAGCTTGATGGCGTCTCCGATTACAGACTGGCCTGTCCCTGGTTCCGAAGACACCAAGTTAAGGTGTTTAATGGAACAGGAGGCGGATCATGGAGAGACGGAAGTTTGCGCGGGAGTTCAAACTTGAAGCTGTCAAGTTGGTGCGGGAGGGCGGTGTTGCTGTTAGGCAAGCGGCACGCGATCTGAACGTTCATGAGAATGTGCTGCGGAAGTGGGTGAAAGAGTTCGGCAGCGATCCGCAGCATGCATTTCCGGGGGGACATCCTAAAAAACTGTCTAGCGCCGTTGCGCGCCTGTGCCGGGTAGAAACAGCCTTGTGGTATCCTCGGCGGCTGGGAGGGTAGCGGCCGTCCGATTATTGGAGGTGCAATCCCCGTTAAAAAATGTGGTCCAGGGGTAGGTGCGGACTTGAGAGTGGTGACGCCGTTCCGGCGGCGATCCCGATTAGGAAGATGACGATTAGCATAACCCAGACCCTCCTACTCATCATTGAATGGAGGATTTGCCATGCCCAGGAAGAGGACCGAAGACTGCCCGGAGTTAAAGCCGGTCAACGTCGGGGCCGCTGCCATCGACATCGGATCCAGGATGCACATGGCCGCGGTCAACCCGGTCTGCACTGATGTACCGGTGCGCTCGTTCGGCACATTCACGCAAGACCTGCATGATCTGGCGGACTGGTTCAAAGCCTGCGGCGTGACGAGTGTCGCGATGGAATCCACCGGGGTCTATTGGATCCCGGTCTACGAGATCCTGGAGCAGTGCGGGTTTGAGGTGATTCTGGTCAACGCGCGGTACGCCAAGAACGTGCCCGGGCGCAAGACCGATGTCAGCGATGCCGCGTGGTTGCGCCAGCTTCATTCCTATGGCCTGCTACGGGGCAGCTTCCGACCAGATGCCGAGATTGCAACCCTGCGTGCTTATCTACGCCAGCGGGAGCGGCTGGTGGAATATGCCGCTGCCCATATCCAGCATATGCAGAAGGCCCTGATGGAGATGAATCTGCAGCTCCATCATGTGGTCTCGGATATCACGGGCGCGACCGGCATGAGGATTATCCGAGCCATCGTTGCAGGCGAGCGAAATCCTGACGTCTTGGCAACCTATCGGGACGTGCGATGCCATTCATCCATCGCGACGATCCGCGCGGCACTGGTTGGCAACGACCGGGACGAACATGTCTTCGCCCTCAGCCAATCACTGGAACTCTACGACGTCTACCAGGCAAAGATGCTGGACTGCGATCGCAAGCTCGAAGTCCTGATCGCTGCATTGAGCAATAAAGGAGCAAAACCGGTCGGAAAGCTGTCCAAGCCACGCATCAAGACCAAACAGGTCAACACGCCCACCTTCGATGTCAGAACCGCGCTGTACGGCGTGCTCGGCGTCGATCTGACTGAGATCCATGGATTGGGGCCTTCACTCGCATTAAAGCTGGTCGGTGAGTGTGGCACCGATCTGAGGGCATGGCCGAGCGCCAAGCACTTCACTTCCTGGCTGTGCCTTGCACCAGGCAACAAAATCTCCGGCGGTAAGGTGTTGTCCTCGCGCACACGGAGATCGTCCAGTAGGGCAGCCGCACTGTTGCGGTTGGCAGCAACCACCGTCGGGCGGAGCGATACGGCGCTCGGAGCATTCTATCGCCGACTGTCGTCACGTGCGGGCAAGTCAAAGGCGGTGACGGCGACCGCCCGCAAGATTGCGGTGCTATTCTATAACACGCTCCGGCATGGCATGAGCTACAAGGATCCGGGTGCCGACCAATATGAGCAACAATACCGCACCCGCGTCCTCGCCAACCTTCAGCGCCGGGCCAAATCGCTGGGCTTCGTGTTGCAGGCCATTCCGGCGGAGGCCGAACCGGCTGTTTCTTAGGAAGCCGCGGCCTACTTCGCGAAGGGATCGACACGAAGTTCGTCTTCATCGCGAAGCACCGGGGGGTCTGGCCGGCGGGGTGGTTGTGCGGGGCGCTCGGTGTCTCGCCGGGCGGCTTCTATGCGTGGCTGACGCGGCCTCGCAGTCAACGCCGCCGCAGCGACGAGGAGCTGGGCGCCAAGGTGCGCGCCAGCTTCCTGAGCAGCGACCGAACCAAGGCGCCAGGCGGGTGTGGCACGACCTGCTTGCCGAGGGCGCACGATGTGGACTGCACCGGATCGAGCGATTGATGCGGCAGCAAGGGCTTAAGGCACGCCCGCGCCGGCGTCGGCTGCCGCCGCCCGATGCGGGTGAGCGGCAGGCCGCCGCCGTCGCTCCGAACGTGCTTGACCGCACCTTTGAAGCTTCCGCTCCCAACCGCCGCTGGATTGCCGACTTCACCTATCTCTGGACAGCGGAGGGATGGCTGTACGTTGCCGCCGTGATTGATCTGTTCTCCCGGCGCGTGGTCGGATGGTCGATGAGCGCCGCCATGACGGCCCAACTTGTCACCGATGCCCTGGTGATGGCGATCTGGCGACGCGGCAGGCCTGACGCCCTGCTGCATCACTCCGATCGCGGCAGCCAATACGCCATTCTCCGAATGTCTCGAACACTGGCGCCTGGAGTCAATAGTGGCAGCCGGTTTGGGCTACGAGTTGCCAAGTCGTCTGCTGCCGCAGAACTCGAGCATCTTTTTAAAGCTGTGACTTCGGCGCTTGTGAACTGCGTCACAGACTAATGCGTGTGGCAGACGTAAATTGCAGGCAATGCCCCGATCAGAGGGCGACGAGTTCAGGGTGCTTGTCGCCTCAGCCTCGAAGACTGCTGACGGCGCACAAGGGAGTGCGGTCATGAAGCCAGGGACGATCTTCATCAGTCACAGGGCTGAATACGGCAGCGTGGTCGGGGAGCTAAAGAACGCGGTCGAGTCCACGTCGCGCGGAAAGATCCACGTCGCGATTTCTGAAGACCTCAAGGGGTCGGAGCGCTGGCGAAAAGCCATCGAGAAGCATCTGGAGGACGCCGAGAGGCTGTTTCTCATTTACGGTGCATCTTATGACTGGTGCTTTTACGAGGCCGGCTACTTCGCCGCCCTTGATCCCGGGGAAAAGCAGCCGCGCTCGAGTTCCGAGGAAAAACAATCGCGCCCGATTTATTGCATCAAACGGCCCAATGTTCCGGCTCCCGGCCCACTGAGCGACCTGCAAATGGTGACCGACAAGGAGCGGCTCATCGCGGATTTGATCGACATCTATGACGGGAACAAGGTCGAGTACGACGCGGGTAAACTGCGCAAGAGCATCGATGAGGCGGCCGACGGTCTGTTCGGAAAGCTTGAGGAATTCGTCAGCTATCCCCGCTTGTATTTCATCGCCAAAGATGCCGATTTTCGCGCTCGCCCCGATCTACCTGCTAGTGCCGTGGTCAAGGGCGAAAGAGTGACGCTCACAAGTTTCTTTGGCATCGGCAAGGATGAGGCTTCATGGAGTGAGATTGTACGGGCTGGGACCAGCAATCGGACACCGCAAGAAGTCATTTTCTTTTCAAAGTGGGCGGACGAAGTGAAGGAGATGATCCTCGCGTCGCGCGAAAACAGGGTCTTGACACCGCAGACGGTGCTCGTTCGCGGCGGCCAGCGCGCCCGGTTCTTGTTGTACGTCGCCCGCACCCAGGGCGACGGCGTGTACTGCTGCGAATTCCTTGTGATCGACGAGGTCGGTGGGCCGGCGCTTGGACTGTCCCAGCAGCAGCTCGCACTCCTGACCAGCGTCCGGATGGGTTTTCGTTTTCGCTACGAGTTTATCAAGCGCTTCGCCGACGATCCCGCCAACCTCGCCGACGACGAGCGGCGTAGCTGGATTCGGGACATACCGCGGATCATCGACAGCATGCTGACGGAGTCGAACGCTCACGGAAATGTCACACTGCAGGACCTGCAGAGCGCCTTCGATGAAGAGGAGGCCGAACGCATCGGAAAGATCGTAGGCTACTGGCCAGGCCTGAAGGACAATCTTTATGGCTCCCTTGGGCTGTCGCCAGTCAGGGAGCCCGTTCCGGACCAAGGCCTGATCGGACCCAATATCAACAAATACCGCACCGCGTTCGAGGCGCCGCGGCTCATCAATTTGGAGTTTCTCTCCCGTTGCTGCGCCCGCGTGTCGCGCATGACGACGCGGCCCGAAGACGAATTGAGGAGAAACGCCGAGGTGATCGAAAGGAACGTCAGGGCCCTAAGCCGAATGAAAGCGCCGCCGGCCCCTCGGCGGCGCGATCCACATGATGCATCAGGCGCAGATAGAATAGATGTCGTGCCGTTGCCGGTGCCGCCCAATTCGATGAGCTCTGGCAACCAGCCACATGTCTGAGAGGCTAGTAAACATCTGACATTGGGCATCCCTGTTGGACATTTGTCGATCTCGTGCGAGTTCTGTGCAGCCGCTAATCTACGGGAGGATTGGATGCGGAAACCAAGTGGCAAGAAAGCGAAGACAAATACCAAGACGACCAATACGGAGACGTCGGTGGCTCGCGCCCTCCGGGTTTGGGAGGACGACCCTGGCACGGGCGTCGAAGTTTCGCTCGACAGTCGCCCCGATCCGAGCGCAACGCCCTTAGCTTACCGTTTCCCGGCGCCGGCGCCGGAGCCGAGCGACGACAATACCTCCTTTGCTTTCCGTTACTGGTCCGCCGCGGCGGCACTGCGGCGCGGCGCCGACTTTTGGGCGCCAAGAGTGCCGTCGGGGGAATGGAAACTTGGACCCGTGCTGCCTGTCCTGCTCGACAAGGGTGAAGACCTCAACGCCTTCTACGATCGGCAGGCGCTCAACTTTTTTCACGGCACTTCGCCCGACGGCGTGGTGTTTTCCGGCGCAAGCCCTGACATCGTCTGCCATGAAATGGGCCACGCCATTCTCAATTCTGTAAAGCCACAGCTTTTCGACGCCGGCAGCCAGGAAGCGGCCGCTTTTCATAAATCGTTCGGCGACATGAGCGCTATCCTTAGCGATCTGCAGCTTCCTTCGCTGCGCGCTGCGCTACTCCAGGACACCGGTGGGCACGTTTCCCGCAATTCGCGGTTGTCGCAACTCGCCGAGCAACTCGGCGCTGCGATCCGTGCTCAGGCCCCAGACGCTGTCGACCGGGATTGCCTGCGAAATGCCTCCAATTCCTTCAGCTATGCGGATCCAAGCACGCTACCATCCGTCGCGCCCGCGTCACAACTATCGTCTGAAGCGCATTCTTTTTCACGCGTCTTCACCGGTGCTTTTCTGGACGCTCTGGGCGCCATGCTCAGAGCTTATGCGGCCGACCCCGCAACGCCGACCGCTGACGAGTTGGCAAATGTGAGCCTTCACATTCGCGACATATTGATGGAGGCCATAGCCAATGCTCCAGTCGTTTCGAACTTCATGGCGCAGGTTGCGACAGGCATGGTCGCCGCGAGCGCCAGCTTGAATGCGGCATACCCGGACATTCTCAAGGAAGCGTTCACCCGCCGCGCGATCATTTCGCTCCAGACGAGCGTCATGGCGACCTCACGGCACCACGCCTCTGTCGCGGCGATGACCGAAATCTTCGGCGCGTTCTCTGTCGGGCATCCCGCTAGACCAAGTGGCGCTCCCTGCGGCGCAATATGGGATCAACGAGCCTTTGATGGTTGCGACGCCTTCGCACCCACGACGCGTGTTGGCCACCGCGGCGCAGCCCGACCTGACGCCGGCCGACCCAATGAGCGCAGTCAGCGCGGCAACTCAGTTCGTCGACGACCTCTTTGCAAGAGGGCGAGTTGATCTGGGTGAAATGGAGACCAGGAAATCGGTCATTCGACTGGGCGGTAGGCTGAAGACGCACAAACTCGTTCGTGAGAAGGGCGCCTTGACCCTGAGGCGTATTCTTTTCGATTGTGGACTATGCCAGCAGTGATAAACTCACGCGCGCGACTGCGATGCGCACCGACCTAGGAGCTTATCGCTATGCCTGACGACGAGAAGACCATCCAAGGCACGATCGTGCCGGACAGTGAGGAAAAGAAGGCCTTTATCAAAGGGCTTTTGGACAACCATCAAGCCGCCAGACCTCTGCCGGACGGCAGCCTTCCGCCGGGCGCGACACATGAAATCGTCGGCGAGGGGGAGAATGGCCTCCCCATCGTCAAGCGCAAGAGGTTCAGCGCGTATTGAAGGATGGCGACACGAACGAAGGCCGGAGCGAACATTCGTTCAAAATGAATTTGCTACCCCCTCCGGGTCCAAAATATCCATCGGACCAGGAGGGGCCACGAAATTATGGATCGAGCGCGTACGTCAGACCGTGGATGTTCGATGTCCCTCTTCTCCTAAGACTGCTAGCTCCACCTTGGGGCGCAGCATTCGCGAGCGCCCCCGCGGTCCCCCAGTTCGCGCGCCTCTTCCGCTTGAGATCGCGCTTATACTTTCTGCAACCGCGGTCGGGACAATGGGTCGGCGCCGTATTCGTTCGAGCCACGCGTGCCTCTGATGCAGCCGATCATGCTGTAAATCGTAAGGAAAACTGCGCCAAGAAAAACCGTCACGTTCTCCGGCCGGCTAGAACTGAGATCTTGTACATGACGGACAGGATCGCAAACGGCCATACAAATCCCCAGCCCTGAAGCCCGCTTCTTCCAATTGGCAATCGCAACGTCAGCTTCCAGCCCCTGCCGTGTCCGCTGGGATTGCCGCCGTATCATTATGATCTCGTAGAAAACTTCCCGGCCATCGGAGAAGCCGTCGCCCGTGACAAGAAGTTAGTTTTTCATGTCGTCGGCGATTGGCGAATTCCAGAATAATGTTGCAGAACAGATGATCGAGGCTTTGACGAACGCTAAAGGCGCCAAACCGTAGTTTTGCTATCATGTTGGCGACGTCGTCTATTTCACTGGGATGAAGGACGACTATTACGTCCAGTTCTACGAGCCTTACGCTCATTACGACGCACCGATTTTATCGATCCCCGGCAACCACGATGGTGAGGTCGATGATCCAAACGTGCAAACGTCACTCGACGGTTGGGTGCAATACTTCACGCAAGCCAATCCGGGACGTCGACCCGCTTGCGAAAGACGCGCCGCGCGTCCAGCTCAATCTTCCAAATGTCTACTGGACCTTGGTGACACCGTTCGCGACCATTGTCGGCGTCTACACCAATGTACCCGAGGGTGGGTCAATCAATTCCACGCAACAACAGTGGGTCACGAACGAATTTGCGACCGCGCCAACTTACCGAGCGCTCATTTTGGCGCTTCATCACCCGATCTATTCCTTCGATGTCTTCCATAGTCGAAGCTCTAAAATGGCGGATGTTCTGGAAAACGCCATTCGCGATACGGGCCGTGTTCCCAATTTGGTATTATCCGGCCATGTGCACGATTATCAGCTCATTGAACAAGCCATCGCGCCGGGCGGGCCGACACCCTTCATCGTCACGGGTAACGGTGGATACCATAATCTCCACGCAGTTCATTCCACGCCAGGTGACAAGGCTCCCGATACCGGTGCGGTTTTGAAATATGCCGCGGCCAAATCCTGGGGGCTTTATGACGTTCACGATCGACAGCACTAAAATTTCCGGCCAACGACTGAAGTCGATCGCAATGGCAAAGCTTCGAGGGGCGACACTTTCAGTTATTCCACCAAGCCGATCATTCTAAAATCGCCGAAATCGGTCCCCTCGCTTTGAGCGCAGCGGCGAACCATAGGGATTTACTGCACCTGCAATCTTGGTTGTTGGCCACTGACCCTGGTGTGCTGGGCTTGAGGATAACCAATGTCTGTGTCTGACGCCAAGGACCCCAAGCTCGTGTTGTTCGAGCTTTACCTTGCGACCGCCGAGAAAGTCAGCGATCGCCGAGCTCAGGCAAATGCGTGGATGTTGAGTGTCACCAGCGCGATCGTCACACTCTACGGCTATTTGGAGACGGACAAACTTTCTGTGCCCACCGGACAGAAGACGGTGTGGTTATGGGCCATTCCGGCGGCGGGAGTGCTGGTTTGCATCGCATGGAGCGCGCTGCTTACATCTTACCGCCAGCTCAACCGCGCAAAGTTTGCCGTGCTCCAAAAAATCGAGGCGGACCTGCCGCTGCAGCCTTTCACGCGTGAACGCGAAGCCTACATGTGCGACCGACGCCGATCGCGTACATATATCGAGACGGCAATTCCCAGCTGCTTCGTGCTGCTGTACATCGCTGTTGATCGCAGCGATCGTGACCGGGCGTACCTGACCGTCTCTGGGTCATAGCCGGGGAGACGGGAGGTCCGGTAAGCAGACAAACGATGTTGCGTGACCAGCTTAATTTATTTCGAGTACCCTTCTTCAGTTTCTTGCCGCTAAGCTGCGCTGGCCAACGTCAGGAGCGAAGATGAGAGTTTGCTTGCCGTAGGCTACCGCGACACTCGTTGTACTTCTGCTCTCTTCTTGCGCGACGACAGGTGGGAAGAGCCGCCTTTGGTTTGATTTCTCGTGCTGGAAATTACCACCCCCTTCGCGCCGAGAAGGGCCCCAATTGTATCCAAAGTGTGCGATGGAAGAAAATTCGGGTCCTGATAAAGCGCTTCGAGACGCTCTTGCGGAATCGCGGTCGTAGATCGAATTGTCGTATCGCCATTTCCTTCCTGCCAAGCGCTGTCCCACAGTTGCGCGAGACAAACGCAGCCATCAGCCATTACGTCAATCGTCGCTGCACCAAACCTCTTCCATAGCTCATCGGCACGCGGTGCGGGTTTCGACCCGTCCGATTTGACGTATTCATTGATAATATCTGCCGGCGCGATCGCGGCGAACGTCTTCTGCATGAGGCTCACCACGGCCACAGCCGCTCTATGGCCGCCAACCACGAGCGACGGTTGGCTTGCCGAGGAAACTGCAGCTTCTACGCCCTGAACAATCTCCGGCACATGTCGATCAACCATATCATCTTCATAGGCTGAATGAACGCCGGTGCCGAGCGGGACTTTACCTTTGATCTTCTGGCCGTCCGAATTTCTGACCATACCAGAGACGAGATGATCCGGATTGCCGTTGAACAGGTACGAGATATGGAGCGGCTGGCAGGAATCCCCAACGTAGTGCGACAAAATTCCTGCAGCGCACACGAACTGATCGACCTGCCCTGCCCGCACGAACGATACCATCGCATCGTAGATTTGCCAGGCTCGGAACGGGAGCAATCCGCGGCTCTCTTCTTGATCGGGATGCTGCTCCTTGACGGCGTCGTAATAGCGACGCCACACATTCACGTCGACGTTTTCCGGCTTACCTTTGCAGATCTCCAGCAACGTTGCTCCCTCTGGTAATTTCGGGTTGAGAACGCGGTCCATATCAGCGAAGTGGTTTGCATGTTCCGGGGCCTTCATTCCGCCCCGCTTATGCGGCCCGACTTTCCAGACCATATCGGGTACGTCGGCAAGTGGTACGAAGTCGCGTTTGCTAAGACCTTGCATGGCTTTCTTATTGATATCGTCGATATCAAAGGAGATACGATCAAGATTTTCGATCATCAAAGCTTTGAGCTGGCGATTGCGCACCGCATCTATAGCCCTGGTCGCGATACTGTAGTGACCGACCGCACCCCAATAGTCTGGCAGACCGGTATTCCAATCGCGCAGCACCGTAAGATCGAGCTGGTCGCAGACAGTGCTAAGGAACGTAACCAGCGCATAAGGGGAGGCTTTTCCGTCATCATCAAGGAATACCTGACCGCCCCACTGTAATGCGAACGGCCTCGGACCAAGGGGATCGCCCGATTGATCGGTAAGCCATAAGGTGCCGGAATCACCAGGATGGGTTCCGAGCGGCTGCTTATCGGCGGGCCCGATCAAGGCGTCAGCAACGTATTCGAACCCCCCCACCGATTGAAATCGGTAGAACAGCGCGCAGATTTCGCCACGCATTTCGCCGGAAGCAGCACCGTGCGCGCGGACCTTCACGCCAATTAAACGCAGGGAAATGTTAGTTATGTTAAGATCGGCCAAGGGGCCGATCTCACCCACGCCGTACACCTGGGTCGTCCAGTCGTTCAGATTGTCTATATCGATAAGTCCGACATCCAGATCAACATAGATGTTCCTGCCGGGCCAACCCGGATAAACCTCCTCGAACAGCTTGCGGCTCAACTGCAGACTAGCGCTTGTACCAATAGCAACTTTGTTCCTGCGGAGCAGTGAACTAATGATTGAGCCAGGCGCGCCGGCAACATGGCGGTTCGTCAACGCGTATGTCTTGTGTCCATCAGTAACGAGACATCCAATTGACGCAATATGCTCCTGCCCCTGAACGTCGCACACTACGGGATAACCGCCACCTATTGTCCCGGCAGGAAAGCTGTAGTTGGCCTCATCTTGCGGTCTTACGTCGTTCTTCTCGACAAGGATCACACAAATCGGAACCTTTTGACCATTTGGCATATAGACAGCTGGCGGGACGGCATCTTCTGGGTTGGAGAAAGATCCAGGTTGAACCCACTCGCTCACAAAGACCAGGATCGCTGGCCATGAATAGGAGCGCACTTCGGAGTTTGCGAGCGTACGAGGTGGTCGTTGGCCGTGCACAAGCGTATCACCGCCAGCGGGATGCTCCTGAGACGGCCAGGGATCTGACGAGCGGATGCGGTAGCGACCGACGGCCGTCGCAATAACATTCGCTTTGTTAATTAGATGAAGATGAAAATTGTCCCGCGCCGCCAAGAGATCATGAAGCGACAGTAAGTTGAAATCGGTTTGAGTAGCAAATAGGTCGGGGGTTACCATGGAAAACTCCTTTAAGAAACGATATCAACGAGTCGCGCGGCCATCGTCGCGGCTAGAGGATCTCAGTCTCGAATTCACACCCCACTCAACCATCAAAGCTTGTGGGGTGATGCCTCCGCGAGGCATTCTTTGTTGGTTAGAACTCGGTCCTGATCGATGGGATTTTGATCCTTGTTTGGAGACATTTCGAATTTCAAAACGACTGTGTCCTCGAATGCCAGTCGTGCCGCCACCAAATAGGCATCGCGCTCTGGTTTGGCACAGAACATCAATATCAACTGCTCGGACGAAGTCGCGCGGAGTGCCAAGAGATGGTCGACATTGAAAGAGGCGAAATCTGTGACGGAAACGCCAAAGTCCTCGACCAACAGTCGTGTGCGGGTCTGCACGTCAATCGAGGGGTTGAGAAAGAACAGTGTCTTGTTGGCGTGGCCGTTTCGTAGCACATGTGCAATCTCCCATCGCACCCCATCACTTGCGTCAACACACAGGACAATGCGCTCCGCATCGCGCGCAAGAACTGTGACGGTCTCCCGCCAATGAGCGTCATCCACATACAGACGTTGTGCACCCCAAGGGGTCCGCTGCGCAGCGCCCTTGCGATCTTGCGGATTGCCGATTGCAATCAGATCGCCAGGTCCGTCGAGGCGCTCAAGCATCAGTTCGTCAAGAGTGGCAGGCACGCGGCCGAGATCGAATACGATTGAGAATAGGTTCCGGCTCGCCTGACGAACGCGCATCTGGTCGTCGCGAAAAGCCCGCAGGAAGAGGGTCGATCGGAAAGGTGATATTTGTTGCTCATCAAGGCGATGTAGAAAATGTTGCCTGCCGAAGTAGCGTAGGCGATTCGCCAGGACGAGGCAGACAGCGCTGATAACAAGAGGCGCTCCGATGTCGATTACCACTTGGCTCCAGGGACGAAATTGCGCCAAACACGCAATCGTTACCTCGGCGGGCTGCGCTGGAAAGCCTTCTCGCATGCAAGCGTGCTGGACCTGCGAGGAGAACGTTATGGACGCATTCTGCACTCTCCGAAAGCCGTAAAATGGCGCCATCGAAGCTGCGACGAACAGCACCGACGAAAGTGCGAAGAGCGCTGCCTCCGAGGCTGTGACGTTCTGGGATCGATGACCTGGCAGAAGAGTATCGAGCAGGCGAGAAGGACGTAATGGCTCAAGAGGGGAAAGGCGCCGACCGTAGGCGCCCCGCGGAACGCGTCCACCATTCACAGTCCACGTGGCGCTGTATAGGCAATAAACGATCATGATATAACTGAAGCCGATTATCATGATCGCAAGCTCGGTCGCGAGCGGTCCGAGCGGGCGCATAGGAGGCAGAGTGATGACGCCAATTGCCAGCAGGACGGAAAAGCGCAAGACCTCTTTATCGGGCGACGGCATAAAAAAGTAGCCGACCTGGGCTAGGAAAATAATTGCATATGCCCACCACAGCCGATGCGCCAGAACTAGATATGTGGCGCCGACGCTTCCAAGCACCAGGACCGACCACTTCCAAGCCGGGCTCGCGAGCAATTCGAGTGATCCTCGGAATGGCGTCATATAGGAGAGTTGTGGGATCGCGACCTCCCACAAAAAAATCACAAGATTGAAGATGAACAGATAGCGCGCATAGCGGAGCAGCGCCTCGTGACGCCGAACAGTGGTGGTTATACGCGAGATATCAAGTGTTGAGATCCGCATGCGTACAACTCGTGGCTTAAGTGAATCTCAGATCAATTACGCGGCATCTAGATGGGCTCCGTACGCTCTAAGAAGAATTCATGACGTGAACGCACTTTCAATTTAAACCGTGCTAGAGTAGCAGCGAGTAGGCCTCCTCCACGATCAAGAGCTAATGCGCATCGCATGGGAGCAGGTATGAGCACCCCGATCAATCCGGCGGCGGGCGATTTGTTTGTGACACAGTCAGCCCAGACCCGAACTGGAGCAGCTACCTTGTTGCTGGGCTTCCGCGATTTTAAATCAACTTAAGATTTTCCGATGTGAGGTGTTTCACATCTCACATTCACTTGCTGCTTGAGAGAGTGGCGGGTTTCGCCTAAAAGAAGGAATTTATTTCCGTCAAGTCGCAGGGAGGCAGCGGTGCGCAATCTTCGTCTGCTTGCAATCAGCGTTAGCGGCGCTTTGGGAGTTTTCGGCTTGCTGAGTTGGCCCGCATCGGCCCAGACGCCGGCTGGCTCTCCGCCCAATGGGGACAAGATCAATCCTCCGGCTTCGAACTGCAATACGATACCGGATACCGATACGACGAAGACGCCACCCGTAGCCACGCCGATCACGCGCGACCTGCTCATGTCGGGGCAGCCCTGCCAGCAGAAGGTAGATATCAAGGGGCTGGTCGGGGATGACAAGGCCGGGCGCCAGATGGCCAACCTGCAGCGCGGCTTCGATTTCTATTCCTGGCTCACCTTCATCGCGATGAATTCGCCGGCCGACGGCAAGGTGATCGGCCAGGGCCCGCGGCCGGGTGATGACGCGCGCACCAAGTGGGAAGACCTGCAGAACTATCGTCCGCTCGCCGACGTCATGTTGAGCAAGGGCGAGAAGCCCGTTTGGGGCACCCGCAATGTGCCGGAACAGTGCAAGCCGCTGGATGGTCCGGGCAAGATCGTGTTCCAGCTCGGCGAAGAGGCCTTCAACCAGCCGTTCAAGACCGGTCCGCTGATCGATCAGGACGGCAATTTCGCGCTGTTCGACATCCTAATAAACCAGCCGATGTTCGACTACATCGTCGACAATGGACTCTACAGCAAAGAGGGCCAGCAGAGGTTCGGCCAGACTATTGAATTCCCGACCGGCAACAGTCCGGGGAAGGACAAGAATACTGGAGTCGATATTCCGGGACGCATGGGCGCGATCATGCTCAAGGTCTCCTATCGCATTCTCGATCCGCTTAAGAACCAGAACCTGGTCAGCCAGTTTCACACCTCCGACGCACTGATCTATTTTCCCGGCCCGCCGGCCACCAAGACCGGCCCGGCCTGCGTCGAGAAGAAGCTCGGGCTGGTCGGCTTCCATGTCGGACACAAGACGGCTAACGCCCCGCAATGGGTGTGGTCGTCGTTCGAGCACGTCAGTAACGCACCCGATGCAGCGGATGTGGGCAGCAACAATTTGCTGCCGCGCTACAATTTCTTCAACGCCGCGTGCAAGAAGGATTGCGCCGCCAGAAATGATACCCCTCCGCAGCCCTGGGATCCCGACACGAGCCTGAAGTTCAAGGGGGATTACAGGAGCCATGTGGTCAGGGAAAAGATGGTCCCGAGTTTCGTCCTGAAAGAGGTGGCGGACCTGAATAAGCCGTTCCGCGGCATCCTGAAGGGCACCGTCTGGGAAAACTACGTGCTGCTCGCCACGCAATGGCCCAGCGATCACGGCAGCAAGACCGACCCGCTCGGCGCGCCGGCGCCGACTTACCTCGCGAACACCACCCTCGAAACTTACAGCCAGGGACGGATACCGCTGGCGTCGTCCAGCTGCATGGCGTGTCACGGCAACGCGACCACGCATCATGTTCCCGCGACCGCATCGGACTTCACATTCATTCTGGAGAAAGCGCAGTGACGGAGCGGCGCGCGCGACCGCTCTCCCTTCATGGTGAGGACTGGATGACAGCTCGTTCCGTTCTCAATCGACCAGCCGCAGGCAAGCCCCGGAGGATATCGTGACCGATCTGACCCGACGGAAAATGCTCGGCGTCGCGGCGGCGACCGCGAGTGGAGCGGTGACATCGTTATCGGCCTCAGTCGAGGCGGCCACTCCCGGTGCGCCCGCAGCGCCCGCGCCAAGCCCGTTGCCCAATCAGGCCGACATGAGCTTATTCGTCGCATTGTCAGAGGGATTGACCGGAATTGCGGCGGCCAAGTTGGCGCCGACCGTCGATCCGATCCAGGTCAAGAATGAATATTTCGCCACGGCGAGTGCCGACCCGGCTTTCCCCGCCTTGCTGCAGATTATGCGGAACGAAAGCAATCCGGCCGCGGCGGCGAGCAAGGCAATGAACGATCCGAAGCTTAAATATCTCGGACGGAGCATCATTCTCGCCTGGTATCTCGGCGTCTGGTACGACCCGAAGACACTGGAGAACTACAATGCGCCAGGGGATCAGGTGTTTCCGCTGCCGCCTGTGAAGGTTATTTCGTCGACCTCTTATACCCAGGGTTGGACTTGGCGCGTCGCGCAGGCGCATCCCATGGGCTATAGCCAACTGCGATACGGCTACTGGGCAAATGATCCACTGCCGCTCGATGATTACATCAAGGTGTCATAGGGAGTTCCGACATGTGCGCCGAAAGAATTCGGGACCCCGACGTTGCGATCGTCGGCTCCGGCATTGCAGGAGCGTTGATGGCCAAGGTCTTGGCGACGGCCGGCAAAAAAGTTCTCATTCTCGAGGCCGGCGAGCAATTGCCGCCCGATATCAACGGCTACATGGATCGCTTCCTCGGCGCGACAGCGAAAGTGCCCGAGAGTCCTTATCCGCCAGAACTGTTTGACCCCAAGACCAAGGGTCTGACCGATCCCGGCACCGTGAACGCGGGTCGGCCGACGGTGCTCAGCCTGGGGGCAAAGGGCAAATTCGGCGATTGGCGCGATCCCAAGCAGAGCTATCTGATTCAGTACGGACCGCTCGCCTTTGGCAGCACCTATGAGCGCATCAACGGCGGCACGGCCCGGCATTGGCTTGGGACTAGCCTGCGCTTTCTGCCAAGCGATTTCGAAATGAAGACGCGGTTCAACCGATTTGTCGACTGGCCGATCAAATACGACGATCTGGAGAAGTGGTACGGCGAGGCCGAGAAGGAGATCGGAGTGTCCGCCGACGTCGCAGATCAGAGATATTTGGATATCAGTTTCGGGGCCGGCTACTCCTACCCAATGCCTAAAATCGTAATGTCGAAGGTTGACGCTGCTGTCGATGCGGCCATGTCCGGTCTGAAGATTTCCGGCCACGGCCTCGACGACGTCAAGTGGGCCGTGGCAAGCACGCCGGCTGCCCGCAATTCACTGCCCTATCAAAACCGTCGAGTTTGCGCCGGCAATACCAACTGCATTCCGATCTGCCCGATCCAGGCCAAATACGATCCCAGCGTCACCCTGGCCGATGCGCTGCGGACCGGGCGCGTCGATGTCATGTACAAAACCGTCGCGTCGCGCGTTCTGCTCGACGAGAAGGGCCGCGTCGGTGGCATCGATTTCATCCGCTATCAATACGACAAGGGACCTCCGACAGAGCGCGGCCGGGTGACCGCGAAGATCTATATCCTTGCGGGCAATGCCATCGAAACGCCGAGGCTGCTCTTGATGTCAAAAAGCGACAGGGCGCCCGACGGCGTGGCAAACCGCAAGGACGGCAAGGGCTTTGTAGGCAAGTACCTGATGGACCATCCGCTCTATCTGGCTTGGGCGCTCTCGCCGAACCCAGTCTGGGGCTATCGCGGTCCGCTGTCGACGGCTGGCATCGAGATCTGCCGGGACGGCCAGTTTCGCCGGGACCGCGGCGCATTCCGGATCGAGATCGGCAATGAAGGATGGAATTTCGCCATCGGCGATCCCGACACCACCACCGTCGATCTCGTCAACGGTCTCAATTTCAGCGACCTTAATCCGGACAAGAAGCCGCTGTTCGGTCCCGACCTGGTCACTGCGCTCAACACCAATTTGTCGCGCCAATTCCGTCTCGGCTTCCTGGTCGAGCAGTCGCCTGACGACACCAATACGGTGACGGTGTCGGACCAGTTCAAGGATCATCTCGGCCTGCCGCGACCGCAGATCAACTACAATCTGTCTGACTACACCAAACAGGGTTTGGCGGCGGCCAAAGAAACCGCCTCCGCCATTTTCCAAAGCATGGGCGCCAAGGAATTCACGACGCAGCCCTACGCCGACGATCCCAGTTCTTTCCAGTGGCCGCCAAGCCAAACGACTCGCATCAAATATTTCGGCGCCGGACACTTGGTGGGCACGTATCGCATGGGTACCGATGCAAGCAATTCGGTCGTGAACGACATGCAGCGTTCGTGGGATCATGACAATCTGTATCTGGTCGGCAGCGGCACGTTCCCCACCGTTGCGACCGCGAATCCGACGTTGACCCTCGCGGCACTATGTCTGCGAACGGCGGACCACATCGTCAAGAACTTTCCCTAACCCCATGACAGGGCAGCAAGACAGCGCAACGAAATGAGTGACCCACTTGTGAAAACGGCGCAACGCCATGGCGCCAGACGGCTTTCCGGCCGACTGAGAGCCTGGCTGGCCGCCACCATTCTCATTGCAGCGCTAACTGCGCTCGAACCGGCAGCTGTCTGTGCGGCCGATTGTCCTTTGCCGCGCGAGCCGCGCATTCCGGCGTCCGAAGCTCCGGTGCTCAATATCGACAAGCACAAGAAACAGTTGCTGGCGTATCAGGCCGGCAATTATTGGGACGATCTCGCCTTGGTGATCGCCGATGCGCGCGCCTATGTCGAACGCCGCGCCGACCAGGTCAGGTTGCCCGCAGTGGTGCTCGATATCGACGAGACGTCGCTGAGCAACTGGGAGAATATCCGGGACAACAATTTCGGTTTCATCAAGAGCGGTCCGTGCACGCAAGATCCGAGTATGGCCTGCGGCTTCGACGAATGGATTCACATGGCGGTGGCGCCAGCCATCGAGCCGACGCGAACCTTCTTCAACGCGATGCGAGCTCGGAATATCTCAGTGTTCTTCATTACAGGCCGCCTCAACAGCCAGCGTGACGCAACGTTGCTCAATCTCGATCACGCCGGATTCGAGGGCTGGACCAAACTCATCACCCGCCCCGACAACGACAGCGGCTCGATCGTGCCGTTCAAGAGCGGCGAACGCGCTAAGATTGCCAGCGCTGGCTATACGATCATCGCCACGATCGGCGATCAGCAAAGCGACATCGACGGCGGCTCCGCCGAATGCGGCTTCAAGCTGCCAAACCCATTCTATTTTGTCGAATAAAAAGCGTCCCGGCGCCGAGCTAGGCAAGACTTAGAACAGCATGCTTCGAAGTCCCGAGATCCCAAAAATGCAGGGAGCCCTGCGATGAACGATCAAAACAAGGTCAACCGGCGCGACTTCATCGCGACTACCACGGTGGCCGCAGGTGCGGCAAGCGCGCTCGGAGCAGCAGCGCCGGCACCTGCACCGGCGCAGTCCCTGCTGGCGCCGCCGCCCGGGTTCGACACCCAGCCGCCCCTCGTTGAGAACTGGAACAGACAGCTCGGCGACCTCGTCGATGTCGGTTTCAGCATCCGGCGAGATGCACCGGAGCTTGGCCACCCCGCGGTGAGGGACCGGCACAAGATCTATTGCTACCTGCTGATGAAGCTGATTGTCCGGTTCTGGAACGGCAACAAGCGCGGCCCGCTCGGAACCTATCCGCTGCGGCAGGGGCAGGTCGATCGGCCTCAGCTGCCGGAAAAGCCGCAGCGCTATCGCGGCGACGTCATCGCGAATCCAGGGGGACTGCGCGTGAACTGGGATCGCTATCTCGGCCACAACATCGCGTGCATCGCGGTGGACGGCAACGGCGAGATCATCGATTTCGATTTCAACCACAACGACTTCTTCAGAAGCTCCGCGGAGCACGCCGAATCGCGCATGGTACGCCGGCTGTTCAGCCTCACCGATATTTTCGACGGCTGGAAGACCGGAAAAAAAGTCAGCGACAAGCCGCATCTTGCGTCACTCAACGACGTCACGCTTTATACCTCGCTAGAGTCCTGCGCGCAGTGCTCGGGCGTGATGTCGCTCGCCGGCGTCAGGCAAATCGTTTATCTGCAGAACGATTTTACCGCCTACAAGATCGGCAACCTCATGTACAATCTGGCTAATCGCAGTCCGGCGGTGGACTTGCGCGGCAACGCCATCCTGGATTGGCAAGGCAAGCCCGTGCCGAGCCTGCCGGGAGCCCCGATTCCCATCGCGGCGTCCGAAATTCAGTTCGATGAATTCAAGAAGCTCAACGATGGAAATCTTGCGTTCGCCCGGAACATCATCGCCGCAAAGGCAGCCCACGAGATCGATCCGAAGAATGTGAGCGGTGCCTTCTTCGTTCCAGATAACGGACGGCCCGATTTCGATCCGTCCATTACGTCGTTTCTGTGCACCGATGTGGCGCTGAAGATTTTCCAGGACGGCGCCGCCAAGCTCGACACCCTCAATCTCGATCCAGCTTCGCGTGATTGGAAGTTTCCCAACAGACCGGACAATAAGGACATTTTGACCAACCAAGAATGCCTTGACAAAGCGAGAGCGTTTTTCGTCTACGCCGATACAGAAGGCTATCGGGGCTCGCCGCACAAGCTGTAACGTTGTTCGCACTACCGGCGTTCTTGCAGACACAGACGGGCGGCACCTCGAAAACGAAGCGCGACGTAATCGGTGAACTACAGATCCGTTGTGTGTACCAAAAACCCTATCCGTGTTTTGATGACGTGACGGAATCACCTAAACTGGCGGAATGATCGGGCTTCTGTGTTTCGTCCTGGCCGCCTTGGCTTCGGCGTTCAAGTCGAAGATCCGGCTTGAGGCCGAAAATGCCGCGCTCCGACATCAGTTGATCGTTTTGCGGCGCAAGCAGCGTGGGCGCGTCAAACTCGCAAACAGCGATCGCTGGTTCTTCATCCAGCTATATCGCTGGTTTCCATCAATCCTCAAGGTCCTCACGGTCATCCGTCCCGAGACGCTGGTTCGTTGGCATCGGGCCGGCTTTCGCAGCTACTGGCGCTGGAAGTCACGATCATTGGGAGGGCGGCCGCAGATCGATTCGGACCTTCGCGCACTGATCCGGCGGATGAGCGTCGAAAACTCTCTTTGGGGCGCGCCGCGCATCCACGGTGAGTTGCTTAAGCTCGGGTTTGCGGTCGCCCAATCAAGCGTTGCCAAGTACGTGGTCAAGCAGCGTGGAGCGCCCAGTCAGGGATGGCGGACCTTCCTGCGAAACCAGGCGCCGGACACCGCCGCCATGGATTTGTTCGTGGTCCCGACCATCCGCTTCAAACTGCTATTTAGCTTCGTCATTATACGGCTTGATCGCAGAGATCTCGTCTGGATCAACGTGACAACCAACCCGACAGCGGAGTGGGTTGCTCGTCAGATAACCGAAGCGTTCCCTTGGGATGGAGCTCCGGGTTATATGATCCGGGATCGCGATCGGATCTACGGTGCAGTCGTCACACGCCGATTGCGCGCCATGGGGATCCGGGACAAGCCTATCGCACCAGCTTCGCCTTGGCAGAATGGCTTTGCCGAACGGCTGATTGGATCGATCCGGCGCGAGTGTTTGGACCACATCATTGTCTTGGGCGAGGAACATCTGCGCCGGATTCTGAAAAACTATGCGGCCTATTACAATGGCGTTAGAACGCATCGGTCATTGAACAAGGATGCGCCTATCTCTCGTCCGGTTCAGCGATCCGGCATCATGAGTTCGCACGCCATCCTGGGCGGACTTCATCATCAATACGTTCGGATTTAGTTTTCGGTACACACAACCGTAACGTGTACATCTGTCCGGCGAACAAGATCCTCACGACGACGGGCAAGCTGGTCAACGACGGGGAGACACTTCTCTATCGGACAAAAGCGCGCGACTGCCGTGGTTGCCTGCTCAAGGCACAATGCTGTCCAAAGACGTCCGTCCGCAAAATCCCGCGCGGTATCTACGAGGAAGCCCGCGATGTTGCTCGGGCACTGGCCAAGACCGAGACGTTCAAGCAATCATCCCGAGACAGGAAACGTGTCGAAATGCTGTTTGCGCACTTGAAGCGTATCCTGCGGCTCGGCCGGCTGCGATTGCGCGGGCCATGCGGTGCCCAGTTCGAGTTCACGTTGGCAGCGATTGCGCAGAACCTCCGCAGGCTTGCCAAGTTGGTCGCCCGGCCACCACCAATCGCCCCTGCGTGCGCTGCGTCAAGCGTCAGTAAAGTCGAGCGTATGTCGCCCGCACAATCCAGCGGGTGACAATGGATGGCTTCAAAAAATGCACCAGCCATCCCGCGCCGTCGGCATACCGATTTCTGCAACAAAATCTGCCATTTACGGACGCGGCACCGTGCGGTTATTTCGCACGCCGGTATGTCACCCTGGCGCTGCCGCCCATCGACGGTGTGGGATTGGGTCACCAGTTCGCATGCACCGAGACGACCGATCCTCCATTGTCCTGTCATCCTCTCGCAGACCTCGGCGGGGTAAAGGTGTTGGCTACCTCATCAATAGTCTCCTCGCTTTGCGCTCTGGGGCCATCACCAGATGAAACACACGTATCCCCCATGCAAACCACACGAGCAGCGGCACCAGCACCGCTATGAACGCGAGCGACACGATCTTGAAGGGGAACCCGGCCAGCCACACCACCAGCACGACCGCGACTATGAACGCGAGCGACACAATCTTGAAGGGGTACGCGGCCACGAATTCCGCGAAGCCCACGACGTACGCATAAGCCGTGTCAATATCGTTCCTAGGATCGAGCTTAGGATCGAGTCGAATGGCCTCGCTTAGATCGACAATGGCTCGGTGGCTGTCGCCTTCTTTAGTATAAATAAGGCCCCGTTTGTAAAGGGCCATAGCGTTCTTAGGATCAAGTCGAATGGCCTCGTCGAAGTCGGCAATGGCTCGGTCGTTGTCGCCTTTTCCAGAATAAACGTCCCCTCTGTTGCTAAAGGCCCTAGATAGGTTGGGATCTAGTCGGATTGCCTCGTTGAAATCGGCAATGGCTCGGTCGTTGTCGTCCTTGTTGAAATAAGCGAGACCCGGGACGGTCTTATTGAAATAAGCGAGACCCCGGTTGTTAAAGGCCGTAGCGTCCTTAGGATCGAGTCGAATGGCCTCGTTGTAATCGGCAATGGCTCGGTCGTTGTCGCCCTTGTTGCCATAAGCGAAACCCCGGTTGTTAAAGGCCGTAGCGTTCTTAGGATCGAGTCGAATGGCCTCGCTGGTGGTCGCAATAGCCCTGTCATCGTCACTGCTGTCGAGTTCTCTGAGACTTTGGTTCACCAGGGCATTGGCTTGCTCGCGCCGCTCGGCGAGCCGCGGTTGCTCCGCTTCATCGGCCCTGCGCTGTGCTTTCGCCTTGATTGCGGCTTTCGCCTTGCGCTCCTCCTTTGCCTGAACAGCGGCCAGGCCGGAATCTCCAGCCATCGCCCGGATGCCTGACCAGAGAGGCTGCAACGGAAAACCTCTCCGCCAGCCTTCTCAACCACCTCATGAATATGGACCAGGCATCCGGCCCAAGGATGCCACGGGCGCGATCCCGTGGGCGTTCCGTCGTCGTGTTGTACAACGGCGTCAGAACTCATCGATCCCTTAACAAGGATGCGCCGGTCTCTCGCTCGGTACAGCGCGCCGGTGTCATCAGTTCACGCGCGGTCCTGGGCGGACTTCATCACCACTACGCCAGAGCTTAAGTTTTCGGTATAGACAGCGGGCCCCTAGTGTCAGCCGCTCGTAAGCTGCGACACAGGACGAAGAGCACAAACGAACATGCCGAGGTTCTTCAGTCGGTTCTCATCAGCCCGTTGGGCGACTGTGTCCGCAGCACGGCGCCGCAACCTCCTGAGCTGGACTTAACTCTTGTCTTCCAAACACTGCACGCTATAATTGCATAAGTTTTCTGATTTAATCGTGTGAACTACCAGTTGATTTTGCCGCTAGGCTTGAACTCTGAGGAAGAGTTTTGAGGGCGTCGCACGCACGCGAAAGCACACCAGACAGGCCGAAAGAATCAGAACTGGCTCGTTAAGGTCGATGCGGTTTGAGTGAGGCAAGGCCCGCCATGTCCGAGCATGCGTTACCAGTTTGCGAGATTTCTTGCGGCCGTCGACATGACGATCGGATCATCTTAAATCGACGCTAAGAGGCTCAGAGGGGAGAGCATGTTGTCGGCGTTGGACCTGATACAGGTGCCGTGGGATTAGCGACAAGCTCTGGTCGGCAGGCCCCTACGCTTCCGAGCGACGCGGCGTTCAATCAATGTGGGCCACCTGCCCTAGTAGCCGCTCGGACGCCCCACGTTGGAAACACTCTCGGAAGTGAATCAAGGTGAAGCCGATGCCCATAGCCGCAACGCAGCTACTCCAAATGTCGCAGCAGCAACTAGACGCGCTGTTTGGCGAGCACGACGCCGGTCCAATTCCCGACGGAGAAGCCAAGGGCGCCGCGATCATCGTACCTGGGACGCCCATGAGCGAGCCGATAGCGGCGGCTATCAATATTTTCGCTTGGCAGGGTAAGGTCTTCGATGCAAAGGCCGGACTGTTGCGAAACGAAATCCTGCCATTCGGCCTGAAAGCAATCATTGCAAGCGTTTACAAAGGGCCGAGTTGGCTGGACGGCAAGGAGTGCATCGTGCTCGACTATTCGGAGACCTCGCTCGTTGCCTCGCATATTCGGGACGAAATTCGTCAGATCGAGCCTAGTCTTTATCTCGGCAAAGTGTACTGGGACAAGGCGCGCTTGATCGACTTTTCGCTCGACTTCAACGCCTAGAGCCGCCGGAACCGGGACATGATCCCGCAGGACAGCTTCATCATTGTAGCGAAAGTCAAGCCTTGTTGCCTTGGTGCTTTGAGGCTCCTGCTGAAAGGGCTGACGTTCAAAAGCCGCCCGGGTATCGCCGACCCGGCCAACCCGCTGATACCTTTCGGCGAATACGAGACCATCCACTTCGCCCGGCTCGTTGTCCTCGAAGACAACACGCTGAACGACCGCGTGGCTTTCGGTCTGCCTCCGTCGGATGAGCCGATCTATCTTTGCTTCATGGTGGATTGCGACGGCCGTGCGGACGAATTGTTGGCACGCATGGCGCAACGGCCCGATGGGCTGCGCGAAATCTTTCGTCATTGCGAGGGCTTTGACGCCGCCGCGGATTTGCTCGACTGGCTGAAGGCGCATTGGCTCAAGCCAATGGCATCCTACGTCAACTGGGTCGGTCGCAGCGTCCTCCAGACGCTGGAAGAGGCACGACTGCACGTGCTGCTGCGCAGCGCCCTATCAGAAATCCGCAACAATGATCCGCAATTCAAATTTGCCCATCTGAAGTCGATCGTAAAACCTGGAATGCTAACTACCCCTCCCCCGACACCCCTTACCTGGCGAATCCGCAACCTGCTGCATTTGTTGCTTCCGTTGGTGGCTACCGCGGGTTACCTGGTGATTATGGTGGTTTGCCTGATCCTTTTCCCTTTGATCACTATCGCGACTATCGCGCTACTGTTCCTTGGTTTGGTGGCATTTGTCATCGTGTTGCGTCGACACGAGCAAACGGATCCAATTGTCCCCCAGCCTTACGATCCCAAGTGGGTCGCACGCCTTCGCGAGGGCGAAGATCATGATGTAACCAATCAATACACTGCCATGGGATCCATCAAGCCCGGCCGATTTCGTCTTTTGACCGAACGCATCATCCTCTATGGGATCGACTGGGTCGCGCGCCATATCTTTACCCGGGGATCGATCGGACGTATCGGCACCATTCACTTCGCACATTGGCTTTTCCTGGATCAGCGTCGACGCGGCTTCTTCTGCAGCAATTATGACGGCGGCCACGAAGCCTACATGGACGATTTCATTAACAAAGCCGGCTTCGGGCTGAACCTCTCCTTCTCCAGCTTCATCGGCTATCCAACCACTAACTGGCTGGTCGCGCGCGGAGCGTGGCTCGAGCAGGAATTCAAGAGATTCCAGCGTCACCATCAGATTCCCACGGATGTTTGGTACAAGGCCTATCCGGGGCTGACCGCCCGCGATCTCGCCCGCAACAGCCGCATTCGCAACGGCCTGGAAAAGACCGCGATGAGCGACGACGAGATTCGACGGTGGCTGGCTGAAATCTAGCCGTAGAAGGGACGACGGATGCGCAGCGAAATCGATGCGGGCGACCTCCAGGCGATCGCCAGAACCGCCTTCGCCTCGTTCAAGAGCGCCCGATACCTGCTTCTGCGCATCGACAATCCCGCCGCGACGCGTCGATGGTTGCGCGGCCTCGCTCCGGCGAGCGTCGCACAGGTTTACGAAAACAGTCCAACCGAAAACAACACTGAAATCTACCAGATCGCCCTAACGGCGACGGGGTTGTGCAAACTCGGTATCCGCGAGGAAATCCTGACGCAATTCTCGCCCGAATTCGTCGAAGGCATGGCAAGCAGCGAGAACCGGTCGCGGCGGCTGGGCGATATAGGCGCAAATGCGCCAGAACACTGGAAATGGGGCGTTGGCGAAAACGAGCCGCATATTCTGCTGATCCTGTTTTCAAGGGCAGATCAAGGCGAAGCTTTCGCCGCCAGGATGCGGGACCAGCTGAGAGATGGTGGTCTGTCCGTTATTCTAGACCATCCCGACAGTGACATGGGCGGCCATGAGCCTTTTGGATTTGTCGACGGAATTTCCCAACCGTCGTTCGATTGGGACCGTGCGCGCATCCCGGGAACGACGGCTGATCAGGACTATACCAATCTGTTGGCCCTGGGAGAGCTGCTTTTGGGGTATCGAAACGAATATGGGCTGCTGACCGATCGACCATTGCTGGCGACAGACGAGAAGAATGCTAACCTCCTGCCGCCCGGTCCGCACGACCGTCGCGATCTCGGACGCAATGGCAGCTATCTGGTCTATCGTCAGCTCGCCCAGGATGTCCGACTGTTTTGGCGGTGGGTCGCAAAGGCAGCCGCAGATTCCGGCATCACCATGGACGAACTGGCCCAATCGATGGTCGGACGCGACCGCGACGGCCGGCCGCTCCAGGACCTCAACGTCGACAGATCAATTCCGGGGGTCAGTGCGTACAACACTGGCCGCAACGGCTTTCTATTCGATACCGATCCGGATGGGCTGACTTGTCCGCTTGGGGCGCACATTCGCCGCGCCAATCCGCGCACCGGCGATACGTCTGGCGGCCGCAGAGGACCGCTCGATCGCTTCCTGATCATGCTGGGATTGACAATACGACGCGACCACCGGCCAACCTCGTCCAAGCTGCCTTGGCCGCGCAACACGACCGTGTGGCCATTCATTCGATCCGAGGACGACGCGGTTGCGTCTGCCCGTTTCCATCGGATTCTGCGGCGCGGCCGGGAATACGGCAAGCAGCTCGACCGCAAGGCGGCGCTCGACCCGACGACTCCTGATCCGCAAGCTGGGCTTCACTTCCTTTGCCTCAACGCGAACATTGCGCGGCAATTCGAGTTCGTCCAGAGCGCCTGGATTGCCAACGCAAAATTTGCAGCCCTCACGGGAGAGCAGGATCCACTGCTTGGCAACCGCGAGCCGTTCCCCACAACACCGATCGCCACCCCAGCGCCGACCGACGGGTTTTCGCGGCCCGGCGCCCGGCCCCATTGCCGACACCTCACCGGTCTTCCGCAGTTCATCCGCGTTCGCGGCGGCGCCTACTTCTTCCTGCCGGGCCTAGCTGCGTTGAAGTGGATCGCCAGCGATTGACGTACCGTCGAACTGTTCATTGCCAGTCGGCTCGATGTGGATTGCCCCATTCATTTTTTGCCGAAATCCCGACAGTTCATCGTACATGCGCTTGCGGGCACGACTCTGGTTGCCGAGCGGGCGGTGATCCGGAAGACAATGCCACGGGTTGAACTTCAGATTGCGGGTAAAGGCGAACTGCGCCGGACTGTCGAATGTTTGCTTCGGAATTCGCAGCGTCGCTACCGGCACGCGAGGAGATAGGCGCTCGGGCCAAAGAACGGCGTTGTTTTCGATCGGCATCAGGAACGCATCCTTCTGCAATTGGATGCGCAATTCGAATTCAACATCCATTTCGTCGAGAGTGCGGATCATGTTGTCGCGCAGATAGTTGTCTGGTGGGCGGAACGGCAGCCGCGGAATCCTGCGGTAAACATTCGTCTTTGACCGGAAGCTGTACTGCATCGCCTGATGCGGCCCCAGAAGATACGGAACACAACTGTAAAAAGTGGCGCCGAGCGGATTTGTCTGCGTTTCGTTCCAAAGCCCCTGCATCGCCATGTCCAACAAATGCGTCCCACGGAAATCAAGGAAATAGAAGGCCGGCAGGTGACGTCGGCTCCAGTATTGCAGTCGTGCATTGGCCTTGACGTCGGGCGTCACGAAGGTCGGCGTGCAGACCCCCGTGAAGTCTTGGGTGCATTTCTCGTCATTCCAGAGCTTTTCGCCCTCGACCCCCATGACCTTGACGCTAATGCTGATAAACCCGACGTCGTCAATGTCCGGCTCGACATGCGGTCCGGGCCCCGAAAACCGCACCCAGCAGTGATAGGTTTTCGGCGTCGCGAACAACCCGTATCGAAAACATGCCGGCAGGTCCTTGTGAATGGTCAACTCGCCGCGCACGAGTCCGTGGGTCTTGGTATTTCCCGCACGCTCAAACCCCCCGGGCGGAAAATCGATAACCAGATGCCGGCGCATCTCGTCGATCATGGTCTGGACATCCTCGTCCTCGCCGGGCTGCGGCGTCTCCTCTGCTAGGGTGACGTTCTCTCGGCTACGCCCGAGATTTATCAGCGCGGTCAAAAGCCGAGCTAGCGGCTCACGAAGCAGGTAGTTGAAGGCCGGTCGCAGAAACGGCTGCTCGAATCGCCGTTCGACGTGCAGCAGAAATTCGATGATGCGGTGCAGGAGCCTAAGAAGCATCGCCACACTCTCTTTAACGCGGGCAGTCCCGCGTACCGGCCATTTTTGTCACGGATTTACCAGCCCACGAACCCGTTGCAAAACATATAAGAAACACTTCAACTGTAGCTTTCAATTCATATTGCCACGGACTTATCGAAACGCTGTCAGCCTTGAAGACCTGCCTGAAGGGAGCAAAGTAGCGCTCTTGCATCTGAGCGATCGCCGCGGTCTGGCTGACCGGCGAAGTATTCTAATTCGTGTCGCAGCAGTGTCTGTGCACGTTCGGTCTGGCCGTTGGCGGCGAGAAGCCCGGCAAGACCGTTTGCCGCGCGCAAGGCAAATCCGCGTTGGCCACGCTGGCGGGCGAGCGCAAGCGCTTGCTCGAAGTACCGTTCAGCGAGCGCCGCATCATTGACTTGAGCGTGCGCGGAAAGCCGCCCTTCGATACGAAGACATTCAACCTCATACCAGTAGCTACCGCCCCGCCCAAAGACATCGCGCGCCTGCTCGAGACAAAGCCTTGCTTCCACCAGCCTGTCCGCGCGCACATATGCCTCGGCCAGCCAGCAGAGGTAAGTGGGCAGCCAGTAGAGGAGGTGCGCGGTCTGCAAGAAATGGCGCTGCTTCTCCAGCGTGTCGATGCCCTCCGCCAGGCGGCCGGACTCGACCTCGGACCAGCCGAGAAACGACCGCGCCACCGAGATCCACAGCGGCAGCTCCCGTTTGACCGCGTCCTCAAGCGCCCGCTCCGCGAGGAGCTGGACCGTTCGTACGTCCCGCTCCAGTGTGTACAGCGTACAGACGTGAGCATAGGCGTACCCGAGGGTATGAGCGTGCAACAATTGATCCGCATACTCGAGCGCTTGTCGCCCGTATGCGAACGCCTCGGGAAGTCGACCCACCAGCCAGCAGCAGATGCACAGGTTGGATAGACTCGTGACCTGCACATCGGTGCCGTATGTGACGGCCGTTGCGCGGTCGGCCGTTGCGTCGTAGAGCTTGGTTGCCCGCTCAAGGTGATCGCACGCCTTTTCGGTCTCTCCGTCGAGCAGCGACGTGCCGTACAGCCGGTGGCCGACCATGCGATCCGCCCTCGTTCCTTTCAGCTCGGCGAGCGCCAGAAAGTCTCGCGCCAGCGCGCCGGCCTCCCGCACATCGCTCGCAACCCGCAGGTATGACCACCGCGCGTACAGCGCCGGAAAGATGCGCGAATCGTTATCCAAGGCGCGGCAGAGGTCGATGGCGCGGCTGCTCACATCGGCGACCGCGTCGGCACCAAATCCCTGCGTCGCGATCGTCGGTCCGATCAGCGCAATCTGGGCGTTTAGCTCCAGATTGTCCCGCTCAAGCCCAGCAGGGAGCTTGCTGATCTCCTCCCGCGCCGTGTTGAGTTGTGCGATGGCCTCCAGATTTGCCGAGCGCTCGGCTGCTTGTTTTGCCGCTTTGAGCCACATCTGCGCCGCGCGCGAGGTGCGGCCGGCCTCCGACAGATGCTGGGCGAGGTAGTCGGGCTCCCTGTTGGCGACCTCCGGAAACTGGAATTCGATCTCGTCGGCGACGCGGGCGTGAAGCTCCCGTCTCTGCCGCTTGAGAAGCGAATAGTACGCCACGTCCCGCACCAGAGCATGCTTGAAGGAGTAGACCTTTTCGTAGTCATTGCGATCGAGCCCTATCAATCCGGACACGCGCAGCTGCTCGAGTGCGTGTTCAAGGGCGTTTTGGTGCTCAGTCGCAACGGCCGCCAGAAGTCGATGCGAAAAACTGCGCCCGATCACCGACGCGAGCTGAGCGATCGCCTTGGCATGGCCAAGTCGCTCGAGACGAAGCATGAGAGAGTCGTAGAGTGCCGGTGGCACTTCCACCGGCCTACTGGCAACGGGATCGACCTGACCAGTCTCGAGCGCCGCCGCCGTCAACTCCTCTACGAACAATGGAACGCCGTCCGATCGCGCGACGATCTGCTGGATCAACTCGCTCGGCAGCCGCTTGTCGCGGACGACGGAGCCGGCGAGATCGCGGCAGTCGTCATCGTCAAGGCGCTGAAGCAGGATGCGCCGGATCATCAACGAACCGCTGCGGATGGTAGTCGTGCGGCTGGTGATCATGAGCAGAATCGGCGCGTTGCCGATCTGGCCAGCGATGCGCTCGACTATCTCGATCGTCGATGGATCGGCCCAGTGAAAATCCTCGAACAGTATCGAGCCCCCGCCGCCGCGGGCAGGCGACGTCAACAGTTGCACAACGGCATCGCGCGTCTTCCGACGCCGCTCCTGCGCATCGGGAACTGTCGCGCTCGGTGTACCATGCGTAAGCAAGCCAAGCATCTGGCCGATCAGCAGATAATGCTCCTCGTCGCCGGCAGCCGTTGTCGCAAGGAATTTGCGCAGGCGCGCCGAATTGGCCTCGGCGTCTTCATCCTTGCGAATACCGATGCGCTGCTCGAGGGTCCTTATGATCGGGTACAACGGCGTGTTCTGGTGCTGGGCTGAGGCTTGGATCGCTAAAATCAGTTCGTCGGCCAGCCCGGTTTTGCCAATCAGCTCCAGTGCCAAGCGCGATTTGCCGATCCCGGCCTCCCCGGTGATCTCCACCGTGTGTCCCCGTCCGGTCTTTGCTAACTCCCAGGCCTGCAGCAATTGGCAGATTTCGGCGACCCTGTTGACCAGGGGGCCAGCATCGCGGTGGCGTGCGCGATGCGCCACGTCATCTGCCAAGGCCTCCCCAAGGACAAGGAAGACTTCAATTTGCCGCGACAGTCCTTTGAGCGTACGCGTCCCGAACGGTCGCAAGGAGAATTTGCCGCGTAGCAAGCGCTTGGTTTCACCGCTGATCACCAGTGAATTGGGCTCGCCTATTTCCTGCAAGCGGGCTGCGATGTTGGGCGTGTCGCCGACGATCTCCGTTGCATCGTGCACATGGCCCCGTCCCGCCTTGCCGATCACCGCCACGCCAGTGTGCAAGCCGATCCGGACGCGAAGCGGTTCCTGGATCGTCGCCATCGAGCGCTCGCTGAGCTCTTGAATGCTCCGCAACAACTGGAGGCCAGCATTTACCGCACTCTCGGCTTCGTTCTCCGACGCGAGAGGATAGCCGAACTCTGCGCGAATGCCGTCACCGATGTAGTTGACGACAATGCCTCCGGCATCCTTGATGCACCGGGAGCTGATCGCCTGGAATTCCAGCAGAATCTCCCTCAGGTCCTCGATGTCGCAGCGCTCGGAGAGCCCAGTTGAATCAACTATGTCGCAGAACAGAACTGTGACTTGACGGCGTTCGGTTGTTCTGTCGTGAAGATCGTCCATCATTCATCCAGAAATTCTGACGATATTCCGCGGATCGTTTGTGCTCCGCTGCTTTCCCTAAACTCAATATCCTTGTTGCCGACCTGCTCGGGCTCATCCGCTGCAAACAAATCCGCGACGCTTTGAGTAACCAATCGACAGCCACACCGGTCTCGATCACTCCAGACTAGGCCTCGAGCCCAGGCGTCACAAGCGCTTCCCTTGGCGTCGCGCAGCCTCCGAGCGGCCCTCAGCTGCTCAATAGGTCAGCAAAAAATGGATTCAACATGCGCCCCCGCGGATCCGCTTCCTTAACTCGCGCGGAGAACTCCTTCCATCTCGGGCCATAGGCTGCCTCGACATGCCGCCGCTCGACGAACGGGCTCTGGTTGAGCAAGGGAATGCCTTTCAGCTTGTACGCAAACTCATTGAATTCCTTTAGAAATCCGTCCCAGGCCGCCTTATCCGTGTAAGCGTGAATCGGGTCGATCGAAAAGATGTCTCCATCATGCGTGTAGGACAGAATTGCGTTGGGGTCCTTGCGAATGAAGTATGAGCCGAGCGCCATGTTGCAGCGAAAGCCGTATTTCTTGAAATGGGTCTCACTGAATTCCACGTATTTACGCAGCGCGCCCAGCCATTGGTCGCGCGGGAATGCCCAAAATGTAAATGCATATTTCGCGGATGCCGGAGTCTTGCTGTAGTCGATCGTCTTGTCGGGATTATACAACGTCGCTCCACCCACGGCGTGCAGCGTCGACATCAGCAGCTTGCTGCCAGCAAACCAGACATCGAGGGACGCATCCCTGAGCGGCTTGGTCGGGATGCGGCTGTCAATGAACCTGCCCACGCGGGCCTCGGTGTGATTCCACAGGTTGCGCCGAGCGGCGGCAAACAGCGATGCGAACGGCCCGACCTGGTCGGCATGCTTTCGCGTCTGAAAGTGTGCCCTTCGGCCGACCGTCCAGCAGATCAGGCCTTCCGACTGATCGATGATCCTATCCACCTCGTTCTCGGTAAGCTCTTTGATCGGACGCGGCAGGTAGCTGAAATGGATCGCTTCCAGCGCCTTGATGCGAAAAGTGACCTCATAGACGACCCCGCACAGGCCGTAACTGGACCGCATGAGGTATAGCAGCGTGGGGGCATTTTCTTCCGACGCTTCCGCCAGCTCACCGCTGGGCGTCACCCATTTGATCCCCGTGACGTATGAGCCGACCTGCCCGAACTCGCCCCCATCCAAGCCGTCCTTCGTATGGCAGCAAGCCGCGGCACCGAGCGTCATATTGCCGATTTCAATGTTGGTCAGGAATTGGAGGTTCTGCGCGCGGAGCGTCTGCGAGGCGATAATGAACTGGAGGCCCGCCTCGGCCGTAAACGTCATCCTCTCCCGATCGATCTTAACGATCCGGCTCATGCGGGACATGTTGATGATAGTCCCAGTCGAGGATACGCACGGCGTCAGGGAATGATAGCTGCCCATCGCCCGGACCGGGCCAGGGTAGCGGCCGGCATCTCGCAGGACCGATTGAATCTCGGCAATGGTGCTGGGAAACACGAGTTGCGCGGGACAGGCCGTGATCCCGCCATCGTAATTCCGAACCATGTTTTCCATCTGTTGCTACCCCGAGGCCCCCTGACGAGCAGATTGCGGCTCTACCGACGTTGGGATCAAGCATCGGCTCGGTCATCACAAGACGGCTTCGCCGCGCCAGCGCAAAATCAGGCGCGTCGGCCAACGCAGGCTGTGATCCATTTCATACTATCCGAGCATCCATTCGGCCAACAGTGGAAATTGGCGGTTTTTGCCGATTGGACATTCGGCCGCAGCGGCGGATACGGGCCCTTGGTGCTCCCTTGGCGCTCGACCTGAAAATAGATGGTTTTGCGAGTCCGTTTGGCGAAGCAACCACTTCGTGATAATAGATTGCAATTATTGGTTGCAGCCGAAATCGATTTCAGACGATTGCCTTTGGAGAACATATGTCACGTCAGAACGATGGCTTTATTTTCCATCCTGGTCTACTGCAGCGGTTGCTGGACGTTGCTTATCGGGCCATCAACTTCTTTGTCAGGTGGGATCGATTGCCGACTCTGATCGGAGCTGTCAATCTGTCGGTGTTCCGCGACAGGCTTCGGGCGCAAAACCTCTACCATACCGGTTACGGCATCAGCACGTCAGGTGACTGGAGTGCGGGCAAGGAACGCTGGCGTTCTGCCGATGGCTCGTTCAACAGCCTCGATCATCCGCGCATGGGCATGGCGGGGTCCCGGTTCGGACGTAACTTCCCGCTGCCTGAATGCGTGGTCGAGCGCGGAGACGATCTACTCGATCCCAGCCCGCGGGTGATCTCCCGAGAATTGCTGGCGCGCCGCACTTTCATTCCCGCGACCACGCTCAATCTTCTGGCCGCCGCGTGGATCCAGTTCGAAACGCATAATTGGTTCAGCCATGGCGTGCCGCAGCCGGGCGGCGAGTTCAAAATTCCGCTGCACCCCGAGGATGATTGGCCGGAGAGGGTCGACGGCTGCATGCAGATCCGCCGTACGGTCGCCGACACGACGCCGCGCGAAACCTGGCTCGGCGGGACCGCCACATTTTGCAACGCGAACTCCCACTGGTGGGACGCCGGGCAGATCTACGGCAGCAGCCGCGCCAGGCAGATGCAAGTTCGTTCGGGCGTGGACGGCAAGATCAAAGTTGATCGGGACGGCATGCTTCCGGCCGATCCGGGACGAGAGGGCGCCGATCTCACCGGCTTCAACGACAATTGGTGGGTCGGGCTCAGCCTGCTGCACAATCTCTTCGCGCGCGAGCACAACGTGATTTGCGATGCCCTGAAGGCGCGCTATCCGGCCTGGAACGACGAAGAGCTGTTCCAGCGCACGCGTCTGATCAAAGCTGCCCTGATTGCCAAGATCCACACGGTCGAATGGACACCGGGCATCCTCGCGCATCCGGCACTGAACTTCGGCATGCATGCCAATTGGTCGGGTGTGCCGTACCGCGTGATGCGTAAGGTGCTCGGCAAGCAAAGCGAGGCCGGCCACGGCATCGTCGGTACGCCGACGGACCAGCACAGTGCACCCTATGCCCTGACCGAGGAGTTCACCTCCGTCTATCGCCTTCATCCGCTCATCCCCGACGAGATGAACGTGCGGCGGCTAGACGCTGAAGGACAGGAGTGCTGCGAGCTGGTCAACATGCAGGGACACGGCTCCCGCCAGTTCATGCAGGCGCACGGTTTCGCGAACTTGCTGTATTCCTTCGGCACCGCTCATCCCGGCGCTATCCGCCTCTACAATTACCCCAACTTCCTGCGCCAGTTTCAGAAGGAAGGACAGCCGCTGCTCGATATGGCCGCGATCGACATCATGCGCGACCGCGAGCGCGGCGTGCCCCGCTACAATCGCTTCCGCGAGCTGCTCGGCAAGGAGCGCGTCAAGACATTCGAGGAAATCACCAGCATTCCCGGCGCCGCGGACAAGATGCGTGAAATCTACAGGAACGACGTCGACCGCGTCGATCTCCTGGTCGGACTATTGGCGGAAGATCTGCCGAAGGGCTTCGGTTTCAGCGATACTGCCTTCCGCATCTTTATCCTGATGGCATCGCGACGGCTCAAGAGCGACCGCTTCTTCACCGACGACTATCGGCCCGAAATCTACACCGATTTCGGCATGGATTGGATCCGCAACAACGGCTTTAAATCTGTGCTGCTGCGGCATGTGCCGCAACTCGGCCCGGCGCTCGAGGGCGTCGACAACGGCTTTGCCCCCTGGAACGTGCTCTGAGGTTTTGCTGTGGCCTTCACCATCACCTTTCCGGGCATCATCCGTCTCGCCGTCGTCAAGACGCCGGCCGAGCTGCGCGCCGTCAACGATGCGAGCACGGTCGACCGCTCATTGTCCGGCTTCGGCGGTTTGGCGAACCGCTCGGTCGCCGCCAAGCTCGCGGTTTTCCGCACGCCGGACGGAGACATATGGCCCGCGTTCCGCGACCGGCTCGATCCGTCGCGCGCAACCCGCCAGGCGGCGCTTGAGGCAGCACTTTCCGACGTCGAGCTTTTGCGGCGACGGATCGCACCCGAGATCGCCGAGCTTGGCAGCTACGTTCGCGAAGGGACAGCGCATCGCAGCACGGGCGTGATCGTCCAGCAAGCGGTAGGTCGCCTGTTCTTTGCCGATTACGCCGCAAGCGAGGAATCCTACGACGCCGCGTGCACGTTGCAGACCTGGTCGTCGGCCGGGCCGCTGCGCGCGTTCTGGATCAGGCACAGCGGCGCGCTGCAGGCCTCGCTTGACCGGATCATGGACCTTTCGCGCGGCGACACAGCTTGCGCGCACGCCACCGCGCTTGCGATGGGTAACATCGTGAGGTCGATCGAGTTGATGCGCAGCCTGGCTGGCCAAGGTGACAACCTAGCGAGGATCGAACCGCAGGAAGCGCAGGCGCGCACCTTGCGCGCGCCTGCGCACGTGGTCCGCGAGGTGCACGATGGAGGCGGCGCCGGCCCGCTCCGTCTCCGCGCCCGGTCGCTGGTGCTGCTGGCGGTGGAAAGCGCCCGCGAGCAATCCCCCGATCCGGGTTTCGCCTTCTTTGCGGGTGCCTGGAATCAGTGTCCCGCACACAGCATTGTTCCTGCGTTGCTGGCCGATGTCTGGGAGGCAGCCAGGACCGACGCGAGATGCGGCGCATGAACAACGCCGCGACTTTCAAACCGATCAAATTGCGCAACCTCGAAGTGCCATGTGCAGCAATCGCGGTCAGAGCATCATTCAGCAACTTTGGCCGTGCGTTCCAACGCCTTCGCGTCGTCGACGCCTCCGTCTTTGCCCGTATCTCAGGCTTCCTTATCGCCTGCGCAGTCCTGGCGATCGGCAAAAAGGCTACCTCCGGCGACCGGGTCGCCGTCGTCGATGACAACGCGCGGGTGCTGCGTGTGCTCGCCTGGCCGCGCGGACGGGAGCTCGCCCAATGGCCGGTTGAGGAAAACATAGGTGCTGTCGCCTGGCACCCACTGCGCGACGTCGTAGCGGTGGCGCGGCGCGACGCCAACGTGCGCCTTTATGAGGTGCCGACCGGCCGACTGCTTGAGAGCACGGACGCCGGCGCCATCGCGCTCTCTTTCTCCGGACCGTACTTGGTTGGCCTTTGTGGTGCCCTATCAGGGCTTGCGCTTATGGCGCTGGGGCGTCGGCGGGAAGCCGGTCGCACCCGCCGGTACCGGCGATGTCCGGTTGGCCGTATTCTCGCCGTCCGCCGCGCTGCTGCTGACCGCGGGCAACAGCGGCGTTGTGCGTGCGTCGAAGATATCCGATGGAGAAGCGGCCCCCGAACTGCGGCAGACTTGGGTCGCGGCCCCTTGCGCCGAGCCGGTGGCGCTTGTGGTAAGCCGTGACGGCAGCCTGGCCGCCGCGGGCTGCGAGGACGGGCGCATCCGATTGTTCATCGTAGCGACGGGCGTGGCAATCTCCGAGCTTCGCTATCCCGGCAAGCTCGCCACGCTTGCCTTCTCGCCGGAGGGTGCCGTGCTGCTGGCCGGCGGCGGCAACGGCCTGCGCGGCTTTCTGGTCTCGGGCGCCGATCTGATCCAAGAGGCGTGCTCGCGCGTTTCCCGCAACCTCACGGCGGCCGAATGGCAGCGCGACGTCGGCGCCAGAGTGTGCAGATCCACCTGCCCGGGCCTGCCCGCCTGCGGATGATGCACCATCATTGATGTCCGGCAGGAACTTCTGAAACCGGCGGCGACGGGCATATGCCGAGCCACGATTCATGGCGTCGCCAATCACGCTTCCGCCCGGTTTTGTTATAGAGTGTCTGAAACCGATCGGGAGTCCATGGATGCCCATCTCGCTCCTATTCACAGGCCACATGATCGATTCGCCGGATCGCCCCGAACCACGTTTTCCTGCCTCGCTCGAACGGGCCGCCAGCGCGCGCATTGCACAGGCTGTCACGCCTTACGCGGCCAGATGGGCTTCCGGCGAACGAGCATTGGGGTTTGCCAGTGCAGCGCGGGGTGGAGATATCCTTTTCCACGAACAGTGCCGAACTCATGGTATCGACACCGTAATAGTGCTGCCGTTTGCACCCGACGTATTCGTCGGCACCTCTGTGCAGGGGGGCGCGGGGAGCGATTGGGAACAGCGTTTCTGGGCTCTATGGAACGCGACTCCGGAAACCCGGCGTGAGGGCATGAACCTGGCCGTGTCGGACGACGCTTACGGCGCCTGCAACACCCGGCTGCTGGAGTTGGCTCGCAACAACGGCACCGTGCACTTGATCGCCTTGTGGGATGGAAAGGGAGGGGACGGTCCCGGCGGGACAGCCGACCTCGTCGCCCGCGTCCAGGCCACCGATACGCCGGATATCATTTCGCCGGCGAGCCTTGGGACGGGCGACTGACTCTGTTCCACAGGGAATGTGTTCACCGATGCAGCCAACGAGCAGCGGCGAGTTCCTTCGGGCTGGCGCTCGGATTCATCAAGCACGCGCGCGATCTCCTCTTGAATGTATCCCCGTTTCTGAGTTCTTGCGGACAAGAAGACAACCACGGCGCAAGAGCGCTCGATCGCTTTCCGAATCTCCACATCCCAGTCCTGGCCTGGAAGGAGCGCTTCCTCGTCGAGCCAGGTGGCGAAGCCTGCTTCCGCGAGGCGTGCGGCGTAGTCTCGGACTGCAGGCTTCGTCTTCCGATGCGTGACAAAGAAATACAAGCCTTGCTGTGCCTTCGGTGCCTCCCGCTACCATTGAAGTTGCCGGATCCTGCGGAAAGCCAGCCTCTATCTGCTCGAAGGCGCTGTCGCCAAGGGACTTCTGAATCTTGACTGCGATAGGCGTCCATGACTCGTCGAGATCACCTGATCCAACCCAGTAGTGCAGAAACTCGCTTACAAGTATCGGCATCAAGCCAACCTTGCGACCAGCTTCCAGAGCGTCCTGTTCGCCGAGTGATCGTCGAGGAGTGGTCCACTTCCGAACGAGTAATGCGGCCAAGAATTCGCGTTGCTTACGCCGAATGTGCTCCAACTCGCGATCGGATATCGGCATACGACCCTCCACCTTGCATTGCTTAGTGAGGTTGAACGTCCACCAAGAATGCGCCTTTGACGCTCAAAGGTCGAGAGGCGATGGGCCGGAGTGCGGTGGAAGGTGGGCTATGCCAGGCCGATGCGGCCTGCCAGTTCAACAGGACGCCGAAGACAGTCGCCAAATGGGTCAGGCGCTTCCGCGCAGAAAGTGTGATCCCGCGACGAAGGCGGGCGACTGATCCTCCTGCCGACGAGGAGCGTATTTGCCCATATTCACGGTGTGATGTGAGATAGTTCACACCACCGGTAACCCTTTCGAACTATTTTCATGGTGCACCTTGTAGTTGGAGAGTCGCCTGAAAGAAAAGCGACCGAACTATTGTGTCGAAAACAGAAGCCGCGCAAGACGGGAACTGATCGGAAACGAGGAGGCGCGACCTATGCAGCAGGCCTTCATTATCCGTGCCTTCAAGACCAAGAAAGACTCTGCCGGCAAAGAGGTCGACTTCGAGCGCATCCATAGCGAGCTGATCGCCCCGGCGATCGAAGCGGCGGGCCTCGGCGGCGGCACCACCGGCAAGATCATTGACGCCGGCAACATTCGCGAGGACATGTTCGGCCTGATCCTCGAGGCCGATCTCGTCGTCTGCGACATCACGGTCCATAACGCCAATGTCTTCTACGAGCTCGGGATTCGGCATGCCCTGCGAAAGAAGGGCACTGTCCTGATCAAGGGCGCACCGGTGGCGGACGCCACGCCATTCGACATCCTGACCGATCGCTACCTCGAGTACAGCGTGGACAGGCCGGGTGAGAAGCTCGATGAATTGGTCCGGGTAATTCGGGCGACCCTGACCAGTGCACGTGAGACCGACAGCCCGATCTTCAAAATGCTGCCGACGCTGCCCGAACTTGATCCCGCAGCTGTGCAGGTCGTGCCGACAGATTTCACGGACGAGGTGGCGCGCGCGAAAGCGGCGAAGTCGGCTGGCTGGCTGCGTCTCCTGGCCTCCGAGGTGACCGATCAACGTTTCCAGTGGCCGGCATTGCGGGCAATTGGCAAGGCACAGTGGCAGTTGGCCGATTATGTTGGCGCCAGGCGGACCTGGCTACGCGTTCAACAGGCTGTGCACGACGATCTCGACGCCAACTTTGCATTAGCCAATCTGCTCGAGCGACAATATCGGGGCGAGAAGCGCGCCGAGCTTCTCGAAGCATCGAATCAGGCCATCGACGCCGTCCTGGCGGACAAACGCTCGACCGCTGAGCAACGAGCGGAGGCGCTGGCCCTCAAGGGCCGAAATCTAAAGACGTTGTGGCGACTGGACTTCCAGGCCCTGGACAGTGTCGCCGATCGGCGGGAGAAGGCCACCAACCGTAACCTCGTGCGCAGCTACGAGACTTATCGCAAAGCCTATCTCTTCGACCTGAATCACTTTTACTCGGGTCTGGCCGCCTTGCAGATGGGCGTCATCGCTCTGGAACTGTCTCTCGATCCGACGTGGGAAGACGCCTTCGAAGATAGCGAGCAGGCCGCCGCCTGCAAGAGCGAACTGCGGCGACAGGTCGAGGCACTCCGCTCAAACGTGCGGCTTGCGATTAACGCTGCTATTGAGCGGCTCGGCCGGGAGGGCAAGGACCCAGTTTGGGCAAACATTGGCCGAGCCGACCTCCTGTTTCTGACCGAAGAGCGCGATCAACGCGTAGTCCAGGCCTACCGGGATGCTGTCCCGAAAAGCGATGCGTTTGCTTGGGATGCAGCGAAGGGGCAGCTACAGCTGTTTGCCAGCCTTGGGATTCGTGCCGAGCGGGCGATGCGCATCATTGCGGAATTGGACGCTTATATCGAACCCGCCAAGTCGGTTCCGGGTCTGCACCTCGTCGTCGCTGTTGGCCACCGCATTGACGAGCCCGGCCGCGCAGTTCCACGCTTCCCGGCCGACCGGGAACAGCTGGCGCGTGCACTGGTTCGAAGCGCCCTGGAAGAATTGAAAACATCCGGATCCACGCTCCGAGTTCTTGCCTCTGCCGCACCGGGTACGGACATCATTGTTCACGAATTATGCAACGAACTCGGTATCGAGAGCTCGGTATGTCTGCCAATGCCTCCGCCGGAGTTCGCCGGCAGCGTTTTCGGCAGCCTCGACGTTTGGCGGAGGCGGTTCCTGGAACTCCTGAATGGTCGGCAGCCACTGTGTCTGAGTGATCAGGAGGGGCTGCCACGATGGCTGCAGGCCTCAGGCTTCGATCCATGGGAGCGCGGCAATCGTTGGGTACTCGAGATGGCTCAGACTTCAGGTGCCAGCAAAACCACGCTTCTCGCACTCTGGGACCGCAATACAACGGGGGACGCCCGCGGCGGTACCGCGGATATGGTGCGGATTGCCGAAAAGGCGGGTGTATTCGACGTGCGAGTCATTGACGCCGGTCAACTGCTGACGACCGACGCCCGACCTATCCAGACGGCTTGAGCGCAGGCACGGCGACCTTGAACGACTAGCGGATCACCAGGCTGATATCCAGCAGCAAGGGGGAATCGATGCCGAAACCTTACGCAACCATATTTGTCCATGGACTCGCAAAGAAGCCTGCGCCCGAGAAGCTAAGGGAAATCTGGCTATGGGGCATCACCCGCGACAATCCAAACCCCGCTGTCTTTCCGCCTCCGAACCGGGGCATCAATCTCGGCTCGCAGGGAGTTCCCGCACTATTCAATTACTATGCAGACGTGTTCTACGGCACCGATTACGAAACGGACCTTCAATCATACTACGAAGCGGACGACGAGCTGGCGATACTCGGTGGGGAGCGACTGGATCAGATCGAACCGGGTTTGAATCTCCCGAAGGCGGTAACACCCCGCGAGCGCGCTTTCATACGGAATTTCGAGGAAAAGCTTGGCGCCAGTGCTGCTCTTGCAACACCACCCGCTTCGGTCGCAACGACGTCCGAGGCGGCTGCACCATCAAATGACGCATCGGATCTGGAAATCGCAAGCTGGCTGCCGATGAACATCAAGCAAGCGGTCATAAAGAAGGCCGCAATGGAGGCGTACTACTTCCTTTTTGACAAGGAGTACGAGCGGGCCGACGGTACACGCTTCAAGGTGAGGCAAGAACTGCGCAAGCGGCTGCTCGATGACCTCACAAAAGCAAAGCAAGCGGGCGAGAAGATCATTATCGTTTCGCATAGCATGGGCACGATGGTCGCTTACGACGTGGCGCGCAATTGCTCGGAGTGTCCAGCGATCGACACGCTGATCACGATCGGATCGCCACTCGGCATCCAGGAGGTGCAGGACGAACTTGTTGCGATCGACGCCGGAGCGGGTGGCGTCGATTTTCCGGCCGCAAAAGTCCGCCGCTGGATCAATATCTACGATCCGCTTGATCCGGTTGCGGCGGCCGATCCGAAGCTCGCCAGCAACTTTCGACCAGTGGATGGCAAGCGTGTCGAAGATATCAAGGAATCGAATTGGGGCAGTTGGAGACATACCAGCACGCATTACTTCGCGGGTACCCAGTTTCGCCGCGTGCTGCGTGAATCGATTGGGATTGCCTAAAAATGGATTACGAAATCATCGCGAAGCTAGCCGCACACCTTAAGGCAGGCGTTCTTCCGCCGGCGCAGCCGCAGGATATCGATGCGGCGGTGCGCTCGATCGCTGACAAACTGCCGAATACTCCGGTCGAAGATGTCCGGGCCGCGACGGAAGCGCTGAACGGGCAGCGACTGTTCGATCACACGCGGACGATCGGCAAGGCATGGCTGGATGCTCGGCCATTTGATGCTTCCGTTGCCAAGCGTTACGCGCAGGCGTTAATCGACCTCTTCGAACTCGAGCCTGCCGAGAAGTTGCTGACCGATGCGCTTGACAAGGCACGCAGTCCTGAAGCGGGTGCGCAAGCAAAGAGAGAAATTCCGGAATATCTCGGTTTGCTTGGGCGAATCGAGAAGCAGCGATTCGTGAAAACTGGCGATCTGGATCGTCTTGTCAGTGCCACCGACCGTTACCTTGAGCAATTGAGTGGGGAGCCAAGCAGCGACGCGTTTTGGAACGCGATCAACGTGATTGCGCTCGTGGCTCGTGAAAAGGAGGCCAAGGTCGCGCCAACACACCGAACCACCGCGGTCCCCCGCCCCGAGGATGTGCGCGACAGAATGAGCGTGCTTTATGAGGAAAAGCGGGACAATCCGTGGGTACCAGCGACAGCATCGGAGGCGTGCCTTGCGTTGGGCGACTGCGACGCTGCCGAGCTATGGCTTTACCGGTTTCTGCATCACCCCCGTGTGCTGCCTTTCAATATACAAAGCTACGATCGCCAACTTCGTGAGATTTGGGGTGGTAATCCCGCCGGGGAAGGCGCGCGCTGCGTCGACCGGCTCTCGCGCATCATTGCGCGGCATGTCATACGCACCCAGGCGCAGTTCACCATCTCGACCGCAGCGATACCGGCCCTGAAGAAGACGCTCGATGCGATACAAGACGGTCTGGAGAAAAACTTCCTTGGAGAACGCACGTTCAGTCTCGCCAACGTGAGGGACATGCTCGCCGCGTGCAAATCCATTGGATGCGTGACGAACAAGACAGGCGCACGGCTGGGCACCGGTTTCCTGGTTGCCGGAGAATGGCTCGGTCTTGCATCCGCGGGGCCGGTATTCGTCACCAATGCGCATGTGATTAGTGCGACGGTGCCAAAGGCCATCCCTCCCGGCAATGCGCTCGTAACGTTCGAAGTCGAGTCGGAGAGCGCGGGGATGCCCGTCAACTATGCGGTAGACGAAACGATCTTCACGTCTCCGCCTGCAAAACTCGGTACTTCCGACCCGGAAGGGCTCGACGTGTCCGTCGTCACGCTGAAGCCTGCTGAACAAGCGACCACCCATTTCACAAGTCTCGCGATGGCTAATTCGCTTCCGCTCATCGAGAGCAAAGCGAGGGCATATGTCATCGGGCACCCGCTCGGCGGCGGTCTGCAAATCTCGCTACATGACAGCGTCCTGCTCGATATCGATGACGAAGAGCGCCTCGTGCACTATCGCACGCCAACAGACCCGGCGAGCTCGGGAAGCCCGGTTTTCAATACGGAGTGGCAGGTCATCGGACTCCATCACGGTGGCTCCGAGAAAACACCAAGGCTGCATGGGGCCGGCGATTACGAAGCGAACGAAGCAATATCATTTTCCGCGATACGAAAGGCCATGCAGCAAAGGGGTATTATTGCGTCCAGCGGATAGTGCTGCCGCCGCCACGATGGCATGGTCAGCCGCGCGCTGACGTCGATTACGAGATGTCTCATGACACCTTCAGTCATCCCGAATGGCATGCGGCTGACACCGACCTCACAGTACCTTTCACTTAATCTGGCTGTGCTGGCTTTCAAACTTATAGCCGTACTTGATCTGGTTGGAGCAATAGCGCTTGGCTTTTTTGATTATTCGTTCCTCTCCGCATACCTTGTATTGTGCGGGGCTATAGTCCTGTTTGCCGACAGGCAACGTCGAAGGCGTCGATATCTTGTGGCGCCGTTCTTCAGACCAGTGCGCGGGCTCGGCATCAGCCAGCGCCTGCTGTACGCAAATTGGCATAATTTTAGAATCATCAATGCTCTTTTTGTGCTTCCGATTGCCTACTATTTCAGGGATGTCGACGGCTATCTAAAATTGGTTCGCTCTCATAGGTCTATTCTCGACAATGGCAATGCCAGCCCCGGCTGCTGCACTGTCTCTTATAAAATACCACTATGACGCACATTTCCGAATTGTCGCCTTTCGCAGGAACAGCGCTGATATAGCGCTGGCGCACAAATCGATCATTATGCCGGCATGCGGCTTATTTGGTCAGGTCTTGCTCATATTCGATGAGAGCCTATCGGCTTTTCGTGAGCGATCCAGGGATCGGTTGAGTTTTTGGTGGCTGTCGGAGATGTATCACCCAATGGTGCTATCGAACGAGCAGGACCACTGGAAGAAAGTTGTTATGATAGAACTTACTTATGCAGATTTTGTTGTTCTGGATTGGTCGGGCGAAATAACCGACAACATGCGCTGGGAACTGCAACAGGCATTGCGCGCCTGTCCGCCACATCGCATTTTGCTCATCGTCTCCTCAGTGGAGGATCTTGATAAGCCCGAAAATATTGCAGTACGAGATGCCGCGCGGGGATTATTGATGGCGCCTAGCCCACAAGATCCCCTGACGAGATTGCTATTCTTGAGGACCCTTGGGTCGGCAATGGCGGCATTGCGCGTGGAGCCAAGAAATGAGTGCATGCTCGCTCGCGCCAAGTGCCTGGGAGATAGCACTTCTCTCGACGTGATCGATTGGCGCTCATTTGAAGAGTGCTCACTTGCGGACTCAGATCATGCTGACTTTCAACGGGCATCCTAGCGGCCAGTGGCAGAGAGAAGAGCCCTCCACTCGCCGGCTAGCCCCGCGGCTGTGATGAGGTGGACGCCCTTGTACCCACTGCAAAAGCGCCGCCTTTGCGCGGCGTACCCCAAAGCGGACGTTCCTAGCTCGTTGGCCGGGCCTTAGCTGCGGGCGCTTTTTTCTTGGTCCTCGTCTTGGTTTTGGTCTTCGAAACTGGCTTGGTTACGTCTTCCGGCGTGAACACGGGATGCCAGCCTGAACTTTTGGTCACCTCGCAAAAATTCACGTAAGAACCTGGCGCAACTTCGAACGGTGCGTTCAAATGGCCGCGATGATCGAACTGCGTGCTGCCCGCCTTGCGAAACGATTCAAACCAGGCAGGGTAAACGAAGTTCGAGACGGTCGCGCCATTGATCTGATAGGCGAGCCGCGCGCTTGAAACGGGATCACAAATTTCACGAATATACAGCCGGCCTTTTTGGCCGTCGGCGGAGTTGAAAACGGTCAAGATTGAGGCGCGGGTTGGCCAGCATCTCCAGGAGATCGTGACTGGCCGCCATCGTCCACCCCCACTCCGACTGCTTCGCAGCGCGGACCGCGACGCGGACTTCGGGCAGCCCCTCATCAGTCAGTGTGTGGTAGCAAACCGCCCCATGATAACGGGAGTTGTCCTCAACCACGAGCCTCCACGAACCCGGCGGCGTGTCGGCGTGTTTGCTGACGAAGGTGAGTTCCGCGTCAACGCCCCATGCCGGCGCAAAGTCACGGCGGACCTGAGTTTGGAAAACCGCCATGGCCGCCGTCACCTCCTCGTCGGAAACCATCGTGCTCTCATTCATCACCGCAACACGATAGGACACGGAGTGGACCTGCGAGGCCAGCAGCACCTCCTGGGTCGGAGCCGGATTGCCTGCCCGCGCGGCCTCCCAGTTGCGAATGGCCTGGACCACTTTGACCGATATCTCGTCCGCGGTCGAGAAACGGGTAATGATCCTCCCTTTTGAAACCTTCTTCCTGAACTCCAGTTGGCACTTTCGCTCCTCGTCCGCTTCAATCAGATTTCGCGGCGAGCGGGTAGTCCTCCGCCGTCATGAAGACAAGGCAATGTTTCTTGCCCAGGATCGCTGCGTCGAACTCGCGCTCTGTGAAGGACGCTCCCGCAGGGCTCCGGGAGCCATAGAGCGGCCCGGAGATGCAGACGAACAGGTCGCACTCTCCGACCTTGGAGCGACAGAAATCGTCAGGCGCCTCGTCTATTGCGCCGAAGTCTTCCATGCGAACACAATGGTATCCGTGCAGACCTTCGATGGCACGAAAAGAAGCTTCTCGGCATTGCTCGAGATCCTTGCTCGTCGAACTTAAGAAAACGATCAGCATTTGATCGCTCGCGCACCTTAGCCCACCTGCACGGATCCTAGAGCGGTCGCTGAAGCGGGCCAAGGGCCGGCGCTTTTGAGGCCATGCTCGCCTGATATTTGAGATAAATGGCAATCCGCAGGGCCGGATCGTACTCCGCTATCAACAATCTCGCAAGAAGCTGCAACCGACGACACCACGCGTTCGAACCCGGCTTCCGAATTCGGCGATGATCGCCTGCGCGAGCGTCGCTTGATTCCGAGGTTGGCCCTCGATTCCAGCTTGGCTTGCAGCAAGAACCTCCTTTGCCGAGCCCTTGGTCATCAGCACGAAGACGATACGCGCGACCCTCCTGGCGAGCTCCCCCGCAGCCGGTTTGAACTCGTATTTGACCTATGGAGCCCGATTTTCCGCGCGGAGTGTGCTAAACATTGCTCCGAGCGGAAAAAGGCGCGACACTTTGACGAAGGTCCGAATTTCAGGGGGAAGCCAAGATGGCAGCGCCGCCCAAGACCCGTTGCCTCCTCGTTTCCGGCGACGTCGTCGTCGACCATCACATCTACGAGGGCTTGCGCCGCACGCCAACAACCGAACTGCGCCGTGGCGTGCGTGATGTGCAGGAGATCGGCGGCGCCGCCGTTCTGGTCGAACTGCTGAAGGGTGCTTTCTCAAGCGCCAGCATATCCGACTGGAAAGTCGTGCTCGGCGTCACGAAGCCGGAGCCGGACGAGAATCCATGCGGCCATCACGCCTATGCGGTTTGGAAGCCATTTGCGAAGGAGAAGACGATAGACAACCGCGACATGGTCTGGCGCGCCTCGCTTCCGATGGGCTACGGCCATGCGCATACAATTGAGCCGGCCCAGGCTCCTTCCGCCAAGGCTTGCGCTCCCTTTGCAGCGGAAGCACTTCCCGATTTGCCAAAGGCAGGGATTCTGGTGCTCGACGATGCGGGTTCGTCCTTTCGCGAACCGGCGCAAAGAGACTGTTGGCTGTTGCCGTCGGATCCTCCGGCCTACCCCGACTGGATCGTCCTCAAAATGTCGGGGCCCGTCGCACAAGGCGATCTGTGGCAGGAGCTTGTATCGCGGTTCGCGGAACGATTGGTCTGCGTTGTCTCGGTGGACGAGTTGCGCGCGGAATGCGTTAGTATTTCGCGCGGCCTTAGTTGGGAGCGCACCACCGAGGACGTGCGCGAAGCGCTTCTAGAGAGCCCCGCGCTGAAGCCGCTGACCAAGTGTCGCCACCTCATCGTCTGGTTTTCCGCCGACGGTGCGCTCTGGCTCGATCAAACCGACAGAAATCGTCCTCGCGCGAAGCTCGTTTTTGACGCGCGCGGCGCGGAAGGCGAATGGTGCGCGAAGAGCGACGGATGGGTATTCGGCTATTCGATGAATATGACTTCCGCGATCGCTTTCGGACTGGCGCGAGACCTGAGGAAGGGCGCTGCGGCACCGCCGGACTTCGTCGTGGCGATCAACCGCGGTTTGGCGTCGCTGCGCGATCTGATCCAGAACGGACACGGCGAGGTCGGCGAAGAACCGCCGCCCGGTTTTCCTGTCAAGCGGCTCGCGCCGATCATTGCGAATTCGAAACTGCGCTTCGCTGAAGCTGATGTTCCTTGGCTCCTCAACGGCGACACCCTGGCCAAACCAGAACATCCCTGGATGATCGTGGAGTTGTCGCAGCGGCCGCCGGGGCTGAAATCGTTCCCCCCGCTCGTTGGACTCGCAAGACAATACGTTCTGCGTGGCCCGAAGGCTTTTGACGCCTATCCGCAAGCGAAGTTTCGCAAGCTCGATACGATTGATCGCGACGAAATCGAAACGCTCCGTTCCCTGCGCCGCATGATGATCGCCTACGATCGGCAACCTCGCCCGTCTCAACCGCTGTCATTCGGCGTATTTGGTCCGCCGGGAGCGGGCAAATCCTTCGGCGTGAAACAGATCGCCGAAGAAGTATTTGGCGACAAGAGTTGGCTGGAATTCAATCTGTCGCAGTTCAATGGCGCGCCGGACTTGATCGGCGCCTTCCATCAGGTGCGCGACAAAGTTCTGTCCGGCGTAACGCCCGTCGTATTCTGGGACGAATTCGATTCCGATTCTTACAGATGGCTCAAGGATCTCCTGGCCCCTATGCAGGACGGTCGCTTCCAGGAGGGTCAGGTCAGCCACTGGATCGGCAAATGCGTGTTCATCTTTGCTGGAGGCACGAGCGCGACCTTCGACGAATTTGGTCCCGCGGAAGGCGCAGACGATGACGCGAAGGTGCAGTTCAGGCTTCGCAAGGGCCCGGACTTTCATAGCCGTCTCGACGCGTTTTACAACGTCGTCGGCCTGAATCCGCGCGAAATGCCGCCGCCAAAAGAAACCCCCTCAGCGCCGCGGCGGCCAGACCCTACCGATGTGAGCTTCCCGCTGCGACGAGCGCTGATGATCCGGTCAGGTCTCGGCTGCGCGAAGGATGCGCAACTGGACTTCGATTCCGATCTGCTCGATGCGCTGCTGCTCGTTCCAAAGTACAAGCACGGAGCGCGATCGCTGCAAAAGATGGTGTCATCGCTGCGACCGCCTGAGTTCTGATGGAGTCACGATCCGCCGGTCGGCCCTGCCGCCACGCGCGCTCATCGACATGTATGTCGACGCTGAGACGTTTGACACGTTGCTGAGGCGCAACGAGGGATTTCGCGCTTCGGAATTGATCGAGGCACTCGGCGCCGCGATCCACGAGAATTATCTGGCGACGTCGCGAGCGCGGAACAAAGATCGAGGCGAATTTCGAGAAGGCTTATCACCAGTTGGCGGCGGTCGACAAAGAGCCCAATCGCGCTGCCGCCCGGCGAATTCCCCGCATCCTCGCCCTGGTCGGCGCGGCGCTGGTGAAATCGACCGAGCCGCCGTCAAAGGCAGGACCGAGCCCCGACGAGATACGCGATTATTCTCGAGTTCCATGTCGAACGTCTGGCGGAGGAGGAGCCCCGCGGCTGGATGGAAGAACGCTTTGCCAGCGGATGGCGGTACGGCGAGAAACGTGACAACCAACGAAAGCAAAATCCGCTTCTTGTCGACTACGACAAACTTCCACCCGAGCAGCATGAGAAAGATCGAGACGCGGTGCGCAATATTCCCGAGATTGTCGCCAAGGCAGGTTATCAAATCGTTTGGCTTCGCGCTTGAAACGAGGCGGCGACACGCACACACAGCGCTCCGCTCGTTCGACGACCACCAAAGTTGTGACACCGCAGAAGGGAATGTCCGTCACCGTTACGGACTCTGCGACTGATCGACGGAATTGAGTCCGATGGTGGTTTCCGCTCGGCTGCGCGCGCAGGTCAGTAGCTCGCGGGCAGGGGCTGTAGGAACACCTCTTCGCGCTCGCTGTTCGAAAGCTCCTTCCGGCCAATGGGAAGTTTTCCGCGCGCATGACCGATAAGTTCCCAGATGTCGCTTGGCGGAAGAGTGACGAGCCAGACAGCCTCGCCCTCCGCGATCGCCAAAGTGTGACCGTCCGGCGAGAAGACGACAGCGTTGACTGATCCTTGCTGCGTGAGCACGGCGTATTCCTGGCCGGTCGCGACATCCCAGATCCGCGCAGTGTTGTCGTCGGACGCGGTCGCCAACATGCGCCCGTCAGGTGAGAAGGCAACAGCACTTATGAGTGCCCGATGCTTGAGCACAGCGTGTTCCCGGCCAGTCGCGATTTCCCAGATCCGAGCGGTCTTATCATCCGACGCAGCCGCCACCGTAAGATCGTCAGGGGAGAATGCTACCGCAACGATTTTATCGTTGTGTGAAAGCGCGGCCCCTTCCCGGCCCGTTACTACATCCCAGAGCCGTAGGGTATCGTCCAGTGACGTGGTCGCCAACGTGCGCCCGTCCGGCGAGAACGCAGCGGTCTTGACCACGCCCGGGTGCGCCAGTTCTCGTGCTCTGGCAGTCACGACTTCCCAAATCCGAGTTCTTGCATCATCCGATGCAGTCAACAATGTGCGCCCGTCCGGCGAGAAAACAGCTGCAGTAACCGGACGCCCATGGGCGAGCGCGGCGCGTTCCTGACCGGTCGCCACATCCCAAATTCGTGTCGTGTGGTCGAGTGATGTGGTCGCTAACGTGTGGCCGTCCGGCGAAACGACGACGGACTTTATCAAGTTCTCGTCCCTCAGAACCGCTCCTTGCTGGCCGGCATCCACGTCCCAGACCTGGACCGATTTGTCGAATAACGCGGTCGCAAACGTACGGCCGTCGGGTGACAAGGCGATAGCGCTGACCAAGGTCTCACTTTTGATCGGGACCCGAGCACGGCCAGTTGCGACATCCCAGACCTGGACGACCCTGTCGTCCGTTATGGTCGTCAACGTGTGGCCCTCCGGCGAGAAGGCCGCAGTTTTGACTGAGCCCCGGTGCGGGAGCAGGCGCTGGGGACCGGTCATGACGTCCGAGACCCGGGCTGTCTTGTCGAACCAGGCGGTTATCAACGTGCGAGCGTCAGAGGACAGCGCAGCGGCCCTGATGGGGTCTGGTTGGCTGAACACCACGCATTCGTGGCCTGTCGCAACGCTCCAGACGCGCGTCGTGTTGTCGAGTGTCACCGTTACCAGCGTGCCGCCATCAAGCGAGAAGGCAAGGGCCCTGATCTCGCCCTTCGCACCCTCGTGGCGGAGGATGTGGACTACGTCGCCGGATGTGTCATCCCAGATCCGAGCTGTCCTGTCGTCCGATGCCGTTGCCAATTTGCGCCCGTCTGGCGAATAAGCAACTGCCCTGACCGAATCCTGGTGCGGGAGAAGGCTGCGTTCGTGACCCGTCGCCACATCCCAGGTGCGGACGGTTCTGTCGTCCGATGCTGTCGCCAGCACCTTCCCGTCAGGGGAAAATGCAACTGCTCTGACCGTGTCGAGATGCCCCCTGAGCACACGAACTTCGCCCGTTGTCACATTCCAGATCCGTACCGCCTTGTCGTCTGATCCTGTCGCCAATGCGAGGCCGTCCGGCGAAAAGCTGACGGCCCTTACCACGCCACCATGGTTGAACGCGCGCTCCCGTCGGCTTGTCGTATCCAAGACCCGGGCTGTCCCGTCGAAGGATGCGGTTGCTACAAATCGACCGTCGGGCGAGAAGGCGATGGCACTCACCAGGTCGGGGCGCTTGATCACCACGGGCTCCTGGCTGCTCGACGCATCCCAGATTCGGATCGAATTGTCACCGGATGCGGTCGCCACGATGCGACCGTCGGGCGATACGGCGACTTCGCCAACCAGGTCCTGATGCTTGAGCACCGCGCGCTCGCGGATACTTAACCTGGCCTGCACAAGGGCCGCAACGGCTTCGGGAACCACTGGACGGCCGTCGCTCTGGTCGCGCGGCAAAGCTTCCAGCGCCAACAGGATGCCGGCCGCCGCATCGCCCGATCCGGTCTTCCGCTGAGACAACTGCGCCAGCAGGTGCGATTGGGCGATCTGGGCCTCTTTCAGGCGATGCGCGGTTTCTTCGTGTGCCAGCCTCAACTGTTCGAGCGATCGTGCCTGCTGACCAAGGGATCGCCACTGCGCAACTGCGAACGCTGCAAGGACGATGAGGAGCACGCACCCAAACACGCTGGCTATCGCGTAGGTCCTTTTCGTAGCCTTGCTGCGCGCCGCCTGCTCTTGGGCGAGCGTCTCCGCCGTGTCGGCTCGTGCAGCTTCCTCTTCGGCAAGCCGCCTGGCGAGGACAAGTTCCTTCTGCTGCTGTTGATCGCGGCTCCGCTGCTCCTCCTCCAGACGTGCCTCATCCTTTGCGATCGACGCTTGGACGAAGTCTCTCAGGTCGTCAATTTCCTTATCCTCACGCTCAAGCAACTCACGGGCCTCCGCCAATGGCCGGCCAGGCGGAAGGAGGCGTTCGTCCTTGTTGCCACTCTCCTCGTACCACGCCCGCATCGATACCTTCACTCGCTCAATTGTGCGCAGGAACTCGCGATCTGCATTCACCCACTCCTTGAGTGTGTCCCATTCCCTGATGAGCGCCTCGTGTCCAACCTCGACCATTTCGCGTCCGCTCGCCGGGTCACGCCCCGTCGTCAGCAATCGCGCACCGGCAAAGCGATCGATGACCTCGCGCACCTTCTCGTCGCGCTGAGGGATCGCCGTCCGGGCGCGCGTATCTTCCTGCCCCTCACCGGGCGTGACCAGCCGAATGAGAAAGCGTCGAGCGGCAGCCTGCTGCTCTGGGCTGAGCTTCTTCAGCTCCGCCTCCGCGCGCGTCGCGATCGCTCGTTTGACACCACCTGTACTGACGTATGAGCTGAAGGTCAGGCGCCGATCGGGATTGTGCCGGTCCCAGAGCTCCTTGAGGAGAAACTCCAAGAGCGGGAGGTTTCCCGGCTCGTTGCCAATATCACTGAGAATTTCGTCGACGAGTCCCGCCTCGAAGGAGAGAGAAACTTTCTCCGCCGGTTCGACTATTGCCCGCCTGAGCTCGCTGCGAGCCATCGGGCTAATGTTGACGATCGCGTCTTGCAGTTGGTCGCCGAGCGCCCGGTCCTGCAGCGCCCGTCCATAAAAGTCGCCGCGGATCGTCAGAACCAACGAGAGTCGTGGTTCGCTACGCAGGCTTTCAAGCAGTATGCGCACGAAAGTATCGCTTTCGGAGCTGATCCCTCCACTTCTTGTATGTGCGTCACCCAGCTTGTCCTTTGCGTCTTGGCTGCCTTTGATCGGCAGATCCCGCGCCTGCGTGTAGAGCTCTTCCCACTGGTCAACGATCAATAGCAGCCGATCGGTACCCGGCTGGCGCTCCAGCGTGGCATCAATCACATCGGCCAACGTGATTTCTCCCGAGGCCAATTGCTCGGCCCGTTTCTTCAACACTGCGATCCGGTCGAATTCCTCGAGGTTCGTATCCGGTGGCAGGAAAACGGCGGCGAGTTGGCGTAGCGGATGTGACCCAGGGCGCATGATCCCAATTTCCCAAACCCGGCCATCGGCGCGCTGACGCAGCGAAGGCACGAGTCCCGCCAATACAACGGAGCTTTTTCCCGAGCCCGATGCCCCCACGACACCGACCAAGGGTCGTTGGCCGATCTTTTCGAGCAATGTGCAGACGAATGCCTCGCGGCCAACAAAAAAGCGTGCGTCCTCTTCGCGAAAGGGGTCCAACCCCCGGTAAGGGCAGACGGAGGCGCGCGCGTCTGGCAGACCAGCATCATCAGGTGACGGAGCCCGGCGCCTGATTGCTCTCTCCAGGACGCCAAGGGTCGGCCAATCCTCCACTCCGGCCTTGAGGTCAATCCAGGTACTTAGCCTCAGGAAACCCAGCGGCGGATCCTTCGCCCCAGGCAACAGAAGCGGAATGACCGGGAACTGATCTTCCTGGACCTGGCGATCGAGCGCGACGTAGTGCTCGCGTTGTTGCCACGGTCCAAGGCCCTCCGGCCCCAGACAGATGACAATAGCCCGACACGCACGCAGATGCTTCTCCAGGAGTGTTGGCCACGCCTGGCCGGGTGTGAGGTAGTCACGATCGAAAAAAACCTTGAGACCACGCGAACGGAGCAGTTGCACGAGTTGCTGTGCGTTGGGTGCATCAGCGCGGCTATAACTCAGGAAGACATCGAAGGCCTCATCTTGGGCCACGGTGATCCATTCCCTTGTTCACGATCTCGAAATGCGGCTTTGAAACCGGCTTCCCGGATCCGCGAGGATTAATCTCGTTACCGCCGCTTATGGCGACAACAAACCGGCCAACCGGCGAACCTTCGGTCGCCCAGCACCTTTTGCGCATTCGCACGAGCTGACGATATTCGTCTGACTAATCTTTCGTCTGATCTGGCTGAGATGTCGAAGGCGATGCGCTCCGACCGATCCCGACTGTCGATTGTTCTCCTCCATGGGCTAGAGCTGTTGAGCCTGCCACCTCCGGACCTTGCTTTTCGCTTGGCTCGGTGACCAAAGCCAGGGCGTCCACGACACCGATCCCGCAGTCGCCGTCGCTGCCGGTTTCAGTGCTGAGATGCCGGGCGCGGTTAAGCAAAACGGTGCGCACGGCCGTTGGGCTCAAACCGGGGCGCGACTGCAACAAGAGCGCGATGGCGCCGCTCACATGCGCGGCGGCCATCGATGTGCCGGAAGAGAACTCGTACATGCCAGAAGGACCTGGCACCATCACTTCGACTCCTGGAGCTGCGAGGCACACGTGAGGGCCCCGGTTAGCAGCTGGATAAAGCTTGTCTGTTGCATCGCTGGCAGTCACGGCGATCACGCTGTCGTCTGCCGCCGCGGGGTTCGGACCTTCATTGCCCGCGGCCGCAACGAATACGATACCCTTTTCCTTGCCCGCACGAAGCTCCCGTGAAAGCAGCGGATCACGCGGTCCGGTAAAGCTCATGTTGACGACGCGCGCGCCTCGTTGATGGGCCCATTCGATACTCCGCACGATGTGATCCGTCGTCCCGTCGGCTCCAATCCTGCCGCCCCCACTGGCGAAGGCGCGGATGGCGAGCAGTTTCACTCCTGGTGCCACGCCCATGAGCCTGGCATGCGATCCAATGATGCCGGCGACTGCCGTTCCGTGCTTGTGTGGCCTCGCCGCCCCGTCGATTGCGTCAAAGGCATCCGCGATTGAACCCGCCAGTTCAGGATTGGTGCTGTCAATCCCGGAATTGATGACGGCCACGGAAATGCCAAGCCCTGTGGAGACGCGGTGCGCCTCTGAGAGACGCATCTGCAACGCAGCGTATTGTGTGCCCGACAAGGAATTGGGTGTCGGGCTTTCCGCGAGCCTGTAGACGAAATTCGGCTGCGTCGCGGCGATCCGCGCATCTTGTTCCAATGCCTGGACAACAACGGGCACCGGCCGGCCGTCGGTGACGCGATATCGATACAGCGTGCTCCCGGCTAGTTCGAGGCGTTGCGAGGAGATGCGTGTAAGCCGATTTTGACGGGCAATCTCATCGACCGTCGACGCGGAAATTGAATTTCGGACTTCGAACAAGATTTCATCTGGGACGAATTTGTTTTCGTCGCCCGCCGCAACAGGAGGTGGGCTTGGTGGAAGCTGAGCAGGCGCAATGGGCGGCTTCGGTGGTGTCACCGGGGGCGAAGCCCGGCTGACCTTGATCTTCGGGGGCTCAGTAGCGACCACTGCGCGCACCGGTTTCTTTTTCTCGGGTTCGCTTTTCCTGGTCGTCCGTATCCTGCTTGGGTAAGGTTCAGGTCTGGGCTGGGCTTGGGCTTGGGATTGGGCTTGGCTGGCAATAACACCGCCGATGACCCCGATCACCCCGCCGAGGAGGGCGCCAGCGCCGAAGCCACCTCCGCCCCCGCCCCGATGGTAGTTATAGCCACCGCCCGAGGGGTAGCCGCCCCAGCAGCGGCCGTCGCACGCCCATGCGGTATCCGGCAGAATGGCAATTGAAGCGAGTGTACTGAGTGTGATGAGTGCCCTTTTCATGGTTGGCCTCCTTCAGATAGGGCTAGTCCCAAAAGTCACACGACATCATGCACTGACTGGCTCCCCCTCAACGTGAAGTAGTTCACATCTTGCAAGGCCTGCAACGGGGCTGGCAATCTCGACGATAGATGCCCCGTCGGCCCGACTTTGGTAGTCCATGCGCGGTCCAGTAAAAGACGCTGCGAACTATTGCTCGGCGAGGCTGATCGTATCTGGACGTCGCACAAACCGATGTTAGATCGACCGACGAAGCCGCCTTGCCGCATCCTCCAGCCAGCTCCAGGCTCTGCGCGCGAAATCCGCCCAGTACGATATCGATAGCGGACCGCGCCGCTCGCAGGGGTTCGTGCCGCCCAATCCTGCGATGATCGGGTCGCGGGCCTCCTCGAAGGTGAAGAGCGTTGCGCCGACAAGTTTCTCGCGGCAAACGCGCGCGCGCAGCTCCTGACCGCGAATCCGTGAGGTCCACGTAACGTCCCACAAGCGGGCGGTGTCGTCGGCCGCGCGGGTCAGGACGCGCGTGCCGTCGGGGCTGAACACGGCGTCGTATACTCTGTCTTCGTGCCCGGTGAGGACGGCGATCGCGGTGCCACTCTGACCGTCCCACAAGCGCGCGGTCCTGTCGAAGGAGCCATTCCCCCCGCCTGCTGTGACGATCCGCCTGCTGTCGGCGCTGAACACCGCGCTGGCGACAGTACCCTGGTGTCCCTTGAGAACAGCGATTTCGCTGCCGCGCCGGCCGTCCCACAGTCGAACGGCCGTCGCCGAATTGGTCAGGATGCGCGTGCCATCCGGGCTGAACACCGCTTCCGCGAGCGAGTCCTCACGTGACCTGAGCACGGCAATTTCGGTACCGCGCTCACCGTCCCACAGGCGCACGGTGTTGTCGTCGGAAGAGGTCAGTATCCGCGCGCCGTCTGGGCTGTACGCGACGTCAAACACCTTTCCAGCATGCCCCTTGAGGACGGCGATTTCGGTGCCGCGCTGACTCTCCCAAAGCCGCGCGGTCCCATCGTCGGAGCTGGTTACGATGCGCGTGCCGTCCGGGCTGAACACCGCGCGATTGATCGACCGCTCGTGCCCTTGGAGCACGCCGATTTCAGCCCCGTTCCCGTCCCACAGCCGCGCTTTCTTGTAGTCGAACGAGGACATGATCAAGCGGGGTATTCCCTTGCGTGTGCCCGCAACCGTCAGGATCCTTGTGCCGTTCGCGTTGAATGCGGCGCTGTAGACACGCCCCTCGTGTCCCCCGAGGATCGCGAGCTCGGTGCCGCGCCAGCCGTCCCAGAGCCGCGCCGTCTTGTCGTCGGAGGCGGTCAGAATGCGCGTACCGTCCGGGCTGAACACCGCACCGCTGATGCCGCCTTCGTGCCGCAAGGAATTGGCAATCCTGGCGCCGCTGCGGCTGTCCCAAAGCCGTGCGGTCTGGTCGTCGGAGGCGGTCAGTATGCGTGCGCCGTCCGGACTGAACACTCCTGTGTGTACCGAAAACTTAAGCTCGGGCGTACTGGTGGTGAAGTCCGCCAAGGATGGCGTGTGATTTGATGCTTCCGATTCGCTGAACCGGACGGGAAACCGGCGCATCCTTGTTCAAGGATCGATGCGTTCTGAAATTATTATAATAGTCGGCGTAACATTTCAGAACTCGGCGCAGATGCGCCTCGCCCAGGACAATGACGTGGTCCACACATTCACGCCGGATCGAGCCGATCAACCGTTCGGCAAACCCGTTCTGCCAGGGTGAGGCCGGCGCAATAGGCTTGTCCCGGATGCCCATGGCACGCAGTCGGCGTGTGACGACCGCACCGTAGATGCGATCACGGTCCCGGATCATGTAGCGCGGAGCCTCGTTCCAGGGGAATGCCTCCGTGATTTGACGCGCAACCCATTCTGCCGTGGGATTTGCTGTGACGTTGATCCAGATGAGCTCTCTGCGGCCGAGCCAGACGATGACGAAAGCGTAGAGCAGGTCGAAACCGATGGTTGGAACAACTAATAGGTCCATGGCGGCAATGTCCGGCGCGTGGTTATGCAAGAAGGTTCGCCATCCCTGGCTGGGTGGCCCTCGCCGTTTGACCATGTACTTGGCGACGCTCGACTGCGCGACCTCAAACCCGAGCTTGAGCAGTTCGCCGTGGATGCGCGGCGCGCCCCAAAGTGGGTTCTCGATGCTTATCCGTCGGATCAGCGCGCGCAGCTCCGTCTCGACTGGCCGCCCTCCCCGGCGACGTGATTTCCAACGCCAGTAGCGCCGAAAGCCGGCCCTGTGCCAACGCAGGAGCGTCTCGGGCCGAATGATTGTCAGAACCTTCAGGATTGCTGGAAACCAGCGATACAGCTGGGTAAAGAACAAGCGATCATGGGCCGTTAGCCGGAGGCGACCGTGCCGCCTACGCCTCAAGACATTCAACTGATGTCGAAGCACCGCGTTCTCAGCTTCAAGCCGCAACTTCGACTTGAACGGTGAGGCCAGGACGGCAAGAACGAAACAGAGCAGCCCAATCATTCCGCCAGCTTAGGCGATTCCATTACGTCATCAACTCGGATGAGGTTTTCGGTACACACACCTGCAGCGGCTAGATCAGTTACACGTGTTGGGGATAGCAGGCGGACTAATTTTGCAAATGGTCGCGACGCTTCAGGCCAGTCAGCGGGCCGAACGATCGCTGAATGAGAATGAAACTGATCGGTCCATATACAATTCAATCGCTAGGCAACGCTTGGACGGTGCCCTTAGCGATTGCGAAGACGCTATCGATGCTTTGGTGAAACTGACGCGGATGCGAACGGCCTGACCCTTTTTAAGGACGTCGCAGTGGCGACAGTTGATGTCTGCTTTGTGGGGTAAAGCGGAAATTACTTGGAAGCTCCGACACTTCCGTTTTTGACCCTGGCTGCGTGAAAACGTGCGCGCACGAAAAGCGCGCAGAATTGTTTTCTCTATTGTCTTGTCTCGGCAACCGTCGCCAGCGCTTTTGTTTTTCAAATTGACTGAAGTCGAGACGAAATTTCCGTTCGCAAATTCAATTTCGGCGTTTTCACGCGGCCAAGACCCAACGCGGACATTCCGACTACGCCTCGCTATGATGGCCGAACCCAGACAGGAATGCTCCAATGGCGGCGAGAGAGTGGTTGCCCGCGACTGCGCGTTTGGCGGCGATTGACCACAAATTAAAAGCAGGTGAGCCGTTGTTCCGGCTGGGCGACAAGACCTTGGGCCTGTGTGAGGTCGTTGCAGGCCGTGTGCGCTTGGCGCGCGTCGACCGCTCGGGACGCGAAATTGTGTTGCATGTCGCCGGGCCGGGCGAAACGCTCGCTGAGGCTTCGTTGTTTTCGCCTCAATATCATTGTGATGCGATAGCCAACACCGATGCGAAAGTGCGCATATATCCCAAACGCGAGATACTCGCTGCCTTCGAAGAAAACCCGAAAGCAGCCCGGGCTTTCACTGAAACGCTTGCTCAGCAAGTGATGAACCTTCGCACTCGCGTCGAGCAGCGTAACATTCGTTCGGCGCGCGAGCGCGTGCGCCATTTCCTAATGCTCAACGTGGGCTCTGATCGCCGTACCGTCAAACTACGTGGAACATTAAAAGACCTTGCTGCCGAAATCGGCCTCACGCACGAAGCCCTTTATCGCACACTGGCCAAACTTGAACGGTCCGGCGAGATTACTCGCAAAGGTGAAAAGATCGTGCTTTCAAAACGCATATGATCAGGATCATATATGCCTTACGGACTAACTGGTACAAATGCAAACGGGGCGCAAAGTGAAAGAGGCTCCTATGTCGAGATTTCCTTGGAAAACAACGCTTGCCGTTTCGGCCCTGTTAGCCGCCACGGCGTACTCTTTTGCACAAATGCCGTCGGGTGGCCCAATGGGCATGCCTGGTCAGATGCAGCAAGGCGACATGATGAGCCAGATGCATAGTCAGATGATGCAGGGCCAAGACGGAATGCATGGTGGCATGGGAATGCACGGCGGTATGGGCGGTCATGGCGGAATGCATGGTCAGCAATCTGCCGCGACCGGCGCACCGACCATGCCCGGGCAAGATGCCTTCGGGGCGATCCAAGAGATCGTTCAAATTCTACAATCTGATCCCAAGACAGACTGGTCAAAGGTCAACATTGACGCGTTAAGACAGCACCTCATCGACATGAATGAGGCAACGCTGCACGCCGCTACCGCCCAACGCATGATTGACAATGGCATCGAGATCACCGTGACGGGCGAAGGTCGCACGCTTGAGGCAATCAAGCGCATGGTCCCGGCGCACGTAAACGAGCTGCACGAAATCGGTTGGAGCGCAAAGAGCGAAGACTTGCCAAATGGCGTAAAACTCACGGTCTTGGCGAGCGAAGCGCAACCGCTCACTAAGTTAAAGGCGCTCGGCTTTATGGGCATCATGGTTCAAGGCGGACACCACCAACCGCATCACCTTATGATGGCGATGGGCCAGTTCGCAATGCATTGAGCGCCGTTCGGGGGCGTCTTAGTGTTGCCTTTTCCGCCGCGTGTCGTTGTCCCACGCGGCTCTCGGGGCGAGGCGAATTAGTAGATGGTTGTAAAGGGCTGGATTTGGAAGCCGCTTGTCGCAGGCTTGTCCGGCACGGTAGTTCATTTTTTTTCATGTATTTAAAATCGCGTGCAGGCATACTTCCGTCATTCCAGCCGTATCAAAGCTTTCAACTTTCTCTTAGTCAGTGGGTCGGCACCAATGTTCCTGCCATTGTTCCGTGGGCGCTTTCGTTTGCGAACGGAATGGCAATTTTAGGTTTCTTGTTTGGTCGCGTTCACCGAATGCTGCCCGGTCGAAATGGCGCAGCCAAAGGCATAATTTTTGGTCTTATTGGATGGGTGTTAATGGGTCTAATTTTCTTTCCTTTAATCGGCCTTGGTCCGTTTGCCATTCGGGCGGGGCTAGGTACTGCGCCCGCGATGTTGTCACTCGGCATGCTGCTAACTTACAGCGTGGTGCTGGGCACTGTGTATTTCGCGCTTGATGCGTGGAACCCAACGTTTTCGCGATGAATGGAACCAGGCCATGTCGCCTTTTGTGTAGGTTTTTGGACGCCGGAATGACGATGCTTCGTCGGGCTGAGCTGGCCGGCGTCCAAAAAGCGCCAAGGCACGAAGTCGCGGGAGGTTGGGCACCGGCGGGGCAGCGGGCGCTATGGGGATTTGATGGCGGCGCTGAGCTCGGGGGTGAATGTGATGCCGACAGGATGCGGCCGGCGGATCTGCACGCTGGTGAGCTCGGAAGCGTGTGGTAGGCGTCTGGGCAAGCGCTTGGAACTAACCAACGAACGCACGGTGCGTTGACCGCGGTGACTGGGGCGAGAGAAATCGTTGCCGGCGTGAGGCCAGCGCATCAGAACGGGGAGTTCGCGACGCTCACGGGAGGTCTTGGTCATGATGTGTCGATCCTGCTCGGCATCGGGCGCCAGCTCGGCTCGCAGCCGGGCGCGAAGGTCTCGATCACGATCATGCGGCCACCACAGCGCGGGCAAGGGCAAGGCAGCACACGTGGCGTGTCTGTGGCGATATCCGGCGGCTGTTGCGGGTCGGCGGCAGGCGGGGCGACGTTGAGGAGTGCGCGGGCGGTCGCGATGTTCTCGGCGCGGTTGGCGTTGGCAAAGAGCCCGTAGTGGCGGATGCGGTGGAAGCCTTTGGGCAGCACGTGGATGAGGAAGCGGCGGATGAACTCGTGCGGGTGAAGCCGCATCGTCTTCCAGCGGTCGGGGCCGTTGATGCGATAGTCCTTCCAGCGAAATGCAATCGCATCGTCATCGGCTGCAACGATACGGCGGTTCGAGATGGCGACGCGATGGGTGTAACGGGAGAGATAGCGCAGTACCTGCTCGGGCCCTGCGAATGGCGCCTTGCAATAGACCACCCACTTGATGCGCCGCAGCGGGGCGATTAAACGCTTGAATGTTTTCTTGTCGGCGAGTCCGGCATGGCTGTTGAAGAACTTCAACTCGCCGTCATCGTGCGCCGCCATGAGCAGGGCCAGCATCTTGCCGCGGAACAGGCGCGCCAGCACCTTGACATGGATGAGGAAGTCGGGGCGCGCGGCGACCCATCGCGCGTTATCGAACGAAAGGCCTCCACCTGGCACGATCATGTGCATGTGCGGATGATGGGTGAGCGCTGAGCCCCAGGTGTGCAGTACTGCGGTGACACCGATCCGCGCGCCGAGGCGCTTGGGATCGCTTGCGATGGCGAGCGTCGTCTCGGCCGCCGCCTTCATCAGCAGGTTATAGACCACGCGCTTGTTCTGGTAGGCGATGTCACGCAGCTCGCTTGGCAACGTATATACGACGTGAAAATACGGCACCGGCAACAGTTCCGCTTCGCGCGCGGCCAGCCATCGGCGTGAAGCCGCACCCTGGCACTTCGGGCAATGCCGGTTGCGGCAGGAGTTGTAGGCGATCTCGGTATGGCCGCATGCCGCGTTCTCGCAACGCGCGACATGCCCGCCGAGCGCCGCCGTGCGACAGCGCTCGATTGCACTCATCACCTTCAATTGGCCGAGGCTCACATGCCCGCGGTCGGCCTCACGCCAAGCAGGGCCGTGATCGCGGAAGATATCTGCGACCTCGAGAGCTGGTCGAGCCATGGCTGGCGGCGCTAGGGCGCCGGCGGCTCCTCACGGTCTCGCCTCGTAGGCCTGCGGCGCGGCGTGCTCAGGGTATCGAGTGGGCTCTCGATCTTAGCAATCATTCCGATCGCCACGCGACTGTAGCGGGCTGTCGTCTCGAGCCTGTCGTGTCCGAGCAACGCCGCAATCACACGAATATCCCTGCCGCGCTCGAGTAGATGAGTCGCGAAGCTGTGGCGCAGCGAATGCAGAGAGACCGTCTTGCGCAGCCCCGCGGCTTTCGCGGCCTCCTTGAATAGTCGGCCGAACTGACGCGTGGTCAGAGGCCGATGATCACTGCGACCTGGAAACAGCCAGCGGTGTTCCGGGGCAACGCCGGCGTCATAAGCGCTCGGCCGCACCTTCCACCATTGCCGCAACAGATCGAGGACCTCCCTCGGCAGCATCACGTGCCGGTCCTTGCGGCCCTTCGACTGCACGATGCGGATGATCTTTTGCTCACTGTCAATATCACCCGCTCGCAGCCGCACCACCTCGCTGGACCGCAGCCCGCAACCATAGGCCAGCGTTAGCATCGCTCGCGCCTTCAGGCTCGTCGCCATGGTCAGAACACGTTTGACCTCCTCAGGGCTCAGCACCGGTGGCAGCCTCTCGGGCTCCTTGATGTGCCAGACCTCGGTCGCCAGATCGTGGCGACGTAGCGTGACGCGGAACAAGAACCGCACCCCGGTCATAATCCGATTGCGGTTACAGATGCTCGTCCCACTCTCGATGAGGTGCAGCTGGAATTGGCGCACCTCGTCGGGCGTTGCCGTATCGGGCGAGCGTTTTAGCCAGGCGGCGAACCGCTTGCAACTGTGGAGGTGGCTGCGCTGCGTGTGTGCGGCGAGCTTGCGCGCAGTCATATCTTCGATCATTCTCTGACGCAGCGGACTGACAATGTTGGTCTCGCTCATGGGGAGCTCCATTCTGAGTGAGGTTGACGACACACCCTCGATTCTCAGGACGGAGCTCTCCAGCGCTATCGCTCTCCTCGGCTACTGGCTTCTCGGCTCTTGCTCCCGCGCAGCGGGCTGGAGCGCAGCGACTTTGTGCCTTGGCACGAAACGGACGTGCCGGGTTGGCCGGACGATGTCTGTTCTTGGGGGATGAACGGACCTAGCTCAGACGTGACCAAACTTCCGTTTTTAGACCCAACTCGGACATCTGACTGATTAATACCTGGCTGCCGCTCAGAGGGTGCTAGGTTGCGCGCAGTGGCTGGCCCGGCCCCGGAGGAAGGCCCAATGCGACGACGCGAGTTCATTACGGTTCTTGGCGGTGTGGCGACCGCGTGGCCGCTCGGTGTGCCCGCTCAGCAAGCTGGGAAGATACCGCGAATCGGCTGGATTATTCTCGGCGCGCCCGCCGGAGGCTTTGCCGACATCTTTTCATACTATGACAGTTTCCGCGCGGGCCTTAGTGACCTCGGCTATGTCGAAGGCACCAATATCATCCTGCTCGCGCGCTCGGCGTTGGGTGTGCCCGAGGCCCTGCCGGGGCTCATCGACGAGCTGTTGCGCGAAAACGTCTCAGTTATCGTCTCGCCTGGCCCGGCAATCCGGGTCGTTCGCGAAAAAGTCAAATCGACACCGGTCGTCTTCGCCTTCAGCGGCGATCCCGTTGCGGCAGGTTTTGTCGACACACTGTCGCATGGCAAGGAAAATCTTACCGGATTGTCTTATATGGCAGTCGAGCTGAACGGTAAACGGCTTGGTCTCATGAAGGAAATACTTCCGACCGTGTCGCAGGTCACGCTTCTTACGAATCCAATCCACCCTGGCGAACATTTGGAGGTGGCAGAATCCCTGCGAGTTGCGGCGGCGCTGGGCATATCGCTGCAATACCTTCAGGTGCGAACACCGGCCGAGTTTGATTCAGCGTTTCGCGCCATGAGCGATAGCAAGACGCAGGGCATCGTCGCTGTTCCGGACAATCTCATCATGCTGGAGCGGACGCGGTTGGCCGAGTTTGCGAAGGATAAGAGGATACCGGTGATCTCCGGATGGAGTGAGTTTGCTGAGAGTGGCGGGCTGTTGACCTATGGGCCTAATTCAAGAAAATTCTTTCGCCGGCTGGCGGTTTACGTCAGTAAAATCGTTGCTGGCGCTAAGCCCAGCGAAATCCCGATCGAGCAGCCCACCACATTCGAGCTGGTGATCAACCTTAAAACGGCGAAGTCGATTGGTCTAACCATTCCACCAACGATGCTCGGTCGCGCCGACCAGGTGATCGAATGAGTGCGTTCACTTCCGAAATTGGGGCTAAAGCGGACCTCCCGCCGAGGAGCAGACACGTCCGCTTGTGACCATCGCATCAGCACCCTCGTTGGCGCAGCAAACGGTGTATGGCTCGTGGTGTTGTTCCAGCGCACTGGCGTCACCGCGCTCGACGATCACAGCGGGCCGCCCGGTTGCCACCGCCTCGAACAGCGTTTCAATTCCAAAGTCGGGCCGATCACCTACTGGGAAGGCTTACTGTTCTTCCGCTGTCTCATGGACTGAATCGAGACAGTGACTTTGGATTTAGACAACGCAAGGCAATGTCTCGTACTCCTCGCAATGACGTGACGAATTTTTAAGGTGAGCAAAGGCGCGCGGCGCCGTACTCAACTTACTACTGGAATTGGCGGGCGCACTGGGCTTTGCCCGCCCTACAGCTTCGGGCGCTTCGCGCATGCGCAGTCTCCTCTGACCTGAGATTAGATACAAACGATGTTCGTTTCATTTTTCCCCCACCCGAAACTGTTCTTTCTGTCGGCGATCGTCTGGACGGCGCTGGCGATGGCGCTCTGGTATGGCTTTGCCGGTAATCTCATCGGGTCGTCTGCGCCAGGAGGTGTCGGGGTGGAGATATTCTGGTCGGCATCGTCGCTTTGGTTCGACCTCTATTTTGCCCTTTGCGTCGCAATCTTCGCCGGCGTCTGGATGGTGTTCGCGCCGCATCCCTGGGCGCCGTGGTCCATCCTCGGTTCCGCGCTGATCCTGTTCACCTCTTATTTTCAGGTCCAGGTCAGCGTCGCGATCAACAGTTGGTACGGGCCGTTCTACGATCTGGTCCAGGCCGCGCTTTCGAAATCGAAGTCGGTCACGGTCGAGCAGTTCTACAGCGAATTGTCGACCTTCGCCGGCATCGCCCTGGTCGCGGTCGTGGTCGGCGTGATGACGCGGTTCTTCGTTAGCCACTACATCTTCCGCTGGCGGACCGCGATGAACGACTTCTACATCGCAAACTGGCCACAACTCCGCACCATCGAGGGCGCCTCGCAGCGGGTGCAGGAAGACACCATGCGGTTTGCGACCACCATGGAAGGTCTCGGCGTCAATCTGATCAGTGCCGTGCTTACGCTCTTGGCCTTCCTGCCGGTTCTGATGCGGCTCTCCAGCAATGTCACGGAGCTGCCGCTGATCGGCTCGATCCCCTATCCGCTGGTGTTCGCCGCCGTGATTTGGTCGGTGCTCGGAACCGGCGCGCTGGCGCTGATCGGCATCCGGCTGCCCGCAATCGAATTTTTCAACCAGCGGGTCGAAGCAGCCTATCGCAAGGAACTCGTGCTCGGCGAAGACGATCCGGCCCGCGCCGATCCACCGACCGTGAACGAGCTGTTCGGTGCCATTCGCGGGAACTACTTCCGGCTCTACCTGAACTTCATGTACTTCAACATCGGCCGCATCGTTTATTTGCAGACCGACGTCATTTTTCCTTACATCCTGCTCGGACCAACGATCATTACCGGCAAGATCACACTCGGTTCGATGAACCAGATCCTGAACGCCTTCACGCAGGTCCGAACCTCGTTTCAGTATCTTGTCAACTCGTGGAGCACGATCGTCGAACTGATTTCGATCTATCAGCGCTTGCGGGGTTTTGAGGCCAAGATCGGTGGCGAACCTCTGCCTTCGATTGAGACACGGACGGAGCCAAAGTCGTTGTGATAGTCATAGGGTGGCCAAAAGCTCGCCGAGCCGCCGATCACCCGCACCCTGTTTCTTCAGATTGACAATCATCTGACCAAAAACTGCAAAGATCCCTCGCTGCGATCGACTGCTAGGCGGATGGGTTTTCGACAGGGACAGGGACTAGGGTGGCACGGGTGCCGTGCCGGGCCACACCGGCTAACCGACTGAACCCGCCCAGTCAAAGCCAATATTCTAAATGTAAACGTGCCGAGAGAGCATCACGAACTCGACGATCCCGGTCTGCTGCCCCCGCCCGACGAAGTCGCGGCCGAAGGGTTGGGACAGGTCATTTGCGTCCCCTCAGGTCCATAACGAGTAGATCGCCAAATCAAGATCGCGTGGGCGGGCAGCGCGAGGCTCAATGTCAGCGAGCGGAGTGTGCCTCAGGCGGCTTGTTTGACGCGCTTGGCGATCTTCGCAATGGTTGCGCGGCTACAGCCAGTCGCTCTCTGGATTGATCCCCAAGACTGCCCAGCGTCGAGCATGCGGGCGATCCAGTCATTGCGCCCTGCATCTTCCGGGCGCCCCTTGTAGCGCCCCTCCGCCTTCGCCTTGGCTTGGCCTTGCGCCTGCCGGCGCCGCCGATCGTCGTAATCCTTGCGGGCGACCGCCGCCAGCATATCGAGCATCATGTCGTTGATCGCCACGAACATGCTGAGCGCGGTGGCCAATGCCAGCACTTGGGAGGAGGCGGTGGGCGCGCTGCATACGTCTTCGTCTCAGCCAAAATCCGGCACGGTTGGGATGTTGGAAATGCCTGTCTCGGATCGAAAGAAGGATTCGCCCTGTTCGGACGTGATTCGCCCCCGCCCTTTGGACGCGAGCTTGCGCCGCCGATCCATTCGTCAGTGCGTCTCGGCCGTGGCGTGAGCTTCCGCGTTCGCTATGCCCCTTGCAGGCAGGAGCATCAGCGCAACAAGCGCTGCCAAGCTCAACAGCGACGACACGGCCACGACGCCCCGTCCCAACGGTTCGATAAGCAAGCCGAAACCTAGCGGCGCCAATGCCTGACAGATGCGCGATGGGGCGCCGATGAGGCCAAGCCGATAGGCGTAGTTCTCCGGGCCAAATATCGCTAGCGGTAGAGTGCCGCGCGCGATCGTAAGAATGCCATTGCCCGCTCCATGCAACAGCGCAAACGCTGCCGCAGCGCCGCCACCGAAGATTCCGATGACGCAAGCACCGATGGGATGCGTGATGCACGCAAGCCGCGTCGAGAACAGCGGATGAAACCTGCTGAGCGTGCTTGCCTCGAGAACACGCGCCGCGACTTGCGCCGGTCCGATCATCATGCCGGCGAAAACGGCTTGCGCCGGTGTCGCACCGAACGCCTCGACGATACGGGGCAGGTGCGCCGCCATCGCGGAAGTCACCGTCCATGCGGCAGCGAAGGCGAATGACAGCAGGACCATGGTGCGGTCGATCAGGATACGCGGTTTGACGGCGGGTCCCTCGGTGTGCCGCGCCGGCGTCGTCTTCGGCAGGAAGAATATGTTGAGTGGAAGTCCGATCAATATGTGCGCGGCGGCCCATGCGTAGCACGTACCCCGCCATCCGATCGTATCCAGGCCGAGCGAACTGAGCGGCCAGCCGACGGTACTGGCGAAGCCCGCGATCAAGGTAATGCCGGTAATGGCCTTGCGGGCATTGTCGCCGTAGATGCGGCCGAGCGCGCCGAACGCGGCGTCATAGAGACCGAGGCCCATGCCGAATCCGAGCAGAATCCATGCACTGGACATCATCCACAGCGACGTCGACGCGCCGAGAAGTGCAAGCCCCGCGGCAAGGATGACGTTCGAGGCGCACAACACCTGCCGGCCGCCGACGCGGTCGATCTGCCGGCCGACCCGGGGACCGAGCAATCCGGAGATCACAAGAGACGCAGAAAACGCGGCGAAGAACCAGTTCGACGAGATGCCCAGATCGCGCGCGATCGGATCAGCGAGGATTGCCGGCAGGTAGTAACTCGACGCCCAGGCGAGTGTCTGCGTCGTCCCCAGCGCGAGGACGACGCGAAGCTGACGATCGGCAGTCACGTTAGGAGCATCCGCAGCCGGTCTTCCCGACTGCCTTGGCGTCGGCGTCGTCAGCGCAGCACGCGTCCACCGTAGGTGCCGGGCCGCCGCAGCATCCGGACGCGGTCGCGCCGCCTTCGACGCCGCCGCGCGTGCACACTCCAGTCTCTGGAAGTTGAAGTTCGACGCGCTCGGCGGCCTCGCGATCGCCCGCGATGTCGGCGGCGATCGAACGCACCTGTTCGTAGCCGGTGATCATCAGGAACGTGGGGGCCCGCCCGTACGATTTGATGCCGGCAAGATACAAACCGGCGTCGTCCTGCACGAGTTCGCGCGCGCCATGCGGCCGAACGGTACCGCAACTATGTTCGTTCGGATCGATCAGCGGCGCCAGCGCGACCGGTGCCTCTATCGCCGGGTCCAGGCGCAGACGCACCTCGCCCAGGAACGATAGATCCGGACGGAATCCGGTGGCGACGATCAGTTCGTCCACGACGACATGGCGACCGCAGCATCCGGACCCGCTGGCGACCCGCAATCGGTCGCCTGTCGACGTAACATGGGTCACCGGAAAGCCGGCTTCGACCTTCACTTGCCCCGACGCGACCAGCGAGGCGAAGTGCGCGCCGAGTTCGCCGCGGGCGACGAGCTTGTCGTTGGCCCCACCGCCGAAGGCCTTTGCGGGATCGTTGCCGCGGAGAAGCCAGACGACATTGGTGCCAGGCGCCTGTCGCGCGAGAGTGGTCAGGTCGGTCAGCGTACCAATCGCAGAGTGACCCGCACCGAGCACGGCGATCGTCATGCCGGCGAAACGCGCGCGGTCCTTACCGAGGACGTCGGGCATCGCGTAGGAGATCTTCGCTTGCACTTCCCGCTCGCCGATCGCCGATAGGCCGCTCACGCCCGCCGGATTGGGCGAAAACCAGGTTCCGGATGCATCGATCACGGCGTCGGCGCGCAGCGTCTCCGGCCCCTTTCCGTTCTGATAGCGGATTTCGAAGGGCGCCTTTTCGCGACCTCGCGTCTTTGCTTTATCGAAGCCGAGCCGGCTGACGGCGGTGACCCGGCTGGACGTGCGGATAACGTCCTTGAGGATCGTCTTGCCGGCAAGCGGATCGAGGTAACGCTCGAGCAGCTCGGCGCCGGTCGGATAGATGTGCGGATCCGGAGAATTCCAGCCGGTCGACGACAACAGCCGCTCGGCTGCCTTGTCGACGTTGTACTCCCAGGGCGAGAAGAGTTGGACGTGTTGCCACTGGCGCACGGCGTGCGCGGGTTCGGGGCCGGCCTCGAGCACGATCGGCGTCATGCCGCGTTCGAGGACGTGGGCCGCTGCGGCAAGGCCGACCGGCCCAGCTCCGATGATTGCGACGGTCTTGGCTTCGCTCATCCGTTCTCTCCCATCAAACGAGAAGCATAGAAATTCGGGTCCTGCAAAACTACGCGGCCGTCTTGGTTCCCTTGCCGGCAACCTCGTCAGCACAACATTCGGCGACCAAGAAATCGACGAAGCTCCCGCATGGTCGCGTAGTTCGCGTGGCAGACCAACGTGGTCGCCTCGCGCACCTGCGAAACCAGACCCACGGTCACCAATGTCTTGATGTGATGCGAAAGTGTGGATGGCGCGATCTTAAGCCGGTCCTGCAGTTTGCCGACCGGCATCCCAACCTCTCCTGCACGGACCAGCGCGCGGTAAATCTTGAGCCGTGTTGGATTGCCCAGGGCTTCGAGGTGGGCCGCGGCGTCGTCGAGTTTCATGTCAGTCTCATGACGGTTTTGTTACAGTGCCGTTACCATAATTCCGGAATATTCGAAATACAAGCCAATTTCGTTGACAGCCCAAAATATTTCGATAAGTCTGGACAGATCGAATTGGATAAGGCCGTCGCCATGACTGACCGCATCTACAACGTCTTGTTTCTTTGCACCGGCAATAGCGCACGTTCGATCCTGGCGGAATCGATCATGCGCAAGGACGGCCAAGGTCGCTTTCGATCCTTTTCCGCCGGGAGCCAGCCCAAGGGCCGGGTCAATCCCTTTGCCCTGAAGGTGCTCGAGAGCCTCAACTATCCGATCGAGGGCATGCGTTCGAAGAGCTGGGAGGAATTCGCAGCTCCCGATGCGCCGGTGATGGATTTCGTGTTCACCGTCTGCGACAGCGCCGCCGGCGAAAGCTGCCCGGTCTGGCCCGGCCAACCGATGACGGCGCATTGGGGCATCGAGGATCCGGCGGCGGTCGAGGGCAAGGACATCGAAAGGGAAGCGGCGTTCGTCGCCGCCTTCCGGTATCTGAAGAACCGAATCGGTGTTTTCACAAGCCTGCCGCTGCGCGGCATCGACAAACTCTCGCTCGGGACGAAGCTGCGCGAGATCGGCCGCCTCGATGGCGCTACCCACCCGCACCCGAAGGCCGGATAATGGATACGTTCGACCTCTCGCGGCGCCTGGCGGCGGAAGCGCTCGGGACGGGTATCTTGGTGGCCACCGTGGTCGGGTCCGGCATCATGGCTGAGACGCTGACAAAGGACGTTGCGTTGGCGTTGCTCTGCAATACGTTGCCGACCGGCGCGATACTAGTGGTGCTTATCACGGTCCTAGGGCCTATCTCCGGCGCCCATTTCAATCCGGCCGTCACGCTGGTCTTTACTGGTAAGCGCGAACTCCCGGTTCAGGAAGCCGTTCTCTATGTGATCGCCCAGATCGCCGGCGGCATCGCCGGCACCATGGCGGCGCATCTGATGTTCGCGTTGCCGGTCATAGACTTCTCGATGAAGGCGCGCACCGGCGGGGCGCAGTGGTTCGCCGAATTCGTCGCCGCTTTCGGCCTTGTCGCGACCATACTGGCCGGGATCCGCTTTCAACGAACGGCGGTGCCGTGGCTGGTCGGTCTCTACATCACGGCAGCATACTGGTTCACCGCCTCGACCTCGTTCGCCAATCCGGCGGTCGCCATCGCGCGTTCGTTGACGAACACGTTCTCGGGTATCCGTCCGGTGGATCTCCCGGGGTTCATACTGGCCGAGCTTTGCGGCGCATTCGTTGGGATGCTGCTGATGAACTGGCTGCTGGGCCGTCCCGCAGTGCGGGGCCCGGTCAAAATCGCGGAGACATCTCGGTGAGCGTCACGATCTATCACAATCCAGACTGCGGCACCTCGCGCAACACCCTCGCCATGATTCGGCAAAGCGGCGTCGAGCCCTCGGTGATCGAGTATCTTAAGACGCCGCCCTCGCGCGAGAAGCTCAAGGAACTGATCTCCGCGATGGGCATCGCGGTGCGCGACCTGCTTCGCCAGAAGGGTACCCCCTACAAGGAGCTTGGCCTCGACGACCCGAAGTGGACCGACGACCAGCTAATCGATCAGATGTTGGCAAATCCGATCCTGATCAACCGGCCGATCGTCGTCACGCCGAACGGCGTCAAGCTCTGTCGGCCCTCCGAAGCGGTGCTCGGTCTCCTGCCCAATCCCCACCTCGGCAGCTTCGTCAAGGGGACGGCGAAGTGATCGACGCCGCCTAGCTTTTGCGGCGCCACATCAGAGATCCCCGATGCGTCGGATCGGCGGGTCTCCGCCATCGCTGCGGTCGTCCACTTTCGTCAGTCTGCCAACCGACATCACCGCCAGGCCCGCCAACGAGAGGGCCCCTAGGACCAGCACGACCGGTTTCCGCGCGTCGGAACTGATGGGGACGTTAATGGCCGTCAAGATACCCATGAGGCCGAAGTAGAGGACGCAGAAGCCCCCTAGGGTCAGGAGATTGGCGGTACGTAGGGACATCCTGGGGGCGCCCGATCGATCCCGGTAAATCGCCGGGCGACGAATCGCCCGGCCGAAGTCGAAAGAAGGCGTGGTCGTCAGCCGGTGTACTCGATCGACTTGAAGCTGAGGTGTTTCACGCCCTCCGGAGCGTCCGCGATCTTGCGGATCGCGCCCCAGGTCTGCTTGTAGTTCGGAATGACGAACTCGTTGACCCCGGCCGACACCACGTTGCCCTGCACGCCGGTGGGTAGGCGAACAGCATGAAGGTCTGCTTGCGCTTCGCCGTCGGTGTCGGATAGGCCATCGCCTGGGTCGAACCGTTGTCGTTGTAGACCTCGACGAGATCGCCCTGCTTCAGCTTCAGGTCCGTCCATGTCCTTCGGATTCATCTGGATGTAGGGGTACGGCATGCGGTCCATGACGAACTCGTTGTCCTGATCGAGATAGGCGCTCTGCCAGACAATATTGGCGCGGCCGTTGTTGACAAGGAACGGCCACTTCTTGCGTTCGTCTTCCTTGCCCGGCGCCTGCAGTCCGCGCCACTGCGTTTCCATGAACTTGGCCTTGCCGTCCTTCGTGCCGAACTTGCCGTCGGCGAACAAGCGCTTGGTGCCGACGATCTTGCCGTCCGTAAAGGCGGTCGCAGGTTCCTGAAAGCCGTTGGTACCCATTGCGCGCAGGCGCTCGTAGGTGACGAACTCGCCGCCCTTTTCATGGTTGTGATAGCCGTCCATGAAGGCGTCCTCCTCCGTCTTCCAGTCGAAGCCCTTGAACTGGTCGGCGTATTGGCCTTTGCCCTGTTCGCGCAGCACGCGCTCCATGTTGTTGGCGATGCGCGCCGCGATCAGGCTGTCGGGCATTGCCTGCCCCGGCGGGTCCATGTACTTCTCGGTTAGCCGCATGCGGCGCTCGCCGTTCATGGAGGTAAGGTTCGCTTCGCCCGACGTCGCCGCCGGCAGCCAAACGTGGCAGGCTTCGCCGATCTTCGTCGGCACGATATCGACGTTGACCGCGAACAGGCCGCCCTTTTTGATTGCGTCCACGATCGCCTTGACCATGGCGTCGCGGTCGCCGTAGGGCGCCGTCATCATGGCGTCCTTCACCATGTCGGTGCGCTTCTTGTAGTTCTGCTTGAACTTGAAGGCGTTCAGCGTCGTCTTGTAGTGATCGCATCCCCAGATGTGATGCACGCCGCCCTTGCCCTCCATCAGCAGCTTGTCGACGTACGCCGCGGGACGGCCGACATGCGCGTCCGAAGGCCGGGAGTAGCCTTCCTGATGGCCGCCCATGCGCACGCAGCCGCCGCCTGGGCGCCCGACGTTACCAGTGGCCAGCGCGACGTTCACCAGCGCACCGTTGGTGCGATAGTTGTCGTTGCCCCAGATCAGACCCTTCTCGTAGGCGAACATCGTTCGGCGCCGCGCGTTGCCCGCCTTGGGCTGCGCGATCCATTCGGCCGATTTGCGGATCTGGTCGGATGTCAGTCCGGTGATGCGCGCCGCGTCGTCCAACGAAACCTTGTTGGCCGCGCGCATCTTGTCGAAGTCAGTGGTCGAGGCGTCGATGAAGGCCTTGTCGGTCCAGCCCTTGTCGGCGATGTAGGTCATCCAGGCGTTGAACAGGACAAGATCCGTACCGGAGTTCAGCGCGAGGTGCATGACATTGTCCTTGCCAGCCTCGACTTCGCAGGCGTTGACGGTCACGGTGCGCCGCGGATCGACGATGACGATGCGTGTCTTTTCCAACGGCTCGGATCCGAACTGGGCCTTCTTCTTGTCCATGGACGAACCGCGCAGGTTCGGGATCCAGTGGTTCAGGAAGTAGTTGGTCTGCGTCTCGAGCGCATTGGTACCGACCGCGACGATGGTGTCCGCCAGTTCGGCGTCTTCATAACAGTTGTTGAGTTCACCCACGCCCATGTCGCGCGTGGCGTGAACCTCGGAATTGTAGGCTGGGCGATTGTGGATCCGGATGTTCTTGATCTTCATCGCTCCGAAATAGAGCTTGCCGGTGCCCCAGGTGTTTTCGTAGCCGCCACCGGCGCCGCCGTGGTCGTAGGCGGAGACAAACAGACCGTCCTCGCCCGTGTCGTTAATGACTGCGACGGTGACGCGCGCGACGAGGTCGAGCGCATCGGCCCAACCGGTGGGCTGCATCTGGCCGTAACGCCAGACCATCGGATCGGTAAGTCGCTGGAGTTGGGTGTTTCGTTGCTGCGAATAGCTCATCTCGGCCATACGCGCGCCTCGGACTGAGCCGAGACCCGAGTTTACCACGCAGTCGTGATCGGGCTTGATGACGATGTGGACGTCCTGGCCGTCCTGGCTGACGACGTTGTACATCGCAGGCGCGTACCAGGCGTCGGTCTCGGCCGGTTGCTGTTGGCTCAGGTCGATGCCGAACTTGTTCTGATCCGCGGCCATGCCGCCCTGCTTGTTGGCGGCCCAAGTGTAGGCCTTGTAGCCGCATCCGACGATGCAATAGTGGCATGTGACATTGAATTCCTTGGCGTCCTTGGGAACGATCGGAAGCCGGTCGATCTGGCGCTTGTAAGCCATGTTGGTTTCTCCCTCAAAGTACGTTGGACAGACGGCCGTAGAGCAACTCGTCGACGCCTTCGGCGTAGATGTCGCCCTTGCCGTCGACATGCAGCACGTACTGCGGGAGGTTTTGTGTGGCCTGGCCCCAGACCTGTTGGCCGCCTGCTTCGCAGTCGAAGCGGGAATAGTGGCCGGGACAGTTCATAGTCCTGTCGGCAGCGTTGTAGTTGAGAGGAAATCCCTTGTGGGGACACGTGGTCGAAAAACCGACCACGTCGCCGTCGGCGCCGACGCCGCCCGGCACCTTCTTACCGAGCTTCAACAGCACGCCCGGGGCCCTGTCGTCCGGATAGGAAACGTTCAGTGGCTCGTTGACCTTAAGGTCGGCGACGTTGGCGAGACGATTGGTGGGATATTCGACCCGTGCCGCCGCGGGCGCAGCCTTGGAAGGGACGGGGACGATTGAAGTGGCGGCGACGCCGGCGGCGGCAAGGCCGGCCCCACTCATGAACTTGCGGCGGCCGACATCGACCATACGATCGCAACGCGACATGGCAAGAAACTCCTCGGTTGGCGCCAGTACGCCTACTGGCGGGGCTTCCTCGGGACGGCCGGTACGCCTACCGGCCAGAGCGCTCGCTTCTTAGAACTGTCACACGGGTGTCAGACAGCCCGCGTACTATATGTCGAGACGTCTCGACATATCCAATAATCGAAACATTCTGGCCTGTCACCTTTCTTTTGGGCTAAAAAAGGTGGAATCAATTTTCAATTTGAGGACATTTCAATGCGGAAATCGATGCTCGCGGTCGCGAGCCACGCCAATGCTGTCCCATCGGGAAGTTCGCTCACGGAGGCACACGCGATCTCGGGCTTGGCCGCGCTCGCGCAACCCACGCGCCTTGCGATCTTCCGGTTGCTGGTGAAGCACGAACCGATCGGCGTTACGGCAGGCGTGATCGCAGAAACGATTGGCGCCCCACACAACACCCTCTCGACGCATCTCGCCATCCTGGTGCGCGCCGGTCTGCTGCGCAGCTCGCGCGATGGCCGTACCATCATCTACCGCTCGGACGTCGAAGGCATGCGCTCGGTGATCGCGTTCCTGGTCAACGACTGCTGTGAGGGGCATCCGGAACTCTGTAACCTGGTCGTGGCCGATGCCACGGCGTGCTGCGCGTCGCCTTCCGCGAAGGCCGGTTCGCGCAGCACGAAGAAGGTCCCCAAGCGCAAAAGCTGATCACGGGAGACCGGCCATAACCTATGGTTGTCGGCATGGCGCTTCGTTATCGGGCATCGGCTGCGATGGTCAAGGGCGCCAATAGCCGTCGTCGCCCTGCTTGAGAACGGCGTGTCGTTCGGGCACCTATGGGCCTATCGCTACAGCGACGCTAACGTGCGATCCGCATGGATTTGCACCCGCAACGGCCGTCGAGCGCGTGGGAAGGCGCGGAGCCAAAGCGTTCAGCGCCAGAAATCCTTGAACCGGTCGGGCGCCAGCTCAGTGTAGCGCACCGTGTGCTGGATATTGCGGTGGCCAAGGTAGGCCTGAAGGGCGCGGGTGTCATGCCCCCTGTTGGCCAGAGCGAAGCCGCAGGCGTGCCGTAGCATGTGCGGGTGAGCCTTGAATTTGAGGCCCGCAGCCGCACCGGCGCGCTCGACAAGCCGCGCAAAGCCCGCCGTGGTGAACGGTGAGCCCCGCTCCGACGTGAACACGAACGGTGACTTGGGCTCTTGCTCGCGTTGCAGCCGGCGCAGGGCACGCAGCTCGTCACCCATGATGGGATGCGTGCTGGGAGTGCCGCGCTTGGCTCTACGGACGGCCAGCGTGCCCCTGTCGAAGTCGATCTGGTCCCAGCGCAGGTCCACAAGCTCACTAACGCGGAAGCCGTGGCGATAGGCCACGAGGATCATGGTGGCATCGCGTTGGCCGTACCGGTTGCCCCTGGCAGCCTCGGTCAGGCTCTCGACCTCGGCGTCGGTTAGATACTCTCGGGTCCGCAAATCGGCATTGGGTTTGCGGACCGGCATGGCAACTGTTCGTTTTTCGGTAACTGGCGCTACCAGTTTCAGATGCGATTTAGCCATGGTTTTCCATGCTCCCCTTGTATTGACTGTTCGAATAATAACTCTTTTACGAACAGCGGCAGGTCCGGATTCTGGAGAGTGAAGCCGGCCGCTATGATAGGGGCTGTGCTGCCAGAGGAGGCTCATGTTTCCCCTTCGGTCATGCCGGCCGGGACTGCCGCCAGCACATTGCTGCCGGCGGATGGCCAAGGGCCATTTTCTGGCGCGCGGTCGAAAAGCCCGGATGCCTGGCTGGTCGCTGCTGGAATCCGCGTCTGGGACCGCCAATTAGCGCACTAGGCTGAATCCAACCCGGGGAGCCGCCGCGGATAGTTCGTTGTTTTTGTCGGCATTGCAGTGCGGAACGATTCTACCGCGTTGGCGTCTACTTACCTGAACCAGTGGACGGCTGCCGCGACGTAAGGGGCCGAGCCCGAGAGGAGATATTTGATGTCCGTTGCTGCGCAGACGCTTTCGCCCCCGTCCAGAACTCTGATGTTCCTGGAGGGCGGCAGAGCCATTTCCGAGTTGGGTGCGTTTCTCGGTGCCTTGCCGCTTTTGAGCCTGGCGCCACGCGGCGACGGTCATCCGGTGCTGGTATTGCCCGGGCTTGTTGCGTCCGATACCTCGACACGTGCGCTGCGCGACTTCCTAAAGAACCGGGGCTACGCCATCAGCGGCTGGCGCCAGGGCCGCAATCTAGGACTGCGCCACGGTGTGCAGGACGCGATGGTCGATCTGGTGCAGAAGTTGAATGACACGCACGGCCGCAAGGTCTCGCTCGTCGGTTGGAGCCTCGGCGGTATCTACGCGCGCCAGCTCGCCAAGATGATGCCGGAACGCGTGCGCGGCGTGATCACCCTCGGTAGCCCGTTCGCCGCCGGGCCGAAGGCGACCAACGCCTGGCGGGTGTACGAGATGGCGAGCGGCCGCCGCGCCGACGAAGATGACGCGCGTTTCGGCGGAGCGCTGGCGGACACGCCGCCGGTGCCGACCACCGCGATCTTCAGCCGCACCGACGGAATCTGCGCCTGGCAGGGCTGCATGGAGAAGGCATCAGCGATCTCAGAAAGCGTCGAGGTCGAAAGCAGCCATTGCGGCATGGGCCATCACCCGGCCGCCCTCTATGCGGTCGCCGATCGCCTGGCGCAGCCGGAAGGCGAATGGGCGCCGTTCGATCGCTCCGGCTGGCGCAGCATGGTCTATCCGAATCCGCATCGCTGAGCCGAGTTTTCCGTTGATCATTTTGGTTAGAATCGCCGCCAGTTGGGCGATGCGGCTATCAGCCTTGCAGTGAAATTGTTGACGAAGATCAGTGGCATCCGTCCACGCCTTAGGCGCCCCAGCATTGAGGCCACCGACGCCGCTGAGAACGCTCTGCCGTTGGCGTTGACATAGCCGCGGGCTGCCAGGTCGGCAGCGATGGCCCGCAGGGAATTGCCACGCTTGCGCCGGCGCAGCCCCTTGGTGATCGCCACCATCTCCGGATTGATCTCGGCATGGCTCTTGCGGCCTTCGCACTTGCCCGTAGCCGCGCGCGGGCGAACCGCCGGCGTGTGAATGAGATGGGCAGGGAGCCGCCACCGAGGGTCGAGGAAAGGATCCCTGCGGAAGAGCCGCGCCGAGTGCCGCAGGAAACCCCGAGGACCGAACCGCCGCGCGTCGAGCCGCGGCCAGAGGCACGCCCCCAAGCACCGAAGGCGGAGGAACGTATGGCGTCGCCGCCCCGGGTTGAGGAGCGCCGGGCGGCTCCGCGGCCGGCCGCACCCGCGCCGCGCCCGCCGGCGCGTGAGGAAGAGAAGCGGTAAATACGCTGCAGCGTCCGTCCTGAATCGTATAATCCAAGACGGACTTTATCAGGTAAGCCGGGCGTCGACGGCGTTGAGCTGATCCACTTGTTGTCGGGACGCGAACCTGAGGAACAATCGTGTAGTCAATGAGCATTTGAACCGACTGAGCGATCAGCGATCGGAGAGAATGCAGGCCGTTTGTGTGAGGCCGTAGTGTACCTCAGCAATGCCTTGCGTGTCGCCGAAGGTTCGTTGCTACCCTTTTGCGCCATCCATCGAGTTTTTTGCGGTGCCCAGATAGCGATCGGGCTTCCTTGACAGCGCATCGAGCTCCTCAAAGAGCAGCTGAAGCGGATCACCTGCCGGCGCAGAGATCTCCATGGCTTGTCGAGACCTGCCATAACCGCGGTCGAGGAGCTCGCGGATTGCAGCGATCCGGGCGTTCTCGTTCTTTGCTTTCAACGCCAAACGCGCGAGCTCGACGATGGCCACTGGCGCATATTGGCGCGCCAGTTCCTGCACATCCGCGAGAACCTTGGGTCGGCCGCCCGGATTGCCGCTCTGGCCTTTAGGAAACTTCATCTGTCGCCTCTGTTAGTTGCCTGTTCTCAGGTCAAGGTCAGCACGGCAATATGCGGTTCTTTCATTCTTCCATAGCTACGCCCTTTCCCTCCCTCCGGTCTGATCTGAAGACCGTGCAGGCCGCTGACGATGCGGAGCCCGTCACACTGACGGACTAGGTACTCAGTTCCTTCGGCTTTCGCCCGCCACGTTGTCCCCGTGGCGCTTCCTGAGAGCTTTTTGCGGCGCTCTCGCATTGGATGCCGGTGCGGGTGGTCATCCCGTCGACGACAAACGATGCCTCTCGACCGTCGCCCGGGGTTGCCGGGTTACCGTTTGGTCGCAGGTCGCAATGGGCTCAGCGTTGCCTGCACTATTGTGATTCCGCTTCCGATCTGTTCGGTGTAGCGCTGCGGCGGCGCTGCCGCTTTGAGGTGCGGTGCCTTGCTGTCGTTTATCGGCGGCGAGCTGGTGACGATGTCGTCATGGCGCTTACCGGCAGCGGGGAAAGGCAGGATCAAAACCCGTCGCTACTCTTCGCGGCGGCCATGTCCGGGACGATGATGGTGGCGGGACCTCCGAGCACCATGCACCAGAGCGCCCACGGCAGACCGAACGCGGTGGTTCGATCAGCGCGTGAGCGCCGCTTTTCTTTCGATCCCCGTACCTGAAAGTGGCTGATCAGGCGGGGGCTGCAGGTGCGCCGAAGGGGCGACACCGCGCCGGTCGACGCTTTCCACCAGGATCCGGATTGTCCCTACCCTACCCCCGCCGTCTCGTTCGACCGTCCCCGTCAACTCCAGTTGACGGCGCTCCGATCCCGGCAGCGAGTTGGGAGGAACCGAAGCTGCCGGGGCGCTTTGCTTTTCGGGTGAAATTGGTTGGGATGGCCCTAAGGCATCAGACAGCCAGGTCTCAGATTGGGCTACATCTAGCGCGAAAAAAGATGCGCTGCAGGTTGCAGAACCGTTTCTGTCCCGATAACTGTCCCGGCAAGCGGCTGCATTGGTGAGAAGTCTGGTCGGAGTGGCAGGATTTGAACCTGCGACCCCTGCGTCCCGAACGCAGTGCTCTACCGGACTGAGCCACACTCCGACTAAGAAGGCGGCTTATAGCCTTGGGATTCGGCGACCGCAAGAAGCGGAATTGAGGACTTAAATCCCGGTGAATGTGGGGCTTAAAACGCAGATTGTGCCCGTGGACGAGGCCGCCCTGGTGGCTGCGGCGCACGTGCTCGCGCAAGGCGGCCTGGTCGCGTTCCCGACCGAGACGGTCTATGGGCTAGGCGCCGATGCCGCCAACCCGGTGGCGATCGCACGGCTCTACCAGGCCAAGGGCCGCCCCTCCTTCAACCCGCTGATCGCCCATGTCTTTGATCTTAAGGCAGCGCAGCGGATCGGCCGTTTCGACGCACCCGCCCTTGCGTTGGCCGAAGCGTTCTGGCCAGGGCCGCTGACGCTGGTGCTGCCAAAGACCAGAGATTGCGCGGTCGCCGATCTCGCCACCGCGGGCCTCGACACCGTCGCGATCCGTGTTCCCGCGCACAAGGTGGCGCGGCAAATCTTGCGTGCGTTCGGCGGCGCGGTGGTCGCGCCCTCGGCCAACCTTTCGGGCCACGTCTCGTCGACGACGGCGCTTCACGTGCAAAGCGATCTGGAAGGGCGGATCGATCTCATCATCGATGGCGGCCCGGTCGAGGTCGGCGTCGAATCCACCATTGTCGGGTGCTTTGAAACCCCAAAACTGCTGCGGCCGGGCGGCGTGCCGCGCGACGGAATCGAGCGCGTGCTCGGCCACGCGCTCGAGCAACCCGCTCCCGATGCCGTCAAGCCGCTGGCGCCGGGCATACTGGGCTCGCATTACGCGCCGCGCTCGCGCCTGCGGCTCAATGCCGAGAGTATCGAGGCGGGTGAAGCCTTGTTGGCGTTTGGGCCCGCGATGCCAAAGGGCGCAGATGGCGCGAAGGCTGTCATGAACTTGTCCACGCGCGGCGATCTTGTCGAGGCCGCCGCCAATCTTTTCAGTTATCTTCGCGCGCTCGAACTCAAGAGCCGCGCGCGCGATTGCGGTGATGCCGATTCCGCAGGACGGTTTGGGTGAAGCCATCAATGACCGGCTGCGCCGCGCGGCAATGGGCCGGGAATGACCCGGGAAACAACCATAAATATCGCAAAAGCCGCTAGTCCGCCGCTCTCGCCCGAATTGATCGCCAAATTCCGCGCCATCGTCGGCGACAAATATGCGGTGACCGACGCCGCCGATATCGCGCCCTATGTCAGCGAGGAGCGCGACCTGTTTCATGGCCGCTCTCCCCTGGTATTGCGGCCGGGCTCGGCGGCGGAAGTCTCCTCGATTTGCAAGCTCGCCAGCGCGCACGCCATCGCGCTGGTGCCGCAAGGCGGTAACACAGGCCTGGTCGGCGGGCAGACGCCGCATCATGGCGAGGTCGTGGTCTCGATGCGCCGGATGGACAAAATCCGCGAGGTCGATGCCGCCTCCAACACCATGACCTGCGAAGCCGGCGTGGTGCTGCAGGTCGCCCAACAGCGCGCCGCCGAAGTCGACCGGCTGTTTCCGCTGGCGCTGGCGGCGGAAGGAAGCTGCACCATCGGCGGCAATCTCTCCACCAATGCCGGCGGCACCAGCGCGCTCGCCTATGGCGTGGCGCGCGAGATGGCGCTCGGGGTCGAAGTGGTGCTGGCTGATGGGCGGATCCTGAACCTGCTGTCGAAACTGAAAAAGGACAACACCGGCTACGATCTGCGCAACCTCTTCATCGGCGCCGAAGGCACGCTCGGCATCATCACGGCTGCGACGCTAAAACTGTTTCCAAAGCCGCGTGCGATCGAGACCGCCTATGTCGGCCTGAAGTCGCCGGCGCAGGCCCTAAAACTGCTCTCGATCTCGCAGGCCGAGGCCGCCGGCACGCTAACCAGCTTTGAACTCCTGTCCGAGGTCGCCGTCGATTTCGCGATCCGCCACGGCATCGACGTGCGCGATCCACTCTCAAGCAAGCATCCCTGGTACGTGCTGATGGAATTGTCGTCGCCGCGCAACGACGCGCGTGACACGCTGGAAGCAATTTTGGCCAAGGCGATGGAGGCCGGCATCGTCGACGACGCCGTGATCGCCGCCAATTTGGGCCAGCGCCGGGCGTTCTGGAAGCTGCGCGACGAGATGTCGGCGGCGCAAAAGCCGGAAGGAGGTTCGATCAAGCACGATATTTCGGTCCCCGTTGCCGCTGTGCCCGATTTCATCAGGCAGGCCGATGCCGCCGTCGTAAAGCTGATCCCGGGTTCGCGGCCGGTGCCGTTCGGCCATCTCGGCGACGGCAATATCCACTATAATATCAGCCAGCCGGTCGGCGGCGACACCGCGGATTTCATGAGCCGCTGGCACGAGGTCAACGCGATCGTGTTCGAGATCGTGCTGCGGATGGGCGGATCGATCTCCGCCGAGCACGGTATCGGCGTGCTCAAGCGCGATGAACTTCCCGATGTGAAAGACAAGGTCGCCATCGAGCTGATGCGCGCGATCAAGGCGATGCTCGATCCGCTCGGCATCATGAACCCCGGCAAAGTGTTGTAGGCGTGACGGAAAAGCTGCACTTCTTTGTCGCCGAATATGAGCCCGACATGCGGATCGGCAGCGGCTGCGGCAATCCCGACGAAGGCGAGGACATAGAGGTCTTGGAACTGCCGATCGATGAGGCGCTCGCCATGATCGGTGACGGCCGCATCGCCGATGCCAAGACCATCATGCTCCTGCAATACGCGGCGTTGAATGTTTTTCGGTGATGTGGAACGTGGAATCGGAAGGTGGAAACGTAGGTGGGCAAAGCGTAAGCGTGCCCACCATCGCGTTTTGCGCAATTACCTCGATCATGTTGCGCCTCTCCCCTGTTAGGCTGCTGCAGCGGCGGCGTTGAAAGGTGTTCCGTCGGCGAGCATGCGATGCATGATCACCGCGAGCCTACGCGCCAGCGCCACCTTGGCTTTTGCTCATGCCGGCGCGCCTGGCGATCCGCATCGCCCAGCTCTTCAATTGCGAACAGCCTTTAACCGGCTTCGTCAGCATGCTGTGGGCGGCCTCGTAGAGCACGGTCCGCACCGATCCGTCACCGATCTTGCTGATCCGGCCGGTATAGTCGGTCTCGCCGGATTGATGCTTCTTCGGGGTCAGCCCGAAATGGGCTCCTGCCTGCTTCGACGATTTGAACCGGGTCGGATCGTCGATCGCGCTGGCATAGGTCAGTGCCACGATCGGGCCGACTGCCGGCGTTGACATCAGCAGCCGTGTCCGCATGTCGGATCGCGCCATCTTGCCTGCCTGCTTCTCGAAAACTGCGAACTCGGTCCGCAGCACCGCTGGCACCGCCAGCAGTGCCTTGGCGATCAGCTGAAGATGCCGATGGCCCACCACAAGCTCCTCGATCCGTCCGGCGAACTCCCGCTCCGTGGTTTTGCCTACCTTGAGACCAAAGCCGCGCAGGATCCCGCGCAGGCTGTTCTCCACGTCGCGAAGCTTCGATTGCACCAGCTTGCGCGCCGTCAGCAGCGTTCGGGTCTCTTGAGCGCTCATCGATTTGCTGTGTACCGGTCGGAACCAGCCCAGCCGCATCAGTTGCGCAATTCCGCGAGCGTCGTTGCGATCCGACTTCACCGGCATCGCCTCGAACGCCTTCCGCACGTGCCGCGTCTCTAGCAGTTCGACCGCCAACCCCGCGATCGGACGACGCTCGCCGTGATGGATGAAGTAGGGCCGCTTGCGGCCGGCCGCATTCTGCCATTCGTAGTAGCCGTCGGCCGGAACCAGGCAGCGCCGCCGCTTGATCGCGTTCTTGAACGCGGGCTTGTCCCGCACCGTCTCTGAACGGGCATTGAACATCAGCGAGATTTTGCGGGGATCCTTGGTCCAGGCCGGTATCAGGCCCCAGCGCATCAGCTTAAAATGCCGGCCGCCATTCTCCAGGAAAACCACGGGGATGGGTTGGGTCGGCGCAATATTATGTCTGGGCGGGAAATTCGGCTGTTCGACATAGCCAAAGGCCATCCACAAGGCCTCCGGGGGCGATGTTATGACGAAGCGTCCGCACATTCTCCCGCCAAAATAGGCATCCGTTCAGCGCCTTTTAACCCCCGGCGCTAAGACTGGGGCCGATGTCCTTAATGGCCTCCCCACCCGCGCGAGCCGATCGCCAAATGCTGCGACCGGCGGGCCCCGAAGCGGAGGCCCGCGCGGCGGAATTGCGGGCGGCCAACATCAATCCCCGCACCGGGCTTGCCACCGACTACCTCAATCATTTCAACGAGGCTATCATGCTGCTTGAGATGATACCTGACATGCCGGAATGCGCGGAAGATTTTCTGACCTGGTGCCCATTGTCCTATTGCGAACACTTCATGGCCTCCAACTTCAAGGCGCGCGACCTCGCGATCGAAGCCTATGAGGCGGCGGATACCAAGATCCGCGCCGAGTTCGACAATCTCACCAGCACCATGACCTCGGTCCTGACCGCGGTCGGCGCGGCCATGCGCGAAACCCACCGGGACAAGACCCGCGCCGTCCTCGCCGAGCAGGCAACCGGCTGGGTCAAGCCGCTGGTCGCGCTGGCCGGCGGCATCATCGATGGCGGCAATAAAGCCGACGTCGAAACCATCATGGGGCGTCATTGACTGCCGTGGCGGCAGCCGTTCATCCGCGGCATCCCCAGCTTGCCGTCAGCGGCGCGATCGTCCGCGACGACAAGGTTCTCCTGGTGCGCCGCGCGCGCTCGCCCGGCAAAGGTTTCTATTCGCTGCCCGGCGGGCGGGTCGAATTCGGCGAATCCCTGCACACGGCCCTGCACCGCGAAGTCGACGAAGAGACCGGGCTCAGAATCGAAATTGTCGGGCTCGCCGGCTGGCGCGAGGTGCTGCCGACGACAGGCGGCGGCGGACATTATTTGATCATGTCGTTCGCGGCGCGCTGGGCGGCCGGGGAGGTCGTCCTGAACGACGAGCACGACGATTTCAGGTGGCTCTCACCCGAAGGCTTGGGCGATCTCAAGCTCACCGGTGGCCTCCAGGACGTGATTGCGGCCGCACGGCGCCTGATCCAGTCCTAGTCTTGCCAGGCCTTCCCGCCTTGCTTCCAGCGCATTGAACAGGCATATCGTGCGGGTTGGAAGCCCCCTTATGTCCAAGTACTTTCTGGCAGCACTTATCGCTATTTCCGCATACAACCCCTGCCCCGCACGGGCCCAGGACGCGGCAGCGCCTTTCGACGGCGACCTGCAGCGCCTCGCCGAGATTCTCGGCACGTTGCACTATCTGCGCGGCATTTGCGGCACCAATGAAGGCGGCAAATGGCGCAACGAGATGCAGGCGCTGGTCGACGCCGAAACCCCCTCCGGCGACCGCCGCGCGCGCATGATCGCGGGCTTCAACCGCGGCTATAACGGATTCCAGCAGACCTATCGGACCTGCACGCCGGCAGCCACGGTTGCGATCCGCCGCTATATCGAGGAAGGCTCGAAAATCTCGCGCGATCTGACCGCGCGTTACGCGAATTAATACTGCGAATTCTGAGCTTTGAGCGGACGGATTGATCTTGTTCGGCGCCGTTAACCTTTCTTAAAGAACTGGTCTAGGCGACTGCTGCCTGCATGCTACACCTCGCGCCTCCGATGCGATTTGTCTTGGATCGCGAACACCTCCTGTTGCGTGAATGAACCCTCCAGCGTCCTTCGGCTTCGCCCGCGATCCGCTGCCCGACAACGAGCAGAAGCAGGCGGCTCTGAGCTATCTCAACGAGGCCTGGGCCGAAGCGCGTCACGATGGCGTCGACGGCGATTGCCTGGCGCAGGCAAGCCTGTTCGCGGCATTCGCCGAACTGGTCGCTACCTATGGCGAAGACGCCGTGGCAGGATTCGTGGAAGGCCTTCCCACCCGCGTCCGTAACGGCGAATTTTCCGTCGCGCTGGCGAGGCAATAGGCTTCACGCGCGCAGCGTCTCCAGAAACCGCACCGGCTCGCCTAGCGAGGGCGTCACAACTTCGCCCTGCCACATCACCCGGGCCCCGCGCAGAAAAGTGCCGACCGGCCACCCCTTGACGCGAACGCCATCATAGGGCGTCCAACCCGCGCGCGAGGCAATCCATTTGTTGGTGATGGTTTCGCTGCGCTTGAGATCGACGATCGTCAAGTCGGCATCGTAGCCGGCGGCGATCCGGCCCTTGCAGGCGATGTTGTAGAGCCGCGCGGGACCCGCGCTGGTGAGATCGACGAAGCGCGCCAGCGACAACCGCCCGGCATTGACGTGATCGAGCATCACGGGCACCAGCGTCTGGACCCCGGTCATGCCGGAGGGTGAGGCCGGATAGGTTTTTGCCTTTTCTTCCAATGTATGCGGCGCGTGATCGGAACCGAGTAAGTCGACGATGCCCTGCTCGATGCCGCGCCAGATCCCGTCGCGGTGTTCGGCCGAGCGCACCGGCGGATTCATCTGCGCGAGGGTGCCGAGCCGCTCGTAGCATTCCGGCGCCACCAGAGTCAGATGATGTGGCGTCGCTTCGCACGATGCCACATCCTTGTGATCCCTCAAAAATTCGATCTCCTGCTTGGTCGAGATGTGCAGCACATGAATGCGCTTTCCGCTCTCGCGGGCGAGCGCGACCAGGCGTTGCGTCGCCATCAGCGCCGCGGCCTCATCCCGCCAGACCGGATGCGAGCGCGGGTCGCCCTCGACGCGCAATCCCTTGCAATCGTTGAGGCGATATTCATCCTCGGCATGAAACGCGGCGCGCCGTCGGATCACATTGAAGATCCGGCGCAGGCTTTCGTCGTCCTCGACCAACAGCGCACCGGTAGAGGAGCCGATGAACACCTTGACGCCGGCGCAGCCCGACGCGCGTTCCAGTTCCGGTAACTCAGATACGTTCTCGCGCGTGCCGCCGATGAAGAACGCGAAATCGCAATGCATGCGGTGGCGGCCACGCTTGACCTTGTCTGAAAACGCCGCTTCCGTGACGGTCAACGGATCGGTGTTCGGCATTTCGAACACCGCGGTGACGCCGCCCATCACGGCACTGCGCGATCCGGTCTCCAGATCCTCCTTATGCGTCAAGCCCGGCTCGCGAAAATGCACCTGGGTATCGATCACGCCGGGCAGGACGTGCAGGCCCTTGCAGTCGACAATCTCGGCAGCGGTGGCATTGCCCAGCCCGCCGATCTCGGCGATACGGCCGCAGGAGATACCGATGTCGCGCACCCCCTCGCCGTCCTGATTGACCACGGTGCCGGATTTTAGAATGGTATCAAATCGTTGATTCATTGGTCCTCAGCGCCCGCTTTAGGGGGATTGGAGGTCGCGGCGGGCCTTGTTCGCGGTATCTTAGCGCCTTACGTTCGGATCTGATATGCGCTACCTCCCTTTCAACAAGAACTTCAAGAGCAACCCCTGATGAAAGCAGCGTTTCTTCCCGACCGGGCTGTGGTCAAGGTCTCTGGCGAGGATGCACGCAACTTTCTCAACGGCCTGGTCACGACGGACGTGACTGAGCTCGCGCCGGGTCTTGGCCGGTTCGGCGCGCTATTGACGCCGCAGGGCAAGATCATCGTGGATTTTCTGATCACCGAAGCCCCCTCCGGCCATGGCGGCGGCTTTTTGATCGACTGCCCGCGCGCGCTCGCGCAAGGGCTCGCCGACAAGCTCGGCTTCTACAAATTGCGCGCCAAGGTGGCGGTCGAGAACCTGTCCGATAGCCTCGGGGTGTTCGCGGCCTGGGATGGCGACCTCACGGTCAAGCCCGACCTTTCATATGCCGATCCGCGGCACGCGGAGCTCGGCTGGCGAATTCTAATCCCTGAGGAACTCAAGCAAAAAGTCGCCGACCTCATCGGCGCCAACCTCGTCGATAGCGGCCTCTACGAAGCGCATCGCATCGCCTCCGGCGCGCCGCGCGGCGGGCTGGACTTCATGTATGGCGATGCGTTTCCGCACGAGACCAACATGGACCGCCTGCATGGCATCGATTTCGACAAGGGCTGTTACGTCGGACAGGAAGTGGTGTCGCGGATGCAGCATCGCGGCACCGCGCGCACCCGCACCGTGAAAGTCCTTCTCGACGGATTCGCGCCGGAATCGGGCACCGCCATCCTCGCCGGCGACAAGCAAGTCGGCACCATCGGCTCGACCGCTGGCCAACATGGCCTGGCGCTGATCCGCACTGATCGCGTCACCGACGCGCTCGAGGCCGGGCTCGCGCTGACCGCCGGTGGCCTCGGGCTTCGTCTGGCCGAACCGGAATCGGTTCGATCCACATCCAAGCAGACGGTCGCATGAGCCGCTCGGCGCGTTTGCATGCCGACGGCAAGATGCGGTGCCCCTGGCCCGGCGACGACCCGTTCTATATCGCCTATCACGACACCGAATGGGGCGTGCCGGAATATGACGACCAGGCGCTCTATGAGAAACTCATCCTCGACGGGTTCCAGGCCGGGCTGTCGTGGATCACGATTCTACGCAAGCGCGAGAATTTCCGAAAGGCGTTTGATGATTTTCACCCCGAGAAAATCGCGCGTTACAACGCCAAGAAAATCCATGCGCTGATGAACGACGCCGGCATCGTGCGCAACCGCGCCAAGATCGAGGGCACGGTCGCAAGCGCAAAGTCCTACCTGAAGATCATGGAAGGCCCGGGCTTCTCGAAATTCCTGTGGGATTTCGTCGACGGCAAGCCGAAGGTCAATCAGTTCAAGACCACCGCAAGCGTGCCGGCATCGACGCCGCTCTCGATCAAGATCTCGAAGGAACTTTCCGGACGCGGGTTTAAATTCGTCGGTCCGACCATTGTCTATGCCTTCATGCAGGCGACCGGCATGGTCAACGATCATCTGGTCAGTTGCTTCCGTCATGAAGCCGGCACGCGCCGCGTGCCGCGGCTCAAAGGCAAATGACGGCGGCCCGACGGCACGCTTCCGACACGCGCGTCTGGCAGCGGATGTTGTCGGGCCGCCGGCTCGATCTTCTGAACCCCTCGCCGCTCGACATCGAGATCGCCGATATCGCCCACGGGCTGGCGCGGGTCGCGCGCTGGAATGGCCAGACCAACGGCGCGCATATTTTCTCGGTCGCGCAGCACACCTTGCTGGTCGAAGCCGTAATGCGCGCGCAGGCACCGCGCGTCGATGGAAGGGTGCGGCTCGCAGCCTTGCTGCACGACGCGCCGGAATATGTCATCGGTGACATGATCTCACCGTTCAAGGCGGTGCTCGGCGGAGACTACAAGGCGGTCGAAATGCGGCTGCTCTCTGCAATCCATATCCGCTTCGGCCTGCCGGCGGTGCTGGCGGATCAGATCACGCGGCAGATCAAGCAAGCCGACCGCGGCGCCGCCTATCTCGAGGCGACGCAGCTTGCGGGATTTGCGGAAAGCGAGGCGGAGCGGCTATTCGGCCGCGATCCCCGGCTGCCCGAGGCAACGGCGCGGGACTATTTGACGCCCTGGACCGCAGCGAGGGCCGAAAAACGGTTCCTGGCGCGGTTCAAGATACTGCATGCGTAGGCTAGCGCCTGCTTTTCACGCCCCCATGCGGCGGCCTATAATCGAGGTGAAAAAAAGGACCACCATGATTCACGTCTGCTCGCTTGCAGCCCTTCCTGAAACCGTTCGCTTGACTGGCGCCAGCCACGTCCTCACCGTGATGGCCAACGTCGATCAGGTACAGCGGCCGGTATCGGTGCTTCCGGCCAATCACCTGAAAGTGGCGATGGACGACATCACCGAACGGATGGACGGTTTCGTTACGCCTTCGCAAGCCCATATCGAGCAGGTGCTGAATTTCGTGCGCGGCTGGGACCGCGGCGCGCCGCTCGTGGTGCATTGCTATGCCGGCATCAGCCGCTCGACGGCGAGCGCTTTCGCCGCCGTCTGCGCCCTCAACCCGCGTCGCGATGAAGTCGCGATCGCGCGGCAAATCCGCGCCGCCTCCCCGATTGCGCAGCCGAACCGGCTGATCGTAAGCCTCGCGGACAAGGCGCTGGGGCGCGAGGGGCGCATGCTGCGCGCGCTCGACGAGATGGGCCCGAGCACCATGCTGGTCGAGGGCCGGCCGTTCCATATCGATCTCGACTGATGTCGATGAATTACACTAGAGCGTTTTCCAGCGAAGTGGATACCGGTTCGCGTGAAGAAAACGCGTCAAAACAAAAAAGAGAGCCTCCGCTCCGATTCAATCGGAACGGAAGAAGGCTCTAGATGAGTGACAAGCCTCTCACGCCGATCGAGATCGGCCTGACGGCGGCCATCGTCGCGATCGAAGGCAGCGAGCCGCTGATCCTCACCGCATCGGGTGACGATGGCGACAAGCTCGCTGGCCTGCCGTTCGGCCCGTTCGATGCGGTCTCCCATCGCACCTTCGAGATCGGCCTGCGCGCCTGGGTCGAGGAACAGGCGGGCTTGAGGCTCGGCTATGTCGAGCAGCTCTATACGTTCGGCGACCGCGGCCGACACACCCAGGCCGGCGACACCCATGTCGCATCGATCGGATACCTTGCGCTGACGCGCGCCGCCGACAATACCGCGCGGGCCCCCGGCGCGACATTCGAGCCCTGGTATCGTTTCTTTCCCTGGGAAGACTGGCGCGAAACAAAGCCTGACATCATCGAGCGCGGCATCTTCCCCGAACTAACCAAATGGGCTGAGCAGGGCGAGGCGCCGGAAACCGCGCGCGCGCTCGGCCGCAAGGATCGCGTGCGGCTCTATTTCGGCACCGAGGGCGCGCATTGGGACGAAGAGCGCGTGCTCGACCGCTATGAACTGCTATACGAGGCAGGCCTTGTCGAAGAGGCACGGCGCGATGGCCGTCCTGCGGCGTTGGCGCGCAAATCTACTCCCGTGCTTGGCCTGTCGATGCGCTTCGACCATCGCCGGATTCTCGCGACCGCGATGGGGCGGTTGCGTGCGAAACTGAAATATCGCCCTGTGGTATTTGAACTTTTGCCGGGCGAATTCACACTTACGGAATTGCAACACACGGTCGAAGCGATCTCGGGGCGACACCTGCACAAGCAGAATTTCCGCCGCCTGGTGGAGACCGGCGCTCTGGTCGAACCGACCGGCGTGATGTCGACACAGACCGGAGGCCGGCCTGCCGCGCTGTTTCGTTTCCGCCGCGAAGTGCTGCAGGAGCGGCCCGCGCCGGGCTTGCGTGTGCGCGGGAGACGCTGAATGTTCGACACGGACTATTTGACATGGTGAGCCCTCAACTTCGGGCCGACGCCTGGAGACCTCATGTTCGACTTACCGCTCGACTTCTTCTCGCTGCTCATTGCGATCATTGCGTTAATTGTCGCGCGCAAGGCGTTGAACCAGGCGGCTGGCTTGCGCGCGCGGCTGGATTCGATCGAGGCCTCGTCGGCCGCCGCGTCAAGAACGATGCCAAGTCCCATGCCGAGCCCGATCCCGCCGTCGCTCGCACCTCTTCAAGAACTTGAACAGTCGCTCGCAACCGCTTCGCCCGGCAGTGCGGCCGAGCAACCCGCAACAGCAAGCGAGCCGACCGCGCCAGATGCGGCATCAAGCCCGACGGCGATGCCACCGCCGCTGCCTCCGCCTTCCCCCGCCGATCCCGGTTTCGAGGAGCGCATCGGCACCCGCTGGGTGGTTTGGATCGGTGGGCTGACCCTCGCCCTCGGCGGTTTCTTCCTGGTGCGCTATTCGATCGAAGCGGGCCTGCTCGGACCCGGCGTCCGCACTGTGCTCGGCGGCCTGTTCGCGCTGGCGCTGCTTGCCGCCGGCGAGTGGACGCGGCGCACCGAAAGCACCTCCCAGATCGAGGTGCTGCCGATCGCCAACATCCCTGCCATCCTGACCGCCGCCGGCACCGCGGTCGCGTTTGCGACCGTTTATGCCGCCTACGCGCTGTATGATTTTCTCGCGCCCGCGACCGCGTTCATCCTGCTGGGATTGGTGGCGCTCGGCACGCTTGCCGCAGCACTATTGCATGGGCCGGCGCTGGCCGGCCTCGGCATCGCGGCCGCCTTCGCCACGCCGCTGCTGGTTTCCTCCGAAAGGCCGGACTTCTGGGCGCTCTATATCTACCTCGCCATCGTTACCGCGGCAGCCTTCGGGTTGGCGCGCATCCGCCTGTGGCGCTGGCTTGCCGTCACCACCATCGCCTTTGCGCTGCTCTGGATCTTGCCGTGCCTGCAATGCGGGCCGCCAATGATCGCGCCACACCTCTTTCATGTCATCGCCGGATTTGCGCTTGCAGCGCTATTGGTGGTGTGCGGCTTCGCGTTCGGCCCAATCGCCGATAACGAACAGGTCGAGCCGATCTCGTCCGGCTCGCTTGCCGCCTATCTGTTCGGCGCGACCATGATCGTGCTGTATGGTCACCACGCCGACAGCGCCATGATTGCATTCGCGATCCTGGTTGCGGCTGCATTGTCGATCGCCTGGCGGGCCCCGGCGGCGACCGGAGCGATCGGCGCGGCGTCGATCTTGATCTTCGTCGTGTTCGCCGAATGGGTGGTGCGCGGCAATCCGGACATGCTGGTGCTGCCCGGAGGGCCTTTGCCGGGCATTGGCCCTGCCGCCACCGATGGCTCGGTCTCGCTGCATCTGATCATGGCCGCGATCTTCGCTGCCGGATTTGGCGTCGCGGGGTTTTTGGCACAAGGGCGCTTTCACGCCGCGAAGATATCGGTGCACTGGGCGGCGTCCGCCACCTTCACGCCGCTGGCGCTGTTGATCGCGCTTTACGCGCGCATCGCCCATCTCGACCGCTCGATCCCGTTCGCGATCCTCGCCGTCACGCTCGCAGCAGCCTATGGCGCCGCGACCGAAATGCTCACCCGGCGCGACGAGCGGCCGGGCACGCCGATTGCGATCGCGCTGTTCGCCACCGCCACGCTTGGCGCGCTGGCGCTGGCCCTGACCTTCGTGCTCGAAAAGGGCTGGCTCAGCATCGCACTGGCGCTGATGTCGATGGGCACGGCGTGGATTTCGATGCAGCGGCCGATTCCGTTCATGCGACCGCTCGCCGCCATCCTCGCCGCGATCGTGACCTTGCGCATCGCCTACGAGCCGCGCATCGCGGGCGATGCCATCGGCACCACCCCGATCTTCAACTGGCTCTTGTGGGGATACGGCATTCCGGCGTTGTCGTTCTGGGCCGGCAGCTATTTCCTGCGCCGTCGCGGCGACGATGCCCCGCTGCGCGCCGTGGAATCCGCCGCGATCCTGTTCACTGTGTTGCTGGCGTTCCTGGAAATCCGCCATGCCGTCAACGGCGGCGACGTCTATCGCAACAACACCGGCCTCACCGAGGTGGCGCTACAGGTCTGCGTGGCGCTTGCGATGGCGATCGGCCTGGAGCGCCTGAGGATCCGCACCGGCAGCCTGGTCCACAATATCGGCGCAGTGCTGCTCACGGTGTTCGCGGGCCTCGCCACCATCTTCGGCCTGATGCTGCTGGAGACGCCGATCTTCTGGTCGATCAATGTTGGGGGCTCTTTCCTCAACGTTCTGCTGCTCGGCTATGCCTTGCCCGCGGTGCTGGCATTGCTGCTGTCCTATGCGGTCGCGGGCCGGCGCCATGCCACTTACGCCAACACCATCGCCGCCGCTGCGCTCATCCTGGCGCTCACCTATGTCTCGTTTGAAATCCGCCCGTTGTATCACGGCCCGGTCCTGACCAGAGGGCCAACCACCGGCGCCGAACAATACAGCTATTCGATCGCGTGGCTGATATTCGGCGTGGTCTTGCTCGGCATCGGCATCCTGGCGAGTTCGCAGCGTGCGCGGCTTGCGTCCGCCGCCGTCATCGCGCTGACGATCGTCAAGGCGTTCCTGATCGACATGTCGACGCTGTCAGGGATCTACCGCGCGCTGTCGTTTATCTGCCTGGGCCTGGTGCTGGTGGCGATCGGATGGTTTTATCAGCGCATCCTGTTCCGCAGACAGGCGGCGCCGCCGTCAGGCGGCGCGACGGCTCAGGCCAGCCCTTGATGCAGATGGAGCGCCGCCCGATAGCGCGCTTTGCGATTTCGCCGCCAGCGCGTAGATAGCTCCGATGGCAAGACCGCGCAGTTTCGATCCCGACGAGGCGCTGGACCTCGCGCGCGATGTGTTCTGGCAAAAAGGATTCCAGGGCGCATCGCTCGACGACATCACCGCCGCCACCGGCCTTAACAAGCCGAGCCTCTACGCGGCCTTCGGCGACAAGAATGCGTTGTTCCTGAAAGTTCTGGACCGCTATCACGCCCGCATTGTCGCGAATGCCGAGCGCATCCTCAAAGAGGGACCGGCCGCGCGCGACGCGATCGAGCGTTGGCTGACGAGCTTTGTCCCGTTCTGCTCGGGCATCAAGGGAAGCCGGGGTTGCCTCTCGGTCAATACCGCGGCCGATGGGGCCGCCGATCAGAAAGCGGTCCGCAAGCGGATCGAACGCTTCAACCGGAAACTGGAGCAATTGCTCAGCAACCGGCTTCGCGCCGACCGCGCGCAATTTTCCGAGGCCTTCGATCCCGACGCTGCCGCCCACGCGATCATGGCCATCTATCTGGGGCTGATGGTCCTGGCAAAAGATGTGCCGGACGCGGCCCGCGTCCGTGCGACGTTAAATCAGGCGAAGAAGCTACTTGATTGACAGCCCATCCTAGTTATGTACTAGACAGTATATAACTAGGAGTAAGCCATCATGCAAGCGATCCAGATTGAAGCGTTCGGCAATCCTGCGGAAGTCATGAAATTGGTCGACATTCCCGATGTCGGCGCGCCGGCCAAAGGCGAGGTGGTCATCGCGCTGGAAGTCTCTCCGATCAATATGAGCGATCTCCTGATGATCTCCGGCCGCTACGGATATCGGCCGACGCTGCCGAGCGTGGTGGGATCGGAAGGTGTCGGCCGCGTCATCGCGGTCGGGGCCGGCGTCAAGCACTTAAAGGAGGGCGACCGCACGCTGGTGCCCTACCCGGCGCCGGCATGGGCGGAACGCATCAAGGCCGATGCAAGCCGGCTCCGGCCGCTGCCAAATGGCGACGTCAATCAGCTCGCCATGCTCGGCATCAACCCGCCGACGGCGTATCTGCTGTTGACTGACTTCGTCAATTTGCCGTCGGGATCCTGGGTAATCCAGAATAGCGCCAATTCGGGCGTCGGACGGGCGCTGATCCCGATCGCAAAATCACTGGGTCTAAAGACCGTCAATGTGGTGCGGCGCGAAGATGTCGTTGCCGAGATCAAGGCGATCGGTGGCGACGTCGTGCTTGTCGACGGACCTGATCTCAGTAAGCGCGTTGCGGCCGAGACCGGCAACGCGCCGATTGCGCTCGCCGTAGACGGCGTGGGCGACACTTCGACGACTAATCTTTTGGGCTGTCTCGCTGAAAAGGGTGTGCACGTGTTCTACAGCACGATCAGCGGCAAGCCATCCGTCGTTCCGGCGGCGCAGCTTATTTTCCGTGACGTTTCGATCCATGGATTCTGGCTGGCCAATTGGTTCAACCGCGCAAAGCCCAACCAGATCACCGAGATGTACGATCGTCTTACGCCGCTCGTCGCCTCCGGTGCGATCAGCGCGCCGATTGCCGGCACTTACAGCTTTGCGCAGTTCGCCGAAGCCGTGGCGGTAGCGTCAAAGAAACGTGGAAAGGCACTCTTCAGGCCGGGCTGAGGAGATCACTCGGTCGAACGACGCAGATCCGGCGCGCTTTCCGGCTTCGCGGGTTCGGACTTGACCGGCTCGATCTTGGTGACCTCGACCCGCGGCGTCTCGACGCGCGCCGCAACTTCGGCCCGCGGCGCATCCATCGAGCCGGTCTGCTCCGGACGATGCAGCGAACGTGGCCGGGCGACGGCCCGCGCCATCAGCATCTGCGCGGCGCCCTGATGGTGGAAATCGCAATAGGCGAAGCCCATGCCCGAAACCGAGCCGCGGAAGTTGCGATCGTCCTTCTTATCGAGATTGAAGCAAGGCTCGAACGGAATGCCTTTGATCGAGGCGCACACCGCCTGGCCGCGGATCTGAAGCGTATTGCCGGGCAGACGGAGCTGACGCACCGGACCTCCGCCTGAGAATTGCACGGCACCGGCGGCGCCCATGTCGTCCAATATGCGGCCTGCGCCGCGGGTGCCGTCGAAACAGGTGAACACGAAGACCTTGCCGGCGACGAACCTGCGCGCCTCATCGGCGGTCATCATCCCCGCCAACGCCGGAGCAATCACCGCACCGGCCGTAACGGTACCCAACACAAAACGCGCAAGCATGCTGAAACTCCAACTTACCCCGAGCGCAGGCAAGACCCGATGCCTTTACTCGGTGGTTACCATACCACCGTGGCAACATTGGAGCAGCTTCGTTGGCAAAGTCTGAACAACGTTAGAGAATTTTTACCACGATCCGGCCGCGGACCCCGCCTGCGAGGATCCTGGCAGCTTCGCCGATGACCTGGTCGAGGTTAATTTCATGAGTAATTTCAGATAGTTTCGTCTGATCCAAATCGGTCGCGAGCCGGTTCCAGGCGGCCTCGCGCAGCCGCATCGGGCACATCACGGAATCGATGCCGAGAAGGCACACGGCACGCAAAATAAACGGCGCCACCGAGGACGGCAAATCCATGCCGGCAGCAAGGCCGCAGGCCGCGATCGCCCCGCCATATTTGGTCATCGACAGAAGGTTGGCGAGCGTGGTCGAACCCACGCTGTCGATCCCGCCTGCCCAGCGCTCTTTCGCTAACGGCTTGGGCGGCCCCGACAGCTCGTTGCGATCGATCACCTCGGCGGCGCCAAGGCCCTTCAAATAGGGTGCTTCGGACAGCCGGCCAGTCGACGCAATAACGTGATAGCCGAGCTTTGACAGCACCGCGGTCGCGACCGAGCCGACGCCGCCGGCGGCGCCCGTGACCACGATCGGACCACTTGACGGCGAAAGTCCCTGCTTCTCCAGCGCCAGCACCGCGAGCATTGCGGTGTAGCCGGCGGTCCCGATCGCCATCGCCTCGCGCGTCGACATCCCGTCCGGCAAGCGCACCAGCCAGTCGCCCTTGACCCGCGCCTTCGCGGCGTAGCTTCCGAGATGGGTCTCGCCCATGCCCCAGCCGTTGCAGACGACCTTGTCACCCGCCTTCCATTCACGGTGCGACGACTGCTCGACGGTGCCGGCGAAGTCGATCCCCGCGATCATCGGAAAGCGCCGCACCACGGGCGCCTTGCCGGTGAGCGCAAGGCCGTCCTTGTAGTTCAGCGTCGACCACTCGACACGAACCGTGACGTCGCCATCCATCAGGTCGGCTTCGTCGAATTGCGTGAGCGCGACGCTGGTTCCCTTGTCCGCCTTGTCGATCCTGATCGCCTTGAAAGTTCCCAAGGGTCAAACTCCCGGTTTTTTTCGACCGCGATGTTTACCGGATCAGGCCGGCTGTGCAACCACCCGGCGGACAGGCGCCTCGACGATCGGCAAATTGATCAGCGCGGACAGGACGCCGAACAGCACCGCAAGCCACCAGATCGACGTGTAGGAACCGAATTTCTCGAACACGATACCGCCAAGCCAGACGCCGAGGAAGCCGCCGACCTGATGGCTGACGAAGGCAAACCCGTACAGTGTCGCGAACCACCTTGTGCCGAACATCAGCGCCACCAGCGCCGAGGTCGGCGGCACCGTGGACAGCCAGGTCAGGCCGCTCACGGCGCCGAACGCGATCGCCGACAAGGTCGTGACCGGGAACGAAATGAAGGCGACGATCGACAACGCGCGCGTGAAATAGATGATGGACAGGATGTAGCGCTTTGGCACGTAGTTCTGTAACCAGCCAACGCTCAGCGAGCCGATAATGTTGAATAGGCCGATCGCGGCAATCACCCAGCCGCCGGTCGACGCGGGAATGCCGCGATCGACCAGATAGGCCGGTAGATGCACCGTGATGAAGGCGAGCTGAAAGCCGCAGGTGAAGAAGCCCAACACCAGCAATACATAGGAGCGGTGGCCGAAAGCTTCCGTCAGCGCCGTGGTGAACGACTGGTGGTCCGCGACAGCTGCATCGGCCGATGTCGACGGCGGCGTGCGAAGTGCAAGCGAAAGCGGCACGATCAGCAGCATCAGGCCCGCGAACACCATCAGCGCCGTCTGCCAGCCGAAATTGTCGAGCATCGCAACGCCGAACGGCGCGAACAGGAATTGCCCGAACGATCCGGCCGCGGTGCCGGCGCCGAGCGCGACGCCGCGCTGCTCCGGCGGCAGCAGCTTGCTGAAAGCCGACAGCACCAGATTGAAGGAGCAGCCGGAAAGGCCGAAGCCGATCAGGACGCCGGCGCCGAGATCGAGCGATAGCGGCGTCGAGGCATAGCGCATCATCACGAGGCCGCCAGCATAGAGAAGCGCGCCGACAAGTATCACGCGCAAGCTGCCAAACCGGTCGGCGATCGCCCCGGCCAACGGCTGGCCCAGACCCCACAACAGATTTTGCAAGGCAAGCGCGAGGCCGAAGACATCGCGGCCCCATGCGAATTCCCGGCTCATCGGCTGAATAAAGAAACCGAAGGTCGATCTCGGACCGAAGCTCAACAGCGCGATGGCGCAGCCGCAAGCGATAACGACAAGGGGCGTACGCCAGGTGGAGAGAGCGGATGCCGGACGGAGGTCGGCTGCAAACGTCGACATTGCAATTTTCCTTGCAATTGTCAGCGGATCCGGAATAGGCGACCGCCCACATTGCTGGGAGTTAATGCATTCGCATGAAAATCCCAGCCGGCGCCTCCCAAAAATCCGCATCGCAATGCAGCGTTGCAAATCCGCCCGGACAGCCCTGACGAATTGATGGTTGGGGCACCTAGCGCAGTTCGCCGAGCGGTGTTATGTATGATTTGCTCATTATGAGGATAATAAAGATCCTTACTATGCGCACCTCGACCCGCCCCAGCGTTGATGGGTCGGTTCGATAATTCCATGTGGCTCTTGAAGATTGCCGGTCCATCGAGGCCGGATTTCTCAGGAACCAAATATACTCAACTCGAGCATATAGGCTGAGCAAGGGAAGCCACCATGCCGATCGCCGCAATCTACGGTCCCGAAGACTTGGGAAGTCCTGCACGCGGACACCGCGTCCCGGCCCGGGGCGGTGTTGGCGTCGCCGAGCCCGCTCGCGAGCTGCCGATGCCGGCACTGGAATGGACGGCAGAGGTCGAGCAAGCCACCGCGCACCTCTATGAGCGGGTCAAGAATGTGATCCCGCCGGTCGAATGGCCGTTCATGGCGCCCTATGTCAGGGCGATCAACGAACTGAAGAAAACGCGCGGCGCGGTGATCCTGGCGCACAACTACCAGACGCCGGAGATTTTCCATTGCGTCGCCGATATCGGCGGCGACTCGCTGCAGCTTGCGATCGAAGCCGCCAAGGTGAAGTCCGATATCATCGTCCAGTGCGGCGTCTACTTCATGGCCGAGACCTCGAAGATCCTGAACCCGCACAAGACGGTGCTGATTCCGGATTCGCGCGCCGGCTGCTCGCTCGCCTCTAGCATCACGGCTGCGGACGTGCGGCTGCTGCGTCAGCGTTTTCCCGGCGTCCCCGTGGTCGCCTATGTCAACACCTCGGCGGAGGTGAAGGCGGAAATCGACATCTGCTGCACCTCGTCGAACGCGGTCGCAGTGGTCGAGAGCCTCAATGCGCCGGAAGTCATCTTCGTGCCGGACCAGTATTTGGCGAAATACGTCGCTTCGAAAACCAGCGTGAAGATCATCGCCTGGAAAGGCGCCTGCGAGGTGCATGAGCGCTTCACCGGCGAGGAGCTGCGAAGCTATCGCGAAGCCGATCCGTCGGTGCAGATCATCGCCCATCCGGAATGTCCGCCCGATGTGCTGGCTGAAGCCGATTTCACCGGCTCGACCGCGCATATGATCAACTGGGTGCGTGCCAAGCACCCGAAGCGCGTGGTGATGATCACGGAATGCTCGATGGCCGACAACGTGCAGGCCGAACTGCCCGACGTCGAGATGATGCGCCCCTGCAATCTCTGCCCACACATGAAGCGGATCACGTTGCCCAAGATTCTCGACAGCCTCCTCACATTGCGTGAGGAAGTGACGGTCGATCCCCCGATTGCCGAAAAAGCGCGGCGTTCGGTCGAGCGCATGGTCGATCTGAAGAACTAACGGGCGTCGTCCCGGCGAACGCCGGAATCCAGCATCGCCGCCACCAAAGTCGGAAACCGATATGCCAGACAATATTCACGACCTCACCCGCAAGACCGACGATGTCGTCATCGTCGGCGGCGGCCTCGCCGGCCTGTTCTGCGCGCTAAGACTTTCGCCGCGTCCGGTCACCGTGATTTCGGCGGCAGCGCTCGGCCAGGGTGCTTCCACCGCATGGGCGCAAGGCGGCATCGCGGCCGCCGTTGCCGAAGGCGACAGTGCGGAAGCGCATGCGGCCGATACGATTGCGGTCGGCGCCGGCCTTGTCGACGAGACGGTGGCGCTCGGCCTCGCGCGCGAAGCCGGCGCGCGAATTCACGATTTGCTGCACTACGGCGTTCCCTTCGATCGCGACCTCGAAGGCAGGCTCGCGGTCGGCCGGGAAGCTGCGCATTCGGCGCGACGGATCGTGCGCGTCCGCGGCGATATGGCAGGCCATGCCATCATTTCGGCGTTGATCGATGTGGCGCGCAAGACGCCCTCAATCCGCCTGATCGAAGGATTTGTCGCAGAAGCGCTGCTCGCCGAGGACGGCGCGGTCACCGGGCTGCAATTGCGCAAGGTCGGTGACGTTACCGCAAGGCCCGTGATGGTAGCCACCCGCGCCGTGGTGCTCGCGACCGGTGGCATCGGTCATCTCTATGCCGTGACGACGAACCCAGCCGAGGCCAGCGGCCTGGGATTGGCGATTGCCGCCCGCGCTGGCGCCACTATTGCAGACCCCGAATTCGTGCAGTTTCATCCGACCGCGATCATGGTCGGCCGCGATCCCGCCCCGCTCGCCACCGAAGCGCTGCGCGGCGAAGGCGCGACGCTGATCAACGACAAGGGCGAGCGCTTCATGCTGGCGCGCCACGGGCTCGCCGAGCTCGCACCGCGCGACATCGTCGCGCGCGGGGTGTTCGCTGAAATTGCCGCGGGCCATGGCGCGTTTCTCGACGCGCGAGAGGCGCTCGGCGCCCGCTTCGCCGACAAATTCCCGACGGTCTATGCAAGTTGCATGGCCGCCGGCCTCGATCCGGCCAGGCAGCCGATCCCGGTCGCGCCCGCCGCGCATTATCACATGGGCGGTATCACCGTAGACGGGCGCGGCCGCACCTCGCTGCAGGGATTATGGGCCGGCGGCGAAGTGTCGTCGACCGGCGCACATGGCGCCAATCGGCTGGCGTCGAACTCGCTGCTCGAGGCCGTGGTCTATGCCGCACGCATCGCGGAGGATATCGCGGGCAGCGAAATCGCTGCACCCGCGAGCCTCTCTGCTGCGTTGGTCGTTCCACCAAACGGCGGCATGCCCGCGCTCGCTGAGAACACTTTTCGGGCGATGATGACTTCGCATGTCGGCGTGATCCGCAACAATGACGGGTTGGTAAAAGCGGTGCGGGCATTTGGGAGAATCGAGCGCGACACCGGCAATATCGCGCTGCGCAACATGGCTACGTCAGCGCTGTTGGTCGCCGCATCGGCCTGGAGACGGCGCGAAAGCCGCGGCGCGCATTACCGCATCGACTGTCCGGCAGAAAATCCGCTCCTCGCCCGTCGCACCATGACGACGCTGCAGGCTGCGCGGGAGATCGCAGCGTCGCTCTCGGAGCGTATTGCCGCCCGCGCGCCGCAGCAGGTGCTTGGCGTCTCGGCTTGAAATTCCAGCAAGGTCCATACGGAGTAACCGATGCCAGCCTACTATATCGCCGAACACATCATCACCGATCCCGCAAAGTTCGAGGAATACCGGGTCAAGGTCGGCCCGATGATTACCAAGCATGGCGGACGCTACCTCACCAAAGGCGGAAGCCATAAATTTCCCGAAACTGCTCATTGGAAGCCGGAACGAGTCGTCATCATCGAATTCCCGGACATGGCCAATCTCGATGCCTGGTACAACTCCGCCGAATATCAGCAGCTCTTTGCGCTGCGCAAGCAATCCACCAGCGAGCAGGACATGGTGATCACGCTTGAGGGCGTGTAGCGGCAAAGACTCGTGCCGAGACCCTAACCACCAATCGGAACACCATCATGACAACTCCCGCGTCGCTGCTGCATCCGGAAGCCTTTCTGTCGCCGCTTGCGATCGACCAGGCAGTGCACCGCGCGCTGGACGAAGACCTCGGCCGCGCCGGCGATATCACCTCGATGGCGACCATTCCCGAAACAACGCAGGCGCATGCGGTTCTGATTGCGCGGCAGGCAGGCGTGATCGCGGGCCTGCCGCTGGCGGTCGCGACGTTCCAGAAACTTTCGCCTGACCTCAACATCCGGACGCATGTTCGCGACGGTGCCAATGTTGCGGAAGGCTCGCACGTGCTGACGATCTCGGGACCGGCGCGCGCCGTGCTGGCCGGCGAACGCACCGCGCTGAATTTCGTGGGCCGGCTTTCCGGCATCGCCACGCTGACATCGGATTATGTGCGCCGCGCCGCCGGCACCAACTTGCGGATCTGCTGCACCCGCAAGACCACGCCGGGCCTGCGCGCGCTCGAAAAATACGCGGTGCGCTGCGGCGGCGGTTTCAATCATCGCTTCGGGTTGGACGATGCGATCCTGATCAAGGACAATCACGTCGCCGTTGCCGGCGGCGTGCGGCCGGTGCTGGAGCGTGCCCGGGCGCAAGCCGGCCATCTCGTCAAGATCGAGATCGAGGTCGATACGCTCAAACAATTGCGCGAGGTGCTCGACACCGGCTTGGCCGACGTGGTGCTGCTCGACAACATGGACATTGCAACGCTGACCGAAGCTGTGAAGCTGGCAAAAGGCCGCGTGGTGCTGGAGGCCTCCGGCGGCGTCACGCTGGCTTCGATTGCGAAGATCGCGGCAACCGGCGTGGATTATGTCTCGTCCGGCGCGCTGACGCATTCGGCGCCAAACTTTGACGTCGCGATCGATATCGATGCGTGAGCAGAATTCCGAGGCCGGGCGAGGCTCCAGGATGGCCGCGAAAGCGGGGTATCCAGTACGCCGCGGCCTCTCAATTCCATCGCAAGCGCCCTGGAATACTGGATCACCCGCTTCCGCGGGTGATGACGGGCGTCAATCTAGGGCCGCCTAGCGCCGCACGGAATTCGGGTTCAATTCGGCTTCGCTCTTGGCCTCCTCGGCAAGCTGCGCCGAGATCGCCGCGGTCTGCTGCGGCGTTCCCCAGCTTGGCGCCTCGCTGCCATCGCCCCACGCCCTCGGCCGATAGAAGGTGTGCACGCCGAATTTGTACATCCGCTTCATTTCGCTGACCCAGGACGGGTGCACGTAATAGGCATGGTAGTGGGTCGACTTGTCGACTTCCGGCAACCAAAGCTGGCCGTCGAGCATCGCCTTGGCGATTTTCTGGGCGCGCTCCCACATGTCGGGCTCGCGAATGACATCGGGATTATTGTCGCAGGCGAAAGTAAACTGGCAGGCCAGGTGCCGATGCTTGTTCTGGTAAACCACGCCGCACACCGTGTTCGGGTAGAAGCCGGAGAACGCGCGGTTCATCACGACCTGCGCGACCGCGATCTGGCCGCGCACCGCTTCGCCGCGGGCCTCGAAATAGACCGCCTCGGCAAGGCATTTTTCGGACCTGGCGCGCGACTTCTCGTCGGTAAGGCCGAGCCGCTCGGCCGGCGTCTTGGCGTGCTGATTGTCGGCATTGACCTCGCCCTTCGGCGCAACGCTCTCGCCGCTTTCGGCGGCCTTGGCGACCTCCTCCGCAGGCGGCGGCAGCGAGGCCATCACCTTCATGTCCGGATCGGGCAAGGCCGGCCGTACGACCAGCGGCTCCTCGCCGGGCCGCCAGCGTTCGATGCTTTCCACAGCTCCGCCGAGCGATGAGCTGCCGAAAAACAGGCTCGCGGTCTTGACGTTAAATCCATCGCGCGACGGCGCCGGCTCGATCGCCATCTCGGAAGGCGGAGGCGCTTCCTTCAGATCGTCAAGCGGCTGGGCCTCCAGCGACAGCGAGATGTCGTATTGCGGCAACGGCGGCGCGTTCAACGCGGCCTGAAGTTCCGGGTCGAGCGAGCCGCGGCCGGGCGCGACCGACGGGGCGCGCCGCTCCAGCGGTGCGGCGGCGGTCTTCGCGCCGAACACGGAAGCATTGGGCGCCGAGGGATCTTCAAGCCCCGGACCTTTGTCCGCAGGCAGCGGAAGCGGAGCGGTGACAAGCCGGTCGCCCTTCAGCGTGCGGTCGACTTTGGGGAAATCGGAAGCCTGATAACGCGGCGGCGCCTGCATGATCGGGTTGCGCGTCACCGAGCCGGTGATGTCGATGCCTTGATTGTCGAGACTAGCCAGCCGATAGGTCGCGGACTGCGGCGTGGAAGTCCCGATCGGGCGGCCGAAGCTGTAGGTAGCGAGCTGGATCGAACTTGCGGCGGAGAACACACGCTTCTGCCAGCGCTCGGCGACGCCCGGCTGCCGCGCCAGCAGCGACGCGATATCCTGATATCCGATCTCTGTCGGCATCAATGCGAAGACGCAGAGACCGATTCCGAAGGACGCGAACCGTGCGCCCTTCGGATGGTTACGCAACACAAACATCGATACGCCCACGCAACGCTTACACACTCGAAGGTCGAATGCAGTACATCCGTGCAATTCGATCTTTTCTGTTAGTATCGAATTTAGGTTGCTGGCGCGTTAATCGCCGTTGCGCGCGCGACACACGCAAGAACTCCACGTGCTTTACGAGACCGCATTGAAAACGTTGGTAAATGGCGGCTCGACTAAGATGGTAAATATCGCGTCAACGAAAATGATGAAGAAACTTTCGCGACGAGCCGTCTCACTACGGGACATATCACCAAGTCGTCATTCCGGGGGCGATGCAAAGCATCGAACCCGGAATGATGGAGAAATTCAGGCCTGGCTAGCGACGCTCTTGCCGATCGCGGCTTGCGCCGCCGCAAGCCGCGCGATCGGCACGCGGTAGGGCGAGCATGAGACGTAATCCAGCCCAATCTCGTGGCAGAACGCGACGGAGGCCGGATCGCCGCCATGCTCGCCGCAAATGCCGACCTTGAGATCGGGCCGCGTCTTGCGGCCGCGCACAACTCCGATCTTGACGAGTTCCCCGACGCCGTCGCGATCGATCGAAATGAACGGATCGATCTCCAAAATTCCCTTGGCGATGTAGGTGCTGAGGAATCCGGCGGCGTCGTCGCGGCTGATGCCATAGGTCGTCTGCGTCAAATCGTTGGTGCCGAACGAGAAGAAATCTGCCGTCTTGGCGACTTCGCCGGCCATCAGGCAGGCGCGCGGCAACTCGATCATGGTGCCGACCTGATAGGCGAGCTTGGTGCCGGTCTCGCGCATCACCGACTGCGCGGTCAAGTCGATCCGCGCCTTGACCAGATCGAACTCGGCCTTGGTCGCGATCAGCGGCACCATCACCTCGAGCCCGACCGCCTTGCCGGTGCGCTTTTGCGCTTCGACTGCGGCCTCGAAGATGGCGCGCGCCTGCATCTCGGCGATTTCGGGATAGGCGATGGCGAGCCGGCAGCCGCGGAAGCCGAGCATCGGGTTGAATTCGGCGAGATCGCGGGCGCGATCGGCAAGCCGCCGCGGATCGGTATTCATCGCACGCGCAACTTCCTCGATCTCATGCTGAGTGTGCGGCAGAAATTCGTGCAGCGGCGGATCGAGCAGCCGGATCGTCACCGGCAAGCCTTTCATGATCTCGAACAGCTCGACGAAATCGGCGCGCTGCATCGGCAACAATTTTGAAAGCGCGGCGCGGCGGGTCTGTTCGTCTTCGGCGAGGATCATCTCGCGCACGGTGCGAATGCGCCTTTCCTCGAAGAACATGTGCTCGGTGCGGCAAAGCCCGATGCCCTCGCCGCCGAACTTGATGGCGGTGCGCGCATCTTCGGGCGTATCGGCATTGACGCGGACGCCGAGCTTGCGGAACGAATCCGCCCAGCCCATCAACGTGCCGAATTCACCCGACATTGCCGGCTCGATCATCGGCATTCGCCCGGCCAGCACCTGACCCAGGGAACCATCGATGGTGATGACGTCGCCGGTCTTGAAGGTGCGCGGGCCGATGCTCATGGTGCCGCGGCCGTAATCGACGCGGATGGTGCCGCAGCCGGAGACGCAGGGCTTGCCCATGCCGCGCGCGACTACCGCGGCGTGCGAGGTCATGCCGCCGCGCGTCGTCAAGATGCCTTCGGCGGCGTGCATGCCGTGAATGTCCTCGGGGCTGGTCTCGATCCGCACCAAGATGACCTCGCGGCCGTCCGCCTGCAGCTTGGCGGCCTCATCGGACGAGAACACGATCTCGCCAGACGCCGCGCCCGGCGAGGCCGGCAGGCCGGTCGCGATCACGTCGCGCTTGGCCCCGGGATCGATGGTCGGGTGCAGCAACTGATCGAGCGAGGCCGGGTCGATCCGCGACACCGCCTCTTTTCTGGAGATCAGGCCTTCATTGGCGAGCTCGACGGCGATGCGCAAGCCCGCCTTCGCGGTGCGCTTGCCGCCGCGCGTCTGCAACATCCACAGCTTGCCCTGCTCGACCGTAAATTCCATGTCCTGCATGTCGCGATAGTGCTTTTCGAGCAGCGTATAGATCCGCGTCAACTCCTTGAACGCCTCGGGCATCGCGGTTTCCATCGACGCCTTGTCGGAGTCGGATTCGTTCCGCGCTTCTTCGGTGATGTCTTGCGGCGTGCGGATGCCCGCCACCACGTCCTCGCCTTGCGCGTTGATCAGGAACTCGCCGTACAATTTACTCTCGCCGGTCGAGGGATTGCGCGTGAACGCAACGCCGGTCGCCGAGGTCTCGCCCATATTGCCGAACACCATGGCCTGCACGTTGACCGCGGTACCCCAGGATTCCGGAATGTCGTGCAGCCGCCGGTAGGTCACCGCGCGCGCGTTCATCCAGGATGAAAACACCGCGCCAATCGCGCCCCATAACTGGTCGTGCGGATCCTGCGGGAAATCGTGGCCGGTCTCGCGCGCCACCGCGTCTTTGTAGCGGCCGACCAGATCGACCCAGTCGTCGGCGGAAAGGTCGGTGTCGAGCGAATAGCCCTGGCTGTCCTTGAAGGTGTCGAGGATGTCCTCGAAATGATGATGCTCGAAGCCGAGCACGACGTCGGAATACATCGTGATGAAGCGGCGATAGCTGTCATAGGCGAAGCGGCGATCGCCGGACAATTCGGCAAGCGCCTCGGCCGTCTGGTCGTTGAGGCCGAGATTGAGCACGGTGTCCATCATGCCCGGCATCGAGGCGCGCCCGCCCGAGCGCACCGAGACCAGCAGCGGATTTTTGGTATCGCCGAACCGCTTGCCGGTCAGCTTGCCGACATGCTCCAGCGCCTTTTCGACCTGCCCCTTCAATTCCTTCGGATAGGTTTTGTCGTGTGCATAGAAATAGGTGCAGACCGACGTCGGAATCGTGAAGCCGGGCGGCACCGGCAGCCCGAGATTAGCCATCTCGGCCAAATTGGCGCCCTTGCCGCCGAGCAGATCGCGCAAGGCCGCTCTACCCTCGGCCTTGCCGTCACCAAAGGTGAACACCCACTTACCGGATCTCATTGCCTCGGCGACGGGCTTGCTCGCGGCGGCCTTGCCGACCGGCTTCGACGCCGGCTTGGCGGCGCTCTTTTTCAGCCCCGTGCGGACCGATGCCGGCGGCGCGGATTTTGCCGGAACTGGCGCGGATGCCTTTGATTTCGCTGCGATTTTCTTAGGTCTAGCTGCGGCTTTGGCCATGGCTGACAGACAATCCGAAAGAGGGCGGGGAATTGCGCGCCTTACACCATTTTGGCCCCGCGCGCGCAAGCCACCCGGTTCCAGTTTCTAAGGCTATGCGTGGAGCCATCGGAGCAATCCGAGGCCGATCAGGCCGTTGAGGATCAGAAACAGCGCGACGATCAGGTTGAGAAGCCGCGGAATGATCAGGATCAGCACACCTGCGATGACCGAGATGATCGGTGAGATATGAGCGACAGTAAGGGTCATTGAAACGCCTCCGCGACAGCGATGAAAGGGAATTCGATTCGAGGGACTGCATCTTAACGTCGCGCCCGGTTCCGGAATAGGAGACGCCTGTGGCTGCAATGAGTTCCATCGGCGGATATCGGCCGCGAAAATTGCCCAGAATTGCCATCGGTGAGATCGCATTTTTCGGGAACGATGCGGCGCGCGACGCATTGGCTTTCGATTGCGTGCGGGCGAGAGCCGGCGCGCGTGTTCCGTAAGCGCGTTTTCGAACGAAGCCTGCGCCCCGCGCTTGGATCGCGGGGTGATACCGGTCGTGTGAAGAAAGCGCGTCGAAATGAACCGGAGGAGTTGACCATGCGAAAGACAATACTTGCCATTGCCGCGATCGCGGCCGCCATCGGCGCACCGGCAACGGTGCAAGCGCAGAGCGAAATCACCACGGGCGTCGTGCGCGGCGGCGTCGAGGGTATCGCGGTCGACCAGCGGCCGGCGTTCCGTGAATATATCGTGCGCGAACGCGTGCCGAACTACACCATCCCGGATCGCGTGATCGTCGGCGGCGTGCTGCCGGAGACCGGCGTCACCTATTACGACGTGCCGCAGACGTTTGGCGTGACGACCTATCGCTACACCGTGGTGAACGGCCAGACCGTGCTGGTCGAGCCGCGCACCCGGCGCATCGTCCAGGTGATCGAGTAAGATTGGTGAGATGTCCGGCCCGCCGCGCCGCCCCCGCGTCGGCTTGAGCCGGATGTGAAGGCCCTGCCCGGTCTCCCCCGCCCGGGCGGGGCTTTTCGTGTGCCGAGCGCTGAAGCGGCTGTGCCTGGTATGCGTCATTCCGGGTTCGCGCTGCGCGCGCCCCGGAATGACGACTATGGTTAGGGCGCGACGGCCTAATCCTGTATCTTGGAAAAGTCCGCCACCGCGCGCGTGGCGGCGCGGATTTCGTTGAGCAGCCTCAGGCGATTTTCGCGCACCTTTGCGTCGTCGTCATTGACCTTGACCTTGTCGAAGAATGCATCGACCGCCGGGCGCAGCTTTGCCATCGCGCGCATCGCCGCGGCGAAATCTTCCTTGGCCACCGCGGCGGTTGCTGCGCTCTTCACCTGATCGATGGCTTCCGCCAGCGCCTTTTCTTCGGTGAGCTTGTAGAGCGCCGGACTAGGCGCGCCGCCGAAGTTGCGCTTGTCCTTCTTCTCTTCGATGGCGAGGATATTGCTCGCACGCTTGGTGCCGGCGAGCAGATTCTTGCCGTCCTCGGTGTCGAGGAATTTGCCGAGCGCCTCGACGCGGCGGACCACCATCAGGAGATCATCCTGGCCTTCAAGCGCGAACACGGCATCGACCAGATCGTGCCGCGCACCTTGATCGCGGAGTTGAGTTTTGAGGCGATCAACTAAGAAAGCGCGAACGTCGACTACCGCATTAGCTAGCATTTCACCTACCGCGGCCGCCTCATTTTCTCGGGCTGGATCTTTTCTAAATCCTTCAAGAATGGCGACGGCGATTTCTGTGTTCGCAGTTCTTAGGGCGACATCTTCGACCAATGGCTGCAAGCCCTCCACAACTACCGATGCTAACGAGCCCGCCACACCGAGTCCGGCCTGCGTAAGAACCGGTATCAATTCTATCCGCTGCTTATTATCCAAAATCAGCCTGATCACACCCAGCGCCGCCCTCCGCAGCGCATACGGGTCCTTGCTTCCCGTCGGCTTTTCGTCGATCGCCCAGAAGCCGACGAGCGTATCGATCTTGTCGGCGAGTGCTACCGCAACGCTCACCGGATCGGTCGGCACGCGATCTGCCGGCCCCTGCGGCTTGTAATGCTCCTCGCTTGCGGCCGCGACGGAAGCGTCCTCGCCCTGCGCCAGCGCGTAGTATTTCCCCATCAGGCCCTGCAGCTCGGGGAATTCGCCGACCACCTCCGTAAGCAGATCAGCCTTCGCAAGCCGCGCGGCGCGCTTTGCTTTCTCGACATCGGCGCCAACGAGGGGGGCGATCTCCGCCGCCAGCCGCTCGATGCGCTTGATGCGCTCACCCTGGGTACCGAGCTTTTCGTGAAACACGATATTGTCGAACTTCGGCAGCCGGTCTTCGAGCTTTGTCTTCAGATCGGTCTCATAGAAGAATTTTGCGTCCGACAGCCGTGCGCGGATCACACGCTCGTTGCCGGCGACGATCGCCTTGCCGCCGTCGCTCGCTTCGATATTGGCGGTGAGAATGAACTTGTTTGTCAGCTTGCCGGTTTTGGCATCGTTGACCACAAAGCACTTCTGGTTGTTGCGGATGGTGGCGCGAATGACTTCGCCGGGGATCGACAGGAATTCCTGGTCGAACGATCCCATCAGCACCACCGGCCATTCCACCAGACCTGCGACCTCGTCGAGCAGCCCCTGATCCTCGATCAGCTCAAAACCTTGCGCGAACGCCAACTGCTTGGCGTCGGTGAGAATGGTGTCCTTGCGGCGCTCGGGATCGAACACGACCTTCGCGTCCAGCAGCTTTGCCTCGTAATCCGCAAAGCGGCGCACGGAGATCGCGGCGGGCGCCATGAAACGGTGTCCGAAGGTGGTCTGGCCGGCATCGAGGCCGTCGATTGAAAACTTCACGACATCGGGGTCCTCGGTCTCCAGGCCAAAGGTCGCGACGATCGCATGCAGCGGCCGCACCCAGGACAGCGCGCCCGGCTTTGCCGAGCGCTCGCCCCAGCGCATCGACTTCGGCCACGGAAACGTCCGCACGATCACCGGCAGCATGTCGGCCAGCACGTCGATGGTGGCGCGGCCTTGCTTTTCGATCAGCGCGATGTAGAAGTCGCCTTTCTTCGGATCGGTCTGGATCTTGGCCTCGCTGATCGAGGCAAGGCCCGTGGCTTTGAGAAAGCCAGCAATCGCGGCATCAGGCCCACCGACGCGCGGCCCCCTGCGCTCTTCCTTCAGGTCGGCTTGCCGCACCGGAATGCTGTGCACGGTCAGCGCGAGCCGCCGCGGCGTCGCGAACGCTTTCGCGCCTTCATAGACGAGGCCCTCGGCCACGAGCCTGTCGGTCACCATGCGGCGCAGATCGTCGGCCGCCTTCGCCTGCATGCGCGCGGGAATTTCTTCGGAAAAAAGCTCGAGCAGGAGATCGGGCATCAGCCCGCCCCGCCGGCTTCGGTATGCACCCAGGCTTCGCCGCAGGCTTTCGCAAGCTCGCGCACGCGCATGATGTAGCTCTGCCGCTCGGTCACCGAGATCACGCCGCGCGCATCCAGAAGATTGAAGACGTGGCTTGCCTTGATGCACTGGTCATAAGCCGGCAGCGCCATCAGATGCTCTCTACGGTTGTCGCCGTCGCGCCAGCCGACCGCGAGATATTTCTTGCAGGCTTCTTCGGCCATCTTGAACTGCTCGAACAGCATGTCGGTATCGGCGAATTCGAAATTGTGCCGCGAATATTCCTGCTCGGCCTGCAGGAACACGTCGCGATAGGTCACCCGGTCGGCGCCGTCGCGGCCGTTGAAATTGAGGTCCATGATGCTATCGACGCCCTGCAGATAGCAAGCAAGCCGCTCCAGCCCGTAGGTGAGCTCGCCCGAGACCGGCACACACTCGACGCCAGCGACCTGCTGAAAGTAAGTGAACTGCGACACTTCCATGCCGTCGCACCAGCATTCCCAGCCCAGGCCCCAGGCGCCGAGCGTCGGGCTTTCCCAATCGTCCTCGACAAAGCGGATGTCGTGCAGATGCGAATCGATACCGACCGCTTCCAGCGATTTCAGATAGAGTTCCTGAATGTCTGGCGGCGACGGCTTCAAGATCACCTGGAACTGATAATAGTGCTGCAGCCGGTTCGGGTTTTCGCCGTAGCGGCCGTCCTTCGGCCGCCGCGACGGCTGCACATAGGCCGCGTTCCAGCGTTTCGGGCCGAGCGCGCGCAGCGTGGTCGCCGGATGGAAAGTGCCGGCGCCGACTTCCATGTCGTAAGGCTGCAGGATCGCGCAGCCGTAGTCGGCCCAATAGCGCTGCAGCGTCAGGATCATTCCCTGGAACGAGCGTTCCGGGCGCATATGGGCGGGAAGTGCATCCATCGCCAGATTCGGTCTCGCGGACGGGTTTTTGGGCGCGCGGGACCGTATCGGCGGGGAGGCGTGGAATCAAGCAATGGCGGGGCGTCCCAGGAAGTCATTCCGCGATGGTGCGCCAGCACCAGACCTCAGATGCGCAATTGCGCATCGGGGAATCTCGAGATTCCGGGTTCGTTTCGCGTCGCTTCACGCCCCGGAATGACGGGTCAGCCAGGCCGGTAAGCGCCGGTGACGGGGTCGCGCCGCAGCGTCGGAATCTCGTTCGATCGGGCCGCCTCGGCGAGCCGCGCCAGCCGCGCCTCTTCCAGCTCCTGGTTGATCCGCACGGCGGTGGTGTACGCCCAACGGACCACGGCCAGTCCACCCAACACACCCGCAAATGCGATCAGCGGCGGCATCGGTCGATCCTTGTCGTTCATCAAATCTCGCGCCCCGACTTATATTGCCTATTGTCGCCCAAGCCGGCCGAACCCGCAATCACACTTCCGAGACCGGGGAGAGACCAAATGGCGCGGGCAGACCCCGCCTAAAACCCGAATTTGGCCCAAATCGCCCGGCTTTCTAGCGCCGAGATCAGCCCTTCCGGCAACCCCGCGATACCGTCCAGCGAGCCAGCCGCATCGGCGCCGGCCGAGCGCCGCCCGAACAGGCCTGACAGCATGCCCCTTGCGGGAGCGATCAGCGGCATCTCGACCTTCTCGCCGTAGCGGGCGCGCAAGGTCGAGCGGAGATCGCCGATCGCATCCGCGAGCCCCAGCGAAATCGAGGTGTCGCCGGCCCAATATTCGCCGCTGAACAACACGCCGTCGCCACCCTTGAGGCGGCTTCCCCTGCTCTCCTTCACCAGCGCGATGAAGATCGCATGGATCTCGCGCTGGATCGCCTTCAGGCGCGCTACATCGTGACGGTCTTCCGGCAAGAACGGATCGAGCATCGCCTTGTGCTCGCCCGCCGTATAAAGCCTGCGCTCGATGCCGATCTTCTTGATCAGCTCCTGGAAACCGAAGGAGCCACCGACCACGCCGATCGAGCCCAGGATCGACGACGGGTCGCAAAAGATCTCATCGCCGGCACAAGCGATCATGTAGCCGCCGGACGCCGCGACGTCCTCGACGAAGGCCAGCACCGGCAATTGCTTTTCCGCGGCGAGTTGACGAATGCGCAGATAGATCTGACGCGATTGCACCGGCGAGCCGCCGGGCGAATTGATCAACAGCGCCACCGCCTTGGCGTTCCTGGTGGAGAAAGCACGTTCCAGCGTCCGGGCGACGCCGGCCAGCGTCATGCCGGGCCGCAGCGGCGTCACCGCGCCGATCACGCCCGATAGCCGGACCACCGGCACCACGGCGACCCCTCTTCGCAGCCGTGCCGGAAGCCAGGCCATGAGTCCGTCGCGCAAGTCTGATAGTCTTCCGCTATCAACTTTTTGTTCCAGCATAGCGTTACCTCGAATTAACCATTTTTTATCACGCCAGTGTCATTGAGACGAATGGAATGCGTTTTGCTTGGCGGCCGCTATGGCTGCAATGGCGCAGCGGAGAATGACATGAAAATCTATCTGCTGATGGTGCTGATCGGCACCCTCCTGGCCGCAATTCGCCTCACTTCGGTGCCGGAACAACGCTCGAAGACGCTTCCGCGGTAGACGTTTTGTTCAAAATTTGGGCGCCGGGGCGATGCTTTAGGGTATCGCCAGCGGCAGTGATCCCTTCCCGGCCAGGGCATCCTGTACCTGTTTATTAGGCAGGCCTGACTCTTCCTTGAGCATCAGGCCGGCAAGAATTCGGGTCGGTGCCTTGCCGCCCTTGGTGGCGCGAACCAGCACGCGAATCGCGGGAGCCGTTGCGTCACCATGAATCGGCAAAATGGCAAGGCTGCCGAAACCGCGATCAAGGACCGTCAATACTTCAGCTAACGCGTCGGCGCGCCAGATCAGCGTCAATGCGCCTTGCGATTTGAGGACGCGCCGCGCCGCGTGAACCCAATCCGCAAGCATCGCGGCGCTCGCCACATGCGCCGTCGCCCGCGCCCTGTCCGGCGAGGCACGATGCCGCACCGGATCGTTGAACGGCGGATTCATCAGCACCACGTCGACGCTGTCGGGCGAGAGGCCAGCGGCGGCAAATCGGTCCGGCGCGGATGTAACGTCCAGTACGACGACGTCGGCAGCGATCGCGTTCGAGGCCGCGTTGCCGCGCGCAAGTTCGGCGAGTTCGAGATCGAACTCGACCAGCAACAATTCGATTGCCGGCACACGCTTGGCGAGCGCAAGGCCGGCGGCGCCGACACCGGCGCCGAGATCCACCACACGATCGCCTGATCTTGCCGGTGTCGCGGCCGCAAGCAGCATCGCATCGTGGCCGGCGCGATGGCCGGATTTGGGTTGCCGCAAGCGCAATTGACCTCCGAGGAATGCGTCCTCGGTGGTTTCGCACCGAGGCTCAGTCATCGGCGCGCAATTCGTGGGCAAGCCCCGCATCGGTCAGAAGCTGACGCGCCTGCCTGTTGTCATCCTCATGGACCAGGATACGGCGCGGCAGCACGCCCAGCGATCCCTCGATGATGCTCATATTCTGGTCCAGCACCAGGTGATGGATGTTCGCGCCATCGAGCAGCGCGCCGACGGCTGAAACCAGCACCATATCGTTGGTCCGAACCAATTCCCGCAACTTGCATTCTCCTTCGTCATGGCGGCTTGCGACGGTAGGGCATATGTCAACCGCTTGCCGTGCTGCGTGGCACATTCTATCTAAGGATAGTCCCAATCGGGAAATTGTGGAGACCCGCGTGGCGGTTATTGTACCCTTCGAGAGCCCCTCGAACGCTTCGATCGACCAACTGGTCGGGCTCGTTGCATCGGACATGGAGCGCGTCAACGCCACGATTCTGTCGCGGACCGGCTCCGAAGTGACCATGATTCCCGAAGTTGCCAACCACCTGATTTCCTCGGGCGGGAAACGGCTGCGTCCGATGCTGACGCTGGCGATGGCGCATCTCGCCGGCTATTCCGGCGACGGTCACATCAAACTCGCGGCCTCGGTCGAGTTCATGCACACCGCGACCCTGCTGCATGACGACGTCGTCGACGAAAGTGAACTGCGGCGCGGCAAGCTGTCGGCGCGGATGTTGTGGGGCAACGAGGCGAGCGTATTGGTCGGCGATTTCCTGCTCGGCCAGGCGTTCCGGATGATGGTCGAAGTCGGCTCGCTGCGCGCGCTCGACATCCTCTCTTCCGCGGCTGCGACGATCGCCGAAGGCGAGGTGATGCAGCTTGCCGCCGCCAAGAACACCGCCACCACCGAGGACGAATATCTCGCCGTGATCCGCGGCAAGACCGCCGAACTGTTCGCGGCCGCCTGCGAGGTCGGCCCGGTGATCGCCAACCGTCCGAAGGCGGAGCAGACCGCGTGCCGTTCGGTCGGCATGAATCTCGGCATCGCGTTCCAGCTGGTCGACGACGTGCTGGATTACGGCGGCAAGGCCGCCAAGCTCGGCAAGAACATCGGCGACGACTTCCGCGAGGGCAAGATCACGCTGCCGGTAGTGCTGGCGTTCCGCCGCGGCAACGACTCCGAGCGCGGTTTCTGGGTCAAGGCGCTGGAGCGCGGTGAGATCGGCGGCGGCGATCTCGATCACGCCATCGGCTTGATGAGCAAGCATCGCGCGCTCGAGGACACCATCAACCGCGCCCAGCATTATGGCGCGATGGCGGTCGATGCGCTGGCGCTGTTTCCGGCCTCGCCCATGAAGACCGCGCTCGAGCAGGTGGTGGCGTTCTGCCTGGCGCGGTCGCATTAAAGATGTACGGTGCGAGCTTTTCGCTATTTCTGCTGGCCGCGCTCATTATCGCAGCGGTCCCCGGCCCCGGTATTTTCTACGTGGCAGCAAGGACACTGTCGGGCGGCAGGACAGTGGGCGTCGCATCCACCTTCGGAACGGCATTAGGCGGACTTGTTCATATTATCGCTGGCGGCCTTGGCGTCTCGGCGATCATTCTTGCCAGCGCGCAGCTTTTTACGGCGCTCAAGCTGTTCGGCGCTCTCTATCTGATCTGGCTTGGTATCAGGACCGTCATGGAAGCGGGTCATCCGCTGTTAGGGCCGCTCGGCCCCATCGGGGCAAAGCGCGCATTTCGCGAAGGCGTCCTCGTCGAGGCGCTCAATCCCAAGACCGCGGCCTTCTTTCTCGCATTCATTCCGCAATTTATCGAACCGGCGGCCGGCCACACAGCGCTCCAGTTCATGTCGCTCGGCCTGATCTCGGTGGCGCTCAACACCTTGGCCGACGTCATCGTGGTCGCCATGGCCTCTACGGCACGCGTTCGTCTCGCGCGCAGGCCACGGTTCGTCAAGCGTCTCCGGCAGGGCTCCGGGCTGTTCATTGCAGGGCTCGGAATTTCACTGGCGCTGGCGCGACGGCCGGCTACAAGCTAGCTCAGCACGCCCGCATGGATCCACCATTGCGGGTGATCGAGCCGAATCTTCTGCGAGGCGCGCCGCGCCTCCACGGTATTTTCATAGATCGCAAAGCAGGTCGCGCCCGACCCCGACATCCGCGCCAGCCAGGCCCCATTGGTGGCGTTGAGCGCCGAAAGCACTTCAGCGATCACGGGCTGGATACGCATGGCGGGTGCTTCGAGGTCGTTGGAATTCTCGGCGAGCGCCTCGACCCAATCTTCGAGCGACGCACCGTCTTCCGGCCAGGCCGGCGACTGCAGAATGTCCGTGGCACCGACCAAGAGCTCGCCGTTGCGCAAGCCAAGCCCCGCAAACACGTCCTTGGTCGCCACCGCAACACGCGGGTTGACCAGCACGCAGGGCATTTTCGGTAAGGCCAGCGGCGACAGGGTTTCGCCGACCCCGGTTATGCCGGATGCGCGCGAGACCAGGCATACCGGCACGTCGGCGCCGGTCAGAAGCGCAACCTCGAGCAGGCGCGGATCGTCGAGCGCAAGATCGTTGAGCCGCGCCAATAGCCGCAACGCGGCGGCCGCATCGGCCGAGCCGCCACCAATTCCGGCCGCGACCGGCAACATCTTGTCGAGGGTGAATTCGCCAAGTTTCAGGCCCGGCACATGCTCGGCCAGCAGCAGCGCGGCCCTGAGCACCAGATTGTCGGCGACATCGCCGCAGTCTCCGGCCAGCGGACCCGTGGTGTCGAGCTTCAGTTCCGGTCCGGGCGCAAGCGCCAGGCGGTCGCCGCAATCGGCGAACGCCACCAGGCTTTCGAGGTCGTGATAGCCGTCGACGCGGCGGCCCACCACCCGCAGGGTCAGGTTGACCTTGGCACGCCCCTCCTCGACCAGCGGCATTACCCCCAAGCCCTTCGATCAGCCGCCCTTGCCGTCGTCTTCCTTGCCGTCGTCCTTCTTCTTGTCGGCGGCGGCAGCAGCCGATGATGGATCATCCGGCAGTCCGTTCTCGATCTTGGCTTCGATCTTCGGCAGCTCGTCCGGCTCGGGTTTCAAGTCGCGGGCGTGGGACCACTGGAATTTCGCCTCCAGCGTACGGCCAACGCGCCAATAGGCGTCGCCGAGATGGTCGTTGATGGTCGGATCCTCGGGCTTGAGGTCGATCGCGCGCTCGAGGTTCTTGGCCGCTTCCTCATAATTGCCGATGCGGAAATAGGCCCAGCCCAGCGAATCCACGATATAGCCATCGTCCGGGCGCTGTTCGACGGCGCGCTTGATCATCTTCATGCCTTCGTCGAGATTGACGCCCTGGTCGATCCAGGAATAGCCGAGATAGTTCAGCACATGCGGCTGTTCGGGCTGCAGCTCGAGCGCCTTGCGCATATCGGCTTCCGCCTTGCTCCACTGCTTGGAGCGCTCCTCGCAGATGCCGCGATAATAATAATAGATGCTGTTGGCCTTGTCGCTGTTCGCAGGCAACACGTCGACGCCCAGCGAATAGGTCACGGCGCAGTCGGCAAACTTCTTGCGGCCACGCTCGATATTGCCGAGCGCCATGATGGCCTCGAGATCCTTCGGGTCTTCCGCGGTGACGTTCTTGAGGATCTTGATCGCTTCATCGCTGCGGTCGGCGGAGTCCAGATCGGTCGCGAGCTGGATCTGCGCATTGCGCTTCAACGGCGAGTTCGACGGCACCCGCTCATAGATCTTGATCGCCATCTGAGGCTTCTTGACTGACTCATAGAGATCGGCCAGCGACAATAGCGCCAGCGGATGATTGGGCGCGAGGTAGAGCGCGAGCTGCAGATAGACCAGCGCGAGATCCTCGCCGCCGCGGCGCGTCAGCGAGGCGCCGATGCCGTACAGCGCTTCGGCGGCGCCGGCCTGCGGCGAATCCACCAGCGGCGGCATTTTCTTGCCGGCCTTGGTCTCGCGCAGCCCTTCCTGCACCAGCGGATGTCGCGCGAGCTTCTTGTCGAACGCCTCATAGATGCCCGAGGCGGCGGCGTCATCTTTGTTGCGCGACAGCCAGCGAGCGTAGGATTCGGCAACCCGCAGCATGGAGTTGTCGAGCTTGTAGGCGCGCTCGAGGCGGGTGCCGGCGTCCTTTTCCTTGCCCGCGAGGTCGAGCATCATCCCGCTGTGGAGGTCCTTGAAGATCGGATACCAATCCGGACCGGTGAGCTTGTCGATGCTGGCGACCGCCGCCTTGACGTCGCCGGTGCCATAGATGGCCCAGCCCGACAACAGCGTCGCCACCAGATCGGTGATCGGCCCGCGGATCGACTGGTTGATGTTCAGCTGCGCGGCGGCGTATTTCTTCAACTTGAGATTCTGCACGCCGACGACGAGGCGCGCGACACGGTTGGATTTGTCGATCGTCAGGATGCGTTCGGCGAGCTTGACGGCCTCGTCGATATTGCCGTCGGCAACCGAGGAGATGAACGCACGATCGAGCAATTCGTTGTTCTTCGGATCGGTGCGCAGCGCCGAGAGGTAGAAGGCCGACGCGGAGTTGGCGTCGCGTTCCACGCTGGCATGACGGGCGGCAAGGTAACTGCCCGACGTGGTGAGCGATTTCAAATCGCTCCTGGTCGGAAACTGCGCCGAATTGTCGGTCGGATGATCGGGCGTCTGCGCGCAAACCGTGCCGGGCAACGCCAGCGCGGCGACGGCGAGAGCGGCAACGGTCCAGCGGTTCAAACGAGTTGAAAGTATCACGGTTGGCCTAGCTCCAGAATTGAACGGCAGGATTCCCGAATGCGGACCCAAGCGGCGGCATCAAGGCAAGCGACAATGCCGCGTTTGGCGCTTAACCGCAAGGATACGCGCAAAGGATGCACGATGGTCGTTTGGCAGATCGGACCCTAAACCGCGGATTTAGCCCGGCGGTATCGGGTAACGCTTGCACTGTGGCAGTATCGTGGCCGGTCACCTCACGCGGTCGTCACATAGCTCCGTCACATGGCCTCGTAATTGGGCCCGCCACCGCCCTCCGGTGGAACCCAGGTAATGTTGCCGTTGGGATCCTTCACGTCGCAGGTTTTGCAGTGGACGCAATTCTGGCCGTTGATCACGAATTTGGGACCTGCCGCCTCCTCCACCCACTCGTAGACGCCGGCTGGGCAATAGCGATTCGACGGCCCCGCATAGACGTCGTGCTCGGATGTCTTCTGCAGGTTCATGTCGGCGACCTTCAGATGAACCGGCTGGTCCTCCTCGTGGTTGGTGTTGGACAGAAACACTGACGAAAGCTTGTCGAACGCTATCTTGCCATCCGGCTTCGGGTACGCAATCGGCGCGTGGACCTTCGCGGGGTCGAGCGTCTTGCGGTCGGGTTTGGCGTGCGACTGGGTGCCTAACAAAGAGAAGCCGAGCGTGTTGCACCACATGTCGAAACCGCCGAGCGCCACACCAATGATGGTTCCGAATTTGGACCACAGCGGCTTGGCATTGCGGACCGGGTACAGGTCCTTGCCGATGGCGGAATTGCGCCACGCGTTTTCATATTCGACAAGTTCATCGTTGGCGCGAGCGGCGCCGAGCGCGGTGGCGACGTGTTCGGCGGCGAGCATGCCGCTGCCCATCGCGTTGTGAACGCCCTTGATGCGCGGCACGTTCAAAAAACCCGCCGCGCATCCGATCAGCGCGCCGCCCGGAAACGTCAGCCGCGGCACTGACTGATAACCGCCTTCGGTGATGGCGCGCGCGCCGTAGGCCAGGCGCTTGCCGCCTTCCAAGAGCGGGCGGATCGATGGATGGGTCTTGAAGCGCTGGAATTCGTCGAACGGTGACAGATATGGATCGTCGTAATTGAGATGCACGACGAAGCCGACCGCCACGCGATTGTCGTCGTAGTGATAGAGGAACGAGCCGCCGCCGGTCGAATTGTTCAACGGCCAGCCGAACGAATGCTGGATCAGACCCTTCTGGTGCTTCGCCGGGTCGACCTGCCAGACTTCCTTCAGCCCGATGCCGAATTTCGGCGGCTCGCTGTTGGCATCGAGCGCAAATTTCGCGATCAGTTGCTTGGTGAGGCTGCCGCGGGCGCCTTCGGCAAACAGCGTGTATTTGCCGACGAGCTCCATGCCTCTGGTGTAGGAGTTTTTGTGGGAGCCGTCCTTGGCGATGCCCATGTCGCCGGTCGCGATGCCGCGCACCGCGCCCTTGTCGTCGTAGAGCACTTCGGTGGCGGCAAAACCCGGGTAGATTTCGACGCCGAGCGCTTCGGCCTTCGGCGCGAGCCAGCGGCAGACATTGCCGAGCGAGCCGATATAGCAGTGATGATTGTTCATCAGTGGCGGCATCATGAAGTTCGGCAACCTGATCGCGCCGCCCGCCGTCATCCAGTAGAAGCGATCGTCCTTGACCTGGGTTTTCAGCGAGCAATCGGCGTCCTCGCGCCAATCCGGCAGCAATCTGTCGAGCGACACCGGGTCGATCACCGCGCCGGACAGGATATGCGCGCCGACCTCGGAGCCCTTTTCGACCACCACGACGCTGAGATCAGCCTTGAGCTGCTTCAGCCGGATCGCAGCCGCAAGGCCTGAGGGTCCTGCGCCGACGATCACGACATCGAATTCCATGGATTCGCGCGGCGGTAATGGTTCGGTGCTCATGATGATGTGGTCTCCGCCCGGTCGAAACAGCCTTGTGTGGTTCGGGCCGTTTGTTTCCGATTTTTATCGGGAGGACAACCATGGAAATCGACCGTAAGGCGTTTCGTGACCGGGCGATCCCGCCTAGACTGAGAAGATGCCCTTCGAGATTATGCCATGACGCCTGATCCCGCCCCTACCGCTCAGCAATTGCTGGCGTTTTATCTGGAGGCCGGCGTCGACTGCGCGCTGACGGACGAACCCGTCAACCGGCTGGCCGATCCCGATGCCGCAGCTCCGCCGCGCGAAGCAGCACCCGCCCAGCGGGCTCGGACGGTTCCCGCTACCATTCCGACAGCCCGCGTCGAGGCAGCGCCTGCCCCCGAAGCTGCGATCACGTCGGCCCGGGAAGCGGCGCGGATCGCCCCGACGCTGGAAGCATTGCGCGAACTCTTGGAGAAATTCGACGGCTGCGCGCTAAAGCACACCGCGACGCGGCTGGTGTTTGCCGACGGCAATCCGAAAGCGCGGGTCATGTTTGTCGGCGAGGCGCCGGGGCGCGACGAAGACCTCGAAGGCCTGCCCTTTGTCGGACGTTCGGGCAAGCTGTTGGACCGGATGATCGCGGCGATCGGGCTCGACCGCAGCAAGGCGTATATCGCCAATGTCATTCCGTGGCGCCCGCCCGGCAACCGCACGCCGACGCCGCAGGAAACCCAGATCTGTCTGCCGTTCATCCAGCGCCAGATCGAGCTCGTCGATCCGGATATCCTGGTGACGCTCGGCAATCCCTCGACGCAAACCTTGTTGTCGACGCGCGAGGGCATCATGCGGACCCGCGGGCGCTGGTTCGACTACGACACCGGCACCCGGGTAATCCGCGCGATCGCGACATTCCATCCGGCCTATCTGTTGCGCTCGCCGTCCTACAAGCGGATGTCGTGGCAGGATTTACGTGCCATCGCGAAAGCTCTTGAGCAAGTTTCGCCGTAACAATCAGATGTCGTCATTCCGGGATGGCGCCTCAGCGCCAGACCCGGAATCTCGAGATTCCGGGCTCGATGCGGAGCCTGTCATCGGGCCGCGCTTCGCGCGGACCCGTTGGCATCGCCCCGTTGGCATCGCCCCGGAATGACGTTATCCCTTACGGCCCCTTCGGCCGCATGATCGCCCAGCCGATCCTCAGCGAAGGCTGGCGGCCGGTGACCAGCCATTCGAATGCGCGCGGCACTTCCGGCACGAGACCCGGGAATTTTTGCGCGATTTCGGCCGGCGGCGTTCCGGCGGTGTCAGACGCACGCCAGACCACGACCCCGCCGGTCTCGTTGAACCTCGCCAAGGTCAGCCACGGCGTGCGCTCGGGAGTTGCTTCGAGATACAAATGCGGGCGGACGGCATCCAGCGCGACCAAACTCGCAAGCTGCGCGTCGCCGGTGATGGCGCGCAGCGGCTGATTGGTGCGCCGCTCAAAGCTGTCGCCGAAGAAACGCGCGATCGAACTTGCCGGCAGCGAAGTCGCGACCTCGCCGCTGCCGGTCCAGGGCACGAACAACGTCGCCAGGATCACCGAAAGCGCGGGCGCCACGACCGCAGCCGCCCAGATCAAACGCAACAGGCGCTGGCGCCGCAATTGGATCAGATCGCCGGTCGCGACGATCGCGGCGAGCCCCGACATCAAGAGCACGACACCCGATCCGCCGACCACGCGATCGAGGCCGAACAGTCCAGAGACCAGGCTTCCCGCAAGCGCCGGCGCGATCGCAAAGAAATAAACGAAATCGCGCGCCAAGGGCTCGACCGGCGGGCGATAGATGATCGGCGCTTCTTCCGTCCTGCGTCCGAACCAGCCGGAATTGAGCAGCACCAGCAGCAGCATTCCCAACATCGCAAGCCCCAGGCCGACCAGCAACCAAAACCAGTTCAATGCCCTTGCACCGAGATCAGCGACGCCAGGCAGCGGCGGCAATCCCAGCGCCTCGGCGCGGATCACCCAGATCAGATATGGCAACGCCAACACGACGATCACGAGCAGCGCAAACAACGGATCGATCGACAACAGCGTGTGCCGCCTGCGCTCGGTTGCGACCGCAAATGCCGCGATCAGCAGCAACAGGACAATCCCTGCGGAGGTGGTCAAAAGCAACAGGCCGGCTTCGATCGACCATGCGAACCAGACGTTGCGCCGGTTCTGGCCGATCAGTTGCCATGAGTGCATCAGAAGCAACGCCCAGAGCGGACGCGCGAGCACCGCCGGGCCGAATTCGGCGCCGGGCGAGCCGAACGCGGTTATCGTTATCGTCAGCAACACCGCGAGCACCGCCTGTTGTCCGCCGACGATGGTGCGCGCGAAATGATAAAGGATCCAGAACGTCGTGACCGAGCAAATCTGCGCCAGCACATAGACGCCGAACATGTGGTTGCCCGCGGCGCGGAACGCGATGTCGGCGAGCCAGAACGCCAGCGGCGGGCCGAGATCGGTGCCGACCTGATATTCCCGGCCAAATGCGAGCACGGTCGCAAGCTCGCTGGGCGGGCCGCGATAGAAAACCAGCGGCACGAGCAGCCACAGCGATGCCTGACACAGCACCACGATCCAGACTACCAGCCGGGGGCGGGCGCGGATCAGCTCGATGATCAGGGAAGTGAAACGCATGAAACGCCTGAAATGCGGGACCAACCCTTCAGAGCCAGCCCCATTCTGTCCCAGACGTTTGATAGAGCGCGTCGGCCTAAGAGGCAACCATCGCGTTACAGCGAAGCCGATACCTCAATGTCGATGGACGTATCGACGCTGAAGAGGTCGCGCTCAGCGGCCGACGGTTGATGTTTTTCACGCGCGGCGGCGACCGGCGCGAAGAAGCGGCGGTGGTGCGCACTCGGTCCTAGCTTCGCCAGCGCCTCCAGATGTTCCGGTACCGCGTAGCCCTTGTGGGACTCGAAGCCATATCCGGGGCAATCCTGCGCCAGCGCGCACATCAGCCGGTCGCGCGTCACCTTGGCGACGATCGAGGCGGCCGCAATCGACATCACGAGGCCATCGCCGCCGATCACGGCGTCGCAGTCGCAACGCGTAACGATCGGGTCGCGGCCATCGACGAATACATGCTTTGGAGGCTCCGGCAGCGCAGCCACGGCGCGCGCCAGCGCCCATAGCGAGGCGCGCAGGATATTGTCGCGGTCGATCCGCGCCGTCGACGCGAAGGCTATTGCAAACGAAGACGTCGCGCAGATCGCCTCGAACAATTCCTCGCGCCGCTCGGCAGTCAGCCGCTTGGAATCGTCGATCCCCTTCGGGATCCGCTTCGGGTCGAGCACGACCGCGGCGGCCACCACCGGACCCGCCAGCGGGCCGCGGCCCGCTTCGTCGCAGCCGGCCACCGGCCAGACGCCGCGTTTGATCAGCGCGCGCTCGCGGCGGAAGCTTGGCGGCGCTACCGCAATAACGCCGTTGGGCAGCCTGGCCTGATCTTTGGCGGACTTGTCACGAATCATTTGTCCGATCGTGCTGACCGCAAGCCCGCAGCGCAACCAGGAACTCGACGCAATTCCCGCTATTTAATCCGGCAAGTGAACGCGCCTGTCTGCGCCGACCTCGATGTTGGGCGCGACCACGACCTCCCAGGGATGGCCATCGGGATCGGCAAAATAACCGGAATAGCCGCCGTAATCGGTTTTGTGCGCGATCTTCAGCAGCGCGGCCCCCTTTGCGATCGCAAAATCGATGACCTGATCGACTTCCTCATTGCTGCGGCAATTCCAGGCAAGCGTCACCCCGCGAAAGGCTTGCGGCCTCGGTTTGTCGGGAAGCGTCACATCCTCGGCGAGTTGACTCCAGGGAAACAGCCCGATCACGGTGCCGCCGGTATCGAAGAAGGCGACGACTTCGCCGGTTGCGCGAAATTTTCGGGCAAAGCCGAGGCCCTCGTAGAATGCGATGCTCTTGCGCATGTCGACCACGCCAAGCGTGATGACCGTGAAGCGCGGAACCGGTGCAGGCATTTTCGTACTCATGTTACTCCCTCACCCGTCATTGCAATGACGGCTCCTAGAACAAGCTCAACTGCTGGCCGCTGCGCTTCGGCTTCGCAAAATGGTCGGTGGTCAATTTCGAACGCCGCTTGTTGAGCCCGAGTTTCTCGCAGGCGATCTCGAACCTGCGTCCGATCATCCAGGCCATCGGTCCCGTGCCCTTCATCCGCGTTCCCCATTGCGAATCGTAATCGCGGCCGCCGCGCATATCGCGGATCAGGGTGAAGACGTGGCGATAGCGGTCGGGATAATTCGCCATCAGCCATTCGCGAAACAGATCGCGTACCTCGAGCGGCAGCCGCAACAGCACGTAGCTCGCTTCCTTGGCGCCGGCATGCGCGGCGGCGTCGAGGATTCGCTCGATCTCGGAATCATTCAGCGCGGGAATGACGGGGGCGACCATCACGGTGGTCGGAATTCCGGCCGCCGACAACTGCTTCAGCGCCTCCAGCCGCCGCGGCGGCGTCGGCGCCCGCGGCTCCATGATGCGCGCAAGCTCGGGATCCAGCGTCGTCACCGAAATCGCGACCTTGACGAGGTGGCGTTTCGCCATCCGCGACAGAATATCGATGTCGCGCGTCACCAGCGCCGATTTGGTGACGATGCCGACGGGATGGCCTGTGCGTTCCAGCACTTCGAGGATCCCGCGCATGATCTTGTGCTCGCGCTCGATCGGCTGATAGGGATCGGTGTTGGTGCCGATCGCGATCATGCGCGGTTCGTAGTCCTGCGCGGCCAGTTCCTTTTCAAGCAGCGCCGGCGCGTCCGGCTTGGCGAGCAGTTTTGTTTCGAAATCAAGGCCCGGCGAAAGACCGAGAAAAGCGTGGGTCGGCCGCGCGAAACAGTAGACGCAGCCGTGCTCGCAGCCGCGATACGGATTGATCGAGCGGTCGAAACCGATGTCGGGAGAATCGTTGCGGGCAATCACCTTGCGCGAAGTATCCAGCGCCACCGTGGTCTTGAACGGCGGCAATTCGTCGAGACTTTGCCAGCCGTCGTCGAACGCGACCCGCGCCTCGGCCTCAAAGCGACCACTGACATTGGATTGCGCGCCGCGCCCGCGCCGCCGCTCGCGCTCGATCGCAACCGCAAGCTCGGGAAAAGCCGAAGGCGCACCCGCCGGCTCGGAGGGCGCCGTGACCGGCGGGTGCTTGAGGGCATGAGAGGATGCTCGGCTCATGTTCGGAAACATAGCATGCCGTGAGAACAAATCAAGAACAACAATTCATGAATCCACACTTAAAGGACGGACCGCATTGCCGCAAAAAACCGCATGCGAACGGCTGCTTTGATTGTGACAAGGTGATAACAGTGCAGCGTTTTTCAACGTTTTGAGCCAATGAAGCTTCATCGATGCTGAGCGTCATTATCCCGACCGAAGGTGTCGAGCAGCCCGCTGTCGCAACTCTCGCCGCGCTGGTGCCGGGTGCGGCGGCAGGCCTCGTGCGCGAGGTGCTGCTGATCGACCGGTCGCGCTCAGGCGTCATCGAACGCGTAGCTGACGTCACGGGGTGCCGGTTCCTCACCTTCGAAGGAACGCGCGCCGCGGCGATGGCGGCCGGCGCGCGCCAGGCCCGTGCGTCATGGCTGATGTTCCTGCATGCGGGCGCGGTGCTCGATTACGGCTGGATCGAGGAAACGACCCAATTCATTCAGGGCGTCTCGAACAGCGGGCGTCCGCGCGCCGGCATCTTTCGCTACGCCCGTTCGCCCTATGCCGATACACGGCTGCGGGACGGCTTCAAATTCGTCGCCCGCCTGATCGTGGGCCCGTCTTCGGAGCAGGGCCTATTGATCGCACGCGACCATTACGAGCGGCTCGGCGGCTACGCGCCGGATGCCGGCCGCTCCGAGGCCAAGCTGCTGCGGCAGCTTGGCCGCTCCTCCCGCACCCTGCTGCGCAGCCGGATCATGGTCGCCTGATGGGTGGTTGCAATCTACTTGATTTCGTCAAATAATAACTTGATGAAATCAAATAGCACTCTGAAAGCCAGATCGCCGCGGTGCGCGGCTTCAGCCGGTTCTACACCAGCAAGCTAGGCATCCTCGAACCGAAGCTCCTCGATAGCCCCTGGACGCTGCAGGAGGCGCGGATCATCTACGAGATCGCCCAGCAGCCGGGCTGCACCGCGACCGATCTCGTCGGCGCGCTCGGCCTCGACGCCGGCTTTCTGAGCCGCACGCTGCAGGCATTGCAGCGGCGCCAGATCGTTGCGCGAAAGCCTTCGAAGGTCGATGGCCGCGCCAGCGAAATCGCTTTGACCGCGAAGGGGCGCGCCGCCTTCGCCGAGCTCGACGGCCGCTCGCGCCGGGAGGTCGCCGCCCTGCTTGGTGAGCTGGACGAGGCCGAGCGGGCCGCGGTCGTCGATGCCATGACGGTGATCGAGCAGACGCTGGAGCCGCCGGCGCAAAAGCCCGCCGGATTCCTGCTGCGCAGCCATCGCCCCGGCGACATCGGCTGGGTGGTCTCGCGGCACGGCGCGATCTATGCGCGGGAATATGGCTGGGATATCCGCTTCGAGGCGCTGGTGGCCGAAATCACGGCGCAGTTCATCAGATCCTATGACGCTTCGCGCGAGCATTGCTGGATCGCTGAAATCGCCGGCGAACCGGTCGGCTCGATCTTGCTGGTCAAGGGGGCCGATCGGGTCGCCAAGCTTCGTCTGCTCCTGGTCGAGAAGAAGGCGCGCGGCCTTGGCGTCGGACGGGCGCTGACCGAACAATGCGTCCGATTCGCGCGCGATGCCGGCTACACTTCGATCACGCTGTGGACCCAGAGCATCCTGGTCGCGGCACGCGGCATCTATCAGCGCGCCGGATTCCGCCGCGTCGCCGAGGAGAAGCACCATAGTTTCGGCGTCGATCTCGTCGGCGAGACCTGGGAGCTGAAGCTTTAATTTATCCCCGTCATTCCGGGATCGTCCCAACGGGTCGCGCGAATACGCGCCCGATGACAGGCTCCGGACCAGACCCGGAATCTCGAGATTCCGGGTTCGCGTCTTCGACGCGCCCCGGGATGACCCATCATGCCGACGCGTCCTTTGCCTTCGGCCGCCGCAGATGCTCGTCCAGCCGCGGCATGATCTCGACGAAGTTGCAGGGCCGCGTGCGGTAGTCGAGCTGGGAGGCCAAGATGCCGTCCCAGCCGTCGCGGCAGGCGCCGGGCGAACCGGGCAGGCAGAAGATGAAGGTCGCGCCCGCGACGCCGGCGGTGGCGCGGCTCTGCACCGTGGAGGCGCCGATCTTGGCGTGGCTCAGCAGGTGAAAGGCGATGGAAAATCCGTCCATCCGCTTTTCGAACAGCGGCTCGATCGCCTCCGGCGTCACGTCGCGGCCGGTAAAACCGGTGCCGCCGGTGGTGATGACGACGTCGACGCCCTCATCGGAGATCCATCGCTTGACGATGACGCGGATCGCCTCGACGTCGTCGGTGACGATCTCGCGGGCGGCAAGCTTGTGACCGGCGGCGGTCAGCCGTTCCGCCAGCGTCGAGCCCGACTTGTCATCGCTGAGCGAGCGCGTATCGGAAATCGTCAGCACCGCGACGTTGAGCGGCACGAATAGTTTTGCCTCGCCGATCGCTGACATTCACTGCGCACTCGCGCTGAACGTGTCGCAGGATTTCACGCTGCCCCCTTTATAGCCGTTCAAAAACCATTGCTTGCGCTGGGCGGCCGAGCCGTGGGTAAACGAGTTCGGGCATTACGCGCCCGGTGGCCTGCCGCTGCAGCGTGTCGTCGCCGATCGCGGACGCCGTCGTCAGCGCCGCATCGATGTCGCCGGCCTCGAGGAAGCCCGGACGCTTCTTCTCCTCGCGGTTGACCCAGACGCCGGACAGGCAATCCGCCTGCAGCTCGACCTTGACCTGCAGCGCATTGGATTCGGCCTTGCTGCTGGCCTGCTGCTGCAGCCGCGTCACGCGCGGCAGGATGCCGAGCAGGTTTTGCACGTGATGGCCGGCTTCGTGGGCGATGATATAGGCGGTGGTGAATTTGCACGCATTGCCGGAGCAGCCGCGAAAGCGGGTTTCGATCTCGCGGAAGAATCCGGTGTCGAGGAAAATCTGCTTCTCCGGCGGACAGTAGAACGGCCCCATCGCCGACTGCGCCATGCCGCAGCGCCCGCCATTGGTGGCGTTGCGGAACAGCACGATTTTCGGACCGGAATAGGATTGCCCGCTGGCCTGGAAGATCTCGCTCCAGCGGTCGTCGATCTCACCTAAAATGCCGGCGATCATGCTGCCCATCTCGTCGGTCGGCGCGCCGGTCTTGGTGGTGGCTGATTTGCGATCGGTCTGATAGGTCGGCGCCTGTCCGCCGCCGGTGAGGATTTCGGCGCCGCCGATCAGGATGCGCGGGTCGATCCCGAAGGCGTAGCCGACAAGGCCGAGCACGATGATGGTGCCGATGCCGAGGCCGCCGCCACCCATCGGAAGCCCGAGGCCGCCACCCATGCCGCCGCCAGAGTCGTCGCGACGGTCCTCGATGTCGTCGCTGCGGCGGAAATCATCGTAACGCATGGCAGTTTCCTTCATTTTCCATTGGCGTCCATCGGCGTCTATCGGCGCGCAGTGGGCGGTTGAGACTCAGCCAATCGGCGCGCGGCACGCGTTCAAGGCTGCGCGGGCCTCAAACGTAAAATTTCTGCTACTTTATTCAATAACCTGCCCGGCAAAAATTGCCTAGCGTGAAAGAATTGCCCAGTTAAGTCGATTTTTACTTTGCCTCGTCAATGTATCGCCAGTCGGTTGTTTAGTCCCGCGTCGCCGGCAGCGTCGCCTGAGTCAGAGTTGTTGAGTCATGGTTGTGTCGCGTCGCGGGGCGTCTGCAAGGGCGCCCCGCACTAAATTTGAGTCCCAGGAGATCAAGGCGATCACCGCATTATCGTTGGCGATTGCGTCGCCGAGATGTCGAAACTGCAGGCCGCTTCCGTCGACCTGGTGTTCGCAGACCCGCCTTACAATTTGCAGCTCAAGGGCGACCTCAAGCGTCCCGACGAATCCCACGTCGATGCCGTCAATGACGACTGGGACAAGTTTTCCTCCTTCGCGGCCTATGACGATTTCACCCGCGCCTGGCTGCTCGCCTGCCGCCGCGTCATGAAGCCGTCGGCGACCTTGTGGGTGATCGGCTCCTACCACAATATTTTCCGCGTCGGCGCCATCATGCAGGATTTGGGCTTCTGGGTGCTCAACGATATTGTGTGGCGCAAGACCAACCCGATGCCGAATTTCCGCGGCCGCCGCTTCACCAACGCGCACGAGACCATGATCTGGGCCGCGCGCGACGAGAAGGCCAAGGGCTACACCTTCAACTACGAAGCCCTGAAGGCGGCGAACGAGGACGTGCAGGCGCGCTCCGACTGGCTGATCCCGCTGTGCACCGGCGAGGAGCGTCTGAAAGGCAATGACGGCAAGAAGGTGCATCCGACGCAGAAGCCGGAGGGCCTGTTGGCGCGCGTGCTGCTGTCGTCGTCGAGACCCGGCGATCTCGTGATCGATCCGTTCAACGGCACCGGCACTACGGGCGCGGTGGCAAAGCGTCTCGGCCGCCGTTACATCGGCTTTGAGCGCGACAACACGTATGCGCAAGCTGCCGAAGCGCGCATCGCTGCGATCGCGCCGCTGCCCGAAGCGACGCTGGCACCGTTCATGACCGCGCGCGAGGCGCCGCGCGTGGCGTTCGCCGAACTGATCGAACGCGGCATGATCCTCCCGGGCGCGAGACTGGTCGACGCCAAGAAGCGCCATGGCGCGCTCGTTCGCGCCGACGGCGCCATCATGCTCGGCGACAAGGTCGGCTCGATCCACCGCATCGGCGCGGTGGCGCAAGGCGCCGAGGCCTGCAACGGCTGGACTTTCTGGCACATCGAGACCAAGAAGGGCTTGCGGCTGATCGACGAGCTGCGCGCCGAAATCCGCTCCGAAATGGCGGCGGGCTGAGCTTTTCGAAAAAGACCGTCCTCACTGCGTCATTGCCGGGCTCGACCCGGCAATCCATCTCCTTCGCAAAAAATATTCTGTGAAGATTGATGATGCGCGGATCAAGTCCGGGCATGACGAGCGTGTTTGCATGCACACGAATCTCAATTTTCAAACTGCGACGTATTGATAGACACGACTTCGCGATCTCGCCGCGCGTTTCGCGCGAGTTTGCTTTGAATTCCTGCCCCTGAGAGATCAGAGGGCGCAGGGAATACCGGGCGCACGATGCACCCGCAGCCTCGTGTGCGAAAATAAAAAGCACACGAGTTAGTCACCACGGTCACACCGGAGACACCCGGCATTCCCCGCGCAATGGTTTTAACGCCTATAACGCGCTCTCCCCGGTGTCCGGGCTTGCTAGCCACCGTCGCCGGCGGAATTGCTTCCGCCGACTTGATCCCAGCGTCGCGAGATCAGGACCACACGCCTTTGGCCGTCCGCATCACGCGCCGTTCGTTATCGGCGCATCCGCGTCCATCGCATCCCGTCCCGCGTTTCGTGACGATCGCGAGCCGCCCCTCTGTGTGGGACGGGATGGCCGAATCAATAATGCTGATTTTATCCCGCCGTCAAGCGAAATTTCCGAAATTCAGAATTAGTTCAAAATTGCCAAATGTTTGTCATTCCGGGGCGCGCCAACGGGTCGCGCAAAAGCGCGCCCGATGACCCAGGCTCCCGCGCGAGCCCGGAATCCATAACCACGATTGGGGGTTAGAACTGGATGCTGTGGTCGTCCTGATCTGGATTGCCTCTCGCGGTGGACACGCCGATAGGCCGCTTCAGTTGGCGGCCTCTATCGTTTCTGTCAGAGGCGGCGCGAGCAAAGGCAAATCCAATTGGCGCTCTAACCGAACTGTTCGGCAATTCGCTGCTCATAAGCACCTGGCCTGACGATCAAGCGATTATTCGCTTTTCCCGCGCCATGTCCAGTCCTTGCCTACATCAGCCACGCGCTAGGCGAGCCCCGCAACCATGGCATCGAACTCATCGCGGAAAAGGGGATGCAGATTTGCAACCTCGTCGGGATAGCGTTCATCGCAATAGGCGCCAAATCCCAAGCCGCGAAACTCCGGATCGAGCACCTTGCCGGAAATGAAGGGGTGGACACCGACGGCGTTGATGACACCGGCCGCCGTTTCAAGCTCGCGGATGGACATGATTGAATAAGGCATCTCGTCGAGCCAGGCGATGGGCAGGCCGCCAGCCTCCATGATTTTCCTCACCGCGGCATTAAGCCGCGCGGGCATGCCAAAACCCGACAAATACCAATCTTCCATCGTCACGATGACCGGGTAGATGCGTCGCCCCTCACTAAAAGCAAGGTGGGGATATCGGCCGGCGCGATAATCGCTGATCGTTTTATAGACCTGCACGACTGCCCGACCGAGGTTGCGCAGGTCACGATCCAGTGCGGCGACATTGGCCACGCCCGCCTTCGAGGTCCAGATGAGACGCTTGGTCTTGCACTCGACAAACAATGCGGCTTCGCCGCCCTGCTCGATGATCCAATCCACGCCATGTTTCCGATTGAGCCCGACGTGGTATTCTTCCTCCTTGAGGACAGATATTCCGGCGTTTGTGACACGCTGGCGCAGCACTTCTCCCACATAACGCTCAAACAACTCGCCGAGCGCCCCGGTGAATCCGCGCCCACGCCTGAGGCCGAAATCGCGCCCGCCTCCGAGGCTGTAATAGAGTCCACGCCTGAGGCTGTAATAGAGCCCGCTGGTCACGCGCCAGAACAGCAGGGCTGGAATGGGGCAGGCTATTTCGTCCTGCCTTTGATCGGAGATTTGAATGAGCCGGAATTCCCGCAACGAAGAATGGCGATAGCCAAAGCCTTCATCCAACGCATGCTCGTCGCCAAGCTTCTCGGATAACTGATCACGGGTCAGGCACGTGAAGGCAAGGAAACGATCGATGTGTTGCTGTGTGAGACCCGGGACATCTAGCTGTCGCTTCGCCTGCGGTTGGCGAGTGAATATCCGAAGATACGCCAACCCGATGAGATAAATCTCAGGGATGGTCAGGCCGGTCGCCGCCTCGGCGTGCACCACAAGCCTTGGGGTGTTGAATAGCTTGTAGTACCGAATGGCGATGCGCCAGTCGAACCTGTACTGCTGCCAGACCAATTGCCGATGTGCGATCCGCATCGCTTCGAGATGGATTCGCTCCGCTCCGGCCAGCTGCGCATGGATTTCAGCCTCAAGATCCCGCAAGGCGTCGGCAATTCCGGCAAGCGTCGCCCATTGGTGCAGGCTCGGTCCTTGCCCCGGCTTTTCGTCCGCATAGCGAACGACTTCGCGCGTCATCTGTTCCAGTGTCCATTCGGCAAGCATTGCCTGCGGAGGTTGCGCCGCCAAGAATTGATTGGCGACTTCGATATCCGCAGGCATCTCAAACCCGGTGGCTTGCAGGTATTGGCTGTAAGCCCAAATCACATAGAGGCTTTCGCGCAGACCCAATTGCCGCGTAAGCGTCTTGACGTTAAGATAAAGCTCTTCAATAGCCATATGGGTTGCGCTCTTACGGGCGCGGTCGCCATTGCACAATTAAGTCCGTGCCTTTGGGGAAAGTGTAAGGGTGCAGGCGGAAGGGTCAATGCGTCCATCTTTTTGCATCTTTGGATTGGCTCTGCCTGGCTAATCACGTCGTCCGCGCAGGCTCACGGTCGGGACTTCGCTTTCGCGTTCCGTCGGGTGTTGGTCAGGGAACGATGCCGCGGCAGGCCCAGGCAACATTTGCGAATGACCGCGGGCCATCGGGCGGGCCGGCCTCGTAGGCATCGCGCACGGCGGCGTCGGTGCGCACCCGCTCCGCTGCGTCCAGCGTGGCCATATATTTACCCAGCGGACCTTCGCCCGCGGCAATCGGCGCCCAATAGTCGTCGAAGTTCTGATAGTCCATGCGGATCATCAGCTCGGTTTCCGTGACATCCGCAAGCCCTTGCTGGATAAAAGTCCGCTTCATTTCGCCTGGCTGCATCATCGGCTGGAAGCAATAGCGGCTGCGTAACTGGCGCCCGCCTTCGTTGAGGACCGCTACCGTGTCTATCATCATGCGCATGGCGGACATGCCGCCAAGATGGTCCCACACGACGGCTGCGACCACGCCGCCCGGCCGTACGGTGCGGCGCATTTCGGCCACGGCCTTGCCGGCTTCCGGCACAAAGTGGAGCACGAGTAGCGCCAATGCGCGGTCGAACGTACCGTCCTCGAAGGGCAAGGCGCAGGCATCCGCCTGCCCGATCTTAATGCGCGGATCAGTATTGCGGCGATTCGCCGCCTCTACGAAGACGGGCGAATAGTCGATGGCACTGATCTCGCCGAGATCGGCGGCTTTGGCCAGCGCGAAAGTCAGGCTGCCAGTGCCGCAGCCGACGTCAAGGATCTTTTCGCCGTTGGCAAGACCCGCGAACTCGATGAACAGGGGCGCGAGTTTTTGGCTCCAGCGGCCCATGAGCTGCTCATAGCCGGCCGCATCATAGACATTGAAGGTTGAAGTCATCGAACTCTCCAAAGGCTGCGCAAATGCTAGACTTCGATAGCGTGCTTGCCAAGGCAGGAGAGCAATCACTGTCGTTGGATGGCACTGACGACAAGGCCGCTCAGGTTCCAGTTTGACTTCGAAGGCGGTTTGGGTCCGCGATTGAAGCCGTAAAGCGGACCTCGCTGATGATCCGGAATCGATAATCACGATCGGGAGTGTGGATTCCGGGCCTGCGCCTCAGCTCGACAATTGCCGAGCGAAGGCGCACCTACGATGTGCAATTGCTCATCGGGGAATCACGAACGGTATTATCTTCGTAGCCCCAGCGTCCTCACAAACTCGTCGCTTGCGCTTTTCGCCAAAATTTGAGCATGGAAAATGCCCGCCCGCGGCCATGCCGCCACGTCCAAGAGCAAAGGGAGATTTTGATGCTCAAATTCTACTTCAACGGCGCGCCGAACCCGAACAAGGTCGCGCTGTTCCTGGAAGAGTCCGGCCTCGCTTACGAGCTGGTGCCGGTCGATACCCGCAAGGGCGATCAGTTCAAGCCGGAATTCCTCAAAGTGAACCCCAACGGCAAGGTGCCGGCGATCGACGACGACGGCGTGTTCGTGTTCGACAGTAACGCCATCCTGCTCTATCTCGCCGAGAAGACCGGCAAGTTCCTGCCCGCCAACACGCCCGCCAACCGCGCACAGACGCTGTCATGGCTGATGTTCGTTGCGACTGGCCTCGGCCCCTATTCGGGCCAGGCGGTGCATTTCAAGCATTTCGCGCCGAAGGACCTCGAATATGCGCACAACCGCTACCAGTTCGAGGCCAACCGCCATTACAAGATCCTCAACGATCATCTCGGAAAGAGCCGCTACATGGTCGGCGATACCTACACCATCGTCGATATGGCGTTCTGGGGCTGGGCGCGCCTTGCGCCCTTCGTGCTCGGCGACGACGTCTACGCGAAATATCCCAACGTGAGGCGGCTGGTTGATGAAGTGTCGGCGCGGCCCGCAGCAGTGCGCGCGATCGCGCTGAAGGACAAGTTCACCTTCAAGGCCGAGATGGACGACGAGGCCAAGCACATCATGTTCGGCCACCTCAAGACCAAGGCGGCGTGACGTCGTTCCGGGACACGCGCTCTTGCGCGTGGACCCGGAATCCAGAAGTTATCGCTCGAGATTCCGGGTTCGCGCTGACGCCCGCCCCGGAATGACGGACCCTGCCGATTATTTCACGCCTCCAACGCCGCGACCGCCTCGATCTCGATCAGCCAGCCCGGCCGCGCCAGACGGCTGACGACGACCAGCGTGCTTGCCGGCGGCTGCTCCACATTGACATAGCGGTCGCGTATCGCCCGCAGCTTCGGTACAGCGGCCTGATCGACCTCGGCGACAAGGTAGATATTCAATTTGACGATGTCGGCCATGGTGCCGCCGGCCGCCTCGATCGCGATCTTGAGATTGCGGAATACCTGCTCGGCCTGCGCCTCGAAATCGCCCTCGCCGATCAGCTTGCCCGACGCGTCGCTCGAGACCTGGCCGGACAGGTAGACGATTGTCCCGCGATTGACCTTGGCGATATGCGAATAGCCCGCCGGCGGGATCAGGGTCTTTGGACTGAGGAATTCCTTCGGTGGCTCGTTCATGAATTTCTCCCGGTTGGCGCTCCGTGCATTATAGCCGACCAACATGACATGTCATTTCAGACGGAGCGCCTTGTGCAGGTCGATGCCTCACCCGGCGGTCCGCTTACGGGCTTCGGGAAACGGCCCGAGCACACGCTCAACCAGCGTCGAGTCGCAATATTCCTTGATTTCCTTGATCTTGCCGTTCTCGATCCGGTACACCATGCAATACTGGTTGTCGTAGCGCAGCCCCGCTTTGGTGACATTGTCGCCGCGCGCTTCAATCACGACATAGTCGCCGTCGGCGATGAAATTGTATCCGACCGTGCGGGGCCGCTCGGCGAAGAACGAGCGGAAGTGGCCCATCAGCCCGTTGAGGATCGCGTCGCGCCCCTTGAATTCATGCGACCAGGAATATTGCCCGGTCACGATCCAGCATGGATTATCGGCGAGGTTGTCGATGAATGTTGTGCCGCTGCGACTGGCGGCATCGGCATAGACCTGTTGTACCAGCTTCTTATTTTCTGCGGCGCTCATCGGATGTTGCTCCATTGATTGGCTCTCGCCCATCATTGCGCGGCGCCATAAATTCTTCCAATCGATAGTAGATATGATATGTATTCGTTTCATGAATTTGAATTCGCTTGACCTCAATTTGCTGGTGGCGCTCGATGCGCTGCTGAGGGAAGCCAATGTCAGCCGGGCGGCGATGCGGATCGGATTGTCGCAACCCGCCTTAAGCCACGCGCTGCGGCGGCTGCGTGACTTGATCGGCGATCCCCTGCTGGTACGATCAGGCGCGCGCATGGAGCTGACGCCGCGGGCGCAAGGACTGCGCGGGCCCTTAGCGCAGGCGCTCGATCAGGTGCGCTCGCTGTTCGTCCCGGATGCGTTCGACGCCGCCAGCAGCGAACGGCAGTTTCGCCTGATGATGCCTGATCTGGCGGTCGAGCTGCTGATGCCGCCATTGATGGCGAAGGTCACGCAGGCCGCGCCGAATATCCGGATCGACGTGGTGCCGTGGCGGGGTCCCGCCATCTTCACCGCCGAGTTCGCCCGCACCATCGATCTCGTGATCTCGATCGGCAATGCGTTCGGCGGATTTCACCGGCAGCGGCTTTATACCGACAGCGACGCGCTTGCGGTGCGCCGCGGCCACCCTGCCGGCGCCAAGCTGAAAAAGCGGGATGCGTTCCTGAGCGCCAAACACGTCGCCGTCATCATCCGCGGCCAGGGCGAGGACCTGATCGAACCCTGGCTGCGCGCCAAGGGCATCGAACGCCGCATCGCGCTGGTGGTGCCCGGCTATATCGAGGCGCTGCATGTCACGGCGCGCACCGATCTCGTCGCTTTCGTGCCGCAACGGCTGATCGCCGCATTGTCGAAGCAATTGACACTTGTATCGGTCAAGCCGCCGTTCGATCCCGGGATTGACGAACAATTCATGTTCTATCCGACGCGCGCCCAGATGGACCCCGGCTCGATCTGGCTGCGCAGGCTGATGCTGGAAACCGGACGGGAGCTGGATCGGGCCACGCGCCGGGCGGCCTGAGCCAACCGCCGTCACGCACGCCAGAACGGCTTGCTGACCTCCTCTGATATCGACGACCAGCAGGTTCCCATATCCTGCAGTTCGCGCTCGCTCCGTGCTGCGAGTTCTCGCCGGAAGCGTGCGCGCGCCCGCCAGACTTGAACCACGGCGAGAATATTCCGAACGCCGACAGCCGCCGAGATCGTCGACGTTCTTGACTGACGGCGATAATGCCGCCGGCCCGCGGTATAGCTGCTCGTCATGCGTGCCGCTCCTGACGTTTGCCTTCGATATAGACGCTGACGATCGTATCGTCGGAGGGCTGGTGTTCGGGCGCAACGGAAGTGAGCTGGGCTTGAATGCACTTCCACGCGCCGTTCTCGAACAGATAGGTATCGGTATACATCGTCATGCCGGTCACCTCGTTTCCATCGCGGCGACGGATGTGCTTGTTGGTCGAGCGCACCAGCGCAACATCGCCGATAACCGTAATGAGCTCGTCGCGGACATCCCAGTAAACGATGACCTTGGGATCGAACGCGGTTGCCCAATACTTCAGATAGGTCGCGCGATCCCACCGCTGGCCCGTCGGCCAGATGTTGATGAAGGCTGGATGAAGGATGGCGTCGTGCGAGCGCACGTCGTTGGTCACGAAATTGTGGATGAAGTGTGCGTTCAAGGCACGCAATTCATTCATCGTCTCGGCCGATTGATGGTTGCGCTGGGTGGGCTGCATTTGCATTTTTCTATCTCCAGAGTTCGGTCAAACTGCCAGTTCGCGGGCTGGCGGCGCGCAGGCGAGCTAGCGAATGGCTTTTGTCGCCTCGATCAGCCGCGCGCTCACGCTGGCCGTCGCCAGCACGGTGCCGTCCGCCGCCATCAAGCGTCCCTCGACGAAGGCGATGGTCTTGCCGAGCTGCGTGACCTTGGCTTCCGCCGTGATCGGCCCGGGCTTTGCGGGGACCAGGAAATTCACCGTCAAGCTGATGGTCGTGGTGTAGAGCCTTCCCTCGGTCATGACCATGACGGCAGGACCCATGGTATCGTCGAGCATCGCCGACAGAAGGCCGCCCTGCACGAAGCCGGCCGGGTTGCAAAACTCCGCCTTGCCGTCAAAGCCGACCTTGATCCAACCCTCTTTCGGCTTTGCATCGATGAGGTGCCAACCAAGCAGCTTGGCCGACGGCGGCGCAGCAAAATTGTCGAGCGCGGTACTGATCATGGCGAGCCTCCGTTTGCCCCGCATTAGCCTACCCCTGCTGACAGCGTGGTGTCAGGAGCCCATAGCGTTTTCGAGCGAAAGCCTGCCCCGGACTTGGATAGCGGGGTGTTACCGGTTCGCGTGAAGAAAACGCGTCAAACGAAAGCTCGCGTCAAACGCAGCCTAATGACCGAGCCCGTGCGCGATCGCCTTGCGCATGACGTTCGGCAAGGCTTCATCTTGCAAGGTCGCGATCGGCACCCAGCGCATGCCCATTGGCGCGCGCGTGCGCCCGGCCACGCGCGCGGTGTAAACCACAAGCTCCAGCGGGAAATGCGTGAACACATGGGTCACCACGCCGGTCTTGCGATGCCAGCGCACCTCGCCCTTCAACCTCGGCGCCTGCCTCAGCGCGGCTTTGTCGTCCAGCCCAGTGAGCCAGTCCGAGCCCGGCACTTCGGTCATGCCGCCGAGCAGACCCTTTTCGGGCCGGGTGCGGACCAATAGATCCGGGCCCCGCGTGACAACGAAGGCCGCGCCGCGGCGCAGCGCGCCCGTCTTCTTCGCGAGCTTGGGCGGAAAAATCTCCTGATCGCCGCGCCGGCGTGCGGCGCAGCCGTCGTTCAACGGGCATAGCCCGCAGGCCGGTTTCTTCGGCGTGCAGATCGAAGAACCCAGATCCATCAGCGCCTGCGCGCTATCGCCGGCGCGAGACTTCTCGTCGCCGGCGCGAGATGCACCTAACAGCGTCGCCGCCAATTGCTGGATCAGCGGCTTGGCCAGCGGCAGCGGCGCCTCGACCGCGAACAACCGCGACACCACACGCTCGATATTGCCGTCGACCGGCATGGTGCGGCGGCCGAACGCGATCGCCGCGATCGCGGCCGCCGTGTAGGGCCCGATCCCCGGCAGCGCGCGCAGGCCTACCTCGCTATCCGGAAACACGCCGCCATGGTCGCGCACCACCTTGACCGCGCAGGCATGCAGATTGCGCGCGCGCGAATAATAGCCGAGCCCGGCCCACATCCGCAAAACATCGTCCTGCGAGGCGCGGCCGAGCGCGCCGACATCGGGCCAGCGCGCCAGAAATCGCTCGAAATAAGGACCGACGGTCTTGACGCCGGTCTGCTGCAGCATGATTTCCGACAGCCACACGCGATAGGGATCGGCGCATCCGCCGGCCGACGGCCGCCACGGCAGCTTGCGGCGATGGCGGTCGTACCAGGCAAGCAGCAACGCGGGGCGGTCGGCGCCCGCAGCTTCCAACTCGCTCGGCTTGCGCTTGTAGACGATAGCGGACGAAACCATCCCGGCACTTTACTATGTCTGGCTCCAGTCTCTCCACGTCAAGCCCGCGCTTGTCGCGGGCATCCACGTCTTTCTTCTTCGGGGCGGCTTAAGACGTGGATGGCCGGGACGAAGCCCGGCCATGACGATTGAGATGGTTCCGTCCAAAATTCACAAGGTGCTATAAGGCCCCATGGCAAAACCCGGTCGAACCTCGGCAAAACCGCTCTCCGTCCTGCTCGCAGACGTGTTTTCCGACGCCTATGCGAAGCAGGGATTTGCCGCGCGCGAATTGGTGACGCGCTGGGCCGAGATCGCAGGTCCCGAGATCGCGGCGCATTCCGAACCGCTCAGGATGCAATGGCCGCGGCCGGTCGAGGGACAGAGCCAGGAACCGGCGACGCTGGTGCTGCGCGTCGAGGGCCCGATGGCGCTGGAGATCCAGCACGCCTCCGACGTGATCCTGCAGCGCGTCAACCGCTTCTTCGGCTGGAGCGCGGTGGGACGGCTGGCGTTGCGGCAGGCGCCGCTGTCGCGCCGGGATCGGCCGGCTGTCCCCAGCGCGCTGGACCCGGAATCGGTGGCGGAGGTCGCCAAGACGCTGTCCTCGGTCGAGGACGAGGAATTGCGCGCGGCGCTGGCGCGGCTCGGCGCCTCAATCAAGCGAAATTGAGCCTTCCGCCAAGCCCGACGGCGGCAAGGCGCCATTGCCATGATAGACGTTTCAAGCTAGCGAACGGCTCATTCCGTGGGACCCTTGCTTTGGAACCTTTGGGCGTGAAAGCGCCGATCAGGAGCAGACCGTTGATCATCACGCGCCGCGCCTTCACGACCATCCTTTCGCTGACCGGACTTGCCGCCCTGGCTTTCTCGCCGCTGCGGCTGATCGCTGGCGCCATGGCGCAGAGCCCGGCCGATGTCGCCAAGCCGGTGTCGTTGCCGGACATGGCGCTCGGCCCGGCCGACGCCCCGGTGACGGTCACCGAATTCGCCTCGATGACCTGCCCGCATTGCGCGGCCTTCAACACGGTCGTGTTTCCCAAGATCAAGTCGGAATATATCGACAGCGGCAAGATACGTTATGTGTTCCGCGAATTCCCCCTCGACGTCAAAGCCGCCGCCGGCGCGATGCTGGCGCGCTGCATCGCCAAGGACGACGCCGGCAAATATTTCGCGGTCGTCGACCTCTTGTTCAGGCAGCAGAACGACTGGGTGACGAAGAACACCACCGAGACCCTGACGCGGATCGGCAAGCAGGCCGGTCTCAGCCAGCAGGCCGTCGAGAACTGCCTCAAGGACCAGGCGCTGCTCGAAAAGATCACCGCCGACCAGAAATACGCCGGCGAGGTACTGAAGGTCGATTCGACGCCGACCTTCTTTGTCAATGGCGAGAAGATCAAGGGCGAGACGTCGTTCGAGGAATTCGACAAGAAGATCAAATCCTTCTTGAAGAGCTGATTTCGGACCGGGATCGATAGGTTCCCGGTAAGCCACACAAAAACCTCGATAAATCCCTTTGGAAAAGCCGTTGGCGGCGTTGCCCCCGGCCCCCGGCCTCGCCATTGTCGCACGCCATGAGAGGCCCATAGGCTTCTCCCCACACACCGACATTGCCTTCTATGGTATTGTCCCGGCAGGGAGATTCGCGCCCCGCCAATGGAAGAAGCTTGTTCATGAAACTCACGCGCCTTCGCCTCCACGGTTTCAAGTCGTTCGTTGAACCCACTGATTTCATGATCGAACCGGGCCTTACCGGCATCGTCGGGCCGAACGGCTGCGGCAAATCCAACCTGGTCGAGGCGTTGCGCTGGGCGATGGGCGAGACCTCGCATAAATCATTGCGCGCCGCCGACATGGACGCGGTGATCTTCGCCGGGTCCGGCAAACGCCCGGCGCGCAACCATGCCGAAGTGGTGATGACGATCGACAATGCCGATCGCACCGCGCCTTCGGCGGTGAACGATCGCGAGACCCTGGAAATCTCCCGCCGCATCGAGCGCGAGGCGGGCTCGGTCTATCGCATCAACGGCCGCGACGTCCGCGCCCGCGACGTGCAGATCCTGTTTGCCGACGCCGCCACCGGCGCGCGTTCGCCGGCACTGGTCCACCAAGGCAAGATCGGCGAGATCATTCAGGCCAAGCCCGAACAGCGGCGCCGCGTGCTGGAGGATGCCGCCGGTGTCGCCGGCCTTCACGCCCGCCGCCATGAGGCGGAATTGCGCCTCAAGGCGGCCGAGGCCAACCTCACCCGCGTCGAGGATGTGATCGGACAGCTCGCCGGACAGGTGGACGGGTTGAAGAAGCAGGCGCGCCAGGCGATCCGCTACCGCGACGTCGCCGCCAAGGTGCGCAAAGCCGAGGCGATGCTGTACCATCTGCGCTGGGTGGAGGCGAACGCCGACGTTGCCGAGGCCGCCCGCGTCCATGATCTCAACGTCCGCGACATGGCCGAGCGCACCCGCGAACAGGCGGAGGCCGCGCGCATCCAGGCGATCCGGGCATCCGAGCTCCCGGGCTTGCGCGAGGCGGAAGCCCGCGCCGCCGCTAGCCTGGCGCGGCTCACCAATGCGCGCGAACTGCTCGATCGCGAGGAGGAGCGCGCCAAAGAGCGCGTCGCCGAGCTCGATCGCCGCCTGACGCAATTTTCCGCCGATATCGCGCGTGAGCAGCAACTGACTTCGGATGCGGAGATCGCGCTGGCCCGGCTCGACAACGAGGACGCCGAACTCAAGGAAGACATCAAGTCGCGCGTGGAAAAGCGCTCCGGCGTCGATGAGCGCGCATCCGCGGCCGAAGCAATGCTGGCCGACGCCGAGCGCCTGTTCACCGAGCTCACGACGTCGCTTGCGGACTTGACCGCGAAGCGCCATCAGCTTGAGGGGAGCGTGCGCACGCACCGCGACAAGCTTGCGCGGCTCGATCAGGACATCGCCAACGTCCAGGCCGAGGAAGAGAAGCTCGCGCAGGAAACCGGCAACCTCGGCGACCTCGCAGCGCTTGCGGCCGCGATGGAGGCCGCGCAACAGAATCGCACGCATTCGGAGGCCACGGCGCAGGCGAGCGAAGCCGCCCATGCCGCCGCGCGGCAAAGACTAGACGCCGCCCGCGGCCCCCTCAACGAGGCCGACAAGCGGGTGCAACGGCTCGAGACCGAGGCGCGCACGATCTCCAAGATCGTCAACGGCGAGACCAAGAATTTGTGGCCGCCGATCATCGACGGCATCACCGTCGCCAAGGGTTTCGAGAAGGCGCTCGGCGCGGCGCTCGGCGACGATCTTGACGCCCCGGTCGATCCCTCGGCGCCGATGCGCTGGACCCTTGCCGGCGTCACCGACGGCGATCCGGCGCTGCCCGACGGCGTCGAATTGCTCGCCGCGCATGTCCAGGCGCCGTCCGAGCTGGCGCGGCGGCTGGCGCAGATCGGCGTCGTTGCCCAGGAGCGCGGCGCGGAACTGGTGTCGCGATTGAAGGCCGGCCAGCGGCTGGTGTCGGTCGAAGGTGACGTCTGGCGCTGGGACGGTTTTGTCGCGGCGGCCCACGCCCCGACCGGCGCGGCGCGGCGTCTGGCCGAACGGGCCCGGCTGGTCGATATCGAGAACGAACTCGAGCAGGCCCGCCACGATGCAAGCGCCAAGCGTCAGACGCTGGAGAATGCCGAGGCCGAACTGAAGGCGGCGGCATCGGCCGAGACTTCGGCGCGCGAGGCCTGGCGCGCCGCCCAGCGCGAGGCGGACGCCGCGCGCGAGCGTCATGCCGCAACCGAACGCGAGATCAATCGCCACGCCGCGCGAAAATCCGCGCTGTCGGAAGCGCACACCCGCCTCAACGCCGATCTCACGGAAGCCTATGGTGCGCATCAGGGCGCTACCGCTGCGCTCGCCGAATTGCCGCCGAGCCTCGACACGGAGACCAGACTTGCCGCGGTCCGCACCGACATCGACGGCCATCGCCACAACGCGGCGCAGGTGCGCGCCGAGGCGCAAGCGCTGGCGCGCGAGGCTGAACTGGCCGACCGCAGGCTGCAGGCGATCCTGGCCGAGCGCAACGAATGGCAAAGCCGCAAACAGAGCGCGGCCTCGCAGATCGCGACGATCGAGGCCCGCGTCACCGAGGTCAGGACCGAGCGGGCCGGGCTCGACAATGCGCCGGCGCTGTTCGCCGAGAAGCGCCGCGCTCTGATCAGCGAAATCGAAAAGGCCGAAGGCGCGCGCCGCGTCGCCGCCGACGCGCTGGCCGCGGCCGAAACCGCGATGGCGGAAACCGACCGCGCCGCAAAAGCCTCGCTCGAAGCACTCTCCAGCGCGCGGGAAGCCTGCGCGCGGGCCGAAGAGCGGATGGACGGCGCCAAGCGCCGGCTTGCCGATATCGAGCGGGAAATCCACGACATGCTCGAAGTCGCGCCGCAAGCCGTGGCCGGGCTCGCCGAGATCGAGCCGGGCAAAGAGCTGCCGCCGCTTGCCGAGATCGAGGAGAATCTTGAAAAGCTGCGCCGCGATCGCGAGCGGCTTGGCGCGGTCAACCTGCGCGCCGAGGAAGAGCTGCGCGAGGTCGAGGCCCAGCACACCACACTCACCACCGAGCGCGACGATCTGGTGGAAGCCATCAAGCGGCTGCGCCAGGGCATCCAGAGCCTCAACCGCGAGGCGCGCGAGCGGCTGCTCACCTCGTTCGAAATCGTCAATGGCCATTTCAAGCGGCTGTTCGTGGAATTGTTCGGCGGCGGCGAAGCCGCCCTTCACCTGATCGAAAGCGACGACCCGCTCGAGGCCGGGCTTGAGATCATCGCAAAACCCCCCGGCAAGAAGCCGCAGACCTTGTCGCTGCTCTCCGGCGGCGAGCAGGCGCTGACCGCGCTGGCGCTGATCTTTGCGGTGTTCTTGACCAATCCGTCGCCAATCTGCGTGCTGGACGAGGTCGACGCCCCGCTCGACGATCACAATGTCGAGCGGTTCTGCACGCTATTGCACGAGATGACCGCCTCGACCGAGACGCGCTTCGTCATCATCACGCATAACCCGATCACGATGGCGCGGATGAACCGGCTGTTCGGCGTCACCATGGCCGAACGCGGCGTGTCGCAACTGGTCTCGGTCGACCTCGAAGACGCCGTCAAGATTCTCGACCAGAACGTGGCGTGAGCTCCTCCTCTGCCATCTCCGGCGAGCAAGTCGCCGGAGGAAAAAATGTCGTTATTTCATATACTTGCTTCTCTTGCGGGGAATAACGTCCCTAATCTCCGCATCATGTGCGGCGATTACGCTTGCCCTTGCGGCGAATAATTATACAATCTCCGCAAAAGGTGCGGAGAATGGCTAAATATATCCACGAACTGCCGAATTGGCCCAAATTTGAATGGGATGAGCGCGGCCTTGCCAAACAGCTTGCTGCTGTCCGGCATCGTCAAGGTCGCCTCATTGGCCGCATGCAAGAACTTGGCTTTCCCCTCCGGGAGGAAGCCGTCCTTCAAACCCTGACCGAGGACGTGCTCAAGTCTAGCGAGATCGAGGGCGAAATCCTCGACAGGGATCAGGTGCGCTCCTCCATCGCGCGCCGTCTCGGAATAGACGCGGCTGCGCTGCCATCCGCCGATCGCAACGTGGAGGGCGTGGTCCAGATGATGCTCGACGCGACGCAAAGGTATCGAGAAAAACTCACTCAAGATCGGCTGTACGGTTGGCACGCCTCTCTCTTCCCGACGGGACGAAGCGGCATGAAAACAATTGTTGCCGGAGCATGGCGCAACGAAAAATCCGGACCGATGCGGGTAGCCTCCGGTCCCTATGGTCGTGAGCAAGTCCATTATGAAGCGCCCCTTGCCGGACGGCTCGACGCTGAAATGCACGCCTTCCTCGACTGGTTCAACGGCGCGGACGACACCGACCTGGTCTTAAAGGCCGCCCTCGCCCATCTCTGGTTTGTCACCATCCACCCGTTTGAAGACGGCAACGGACGCATCGCGCGCGCCATCGCCGATGTGTCGCTCGCTCGCTCCGAAGAAAGCACTCAGCGCTTCTACAGCATGTCCGCGCAAATCCGGCTCGAACGCAACGCCTACTACGATATGCTGGAATCGACGCAGAAGGGTGATCTCGACATAACGCCCTGGATGGAATGGTTCTTGGGATGCCTCGATCGCGCTTTCGATGGCGCCGAGAAAACCCTCGCTGTTGTTTTCAAGAAGGCAGATTTTTGGAAAAAAAATTCGGCAGCGCCGTTCAATGATCGCCAGCGCGACATCGTCAACCGCTTGCTCAATGGCTTCGAGGGCAAACTCACTTCGTCAAGATGGGCGACTATTGAAAAATGCTCGCCAGACACGGCGCTGCGCGACATCGCCGATTTGGTCGAGCGCGGGATACTGACTAAAGACGCCGGAGGTGGCCGCAGCACCAGCTATTCGTTGGTCGATAGAATGGCAAAGTGACCTCACCCTCCCTCCCCTTTGAGCTGAAAGCCGCACTTGACGCCAGGCTGCAAGGCCTGTCGCGCCATGAGGCCGCCGCGCGCGCCGCGCTGATCTCGAAAACCTACCGCGATGGCGGCGGTTCCGGCGCGATCAAGTCCGCGACCGACGCGCTCGCCTATGCGCTGGCGCGGATGCCGGCGACCTATGCCGCCATCACCGCCAGCCTGAATGCGCTTCGCGAAATCAGGCCAGACTTCGCGCCCGAAAGCCTGCTCGACGTCGGTGCCGGGCCGGGAACGGCCGCCTGGGCCGCGGCGGAAGCCTTTCCATCGCTGAAAACCCTTACGCTGATCGACGCCAACGAAGCACTGCGCGCGCTGGCGCTGGATCTGGCGCGCGGCAGTACTCGGCCCAGCGACTTGACCTACAAAAAAGGCGAAGCTCGCGCAGCGCTGAGCGAGGCCGGGCCGGCCGACCTTGTGACTGCGAGCTACATGATCGGCGAAATGACCGAACGGGAACGCCGGCCACTTGCGGAAGCGATGTGGGCCAGGACGCGAGATACGTTGTTAGTCGTCGAACCCGGCACGCCCGCAGGCTATGCGCGGATCATCGCAATGCGGGAGCAACTGATCGCGCGCGGCGCGCATGTCGCAGCGCCCTGCCCGCACGACAAAAATTGTCCGCTCGTATCACCGGACTGGTGTCACTTCTCCCAGAGGCTACCGCGCTCGCAGGCGCACAAGCAGATCAAGGGCGCCGAGCTTTCCTTCGAAGACGAGAAATTCAGCTATGTCGTGTTGTCGCGTGCTCCGGTCGCAACGCGCCCTGCCCGCGTGCTGGCGCAGCCTGTTGTTGCCAAGGTTGAAGTCACCGCAAAGCTCTGCACGTCAGATGGTCTCGCCATCGCAAGAGTGCCCCGGCGCGACAAAACGGCGTACGCGCGCGCCAGGCGCTGGCGGTGGGGCGATGCGGTGATGGAAGAAAGTTAACGCACCCAACCCCTTACCTTGAACTATTGCCCTCTTACCTTCGACCAAGGAGATGTCCGAGGGCGCCCCCTGCCGCACGCCCCGGTTTTTGTCTAGGTTCACCCGCCTTCGTTGTCCCTCAGGAGTTCTTTGCCATGTCCGGCTGGATCGTTATCGGCGTCATCGTCGTTCTCGTGCTGTTCGCCTTCGGCGCGTATAACCGCCTGGTCGCGCTCGGCCAGCGCGTCAACCAGGCCTTTGCCGACATCGACGTGCAGCTCAAGCAGCGCCACGACCTGATCCCGAACCTGGTCGAGACCGTAAAGGGTTATGCCGCGCATGAGCGCGGCACGCTCGACGACGTGATCAAGGCGCGCAATTCGGCGATGTCGGCGCAGGGGCCGGCGCAGGTGTCGGCGGCCGAAAATCAGCTCTCCGGCGCGCTCGGCCGGCTGATCGCGCTGTCGGAGGCCTATCCGGATCTGAAGGCCAACGCCAACTTCCAGCAATTGGCGAGTGAGTTGTCCGATCTGGAAAACAAGATCGCGGCCAGCCGCCGTTTCTTCAACAACGCTGTCCAGGAATACAACACCGGTATCCAGCAGATGCCGGCCGCGCTGTTCGCCGGAATGTTCGGCTTCGCCCGCAAGGATTTCTTCGATCTCGCCGCCAACCGCACCGAAGTCGAGGCGGCGCCGTCGGTCAAGTTCTAACGGGATGAACTCTTATCCCGGTCATTCCGGGGCGATGCGAAGCATCGAACTACGATGTGCAATTGCACATCGGAGAATCTCGAGATTCCGGGTCTGGTCCTTCGGACCATCCCGGAATGACGACCACTAACGAAAAGACCCATCATGGCGGCGTATGGTCTTTACACGCACATCGCATCGAACAAGTTCCGTTCGATGCTGTTGCTCGCCGGCCTGTTCGTGCTGGTCTATGTCATCGTCTATGCCGGCGCGCTGCTCATCGAGGTCGTCAGCAACGGTGGCGCCCCGGCCGACTATTATCTGAAGGCGGCGCTCGTCGATGTGATCCGGACGCTGCCCTATTCGACCGGCGCGGCCGCGCTGTGGATCGTGATCGCCTATTTCTTCCACCAGTCGATCATCGATGCCGTCACCGGCGGCGAGGACGTCACCCGGCAGCAGCAGCCGCGGCTCTATAATCTCCTGGAAAATCTCTGCATCTCACGCGGCATCCCGATGCCGAAGCTGAAGATCGTGGAGAGCGACGCGCTGAACGCCTACGCCACCGGATTGAACCCGAGGCAATATGCCGTCACCGTGACGACGGGCCTGTTGAATGCGCTCAACGATCAGGAGATCGAGGCCGTGCTCGGCCACGAACTCACCCACATCAAGAACGGCGACGTGCAGATGATGGTGATCGCGGTGATCATCGCCGGTGTCGTCGGCTTCTTCGCCGAATTGTTCTTCCGGAGTTTTACAAATTTTGGCTACTATGGCGGCTATGGAAGCGGTTCGTCCTGGTCCTCATCGTCTTCCTCCTCGGACAGTGGCGGCGGCAGCGACCGCAAGAGCTCGGGCGGCGGCGCGATCGTCATCATCATCGTCGCGGTGGCGCTGATCGCGCTCGCCTGGGCCTTGTCGCAGCTGGTGCGGCTGGCGCTGTCGCGCTCCCGCGAACTGCTCGCGGATGCCGGTTCGGTCGAGCTGACCAAAAACCCCGATGCCATGATCTCGGCGCTGCGCAAGATCGAGGGGCGCGGCGAACTTCCCGGCGCGACGTCGGCGGTGATGGAATTATGCGTCGACAACCCGCGCGAGGGCTTTTCCGACCTGTTCGCAACCCATCCATCGGTGGAGTTGCGGGTTCAGGCGCTGGTGAAATATGCCGGCGGGCACTATGAGGGCCCGCTGGCCCTGCCCATGCACCCGGACGACCAGGCAGAACGGCCGGAAGAAGATGAGACACCGCCGCCGCTGCCCGGCGCGCCACATGGGCCTTGGGGCAGTCCGGCCGGACCGTGGGGCCGCCACTGACGTTGCGCGAGCGGCAATGTTAAGGTAACCGACGCGAATAGTCCCGCCGGTGCTTTAGGAATTTGAATTCTCCCTTGTTTCTGCCATGTTCGCACCCAAAGCAGATATGGGAACTTGCCGGTCGCTGCCGCGATCGGGGGCGCGGTAATAAGGAAATTCCATGGCCAAGCCGGTAGTGATTGTGGTGGGCGCTGACAAGGGCGGGGTCGGCAAGACCACGGTATCGCGGACCCTGCTGGACTATTTCAGCGCCAATAACGTGCCGACCCGCGCGTTCGACACCGAATCCCCGCGCGGCACCTTGAAGCGCTTCCACCCCGACGTCACCGAGATCGTCGATATGTCGGCGACCCCGGACCAGATGAAGATCTTCGATACGTTGAACGCGGCCAGCCCCTCGGTGACCGTGATCGACGTCCGCGCCGGGCTGATGTCGCCCACCCTGGCCGCGCTGCGCGACATCGGCTTTCTCGATGCGGCGAAGGCGGGGCAGATCACCTTTGCCGTGTTCCATATCCTGGGATCCTCGATCGCCTCGCTCGACGAAATCGCGGAAACCGCCAACTTCATGGGCGGCGCGAAGTATTTCCTGGTGAAGAACTTCATCAACAACACGAGCTTCTTCGAATGGGACCAGGCGACTTACAATTCCTATTTCCATCGCATCAAGGACGCTACCGAGCTCACCATCCCGAAGCTGAACGAAATGGCGTTCGAGCAGGTCGAGGTCGCTTCGGTGCCGTTCCTGAAATTCGTCGCCAACAAGGGCGTCCACGACGACCCCGCGAATTATTCGTTCGTGCTGCGCGGCTATGTCCGACATTGGCTGGCGAACGTCTGGAGCGAGTTCGACCGCATCAAGCTGACCGACCTCGTCGGCGCCGGCAAGCCGATGACGCGCAGCGGCGAAAAATAATTTGCGCGGCCGAGGTAATTAAGCTGGATCGGGCCGATATTTCCCCTGATATAGCCTTTCGATGCCCACGACACCGGTCTACATCATCTGCTCGCCCCGCCCGCAAGTCGGCAAGACGCTGATCGCGCGGCTGTTGTGCGAATTCCAGCTCTTGAAGAACGGCGACGTGGTGGCTTTCGACATCAACCTGAAGGAACCGTCGCTGCTCGAATATCTGCCGAGCATCACCGAAATCGCCGATATCATGGACACCTCCGGCAAGATGCGGCTGATGGACCGTGTCATCGCCGATGACGGCATCGCCAAGGTGATCGATCTTGGCTTTCACGCCTTCGACGAGTTCTTCAAGATGTCGGAGGAGATCGGCTTCATGAAGGAGGCGGTGCGGCGCAACGTGGCGCCGATGGTCCTGTTCGTCGGCGACTCCGACCGCGTCTCGATGCACGGGCATGAGATGCTGCGGCACCAGGTTCCACACGCCAATCTGATAACGATCGACAACGAATTTGTGGCGCGCGGTGAATTGCCGGAGGCGCTTACCCGCGGCCACACGCTTCGTGTCAGCGCACTGCCGCTATTTCTGAAGACCTATATCGACCGGCTGACGTTCTCGTTCACTGACTATCTGCGCCAGGAGAAGGATTCGTCGACCGAACTGCATCAATGGATCCGCAGAAACTATCACAGTTTTCGCGAGATCGAGCTGAACTTGATCTTGCAGCGGTCGTGAACGCTTCCGATGGCAAGGTGGGTAAAGGCGCGTTTGCGCCGTGCCCAACGTTGCAATTTGCGAGTGGCCAATTTAGGCCAAGACCCGCGCCCCGTATTTGACCCCGGTCATAAAACCAGCTGACCTCGCGCGGAGTTGTAATGACGTGAGGAAATGTTCCTTTTGGTAGTTTCATCGCTTCACCATTTCAAGAGGAGCCAAACGCTATTGGCTTTGGAGAAATTGAATGACTGAGCTTAAACTTCTGGCCGCTGCACTGATCGCCAAAGCCATGCTCGCAGCTCCTGCCATGGCTCGCGAGACCTACGTAACCTCGCGGCACCTCGCAGGAAACGCCAGTACGAGTAACATGCCCGGCGCGCGTTACATTGGCGGAGGCGATGGTTTTCGCAGCGAACACTTTAGCGGCGGCTTCGGTGGTACTCCCGGTGACAAATACAGGGGCCGCGATGTGTGGGGCCCCTGGGGCAACTACTATGGACCCATGGTTCCGACGCTTTGAACTGGAACTGTCTCAAGAACGGACCTAATGCCACACGGAAGACGATCGCATTAGTCTCTGCGTTCGTGCTCTTCTTCAGTACGTTCGCGCTTGCAAAACCGGTTCGTCATAAGCCGAGCGTAAGGACCTATGACTTGCATAGGGGTATACCGCTGGGCAGAGCAGGTTTTTTGCACCCGAACTACGGCAATACAGACGGTGCAACCAGCGTGTCCGCGGGCGGATTGATGTGGAACGGAAGGAGCGCTTCCGAGTGGGGCGGCGGCTAACACTAACCGCAAGGGCTATTCGCGCCCCGCGGTATCAGTATCTTCAGTCAACGTGATTGCTAACCCCGTCAGGGTCGCTCCGATACCGAAGGTTATCGCGCATGTGCCCACGAACATTATCATAACGACATCTGGAGTTGGGCTGTAATTGATCAAGGTCGCGATGCCCAACGCGGTGATGTGAGTTGCGAGAAACGCAAAGGCGAGACCAACGGCAATGCCCATCGCCGTATGGCTGGTAACCTCGAGCAGCAGCGAAGTCTTGATCAATGCAGACCGCTTCTTAGGGCGCACAGGCCTGACCTCCGGCACGTTGTGTGCGTTTGCTGATAACTGCAGTCGAAGCGCGAATGGCCTGGCTAGCTCAATTCGACTGCCGCGAGGATTCGTGCTCCAGAGCAAACATGCCCCAGTGCGAATAACTGACCCATTCATTATGATCGCTCATGTCATCGGCTCCTTTTGTGTAGATAATGTTTAGATAAGAGACAACCGCACCCTCACCATTAAAACTTTCTTTAGTTCAGCATTGGACACCAGCAGCGCAGCCGATCATCCCTCGAAGCTGTCGAGCTCGAACCGGTTCCGAGCGCTGGCGCAGCACACTTGACCTGCGTGAGTGCTGTCTCATTTCCTTCCTAACCGTCAGTCGCGTTCGAAGATCTTGGCGCCCGGGTAGATGCGGCGGGCGTACGCAACGACCATCGCGCGGTCCTGTGTCTCCAAAAACGGAGTCCGGATCTGACACGACCCGACGATGAGGTGCCACAAGCCGTTAAGCTTCTGGATGGTCACGTTCATGATAGTGCTTCACATTCGAGAGCAGCTGACTGATTCAATGCCTTAGCCGCATCAGCGTGTGCGGCTTTCTCAGCTCGCCGCTCATAGTCCTCAGCAAGCGCCTTAAGCTGAGCCGCAACGTGTTGGTCGGTCATTGTTTGGGCCGCCCGGAGTATGGTCCGTGCCGTGTCCAAATATTGTTTGCTCAGCATTTTGCCTCCACAATCCCGGTTTCGAGCGGCATGACGCCTTCGAACTACAAGCAATCAGAGAGCGACGGATCGGACCATTGCACAGACGTTCATCAGTGCCGTACATTTGTTTGAGACGATGATACTTAGGTTTACGATTGTCCACCTGCGCGCCTCGCGAGTGGTAGGAACGTGGCTCCTCGCCCGGTTGCTACCTAGCGACATCGGTCGATCAGCTGGTGACGTTGTTGTTCGCCAAGTGCGCTCGCGAGGTCACTAAGGCACTGCCAAGCGACCAAGCGTATCCTCTGCTCGGCTCAGAAAAACGCACGGCGCGCGTCTAACGCCCTGGCCTTGGGCCGATTTTGGGTCTTGGCACGCTTGAGACTTGACGGCGGGCACTGACGATGTCTGTTGTACGGAAGACCGGAAGTGGTCTGCGCCAACGTGCTATGCGCGAGTGGAGCAGTTACGCAAAAGCTCGGTTATCCTGTCATCCTTGGTGATGCGACGGCCCAGCGGCTCAGCACTGGTGTTCTTGATATCCAGACCGTATAATTTTCAGGACACTTAACAGTTTCAGGACACTTGGCGGTAGCGCGGATGTCTAGTTTCTCACGCGGATCAGGTCTCGCATTGGTATTGGCGGCGCTCTGTCTGGGCGGGCGAACGGCCCATGCCCAAGCCGCCCCTGTGACCTATTTGATCCAAGGCTGGCCGGTCGGCTTCTGGGGCAATCCAACCGTCGGCCAGGGCTCGAACACGTACGGCAACTTTCCGGGCTTTGACGGCAGCGACGCCCAAGGCGGCAGCTTTTCCAATATGCGCACCAATTTTCCGAACGGCTGGTTTGTCGGCGGCGAAGGCGACCGCATGGGTTTGAGCATGAACGGCATCGGCCAGGACGGAGCGTTCGGCAACATCGGCTCGCTTTCTTACCAGGGCGTGCAGTTCGGCTACAACTTCCAAAACGCGCCCCTCAAGGTCTTTGCCGGGTTCGACACCTTGAAATACAATAGCCCCATCGGTGGCCCTTTTGCCCCCTTCGACACCAATTCCGGCACACTGCCCGGCTATAGCGCGCATGCGGGCGTCGAATTCCAGGCGACGCCGAATGTCAGCCTGTCACTCGGGGTCGGCTACATCCAGCAGCCGGGACGCATCGACAGCGACATGCTCGCGCTGCCCGGCGCCTCTCCCTTTGCCGTCACCGGTCGCCGCTAATTCAATGCCCCTCGAACGTCATCAGCGTGCGCACCGGTACGTCCATCGCGCGCAGCTTCGCGGCACCCCCGAGATCCGGCAGATCGATGATGAAGCAGGCCGCGACCACATTGGCGCCGATCTGGCGCAGCAACTTCACTGCGCCTTCCGCGGTGCCGCCGGTCGCGATCAGGTCGTCGACCAGGATCACGCGCTCGCCGGGATGAACCGCGTCGGCATGCATCTCCATCTCGTCGATGCCGTATTCCAGCGAATAGGCGATGCGCACGGTGGTGTGCGGCAGCTTGCCTTTCTTGCGGATCGGCACGAAGCCGGCGGAGACCTGGTGCGCGACCGCGCCTCCGAGGATGAAGCCGCGCGCCTCGACGCCGGCAACCTTGTCGATCTTGTTGCCGGCCCAGGGATGCACCAGCTCGTCGACCGCGCGGCGGAAGGCGCGGGCGTCCGCGAGCAGCGTCGTGATATCGCGGAACAGAATCCCCGGCTTCGGGTAATCCGGAATGGTGCGGATGCTCGCCTTCAGGTCGATGTCGAACGTCATTGGTTTCTCTCTCCAAATGTCATTCCGGGGTGCGCGCACGAACTCGGGTTTACCCGAGTTCGTCAGATATCATGTCCAAAGTCGGCAACAGCCGACTTGGATGCGCGAACTACGATGTGCAATTGCACATCGGCGAATCTCGAGATTCCGGGTCTGGTGCTAACGCACCATCCCGGAATGACGTGCGTAAAATTTTGCATTCAACTCATTCCTTCCCCAAGCCGGAACGCATTCTCGACGATGCGCAAGCCGACCTCGCCGCCGAGCGACATCAGCGACTCCGGGTGAAACTGCACGCCGCCGACCGGCAGCGTCTCGTGCTCGATCGCCATGGCGACGCCGTCCTCGGTGCTCGCGGTCACGTTTAGCACGTCCGGCATGCTGTCGCGCTCGACATAGAGCGAATGATAGCGCCCGATCACGATTTCATCGGGCAGGTTCTGCATCAGCCGCCCGCCCCGCACCTTCACCTGTGAGGGCCGTCCATGCGCCGGCTGGCCGAGCTGTCCGAGGCTACCCCCAAAATATTCGCCGATCGCCTGCACGCCGAGGCAGACGCCGAAGATCGGCAGCTTTTTCTCGAGCGCCGCGCCGATCGTCTTGGCGATGGCGAAATCCTCTGGGCGTCCGGGACCGGGCGACAGCACCAAAAGATCCCACTTTCTTTGCTTCAGCATGTCCAATGCGTGGATATACCGGACCACGGTGACGCTGGCGCCGACCTGGCGGAAATAATCCGCCAGCATATGGACAAAACTATCATCATGGTCGATCAGCAACACGCGTTTGCCGCTTCCCGTGGCATCGGGCGCGAAGGCCGACAGCGGCTTGGGTGGATCGCCGCGCAAGGCCTGGAACAGCGCGGCCGCCTTGACCTGGCACTCGCGGTCCTCGGCCGCCGGATCGGAATCAAACAGGCAGGTCGCGCCGACCCGCACCTCGGCAAGGCCGTCCTTCATCCGGATGGTGCGGATGGTGAGCCCGGTATTGATGCTGCCGTCGAAATTCACGGCGCCGATCGCGCCGGCATACCAGCGCCGCGACGAGCGCTCATGGTCCTCGACAAACTGCATCGCCCATAATTTCGGCGCACCGGTCACGGTCACCGCCCAGGCGTGGGTGAGGAAGGCATCGAGCGAGTCGAAACCCGGCCGCAGCATGCCTTCGACATGGTCGACGGTGTGAAACAGTTTCGAGTAAGTCTCGATCTGGCGCCGCGCCAGTACCTTGATGGTGCCGGGCACGCAGACCCGCGCCTTGTCGTTGCGGTCGACATCGGTGCACATATTGAGCTCGAACTCGTCCTTTTGCGAGTTCAGGAGCTGCCTGATCTGCTCGGCATCGCCGATCGCATCGACGCCGCGGGCGATGGTGCCCGAGATCGGGCAAGTCTCGACCCGCCGCCCGTCGGAGCGAACGAACATCTCGGGCGAGGCCGACACCAGAAATTCGCCGTCGCCGAGATTCATCAGCGCGCCATACGGCGACGGATTGATCCGGCACAGCCTTTGAAACACTTCCGCCGGCGACCGCTCGCAGGGCTCGGCAAACAGCTGCCCGGGCACCGCCTCGAACAGATCGCCGCGCGCGAATGCCGCGCGCGCGGTCTCGACGGTGGCCTGATATTCGCCGGGCGCGTGGTCGGAAAATCCCTGCCGTGGCGTTTTGGCGTAAGCGCTTTCGGACGTCTCGCGAGGTAATGCTTCGGTGGACTTTCCCTTCCAGGCAAAGTCATAGCTCAATACCACGCCGCGGCCGGTGGCGCGGTCGTAGGCCAACAGGCGATCCGGCACGTAGAGCACGATGTCGCGCTGATCGCTCTCGCGCGGGCGCCTCTCGACGAGATCCTCGATCTGGAACACCAGATCGTAGGCGAACGCGCCGAACAGGCCGAGCAGCGGATCGTCGTTGGCTGCGAATGCGGCGACGAGGTCGCGCACCAGCGACATCACGCTGGCGCGGCGGGTGCGCTGGTCTTCCTCGACGGGTGCCGCGCCGCGCAGGATATGGCCGGCAAGGCGGGAGGCGGTCTTTTCGGTGACGACGACGCAGGGCTCGCGCAGGCTATCGGCAAGGAAGGCGATCAGCACCTCGCCGCGCCGGTTCAAGGCCTCAAGCGAAAAGTTAAAACCGGTGGTCTCCAGCCTGAGCGGCGGATCGGAAAAGCCGAGGTCAAAGCTCTCGTAGCGGCCCGGCACCGTGGTGCCCGACGACAGCACCACGCCGCGGCGGCGATCGAGATGCTCGATCAGCTCGTCGAGCCGGTTGGCGCCGCCGGAGAATTGTTCGACCGACCGGGTGACCGAAAGGCCGCCATGGGTGCGGTATTCGCTACTCGCCGGGAGTGAAAAAACCGTCCTGTTCATGTGATCCTCTTACGAAACTTGGCCCAAGGGAACGCCAAAGGGAACGCCACACAGGACAAACGAAAGGCCGCCGCACTGCGATGGCGACCTCTAGCGATGGATGAAGATGAAAATCGCACCGGCCACCTCTTTTTAGGAGGTGCGCCACCAACGACGGGATGGGCGGACAACGGTGCTCATAGGCTGAGGTAAACACCACCGCGGCAGGGGACGTCAAGGGACCCCGAGGACCTCAACGGGACCCCAAGGGGCCTTAAAACCTGACCGTGGACGGGCGCGAAAATAAGCGTACGATTTGAGGCAAGTATCGGCGGATCAACGCCGGGATCAAAAGGAGACGCGCCATGTTGAGAGCACTGGGATATGCCGGGTTCGGCGCCGACCATCTCGAGGATTGGCGGCAATTCGGGACCCACCTCGTCGGCCTGCAGGCGGTGGAGCGCGGCAACGCGCAGCTCTCTTTCCGGATGGATGACCGCAAGCAGCGTATCGTGATCGATCGCGCCATGGGCGAAGGCGCGCGCTTCTTCGGCTGGGAAGTTGCCGACGCTCCCGCGCTCGACGCGCTCGGAGCCCAGCTGGAGAGCGCAGGCGTCGCGGTCACCGCCGAACCGCAAACGCTTGCCGATGCCAGGCGGGTTCGCGCGCTGATTTCGTTTCGAGATCCCGCCGGCAATCGGCTGGAGGCGTTTTACGGCGCCGAGATCGACGACACGCCGTTCAAGCCCGGACGTTCGATTTCCGGCTTCCGTACCGGTCCGCTCGGCCTCGGCCATGTCGTGCTGACGGTGGAAAAAATCGACGCGGTGATGCAGTTCTATGTCGAGGTGCTCGGCTTCCGCCTTTCCGACTACATCGAAAAGCCGTTCCGCGCCTATTTCTTCCACGTCAACCCGCGCCATCACTCGCTCGCCCTGATCGAAACCGGCAAGAATGGAATGCACCATCTGATGGTCGAGCTTTTCTCGCTCGACGATGTCGGGCAGTCCTACGACGTCGCGCTGCGCGAGGAAAATCGCGTCAGCGTGACGCTCGGCCGTCACACCAACGATTTCATGACCTCGTTCTATGCCAAGACGCCGTCGTCCTTCATGGTCGAATGCGGCTGGGGCGGCCGCCAGATCGATCCTGCGAACTGGCAGCCGGTCGAAATGACGGATGGGCCGAGCCTGTGGGGACACGAGCGGGTCTGGCTGCCGGAGAAGGATCGCGAAGTCGCCCGCGAGATGCGGATGCGCGCGGCGGCGGCCGGCCGGCGCGCCCCGGTCCAGGTGATGGAAGGCAATTACAAGCTGATGTCGGGCACCTGCGCCTGGTGGGACGAGGTGAGCGGCAAGGGCTGACAATCTTGCGTCGTCCCCGCGAAGGCGGGGACCCAAAACCACCGATGTTAGCTGTTAGAAAGCCGTCCAGCCGCAGCGCTAGAGCATGATCCGGAAAAGTGGACACCGGTTTTCCGAAAAAGATCATGCTCAAACAAAAAGATAGAGCGCGATGACGATTCGAAGAAAAGTCATCTCGCTCTAGATAGCGAGGCCGCGGCGTATGGATCCCGGCGTTCGCCGGGACGACCGCGGAGAGCCTTACCCCAAATGCTTCCTGAAAAATTCGGTGGCGCGGCCCCAGGCGAGCTCCGCCGCCGCGCGATCGTGCACATTCATGCGCTGCTCGTTGACGAAAGCGTGCTCGGCGTCGTAGCGATAAAGCTCGAGCGACTTGCCGGCCGCCTTCATGGCTTTCTCAAAGGCGTCGACCACCTGCGGCGTGCACCAATCATCCTTGTTGGCGAAATGCGCCTGCAGCGGAATTTTCACATCCGCGGGCTTGGCGGCCTGCTCCGGCGGAATGCCGTAAAACACCACGCCGGCGGCAAGCTCCGGAATCTTGGTGGCGCCGATGATGGTCACGGCACCTCCGAGGCAGAAGCCGGTGAGGCCGACCTTGGCGCCGTTGCGGCCAAGATATTGCGCGGCGCCGCGCACGGTCTGCGTGGTGGCGTCCATGAAATCGAGCGAGTTCATTTCCTTACCCGCCGCATCCGTGTCGTGATACGGCACCACCTTGCCCTTGTAGAGATCCGGCGCCAGCGCATCGAAGCCTGCGACCGCGAAGCGATCGCATAGCCCCTTGATCTGCTCCTGCAGCCCCCACCATTCCTGGATCACCACCACGCACGGCGCGTTGCCGCGCGCGGCATTGGCGAGATAGCCGGACGCGTCCTTGCCGTCCGGACGCTTGAAGGTGATGCTGGTGCCCATGGGTTCCTCCGACGATCTTCATTTGGCGGTGCGGTCGGCGGCTATTTTGTCCGCTGTGCGGATAGGAAGCAACCGGGGCACCATCGGTCGAAACGAAAAGATCAGGTCATGGCCGGGCTTGACCCGGCCATCCATCCATTTTCGAAAAATACGATGCGAAGGTCGATGGATACGCGGGTCAAGCCCGCGTATGACGGATGTGTGGCCGCGATCAGTGCGCGTCGGCCCAGACCTTCTTCTTGGTGAAATACATCAATCCGGCGAAGATGATCAGGAACACGAACACCTTCAGCCCCATTTCCTTGCGGGCCTCCATGTGCGGCTCCGCGGCCCACATCAGGAACGTGGTGACGTCGTGCGCGTATTGCGCGACGGTGGCCGGCGATCCGTCATCGAACGTCACCTGCCCGTCGTTCAAAGGCGGCGGCATCTTGATGGCGTGGCCGGGGAAATACTTGTTGTAATAGGAGCCGTCCGGAATGGTGACGCCGGCGGGCGGACTTTTCTCAAAGCCCTGCAGCAGCGCGTCGACATAGTTCGGACCCTGCTCCTGGAACTGGGTGAAGAAGTCGAAGATGAATTTCGGGAAGCCGCGCTCGTAGGAACGCGCCTTGGTGATCAGCGACAGGTCGGGCGGCAAGCCGCCGCCATTAGCTGCGCGCGCAGCCTGCTCGTTCGGGAACGGCGCGGGGAAATAATCGGCGGGCCTGCCCGGCCGCTCGAACATCTCGCCCTGGTCGTTGGGGCCGTCCTTGATCTTGTATTCGGCAGCGAACGACTTTGCCTGCTCCTCCGAATACCCGGGACCGCCGGGGTCGGCGATATTGCGGAACGCGATATAGTTCAGCGAATGACAGGCGGAGCAGACTTCCTTGTAAACTTTCAGTCCCCGCTGCAACGCGCCGCGATCGAACTTGCCGACCGGACCGGCGAACGACCAGTTCTGCGACGGCGGCGTCTCCTGGTTTTCGGCCCGCGCATCTCGCGCGCTGCCTGCGAACAGCGCGCCCGCGATCATCAGCGCGACCACGGTGGAGACCATCGGGGTGGCCTTGCTGCCAGTCTTCACCAGCACATCGTCGGCGATCGAATTCGGAACCGGCCGCGGCTTTTCAACCCGGCTCAACAGCGGCAACACGACGAGGAAATAGGCGAAATAGCAGAAGGTCAGGATACGCCCGGCGATCACGTAAATGCCTTCGGGCGGCTGCGCGCCGAGATAGCCCAACAGCACGGCGACGATGACGAAGATCCAGAAGAATTGCTTGGCCAGCGGGCGGTACCTCGACGACCTGGTCTTGGCGGTGTCGAGCCAGGGCAGGAACACCAGGATCAGGATCGAGGAGAACATCACGATGACGCCGGCGAGCTTGTTCGGAATCGAGCGAAGCATCGCGTAGAACGGCAGATAATACCATTCCGGCACGATATGCGCGGGCGTCACGCCGGGATTGGCGGGGATGTAGTTGTCGGCATCGCCGAGATAGTTCGGCATGTAGAAGATGAACCAGGCAAAGAAGATCACGAAGCAGGAGGTGCCGAACAGGTCCTTGATGGTCGCATGGGGCGTGAACGGCACGGTGTCCTTTTCGGTCTTCGCCTCGACGCCGGCCGGATTGTTCTGGCCCGCGACATGCAGCGCCCAGACGTGCAGCACGACCACGCCGGCGATCACGAACGGCAGCAGATAGTGCAGCGAGAAGAAGCGGTTCAGCGTCGGATTGCCGACGGCATAGCCGCCCCACAACAGCGTCACGATGCTGTCGCCGACATAGGGAAAGGCGGAGAACAGGTTGGTGATGACGGTGGCGCCCCAAAAACTCATCTGGCCCCAGGGCAGCACATAGCCCATGAAGCCGGTCGCCATCATCAGCAGGTAGATGATGACGCCGAGAATCCACAGGATTTCGCGCGGCTCCTTGTAGGAGCCGTAGTACAGGCCGCGCAGCATATGGATGTAGACCGCCAGGAAGAACATCGAGGCGCCGCTCGCATGCATGTTGCGCAGCAGCCAGCCGTAATTGACGTCGCGCACGATGCTTTCGACCGAGTGGAAGGCCACGGTGGCCTCCGGCGTGTAGTGCATCGCCAGGATCACGCCGGTCAGGATCTGCACGCCGAGCATGAACGAAAGGATGGCGCCGAAGGTCCACCAGTAGTTCAAATTGCGCGGGGTCGGATAGACGACGAACGAGGAGTGCATCAATCCTAAGATCGGCAGGCGCCGCTCAATCCATTGCAAGACGGGATTGGTCGGCTGGTAGTCGGATGGTCCGCTCATGATGCGATCCCCGGGGAAATTAGACGACGCGACGGCGTGATGCCTCGGATATCGATCCGAGGCTCAGCCGATCTGGATTTTGGTATCGGAAGTGAACTGATAGGGCGGCACCGCCAGATTGGCCGGCGCGGGCCCCTGGCGAATACGACCGGAAAAGTCGTATTGCGAGCCGTGGCAGGGACAGAAGAAACCGTCGTAATTGCCCTCGTGGGCGATCGGGATGCAGCCGAGATGGGTGCAGATGCCGATCACGACCAGCCACTGGTCGTGGCCTTCCTTGACCCTGGACTGGTCGCTCGCCGGATCGGGAAGGCTTGCGACCGGCACCTGGCGTGCCTCGTCGACCTGCTTCTTGGTGCGGTTCATGATGTAGATCGGTTTTCCGCGCCAGAACACCTTGATGTCCTGGCCTGACGCGATCGGTGCCAGATCGACCTCGATCGGCGCGCCGGCCGCGATCGTCGAGGCGTCCGGATTCATCTGGGAAACGAACGGCCAGAGCGCGGTGAGGCCACCAACCGCTGCGGCGCACCCCGTTGCAACAAAGAGGAAATCACGGCGTGTCGGATGTTCCGCCGAAGACGCTGTCGTCACGATTCCAAGCCCTTTCTTAATCTGCAGCCGGTGGAACCGTCCCGAGAGACGCCGAAAACGTCACGGGAGGCTGCCGGCGCCCGCGACCCCCGCGGCGGCAGAATGACCGCCTTTTCTCGCCAGTCCGGCGATCCCCAGCAGTCCAGAATCGTTCTATTGGCACCCTTGCCGGAAGAGCGCAAGCCCGCTATCGGCAGCCAAACGTGCAATGCACTCATTCCGCACAGCGCATGATTTATCGGGGCTGTCACAAAAATGCAGATAGCGCTTTTCCAGCCCGACATCCCCCAAAACACCGGGACGATCCTGAGGCTCTGCGCCTGCCTCAATGTGGAGGCCCACATCATCGAGCCTGCGGGTTTTGCGGCCTCGGACCGGCAATTCCGCCGGGCGGGCATGGACTATCTCGATGAGGTGGTGTTGATGCGCCACGATTCCTTTGCAAAATTCGAGGAATGGCGCTCGGCGGGCGGTGACCGGTTGATCCTGTTCACCACCAAGGGCGCCTTGCCCTATCTTGATTTCCGTTACAACACGTCGGACATCTTGCTGTTCGGCCGCGAAACCGCTGGTGTCACCGACGAGGTCATAGCTGTCGCGGACGCACGGCTGGTGATCCCGATCAGGCCGAGCCTGCGTTCGCTCAATGTAGCTGTCGCAGCCGCAATGGCGGTCGGCGAGGCGCTGCGGCAGACAAACACCCCAACCGGGATGCCCTGATTTGATCCGACGGACGATAAAATCTCACCAGGTCCTGGCGCTGGACGCCATGGGGGTTCTTTACGCTGCGGGTGGCGATGTCGCCGAATTGTTGATTCCCTTTGTCAGGCAAAACGGTGGAACGGCCGACGCCCGGCATGTCGAAGAGAAATATATTGAAGCCAGTCTTGGCAACATGACGGCCGCACGGTTCTGGAAGGACGTTGGCGTCGATACCGGTCTGGAAGACCGATACTTGTCCATGCACGAATTGATGCCGGGTGTAGACGCAATACCTGGTCTTGCGGTTTCCATGTCTTGTTCGATCTGCTGCGTTTCGAACGATGTCCGCGAGTGGTCGGGCAAACTGCGAAGACGGTTCTCTTTGGCGGACCGCATCACGGACTGGTTCGTCAGCGGCGAGGTCGGGTCGCGCAAACCCGACGAACACATTTACCGTTTTGCGTTGAACAGGCTAGGTGTACCTGCCGAGCAAGTTCTCTTTGTCGACGACCGCGTCAGAAACCTCGACGCAGCAGCGCGACTGGGAATGGATACCGCCTGGTTGTCGCCAAAGGATATGCCTTCGCAACATCATCGAAGAATTGGCTCACTCGAACAATTGGCCGATCTTTTGGCGTCGCATTCGAGGCTTAACTGAGAAAGAGCACGGTTCACACGGTTCAATCGACCCAACAGCGGATCGCAAATGGACACGACCATCGTCGAAGATCGCAAGGCGCGGGCGCGGAGCTGGTTCGAGGCGCTGCGCGACGATATTTGCAAAAGCTTCGAGAAGCTGGAAGACGACGCCCCGGTATCGCTCTATCCCGGCAGTCCCGGCCGTTTCGTGCGCACGCCCTGGGAGCGCATCGATCCCAGCGGCGCGCCCGGCGGCGGCGGGGTGACGTCGATGATGCGCGGGAGGCTGTTCGAGAAGGTCGGCGTGCATACGGTCGCGGTCCACGGCGAATTCGCGCCGGAGTTTCGCGCGCAGATGCTTGGGGCGTCGGACGATCCCCGGTTCTGGGCCTCGGGCATCTCGCTGATCGCGCACATGCGTAGTCCGCACATCCCCGCCGTGCACATGAATACCCGTTTCATCGTGACGACGAAAACGTGGTTCGGCGGCGGCTCGGACCTGACGCCGGTGCTCGACCGCCGCCGCACCCAGCAGGATAAGGACACGCTGGCCTTTCACACGGCCATGAAAAAGGCGTGCGACGCACATTCTGCGGTCGCCCCATACGAGAAATACAAGAAATGGTGCGATGAGTATTTCTATCTGCCGCATCGCAAGGAGGCGCGCGGCATCGGCGGGATTTTCTACGACCATCACAATTCCGGCGACTGGGATGCCGATTTCGCCTTCACCCAAGACGTCGGCCGCGCCTTGGCAGGGGTCTATCCTGAACTGGTGCGCGCCAATTTCAATACGCCCTGGACTGCGGCGGAACGCGAGGAACAACTGGTGCGGCGCGGCCGCTACGTCGAATTCAATTTGTTGTATGACCGCGGCACCCTGTTCGGGCTGAAGACCGGCGGCAATATCGATTCCATCCTGTCGTCGCTGCCGCCGGAAGTGAAGTGGCCGTGAAGCAACAATAACAATATTGAGAGCGCGGCCTTTTCCGTCGAAGTTCCACCCGAAATCCGCCTAACGGACAAACCAGAGTCTTGTTTCGGCGACATCGCGCGGACGCCTCAACCGTGATCGCGCTGTCATCACGCGCCGATATGCTCGCAAATCGGTCATTCAACGTGGAGGAACGGATCATGCATTTGAAACCGGGCGATGTCGTCATGCTGAAATCCGGGGGTCATCCAGTCACGGTGGCAGAGGTCAACGACGATACCGTCGAATGCCTGTGGATGGGCGATCATGGCGATCTGTTTCGCGAGACGTTTCCGATCGCCGTGCTTGAACTTGCGGGATTCGACGATTCGGTCGACGGGGAAGAAGAGGAAGAGCAAGAGGACGACGACGAAGACGATATTGACGAAGACGACCCTGAAGAAGACGACACTGACGAAGACGACGACGATAAAGACAAGGTTGCCTGAGCGTTCGCTTGCAACTCCGGGTTCCGATCCCGGTGTCGCGGCGCTGGCGGCGCGTCCTCTATCCGACCAAGGTTCGCACGGCGCTCGAGATCATCACCATCCCTCCCGCGATCACCGCGACATCGAGGATCGCGGTATGGATATGAACCGGCATGCGCTCGACAAAGGTCTTGGCGAGGAACGCGCCGGGCAGCGCGACCGCGCCGATCAGAAGCGCAAGGGCGAGCACCTGCGCGGTGACGACGCCGGCAAGCCCGAATACCGAGATCTTGATCAGACTGGTGACCACCGAGATGATGGCGTCGGTCGCGATCACGGCGGCGCCTTCCAGCCCCGCCGCCATCAACAGCGACAGCAGGATCACGCCCGAGCCCGACGTGCCGCCGACGACAACGCCGTAGCCCACCGCGCCGAGGCCAAGTCCGGTGTCGCCGATCCTGACATCGCGACGCCGCAGCAGGCGGCGCAGCGGCACGCTCAGGATTAGCATCGCGCCGATCACCAGCGCAGCACCTGCGTTGCTCAGCCGCGTATAGCCGTAAGCGCCGAGCGCGGTGGTGATCGCGGCAGCCAGAACCACGATCAGCGCACGGCGGCGGTCGGCGTAACGGAAATAGGCGGTCGCGCGACTGAGATTGGTGAAGATGGCGGAGATCGCGATGATCGGCACGACCGGCTCGGCGCCGATCAGCGGCACTAAAACCAGCGGCATCAGCGCGCCGGTGCCGTAGCCGGCGAGCCCTCCGACCACGGCAGCAAACAGCGCCACGCCGGCAACCAACAAAAGTTGCGGCGGCGAGATATCGGCAAAGCCTGCAAGAAGACCTGAAAGAATGCTCACGATCTGCTATCGCGGGTTAATCCTTGCCACCGCCTGATCGGCGATCGCCGCGAGGGCTGTCGCCTCGCACGGGAAATCCGCGGCGAGCCAGGCGTCTTCGGCAAGCGCAAGCACCTGGCCGAGCGCCGGGCCCTCGGCCATGCCGCGCGCGATGAAATCGGCCGCCTTCAGCGGAAATTTTGGCGCGCTCCAGCGCTGCGGGAGCGTCGCAAGCCCCGTCCAGCGTCCATCGTCGGTATTGCCTCCGGAGCGCGCCCACGCCAGCAGCAGGCGGTTGCGATAGAAATCCTCGCCCAGCCGATAGAGCCGCCGACGTGCCCTCGCCTCGTCCATGCCGTCGAGCCGCCACCAGCGGTGTCCCATGGAATCCAGCGCCCTTGCTTCCGCATTGGTGAGCCGCAATCGCACCGCGACCCGCCTCGCATCTTCGGTGACGGCGACCGCCAGCGCCGCGAGGCGGCGGATCGGGTCCGGCTTCAATCCAAGCAGGCGCTCCGCCGCGATCATGCCGGAAAACGGCCCGATGTAGGCGATGCCGCCGAAAATCGGCAGCAGCAATCCTGGGTCAGCCATCGCCGATACGGCAGCCAAAGCGCCGTCGGCGACCAGGAGCTTCAGCATCTCCATGCGCACGCGCTCCGCCGACAAAGCGGCAAGGCCGGCGCGTCCGGCAATACAGGCCAGATATCCGGCGCGGTCAGGCTCGCCCGAACCATAGGCGGCGTGAATGCGGAAGAAGCGGAGGATGCGCAGGTAGTCCTCCGCGATCCGTTTGTCGGGGTCGCCGATAAAACGCACGCGCCTTGCGGCGATGTCGTCGAGACCGCCGACGTAATCATAGACCACGCCGTCGGCATCGACCGACAAGCCGTTGACGGTGAAGTCGCGCCGCGCGGCGTCCGCGGCCCAGTCGCGGCCGAATGCGACCTTAGCCTTGCGGCCGAATGTCTCGGCGTCCTCGCGAAGCGTCGTGACCTCGAACGGCTGGGTGTCGACGACCAGCGTCACGGTGCCGTGCGCGATGCCGGTGGGCACGCTCTTGATGCCGGCGGCAGCGGCGCGCCGGATCACTTCAACGGGCAGCGCCGATGTCGCGATATCGATATCGCCGGTCGGAATTTTCATCAGCGCGTTGCGGACCGCGCCGCCGACTACCCGCGCTTCCTCGCCGTCCTTGTTCAAAAGTTCGAGCACACGGGCGGCCGGACCGGATCTGAGCCAGGGCGCGTCGTCCAGCACGCGCGCATTCGTCATTTCTCGACTCCGGGAACCAGCCTGCCGTTCTCGATATGGGCGGGAACGTAGGTCGAATTCGGCGAAGCGCCGGAAAAATGCGCGAGCAGGATGAAGCTTACGACCACCAGGAGCAGCGAGCCGAGCGCGAGCTTGGCGACGAGCTGGATCGGCCAGGAAGATTGCACCAACAGCCCGGAGCGCGTCGCGATCAGGAACAACACATAGACCGCAAATGGAATTGCGAAAATTCCGATTTCGGTCAGCGCCGGGCGGATCATGACAGATAGATCCGCTCGTAAAGTACCCGCAGGATACCCGCGGTCGCGCCCCAGATGTAACGCTCCGCGAATGGCATGGCGTAGTACGAGCGCGTCATGCCGCGGAATTCCTTGCTGTGCACCTGATGGTTCGCGGGGTCCATCAGGAAGGCGAGCGGCACCTCGAAGGTGTCGTCGACTTCCGAATGGTTGACGGTAAGCTTGAAGCCGGGCCTTACCCGCGCAACCGTCGGCAGGATGCGAAATCCGAAGCCGGTGCCATAGAGATCGAGATAACCGATCGGATCGACGAATTCGGGCTTCAAGCCGACCTCCTCATAGGCCTCGCGCAGCGCAGCATCGAGCGGCGAGGCATCGGTCGCATCGATCTTGCCGCCTGGAAAGGAAATCTGGCCGGCGTGATCGTTGAGATGCGCCGAGCGCTGCGTCAAGAGCACCGTCGGCTGCGGGTGGTCCACCACCGGGATCAGGACGGCCGCCGGGCGGACCGGCTGTTCCCGGGCGATGATCTGAAGCATTCGATCGGTGCCGGGATCGCCGCTTGGCGGAACGATGTTGGGATCGGAGAGACCGGGCGGAACGTCGAAGCGCAGCCTCGCGCGGGCCCGCTCGAAAAACTCCGCCGAAGAGGCGGGGACGGTCTTCACCAGCGGCTCGTTCAAAGCGCGGCCCTCACCTGCGCCGCATCCGCCATCGCAAAGAATTCGCCTGACGACGCGACCCCGAACATCTCCCGACCATCGACTACCCGCTCCTCACCGATGTCAACCAGATCGTAATAGAGCGCCCGCGTTACCTTGGCCCACAAATCGGCGCGGACGTGGAGGTAGGGCGTCAAGCCGCCATCGGCGTCGGCCTCGAACCGTAGCCGATGCGCCGAATCGCAACTCACCCAGTCGTCGACATTGGTCCGGAAACGCAACAGCCGGCCGCGATCGCCGTCTTCCTTGCGCATCTCGACTGCGAGAAACGGCGCATCGTCGACGCGGATGCCGACCTTCTCGACCGGCGTCACGAGAAAGTGCTTGCCGTCCTCGCGCTTCAGGATCGTCGAAAAAAGCCTGACCAGCGCCGACCGGCCGATTGGCGTACCCATGTAAAACCACGTACCATCGCTGGCGATTCGCATGTCGAGGTCGCCGCAGAACGGCGGATTCCACAGGTGCACCGGAGGCAAGCCCTTTCCGGCAGGCGTAGCGTTTGTCGCTTCCCGTGCAGCGGTCGTCAGGCCTTCAAGGTTAGTCGTGCTCTGCCCTTGCTTCGCCATTGTTTGCCTTAACGCTTGATTGCCCGGATTTGGCACGATTGCTGCAAGATGTGCTCCGTAGATCGCTGCGGGGTTCCCAGCGAAAATCCGGGTCAGGTCGCCACATCGTGATGCAGTTCATATGCCTCATATCCCGAAATGCCGATAAAGTGGGGATAGTTTAACTCAACGAATACATGGCCTTCGCATAAGTATGGCCCTCGCATAAGTTTAGCATGGCTTTCGTGGCATGACGACGCAATCGGGCGTTGCAGGCAAGGAGCAACAAATGGCGGACAGTGTAGAAAAACTCGAGGATGTGATCGTCCGCTCGGCCGAACAGGTCTCGGGTCAGGTCCGCGCGGCCAAGGAAGCGATCGCGACCGTTATCTTCGGCCAGGAACGGGTGATTGAAAATACGCTGGTGACGATCCTGTCCGGCGGTCACGCGCTTCTGATCGGCGTGCCGGGCCTTGCCAAGACCAAGCTCGTGGAGACGCTCGGCATCACCCTTGGCCTTGACGCCAAACGCATCCAGTTCACGCCTGATCTGATGCCGTCAGACATTCTCGGCGCTGAGGTGCTGGACGAAAGCAGTTCCGGCAAGCGCTCGTTCCGCTTCATCTCCGGGCCGATATTCGCGCAGCTTCTGATGGCCGACGAAATCAATCGCGCCAGTCCCCGCACCCAGTCGGCGCTGTTGCAGGCGATGCAGGAGCAGCACATCACGGTCGCCGGCGCCCGACACGATCTGCCAAAACCGTTCCACGTGCTCGCGACGCAAAATCCGCTGGAGCAGGAAGGCACCTATCCGCTCCCCGAGGCGCAGCTCGACCGCTTCCTGATGGAAATCGATGTCGATTATCCCGATCGCGACGCCGAGCGCCGCATCCTGTTCGAAACCACGGGTGCGGAGGAGACGCTCGCCAAGGTCGCCATGAACGCCGAGGCCCTCATCACCGCGCAGCGCCTGGTGCGGCGCCTGCCGGTCGGCGATTCCGTGGTCGAGGCGATCCTCTCGCTGGTGCGCTCCGCGCGCCCCGGCCCCGAGGGCGGCGATGCCGGCAAGCTGATCGCCTGGGGTCCGGGACCCCGCGCCAGCCAGTCGCTGACGCTCGCGGTGCGTGCGCGCGCGCTGCTCGACGGTCGCCTTGCGCCGTCGATCGACGACGTGCTCGACCTGGCCGAACCGGTTCTCAAGCACCGCATGGCGCTGACATTCTCCGCGCGCGCCGAAGGCCGCACCATTCCGGACGTGATCCGGCAATTGAAGACGCGGATTGGTTGATGGCCGCGGAGACTAGGCACCTCAACAAGGAGATAACAGCAATCCGACGTGCCGATGGCGAGAGCCGAACGCTCGCCGCATCGCTGCCGCGTCTCGTGCTTGAGGCCCGCCGCATCGCCGCCAACGTCATTCACGGCCTGCACGGCCGCCGCCGCGCCGGCGCCGGCGAAAGTTTCTGGCAATACCGTCGCTTCGTGTCTGGCGAGCCGTCGCAGAGCGTCGACTGGCGGCGTTCGGCGCGCGACGATCATCTCTACGTTCGCGAGCAGGAATGGGAGGCCGCGCACACGGTGTGGCTGTGGCCGGACCGTTCGCCGTCGATGGCTTTCGCATCGAAAGGGGCACGCGACAGCAAGCTCGAACGCGCGCTGATCGTGACCTTTGCGTTGGCCGAACTGCTGGTCGCCGGCGGCGAGCGCGTCGGCATTCCCGGCCTGATGAGCCCGACCGCAAGCCGCAGCGTCATCGACAAGATGGCGCAGGCGATGCTGCACGACGACGCCGAGCGCGCGAGCCTGCCGCCGTCCTTCGTACCCTCGGCGCTTGCCGAAATCGTGGTGCTGTCGGACTTCTGGTCGCCGATTCTCGAAATCAGAAGCATGCTGGCGGGCCTGTCGGCATCGGGCGCGCATGGCGCGCTCGTGCAGGTCGTCGATCCGGCCGAAGAAGAATTCCCCTATTCCGGCCGGATCGAATTCGTCGAACCGGAAGGCCTTGGCATCATCACCGCGGGCCGCGCGGAACGCTGGGCCGACGACTATATCGCCCGCGTAGCACTTCATCGCGACCAGATCCGCGAAGAGACCAACAGGCTCGACTGGCTGTTCTCGACCCACACCACGAGCCGTTCGGCCGCCGAACTGCTGCTGTTCCTGCATGGCGGCATGATGGTAAGCAAGACCGGCATCGGCGGCGTAACCGTCAAAGCGGGGCGCAGCGCATGATCGCGGGTCTCCCCTTAAGTTTCGCGGAACCGCTGCTGCTGCTCGGCCTTCTCAGCCTGCCGGTGTTGTGGTGGCTGTTGCGGGTGATGCCGCCGCGGCCGCGGCGCATCGAATTTCCGCCGACCCGTCTCTTGTTCGACATCGCACCCAAGGAAGAGACGCCTTCCCGCACGCCGTGGTGGCTGACGGCGTTGCGCTTGATGGCGGCGGCGCTTGTCATCCTGGCGGCCGCGGGACCGGTCTGGAATCCGCAAACCGGGCTGGCCGGCAAGACCACGCCGCTTTTGATCCTGCTCGATGACGGCTGGAGTTCTGCCTCGAGCTGGGACACCCGCCTGCGCACCGCGGATGAATTGATTGCGAACGCCGACAGCGACCGGCGCGGGGTCGCCATCGTGCCGTTGTCGGAGACGACGCGCGACGTCACCGTGATGCCGGCGGGCGCAGCAAGGGTGGCGTTGCGTCAGCTCGCGCCGAAGCCCTATGCGGTCGAGCGAATAGAGACCGTTCCTGCCATCGAGCGTTTCCTGAAAGCGACCGGCGATTGTGAAATCGTCTGGCTGTCCGACGGCGTCGATACCGGACGCGGTCCGGAGTTCATTGAAGCGCTGGGCAAGACGATCGGGGATCGCGCCTTGACAGTTTTTGAAGGCGGCACCTCGTCGCCGCTGGCGCTGGTCGCGGCGGAAAATGCCGCCGCAAGAATGACGGTGAAGGTGCTGCGCACCGACAGCGGCATTGCCGCCGGAATCGTGCGCGCGATCGATGCCAAGGGCTCGCCGATCGGGGAAGCCCATTACACCTTCGCACCGCAGGCCCAGGAGGCGGAAGCCGCGTTCGACCTTCCGGTCGAGCTGCGCAACGACATCGCGCGCCTTGAGATCGCCGGCGAGCGATCCGCGGGCGCGGTGCAGTTGCTCGACAAAAGATGGCGCCGGCGCGCGATCGGGATCGCCACGGGATCGACCAGCGACACCGCTCAGCCGCTATTGGCGCCGACCTTCTATCTCGCCCGTGCGCTCGGACCGTTCGCCGATGTGCGGCTGGGCGATCGCGGCGTCGCGCCGCAACAGGCAATCACGCAATTCCTCGACCAGAAATTACCGATGATCGTGCTCGCCGACGTCGGCACGTTGTCGCCGGAAATCCGCGAACGTCTCGCCGCCTGGATCGAGCAAGGCGGGGTGCTGGTGCGCTTTGCCGGCCCGCGCCTGGCACAAGCCGACGACGATCTGGTGCCGGTCAAGCTCAGGCGCGGCGGACGCAGCCTCGGCGGCAGTCTGACCTGGGAAAAGCCGCAGCATCTGGCCACGTTCGCGGCCGATGGTCCTTTCGCCGGCCTCGCCGTGCCAAAGGACGTCACCGTCAACCGGCAAGTGCTCGCCGAGCCGGATGCCGTGCTCGCGACCAAGAGCTGGGCCTCGCTGGAAGATGGAACGCCGCTGGTAACCGGCGAGCATCGCGGCAAGGGAATGGTAAGCCTGTTTCATGTCAGCGCCGATATGCGCTGGTCGGATCTGCCGATGTCGGGCACCTTCGTCGAGATGTTGCGGCGGATCGTCGATATGTCCGGCTATACCTCGAATCCCGGTGCGAGCGTGGCGACGAACGCGAATACGGAAACCGTGGCACCGCTGCACATCCTCGACGGTTTTGGCGCGTTCGGCCCGCCGCCTGCGACCGCAAGGCCGTTGCCGGCTGATTTCCGCGACCGGGCAACGCCGGATCATCCGCCGGGATTCTACGGCCCGGCGGACGGACCGCTGGCCGTAAATGCATTGGCGGCAGCCGATCGCATCGCGCCGCTCGATACCTCGCCGCTCAACGCAAGGCGCGCCAGCTATACCAATGCCGAGCCGCGCGATCTCAGGGGCATCCTGTTATCGGCCTCGCTGGCCCTGTTCCTGATCGACGCGATCATCGTCGCGCTGCTTGGCGGCGGTCTCGCCGCGCTGGTGAGGCGCCGCGCCGCAGCGGCGGCCTTGGTGCTTGCCCTCGCCCTCACCGCGACGATGGCTGTGCCCTCGCGGCTCCGCGCCGAAGGCACCGAAAGCAGTGACGAGTTTGCACTGAAGGCAGTGTCGCAAACCCGGCTCGCTTACGTCGTCACCGGCAATGCCGACGTGGATTCCATCGTGAAGGCGGGCATGTCCGGGCTGACGCTGTTTCTCGCGCAGCGCACCGCGCTGGAAGCCGGCGATCCGGTCGGGGTTGATCCCGCGCATGACGAACTGGCGTTCTTCCCGCTGATCTACTGGCCGATCGTGCCGGGCGTGGCGAAACCGCCGCAGGACGCCATCAACCGTATCGACGCTTACATGAAACAGGGCGGCACCGTGCTGTTCGACACCCGCGACGCCATCGAGGCGGGGCCTAGCGAAAATGGCGCATCGCAGACGCCGGGCATGCAGGCGCTGCGCGACATCCTGTCCGCGCTCGACGTTCCCGAACTTGAGCCGGTGCCGCGCGAGCATGTCTTGACCAAAACGTTCTACCTGCTGCGCGATTTCCCCGGCCGCTTCACTAGCGGACAAACCTGGGTCGAAACGCTGCCGCGTGAGGATGACGATGAGGCCGCCGCGCAACGCCCGGCCCGGGGTGGTGATGGCGTCTCGCCGATCATCATCACCTCGAACGATCTGGCCGGCGCCTGGGCGGTCCGCCCCGACGGCCAGCCGATGCTGCCGCTCACCCCGGGCGAGCCGAAGCAGCGCGAATTCGCCTTCCGTGCCGGCGTCAACATCGTGATGTACACGCTGACCGGCAACTACAAGGCCGATCTGGTGCACGCGCCGGCGCTGATCGAACGGCTCGGACAGTAACATGCAGTATGGCATCGCATTTACGCCGCTCGTACCCTCGTTCGTGCTCTGGGTCGCGGTCGCGGCGATCGTCGTGATCGCGGTATTGTTGCTGCTCGGCCGTTCGCGCGGCGCTGCGGTGCGCGTCGCCGCATTGGCGCTGATCGCCTTGGCGCTGGCCAATCCTTCCTTTACCCGCGAGGACCGCGAGCCGTTGTCCTCGGTCGTAGCCGTCGTGGTCGACAAGAGCCCAAGCCAGAATTTCGGCAATCGCACCAAGGAGACCGCAGAGGCGCAGGAAGCGCTGGTCGACGCCTTGAAGAAGATCAGGGGGCTTGAAGTGCGGGTCGTCGATGCCGGCCAGGCCGACGGCGAAACCGACGGCACCAAATTGTTCGGCGCGCTGTCTTCGGTGCTGTCGGACGTTCCGGTCGATCGCGTCGCCGGCGCCTTCCTGATCACCGACGGGCGCGTGCATGACATCCCGGCAAATGCCGCAGCGGTCGGATTCCAGGCGCCGGTGCATGCGCTGATCACCGGGGCCAAGGGCGAGCGCGACCGCCGCGTTGCGATTTCCGCCGCGCCCCGTTTCGGCATCGTCGGCCAAACGCAGACCATCACCTATCGGCTGGACGATCAGGGCGTCACCGGCGAGCGCGCGCGAATCACGATACGCCGCGACGGCGAGACCATCAGCGAGCGGACGCTGCAGAGCGGCCAGACCTCCAGTGTCGATATCGACATCAAGCATGCCGGACCGAACATTGTCGAGATCGAGGCCTCGCCGCTCGAAGGCGAGCTGACGCCGGTCAATAACCGCGCGGTGGTCGCAATCGACGGCGTGCGCGACAAATTGCGGGTGCTGTTGGTCTCGGGCGAGCCGCATTCCGGCGAGCGCACCTGGCGCAACCTCCTGAAATCCGACGCCAGCGTCGATCTCGTGCATTTCACGATTCTGCGCCCTCCGGAAAAGCAGGACGGCACGCCGATCAATGAACTGTCGCTGATCGCGTTTCCGACCCGCGAACTGTTCCAGCAGAGGATCAACGATTTCCAGTTGATCATCTTCGACCGCTACGCGCGACAGGGCGTATTGCCGATCGCCTATTTCGACAACATCGCGCGCTATGTACGCGCCGGCGGCGCAGTGCTGGTGTCGGCGGGCCCGGATTACGCGTCGACCACCAGCATCTGGCGAACGCCGCTGGATTCGGTACTGCCGGCCGAACCGGTCGGTGTCACCGAGAAGCCCTATTACGCGCATCTTTCCGACGCGGGCAAACGCCATCCAGTGACGCGCGGGCTGGAGGGTGCGGCCACCGAGCCGCCACACTGGAGCCGGTTCTTCCGCACCGTCGATACCAAGAACGCGATCAATCCGCCGGTGATGACCGGCGCCGACGGCAAGCCGCTGCTGTTGTTGTCGCGGTTTGGCGAGGGCCGCGTCGCGCTGTTATTGTCCGATCAGATCTGGTTGTGGGCGCGCGGCTATGAAGGCGGTGGACCGCATCTCGATCTGCTGCGGCGGATGTCGCACTGGCTGATGAAGCAGCCTGATCTCGACGAAGAGGCGCTGCGGATGCAGGTGCAGGGCCGTGATCTCGCCGTGGTGCGGCAGACCATGGCCGACAGCGTTGCACCGGTGACCGTAACCTCCCCTTCCGGCGCCACGCGCGAATTGACGCTGAGCGAGGGTGAACCCGGCGAGTGGCGCGCGACGATGCCCGCGAACGAGCTCGGGCTGTGGCAGGCCACCGACGGCACGCTGAAGGCGTTGATCAATGTCGGCCCAACCAACCCCAAGGAATTTTCCGAAGTCACCTCGACGCCCGACACGTTAAAGCCCCTGGCGCAGGCGACCGGCGGCGACGCGCGACGCGTGGTGGACGGCTCCAGCGTCGATCTTCCGCGCATCGTAGCGGTGCGCGCGTCGAGCGTATTCCATGGTGACGGCTGGATGGGCGTGAAGATGCGCGACGCCAGCGTCATCAAGGGTGTCGGCGTGCTGCCGATGTTCGCAGGGCTAATCGGCCTGCTGCTGCTGCTCGGCGGCTTCGCCGCGACCTGGCTGCGCGAGGGGCGCTAGCGACCAGCGCGTTTTTCGAGCGAACCGGGCCGGTTCGCGTGAAGAAAACGCGCCGGAGAAAAAACTTTACCGCGCCTTGCGCCAATCGGGGCGGATCGCGCCGGTCACGCCGTCGAATGCGGCGTCAGCGAGTTCGGCAACCAGCAAGCGATTGTAATCGACCGGGCCAGGCATCGCCGCACGTCCTTTCGGCACGATCTTGAATCCGAGGCGGCCATAATAGGCCTCGTCGCCGACCAGGAGCACAAGGCGATGGCCATTTGCTTTGGCTTCCTTCAGCGCGCGCTCCAACAGCGCGCGGCCGACGCCGCGCTTACGGAACGGCGGTTCGACCGTGAGCGGTCCCAATAGCAGCGCCGGCGTGTCGCCGACGCATATCGGTAACTGGCGTACCGAGCCCACCAGCAGCGTACCGATGCGGGCGGTGAACGACAGCTCGGGCAGATGGTCGACATGCTCGCGAAGCCGGTAAGCGCTGAGCACGAAGCGGCCGGGACCGAACGTGCGCTGGTGCAGGCGCTCGATGGCCTGCGCGTCGTTCGCCGTCTCGGGCAATATCGTTAGCGAGAGCTCATTCATGTCGACGCGCGGGATAGCATCTGGCGGTGGCGCGGTCCATCACCGGCGCCAACCAAATCAGTGCCGCTTCATTTCGGGTTAACGGGAGGCTGCGACAGATAGGCCAGCAGCTTCATTTCGCGGCGGCCGCGCGTCACCGTATCCAGCACCAGTCCGGACGACGCCGACAACAACGCCACGATCATCAGGCCCATCGACAGCACCGCGGTGGGCAGCCGGGGAACGAGACCGGTCTCGAGATAGGTGACGACGATCGGAATGGCGATGCCAATAGATACCAGCGCCAGAAAGATCCCGATCGCGGTAAAGAAGCGCAACGGCTTTTCCGACCGGTAGAGCTTCAAAATGGTACCGAGAATCCGAAAGCCGTCGCGCCAGGTATTGAGCTTGCTGAACGATCCCTCCGGCCGCGGATAATAGGGCGTTTCGACCTCGGCGACCGGCAGCGCCAGCTCGAGCGCATGAACGCTCAGCTCGGTTTCGATTTCGAATCCGTCGGACAATACCGGAAAGGATTTGACGAAGCGGCGCGAGAACACGCGATAGCCGGAGAGAATATCCTTGAAGGCCTGGCCGAAAACCTGTGCGAGGAAGCTGGTCAGCATCCAGTTGCCGGTGCGATGGCCGCGCCGGTAGGCAGCTTCGGCGTGATCGACGCGAAGACCGACGACCATATCGAGGTGTTCCGAGACCAGCACATCGATCATGCCCGGCGCACTCGGCGCATCATAGGTCGCGTCGCCGTCGACCAGCACATAGATATCGGCATCGACATCGGCGAACATGCGCCGGACCACGTGGCCCTTGCCCTGGCGACGTTCGCTGCGCACCTCGGCGCCCGCCTCGCGCGCGACCGCGGCGGTCCGGTCCGACGAATTATTGTCGTAGACAAGGATCCGGGCCGACGGCAGCGCTTTGCGAAAATCGGCGACGACCGTTGCGACCGTCGCCTCCTCGTTGAAGCACGGCACCAGAACGGCAACCCGCATCGATGGTGGTGTCATTTGCAAAAAGCGCCCGTCCGTGGAAACCAGCCGACTCAAACGGTCCATAGCATGATCAGGCTTTTGCCGTCCGCTCCAGCGGGGCATCGTCCACTACTTCCGCCGGCCGCATCAGCGAGCCGAACAGTAGGCTCCATAATGAAAGCATGGCGATGGGAACCGTGTAATACGGCGTGAAGATCGGGTGGCTTGCAAAGAAGGCGAGATTCACCAGTAAATTTACGGCCGTGACCAAGGCAACCTGCCGGATGCTGCGCTTACTGTGCGAACGCAGTATCCAGCAAATCCACCCGATCGCCAGGGCGAGCAGCACGAATTGCATGTCGGCGATGTAATGCCAGATGATCCCAAGGCTGAATTCGGGCGGCACCACATCGACGCTGCTATAGGTCGTGGCGAACGGACTGCCGGCGTTGATCGCGTTTGCCAATAGCGTCGGCGCCATCCCGATCAGGAACGCGAGGGCGAACAAGGCGCCTTGCAGCAGCGCCTCCTGGTTTCGCGTGCGTGCGAACGAAACAAGGAGAAACAGCAAATATCCGGCCGACAAGAACAGGTTGGGCAGCCTGAAATTGACGGAAAGACCGATGCACAGGCCAAGCAGCACCGTCAGAAGGATCTTGTGGCGCCGCGAGCTGAAAAAGAGTTTTGCGGTCAGCCAACCCGCCAATGCGCACACGACCATCGTGGGCGCTATCGAATAGCTTGCTTTCGCCGGATTGATCATCAGATAGATGGCAAGACAGCCAAAACCGCCGGCGAGGAAGATCGACGAGGTCGAACGCGCGTACGAAATGCCGAGCAGCGCAAAGCCGAACACAATGGTCGTCGCAACGGCATACAGCGGCACGACCTGAAATCCAGACGGAAATAGCGCCAGCACCAGGCCGGTGCCGGGCGGATATTGTATCACGAGCTTGTTGGCCGCGGGCATATGGGTGTGACAGGGAGCCGTGGAGATATCGCTCCAGGTGGGAAACCCGATCTCCTTCAGTTTCGCGGCGAGGTACCGATCGTCATCGCGGGAAATGTCGGTGTCAAAACCCGCTGGTCCAAACCGCTGGAACAGATGCGCCTGTCGCAAATAGCAGACATCGTCATAGACGCCGCGCGCCTCGCTCCAGCGCGACATCGACCAGACGTTGCTCGCCAGCACCAGAAAGCAGAACAGACCGCAGAGGATTCTCACGGTCTTCATCTTGCTTTCGTCGGACGCATTCGATGATGTGAAAAAATTGACCAGCACGGATTGATCCTGACGCCGATTCTTGAAGTTAGATCTTGCTACGCCAATTCTTCCTAACGCCAGTTCTTCCTAACGCCAATTCTTGCTAACGCCACGTCGCGATGGGCGCCCTGCCCTCGAGCACTTCCGATATCCGCAGCCGCGTGCCCAGGGTCGTCTCCGCCGGCAGTGCTTCGGCCACGAAGAAGCCGCAGGCGACAATCTCGCGGTTCGGTTCGGGTAGATGATCCTGACGAAAATGCCTCACGATGTAGACCGCGACATGGTCGCGGCGGGAAACATGATTGTTGAAGAACAGGCCGTGCAGGGCGGGCTCGCCGGTCAATTCAATGCGCCCCTCCTCCTGAAGTTCGCGCCTCAGCGCGCCGCCAAAGCTCTCGCCGGTCTCAACGCCGCCGCCCGGCAAGTGCCAGCCGGAGACATAGCTGTGCTTGACCAGGAACACCCTGTTGCTGTCGTCCAATACGACCGCGCGGACCCCCAAAGTCATCCCGCGGGCGATTCTCCAATAAAGATGAAAGATTTGCCGCAAGTACGGCTCGAACCTCGTTCGCAACTGTGTCGTATTGGCCGCCATCGAACCACCGGATGATCGATATCGCTTTTGATCCTTGCGCGATCGCGGTCCGCTTGCCAATACATGCCGGGATTGTTGGTGGGATTCTTGGCGGGATTCTTGGCAGGATTTTTGGCAGGATTTTGAGGGGAATCAGGGGATGATCGCGCAAATCAGGCAGACACCGGCGGGGCGCATGTGATGGCCGCCTTCACCCTCGCCCATTTCTCGGACCCGCACCTGCCGCCGCTGCCCTCACCGAGGCTGGCCGAGCTCGCCGGCAAGCGCGCCCTCGGCTATCTCAACTGGACCCGCAACCGCCGCAAATATTATCGGCGCGAGGTGCTCGATGCGCTGGTATCGGACATGCAGGCGCAACGACCCGATCACGTGGCGATGACCGGCGACGTCATAAACCTCGCGATCGAGGCGGAGTTTGCACCGGCGCTGACCTGGCTGAAAGGCGTCGGCCCGCCGGACCGGGTGACGGCCATTCCCGGCAACCACGACGCCTATGTTCGCTCGACCCAACATCGGTTTGCCGAGGTGTTTTGCGATTATCTGCGCGGCGACAACACCTCCAATGGCAGCGGCACCTTTCCATTTCTGCGTCGCCGCGGACCGTTGGCGCTGATCGGTCTCACCTCGGCGGTGCCGACCGCGCCGTTCATGGCGACCGGAAGGCTCGGGCGCGCCCAGCTCGACGCGCTCGAACCTATCCTGATCGAACTGTCCGCCGAGCAGGCCTTTCGTGTGCTGCTGGTACATCATCCGCTGTGGTCGGATGCGAGCCCCAAGCGGCTTACCGACTCTCACCTGCTGCTCGCATTGCTCAAGCAGTACGGCGTCGAGCTGATCCTGCACGGGCACGATCACATTCATTCGACGATGTGGTTCGAGGGACCGAATGGTCAAATACCGGGGATCGGCGTGCCCGCGGCTTCCGCGCTCGCGCGCGGCCGCCATCCGGCCGCCGCCTATAATCTGCTTACCATCGAGCGCGACGGCAACGCCTGGCGGTGCGAGCAGACCGTGCGGGGCATTAATGGTGAATTGCGGATTCAGGAATTAAAGCGCACCAAGTTATTATAGTCATTCCGGGATGGTGCGTCAGCACCAGACCTCAGATGTGCAATTGCACATCGTAGTTCGCGCGGAGCCTGTCATCGGGCGCGCATTCGCGCGACCCGTTGGCGCGCCCCGGAACGACGTCTAGAAATTCCTTAAACTCGCGAACAGCGCCAGCGCAAACAGCGCAATGGCACCGACGACAAAGCCGAGGGCGAACATCCAGAAACCGCGCCGCCGCCTCTCGACCGGAGCCCGATCGACGACCGGCGTTGCGGCCATGGCATGCTCGCGCTCGATGATCCGGCGCGCGACATAATCGGTGACGGCATCGACGATCGCCGGGACATCGTGGGATTCGGCCAGAACGGTGCGGCCGAAACGCGTATCCTGCACGAAGCGATAGATGCGCTTGTCGCGCCCCATCAGCACATGCGCGACCACGTCGATCCACAACCGCGGCGTCTCGCCCTGGCTGATGCCGCGATCGAACAGGTCGATATTTTCCGGGACCTGCGTAAACAACGGATCGAGCGCCTCGTTCAGGATCTCCAGCCGCGCCACCTCGGCATCGCGCAACTCGACGACAACGCCGGTACGGTCGGCGGCCTCGATCCGCGCCTGGCGCAGCGCGTCGCGCAGCCGCGTCGACCGCGGATCGCCCGCGGCATTACCGGTATTCTGCGCGTCTGACATGTTTTCCTTTGGTCTTGTCCAAACGGGTTGCGACCGGTTTAACCTATCAGTAAGCAGTTTTTCCGCAAATGCCCTTTGTTCCCAATGACTTGTCCGACGCAGTTTGTTTTTGACGTGTTTTCGCGACTCGAACCGGTTCGCACGCCACTATCCACGTGCGGGCAGGCATTCGCCTGAAAACGCCATGGTCTCGAAACCGAACGGCCCCACCCGGGAAAACCGGATGGGGCCGCTGGTCCTTGGACGTTCGTTGGTCAGACGCGGAAACTTCAGGCTGAGACGCGGGAGGGCTCTTCCACGATCGAAAAGCGCACGCCGGCCTTGTGGCGGTTCTCTTCCGAGACGGCGCGCCAGGCATCCTCGGCCTCCTTGCGGGTCTTGAACGGACCCTGCACCTGGGCCGAGCCTTCCACGAGCTTGTGGAAGTTCATCGAGCCGAACTCGCCGCCAATCACCCAGAAATTGCTGCCTTTGGTCATCCTAGTCTCCTGTTGCCCGGCTGGCTTTACTCAGCCGCCTGAACCTTGATTTCCGAACCGTGCGCCTTGAACTGCGCGGCCTCGGTCGAGTTGTGGAGCGCGGTGGTCGACGAGGTGCCGCCGGTGATGGTGGTCGACACCAGATCGAAGTAGCCGGTGCCGACTTCGCGCTGGTGGCGCGTCGCCGAGTAGCCGAACTTCTCCGAGGCGAACTCGGCCTGCTGCAGGCGGGAATAGGCCGCCATGCCCTCGGCCTTGTAGCCGCGCGCCAGCTCGAACATGCCGTGGTTGAGCGAGTGGAAGCCCGCCAAGGTCACGAACTGGAATCTATACCCCATTGCGGCGATTTCACGCTGGAATTTCGCGATCGTCGCCTTGTCGATGTTGGCTTCCCAGTTGAACGAGGGCGAACAATTATAGGCCAGCATCTTGCCGGGATAAACCTTGTGCACGGCCTCGGCGAATTCCTTGGCTTCCTCGAGGTTCGGCGTCGAGGTCTCCCACCACAGCAAATCGGCGTATTTCGCGAACGCGATGCCGCGCTTGATGCAGTGAGCCAGACCCGTGCCGGGCTTGAGACGGAAGAAACCTTCAGCCGTGCGCTCGCCGGTGATGAACTCGCGGTCGCGCTCGTCGACGTCGGCGGTGATCAGTTTCGCACTCTCGGCGTCGGTGCGCGCCAGCACGAAGGTCGGCGTGCCGCAGACGTCGGCGGCCAGACGCGCGGCGACGAGATTGCGCTCATGCGCCGCGGTCGGGATCAAGACCTTGCCGCCCATATGGCCGCACTTCTTTTCAGAGGCGAGCTGGTCCTCGAAGTGAACGCCGGCCGCGCCCGCCTCGATATAGGCCTTCATGATTTCGAACGAGTTCAACGGGCCACCGAAGCCAGCTTCGGCATCCGCCACGATCGGCACGAACCAGTCGATCTTGGCGCCGCCTTCGGAGTGCTCGATCTGGTCGGCACGCTGGAAAGTGCGGTTGATGCGGCGGCACAGTTCAGGTCCCGCGTTGGCCGGATAGAGGCTCTGGTCGGGATACATCGCGCCCGCAGTATTGGCGTCGGCCGCAACCTGCCAGCCCGACAGATAGATCGCGGGCAGCCCGGCGCGCGCCTGCTGCATCGCCTGGTTGCCGGTGACGGCGCCGAGCGAATTGACATAAGGCTCGGTCTTCAAGGCGTTCCAAAGCCGATTGGCGCCCTTCTCGGCCAGCGTGTAGGCGATCGGCACGGAGCCGCGCAGCTTTTCCACCTCGGCCGGGCCGTAGGGTCGGCTGATGCCGTCGAAACGCCCTGCGGGCGCGGGAACCAGCTGTTCAAAAGTCTTCGCCATCGTTTTCTCCAATCGACATTCGTGACAGTGCATTGCGAAATGCATGGCAAGAGCTAAACGCTAAACTTCCTAATTCGTATATACCGCTTGCTGTCGAATGGTGATGTCATGTAACATATAAACTTGTCATAGACGTCAATTTGTAAAGTTTGTCACAAAATGAAGCGTCATTCGGGGGCGTGCGAAGCAAGAACACGGAATCTCGAGATTCCGGATCGCCGCTCAGCGACGTCCGGAATGACGCCAGAATGGTCAACGAGGCGCCCATGGCTGCCGATTCCGGAAAGAAACTTTTTGTCGGCCCGCGCTTCCGGCGCATTCGCCAGCAATTGGGCCTGTCGCAAACCCAGATTGCCGAAGGCCTTAGCATTTCCCCCAGCTATATCAACCTGATAGAGCGCAACCAGCGCCCGGTGACGGCGCAGATCCTGCTGCGGCTGGCGGAGGCCTATGACCTCGATTTGCGCGATCTTGCGACCGCCGACGAGGATCGTTTCTTCGCCGAGCTGAACGAGATTTTTTCGGACCCGCTGTTCCGCCAGATCGACCTGCCCAAACAGGAGCTGCGCGATCTTGCCGAACTCTGCCCCGGCGTCACCCACGCCTTGCAGCGGCTGTACGCCGCCTATACCGAGGCCCGCCGCGGCGAAACCCTGGTCGCCGCCCAAATGGCCGACCGCGACGAGGGAAGCCGATTCGAGGCCAATCCGGTCGAACGCGTCCGCGAGCTTATCGAGGCCAACCGCAACTATTTCCCCGAGCTCGAACAGGCCGCGGAAAACCTGCGCGATGGGCTGAACGTGCCGGCCGAGGGGTTGTTTGCCGCGCTCGCGACGCGGCTGCGCGAAAAGCATTCGATTGCCACCCGCATCATGCCGGTCGACGTGATGCGCGAGACGCTGCGGCGGTTCGACCGGCATCGCCAGCAACTCTTGCTGTCGGAATTGATCGATGGGCCGGGCCGGTGCTTCCAGATCGGGTTCCAGATCGGGCTCGCCGAATGCGGCGCGATCTTGGAGACCATCGTTGGCCGCGCCGGCCCGCTCGACGACACCACGCGCCGGCTCTACCGGATTACGCTGGCGAACTATTTCGCGGCAAGTGTCATGATGCCCTATCACGCCTTCCATGGCGCCGCCGAGCAGCTCGGCTACGACGTCCACGTGCTGGCGCAGCGTTTCAATGCCGGCTTCGAACAGGTCTGTCACCGCCTCACCACCTTGCAGCGGCCCAACGCGCGCGGCGTGCCGTTTTTCCTGCTGCGTGTCGACAATGCCGGCAACGTCTCCAAGCGATTTTCCTCCGGCACGTTTCCGTTCTCGAAGTTCGGCGGCACCTGCCCGTTGTGGAACGTGCATTCGACCTTCGATACGCCGGACCGCCTGCTCAAGCAGGTGATCGAGCTGCCCGATGGAAGCCGTTATTTCTCGATCGCGCAGATGGTGCGCCGGCCGGTGGCGCCGCATCCGCAACCGCAGCCGCGTTTCGCCATCGGGCTCGGCTGTGAAATCCGCCACGCCGCAAAGCTGGTCTACGCTGCCGGCATGGATCTGGACAAAGCGGAAGGTACGCCGATCGGCGTCAACTGCAGGCTTTGCGAGCGCGAGAATTGCAGCCAGCGCGCCGAGCCGCCGATCACCCGCACCCTGATCCTGGACGAAAACACCCGACGGGTGTCGTCGTTCGCGTTTAGTAACGCGCGGGAGTTGTGAGGATTCTGCTCCCGCGAAGAGCTGCCTCTAACGATTCCGGCTGGTGTGAGGCAGTTCACATATTTTCGCGCCGGAACAGAGCTATCAATTCGGTTGAATGAAATCGACGACCGCCAATGCGACGCGGCCCTTGGGGTTTGCATGGAAAATACCATCGGCTCGGTTGTTTTCGCGATTGCGGCGGTAACCATCGCCACATCCACCCAACTCGTGCTGGCACAGAGCGCCCAGACCGTTGCCGACGAGCCGCACCTTCAATCATCCTTGCCATCGCCTTTGCTCGCCACCCTGGAAGAATTGCAAGACTTGCGTCTTGCGCGACCGTTATCGCGCAATGAGGCGCTTGCGTTGCGGCCGCTTGACCAGTTCAAGGAATGTGAACGGTGTCCGGAAATGATCGTGGTCCCCGCGGGTCGTTTCTTGATGGGGGCCGAGGACGCAGGAGCGGCAAGCACCCCCGATGAAGCACCACAACACGAGGTCAGCTTTGCCAAACCCTTCGCCATCGGTCGCTTTACCGTGACAATGGGCGAATGGGACGCTTGCGTTGCGGCAGGGGGGTGCAGCTATCGACCCGCCGACCAAGGCTGGGGGCGCGGAAGGCAGCCTGCAATCAATATACTCTGGGATGATGCCAAGGATTATGTTGCCTGGCTCTCCCGCTCTACTGGCAGACCCTATCGTCTTCCCAGCGAAGCCGAGCGCGAATACGCCGCGCGCGCCGGGACGACAACGGCGTATTGGTTTGGGGATTCGTTCGTGCCCGCGCAGGCAAATTGCACCCCGGGAGATGGCGAGCTGATACCTGCAAGCACTGGCGACGTGCAGCCCGTCGCGGGCAGGCAAACTTTGCCGGTCCGATCGTTTGCCGCCAATCCCTGGGGGCTCTATCAGGTTCACGGCAACGTCTATGACTGGGTCGAGGATTGCTGGAATGACAGTTACAACGGAGCGCCATCCGACGGCTCAGCCTGGACCAGCGGGAATTGTAACGCACATGTGCTTCGCGGCGGCGCATTCAGCCGGACACCTCAAACCGCCAGATCTGCCGCACGCCTGTGGTTCGCCTCCCCCAATCGCATGATCTATATGAGCGTCCGCGTCGCCAGAACGATGGAAGATGATCGGCCCGTATCGCGTATCGGAATTCCATTCTTTCGCCCGAGCGGGCTCTCGATGCACTGAGCCACACGTTCTTGGTGGGAGTTCCTGTGTACAAACTTGAACAGTCCGGCCGGCCTTCGCATGCTTAGATCGCCTTCGTCCCGGGGCTGAGCGAGCATTTCATCCCGCATCCATTTTCGAACCCGGCCGGCCGCTGACTATACTGTCGGCGGCTTTTTCATTGGGGCTTTTCATTGGGGCTTTCGCATTCCGCTTTCGCGCTTCAAGCTACGGCGGACTGGTTGTGCGTCCTGTCGGCTAATCCGCGCCAGCCGAACCTTAATATTCGTCGCCGTCCGCCGGGGGACTGGCGTTCGCAGATTCCAAGTCATCATCCAGAACGTCAGCTTTGTTATGGTCGTCGTCCCTTCGCCAACGTCCAACCTCCTTTCCGTTTGCCTTCATTGAAAAGCTATAGGCGCTCGGTGGCGGCGTGCGCAGGTTGGCCTGAGCCGTGCGAAGAGCTTCGGTTACGCTCGAACCGGTATGGGTCCGACGTTCAATCATAACCGCATTTCCGCGGCTGTCGGGTTTTCCAAAGATTTCAATGACAAACATCATGCGGAGAGTTCCCGATCCTGGTCGAGACAAAAGGTAATTTGCGCTTTCAGCGATATCGTCAGAATCATCCCGCGCGAAAAAGCGGGCAGGCAATATTCAGATTCCGTAAAGCGGCGACCGAGATGCAAAATTGGGCCGCTTTTCGTCAATGGCTTCAGAGGCGAACGCAAGCAGCACGCTGGGAGCTCGCGCGAGCCTGAGGGCGATCTAAGCAGGACGAGGTGGTCAGATACAGCCGTATTTTGGGGGCGCGCTCCAGCTCATTTTTCGAAAAGAAGCATCAGCTTGGGGCTGCGCTTCGAGTTCACGCAATCATGAGGCAGTCGGAGATGGCGGTACTGGCACGCTCGGATATTTGTGTTCCGGTGGCAAAACCAGCCGATAAGCTCTCAATCTCGGTTCTGGCCAGGACGCCAAGACCCCGCCGCAGACGCTACAAGTCGCACGGCCGGGATTTCCCTTGGCCGATATTGACTCGGCGAGTTCATAAGATGCCGCGCAGGACGGACAAGTAACATCGGACATTTTCATGGGACCAACATGATCGAATTGCCGGTGGTCCATTGAACTGGATCAATGCGACGCCAAAATGGCCGCACTCACTTGGCACTCACTTGGCATTCACTTGGCGCTCACCAAGCGATCGGCGCGCAGTCACAACGTCGCGAATTGCCACGGGGCCAAGGGCGACGCGGTAGCGATGGGTCAGCGATAGAGCGCACGATACGGGCCCCGGCTACGATGCTGCGTGCAAAACAGTCAGGCGCGCATGCGAGCGACGGCGCCGGCAATGATCTGCATCGTCACGCCGACGATCCATCCAAGCATGATCATGACCGTCCAGAACATGTGCAGATTTTCGCGAAGAACAATCACGATGACCGATTCAAATGCAGCCAGGGCGGCGAGGAACGTGCCGACCGCGCTCAAGAATTCCGCAGAATCGATCTTTCTCTCCGAGCCGCCCTGGTCGGGTCCGTGAAACGGCATAGGCGGGGTGTCGATTCCGAGATAGAAGCCGATCGCGCCCGCAATCATCATGACCGCCAGAAATCCCTGGGTTGTAAGTACCGCAATACTCGACCCCACATGGGCGCCGACAAACAAGCCACTCGCCGCGCCCGCCATCGCAAGCCCGATGCGTTCCAGGAAATGGGCGGATTTTCTTACGCGGAATCGCATCGAATTATCCGTCAATTCGAAATCGAGAGCCACAAGGGCACCTTTTCACTAAAGGATGCCTTGGAAGGCCATGCGTTGATTTGGATCAACCGCAAAACCGGCCCTTGAAGCGGCCCGACGATCGTCGCGCACCGCGCGGGGCAAACGTCCTCCCCGTTTTTCGCGGGATTGGCAGACATGAGACCCGGTGCCCGTGGGGCCAACTCACGAAGCCGTGAGGCAGTTTCGTTCGCTCTCCGGACGAAACAAACCGGCCGACGGCGAAACCATTTTCCTCGTTCGCCGAAGATGTCTGGAAACAAGCGGCGCCTATCTTTGCGCCGGTGACTTAACAACGAGGTTCGGTCATGTGGTCGCTTATCAACGCTCTTTACCGGGAATATTGCCGGGCCCGTCTCGCCGAGATGCGCAGGTTTCAGCTCGTCCGCTGACGGCAACCAGCGAAAGCCAAGCGGGTGCTACTACCCTTGAGGGCTACATGCCTGAGATGATGCATTACCGGTATCAAGCCGAACAAGCAAAGCGGTTGGCGAAGCAGGTCTCCGATCCTGAGGTGCGCGCAAGGCTGATGGAAATGTCAGTCGAGTATAGCCGGTACGCGGCGCTGATCGAAATCCGGGCCTCCGAGAGATTTGCCGCCGACTGACGCTGCAGCATCCTCACCCCTTCGCCTCCAACTCCGCCAGCACCTTCGGCGGCGACATCGGCAGGCTGCAGAAGCGCCTTCCGAGCGCGTTATGGATGGCGTTGGCGACCGCCGCCATCACCGGCACCAGCGGCACCTCGCCGACGCCCTTCACGCCTTGCGGATGTTTTGGGTTCGGCACCTCGACCATCACGGTGTCGATCATCGGCAGGTCCGAACAGACCGGCATGCGATAGTCGAGGAAGCCGGGATTATCGACCTTGCCATCCTTGTTATAGATGTACTCTTCGTTGAGCGCCCAGCCGATTCCTTGCGCGACGCCGCCCTGCATCTGGCCCTCGACATAGCCCGGATGGACGGCGCGGCCGACGTCCTGCACCGCGGTGTAACGAATGACGCGCACGATGCCGAGCTCGACATCGACCTCGACGTCGCAGATATGTGTGCCGAAGCCGCCCTCCGCACCTTCGGTGTTGAGCTGCACGCCGGCGCCGATCGGCCCGCCCATCTGCGGGGCCTTCGCGGCGAGCTCGGCCAAGGTCAGCGGCTCGAACTGGCCGGCGTTGGGGCTCGCCGGATGCGCCGCGCCGTTTTCCCACTTGACGGCCTCAGGGTCGATCTCCCAGATTTTTGCGGCGCGCTCGCGTAAAGTCGCGATGACCTTCTCGGCCGACTGCGTCACCACCATCGCGGATGCAAATAGCACGCGGCTGCCGCCGGTCAGGTTCGAGAAGCCGACGCTCGCAGTGTCGCCGATCAAAACCGACACGCGGCGGTAGTCGATGCCGAGCAGCTCGGCGCAGACATTGGCAATCGCCGCGCGCGAGCCGCCGATATCGGGATGGCCGGTGGTGACGACGACGTTGCCGTCCTCGGTGATGTTGACTTGGGCGGAGGATTCGCCGCCGGCGTTGAACCAGAAGCCCGACGCAACGCCCCTGCCCTGCAATTTGCCGAGCGGCGCGTGATAGTGCGGATGCGCCTTCGCCGCCTCCAGCGTCTCGATATAGCCGATGCGCGGAAACACCGGGCCATGCGCCGCTTTCGTGCCCTGCCTGGCGGCATTCTTCAGCCGCAGCTCCAGCGGATCCATTTTCAGCGCTTCAGCCAATTCGTCCATCACGCACTCCACCGCAAAGGCGCCGATTGGCGCGCCGGGCGCGCGATAGGCCGCCACCTTGGAGCGGTTGGAGAGCACGTCATAGCCGACCGACAACACGTTCGGGATATCGTAGGGCGAGAAGCTGCAGCCCACCGCGCCGCGGATCGGCGAGCCCGGTAGCGCGCCGGCCTGCAGATAGAAGGTGCCCTGGGCGGCGACGATGGTGCCGTCCTTCCTGGCACCGATCTTGACCGCGCTCTTCGAACCTGACGTGGGGCCCGTCGCCCGCATCACCTCCTCGCGGGTCATCACCATCTTCACCGGACGGCCGGATTTTTTTGCGAGCAGGGTGGCGAGCGGCTCGAGATAGACGATGGTCTTGCCGCCAAAACCGCCGCCGATTTCGGCCGGAATGGCGCGGATGTCGCTCTGCGGAAAGCCGGTCAGATATGCGGTCATGGCGCGCACCATGAACTGGCCCTGGCTCGAGCTCCAGATCGTGGTCTTGTTGTCGGCGGCGACGCTGACGAGGCAGGCGTGCGGCTCGATATAGCCCTGATGAACGGGGCGGGTCGTGAAGGTGCGCTCGATCACCACTTCAGCTTCGGCAAAACCTTTGACGGTGTCACCCTTCTTGACTTCGAGCCGGCCTGCGATGTTCGACGGTTTTCCTTCGAACTTGTTGAACTCATGCAGGATCGGCGCATCGGGTTTTAGCGCGTCATCGATCTCGATCGCCCACGGCAGCACCTCGTAATCGACCTCGATCAGTTCGCAGGCCTTGGCCGCGATCGCCTCTGAGGTGGCGGCAACGGCTGCAACCGGATGGCCGGGGAACAGCGCCTTCTCGCGTGCCATCACGTTGCGGCACATCCAGCGCATATCCTGAATACCCAGTATCACCGACTTGTCGATTGGGAAATCGACGATGTCGCGCGCGGTGATCACCGCCTTCACGCCCGGCAGCGCCTCCGCCTTCGAGGTGTCGATCGATATGATGCGGGCGTGCGGATGCGGGCTGCGCAAGATCTTGCCCCAGATCTGGCCCGGCATCGTGGTGTCGGCGGCAAAGGCGGCGCGGCCCGTGACCTTGTCGACGCCGTCGGGACGAATGGTGCGCTGGCCAATCCACTTGTTGTTGGTGATGACGTTCATTGCCGGGACTCCCTAATTCCTTGCTCCTGCATTTCGGCCGCGGTCTCAAGAACCGCGCGGACAATCTTGTCGTAACCGGTGCACCGGCAGAGATTGCCGGCAAGCCAGAAGCGGACCTCTTCCTCGCTGGGCCGCGGATTCTTCTTAAGCAGCGCATCGGAGGCGACCAGCATGCCCGAGGTGCAGATGCCACACTGCAGCGCCGCCATTTCCAGAAATTTCTGCTGCAGCGGATGCAGGTGCTCGCCACGTGCCATGCCTTCGATGGTGCGGATGTCACGGCCTTCGGCTTCGGCCGACAGCATCAGGCAGGAACAGACCAGCCGATCGTCCAGCATGATGCTGCAGGCGCCGCAATCGCCGGACGCGCAGCCTTCCTTGGAGCCGGTCAGCGCCAGCGGCCCGCGCAAGGCATCCAGCATGGTGTCGTTCGGCTCGCACAAAAACTCCATCGGCTCGCCGTTGATGGTGGTGGAAACGTGCAGTTTTGACATGATCTTCAATTCCCCCCGGCGGCGCGCTTGGCGGCAATGGCAGCGGTGCGCTTGAGCAGCACGCCGGCGATCCTGGTGCGGTAGACGATGGTGCCGCGCTTGTCGTCGATCGGACGGCAGGCGGCGCTGCAGGCGCTGGCTGCGGCGTTCAGCGCCGCATCGTCGAGCTTGCTGCTGATCAGGGCTTTCGCCGCTGCTTCGACCAGCAGCACGGTCGGCGCCACCGCACCGAGCCCGATCCGGGCGGCCGTGCAGACGCCGTCCTTCAGCGTGAGGCTGACGCCGCAGCCGACCACGGCGATGTCCATTTCGGTGCGCGGAATCATCCGCAGATAAGCATCGCCCGAACCGGGCGGCCGTGGCGGCAGGGTAAAACTGACGAGGATTTCGCCGGTTTTTAAGTTGGTGCGGCCGGGACCGGCGGGCACTTTCTCGACCGGCATTTCACGACGTCCATTTGGCCCCTGGATCGTGACGATGGCGCCGGCCGCGATCAAGGCTGGCACACTGTCTGCGGCCGGAGATGAGTTGCAGAGATTGCCGCCCGCGGACGCCCGCCCCTGGACCTGGGTGGAACCGATCAGATTGACCGCCTCCAGCACGCCGGGCCAGACTTTTCCGAAGAGCGGATGCTCGGCCAGCACCGCGCCCGGGACGGCGGCGCCAACGCGGAAACCGCCGTCGGCGGTTTCCTCGATCGCGGTCATCTCGGATATTTTCTTGATGTCGACGATCAGGCCCGGCTTGACGGCGCCGGAGCGCATCTGCACCAAAAGATCGGTGCCGCCGGCCAGGATGCGCGCCGTACTTCCGGCGGCCGCGAACGCGCCGATCGCCTCATCGAGCGTGTTCGGAGCCAAATATCGGATATCGGTCATGGTCGTTCCGCCGTTTTCCCTGGTCCGGTGATGTGGCCTCACCTTGCAAGCCTCTAAAGATCACGGAAGTCTACACGGCCAACAACCATTGGAACAGCCACCGAGGCCCGGTGCCAGCGGTAGGCTCCCATGCGCCAAGCGGGCTTGCCCTGCCATGGTGCCACAAGGGCGGCCGCCTTTTTGTCACGGCTGGGCTACGTCGGCCGGCTCTAACGCGGCCAAGCTCGATCCCAGCCCACAATTCCACATTTATCGCGAACGGCAGCGCAGCCTAAGCGTCTTGCCGCCCCCTTACAGAATCGGCCACGAACGAGGGGGTTGCTGGGGTGCTGGGAGTGGCGGCTGACCGGCGGTTTCAAGGGCTTTGGCGATCTGCAGCAACTCGGTATGCTTATCGCGCTGAAGGAAGTAACCATCAGTTTTATACGCTTCAGCCAAGCCAGGTACCTTCTTACGAGCGTCTTCAGCCGCCGCTTTAGCCGCCTTATCAATAGACCCAGTTTTAGCCATCGCATTGGCTTGAACTTTTACCGTCTCGATCATAGCAGCAGTGGCGTCTGAAACCTGTAGCCGGATCGTCAGCAACATCGAGCGCAACGCATGAACACAGAGCGCGAATCCCAGCAGGAGAGTCGCGTCTGGAACGACGGTGAATATCCAAGTGGAGATCGAAAAGCTGTAGGACCAAAATCCATAACCCCGAAAGACTTCATCCAACAACAGATAGAGAACGGCAAGCTGCGCCAACCCCGCGAACAACGTCACTGCGCATGAAATGAAGAGAACTACAAGCCAGCCCCTATAGGCAACGCTGTTCTCGTCCGACGTTCCCGGTTCGATCGAACCCACCATGAACAGGTTGAAGACAAAGGGAGCGACCACAACAACGAGCGAAATAGCCAGAGTCAGCATCGCATAGCCGGCCTTGCTGGCATGTTGGGTCGATTCCGGAAGCGCGCTTAAGGCCAGCGCTGCCGTAACAAGCGCGCCCGCCAATGTGAGGGTCGAAGTCCAGCTCTTGGCGAATTCCCACGCGGGCGGGCCGAGCGCCAAACACAAACTCAAAAGACGGCGAGGCCATATGCATGCCACGACGTCAGTCAAAACCACGGTCACCACGGCTGCTTTGAGGCACAGCCACATATGGTGGGCGACCGTCGCAGTCGCGTATTGCTGAGAAAGTTTGACTTGTTTCAGCGACCGACCGACGTCGTTGCCGACCTTTGTATCAAGCTCGACGTAACATGTGGCCGGCAGCGTTACTTCCTTTATCGCGAATTGCATGACCGCGATTTCGTTGGCTGCCAAGGTTTTTTTCTCTGGTTTAACAACCAGATTGTTCGTGATGCATCCCACAGCGTTGGGGCCACCAAGGAGTTCGAACGAAGGATCGCCAGGAAGGCCGCCGGAGTTCTTCACCGCCGCCTCGAATTCGACGGCGCCGGAGCTATCCGGAGCCAGCGTTACTGCCGCATTATCGACAAAGACAATATTTGCATTGGCGGGCGGCTGCTGAGCCACGTTGGCTGGTTGCGCGCAAGCGAAGGGACATCCAATCGCAAGCGCCAGAATTGCGATCGAGAGCCACACGCGGCCGATTTTCTTCGTCCGCCCGTGCGGGCCGCATCCAACTGATCGCATCATGTCACCATCGGCGTTAGACCACGGATGGACGCTGGTTCTTGCCCATCCGCACGGACGGGAGCCCGCCGGTCCCGCGTGAAGAATCATACGGCGGCTTACCTACTTCGTCATCCCAGGGTTGATCTATGAACCATCTCACAATTACGCTGCCGCTGGCATTCGAGCGCGCATTCATATGGAGCCGCTGGATACTCGATCCGGCAGGCTAGCCATAACCACTACGGCGCAATACGCTATGGATCGGTACCGATCTTACCCTCCCCTGGCAGAGAGGTAAGAAAATCCCGCCTCTGAATTCCAGCCGGTCATCATATGCGAAAGATTTCGACGAGACTTTCTGTCGCCACCTCAGCTATCGCAGGGTGCCTGGCGCTTTCATCTCCGGCTTCCGCTCAATTCACTCCGGCGCCGGCCAAACCCGTTGCGGCATCGTCAAAACCTGCAACCGTGCCCTCCCCCCGCGCCGCCTCGTGTCACAATGGCGCGAGCTTTGATCGCTTTCTCGCCGATCTGAAGCAGCAGGCGGCCGCCACCGGCGTCTCGCAGGGCGCGCTTAGCGAGGCTTCGCCCTACCTCGTCTACGACCAGGGCATCGTCAACCGCGATCGCGGCCAGCGCGTATTCGGCCAGATCTTTACCGAGTTTGCGGGCCGCATGGCCGCGACCTACCGGATGCAGCAGGGCCAGGCCCGGATCAAGGCCTATTCCGCGGCGTTCGCGCGCGCCGAGAAGGAGTATGGCGTGCCGCCGGCGGTGATCGCTGCGTTCTGGGGGCTGGAAAGCGATTTTGGCGCCAACATGGGCAAGCTGCCGACGCTGCGTTCGCTGGTGTCGCTGGCCTATGATTGCCGCCGCTCCGAGATGTTTGCGAACGAGACCATCGCGGCGCTGAAGATCATCGACCGCGGCGATCTTGCGCCCGACGAGATGATCGGCTCCTGGGCCGGCGAGCTGGGCCAGACGCAATTTTTGCCGACGCATTATTTCAACTACGCCGTCGACTATGACGGCGACGGCCGCCGCAACCTGTTGAGCAGCCCGCCCGACGTGATCGGCTCGACCGCGAACTATATCGCCACGGGCCTGAAATGGCGGCGCGGCGAGCCGTGGCTGGAAGAAGTGCGCGTGCCGCAAAACCTTCCATCGGGTTTCGCCTGGGACCAGGCCGACCTCACCATCCAGCTGCCGCGCTCGAAATGGGCGCAGCTGGGTGTGACCTATCCGGATGGCAAGGCGTTGGCGAATGACAATCTGCCGGCGTCGCTGCTGCTGCCGATGGGCCGGATGGGGCCGGCGTTTCTGGCCTATGCCAATTTCGCCGCCTATACCGAATGGAATAATTCGCTGATCTATTCGACCACCGCCGGCTATCTCGCAAGCCGCATCGCGGGTGCTGCCCCGATGCATCGCCCGGCGGCTCCCGTCGCGCAACTGCCATTCACCGAGATCCGCGAATTGCAGCAGCTATTGGTGCGCGCCGGCTTCAATGTCGGCAAGGTCGACGGCGTGCTCGGCCAGCAGAGCCGAACTGCGGTGAAAGCCATGCAGATCAAGTTCGGCCTGCCGGCGGATTCCTGGCCGACCGCGGAGCTATTGGCACGGATGCGGGGCGCTCGCGCGCAGCCTCGGCCCGAGGCGGCATTGCCTGCCGCGCGCTAGCACCCATATCAAACGGACGAAAAATCCGTTTCAATCAAGAAAGCATCACATGTCCTTTTACAACGCGACCATTCCCGCCTTCCTGCAGATCCTCGGCAGCCTCTCAGGGCTCCTCACCAAAGCCGAAGCGCATTGCAAGGCCAAGAATATTGCGCCCGAGGTGTTGCTCGGGGCGCGGCTCTATCCGGATATGCTGCCGCTGTCAAAGCAGATCCAGCTTGCCTGCGATTTCGCGGCCAAAGGCTGCGCTCGCCTCACCCATAGCGAGGTGCCGTCTGTGCCCGACACCGAAAAGGCTTTCGATGAATTGAGGCAGCGGATCGCCAAGACCATCGACTATGTGAAGGCATTCACGCCCGCGCAGTTCGAAGGCGCCGATGCCAAGAATGTCACCTTCCCGGCCGGGCCCAATAATTCCATCACGCTCAACGGCCAGGAATTCGTCAACCGTTTCGCATTTCCTAATTTTTATTTCCATGCCGCGACCACGCATGGAATTTTACGCCACAATGGCGTCGAGATCGGGAAAAGAGATTTTCTCGGGATGAATTAATTTTCTCCGTCATTGCGAGCCAACGGGGGGACGGCCGGTACCGCGCGGAGCCCACCCGCGCCTCCGGAATGGCTCGCGGCATTGCGAAGATCGCGGCAATGCACAATTGTTTGTAATCGTTGTCTGTCGAAAGCAAGAACATGAGCACGCCGACCAAACTTTTCGAGCCCTTCAGGCTTGGCCCGATCACGCTGCCTAACCGCTTCGTGATGGCGCCGCTGACGCGCAACCGCGCCGTGCCGCCGGGCATGGTGCCGAGTCCCCTGGCAATCGAATATTACGGGCAACGCGCCTCCGCCGGCCTGCTCATCACCGAGGCCAGTCAAGTCTCGCAGCAAGGCCAGGGCTATCAGGACACGCCCGGCATCTACTCGAAGGAACAGGTCGCAGGCTGGCGCAAGGTGACCGACCGCGTGCACGAGCGGGAGGGGCACATCTTCATCCAGATCTGGCATGTCGGGCGCATCTCGCACACCTCGCTGCAACCGGGTGGCGGCGCGCCGGTCGCCCCGTCCGCGATCCGCGCCAAGGGCAAGACGTTTGTAAACGGCACCTTTACCGACATCTCCGAGCCGCGCTCGCTCGCGCTGGAAGAAATTCCGGGGATCATCGAGGATTTCAAGCGCGGCACCGCGAACGCGCTGGCCGCCGGTTTCGACGGCGTCGAAATCCATGGTGCCAATGGCTATCTGCTCGATCAGTTCGCCAAGGACGGCACCAACAAGCGTACCGATGCCTACGGCGGATCAATCGAGAAGCGCGCCAGGCTGATGCTCGAGGTGGCGAAAGTCGTCGCCGCTGAAGCCGGCGCGGATCGAACCGGCATTCGCATTTCGCCGGTGACGCCGGCCAATGATGTGTCCGACTCCAATCCGCAGCCGCTGTTCGACTACATCGTCGATCATCTCGGCGCGCTGAAGCTGGCCTACATCCACGTCATTGAAGGCGCGACCGGCGGCCCGCGCGATATCGCGCCGTTCGACTACGGCTCTCTGCGCAAGCGCTTCAAGGGCGCCTATGTCGCCAACAACGGCTACGACGTCGAGCTCGCCACCAAGGTGCTGGCGGCGGGCGCGGCCGATCTGATCGCGTTCGGCAAGCCGTTCATCGCAAATCCCGACCTGGTCGAACGCTTGAGGCAGGGCGCGCCGCTCAACGAGTGGGACAAGGCAACCTTCTATGGCGGCGGCGCCAAGGGATACACGGATTATCCGAGCCTGAGCGAAGCGCTCGACGCGGCGCAATAAGCCCACCGACCACATCGTCATTCCGGGATGCGCCTTCTTGGGCGCAGGCCCGGAATCCATACTCCCGATGGTAGTCATGGATTCCGGGCTCGCGACTTCGTCGCGCCCCGGGATGACGATTTATAGTAATGTCGTTGGCATGACCGAGCCCACCGCCGAGGACACCGTTCGCCGCGCGACTGCCGCCTTCAATTCCGGCAAGCGTGAGGAGGCGCGCCGGCTGTGCGAACAGGGCTTGAGCCGCACGCCCGGCGAGCCCATGCTCCATCATCTCCTGGCCGCGGTGCTGTTTTCTCAAGGTGAGATTCAACCGGCACGCGGCCATATCGAGAATAGCCTTGCAAAACGCCCCGGAAATGCCGCCGCGCATCTGCTCGCCGCGCGTATTGCGCGTGCGGCAAAAGATCTGGACGGCGCGCTGGCGCATCTCGATCGGGCGATCACGATCGCGCCGCAGCGGGAAGTTTTCGTCGAAAAGGCGCGAACGCTCGACCAGGCAAGCTCTTCCCAGGTAAGCTTGCGACCGCAGGCGCGCGAAGCCTGGCGCACCATTCTGGACGTCGTTCCGCAAAACGCCGAGGCCGCGGCGCGGCTCGGACGGTTGGCATGGGAGGACGGCGACCACGCGATCGCCGTATCCCTGCTTGAGCGCGCCGTGTCAGGCGATGCGCCCGCATCGGTCTGGTTCGATCTCGGCCTCGCCCGCCAGGATTTGCGCGACTATCACGGCGCCGCCAGCGCCTACCGCAAGGCGATCGGCCTGAAGCCCGATCATGCCGAGGCTGCGCTCAATCTCGGTATCGTGCTTCAGGAGCTAGGCGACCTCGACGGCGCGATGCACGCCTACGCGCAAGCCTATCGCCTGCGTCCACAAACCTTCGGTCGAATTGCGATGGCTCTGACCTCGGCATCCCATGGCCGCTTGTGGCTCGATGAAGCATCGCTGCGAGGTGCGCTTGGCGATTAAGGATTATGCTCGTCCGCGTCGCGCGCGAAAATGCTTCCGGTAGACGTTGGGCGCGGCCAGCACTTCGGCAACGGTTTTTGAATAGGCCTGCCGGTGCGCCTCGTCAAAACTCTCATACACGAGTTCTGGGGCTTCACGCGGGACCGCAAAGCATTGCGCCACCGGCGTGCCCTTTTTCAATACGCCGGAAAACTCGGGCGCGGTCCAAACTGCCGGAAAGTTGATGCCACCGTCGTGAAAGCGATCAGCGTCCACCAGTCCCGAGATCAGGCGAAACGGCAGGTCGTCACGATTCACCGGGTGCGTGGCAAACAACGACCAGCCGGGCTCGAGCTCGATGGTCCAGAAACTGTTGAATTTGATCGCGGCCTGGCCGTCGCTTGCAAAGGGCGCATCCGCCAACTGCGCCGCGACATGAAAACTGAGGGGCGCACGCGGGTGTCCCGACGTTGCCGGCTCGGGAATGTCCCAGTCCCATGAAAACGCGCCGCTGGTAACGGCGACATCGCAGGGCAGGAGGATCATGACGCCATACGCCATCGCATCGACAAAGGGCGGGCATTGCTTCACGGTGCGGATTTCGCGAGCGTGGATTTCCGAGGCCGCATTCGCCGGCATGGCGCGGAGCCAATCAGGCAACGTGCTTCGCGCCAACACCGGCCGCGGCAAATGATCGGCGAGGGCCGGATCGCAACGGAAGATCATGCGCATGGGAAGCTCCTCGGGCTCGTGGGCCGGCGCATTGCGGGCGCCCGCAACCGTACCATGCTCGAGCAACTAGCGGCGGCCCGCGGCCAAACCCTTGACCGCACCTCAGTGTCCTGTGGCACAATATTAGCAAGCCGCGTGATCGGCCGCCAGCTTGGCTGCTCGTCGATCTGGCAGTCTCGTTGGGCGAGAATACATGTGCGTACGAACCGGCTAACCTTGGCGACGATCTGAAGTCTTCCTATGCGACGTCCGTTACCTCCCTTGAATTCGCTACGAACATTTGAGGCTGCCGCCCGCCTCTCAAGCTTCTCCCGTGCCGCCGACGAATTATGCCTGACCCCGTCAGCCGTCGGGCAAAGCGTGCGCGCACTGGAACGATGGCTTGGCACGCGCTTGTTTGTTCGCGATTCCGCCTCGCGCAGCCTTGCACTCACGGCGGTTGGCCGCGCCTATCTTGCGACAGTCAGCCAGGCGTTGGACACGATCGTGGATGCGACCGACGTCATTCGCCAAACAGAAATTCAGCGCGACACGCTCGAAGTATGCGCGCGCCCGGCCTTCGCCTTGCATTGGCTGTTACCGAATGTGGTGGAGTTCCAAAGGCAAAACCTGCACCTCGAGGTCCATATTTCGACACGTAATGCTGGAAGACCTCCGGAACTCGACGACGCCGCGGACCTGTCGATTGGGTACGGTCGCCCCGGAGATTGGGCAGGTGGTGCTCTCGAAGCCACTCCACTCCTGTTCGACAAGCTGACACCAGTGAGGAGTCAGGAGCTGGCTGCGAAGGAGAGATTGGTCTCGCCGGCGGGTTTGGGACGCCTTCCAATGATCGGCGCGGCCACCGCCGTTGGGGATTGGTAAGAATGGATGGCAGCCGTCGGCCTGCCACAACGCGCGGCCAACGTTGCGGTCGGATTGACGGTTGCCGACCGCTCGCTCGCGATCCAGGCCGCGGTCGCGGGATACGGCGTCGCGTTATGCGATAAACATCTGGTCGCCCCGCTCGTGTCCGCCGGGCGGCTCGTTGCGCCGTTTCCAGACCTTCTTCTCGAACGCGGAACAGCTCACTGTCTGATCTGGACCAGGCGTCGCGCCGATGAGCCGAAGATCAAGTCCTTTCGGACATGGATCACAAGTCGATGCGCGGCCCCGACATCGAACGCGTCTGGAACCGTGTGATACCAGTCGCCGGTGAGAAAGAATTTCTTCTCCATGCTGAAAGAAGATTGCGTTTGTGCTCGGCCCATCGCCTGAGGATAGTTGCGCTTGCAACGATTCCTGAGCGGAGCATTCAGATGAACCGGAGATTGTTTCTCACGACTTCATGGGCAGCGGCCGTATCTCCTTTTCTCCCAAAGCCGGCAATGAGCAGGAAGCGACGAACGCTCCCGTTGCTCCAAATATTTTTGCGCGTCTGGGAGAACCCGGTCTAGGCGACAACCGGGCGACATATATGCCGGACGGCCGCACACTGCTGTTTGCCTCGACCCGCTCAGGACGGTCGCAGATCTGGGCAATGAACCAGGATGGCGGCAACTTGCGCCAGGTGCACAAAAGCTCAGGCAACGACTACGGCCGCGTTGCGCCAAATGCGGATGGCACCCGCCTGTGCTTCAGCTCGGACCGCGGCGGTCAAAACGCCGTGCATGTGCTTGATCGGCGCGACGGCCGAATTGACCTGGTCTCAGACCCAAATTTCTGGAGTTTTGGTCCAACATGGTCCTCGACCGACCGCATCGCATTCTTCTCAAAAAAGGGTGGCAACGCGATCAACATTTGGACCGTGCGCCCTGACGGATCCGAATTGCGACAGATCACCAACCAGCCCGGCGAAAGCCGTCAGCCCTGGTGGTCTTCGGATGGTCGCATGCTCGCGCTCTCCGCTGACCATGCAAGCCGCTCATTTCAGATCTGGGTGCTGACACCCGAGGGTACGGATGCCCGATGCATCACGCGGGGTGGCAATTACCAGCAGCCATTTTGGAGTCCGGACGGGAAACGAATTGCCGTCTCGGCCAAGATCGATGAAGCGTATTTTCGCATTTATGTGATGAATGCGTCGGATGGCTCCGGACTTGAGCAGATACAGCAGCCGACATCCGTCGACAACGTTCATCCGGCATGGTCCCCTGACGGCCAGAGCATCGTCTTTACCTCCGGCAAGGAATCGGCCGCTGCGCTTTGGCGTTTCTCATTCGCCTGAAACGCGCTTTTCGATGACGATATCGGGATAGGGGGGAGCCTCGCAACTCCTCCCCTCCCACACCACCGTACATACGGGTCCGTATACGGCGGTTCACTGGGTTGAGCGCGAACGGTTTTTTGTTCGTCCGCGCCAGAGGCTCAGACGGTGGGCACCGTCGGGTTGGCTTCGGCTCCTTTGAACAGCGCCGTCTGGGCTTCACCCTTTCCCGCCGTTCCGAAAGGCCAGCGACCTGGATTTTCAACCGTATGGCCACTCGAGATTCCCATATCCAAGTGTCTTTTCCAGCGTTCGGGCCTTCAGCGAAACTCGTTCCGCCTACTATGCCGTCTGCTGACTTCTCCGCCGCGATCACGAGCCTTACGACTCGCTCAGTCCGCTTTCCCGGACGCGACGGAGATCTCCCGAGGTAAGATCGACCGCCTTCCCTGCACGCCCGCCGGATTTACCACCCCGTCCCTTGATGACCATGGACTTCGCGATCACTTGCTCGCTCGTCCGGCCGGGTAGGCCTCGTTATCCGGTTCTTGTCCATCGGGTCGCAAGTTTGCTCCACGCTTCCTTCAGACCCCACCTCGCGGTGACGCCCTTGCGCTTCGCTAACCCTTCGCCGCCATCAGGCTGGGTAAAGGACTTCCACCTTCAAGCTGTCGATCATGCTCGGCACACAAGAAAATGGCCGGGATCGCTCCCGGCCCCTTCTCTTTCTTTTCGTCATGCTCCGCGAAAGCGGGGCATCCAGTAATCGCCGGCGTCAGCGATTAAATCGAGAAGCCGCGCTGTACTGGATCGTCCGGTCAAGCCGGACGATGACAGTGAGCCCGAGTCAGTTCGACGCGCGCTTCGGCGGCGAAGCCGGCCACGACTTGATCAGCGTGTCGTAGTCGATGGTTTCGCCCTTCGGCTTCTCGTTGGCGAGCTTGCGCTGCGGCGCGATGTTGCCGTCCTTGGCCGACTTCGCGAACCAGTACTCGGCCGTCTCCTTTTTGTTCATCTTCGGTCCGCAGGCGCCCTGAACGCCGGATTTCTCCAGACGTTCCATCACCGAGTTCCTGCGCGGCGGCGAGCGAATCCATCGCCGCTTGGGGCGTCTTCGCACCGGACGACGCATCGCCGATGTTCTGCCACCACAATTGCGCCAGTTTCGGATAATCCGGCACGTTGTTGCCGGTCGGGGTCCACTGCACGCGCGCCGGCGAGCGGTAGAACTCGATCAGCCCGCCGAGTTTCGGCGCGCGCTCGGTGAACGACTTGTCCCAGATGTCGGATTCACGGATGAAGGTGAGACCGACATGGCTCTTCTTCAAGCTCACCGACTTCGAGACGATGAACTGCAGATAGAGCCAGGCCGCCTTGCGGCGATCGGCCGGCGTGGACTTGAGAAGCGTCGCCGAGCCCACGTCCTGGTAGCCGAGCTTCATGCCGTCCTTCCAGTACGAGCCGTGCGGCGACGGCGCCATGCGCCACTTCGGCGTGCCATCCGCATTCATGACCGGCAGACCCGGCTTCACCATGTCGGCGGTGAAGGCGGTGTACCAGAAGATCTGCTGGGCGATTGCGCCTTGCGACGGCACCGGTCCCGACTCGGAGAAGGTCATGCCTTGCGCCTGCGGCGGGGCATATTTCTTCATCCAGTCGAGATATTTGACGATCGAATAGACCGACGCCGGACCGTTGACGTCGCCGCCACGCTCTACCGACGAGCCGACCGGACGACAGCCTTCCATCCGGATGCCCCATTCGTCCACGGGGAGTCCGTTCGGGATGCCCTTGTCGCCGTTGCCGGCCATCGACAGCCACGCGTCGGTGAACCGCCATCCCAGCGACGGGTCCTTCTTGCCGTAATCCATGTGGCCATAGATCCGGGTGCCGTTGATTTCCTTGATGTCGTTGGTGAAGAAATCAGCGATGTCTTCATAGGCCGACCAGTTCACGGGAACGCCGAGATCGTAGCCATACTTGGCCTTGAACTTGGCCTTGTAGTCGGGATTGGAGAACCAGTCGTAGCGGAACCAATACAGGTTCGCGAACTGCTGGTCAGGCAACTGGTAGAGGTGACCGTTCGGCGCTGTGGTAAAAGACTTGCCGATGAAGTCGTTGACGTCCAGCATCGGGTCGGTGACGTCCTTGCCCTCGCCGGCCATGTAGTCGGTCAAATCGATGGCCTGACCATAGCGGAAATGGGTTCCGATAAAGTCTAAGTCATTGATCCAGCCGTCATACACATTCTTGCCGGACTGCATCTGGGTCTGGATCTTTTCCACGACATCGCCTTCCTGGATGATGTCGTGCTTGACCTTGATGCCGGTGATTTCCTCGAAGGCTTTTGCGAGCGTCTTCGATTCATATTCGTGCACCGTCAGGGTTTCCGAGACGGCGTTGATTTCCATCCCCTTGAAGGGTGCCGCGGCCTTGATGAACCATTGCATTTCCTTCATCTGGTCGTCTTTCGACAACGTCGAGGGTTGAAATTCGCTGTCGATCCATTTTTTCGCGGCAGCTTCATCGGCAAATGCCGGGGCAGTGATCGCGGCCGAGGCCGCAATCAGCGCGACGGCGCTTGTCATCATCAGAACGCGGGTCCCGCGCAAGGGCCGTTTGCTTCTCTCGTAGTGTCGCATGTTGGTTCCTCCGTTTCAGCGACAAACATCTTCAGGCCCGGGTTGATCCCGGATCTGCTCTTTTTCGCTTGAACCTAGACCGTGCGGAAAATAACGACGGCCGAAACAAGCGAAATCACGGTAGCGAGCCACAGGCTCGATATCTCAAATCCCTCTTCCCCGATCGGAAGCGTCGCGATCGTGTCGGTGCCGACAAGTCCGATCCACAAAAGATGAATCACGGCGGTGAGGATCAGCGAGACGAACAAGCGATCGCCGCGCGTCGTCGGGATGCGCAGGATGCCAACACGCTCGGCTTCGGGATAGTAAACCGCGAGCCATGTCATCACCGCCAGAGTGCAGGCGAGTAGCACAAAGAAAATCGCGGTCGGCGGTGTCCAGGCCATCCACGCAATGTTTTCCATGATGTCCTCCCCTCACACCCTGCCGAGCGCGAAACCGCGCGCGATGTAATTGCGGACGAACCAGATCACCAGCGCACCGGGAATGATGGTGAGCACGCCGGCCGCGGCCAGCAGTCCCCAATCCATCCCGGCCGCCGAGACGGTGCGGGTCATGACGGCTGAAATCGGCTTGGCGTCGACTGACGTGAGCGTCCGCGCCAGCAGCAGCTCGACCCAGGAGAACATGAAGCAGAAGAACGCCGCGACGCCGATGCCGCTCGCGATCAAGGGCACCAGGATCTTGACGAAAAACCGCGGGAACGAATAGCCGTCGAGAAATGCCGTTTCGTCGATCTCGCGCGGCACGCCGGACACAAAGCCTTCGAGAATCCACACCGCTAGGGGAACATTGAAGATGCAGTGCGCCAGCGCGACCGCCCACGGCGTATCGAACAGGTTGATCGCCGAATAGAGGTTGAAGAACGGCAGCGCATAGACCGCCGCCGGCGCCATCCGATTCGACAACAGCCAGAAGAACAGATGCTTGTCGCCGAGGAAGCGGTAGCGCGAAAACGCATACGCCGCCGGCAGCGCCACCGAGATCGAGATGACGGTATTGATGACGACATATTTCAGCGAATTGATGTAGCCGGAATACCAGCTCTCGTCGGTGAAGATGCGCATGTAATTGGCTGTTGTCGGCTGGTGCGGCCATAGCGTCATGGTCGAGACGATCTCGGTATTGGTCTTGAAACTCATGTTGACAAGCCAATAGATCGGCAACAGCAGGAAGACCAGGAACAAGCCGAGGATGACGCGGCGGCCGGGAATCGAATGCATCATGCGACTCCCTTGCTGGCCTGACGCCCGGCGCCGGCATTGGTCATGACGGTGTAGAACACCCAGCACACGATGATGATGATCAGGTTATAGACGAGCGAAAGCGCGGCAGCCTTGCCGAGATCGAATTGCCCGAGCGCGATCTTGACGAGTTCGATGGATACGAACGTCGTCGAGTTGCCCGGTCCGCCGCCGGTCACCACGAACGGCTCGGTGTAGATCATGAAGCTGTCCATGAACCGCAACAGCACCGCGATCAGCAGCACGCGATTCATCTTCGGCAGTTGAATGGCCTTGAATACCGCCCAGCGCGAGGCGCCGTCGATTTGCGCTGCCTGGTAATAGGCGTCGGGGATCGATTTCAGCCCGGCATAGCAGAGCAGCGCGACGAGAGAGGTCCAGTGCCAGACGTCCATCACGATGACGGTGGCCCAGGCGTCGAGATCGTTGGAGACGTAGTTGTAATTGAATCCGAGGCTATTGAGAACATAACCCAACAGCCCGATATCGGGCCGTCCAAAGATCTGCCAGATGGTGCCAACCACGTTCCACGGAATCAGCAGCGGCAACGCCAGGATCACCAGGCAGACCGCGACGCTCAAACCCTGCCGCGGCATCGACAGCGCGACCACGATCCCGAGCGGAACTTCGATCGCCAGGATGACTGCCGAGAAGAACAGGTTGCGCCCCAGCGAGGCCAAGAACCGGCCGCCCAGATCGGTCGACGGATCGAGCAGTTCCTTGAACCAGCCGACGCCGTTCCAGAAGAACTGATTGTTGCCGAACGTGTCCTGCATCGAATAGTTCACGACCGTCATCAACGGCAGCACGGCCGAGAACGCCACCACCAGAAACACCGGCAGCACCAGGAACCAGGCCTTCTGATTGACGGTCTTGTCCATTACGGCACCCCCTCGACCAGGAGGCTGTCGGCATAGACATGAACATGCGCTGGATCGAATTTCAGGCCGGCGCTCTCGCCCTGCACCGAAAATCCCGGCCGCACGCGCGCCGACAATTTTGCGTCGCCGACGCGAACGCGGGCGAAGCGAACGCGACCAAGGTCGTCGATCCGCTCGATATTCGCCGACAGCAAATCGGGCGCCGGTAGTGCGATGTCGACGAATTCGGGGCGCACGCCGACTTCGATTTTGGCCCCTCGCGGAAGCGCGTCATAGCTCCGCTTCAGCGCGATGACGTGACCGTCGATCCGCGCCTCGCGGCCACTGACCTTGGCGGGCACGATGTTCATGCCGGGCGAGCCGATGAAATAGCCGACAAACGTATGCGCCGGCTTGTCGAACAATTCGGCCGGCGTGCCGCTCTGCACGACGCGGCCGTCGTGCATCACCACCACGGTATCGGCGAAGGTCAGCGCTTCGGTCTGATCGTGAGTGACATAGATCATCGTGAGGTCAAGATCGCGATGCAGCGCCTTCAGCTTGGAGCGCAGCTGCCATTTCAATTCGGGATCGATCACCGTCAGCGGCTCGTCGAACAGCACCGCGGCGACGTCGGAGCGCACCAACCCGCGGCCGAGCGAGATCTTCTGCTTGGCGTCGGCGGTGAGCCGCGTCGCCTTGCGATTGAGATCGGGCGCAAGATCGAGCAATCGCGCAATCTCGGTGACCCGCGCGTCGATCTCGAGCTTCGGCACGCCGCGATTTTTCAGCGGAAATGCCAGGTTCTGCCCGACTGTCATGGTGTCGTAGATCACCGGAAACTGGAACACCTGCGCGATATTGCGCTTCTGGGTTGACAGCGGCGTGATGTCGACACCGTCGAACAGGATTTTTCCGCGCGACGGCGTGACAATCCCGGAAATGAGATTGAGAAGCGTGGTCTTGCCGCAGCCGGACGGCCCGAGCAGCGCATAAGCCCCGCCCTGCCGCCAGGTCATCGAGATAGGCTTGAGCGCAAACGATTCCGGCGCGGCATCGTTGCCGTTGTAGGAGTGCGCAAGGTCGACGAGGTCAATGCGGGCCATGCTGCATCTCCCTCACGCAGCGCCCGGTGAGGCGACCACACCGCCGGCCGCATCGAACACGAAGACATTGTCCGGGTCGAGTACCGCATCGAGCACATGACCGGGCGGAAATTCGTGCACGCCATTCAGAACGGCCACCCAATTCGACGCATCGCGGTTGAGATGCACAAAGCTCTCCGATCCGGTGATCTCGGTCACCGTCACGGTCGCTTGAAAAGCGTGGCGGCCGGCGACGCCGTTGGCGAGCTCCAATTGATGCGCGCGAAAGCCGACGCGGTACTGGCCATCGCTCAAACCAGCATAGAGTCCCGTGGCCTGCGCCTCGACGCCGCCGACATATTTGACCGAGCCGTTACGTTTTTCGATTCCGACCACGTTGAGCGGCGGATCGGAAAACACTTGCGCCACGCGCAACGTGTCGGGATGGCGATAGACCTTCGAGGTCTCGCCGGCCTGCAGAATCTCGCCTTCCCACATGCAGACGGTACGGCCGCCCAGCAGCAAGGCTTCGGAAGGCTCGGTGGTCGCATAGACGAAGATCGCGCCGGAGGCCTCGAAGATGCGCGGCAGCTCGGCACGCAGTTCCTCGCGCAGCTTGTAGTCGAGATTGGCGAGCGGCTCGTCGAGCAGCACCAGGTCGGCGCCCTTGACGAGCGCGCGCGCGATCGCGGTGCGCTGCTGCTGGCCGCCCGACAGTTGCAACGGCATGCGGTCCAGATACGGCTCGAGCCGCAACAGCCGTGCCGCCTCGTTCACGCGCTTGTCGATTTCCGCGCGCGGCCTGCCCTGCACCCGCAAGGGCGAGGCGATGTTTTCATAGACCGACAGCGAGGGATAATTGATGAACTGCTGATAGACCATCGCGACCGAGCGCCGGCGCACGTCGATACCGGTGACGTCCTCGCCGTCGACCAGCACGCGGCCCGACGTCGGCTTGTCGAGGCCGGCCAACAGCCGCATGATCGAGGTCTTGCCTGACAGCGTCGGGCCCAGCAGCACGTTGAGGGTGCCGCGCTCCAGCGTCAACGAGACATCGCGGATCGCCGGAATACCGTCGACCGATCGCGTGACCTGTTCGAGCTTGACGGTCATGTCCGCGCTCCCGCCTCCAGCAATGGAGTTTCGAGCAGAACCCGGTGCGCGGCAATCCAGTCGTCGAGGGCTGCGATCTCGGTAGCCGACATCCGCAAACCCAGCTTGGATCGCCGCCACACGATATCTTCAGCGGTCAAGGCCCACTCCGACGACATCAGGTAGGAGACCTCGCTTGCCGTCAAGGTCGCGCCAAAGGACTGGCCGAGATCGGCCATCGATTTCGCAGCTCCGAGCCATTTTGTGGCGCGGGTGCCGTAAGCATGCGCCACCCGGTTGGCATGCGCCGCGGTCAGGAACGGATAGGTGGCGATGAGTTCCGCCGCAAGTGCTGCGACCGCCGAGACGTCCAGATCGCCTCCGGGCAGTGGCGATTCTCCGGTCCAGCCCTTGCACGCGATTGCGCTGCGCAAATAAGGCGACAGCCGCTCGAGCGCCTCTTCGGCGAGGCGCCGATAGGTCGTGATCTTGCCGCCGTAGATCGACAACAGCGGCGCGCCGCCCGGCGTATCCAGCTCGAACACGTAATCGCGGGTCGCTGCCTTGGCTTCGCTGGCGCCGTCGTCATAGAGCGGGCGAACGCCGGCATAGGTCCAGACCACCTCCTCCGGCTTCACGGGCTTTGCGAGATACTCGCTGACGGAGTCGCAGAGATATTTGATCTCTTCTGGCGTCGCTTTCACCTTCGACGGGTCGCCGTGGTAGTCGCGATCGGTGGTGCCGATCAGCGTAAAATCATCCTGGTAGGGAATTGCGAACACGATGCGGCCGTCGGAATTCTGGAACATGTAGGCGCGGTCGTGCGCATAGAGCTTTCGCACCACGATGTGCGAGCCCTGCACCAGCCGCACTTTCGCGCGTGCATTGACGCCCGAGCCCGAGGCCAGCACGTCCTCGACCCACGGGCCGCCGGCATTGACGAGCACCCGGGCGCGAATGCTGCGGCGCTCGCCGCTCACCGTGTTTTCGACCGTGACCTGCCAGATCCCGTCGATCTGCCGGGTCTCTATTGCGCGGGAGCGCGTGCGGATCTCCGCGCCGCGATCGGCGGCGTCGCGCGCGGTCAGCACCACGAGGCGCGCGTCGTCGACGAAACAGTCGGAATATTCAAAGCCCTTGGTGTAGCGGTTGGCGATCAGCGGCTTGCCGACCTCGTCGCGCGAAAGATCGACCGAGCGGGTCGGCGGCAGCAGATGGCGGCCGCCGATATGGTCATAGAGAAACAGCCCGAGCCGCAACAGCCAGGCCGGGCGCAGCCCCGCATGGTGCGGCAAAACGAATCGAAGCGGGCGAATGATATGGGGCGCAATCTGCCAGAGGATTTCGCGTTCGATCAGCGCCTCGCGCACCAGCCGGAACTCGTAATATTCGAGATAGCGCAGGCCGCCATGCACGAGCTTGGTCGACCAGGAGGACGTCCCACTCGCTAAGTCGTTCATTTCACATAAGAAAACAGAATTGCCGCGGCCCGCCGCGTCGCGCGCGATGCCGCAGCCGTTGACGCCGCCCCCGATGATCGCGAGGTCGAAAATCCGATCCAAAGACGCTTCCCCGGCGTTCGCCCATTCACTTTGGCGATTTTACTTTCGCTTTAGATTAAATCACAACCAAAAGCGAAAGCAACGGAGAAATGAGAAACTTAAGTCGGACCGATTGGTTTTGGGTCAAACTCGCTGAGCATTCGCGAAACCAACCGCGCGAACCCGGGCCTGATTTTTCAGGTCCGTCGTTGCGGCATTGGACCGCCACTGACGATGTAGACGCCGATGGAGATCGTTGCGATGGCAGCCCAATCGACCGCCCTCGGCCACTCGCCGAGAATTGGGATCGCCATGACGGCCGTCATGGCGGGGGACAGAGCGGCGAACGCAGCGCCGCTCGACGCGCCGAGGATGCTGACCGCGCGCCCGTAGAAAACCAGCGAAGCGATCGCGGTGAGAAGCCCCTGCACCACCGCTTGAAGCGCGATATCTTCCTTGGGGGCCCCGGCGAGACTCGTCGTGCCTTCGACGAACAAATAGACGGGCGTGTAGAGGATCAACGCGCCGACGGCAGCGATGCCCGCGGCGTGAAGCCCTTGCAGCCGCGCGCGACGCATTGCGACGGTGTAGCAGGCCCAGGCCAGGGCAGAACCAAGAAACAGCGCGTGGCCGATACTCTGCCTGGAATTGACGGCGGCGCCGGTACCCCAGGCGATGCCAAAGACGCCGAGCAGGATCAGCACGAAGCCGATCTTTTTCGTATCGGTGAACGGCTCGTGCAGGATCGCCGCCGCAAGGATCGCGACCGCCAACGGCATTACCCCGGGAAACAGCGCACCCGCATGCGCGGCAGGCGCGAACCGCAGGCCAGCATTCGCGAGCAGGACCGGGGCACCACCGCCAAGAACGATCGCCGCCAGTCCCAGCCAACCGAGGCGTTCGAGCGCGAAACCCCTATTCAGGACGTACGGCAGCAGGAGCAAACCGGCCAAGCCGAAACGAAGCGCAGCGATATCCCACGGGGTTAGGCTGGTCCGGAGGCCGAGACGAGCCACGACAATCCATCCGGACCAGATGCTGACGGCCGCGAGACCGTAGAGCGCGCCACGAACGTAACCTGCTGGCGTGCGCCTTCCGACGGTCGGACCGGTCATCGTCGGCTTTCATAATTGCAATGGCGTAGGTAACCCTTCTGATCTATTTTAAAGGTTATGTAGAAACACGACATGAGGCAAGCACGAATGAAGGCCCGCGGCGATCGGTTCGAATGGAACGGTGGCCATCCGGCCCTGGATCTAGTAAACACGTTGGACGAGCGGCCCTCTCAGGCGCCGATTGAGAGGTTGGCGACATATCGCGATCTGGCCGAGTTCGCTGAACTGGCGGGACTTATCGATCGCCGGACGGCCGGCCGCCTGTTGCGGCTCGGCGGCCGTTTGCAAATCGTGAAGCGCGTACGCAAGCTTCGCGAGCATCTGCACGATGTCCTTGCGGCTGCAAGTTCGGGACGGCCGGTGCGGCAGCTCGACCTGAACGCCCTGTCTACCGCCGTTCAGGCAGCACATGCGGCCCAGGTATTGGTGGCATCGCCGTCGCCTGCAACGGCTAATCACCGCTGGTTTCCTTCGCTGTCGCCCAAAATTCCTTTGCATGCCTGTTCTCTCGCTATCGAACGCCTGCTCGTCGAGAAGGAGCGCAAGAGAATTCGAAAGTGTGAGGCCTTCGATTGCGACGTCTACTATCTCGACACGAGCAAGGCTCAGCGCCGGCAGTGGTGCAGCATGAAGGGTTGCGGCAATCGTGAAAAGCAGCGGCGCCGGCGATCCGCGACGCAATAGCCCTCGATGAAATCCCGCCTTCGGCAGGATCGCTCCCGCAGCATTGTGTTACGATTCCGAAAACGGAGCTGCGACGGCAAAACCTGCGGCGGCAATATTGATCAGCGCCGGCGGAAGGGAATCGGCGGAGATTCCGCGGTCGGCTCGATGGCGCCCTCGTCGATATCGACCGACGTTTTGGGCATCGCCTCGATCACCTCGATGCCGCGGGTGTGGCAGATATTTGCCAATCCCGCCGGAAGTGCAGCGTCCGTGACGAAGGTCTGGATCTGGCTGATATGGGCGATGCGGACCGGCGCGCTACGGCGCAGCTTGGTCTGGTCGGCGACCAGCATGACGCTGCGGGCGTTGGCGATGATGGCTTGCGCCGCCTGCACTTCGCGATAGTCGAAGTCGAGCAGCGCGCCCTCCTCGTCGATCGCGGAGGCGCCGATGATGGCGTAATCGACCTTGAACTGGCCGATCAGATGCGTCGCCGTTGAACCCACCACCGCGCCGTCGGCGCGGCGCACCGCGCCACCGGCGACAATCACCTCGATCCGCGGATGTCGATAAAGCAGCATCGCGACATTGAGGTTGTTGGTGATGACGAGCAGGTCCTGATGCGAGGTCAGCGCGCTTGCGACTTCTTCAGTGGTGGTGCCGATATTGATGAACAGCGAGCAGCCATTGGGGATCAGCGCCGCCGCGGCAGCTCCAATCGCCTTCTTCTCCTCGGCGGCGACGAAGCGTCGCGCTTCATAGGCGAGGTTCTCGACGCCGGAGGCGATTATGGCGCCGCCATGAATCCGCGTCAGTGAGCGCTGCTCGCAGAGATCGTTGAGGTCCTTGCGGATGGTCTGCGCCGAGACCTCGAAACGGCGGGCAAGATCTTCCACCATCACCCGGCCGGAGGCGCGCGCGATGCCGAGGATTTCGGTCTGTCGGCTGGATAGTCCGGCCATGTTGGCACCTTGGGGCGAACAACACCCTATGGTGCGGCGGTTCGCCTCTGCGGTCAACGCGGCAGATCGGCTACGCCACGGCCCGTTGGCCTAACATCGAATTACGGTTACCGTCGTTGCGAGGCCACGGGGTCGCGCGAGTGCACGACGGACGGCGCAAGTCGGCAAGCATCGCGGCGCAACAGAAACCGATCGGGGTCTGGCTTTGGTTCGGCCAAATCCCGTCGGTCACGCGGAGCCTTCATTCAACCGCCGAAGGCTTCATCGCGCAAATGCGCATCCGCAATCCGCGCGTCGGGGTTGTTCGTGATGGTCATGAACCAAACGAGGCTGAAGAACAACGACCATGCCGTGTCCCAATAGATCCAGTTCATGCGATTTTCCTCGCCGAAAGACGTCGAGAACTGAAAGCATATCAGAATTCTCGTTCTCTTGGCGAAGAAGGACGCATCGAATAACGACGCTTGGATGACAATGCGCAAGTACTGACGACGTTTTGCGCCGCGGAACCGGCGACTGGGGCTGGGTCACATCGTCGCGGAGCTGGCTTGGCGATCAAAGCCCCAGCACCGCCTTGGTAATGATGTTGCGCTGGATCTCGTTGGAACCGCCAAAGACCGAAACCTTGCGATAGTTGGAATAGCTCGGCGCGATCTGGGCGGTCCCACTCCATCGCCTCGTTAGAGCCGTCCTCGCCGTGCTCGTCATAGGGCGCGGCAAACGGCCCGATCACTTCCATCAGAAGTTCGGTGGTGGTCTGCTGGATTTCCGTACCCCTTGACCTTCGGCATCGAGGACGCCGGATTGGGCTTGCCCTTGCCGTGCTTGCCTTCGTCGGCGACGACGCGCAACTGCGTCAATTCGAGCGCCTTCAGCTCGATCTCGACGGCGGCGAGCTTTTCGCGGAAACCCCGATCCTCGATGACAGGTTTGCCGCCGGACTCGACCTTCGAGGCCAGTTCCTTGATGCGGCGGATGCGCTCCTTGGACACGCCGATGCGGGCGATGCCGGTGCGCTCGTTGCCGAGCAGGAATTTGGCGTAGTCCCAGCCCTTGTTTTCCTCACCGATCAGGTTCTCGACCGGCACCTCCACGTCATCGAAGAATATCTCATTGACCTCGTGGCTGCCGTCGATGATCTGGATCGAGCGCACCGTGACGCCCTTGCTCTTCATGTCGATCAGGATGAAGGAGATGCCGGACTGCTTCTTTGCCGCGGGGTCGGTGCGACAGAGGCAGAAGATCATGTCGGCGTATTGCGCCAGCGTAATCCAGGTTTTCTGGCCGTTGACGATGAATTTGTCGCCCTTGCGCTCGGCCTTGGTCTTCAACGAGGCGAGGTCGGAGCCTGAGCCCGGCTCGGAAAATCCCTGGCACCACCAGTCGTCGACATTGGCGATGCGCGGCAAATAATGCTTCTTCTGGGCCTCGTTGCCGAAGGTATAGATCACCGGGCCGACCATGCTGACGCCGAAGGCGAGCGGCGCCGGCGCCGGATACATCTGCAGCTCTTCGTTGAAGATGTAGTGCTGGACCGCCGTCCACCCCGTGCCGCCATATTCCTTCGGCCAGTGCGACACACCCCAGCCCTTCTTGTTGAGGATACGCCACCAGGCCACCATCTCGTCCTTGGAAGGCTGGCGGCTCTCGACCAGCTTCTGCCGCGTCGCGGACGGCACATGATCGCGGAGGAACGCCCGCACGTCCTCACGGAACGCCATCTCTTCCTTGCTGAAAGCGAGATCCATCGTATCCTTCTGTTGCCGCGACCCGCAAAAGTTTTTGCCCGCGGCGGACCGGATTCAAGGATGCCGGCAGCGGGTTCGGAAGACAAATGCAGATTTCTCGCCAACGATGAGTTTTTTTCACCATTGAGCCGCCCGACGTCAACGTCAGCGCGGCTGCTTCCGACGATAGTGCCGAGGCCCGGGAGCGAGAGGTCTCCGCGGCGGCATCTGTAAGTCTTGAGCGGGTGGCGGAATGAAAAGGCCGCGTGGTCAGGCCGTGATCGGCGGCTGGTCCTGCTTGATTGCTTGCGGACGTCCCTGCTCGTCGATCGAGACGTAGGTAAAGTTGCCATCGGTCACCAGGATCGCCTGCATCTCCTTGCGCCGGAGCACCCAGGCTTCGAGATGGACCGTGATCGAGGTGCGGCCGACGCGCACAAGCTTGCCGTGCACCGAGACCAGGTCGCCGACGAACACCGGCTTTCTGAAATTCATCGCCTCGATCGCGACCGTCACATTACGCGTCTTGGTGATCTTGGCAGCGAATACGCCGCCGCTGATATCCATCTGGCTGAGCAGCCAGCCGCCGAAGATATCGCCGTTCTGGTTGGTGTCGGCCGGCATCGCCAGGGTGCGGGTGCAGAGCTGGCCCTGCGGCTCGCTCTCAGTATTCTGGGGCGGTTGGACGTGCGTTTCGCTCACTTGAAATTCTCCCAACCGGCATCGGGCGTGAACCGGCCGCCGAATTTTGCCGCCAGCGCCCGCAACGCCGACACCACATTGTCCGCCCCTCGCGTGCGCGCGTAATTCAGCGGACCGCCGCGGAACGGCGCATAACCGGTGCCGAAGATCATGGCGCCGTCGACCGAATCGGCATCATCGACGATGCCCTCGCGCAAGGCCGCGACGCAGACATTGGACATCGGCAGGATCAGCCGGTCGGTCATCTCTTCGCTCGGCTGCGCGCCGGAGGCCGGGGCGGGGCCCTTGTCGGCCTTGCCGTCCTTCCAGACATAGAAGCCTTTGCCGGACTTGCGGCCAAGTTCACCCTTGGCCACTTTCTCTCGCAACCAGGCCGGTGTCGGCGGCAGCAGGTCGCCGAATTTCGAGCGCAGCATGTCGCCGACATCGAGACAGATATCGAGCCCGACCTGATCGGCGAGTTCGATCGGTCCCATCGGCATGCCGAACTTCTCCGCCGCCGCGTCGATCACGCGCTTGTCGATGTTCTGGTCGAGCAGCACCATCGCCTCCAGCATATAAGGCGTCAGCGCACGGTTGACGAGAAAGCCCGGCGAGCTCTTCACCGACAGCGGCAGCCGGTCGATGGCGCCGACAAAGGCCAGCGCCTCCTTCAGGAGCTGCGTATCGTTGCCGTCGTGGCTGACCACCTCGACCAGCTGCAGCCGCGATACCGGATTGAAGAAGTGCAATCCGAGCAATCGCTCAGGCCTTTGCAACGTGGTGCGCAAATCCTGCAGCGGGATGCTCGAGGTGTTGGTGGCAAGAATCGCGCTCGGCTTCATCCTCGGCTCGAGCGAGGCATAGACCTTCTGCTTCAATTCGAGCTTTTCCGGCACCGCCTCGATGATGAGATCGGCATTACGCACGCCCTCGCCATCCATGTCGGGAACGAGGCGATCCAGCGCGTCCCTGACATCGGTCGGTTTGCGCAGGATTTTCTTGAACAGCTCAATGGCGCGTTTCAGCGCGCTCGCGATCGGCTCCGGCTTCATGTCGGCGAGCGTGGCTCGCATGCCCTGATTGGCGCACCATGCCGCGATGTCGCCGCCCATCGCGCCGGCGCCGATGACGTGGACATGGTCGACCTTGTTGCCGCTGCCAGCCAGCTTCTTCATCTGCTCGCGCAGGAAGAACACGCGGATCAGGTTCTGCGCGGTCGGCGTCACCATCAGATTGGCGAACGAGGCTTTTTCCGCCGATAGCATCGCAGGCGTGTCGCCGCCGTGCTTTTCCCAGAGATCGATCAGCGCGTAAGGCGCGGGATAATGTTCGTGCGGCGCGACCTTCTCGGCCTCGCGGCGCATCCGCGAAGAGAGAAAACCCCGCGCCGGGCCGGCGTTCAGGACGGTGTTCAACAGCGTAGGCCGCGCACGCTGCAAGCGGCCGAAGATCGCGTCCTTGACCGCGTTTGCGACATGACGCTCCTCGGTCACGGCATCGACCAGCCCGAGCGCCTTGGCCCGCCGCGCGTCGATGGTCCTACCGGTCAGCATCAAGGTCATCGCCTGCGTCGGATTGATCAGATGCGTCAAACGCGCGGTTCCGCCGAGGCCAGGATGTAATCCCAGCAGCACCTCCGGAAAACCAAAGCGCGCGCCGTCGATCGCAATGCGCGACTGGCAGGCGAGCGCGACTTCGAGACCGCCGCCGAGGCAAAAGCCATGGATGACGGCCACAGAGGGAATGCGCAGCGCCTCGAGCCGGTCGATCACCGCATGCGCGCGGCTGATTCCTGTCTCGAGCGTACGGGGATCGCTGGCGCTGCGGAACTCGTTGACATCGGCGCCGGCGATGAACCCGGATTTCTTGGCCGAGCGAATGACAAGACCTGCCGGCCGCTCGCCTTCCAGCGCAGCCAAGACCTTGTCGAACTCCTCGATCACATCGGCCGACAGCGTATTGGCACTACTGCCGTCGCGGTCGAACAACAGCCAGGCGACGCCGTCAGCGTCGCGCGTCAGCTTGAAATGGCGATAGGCGCCGATCGCCTCAGGCTTCGGCCCAACCGTGAGCACCCGGTCGGCGAGAACGTCCATGATCTTCGAATCCATGATCACACCGTCTCTATCAACATCGCGCCGCCCTGCCCGCCGCCGATGCATTCGGTGGCAACCCCGCGCCTGGTGCCGAGCCGCTTCATCGCATTGACGAGATGCAGCACAATGCGGTTGCCGCTACAGCCGACGGGATGACCGAGGCTGATCGCGCCGCCGTCGACATTGAGCTTTGTCTGGTCGATATGTCCGGCGGCGCCGTCGAGGCCCAAAATCTCGCGGCAGAATCTTTCGTCATTCCAGGCGGCGAGACAGCCGAGCACTTGCGTGGCAAAGGCCTCGTTCAATTCCCAGGTCTCGACGTCCTGTAACGTCAGCTTGTTGCGCTTCAAAAGCGCGGTCGCCGACAGCACCGGACCGAGCCCCATGATCGAGGGATCGAGCGCCGACCATTCGCTGTCGAGGATTGCGGCCTTCGGCTTCAACCCGTGTTTGGCAACCGCATCTTCAGAAGCCAGGATCACCCAGCACGCACCGTCGGTGATCTGCGAAGAATTGCCGGCGGTGACTTGTCCCCACGGACGTTCGAACACCGGCTTCAGCTTTGCCAGCGTCTCCGGCGTCGAGTCCGGCCGCACGCCGTCGTCGTGATCGTAGAATTTGCCGTCGCGGGAAAACGCGGTCTCGACCTCGCCTTTCAGAAAACCTTGCGACTGTGCGTTGGCGAGCCGCTTGTGGCTTTCGGCCGCATAGACGTCGGACTGGGCGCGGGTGATGCCGAACAGGTGCCCGACCACTTCGGCCGTCTGCCCCATGTTCAGTTCGGTGATCGGATCGGTCAGCCCGCGCTCGAGCCCGATGATCGGCTTGAAGTAGGCCGGGCGCGCCTTCAACGCGGCAAGGATTTTTGCGCCGATACCCTTGGCGCCAGCGAGGCCCGCAAACCAGCGCACGCCGGCCTGCGGCCAGACCAGCGGCGCATAACTCAACGCTTCAGCGCCACCGGCGAGAATCAGATCGGAAACGCCTTCGCGGATGTAGCGATAGCCGGTGTCAATCGATTGCATGCCGGAGCCGCAATTGATCTGCACCGTGAAGGCTACCATGGATTCCCCCATGCCGAGCCGCAGGGCCGCGACACGGGCCGGATTCATCTCGTCGGCGATGACGTTGACGCAGCCGAGGATCACCTGATCGAACGAGCTGGGCGCAAAGGGTTGCCGGGCCAAGAGCGGCCGGCCGCATTGCACGGCGAGATCGACGGGGGTGAACGGGCCCGGACCTGAGCGCGCCTTCAGGAACGGCGTCCGGCTGCCGTCGATAATGAAAACCGGTCGCGCCATCAGCTCGCAGCCCTCTGCTCACCAATTTCCTGGAAGAACTGATGCACGTCGGCGGCTTTCTTGTAAATCGGCGACAGCGCCTCGGGCGCGAAATCGTCGACCTCGATGACCTTGGCGACCGCTTCGTGCGCGGCAGCGAGCTGATCGCCCTCGGCTTGCGTGATGACGCCCCTCTTCACCACCTCCCGCGAGTCGTGGAGGTGAGCGGCGCGCATCCGCTTGGCGATATCTTCGGTAGCGGCCACCAGCAGAAACGCCTTTTCCAGCCGCGCCGGGCCACCGTCGTCATCGACATGCGCGAGATCCGGCGTGAGGCGGTCGCGTGCCGCCGACGGCTCCAGCACCAGTTGCGCGCATTGATGGACCACGAGATCGGAAGGACCGACCACGCGCGCGCCAAAGGGCTGGATCAGGAATTTCAGGACGATGCCGACAAACCGATTCGGCAAGTTCGCCATTATTTCGGCGAAGCGGTTCTCGATGGTCTTGAAACCCTGCGCCATGCACCATTGGAGTGCGGCAAAGTCGGCGGGCTCGCGGCCCTCGTCCTGCCAGCGTTTCAGCGCGGCGGAAAGCAGGTAAAGTTCGGAGAGAATGTCGCCGAACCGCGCCGACAGCATCTCTTTGCGCTTCAGCGCGCCACCCAGAGTGAGCAGCGCCATGTCGGCGCACAGTGCAAAGCCTGCGGAATAACGCGACAATTGCCGATAGAATCGCGTGGCGTCCCCGGCGTCGGGTGCGGGCGCAAACATCCCAAAGCTCCAGCTGCGGCCCCAGGCCCGGAACAGCGTGATGAAGCTATGTCCGACATGCTTCCAGAGCGCCTTGTCGAAGGCGTCGAGGCCGCGCGCGCGGTCATCGTCGCCAAGCGCGTTCATCTCTTCCAGGAGATAAGGATGCGCGCGGATCGCGCCTTGCCCGAACACGATCAGGTTGCGGGTCAAGATGTTGGCACCTTCGACGGTGATACCGACCGGCACCGAGCGATAGAGACTGCCAAGGTAATTCTGCGGGCCGTCGATCACGGCCTTGCCGCCATGGATATCCATGGCGTCGTCGATCGCGATCCGCATCCGTTCGGTCGCCTGCAGCTTCATGATGCCGGAGATGACGGCCGGATGATGCCCCTGATTGAGCGCGGCGCAGGTCAGCCGGCGCGCCGCGTCGAGCAGGTAGGCGATGCCGGCGATGCGCGCCAGCGGCTCCTCGATACCCTCGAACTTGCCGATGGAAATGCCGAACTGCTCGCGGACGCGGGCATAGGCGCCGGTGGTGCGCGCGGCGAAGGCTGCACCCGCCGCCGACAATGATGGCAGCGAGATGCCGCGACCGGCGGCGAGCGCCGTCATCAGCATCTTCCAGCCCTGGCCCAGGCGCTCTTGTCCGCCGATGATGTAATCCATCGGGATAAAGACGTCGTGGCCCCAGTTCGGCCCGTTCTGGAACACCTGCATCGCCGGCAGATGGCGATGGCCGATCTCGACGCCCGGAAGATGCGTCGGGATCAGCGCCACCGTGATGCCGAGGTCTTCCTGTTGACCGACTAGATGATCCGGATCGTAAGCCTTGAAGGCCAGACCCAACAGCGTCGCGACCGGCCCCAGTGTAATGTAGCGCTTGTGCCAGTTCAGCCTCAAGCCCAGCACTTCGCGACCCTCAAAGTTGCCCTTGCAGATGATGCCGCTGTCGATCATCGAGGCGGCATCCGACCCGGCTTCCGGGCTGGTCAGGCCGAAGCAGGGGATGTCGCGCCCGTCGGCGAGCCGCGGCAGCCACCGCTCGCGCTGGTCTTTGGTGCCAAACCGCATCAACAATTCGCCGGGCCCGAGCGAATTCGGCACCATCACGGTGACGGCGGCCGCGAGCGAGCGCGTGGAAAGCTTGCGCACCACTTCGGAATGCGCGTAGGGCGAGAAGCCGAGCCCGCCAAATTCCTTCGGAATGATCATGCCGAAGAATTTTTGGCGCTTGATGAAGTCCCAGGCCTCGGACGGCAGATCGCGCCATTCCCAATTGATCTTCCAGTCGTCGAGCATCGCGCAGAGCTCGTCGACCGGGCCGTTGAGGAAGGCCTTTTCCTCTGCCGTCAGCACAGCCTGCGGATAGGCAAGCAATTTCGACCAGTCGGGATTGCCGGCAAAGAGATCGGCGTCCCACCAGACGTCGCCGGCCTCCAGCGCCTCGCGCTCGGTGTCCGACATCGCCGGCAATACGCCGCGCGCGAGTGAAAAGATCGGCTTGGTGATGAAGTCGCGGCGGAAGGAGCTCATGGCGATGTCCTCCTGGGTAGGGAGAGAGACGGGCGCGAAGACAACTCACTTTAGCGGAAAGCGTAAAGATTCAGGTGGCATTTCGCATTGAAAATGAGCCGAAATTGATCGGTGAAGGATAACGGTAAAATGCCGCGCCGGTTCCGAAAACGCTCGGCGGACACAGCACTTAGACGTAGGATGGGTAGAGCGAAGCGAAACCCATCAATACTTCCGATGACGTGATGGGTTTCGCGGAGTTTATCATCGGGCGCATTCGCGCGACCCGTTGGCTCAACTCATCCTACAAGGGCAACCTCAATCCGGCCGCGCCATTTCGAACATGGCCTCCGGCCTGATCTCGAAATAGTCGCCCTTGCGCCCCGCGCGCACGATCGGACGCGCCAATGCGGTCTGGTACACGCCGTCCTTGATCATGGCCTTGTCGATATGGACGGCCACCACCTCGCCCAGCGTCAGCCAGGCCTGCGCCTTTTCACCATTGGCGCCCTGCAACTGAATGATCTGCGTCAGCCTGCATTCGAACGAGGCCGGGCTTTCGGCAACCCGCGGCACGTTGACGAGCTTGCCAGGGGCCACCGTCAACCCTGCGATCTCGAATTCGCTGACGTCGCGCGCGACATGGGCCGCGGTTGCGTTCATCTGCCGGGCCAAGTCCATGGTCGCGAGGTTCCAGACGAACTCTTTCGTCTCCTCGATATTCGCAACGCTGTCCTTCCAGGACGTGGACGAGAAGCCGATGATCGGCGGAACGTAACAAAAGCCGTTGAAGAAGCTGTAGGGCGCAAGATTGACGTTGCCGTTGGCCCCCCGCGACGAAATCCAGCCGATCGGACGCGGGGCTACGATGGCATTGAACGGATCGTGCCTGAGGCCGTGGCCGTTCTTCGGCTCGTAATAATGCAGGTCCTTTGGCCTTTTGACGTCCATTATATCTTCCCATTTTTCGTCATTGCGAGGAGCAAAGCGAACAAAGCAATACATACCACGGCGGGCGGCACTATGGATTGCTTCGCGGAGCCTGCCATCTCTGCGCGAGCGCTGCGCTCGTCGGGGGCGCACATTCGCGCTACCCGTTGGCTCGCAATGACGAACAACTAACGGGCCTTACGTGGCGAAAGTCCCGCAAGGATAAAATCGATCATCTGGTCGATCTCCGGTCCCGGCTTGTTGGCGGATTGCGCGATCATCTGCGGATGGAAAAACCGGATCATCCCAGTGCAAACGCACATCGCCGCCAGCGGCACGTCCGCGACCTCGAACTCGCCGGACGCGACGCCCTGGGCGATGACACCGGCGATGCTCTCGGTGATCGTCTGCATGTGGGCGACGCAGACTTCCCAACTCTCCTCCATCGCGACCTCGACCATCTCATGCAGCTTGGAATCGCCGACATAGCGCTCCGAGTTCATGCGATGAATGGTGGTCATGAGCTCCCGCAGCCTCGTTGCCACCGGGCCCGGCCGGGTGGCGATGGCCGCGGTCGCGTCTTCGACTTCACCCATCAGGGTGCGCGCGACGCCCTCGTGGATCGCCTTCTTCGAATCGAAGAAGCGATACACATTGGCCGGGCTCATGCGCAGCTCTTTGGCGATGTCGGCGACCGTGGTCTTTTGATACCCGATCTGCCGGAACAGACGCTCCGCCACCACGAGAATCCGCTCCCGCGTATCCGGCTCGACCTGTTCAGAAACCAGTGTCATGGCAATACCCAATGTTCAATTATTCCGCGGCTTCAGCAAGCGGAAATGCGGGACTGGGCTCACCCCGTTGCCGCGGCTCCAGGCCAATCTGTTCGCTGCCGCCGCTTTCCTCGAGGCTCTTGCGGAACCAGAGGGCGTAGAGGCCCGGCAAGTACAGCAAGGTCAGGAAGGTTGCAACAAACAATCCGCCCATGATGGTGATCGCCATCGGGCCCCAGAACGCCGAGCGCGACAGCGGGATCATCGCCAGAATAGCGGCAAGCGCGGTGAGCACCACCGGTCGGGCGCGCCGGACGGTGGCCTCCACGATCGCTTCCTTGCGGGTCAGGCCATGGGAGACGTCGGTCTCGATCTGGTCGACCAGGATCACGGTGTTGCGCATGATCATCCCGGCCAGCGCGATTAGTCCCAGCAGCGCCACGAAGCCGAACGGCTGGCTCGCGACATTCAAGCCCAGCGAGGCCCCGACAATGCCGAGCGGCGCCGTCAGGAACACCAGCAACAGCCGCGAGAAGCTCTGCAACTGGATCATCAGGAGCGTCAACATGACGATGACCATCAGCGGGAACAGCACGAAGATCGAGGCATTGCCCTTGGCGGATTCCTCGAACGCGCCACCCGCCTCGATCCGGTAGGCCGGCTCGAGGTGATCGCGGATCTCCTGCAGCTTGGGCCAGATCTGGTTGGTGACGTCGGGCGCCTGCACGCCGTCGACGACGTCGCCGCGCACCGTGATCGCCATGTCGCGGTTGCGCCGCCAGATGATCGGCTCCTCATGAGAGTATTCGATCCTGGCGATCTGCTGCAGCGGCACGGCGACGCCGTTGCGGGAGGTGATGGTGAGATCGCCGACCCGGGCGAGATCGAGCCGCTCGGACGGCACCGCGCGGGCGACCACGCCGACCTTCTCGATGCCGTCGCGGATCGTCGTGACCGGCTCGCCCGAGATCAGCATGGCGAGCGCCTGCGAAACGTCCTGCGGGGTCAGGCCCAGCGCCCGGGCGCGATCCTGATCAACTACGAGCTTCAGATACGGCGACTGCTCGTTCCAGTCGAGCTGCGGATCCTTGACGTTCGGGTTCTCTTTGACCACGTCGCGCACCTTGTAGGCGATTTCGCGCACGGTCTTGGGATCGGGGCCGATCACGCGGAACTGGACGGGGAAACCGACCGGCGGGCCGAAGTTGAAGCGATCGACGCGCACCCGCGCCTCGCTCAAGGTGCCGTCAGCGACCGCATTCTCGATTTTGGCCTTGATCCGTTCGCGCGCCTCGACGTCCTTGGCGACGATCACGATCTCCGCAAAGGCTTCGTTCGGCAGCTGCGGATTGAGCCCGAGCCAGAACCGCGGCGAGCCCTGCCCGACATAAGCCGTATAGGTCGAGATGTCCTTGTCGCCCTTCAGCAAGGTTTCGGCCTTCTTCACGGATGTTTCAGTGACATTGAAGGCGGTGCCTTCCGGCAAGCGCAGCTGCAAAAACAGTTCGGGCCGTTCCGACAGCGGGAAGAACTGCTGCTGCACATGGCCGAACGCCACGATCGAGAGCGCGAACACGCCAACGGTTGCCACCACCACCTTGACGCGGTGGTCGACGCACCACTGAATCATCGCGCGCAGCGTGCGATAGATCCGGGTCTCGTAGACCGCGTGCGGGTCGTGGTTGTGGTGGACCTGGATGTTCGGCAGCAGCTTGACGCCGATATAGGGCGTGAAGATCACCGCCACGAACCAAGACGCGACCAGCGCGATCGCCACGATCCAGAAGATGCCGCCGGCATATTCGCCGACCGCGGAATTGGCAAAGCCGATCGGCAGGAAGCCCGCCGCCGTGACCAGCGTTCCCGTCAGCATCGGGAACGCAGTAGATTCCCAGGCAAACGACGCTGCGCGGATACGGTCCCAGCCCTGCTCCATCTTCACCACCATCATCTCGACCGCGATAATGGCGTCGTCGACCAACAGACCGAGTGCGATGATCAGGGCGCCGAGCGTAATCCGATGCAGGTCGAGCGACATCGCATTCATGACGATGAAGACGATGGCGAGCACCAGCGGCACCGAGGCCGCCACCACGATGCCGGTGCGCCAGCCGAGTGCGACGAACGAGACGAACAGCACGATGGCGAGCGCCTCGATGAAGGAATGCACGAACTCGCCGATCGCGTGCTCGACCACCTTCGGCTGATCGGCGATCAGATCGACATTGATTCCTACCGGCACCGCCTTCATGAATTCGGCGGTCGCGTTCGCGACGTCCTTGCCGAGTTCGAGGATATTGGCCCCCTTGGCGGTGACGACGCCGATGCCAAGCGCGGGCTTACCCTCTTGACGTACGACAAAGCTCGGCGGATCGACAAAACCGTGGGTGACGCTCGCGATATCGCCGAGGCGGAACACCCGGCCGTTGCTTTCAACCGGCGTTTCCGCCACCGCCTTGACGCCGTCGAGCGCGCCGGTGACGCGCAGCGGCACGCGCTGCGAGGAGGTCTCGACCGTGCCGGCCGGCACGACGTTATTCTGCTTGGCGAGCGAGTCGAACAGGGCCTGCGGTGTGATGCCGAGCGTCGCTAGCTTGGCATGCGAGAATTCGACGTAGATGCGCTCGTCCTGGGTGCCGTAGAGATCGACCTTTGTCACCCCCGGTACCTTCAAGAGGCGCTGGCGGAGACCTTCGGCGGCCTTCTTCAGCTGCGCATAGTCGGCGCCGTCGCCGGTCATCATGTAAAGGATCGAGTCGACGTCGGAGAATTCGTCGTTGACGACCGGACCGAGCAGGCCCGCCGGCAACTGGCCCTGCACGTCGACGAGCTTCTTGCGCAACAGGTAAAACAGGTACGGCACGTCCTTTGGCGGGGTGGAATCGCGGAACGTCACCTGCATTGCCGTGAAGCCCGGCTTGGAATAGGTCTGCACCTTCTCGAAGAAGGGCAACTCCTGCAGCTTCTTCTCGATGGGGTCGGCGACCTGCATCTGCATTTCGGCGGCGGTAGCGCCCGGCCACATCGCCGAGACGTTGACGACCTTCACCGTGAAGAAGGGATCCTCGGCGCGGCCGAGCTTCTGGTAGGAGAAGAAGCCGGCAATGCCGAGCGCGATCATCAGGAACAGAATGAGCGCGGGATGGCTCACCGCCCAGCCCGAGAGATTGAAGCGCTTCATGTCACCCTCCGGTTCGAAATCATCTCTCTTGGTCAGTCCCGGATGGTCCGAAGGACCAGACCCGGAATTTCGAGATTCCGGGTTCGCTACGCGCCCCGGAATGACGCGACTAAAACGACAGCGACGAGACCACCCTGACCTTCTGGCTCGGGTCGAGCTTTTGCACGCCGAGCGCCACAACCTTGGCGCCCTCGTCGACGCCACCGGTGACGACGACATCGCTGCTTTCGAAAGCCTTGACGGTGACCGGTTTCAGCGTCACGTCGCCTCTATCATCGACGACATAGAACGAGGGATCGCCGCCTTCGTTGAACAGCGCCGACAGCGGCAGCCTTGCGACGCGCTGGGTGGCGGCATCGGCAAGCGTCAGCGTCGCGGTCATGCCAAGCGACACCCGGTCGTCGGCGCCGGGCAGCGAGAATTTTGCAAGATAGGTGCGGGTGGCGGGATCGGCTGATGGCGCGATCTCGCGCAGCTTTGCCGCATACTTCTTGTCGGGCTCCGACCACAGCGTCACCGTCGCGGTGCCCTCCTTGGCGCGCCCCACCAGCGTTTCGGGGATCGCGACCACGGCTTCCTTTTCGCCAAAGCGCGCGACGCGAATCGCAGTCTGCCCGGAAGCCACCACCTGGCCGGGCTCAACCAGGGTGGCGGTGACGACGCCGCGGCTGTCGGCGAGAAGCGTTGCATAAGCGAGCGAGTTCTTGGTCAGATCGACCGAGCGCTCGGCACGATTGAGCCGGGCCCGTGCCTCGTCGGCGGCGGCCTTGGCCTGGTCGAGTTGCGCGTCCGTGGTCCAGCCTTTGACGCGCAAATCCTTCGCCCGGGTCTCGGCGGCGGCGGCCTGCGCCAGTACGCCGGTGGCGGCATGGAGTTCCGCATCGGCCTGCTCGGCCTGCAGCTTCAGGTCGACCTCGTCCAGCGTCGCCAGAGGTTGGCCGACATCGACGGTCTGGCCGACCTCGACGAGGCGCTTTGCGACCTTGCCGGGCACCCGAAAGCCCATGTCGGCCTCGATCCGGGGCTTGATCGTGCCGACAAAACTGCGCTCCGGCGCTTCCGCCTCGTAATGGGCGGTGGCGACCAAAACCGGGCGCGACCGGACCGCCTTTTCGGCGACCTTGTCGTTGCAGCCGGCCAAGGTTACGGCGAGAAAGGCCAGCGTTGCGCCAGCTAATAGTCTGTAATAACTAGAAAAAATCGACCTCGTGAACATCGGACACTCCCTCGACTGCACCTTCAAGGATAGTGTCGATTATTGAATGACGAATGTCAACATTCATCATTAATCATGATTTCGTGAGCAGTTCAGCTGATTGAGAAGGCATTAATCGAAAGATCGCGGATCCAATTTCCCGGCCCGGTCAGACCTGAGCAGACCCGGCATGTTTTCGGCCGCCGTGCGGAACACGATCACCGCGAACAGCGCCATGTCGAGCAGCACCGTGAGCGAGCCGGCAATGACAACGGCCTCGAAGCGGTCATGCCCGCCCAATAGAACGCAAGCGATGCCAATCGGAAATAGGATCGCGCCGGCCACGCTGACGATCGCCTGATATCGCGCGAGCCGGCTCGCCGCCGCCTCCGGCACCACGCGATAATAGAGCGCGCAAAGAAACAGCGTAACAAAGCCGAGCAGGTTGAGATGCGCATGCGCCGGCATCAGCAGGAAATCCTGCCGGATGCCCGTGACAATGCCGAGGATGATGCCGACCAGGGCCAATGAAACGCCGACGCGGAACAGCGATTTGATCATGATTTTCTCCTTTGATGATTTTTTTGAGATGAATTGGGGCGAGTGCGGACCCGGGCGGCACCGAAGGCACGGCCCGGATCGCTTTTCAAATGCGAGAGCGGTGACCGGCCGAAACGCTTCAACCGGACGCGATCCGCGGCATCGGCTAATAGCCGAGCAAATAGCGCGGCACGCGCTCCTTGTAGCGGCGATAGGCGTCACCGAACTTGCGCTCGAGATAGCGCTCCTCGCGGGTGACCACCGCGAAATGCAGCACGATCCAGTTCGGAACGATCAGCAGCAGCAGCCAGTCGAGCGCAAAAATCAGCGCGACCGCGTACTGCGTGATGATGATTCCGACGTAGAGCGGATTGCAGGTCCGCCGGAAGATGCCTTCGGTGACGAGCGCGGTGGTCGGCTGCAGCGGGTTGACGTTGGTGCCGTGACCCAACAGCGTACGCCTAGCGGCGATTGTCATCAGCATGCCCGCTGAGAACATGGTCACACCCCATCCGATCCGCCACGTCTCATCGATACTCTCGATCAATCCAAGCGGCGCCAGCCATTGCAGCACGCAGGAAATGGCGAGCGTCGAAAGCGGGATGACCGGGGGAAAGACAAGAATCTCCGGACGATCAAACGTTGCGGTGGTGCCATTGGCAGCGGCGTCGGTCATGATAACTCCTGTTGTTCTTGTTTGCCAAAGCGAAAGCCAGTTCGAGCCGACCGCCGCTTGCTTCGGCCGCGGGCCCGCATTTTTCTCCAATTGTCTCCACTGGAGACATATATGGAAAGCTTCGCTTTGCCGTCAATGCGTGATAAATTGCCGGCGAAATCAGTGGGGACTGAGGGATGGCAAGAAAGTCGCAGCCGAAGCGCAATACGTTTCGTCATGGAAATCTGCCGGAAGCGCTTGCCGATGCGGCACTCGAGCGGCTCGATGTGGCGGGCGTGGAATCGATCTCGTTGCGCGACCTCGCCCGCGACGTCGGCGTCAACCACCGCGCGGTCTATCGTCACTTCGCGGACAAATTATCGTTACTGGCGCTGGTTGCGGAACGCGGTTGGAAGCGGCTGGCGCAGCGGTTGAGGAAATCCACCACCGGCAAGGCGCCCGGCGAACCCGCGCTGATTGCCGGAGCCGTCGGATTGTTCCTGTTTGCGCGCGATTGCCCGAACCTGTTTCATCTGATGGCCGGCGAGCGGATCAATACCGAAGGCAAGTTTCCGGACCTCGAGGCGGCTGTGATCGACGCGCTGCAGATCTTTGCGGTCGGTTTCGCCGGCACCGGCATGGCGCCTGATATCGTGGTCGAACGCACCGCCGTGTTCGTCGCCGCGCTGCAGGGCATCACCACGCAAATATTGTACGAGCGGCTGCACGTGGCTCCGGCGAAAGCCAAAGCTTTCGTCGCCGAAATATCCGGAATGCTGGTAAAGGGCATACGTTAACATCGTCTGCCGCGGAGACCGGTTGATGCACCATGTCATGCCAAGCCGCGGCGCCAAATCGATCGTCCGCGCCGGCCTCTGTTTGCCGGTCGTGATCTGCGGTCTCGCCCTGCGCTTGCTGGGGCCGGGCCTCGGGCTCCCGGCCTTTTGTCGTAAAGTACGGTGGGTCCCTGCTGTGGGCAGCGATGGTGTTCTTTCTGGTCGCAATCGCCGCTTCACGCTCGACGCGCCGGAGCGTTGTGATGGTCGCGGCCGTCATTGCTGTTGGCGTTGAATTGTTTCGCCTGGTCCACACCCCATGGCTCGACAGCTTTCGTTTGACCATGGCAGGCGCGCTGTTGCTCGGCCGCATCTTCTCGCCATGGGACATTTTGGCTTACGCCATCGGCATCGCGCTCGGGGCGTTATTGGACAACCTCGTCCTGGCAATGGTCAGGAGCGCAAGGCCTCACTCCGCGAGCTGAAAGCGCTCGAAGCGATCGAGTTCTTCCTCGATGCGGCGCTTGAAATCGGCGCGCGCGCCGCGCGCTTTGCCGCTGCCGACCCAATTCCATTTCTGCATCAAGAGTTTCTTGTTCGCCCGATCGGTCTTCAGATCGATCGCGGCGACGATCTGATCCCCCACCAGCACCGGCAGCGCGAAATAGCCGAACAGGCGCTTCTCCTTCGGTACATAGGCCTCAAAGCGGTGCTCGTAATCGAAGAACAGATGGGTCCGCTTGCGCTGGATGATCAAGGGATCGAACGGCGACAGGATGTGCGCCAGCTCGCAAGTGCCCTCATGCGCATTTTCCAGCGTCTCCGGGCGCGCCCAATGCTCCTGCTTGCCCGCGCCTTCGAGGGCGACCGGCACCAGCTCGTTGCGCCGGACCCTTTGCTCGATCAACCGCCGGATCGCCTTCTTGCGCGGCGCGTCGAGGTGACAGATCGAGTCCAGGCTCACGACCCCTTGCGCCCGCAACGCGCGGTCGAGCAAATAGGCGGTAGCCTCGGTCGCCGAGGCCTGCTTTGGCGGCTTGTCCCAGCCAAAGTGCCGCGCCATCAGCTCATAGGTCTTCAGCATGCCGTTGCGTTCCGAGATGGTGAGCCGGCCTTCATAGAAGGCGAGCTGCAGCGCCCGCTTCGACGGCTTGCGGCTCTGCCACAGATGCTCCTTTTCCGCCAGCACATCGTCCTCGATGTCGCGGATGGTGAGCGCGCCGTTCTGCCTGATCAGCCGCATCACCTTGCGCATGTCGGCCGGCTTGACGGAATTGAACCATCGATGGCCCTCGCGCTGGTGCAGCTTCATCGCCGGCACGAAGAAGCGGAAATCCTTGGACGGCACGTAAGACAAGGCGTGGGTCCAGTATTCGAACACGCTCTTGTCGACGCTCTGGGCCTGCCGCAGATCGGCGCGGCGATAGGCGGGGATACGGGTATAGAGAATATGGTGATGGCAGCGCTCGATGACATTGATGGTGTCGATCTGTACATAGCCGAGATGATCGACCGCGGCGGCCACCGCGGGCCGGCCGTCGCCGAACGGGGCCAGGGTGTCGAGCCGTTGGGCGGAGAGCCAGAGGCGCCTCGCCTCGGCCTTGGTCAGGGAATGGGATTTTGCCGCCCGGGACATCGCCCAGCAATGTAGCGGGATTCGTCGAACATGGGAGAGGCCAATCGGGATAGGGGGGAGCCTCGCGGCTCCTCCCCTCCCACACCACCGTACATACGGGTCCGTATACGGCGGTTCACTGGGTTGAGCGCGAACGGTTTTTTGTTCGTCCGCGCCAGAGGCTCAGACAGTGGGCACCGTCGGGTTGGCTTCGGCTGCTTTGAACAGCGCCGTCTGGGCTTCACCCTTTCCCGCCGTTCCGAAAGGCCAGCGACCTGGATTTTCAACCGTATGGCCACTCGAGATTCCCATATCCAAGTGTCTTTTCCAGCGTTCGGGCCTTCAGCGAAACTCGTTCCGCCTACTATGCCGTCTGCTGACTTCTCCGCCGCGATCACGAGCCTTACGACTCGCTCAGTCCGCTTTCCCGGACGCGACGGAGATCTCCCGAGGTAAGATCGACCGCCTTCCCTGCACGCCCGCCGGATTTACCACCCCGTCCCTTGATGACCATGGACTTCGCGATCACCTGCTCGCTCGTCCGGCCGGGTAGGCCTCGTTATCCGGTTCTTGTCCATCGGGCCGCAAGTATGCTCCACGCTTCCTTCAGACCCCACCTCGCGGTGACGCCCTTGCGCTTCGCTAACCCTTCGCCGCCATCAGGCTGGGTAAAGGACTTCCACCTCCAAGCTGTCGATCATGCTCGGCACACAAGGAAAAGCCGCGTTGCTGTCGCGCAACGCGGCCGGAAAAAGCAAACCCGGCGTTGATCTACTTCGCCATGCTCATCTTTTGCGCCTTCATTAGTGCATGCAGGCGCTCTTCATCTTGCCGTTGCTCATGTCGGTGTTGGCCATGGCCATTTCCTTGTTGGCGCCCGTTTGGCCGGGTGCCATCATCATGGTGGATTTGGCCATGTTGTCGCTCGTACAGGCCATCATGGCCGCCGAAACCGGCGTGAAAGCCAAAGTCGAAAGCATCGCAGCCGCGATCAGGATCCTCATCTCAACCTCGCTTGGAAAGGAAACCAGCGAATTGCTGGCGTCGGGATACGCGTTTTCCCCAGAAACGTTCCGAAAGAAGACATTGAAGATATTTTTGTGTGCTGCGGTGCAACGCAAGGCAAACGGCGAGATGATTCCGCCGCCAACTAGCGATCGCGCTTCGGCCGCCCGGCGATGCTGCCGGTCGCGGTTTCCACGTCACATAACGCCTTGCCGCGTTCCGGGGCCTGACACCTGTAGACGCTTCCGGTAAGCCGGTCGACCAGCCACGCGCTCTCCTCGGTCGGACCCTCGATCCCGACGTAACGGGTGCCGAGCGCGGTGATCAGTGTGGACAGCAAGATCGCAACCGCGATCAGAACCGCCCCGATCAAGATCGGCATCGAACTTGTGGAACCTGTCCCAGGCACGCCCGCGCGATATCCCAAATATTCGTTACGCTTTCTTACTGGATGAAACACGGCCCCTGCTACGCTTGGTTGCTTTTTCTTTTTCAGCTCTTGTTCTTGGCGAGCGCCGCCTTTGAACGCGCATCTCGCCGATTTGTTGTCCGCAGATCGGCGCCGGCGCGACCGCTTTGAGACCAGATCGCCGTCAACACACCAATCAACACAAAAAGGCCGCCCGTAAAAGGCCAGCCTTTCGAATTGCGTTGGAAAAGTGTTTCGAATGCGAGCACCGAGATCGTGATCCGATTAGACTGGGTCGGAACACGATCTCATCTCCTTGGTTGCGCATGATCTCCGCGCAAACGCGTTTTCGCGTTTGTTAGCTAAGGGAAAACCGGTTCTCACCCGCCATCCAAGTGCGGGCTGCATTGGCGGCGGAACAACCTGCCCTTCATTCCGGCATGCGATGCCCCCGCCTTCACACCAGCTCGATACGCGCCTGATGGCCGGACGCGGCGGCGAGACGCTTGTCGCGGGTAAGTAGCGGAGCGTCGAGTGCCTCGGCGAGGGCGACGTATACCGCGTCATAGGCGGTGAGATTATTCCGCAAGTCCCAAACGCGCGACAAAAGGAAATCGTGGGGATACCGGCGCAAGGGAAGGTCGGCGAGGTCGGCGAGGGCCATGCGGCCTCGCTCGCCATCAATATCGCGGTTCGCAGCATATCGGCGAACCACTTGCGCAACTTCAACGTCGAGCAAGTGAGGCGCGTGCAACGTCTCGGAACGCTGGAACAGCCGCCGCTCTACCGCGCTTGCGGCGGGCGTGCGAAGCAGCGCTTCGAGCACGGCCGAAGCATCGACGACGATCATTGCCGATCGCGTTCGGCACGGACCGCCTGTGCGGGCCCTACCGAAGGGTTCAATCCCGGACGCTGCTCCAGGCGGGCTCGCAGCTCATCGAGCGTCGGTCGCTCGGCCACCTGGCGGATCTCGCCGAGCAAGTAATCGGACAGCGACATGCCCGCCAGCGCCGCACGCGACTTGAGCCGACGATGCAGCACATCCGGCACATTGCGAATTTAAATCATCGTCATGTGAAAAACATAAACACATGTGCATCACATGTCAACAATGCGGATTTCCGAGCGCAAAAGGCGGCCCTAAGGCCGCCTTTTCCTTGATGATATTCGTACGAGCACCTCAGTGACGGAACAACCCGCCCAAACCGCCGAAGAAGGCGCCGGGGCCGCTACCGCCACGGTGATAGTGACGGCCGCCGCCGCCTGAGCGGCGGGAATAATGTACCGTCTCGTCATCGGAGTCGTCTGAGGAAGCGGCGCGGGTTGAGACGATCTCCAAGAGCAGCGCCTTGTGCTGGAGCTGGTTCAGATAGCCGGTTGCGGGATAGTTGCGCGCCGCCTGCCAGCGCTTGATCACGCTACGCGTCGCTTCGTCGAACTTGCCGTTGATCCTGGTGTCGAAGCCGAGACCGTTGAGGCGGCGCTGCACGTCGCGCCGCTGGCCCTTGTCGAGACTAATCTGGTCTTCGGAGACCTGGTCAGCGTCCTGGGTGAAGGTCGCGGGGTCGATGCCGGTGGTCAAGTTGCGGGTCGTGTTCGACGGACCGTCCTGCAGCGAGGCGATCCGGGTCAGCGCCAGCGACTTGAACTGGCCGTTGGGATAGTTTTGCAGATAGGCGTTGAGCTCCTCCACCTTGTTGGTGTCCTTGATCGAGCGCCAGAACTCCAGCTCGACTTCGGAAGTAGGGCCGGTGGGGGCGGGCGTATTCTGTGCATCGGCGCCTGCCGGCGGCGCGCCCATCGGGTTGAGATAAACCGTGCCGATCAGGTTGGTGTGGCCCCAGGGAAGCTGGTTCTTGCCAGTCTCTTGATTGACCTGGGCGCGTACCTTGGTCATCGCCTGCTGAATTTCGACGCCGGGAGCGGCGATATTGGCGACCAGGGCGCGGGTGAACGGGCTGTTGGTGCCGGCTTCGCCGTCGAGCGCGGTCTGACCGGGACCGGTCGCGAACGCGATCAGCGTTCCCTCGCCGGATTTCATCTCGGCAAGGCCGGACTGTACCGAAACGCTGCGGGTCGCCTTGGCGGAACGGATCTTGGCGGCGAACGGGTTGTCGCGGCAGGCATCGAGGAACACCAGTTTCACCTTGGCATCGCTCATGGTCTGTTCGAGTGTCAGGTCGACGTTGATGGCTGCGCCGAGCTTGACGTCCATTTCGGATTTGAGGTCGGCATCGACCGGCAGCAAATAGTTGGTGCCGTTAACGGCGATGCCGTGGCCGGCATAGAAGAACACCGCAACATCGGCGCCTTCGGCCTTCTTGCCGAAGTCGAGCAGCTTTTCCGTCATCTTGTCGCGGGTGAGGTTGGTGCCTTCGACGACATCGAAACCGACATTGCGCAAAACCTTGGCCATCGATTTGGCGTCGACCGCAGGGTTCGGAAGCGGCGCGACGTTCTTGTAGGCGCCGTTGCCGACCACGAAGGCGACACGCTTGTCGGCCAGCGCCGCGTCGGCACTGACGAGAAATGCTGCTGCTGTCATTGCTGCTATCAAGAAGCGCATGGTCCATTCTCCCCTGCTCTAAATCCGTCCATCGTTGGCCCGTCAGGCTCATCCGGGGCCGATCTGATGGAGACAATGTGATCGGGTTTGACGAAATCCACCGTGACCTAAATCACGCAAGGCGCGGGGCGCGATCGAACCGGGTGGCGCGACGGTGCGACGGGCCCAGCCCCTGAAAAATCGCCGATCAGGGCATGAATTTACCAGTGTGACGTGGATCACATTCCATGCTTTGAACCCGGCCTATGCTCGGACCATCAAACGCTATGCAGACGTGTTTGCAGGCGTAACAGCGAGGATTTTACAATGACCAGCTTTCATAGGTTCTTTGGCAAGGCGATTGCTATGAGTGCCGCACTGTCGATGACGGCAGGGCTGGCTTTTGCGGCCGACGGCACCGTTTCCGCCGACAGGATTATCAGCGCATTACAGCCGAAGCCGCTGACCCGCGGACTCTCGACCGGGCCGCAAGCCGATCCGGCCATCAAGGCGAAGGAGATCGGCTTCGTCAAAACCCTGCGCAACCGCAACACAAGATCGCTCTCGCTCGGCGAGCGCGAAGAGATCGCCGAGATCGCGGCCACCAAGCCGAACATCGATCTGGAAATTCAGTTCGACTACAACTCGGCTGCGATCAGCAAGGGTTCGACGCAGGCCGTGCAGGAGCTCGGCAAGGCACTCTCGAACCCGAACTTGCGCGGTTCGACCTTCGTGGTCGCCGGCCACACAGACGGCATCGGCGGCGAGGCCTTCAATCAGGATCTTTCCGAGCGCCGCGCCGACACCATCAAGCGCTATTTGATCGATCAATACGGCCTCGCCGGCGGCGACCTCGTCACCGTCGGTTACGGCAAGACCAAGCTGAAGGATGCCGCCAACCCGGCCGACCCGATCAACCGCCGCGTCCAGGTCGTCAACATGGACGCCAAGACCGCCTCGAAGTGACGGCGCCGGATTTAGCCCGCCTGCCGGCGTTCGGCAGGCGCATTTCAACAGAATGCAGCTTCGGACCGGCCGAACGTCCGACGGATGGCCAGATCGCCTGACTTCGATTTGAAACGGGGTTAGAAATGAAAAAGTTCGTACTCACCGCCGCGCTCGTTTTGATCAGCGCTTCGGCCTACGCCGGCATCTATAATTTCGAAGGCGTCACCGTCAACGTGCAGGACGGCTGTCGCTCCGCGTCATGCGTGTCTGTCAATGCGCCTGGCTACGGCTCGTATAACGGCAAGGCGCTCTCCGCCAAACCTTCGGCGAAGGCGCGCAAGTCCCACAAGGACGAAACCCGGTTTGCTTCGACCACCAAAACCGATGCCGCTCCTGTCGCGACGATCCCGCCGGTGGACGCAGCGCCGGCAAAATTGTCCGAGCCCGCGCCGACGGCGGCGGCTTCGACATCGGCTCCGGCAAAGTGACGAATTGTCATTCCGGGGCGCGCCAACGGGTCGCGCGAATGCGCGGGCCCGATGCGCAACTCCGAGTGAACCCGGAATAACCCGCTCAGAGGATGATCAAGATGAGAAACCATTTCACGGGCGTTGCCATTGCAGCTCTGTTCACGTTGACGGCTACTCTTCCGGGCCGCACCGAGGATGCGAAGACGCCACCGGGCACTGCGGCGCCGGCCCAAGCCGCACCAGCCGCGACACAGGTCGCGCCGCCGGTCAGCGTGCCGCGTCCCTCGATCGCGCCAAAGGCCGCCGAGCCTGCGCCGGTGGCCGACGATGCCGCGCCGCGTCGCCACCGGCGTTACGCCTATCGTCACGATCGGCGCTACGCCTATTGGGAGCCGTTCCCGATCTTCCTGCCGCATTTCTACCGCCACCGGATCTATTGGAACCGGATTTCCTGGTTTGCGTTCTGAAAAACGCGTCAGAACAGCGTTATGAAAACAACGCCTTGCTTGACCACACCGCGCGGCCATCTCGTCAGCGCGTCCAATTTCTTAAATCCAGTTCTGGAAAATCATCAGCCGGTTGAACATCGTCATCGACGTTCCGAGCGATGCCACCGTGATCGGCAGCATGGTGGCAAAGCCCGCGCCCGCGAGCGCGACGAACGCCCATAATAGCCAGCGCGGAGTGTTGCCGCGCCTTAACGCATAGACCAGCGCCAGGCTCGCGAACGTCGCCGCCGGCAAATAATAATAAATGAATCCGACGGCCCGCGGCAGCACCGCCCAGGCAAGATAGAGCCCGAAATAAAATGCCAGGATCAGGAAGGCCTCGGTGCGGCGCGACACAATCCAGTCACGCAGGCAGATCGCAACCGCAACCAGTGCCGGCCACAACACCAAGGGATTGCCAAGAAACACCACCGCCGCAATCCGATCGTCACTGGTCTTGTCGAACAGGTACCAGACCGGCCGCACCAGAAACGGCCAGGCCGGCCACGCGCTCATATAGGTGTGGCCCGTAAATGCGCTGGTGACGTTGTCGCCGAAGATCTTGCGTTGCGCCTCGAGGATGTCGGCAAGCGACAGGCCATAGAGCGGGACGAAGGTCGCAAGATAGGTGATCGCCGGGATCAGCACGAAGCATGCCATGAAATGAAACCATTTGAAGTCCGGCCACAGATCGGGGCGATACCAGTCGTCCGCCGCGGCGTCGGCGAACTGCGTGCGCCAGCCCTGCATCAGGCGGATCACGGCGACGATGGCAATTGAGATGGCGAGCGGAAACAATCCGCTCCATTTGCAGGCGGCGGAAAGGCCGAAAGCCAATCCCGCGAGCGCGAAGGCACGCTGCGGCCGGGGCTCGCGATATCCATGCACGAACGCGGCGATGCCGAACAGACCGAAGGCGAGCGCATAAATATCCAGCATCGCGATCCGCGACTGCACGAAAACCATCTGGTTGAAAAAGGCGAGCAAGGCCGACGCCAGCGCGGAGCCCTGGGCTCTGAACAGCGCGAGGGCGCAGAAATAGATCGCGACAATCGCAAGCGCGCCGAACAACACGCTGGGATAGCGCCAGGCAAAAGGCACATCGCCGAATGTGCGAATCGAAAGTGCCATCAGTTGCTTTGCCAGCGGCGGATGCATCGGATTGAGGATCGGCTGCTGCATGACCGGCTCGAGCATCTGCCGCGCCGCCGGCACGTAATGCACTTCATCAAAGACGAAGCTTTCCGGGGTGGTCAGCCCGATCATCAGAGCCAGATGCGCTGCCACAAATAAGGCAGCGGCGAAAACACTGCTGCGAACGACGGGAATGCTGCGCCGAACGACGGCAACGTCCGAAACAGGTCGTGATTCGCGCGCTATGTTTGCAGAGGAGTTCTGTTGCAATTTTTCCGCTCTGATCAAGAGGAATTTTTCGGTCGGCGCATCGTTTGCCGTTGAACTATTCCGATCTCGCCGTCACCAACTCATCGGTTCGTAGCGCGCCGCTTGTGTTAAATTTACTACATCGCAAGCGCGCGCGTCGCGGTATGTAGGGGAAAAATTGATCGGTACTGAAATGAATTTGCGTCAAGGTGTTGTCTGTTTTCCCGTGCTTTGCCTCGCTGCGGGGCTTGCGGCAAACCCTGCCGATGCGCAGACGCGTGTCGGCGAAGCCGCCGTCGTCCAGAACGAAGTCGTCCGCGTCGCGGCATCGGCGAGCACGCAGATCAATGTTGGCGACGGCCTGCTGCGCGATGAGGTCGTGCGCACCGGTCTCGCCAGCGCGGCGCGGCTGGTCATGGCCGACAATACCAATCTTTCGCTCGGCCCCGGCGCGACGGTCAAGCTCGACCGCACCGTGTTCAACGACGAACACAGCTATCGCGAGATCGCGGTCCGGTTGACCACCGGAGCGTTTCGCTTCGTCACCGGAAATTCCGAAAAGACCGCCTACAAGATCACGACGCCACTTGCCTCGGTCGGCGTCCGCGGCACCATCCTCGATATCCTGTCGCAGCAAGGCAAGACCACCGTGGTGCTGCAGGAGGGCGGATCGACCGTCTGCACCCTGAGCAATCAATGCATCCAGCTGACGCAGCCCGGCGACACCGCGATCATCACCTCGAGCGGCGGCAGGACCACCATTCAAAAGACCAACAATTCGCCGTGGACCTTTGCCGCGACCTGTGGCGCGGCGGCCGGGCTTTGCACCGTCACGCAATTTGCCGATGCCACGCCACCGGCCGACGATCCCACCGGCATGCTGTGCGGGCGCTGACGATGGCAAAATTCACCCCCCGCAGCTTCATCGCATCGGCCGCACTGACCGCGGCGATCTGGTTTGTGCTGATTCCGGTACAAGTCGTCCCGGCAGCGGCGCAATCGAATAATTCCTGCGGCGGTGATGGCTGCGCGCCGCCGTCCTGTGATGGTAGTCCCTGTACGCAGTCCTGTGATGGTGATCCCTGCCCGCCTCCCCCAACGCCGGTAACGCCGCCGCCGCCCCCGGTGACCGGTGCGGATTCCAGCGGCCGATCGATCGGCGGCCTCGCGAATCAGCGTCTCAACCAGATGATCACCAACCGCGTGCTTGGCACGGTGCTTCTCGGCGTCAACGAGCAGGTCAATTGCAGCGATTGCGTCAGCGCCTTCGGTTCGGCAGGCTCGTTCTCCGCCGGCGTTCATGGCCGCAAGGAGATCACGGCGAACCTGTCGTTGCTCGCCGGTATCGCCTATACGCAATTCAGCGAGAACGGCTACAGCGTCACCAGCGCGCCGATCGGCGCGTTCGCGTTGCGCTATGATTTCGTCGACTGGGGTTCGTCGCGGCCGTTCTTCGATGTCGGCGCCATCCTGACGCCGTTCGAGAAGGTGCGTTACAGCCGCAACTACATGACGAGCCTCGGGGCGGTCGCGCTTACCAGCGCAACCAATAGCAGCGATTACGGCGTCTATGGAAGGGCGGGCTGGGTCACCCGGCTCTCGCCGCGCGACGAGGTCGCTGCCTCCATCGAAATCTGGCAGTTGTGGCAGCGCGTCGCCGGATACACCGACCCGATGGCCGCGTTCAATCCGTTCGACGCCACGATCGCCACCGGCACGGATCGAACCAATCTCGTCAAGATCGGCGGGCAGTGGACGCATCTTTTGACCCCCAGCATCGAGGGCAATGTCAATGGCGGCTGGGTGCAGTCATTTGCGACGCATTCCGGTATTGTCGCGACCGTGACCGGCGACGGCACCGTGGTGCCGACGATCGGCAATCAGGGCTGGTTCGAATATGGCGGCAGGCTCGGATTCCGCATCATCCAGGGCTGGGTCGCCGACCTCTTCGTCAACGGCACGTTGGGCCCGCAGCCGGTCGGCAACACCATCCATGGCGGCGTGGGCTTGCGCGTCAATTATTAGAGCCGCCGCGGTCGAGCATCCGGAAAGCACGCATCACGCCGCCGATTTACTCTCATAGGCGCGCCGCAAGCCTTCGATGTCGAGCTTGACCATCCCCAGCATCGCCTGCATTGCGCGCTGGGCGCCTGCCGCGTCGGAACCGCCGAGATATTTCAGCAGCGCGGTCGGTACGATTTGCCAGGAAACGCCGTAACGATCCCTGAGCCAGCCGCAGCGCTCGACCTCTCCGCCATTTGCGGAGAGCGCATCCCACAGTCGATCGACTTCGGCCTGATCGGCGCAGTCGATCTTGAAGGAGACCGCCGGTGTGTAGTCGTAACGCATGCCGCCGTTCAGCGCCATGAAACGCTGGCCGGCCAAGGGGAATTCCACGACCAGCAGCGTGCCCGCCTTCCCGGCGGGGCCGTCGGCCGGGTTCTTTTGCACCGTTTCAATCCTGGAGCCGGGCAACAGCGAGACGTAGAATTTCGCCGCTTCCTCGGCCTCGCCGTCGAACCACAGGCAGGGTGAGATTTTGGACATTATGTCAGATCCTCTTAGTTACGTTGGCAACTACCCGAGGACGAACGGGGAGATGACGTTCCGACATCGGCTTTGGATTTTTTGTCGCGCCACCCCTGTGAACAGCCGATCGTGCGGCTTTGCGGAGGTGTCGCACGCGGACGCTATGCTTCGCGGCTGTACTGATCGTACAGCTTGGCAGCGTTGTCCCAGCGGATTGCCTCCATATAGATGTCGACATAGCGCGCGGCCGCCGCACGATAGTCCATGTGATAGGCGTGCTCGTACATGTCGAGCACCAGCACCGGCCGCCCGCCGGCCAGCGTCGTGGTGTGGTCCGCCGCCCATTGATCGACGAGGCGCTTGTCGCGCGGCGAGTAGGACAGGATCACCCAGCCGGAGCCGCCGCCTTCCGCCTTGCCCATCGCTGCAAATTCCCCGCGCCATCGTTCGAGGCTGCCGAAATCGCGGATGATGGCTTCCGCCAGCGCGCCGCTCGCACTGGCGCCACCACCGAGCCCGTCGAAATATATCTCGTGCAGGATCATCGAGTTTGCAGCGATCAACTCCTCGCGCTTCAAGCCGTTGACCATGAAATTCGGCGCCTTGGCGAAATCGAGCTCTGCCAGCTGCGCGCCGATCGCGTTGAGGCGCTTGACGGCGCCAATGTAGTTATTTTCATAGTGGCTCACCAAAACCTTTTCCGAAATGCCCTTGATCGACTTCGGGTCGAGTGACAGGGGCTTTGCTTGATACGGCATCGTTTTGGCTCCGCTTGGTTGGCTGGTTTGGGCGAATGCGGGGCTTGCCGCCAGCGTTGCTGTCGATGCGGCTGCGGCGACGAGTCCCGCTCCCTGAAAGAAGCTTCGGCGTTCGGTTGAGATGGTCATGAGGGTCTCCTTGTGTTGACAGCCCCCGAACGGTGAATACGGCAGATGACTGGTTCATTGCGAATTCATGGCGCGGGTGCGATCTCGATCCGGCCGAATCGCGTGAGGCTTGGCGGAGCCGGCATCGCGCCGCACGTCGTGACGATCGGCGCCGCGCCAGGCATCAAGGGCATCGGGGGAAATTGAGTGCCTACCGCCGTCCATGCGCAAACCTCCTCGACACGTCGAGTGTTGCGCAGTGCTTGGACCGAGGTCTCAAGGGGAGACTGCTCTTCCCCTGCGGGTTTTGTTAATTAGGCGCCGCTGCAAACGCAAGAGGAACCGGTACCGGGCACGGCTAAAGCCGTTTTTCCCCGGACGCTTGCGGCGTTTTTCCGCAATAAACTCATTAGCGTCCAACAGACGATCAATCTGCGCATCACAATTTGTGCGGATCGGGCCCGGGCCTTTCCGCGGAGACGCCTGCTAATGGTCGCCTTGAACAAATAACGGACGGCGGTTGGTCGTCTGCTCGAGAAAATCTAGCATTGACGTTATTCTGACGCTCAACCGGGGTCCAGCCCATGATCTTTCGATGTTTAGCCGTGACGTTATCAATCTGCACTCTTGCCGGCGCCGCTCAAACACATGCGCAGGACGCGCTTGTGACCTACAAATCCTTGGCTCCCAGGATTGCGCTGGACCTTGCCCAGGCCGCGCTCGCTGACTGCCAGCAACGCGGCTATCAGGTCGCGGTCGCGGTCGTCGACCGCGCCGGCGTGATCCAGGTGGTACTGCGTGATCGCTACGCCGGTCCGCACACGCCTGCGACTGCTTCCGGCAAAGCCTGGACCGCGGCGACTTTCCGCAACAGCACGAGCGGTCTGTTTGCCATCAGCCAGCCCGGCATGATGCAGGCGGGTATTCGCAACCTGCCGGGCGCGGTCATTATCGGCGGCGGACTGATCGTCGAATCCGGCGGTTTGCTGGTAGGCGCGGTTAGGGTGTCGGGAGCGCCGGGAGGCGATGCCGATGAAGCCTGCGCCAAGGCCGGCATAGAGGCCATTCAAGGCAAGCTCGATTTTTAAGAATTCAGGTCGCGATCGGCGTCGGCATGGTCAGGAACGCCCGGGTCACGTGCCAGAACAGCTGCCGGTTGATGGCGAGCACGACGGAGTGCGCGGTGCCCGGCAGGATCGCGAACTGGCGATCGCCGTTCGGCAGCTTGTTGTAAAATTCCTCGAGGTCCGCGACGGTTGCGATCCCGTCATATTCGCCGCGCACCAGAAGCACCGGCGCCAGCACCTTTTCCGGATGCACGACCGGCAGATTGGCGGTCATGTCGAGATAGGTGCCGGTCGGGACCTGATCGCCGAACTGCATTTCGACGTCCGCCAGCGCCTCGACGGCGGCAACGTCGCTGGTGCCCGGCTTGTCGCGAGTGGCGATCGAACGGATCATGTCGCGGTCACGTTTGCGCATATTGTGCGAGCGATAATATTCCAGCTGCTCGGCGCGCTTGGTGAGTGTCGGCGAGCCCTCACCCCTGTAGGTGAAGGCCGCGAACACCAGCCGGTCGATCCGCTCGGGCGCCACCATCGCGTAGGCGCCGGCGCGCAACGCGCCGGAAGATTTGCCGAGGAAATGGAATTTTTGCTGGCCGGTTTCCTGCGACACGACCCCAATCGCCGCCTTCAAATCCCCAACGCCACTGGCGATGTCGGAATTACCCGAGGTGCGCCCCGACTTGCCGTAATTCTCGTGGTCCATGGTCCAGCAATCAAAACCATAGCGGGCGAATTCGTTCATGACCGAATAATCGCCCTTGCCCGGCACGTTGAGGTCGAACACCCGCGAGCTGATGGAGGATCCGTGCACGAAGAACACGACCGGCCGCGGTTGCTCGCCGCGCTTCGGCTCGCCCAACCGCTTGCGATACATCCACAACGGCACATCGCCCTTCTTGGCCCAATATTCGCGGCTCCAGATCTCGGCGCCATTCGGTGTCGCCGCGACCGCCGTTTGGACCGGCAGCGCATCGGCCAGCGCTCCCGCAACGAGGCTAGCGCCGGCGCCCTTGATGACGGCGCGACGCGCCAGCGGATTTCCGGATAGAGTGATGGTGCTCTTAGTCATGCTGTTTTCCTCGGCGTTCCCGGATTTTTCGTGGTTTTTCGACCGATAGATAAAGTCTAGCAGCGTGTGGGCGCGCTTGAAAGAAGTGTGCGCCGCACAGCGCAAACACCATGTCGCGATGTCTGAGGGAACGGGCTGACTTGCGGCAAAAGCGGAGCTAATGTTTCGATCGTCCAACCCAGGGCGGACGACATTGACCCGTCCAATATAATTGCGCCACGGACACCCGTAGAGCGCGAAAATCCAGGGAGGTATCATGTCCAAAAAATCATGCGCGGTTTTGACCGCAGCGCTGCTTTGCTCCAGCCTTCCAGCGATGGGCCAGCAATTGCCCGATGGACCCGGCAAGGAGTTGGCCGAGGCTAACTGCAACAGCTGCCATACTTTATTGAGCCGCGTCGGTTCGGGCTATACAGTGAACGGCTGGAACACCGTGCTGCGGATGATGGTCAATCAAGGCGCTCCGCTGCCGGCCGATCAGATTGAGCCGCTCAAGGCTTACCTGATCAAGGCCTTCCCGGAAAAAGGCAAGCCTGACGGCGTCGTCATTCCGGGGCCCACGGAAGTTTCGTTCCAGAAGTGGCAGGTTCCGACGCCGGGGTCTCGACCGCACGACCCATTGGCGGCGAAGGACGGCTCGCTCTGGTACACCGGCCAATTGGCCAATGTGCTTGGCCGGCTCGATCCGGCGAGCGGCAAATTCACCGAGTTTCAGCTCAAGACGCCACACTCCGGACCGCACGGCCTGCAGGAGGATAATGACGGCAACATCTGGTACACCGGCAACACCGGATCGTTGATCGGAAAGCTTGATTCGAAAACCGGCGCAGTTTCTGAGTACCCGACCCCGGAGCAAGGCGATCCGCACACGCTCATCTTCGACAGAAACGGAATTCTGTGGTTCACGATGCAGAACCTGAACCGGATCGGACGTCTCGACCCGAAAACCGGCGAGATCAGACTGCTCACGCCGCCGACGGCGGGTTCGCGCCCCTACGGCATGGCCTTGAATTCGAAAGGAATCGTGTTCTTCGTCGAGTTCGGCACCAACAAGGTCGGCAGCATCGATCCGAAGACGACGGAGTTTCATGAGTACCCATTGCCCAACGCGGCGTCCCGGCCACGGCGGATCGCGATCACCAGCGACGACGTCGTCTGGTACTCCGACTATTCGCGCGGTTATCTTGGTCGTCTTGATCCCGCGACCGGCAAGGTGACGGAGTGGCAGTCTCCGAGTGGGCCGAAGTCGGAGCCGTACGGCATCTCGGCGATCAACGATATCATCTGGTATAGCGAGTCCGGATCGACCCCGAATACCGTCGTGCGCTTCGATCCGAGAGCCGAAAAATTCCAGAGCTGGGCGATCCCGGGCGGCGGAAATATCGTGCGCAACACCTCTGTGACGCGCGACGGCAACTTCTTGCTCGCCAACAGTCTGATGAACGACATCACCTTGGTCACGATAAGGAGGGAGTGAGCCGGGGGGGCGGCGCGCCCGACGGCTCATTTGCCTTTGAACTGAGGTTTTCGCTTTTCGCGGAACGCTTTGACGCCTTCCTTGAGGTCTTCGCTCGCCCGCACGGCGTCCAGCAGCCTGCGTACCTCGGCGACCGTCTCCAGCGGCCCCTTCGGCATGACATCGCGAGTTAGCTTCTTGAGCGCCTGAACCACAAGCGGGGCGTTGGCGGCGATTTTTCCAGCCATCTCCTGGGCGAGCACGACATGCTGCCCCTTCGGCGCGATCTTGTTCACGAAACCAATCTGGTAGGCTCGCTCCACCGACAATTCTTCGCCGACCAGAAGAAACTCCATGGCGATCTTGTGAGGCATTCGCGCCACCACCGACGAGACCCCGCCGGCGGTGATACCGATCTTGGCTTCGGGATAGATGAAGCGCGTCGTCTCGGAGGCGACACACATGTCGGCCATTTGGACCAGCACGAAGCCGCCACCGACGACCCAGCCGGATGTCGCAGCAATCACCGGCTTGTCCAGCTCGACGCCAAGTCCGGGCACGGCGTGCCACATGTTGGCGGGCAAATCCTTCACGTCGGCGCCGACCGTATAATACGCCTCGTCGGAGGCTGCGAGCACCGCGACGCGATCGTCGCCGTCACGAAAACGCAGCCAGGCTTCGCGCAGCTCGTCACATAAGGCGTTGTTGAGGGCATTGTGCGCGAAACCGCGATCCATGGTGATGGTGGCGACGTGGCCAACGCTCTCGTAGCGAACAAGTGTCATAGGCGTCCTTTGGGGTCCGTGGGCGCTCCTTATGGAAGGGCCCGCACGATAGCGGCGTCCGCGCTATCGGTCACTTCTTCTCCGAAGGATCCCGGTGAACCGGATCGACCCACAGCACTGTCTCCGGTTTCTCCACCGGCTCGATGTCGAGGTTGATCGCGACCGCCTGGCCGTCGCTGCGCACCAGCACGCATTCGAGCACCTCGTCGCGGCTGGCGTTGATCTCCTGATGCGGCACGTAGGGCGGGATGAAGATGAAATCGCCGGGGCCCGCTTCGGCGGTGAATTGCAGATGCTCGCCCCAGCGCATCCTTGCCCTTCCCTTCACCACATAGATCATGCTCTCGAGATGGCCATGGTGATGCGCGCCGGTCTTGGCATCGGGCTTGATGGTGACGGTGCCGGCCCACAGTTTCTGGGCGCCGGCGCGGGCGAAATTGATCGCCGCCTTGCGATCCATGCCCGGCGTCGACGGCACATTGGGATCGAGCTGATCGCCGGGAATGACACGGACGCCATCGTGCTTCCAGCGCTGCATCTCGTCGTGATCGTGGGAGTGAGCGGAATGGTCGTGATCGCGGTGACCTGTCATGGTGCTCCTTCCTGGATCCGTTCGCGCCAACGACCTACTTCACGGCCAAGAGTTCGACGTCGAACATCAGCGTCGCGTTCGGCGGAATCACCCCGCCGGCGCCGCGTGCGCCGTAGCCCAGCGTGGGCGGGATGATCAACGTGCGCTTGCCGCCGACCTTCATGCTGGCGACGCCCTCATCCCATCCGGCAATCACCCTCTTCTGCCCGATCGGAAACTCGAACGGTTCGTTGCGGTCGACGGAAGAATCGAATTTCTTGCCCTTCTGGCCGTTCTCGTAGAGCCAGCCGGTGTAATGCATCACGCAGGTCTGGCCGGGTTGCGGCGACGCGCCGGTGCCGACCTTGGAGTCGATGATCTGCAATCCTGAAGCTGTGGTCATGGGTTTTCCTGTCGTCTGCGCCGATGCGCCGGACGGCGCGGCGAGGAGAAAGAGGCTGAAGCTCAAGAGGGCGATGGTGAGGGGTCTGAACTCGAGAGGTCGCATCTTTTTGTTCCCTTCGGATGATCGCAAGCTGTTGCGTTAGAGCAGGATGACGTTTCTTCGAATCGTCCCGCCCTATCTTTTTTGTTTGAGCATGATCTTTTCGGAAAACCGGTGTCCACTTTTCCGGATCATGCTCTAGTAGCCGAGCGCGCAGCCATCCTTGCGCGGATCGGAACCGCCGGTCAGCGTGCCCTTGTCCCAGTCGATCCAGATCGCCTGCGCGCCGCCGAGCGGCGGTACCAGGGTCGTGGTCTTGTGGCCAATCTTCTTCAACCCTTCGACGATTGTCGCGGGCACGCCGTCCTCGAGCTGGTAGACGCCCTCATAGTGCAGGCCGCGCGGCATATCGATCGCCTCCTGCACATCGCAGCCGTAGTCAACAATATTGGTCAAAACATGGGTCTGCCCGACCGGCTGATATTGTCCGCCCATCACACCGTAGGGCATCATCGCGCGACCTGCTTTCGTGACAAGCGCCGGAATGATGGTATGCAGCGGTCGCTTGCCCGGCCCGATGCAGTTGGGATGGCCGGGCTGGATGCGAAAGCCGCCGGCGCGGTTTTGCAGCAGCACGCCGGTCTTGTTCGACACGATCGCCGAGCCGAACGCTTGCGCGATCGAATTGATGAACGAACAGACGTTGCAATCCTTGTCGACGACGCTGATGTACACCGTCGACGGGTTCATCGGCGGCGCCACGTTGGGCAGATCGAGCAACCGGTCCATCCGGATCTTGCCGATGTGCTCGTCCGCGAATTCCTTGGCGAGAATCCTGGCGACGTCGACCTTGACGTGGGCGGGATCGCCGACATGCTCCTCGCGCATCATGTAGGCGATCCGCGCGGCCTCGGCCTCAAGATGAAACCGTTCGACGCTCAGCGCGGGGAATTTCGTCAGATCAAACCTCGACAAGATGTTGAGCATTACCAGCATGGTGATGCCCGGCCCGTTCGGCGGGCATTGCCAGACGTCGAGCCCCTTATACAGGGTGCCGATCGGCGAGGTGGTTTCGGTGGTATGCGCGGCGAAATCTTCCAGCGTATGCAATCCGCCGATGCCGCGCAGCGTCTCGACCATGTCTTGCGCGATGGCGCCGGTATAAAACGCATCGCGGCCGTCCTTCGCAATCGCGCGCAAAGTCTTGCCGAGCTCGGGCTGATGGATCACATCGCCGGCGACCGCGGGCCTGCCGTGCGGCAGCAGATAGCGCTCGGTGTTGGTGCCCTTCTTCAATTTGTCGAACCAGTTCTTCCAGTCAAAGGCGATGCGGGGCGCCACGACGTAACCCTCTTCCGCAGCCTTGATCGCCGGCTGCAGCAAGGTGTCGAGGCCGAACTTGCCGTGGTCGCTCAAGATCGTGGCCCAGGCGTCGACCGCGCCGGGAATAGAGACGGCATGCGCCGAGGTCAGCGGCACCGCATGGATCTTGCGCTCGAGATACCATTCCGCTTTTGCGGCCATCGGCGCCCGGCCGCTGCCGTTATAGGCGACGATCTTGCCTTCGCCCCGCGGCTGGATCAGCGCGAAACAATCGCCGCCGATGCCGGTCGATTGCGGCTCGATGACGCCGAGCAGCGCACAGGCCGCGACCGCGGCGTCAGCCGCGGTGCCGCCAGCGCGCATGACCTCGATCGCGGTCAGCGCCGCCAGCGGATGCGAAGTCGCCACCATGGCGTTCTGGGCGTGGACCGTGGATCGGCCGGCGAGATGGAAATTCCTCATGCCAAATTGCTCACTTGCTGTTGTTCTTGCTGTACTCGCCTGGACCGGAAGCGGAGTTACATGACACATCCGAGCCCGGCAGGGCAATGGCTGGCATGCCAGAGGGATGTCGTCCGGCAATGGTGGGTTTCCCCTCACCCACCCGCCTGCTAAACACCCTCGTCATGTCGCTAAAGGTCGCCGCATTCTATCAATTCGCAGCACTGCCGGACTTTCGCGAGCTGCGCGGGCCGCTACGTGCGATCTGCGTTCGCCTTGGGTTGAAGGGCAGCGTATTGTTGGCCCATGAGGGCATCAACGGCACGCTCGCGGGCCGTGCCGACGCCATCGATGAAATGGTCGACGCGTTGCAGCACGGCCCCCTGTTCGGCGGCAGGCTCGACCAGCTCGAGCTGAAATTCTCGCTGGCCGTCGCGGTGCCGTTTCGACGGCTGAAGATCCGGCTCAAGAAAGAGATCGTCACACTCGGCGATGCCAAGGCCGATCCGACCCGACAAGTCGGAATCTATGTCGGGCCTGCCGAATGGAATGCGCTGATCGCGGCGCCCGATACGCTCGTGATCGATGCCCGCAATTCGTTCGAAGTGGCACTGGGCACTTTTGAAGGCGCACTCGATCCCGGCATCGCAAGCTTTGGACAATTCAAGGATTTCGCCGCGCGACAACTCGATCCGGCAAAGCACCGGAGGATCGCGATGTTCTGCACCGGCGGCATTCGTTGCGAAAAGGCCACCGCGCATCTGCTCGCGCGCGGCTTTGCCGAGGTCTATCACCTCAAGGGCGGCATCCTGAAATACCTGGAGCAGGTGCCGGAAGCCGAGAGCCGCTGGCGCGGCGAATGCTTTGTGTTCGACGAGCGCGTCGCGCTCGGCCACGAGTTGTGTGAACGCCGGATGGAAAGCGGTTGCAATGAATGACGCCAAGGCGCTCAGCGACCGCATCGACGCGCTGGAGAGCCGCGTGATGTTTCAAGACGAAACCATCGAAACGCTGAACCAGACCATCACCGCGCAATGGCAACAGATCGATGCGCTGACACGTCAGCTTGCCAGCTTGAACGATCGGCTGCAGGAAGCCGAAGCCAACGCACCGCGACCGGCAAACGAGCCGCCGCCGCATTATTGAGTGCCGCGGCCTGCAGCCCTCAGACCGTCATCGCCAACCAGATTCCGACGGCGACCATGACCACGACGATGATGCACCAGATCACCGGCGAGACCCGTTTCGAGCTGCCGCTGCGCGGGGAATCATTCGCGGCGTGGTTGAATTCCTGGTTGATCTCAGCCATCGCCGTCTACCGGAACGCCGCCTTGACCTTGTGCCACAGCGACTCGTTGTCCCGAGCATGGTCTTGTTTGGTCGGCTTATTGTCGTGCCTGGACGGCGCCGGCTGGGCGGCGCTGACCGGATCGGATGCCGGAAAACTGTCGATCAGGCCGGCCTCCAGCCTTGCGTGCAGTTCCTGGTCAGCCAAGGCGGCCTCGCGTGGATCGGCGGCATGCTTGTCGTGTGCGGAAGGATTGAACTTCTCAACCGTTTTCTCAGCCATGATGGTTCTCCAAGGCTAGATAACGCTTGGGATTCGCTCAAGTTCCCGTTCTCGCCTTGGCGTTGACCCTGCCTGCCTGTATCAGGAGGTTCAAAAAGCCCGCCAAATTGCAGGAATTTCGATTGACCCAGAAATCCGCCGTTAAACCATTTCTTGAAGTGCTCTCGGGCCAGCGCCAAAAGGTGCCGCCGATCTGGATGATGCGTCAGGCCGGCCGATATCTGCCGGAGTACCGCAAAGTGCGGGAGAAGGCCGGCGGCTTTCTCGATTTGTGCTTCACGCCGGAACTCGCCACTGAGGTCACGCTGCAGCCGATCCGCCGCTTCAACTTCGATGCCGCGATCATTTTCTCGGATATCCTTGTCATCCCCTACGCCCTTGGCCGCGCCGTCTCCTTCGAGGTCGGCGAAGGCCCGCGGCTCGATCCGCTGGACACGCCCGAGAAGGTTGCCGCGCTCGCAGCAAAGGCCGACTTCGCAAAACTCGAACCGGTCTATGAGGCGCTGCGCCGCGTGCGCCGCGAGCTCGATTCCGGGATCGCGCTGATCGGTTTCTGCGGCGCCCCCTTCACGGTCGCGACCTATATGGTGGCGGGGCAAGGCACGCCGGACCAGGCGCCGGCGCGGATGATGGCCTATTCCCATCCAGACGCCTTTGCAAAAATCATCGATGCGCTGGTCGAGAACTCGGTCGAATATCTGCTCGGCCAATTGCAGGGCGGTGCCGACGCGTTGCAGATTTTTGATACCTGGGCGGGCGTGTTGCCGCCGCGCGAATTTGCCCGCTGGTCGATCGAGCCGACCAGGCGGATCGTCGAGGGCGTGCGGGCGAAGGTTCCCGGCGCAAAGATCATCGGCTTTCCCCGCGGCGCCGGCGCGCTGCTGCCGGCCTATGTCGAGGCGACCGGTGTCGATGCCGTCAGCATCGACTGGGCGGCGGAGCCATCCTTGATCCGCGAGCGGGTGCAAAGCAAAGTCGCCGTGCAGGGCAACCTCGATCCGCTGGTGCTGATCGCAGGCGGCGCGGCGCTCGATCGCGCCATCGATGATGTGCTGGCGAATTTTGCAAGTGGCCGGCTGATCTTCAATCTCGGCCACGGCATCCTGCCGGAAACCCCGATCGCGCATGTCGAGCAGATGGTGAAACGGGTGCGGAATTTTCGGGCGTAGCGAGCACGCGGTCGCGCCGCGGACGCTAGCGCTCCCTCCCCGGTCTGCGGGGCTGCTTCAAGGCGCGTGACGAAGGCGCTTTCGGGTCACGACAGACAACCCACATCAGCTTGAATTCGCTCACGAAATTGGCTTTCAGGCGCAGGCGATTTGGCGCCTTTGAAGAGCGGATCAGCGAGATAGTCGGTGCGAATGGATCAAACTGATTTGCCCGGTCGGCGCAACCGCGACGGCCTGCGACACAGTAACACGACGGGTAATTTTCGCTTGGCGGGCATGCGCGATTTTGTCCGTCCGGGTAAATCGACCAGGACGCGTACTCATCAATCGAGCTTGATCCGTCCGGTTTGATCGATGTCAGCTTTGCTCGGATAACGAACAATTTCCGCAGCGCAGCGGAATGTCGCGATGTGCCAGAACCCGACGTCGCGATGTGAGCCTGTTCACATTCTCGATCGACCGATTTGTGCTTTAGTCTCACGTGCAAGGTCGTCCGGTTTCTCGGGGAAGCAGATGGCGACTTACTCGATCAAGCGATGCAATTTCATCTGTCTTGTCAGCGGTATCACTCGCCCGCTGCGCGCTCGCAGCAGGATCTGCCTTGCGCATTTTCAGTTACATCTGCAACAACATCAAGGAGGGACATATGCCTCTGAGCCATTCGGCTTCGGCCATCACATTCGGAGCTTGGCTTGCCATTGGCGTTCCTATGTCGGCAAGCGCCAATGTCATTACCGACTGGGACGAGAAAGCCGTCGCTGTCGTTATGCCGGGAGGGCCTGTCGGCGTGTCACAGCAGGTCTACACAGCTCAGCGAATGATGGGAATTGTCCACGCCGCGATGTTCGACGCGGTTAATTCGATTGAGCGGCGCTACCAACCGTATCTGGTGCAGCTGCCCGCGGACCCGGCCACGTCCAAGGAAGCCGCGGCGGCGGCTGCCGCCGCTGCAGTGCTGGCGACAATTGATGAAAAGACTGCAGATGTAATGAAGGTCACGCTCGCGACCTATCTCGCGTCGATCCCCGATGATGGTGCAGCGAAAGCGGATGGCATCAAGCTCGGCGAGGCGATTGCCGCCAAGGTGTTAGAGGCGCGTGCAAACGATGGCCACGACGCGGTCGATGATTACCGGCCGAGGACCACGCCGGGCGTATATGTTCCGACGTCTATCACCGCCGCCTCGAATTGGTCGAAAGTGAAGCCGTTTGCCGTGACGACGGCATCCCAATTCCGGCCAGATCCGCCGATTTCGCTGTCCAGTAAGGAATGGGCAACCGACTACAACGAGATCAAGGACTACGGCGGCAAAACTAGTACAAAGCGTTCGCCGCAGCAGACCGAGACCGCCCGGTTCTGGCTCATGGCCGGTCCACCAGCCTATCATCCATTTGTACGTCAACTCGTAACCGCCAAACAAATGAGTGTCGGCGACAGCGCGCGGCTTATGGCGCTCGCGGCGGTTGGCCTCAACGACGCGCTCATAGCCGTGTTCGACGCCAAGTACCATTACAACTTCTGGCGCCCAATAACCGCCATCCGTAATGGTGATATTGACGGCAACGACGTCACAGAACGCGAGGCGACTTGGCAGCCGATCGACAATACGCCGATGCACCCGGAGTACCCGTGCGCGCATTGCATCCTCAGCGGCACCATCGCGAGTGTCATCAAGACGGCGCTCGGAACCGAGGACATTCCTGAGATCGCGATAACGAGCACCACTGCACCTGGCGTGACCCACCGCTTTAACAACATGACGGCCTTTGCCGATGAGGTTGCGAATGCTCGCATCTGGTCCGGCTTCCATTTTCGCTTCTCGACCCGCGCCGGCAGGGATATGGGACTCAAGATCGGTGAATACGTTGTGACAAACGTAATGCAGCCAGCCCTGACGGCAGGACCGCAGCAGCGGTCGCCGCCGCAGGGGTTGGTTCCTGTTGCACGATAACGAATGTTCCGACGGGCCTCTAAAAAGTGAGGCCCGTCGGAAACGCTTTCGCGAGATAGTGACAACGCCGCAGTAGGATCGCGTAGAAACTCTGTGTCATGTGGCCAACAATCTCCAACAGGCCGGTTACATTCAGTACAGCCGTGGGCAGATCAGCATTTTAAATCCGGCAGGTTTGCTCGAAACCTCCTGCGAGTGCTACGGCGCCGTGAAGAGCCAGGTTGCTAACTTCCGACATATAAGACGCAGCTATTCCAATGCCTGCTTCGGGTCAATCGCTAACGGCCCGAGCCGGCGACAAGTCCAGCCATGTCAGCGACACCGCTGATAGCGTTGCAAAAGTCTTTTTGTCTCACCGATCACAAATTCTCCGGGCTGTACGCGCGGCGATCGAGTATTGATATGGGGGACCACTTCATTCCGTGACGAACTCACTGCGCTCCGGCGCCGCTGACTTTCGCGATAGGGACGCGAGTTACCTCGCGCCCCCCGCACAGATCCGTACGGGCCCAATTCGGGCATACGGCCCGCCCCATAGCTTCTCCCACCTCGGGTGTATAAACGGCACTTCGCAATATCCTCGCAACGTGCCGTATGCGCTTCAGCGCCTGTGACACGGTTTCCCGGTACTGTGCCCGGCCCGTGCTTTGCTGACTTACATTCCCCTCGGCCCCCGCCCTTGGCTCGACCAACTCCGCAGCCGGTTGCCCGGCCTTGTTCGTCGGCTTCACAGCTACTATGGCGGGGTCAGACTTCTCATGATCGTACATCATCGGCTACGGCTCCTCGCCTTCCCGACACGGACCAGTGCAGCACGCATGCTGGCGTTGGCCGACCATGAGATCTCCCGGTTCCCGAGCAAAGAGCGTCCGCACATGCCAGTGTCTAAGACCACGCCGGGCCGTCTGGGCGCTCGCGTTATCGCGCCCATCCGTGTTGCCTTCCGTCACCGGAACGACGTCGGCACCCAGGATGAGGGTACTTTCGCGGCTCAATGGCTGGCCTATGCGCTCCCCTGTCAACGCTTCGCCAATACCCTCACGGATATTGGCGCATGACTTGGGGTCGATGCGGTTCGGTCGGGTAGGATCGAGGCGCGGACCGGGCTTCGAATGATGCCGACGTTTCCTCGATCCCCCCTATCAGTAGGGTCGGAGACTGGCGCGCCGGTTTAGGTCGATGTTTGTGTTCCCTGTTGCCTCGCCCTTTCGTCTGCGAGTGTCACATCATCTCGACCGTGCCACGTTTCCAGTCCCCGCCACGTCGAACGCAACGTGCGGATTTCCCGCTTTGCGCTCACCTGTTCGCTTCGCGGCAAGGTTTATGGGACCTATCCTGCTGGGGCGACTTTCGGCTGAAGCCACCGAACCTTGTAGCTGTTGAACAGCTTCAGGGTCTCGTACAGCCACTGCCTACTCCACCGCGCCCAACCGAAGCCCTTTCGCTTCCGAGCCCTCATCAGATGGCGCCGAACCTTCTTTTCCACCCAGTCTTGAATGTAGCCAAAGCACTCGCTGGCGTGCCCAACCGCGAAGTAATTCACCCAGCCACGTAGGATCGGGTTGATCAAGCTGATCACCCGATCCACCGGTTGGGATTGGTGGCGGCGGAACACGTCTTTGAGCTTCCGCAGCAGAGCCGTTCGTTTCTTGAGCTTTGGCGTGAAATGTGCTCGCCAGACGCCCCTTCCACTACCGATGCGGCGGAAATCGAATCCGAGGAAGCCGAAGCTTTCGCCGCGGCCGAGGTCCACGATCCGACTCTTCTCTTCATTGACTTCGACTTGCAGAGCAGCCAATTCCTCCCGGAGGCGTTTCTCAACCGCCTTCATCAGCCAGTCATGCCGCGGGTGGGCATCCACCAAGATCACCAGATCGTCGGCAAAACGCGCATACTCAATGCCGGTGTACTTGCCGTAGCGTGTCACCTCTTTTGCCCGCTCGAGCATTCGGTCTACCTCGGTGAGGTAGAGGTTACTGAGCAGTGGGGAGATCACTCCGCCTTGCGGGACGCCGCATCGACCATTGGCTTTCAGCATGATCTTCAGCAGGTGCATCACATCATCATCATCGACTCGTTTCGCCACTTTGGCCAACAGTCGGTCGTGCCGGACGTTGTCAAAATAGCTCCGCAAATCAATATCTATGACGCGTGTCTTGTGCTGAACGATTGCCTTGGCCACTCGGTCGACCGCCTCATGAGCTGTCTTCTTGGGTCGGTATCCAAACGATCCCGGTTGGAAGTCGGCCTCAAAGATCGGCTCCAAGATGAGCTTGAGCGCCCCTTGCACCACCCGATCCCGGATAGCAGGAATTGAAAGGACGCGGACTTTGCCCCCGTCCTTCGGTATCTCCTGCCGCCGGGCCGGCAGCGGTTTGTAGGTGCGCTCAACCAGTTCGCCCCTGATCTGCCCGAGGAATGCCTCCACGCCTTGCGTCTCGATGGCCGCGAAGGTGACCCCATCTACTCCGGGAGCACCATCATTATCTTCGGCCAGCGCATACGCCTTGCGTAGTGTTTCCATCTTGCAAACATGGACGTACAAGCCCCAGAAACGAAAAGACGTCTCAGACTTCGCCTTGTCGTATAGTCTCCGCCTCAGGTCCTGCAAATCGTTGGACGCCTTTATCATCTCGTCCTTGCCTTCCCGATTGAAAGAGACATTACAAACAGCAGGGCCACTTCGCTCCACAGACATTACTCCGCTTCATCGCTACTACTGGCCCGCCCGACACCCTCTCGTCTTTGGCCGACTTCCCGGTTTCGCCGGTTATACGGCCTACCTTGCTCCGGCGATTTCTCGCTGGGACGAGGAGGGTCTCTCCAGTTACTCAGCATGTCCTTGTCACCGTGCTGTCGCTTTCACCCCGCCGAGGTGGAGATGCCGCATCGGTCAGATTTCGGCACCCCATGCTGCCTTCGCGCTACGGAAGCAGGCTCGGCCCTCGGATCTAGGCCTTTCGAGGCCACATTTACGTTTACTGTCATTACGGCCCGGCAACTCGCAGTCTCCCCAAGGGAGACCTTGTCGATAGGCTTCAGGATTTTGATCTCTCTCCACCCTGCTATCCAAACTACGGGGCGCCTGACTTTTGCCCCGGCAGGTCTACCTCCTGCTGAACACACCAGTCTTAACTGGACGCACTCCCGGACGGCGGGTTTTCCCCAGTACGGCTGGAAGGCTGGCTTTTCAGATGGCGCCTTTCCGACTTCCACACCTGCTTAAGTCTGCTCCCGACATCCACAGCGTGTTAGCCAGTTTGCATCCATCCTTCGTACACTTCGTGATCCAACGGTTATCCCGTACTGAGCCGGGACGCGGATTCGATCGTGCACCGCCATGAAGTGGGATCACCACAACCCCAGGGGTCCTCGCTCTTGCCCGAGTTATGTTGTCTCGAGCCGTCATCACTTAATCGACCCCATCCGTCCCACTCGTGGGCACATCGCATTTTCACCGCATGGCGGCTTATACCCGATGCCTTCGCTGTGCGGGAGCGCCGAGGCGACCCACGAGTGGTTCCGGGCTTTCGCTATCCATTCTGTCCTGGCATACCGTCCTCTCCGACCCCGGGGAGTTCGATCAGCGTCAGTTCCAGCGCAGCGATGTCGACGCGGCCTTTGCCGAGAGTAGACCGGCTCGGCACTCCCGCAATCCGTTTCACGCGGGCGATGACTTTCGTGGCTTCCTGGTTCACACATCTGCTACGGTCTGCCAGTTTGCTCGCCCCCTGCACGGATCTGACCGGTTGCCCAGCCAGCGGGGCTTTTACATCCGTGCTTCCAGCGGGTTGGTCGCCCTTCCCGCTGCAGGATATAACTACAACAGCGACTGGACTCCTCTGTTGGCGGGACTCTCACCCGCTAGAATGGCAGCTAGCCTCGCTGCACCTACTCCTTCATCGTGATGGACTTGCACCATCTACTCCTTGCCGCTCTCCCGGCGCACTCCGCTTTACCCCCGATAGTCGGACGTCTGCGGTTCGCCGCCAGTTCGCAAAATGCCAAAACCGGAAAGCCGCTTACGAGGAACCTGGCCCGGCCGGCGGCAGCACGGCGCGAAACTCGATGCCGTGCAGATTGATCGTCGGGCACATTCCAAAATGGTTGCCGCCGAATACCCTGACGCGCCGATCGAGCTCATCCTTGGGAATGTCCAGAGGAATGTCGCAGATCGCCCGATAGGCGCGACGAGAAAACTTCCTGCAACCCCATTTGATCGGAAGCGTTGGCGGCGGCTTCGGGTCGGTCGCAAGCGATTTTGCCATGCGCCAGAATAATTGGGCGAGGTGAGCATAGGTCAGCTCCTCCAGACCAGGGACGGAAATGTCGGCCGGAATGGGAAACAGCGCGACGTCAATGATCGGACCTGCATCGACCCGCTCGACCATTACATGGACCGTCGCACCGAACTCCGCTGCCCGCTCGTACAGCGCAAAATGTGTGGGCGCCCAGCCGGGGTAGCTGGGCGGACCAGGATGAAAATTGAGCGCGCCGTAGCCGAGCCGGCCGAGAACGCTTTGCGAGACGATTTCCGGGGTCACGAAGGCAATTAGCCGCGCCCGCTCAAGCAAATCGGGGCTCAAGGCGGCCAATTCGGCGGAGGTCGCGACTGATATTACGGTGAGGAGCGAATTGTGCGAACGCAACATGGGCGGCATCGCAACTTGCTCGGCTTCACCCGCAAGCAGAATGATCGTGTCGAACATCGGATTCCACGATTAGATTGCGTCTCACGGAGGACGATGATGACCGGATTGTTCGGCAATCATCCGTTCCGGAAAAGCATGGCTGTGCGACCCGTCCCTCGTTGGCTTGAGGTCACGTCTGGTAGTCGATCAGAAGCGCTGAAAATGATGTGCCCTTGCTGTTGCCGGGGTCGGAAATACCCGTCGCGCTGTAGGATGGAGATGACGAAGCCGACAGCGAATTCTGCAGCGATTGCAGAAACTGCTGCAGAATGTCGTTGGCGGAGCTGATGCTGCTTGCGCTGTCGGTCGCGGACGAACTGTCGGTGGGCGACGGCCCGCCATGGCCGCCGTGATGGCCGTGATGGGCGCCACCGGCGCCGCCTGGGCCACCGGCGCTGTTGGCAAAAGCTGCCTTGAAGACGCCTTGCAGCTCGCTGGCCTGATCGCCGGTCAGTTTGCCGCTGGACACTTCATTCGCAATCAGGCTGTCGATCTTCGACTTGAGATCGCCAGGCGAAGAGTTCGTGCCGGCGGCCGAATTGCCCGCCGACCCGTTCTGCAGCGAGGAGTTGATGTCGGTCAGCGCGGAGGACAGCGCGCTCTGGTCGGAAGAGCTTATCGCGCCGGAGCTTACTTCCGCCTGCAGCTGATCCTGCAGCTTCTGGAGGGGCGAAAGGTAGCTGCTGTTGGAGGTGGCGGAGATTGACGTCATGGTGGCTCCGAGGGTTCTAGCAAGACACCTCGACGGTAGGATTAGTGATCTTAACAGGACCTTTTTGTTGCCCGGCCGGCATGTTGCCTGGTGTTTCCGGGGCAAAATCAGAAACATTCAGAAACAAAAATACTTCGCCGATTGCCACGAATCACCGACAAAGGTCGGCATGACACCGGCAGCGCCGAACATTCTCGTCGTTGAAGACGATCGCGAGACGCGGGCTCTGATCGCGAAGTATTTGCGCACCAACGCCTGCAACGTGACGACGGCAAACGACGGACGCGAAATGGTTCGGGCTATGGCCGACCATCGCGTCGATCTTGTCATCCTCGACGTGATGCTGCCGGGCGAAGACGGACTGAGCCTGTGCCGCAAGGTCCGCGCGGAATTGCAAACGCCGATCATCATGCTTACCGCGCGCGGCGAAGACGTCGACCGTATTCTCGGACTTGAAATGGGCGCGGACGACTACCTTGCCAAACCATTCAATCCGCGCGAATTGCTGGCCCGGATCAACGCGGTGCTGCGCCGCCAGACTGCCGCCCTGACGGTCAGCCTCGCCAATGGCGCGACCGCCCTCACCTTCCTGGGCTGGCGGATCGATTTCAGGCTTCGGGAACTGCGTAACCCGGCGGGCGCGCGGGTCTCGATGACCAGCGCCGAGTTCGATCTGCTGCGAACCTTGTGCGAGCGGCCCGGCCGCGTGCTGTCGCGCGACAGCCTGCTCGACCTTACGCAAGGCCGCAACACCGGCTCGCTCGAGCGCAGCATCGATGTGCTGGTCAGCCGCATACGGCGCAAGATCGAAGCCGATCCGCAGGACGCCACCGTGATCAAGACGGTGCGTTCCGGCGGCTATATTTTCACCCCCGCCGTGGAAGCGGTCACGATCCCGACAGACGGATACTCATGAAGCTGTTCGGTTTTCTCAATCTTAGGGGTATCAGCGGACAGATCGCGGCGCTGGTGGTCGCCTCGATCGTCGCAATGCACCTGATCATCACCGCAACCTTTCTGATCCATCGGCCGGATCAGCTCGATCCACCGATCGCTCACAGACACAGTCAGCTCGCAGCCGTAGCCCAGCTTCTCGGCGCGGCGCCCCCGGCCGGACGGCCACGCCTTCTCGCCGATATCGCGCGGGCATTTCCGCAGCTGGACATCGAAAGCCTTCCGCCGGGCTCCGCTCCCGTGGCGAACGAAACGGATGGCCCAAGCCTGCGCAGCCTACATCGCCACCTCGGCAGCGGCTATCGCGTCTTTTCGCTCAAACACGACGAAGACAACCGCAAGGTCGGCATCGAGCTACCGGACGGCGCGTTGATTTCCGCAAAGATCCTGTCAGACCCGTGGCAGCGTCCGTTCTGGCGTGGACCGTGGATGACGACAGTGCTGTTTGCGGTCATCTGCGCCACCTTGCTTGGCCTGTGGGCCGCAAGGACCTTGACGGCGCCACTGTCGTCGTTCGCGAAGGCCGCCGAAAGCTTCAGTCTGAACGGCGGCGCCGCTGCGCCGCTGCCCGAACGCGGCCCTGAAGAAATCCGTTCGGTTGCAAAGGCGCTCAACCGCATGCGGGATCGGATCTCAACCCTGATCAACGACCGCACCAAGATGCTCGCCGCCATCAGCCACGACTTGAGGACCCCGATCACCCGAATGCGTCTACGCTGCGAATTTATTGAGGATGACGCGCACCGCAGCCGGATGTTGGGCGATCTCGACCAGATGCGATCGATGCTGGAGTCGGTGCTTTCCTTCCTGCGCAATGATCGAAAGCTTGAATCCATGACGCTGGTCGACGTCGCGAGCACGCTGCAACTCGTCACCGATCAATTCGCCGATATTGGCCGCAAGATCGCTTACGATGGCCCGGAACACGCCATGGCCACGGTCCGGCCCGACGATCTGCATCGCAGCATTACCAACCTTGTGGAGAATGCCATCAGGTTCGGCGCGGAGGCCACGATCCGCCTCAGGATCTCGTCGGATACCGTGACGATCGATGTCGAGGACGATGGTCCCGGCATCTCGGACGAGCACAAGGATGTCATGCTCGAGCCATTTGTGCGCGGTGACGACGCCCGGAACATGGATGAAGCCGCGGGCTTCGGTCTCGGGCTTTCAATCGCGCGCACCATTGTGCTGGCGCACGGCGGCGAGCTGTCCCTCAATGACCGGCAGCCCCATGGATTGATAGTCCGTATTCAGTTGCCGGTTCGCCAGCAAAGCCGGCAGGCGGCGGCCTGAGCGCGCAGACCCGTGGCAGCGGGCCGGTCTCCTTTGCCCATTCCATCAAATTCAGGCCGTTCTGTTGGCTATGCAGCGAAATATCTGCAGCGTTCGCATCGGGTCGATCGCGTCGTTCTGACCATGGGCCCGCCACTTCCGAACTCCTGCACCGCAGCAAAGAGCCTCGCTATTCAATCACCTCGTCGGCTTGAGCAAGCAGCAATGGCGGCACATCGGAGCCGAGCACCTTTACGGTCTTGAGGTTGATGGCTAGCTCGAATATTTTCGGTTGCGAAAACCGGCAAATATCCGTCCGGATCATGCCTGTTCGAAAAAACTGACCGTGACTGCAAGACTGCCCTTAACCACAACAACGGAGGAAGCCATGAATGTCGGTCGTCGCGAACTGATCTTGCCGGCGCTTGCCGTTGGACTGCTCGGCGCGGTCCCCGCCGTTGCCGCCGCGGATGAAGACGCCGTCGCGAAGAGTGTCGAGGCATTCCGCGCAGCCCAGGCCGCCGCCAACGCCGAGGCACTCGCCGCGCTCTGCGCGGCCGAACTCAGCTACAGCCACTCGGATGGCCACGTCGAGGACAAGGCGACCTTTATAGCCAACGCTACCAACGGAAAATCGAAGTGGTTGTCGCTTGAATACAAGGACCCCACGATCCGCGTCGTCGGCCCCGCCGCGATCGTGCGATTCAACTGGGTGGGCGAAAGTGAGGCCATCGCCGACGGCAAGAAGAGCTCGACCAATCTTCACATCCTGATGAACTGGCAAAAACAGGGCGAGGACTGGAAGCTTCTGTCGCGAGCGGCAACCAAGCTCTGATCGCATCTGAACTTGTTGTTTGTGCTGTGCTCGCGCCGGAGAACGATGAGCGGGAGACAATCTTGGAGGATTGTCCATGTCCGAGTTGGGTCAATCGCGTCGTTTTGACCTTCGGTCGACCATTTCCGGTCTACCTCAATGACCGGACATCGGAAGATTGTCCCGGTTGGTCCGGTTTGTGCCCAACAGCCGACATAGTGGTTCTATTCCGACATCTGGAAAACCGGGGCGTGAGACCCGTCGTGCAGTCTAAATTTGGCTACGATGGGCGTGCGGTCCATCCATTCACTTGTGCTGGCGTAAAAATTGGATTCGATCAGCGGTTCGCGAGTTTGTTGTACTCCGCGATCGCCCGCTGCAGGTCGTCGTATTCATCGCAGGGGATGAGACAGATTTGCTCGAGAGCGGCGAGATGCTCTTTGGCTTTCGCCAGATCACCTTGGGCCAGATGGGCTTCACCGAGGTGTTCGTGCGCGCTGCGGTGCCGAGGATTGAGGGTCAGAGCCTGCTGATAGTGCTGGATGGCCGGATCGAACTGCCGCAGCTTGCGATAGGCGTAGCCGAGATAGTTCTGGATATCCGCATTGCGGGCGTCGCGAAGGGCCGCATTCGTGAGAGCCTGGATCGCTCCTTCCCAATCGCCGGCGCCGATCGCTCGCTTGCCCGCTGCGAAATCGGGATCGAGCGCTGCCCAATCCGGCGTTTCCACCATTGCTGCCATGGTCGAGCAGATCGGCCACGCTTCGGCTGCATTGGGTATTACCCTGGACACAGCATTGTCCGGGCTGGCCAGCGTCGCTGTCCGGCCCTGACGGGCAGGTGCAGTAAAAAAATACGAAGCCAGCACTGCGGTCAGCACTCCCGCAACGGCGGCGATGAGGATCGAACGCATCATGATCGTGCCATCAGTCGGCTGCCGGACAGTGCGGCCGGCAGCCGTTCTGCTCATTCTCTGCCTCGGCAGCCTACTGCTGCATCAAAGATGCCTTGGCTTCGCTGATTTCCACCCGATCGGTATCGGCGTCTTTGGTCATCTCGGCAAGCTTCCGGAAATAGGTCGTGGCTTTTTCCGGCTGATTTGCGGCCTTCGCCGCCTTAGCTGCGCCGTACAAGCCGCGCAGCCGGTTGGGCGTCGACACCAGCGAAGTCTCATATTCCGCTAGCGCTAGTCCCGGCTGTTGCTGTTCGAGCAGCAGGTCGCCCAACAGTTCGCGCATCGGGTAGAGCCGGTTCTCCATCGCGATGTGCTTTTCGCTGTCGTCCTCCAGATCCGCCGCCGCGCGCATAAGCTTCAGCGCCGTCTCCTTCTCCCCCTTTGCTTGCGCAATCCAGGCCGATGCAGCCAACATCTGGATTTCGACCTGCGAGGCCCAATAAGACTGACTTGCGTTTTCCAGCGTGGCACGAATTACCTTGAGATTGTCGACGTCGCGCTCGGCAGCGGCGAGGTCGCCGCCGCGGGCCGATCCCATGGCGCGGGCGAAATGAGTGATTGCCTCGGCCTGTGGAAACTTGCTGCCCCTCGGCTCAAGTGCAGCTGCCTCGTTCCACGCCTGGCGTTCCAGCGCAAAGCGCGCCGGCACCGCCGCAAGCGCCGTATAGCTGGCGAGGTATTCAAACCCGAGCTTTTTTATCGCGTTGCTGTCGTCGCGGAGCTGCTTGGCAGGTCTCTCCTGTCCCATTTGCAGCAGGGCGTATTCCATAAAGTCCAGATGATGCGGCTCGCCTGGATGTGTCGCCCCCGGCCAGAGCTTGGCCGCTTGGGTCTGGGCGACCGCACGCGATTTCGTGTTCGATGCGACCGATTGTGTCCACATCCCGAGCATGGAGTAGGTATGCGAGGGCATATGCTGGGCATGCTGCGCCGCGGGGGCAACCTCGGCATATCTATTGGCGGCATCAAGACCGCGTTGCGCAAGCGTCGGGTAATCGTAAGTGTGGATGAGATAGTGCAGCACGCCCGGATGGTCCGGTAGTTTCGCCTCGATCTTTTCCAGGATCGCCCCGGCCTTGAGCTGATTGGCAAGCGTCTTGTCGCTGTGCAGCGCCGTCTCATTAAGGGCGAGCGCGTAGAAAATGGCCGCCTCCGGATCATCGGGATATTTCTGAATCAGCGCTTCCATCGCCTTTTCGTAGGCAAGCCCGCGCTGGGTTTGATCGACCTTGTCATAGTCCTTGTAGTAAGGCTCGATCGCCAAAAGCCAATCGCGCTCGCGTTCAGTCTTGGCGCCGATCGCTTTACCCTTCTCGACCGCCTCCAACCCGTTCTTCAAAACCGCTGTTGTCAGCGGCAGGATCATCGGGTTGGGACGATGGCTGATCGCGATGCCCCAGTACGCGATCGCGCATTGCGGGTCGGCGGCAGCGGCTTCGGTGAAGGCCTGGACGCTGTCCGGATAGAAGAATGAATGCACCATTGCCAGGCCGCGGTCGAATTTCTCCTGCGCCTGCGGCGTGCACGAAGTCTCGAAGTTCACGCGGCCCAGTCCTTGCGACCAGGCCGCCGTGGCGAATGCGCTTGCCAACAGCGCTGTGGCGAATGTTCCAAGATTTGATCTCATGGCGTTCCCTCATTGCGGTCGAAGTAGAGTTTCGCGCAATCATCGCCGCGCACGCGTGCGCACTGCGAATGCTCATTGCCAGCTGGTATTTCGTCGGTGCCTGCGCTGGCAGATTGGCAGGTTTCTCGCCTTTGAAGATGTATCGCATCGAGGCGTCGTTGCAGAATAAGACTTCGATGATCACCGCATCGACGGCTACCATTCGTCGTAGATCCATTCCCTTGGGATTCGAGGCCGCGCTCTCGCGTACGGAGACTGCAGCGTCCGCTCGGGCTTGCGCAAGGTCGGAGCCGGCTGCGTCGGAGCCGATGACGTCTTGGCCAGGTTCTGCTCGGAAACCCTCGCGAGCACGCGTTTTATCTCTTCCTGGCTCGCCTTGAGCTCCGCAATGGCTTTTGAATTGTCGTTGGCTATTTGTTGCTGGTTCGCCTTGAGCTGTTCGATGTTTCGCTCCACATTCGCGAGATCGCGCGCCAACGTTTGCAGCAATTCGGGGAGCGCTGCGGTAGTTGTCGGCGCGGCGTTTTGCGGTGCGGTCTGAGCCACGGGCGTTGCTTGCGGTGGTGCTGTCTCGGCGGCGGCCGCTTGAACGATGGATGGAGCGGGCTGCGCGGGAAGCCGCCCATTTTCCGGCGGCGATGATGGAGTTGAAACGAGCTGCGGCGCCCAGCGGGCGACAACCGGCTTGGCCCCGCCGCCATAGGACGACTGCAAGACCAGGGCAGCAGCGACAACGATGCACGCCGCCAGCGGTAAGCCGACGAGGGCGCGGAGCGCCGCTTTTCTGCGCGGTAATTGCGAGCCAGGTCCGGCCGAAGGTTGGCGCGCGGCGTCGCGCTCCAATTGGCCGACGAGGGCCCGGACCGCCGGCCTTGTGGGCGGTAATTGCGGGCCAGGTCCGGCCGAAGGTGGGCGCGCGGCATCGCGCTCGATTTTTGCAAGCTGTTCACTCAAACGCGCGAGATCTCCATCCGCTCGCGCGATCTGGTCGTAGGCGTGCGCGAGTTGTTCATCAGCCTGCGCCATTAGGGCATTGTGGGGTTCAATTGCTTTTGGAGTGGGTGTGGAGTTCATTGGCGCCTCCCTTTCCATCCAATGTCATCCGATGGTGACGGACGGTCGATTCGGGGCGACCAGCCGCCGACACTCGGTGCAGTCTTGTCCAAAGAATGGCCGTATGATGGAAGAATATGGGATCGCATGGCAATACCGTCCTGGATTCCGGCGGACCACTCTCGGTGCAGCCGAACGGCGCGGCGGCTCTCCAACGGCTGGCTGTATCTTCGATTCAGCAACATTCGAGGCGACAAGTTAGCCATGACCTGGATAGGGCTGGGAAATTCCGGCCCTCGAATGCCCTTTCCCGCTTCTACGGGGCGACTCCGTCATGGCGGGCAGCAACTTATCTTCCGCGGCTGTCCCGTGCAATCTGCGGTCAGCCTTACGCGCTTTCGCGTTGTAGCGAAATTCAAACCCCGGCACGATCCACGGGCAGATCTCGGCGTGTTTCAGTGCTGGTGATGCTGGTGGCTTGCGCTGCCTACCGCGGCGTCCTGCGCACCATCCGCAAGGCGCGAGGTTTGGGTTTCGATGTACGAGATCAAGTCCGCGGCATCGATCTCCGAAAGCCCCAGATTCGGCATCCGTACGCCGGGAAACTTCGCCAAGGGTCAGGGCGACCGGGTCATTTTCGGCCCGGACCTTTTCGGGGGTCCTGATGAATCGCGTCAGCCATGTCCGTTGGCGGCGCTCGGTAGCACCGCGCAAGTCGGGCCCCACGCGATCGCCCACTCCGATTGTATGGCAGGGAGCGCAGAGCTTCTTGAACAGGGACTGACCCGGCTGCAGGTCGAGCGCGTAACCGGTGTTGCTCGCCTCATCGAATTTCGGCTGATGCACCTCGTTGCGCCATTTCGGGTCCATGGATCGAATGTCCATGATGAGGCGGTCGAGGTCGCCGAAAACCGAATTCCTCGCCCACTCGCCGGTTGCGTCGTTACCGAGGACGATTTCGTTGCGGTGCTCGCTCAGCTTTCGGCTTTTGTCGCCAAGTTTCGAGTTGATCGCTCTGATGTCCTCCGGCTTCCCGGTCAGAAACAACCATCCAGGGCCGACACCGAAAGCGGTGGCAAACTCCTTGAGCCTCTCCGGCGTATCCCGCTCCGGGTCGACGGTCATCGAAATAAAGAAAATGTCGCGACCCACCATGTCACCCAACTTGTCCTCGACCTGCGTTATCCGCGCCGTCGTCGTGAGTGGGCAGATGTCGGGACAATTCGTGTAGATGAAACTGATCAGCACGATCTTGCCCTTGATGACATCGTCGTAGAAATTCAGCGTTTTACCATCCTGAGTGACGACGGGCAGATTGGGGAAGTAATCCGCTCCCCGCTGATAGCTCTGCGCTTCAAGCGGGCTCCGCGCCAACATGATCACGGCCGCGAACGCCGCGACGACCGTCAACAGCCTTCGTCGCATCTGTCCCTCCATGAGATGGCGCCGAAGGATGTCTCTCGATATCCTTCGGCGCTTCGCATCGGTAATCGTCTGCTAGTGGTGCCGCCGCTCCCACCGCCGCCCCCTGGCGAGATTGTAGCGATCTGCGACGGGGTTGTGCTGGTTGTCGCTTCCGGCAGCACTTCCGGCGTCGTGAAGACCACGCCGTCGGGCGTCGGATTGGGGGTCGCGGTGATCGCGGTCTGCGGCGATCCGGCCACCCCGCTGAGCAGCTGGATGCGCATCAACAAGGCGAAGTCCTCGTGCACCGTGTTGTGGCAATGGTTGACGTAGGATCCGCCATATTCCCCGAACTGGACCCGAGGGGCGCAACCGCCAGACGTCCTTTCGCTGCATCAGTTCCGTCGCGGGGATGGTATCGCTCCCGCGGTTCATGGTGATGCCTTCCTCGAAATGGAGATGGATCGGGTGATCCCAACCTCCGCCTTCGTTGATGTAGGTCCAGTGCTCGACGTCCCCCGCCTTCGGGCATACGAGCGAGACCCGGTTGGCGTTCATGGAGTGGGCCTGAGCTCCATTGACCATGAGGCTCCACGGAAACGATGCGCTGTCCGGACAATCAGGGATGCATTGACCATTGGACCCGCGCGAGTCGCCACTACCAGACCTGCCCCATTGGACGACCCGTTCTCGCACCGGGGTGACGATTGGGATTTGCTCGGTCAGGACGTTCGGCACCACGCTGCGATCGGGGTCTGTTGCGTGGAGGATGACGCCTGGGACGTCCACGCTTTGAACTTGACTGACGATTCGGAATTGCAGGATTCCACCGACGGCCGGGTCGTTTGAACTGCCTGCTAGGGCATTCTTCAGTGAGAGTTGCCCGTCCGGCTTGCGCCCGCTGGTCTGCTGCAGCGTATTCACCAGCGTGAGACGGTCGCCGGTCTTGAACGATGAGAAGTCGACGACGATGTCGTAACGCGCGGCGGTGCCCTGCTGATCGAGCGAGGTCAGCGAGATCGGGTTGACAAACAGGTTGCCGTCATTGGCGATCTGGAGGAACTGCACGGCGTTTGCGCTCGGATCGGCTAACTGCAACTGGATGAACCGCGACATGCCGGCGCTCAGGATGCGGAACCGGTACTTGCGCGACGGCACCTCCATGAACGGCGCGTAGGCCAGGTTGACCATCGGCACGTCGCCCAGGAATCCGTCGGTGTCGAAGATGTCGAAGAAATGTTGGCCGTTCGGATCGAAGGCCGCGTCCGACACGATGAGGTTTACGTCGAAATCGAGGTTGCCGGAATCCAACAGCGAGCCGCTGGGCAGCCGCAGATTCACTCCGTCGTTGAGCGCCTCATTGTCACGGTCTTTACCGCTGTAATAGCTGATCATGCCGAGGTTGCCCTTGTAGACGTCTTCGGCCGTGAAGAAGAAGCGGTGGTCATGGGCCCACATCGTGCCTTGAAGCTCGCGGAAATCGCCCGCCACATTGACAAGGCCGCCATTGCCGTTTGGTCCTGACGCACGAGGATCCGTCGCTTGGGTATTGATCTTCCCGCCGGGCCAGCGTCGTGCTCCAGCGATAATTGTAGAACGTGCCGGGGAAGTGGCGGACGTTCGCGGCGCCGTCGCTCTCGGCGCCGTTGTGGGCATTGTGAAAGTGCAGCTGGCTCTCGTTGCGGCCGAAGCCGTTGTTCTGTGAGCGGTCGACCGGCAGGTTGTTGTAGATCCGGGTGAGATGGGTTCGCCATACCGCCCCTTGATTAGGAACGGAGGCAACGTCCCGACGGCGGTTGCGCCCCGGAATTGGTTTGGCCCGGGCCATAGGTCCAGACGCTGTTCGGTTGCTGCGCTGCGAAATTGGGGTGGAAACGGGTGTTCGACGCGACCGGGCTCAACGACATCACATAACCGACCTTGGGGAAGAATTCGTTCCAGCGCCGATGCGCAAAGACCTCTCCCGGCGGGCGGCCCTCGATCGGACCTCTCCCGGTGACCGGATTCTTGAATTGCGGGTCGTTCGGGTTGGCGGTGAAGTCGGTGTGGTACGACAATCGTCTGGCCGGCCGCGTCTCGCCCGTCGCCGCAGGAAAAGCTGCGTCGCCAGATGAAGCGGAGTCAGCGGACGCGACGCGGGTTAGCGGTTGCGGCGTCTGAACGCGCAGCCGGGGCAGGGGCTGGGCGAACTTCTGGGCGCCGAACAGGCGGCTCGGCGGCGTACCGGTCGGAACGCCATCGGCGAAGGCGCTCGGGGCAAATGGACTGAGGCCGTTCTTCAACGCCAGCCCGCCAAAGGTCAGGAGCCCCCATTTGTAAAGATCGCGGCGGCTGATCTGGCCGATCGACAGCGCCTTGATAATCTCGGCCCGGTTGTTGCGAGCGTTTTGGGCCTCTCTCAGTCGGATGCGTGAAGCTTTGGTCGATAAAAAATACATATTCCCGCTCCTCTCTACATCACTGTTAGTATTCCTCACTTGTCCTTGGCGTTCCTCACTTGTCGACTGCATTTCATTTTTTGATTTCGGACCTTCGAAGCCGCGGGCTCGCAGCGGCACCTCGGTTGATCAGTCCGACATTCCTGGCCAAGCGGGAAGCAATGGGCCGATTGTCAGCGGGCCTGGATCGCGCGTTTGCTATGCTGCCCGTCTCTCCTTCCCGTCAGGCTCCACTCTGCTCGAAGGATGACTGCCTCAACGCAGCTTCGGACCTGCAAACTCAACGCAGTTCGGACCTGCAAATTCTGCATGATGGCGTCATGCAGCGCTTCCCGGTCGTTTCACCGAGAAAGGCAGTGTGCGATTTCTCTGTTGTTCATACTGCGGTAGACGCTGGGAGCACATCGCCTCGCGTCAGCTCCCCGTACGTTGACACCCGCACAAGATGCTCGCTTATTAATTACAACCAGGGATTTTGTCAGCAAGATGTCAGGAATAGTTTGAATTCCAAACTTGTCGGGGTTTTTGATGATTTATTTGTTACGTGTTCGATTTCCGCCTGCTACGGCGTAGCGCACGGGTTTCCCATGGCCTATCGGCCAACCGCGCACTGGCGCGGACGTCGCTTCAGGTCAGTTTCGCGTCATTCGCTACCGGCTCGAGCCGGCGACAAGTCCAGCCATGCCCGCCACGCCGCTGAAAGCGGAAGTATATTCAGAGCATCGTCTGGCGGTTCCGCGACGGGCGGTTGCGAGTTGATGATGCAGCCTGGGACGTGAATCATGCTCCCGAACCGGATCACACCGGCCGGCTGCGTTCGATGATGTCGGCCGCCCCCTTGGCGCGCAGTTCGAGCCCAACCGCGCGGCCGAGCTCACGCGGGCGGTTCGCAGGGCCAACACGCGAGGCCTCGATGATCAGCGTGCCGGCTTCGTCCAAGACCGAGGCCGTCAGCGACATCTGTGTGCCGTCGATAGCGGCAAATCCCGCGATCGGCGAGTTGCAATGGCCGTTGAGCACCCACAACACCTCGCGCTCGGCTTCGGCGCATCGATGCGCGGCGGGATCGTCGATCAACGCCAATGTTTGCCGCGTCTGCCAATCCTTCATGGCGCATTCCACCGCGACGATGCCTTGGCCCACCGCCGGCAACATTTCGGAAACCGGAAACTCATAGGCGATGCGGCCAGCAAGGCCGACACGCTCAAGCCCCGAGCGCGCCATGATCAGCGCATCAGCAGGTCCCACCGCGCCGCCATCCGGCAGACGCTGCAACTCGGCATTGTCGAGTTTGCGCACCCGTGTGTCGGCGGCGCCGCGATAGTGAATGATCTCGACCTCCGGAAACAATCTTCGCGCATAGGCGGCGCGCCGCACCGCATTGGTCCCGATCTTGAAACCTTTAGCCCCCGCGCGCCTGAAATCCTCGATCGAAAGACCGGGCCGCAGCACCAGAACATCGCCGGGCGGATCGCGCGCCAAGGTCGCGCCGATCACAAGGCCCGGCGTGTCTTCATTGCCCGGCATGTCCTTGAGCGAATGCATCGCGGCGTGAAGCTCGCCGGATAGAACAGCCTCCCGGATTTGCGCCACGAACGCGCCGCCCTTGCCGCCGTGCGGCAATAGCTTGCTGGTCTGGTCGACATCGCCAGTGGTTTCGAACTTGACGATTTCGACCTCGATGCCGGGCACGGCAGCGGCCAGCCGCCGCGCGATCTCGGCGGTCTGCGCCAGCGCCATCGCGCTCTTGCGCGTGCCGATCCGCAATCGATCCGCCACTATGTACGCTCCTTCATCGCCCCGCATCCTCAAGAATCATGTCGGAGGCTTTTTCAGCGATCATGATGGTGGGCGCATTGGTGTTGCCCGACATCAGGTCCGGCATCACGGAAGCATCGACCACGCGCAGGCCCTCGATGCCGCGGACGCGAAGCCGTTGATCGACCACTGCCAGCGGATCGTTGCCCATCCGGCAGGTCGAGGTCGGATGATAGACCGTGCTGCCGGTCTGGCGGCAGAAGGCCAATATGTCCTCATCGCTCGTCACCTTCGATCCCGGATAGACCTCCTCGACCACGTAAGGTTTCAGCGCAGGCGCGGCCAGGATCTTGCGCAAGACCTTGACGCCCTCGATGAAGGCGGCGCGATCGGTCTCGCTCGCGAGGTAGTTGATGCGGATTTCCGGTGGCGCCGCCGGGTCGGCGCTTCTGATGCGAAGCGAGCCGCGGCTCTCCGGGCGCAACTGACAGACGGAAGCGGTGAAGCCGGAAAACGCGTGCAGCTTCTCGCCCATCTTGTCGGTGGAGAACGGCAGGAAGTGGATCTGGATATCGGGGGTCGCCAATCGAGGGTTGGACTTGAAGAACGCGCCTGATGTTCCCGCCGCGATCGTGAGCGGACCTTTTCGAAACGCGGCGTAGCGCACGCCGGCCATGATCCGGCGAACGGGGTGATTGACGATATCATTGAGGGTGACGGCTTGCGTGCAACGCATGACCAGGCGGACCTGCATATGATCCTGCAGGTCGCTACCGACACCCGGCGCGTCGAGCACCACGGCGATGCCGTGGCTTTTCAGCAGGTCGGCGGGCCCGACGCCGGAAAGTTGCAGGAGTTGCGGCGAGTTATAGGCACCGCTTGAGACCAGAATTTCCTTGGCCGCCCGCGCGGTGCGCAACGTCCCGTTCTGCCGGTATTCGACGGCCCGGGCGCGGCGCCCCTCGAACAATATGCGCTGCGCCAGCGCCGCGGTTTCGACGTGCAGATTGCCGCGGCTTTTCGCGGGGCGAAGATAGGAGAAGGCGGTCGAGGCACGCCGGCCGCGCCGCGTCGTGGTCTGGAAAAATCCGGCGCCTTCCTGGGTGGCGCCGTTGAAGTCGGGATTGGTGGGAATGCCGACTTCCGCCGCGGCCACGACAAAGGCATCCGACACCGGATCGGCATGGCGCGGGTCCGACACCGGCAACGGGCCGCCAGTGCCATGATATTTGTCGGCGCCGCGGCTCTGGTTCTCCGCCTTCTTGAAATAGGGCAGCACGTCGTCATAGCCCCAGCCGGCATTGCCGCGCTGGCGCCAGCGATCGTAGTCCTCGGGCTGGCCGCGAACGTAGAGCAGTCCGTTGATCGAGCTCGAGCCGCCGAGCACTTTTCCACGCGGCTGAAATACCTGCCGGCCGTTCAGGCCCGGCTCGGGCTCGGTCTGGTACATCCAGTTGACCGATTTTTCCTTGAACAGCCGGCCATAGCCGAGCGGCACGTGGATCCAGATGTGGGTATCCTTTGGGCCGGCTTCCAACAGCAGCACCGAATTCTTGCCATCAGCGGTCAAGCGGTTCGCCAGCACGCATCCGGCCGAACCCGCGCCGACGATAACGTAATCGAATTCGCAGGCACCATTATTATGGTTCATTGCGTCTCCCCGCACGCCTATAGCGGTGAAACAGGTAGCGGGGGCGCCCCATAGGGTCAATTGCAAAACGGGCGGCTTCGATTGACGATCGCCAGACCTGCCAAGGAGAACACCGGTGAACCTACCAAAGCATCTGTTGCCGACCACGGTGGTCGGAAGCTACCCGCAGCCCGAATGGCTGGTGGACCGCGCGATGTTGTCAAAATCGGTCCCGCGCGCGCGCATGCATGCGATGTGGCGGCTGCCTGCGGAGCATCTCGAGGAGGCGCAGGACGATGCCACTATCATCGCGATCAGGGACATGGAACGCGCCGGCATCGACATCGTGACCGACGGCGAAATCCGCCGCGAGAGCTATTCCAACCGCTTTGCCACCGCGCTCGACGGCATCGATGCCGATAATCCTGCGGTCATTACCGCGCGAACGGGGCAGCAAACCCCCGTCCCCCGCGTGGTAGGCCCGGTGAAGCGCAACCACCCGGTCGAGCTGCGCGACATGGAATTCCTGCGCAAAAATACCGATCGCGTCGCCAAGATCACGCTGCCCGGTCCCTTCACCATGAGCCAGCAGGCCAAGGACGAGTTCTACCGGGATGACGAGGAGCTGGCGATGGCGTTCGCGCAAGCCGTCAATGCCGAAGCGCTCGACCTGCAAAAGGCCGGCGCCGACTTGATCCAGCTCGATGAGCCCTGGGTCCGCAACAATCCGGACCTGGCCCGGCGCTACGCGGTCAAGGCCATCAACCGGGCATTGCAGGGCATCACGGTGCCGACCGTGGTTCACCTGTGCTTCGGCTATGCCGCGGTGGTGCCCGGTTCGACCAAGCCGGCCGGCTATTCGTTCTTGGCCGAGCTCGCCGACACCAGCGCCGAGCAGATTTCGATCGAGGCGGCGCAGCCCAAGCTCGACCTCGGCGTGCTCAAGGACCTCGCCTCGAAGAAGATCATGCTCGGGGTGCTCGATCTCGGTGACCCCGAGGTCGAGACCGTTTCTGACATCGCCGATCGCATCCGCAACGGCTTAAAGCATGTCGCGGCCGAGAAGCTGGTGGTCGCACCCGATTGCGGCATGAAATACATGCCGCGGCAGGTCGCGTTCGGAAAATTGAAGGCGATGTGTGACGCCGCGGCGATGGTTCGCAAGGAGATCGGCTAGCGCCGGAAACCGGCGCCGCGGGAGGCCTGTGACAGGACGGCGCGCTTGGGGTAAAATCGGCAATCGGTGTTGGTGAGGAGGAAGAACCCGTGCGTCACACTAAGGTCTTTTGGCTTCTGTTCGGGCTGGCGCTGGTTCCGGCGCGATCCCAGGCGGGAACGATATTGATTACCGAACAGGAAGCGAAATTGCCCAACGGGCATTTCGGAGCCATCTCACGCGGTATTACCCGCGGACCCAGCGTCGAATTGGTGGAGCCGGCCGAAATGACGCACTCGCCCATCCATTTCCAGGTCAGGTTTCAGGCCTTCGGCGGAAACAAGATCAATCTCGAAACGCTTCGCGTCACCTATCTCAAGAGCCCGGAGATCGACCTGATGCCGCGCCTGACGCGATTTACGCAACGCAGCGGCATCGACATTCCGGACGCGGAAATCCCGCCCGGCGAACACTCGTTCCGTATCGAAGTCTCCGACTCCGAGGGGCGCACCAGAAGCTCGGTCTTGGTTTTCAAAGTCGCACCATGAGCGGCGGCGAAAAACTCCTTTGTCCGTTTTGCATTGAAGAGAATAGCCCGGACGCCGCCGTTTGCAGGGTCTGTCATCGCGACATCGCCATCCCTTCCCCGCTCCGCGTCGAACACCAGGAGCTGTCGCGCAAGCGCGAGCAGCTCAGGCTGGAACTTGATCGCGCCAAGGCCGGGCTTGAGTCCGGGCTTGTGCCCCGGCTTGGCCCGGTCCGCCGATGGCTCGGGATCTGACCGAGGATGGAGTGTCCCTTCTGCGTCGAAACCATCAAGGATGAGTCGCTCGTTTGAATTCACCCGTGGCACAAACCTCCCAAAACACAACACACTATCGGTACCTTCGGGTACCCATGAAGTTGATGTACACATTTGTTGGCGAGTGAATCCCGATAGGTCAGCACTCGTTCATTCATGATTCATGCACGAAGCAGCCTACGGGATAGCCGACCGTCGCTTCCCTGCCGCCAACTACCTTATTACCACAGCTACTCGAAGTTGTCGAACTGAAGGCAGTATCGCAGCCATTAGGAATGTTGTCTTGAACCCTGTTGCAGGAACATCCCCCGGAAGGAATGGATTGGCGTAGCGACCGAACGGGCAAATCGGCAAGCCGGGAGGCTCTAAGCCCTCGCCCGCCTCCCGCTACAAATCCGCGCTGAGCTTGAGTGCGGCTTTCTCGAGCCGGTTTTCCAGCAGGGACAACTTTCCAAGCAGGTCCCTGATGCTGGTTTCGTTGAACTCCGAAAAAATAAATTTGCTGAACAGTTCCTGCTTGGCGGAAAGACTGGTCGCATGCTTGCGCGCTCTCTCCGAAAGCGACATCAGCACGACCCTCGCATCCTCGCGCGAGGACGCACGTCGCAACAGCGACATTTTCTCGAGCATCTTCGACTGAGTTGTGACGAACGACGGATCGACGCGAAGCGCCGCCGATACGTCCTTGACCGGGACGCCATGACCCTGGTCGAGGTCGGATACCGCCATCAGAATCATCCATTGCGGACCGGAAATGCCCAGATTCTGCGCCCAGTAGGCGCGAATCTGATCAAGATGGACGTTGATGGAGGTGATTTCCCAGAGCAATTTCCGAAACGCGTCATGACTTGAGTTGTTGGCGGCCTTGCCGGAGGGTCCGTCGCCCGTCCGAACCGGTCGAGCCATGGAGATGGTTTGCTTGGCCATGCCTGCCCTGTACACCTTTGTTGTTTCAGTAACTAGATCAATCAATTGCGTCCTGAACAAGCCCCTCATTAGTCCTGTTGCGCAAAAATCATCGCTTTGCCCTGGAATGTTCTCAGGCGCCCATCGATGACCCGCGGAAGATTCGGATTCTGGGGGGTGGAACCTTCCTACAAACTGGAGTCTCAAATGTAGACGATTAAGAGCCTCGTCCTCGGCTCAGCGGCGGGTCTTCTCGCCGTGGGCGGGGCACAGGCGGCTGATCTTCCGGTCAAGGCCAAAGCGGTCGAATACGTGAGGATCTGCTCTCTGTATGGTGCCGGATTCTTCTACATTCCGGGCACCGATACCTGCATCAAGCTGGGTGGTTTTCTGCGCGCCGACCTGACCATCAACGGCGGTGTCTTTGATGCCCCGTTCTACAACACTGAAGCTGGCATCCGCGACCGTTGGGCAAACTTCTACGCCGATCGTTCGCGTTTGGCGCTGACCATCGATACCCGCACCGCGACGGAATACGGCGTGGTCCGCACCTTCGGTCAGGCCGACTTCCAGTTCGAGACCTACAATTCGAGCAACAGCATTGGCATCGCGGCGAGCGTCAACCCCGCCGCGAACGCCGGTCTTCTCAACAACAATAGCGTTGGTAACGGCTACACCGCGGTTGAACTGGTGTTCTTGCAGTTCGCAGGCTTCACCTTCGGCAAGTCCGCCTCCGCCTTCTCGACGCCGTGGCATGGCTATCCGGGCAACAACACCTCGTTCCTGGTCGGCGGCTACGACTCGGTCACCGGCATCAACAACATCCAGTACACTTGGCAGTTCGGTAACGGCGTGTCGACCACCCTCGGCATCGACGATTCCAGCGCGAACCAGTTCAACCGCACGCAGATCATCAATGCGGTCGGCGGCACAGCCGGCGGCAACCTCGGCTTCAGCGGTGCGGCGAGTGCCTTCATCACCGGTGTCGGCACGGCCTACGGCGGCACTTCCGTTCCCGACTTCGTCGGCAACATCCGTGTCGATCAGGCTTGGGGTCTGTTCCAGATTTCGGGCGCGGTCCATGACAACCACGCTGGCTACTTCTCCATCGCCAACGATGTCGGAACCACCTTCAATAACGGCCAGAACCAGACCGGTGCCGTGAACTTCGGTCATCCGAGCGATGTCTACGGTGGCGCGGTTTCGGCTGCCTTGCAGATCAAGAACATCCCGACCGGTGCCGGCGACGACATCAAGATGGATGCAACCTGGTCGAGGGGTGCCTCGAAGTACGTGATCGGCACGTCCGGGGCAGCCCCGTCTTCGTTCGACATCTATAGCGGCACCCGCTTCGCCATGGGCGCCGTGACGGACTCGATCTACTCGGGCATCAGTGCGACCAACGGCAACGGTCAAACGGGCCTGCAGCTGACCAATGGTTGGGGCTTCCGTGGTGCGTTCAACCACAACTGGGATCCCTACTGGTCATCGAGCTTGTCGGCGGCATCGCCGGGCTGAGCTACAACCAGACCGCCAAGACGCTCTGCTGCAATGCTTACCTGCTTCCGACCGCCGCCGGTGGCACTACCGGTATTACCTCCGCTGCGGGGTTACCCGTTGCGACCCGGGTTTCACGATCTCCGAAATCGGCGTCGTGACCCGCTGGACCCGGTCAAGAATCTGACGTTCAGCGCCGAAGTGCTGTATGCCTACCTGAAGACCAACATGGCTGGATCGGTCGCGCTGCGCCGTCGTCGGCTGTGCCGCTGGCCACCACGACCTACACCTTCGGCAACAACAGCACGACTTCGCTGAACCCGCGCGTTCAGCGCAACTTCTGATCGCGATCGTCTGACAACGATCTACGCGAACCCCCGGCGGTTTTTCGTTGGCGCCGCGGCCCGGAGTTGTCGAGGCGTAACGTGAGATAGAGGGCTCGAATTATTTTTTATATGACTAACTCAGGTAATTGAAAAACATATTAAACAATGTATAACGTCCTGGTTGCTGACCTGTGTGGCCAGCCGCTTGCGAAGGAGAACTCTAACCAACTTCTTTGTTAACCTCCAAAAGCCTCCGGCAATGCCCTGCCGGAGGCTTTCCAATTTTGATCGCCCCTCGGGCGATCGCGCCCTCGCCACAAGAGACGATCAGGGACGCAGATGCGGTTGCGTATTCGGCGCAGGCGCGGGCTCCATTGCGGCCTCCTCGGGCAATCTGTCGCCGTGGACGGCAAGTGGAGGCCCGATCCAAAGCGGATCGGCGAGATGATCCCGGCGCGGGTTCGTGGTGTTCGGATGGACCAGAATGCTCAACCGTCCATGGTTGAGCATCAGCCAGGGCACCAGTTCGGAAAATATTTCCGCGGCAAAGGCCACCTGAAACATCGCTTGATCGTGAGGTCCCACCTTGACGTCGTGCCAGCGTCCCAGGGTGACGGAGAAGCGTTCACCCATCCAGCTGCGCAGCCGCTCGGCCTCCAGCCGCGTTGCCGCCGGATCGTAATAGACGTGAGCGTGGAAACTTGCGATCTCGCTTGTCGGCCGCGGGACCGAACTGTTTGATAAATCCGTCATTTCTGTTTCTCGTCGTCGGTGACTGGTGACGTGATTACCAGAAATCGCCCGAAGCGGCATCGGCCATCTGACGCAGCGCGTCTTCGCACCGGAGCGGGAGCGCGGTCTTTCATCAGGGGGCCCGCGGTGCCGCTATTGACCGATCTCGAATACCCCGCAACAGGATATTGTGGCTGTGACGAACGAGGTAGCGATATGACCAAACTCTCCGTCGCGATCGTGGGCGCGGGCATGGGTGGCCTCGCAACCGCCGGCGCGCTGCATCGGGCGGGCGTCGGTGTCAACGTCTACGAACAGGCTGCGAGATTTGCCCGGCTCGGCGCCGGCATTCAGATCGGCTGCAACGCGATGAAGGTGTTGCGCGGGCTCGGCCTCGAACCCTTGATGCGCGCGAGCGCGTTTTATCCACGCTCCTGGAACAACAGGGAGTACGACACCGGCGAAGTGCGCTTCGACATGATCTTCGGCGAAGCGGCGGAGCAGCGATATGGCGCGCCGTATTTGCTCGGCCATCGCGGCGATCTTCATTCCGCGCTTGCGAGCGTGGTACCAAGTGAAAAGATCCATCTCGACCACCGCGTGGTGGGTATCGACGAACGTCCCGATCGCAGCGTGACGCTGAGATTTGCGAACGGAAGATCAATCGAAGCGGACGCGGTCGTTGCGGCGGACGGCGTTCATTCCTTCGTCAAGGAGCAGTTGTTCGGCAAGGATGAGCCAAATTTCAGCGGCCGGATTGCCTACCGCACCGTATTTCCCGCAGCGTTGCTGAACGGATACGAGATCGGCGATTGCACCAAATGGTGGGGACCGGATCGCCACATCGTGATCTACTATGTCAACCCGGACCGCAGCGAGGTCTATTTCGTCACCAGCCAGCCCGAGCCGGGATTTACAGTCGAGTCGTGGTCGGCCACCGGAGACGTCGGCGAGCTTCGCAAGGGTTTTGAGGATTTCCACCCCGAGGTGCGCCACGTGCTGGCCGCCTGCCCGTCGGTGCACAAATGGGCGCTGATCGATCGCAATCCGCAAACCCATTGGAGCAAGGGCAACATCACCCTGCTCGGTGATGCCTGCCACCCGATGACCCCCTATATGGCGCAAGGCGCGGCGATGGCGATCGAAGATGCCGCGATGCTCTCACGCTGTTTGCAAGGCGCTGATCGCTACGGCGTCGCGGCGGCCTTTCGCCGCTTTGAAGCGACCCGCAAGCCGCGGACATCGCGTGTCCAGCTGAATTCGCGCACCAACACCTGGCTCAAGGAACGGACAGATCCGGACTGGGTCTATGGCTACGACGCCTGGAATGAGCCCCTCGCAGCACTCGAGGCGCTGTGACATCGCGGCGGCGCAGAGCTTCGCTTTCCGCGAATAAAAGCTCCCGAGGGTGTTTTCCCGAGTGGGCAGGATCAGGTCACGGTCTTGGCCGGCTGCTGTCCGATTCGCGCCTCAATTGCAGACGCCGGCCACCACTTCAATAACGCGAAGAATGCTGCATGACTCGCCGGAAAATGGACACAGAATAACCTCCCCGCCTCAACCTTTCTGTCCAAAAACGTCGATAAACCAAAAACCAAGCTCAAAAATTATATGGGCGGCCGCAGTCCACAAACTGGAGCGGCGGAATAGCAAAGCAAGGCGTCGACAGGAGGTTAGTTATGAGTTCCCCCGACCGAGACGATGCCGACGAGCAGTTTATGCACGCCTTGCCTTGGATGAGCGACCCACAGCACGAGGACGAGACGCGCCGTCTCCAAGAGGATGTCGCCAAGGCAGCCCAACGCCTTCGCGAATCCAGCCGGCTAGCGGCGCAGGCCCGCGCGCAAACTTCTGAACAGCGAACCGACATCGGTTTGCAGCTGACAGAGGCTCGCTCGAGCGGGGAAGAGGATGGCCTGGAGGAGATGGTCAGGAGGGTTTGGGCGCCGCTCAAACCCGAGCTGATGCCGCCCCCACCACAAGAGGAAATGCGCCTGCCGGGCATCGGATTGGTCGCCGGACTCCTCGGCGCGGTCGGTGTGGCCGCCGCGATTGCCCTGGTTATAGCGAATGTCGTGCAGATCCCGACCATCAACGCTTCCCCTCCGAGCGACGACGAGGCCGGAAGGAACCAGTCTTTTTCCGCCGCTGTCCTTGGAAGGCTGCCTCAGATCGATGCGGCTCAAGCCAGCGTGCAACCAACCGAGGCGCCGTCGGCACCAAGCGGGCCGACGCTTGCTTCCACTCAGACGAACGCCGCCCCGGTGGCAACGCCTCCGGCTGCAGCACCACCGAGCTTTCCCAAGGTCGGGCCTGCTCAGCTCGACGCCATGACTCAACCCACAGCCCCAGTCCCCGCGCCCCGCGCGCAGGTCTCGCTTACGCGTGACGAAATCGCGGCGTTGTTGAAGCGCGGTGAGGACCTGATCGCGGCGGGCGATATTGCCAGCGCGCGCCTGATGCTCACGCATCTCGCGGAAGCCGGTGATGCACAGGCCTCCTTCATCTTGGCAGGTACGTTCGACGCCGCCGTGCTTGCGAAGCTGAGGGTCGTCGGCGCGCAGCCGGATCCCGAAAAGGCCCGCACCTGGTATGCGAGGGCGGCCGAGCTCGGATCATTGGAGGCCAAGCAGCGTCTGCAATCGGCCATTCGCTAGGATCTGCGCAATGGTTCCGATGCTGCGGCAATAAACTCAATAAATTAGACGCAATAAATTATGTCGCACAACAGGGGGATATGATGCGAATTGTTGACATGCATTGGCACGCGCTCGATGACGTGCCGTCCGCGGGCAATGAGAGCCTTTGGCTCCGCAAGCTTGCGAAGGGTGCGCTCAGGCTCGCCTTTTTGACAATCGCCCTTTTGCTGGGCGCGGCCTCCAACTCAAGGGCTGCCGATGGTGAAATCCGGATCGGCAACACCATGCCTTATAGCGGCCCGGCATCCGCCTACGGCATCATCGGCAAGACCATTGCCGCCTATTTCAACAAGATCAATGCCGAGGGTGGCATCAACGGCCGCAAGATCAACTTCATCTCCTATGACGACGGCTACAACCCGCAGAAGACGGTCGAGCTGACGCAAAAGCTGGTGGAAGACGACAAGGTGCTGCTGATCTTCGCCAGCCTCGGCACCGCGACGAGCGCGGCGGTGCGGCCCTACCTGAATGCCAACAAGATTCCGCAGCTCTTTGTGGCATCCGGCGCATCGATGTGGGACCAGCCGCGCGACTTCCCCTGGACCATGGGATTCCAGCCAAGCTATCAGACCGAGGCTCACATCACCGCGCAATATCTGCTGGAGAAACATCCCAACGGCGGCAAGATCGCGATCCTTTATCAGGACGATATATTCGGCAAGGATTACGTCAAAGGCATCAAAGACGGGCTCGGCGGCAAGATTGCGGTCGTTGCCGAGGCGGCGTACAAGATCACCGACGCCAATGTCAATCAACAGATCGCCACGCTCAAGGCCTCCGGCGCCGACATCTTTTTCGACATAACGACCCCCAAATTTGCCGCGATGGCGATCCGGCGAACCGCCGAGCTCGGCTGGAAACCCGAGCACATCGTATCCACGGTTTCAATATCGGTCGCTTCCGTGATGCAGCCTGCAGGCGTACAAAATTCAGAAGGGGTTCTGTCGGTAGGATACTCCTGGGAAGGCGACGATCCGGCCGCAGCAGCCGATCCGGCTTACCGTGACTGGGCCGCCTTCATGGATCGTTATGCTTCAGACCTCAGCAAGAACAACAGCCTGACGATTTTCAGTTACTTGGTCGCCAACACGATGGTCGAGGTCTTGAGAAAATGCGGTGACGACCTGTCCCGCGACAACGTGATGAAGCAGGCGGCGTCGCTCAAGGGCCTGCAACTTCCGATGCTGGTCCCGGGCATCGTCGTCAACACCAGCGCGAGCGATCACGCGCCGCTCGAGCAGATGCAGATGATGCGGTTCACCGGTGGGCGATGGGAAAAGTTCGGGCCGGTCCGCAGCGGTGTCGACCCCGGTGCCGTCAGCGACTCGTTCAAGACCATCTTTCGCTACGGCCCTGCCAAGCGCGACCTTGCCAATCAGCTCAACGCCAACACGGTGACGCTGATGACAGGCTCGTTCGGCAGCACTTATTCTCAGATGGGCGCCGATCTTGCGTCGGTGCTGGACAACGGTTCCGATTTCCGCGTGCTGCCGATTCTGGGCCGCGGTTCGGTCCAGGCCGTGGCCGACATCCTCCTGCTGAAAGGGGTCGACGCCGGCATCGTCCGCAAGGACACGCTGGCCTATCTCGAACGCACGGACTTCGCCAACAACATTCGCAATCAATTCGTCTACGTCGCCAAGATGTTCAATGAGGAAGTGCATGTGCTGGCGCCGCAGATGATCCGCAGCATGAGGGATCTCGACGGCAAGACGGTTGCGGTTGACCTGCCGGACGGCAGCACCTTCGTGACCGCGATCAATGTGTTCGAACATCTCGGGATCAAGCCGCATCTGCTGTATATCGAGCCGCGAAGCGCGCTCGAAATGCTGCGCAAAGGCGAGATCGACGCGATCATGGCCGTGGAAGGCAAGCCCCTGCAATGGCTTGGCCAGGTCAACGACCCCAACCTGCATCTGGTGCCGGTCGAGTACGACAAGTCGTTGCGCGACGAATATCTGCCGGCAGAGCTCTCGTCGGAGGATTATCCCAACCTGATATCAAAGTCCGCGCCGGTCGGCACCATCGCCGCCGAGGCGGTCCTCGCGTCCTACAACTGGCAACAGGGCAGCGACCGCTATCGCCGCCTGGCGCTGCTGGTCGAACAGCTGTTCACCCACATCGCGCAACTGCAGCGGCCGCCATATCATCCGAAGTGGCAGGAACTTGCGCCGCTGGCGCCGGTTGCCGGCTGGACCCGTTTCAACGCGGCGCAGCAGTGGGTCGACCGCAATACCCCCGTTGCCTCGGCCGCTACTGCTACGACGGGAGCGCTCGGGTCGAATGCGCGCAGCCTGCAGCCGCAGGAGGATCCAGCGCTGTATCAGCAATTCCTTGAATGGAGGGCAAACCAGCTCAAGCGCCATTGATGGGAGCCCCTTCAAGCGGCATCCAAGGGCATGATCCGGAAAAAGCCTGCCCCGCGCTTGGATAGCGGGGTGGGTACCGCTCTTCCCTTCGCTAACAAAACCCGGAACGCGTTTGCGCCGAGATCATGCTCAAACAAGACAGAGCGGGATTAGGTCTTAGTCTTACTGTGTCATAAACTTATTGCGGTTAACCGGCTTGGTGCAGCAAGGACATCTGTGCAGTCGGTTGATGATTGCGACGATCAAGCGTCGTCGCATCGTTGTGATCGAGTTTGGGATGTGCCGTTCGGTCCGGAGTGGCGGAGCCTCTGGGTCGGTAATTTTTGGGAAAGGCAGATTTTTTGAACGGTGTGGAGGAACCAGGTCCTGAGGGGGGAATCGTCTCCCTTTCGGAGACAAGGAATCCGTAGGCTGCAATGCAGAGCGAGGCGTGATGATGCAAGCCACGCCATCCACGGCCTTCAAAATGTCCGAGCCCGACCTCTTGCTTGAGCTCAAGATAGTCACGCTCGATGCGCCACCTGAGCTTGGCGGTGTCAACGAGGCGACGAAAGTTGATGTCTGCCGGCAGGGTCGAGAGCCAATATTTTGTCGGCTCCTTCTCGCCCTTGGGCCATTCGATCAGCAGCCATTCTTCCGGCCACGGCTCGCTACGATCGAAGTCGCGCTTGGCGATGCGAATGCGTAATCGAGCAAAGCGCGATCGCAACGGCACATTCGTGCCCTCGCGCCAAGTGATGGTCTTCCAGGCCCTGGCCGGCAGACTGAAGGCGAGCTCTTTGACGCTAACTGGTCGGTGCTTCTCATCACGGCGCAAGCGTTTGGTCGGTCGTCCAAGGCCCGGCACATAGAGCTTGGGCGGCAACGGTCCCGTGCCGGGCGCCCAGACAGTGGTGGTCGACAATACGCCTGCGACATAAGGCAGCCCGAGCTCTGTGAGCGTCGTGCGCAACGCGACATCCGCCCCATAGGCCGGATCGGTCAACACCGTGCCGCGCGGAATGCCGGCCTCACAAGCCCAGCGGATTTGCTCAATGGCAATCTCCGACTTGGTCTTGAACGTGATCTCGTCCGGAACACCAACCTTCTCTCGCCGCTTGCGATCGCCCGCCCACTCCTGCGGCAGATAGAGACGATAGGCCAAAGGCAAGCTGGCATAATGATTGGCGATCGACAGCGACACGGCTACTTGACAATTGTCCTGCTTGCCGAGCTGACCGCAATATTGACGGGCAACTCCGACCGAGTGCCGTCCCTTCTTGGGGAAGCCCGTATCGTCAATGATCCAGGCCTCGATCGCACCGTGCCGCTCGATGCTCGGCAGCACCATCTCTCGCACCTTGTCCAAAACTGCCTGGTCCGACCAAGGGGCTTGGCCGACAAAATGAAGGAGCGATTGATGCTGGGCTGCAGTTCGCGTCGGCGCCGTCATTGCCGCCATCGGTTCGACGCTCTTGCGCTCAGCCGGCAACATCAGGCCCATGCAATAGGCCTCTAGTGGCCCCGCTCGATCAGCGTGACCAACCACACCCACAAGACCATCGACATAAGCGGCAAAACGCGCCTCGCTGCTATCGTTCCCTCGGCGACCCATCTCAGCCCCCCTTGGCTTGCATGAATCCCCTCAGTAAGCGATTCTTGCTCCCCTCAGCCCGCGACTTTCTGACTCAGTACTTTCTGACTCAGTAGGATTAGTGAGCCGGCGAATTAGCCCGCACCTTGACCAAGCGCTACTGTTGTGCGGGCGCGCTCACAGAAAATCGAAGGAAGACTGGACAATCGTAGAATTGGTAGCGGGAGAGCGCTACCGCTTTTCCCCACATGACCCAAATCTGCGATATTTTCTCCGATCGTCCTCCTAAATCCACGAAACTTGTCGAGAGATACGTTCAAATCGGGGGCTCGCAACCACCGATCCCGTCTGAAGCGGACTGTCCCCTGCGTCCCGAACCCGGTTATCGCGCCACATAGTGTTGAAAGGTCTGCCGTTTTGGCTTCATACGGCAGCAGGTATTTCCGTTCGTTCCTGACGTAGCCGGGGTTATCCCGGGGTTGGCACTCCAATTTATAATTTTCGACCAAAGTTTTTCAGTTGGTTGCGGGGACCTGCAAGCGCGTTTGTTATAACTTCTGGCCTGGGAGACCTCTGGCGCCCGCGGCAAGATCCAGAACGGCTACCAGTTCGCCGCGTAGGGTTGCGTGGCACTCGCCCCGCTTCTCACCTGGGGTTATCACCACCTCGCCGATCAGCGAACGGATGTCCTCCCGGGCTTCCCCATTGGACTCTGGTTCGGCCAGCGTTTCCGCGAGGCGGATCACCTTGGCGCGATAGTGCTCAGCGATATTCGGATGCACATCCGGCACATCGGCCGGAGCCTCTGCCAGACGTTTCTCTATCTCGGCCTTTTGTTGCTCCAGCTCGCTATCCTTCATGGCCGGCTGGTACATTCCATCCTCGATGGCGTCGAGAATCCCCACGTGTTGCCAAAAGGCTTGCACCGCATCCGCCATTACGGCCTGTTCGCCAAGAACGCTTGCGCTGACAGCATCGCACGCGCGCGTGAGCTGCTCAGCGCTGCAAAACCTGAAGGCCAGCCCACCGCTGCCGCCGTCGATCCCAGTAAGCCGACTTGTCCATGCTGCGGCGGTCGCATGATCATCATCGAGGTGTTCGAGCGCGGTGCAACGCCACGGCATTCACTGACAGCTCCGCCCCTCGTCATCAGGGTCGACACCTCGTGACCGCGTCACCATCCCGCACACCGGCCTCTCACGCTCGCCACCTCTCGACCGGCCACGGCAGAGCGCGCCCAGATATCCGCCTGCCGTCGCAAATCGTCCGACAACTTATCGAGTTCGACCCCACCCGCCACTCATTCATCAGCCGCTTCACCGTCGCAAAACTTGCTGGATCAACTCGATCCCAATCAACCAGCTCACCCGCGGCACTCAAATCCCCATAGCGCCTGCGGCACCGATCTACGTTCCCTTAACCGCGCTTTCCTTCCTTGCAGGCTTTCGGACGCCGGCCGCCGAACACGCGGCGCCATCTCTCAAGCGGCCGGCATCCGAAACCCTACCCAACAAGCGACATACCGTCGCGCGAGCGCCAAGGCGGGGACGTCGGGGTAACTTGGCGTCTGAAGGCGGCATGCGAGAATAGTCGCAGAGCCGCGCTCCTCTGCCTCTACGCGATCTTTGGTTGAAATTTTTACCTGCGCCCGGTGTTGGTTTACTGTTAGAGTTATTTCGCCGGAGGAGGACACTATGAAACTTGCCACTTATTTGATTGCAACAATTGCGCTACTTGTCGGAACTCCGAGCAGCATTCCGCCTGCACATGCTGAAACGGTCGCCCTAAAAGCAGCCCTTAAGGGCAGCAACGAAGTCCCACCCAATGCCAGCCCTGCTATGGGAAAGGCCGAGGCCAAGTTAGATACCGAGACAAGAGTTCTAAGTTGGACTGTTACCTACGCCGATCTGACCGGGCCGGCTCTTGGCGCTCATTTTCACGGTCCCAGTGAGCCAGGCAAGAACGCTGGAATCGTCCTGCCGTTCAAGACCGTGGAGAGTCCCATTGAAGGAACGGCAACGCTTACTGAGAGCCAGGTGGCCGACCTGCTCGCGGGCAAGTGGTATGCGAACATACACACTGCGGCCAATCCCGGTGGCGAGCTCCGCGGCCAGATGATGAAGTGATGAGCTATGCGACCATTGCGGCCTGTCGAATTATGGCCTCTGCAAACTCTCTTGATTTGCGGATTTCTAATAGTTCATCGAACTTCGCGAACGGCAGCGGCGGCGAAATGATGTAACCCTGTCCCTCTTCGACGCCGCAGGCGATGAGGGCCTGAACTTGCTCGACGGTTTCGACCCCTTCGGCGACAACCGTCATGTGCAAATCTCGCGCGAGCCGCGCGAGCGTCTCCACGATGGTGGCGGTTGATCCATCTTCCGTGATCGTATCGACAAAGAATTTGTCAATCTTGATTGTGTTGGCACCGAGTCCCTTCATTTGCGATAGGCCGCTGTGTCCAACGCCGACGTCATCCATCGCTACCCTGAAGCCAAGTTCGCGCAGGTCCTTAACCACGGCCGCAGCTCTATTGAGGTCGCGGAGCTCATTGCGCTCGGTAACTTCAAGCACAATCTGACGCGCCGAAATTTTGGCGCCGCCGACGACGCGACGGAGTGCTTCGATGAAGCCGTCGCTAAGCAAATGGCCTGGCGCCACGTTGATAGACATCTTGAATTGCTTATCCTCTCGAAGACGAGGGTACAATTCCTTGAGGGCGGTTGCCAGAATATGCCATGTCATTGGCTCAATGCGCCCGCTAGATTCCGCGAGTGGGATAAAACTCATTGGAGGAATGATAGTCCCGTCCTCACGTAACCATCGAGCCAAAACTTCGCATCCAAGTATGGCGCCAGTGCGCAGATCAAAGGTCGGTTGATAGAATGGCGTAAACTCGCGTCGAGCCAACCCTCGATCGATATCGGCTACTGGACCCTCCATTCGGGCTGTTGCCATTGTCAGGAGCAGACCGAAGATCGCTCCTAACCCTAAAGCGATCATCATCGTTGGCCAGTAAGCCGCGCTATTCCATTGCTGCAAAGCGCTACGTTCCACACGGATCGTCGCATGGAGAGGGTAGCGGATAGAAAGGTTGTCGAAGCTGACCAGTTGCGAGAACTCGTCATGACGTTTCAGGGAAAACCGGCCAACATCAACGCCATTTTTCAGTTCAAGCAGTACTTCGCTATGGGCGCGTAATTCGGCAGGCATGATGTCGAATACGTAGGAGTTGATCCCGAGAATTGCGATGAGTGAACTTCTTTCATCGATATCCCTGAGAACACCAAGTGCGATTCCGCTAAACTGATCGACGCGAAAGAGTAGAAGGTGCTTGTCGCTGGAGTGCAACATCTCTGGACGATCGACCCATCCGTTATCAAACTCGAGCGTCTCAGAATAAGCCGAGCAAATGATCGAGCCATCGTGATTGACTAATCGTATGTCCTTCACAGCGGATCTTTGGTAAACTTGAAGACGGACAGCTTGGAGCGATGCCGGATCACAGTTGAGCGGCCGGCGCTTGGCTAGCTCATCGAGAGTTGCAGCTCCAAAATCCACCGCAACCTCAGAGCGCCGCAGTGCGACGTCCGTCAATTCCTCGAGTTGCTTTGCTTGCTGTCCCTCGATAACCGCCTTTGCAGCAAAATGCCCCCCTGTCGCGAATGCAACCAGGCTTGCAGCAACCATCGCTAGCTGGGTAAGGCTCGGCCACGGTAGTTTCATCAGGCAAGCGCGCTCGAGATGATAATCGTCTGGACCCTATACGGGAGTGGATAATATTGAGTTTAGGATGCTGGCGGCGTTGCTGTGTTCGATCTCTTTCAGGGAAAGATCGTCCTTCCACGGCGGGGCTGCCGTTAAGGCCACGGTAACCCTGATTCCAAAGGGTTCCTCCATCCAAGCATTGTATCCATGCCCTTCACAGAGGGACCGATGCTGCATGGAACGCCATGAAAGAAATAGCGCCAGCTATCGCAGCCGAGCTTTAGATCGGCGAAATCCGCTGAATTGGCTCATCTTTGGCGGCGTCCTTCTGATCGCCTCCATCGCAGTGGGCACTGCAATCACTGTTTTAAGTTTTCGGGAACGCGCCCTAAAAAACAGCGAGCGCGAGTTGGAAAACACTGTTCTGCTCCTTGCCCGTCATTTCGATCGAGAACTCCATGACTTCGAAGCCATTCAAGGGAACGTCGTCCGCAGAATAGAGATGTCAGGGATCGCTTCTCCTGAGAACTTCAAGCGCCAAATGTCGGGCGAGGACGTTCACGCAAACCTGGAGGCTGTAGTCGGTTCATCGTCAGATGTCGCCGGCATTAGCGTGTTTGACGCAAACGGACAGCTTATTAACTCTTCTCATCTGTGGCCGATTCCCAATATCAATATAGCGGATCGCAGCTATTTCAAGGATTTCGCAGCCGACAGCCGATCGCCGGCAGTAGTGCTCGCACCGGTTTTCAGCCGCTTTGCCGGTGGATGGACAACAATCATTGCGCGCAAAGTGGTCGGACCGAACGGCCAGCTTCTGGGCGTCGTCACCAGGGGCATAGCACCAGCAAACCTCGAGAATTTTTTCGAGTCCGTATCACTAGGCAACGGTTCCGCAGTTTCTCTACTACATCGCGACGGAACAATGCTCGCACGCTATCCTCATGTCGAGGAGATGATCGGGCGAAATTTTCGCACAGCTCCGGTCCAAAAGCTCCTGTCTAAAGTTGATCATGGAACGATCCGTCTGATCAGCCCTGTCGACGGAGAAGACCGACTGGCATCAGCCCGCGCCTTGAGCGAATTTCCTCTATCAATTATTGCAACAACAACGGTCGCAATAGCACTGGCTGATTGGCGCGCTCAGACTTGTTTCTTAATAGTTGCAGCTGGACTATCGGCGCTTGCAATTGCTCTTACCCTGTTCTTGATCGTTCGAACACTTTCGGAGCAACATGAAATCTCTGAGCGAAGACTTGCACTTGAAAAGGAGCGCCTTGATACCGCCGTTAACAATATGACGCAGGGGCTGTTGTTATATGATTTAGACGCAAGGATCGTTCTGTGCAACAAGCGCTATCTAGAACTCTACAACCTGTCTCCTGATGTTGCGAAGCCGGGCTGCCACTTCCGAGACCTTATTGCGTATCGAAAGAAATCAGGTTCATTCCAGGGCGATGTTGACAAGTTTTGCTCCGCCGTTCTGCACAACGTCGCGCAAAAGCGAACGACCCATAATATCGTGGAAACCTCAGATGGTCGCTCTATCCAAATCGTAAATCAGCCGCTGGAAAATGGCGGATGGGTCGCCACTCAGGAAGACATTACGGAGCGCAGGCGCGCTGAAAAGCAAATCGCGCACCTTGCTCATTACGACGCGCTTACCGATTTGCCGAATCGCGTCTTATTTCGCGAGCTATTGGAGCGAGAAATCGAGAGAGCCAAGAGGGGTGAGCAACTTGCTGTGCTCTACATCGACATTGACGAATTCAAGAGCGTCAACGATTCCCTTGGACACCCCGTCGGTGATGAGCTCCTGAAAACGGTGGCGTCTCGCTTGCAGAGCTGTATCAGAGAGACGGATTTTGTTGCACGACTAGGAGGTGACGAATTTGCGATCGTTCAAACCGGGGTCAAGCAACCGAGCGACGTCGTCGAACTCGTTAAACGAATTTACGATACCATTCGCGAACCGTCTGAATGTCTTGGGCATCAGGTCACAACAGACGCTAGCATTGGTATTGCGCTAGCCCCGCATGATGGCAGTGACCTAAATCAGCTACTGAAGAGCGCCGATCTGGCAATGTATGGCGCTAAAGCAGATGGGCGCCGAACTTACCGCTTCTTTGAGCCGGAAATGGATGCTCGCGTTAAAGCACGGCGCACATTGGAATTGGATATCCGTCAAGCCATCGCAACTGGCGGTTTTGAGCTTCAATATCAACCTATCGTCAATTTCCTGAGTAACGAAATTGTCGGCTGCGAGGCTCTGTTGCGCTGGAATCATCCCATCCGTGGGACGATATCTCCCGCCGAGTTTATCCCGATCGCAGAAGAGACCGGTCTTATCTGTCAACTAGGCGACTGGGCGTTAGCCACAGCGTGTGTGGAAGCAGCAAACTGGCAACCAAGCATCAAACTCGCCATCAACGTTTCACCTGTTCAGTTCAGGAGTCACGCATTTTCGTTGAAAGTAGCCAATTTGTTGGCGGCGACTGGCTTATCAGCCAACAGGCTGGAACTAGAGATTACCGAAGCAGTGCTTATTCGTGATGACGAGACTGCGCTCACGATGCTGAAGCACCTCCGTGACATCGGAGTGCGTATTGCGCTGGACGATTTCGGAACTGGTTACTCCTCGCTTAGCTACATGCGGCGGTTTCCATTTGATAAAATAAAGATCGATCGTTGTTTTATCAACGATATTGCAGAGGCCGAGGGTTCATCGTCCATCGTGCAGGCCGTAATCAGTATCGCTAGGGCGAGAAATATGACCACAACGGCAGAAGGCGTCGAGACCGAAAAACAAAGAGAAATGCTTCTAAGCTTCGGCTGCACAGAAATGCAGGGCGATTTGTTCAGCCGAGCGCGGTCTGTTTCAGAAATCAGGATGCTGCTCTCGGAGGCAAACAGTATTGTTGCGGCTTAGTGACGACGTAACGCCACGAACGCTCGATGTCCACTTTTCCCCTCAACAGGGGACATTCATCGGGGCGATGGGCATGTCCGCTAAGTGCCGATAGTGTTGCAAAAGTCTTTTTGCGAGGTGGGACTCAGATTCTCTCACCCGCACATTGGGAGATTGCGTGCGTGGCCAGCGCTCTGGCGATTAGCAGCCACTGCGTAGACGCGGTTCGAGGCGTGACAAGCGCATGCCTGAGAGCGACCACTTCGATCCAACGGGCATCGCCTGTCGCCTTCCGACTTGGAAAAATAGGGGCGAGCACCGCCTCGGCTGCCGTCCATTTGTGCTATGCATGCCCATGTGATTGAGATCGATCGAAGTACGTTTCAGCACCTGCGAATAATCCAATTGTTGTCAGTGAATGCTTTGTGCATGCGGGCGATCAGGGTTGGGATTCGGCTATGGAAGCTACTTCAGAGCGGAACTCGGCGGAAACGCCTGAGGCGTCTGGGGGAGCCGGTCACGAACCGGCATTCTCCAACCAGGTCAGGACCATCAACCTGGCCCTCCAGGGGGGCGGAGCGCATGGTGCCTTTACCTGGGGCGTCCTCGACCGATTGCTGGACGAAAAAGACCTCGCCTTCGAGGGGCTAAGTGCGAGCAGCGCCGGAGCGATGAATGCGGCGGTCTTTGCTTATGGGCTTGTGGTCGAAGGTCGTGAAGGGGCCCGCAAAGCGCTCACCGGATATTGGAAGCGCGTCAGCGATGCGGCCAAGTTGGGGCCGTTGCAGCCAAGTCCCATCGACCAAATGCTGGGGGATCACAAGCTGACCTGGTCGCCGGCTTTCTCCCTTATGGGCTTCGTGACGCGCGTCCTATCGCCATATGAGTTCAATCCTTCAGACTATAACCCCCTCCGTGACGTGGTCGAGCAATCGATCGATTTTGACGTGTTGAGGCGCCCGGACTGTCCGGTCAAGCTTTTCCTATCTGCGACGAACGTTCGTACTGGCAAGGTGAAGGTCTTCGCCGGAGAGGAAATTTCGGTATCTGCCGTGATGGCTTCAGCTTGTCTTCCGACGATGTTTCGCGCGGTCGAGATCGACGGCGACGCCTATTGGGACGGCGGTTATATGGGAAACCCGGCGCTGTTCCCGATAATGTACAACTGCAAGAGTACGGATATCGTCATCGTTCATATTAATCCGCTGTTCCGCAAGGAGGTACCGACGGCAGCTGGCGATATTTTAAACCGCATCAACGAGATCAGTTTCAATTCGTCGCTGATGCGGGAGATGCGGGCGGTGAGCTTCGTCACCAGGCTGGTGAAGCAAAAGCGCGTCGTCGGCGAAGACATCCGGCAGATGTTTATCCACAGCATCGCAGACGACGAATTCATGGGTGCACTGAGTCCGACAAGCAAATACAACGCCGATTGGGATTTTCTGATTTTTCTTCGCGACCAGGGACGAAAATGTGCGGGCGACTGGCTCGCGAAAAGCTTCGTCAAGCTGGGCGTCGAGTTGTCGATAGACATTGATGAATTGTACCTCTGAATCTGGGAGGTCGTGATTGTCGCCGGTCGGTTCCGGGTCAGAAACGGAAGTGGTCCTGCTTGAACGGCATGTCCGTTCTACCACTGCCGGTTCAACCGGTCGACGCAACACAGGCGTTAAATCTCTCTGCTGGGGTTTCAAATTGCAAGGTCTCACGTGGTCGTTCGATACCTTGCATGGGTTGGTAATTGGCAAACCGTCAGCCATTGAGATCGGTGTCGGCAAAAACCCACGATATATCGAGTCGCTACGACATATCGGAGGAGCCGCCCGCACGTGATCTGCATCGGAGCGAAGCGTCTGCCGTGACTTTGTGCTTATGACGACGGGCATTCCAGTGGCCGTTGAACCGACCGCCTTCGCTGTCATTTTCATGACCGGCTCGGTGTAATGGCGCGAGCAAGGCGCGAGCGGCGCGGCCTGATGCCGTTCTCACAACACGCGCTTCGCGCCCGGGATCATCCGCAAGGCCCTCGTCGCAGCCCAGCTCAATAACACGGTCAGCACGAAGCCGACCGAAGCCTTGACGATCGCCGGCAGGTCGTAGTCGAACAGCCAGTATTGCAGCCACAGCGCGATCGGGTAGTGCACCAGGAACATGCCGTAGGCGTCGGCCTGCATCGGATCGAGTATACTCCGGCCCGAGCCCTTGAACCTCAGGAAATAGGCCAGGATCAAAAACAGGATGGCCACGCTGAAGACAGTGAAGCAGACGGCATAGATCCCTTCATACCAGTTCGGCAAGGGCGACGGGTTCCCCAATACTTCGCGCTTGATGAAGATCAGCACCCACAGCAGGCAATACGGAACGAGCGCCAGGATCAGCCAATCCCAGCTGACCTTCGCCATCCGGCCGTCTGCCGCCAACAGCCCGCGATCCAAATACTGGACGCCGATGCCGGCACCGAAGAAAAAGTAGGTAGCGTAGAGCATCACGCGCCCGTGCTGGACCGAGAACGGCCCGAACTCGAACCAGCTGCTTGGTCCGAAATGAATCAGCCCGGGAACATAGAACACAGCGGTGACGGCAAGCATGACCGCGAAGAACACGGCGGGCCGACGGCGACCGTGCAGCGAGAGGCGATTGATCGGATCGAGCATATTGGGTGACAGCCGATACAGCAGGCAAGCAACGAGGTCGAAGGCGAACAAGACCCAAAGGAACCAGATCGGCCCGCTCGGCCACGGGCCTTTGGTGATCGTGGTCCACCAGAATTCCGAAAAGCCGATTTCGGGATGCTGCCGCAGGGAGATGGCGTAATAGGCGAGCGGAATCACCGTGAACGCACAGATCACGAATGGCAGGCCAAGCCGGAGCAGGCGATCCGACAAATAGTTCTGCGGTCCCTTCCGGGCGATGCCCGGCCATACAAACAGCCCCGACAGAAAAAAGAACATCGCCATGAAGAAACTGTCGGTGGCGAGCACGATCATGTCGAAGCCGAAGAATGACTTCGGATCGGTGTGACCGAAATATGTATAGGGGATGACGGCGTGGTGCAGCAGCACCACCAGCGTCAGGAAGGTGCGTGCGCGGTCGATCGAGAAGTTGCGCGCTCTGGCTTTTGGCGCGGCGTGAACGTCGGCTGTCGCTACGGTGTGAGAAATTGATGACATTTTCGTCTCTGCCCCAATCTGATGTAGTCCTATTGCCGGCAATCAAAGGCGACCCGCGCCAAGCTCGCCGAGTCTTCTATTTTCTCATTAAACGATTTGTCAGCGTCACCGTGCTGGTCGGCGCGGCTTCAGAGATAGCAAACATCAGCCCGGTGTTCCAGCCGGACGGCCGGTTGGCGGCGTCGAACTCCCGTATCCCTTCGAAGCGCAGGAACGCTTGGTTGTTTGCCGATCGGGAAGATATATTCCATCTGCGGGCCGATGCCGAGAACGCGCGAGCGGAAGGTGCCGAGAACGGCCGGCTGACCGAAGTCGTCGGTGATCTGCTGCTTCATCTCAATGCGACCTCAAGTTCGCCAGGACTCACGTCGGTTTTCAGTTCGCCTACCCGGACGGCCTCGGCAAAGCTCGCATAATCCTGCGCGGCCTGACCGGCGTAGGTGACCGCGTAATCGCCAATCGCATCGTCGAATTCATCGCTGCCGCCCGGATAGCCCGCGATCATCGCCGCATCGCCTGCCTTGTCGCAAGCGCAGATGCCGAAACCCGTGTCCGCTAGACTGTGTGTCCCTTCACAAATGAGGCGACTCACCCTCGATGTTGCGACGAGGGTTGCCCGGATGGACCGGGCAGAGCCTCAAACAAGGAGGGCGAGTCGTGGGTCATCATACCGAGGCCTTTGTCGGAATCGATACGTCAAAATTGCGTAATGCAGTAGCAATTGCCGATAGCGGCCGTGGCGGCGAGGTGCGATATCTCGGGGAGTTTCCTGCCACGGAGGCGGCGATCCAAAAGCTCGTGGCAAAGCTTGCATCGAAATACCGTCATCTGACGTTTTGCTATGAAGCAGGGCCGACAGGATATGGTCTCTACAGACTGCTCAAGAGCCTCGGCCACGAGTCCCTGGTGGTGGCTCCCTCGCTCGTTCCGAAGAAGGCCGGCGATCGGGTGAAGACGAACCGGCGCGATGCGGTAAGCCTCGCCAAGCTGTTACGCGCGGGCAGCTCACCGCGGTGTGGGTGCCGGACGAGCGGCATGAAGCCATGCGCGATCTCTCGCGCGCCTGTCTGGCAGTGAAGAAGGACCTCCAGGGCAAGCGCCAGCAGATCTCGTCATTGATGCTGCGGCTGGGACACATCTATCCGGGCAAGACCAGCCCATATGAAATGGCTGATGGCGCAGAAGATCGAGCATCGTGAGCAGCGCATCGCATTCGAAGAGCTACTTGAGGGGATACGCCAGGAAAGCGAGCGCGTGAGCGTTTGGAAAATGCCATCCGCGAGATGGTGCCCGAGTGGTCGCTGGCCGAGGTTGTCGCGGCCCTGCAGGCGGTGCGTGGGATTGATCTCATTGCGGCAGTGGGGGTGCTGGCCAAGATCGGTGATCTCTCCCGCTTTCAAAATCCGCGCGAGCTGATCGGCTATCTGGGTCTCGTGCCCTCAGAAAGCTCGACCGGCGACAAGGTGAAGCGCGGCGGCATCACCAAGGCCGGTAATGGGCGGGCGCGACGCATTCTTGTGGAGGCGGCCTGGAGCTATCGATATCCGCCGCGCGTGAGCCGAGAGAAGCAGCCAAAGGTCGAGGCCGCACCGAGACGCGTGCGCGAGATCGCGTGGAAAGCGCAAACCAGACTGTGCGGGCGCTTCCGGTCACTCGAGCGGAAGGGCAAGCGGCGAACGGTAATCGCCACGGCGATTGCCCGCGAGCTATCCGCCTTCATTTGGGCGATCAATCGCGAGCTCATGGCACATCGACAAGCGTAACGTCGTTGGGGGCTGTGGACCGCTCGAGTTCGTGAGGTGCGCTCGACCGGCCACAGCCCCCACCCGTTGCAACCAGAATCAAGGGGGATAGTCGCAGACATCAATCGTGCAGAAGTGAAGGCGGGACCACGGCAGGGGAATTCCTGAAACCCATTATGTGGCCGATCATCCGATCGACGCCCGACGCTAGACCAGGACAGCCCCAGACGAAAAAACGGAAATGCGGTATCCAACCCGCGCATCAGAGCCTGTTCACCGACGTCTTTGGGCTCCGCCTTCTCCTCTGCACGATCCATCAGTGCAAGAACTTCACGATGAGTCCTCGTGGAGACGGGAAACCGTGCGCTGTGTGCTTGACTGCTCTCGCCCCGCCAGCAATAGAAGCTGGGACGGGGCGTCAAGACAAGGAGCACGCCATGTCCCAGACAGTCAACGCTGCAATTGCTGTGGTTGGTATCGATATCGGCAAGAACTCTTTTCACATCGTGGGCCACGATGGGCGTGGCGCGATTGTGTTGCGTCAGACAATATCTGCCAATAGGCGACATGTGATTTGGCGTATAAAGTAAAAGGTCGCCAACTGAGGCGGCCCAGCTGAACAGCACCAACGCGAAAGTCGTGTCAACGACAGCCAACAAAAATAAAGTTGAGCGCGATGTGAAGACGGTGTTCCAACTCATTGCGGAAGCGTATGGCGTCATCTGCCAGATTGCTATTGCCCTTAAGGCGTTGAGTGTTGTCTTTCAGTAACCCGAGGAAGCCACGCGTAGGCTTTTGTCCATTCATCGGTTGCAGTTTTGAGACATTTATTCGCGGCGACCTGATCGTTCGGGTACGCTTTTTGGCAACCCTCACGTTCTTTCGCTTCGTCAAAACGGCCGCAGCCCATCAAGAGTAATAGTGCAGCAATCGTCGAGAAACTTTTCATGCTCGTCCTGCCTGGCTGTCTCATGGTGGCCACGGTGACGCGGACGAGTGTTAAGCTAGATCAAGGTTATAGCGCCGGGTCAGTCGACAAGCCCGTGATCGCAGCAATGTCCGCTTTAGCCGGGTGGTCTCAACCGGTCGACGCAACACTTTATCTTGAAGGAGAGATGGAGTGTGGTTTGATGGCTCACAAATTTCATAGAGGGTTTACTGCGGCAGAGAAGACGGAGTTATGGGATCGCTGGAAGCGCGGGGAATTGCTGAAGGCGATCGGACGAGCTTTTGGTAAGCAGTCATCGTCGATCTATTTTTTGGTGGCACCGCATGGTGGGATTTGTCCTGCCGAGCGGCGTCGCTCCAGGCTGGCATTGACGCTCGCGGAACGCGAGGTGATTTCCAGAGGCGTTACGGCACATCGATCGGCCCGATCGATCGCCAGGTTGCTTGGCCGCTCACCCTCGACAGTGCCGGGAAATGAGCCGCAATGGCGGTTATGATCGCTACCGAGCGGCACTTGCAGACGAGAATGCCTGGGCGCGGGCTCGTCGTCCAAAATGTTGTAAATTGGCGAACAGTCCGCGGCTACGGAGAGCTGTAGCGGGGAAGCTCAGATTGGATTGGTCGCCCGAGCAGATAGCCGGCTGGCTGAAGAGAACGCATCCTGAAGACGAGTGTAATCGGGTGTCACACGAGACGATCTACCGCAGCTTATTTGTACAAACACGTGGCGTGCTCAAGAAAGAGCTGCTTAGTCACCTTCGATCGAAGCGCTCGATGCGTCGCTCCAAGCCGGTTGATCCGAATGGCGATAGACGGGGGCATATCAAGGATATCGTCTCAATCCGTCAGCGACCGGCGGCGGTTGAAGATCGGGCGGTGCCTGGCCATTGGGAAGGCGATCTGTTGTCCGGGCCGAACAACAGCTACATCGCGACCCTGGTCGAGCGTCATACGCGTTATGTGATGTTGGCCAAGGTGGCCGGCAAGGACACCCAGACGGTAGTCTGCGCGCTCATCAAGCAGGCGAAGAAGCTACCGAAGGAGCTGTATAAGTCCCTGACCTGGGACCGGGGAAAGGAACTTACGGATCATCGTTGCTTTACGTTGGCGACCAAAATCGACGTCTATTTTTGCGATCCGCAAAGCCCATGGCAGCGCGGATCGAACGAGAACACCAATGGCCTGCTGAGACAGTACTTTCCAAAAGGCACCGACTTGTCGGTGCACTCGCAAGCCCATCTGAACAAAGTGGCTCGTCAGCTAAACGAACGACCACGTGAGACCTTGCAATTTGAAACTCCAGCAGAGAGATTTAACGCCTGTGTTGCGTCGACCGGTTGAGCCGGCACCGGACGAGTTTACATCGGTTGCGCGGCGCGTCAAGTCCGCTAAAGCGACCTGCGGCTGCGGCTTCATTTCATCATCGCCGTATCACGAGTTGGTTTGGCCATTTGGCCCGGCGAGTTGGATTACTTGTCCCTGGGCTTGTGACGCCGAGCCAACCTCGCAAAGGACGGCTGTCGCGGCGATCAATGCCGTTTCGGCAATCGCAACGGTGCGTGGCCGCCATAGCGTAGTGCCGAGCATGAGGTACGCTGCACAGGTCCACAATGACTGCCAGTTGTGAGACCCTTCGTTGAAAATGATGTAGAGCGCGGCAGCGGCGAACAATCCCGCGAACACGGCCTCGGCGAGCGGGCGCGCGCCTGATTTTGGAGGGTTGAGTAATGCCACGGTGCAAAACGGCACCACGGCCATGGTCAGGCCGGCGAACGGGAAATCGCGCCAGCGCGCGTCGAACACGAGGCCTAACGCGGTTTGCGCAGCAATGAGCGTCGTCACGATCAGCGTGACGCCCAGGATATTCACTATGAACAATTGAGTTCGGCCTTTGGGCGGTCCCAACACTTCAAGAAACGACGGAAGCGCGCGCCCCGACATCAAGGCGTTGGTGGACAGCAGCGACGCAGCTATTCCCGCGGCCAGCAGCAAGCCCTGGACCAGCCAACCACCAAACTCGTATCCCTCATGGAACATCTTGTCGGCGACTATTCCGAACAAAACCCCACCCACGGTCGCTGATACCGCGACCGCAATCCAAACCGCCAATCGCGGCGACGATGGCCGGCGCCTCAGCGTCAGTAATGCTGTTCCGAATACGCAGATGCAAAGAACCATCCCGCACACCATCTGCAACTTCCAGAACGGGTAGTTGCTGATGGCCGCTCCGGCCGGATATTTCAGCTTGCGATCGGCCTCATCGAGCAAGCCCCAATAGCCGCCCACCGTTCCTTCCCACCGGCGCTTCCACGGCTCGTCATAGGCCTCGAACAGGTTGACGCGAAAGTTGCCCCGTCCAGCCCGATCGAGGATCTCGGAAATGAAACGTGCCTGATTGATGCGGGAGGGCAGCGCGCCGTCGCGCATCCGCCCATGACTCGGCCAACCCGTTTCGCCGATCAGGATCTCCTTGCCGGGAAAGGCCACCGCCACCTGCTTTCGGACGTCATCCACATGGGCGGCAGCGTCTTCGGCGCGGGGCGGAAAGTCCTCCCAATATGGCAGGAAATGAACGGTGACGAAATCGACATCGGCGCCAACTTCCCGGTAGCGCAGCCAGAACTCCCAGACGTCGGCATAGGTCACAGGAATATCCACGCGCGGTTTGACCGAGCGGATGATTTCCCGGAGGTCGGACACCGTCATCTCTCCGCGCAGGAGCACTTCGCTGCCGACGATGATCGCTGTGATCACGCCGGGATGATCCTTGATCAGCGAGACCGCGGTGTTGATGAGGAGGGCGTTCTTGCCACGATCGCGTCCGATCCAGACGCCAAGCAGAACCTTCAATCCAACCCTGGACGCAAGTTCGGGCACTTGGTCCAGTCCGTTGTCGATGGAATAGGTGCGGATGCATTTGGTTATCTTGGCGAGCTCGCGCAGATCCTCCGCTATCTGCTCCTTGCTGACGATCAAGTCCGGGTTACGCGGCGTTTGGTCGCCCCTGAAGGGCGCATAGGAAACGCATTCCAGTTTCGCCGCGGGATCAATCGGCGCGCGCACCAAGGTTGCCGGTATGGCCAACCACCACCAGACCGTCGCAACGACGCCAAGGGAAATGAAGAAGAGCGCCAGTGGCGTGCGCAAGGCAATGGTCCTTCGACAAGCATGTCCATTGGCGCGCACGCCGTTTGCGCCATTTGACAGGAATTTGTAGCATCCAATTCCGACCTGCATCAAGGCCGGGTGCGAAGGGGGAGCTGTGCCTGCCGCACATTTGTCCCAGCGCGAAAACGTGAAGTGGTGATGGCATTCAAAGGACTTTCCCGTCGCCAATTCGCTGGGATCACCGGCTGGTCGCTTCTTGGAATGTCGGCGCTGCCGGCCGGATCCAGTCAGGCTGACCCGGCCAATGAAGACGGGCGGCATGACCGGGGGACCTCTTCCAGTTTTCCGAGCGGGTTTCTGTGGGGGACGGCGACCTCAGCCTATCAGATCGAGGGAGCCGTCAACGAAGACGGCCGCGGCCCATCGATTTGGGACCGTTTCGCCCAGAAGCGCGGGACCATCTCCGATCACAGCAACGCCGACACCGCGACCGACCATTATCATCTTTACAGGGAAGACGTTCAGTTGATGAAGGCGCTGGGCGCAAAAGCCTATCGTTTTTCAATTGCTTGGCCGCGTGTCTTCCCGGAGGGAGCCGGCCCGCCAAACCCAAGGGGCCTCGATTTCTACAACCGGTTGCTGGATGAGTTGTTGGCGAACGGCATCGAGCCATTTGCGACCCTGTACCATTGGGACCTGCCTCAGGCGCTTCAGGATCGCTTCGGCGGCTGGACCTCGCGCGACACCTCAAAGGCCTTTGCGGATTATGCAGCCTATGTCGCGGCACGTTTGAGCGACCGCGTGAAACACTTTTTTACGATCAACGAATGCTCCAGGCACGTTCACCTCGGGCATGGAAATGGTGCTGATGCCCCTGGCCTCAAATTATCCCAATCGGGACTACATCAGGTCCAACACAACCTCGCGCTGGGACACGGTCTCGCGGTGCAAGCTATCCGGGCCCACGGACAAGCCGGGACCAGGATCGGTCCGGCGGAGAATGTCGTGAGCTGTATCCCTGCAATCGAAACGCCTGCGAACATCCGCGCCGCCGAGATTGCGACGCGCGAACTCAATGCCGGCTATTTGACCGCGATGCTGGAGGGAAAATATACCGATGCATTCCTGGCGCAGGCCGGCAATGATGCTCCGAAATACACGGCCGAAGATCTGCGCATCATTTCATCGCCGATCGATTTTATCGGACTGAATGTCTACACGCCTGACCATTACGTCGTTGCCGCCGACAACGAACGCGGCTTCACGCTGGCGCCGTTTCCCAGATCATTTCCACACATGAACGCGGCCTGGCTCAGGCCCGGTCCCGAGGCAATGTACTGGGTGCCGCGTCACGTCGCCAAGCTATGGAACGTGAAATCGATCTACATCAGCGAGAACGGAACGTCGGGGAGCGACCAGCTGGCCGCGGACGGCAATGTCTACGACGTCGACCGCATCATGTATCTGCGCAGCTATTTGACGCAATTGCAGCGCGCGGCATCCGAGGGCGTGCCAGTACACGGGTATTTTCTGTGGAGCCTGATCGACAATTTCGAATGGTCGGATGGATTTGAACAGCGCTTCGGCCTCTATTGGGTCGACTTCGATACCAAGCGTCGCACGCCCAAGCTTAGCGCCTCATTCTATCGCGAGACGATCGCGCGGAATGCCGTGGCGTAGGCCGGAAGCGTAATCCGGAAAATCGTCAATCCTTGCGCATTCCCTTGCCCAGCGCCTCATACATGATCGTCTTCAGCTCCAGTTGGATACGTCCGCCCTGCGTCGGGGCCATCACCATGAAGACACCGAGCATGTCGTCCTGGGGATCGACAAAATAGAAGCTGCCGCCCGCGGCGTCCCAGCGGTATTCACCAAGCGGCCATGTCGTGTTCGGCGGCGGCGAGGTGCGCACGGCAAAGCCAAGACCGAAGCCGCTGGTCGGGTTCGGAAAATAGAAGGGGTCGTGAATGATCCCGGTCTCCGGCCCGATCTGATCCGACGTCATCAACGCGACGGTCTCGGGCTTGAGGTACCGCTTGCCGTCGAGCTTGCCGCCATTCAGCAGCATTTGCAGGAAGCGGGCGTAGTCGGCGATCGTCGAGACCAGGCCGGCGCCGCCGGATTCCCAGCGCCGCGGCACTGTCGGGTCCTTGATTCCGACTACCTGCTGACGATCGACGGGAAATGGCTGGGCGATGCGCGGCCACTTGGCCTGATCCGCGACGTAATACGCGGTGTCTGACATGCCGAGCGGATCGAACAGTCTTTGCTTCTCGAACTGAAATAGCGTCTGCCCCGATACCACCTCGATGACGCGGCCGAGCACATCGGTCGAATGGCCATAGTCCCAGCGCGTTGCGGGCTGATCGGCGAGCGGCAGTACCGCGATCCGGTCGGCGAATTCGGCGCTGTCGAAATCGCCGGCGTAGAGTTGGGGATTGGCATAGAGTTTCTTCACCGCGCCTTCGCCGAAGAAGCCGTAAGTGATGCCCGACGTGTGCCGCAGCAGATCCCTGATCGTGATCGGGCGCTTCAACGGCTCGAGCTTGAGCGGATACTGTCCGGCTTCATCGGAAAGATCGACGCCGACTTTTGCGTCCGCAAAGGAACGAATATATTTCGACACGGGATCGTCGAGGGCCAGCTTGCCTTCGTCGACCAGCATCATCGCGGCAACCGACGTGACGGCTTTCGACATCGAATAGATCTGGAAAATCGCGTCCGGTGTCATCGGCTGCGCTGTCGCGGGGTCTCGCACGCCGAAACATTCGAAATAGACCGGCTTGCCGTGCTGCTGAATCAGCAGGATGGCGCCGGGAATCTTGCCGGTCGCGACTTCGTTGCGAACCTGGTCCCCGATCCGGTCAAGGGCTGCGCGTGAGAGGGTCGGCGCGACCGGCGCGGTGGATTCGGCGCGCACCTCGTGCGCCCGGCCGGTAACCAGGGCAATCGCAAGCGCTGCCCCAACGAGGCAGCACGCTGCAACGCGGTCAGTTCTCCATCGCTTCATAGACGAGCTGCTTGAGGGTTCGCTGGACGCGCTGGCGTTCCGAAGGGGTCTGCTCAAGCAGCACGAAGAGCATGTCCTGCTTGCGGTCGATCACCATGTAGCAGCCGGCGGCGCCGTCCCATTTCAGTTCGCCCAGCGATCCCGGCGGCGGCGGCTTGGCGTTGCCGGGATCGGTGCGCACGGCAAGCCCAAGCCCCATGCCGAAGCCGTCGCCGGGGAAATAGAAATAGTCCCGCTCGACACCGGAACCCTTGCCGATATGGTCCGATGCCATCAGTTCGAACGTCTTCGGGCTGAGATAGGTCTTGCCCCCGAACGTACCGCCATTGAGCAGCATCTGCGCAAACTTCGAGAAGTCCGACATGGTCGAAACCATGCCGCCGCTGGCGGATTCCCATTTCTGGCGGACCTCGGTCCTGTACTCGCGGCCGACCTTGAAATTACTATCGTTCGGCACCGGCTGGGCCAGCCGCTGCAGCCGCTCCGTTTCGGTGACGAAGAAGCCGGTGTCGGTCATGCCGAGCGGATCGAGCAGCTTTTCCTTCTCGATCTCGAGCAATGATTTTCCGGACACGATCTCCATGACCCGTGCCAGGATGTCGGTGGAATGGCCGTATTGCCAGAGAGCCCCCGGCTGGTTGTGCAGCGGCAATTTGGCGATGCGCTCGGCGAACTCGGCAAGATCGAAATCGCCCGCATAGAGATTGGCCGCCGCATAGGCCTTGCGGACGAGGCTGTCGCCGTAGAAGCCATAGGTGATGCCGGAGGTATGACGCAGCAGGTCGAGAATGGTAATGGGCCGGGTCAGCGGCACCAGTTCGAGCGTCTTGGTGCCGTCCTCGGCCTTTTTCTCCACGCCGACCTTCATATTCGCGAAGGAAGGAATGTACTTCGAGACGGGATCGTCGAGCTTGATCTTGCCGTCCTGGATCAACTGCATCGCCACCACAGAGGTGACCGCCTTGGTCAGCGACGACAGGCGGAAGATGGTCTTGTCCGTGATCGGCGCCTTGGACACCACGTCCTGCACGCCGAAGGTTTCGTGATAGACCGGCTTGCCATGCTGCTCGATCAGGACGTTGGCACCGGCGATCTTCCCGGTCGCCACCTCGTTCTGGAAGAACTCGGTGATTTTCGCAAGCTTGTCCTGATTGAAATGCGCTCCGGCGGGAATATCGAAAGTGCCTTCGGCGCGGACCGGCGGCGCTACAGCCAGCATCAGCGCGCCGCAGGCGAGCGCGCGCAGCAATTGACGTGAATTCATTGGACCTCCTCCGAAACTCGGAGGACAATGTAGCCCGCGCGTCAGTCACCACAAGGGCTGCCGAAGGCGATTAGTTCCTGTTGGTGCAGCCGGTCGCTGTCCCTAGGAAGCAAGGGAAGACAACGCGGATCAGCGAGGGTGCCAACGGTTCGCCAAATGCCAGTGGCCAAAAGCGGAAAGTTCGCGAATTGCACTGCAGCTCGGCCACGCAGTGCAGATCGAACCAATCCGCACCTCAGCGTCGTTGGTTGTAGACGTCAAGACACACTGCCCCCATGACGACGCGGTATCCCTGTGATGGTTAGATAACCATCTATTGGAGCCACGGTAGGCTGCGTTCGTCTGATTGCCCGAGAGCGTCGGACCTGTTTGGATCACATCCGCGACGGAATTGCTGACTGAACTCGATGCGCCGCCAGGCGAGATATTGCCGAAGTGCCCGCTATGCCCCGGTGAGCCGATCGCCACGCCCTTGATGCGGATGCCGCTTACAGCCGTGCTGGCGGCAGCTGCGTGGCGCCGGCTACAATGCCGTGTTGGAAATGCGAACGAGTGAAGGCAAAAAGGTTGACTTAGCGAATAGGTTAACTTAAGCGGTCAGGCCCATTCGTCTGGGGTACTAGAAACCAACCAAGCTCCGGTAAGATGGAAGTTCCTTTGGATCGCGACGTCGATCAGTTCCCGGTTTTTGAATTGGTGCTGAAGAAGCGCGGCCGAATATGGCGGTGGAGCGTTTGCACGTCCGAAGGGGCCGTCGTCATGGAGGGTTCGGATAGCAGCCGACCCGCTGCCAAATACAAAGCCGCCAGGGCACTCTTCCAACTGTTGCTGTCTGCGCCGTATCAATCGATCCGGATGAGTTCGGGCCCACGATGTTTGCCCGCATAGGCGTGATGCGAGCCCATCTCCACAAGCGGAAGCGGCACCAGCACGACACCGCAAGCGCGCAAAGGCTTACAAAATCGTTCGGTAAGGTTTGGGCGGATGCAGATCAAAATGGATGAGATCTGGTAGCGGGGAAACGCTACTACCTTTCCCCACACTCGACCAACTTGCGTTACCTTCTTAATCATACACGGTGTAAGGGACTGGGCTACCTTTAACGCGCGCAGCGCAAATGTTGGAAGGTCACGACCTCCGATATCGGCGGTGAACAAACAAATATCGCGGAAAATCGAACGACAGCTTGCTTTCGGCGGCTCAATTGTAGAGCGGCGTGCGATTTTCCGCCTGGTCGGGCCAAGATTTTAGCAGGTTCAAATCACGGATAGGATTTGAACCTATTGTTCCCCGTCAGCACCCCTGAGACAAACTGAGGGTCTTCACGAAGGGAGGATTTCTGGTTCATCGTAGCCGCAAGGAGCGAAGATGAAACAGAAATCCGGGCCGGATAAAGCGCCGGCAGAACAAGTTCTGAAGGACATTCGGCGTCAGACACGCCGGCAGTACTCGGCTGAAGAGAAGATCCGCATAGTGCTGGAAGGGCTACGCGGCGAGGAGAACATCTCGGAGCTTTGCCGCCGTGAAGGCATCGCCGCCTCGATGTATTACGGCTGGTCGAAGGAGTTCCTCGAGGCCGGCAAGCGCCGGTTGGCGGGCGACACGGCCCGCGCCGCAACGTCCGGCGAGGTGAAGGACCTTCGTCGTGAGGCCACAGCCTTGAAGGAGGTCGTGGCCGATCTCACCCTGGAGAACCGCCTGCTTAAAAAAAGCATGAGCGGGGATGGGGAGGACGAGGCATGAGATATCCTGCATCCGAGAAGGCCGAGATCATCCAGCTGGTCGAGCAATCGCATCTGCCCGCCAGGCGCACCTTGGACAAGCTCGGCATTCCCCGCGCCACGTTCTACCGTTGGTATGACCGTTACCGTGAGGGCGGGCCTGAGGCGCTGGATGACCGCCGTTCACGACCAGATCGTGTCTGGAACCGGATCCCGGACGATGTCCGCCGCCAGATCATCGACCTGGCGCTGGAGGTTCCTGAGTTGTCGCCGCGGGAGCTGGCGGTGCGGTTCACCGACGAGAAAAAGTATTTTATCTCGGAAGCTTCGGTCTACCGGCTGCTGAAGGCGCATGATCTCATCACCAGCCCGGCTTATGTGGTGATCAAGGCGGCGGACGAGTTCAAGGACAAGACCACAGCCATCAACCAGCTCTGGCAGACCGACTTCACTTACCTCAAGATCACCGGTTGGGGATGGTACTATCTCTCGACCGTGCTCGACGACTTCTCGCGCTACATCGTGGCCTGGAAGCTCTGCGCCACCATGTGCGCCGAGGACGTGACTGCCACGCTCGACCTGGCGCTCTCGGCCTCGGGCCTTGATCACGTCGCCGTCGTGCACAGGCCACGGCTTCTCTCAGACAATGGCTCATCTTATGTGGCGGGCGATCTGGCCAAGTGGCTCGAGGCCAAGGGCATCGAGCACGTGCGCGGGGCACCGTATCATCCCCAAACTCAGGGAAAGATCGAGCGCTGGCACCAGACCTTGAAGAACCGCATTCTGCTCGACAACTATTACCTGCCTGGCGATCTCGAACGGCAGATCGCCGCCTTCGTCGAGCACTACAATCACGTCCGCTATCATGAGAGCATCGACAACCTCACGCCGGCTGACGTCTACTTCGGCAGAGCGCAGACGATCCTCGCAGAACGCAAACGCATCAAGCTTGCTACCATCGCAAACCGTCGCTTGCAGCATCAGATGCAGGCCGCTTAAACTCTAACCCCTGATGAGCCAGAGCCTCCCTTCGCGAAACGCCTGATCAGTCTCAAATTATCTGACGACGGACAATGGCGACCTCAAAGTGTCGGCTTCTGATGAAGGTAACGGCGATCAAAGTCTGCTAGTTCCTGCAGCTTAGCTTCATCCCGTATCGTGACTCGCCCCCTGTGAAAGTCGACCACGTTATCGTCCCGTAGTTGCTTGATAATGCGGTTCGCGTGCACGGCCGTAACACCCAAGGCCTCGCCGAGTTGTTCCTGGGTCATCGGCATGTCGAATGCATTATTCTGTACGCGTCCGATGATAGCGAGGCGCGCGCGCAGCTCCGCTATCATGTGAGCGAGTTGATCTGGAGCAGTCTGTATCGGATAGTCGGCGGCCTTGGTCTAGGCTGTTAACCGCTTGGTACTTAATTCAGCCATTTCTTTCGAATACTTCAGGAACATGGCCATCCGCTTGCTTGTGAATTCTGCATTGACGCTAAGAAATTCAACAGGCGACCTAATCGTCGCAAGCCTCTGGGCGAATTCAAAAGCAAATTGAATGTTGGCTTGTGTCATTTCGAGCAGCTTTGCTTGGTAAGCTCGCACGTTAGCCGTGGCTGAAGAAAAATCAAAACCTTTCTTTGAATCGACATCCGTCATCGTCTGTTTGAAGTCATCTTGTAAGGCTGTCGCCGGATGCTCAACAACGAGAGCCTCTTGTTTTGAGTTGTTATGACGCTTTGGGGGCGATTCAGTCGAGCCAGCCGACACAGAGCGTAGACGGCTGTCTTTCGGGCTTCTAACAATAGCCTGAGCGGCCCGTTTGGCCATCACGACTGTTTTCGGGCTGTGGGCGTGCTTTGACGCCGATGCCGGCTTACGTTTACTCATCTAATACTCCAAGGGATGATGGGACGACCACAAAGGTCAAATCGTGCAGAGACAACATGCTGTGCCGCGTAACGTTCCAAACGAGGGTTGTGAGTTCCACCTCCCTGAGATTAATTCATCGCATGTTCGTTTATGCCATGTCGCACCTCTGCGACTTTGAAACCCTATGCTTGCGGAACCAGCGGCGGCTGATTGTGGGCGGTCTCGCTCACCGGAAGGCCGTTGCGCTAATTCCGTCGGCGCCGTGTTCGCTTGAGCGCACGGTTTCGGCTTCGGCCCGAATTAAGCCTGCTCAGCCGCTTCGCATTCTTCGCTACATGCTGTCGATATCGATGGACTATTTCATCGCCCGAAGCACCAGCCATGAGACTTGTGTTAGCTTGGAACGCTGCCTGTATCTTTTCGCTGACCATTTTTCAGCTTCGCGACGGGCGCGTCTGCCGCCGCGAATCAGCTTCATCATCCGCAGCGCAAACACACCATTCGCTTCGACTGCCAACATCATCAGAGAATTGACCATCCACATAGCTGCCGCCCTACAAAAAACGCGGAAATGGTTTCCGAACTCCGGCTTGACTAACAGCGCAGGAACAAAGCTTACTCGCTGAGAACAAACCCTCCACACCCAACCCGGAGGAAAAGCTATGAAGAGTATTGTCATTGCACCTTCCGAAAGAAAACGGCCCGCCGAAGCGGACCGTTTCGCTTCGCTTATGGTCAGCGAACACCGCTGCCATATAGCTGACGCTCTTTGCGAACTTCGTCAGACCCGTAAGGCTTACTTGCTGGATCGAATGTTTTCCAGCCTGACTTTTGCCACGCCGCGCTACGGTCCCGCAGGTTGACAGCAGATTGGTTCAGGATTGCGTCCAAGCGAGCACGATCAGCATCCGGGACTCGGGCAGAGACGAGAGTTCCACCGCGACGAACGCCTTCAGCGTACAAAGGGGCGTCTTCCTTAGAAACTCCTGCTTCCGTCAGGGCACCCACGATTTCACCTGTCGCCGCACCAGCTGCCGCTCCCACCGCCGTTGCCGCTAGCCAACCCGCTGCGACTACTGGACCTAGTCCTGGAATTGCCAGCAGTCCAAGACCAGCCAGTAGACCCGCTGCTCCGCCGACTCCTGCGCCAATCCCAGCACCTTTTCCAGCACCTTCAGCGCGGTCATCAACGCCGTCGTGGTCGCGGTCCACCTTCTTGCCACCGCTGAACCATTTGTCTGAATTATTCGCGACGATGCTGATATCGGAGTGAGGGACACCAGCACTTTCAAGGCCCTGAACCGCTTTCTGAGCATCGGCGTAGTTGTCGTAAAGACGAGAAATAGTAGCCGTCATGTCGAAATCCCTTCGTTACTTTGCAATGTTGACGTTGCCTTGAAAATCGACGCTGACCTCAGTGGAGGAACCACCCTTGCTCGCCTTGCCGCGCCAGACACCATTGTTATCTTTCGTGAGTTCACTCACGTTGGTGTAGCCTGCTCCCTCAATCTTCGATTTGGCTTGGCCTTCTGTGAAGCTATTTCGTCCGGCTACTGGCGCGTTTGAGTTATTTTGCCCAGAGCTATTGACAGCGTTGTTGTTCGGGCCTGATTGAGCTGGTGGATTTTGCGCGAAAGCAGATGTGGCCGCCAAAAATACGGTGCATATGATTACGGAAGCGCGTTTCATCGATTTTCCTTTACAGTTACGGAATGCTCCCAACCTCTCGACTCGGGTTAAGTTCCTAACTTGCGGCTTTTGAGGTGAGAGCGATGTGTTACGGCATAAAAAAGCCACCCGAGCTCTGGTGTGAATTCGCGTGGCCAAGTTGTCGCCGCTACAGCTTTTGATGAAAGCGCTGTGGCAAAACGTCGACGGGGATCGGGGTTCCTCCTGAGAAATGTTCAAAACGTAACACAAGGGAATAGCTAGACATTGGTACTTAGAAAGAGTTCAACTCGGGCACAACCACGTCCCACGAGCTTGAGATTCCAATTAGCCTTTTTATAACTGCAGCCATTCGATCGCGATCAGCGCAAATCCCTAGCCCGACGACGTCCGGCTCTCCGATCTCAAAGCACGGCTCGTCTGCACGGCGTCCGGCACACATTATGAACGCCGTCCATGCCGGAACCATCGAGGAAGCCCAAGAAGCAACCGCGCAACTTTTGAAAGCGCAGCCTGGCTTGGGTGTCCCGGACTAGCTAAAGTTACGAATGGTCCAAATGAATATTCGACGCCGTGAGCGGGTCACTACACCCACAGGGTATGCATTGGTCCCGGTGGCGACCTACCAGCTAAAAGATTTTGGGGCTGGCCCCGTCCAATTAGGTTCCAGTTGCATTAGCTGATTTAAGTTCCGGCGCCAGATTAGGGCTATGTGCGAACGGAACGAACCTCGGTGTCGAATGTTCATTCTGCGCTGCAACACTTCTTGGATCGTCCGGATTTCGTGCACGCCACATGGAGTGCATACGATGACCGCAGCACACCTCAAGACACGCTCGCCAAGATCCCCTGCCTATAAAGGCCGTACGATCGCCCAGGCGCATCCGTATCTAACGGCTGCAGCGGCGACCGTAGGAGCTTTGGCGATATCGGCCTTGGTGAACCGCCACCTGGCCAAGAACGCTGAAAGCGACAATCCTCCCGCTGGTCAATTCTTGGAAGTAAACGGCGTCCGGCTCCACTATGTCGAACGTGGCTCAGGCACGCCGCTGGTCCTGCTGCACGGCAATGGCAGCATGATCCAGGATTTCGAATCCAGCGGTTTGATTGATTTAGCCGCAAAGAATTATCGCGTCATCGTTTTCGATCGTCCTGGCTTCGGTCATAGTGATCGGCCGCGTAATGTTGTCTGGACGCCAGTAGCACAGGCTGAGCTGATTAACCGCGCTCTCCATCGGTTGGGCGTCTCAAATGCGATAGTCTTGGGGCACTCGTGGGGCGCTTCTGTTGCGGTCGCGCTAGCGCTTAAATATCCAAAATTGGTGCAAGGCCTGGTCCTTGCCTCGGGATATTACTATCCGACTTTGCGTCCCGACGTGGTTGCTTTATCCGCCCCTGCGGTGCCTTTAGTGGGCGATATCTTGGGTCACACCCTCTCCCCGATGGTAAGTCGAGTAATGTGGCCGCTCTTGATGGCCAAAATCTTTGGTCCGCGGTCGGTACCGAAGAAGTTTGAGGGCTTTCCGAAAGAGATGGCCCTTCGTCCTTCCCAGATTCGCGCGGCAGCCGCGGAGTCGGCACTTATGATTCCAGACGCATTTCGCTTCCGCGATGAATACGCAAATTTGAAGATGCCCGTCGTCATCGTCGCAGGTGATGAAGACCGATTGGTCGACATTGATGCGCAATCGACGCGGTTGCACCGTGACGTCTCCCAGAGCAAGTTTCACCGCGTTCCCGGAACCGGCCACATGATCCATCAGACCGCGACCAGTGTAGTCATGTCTGCAATCAACGAAGTGGCGGAGGATGGGTGAACGGCGAACAATCCCATCGCTTGGTCAACCGGCTCGGCTCGGCCGGTGTCGGCGCGGCCTGCTCGCGGTGCAGCGCCTGAATTTGGCACCTAACGGAAAGTTAGTCGATCGGATGTGCCGGGACCATCACAGGCCGCTTAAAATTGCCGTCACCGCTTGAGATCCGCGCGGTCTGAATGTTCTCCTGCGATCAAAGGTCGCGTTCGGAACAAGTTGCGGTTCGATCGGTTCTAACGGAACGATTTTCAAACCCGGAGGGCGTCATGGCCAAAGAGAAAGAACTGAAAGACCTGTTCCTCGACACGTTGAAGTTTCGGGGCTTGCTCAGCGTATCGCGGTAGGGAGGGCCATTGCTGGCCGCCCCCCGCACAGATCCGGACTCGCCCAACTAAGGCATCCGGCTCCTACCTTGGGTGTTTGACGTCGAAGCGTATGTCTGGCCAGGGATGAAGGATGCGCGGCGGGGGGAGCCAGTCATTGACCAACTTCGCCATGCGCTCCCATGTGAATCCGTCTCGCTGGCTGCGCCGCCGAAGCGTGCGTCGCCAGAGGTCGGTCACGCAACGTCGGAACGCCGAGAGCGCCCGGCTATTGGTTGGGACCGCGTAGTAGGCGAAGTGGCCAGTCACCACCTGGCTCAACCACTTTCCCTGTTCGGGTATCGGCTGGTGCATTCGACGCTGCAACTCCACCTTGATGTCCTTCAACTTACGCCGCATGCGGTCGCGTCGGGTCTTCCGTTGAAGCACGAAAGTGCCGCGGCGCGCTCGTCCACAGATGAAAGTGAAGCCCAAGAAGGTGAACGTTTCTGGCTTTCCAAGCCCGCGCCTCTTTCGATCGGTCGTTGCAAAGCGGCCGAACTCAATCAAGCGCGTTTTAGCCGGGTGAAGCGACAGCGCAAATTCCCCAAGCCTGTCACGCATCGCATCGAGGAAACGCTGTGCGTCGTCCTTATGCTCGAAACCGATCGCTAGATCGTCGGCGTAACGCACGACGATCATGTCGCCTCGGGCTTCTCGCCGTCTCCAGCGTTCGGCCCAGAGATCGAAGCAGTAATGCATGTAGACATTGGCGAGGAGCGGTGAAATTACCGAACCTTGGCCCGTCCCCTTGTCATCGACTGTTACGACTCCGTCTTCAAGTATACCCGCCTTAAGCCACTTCTGGATGAGGCGGACGATGCGCTTGTCGCCGATTCTGTGTTCTAGGAAGCAGATGAGCCATTGCTGGCTAACAGCTCCAAAGAAGTTCTGGATGTCGGCGTCAAGTATCCAGTTCACCTTCTTTATTTTGATCGCTGTCGAAAGTGCATCCAACGCATCGTGCGGTCCCCGTCTGGGTCGGAACCCATAGGAGAAACCGACGAAGTCGACTTCGTAGATCGCGTTGAGCACCAAGACAGTTGCGCCCTGGACGATTTTGTCTTCCAAGGCGGCGATCGCTAGTGGCCGCTGCTTTCCATCCGCCTTCGGGATATACGTCCGGCGAGACGGTTGCGGCCGGTAGGCTCCTCGATGGACCCGTCCGTGCAGATCCTCGAGCCTGGGCTCAAGATCCAACTCGTAGTCCTGCCACGTGATGCCATCCACCCCGGGGGCGGCTTTACGCTTCAGCGCGTAGAACGCCGTCTTCAAGGTATCGACATTGATGTGGTGGAGAAGCGCGGTGAACCGCTCCTTCTTTCTTTGCCTTGCTGCTTGTCGTACGCGGTCCAGCGCCTGGGTCACGCGAATCCGGCTCTGCGCCCGGTGCGTGCTTTGCTGGCCCACGTTTCCCTTGGTCCCCGGCCTTGGCTCCACCGGCTCCGCAGCCGGTTGCCCGGCCTTGTTCGTCGGCTTCGTCGCTACTATGCCGGAGTCAGACTTCTCTGGATCGTGCATCAGCGGCTACGGCTCCTCGCCTTCCCGCCACGGACCATCGGCCCGGAAGGCTTATGGCCGATCCAGAGATCTCCCGGTTCCCGCACAAGGAGCGTCCGTACATGCCAGGGTCTCAGACCACGCCGAGCTCGGTGGGCACTCGCAATATCGCGCCTGCCGATTTTGCCTTCCGTCAAGTGAACAACGTCGGCACTCGGATTTATAACGGTTTCGCGGCTCAATGGCTGGCCTATACGCTCCCCCACCGACGCTTCGCCGACGTCCTCACGGACGCCTGCGCACGGATCAGGGGCGACGTGGATTGCTACTCCTTCATCGCAGTGGACTTTCACCACATACTCCTTGCCGGTTTCTCCCGGCGCACTCACTCGCGTTGCGGCCTGCACACTCGCGCTGTCACCAATTCGTGACACGCTAATCGAAGGCTTCAGCCACTTCGTTACCTCCATGACTGCTCCGATTGCTTCCGGCTGGAGCGATTGCCGGGTGGGACTTGCATCCACTTTGGAAAGCGCCGCCTTTGCACGGCGCACGCCAATAACGGAAATCGGCGGGCTTACTCAATGACCTCATCGGCCGCGCCGATGATCGTGTTCGGAATGGCGATGCCGAGCGCCTTTGCCGTGTTGAGATTTATGATTAGCTCAACTCTCGTTGCCTGTTGTACTGGCAGTTCAGCCGGCTTATCGCCTTTGAGTACGCGACCTGTATAGACGCCCGCCAAGCGGTATGCCTCCGAAATCTCCGATCCGTAGCTCATCAGACCACCAGCTGCTGCGAACCGTCGAAACTCGTAGATGATCGGCACGGCGTATCGGGACGCGAGCGCAGCAAGCTTTTCGGCTTGGCTCACAAAGAATGGGCCACTGCCTACGACAAGTCCGCTTGCCTGAATTTGTATCAGCTTTTCGAATGCTGCGTCGATGTCACCCTCGGTGTTGGCGTTTAGTATCTGCAGTTGCAGACCAAGGCTGTCAGCAGCCGCCTGCGCGCCTCGCGTATTTGTCTCTGCGTTGGTTGGATCGGCTGGGTTGACGAGGAGCACGATGACCTTCGCCGAGGGAAGCAGTTCGTGGAGCAATTGCAGCCGCTTCGGCATTATCTCCGCGTTGCTCTGACTTATACCCGTGACGTTTCCACCGGGCCTGCTCAAGCTGGCGACAAGCCCAATCTTAACCGGGTCCGCACCCGTTTCGAAAACGATTGGAATGGTCGTTGTCGCCGCCTTTGCTGCAAGCGCGGCCGGCGTGCTTGTTGCGGCAATTACCGCGACTTGACGTTTAACCAAATCGGACACCAGTGACGGTAACCGGTCTAGTTGGCCTTCCGCCCAACGGTATTCGATCATCACGTTGCCGCCCACAACATAACCTGTGTCACCCAAACCTTTGAGAAACGCAGTTAACTGCGGCTCGTACGTTTGCCGCGAGGCGCTGTTGACAAACCCGATCACCGGCAAAGCCGCCTGCTGAGCCTGTGCTGTAGACGATTTTACTACAGCCGCTCCGCAAAGGAGCGCGACGAATTCACGCCGTCTCATGCTAAGCATCGGCTGCCCCCAGTACGCTTGTCGGACAGACTACATCACCTTCAAGTTGCCAGATAGTCGGTTAGCAGGTCCGATAAGGGTCAAAGTGAGAAGTCCGGGGGCCTAACCGGCAAGTCGGCTTTAACCCCAACTCCGGACATGTCTTGCGCGGCGCAAACTGACGCTTTGTGCCAATAGCGAACATTTTGGCCCCCTCTCCGCGTCGCAAAAAATCAGGCGTCGCAAGACATATCTTGCATTAAGGCTCAGCGGCAGGAGGGCCTCCGGCAATAGGCGCGCTTTTTATCGCCGATTGCGGGTCGCTTGAAAGTGCCAGAGCGCGGCGAGAAGAAGGAGGAATGACGTGACGGCGGAGATAAGGCAGTAACTACACACCGCGCGAATAATGCCAAGCTGAAGGTAGATAAAGTACATCGAAGAAGCGGCGCCCAATGCGGCGTAAAGAATTGCTCGGAAGCGCAAGCCGCTCGAAAACGGATTGAAAGCAAGGCGCGCCGCCAATCCAAACATGAACACGTAGTAGATAAAGCCGAAGTATGACATCGGCGTCCCAAAAACCCGCGAGTAGGGACTGTTAATGACGGTGTTGCATCCATCAAGGATGGGGCACCACAGCGGCGCGCCGGTGTAGTTGCCGTGGGCAACATAGACGGCGTCGGCTATGCCGATGAGCGTGAGAGCGAGCATGGAGTACGACGGCAGGGTGACTTTCCCAGTCTCGGATACTCCAGTTGCCTTCTCCGGCGTATATGTCATTGCCGAAATCGCTTGGTCATCGCCCTCTCCTTTACACAGCTTATCAGTTGGTTCGGGCAAGCGGGAATGGAATTTTTTTGCGGACGCTTGTCCATTTGCGACAAGGCTCACTCTTTTGAGCACCCTCGGTCGGACAGGTATCTGCGTGAATCACTAAAAATCAAACACGCCTCAAGGAAAAATAAAGGATTTCTTCAAGATCATTGGCTGACGAGAAGATATGTGACTGGTGGCGCAAATCGCTATTCGATCACCTCGTCCCTGTAACTTTTCCGGGGCGATCCCCGTCTAAAACTACAGGAGGCCCATATAGGTTCCTACCGATTATCAAATGATAAATTGATCCAAATCATTGCGTCAATGGTGTGAACCTTCAAGTGTCTGCATGAAACGCAAACTTCAACACCGAATGGGATGAGGCTATGAGCACAGTACAGCTAACCTATGACGCTGATAGGCACGGCATTGCGGTGAAAGAGCCTGGGCACAAGAGCGTGGCAATTGGCTGCACTTATCATGGAGCTGCAATCGACGATCTATCGGCAGGAGATTTGGTCGCCACTGGCGTTGCGGGGTGTATGTTGTTCTCGATGGGCGTGCAGGCTAGACAGGATGAATTAGACATCAAGGGAACCGTCGTGGATGTAGCATTTACGATGACGGACAAGCCGTTCCCACACATGGATAACATCACGCTGATCTTCCATATGCCACGTAACTACACCCCATCAGAACGTGAAAAGCTCGAAAAGGCAGCTGGACGGTGCCCGATCAAAGCAAGTTTCCGCCCGGAGACGAGCATCATAGTCAAGTACAACTACGTGAAGGATCAGAGCAGCCAAGGCTGGCACGGGCTTGAGCGATAGAGACGAAGACCGCGCCGGACCAGACCGCGCCGGACCAGATCGTGCCTGATCCAGTGATGCCTGCAAAGTGTTGGGGCCTAGCGGTGGAGCACAATATGTCCGGAGGTCGCCGACTTCCGAAATGGGTCAAACTGAGAAGTCTGGGTGGGCCACCGGGAAGTCGGCTTTACCTTCACTAACGGAAGTGACAAGCCTTATGCGTGGCTGCGCTGGGGGGCGAGAGACCGGCCGGCCTTGAGCGATGCGCTCGAAGGGGCAGGATGCAAAAACAAAGATGCCTCGTCAGTTGAGTTCTTTTAGGAACCTGATCAGGGCAGCATTTATCTCTTCTGGCCGCTCTTGCTGAGTCCAATGTCTACAATCCGGGAGCAGGATTTTCTCTCGTAGTTGAGGAACAAACTGTTCTAAATTCTCAATCAGCTTATCTGCGCCCGGGAATTTAACGACGAGGTCGCGCTCACCCGCAATGTAAACCGCTGGAACGATCACCTTTGCGCCTGCCCACGGCGCAAGCAATTCCCAGTTTCGGTCAATGTTGCGATACCAGTTGAGCCCCCCCCGAAATCCGGATCGCTTAAACTCGTTTGAGTAGAAGTCAATGTCGGTTTGAGTGATCCAATGTGGCATAGCGTTCAAAGGGATTCGACTGTCCAACCAGAAAACGCCCTTCGGAATCATTCCCACACCGGCTGACTTAACGTTCGCGCTTCCAGCGACACCGAACAACATAGTGCTCAATGACCGGTTAACATCCTTTTCGAGGTCAGCTTCCGCTACGCCCGGCTTCTGAAAATACAATTGATAAAAGATGGCGTCGTTCGTCTCGGCCATGGTGGTGGTAGGAGGTACGTCGCCGCGTGGACGGAATGGAACGCTAAGACCAACAACACCTTTGAACTTATCAGGTCGAAATAGAGCCGAATGCCAAGCCACCGGTGCGCCCCAGTCGTGTCCCACGATAACAGCTTCCTTAAAACCAAGCGCCTCGACAAGACCGACCATGTCACCGGTCAGGTGAAGCAGTGTGTATTGGTCAATTGCTTCCGGTTTATCGGTTTGGCCATAACCGCGCATGTCAGGCGCGACGGCGCAGTAGCCAGCTTTTGCCAATGCCTTGAGTTGATGCCGCCATGAATACCAAGATTTGGGAAATCCATGGCATAGCAGCACGAGGGGGCCTTCGCCTGCCATCGCGACATGCATCTTGATCCCATTAGTCGTGAGAAACTTGTGCGTGATTTCCAAAGTAGCCCCCTAACAATCGTGTTTATGACTATTGTTGGCTTATCGAATTACCCGCCGGTCAGCATCAAGCCTCAGGGCATCGTAGCGGTTCAAACAGCTTTCGGCCGCCGAACGCGCCGCGAGGTCCCTCAAGCGGCCGGCATCCGAAACCCTTCACACAAGCAGACTCATGCACCGCGGCAAACATCAGGCAGGGCCTTTGCCGTGATCAGTTTCGTATACTTCTCTGTCGAGTGCCCTTTTAACAAATTCTACGGAATCAATTGCTGACCCAAGTTGGATGCGAAACTGCTCGATCGCTTCTTTCATCGACGGCGGCAGGTCGCCCCACCAGTCCAGAACCTGACTTATCGCTTCTTCGACGGTTCCAAGCATTTCCTCTATTGCAATTTCACGGTAGGTTCTCACCATAGCGCTGTCGCCTCCTCTTCCAGCAAAGCTCAGTTCCCGAATGGGATCGTCAATTCCGTCTCGTTCGTGTCCACCACGAACACCGCGAGGAGCTTGGCCGGGTTCGTCTTGGCTGGCATAGGCGCTGACGCGATGTTCTAGCCGCCAAAGCTACTTCACCGGAATCAGAACAGATGCATCTTTGTCTTTGAGCAAGACTACCAAGAACTTGGCTGGCATCGTCTCGCTCGCGTTGCGACCAACTGTGTGAATATCGTTGGGGCCTTCGTAAAACGTCTGTCCGGCCGTAAGGGTTACGGGCTTTTCGTCGTTCACGCCCATGACGATGCTGCCTTCTAGCACATAGACGAGAGCTTGCGCGTTGTGGCGGTGGACCGGGTCAGAGGCACCTGGAGGATATTCGACCGTTATCATCAGAAGTTCTTTACCCGGAATATCTGACAACGGTTTTGACATCAGCGAAGTGACCTTTGCGTCCTGTGCAATCAGCGGGCTGCACACGAGGGAGAGGCTGCACACGAGGAACAATATGAGCAGAATTTTCTTCATCGCTGGCTTGCTCCTATTTCTTATGAGCTGCGGGTTGATACTCTGAACAACTCGCTGCCCGGCAACGCCGACACGCCTGCGGTGTTGGCGGAGTCTGCACCAAGTATACGGAGTATTTGGCTTCTGGCTGCCCAACCGATGCTTACTGTTGGGGTTAGACCCGACGTGGGCTCGAATAAACGCGCCATGCGCATTGGCGTCCCGCACTTTCTGGAATCCTATCCCCGGTGCAGATGCACGATCAGGCTGCTGCCCGTGAGCGGCGGAGCCATTCGTCGAAGCCGATGCGGCCAAGCCGCGCTTCGCCCAATGGCACAAGCGAGTGTTCCTCGACGGGGCCGCCGTAGTATAGGGCCTCGGCGTCGCTCACGACCTTACGCGGGTCGCCAACCGCCTTTAGATAGCGGGCGACGAATTCGTTGAAGGGCGCTCGTTCCGGGCCGGCAATCTCGATGATGCCGTTTCGCGGCGCCGCGAGCGCCACATCGGCAACGATGGCAGCAACGTCGTCCGCGGCGATGGGCTGGAATAGGCCGGGCGAAATCTTAACAAGGTTTCCATCCGTACTTGAATTGGCGGTGACGCGGATGAATTCAAGAAACTGGGCTGAGCGAATGATGGTGTAGGGGATACCGGAGGTCTTGATCACTTTCTCTTGGGCAACCTTGGCGCGAAAATAGCCAATGTCGGGCGTCCGGTCGCACCCGACGATGGAAAGCGCGACATGGTGCCGGACGCTGCCCGATGTGGTCTCCGCTGCGAGAAGGTTGCGACCGGAGGTCTCAAAAAATTCCAGCGCCGCCTTGTCCTCAAATGAGGGCGAATTGGCGAGGTCGATCACCACTTGCGCGCCGGCCATAGCCTCCTTGAGCCCCTCGCCGGTGATGGTGTTGACGCCGGTATTGGGCGAGGCGGCGACAACGTCGTGGCCGCCCTGACGCAGAATGACGACGGTCTTCGAGCCGATCAGGCCGGTGCCGCCGATGACGACGATTTTCATGGCTTACCTCTCATGATTTCGAGACAACGCCGACATTTCAGGGTCGATTCGTAAAATGAAGCAGTCCAACCTTGCAGCTTGTCGCCAGCCACTGCGCGTGCGCCGCAGCGGCCAGGCCGCCGCGGTGCCCGCGATCAGGGTGACAAACTCGGGTCGCCGCAGATTGGTTCCCAAACTCAGACGACAGCATTTCATCTGTTGAAACAGGGTAGGACTGAAACAATTGGCGCACTGCACAGGTAATGTCTCAGATGGGTCAAACTGAGAAGTCTGGGTGGGCCACCGGGAAGTCGGCTTTACCTTCAAGAACGGACATCGTCAGACCGGTCCCGTTGGTCCGTTTCGTGCCAAACCCGGAAGTCGCAATGCTTAGTGGATCACGCGTCATCGCGCAAGAAACTGCGGAGAGATCGTCAGCCCAGCGCCCTAGCAGATGCGGTGACAACCAGTTAGGGTTGACTAGGATCAAAGCAGGCGACTGCTCCTGCTCGATGATGCTAAGCTCAATGAGGGTCCTATGCCAAATCGGTAGACCTCTCCTCGGAGGAAAGAGAAATTTCCAATACTCTCACTCAGCGATTGAAGAAATTCTCCGGATCGATGATCAAGCAGTCGATCAGAAGGCGGATCGTCGCTATCGCCGTCGCATTGGTCATCCTCATGGTGGCGACATCTGCCCTCTCGATGGTGATGGTTGAGCGCGTAGGCCATCTGCTCGATGAACTGACGGCGCGGTACATTCCGGCCAACGCGCATTTGACACGGATCAATAACCTATCGCTCGAACGGGCTATCGCGCTGCGCCGTATGGTGATCGCAAAGATGCAGGAGCCACCCGATGAAATGGGGTACAAGGCTCGCAAGGAGCTGTATGACGCGAAGGACGCCGAAGTCGATAGCGAGGCGCAGGCTGCCCGCAAGCTTATCAATGCAATTATCGACGACACGGGTACGCCCTCGGACAACGCAGCGCTGGCTCGCATCGATAGCCGGATCGATACTTTGATAAGCGATACCCGCCGTGACCTGAGACAGGCGTCGGGAGCGCTGATTTCAGAACTTGATGCGCGAGACTTCGCAGCAGTGAGACGTAGCCTTGCGCAAGCGGACTATCTCCGCGACGAACTCGATCAAAAGATCGACGCGGTGCGCACTGACATGGTGAAGGTGAGCTATGGCGCCATCGCAACGATCAGGTCGGAGCAAAATCAGGCGGTCCTGATCTCTGCGATCGTGACGGCGCTTGCCGCAATCGTGGGATTGATTTTCGCCAACTTGGTCAGCGGGGGCATCATCCGCTCCGTCCGACAATTGCTGGCGGGCACGCGCGCGGTCGAAGCGGGCAACCTCGATCAATCCATCGATGTAACGACGGAAGACGAAATTGGACAGCTGGCCGCCGGGTTCAATCGGATGGTCCTACAGCTGCGCGACAACGAGCGCGTCAGGGAAACTTTCGGCAAGTATATCGACCCGCGCGTCGTGGAGGGGTTGATCAACAACCCGACCCTCACCGCAGCGGAAGGTCAGCGTCGGGTGATGACGGTTTTGTTTTGCGATTTGAAAGGGTTCACCAGCCTAAGCGAGGGCATGACGCCGCAAGGTCTGGTCAAGGTCATGAACCGCTACCTTTCAATCATGTCCGAACCAATCCGGACCCATCGAGGGATCATCGACAAGTATATCGGCGACGGCATCATGGCGTATTGGGGGCCTCCGTTCGTGGGCGAGGCTGATCACGCCCGCTTTGCGTGTCTCGCCGCCATGGAAATGATCGAACGTATTGCGACGTTGCGTCGGGAAATTCCCGAGCTGCTTGGCGTCCGCGGTACTCCCATGGAGAATTGCGATTTGCGGATCGGTGTGGCGACGGGAGAGGCGTTGGTCGGCAGTATCGGCTCTGACGTCATGATGAGTTATACTGTCATGGGTGACGTGGTGAACCTCGCCTCACGGCTGGAAGGCGCAAACAAGTTGTATGGCACCCGCAATCTCGTCTCTGAAAGAACCATCACCGCGACAGGCGGCACATTTGAGGTTCGAGAGGTCGATCGGATCGTGGTAGCGGGTCACACCCATTCGGAAGTCGTTTTTGAGATGCTTGGAAGCAAGGGCGAACTCACGCCACAACAAGTGTCATCACGGGACAGGTATCTGGAAGGGCTCGCCGCCTATCGCGAACGGCGATGGGACGATGCGCTTCGCGCACTTAACGCCTCGCTCGAGGCGATGCCCGACGACGGGCCGTCATTGGCCCTGCTCCAGCGGGTCGAAAGCCTCAAGGCAAACCCACCGTCCCAAGACTGGGACGGGTCGTGGCACATCGAGAAATAATAGCCAAAGGCGCTCGAAAGGTTGGCATAAGGCTGGCCGACCACCAGCGCGACGTTGCCGCCCGCGATGCCGGGGTTGTCGGTTTGCCGTGGGCACGGCTCTTGCTTTATCGGTTGTGATCTTTTTCCGAGGTTAATATGCTGGGAATACCGCGCCGGTTCAGCCACTTTGTTTATGGGGTTATTCAGTCAGGGCTTACCTGCGCGATCGCCGCGGGGATCGCGAGCTTCCCCTTCATTGCGACGGGAACCTTCGTGATCCATTGGCTGCAGTCGTGGTTTGTTGCTTGGATCATGATGCTGCCGATCGTGCTGTTCGCGGCACCGGCCATTCGCAACCTAACGCACATCTTGACGCGAGAAGATTGAATTCGGCAGATCGCGGACCTAACCCTGCCGCGCAGAAATGTCGCCTTTGGGTCAGACTCGGAAATACTCGCTGCGAGCAGATGTTTTCCGTTCCTCACCTGATAGCGGACATTGAGCCGAGGGGTCGGCATGTCCGAATTGGGCCCAGGCTGTGTGAAAACCTGCACGCGTGGAGAGTGAGCAGAATTGTGTTCTCTCTTTTCTTATTTTGACGGTGCCGGCCAGAGCAGTTCTTTTCCAATTCAACGTATCCGAGACAAACATTCTCCGCGAAAGTTTGACTTCGGAGTTTTCACACAGCCTGGGCCATGAGCAAACTCATGCATCGCAACCAATTGGCGTTTTATTCCATCACCTCGTCGGCGCTGGGGAGCAACGGCACGGTGAGATCGAGCGCTTGGCCGTCCTGATCGGCGACGATTTTGCACGGCGAACCCTTCGCGCAGGGCGGGCGATCTATTTGGTACGGCGGCCGAACGATTCCGCGTAGGCCTCCGTGCGCGTGTTGATGATCGGGTCATCGGAGGGGTCAACGCCGCTCGTCACGTTGGTTGGCAAGAACAGCAACTCGTTCTCGACTTTCTTCGTGTCCAACGCCTTGATAACCGAGATTTCGCCGAGCTCCACCGTCGGCCGGCTGTCCGGCCAGACCTTCGTCGCATCGGTGGTCGAATCATCGGCGGCGGCAACCTGCACCAGGAGGCGGAACTTGACCGGTCCTTTTTCGAGCGCTGCCCGGAGATTGTCGGCAAGCGCATTCGGAGGACGCTTCGCGGCCTCCTCGTCGCTCACATAGGCGGGGCCGTTCTCGGGCACGATGCGGTAGCGGCCAAACTTGCTCGTTCCTTGCGCATTGGTGAACTTGAACGCATTGACGCCGAAGAAGGGCTGCGTGCCGTAGCTGACCGCCACAGGCTGCGGCGTCGTGACAAAAGCGTGTGCGGCCGGATGGGTCGACAAGAATTTCTCGACCGGTGTCGGCTTGGGCACGTCGGGACCGCTTGCGCCGACCGCCTGTAGCAGGGCCAGAAAATCCTCGCCGGTCGCCACCGGAAATCCGTTTGCCGATATGCAGATCATGTCGGCCTCACTCCCATCCGAGAGACGGAACTTGATCGCCATGCCGCGGACACCGCCGGTCGACGGGTCGGTGTCGGGCGCGTCCGGCACGCCGCCCGAATTGGAAAAACGAATAACCAGCGGCGTGGGCGCCCCTTTGAGAAAGACAGCCGAGCTGAGCGCATCGGCGCGTTGGGCCGGCGTGAACATGCCTTCGAACACGGCGCCCTTGGCATGGTTCGCGCGAACACCCGGATGCGCGCCGTAAAGCGCGTTCATCTGATCGACCAACCGAACGCCGAGAGGCTGGTCTTCGGCGCCGGCGCAGGTCGCGCCTGTCGCTATCAGCGCCGAGAATGCAATGCTTGCTGCAACGCTTTGGAACGATCGCATGATTATCCTCCTGATCAAACAAGCAGCGTATGCAGATTTGTTTCGGGCTGTAGTCGATATCCGGCAACCGGAACGCCATCGCCCATCACGCCGTAATCAGTGTCTTTCCACTCGACGGTTGGCCGCGAGATCCAGGAAATACATATTGTCCCAAATGACGACAGAATGTTGGCGTGTTGGTTCTTCCACCCATGTCTTATAAGGTCGGGTAGGATCGAGGCGCGGATCGGGCTTCGAATGATGCCGACGTTTCCTCGATCCCCCCTATCATCCGTACGGCGGGTTTTCCCCAGTACGGCTGGAAGGCTGGCTTTCCAAGCAGTGCCTTCCTGGATGATCAGCGGCTTAAGCCTGCTCCCGACATGCGCCGTCCGACATCCAGTTTGCATCCACCCTTCGTGCATTTCGTGGTCGCTACGGTGGTCCGCTCTGAGTCGGGCCTGAGGACTCGATCATGCACCGCCATGCGGTGGAATACTCCACCTACCCCAGGGGCCCTCGCTCGGGTCCGGGTTGTAGTGTCCCGGTCCGTCATCACTTAATCGGCCCCATCCGCCCCACTCGCAGGCACATCGCGATTTCACCGCATAGCGACTTATACGCGATGCCTTCGCTGTGCGGGAGCGCCTAGGCGACCCGCGAGTGGTTCCGAACTTTCACTGCACATTCCTTCCTGGCATGCCGTCCTCTCCGACCCCGGGGAGTCCAACATCGATATGTTCCAGAACTTCGATGCCGACATGGCCTTCGCCGTTTGACCACCGGCTCGGCACTCCCGACACTCCCGCAATCCGTTCCGCGCGGGTTTCCGATTTCGTGGCTTCACTGGTTCGCTTCCGCTACGGCCTGCCAGGTTGCTCGCCCCCCTGTACGGATCGGACTGGATCGCCCAGCCTTCGGGGACTTTTACTTCCAGGCTTTCAACGGATCAGTCTCCCTCTCCGTTGCTGGATATAACTACAACAGTAGCTGGATCTCCTTCTGTTGGCGGGACTTGCACCCGCTGGAATGGCAGCTAGCTTCGCTGCACGGTCAAAAACGGAAGAGGTCCTGCTTGAACGGCATGTCCGTTCTACCCTTCAAGACCAGACATCGTCAGGCCACCCCGACATGTCCGTTTCGTGCCGATAGTGTTGCAAAAGTCCCAAAACGCCGTGCGGCTAAATTTCCGCCAAAGGACAAAACAAGCGGTAATCGTCGATCGATGTCTCTTCAATCGCGCCACCGAAGTCGTCAGTGAGTTCGTCACAGAATGAGTGGTCCCCCACATCAATATTCGATCGCGGCCCCTACGGCCCGGAAAATTTGTGGTCGGTGAGATAAAAAGACTTTTGCAACACTATCTGCCATCAACAGACATATGCGCCCTCAGATAAATCCTGCCGACGCGAAGCCCGGGCCCGATGACGCCCTCGGCAGGTTCTTCCCTATCGCATCGCCACGCGACCCGGCGGCTCATGCGAGGCTACTCGCTCTGCGGGGCGCTGAAACTAACTTTCGTGTCAGAAACTGTCGCCGTTTTAATTTGAAAGCATTGGATCATTTAGTTCTCCTGATCGTCTTCTTGCTGCGGCGGTAGCCGTCGCAGCAATTCAACCACGGAGGAAATTGGGATGAACAACAAGGTCCTTAGTTGCCTCATGGCCGGTGCGCTTAGTGCGGCGCTTGCGCTGGCGTCACCGGCTTTCGCTCGCGGCGGTGGCGGCGGTGGCGGCGGTGGCGGCGGCCATGGCGGCGGCGGCGGTGGTGGCCATGGTGGCGGGTTTGGAGGAGGTATGGGAGGTGGTATGCATGGTGGTGGCATGGGAGGAGGGGGGCATTTCGGCGGCATGGGAGGAGGAGCGCATTTTGGCGCCATGGGCGGCGGCATGCGCTTCGGAGGCATGGGTGGAGGCGCCCGCTTTGCAAGCACGGGCGTAGGCACGCGCTTCGGCGGCATGGCAGGAGGGGCGCGTTTCGGTGACGGCCGTTTCGCGGGTGCGCGTTTTGCGCATGCTGCCATCGCGCCTCAGTTTTCAAGGGGCGCGTTTCGAGGCCGGGACGGCTTCCGTCATCGCGCGTTCTTCCGTAACCGCTTCAATCGCTTTGCGTTCTTTGGCGGCGACTACTACGGCGACTACGGCGGCTGCTGGACCCAGGCGTGGACGTCATATGGACCGCAGTGGGTCAATGCCTGCGGCTACTACGGCTACTGACGCCTGGCGATTGGTGCAGCGCCCGCGGCCGTGTTGATCTGGCGCGTTGCCGGGGCGGTGCCCGACGCGGTGGTGGTACCGGGTCCCATCGCGTCGACGCCGTTCGTAGAGCAGGTCGTGCAGAGATCTGGCGGCCGGCACCCGGATCTTCAGGCGAAGGATCCGCCGGTGACGACGACGCCCATTTGCACACCGATCTGCGAAGCGCCTCACGCAATCTTCAGGTTACGCATGAGCTGGTTTCTGACATATATGTCAGCTTTGCGATTTCCGATTTTGCCGATGTGCATTCGGCCTTTCACTGGCCGCTCGGAGACGGAACACCATGACGGGAGGTCACCGCCGCATTCTGGTCGTTGAGGACGACCCGGAAACCGCCGATCAGCTTGTCGAGTCGCTCACGACCAGCGGGTACCAGGTGGATTTGGCCGCCAGCGGCAACGAGGCGTTGAGCCGCGGCGGCGCCAGCGACTACGCCGTGATCACGATCGACCGCATGCTTCCGGACATCGATGGCACGCAGTCATGCGTCATTTGCGCGACGACGGCATCGCCGCACCCTTCCTGATCATCAGTGCGCTCGGGGAAGTCGACGACAGGGTGCGGGGCCTGCGTGCCGGGGCGACGACTATCTGGTCAAGCCGTTTTCGTTCGTGGAATTGTTGGCGCGCGTCGAGGCGCTTGGCCGCCGCAGCGACAGCAAGGTCGTCCGAAAGATTGTTCCGCCTCGTCCTCGGATCCCATAATGGAAGGGCCCAGGTGCCGATTCCGAAGAGAAGCACGAGCCCGCGACTGACATCGACACCGCATAGGTGGATAGTCTGAAAGCGCTTGACCCCAACCGGCCGATTAGAGAAGCGGACATCGCTCGATGCAGTTCGCATGTCGCAAACGTGCCATTAGCGGCCAAACCGCGACGATTTTGTCCGTGCCGCGATTGCGCGCAACGCTCAATCTGCCCGCGAGTTCAGAACTCCAGATCGGCCCATACCCCAGCATGATCCGACGGCCACAGTGACGGGTCGTTGACAGCCGGCTGATCGAAGCAGACGCCGCTCGCCAAAGTCTCGATTGCTCCTGTCGTCCAAATAAAATCGATGCATCGGTCCATCCGTGGCCAATAGGGATGGGATATCGCACCATCCCGTCCGGCAAGCGGCGTGAATGCAGTGGGCGACGTTTGGGTGGGACGAAATCGGCTTGCCATCAAGGCAGCAGAGGGCATGTCCAATGTCGCGTTGAAGTCTCCGCAGACAATGCAATCCGAAACGTCGTTGCGGGTGTCGATCCATGCAAGAAGCTGCTGAACCTGAAACAACCGTAGAGCATCGTCACCACGCGACATGTAGAGATGTGTGACGTAAACATCCAATGGTCTACCATCGACGAGGATGCGGGTGACCTGCGCTACCATGTCCCGCGTCTGGTAATCTAGATTTCCAGTCTCAGCTATGGCGAAACGAGTGAGCAGCGCTTCGCCTTCGACTGAGGCAAGGCCGTTGACCTTGGTCTGCTGGACCAAGTTGTGATCGACACCCAGCAGCGATGCTAGATCCTTTTGTAGTCCTCGCGCCGACTGCCGGGTGATGCTCACCTCGTTGAGCGCAATGATGTCGGGCTTCAAGGTTCTCAAGCCCTCAAGGACGAGCGGACGACGTTCATCCCAGCGCCTCTGATCTTGCTCAAGATTGAGCGTCACCACACGAAACCGCATTTTCATTAGATCAGGTCGTCTCCAAGTCCTATGATAATTCGCGGCGCTTCATGCCGTCCCCCTTGGATCACGAAAGGCATCTTAGCGGTGAAGTCCGCGCCTGCGAAAGGGAGAAAGGGACTTGCTTTGAGTCTAATGTCCAACATCGCCGCTGGGTCGGACCACTTCCGAAAAGTGCCATAAGCAGACCTGCCATCTTATTCGATTACGCAAAGTTATCATTGACCCGCTAAAGGAAACGCCCTCCTTTCGCAGGGGCCCTTTCAAGAAGATACGCGGCTTCTAACTCGCAGGCATAGCCGCGCCACTCAAAACGTCTGCGCTTCATCTCAATATCGCGGTCGCGCAGAAAGCTGAGACCGAGGACTGTGAGACGGCTTTGATCCCTCTCGCCGCTTTCGATAGTCGCGCACGTCCATTACCTTACAACGGGAGTACGACGTCAGGCTGCAATTCACCCGCCGCCGATCGTAAATTCCGCGCCCGCATTCGCCTTCGGTCACAGCTCCAGTTAGGCGTAGCTCAACTGGGGATGAAAATTACCACGTCCGGCAGGAGAGAGGTCGAGCATATTCCAGAGCGGATCGAGGGCATCGTTGTGACGATACTCCTGGCCAGGCTCGGGCGGCACGTAAAGGATTTCCGAACCCCAGAAATGACGGATCGTTTTGCCGTCGTGGTGGAATACGTTGAGCATCGGCATGTCCCATTCCTCACCCGCTTTGAATTCCTGTTGCACGCGAATGTCAGCCGCCAAACCCGTCGAGTCGCCGAAATAGTCGCTGTCATAGCTGTTGCCGGCGGTAGACAGCAGACGCAGCCGGTGCCAGCCGCGTTCCTTCGCAAAGTCGATGATACGCGGCAGCGGCGACTTCGCGACCACCGCCAGGTTGATGCGCTGAAGGATGTGCTCTGTCTCGCCGTCGAGCGCATCGAGAAAATGCGTGCATCCCGGGCACGGCCGCTCCCTTTCGGGCCCGTACATGAAACTGTAAATCGCCAGCGTGTCTTTTCCGGACGCGAACAGCTCTGAAAGTTTTACCAATCCGCCGTCGCCTTCGAATTCGTAGTCCTCGGGAATCGCGCCGCCGGTTGGCAGCGCCCGGCGTTGGGCGGCGACGCGCTCGATCTGCCGTCGCAACTCCATCTCCTCGGCGAGCAGAGCGTTCCGCGCACCACGGTATTCGACGCTCTCGCCCGGGAAGTGGAGGTGGCAAAGCGCAGGGGACGAAGCCTTCATGAGCAACTCCTTTTTATGGAGGCGAGAAAACCATTGGTGGGCTAGTGGGGCAATGCGCTCCGAGCAAAGGAGTTCCTGGACGCCCGACGCCATTTCTAGATAAAAAAGTCTCAGTGTCTGCCTCGGGTCAATCGCGTCGGTTTGAAGCCCCGACCGCTACTTCCGGTTCGCCCCAATCAACGGACATCGCGAGACCTGCCCGGTTGGTCCGTTTCGTGCCATTAACCGACGTCAGCTTGGGCGGGGATCCCCTTGAAACGCCTTTGGCAATGCCGTGCGATCCGGCGTACGGTCTGCTGTGGATTGGATCGCGCACCATGGTGCAAGAGCGGACAAGCCGGGTCGGACGCAGGTTGTCGGCGATAGTGGCCGCCGACGTGGCTGGCTATTCGCAACTCATGCATCATGACGAAGAGGCGACCCACGCCAAGCTGACGGCGCTCCTCGCGGACGCTGTCGAGCCCGCTATTTCGGGACACGGCGGCCGCATCGTTAAGAACACCGGGGACGGGTTCTTGGCAGAGTTTCCGAGCGCGGTCGAGGCTGTTCGAGCTGCCATTCAGTTCCAGACCCGCATCGAGGAACTTACAATAGGCGATGCGGAAGATAGGCGCATTGCTTTCCGTGTGGGTGTCAATATCGGCGACGTAATCGCCGAGCCTCATGACATCTTTGGAGACGGCGTTAACATCGCGGCGCGGCTTGAGGGTATCGCAGACCCCGGAGGCATCTGCATCTCGTCTTCTGCCTACGATCAAGTCCGAGGCAAGGTCGGGGTTGAGTTCAGCGATATGGGCGAGCAGAGCCTCAAAAACATTGCCCGCCCGGTCCGGGCTTATGCCGTGGTCCGGGATGGATTTGGCGCGGGGACAGTGGGCAGCAGCTCAACGCTAAGCCCACCTTCAGCGCCGCGACTGTCCATCGTGGTTCTGCCGTTCGCGAATATCGGCGGCGATCCCGAGCAAGACTATTTCGTCGATGGCGTGACCGAGAGCCTGACCACGGATTTGTCGCGCATCGGCGGCTCGTTCGTGATCGGTCGGCACACCGCATTTGCGTTCAAAGGCAAAGCGGTTGATCTCAAAAAGATCGGGCGCGAGCTAAACGTTCGCTATGTGCTTGAAGGCTCGGTGCAGCGGGGCGGTAACCGGCTTCGGGTGAACGTGCAACTCATCGATGCCGAAACCGCCAATCACCTATGGGCGGAGCGTTTCGATAAGCCGGTCGCTGACCTTTTCGATATGCAGGACGAAATCGTATCGAGGCTCGCCAACGCTCTAAATGCCGAACTCATTGCGGCTGAGGCACGGCGAGCCGAGCGTTCAGCAAATCCGGATGCGATGGATTTGGTTTTCCAAGGTAGGGCTTTGTGGAATAGGGGACCAAACGCTGAGCACATGGCTAACGCCCGCCGCTTTTATGAGCGAGCGTTAGCCCTCGACCCCGGAAACGTCGAGGCGATAGTCGGCATCGCAAACGTCGATTTGACCCTTGGTGCAACTCACCTAACTGACGACCGACCCGCGCTATTCTCGGCAGCAGAAACGAACGTGTTGCGTGCACTTTCATTGGTCCCGGAACATGCAGGGGCCCATTTGGCGTTGGGTTTTATCTCGATCTTCACAAACCGCGCTGCCCAAGGCATCGCTGAATGCGAGCGGGCATTAGCGATCAACCGCAATTCGGCTAGTGCTCATAGTACTATGGGTTTCGGCAAATACTGTATGGGTCGCGCGGTTGAGACGGAAGGTCACGTGTTGGAGGCTCTCCGCCTCTCTCCTCGGGACATCAACGCCTACTGGTGGATATTTTGTGTGGGCTTGGCCAAGCTTCAACTCGGAGCAGTAGCGGAAGCCGTCGATTGGTTCGGACGAAGCATCGAGGCCAACCGCAATCTCTCAATTGCGTATTTTCATTTTGCGGCTGCACTGGCGCTGTTTGGATCCGTAGATCAGGCGCGGGACGCCGTGCGGGCGGGGCTTAGGCTGGATCCAAACTTCACGCTCCGTCGCTTCCTAGCACACAAATCAAGCGACAATCCGTCGTACCTTGCTGGGCTGGAGCGGCAATACGAGGGCATGCGCCTAGCTGGGGTGCCAGAGGGGTGATGTCGGAGATGGGTCTTGGCCGCGTGAAAACGCCGAAATTGAATTTGCGAACGGAAATTTCGTCTCGACTTCAGTCAATTTGAAAAACAAAAGCGCTGGCGACGGTTGCCGAGACAAGACAATAGAGAAAACAATTCTGCGCGCTTTTCGTGCGCGCACGTTTTCACGCAGCCAGGGTCATTCGCGACAGTTTGACAATGTCCGTGTTACTTCCGCTTATCCCCCCAATAGCGACCAAATACCAGACATCGCGTCAGGTCGGTTTCGTGCCAACAGCAGACATCGGCCGTGAGCAGATGCGATAGCTAACGCCGCGGCGTCCTTCCGCGTATGCGGTCGAAGCCCTGCTTGATCGCGGCGAAGCGCTGCTCGATGATGGGCTCGTGCTCGGTGTCGGTGAAGATGTAGGGCCAGTCATTTTCGATTGCCTCGCGAACCAGTTCGCCGACATAGAGCGGATCGATGCCATTGTTGATCCGTTCCTGAAGCGCCTTGATGAACTCGGCGAGCGGTCCTTCCGTCGGCGGCGGGCTGCCGATCTTCCCGGCGAACCGCGGCGGCACATTGCGCCGAGAATTCATTATCTGCGTGCGGATGATGCCCGGACACAGAACGGATACCCCGATTTTCCGCGGCGCGAGCACCTTCCGCAGTCCTTCGGACAGAGCCACTACTCCATATTTGCTCACATCGTACCCGGGATTTGGTCCCGTAATCAATCCGGAGACGGACGCCGTGGAAACAATCTGCCCTCCTTCGCCATGCGCCTCGATCAGCGGACCGAAAATCTCGATGCCCCAGATTACCGACATCAGATTGACGCCGAGAACCCAATTCCAACCTGCATCTGTCCAATGACCGTAACCCCGGCCGCCGCCGACCCCCGCATTGTTGACGAGAATATGGACCCTGCCGTACCGCGCCGCGGTGGCGTCCGCTGCGGCTTGGAGTTCTGCTTTAAGCGATACATCCGCTCTCACACCGTCAACGTCGGCGTTGGTAAGTTTCAATTTCTCTACCGCCGTTGCTAACGCCTCTTCCTCGATGTCGCATAACATGACCTTCACCCCCGCCTGCGACAGCGCCGTGGCGATCCCTAATCCGATGCCTGATGCTGCTCCGGTGACGAAGGCTGTCCGTCCGGTTAGGTCTTGCATGTGCGTGTTTCCGTTTCTTTTGCAATTGGCCTTGGCAGATTACATTTGGGTTCGCTGAGTTTATAGTACTTAAGCTCAAAGGCGCGCCGCGCGCCATGTCCGGTTTGGGTCTTGGCCGCGTGAAAACGCCGAAATTGAATTTGCGAACGGAAATTTCGTCTCGACTTCAGTCAATTTGAAAAACAAAAGCGCTGGCGACGGTTGCCGAGACAAGACAATAGAGAAAACAATTCTGCGCGCTTTTCGTGCGCGCACGTTTTCACGCAGCCAGGGTCAAAAGGCAACATCGAACCGGCGACCGGAGATCAATATGCACGCACTCCATCGCCTAAGCGCATCTAATTGAACGAATTGGTTGGCTGCGCGCTGCGGTACTTGGTGCAAACGATGGCATCATCTCCACTTCTAGCCTTCTCGTTGGTGTTGCTGCCGCATCGGCTTCGACTAACGAGGTCATTGTTGCGGGAGTGGCCGGTTTAGTTGCCGGTGCAACAGCAATGGCTGCGGGCGAATATGTCTCTGTGAGTTCGCAGGCCGATACGGAGGCCGCTGATCTCGCGAAAGAACGACGGGAGCTTGTAGAGCAACCCGATGCAGAGCTTCACGAGCTTACAAATATCTACGTTCAACGCGGACTCGACCATTTGCTTGCTCGCCAAGTAGCGGAAGCACTCACCACAAAAGATGCGTTTGCTACGCACGCGCGGGATGAATTTGGTCTTTCAGCGCACGTTGTGGCCCGACCGATCCAAGCGGCGTTAACGTCGGCGGTTACCTTTGCGTTTGGTGCCGCTATCCCCTTGCTAATCGCAATAGCGTCGCCCTTAGCCCGAATTCCATGGGTTGTGTCGGGAGGCTCACTAATCGCGCTTGCCATCCTAGGGGCTGCTGGGGCGCAGACCGGGGGAGCGGGCATCCTAAGACCGATGTTGCGAGTTACCTTCTGGGGCGCGATTGCGATGGGTACCACTGCCGCTATCGGCCGTTTTGTAGAACACTCCCTCTAAGCGACCACGGACTGTCGAAATGGGGGCAGTCCATGTCCGGCAAGGGTCCGCGATCCTCACCACGTCTGGGCGCGTCGTCACACCGGTGTCCAAAAGCAGTTCCTGGATTTCCACCGGAACGCGGTGCTGCTGCAATCAGTCCGCAGCTAGTTCGAGCGACACAGGAAAATTCAAGTCGATTAATGCGGATGTCTGCTTTTTCAGCGCATTACGGACTCAAGTCGGACATCGCGCCAGGTCCGAAACGTGCTGCCAATAGCAGACTTATCCTTGGAGAACAAATGTACCGGGCGCCGGACAGATCGCGGTGATGCCGCGCGTCGGCGACGCCGAGCCCGCCACTTTGACCCGGGTCAATGATCCGCGCTCCGCGCCACACGTGGATGGAACGCCTCATCCAAAGTGATTGGCAGCATGATTTTTATTTTGCGCCCGGCTTTCGTCGCTCCAGCACGGCGACGACGATCAACGCAATGCCGCCTAAGACCATATTTGCGCCCAGCAATAGTCCTGGAGCCCATATAGCAATTTCTGGAAGACCAACGAACATAAGTCCGGCGAGAATTGTATCAATGACGCCGCTTGCCCGAATCCATCCGCTATAGGTCGAGAGATATTGGGAGCGCTTCAGCGGGTAACAGAATTTGGCAACGCCGCTCAAAGCAAAGAAAACAATGAGTATTACGGTAAGTGAAATCGCACTGCTCAGTGGCCTTAGCAACAGTGCAATCCCTGCGATCACGCTCAGAACTGCTGCGAAAAGCAGCGAGCTAAATCCCGGCGCGGTGCGGCCCCAAGCGTAAAACACCAAGGCTCCTGCCCCAGCAGAAACGAACAGCCAACCCAAAGCGGTCGAGATCCCAAGGGTGATAAGCGGGGGAATGAGAAGCGCAAGGCTGCCGAACAGAATCAGAGCAACCCCTTCGACAAGAAGGGCCGGCCAATGAATCCGCGTCGCTTGCTCCAGTCTTTCGACGAGGCATTCGGCATCGCTAGGATGATCGGTTGGCATTGTTGCCTCACAGAAACACAATCGTAAACCGCCGGCATCGATCTTGCTTGATATGGATCAAGGCTTACCAGCCAGCATTGATCCACATTTCCTTCAATCTGCTCGCTCTGTGGCAACGAAGGCTCCGCAGTCATGCAATTCTTCAATTCGGCAACGCGCTACGGGATAATTGCGCAGTGCCTTCATTGGACGGCGGTGGCGCTCGTGTTATTGGCATGGACGCTGGGAATGCTCGGCGATGAGTTGCCGCGGGGTGCGAGCCGGGCCCTCGGGATGTACGTTCACACGACCGCCGGGCTGTTGGTCATCGCGCTGACCGTCTTGCGCTTGCTGTGGCGCCTCGTTGATCCTTCGCCGCCCGCCGAGAGGACGTATTTTGGCGAATGGTTGTTCGCTGACTGGATCGGCTTGGGAGCAAAATTGGCCCACTTTGCACTTTATGTCTTGATGGTGGCCGTTCCCATCGCAGGCATCGTTCTGCAGTTCGCGCGCGGCGACAGCTTGTCAGTATTCGGAATTGTCGATATCGCATCGCCGTGGCCGCGCGATCGGGCTTTTGCTGAAGGCGTGAAGGAAGTTCACGAGTTGCTCGCCCATGGTCTGTTGGCTGTAGCGGCCTTGCATGCCTCGGCCGCTCTGGTCCATCATTTGGTTTTCGGAGATCGCACGCTGGTTCGGATGCTGCCCGGCTCGAAGTCGTGACGTTGATGACCCGATGCTAGCGCCGAATGGCCTGAGAACAGGCGCACATGCCGATCCTAGATTCAGTGATCGTGAACTTCGCGGTAGCTCTGGGAATTGGGCTTTTGATTGGCGCCGAGCGCGAGCGTCGAAAAGGTAAAGGGCCCTCACGGTCGCCTGCGGGAGTACGTACCTTCGCGGTGACGTCGCTGGTCGGAGCCCTCAGCTTTGCGATTGGCGGTGAAATCCTTCTGGCGGTCGTAACGGCAGGCACGATCATTTTGACTGCGATTGCGTATTTCCGATCCCGCGGCGACGACCCCGGCCTTACAAGTGAGATCGCGCTAATTTTGACCGTCCTGCTCGGCGGGCTTTCGATGCGCCAGCCGGCATTGGCGGCTGGCGTGGCCGTGGCGCTGGCCGCCCTGCTGGCTTCACGAACGCAACTGCATCATTTCGTTCGCTCGGTGCTCACCGAACGCGAAGTGACAGACGGTTTGATTTTTGCTGGCGCGACGCTGGTGGTGCTGCCGCTATTGCCCAACCAACCGATGGGACCTTATGCGGCGCTCAATCCGCGGTCGATCTGGCTTATCGTCATCCTCGTGATGGCGATAGGTGCCGCGGGGTATATTGCGGTCCGCATCCTGGGCGACCGGTTTGGATTGGCGGTCGCGGGTCTCGCGTCGGGCTTTGTCTCCAGCATCGCCACCATTGGCGCCATGGGAACCCGAGCGACGACAACCCCGGGCATTCTTGGTGCCGCGGTCGCGGCGGCGGTTCTTTCGACGGTGGCGACGATCGTGCAGCTGTGTGCTGTTCTTGCGGCAACAAGCATGACCGTGCTGCTGAAACTATCAATCCCGCTGCTCTGCTCGGGTCTGGCGGCCGCGGCCTACGGTGCGGTCTTCACCATCAGGGGCCTGCGTGGGGCGAGAGGAATTGATTCTCAGGCCGGGCACGCCTTTAGTTTCTTATCCGCAATTATCCTGGCGGCGACCTTGTCCGGGATCCTGGTTATCTCGGCTGCCCTGCGGGAGAATTTCGGCGAGACCGGTGTGATTGTCGGCGCCGCATTGGCGGGCTTCGCGGACACGCATTCGGCTGCGGTCTCGATTGCTTCGCTGGTCGCATCAGGAAAGATGAGCCCAGCCGACGCTGTATCGCCTATCCTCGCCGCGCTTTCGACCAACACGGTGAGCAAGATTATCGTCGCATGGACCGCGGGCGGACGACCTTTTGCGTTGCGATTGTTCCCGGGACTACTCCTGGTCATATCGGCAGCATGGGCTGGCGCATACGCTCCGCGCCTGCTCGGACAGTGATGACGTCGGCACGACAAGAACAGGCGTTACGGCCGCTTGTAGTCGCCTTTACGAACCGATCCACCGGCGGTGATCGTACTTGAATTGCAGCACAGCCGGTTTCGCCCCGCCGCGCTCAACCGTCAGTTTCACGATGTAAAGATCAGATCCGGGCAGATCGAAGAAACCGCCATAGGCCGTGGTGCCCGCGATCTGCATCGGTTCAAGCTGCGTTTTGCTGCCGGACAACCCGAGCCCGGACACCTCCGCGGTCACAACGCCGTCGGAAACTCGCTCGCCGCTCGTGGCATCAAAGATGGCCGCAACGATATCATATTCATGGGGACTCTTGGAGATGATTTGATATTCATGGGGGCCCTTGGAGAGGAGGACATGCGTCGGAGGACCTTTAACGATCTCTGCGGGCACTACGCCGACATAGACCGTCAGTCCATCCGCAGTTTTCGACTGCTCAGTTTCCGCCGCTATGGCGGCATCGCGTTCCGCCGCCATGGCGGCATCGCGCGACATCAAGGCGACCCCGGGCATGGTAAAGCAGAGCGCTCCGAGTAGAGCCGCAGCGGTAACCTGTCGTGCCCTGCTAACCATGGCGGTAACCTCCAGTGGCTTCCGTGCCGAAGATTCGGCCGAGCATCGGGAATAAATCCGGGGCACTTCAGCTGCGTATCTGGCGTATGCCTCGGTCAATTCTTAAACAAAATGCGTTATTCGCATATTGATCAAAATCAAACAGCGTGGCCGCTAGAGAAGCATGGTGCGTATGTGCCCCATATGGCCAGTAAAAAGTATCGGCAATATTGGATGTCCGGTGCAGGCTAGTGGGCCGCCTTTAACGTTGGCGCACACCTTCGGTTGATATTGATTATCGTAGGATACCGCGTGCACGGTCGAAATTGATGTAGGTCAAAGCAGATCGATCGCTGAAGTTTATTGGTAAGTTTACACTTGTAGCAAGGCCGGTCGCATGAAAGAAGTCAGAACCCAGGTGCCTCCACGGTCAGACATGATCTGGGATTTGCTGATCCAGCTATCGGGCATCGCACTGCTTTTCCTGCTGGTCGTCGCGTATGCCACGGGCGAGGAGTTTCCGGATACCCACGATATGATCGGCTACGCGATTGCCGCGCTGTTGGCCGTTAGCTTCTTTTGGGCGATCGTCAGGCCGAAGCACCATGTCCAGTTTTTGCCGACCGTCTACAGTCCGCGCGGGATGAAGGCGCTATTCCAAAATGCTGACCGGGTTCCCAAAACGCTGGCATCGGCGTTTTTGATCCTGGCAGCGGTGCCCCTGTGCGCGTTGGTCCTAGTCATGTTCACGCATACGCTGTGGGGCACCACCTGGATCGACGAGATGCACGAGGTTGTCGCCTATTTCGCGGTGGGATTGGTCGCTTTCTATATTGCGATGGTGGGCATCGCGAGCAGCGGGTACGTCGAAGATCGCCTACGGAAGTTGCTCAGAGGAAACAAGCATCCATACTAGGCAAGGCCCTCGTCGAGTGGTCTGCGGATCATCTGAACAAAGCCACCGCCATCATCGCAACGCAGGTGACCAGTCCGATCGCGGGTATCCATATCGGGACGGTGACATGTGGAATGTTCGACGGCACGCCGCGATAGCGCAGCCGCAGCAAGGCGAGATTGACCAGCGCGAACAGCGCCAGCGTCGCTAGCGAGGTGCCTTCCGCAAGCCGCGTAAGCGGCACGAACAACGCCAACGGAACGACTGCGGCTGCAATACACGCGGTAGCAATCAAGGGCGTGCCTGTCCGAGGATGCACCCGCGCAAAAATGGCCGGCAAGTCGCCTTCGCGTGCGATTCCGTAGACCACCCGAGCCGCCATTGTCATCTGTGCCAGAATCGTGTTCAGGGTCGACACGATTGCGATAGCGCTGATCGTCGCCGGATTGACACCAGCGACTTCGCGAAACACCAGACTGAGTGGCGCCGATGACGAGGCCAGCCGTTCGATCGGCCCGGCGCTCACGGCGACGGCTGCGACGAGGACATATAGGAGCGTCGAAATGCCAAGCGTCAGGATCATGGCGCGCGGGATGTCGCGGTGTGGGACCTTCGCCTCCTCCACGACATTGGCCAAATCCTCAAATCCGATGAATGCGAAGAAGGCGAGCAGGCTGCCGAAGCCAATGCCGGACAAAATCATTGTGTTCAGCGGTGGCACGTGGCCGATCGTCGTGGCAATGGGAAGGCCGGCATGAATTCCCGCAACGATAACGGTCACCAAACCACCGACCTCGATCAGGGTGAAGAGACTCGCAAGCACTACCGATTCCAGAATGCCCCACGCTGCCACTGCGCCAAGCGCGAGCACAATAATCGCCACGATGGGACCCCGGGGCAGGTCGACGAATTGCTGGATGTAGCCGGCTGATCCCAGCGTCACGGCGGCCGATGACACCACGCCGGTCATAATGGTCAACAGACCGATTGCCGTCGAAAATGCGCGGGATCGGAATGCAGCCCTGACATAGGCGGCTTCTCCCGCGCTGACCGGATAGCGCGTTGATAGTTCGGCATAGGAGGCAACGGTCAGCGCCATGACGGCGGCGGCAACCACAAACGACCATGGCGCATAGACGCCGGCATGGCCCGCGACAGCGCCAATCAGGACGTAAATGCCGGCCCCCACCGTGATGCCCGTGCCGTACAGCACCAGCAACGCCAAGCCGAGCCGTCGCCGCAACGGGACCGCGCGATTTATGGCCGGATCGGCCGCCATCAATGCGAAAATAGGATCGATAGTGGCGGCTTCGACAGCATGCTATTGGTCGCGCCGCCCAGGATAAATTCCCGCAGACGGGAGTGCCCATACGCACCCATCACGAGCAGGTCCGCGGCGTGGGAAGCAACATAGGCTTCCAGAACGTCGCCGATCGTCCTGTCCTTGGCGTCGACCCTGTCAAGCACGACGTCGATGCCGTGCCGGGACAGGTTCTTCGACAATTCTTCGGCGGAGTGCTTCCTATCGAGGTTTTTCTCGTTGATGACGGTAACCACCCGAACCTTCTTCGCTCTTTCCAACAGTGGAATAGCATCCGACACCGCGCGGGCCGCCGCACGGCTGAAATCCCAAGCCACCGCAACGGTCCCAATCTCAAACGCACGCGAGCGCGGACTTTGTGGCAGTATCAGCACCGGCCTGCCGGAACCGAAGATCACGGCCTCGGTGTCCCATCGGTCGTTCGACTGCGACATGATCGTGAGATCTCGAAGCCGCGCATATTCGCACAAAAGCTCCGGGACCTCGAACGATTTGCATTTCTGAAGAATGGATTCACAGGAAACGCCGGACTTTGCCGCGGCAGTCTCGAACGCAGCGAGCAAATCCTGCGCATTTCTTCGGCTCTTGCCGGCCTCTCCCGCGATGACTCCGGGCAGGCCGGCCGCCGAACCTGAAATGAAGTGGCCGGGCACCTGAACATGCACTTCGCAGCAGAGAGCCGTGATGTGGGCACCGAGAGCGTCGGCGACCGAGATTGCATCCTGAGCCATAGAAGCGGGCGTCGGCTCAGGATAGCTCGTCAGCGTGACTAGGATATCTTTGAACGCCATAAAACCCTCATTTTGAGGCTTCAAATTAACATCGCCCGGGCTTCGGGATTTGATTCAGCTCAAGTCCGCCTAGCTGCTATCGTCGCATGCCCGGTTCGGGTCCAGAACTGTGTGAAAAGTTCGTAGTTCAATTTGCGTTGTAGAATATCTGTCTCAATTTCATCGATGCGCAAACGAATTGCATCGGTACTTCTGTCGCAAGACGCTCATTGAGAAAACAATTCTGCGCGTTCTTGGCTCGCGCGAGTTTTCATACAGTCTGGGTCAAAGTCAGAAGAACTCAGCATGAGCAAATGTCTTCCGGGTTACCCTTGAAGCGGACATCGCTCGGTGCAGTTGGCATGTCGCAAATGTGCCCGATTCGGAAGTCACCGACCTATGGCTACGATCGCCAGCCCCGAAACTAGGAGCAGAACCAGCACGACCTTGCGGAATGCGGCCTCATCCAGTTTGCCGTAGAGCGACCAGCCAAGCAGCATTCCGGCGACCAGCACCGGCAGGCCGATCAAGAACAGCCGGGTCGTCTCCGGTGTAACCAGCCCCATCCCGCCAAAGGCCAGTAGCGATATGACGAAGGTTGCGACCGCGGTCGGCTGGGATACCGAGCGATGTTCGTCGCGGGGCCAGCCGCGCAATACGCACCACAAGGTCGGAAGAATGCCGCCGAGCACGCCCATTGAGGAAGCCAATACCGGCATCCCCGGCTCGCCCCACGCCCTTCAAGTCCGTCATTTTCGGTCGCAGCAGATTGTAAAGGCTGAACGCGATCAACAGCAGCCCGACCCCTGTTCTCAAGTGCACGGCCGATGCCAATTCAAGAACGACGATGCCCGCGGGAATTCCGACGGCGCTTCCAACGACGAAAGGCGGCAGCCGCGACGGAATGATTGAGCGTCGCAGCCGCCAAGTTGAGTAGCCCTGCACCAGCAGCGCGTAGGCGACGATCAATGTTGTCGTCTGCACTGGCGTCAGGGCAAAAAGCCAGATGCCGGCGGCGACCATGCCGAATGCGAACCCTGCCCCTGCGAGCCCGGTTACAAAGGCGGCGACGAATGTGCCCAGTAGAAAGATGGCGAGATCGAATGGAATGGCAAAACTCATGACAGTGCCCTTGATTGTAGTGGATTGGTTTTGGGCGAATTGTCGGCACAGACGATCAGCCGTGCGTCTCTTCGGTCCCGTCGCGGCACCAGCGGTAGAGCGCGTCGTAGACCGGCATCGTGGCGTTGAGCTGAGCCACATCGTCCTTGAACACGCGGGAGTAGCCGAGCGAGATCGCCAGCAGTCGGGCAGCCCGGTATCGGCGCCACGAATGATCGCGGCGAGACGCAACAGCGGCTCGGTCTTGAGATTGAACTCCTCAAGCATCAGGTCGAAGGTGCAGGCATCACCGCGGTCGTTCCAGATGCCGTCGCCCCAGTCGGATGGCGTTGCAGCGAACCGCTTGGAAACGGCGGCTACCTCCGACGGGGCGACGTAAAGGAATACGGTGGTCCGATCGATGAACCGGCGGATCAACCAGGGGCAGGCAATTCGAATGATCTTCGGCCGTGCCCGTGTGACCAGTCGTCCGGCCGGCTTGGTCACGCTCTGGAAGCCGATCCATGCACAATAGCGGCTGGTCGGCCTGACGCCATGTTTCGAATCCGCCCTCGAACGTCTGGGCGTCGATGCCGGCTTGCCGAAGCCAGCCGGCGGTTCCCTGGCTGACATCGCCGCCATTCCGGCAATACACAATGGCGCGCCGGCCGGAAAGCTATGCGCCCAGATCGGCACGGTCTCGGATTTCATTTGCCACGCTGTCGGCAACGCGTGCCGGCTTAGATCCCGGCCATCGCACGGACGAACGTCGACAAGCACCGGAGCGCCGGGAAGTCCGATGATGCGTGCTACCGAAATTTCGGTTGGTGACGGCATGGCGTCCACCTCGTCATCGAGGGCTTGGACGCGATATTTGGCTGCCGCCTCACGGGGTCATCGCGGTAATCCCCAGAAACACATGACGGTACCCAAACAGCGCAGATGTCAACCCGGTCGACTGAATACTTCCATTGCGAGCACCCCAGGAGAAGCATCTGCAACGGCTCTTAGTGCTTGCATCAGATCTACAGGTTGGCGGCCGGTCATTACCATTTATCCAAGAGTCTTTGGGCTTCGCGGAATGATTATCGTCGCCGCAAATGTTGCTCTCATAAATTGATTCCGAACTTGCCGAGCGACCAAGCTGTTATGAAGTAAAGAATGACGGTCAAAGCGCAGCTCACGCCCATGCTCGGCCAAAAGCTGACCCCCGCCCGAAGCATCGCCGGAAGAACCAGGAACATCGGCAGCGAGGGCAGAACATACCAGAACGTTGATTCCGCGTGACTGGCGATCCGCTCCGCGTCGCCTGTGTCGCGCCAGAGCCACAGAATTCCCAGGAGGGATACCAATGGTAGCGAAACGATCAGCGCCCCAAAGGCAGGGCTACGCTTTGCGACTTCAGATACCACGGCAATGATAATGCCAGACAATGCACACTTGACGATGAAATAGACCATTGGGCGCACGCCTCAGTCTGCAATTCGCCTCGGTTTCAAAAATCGAGCCTACCTTGAACGGCTTCTATACCGGCCTTGGCGCAGGCTTCGTCGCCATCGCCTCCTGGCGCTCCCGACACGCCAACTGCACCGACCAGCAAACCGCCTGAACTCGATGATCAGTCCGCCACCGATAATAACCGCGCCCGGAAGGTTGCGAATACCTGCCTGCATCATGCCGGGCTGACTGACAGCAAACAGATTGCTGGTACTGTTGCGGAAAGTCGCCGCGGTCCGGGCTTTGCCGGAAGCAGTCGCAGACGTGTGAGGACCGGCGTAGCGATCGCGCAGTACCACCTGAACCACGCCGGCGCGGTCGACAACCGCGACCGCGACCTGATAGCCGCGTTGCTGGCAGTCAGCGAGCGCGGCCTGGGCAAGGTCCAGGGCAATTTTGGGAGCCAAGGATTTGTGAGTCACAAGCGCGTCTTGCGCACGTGTTGGAGCGGCATCCGCGAGAGCGTAGATTGACAACATCACGACTAAACATCGAAAGATCATAGCTGGATCCCAGTTGACCGTCAGAATAGCGGCGATGCTAGAGTTTCCCGAGCAGACGACCAACCGCTCATTTCCCAACGCTGACGATTTCTGCCACCCGTGGCCCAGTGGGAAGGACGGGATGTCCTATCCGCCATATCTCCGATCGCTTTCTTGCTGAAGACCCCTGACAGACTCTGATGTTCCACTACTTGTTCACGACGACCATTAGCGGCTTATCCTTGGCAGCTCTGCAGTGTACCACCAGCGCCTTGGCGGTCGTGTTGGTATCCTCATTGCGGGCGAGATGGACGAGATCGGCTGTGATGATCGCCGCTTCGCCGGTCTTCAGCAACGTCTTCCCCGCTCCTTCAATTTCCACGACGAGGCTTCCCTCGATCACGGGAAGTAGTTCTTGCGCACCTGGATGCATGTGCCATGGAGCAGCAGTGCCGGGGCCGAAGTCGACGACACTGACGACGGTCTCCTGGACCGTCTGGCCCTGACCTTCCAGGTCTTTTCGCAGGATCTGGATCAGCTTCGGCCCTGCCTGGGCCTGCGCCCACGCAATTTTCGACATCCATGGGGCCGCAACAACGATTCCCGAGAGGTAAAGCAATTCGCGACGGATGATTTTCATATTTCCCTCTCGAATTCGTCTGCGACTTTCGATCACGCATTTTTGTCCGTGCTTCGTATGCGATGGTGAACCCCGCGCGTGAGCGTAAATTCCTGGGGGCCGATATCGCCAGTTGGCGGTCGAAGAGCAAATGGCTTATCCTCGACACGAATTCTCATAAAATCGGCGGTGCCACCGAACGAACGCGGCGACTGTGATCGTGTCTCATGGTGGGTCTCGGTCCTTGTAGTCGAATAGATCAGGGAATATCCTTTCGGCCGGGGTAATGCAGACACCCCATCAGACGGTCGCCGTCCAAGCTCTGCGCAATACTCGTTGTGTCGAGGAAATTGCGCGTGGACGGAGTTCTCCAACTGATCTCTCCAGGCCCCCCAATCCGACGCAATACACCGCTCCCGGTGGAAGCTGCGTGCGCCTCCGGACAAGCAGACGATCAAGTTCTGCTTCGGGTGGATTCGATCAACAAGCAATATGCTGAGCAGGCGGTTCTCACGGATGTCGCCTTCGACATCCAGGCAGGCGAGATCCTCGGGATCATTGGCCCGAACGGCGCCGGCAAGACAACCCTGCTTGAGGTCCTCGCAGGCGTTCTCCCTGCGGAGTTCGAGCGACATTCAATGGCTCGGCAGGCCTTTGCCGCCGGCACGCCGACGAGAAGCCATCTTCTACCTACCTGACGGTGTACGGCCTTATCAGGACCAAACGGTTACCCGGGTTTTATCGTTCTTTGCCGATGTCTATCGAAGACCGGCCGACGAGATCACGGGTACGATTGAAGCAGTTGGTTTGAAGCCGGTTCTTCACAAGCGCGTGCATTCGCTGTCGAAGGGCTACGGCCGAAGGCTCATGTTGGCGCTGGGACTGCTCACGCCGCACCCACTGCTTCTTATGGACGAACCGTTCGACGGCTTCGATCTTCGGCGGACTCGTGAGATCGTCGACGTGCTGCGCATGGAGGTCACCAACGGCCGGACACTCGCCCTTGCAATCCATCAGTTGTTGGACGCAGAGCGGGTCTGCGACCGCTTCATTCTGCTTGCCGATGGCCATGTTCGTGGTGTGGGAACGCTGAATGATCTCCGCGCGCGAACCGGGATTATCGATGGAAGCCTGGAGGATATCTTTCTTGCCCTCACCTGAGACATTCCACGTTCAAAACGCTCCACTGCGGCCGCTGCTCGTCAAGGAATTATGGGAAATCCTCAGTGGCCGGGCGCTGTGGACGATGCTGCTGCTGATGTGCCCCTTGATCGGGTACAGCTTCTTCCAAGCTGTTTCGCTGTATGGCGAAGCTAGTGCGGCGGGGCTGCAGTCTCCGGTGCTTGCAAGCAGTCTGTCACCACTGGATGGCGTCCTGGTGCCTACGCTTGGTGCCTCCTACGTCGCCGTCACGCTCTTATTTCCTTTTGTCGCAATTCGCGTCCTCGGCCTGGAAAAGGAATTGGGAGCTCTGCTTCTTCTGGTCCAGATGCCCTATCGCTCGTCCACCTTGATTGCAGCCAAGCTGGCGGCGGTTCTTGCAGCGTGGGTATTGTCAAGCATCCCCGCATTTTCGGCGCTCGCTATCTGGCGACTGTTTGGTGGGCACTTGTCTGCTCCGGAGACGTTGAACCTTCTTTTTGGACACCTGCTCTACGGCTCGCTCGTCGGAGCCATAGCATTGTTTGCTGCGTCGGTTTCGGAAAGTGCGGCGACTGCCGCGATCATTACGCTCGCCTTCACGATCGGCTCGTGGGTGCTGGATTTTACCGTGGCCGGTCATCCCGGCCTTCTCGAATGGGTCGCAAGTCTGTCGCTAACCCAGGTGTTGCGCACATTCGAGCAGGGCCTGCTATCTGCGGGTCTTGTCGTCGGCATTGGCACGGCAGTGTGCGGTTTCGCCGCGCTTGCGACCGTTTGGCTGCCGCCGGGCGTTCATGTCCGCAACAAACTCGTTCGCTCAATAGTGTGCGTCCTTGTAGCGGCGATCGTTCTCGGGCTGGCGACCCAAATCAGGGGTTCGATTGATGTCACCGAGGATCAACGCAACTCGTTTCCCGCTGCCGATCAGCGCACGCTCGCATCATTGGCGGAGCCTTTGGTCGTGACGGTTCATCTGGCGCCGGAAGACCCCCGATATGCGGATCTGCAGCGCAACGTGCTCGCGAAGCTGGGACGGGTGCTACCGAACATGTCCGTCGGTCTAGCGGGTCGGCGGCAAAGTCCCGCAACCAATGCCGGCGACGATCGCTACGGCGAGGTTGAATATACTTATGGCGGTCGATCAGACATCAGCCGCTCGACCAGTCCGCGCGAGATTCTCCCCCTATTGTACGGCCTGGCGGGCGTCAGTCGCCCCGCACCTGCCCCGGGAGGCGACTATCCGGGCTATCCGCTGGTTGCCGGCGGAGAGGTCGCCCTTCTCTGGTTTTTCGGCGGGCTTCCGCTCTGTATCGCACTCGCTTGGTGGCGGAGCCGCCGTCTCCCAATCAATCACCATAAGCTCACAAAGGAGGCGTAGCCATGGACATCGGTAAAAGCATCAGAGCCGTCACGGTCTCAGCTCTCGGCCTCACGCTGTTGGTACTGCCTGCCGCGGCACAGCAACCTACAAAGATCGACCTTTCAAGCGAGACGGTCGGCGCGGAGCCAAAATCGCTTGTGGCCGTCGTCGGTATCTGGCGGATCGAAAGCGAAGGCGGGAAAAACGTCCTGGCCGTGGACGGCAGGCAGTGGAAAGAGGGACAGTCCTCCGCCGGTGTCGCCGACAAGGCAAGGGCGCTTTACGGTGAGCGTTATGCCGAGTTTCTCGATCGCGTTCAGACCTATGCGTACTTTCCCTACACGGTCGCTCAAGACGTGCAGGATTTCCGAGGCGGTGAGATCACGGTGCGGTTCGAAGGATTGTCAGGCCGCATCGATCAGGGAGCTGGCATATTGTTCAACCTGAAGCCGAATGGCGACTACTTGGCGCTTCGCGCTAATTGCCTCGAGAACAATCTGGTTCTCTGGAAATTCGAAAAAGGCAAACGGTCATCGGTTTCCTGGGTCCGGAATGCGCCGGCGGCCAGCAAGCAATGGCATGACCTCAAAGTCAGGATTAACGGCACCAAAGTGGAAGGTTATCTCGATGGTAAGCGCTATCTGGAGCACACGCTTTCCGATGCGGTATCCGGCCGGGTTGGTCTGTGGTCAAAAGCAGACAGCTACATGCACTTCTCGGACTACACGGTGACTCCGGCTAATTGACCCACACTGCACCGGCGGGGAAAGGTAGCCAGCAATCAAGCGGTGAGTTCAACGGGTACTGACTCGAGCAGCCAAACTCAGTCCCTCGGCAAATAAACGGGTGACTTACTTCGCGCCCGGTTTCCAGACTGTGGTGCGAATCTGGATTGCTCTGCGCCGACAGCCAGAGCCGTTCGGTGCCACAGCGCAGTGCCACCTGATAATGTGCTCCCAGATTGAGCCGTGATTCGACCCGACCGCTGACTGGATTATCGATGCCGTATACTTCGGTTTTCAATGAAGGCCTTGTGTCACGAAGCGCAGCCGGTTCAAACGGCTGCGCGCAACTTTATAGGAGATGAAGGTAGGTCCTTCGGGTTCGGCGATCGGGTCGCTGATCCCAAGCCACCGCGGGCCGCTTTGGTCAAAAGCCACGGTGGTGAGCGCTGCGGAAACGTCGGGAGATGATCCCGGCAGGCACGGTTGAGAGAGGCGAGCGCAAGCAAACCGTCGATGAAGTGTCGAAAGCGGATTAGGTGATGTCAAAACCGAGGGTTGACCCTACCTTCGGGATCAGTTCGGTGGATGTCCTGATACTGACCGAGCAACATCCGGCATGTAGATGGCGCGAAGCTCAACCAGGTTCTTGTAAGGAACGTGAGAACCTGGCCGGCGATGCCAAGGGAAAAGGCCCAAGCGGCCCCAACCGCAGGGCCGAAAGTACCGATGCGCCGGGAGAGGGGCGGACTGCTCCGAAGTAGCGAGGAAGCGGCTGTAATGGTCGTGGAGCGAAGGGGGCGGGTCATCGACGATGAATCGGGCCAACTGGCAACGGGAGGAGCCCGAAGTTCAACGGAAGGCGGCAGCCTTCAATCGATGGCACGAGCCGGATGATGCGAGAGTATCAAGTCCGGATCTGTGAGAGGCTCAGGGTGAAATTCCCTGGGCCTACTCGGCAATCGCGTCGTTTTGACCCTCCGCCGACTACTTCCGGTCTTCCCCGGCAAGCAGAAATGCTCGGGGCCTATCAGCATGTCTCAAAGGTGCCAAACGGAAACTCATGCACCGCAGCAATGCGGCCTCTTCATTCGATCACTTCGTCGGCGCGGCCGAGCAGCGGCAGCGGAATCTTCAGGCCGAGCGTATTAGCGGTCTTGAGATTGATAATCAGCTCGACCTTTGTGGACTGCTGCACTGGCAGATCGGCCGGCTTCTCACCCTTGAGAATCCAACCCGTGTAGATGCCGACAAGGCGATACGCATCGACAAGGTTGGCGCCGTAACTCATCAAGCCGCCGGCCGCGGCATACTCGCGAAATGGATAGCTCGTGGGAATTGCATGCCGTGCCGCCAGCACGACGAGTTGTTCGCGGTGGCCGGTGAAGAATGGATCGGGGGGGACGAAGAGTGCACCGGCATGCCCTTGGACTGCCGCGAAGGCCGGTTCTAATTCGGCTTCGGTGGCGGCCGTTACAGCCTGGAGCTGTCGCCCCAGTGCGCGGGCGATTTCCTGCATTTCCCTCGTTCTGCCTACGGTATTTGAATTGTTCGGGTTGACGAGAAAAGCGACCGTCGCGGCTGTGGGGACTAGCTCGCAAAGCAGCTCGAGTTGTTTCGACAGTAGCGTGAAAGACAAGATGCTCACGCCGGTAACATTGCCGCCTGGCCGGTTGAGACCGGCGACGAGGCCGAGCTTCACGGGATCGCTGCCGCTGAAGAAGACTATCGGAATTGTCGCAGTCGCCGCCTTAGCCGCGAGTGCCGAGGGGTCGGCGGTCGCGGCGATCACAACCACCTGTCGATTGATCAAATCAGCCACCAGCGCCGGCAATCGTTCGTATTGCCCCGCAGCCCAGCGATATTCGATAGCCACGTTCTGGCCTTCGACATAGCCGGCTTCTTTCAAGCCCTGACGGAACGCGGCCTGGTAAGGCGCAAACCCGTCAGGGGACGCGCCGTGGAGGAACCCAATCACCGGCATCGCTGGCTGCTGCGCGCGCGCCGCGGGCGGCCACACCGCCGCGCCGCCAAGAGCCGCGATGAACGCGCGCCGTCTCATCAGTCATCCCTCGGACAAGGGCCGTACCTTAGCACATCGTCAGCCTAGAATTTGCGGCGCATAACGTGCATCGGTACGATGTCCGAGTTGGGTCCAGGCTGTGTGAAAACCTGCACGCGTGGAGAGCGAACAGAATTGTGTTCTCTCTTTTCCTATTTTGACGGTGCCGGCCAGAGCAGTTCTTTTCCAATTCAACGTATCCGAGACAAACATTCTCCGCGAAAGTTTGACTTCGGAGTTTTCACACAGCCTGGTCGGGTAGGATCGAGGCGCGGATCGGGCTTCGAATGATGCCGACGTTTCCTCGATCCCCCCTATCATCCGTACGGCGGGTTTTCCCCAGTACGGCTGGAAGGCTGGCTTTCCAAGCAGTGCCTTCCTGGATGATCAGCGGCTTAAGCCTGCTCCCGACATGCGCCGTCCGACATCCAGTTTGCATCCACCCTTCGTGCATTTCGTGGTCGCTACGGTGGTCCGCTCTGAGTCGGGCCTGAGGACTCGATCATGCACCGCCATGCGGTGGAATACTCCACCTACCCCAGGGGCCCTCGCTCGGGTCCGGGTTGTAGTGTCCCGGTCCGTCATCACTTAATCGGCCCCATCCGCCCCACTCGCAGGCACATCGCGATTTCACCGCATAGCGACTTATACGCGATGCCTTCGCTGTGCGGGAGCGCCTAGGCGACCCGCGAGTGGTTCCGAACTTTCACTGCACATTCCTTCCTGGCATGCCGTCCTCTCCGACCCCGGGGAGTCCAACATCGATATGTTCCAGAACTTCGATGCCGACATGGCCTTCGCCGTTTGACCACCGGCTCGGCACTCCCGACACTCCCGCAATCCGTTCCGCGCGGGTTTCCGATTTCGTGGCTTCACTGGTTCGCTTCCGCTACGGCCTGCCAGGTTGCTCGCCCCCCTGTACGGATCGGACTGGATCGCCCAGCCTTCGGGGACTTTTACTTCCAGGCTTTCAACGGATCAGTCTCCCTCTCCGTTGCTGGATATAACTACAACAGTAGCTGGATCTCCTTCTGTTGGCGGGACTTGCACCCGCTGGAATGGCAGCTAGCTTCGCTGCACGGTCAAAACCGGAAGTATCCCAGCTTCTACGTCATTTCCGCTTTACCCCACCACCATTCATTCGATCCGCTCTTCGGTTCATTACTGAAGTTGCGGCGAAAGTCCAAGCCGGGCGGCATGCGCTTCCCTTCGTAAAACCGCTTGACCAAGGCGTGCGTCTCCCCACCGCGATCTCAGTAGAAAGTGTTTGTGAACACCGACATGTAGTCCGGGATAACTGCTATCCGTCAGCGCGACGATTAAGTCCTCTTTGTGCGGGAAGTAGACGTGTCGAAGGTGTTTTTCCCCGGGCACATCTCAGACATCGTTTGGGGCCAACGTGATGGGCCGCAATTATCTGACGAAGCTGAGGTAGGAGGCCAGCGCCTCGACTTCGTCGGGGCCGAGCGTACTGGCAACCAAAGGCATCGGGGACCCTACAGCCGAATGATATCCCTGGCCCCATTCCTGCAGCCTGCGCTTCAGGTAGAAATAGGACATTCCTCCGAGACGCGGTATCTCTCGCACGCCCTGGCCCGCCGGGCCATGGCAGGCGAGGCATGCCACGATATTGGCTTCCGGAATTCCCTGGAGGTAAATCGCTTGTCCCCTCTCCGCGAGCGCCCAATGTCCATCATGGGCGGTTTTCGGCGGCAGCGATGCAAAATAATCCGCCAGATCTCGTACCGTGTCGGTGCGGAGATTGGCCGCGGCGCTCCACATGTATTGTTTCGAGAGCGGGTTGTCGCGGATGTGCGCGGCATAGCCGCGAAGCTGGGATTCGATGTACAGGGATCGCTGTCCGGCCAGTCGCGGCGCGACCGTATAACCCTGCGCTCCGGTCCCGTGGCACCAGGTGCAATTGCGGACGCTGGCCGCCACCGAACTTCCGGCCCACGAGGGAACCGGCGAACAGAGAATCGCGAGGATCACTAGTTTCGGCCAGACCCGCTTCATGAAACTACCTGAGACCACTGACATAGGCAGCGACGGCTGCGATTTGCGATTTGGTTAGGTTGTGCGAGGTCGGCCCCATGACGGCGGACGAATCCGGCATCGAGGAATTCTGACCGCGCTCCGCGCTCCAGTTCACCAGCTTGCTGTAGAAATAGTCCGGGAGCTGGCCAGCCAGGCGCGGAATCTGGTCCTGACCCCTGGCGTCCGGACCGTGGCATGCGGAGCATGCGGGCACGTTGGATTCGGGAAGTCCTTCCTCGTAGATGCGTCTGCCGGTGGCTATCTCGCCCCTAGATCCGCCGCCGCCGAGCGGTGGCGGATTGAGATCCCTGAAATGATGAGCCAGCGCCGACAGCATCGACGGCGACAGGGCATGTGCCACGTTAGCCATGATCGCGTTCCTGCGCCGGTGCTCAATGAAGGCCCGCAATTGGTTCTCGATATATTGGGGTTGCTGCCCCGCAAGGCGGGGCATGGGATAGTAGCCATGATAACCTTGGCCCGAGAGGCCGTGACAGGTCTTGCAATATAGAAGCTTGGCCTGAAAATCATCGGCGCGGACGACCTGCGAGAGAGCAACGGAGAGCCCCGCAGCAAGAATTGCCGTTCGCAACGCCGAATGTAAGCCAACGATCTTCATCATCCTGCCTTCATCGTTGCGCTGGGCGCTGTGATCCGCCCCCGCCCACGAACGCGCCGCTGGTGTGCATGATTGAACATCATTCTACTGCCAGCCCGGCACGCGGAAGTTCACGCCGAGTTTGACCATCTGAACGGTCTGCTTGAAGCGCATGGGTCCCGTGAAGCTGGTGACACCGGCAGGATCAACATGACTCATCGTCACCGTCTGATTGCCGAAGTCGTAGTAATCGTATTCGAACCGCGCCGACCAATCCGGCGTGAAAGCCCATTCGACACCGCCGCCCGCAGTCCAGCCGGTCGTGATGCTCAAGCCCTCGAGGTCGAAAGGTGTCGCCAGGAAAGTTCCGGGCATGCTGTATTTGTTGTAGGCCCAGGCGGCGCCAGCCTTGCCATACAGCAACACATTGTCCACCGCATAGCCCACGCGCCCGGTGAGGGTCGGAATGAAGTCGGTCGTCACTTTCAAAAGGGCAGATTCGCCGGGGTTGGCCACCGCAGGCTGGAACGGCACCACCGTGCTGCCCTTCAGCGTCGAGCCGGAAGCTCCTCCCTCGATGCCGACCACGAAATTCGGCGAGAACTGATAATCGCATCCGATCTGACCACCGATCACCGCGCCGCTCTGGTGGACATTGGCGGTAGTGGTTCCGACGGTACTGCCCGGAATCCCAAAGACTGGATTATCCTGCACCAGCAGCACCGGGTCGGTCGCATTGGTTTGCGCCCAGGCACCCCCGGCGTGAGCGCCCATATAGCAGCCGGTCCAGGTGAAGCGCTGCTGGAAGGTTGCCTTCACAGGCATCTGCGGCGGAAGGTCGGCGGCAAGGGCCGGCGCCGCGGCAATCACTGCGAACCCTGCGACACCGAGAAGTGAGAACTTGTTCATGAGTAGATCTCCGTTTGCGCGCAAGCCCGCCTACATCGCCAACCAGGCGTGAAGGAAGAGGGTGTTATTGTCATGAGCACCGACCGTGGTGCCGTTGAACTTGTTGTAGTAAATGTATTGCAGGCCGATGCGGGCATTGAACCACGGCCAGCCCGGCGCCTTGCTGGCGCTGAACGGGATGTAAGCGAGTTCGGCCATCCAGCCGTCGCTGTTTGGGCTCATGTTTGCGAATCCGGCCGCATCGGCAAACAAATTCGCGTCAGGACTGCCCCAAACGTTGAAATACTGGCCGGTCAACACGATTCGGTTGTCAGCGCCAAAAGCCAATGATCCCGTCAGCTTGAGGCTGTTGAGTTCGTTGGTGGGATTGGCGGCGGCAAAGCTGGCAAAGCTGGCGTCCAGCCGCTGATACTCGCGAATATAATTGGCGCGCAGCGTCACCCAGTAGTTCGGACCCTGATACTGGTACTGCGAGTCGATTCCGACGTCGGTAAACTTGTCCGATAGCGGGACCGTCCCGGTCGTTCCCAGTACGAAGGTGTTGTCGATCCATGGATTGACATTGGCGATCATGCCGTAGGTGCCGAGCATGAAGGTGTGGGGCCCCCAGTGCGGCTCCAGCGCCACGCGCCAATAGGGAGCAACGCCGTTTATCAGGCCGGGCCCGCCAAACGGATTCACGCCGAGGTTATTCTGCTCGTTGAATCCGAGCGTCTTATAGCCGGTCAGTTCGAGATAGAGCATGTCGTTGATCATGGCGTAGGCGCCGACACCGGCGACACGCATGGAGAAGGTGCCCTCGATCAGAGTCGCAGCACCGGGCGTGTTCGCAAGTGTCGATGCCGCTTGCGGGAACGACCAACCGGGCGTCGTGTTCCAGAGGTCCTGCACGGTCGGATTGTTGTTGGCGGTGATGCCATAGATCAGGTCGAGCCAGCCTAAATTTGCAGTGTTCGCATAACGCACGTCGGCATTGTCCCACGACCAGTTGTGGTTGAGATGGTCTACCGGGTTGCCGGTCAGAGCGGACAAGGGGTCTGGCGAGTTGTGGGTGACCTGAACGAACGCGCCGACATTGCTGGTAATCGCTCCGCCCCAGAACACGCTGAACGGCGACAGCACGGTGTTATCGTTCGGCTGATAGGGATCCGTCGGCGGTGCCACGCTTGGTACTTGAGTGTGCGTGTTGCCGATGATCGCCATCATCGATATCGGAGGGACCCACCCCTTCTCCCCGGTAGCGGCCTGGGCTGGCGCGTTGGAATCCATGCGGTTCGCATAGCTGTACAACTCGGCATAGGCCTCCCGAGGGCCCGGGTTGTCCGAGAACGGCGTCGTCTTATAGGCGCCGCCACCCGTCGTATAACCGAGCAGCTTGAAGCGCCGGCCGAACGGGGTCAGGAACGGAAAATCGGTGTGGCAGGTACCGCAGGGCTGTCCGGTCTGGCGCGCAAAACTCGGAAGCGCCTGCGCCGGCGTGGCAAAGCCGATCGTCAGGTAACCGACCAGGACGGCGACAACCGCAACCGCCGCGAGCAGACCGCCGTTTCCGAAAGGTCGAGTAAGACGGCCACATCCCATTGCATACTATCCTGTTGTCCGCGGCACTCCGTGCAGATGCACAACACCGAATTGAGAGCCGCTAACGACAACGACGATAATGCAAGAGCTGCGAGCGCAGGTAAGCCAACAGCAGCGACGCTTCCGATTTGCCGATTGGAGAGACATTCTTGCAACTATCGTTGCAAACGCAACAGTTCAACGTTCGCCGAAACATCCTGTTTCGTCGCTCGCCAACTTGCCCAGCACCCTGGTTAGACGACTGGAGTCCCCGTCATCTGCCCACCAGCCGGAATACTGATCAGATTTGGTTCCCCTTGGCGTTGATCTCGATCAAATCGGCCGGGAAAGATTTGGACTGGATCAAAGCATCCGGTCAGGCGTAGCTTGGCTCATTGTCGAAAGGCGGACCTATGAGCTTCCAATCCGTATGGCTGACTGCAACCTTCGCGATCGTGGTCTCCGCTGCGGTGCACGCGGAAGTTTCGACGCAGGAGCTCAAGGCCAAGACGGACTACTGCAAAACCTGCCACGGGGTGGCTGGGCAGGGTTTTCGCGGATCGTTTCCGATGCCGCGGCTTGCGGGACAACAGCCAGAGTATCTTGAGAATCAGTTGCAAGCGTTCATCGAGCGCCGGCGGACCAACCCCGTGATGTTCAACGTCTCTCATGTTCTCAGTCCGTCGATGGTCAAGGGTCTGGCGGATCATTTCAAAAGTCTCGATCCCAAGCCGTTGGGAGGCGCGCCGAGGGATCACATCGCCGAGGGCAGGAAGATCTATCTCGAAGGCGCCGGCGCCAATATTCCGCCATGCGCGTCCTGTCACGGCCCGGAGGCCAAGGGGACCGACGCGTTTCCACGGTTGGCCGGGCAGCTCCATGACTACATCATCCGAAAACTGACTAACTGGGACAAGGAACGCGGTCAGGACAAGGCCAAGCCCGACAACTCGGCGATCATGCAGCCGATCGCCCACGACCTCACCGAGGCGCAGATCAAGGCCGTTGCGGAGTACCTGAGTTATCTAGAATAGCGCTACCGCCCCGACCACACCTCACACAACAGGACGACAGATCATGATGGGACCAAAAGGAATTTCCCGGCGGCAGATCCTGACGATCGCGGCCGGCGCGACTGGGGCATCGATCGCAGGCACGGCGGTGATCGTCGGCACATCGACGCCTGCGCAGGCGGCGAAGGTGCCGCAGAAGGCGGTGAAGTATCAGGACACTCCGAAGGGCGAGCAACGCTGCGATAATTGCGCGTTGTTTGAGCCCCCCTCCGCCTGCAAGACTGTTGATGGAACGATTGCCGCAGAGGGCTGGTGCATCGTTTATGCGAAGAAGCCAGCATAAGATTTAGCGCGCGGCGATGTTGCGCAAAAGTTGAGGTGGCTGGCGCGGCTCGACCGAAGGCGTAAAGCCGCGCCGCCTTGTTTCATGCCGATCTGCGCGTTCCATTCCAATCACGCCGCCGTCCGCGCCGCTACGGCTTCGTAGGTGTGTTCCTCCTACGCCGTGTGCATGCGCACCAAGGTCGCAATCGCCTCGATGATCCGCTGGGCGTCGCGAATGAGATAGCGGTCGATCTTCTCCCTCGGTAGGTCCTCGACCTCCCCCTATAAGCAGACTTATTCAGAGTCTGTCGGCATGTCTCAAAGGTGCCACAAGCGGAAATGACAACGAAAGTGAAGCGCTGGAACGCAAAACAAAGGTCCGACCGAGTGTCAGGCGCTCATGCTACGCAGCAGCGTTCGGTTGAATAGCAGAATTCGCCGTGACCTCGCCCTTGAGAACGCGAGGATGTGCTGATTTTCTAGTTTTGAAAGCACCCTAGAGACCGTCTCATGGGTCAGGCCCAAATAATCTGCGACATCACGGCGGGACATTGGAAGCTCGACCTCTCCCCTGCCTGCAAGGGTCGAATCCATTTCAAGCAAGAAGCCCACCACCTGTTTCGAGGCGGCTTTCTGACCGAGGAGCTGGATCAAGTCCTCGGCACGCCGAAGGGCGTCGGCGGTCATTGACCAGAGTTCGCAAGCGACCTGTGCATCCAGCTTGGCTGCTTGCTCGATGCTGCTGCGTTTCACCACGCGAAGAGTTGAATTGATGGTAGCTTCGGCTGCCGAACTGTGGATTGAGCCGTATTCGAGCCCGAATATTTGGCCGGGCAAATGAAAGGCAGCGATCCGACGATGCCCATCAGAAAAATGCTTTGAGCTGCGGACGGCACCTCTCACGACCTGATAAATGCTCTCCGCACGGTCGCCATCGTGGTAGATGGCTTCGTCCGTTTTGCAGGCAACTACCTTCATCGCGATGCCAGCGCGAACCATAACCCGACTAAACCTATCCAAGGCGTCAGACGATTGGCGCAGGACCGAATTTGATCCGACCCGCGCTTCCCGCGGATCATCTCCAAAGACTTCCTGTTCGACCACGCTCACATCGATCCCCCGAAGTATGAAAAGTTCAAACCTGATTTCTGCCGCTATGGCTGTCAGCACGATCCTCGGGCGTCGGCGCAACCTCTGCTGTTCTCCAAAACGTTACTTTCAGCCGGAGACCTCGTCGCCGACCGTTTTCGGGTTCCAAATCGAATTTGATGTGGTGTTGCAGAAAAACTACGTGAGCGCAGTGATCAGGTCTATGTCCGGCTGGGTCATTCGCGTCACTTCGACCAGGCGCCGCTCACTTCCGATCTTCACCGGTGGTCTCAACCGGTCGACGCAACACTTTATCTTGAAGGAGAGATGGAGTGTGGTTTGATGGCTCACAAATTTCATAGAGGGTTTACTGCGGCAGAGAAGACGGAGTTATGGGATCGCTGGAAGCGCGGGGAATCGCTAAAGGCGATCGGACGAGCTTGGCAAGCAGTCATCGTCGATCTATTTTTTGGTGGCACCGCATGGTGGGATTCGTCCTGCCCAGCGGCGTCGCTCGCGGCTGGCATTGACGCTCGCGGAACGCGAGGTGATTTCCAGAGGCGTTACGGCACATCGATCGGCCCGATCGATCGCCAGGTTGCTTGGCCGCTCACCCTCGACGGTGAGCCGGGAAATGAGCCGCAATGGCGGCTGTGATCGCTACCGAGCGACGCTTGCGGACGAGAATGCCTGGGCGCGATCTCGTCGTCCAAAATGTTGTAAATTGGCGAACAGTCCGCGGCTACGGAGGGCTGTAGCGGGGAAGCTCAGATTGGATTGGTCGCCCGAGCAGATAGCCGGCTGGCTGAAGAGAACGCATCCTGAAGACGAGTGTAATCGGGTGTCACACGAGACGATCTACCGCAGCTTATTTGTACAAACACGTGGCGTGCTCAAGAAAGAGCTGCTTAGTCACCTTCGATCGAAGCGCTCGATGCGTCGCTCCAAGCCGGTTGATCCGAATGGCGATAGACGGGGGCATATCAAGGATATCGTCTCAATCCGTCAGCGACCGGCGGCGGTTGAAGATCGGGCGGTGCCTGGCCATTGGGAAGGCGATCTGTTGTCCGGGCCGAACAACAGCTACATCGCGACCCTGGTCGAGCGTCATACGCGTTATGTGATGTTGGCCAAGGTGGCCGGCAAGGACACCCAGACGGTAGTCTGCGCGCTCATCAAGCAGGCGAAGAGCTACCGAAGGAGCTGTATAAGTCCCTGACCTGGGACCGGGGAAAGGAACTTACGGATCATCGTCGCTTTACGTTGGCGACCAAAATCGACGTCTATTTTTGCGATCCGCAAAGCCCATGGCAGCGCGGATCGAACGAGAACACCAATCGCCTGCTGAGACAGTACTTTCCAAAAGGCACCGACTTGTCGGTGCACTCGCAAGCCCATCTGAACAAAGTGGCTCGTCAGCTAAACGAACGACCACGTGAGACCTTGCAATTTGAAACTCCAGCAGAGAGATTTAACGCCTGTGTTGCGTCGACCGGTTGAGCCGGCACCCGATGAACGGACATTCTCCGTGTCTGTCGGCATGTCTCAAAGGTGCCAATCCCGGAAGTCGCGAACCAGAGACCCCCCGTCAACTGGCCTGGCCCAGCCTCGTGTCGATCTCATCACGAAGCAAGGTGAAGTCGATGGGCTTGGTCAGTAGTCCAACGGCTCCCTGCGCGATGGCGTGCCTCTTCGTGTCCTCGTCGCCATAGGCAGTTATCATGATCACCGGAACGTTCGGCCGTTCGGCCCGCATCTTCGGCAGCATCTCAAGACCGCTCATGCCAGGCATGTTGACGTCGGACAGGATCAGGATCAGCGAAGCGTCCGCGATAACCTTGACGCGCTCCAGTGCAGCCGGAGCAGATAGCGCGAACTCCATATTGAACCGGCCCGAGCGAAGATCACGCCGGAAATGCTGGCGGAACATGCTCTCGACATCGGGCTCGTCATCGACGACGAGAATCTGCCTACTCAATTTGTGCCTCCGGCCGCCTTTTGTGCAATTATTTTTCGCGGCAGCGTGATAATAAATTCGGTAAAAATGCCCGGCTCGGTATCGACATCAATTCTACCGCCGTGTTGCTTCACGATGATGTCGTGCGTCATTGAAAGACCGAGGCCGGTCCCTTCACCGGCTGGTTTCGTCGTGAAGAACGGGTTGAACATCTTTTCCTGAACTTCGGCCGGGATGCCGGTGCCGTTGTCGCGAATGCGAATTTCCACGGCGGTTCCGAGGTTCTTCGTGGTGGCCCGGAGGGTTGGCTCAAAACCAGGCTCTTTATCCTCGGTCTTGCGCCTGGTCGCAGCATAGACGCCGTTCGCGATCAGATTGAGAAATGCGCGGGTGACCTCCTGCGGAAATAATTCGATTGTACCAGCGTCCGCATCGAAGTCGCGCTGCAGGGTGATATTGAACTCGCCTTTTTCTGCGCGTGCGCCGTGATAGGCGAGATTGAGACTCTCATCGAGAAGTGAATTGATATCCGCTGGCCGGTGTTCACCGGAACCCTCACGCGAGTGCAGCAGCATGTTCTTGACGATGGAGTTGGCGCGCTTGCCATGCTGGACCACCTTTTCGAGGTTATCCTTGAGCAAGCCTGTCAATTCATCGACTTCTGCCCGCATTTTTTCGCCCAACGCGGCGGACTTGAGGATGTCATTCAGTTCATCGGTCAATTCCGCCGACAGTGCTGAAAAATTGTTGACAAAATTGAGCGGATTCTTGATCTCATGCGCGATCCCGGCGGTGAGCTGACCCAGCGAGGCCAGTTTCTCCGTCTGGATCAGGCGACCTTGCGCGGTCCGAAGGTCATCGAGCGAAGCGGCTAACTCTTTGGTGCGAGCCTGCACTTCGTCGAACAGCCTCACATTTTGGATGGCGATCACCGCTTGGTCGGCGAAGGTCGTGACGAGATCGACTTCGCGCTTGGAAAAAGGAATAGGGTCTTTGCGCCCGAGGGCAAAGGCGCTATCGGCTCTCCATGATGGATAAGGGGAACTCCCAGCATTGCTCGCACGCCGCCCAATCGCGCCGAATCTTGCTCCATGTATTCTGGGTCGTTCCAGGCATCGGCAATTTGAACCGCGCGCCCTTCGAGCGCCACGCGCCCGATAAGTGTGCCGCGACCGGCTTCAATGTCGGTGCGTTGCTCGTACTCGCGATAGGCCGAGTCGACGTCCATGGTGCTTGCTGCGTAACGATACACGTCGCCAACGCGGCGATAAATAATGCCCGAAACGGATTCACAAAGGGTCGTGGCCGATTCAGTCAACGTAATGAGCACGGCGTCCAGATCGAATGCTGAGCGGCTGATGACCTTTACTGTCTTTGCCTTCGCGCGGCTTTCCTTGGGTAAGATACTCACTACCAGCAACAACCCTGCCGTTGGTTATGTGGGTACCAGCTTGAACCACGGGTGCTGGAGCATTTGCTGCCGGATGATATTCAACTGAGAGCTCAACCGTGTCGTCGTCAATCGGTTTCATCCTCGCTATTAAGCCTTGCAGGTGTGCGACACAATCCGACCAAGCAGCAACAATCGTCGGATCACCATCGGCCACGGCCAATTGGTACTGATGAGCCATGATGCTCTTAAGATCGAGACGATCTCGCAGTTCTTGTTTGGCGCTGTTGTAGTCACGCTGGCTCATTGCACCGGAAAAAGGAACTCCAGAGATGATTGCGCCGCCATTCGCATCAAAGTCTCTTTTAGCCTGCTGATAGGACATGCTCTCAAGTTGAGCGGCATAGGTCAGACTGCTGTAGCTGCTTTCGGAGCGCGCCATCTTCCGAAACGCTCCAAGTTCAAGTATCTCATGACAAAGCGAGACGGCTGAGGCTGGACTGGGAAGCGCTGCTAGCAACGCAAGAACAGCTAGAGATGAACCATGACCTGCTAGAAATCTCATATTCCCCCCGCGAGTATTTCTCTATTGGACAATCTGAGACAGCGTGATGATCTAAAGATTGTAAGCAGTCAACTGTGCAATTAGGCAAAACTCGCGAGTACAGCATTCGCCATAGGAGATCGGGCGCTCAACAATAATTATCATTCAATGCTAATTTTGCGCCGCATGCCCGCGCGGCCGCGCCGAATCACCGGTAAACGGGGGGCGATGAAAAGTGCGAACAACCATGTGATCCGAATAAACCTGCGGCCGGGGCAGGAAACGGGGCATTGGGTCGAGGCTGATCTGGAAGAAAAAGAACTAGCTGCGATCGGCTATGTCACCACGCAATGGGCACTGCTGGAACACCTGATTTTAGAGAACACGGTGGTGCTATGTTCTGATGCCAAGGCGGCAATCCCTGTTGATGCAACCAGCCTGTCTTTCGAGAACCGACGCCGCGCTTGGCGAAAGACCATCGAAAAGTTTGCCCCCACGGCGGAGAAGAAGAAAAGCCTTTTGAAGCTGGTGAGCACGGCAGCGAATTTAGAGCAAAGGCGTCACCAAATTGGTCACGGTTTGTGGGCATCAGACCCAGCGGACCCCCACACCTTGCTTGCCTTCAGCGTTCGGCCGCGTGTCCAGTTTGAGGCCGAATATGATTTTGACGGTTTGATCAAGCTGGGGAACCATATCGGGGAACTGTGCTTCAAGCTTATGTTTCCAGGCGGGAAGAAAGAATCCTATGAAGCCAAGTTCGATCTGATCGAAGAGCGCGGCGGCTTCATGAGCAGAAGTTTCAAGCTTTCTGCGGCCGACAAGAGTGCTGGCAAGAGAAAACGCCCGCGAACGGGAAATCGGCCCAAATCGAAGAAGGTCTAATCGCCGTTCCATCCACTCCGACCGGGTGAGAGTAAAAGGGAGCAGGTCAATGCCTAACGCCAAGGGTGTTCTGACAGCCATCATTCTCGCTGTCTCGATCTCCACATTTTCGCTAGTACCCAGGTGCGCGGCTCAGGGCTTGGTTCGGCGCTGAGCGAGATAGCTTCGTAAAAGCCAACTACGAAACCTGTATGAGGAGCTGGGCCGCCAACCCGGACAGCACGTCCCTACCTGCCGATATGGGCGGGAAGTTCTGTATGTGCTCGGCCAACCGACATGCGGACAAGACGTCACCCAGTGATCTGAGAAGTTTGAACGAAACAAACGGTTCAAGACCCAGCAGCGATGATTATCAAGCTCCAGCCACTAGTGAAAGAAATCATCGATTACTGTCTAGAGCGCGTTATGTCAGACTACAAACGGTGATGGTCCCAGAGCCAAGCGCGCCGATCTCCAATCGGGTGGCACCTCGCGCCAGCATATCGCGCGCGATGACGATTTCGGCGGCATTCGGCCGCTGAGTTGATCGAATAGACCCGCTGGCCGCCCGGTTCGGCCGCGGCCGCGGCATAACGGCAACGGCGCGCCGGCAACGGTCAGGCGGCTACGGCACCGCCACGGCAACGGCGCGCCGGCCACGCAAACACCCGCGCTGGCCGCGTCCAACCCCTGGTTATTGTCCACCGCCACCGGCTAGCGCCGCCCCGTGGTGCGAGCACGGCAGGCCGGGGCAAAAGGGCACCGGTCGCCGGCCGAAACCCCGATTTCGGGCCGCCCCTGCCAGTTGTGTCCCGGCCGTTACCCAAGAGCAAAACCGTTAGGTTGATTTTTCTGCTAAGTGTTTGATTTTGCTGGTAGCGGGAGAGGGACTCGAACCCCCGACCCCAGGATTATGATTCCCGTGCTCTAACCAGCTGAGCTACCCCGCCACGGCGTCCGCCTTAGGCTCTCCCTATGAGATATACCGCAAGCCGCGAACGCGCGGCATATAAGAAACCGCACCTGCGCATGTCAACCGCACGGCCGGCGAGATCCTTGGCAACCTGCGCCTTATTTCGGCCGGACGTTGGGATCGCCGCCGCGACTGCCGGGCGGCGGAATCACCGGCGTGTTGCCGGTATCCGGGGTCGGCGCACGCATTTCCGGGTCGACGCCGGCCGGCGGGCATAATACGCCGTTGGTTTTGGCGAGCCTGTCGCCGAGGGGCTCGCCGGGCTGGCCGGTCGTTGTGCCTTCGGGCGCAACCGTGCCGCGCGGCGGCACGGGTTGCGTCGGCGTGCAATCGCTCTGGGGCGCGGGCGGCGCGGTCTGCGGCGGTGGTGTCGCCGGCCCCGGCGGGGCTTGCGCGCTCGCCGCACCGCACGCCACCAGCAGGACGCATGAGAGAAGGGTTGCCCGTTTCATCCGCATGCAGCGAAAACGATCTGCGCGCGCAAGGGTTCCCTCACGGCTTTCACGATTTGCGGTAGCGGATCAGCGAAAAATGTCCCATCGGCGGCATCGGGCGGCGCTCGGCCAAGCTGACGCCGCCGTGTCTGGCAGCCCACTTCTCCAAACGTGCCCATGGAAATTCCGGCCGCCAGCCGAGCCGCCGCGCCAACGGCGCGAAGGCAAACTCGAAGGCGCGGCGCGGGCCGCGCTCGGCGCCGATGTGATTGACCAGGATCAGTTCGCCGCCGGGTTTCAGCACGCGGATGAAATCGTCGAGCGTGCCTTCCGGATCGGGCACCGCGGTGATGACATATTGCGCCACCACCGCGTCGAAGGCGGAATCCGCAAACGCCAGGTTCCTGGCGTCCATCACCGCCAGCGTCTCGACATTGCTCAATCCGAGCGAGCGCACGCGGCTCTGCGCCTTGCGCAGCATCGGCTCGGAAATATCGACGCCGCACAATTTCGTGGCGCGCGAATAATCCGACAATGACAATCCGGTGCCGACACCGACATCCAGAATCCGTCCGCCGATCTTGTCGGCTTCCGCAATCGTCGATTGACGGCCGTGATCGAAGACCTTGCCGAATACGAGATCGTAGACCGGCGCCCAGCGGCCATAAGCCTTTGCGACCCCGTCGCGGTCGATATCTGACGCCATGCCCAGCCTTGAAAATTATCTGCCTGAAATTCTTATCCGCGCATCGCCTCGACCAGCGGCAGAGTCCGAGCCTTCGCGGTGGCGTCCTTCGCAGTCGCGCTTTGAATGAAGCCGCCGCCGAGTACGCGCGCCTGGCCTGACGGGACATCGTAAAACACGCAAGCCTGGCCGGGAGACACACCCTCCTCGCCCGCGACGAGTTCGACTTCATAATGGCCGTCGGTGCCGCGCAGCCATGCCGGCTGCGGCGCGCGGGTCGAGCGCACCCGCACGAAAATCTCAAGGCCATTGCCCGCAGCTGAATCGAGGTTGCCGTCGCCGATCCAGTTGACGTCACGCAGCACGATGCGATCCATTCGCAAGGCGTCGCGCGGGCCGACCACGACACGGCGGCCCGCGGCATCGAGACGAACGACATAGAGCGGGCTGCTTGCGGCGATGCCCAATCCCTTGCGCTGGCCGACGGTGAAATGGATGATGCCCTGATGCGCCCCGATGATGCGGCCGTCGAGATCAACGATGTCGCCGGGTTCGACCGCGTTCGGCCTTAAGCGGGAGATGATATCGGTGTAACGCCCGGTCGGCACGAAGCAGATGTCCTGACTGTCATGCTTGTCCGCGACCTCAAGCCCGAAACGGCGCGCCAGCTCGCGCGTCTGGGTCTTGGTCATGTCGCCGAGCGGAAAGCGCAGATAGTCGAGCTGTTCGCGGGTGGTCGCAAACAGGAAATAGCTTTGGTCGCGATCGGAATCGGCCGCGCAAACAAGCGCGCGCGAGCCGCCGGCCCGAGCGCGCGATGCGACATAGTGGCCGGTCGCAAGGGCTGCCGCGCCGAGTTCGCGCGCGGTCTTGAGCAAATCGCGGAACTTGATCGAACGATTGCACTCGATACACGGCACCGGCGTCTCGCCCGCGGCGTAGCTGTCAGCAAAATTGTCGATCACGGATTCGCGGAAGCGGCTCTCGTAATCCAGCACGTAATGCGGAATCCCGATCCGTTCGGCAACGTCGCGCGCATCGTGGATGTCCTGGCCGGCGCAGCAGGCACCCTTGCGATGGATGGCCGCGCCATGATCGTAGAGCTGCAGCGTGATGCCGACGACGTCGTAGCCTTCGGACTTCAACAGCGCGGCCGTCGTCGAGGAATCGACGCCGCCGGACATGGCGACGACGACCCTTGTGTCCTGCGGACGGCCCTCGAGATCCAGACTGTTGAGCATAGTTCCGGTCATTAAAGCGATCGCGGCATCGCGTGCCTTCGACGATCAAATAGCCATTTGGCGGCTGAAGAGCTGCTCTTTAATATAGGCCGTATTTCCGTGAGGCAATCACGGCGGCGGTTTTTGCAAGGGCCAAGCGGCAAATCTTGCCGCCGGGCAGAAATGGGTGCGCGCCGGTCGTCCTGATCGCGCTAGCTCACTCAAATAAGTATTTGATATAATTATACTTTATTAATTGGCGCGGCTGGCCCGGTCCTTGCTGACCTGAAGGGCAGTTTCATCGCGAAAGGCCGGCCCGTGTTCAGCGTCACCTCAGATCTAGCCGCAAGCCTGTCGATTCAGACGGCGCCGCAAAAGTCTGTGCGGCCCGACCCATCGCCGCCGAACGACAGTTTCGCCGCATTGATCGACAGCACTGCAGCCGCCGAAGCAAGCAGCGTTCCCGCACCCTTGCCGGCTCCCGATCGGCCCGCGCCGCCGCGCCCGGCGGACGATGTCTCGGCAACTCCCGACAATCGATTCTCGCGCAGCGTTTCTTCGAGCGATCAGGCGCCGCCGAACAGCGCCAGCGATCGCAGTACGAGCTCCGATCAGACCACGGCTTCCAACAGCGCCGCCAATTCCAACGGTAGCAGCAACGCGTCCCAACCGCCGGGCCCCCAATCCGGCACCAAATCCGACGGCAAGTCCGGCGCCTCGAAAGCTGGAGGAGCGAAATCCGCCGGAACGGATTCTTCCGACGCTCCCTCCTCGACCGGTCCGTCCGCTCCGACACAGCAGAACGGTGCGGCCGCGATCGTGTTGACCCCGCTGACTGCGATCGCCGTTGCGATTCCCGTCACCGTCGCGCCAGCCAATGTTGCCGCCGCAGCCTCCGCTTCGGCCGGCTCCCCACCGCTTGCTATTGCCGCGGCGGCCATCGCCGCCAGCTCGTCGGCTGGCGCAGCGCCGGACGCCACTTCGGTCCAGCCCAAGGACGGTTCCGCGGCATCGCTCCCCGCAGCAACACCCGCCGCAGCAACACCGGCCGCCACTGCGCCCGCTACATCCACCCCCACTACCGCGACGACTGCAATCACTGTGGATGCTGCCGTCACGGCCAAAGCCAGCGTGCCAGCGGCGGCCAGCGACGCCGTCGCCACGCTCGCAAAGCAGGCGACGGCGCCGACCAACGCAACCGCGGTAAGCAATCTATCGTTGCCCGCTCTTGTCGAAGCCGCCGCACCCGTCGTACCGAAGAGCGCTTCGGCCAACGCTTCGGTTGCGGCCGAGGTCAAGGCGACAACATCTTCCGCTTCCAACACCGCCCCCAGCGCGTCCGATAAGTCCGCGCCGGCAGTATCCACGACGCCTGAGCTCAACAATGCGGCGCCGCCGCCGGCCGCTGCCGCTACCGCCAAGCCTGAGACCGGAAGCATCCTGCCGGATGCGGCGAAGGCCAATAATTCCGACGGCGCATCGCTCTCCGTTGCGGCAACCGGCCGCGATCGCGCCGCGACCGGACAATCGCCGACAGCCTTGTCTGACGCAGGCGCGCAGGCAACCGCCGCGCTTCAGCCGCAGCCTGCTTCGCCGGCGTCGACTTCTGTCGCCTCCACCGGAACATTGAGCGTGACGGCGGCAACCGGCGCGGCCGTGCCGGTGAGCGGGCTCGCCGTTGAAATTGCGGCCTCGGTGAATAGCGGCAAGACCCGCTTCGAGATCCGGCTCGATCCAGCCGATCTCGGCCGCATCGATGTTCGCATCGATGTCGATCGCAACGGCCAGGTGACCTCGCATTTGACGGTGGAGAAGCCGGAGACGCTGTCGATGCTGCAACAGGACGCGCCGCAGTTGCAGCGTGCGCTCGACGACGCCGGGCTGAAAACCGGCAGCGGCGGCCTGCAATTCAGCCTGCGCGACCAGTCCTCCTCCGGGCAGAACAGCGGCAACCAGGCTACCGGCAGCGCGCAGCGGCTGGTGATCAGCGACGACGACGCCATTCCCGCCGCACTCGCAGGGCGATCCTACGGCCGCATGCTGGGTGCGAGCGGCGGCGTAGACATCAGAGTTTGAGGAGACAATCATGACAACACCAGCAGCAACCATAGCTAGTCCGGTCGTTTCCGGCACCACGGCGCTACCCCCCTCCTCGTCGGGTTCTACGGCCGACGCCACCAACGCGTTGGCGTCGCAGCAGATCGCCGGCAATTTCCAAAGCTTTCTGCAACTTCTGACGACGCAGTTGCAGAACCAGAACCCGCTCGACCCGCTGGACACCAACCAATTCACCCAGCAACTCGTCGAATTCGCCGGCGTTCAGCAGCAGCTCAACACCAACAGTCAGTTGATGACGCTGATATCCCTCCAACAAACCGCGCAATCGACCCAGGCGTTGACGTTCGTCGGCAAGACGGCGGTGGTCAAGGGCGATACGGCGGCCCTCACAAACTCCTCGGCCACCTGGGATCTGAATGTTCCAACCAATTCCACCCTGAATATTTCGATCGCCAACAGCAGCGGGCAGACGGTGTTCACCGGGAAATATGCCGCCAACGCCGGCAACAACCAGCCCTTCACCTGGAACGGCCAGGGCAATGACGGCACGAAATGGCCGGACGGCCAGTACAAGCTGACCGCCACCGCAACCGACGGCTCAGGCAATTCCGTAGGCGTCACCACCGAGGTACAGGGCGTGGTCAGTTCGGTCGACCTTACCCAGTCGCCCCCGTTGCTGACGATCGCCGGCCAAACCTACACGGTCAACCAGATCCAGAGCATCACGAACTAGACTAGCGGGATTCGCGCCCCCGATTCGATTAGGAGTTCGTTTACTTCTGGGATCCCGGCGCCCTTCAAAGGCGTCCGGGCTCGACGCGTTGCGGGCATTTTCAAGGAGAATTGTATTGAAGCCTTGAGCTTAGGCAAATTTTAAGCCGCGGGGCGTAGGCTGCTCAGGTCAGTTCAGTGGTTGAGAGTTTGTGAGTACGCCATGACAGAACCCCATCGCCCGAGGGTCAAATACGTCATCGGGCCCGACGGCAGTCCGTTGACGATTGCGGACCTGCCCGCGCCCGGCACCAAACGGTGGGTCATTCGCCGTAAGGCCGAGGTCGTTGCTGCGGTCCGCGGCGGTCTGCTCTCCCTCGAGGAGGCTTGCAGCCGCTACACGCTGACCGTCGACGAATTCCTCTCCTGGCAGTTTTCCATCGATCAGCACGGCCTTGCGGGGCTGCGCACCACCCGCATCCAGCAATATCGCCAGTAAGCGCGGATCGGAACCAGTGGCATTTGATGAAAACCGGCCTCGTCTAGCGAGGCTGATTTTTTTCATATCTGATTTTTGGCCCCGCCCTCTTAACCACCGTTAACCATATCGAAACCATCACATAGGCAATAATTGCCCAGTTGGCGCCGAATCTGGGGCGGTTGGTTTTGCAAGGTCTCGTAACCTTTCTAAGAGGTCTGGGTGCTTCGCGGTTGATGGCGATGGTCGCGGTGACAGCCGCGCTGATCGGCTTCTTCGCGTTCGTCATCATGCGCGTCACCACGCCGCAAATGACGACGCTGTTCACCGACCTCAGCGTCGAGGATTTCCTCCGGAATCATCAAGGACCTGGAACGCCAGGGCATCCCGTTCGAGCTGCGCAGCGAGGGCAGCGTGATCATGGTGCCCAAGGACAAGGTCACCCGGCTGCGTATGAAGCTCGCCGAGGGCGGCCTGCCCAAGGGCGGCGGCGTCGGCTACGAAATATTCGACAAGTCCGATGCGCTCGGCACCACGAGCTTCGTCCAGAACATCAATCATCTGCGCGCGCTCGAGGGCGAGCTCGCCCGCACCATTCGCGCCATCGATCGCATCCAGGCCGCCCGCGTCCATCTGGTGTTGCCGGAGCGGCCGCTGTTTTCGCGCGAGACCCCGGAGCCGTCGGCCTCGATCGTCGTTCGCGTCCGCGGAACCCTGGAACCGCAACAAATCCGCGCCATCCGCCACGTGGTCGCCTCCGCCGTCAGCGGGTTGAAGCCGCAACGGGTGTCGATCGTCGACGAAGCCGGCCAGTTGCTCGCCGATGGCGCTGCCGGCGACGCCGATCAGGCGGTCGGCGACGAACGCCGTGCCGGCTTCGAGAAGCGGATGCGCAAGCAGGTCGAGGACATCGTATCCTCGGTGGTCGGATCGGGGCGCGCCCGCGTCCAGCTCTCGGCCGATTTCGACTACAACAAGATCACCCAGACCTCGGACAAATTCGATCCCGAAGGGCGGGTGCTGCGCTCGAGCCAGACCCGGGAAGAATCCTCGGCCACCACCGACAACAATGGCCAGGTCACCGTCAATAACGAATTGCCGGGCAACAAGAATCAAGACAACGCGGCGGCCGCGCGCGACCAGAGCAAGAAGACCGAGGAAACCAACAATTACGAGATTTCCCGCACCACCAAAACCGAGGTCACCGAGGCCGGACGGGTGAACCGCATTTCGGTCGCGGTGCTGGTCGACGGCAGCTATTCCAAGAACGAAAAAGGCGAGACGCTCTACAAGGAGCGCAGCAAGGAAGAGCTCGACCGTATCGCAACGCTGGTGCGCTCGGCGATCGGGTTCGACCAGAAGCGCGGCGACCAGGTCGAGGTCGTCAACCTCAAATTCGCCGATGCGCCCGTGATTGCGCCGCTCGCCGAGCCGGCCGGCTTGCTTGGCGCGCTGCAATTCACCAAGGACGACGTCATGTACGTGATCGAACTCGGCGTCATGATGCTGCTCGGCCTCGTGGTGATGTTCATGGTGATCAGGCCGCTGGTCAAACGCATCCTCAGTTCCGAGGAGATCGCGGCTGCGCTTGGCGGCGAATCGGGGCCCGCGGCGACCGACGGCCAGGCACAGGCGGCCGGCGCACCCGGCCAGGCGCTGCTTCCCGGCACCAACGCCACCGCGCAATTGATCGACGTCGCCCAGGTGCAGGGCCAGGTCCACGCCCAGTCGGTTCATCGCGTCGGCGAACTGGCCGAGCGAAACCCCAACGAAACCGTTTCCATTGTTCGCCAATGGCTCAGCGAACCCGAGCCCGCGTGATGTGACATGGCCGTACCGCAAACCGCAAATTCCAACGATATCACCAGCATCATCGCGAACCTCTCGACGCGTCAGAACGGCAAGCCGAAAGCCAAGATCGGCGGCCGTAAGCGCGCGGCGATCCTGATGCTGGCGCTTGGCGAGCAATATGGCGGCAAGATCTGGTCGATGCTCGACGACGATGAGGTCAAGGATCTTTCGGTAGCGATGTCGACGCTCGGCACTGTCGAGGCCGAGGTCGTGGAAGACATGCTGATCGAGTTCGTGTCGCGGATGTCGGCGTCGGGCGCGCTGATGGGAAACTTCGACGCCACCGAGCGGCTGCTGCAGCAATATTTGCCGCCCGAGCGCGTGGTCGGCATCATGGACGAAATCCGCGGACCCGCCGGCCGCAACATGTGGGAGAAGCTCTCCAACGTGCAGGAAGAGGTGCTCGCCAACTATCTGAAGAATGAATATCCGCAGACCATCGCCGTAGTGCTCTCGAAGCTGAAGCCCGAGCACGCGGCCAGGGTGCTGGCGATCCTGCCCGAGGACATGGCGCTCGACGTGGTCGGCCGCATGCTGAAGATGGAGGCCGTGCAGAAAGAGGTAATCGAGCGCGTCGAACAGACGCTTCGCACCGAATTCATGTCCAACCTGTCGCAGACCCGCCGCCGCGACGCCCACGAGGTGATGGCCGAAATCTTCAACAATTTCGACCGCCAGACCGAAACCCGCTTCATCACCTCGCTGGAGGAGGAAAACCGCGAATCCGCCGAGCGCATCAAGGCCTTGATGTTCACCTTCGACGATCTCGTCAAGCTCGACTCGGCCTCTGCGCAAACGCTGATGCGCCATGTCGACAAGGACAAGCTCGGCGTCGCGTTGAAGAGCGCCAATGAGGAGGTCCGCGGCTTCTTCCTGGGCAATATGTCGTCGCGCGCCGGCAAGATGCTGCTCGACGATATGGCCGCGCTCGGCCCGGTCAGGTTGCGCGATGTCGACGAGGCGCAAGCCTTGCTCGTCAATCTCGCCAAGGACCTGGCTGCCAAGGGCGAAATCATGCTGACCAAGAACCGCGCCGACGACGAGCTGGTGTACTGATGGCCGCGCCCGCAAAATTCCTGTTCGACATGGATTTCTCCGCCCCGGACAAGTCGCGTGAGCGGCCCGCCACGGCCGCCGAAGTCGCCCAGAAGGTCGCCACCGCGGAGGCCCGCGCCTATCGCGACGGCTATGACGCGGCCCAGCGCGAGGCCAAGGTGGAAAGCGACCGCCGCGGCGCGCTGGCGCTCGAGGAAATCCGGCTTGCGATGCAGGGTATCCTGGCGCGCTTTGCCGGGGTCGAAACTCGAATGGAAACCGAAGCGGTCGATGTCGCGGTCGCGGTCGCTCGCAAGCTATGCAGCCAGCTGATTTCCGCCGAACCGCTTGGCGAAATCACCGGCCTCGTCGGCGATTGTTTCTCGCAGCTGGTTTCGACGCCGCACCTCGTGGTCCGGATCAACGCCTCCCTCTACGAGGCCGCGCGCGAAAAAATCGAGCGGCAGGCCGCGCAAAGCGGCTTCCAGGGCCGTCTGGTGATCCTGGCCGAACCGGAAGTCGCGACCGGCGACTGCAGCATTGAGTGGGCCGACGGCGGCGTCGTGCTGCAGCGCGCCGCCATTGAGGCAAAGATCGACGAACTTGTCGGGCGCTACATGGCGTCCCGCGACCAGGCCGGAATCATAAGGACCGTACCATGAGCGACACCGATACCCAGGTTCCGCTACCCGACCTGAACGCGCCGGGCGCAGCACCTGCCGGTAATGACATCGCCTACCACGAAGACGAACAGGCCGCGCGCATCGCCGCCGACCTAGAGGCCGTGTTCGACGTGCCGGTGCAGGTCTCGGCCGTGCTGGGCCGGTCGAAGATGGACGTCGGCGAGCTGTTGAAGCTCGGACCAGGCACCGTGCTCGAGCTCGACCGCCGCGTCGGCGAGGCCATCGACATCTATGTCAACAACCGCCTGGTGGCGCGCGGCGAGGTGGTCCTGGTGGAAGACAAGCTCGGCGTGACCATGACGGAAATCATCAAGGCGGATCGCGCCTAGCAGCACCACCTTCTTTGACGATACGGCGCCCAAAAAGCGCAAACAGACGAACAGGAGATTGACATGCGGCTTCTCATCGTTGGCACATTGAAGGGCCAGCTTACGACCGCCACCAAGATCGCCATGGACAACGGCGCTTCCGTGACCCATGCGGAGGATCACGAACAGGCGATGGGAGTGCTGCGCGGCGGCAAGGGCGCCGACCTCCTGCTGGTCGATGTCGGCCTCGACATCCGCGATCTGGTGATGCGGCTCGACGCCGAACACATTCACGTTCCGATCGTCGCCTGTGGCATTTCAAACGACGCCCGCGCCGCGGTCGCCGCGATCCACGCCGGCGCCAAGGAATACATCCCGCTGCCGCCGGACCCGGAACTGATCGCCGCCGTGCTTGCCGCCGTCGCCAATGATTTGCGCGAGATGGTCTATCGCGACGAAGCCATGGCCAAGGTGATCAAGCTCGCCCAGCAGATCGCGGGCTCGGACGCTTCCGTGATGGTCACGGGCGAATCCGGCACCGGCAAGGAAGTGCTGGCGCGCTACGTCCATGCCCGCTCGGCCCGCGCCAAGCGGCCGTTCATCTCGATCAATTGCGCGGCGATCCCCGAGCACCTGCTCGAATCCGAGCTGTTCGGCCATGAGAAGGGCGCATTCACCGGCGCGGTGGCGCGGCGGATCGGAAAATTCGAGGAAGCCACCGGCGGCACCCTGTTGTTGGACGAGATCTCCGAGATGGACGTGCGGCTGCAATCGAAATTGCTGCGCGCGATCCAGGAGCGCGTGATCGATCGCGTCGGCGGCACCAAGCCGGTTCCGGTCGACATCCGGATCATCGCGACCTCGAACCGAAACCTCACCGACGCGGTGCGTGAAGGCACCTTCCGCGAGGACCTGCTGTTCCGCCTCAACGTCGTGAACCTGAAAATCCCGCCGCTGCGCGAACGTCCGGCCGATATCCTGGAATTGGCGCAACACTTTGCCCGGAAATATTCCGATGCCAATGGCGTACCGCTGCGGCCGCTCTCGGCGGACGCCAAGCACGTGCTGACCTCGAACCGCTGGCAGGGTAACGTTCGCGAGCTGGAAAACACCATGCATCGCTCGGTGCTGATGGCGCAAGGCGACGAGATCGGCACCGAGGCCATTCTGACGCCGGACGGTGACCGTCTCGATACGCCCAAGACCACGCCCGCGGTGGCGCACGCGACCTTTGCCGCCGAACAGGTGACCCGCGCCTTGGTCGGACGCACGGTGGCCGACGTGGAGCGCGATCTCATTCTGGAGACGCTGAAGCATTGCCTCGGCAATCGCACGCACGCCGCCAACATCCTCGGAATCTCAATTCGTACGCTTCGCAACAAGCTGAACGAATATGCCGACGGCGGCCTGCCAATCCCGCCGGCCGGATCGAGCGAATATCAGCGCATGGCGACGGCGGGGTGACTGACGCCCCTCACGAAAAACTCGGCGCGTCGGGTTTGCGGAAAATATGAATGGGGTCGCCGGGCTGAAGCTGGCGCCCGGTGAATGCCGCATACGCGTAAAGCGCGAGATAGAGAACGGCGAGCGCGCCTGCCGCATAAAGCGCGAAAGCCCCGATACGTTTCATCAGGTCAGCGCGCTGCGCTGCGCCCGGCTTGCGACGTGGCGCTGCCACAGCCACACCAGGGGAACGAACACCAGTCCCGCGATCAGATTGCTGATGATGCCTAGTGTCGGCACCCCATGGCCGGCGAGCGAAAACAGACGCGACAGCGAGCCGGCCACCAGGATCAAGGTGATCAGCGCAATCCGGTCGCCGTGCCGTTCGATCTGCGGGATAGACGACCAATAGATCAGGCCGATCGACAACAATACGCCCTTGCCGAAGCGGACGTAGCTGTCGAGCACCGCGTCGCCGGACAGGTCCGCATGCATGGTGCCGAACAGAACGCCGGTCAGGCCCAGGATCACGCCGATCAACCCTGCACATGCAACGGCGATCTGAAGAAGTTTGCGTTCCATCGCGTGACCTCCTCTCCGGCTTCGACCTCGCCGGACAACCGCGAGCTTTTAGGCCGCGAACGGAAAAAAGGCCAGTCTCCGCAGAGCACAGACCGCGGTGTGTTTCCCCAATCAGCTCGAGTTCGAAAGCGCGGCATTTTTAAGGGGAATTGTGAAACCGTTCACATTCATAGGTTGTAGTCCTTGGTATTGTAATCTATGGCTGCCCGGGAATTTGAAGGCGCCACCAAATCAAGTAGCTCACCAACAGGGAGGTAAGCATGTCGAAGACATCGCTACTCAACGTTTCTGTATTTGCAATCGTATTTCCCCTCGCTCTTGCGGTCGCAACCGGGACCGCCTTGGCTGATTGCAAGAGCGGTTACGTATGGCGCGACGCCAAGGATGGCGACGGCGTCTGCGTTACGCCGCAAGATCGAGCGGAAGCAAAAGCCCAGAATGCCAATGCCGAGAACAACCGGAGGGTTGGCGGCGGATCGTACGGACCAAACACCTGCCGTAACGGATACGTTTGGCGCGACGCGTTTGCCGGCGACATCGTTTGCGTGACCCCGTTTGAGCGCCAAAAGGCCGCTAATCAAAACGCGGCGGGCTCAAGCCACTCGAATTGAAGATCGGCAAGGCGCTTACTGGCGCGCTACCGAATTCATGTGCAGCGGTAGCGCGCGGCGCCGGTCGCATGATGATGGCGGAGCGGCCCGACGAAGTGCTGGTGGCGTTTGAGTTTATAGCGGGCTCAACTCGACCGCTATGTCCGCACCTCGTCGCGCGCAAGAATGAGTTTTACGGGCGGATCCCTCAGCGCCTCGATCGCATCACCCCAGGGCGCAACGGTATGAATTTCATCGAGCCTGATTTTCCGTCGTGACAGGAGATCGAGTACTTTTGGCATCAGCGCCTGGATGTTGGCCCATCCGATTGTAAAGCGCACACCTTGCCGATACATCGCGCCGAGCGGTACCGGAGCTGGGCCGTGATAGATGCCGCAACTGGTGCACCGTCCATAGGGCGCTGTCGAGTTGAGCGCTGTCGCAAGCCACTCGCCAGACGGCTGACAGCTGCTGTCTACCGTCACCCAATAGCTGCCGTGGCGCTTGGGCGGGTTCTTCGCCTCGATGGCATTGGCGCCAAGCGCCTGGGCGATCTCCAGCCTTGAAGGATCGCTGTCGATATAATCGACCTGCTCGGACCCGAGCGCGCGTGCAAGTGCCGCGGCATAAAGGCTGATCGAAGGCAGATTGCCGCCGCCGGCGACGATGAGGACCGGCGCGCCCGGCTCCTCTTCGAGGCCCTCGGCGACGCACCGAAATGCATCGGTCAAATTGTCGCCGGCGCTCGCCGCCTCGATGGCCGAAACGCCCAGCGGCAGAAGGGCCATCATCGTGGTCGCGTAGGGGACCCGGATGAGGTCGCACGCCGCCCCGCCCCAATCGCCGAAGATGCCAAAACCGTAGGCCGATTTCGGCGGAACCGATAGGCAGGCAGCCGGATAACCCTGGCGACAACGCTTGCAGGTGCCGCAGGCGATCAGGAAGGAAACCACCACCCGATCGCCAGGCCGGAAACCGACAACGTCCCCGCCAGCCGTCACGATATCGGCGACAAATTCGTGGCCGAAGCAGAACGGCTCGCGCGGCGGCAGTTTCCCCTGCAGGAGCAAGACATCGGCGTCACAAACCGAAACCGCGATCGGGCGAACCAGCGCATCGGTCGGCGCAAGAAGTTTCGGTTCGGCGTTTTCTCGCCATTCGAGTTGACCCGGGGCCAGCGCAAAGAGTTGTCGCATGACCGTTTGCCTCCCGGAAGGTGATAAGCGGGAAAACCTAGTTCCAGAAATTTTTCGACAGCCTGCGTCGCTTTTCCCGGCCCTGCTTGCTGGTAAAATCCTTGATACCCTGCCCCTCCGGCGGCGTTGGCTGGATCGGCACTTCAAGCGCCGAGGCACTCTCAACTGGCATATCGAAGCTCTTATTCAGCGCAAACTTCGTTCGACGCGTCGTAAGCGGATGCTTGGTCAGAAGCACTTCGCACAGTTCCGCAACTTCCTGGCCGAGCCGATCCGGAGCGCAAAGCCGGTTGCAAAGATTATGGCGCTCTGCGGTGCGCGCGTCGAAAAGCGCGCCGATCAGGTTCCATTCCTTGGCCTTGCGGCGTCCGGCGAAACGCGACAGCCGCGAGATACCGCCCCACCCCGGCGTAATGTCCCAATCAATCTCGGGCATGCCCCACCGCGAGCGGTCGGTAGCGATGACAAAGTCGCAAACCAAGGTCAGCTCCAACCCGCCACCGGCGCACACACCGTCAACCGCCGCGATCGTGATCGCCGTAAGATTCTCGATGATTTGGACTGTTTCCTAATAGAGCCGCACCTGCCAATAGCCGTCATCCTCCGACCACTCGTTGAACTCACGCAGATCGTCGCCCGCACAGAAAGTGTCGCCGGCGCCGCGCAGGATCAGAATCCGGCAAGCCCGATCGTCACGAACCGCCCGCACCGCACGATTGAGTTCGTCGGATAGCTGCTTGTCGAGCGCGTTATGAACCTTGGGCCGGTTGAGCGTGATCGTGGTGACCGCATCTTCGCGGTTGAAGATGAGTTTCTCGTAAGTCGGCTCCGGCATGGCGCGCTCCCAAGTGGCTTTCATAAGAAGACTATTAGCCCTCGAGGTCTCGCTATGCAAGTCATAAGTCTTGTTATGAAAGTCGACGCGGCGTAGTAAGGCTCATGCCATCGCGATCCATATCCGCGCCGAAGCTGCTGCCCGGCAGCGGCGACCCGGTTTATCTCGCGACCGACGCGATCGGCGATGCCTGGTCGTGGCTGGTATTGCGGGAGGCCGTGTTCGAGGGCGTGACGCGGTTCAACGCTTTCCAATTGCGCCTGGGAATCGCACGCGAGACGTTGGCCGGACGCCTCGACCATCTCGTCAATGGCGGTTTGCTTGAGCACGACGGTCTCGATTACCAGCTCACGCGCAGCGGAAAGGACATGTTTGGTTGTCTCGCCACAGCCATGCATTGGGGCGATTGCTGGTGTGGAGGAGAAGGCCCGACAGAATTGTGGATGAGGCATCGCGGCTGCGGTCGCAAGTTCAAGCCAGTGTTTCGCTGCTCGGCCTGCCAGGAACCTCTCAGCGCGCGCGATGTCGTGGTTGATGCGGTCGCTCGAACGTCGGCCGAGTTAATCGGAGAGCAAAGGCACCGCGTGCCTGGATTGGATCTTCTGGAACGGGTGCGTCCTTGCTCGATTGCTCGAACCTTACGGGTTTGCGGCGATCGCTGGAGCTCGCTCGTGATCCGCGAGTGCTTCCTGGGAACCCGCCGGTTCGACGACTTTACACGCCGTCTCGGAATTGCGCCTAATATCCTGGCGCAGCGCCTCAATCGGCTCGTCGATCTTGGTATGCTGGCTCGACGGCCTTATCAACTCAGGCCATTGCGCTGCGAGTATCGTCTGACCAAAATGGGGCTCGACTACTATCCAGTTCCGCTCGCAATGCTGACCTGGGCGCAACATTGGCTGGGCGATGCAAAGAGTGGGATCGTGTTACGACACCGATTGTGCGGTCGGCGTTTCACTGCGATTTTGACCTGCGAACATTGTACGGCAGCCGTCAACCGCGATGACATTATAGTCCAGGCGAAGGTCTGATGACGTCAGCCCCGGGGTCGATAATCCTATCCCGCGGCTGCAACCTTCGATGCCGGCGGCACGACGTTGACCGCAAGCTTGCCGTAGCGATCCTGGAAAGCTTCGGTATCGATTTCCTCGAGCTTAATGGCGCCGCTCATGACACCGGCCTTCCAGGCGTCATGCTCGGGATCGTTCTGGAACTCGGGCATCACTTCCTTGGCGAACAATTCAAGCGAATCGCAGATGTGTTCGTGGCTGTTCTTGCCGGCCTGGTTGAGCAGGATCACCTGATCGATATGCGAGCTTCGGAATCGCCGGAGCTTCCTGGCGATGGTTTCGGGCGATCCGATCAGGCCGCCGCGCAGGGCGGCTTCCTGGGCTTCCGGATTCTCGCGCTTCCACTTGTTGTATTCGTCCCACATGTTGACGGTGCCGGGCGCCGGACGCGCCCGGTTTTGGCCCTGGCCGTAATAGCGCAGCGCGAACTGGAAGAACGTCGCGCCATCCGCACGCGCGCGGGCCTCCTCGTCGGTCTCGGCGCACATGAAGAACGATACCAGCGCCATGTTCGGATTGATCTCGTAGTCGGCGAGCTTCTTCAGCCGCTTTGTAATCGCGTTGTAATAGGCGTGCACCCAGGCATGCGCCGCGTCCGCGCTGACGAACTGAAAGCCGAGCGCGCCAAAGCCGTTTTGGCCCGCGCGTTCGATGGTCGGCAGCTGCGAGCACGCCATCCACAGCGGCGGATGCGGCTTCTGAACCGGCTTGGGCACCACATTGCGCAGCGGAATGTCGAAATATTTGCCGTGATGCTCGCTGCCGCCCGGCTTGAACATCGGAAAGATGGCCCGGACTGCTTCCTCGAACACGTCCTTCTTGGTTTCCATGTCGCGGCCGAACGGCGTCAGCTCGGTGATCGAAGCGCTCTCGCCCATGCCGAACTCGCAGCGGCCGTTGGAGAGCAGATCCAGCACCGCGACGCGCTCGGCGACGCGCGCCGGATGATTGGTGGTGAGCTGGATAATGCCATGGCCGAGCCGGATGTTCCTGGTGCGCTGGCTGGCGGCGGCGAGAAATGATTCCGGCGACGGCGAATGCGAATATTCTTCCAGGAAATGATGCTCCACCACCCAAGCGTGATGGTAACCGAGCCGGTCGGCGGTCTCAAGCTGCGTCAGCGCATCCTGGTAGAGTTTTAGCTCATCGCCTTCCTGCCATGGGCGCGGCAGTTGCAGCTCATAAAAGATGCCGAATTTCATGACGCCTCTCCCGACGACGGCTTGTTATTGGCCGCATTGTAACGGCTGGAGGAGTTTAGTCCACCGCCAAGCCAATTCCGCATGGCGGAAAGTACGGTACAAGGGCTAAGGCCTCGTGGTACATTTGATCCAGATCAACGCGACGGCTGATTCGAAGTTCGAGACTGATTGCGTCTGGTAGCGGCCCTGATGCCGCCGTGGCAGCGGCCCTGATGCCGCCCATCATTAACATTCGAACGAGAGGCAGCATGTCCGCCGCGGGCGACGACGCACATGGACGACCGCGCCGCAGGCGCATGGAAATCTTTGCGTTCTTGTTTCTCACCGCCGTGCTGATGCCGGCCTTTGCGGTCGCTGCCGTAGGCAGCTACGGCCTTGCGGTGTGGATCTATCAGATGGCAGCCGGACCGCCGGGCCCTCCAACGCACTGAGTGTGCTCCAACGAAGGATGATTCCCGTGGCGAGATCACACACCGCAATCGACCGACGAACCCTGATAACCGGGCGCCTGCTCACGGCCGACCGCGTGATCACCCCACCCGATGGAGAAATCGCCAGCATTCTCGTGCAAGTGCGGCCGGAGCGGCTGGCCCGCGCGGAAGCGGCAATCGTGGCGCTGGAGGGATGCGAGATTCATGGCCGCGATGCCAGGGGCAAGCTTGTGGTCGTGGTCGACGCGCCGGACTCGGGCTCGCTCGGAACCACACTCAACACCATCGCGGCGCTGCCCGACGTCTATTCCGCCTCGCTCGTCTTTCACGCCATCGACGCCGGCTGACCCAGCGCGCGAACAGCGGGAACGGATTTCGGAAGAAATCATGCACCAACCAAGAACTTGACGTCGGGAGAACTACCATGACCGTATCCAAACTCGACCGTCGCCAGATTCTGAAGCTCAAGGCCGCCGCAATGGCGGCATTGGCGGGAGGATTGCCGGTTGCGGCGGGCGCGGCCAATCTTGTCACCGAACGCGATGACAGCGAGTTGAAGTGGGACAAGGCGCCGTGCCGTTTCTGCGGCACCGGCTGCAGCGTCATGGTCGCGACCAAGGAAAACCGCGTGGTCGCAACCCACGGCGACATCAAGTCCGAGGTCAATCGTGGCCTCAACTGCGTCAAGGGCTATTTCCTCTCCAAGATCATGTACGGGCACGACCGTCTCACCCAGCCGATGCTGCGCAAGACGAACGGCAAGTACGACAAGAATGGCGAGTTCACGCCGGTCGCGTGGGACGAAGCCTTTTCCATCATGGCGGAAAAGTTCAAGGCCGCGCTGAAGAAGCGCGGACCCAGCGGCGTCGGCATGTTCGGCTCCGGCCAGTGGACGATCTGGGAAGGTTACGCCGGGCTCAAGCTGATGAAGGCGGGCTTCCGCTCCAACAATCTCGATCCCAATGCGCGCCATTGCATGGCGTCCGCAGCGGTCGGCTTCATGCGCACTTTCGGCATCGACGAGCCGATGGGCTGCTACGACGACATCGAGGCTGCCGACGCATTCGTGCTATGGGGCTCCAACATGGCCGAAATGCACCCGATCCTGTGGACCCGGGTGGCCGATCGCCGCCTGTCTGCGCCGCATGTGCGCGTCGCGGTACTCTCGACGTTCGAGCACCGTTCGTTCGACCTCGCCGATGTCGGCATGGTGTTCAAGCCGCAGACCGACCTCTACATCCTCAACGCCATCGCCTACCACATCGTCAAGACGGGACGGGTAAACCGGGCCTTCGTCGACAAGCACACGCTGTTCAAGCGTGGCCAGACCGACATCGGCTATGGCCTGCGGCCGGAGCATCCGCTGGAGCAAAGGGCGACCGGGCGCACCAAGGCCGGCGACGCGTCCGACATAAGCTACGACGACTACGTCAAGTTCCTCGCCGACTATACGCTCGAGAAGGCGTCGGAAATGTCGGGCGTTCCGATGAACCGCCTGGAAGCGCTGGCCGAACTCTACGCCGATCCGAAAATCAAAGTCACAAGCTTCTGGACCATGGGTTTCAACCAGCACACCCGCGGCGTCTGGTGCAACAACCTCGTCTACAACATCCACCTTCTGACCGGGAAAATCTCCGAACCGGGCAACAGTCCGTTTTCGCTCACCGGCCAGCCGTCGGCCTGCGGCACCGCGCGCGAGGTCGGCACGTTCTCGCACCGGCTGCCGGCCGACATGGTCGTGACCAACAAGGAACATCGCGCCAAGGCCGAGCACATCTGGAAGCTTCCCGAGGGCACTATCCCCGACAAGCCCGGTTACCATGCAGTGCTGCAGAACCGCATGCTGAAGGACGGCCTGCTCAACGCCTACTGGATTCAAGTCAACAACAACCTGCAGGCCGGCGCCAACGCCAACGAGGAGACCTATCTCGGCTATCGCAACCCCGACAACTTCATCGTCGTATCGGACGCCTATCCCTCGGTGACAGCGCTTGCGGCCGACCTCATTCTGCCGACCGCAATGTGGGTGGAGAAGGAAGGTGCCTACGGCAATGCCGAGCGGCGCACCCAGTTCTGGCATCAGATGGTCACCGCGCCGGGCGAAGCGCGCTCCGATCTCTGGCAGCTGATGGAATTTTCCAAACGCTTCAAGATCGAGGAAGTCTGGCCCGAAGAGCTGCTTGCGAAAAAACCCGAATACCGCGGCAAGACGCTGTTCGACGTGCTCTTCAAAAACGGGCAGGTCGACAAATTTCCGTTGTCCGATATCGAAGCGAGCTACGCGAATGACGAGTTGAAGGCTTTCGGCTTCTACGTCCATAAGGGCCTGTTCGAGGAATATGCTTCGTTCGGCCGCGACCACGGTCACGACCTCGCGCCATTCGATAGCTATCATCAGGCGCGCGGGCTGCGCTGGCCGGTGGTCAACGGCCAGGAAACGCGTTGGCGATTCCGCGAAGGCCTCGATCCCTATGTGGGACAGGGCACCGACGTGCAGTTTTACGGATTTCCCGACGGCAAGGCGCGGATTTTCGCCCTGCCCTATGAACCGCCGGCCGAATCCCCCGACACCGAATTTCCGTTCTGGCTGTCGACCGGCCGGGTGCTGGAGCACTGGCATTCCGGCACCATGACGCGCCGCGTTCCCGAGCTTTACAGGGCGTTTCCTGAAGCGGTCTGCTTCATGCATCCGGACGATGCCGCCGAGCTCAAGCTCAGGCGCGGCGACGAGGTCAAGGTAGAGTTGCGCCGCGGCTATATCCGCACCCGCCTCGAAACCCGCGGCCGCAACAAGCCGCCGCGCGGACTGGTGTTCGTGCCGTGGTTCGACGAATCGAAGCTCATCAACAAGGTGACGCTGGACGCGACCGACCCGATTTCGCTGCAGACCGACTACAAGAAATGCGCCGTCCGCATCGAGAAGGTAGCGACGACATGATCGGAAAGCCCGCAACCATGCTGTTGGTCGCCGCGCTTGCGGCAGGATCAAGTTCGCTGCTGGCACAGACGCTCAATTCCGGCCTGCGCGGTCCGGCTGCGCTCAACGAGGAGGGACCGGCGCCGCCGATGACGCCGATGCGCAACACGGCGGAGCGGGAAACGCGCAACTATCCCGAACAGCCGCCGGTCATTCCGCACTCGATCGACGGCTACCAGATCGACATCCGGGGCAACAAGTGCCTGTCCTGCCATGCGCGCGCGCGCACCGCGGAGTTGCAGGCGCCGATGGTCTCTATCACCCACTTCATGGACCGCGACGGCCAATTCCTCGCCTCGATATCGCCGCGCCGTTTCTTCTGCACGGAGTGCCATGTTCCGCAGAACGTGGTGACCCCTCCCGTCAGCAACGACTTTGTCGACATCGACACCATGCTGAGCCGCGCCGCGCCCGGTGGGCGGCGATGAGCGCATTCGACCCGGCGGGGCCACGCCCGAGCTTTCTGGCGCGCGGTTGGCGCTTCGTCGTCGAACTATGGGGCGTGTTGATCCGGCCGAGTTCGGTGTTCGGGCTCGGCATGCTGGTGCTCGCCGGCTTCGTTGCGGGTGTGATGTTCTGGGGCAGCTTCAATACCGCGCTTGAACTGACCAACACCGAGAAGTTCTGCACCGGCTGTCACGAAATGCGTGACAACGTGTTCGCGGAATTGAAGTCGACCGTCCACTTTACCAACCGTTCGGGCGTACGGGCAAGCTGTCCGGATTGTCACGTCCCGCATAATTGGACCGACAAGATCGCGCGCAAGATGCAGGCTTCGAAGGAGGTCTGGGGGCATCTGTTCGGCAGCATCGATACCCGCGAGAAATTCGTCGATCACCGGCTTGAGCTGGCGCTGCACGAATGGGCAAGATTTCAAGGCCAACGATTTGCTTGAATGCCGCAACTGCCACAGCACGCAGTCGATGGACATCACCAAACAGTCGCCGCGCGCCGCGATCGCGCACGAACGCTTCCTGTTCAACGGCGAGAAGACCTGCATCGACTGCCACCGGGGCATCGCCCACCACCTGCCCGATATGCGCGGGATCCCTGGCTGGCAATAAGCCGCCGCGCCGGCGGCTTGCGCCGGGCGCATGAATGGTTAGGTTTGGAGGCTCGTGAGTTGTAGCTTCGTGCGCGGCCCGCCGCGCCGAGACCTTAATGCCCACGTTCACCCCGCACCAGAATTCCGCGTTGAAGGCCGTCGCCGCTTGGCTGAAAGCAAAACCCGGCAGCGGCGGCACGCCGCCGATCTTCCGCCTGTTCGGCTATGCCGGAACCGGCAAGACCACGCTGGCGCGGCACATCGCCGACGGCGTCGAAGGCGAAGTGAAATTCGCCGCCTTCACCGGCAAGGCTGCGCTCGTCATGCGCAACAAGGGTTGCGACAATGCTTCTACCATCCACTCGCTGATCTATCGCGCGCGCGAATCCGGCGTGGAGCAGCCGAGCTTCGAGCTTTGGGACGATGCGCCCGCCTCCAAGGCAAAGCTGATCGTGATCGACGAATGCTCAATGGTCGATGCCGAACTCGGCCGCGACCTGATGTCGTTCGACTGTCCACTGCTGGTGCTGGGGGATCCCGCGCAACTGCCGCCGATCCAGGGCGGCGGATTCTTCACCGATTGCGAGCCCGACGCCATGCTGACCGAAGTGCATCGCCAGGCGAAGGAAGATCCGATCGTGCGGATGTCGATGGATATCCGCGAGGGCCGCGAGCTCGAGATCGGCCGCCACGGCGAAAGCGAGGTGGTGTCGCGAAGCGAGCTCGATCCGGACCGGGTGATGGGCGCCGACCAAGTGCTGGTCGGGCGCAACAACACCCGCCGCGCCTACAACATGCGGGTGCGGCAGCGGCAGAACATCGAAGATCCCTTGCCGGTGGCCGGCGACAAGCTGGTGTGCCTGCGCAACAACCGCAAGAAGGGCCTGTTCAATGGCGGACTGTGGCGGGTGAAGTCGCGCGTGCAATCGAGGTCCAAGTCGAGCATCATCACCATGCGGCTTTCGCCCGATGAAGATTTCGGCCACAAGGTGACGAAGGTCTCGGTGCGCGGCGACTGCTTTGGCGGGGCGATCGAGACGATCCCGTGGGAGCAGCGCAAGCCGTATGACGAGTTCGATTACGGCTATGTGCTGACGGTGCACAAGTCGCAGGGCTCGCAATGGGACGATGTCGTGCTGTTCGACGAGAGCTTTGCGTTCCAGGACAGCCGCGCGCGCTGGCTCTACACCGGCATCACCCGTGCCGCCAAGCGGCTGAGCGTTGTGGTGTGACGCACCGTCATGATGCGTTAGCACCAGACCCGGAATTTCGAGATTCCGGGTCTGCCTCGGAGCCTGTCATCGCGCCGCGTTTTGCGCGGACCCGTTGGAGGCGCCCCGGAATGACGCTCTCGGATTGCTTCGCAATCCTGCAACGTCACTTCCCCGCCACGAAATAAAAATCCTCCCGCCCCGGCGGCGAGCCGTAGGTGAACGGCTGCTGCTCATGCTTGGTCGCACTCCAGACGTCGTCGCGGACGATATCGAACAGCTTTCGCACTTCGACATGCGGCTCCTTGATGTCGCGCGCGACCGCGGCCGCGAACGGACTATCGACGCCTTCGCCGTCGAGCGCGGTCTCGCCGTGCTTGGCGGCATAAACCACCATGAAACCGGCGCTCGGTTCGATGTTGGAAATTCCCTTGTCGACCAGTTTCAGCGCGATCGTCCGCTTCATGGTCGGCGCAAACGGGTTGTCCCGACAGGCATCCAGCATCACCAGACGTAGCGCGCGCAGCCCCGACTGCGGCGATCACCTGCTCCAGCGCCACCGCCTCGGTTTCGGCAGCCTTGTCCACGGCCAATTTGGCATCGACCGGCACCAGATAGTTGACGCCGCCGATCTCAAAACCGTGGCCGGCATAATACACAACGGCCCAATCGGCTTTTTCGGCGTCACTGGCGAAAGCGCGCAACGCTTCGAAGAACTTGTCGCGGGTGAGATCGTTGGCGAGCGTCACGGTCTGAAAGCCGCAATCAGCTTGGCATCGCGGGGCGGATTGTCGAGCGGGTGGACGTTCTTGTAGGCGCCGTTGCGGATGATCAGCGCGAGGCGGCGGATCTTGGCGGCTCCCCCGGGGCCCTGCTCGGTCAGCGCCGCCAGCCGTTCCCGCGCCTTGGTGCGGGCCGTGGCGACTTCGATCTCGTCGAATGGCATCAGCGCGAAGGCGGCCGATCGGTAGTCGGCGCGCGCCTGTTCCAGGTTGCGCCGTTTCTCGAACAATTGGCCCCGGCCCGCATGGGCGCGAATATTGTTGGGGTTGAGGGCGAGGATGGTGTTGTAGTCCTTCAACGCCGCGTCGAGATTTCCCTTGGCCATATAGCGTCCGCACGGTTGTTCAGGGCGAACTGGTATTTCGGGCTCTTTTCGATCACGCCGTTGCATTCGGCGATCGCGTCGTCGAACTTGCCCATGGCCGCATAGGTCACGCAGCGATAGGCGGCCGGCGCGGTCGAGTTCGGATCGATCTTTTGCGCCTCGGCCAAATCGGCCAGCGCGCCGTCGAAATCCCTGTTGAGGGTCAATACGCGGGCGCGGTTGGTGTGTCCGAGGAAAATGTCGGCGCATATCTGACCGCCGCATTGAAGTCGTCGAGCGCGCTTTGCAACGCACCCTTGCGCAAGTAGATCGTGCCGCGGTTGTTGTAAGCGGCGCCGAATTGCGGCCGCTTCTGCAAAGCGAGGTTGTAGTCCGCCATCGCCAGATCGTCCTGGCCCTTGCGTCCATAGGCGACGCCCCGCGCGTCGATGATCCTGGCATTGTCGGGATCGGATTTAAGCGCGTCGCTGAAGGCCGCGATCGCCTTGTCGTAGTCGCGCTTGTTGAGCAGCGCTTCGCCGCGCACGGCCAGTGCGACAGCAAGGTCCTTGGGCAACGCTTGGCCCTCCACAATTACCCTTTCGCAGGCATCAAGCCGCGCCTTGGGGTCGTTTTGCCGGTCGCGGCAGGCTGTGACGTTGTCCGTCAGTTCCGGGCCGGCGAGCGCCGGCATGACGAGTGCGAGAAGCGTGACGGTCGATAGGAAGGCGCGCAACATGTGCGAAACGGCTCCGACGCAACGAATGTTTGTCGATCAAAAACTCTGACAGTTCATTTTAAGGAAAGCCACGGATGATTTCGCCAATCCTCGCCCAATCCGGGCTCAACGGCTTGGGCCCAGCGAGACTTATTCACGGAGTCGTGTCTCACCCGCCGTAACAAGTTCTACCCTGCCCCGTACCTTGGGTATCGGAAGATGCGCCAGGACGGACTGTCAAGTCCGCCTTTCGCGCCTTAGATTGTCGTCAAATCCCGCCGCCGCCACCTCAAAAGGACACGCCATGCGCCGAAATCATTTCAGCCGCCTTTCGCTCTGCGCTGCCGCGCTCAGTGCGCTGGCAATCACCGCCTTCGTTGCCGCGCCCTCGCGCGCCGCGGAAGATGCGGTGGTCATCCCCCCTCCCGCCATGGACGCCCAGGCGTCGGACGGGGTCCAGACCGCGGTCATCGCCGGCGGCTGCTTCTGGGGCGTCCAGGGCGTGTTCCAGCACACCGCAGGCGTCGTCAACGCGGTGTCCGGCTATGCCGGCGGCAGCAAGGCGACCGCCGACTACAACGTGGTCTCCACCGGCACCACGGGACACGCCGAGTCCGTTCAGATCAAATACGACCCGAAGCAGATCAGCTACGGCAAGATCCTGCAGATCTTCTTCTCGGTCGCGCACGACCCGACGCAGTTGAACCGGCAGGGACCGGACTCAGGCACGCAATATCGTTCCGCGATTTTCACGACCTCCGACGAGCAGAAGAAGGTTGCGGACGCCTATATCGCGCAGCTCAACTCCGCCAAGGTCTACAAGAAGCCGATCGTGACCAAGGTCGGCCCGCTGGAGGGTTTTTTTCCGGCCGAGGCCTATCACCAGGACTACCTGACGCTACACCCGAACCAACCCTATATTGCCTATAACGACCTGCCGAAGATCGAGAACCTGAAGAAGATCTTTGCAGAGAACTACATCGAGAAACCAACTTTGGTGTCCAGCGCAAAGGCGACCAACTGAAGATTGAAGACTTCGAGGAGATTTGCGAGGAGATTCCATGTCGACCAAGACCATGCCCGGCAAGATCGAGAAGAGCGAAACGGAGTGGCGCAAGGAACTGACGCCGATGCAATATGCGGTGTTGCGGGAAAAGGCGACCGAGCGGCCGTTCTCCGGCGAATACGAACATGAACAGCGGACGGGCACCTATGTCTGCGCCGGCTGCGGCCAGACGCTGTTCGAATCTGACGCCAAGTTCGATTCCGGCTGCGGCTGGCCGAGCTTCACGCAGCCCGCGGGTGAGAGCCAAGTCGACGAGGAGCGCGATGTCAGCCACGGCATGATCCGCACCGAGGTCTTGTGTTCGAAGTGCTCGGGCCATCTCGGCCACGTCTTCAACGACGGCCCCGGCCCGACCGGGCTTCGCTACTGCATCAACTCGGCGGCACTCAAGCTCGAGCCGAAATAGGCCTGCCGCTTTCCCTCTCCCTTGCGGGAGGGGGAACCCTCACCTGGCCGCCTGGCCCGGGCCCCGGTTCCTTCGTGGAACTGCGGCCCGGAATATGCTTTCCTCGGGCAGCGCGGTACATGATATTTGGCCTGCCGCCGACGGGAGAGTGCCATGTCGCTTGGAACGATACTGATCATCATCTTGATTATCTTCCTGCTGGGCGGCTTCAGCGGCCGGTTTGGCGGCTACGGCTACGGCATGGGCCACTCCGGCATGGGACTTGTCGGGGTCGTTTTGATCGTATTGCTCATCCTGTTGCTGCTCGGCAAGCTATGATTGCCATAAGATATTGAAATAACTTGATTTATTCCGGATGCCACCTGCCGGCACCCGGATTCATCATCCCTCCGTTGGGGATTCGCAATTTTGTCAAACAAGCCTATATTAGGGGACGGAAATGACGTGTACGGCGCGCCGCCAGGTAGCGGCCTGACCGTCACCCAAAAAATCCAATTCGCCCGCGTTCGCGCCAAAAATGACAAGAGGTCGTCGACCATGCGTCCTTTCAACTTCAACACCGCTGCCGAACTGTTTCCCGCCGCCATCCGCAAGAAGAAGCGCGCTGGTTTTGCCTATCGGCGATTTGGCACCGCGGCCGAAGCCGTTCGTTTTGCGATCGAGGAGTTGCCGGCGGATTCGCTGAACGGCGCCTATTTGCAGGTCGAGGAAGCCCGCTTCGACCAGAGCGGCATTCGCTCGCTCTATGAGAGCGAGGCCTTTCCATTGCCGCGCCGCCCGCGCAAGCCCGAGCCGGCTGCGAACAGCGACAAGGACGCGGCCTAAACCACCGATCATTCGCTAACGCTGCTTGTCCATCCAGCGCCGCAACAGCCGCACATTGCGGATGTTGGCGCGGAACAGCACGTCGAATGCGTCGCCGGCGACCGGCACGGTGCCGACCACACCCTGAATTGCGACATTGCCGAGCATGCGCGCCGTGACATGCCAGGGCGCACCGAGCGCGCGCGCCTCGCGAACCAGCCAGAGCGACAGCGCTGTCGCAATGATGTCACCGACCACCGGGATCAATCCGATGATGCCGTCGATGCCGTAGCGGATTTTGGTGCCCGGCAGGATGAAGGCGATGTCGAGCAGTTTTGCAATCGCCTCGAGCCGCGCCAGCCGCTGCTCGCGGGTCAGATTGCCGAACGGATTGGCAGCGCCGAAATCGAAGCGAAATTCCCGAAACCCTTGCTCCAGCGATTCCGGCGGAATCTCGCGGCCTTCCTGGTCGATGACCGGGCCGCGCGCCTCCGCCCCGCTGAATTTCGCGCCGGAGGCGCTGCCGGAACGCGCGGTCCGGCGGGATTGAAGGTCGCTGTCGTGCACGCTCATCAAATGGTAACGCGCGAGACGAGCGCAAGTTGCGTCACGCCGTCACTCCCCAGGCCGTGGCGCTCAATCGGGCACGAGCTTCCCGGATGACGGGTCGCGGGAATAGCTGGATCCGATGGGAGCATCCAAATGCCGGATAATATCGGGGTCGTAGTTCGCAATGGTATTGACGTCATAGAGTTCGAAATTGGCGACGTCGGAAGCATAGTCGTCCAACTCATCGCCGGCCAGAAACCTCCAACCACTGTCGAGGTCGTTGTCGCCGTCGTCGCGATACATGAAGCCAACCGGCTTGCCATCCACGGTAATTCTGTCAGATGCAAAACAAGACCCGCGCCCCGTTGCCAACGATATCGGCGCCGTCGATTGCAAACTTCTTGGCCATAGGCTTTACCCCTGCCCGCATTATGCAGATGGCACCGTGTGGGGCTGCTCCTCGGCGTATTTATGCGTCAGCCACGAGGACACGGTCGCCGGGATAAGGCCGACCAGGCCATAAAGGATGAACTGGACCGCGCCCGAGTCCGGCCCGCGCGAGCCGTACAGGAATTCGGCGGCGATGAACCCGGCCACGCCAACCAGCATCATCCGGGCCACCGGGCCGATCCGCTTGACGTGGACCAGAATGTCATCGATCGCGCCGAGCATCAGCGCCGGCAGGATGCCGAACAGATAGCTATATTGCAGGGTCGTGAAAAATACCTTGAACAGTTTCGCCACTTCACCGGCATTGGTCTGGTTCCAGTAGCCGGACTGATAGGTGGTCGTCAGCAACAGCCAAAATCCGCCGAGCAGCGGACCCACCGCCGCAAAGACCAGATAGCGTTTCATGCCGCCTCCTCGTGGCTTTTGGCCTAGCATAGCAGTTTCGCGTTCGCGCAAACTAGCCCTCCGACTTGAAAACGGTGAGACGGCAAATAGAGTTGCAGTATGAACCGCATCTCCCGTCGGCCCGCCGTGTTCTCGAAAATCTCGGTCAAGGGCCAGACCGTGATTCCGCGCGAGGTGCGCCAACGGCTAAAGCTGAAGCCCGGCGATACCTTGCGCTATCGCATGACCGATGACGGCGTCCTGCTCGACAAAGCGACCGAAGCCGGCGACGACCCGTTCGTCGCGTTTTCCGAATGGACGTCCGAAGCCGACGAGAAGGCCTATGGTGGATTGTAGGACCCATGGTCTTCCATCATGGCCGGGCATGGCGGTCCGAAAGACGGCGTCGCTTCCGCCCGCCTGTACCCGGCCGTGACGAAGACCTCCGAGCGCTTCGACGCCTTCGACGTCGTGGTGGTCCCGTTCCCCTATGCCGACCGGCTCGCCGAGAAACGTCGCCCGGCGCTGGTCATTTCCAATCGCCGTCTCGCGCCCTTCGGGCTGATCTGGGTGGCGATGATTACCAGCGCCAACAACGCGCCGTTGTCGTGCGATGTGACGATCGCCAATCTCGCGCGGGCCGGCCTGCCCGCGCCGTCCGTGGTACGCGCCGCGAAGATCGCCTGTATCGAGCGCCGCGCCGGACGGCTCGACGGGGCAACCGCAAGAGCCGTGGCTCAAAAGCTAAAGGGATTTTTGGGGAGCGCGTGAGGGCCGTGGGCGCACATGAAGGACGCAGACCCGCCCCCTACTCTCCCCACGCCGCAAACGCGTCGTTGAAGGCGCGCTCGCCGGGGGCGCCCTTCTCGATTGCGATGATGGCGCGGCGCTGGTTGGAATAGACCAGCGGCACGTCGAACCACGAGCGCTCCTTCAAGAGTTGCACGTTGCGTGCGCGGTCGGCATCGACATTGCTTAGGCCGACCAGGAAGAAGCCGTCGGTGACCTTTACCGCGAGCCCCGCGAGCGGCGTGCCGCGCGCCTGCTCGTTGGATTTCATCAAAATGCCGGGCACGTTGCCGACGCCGCCGCCATTGAAATCCGGCGGCAGGATGAAGGTCAATTCCGCGGTGTGGCTTGCCGGCAGCGATGAATCGGTGTTGCGGCGGAACGACATCGTCATCTTGAATTTGCGGTCGGGAATGTCGATGTCGGCGCGCACGGCGAGATCGGCCTGCTGGTTGCCGGACGCCTTGATCGGTTCGGTGCGCCAGATCACCGAGCCGATAAATTGCTTGCCCTTGGGATCGGACGGGTCCTCGTCATACAACACGACGCGTTGCGCCACCGGCGCCACCTGCTCCGATGACGACGGCTGGCCGACCCGATCGGGAATTTTCGGCTTCGACAGCGGCGTGCCAGCGTCCTTTGGCGCTTCCACCGCAGGCTGTGATCGGAACAGGCCGCTCACGCCCGACACGACCGATTTGCCCCACAGGATCGCCGCGCCGACCAGGATCAGCACGACGCCGATGGCGATCGCGCCCTTGAACGGAAATACCGCGCCGGCACTGGCGCGCTTCTTCGGCTCGCGATCGGCATCGCGCCCGATCCGCGGCCGCGGCGCCGACGTCGGCGCGTACCGCTCGGCCTCATCGACCAATTCGTCATAGGAATAGGGCGCCTCCGGGTCGGCGCCCCGGTTTTCCATGCTCGGCTCGAGCCGGTCGAATTCCGGCGAGGGCGATGGCACGTTGGCGTAGGTTTTCCGGGCGGCGCGGTTGGCCTGCGCGGCGGCGCGGCCGAGATCGTCGGCGTCGGCGGCGATATCGCGAAAACCCCGCACGCCAGGGGCCCGCTGCGCCGGCGGGGAGCCGGCCTCGGAGCGGCGCGGCGGCGCCCCTGTCCGGACCGGGGGCAATTGCGGGTCCTCCATCGTGACCTGCGGCGGCGGTTGCGGCCGCGGCGAAGGCGGAGGAACGTCGGGCCGCAGGTTGCGCTGTGCGCGTTGGTCGCCGCGCTCTTCCTGTCCGAGCGGCGGACGCTGGTCGCGCGGCGCCGATGGCGGCGCGGCAGGCCGCTGGCGCTCGGCCGGTGGCGTCTCCGCTCCTTGCCGGGCATTGGCATTGGCGCGGCGGAAAGCATCTCCCCCGCGCGCCGCTCCGCCGCCGGAACGCGCGTCGCGGGCGCGCTGGGCAGCCTCGGATTCGACCTTGCGCACGGCTTCTTCCAGCGACAGCCGCTCGCGGGTGATTTCGGATTCACTCAATGGCGGCTGCACGCTGCGCAGCTGCGCGATCAGCGCGGCGCGCGCCCGCTCGTACAGCGCACGACGGCTTTCGCCGGGAGCACTGGGATCCAGTCCGGCGATGGCGCGGGCGATCAGCGGGTAGTAATCAGCCATTTCAAGTCAACTGTGAGCACTTTGCGGTAACATGTCGTTAAGCCTCGAATGGGTTCTGTACCAGAATAGTATCCTCGCGTTCGGGGCTCGTGGAAAGCAAGGCGATGGGACAGCCCACTAGTTCCTCGACCCGGCGCACATATTTGATCGCCTGGGCCGGCAAATCCGCCCAGGAGCGGGCATTGGCGGTCGGCTCCTTCCAGCCCTCGATGGTCTCATAGACCGGCTTGATCCGGGCCTGCGCGCCCTCACCGGCCGGCAGATGGTCGATTTCCCTGCCGTCCAGCGTGTAGCCGACGCAGACCTCGATACTGTCAAAACCGTCGAGAATATCGAGCTTGGTCAGCGCCAGGCCGTGGATGCCGCAGGTCCGCACGGTCTGGCGCACCAGCATGGCGTCGAACCAGCCACAGCGCCGCTTGCGTCCGGTATTGGTGCCGAATTCGCGGCCGCGCTCGCCGATCCTGCGGCCGATTTCGTTATCGAGTTCGGTCGGGAACGGGCCCTCGCCGACCCTCGTCGTATAGGCCTTGCAGATGCCGAGGACGTAGCCGACCCCGCCCGGCCCGATCCCGGATCCGGTCGCCGCCTGCGCCGCCACCGTGTTGGACGAGGTGACGTAAGGATAGGTGCCGTGGTCGACGTCGAGCAGCGCGCCCTGCGCGCCCTCGAACAGGATGCGCTTGCCCTCGCGCCGCTTGATGTCGAGCAGCCGCCATACGGTTTCGGCGTAAGGCAGAAGTCTTGGCGCCAGCGCCGTCAGCTCGCGCAAAATTCCGCCGCCGTCGATTTCTTCCAGATTGAGCCCGCGGCGCAGCGCGTTGTGGTGTGCCAGCAGGCGGTCGATCTTGTGCGGCAACGTATCGAGATCGGCGAGGTCCATCAGGCGGATCGCGCGGCGGCCGACCTTGTCTTCGTAGGCCGGCCCGATGCCGCGCCGCGTGGTGCCGATCGCGGTGACGGCGTTGGAGGATTCCCGCAAGGCATCGAGCTCGCGATGCAAGGGCAGGATCAGCGTGACGTTTTCAGCGACGCGCAAATTGTCCGGGCTGATGGCGACGCCCTGGCCTTGCAGCCTGGTTATCTCGTCGAGGAAAGCCTGCGGATCGAACACCACGCCGTTGCCGATCACGGCAAGCTTTGAAGGCCGCAGCACGCCCGAGGGCAGCAGCGCCAGCTTGTAGGTTTTGCCATTGATGACGAGGGTGTGGCCGGCATTGTGGCCGCCCTGGAAGCGGACGACGATGTCGGCCTGCTCCGACAGCCAGTCGACGATCTTGCCCTTCCCTTCGTCTCCCCATTGGGCGCCGACGACGACAACATTGGCCATTCGCAGGTATTCCCTGTGCAGCTATCACCATACGAGCATGATCCGCTCGGAAAACCGCGCCCACCCCCCGATCAAGTCCGGGGCAGGCCCTTTCCGGATCATGAGCCCAGCCAAAATCACGGCCGGGGCCGCTCGCATGCGAGGCGGCCCCACCGGATAAAGGAAGCAGGTCAGCGACGCAAGCCAGAAGGGCCCTCCGAACGGCCTCTAGGGCTTTTCCAACCCATTGATATCCCCGGAAAATTTGTGTCCAGACAATGGCGTATCGCCCGCCGCGGGCGCTCCCCGCCCCGCTTCTGGCTTACGATGCGGCACGCAGCTCCGTTTCACGCCCGCGCTCGCCGATTTGGCGCCGGTTTGAGAGCGAGGCAAACGAAAGCGACAGCGGCACCACGACGACCAGCAGCGCCGCCGCCGCGATCAATCCCGCCGCGGCGATCGCCAGATGTCCTGCAGGCGCCCCACGGCCGAAGGCCCGGCCGCCATCAGAACGTAGAAGCAAGTGTAGAACACGCCAAAGCCGACTGAACGCTGGCTCGGTTTGAGGACCTGCGACGGCAACGAAAGCACCGCACCCGACAGCGGGCCGACCGCGATCCCGAAGATCAGGCAGCAGAGGATCGGATAAACGCCCGCGACGAACAGCGTCAGCGCGGAAGCTGCGGTCAGCGCACAGAGCGCGATGGCCGGGATCGGCTTGCCCAAGCGGTGAACGACATAGCCGCCAGTGGGGATCGCGAGAATCGTGAGCCAGATTGCGAGGCTGGTCAGCGAGGCGGCAACGGTCGGCGAGGATCCCCTCGCCGTCATCAGCAATGGCGCATAGCTAAAGAACAGGATGCAGGCGAGATTCATCGCGCCCCAGACGATACCGGCGATGGTGACCGGAAGCAGCACGGCGCCCGGCAGTTTCGCCCGGTCAACCGTCGCCGCCTGCATCGCCTGCGGCGCGGGCGAGACGAAGGCGAAGGCAAAAAACGCCGCGCCGGCGCAAAGCGCGCCCGATATCATCACCGCGGGCCATCCCCATAATTGCGCGACAACGGCCTGGATCGGCAGCGCCAGCATCGCCCCGAACGGCCAGCTCATTTGCAGGATCGACATTGCCAGCACGATTTCGCGACGGTCGAACCAGTCGGTGGTCAGCTTGGTGGCAACCAGCACGACGATCGTGGCGCCAGCGCCGCCGACCGTGCGCGCCAGAAGCGCCACCGGAAAATTCTCCGACCAGCTCAACGCCACGCCGGAGATCGCCATCAGCGCCAACCCGGCAAGCCCGAGCGTCTTTTCACTGAAACGCTGGCCGAGCAATCCCGCCGGAAAGGCGACGACGACGCCGGGCAGCAGATAGGCGCCGAGCAGCATGCCGATCTGCGAATAGTCGATCGCCAGATCCCGCATCAGCAGCTGCGCCGACGATCCGACCGACTGGAACAGAAACCCGGTGGCCGCGCGCGCGGCAAACAAGATTGCCAGAATGATCCACCGTCGGCCCGGCATCCGCTCCCCGATCAGTTCGACCGTTCGATATCGCGGCTCAGCAAGTTGGAGAACTCCGACAACTCCTCCTCGGAGATATCGTGAAGCGCGAGGCGGAGCTGCATGATGGCGAGGTCGATCAGATGACCCGCGAGCGGCACGCCGCCGGAAACAACCACGTTGCGCTGCTGGATCAGCATCGGGATCGCATGACGCAAACGATGGGCACTAAACTCGTCCATGCCGCTGTCCTTTGAGACTTCGCGGCGACGTCGCGACCAGCCAGTGACGCGTGGTCGTGATGTCCGCGAACAATTCCATGGCCCTTGTGGCGACGAGATGAACCGACCGCGCATCGGCGTGGCGCCGGCTGCGGCTCACCGAGGCGTCATTCAAGAAGGTGACATGATGGCCGCGATGGGCGGCGTCGATGGCGGTCGCAAGGCAGGTCTCCTCGGCGATCAAGCCGGCGACCACAAAATTTCCGATCCGCGAGACCACGTCCTCAAACAGCTGATTGGTGTAGCAGGAAGGCTGCGGCCGTTCGAACACCATATCGGATCGTTTCGGTTCAAGCCCTGAAATCCATGCCGATTGCGCCGACCTTTCGAACAATCCGGGATGGTCTCCCTGTCGCGTGAACGCGATAGGAAGCCCCAGATTTCGCGCATGCTGGATCGCGGACATGCAATTTTCCAGTGACTGCGCGATGTCCGACGCGCGGTCCCTCGCCAATTCGTCATAGTTTTTCTGTTGCAGGTCGATCATGACGAGCAGCCGGCTCTTCGATGCCCCGACATAGGTTCGCAAGTCGATAACTGAACTCATAGTGACCAACCGGCGCTAGGGGAAATGGAAGTGCCTCGGGCAGCGGACAGTTCGAGGATGCCGGGGACTTCCCACTGTCCCTCGGGGCGGATCAGTACGTACGGATCGTCGCCGAGGGTTATGCTTTGCGGATGCTTCTCGGTCTCGAGTTTGAGTTCGACATAATCGTAGTCTGAGAACGCGAATTCGCGGGCGTCCGGCATGCGCGTAAACCCGCGCTGTTCCCAGAAATTGACTAACCGCTTCTGTGCATGGGTGTACAGAACGCGGTAGCCTTTTTTCCGGCAGAGTTCGATCGCCGCGTCGACCATCTGGCTCGCCAAGCCGACGTTTCGGCTTTCACCGCGAACCGCCAATCGTTCGAGTTTGGCAAAATCGGCAAAGTAGCGAATCCGCATGCAACCGACCGGCTCGCGTCCCTTATGGCAAATGAGATGGGTTGCAGAAAAATCGTTGCCGTCGAACTCTTCTTCGAACGGACAATGCTGCTCGCCCACGTAGACAGCGCTGCGGATCGCAATTACCCGTGCCATCTCCTCCATCGACCGAACCACGCGAATGGTTATGGAATCCTGTTGGGGGACTTTGGCCGGCACCTCGTGGGAACGATCGAGCATCTGCAGATGTGGCGCGATCACTCCGCCGTAGTGTGCGCCAGGCGAAAACCCGAGCAGCCCCGCCAGCCGACGCCCTTCCTTGGTTACCGTCCGCGAGTAAATGTTGACGCCCTGGTAAAGCGGCGACGAATATTTCTGCAGAACCAGCGGAATCGCAGCGGCGATTGAGCCCTTGGCATGAATGGCCCAGACATAGATTCCCGCGGGTCGCTCCGCTTGCCGCGCAACGAAAGGGATATCGGGATTGCGCGTATCTAGGCGGCCGTCGAAGAGCCGGCGCATCCCCTCTTGGGTCAGGGGCAGCACCGCAAGAAAGCCTTCACCCTTGGGCGAGGCGATGTCAAAATGATCCCGCCGCGCGATGGCCCAAAACGTGTCCGGGTTGTGATTGGCCACCGCCTGCACGATTTTATTGGAGGTCAATCCGGGAATATCCTCGCGCGCCGCGTCGATCAGCGATGCGATGCTTGCGGCATCGACGTTGAAGATCACCGTGCGTTTCGCGAGCTGCAGGGCGGTCATCCGATCGAGGGGGAATGTGGCGGGTCGGTCCTGCGAGGTCCGTCCGCTGGCGGTTTTGCGTATTAGGCCGAGGTCGAGCGCGGTCATTTTGTCGTCCGTTGGTTGTTAAACGGCCGTAATTCTGCAATGAATAGTGAAGGATGGATAAGGTAGTTTTGTATGCACTCACCTGAGCGCAGGGGTGCGCACAGCGGTGCGCACACCCCCGGGCGGATAGCGAACTGGGACCTGGTTCGCATATTCCTGGAAGTGGCGCGGATCGGCAGCTTTCGCGCCGCCGCCGCGCAGCTGAACATGTCCGCGAACTTCCTGAGCAAGCGTCTCTCGCTGTTGGAGAGCGCTTACAAGACCACCTTGATAACCCGGCACGTTGACGGCATCAGGCTTACCCCCGAAGGAACGCAGGTTCTCGAAGCCGCCAAGCGGATGGAGGAGGCCTCGTTCGGGCTCGATCGCGCGTTGAGCCGATCGACGCCGGAATTGAGCGGCGAGGTCCGTTTTGCGATCACCGAAGGGCTGGGGACGTTTTGGGTAGCGCCGCGTTTGATCGAATTCCAGCGGGCGTATCCCGGCCTTTTGGTCGATCTGAAATGTGAAATGCGTTCGGCGGATGTGCTTCGTCTCGAAGCCGATCTCGCCGTGCAGCTCGAGGAGCCCGACAAGCCCGACCTGAAAAGAGTTAAGATCGCCCGCCTCCACAGCATGCCTTTCGTCAGCCCCTCCTATGTCGAGATTTACGGCATGCCGAAAGACGAGGACGACATCCGCCAAAATCACCGGATCGTCATTCAGGACGCCGACCAGACCCGTACGCAGCAGCTGTACGACAAGCATGCCGGCCGCGAGCAGCTCGGCTTTGTCGCGATGCGCAACAATGTGAGCAGCGCGCATGTCTGGGCGGTTGCCAAAGGCGCCGGCATCGGCTGGTTGCCCACCTATATTCCCGCAGTGGCCGGGCCTTTGGTTCCGCTCGATCTCGATATCAGGTTTCAGTTCGATATCTGGTTGACCTATCACCCCGACGCGAAGCGGATCCCGCGAGTCAAACAATTGATCGAGTGGACCATCCAGGCCTTTGACGGCCGCAAATTTCCTTGGTTTCGGGACGAATTCGTACACCCCAACGATTTGCAAAAATCCTACAAAGGCGAGCCGCTGGTGAATTTATTCGCCGGATTCATGAAGGAACCGCGATCGAAAATCGCCTGACCGTTTTTCGAATCGACAAGCAGAGCGACGCAATGAACAAGGTCACCGAAGCCCATCTCGACCAGCTTGTGAAAGCAAGATGGCTTGCGATCGGGCTTTCGCAGAGCGACCTCGCCGAAGTGCTCGGTGCCGCGTTCAAGCACACACCCGCGGACGGTGACACTTCAAGGGCCGCGGCCGGACGGCTGATGCAGATCGCCGACGCGCTCGGCTTTTCGCCGAGCTTCGTTCGAAGCTCGGCGGAAGCCGGACAGGAACATTCGCCGGAGCAAAGCGGCTGTTCGCTGCAATCGCTGCTTGATTTGCGCCTGCTGCGGGCGTTTCGCGAATTACAGGACCATCGCAGCAAGCGTATGCTGATTCATCTCGCCGAGCGGATGGTCAGACGCGAGGCCACCCGCCGCGGCGACGCCGGCTAGAGCTTAAAGTCCCTGTTTCTCCTTTTGTCAGCGAGCGCCGCCGGATGCATGGTCGCGATGCATCCGGCGCCGTTGCTGTGCGACGAAAATCCGTGTCTGTGGGGCGAGCCGGGCAACAACCACCGGCCCGATAGTCGATGTCAGGCCAGGTCTGCGGCGTGTCAAACCCGCCAACAATTCGAACCGCAGCCATAATGTCCGCTTCCGACCAAGCCCCGAGCGCCGCGCCTTCCGGAAACTGGCTCTTCAACCAGCCCTATCTCTTGCTCTCGATCACCGCGCTGTGCTGGGCCGGCAACGCCATCGTCGGCCGCCTCGCCGCCGGGCATATTGCGCCGGTAACCCTGTCGTTCCTGCGCTGGTCGCTGGCGTTTCTCACCCTGCTTCCCTTTGCCTGGAAGCATCTGGCACACGACTGGCCAGCGATCCGCGCCAAGCTCGGCACCATGGTCGTCCTCTCCATCACAGGCATCGGTGCCTTCAATACATTGCAGTACTGGGCGCTCGAACACACCCAGGCGCTGAACACATTGCTGTTGCAGTCGGCCGCACCGCTGATCGTTGCATTGTGGTCGCTGATCCTGCTCGGCGTGCGATTGACGCTGGCGCAAGCTATCGGCGTTGTGCTGTCGCTGACTGGGGTGCTGGTGATCCTGCTGCACGGCGACCTCAGCGCGCTTTCGAGCATTCAGTTCAATAAGGGCGACCTTATCTTCACCGTCGCGCTGGTGATCTTCGGTCTCTATTCGGTGTTGACGCTGAAGCGTCCGGCAATCCACGGCCTGTCGTTCGTCGCCTTCACCTTCGGCTGCGGCGCGGCCTGCCTGGTTCCGCTGCTGATCTGGGAACTGCTCTCGCGCCCGCTGATGGCGCTCGACACCGCGAACCTGCTGACGATGTTTTACGTCGCGGTGTTTCCCTCGACCATCGCCTATCTGTGCTTCAATCGCGGCGTGCAGCTGATCGGCGCCAACCGCGCCGCGCCATTCTTTCACGTGGTGCCGGTGTTCGGCTCGATCATGGCGATCGCCTTTCTCGGCGAGCGCCCGCAAGCGTTCCACTTCATCGGCTTTGCGCTGGTGCTGACCGGCGTGTTCGTCGCCGCTAGAGCATGATGGCTTGGAGTTGAATCGCCTCGTCGCACCGCGAAGCATTAACGGTCTCGTGTCCCGGACGCGGCGCGCGCTGCACCGCTGAGCCGGGACCTAAAATTGCGAAAACAACCCCATGCAAAGTAAAGACGGCGCCGGCCCAGCAGCGCACCGCTACCGTACCGCGTCCGGGGCACGAGAAAAAGCGGCCCATCTCGCAGCCACCAACCTAATCTCATTCCGCGCTAGAGCTAGCCCGTCCTTGACTGGGCCCAAGCTGTCTCCTCGGCCGCAACGATGGTGTCACACGGCGGCTGATCGGGCAGCGCACTATGCCGCGCGGATCTTGGCGAGGAATCCGTCGACGGCGCTGCGCAGCATGCCTGACTGAGTGTCGAGTTCGCGCGCATTGGCAAGCACGTCGGAGGCGGCCGAGCCTGTCGCCGCCGCGGCCGTAGTAACGCCGCCGATATGGGCGCTGATTTCGCTCGACCCGGTCGCGACCTGCTGGATGTTGCGCGCAATCTCGCGCGTCGCATCACCCTGCTGCTCGATCGCGGCCGAGATGCTCAGCGTGATCTCGCTCATCTGGGCGATGGTCTCGGTGATGCCGTTGATGGCGCTGACGGCATCCGAGGTGGAGGCCTGCATCGCCGCGACCTGGGCGGAGATTTCCTCGGTCGCCTTGGCGGTCTGGTTGGCGAGTGCCTTCACCTCGGAGGCAACGACCGCGAAGCCGCGCCCGGATTTGCCGGCACGCGCCGCTTCGATGGTCGCATTCAGCGCCAACAGATTGGTCTGCGCGGCGATCGAGTGGATCAGTTTTACTACTTCGCCGATCTTCTCGGCGCCGGTGGACAAGACCTGAACGGTGGCGTTGGTGCGCTCGGCGTCGCCCACGGCCTTGTTGGCGATCTCGCTCGATCGCGTCACCTGCCGCGAAATCTCGGCGACCGAGGTCGACAGCTCTTCCGCCGCTGCCGCGACGGTCCCGACATTGCTCGATGCGCTGTCGGAGGCGGCGCCGACGGTTGCGGCGCGCGCGCTGGCATCGCTCGCGGTCGCCGTCATCGATTGCGCCGTCGTCTGCATTCCTGCCGCCGCCGCCGACACCGAACGCACGATGCCGTTGACGCTGCGCTCGAGGTCGCCGGCGATACCTTCCATGGCCGCGCGACGCTCGGCCGCGACGCGCGCCTTGGTTTCCGTCTCCGCCTTTTCCAGCCCGCGGATGCGCACCGCATTGTCCTTGAAGATTTGTACCGTTGCGGCCATCGCGCCGACCTCGTCGCCGCGGCCGACCCCGGGGATGCCGCCTTCCAGCGAACCGTCGGCCAGCGCCTGCATGCGGGCGCCGAGTTGGCCGAGCGGTCTAGAGATGCTGCGGCCGATGATCCAGGCGATACCGCCGGCAACCACGGCGATGCCGAGAGTGGCAAGCCCGAGCAGCCAGCCGATCGGCTGCAATTTGGTGTCGAGATCGTCGAGATAGGCGCCCGTGCCGAGATACATGTCAAAGCCGGGGACGGCGACGGCGAAACCGATCTCGCGGACCGGCTTTTGTTCGCCGGGTTTGACATATTCATAGGTCAGCAGGATCTCGCCGTTGGCCTTGACGCCATCCATTATTTCGCGCGACAGCTTCCTGCCATTGGTGACCACGTCCATGCGGTTGGTGCCGACCTGCTTGGGATCGGGCGATAACACGGTGATGCCGTCATAGGTGGTCCCGAACAAATAGCCGGTACCCTTGTCATAAGTCATCGAATTGGCGCGGCGGCCGAATTCGGCGATCGCGGCTTCCTTGGTGAGCTCGCCGGCATCGACCTGCTTTTTCAGTCCGGCCGCCATGTTGCGGGCCATTTCGACGATCGTCTTGGTCTGGTCGATGCGTGCTTCCAGCATCTCGCGCTGCATCAGATAGCCCGCGAGAACGCCCGCGACACAGAGGCCGAACAGCGTTACACCTACCAAAATGCCAAGTTTAGGGGTGATCTTCACGTTGTTCAGTTTCACGGAGCCTCTTCGGCGGGATGCAAGCGCGATTGGCAAAGCGATTTGACGCAAGATATAGTGAAAATCTTTACCGCTTGGTTACGATGTTCCCGCTGTTGAAGGCCGCGCGCGCAACGGCCGGTTGGGCTTTGCGCGGGGTTCGTCTGGTGCCTAAAGAACGGGCGGCGACGTCCGCCGCGAGCCACAACCAAACACCGAAAGTCAAATCGGGGAGTGATGGAGAAATGTCGAAGTTCAGGGTGGTGACGCCGAAGGGCGCAAGCTTCACGGTCGCCGGCGGCGGCTATGTCTACGAGAAGGAGGCACTCGATCCGATCGACGCCGAGATCGTCGAGGCGCCGGCCAACGAGGCGGAATTCATCGCCGCCGCCCGGACCGCGGACGCCATCTACGCCAAGGGCATGCCGATCACGAAAGCGATCATCGACGCGCTGGAAAACTGCAAGGTCATCACGCTCGGCACCGTCGGCGTCGACAGCGTGGACGTCAAGGCGGCCACCGCGCGCGGCATTCCCGTCACCAACGTCCCCGACACCTTTATCGAGGAAGTCGCCGACCATGCCATGATGCTGCTGCTCGCGGGCTTTCGCCGGCTGGTCGAGCAGGACAGGATGGTGCGGGAAGGCCGCTGGACCGAGGGCCGCCCGGCGTTGCTGAAAATCTCGCGGCTGATGGGCCAGACGCTCGGCTTCGTCTCGTTCGGGCGGGTGGCGCGCGCGGTGGCCAAGCGCGCAACACCCTTCGGCCTGCGGCTGATGGCCTATGATCCGTTCATCCAGGAGACGCTGATTTCAGAGCACGGCGTGCTGCCGGCGACGTTATCCGAAGTGCTGTCGCAATCGGATTTCGTGTCGATGCATGCCCCGGCGCGCCCCGAGGTGCACCACATGCTGACCGAGAAGCATTTCAGGCAGATGAAAAACAGCGCGATCTTCATCAACACCGGCCGCGGCCCGACCGTGGACGAGGACGCGCTGATCAAGGCGCTGCAGGAGGGCTGGATCGCGCATGCCGCGCTCGACGTCCTGGAGAAGGAGCCGCCATCCCACAACAATCCGATGCTGCGGATGGAGAATGTCACGCTGACGGCCCATGTCGCCTCGGCCTCGGCGCGCTTCGACGAGGCACGCAAGCGCCGCGTCGGCTACGAATTGTCGCTGGTGCTGTCCGGCATGTGGCCGGTAAGCTGCGTCAACCCGGCGGTGCTGCAAAATACCAAGCTGCGCCGCTGGCAGCCGGTCGGCATGGACCGCGGTCCCAACAGTTAGGGACCGGTTTTCACCTCTCCCATTGGGAGAGGTGAACCGAATGAGCGTTCACGGCTTCTCGTACGATCAGCCCCCGCGTCAGCCGGCCGGCATCATGACGACGCCCTTGTCCTTGGGCCAGCGCACCCGCCATGCGAACGCGATGTCCTTGAGCTCACCGGGCTTCGCCTCGAATGTCCATTCGAGCACCCCGCGCTTGTCATGCACGTTGGTCGTGGTCGGAGGCGTCGTCGAGGCAAGCATCTCGACCACGATGTCCTCGTTTTCGCTGACCGGCAACTGATCCTCTATCGCGACCTTGATCGGGAAATCATGGCCATTGCGCAACGTGGTCTTGAACGCGCGTTCGTCGGTCTTCGATGTCGTTACGATCAGGCCGGCCGATCCCTCGTTGCGCTTGATCACCGCGCGCTCGATCTTGACCTTGTCGTCGGCGCCGAACCCGAGCCGAACCGTTTCATCCTTGCCTGCGGCGGCCATCTTGCCATCGCCGACAAACGCCCCGTCGCGATAGATCGCAACCCGGCCCGGCAACAGCGGCGCGTCCTCGCTCTGCACGAAGCTTGCTTCGAGGAACGCGGTCGGATCGGCGACCGGCGCGGAGCGGATGACAAGATCGGGCGCGATCGTCGCGGTGGAAATGCGCAAGGCCTTGGCACCCTCGCTGGCGCCCACGCTGACGCGCCCCGGAATTTTGAACGTCACCTGGAAGCCGCCGATTTCTGCGGCGGCCTCTTGCTCCTCGGCGCGTTTGGCGAAGGATTCAGACTGCTGGGCCGTCGGCGCCGCTATCGAGCGGGGCTTCGCTACATCCGCAACCGTACCCAAGGGCAGCGAACGCGGGGGTTGCGGATATTGCACGACCAGGGAATTCAGATCGGGCGCGCTGCCGCCGCGGGCGATCCGGACGGTCGAGACGCCAAGCGCGACGTTGGACCAGTCCTCGCCGGTGGTTTGCGTGATTTCGGCGCGGCGCACCAGCTCGAGCGCCGGCTTGCGGTCCTTGGCTCCGGTGTCCAGACGCGCATCGTAAAGCGGCGTCCAGCGCGCATTCCGCACCGCGTAGGTCACATGCAGCGTCGTTTTGGTCGCGGCGGGGCTCGCAAGATCGATTCGGACCTCGAGCTTGCTCGGCGGCTTGATCGCGCGATCCGATTCGAGCCTGGCGATCTCGCGGTCGAGGTCGCGCTGCTTGCGCTCCGCGTCGCGGATCGCGGCGTCGGCGCTCGCGACTTCGTCGGCGACCGCCGCGAACGCAGCGCGCCACTCGGCGACCGGACGCGCCTCGCCCTTCTCGCCAATTCCCGCCGGAGAGGTTTCCGCAAAACGCTCGGCGAATTTGCGGCGCGCCGCGGCGGCGGCAATCGCACCGTCGAAATTGGCGCGCTCGTCCCTCAAGGCTTCGATGCGCTTGTCGATTTCGGACTGGTTGACCTGCGGCACGGCGCGCGGCGGGCGGGCGTCGATCGCGCCAATGGTGAGTTTTGCTGCCGCCTCACCCTCGACCCGCAACGAGGAAGGGTCGAGCGTCAGCGGGAAATCCTTCGCCACCACCGTGGTGTCGCCCGCGGGCAGATCGAATGTAATGACGCGCGTGACGCTGGCGCCATCGGGATAGACGGTGACGGCCTCGACCGTCGAATTGGCGTCAACATCGGCCGCCCGCGCCGGCACTGCGGCAAGCGCGGCAACGACGACCATGCTGGTCGTGACGAGACTGTTCGCAATCGTTCGCATTGATTTCCCTCCGGCAAATATTTCGCGCATCGCGCGCAACCCATCGACCGGTGGTTCGACCACGCGAGAAAAGTCGCATCACCGGTTGCGGTTAGACGCGCCGATCAAGCAACCGGTTCGATTGAGGTAACCCTAAGGCGCCGCCGCGGCAGGGCCGGGCCGCGCGGCGTCACCCAGCCGGGATGAAATGTCGCAGCGGAAGCGAACGAAAACGGCAGCGCAGCGATCGGTCGCCGCGCTGCCGAGGACCGGCTGAAGCCGAACGAAACTCAGCTATAGATTTCAAACAGGCCGGCGCCGCCCTGCCCGCCGCCGATGCACATCGTCACCACGCCCCATTTGGCCTTGCGCCGACGGCCCTCCTGCAGGATATGGCCGGTCAGCCGCGCGCCCGTCATCCCGAACGGGTGGCCGATGGCGATCGAGCCGCCGTTGACGTTGTACTTGTCGGGATCGATGCCGAGCTGGTCGCGCGAGTAGAGGCACTGGCTGGCAAAGGCCTCGTTGAGCTCCCAGATATCGATGTCGTCGATCTTCATGCCGGTGCGCTTCAAGAGCTTCGGCACGGCGTAGATCGGGCCGATGCCCATCTCGTCCGGCTCGCAGCCGGCCGACGCCCAGGCGACGAAGCGGCCCATCGGATGCAGGCCGCGCTTTTCCGCATCCTTGGCTTCCATCAGCACCACGGCCGCCGCGCCGTCCGACAACTGGCTGGCGTTGCCGGCGGTGACGTACTTGCCGGGACCTTTCACCGGCTCGAGCTTGGCAAGGCCCTCCTTCGTGGTGTCGGGCCGGTTGCACTCGTCACGATCGACGACGTAGTCGACGACGCTCTCGGCCTTGGTCTCCTTGTCCACCACCTTCATCTTGGTCTTCATCGGGACGATCTCGTCCTTGAACTTCTGAGCCTGCTGGGCTGCCGCCATCCGGCGCTGCGATTCCAGTGAATATTCGTCCTGATATTCGCGGCTGACCTTGTAACGCTCGGCGACGATGTCGGCGGTGTCGATCATCGCCATGAAGATGTCGGGCGCGGTCTTGAGCAGTTCCGGATCGATCAATTCCTTCGGCGAGCCGCCGCCGGGGATCGAGATGCTTTCGACGCCGCCGGCGACGATGCAATCGGAACCGTCCGAGCGGATCGAGTTGGCCGCCATCGCGATGGTTTGCAATCCCGACGAGCAGAAACGGTTCACCGACACGCCGGCCGTCGACTTCGGCAGCCCCGCGAGCAATGCGGCCTGGCGGCCGATATTGGGCGCGCCGTGCGCGCAGTTGCCGAGATAGCAGTCTTCGACATACTCCTTGTCGACGCCGGCGCGCTCGACCGCGTGCTTGATCGCGTGGGCCGCCAGGGACATCGGCGCGGTAATATTGAACCCACCTCGCCCGGATTTCGCCAAACCTGTACGCGCATAGGAAACGATTACCGCCTCACGCATTCTTTCCTCCCTTTGATATGGTCGATCATGGGTCGTGAAAGCCGTTATCGTACACATCTCGCGGGGAAGGCAACAAAATACAGCTCGCTGCGACGCCCGATCTGCGGCGGAGGCAGGCCCGACCTGCGAATATAGGGGGTTTGGATGATAATCATACGCCAATCGCCACCCGCTGGTGGGCCACCGCGGCATCTGGGGCCGCCACATGCAGCGAAATCTTGCCACAGCGACGTCCGTCATCAATTCAGGCGTTTTTGATATGGGTCAATTTGGCGCGCTACCTCCGTTTGCAAATTCAACATTATAGTTTGCTTAGAAATGACAGGGAGATGGAAATGCTCGTACGCAAAGGACTGTTTTCCTCGGCTCGCCGTAATGACGATGATTGCGGTGCTCGTTTTCACGATGGGTGAGCCGCCGCTGGCCGTTGCCGGTTCAGCAGCTCCCGCCTCAAAGGGCATCGCTGCCGCAACGGAGTCCAGTGATGCCACGGATTTCAGTGCCGTCCGCCGTCGACGGCACTATCGTGGAGGCAATGCTGCGGCACTCGCCGTCTTCGGAATGGCGATTGGAACTATCGGCGCCATCGCCGCCCAGCAACAGCGCGAGGACTACTACTACAATTATGGCTATGGGCCCGGCTATTACGGCGGCGGACCTTACTATTATGGCGGCGGGCCGTATCCATATTATGGCCGCCGCCATTACTACGCGCCCTACTAGGCATCTAAGCCGCACCTCAAGAAAAGAGGAGTTAGTTCATGATCCGCCCAATCGGATCATGAGCTAGAAGGCCAGCGCCTTGGCCTGCCGCACCTGCGGCAGCGCCTGCACCTTGGCCAAAACCGCTGATGGCACCGCGCCGTCGATCTCGACCAGCGCGATCGCGTCGCCGCCCTGCTTGGTGCGGCCGAGATGGAAGGTGGCAATGTTGATCTTGGCGTCGCCGAGGATGCCGGCGAAGTGGCCGATGAAGCCAGGCTTGTCCTCGTTGGTGACGTAGATCATCGATTTGCCAAATTCGGCGTCGACCCGGATGCCCTTGATATCGACCAGCCGCGGCTTGCCGTCGTGATAGACGGTGCCGGAGACCGAGCGCTCCTGCCGCTCCGTCGTCACCGTCACGGTGATCAGGCTTTCGTAGTCGCTCTGCGCCGCCCGCGTCACCTCTTCGACCACCATGCCGCGTTCCTTGGCGACCACCGGCGCCGAGACGACATTGACGTCGCCCAGCATCGGCCGCAGCAGGCCCGACAGCACCGCCGAGGTCAGCGCCTTGATCTTCATCTCGGCGACATGCCCCTCATAGGTGATCTGGATCTTGAGGATTCCGGTTTCCGTGAGCTGGCCGGCGAACGAGCCGAGCTTTTCGGCAAGCTCGATGAACGGCCGCAGTTTTGGCGCCTCTTCCGCCGTGATCGACGGGAAGTTGACCGCATTCGAGATCGCGCCGGAGAGCAGATAGTCCGACATCTGCTCAGCGACCTGCAGCGCGACATTTTCCTGCGCCTCGGTGGTGGCTGCTCCCAGATGCGGCGTGCAGATCACGTTGGGATGGCCGAACAGCACGTTCGAGGTGGCCGGCTCCTCGACGAACACATCGAATGCCGCGCCCGCGACATGCTTGGCATTGAGCGCGTCGACCAGCGCCTGCTCGTCGACGAGGCCGCCGCGCGCGCAATTGATGATGCGCACGCCTTTCTTCATTTTCGCAAGCGCCACCTTATCGATGATGTTCTTGGTCTTCTCGGTGAGTGGCGTGTGCAGCGTGATGAAATCGGCGCGCTTGAAGAGATCGTCGAGATCGACCTTCTCGACGCCGAGATCCTTGGCGCGCTCCGGCGACAGGAACGGGTCGAATGCAATCACCCGCATGTGCAGGCCCTGCGCGCGATTGGCGACGATCGAGCCGATATTGCCGCAGCCGATCACGCCCAGCACTTTTCCGGTGATCTCGACCCCCATGAAGCGGTTCTTCTCCCACTTGCCGGCTTGCGTGGAGGCGTCGGCCTGCGGAATTTCGCGCGCCAGCGCCAGCATCAACGTGATGGCGTGTTCGGCGGTCGTGATCGAATTGCCGAACGGCGTGTTCATCACGATGATGCCTTTTGCCGTAGCCGCTGGAATCTCGACATTGTCGACGCCGATGCCGGCGCGGCCGATCACCTTCAGCCTGGTCGCCTTCTCGATGATCTTGGCGGTCGCCTTGGTGGCGGAGCGGATCGCCAGCCCATCGTAATTGCCGATGATCGCGGCGAGCTTGTCCTTGTCCTTGCCGAGATTGGGCTGGAAGTCGACCTCGATGCCGCGGTCCTTGAAGATCTGCACCGCGGCAGGTGACAGCGCATCGGAAATAAGAACTTTGGGTTTTGACATTTTGGGTGATCCTGAAAAGAGGATAGCGACGAGCGGCTTGAACCGTCGCTCTGCGAGGCTAGCGAGCGACGCGAGATCTTCATCTTCTTCCCTCTCCCCGTTCTTACGGGGAGAGGGTCGGGGTGAGGGGCATCCATCAACACGGGTGAATGGCGCGAGAGCTCCTCACCCGGCGCTACGCGCCGACATCTCCCCGTGAAGAACGGGGCGAGGTTGAAAGAGAAAGCTCACGCGGCCTTCGGAAGCTGCGCCTTGGTCTCGGCAAACGCCCAGTCGATCCACTGCGTGAGCATCGCGACGTCCTTGGCATCCACCGTGGCGCCGCACCAGATGCGCAAGCCCGCCGGCGCATCGCGGTAGTGCGCGAAATCGAAGCCGGCGCCTTCCTTCTCAACCAGCGCCACGAGCCTCTTGGCGAAATCGGATTGCGCATCGGCCGTGAGCGAGGTGATCGCGGGATCGACCACCTTCAGGCACACCGACGTGTTAGACCGGATCGCCGGATCCTTGGCCAGGAAATCGATCCACGGCGTCTTTGCCTTCCAATCGGCGAGCACCTTGGTGTTGGCGTCGGCGCGCGCCATCAGCGCGTTGAGGCCGCCGATCGACTTGCCCCAGTTCAACGCATCGAGATAATCCTCGACGCACAGCATCGACGGCGTGTTGATGGTCTCGCCTTCAAAAATGCCTTCGTTGAGCTTGCCGCCCTTGGTCATGCGGAAGATTTTTGGCAGCGGCCAGGCCGGCTTGTAGGTCTCGAGCCGCTCGACCGCGCGCGGTGACAGCACCAGCATGCCATGCGCAGCCTCGCCGCCCAACGCCTTCTGCCAGGAGAAGGTCACCACATCGAGCTTTTCCCAGTCGAGTGCTTGCGCGAACGCCGCCGAGGTGGCGTCGCAGATGGTCAGACCTTCGCGGCTCACGCTGATCCAGTCGGCGTTGGGCACGCGCACGCCGGAGGTGGTGCCATTCCAGGTGAAGACGATGTCGGAGGCAGGATCCGCCTTGGCGAGATCGGGGATGTCGCCATAAGGCGCATGCAGCTTGGTGACATCCTTGAGCTTCAATTCCTTGATGATATCGCTGACCCAGCCCTCACCGAAGGATTCCCAGGCAATGGTGGTGACGGGCCGCGCGCCAAGCAGCGACCACAGCGCCATTTCGACCGCGCCGGTATCGGAGGCCGGCACGATGCCGATCCTGTAGCCGGCAGGCACTTCAAGCACCTCGCGCGTCAGCTCGATCGCCTGCTTGAGCCTGGCCTTGCCGACCTTGGCGCGATGCGAGCGGCCGAGCGCTGCGTCCTTGAGATTTTGAGCGTTCCAGCCGGGGCGCTTGGCACAGGGGCCGGAGGAGAAATGCGGCACGGTCGGCCGCTGAGCGGGCTTCGCAATCGTCATGATCTACCCTTCCAGATAGTAAGCCTCCCGTTGGGGGGAGGTGTCCCGCCGCTGCAAATATGGGAATCGCCCCGTTCCGTCAAGGAACTTCGGGAAGGCTCTCGGGCGATTGATGGCTCCCTGCACTTGACGCAATGCTCTATTCGGGTGCTGCGCCGACCGGTGGGCCGCCGGGCGGCCGGTGCAGGAACGTCATCGACGCATAGGCACCGATCCACGAACCCACGGCGGCAAAGCCGACATAGACCCAGTTCTCGGTATAGCTGATCACCGCAAAGGACGAGAGCAGATACCAGATGCTGCTCCAGGTCGCCGCTGGAAGCCGCCTTTTTGCAACCACCGCCGAGGTAAACATGACGTAAACGGCATCGGTCGCGGCGGTGGCGAGCACCACCGCAGAGGCCGTCAGAGGATTGATGGCGGACATGGCGGCTTTTCTCCCTGACTTCTTCATTACTTGAGCATGATCTCCGCGCAAACGTTTCGCGTTTGTCGCGAGGGAAAACCGGTGTCGACCCATCGGGTCGCAGCCCGAGGGCATGCTTTTCCGGACCATGCTCTAAAAGCGCATCGTCATTCCGACATGGCTGCGCGCAAATCCCAGCCGCTCATAGAAATGCTGGGCATCGACGCGGGTGTGATGCGTCAAAAGCTCGACCAGCCTGCAGCCCTTCACGCGCGCTTGTCCGACCGCCCATTGCACCATCTCTTCGCCAATGCCGCGGCCGCGGCAATGCGAGGCGACACGGACGTCCTCGATCAGGCCGCGTGAGGCGCCTTGCGAGCTGAGCCCGGGCAGGATGCAGAGCTGCAGGCAGCCGACCACCGCGCCCTCGCCGTCTTGCGCGACCACGAGCTCGATGTTCGGGTCGCGATCGAGCGCCTCGAAAGCCTTGAAGTAGGATTCCGGCAACGGCTGTTCGATGCGCTCGCGCGCGCTGCCGAGCGGATCGTCCGCCAGCATGGCGACGATCGCGCCGACGTCATCGCGTTTAGCAGGTCGGATCGTAACTTGCGAACCTTCGGCCATGATGCTCAGGGCACAGGTTGAAGGCCGAGCGCCTTTTCGGTCTCGCCGATCCAGCGCCGCAACGAGGCGTAGCCTTCGAGGTGAAAGCCGCCCTCATGGGCCAGCCGCGTATAGGCCAGCAGCGAGACGTCGGCGAGCGAGACGGCGTCGCCCACCAGAAATCGCGTCGCGGCAAGCTGATGCTCCATCCGCGCCAGCGCCGCGTAGCCGCGCTTGATCTTGTCGGGGTCGAGATCGGATGCGGGTTTGCCGAGATAGACCATCTGGAAGCGGCACACCGCGATGTAAGGCTCGTGGCTGTATTGCTCCCAGAATAACCATTCATCCATCTTGGCTGCGGCAAACGCATCGGCTGCAATGAGATCGCTGCCGCGGGCGAGATATTTGATGATGGCGTTGGATTCGGCGAGCGTCCTTCCGTCGTCGAATTCGACCGTCGGCACCTGCCCTGCGTTATTGAGCTTGAGGAATTCCGTGGTGCGGGTTTGGCGCTTTCGCGTGTCGATTTCGATCCAGGTGTAGGGGATCGCGAGGTGCTCGCAGACAAACTTCACCTTCAGGCAATTGCCCGAATTGCTGTCGCCGTAGATCTTCATGGCCGGACGCCCGTTTTTTTAGGAAACGACAGACCAACAGGCGGCGCCGATCCTGTCAACTAGTCTTACTGTGTCATAAACTTATTGCGGTTAACCGGCTTGGTGCAGCAAGGACATCTGTGCAGTCGGTTGATGATTGCGACGATCAAGCGTCGTCGCATCGTTGTGATCGAGTTTGGGATGTGCCGTTCGGTCCGGAGTGGCGGAGCCTCTGGGTCGGTAATTTTTGGGAAAGGCAGATTTTTTGAACGGTGTGGAGGAACCAGGTCCTGAGGGGGGAATCGTCTCCCTTTCGGAGACGAGGAATCCGTAGGCTGCAATGCAGAGCGAGGCGTGATGATGCAAGCCACGCCATCCACGGCCTTCAAAATGTCCGAGCCCGACCTCTTGCTTGAGCTCAAGATAGTCACGCTCGATGCGCCACCTGAGCTTGGCGGTGTCAACGAGGCGACGAAAGTTGATGTCTGCCGGCAGGGTCGAGAGCCAATATTTTGTCGGCTCCTTCTCGCCCTTGGGCCATTCGATCAGCAGCCATTCTTCCGGCCACGGCTCGCTACGATCGAAGTCGCGCTTGGCGATGCGAATGCGTAATCGAGCAAAGCGCGATCGCAACGGCACATTCGTGCCCTCGCGCCAAGTGATGGTCTTCCAGGCCCTGGCCGGGAGACTGAAGGCGAGCTCTTTGACGCTAACTGGTCGGTGCTTCTCATCACGGCGCAAGCGTTTGGTCGGTCGTCCAAGGCCCGGCACATAGAGCTTGGGCGGCAACGGTCCCGTGCCGGGCGCCCAGACAGTGGTGGTCGACAATACGCCTGCGACATAAGGCAGCCCGAGCTCTGTGAGCGTCGTGCGCAACGCGACATCCGCCCCATAGGCCGGATCGGTCAACACCGTGCCGCGCGGAATGCCGGCCTCACAAGCCCAGCGGATTTGCTCAATGGCAATCTCCGACTTGGTCTTGAACGTGATCTCGTCCGGAACACCAACCTTCTCTCGCCGCTTGCGATCGCCCGCCCACTCCTGCGGCAGATAGAGACGATAGGCCAAAGGCAAGCTGGCATAATGATTGGCGATCGACAGCGACACGGCGACTTGACAATTGTCCTGCTTGCCGAGCTGACCGCAATATTGACGGGCAACTCCGACCGAGTGCCGTCCCTTCTTGGGGAAGCCCGTATCGTCAATGATCCAGGCCTCGATCGCACCGTGCCGCTCGATGCTCGGCAGCACCATCTCTCGCACCTTGTCCAAAACTGCCTGGTCCGACCAAGGGGCTTGGCCGACAAAATGAAGGAGCGATTGATGCTGGGCTGCAGTTCGCGTCGGCGCCGTCATTGCCGCCATCGGTTCGACGCTCTTGCGCTCAGCCGGCAACATCAGGCCCATGCAATAGGCCTCTAGTGGCCCCGCTCGATCAGCGTGACCAACCACACCCACAAGACCATCGACATAAGCGGCAAAACGCGCCTCGCTGCTATCGTTCCCTCGGCGACCCATCTCAGCCCCCCTTGGCTTGCATGAATCCCCTCAGTAAGCAATTCTTGCTCCCCTCAGCCCGCGACTTTCTGACTCAGTAGGACTAGAGCATGATCCGGAAAAGCATGCCCTCGGGCTGCGACCCGATGGGTGGACACCGGTTTTCCCTCGCGGCAAACGCGGAACGCGTTTGCGCGGAGATCATGCTCAAACAAAAAGATAGAGCGGGATGACGATTCGAAGAAAAGTCATCCCGCTCTAGCGGTCGGGACGCGAGGGTTGCCCGGCAGATCGGTCAGAATTTATAACCGAGACCGGCCCTGAACGTGTTGACGTTGGTGTCGATGACGGTGGCGAAGCGGACGTATTCCCACTCCGCGCGCAGGAACAGGCACGATATGAGCATGACATCCACGCCGAGACCCCCGGAATAACCAACGACCATGCGGTTGTTCTGGGCGTCGGTGGCGCTGACGTCGAACGGGAAGTCGCCAAGGGTCGGACTGAACTGGTCTCCGAAGACACGCGCGGTCCTGACGACGTCCGCGTGTCCAAGCGCCACGCCACCGAAAGCATAGGGCAGGAACACGCCCCACGCGTAACCGGCGCGCGCGCGCAGCGTCGCCATGTCGGAGATCGACACCGATGCAATGGATTGGCTGACCGCAGAGTCCGTGAAATCTCCGCCGGCGGCAAAGAACCGCGGCGTGCTACTATCGGTCTGCGTGCCGCCGAACTTGCCGTGTATGTAGTTAAGCTCGACGCCGAGAACGATGTCGTCCCATTGGCTATTGTAGCCGATGAAGGCGCCGATGCCGCTGCCGTGAACCGCGGTCTTGCTGCCTAACGGCAACTCCGCGATTCCACCGAAATTCTCGACTGCCGTGTCGACGAGCAGACGGGATGCCAACTGCTGGGTGACGCCGGTGAAATTCATCTCCGATGTGCCGACGCCGCCTTGTCCGCCGACGTAAACGCCTTGCCAGTTGACCTTGGAAGTGGTCAGCCCCTCGGTGTACGCGCCGCGAAGAATCGGAAGGTCGGATAGATCGGCCGCCTGCGCAGCGGACACCGCCACGCACATCACAACCGACAGCAAGAACCTACGCATTCGCGACACTCCAAATCGGACATTCTGATCTGGGTCCGATCATCGCTTGTTAACCTTAACCAATCGTTGTCGCGGGCCTCGATCGGCGCGAAATGCTGAATCGGGATAGGGAGGAGCCTCGCGACTCCTCCCCTCCCACACCACCGTACATACGGGTCCGTATACGGCGGTTCACTGGGTTGAGCGCGAACGGTTTTTTGTTCGTCCGCGCCAGAGGCTCAGACAGTGGGCACCGTCGGGTTGGCTTCGGCTGCTTTGAACAGCGCCGTCTGGGCTTCACCCTTTCCCGCCGTTCCGAAAGGCCAGCGACCTGGATTTTCAACCGTATGGCCACTCGAGATTCCCATATCCAAGTGTCTTTTCCAGCGTTCGGGCCTTCAGCGAAACTCGTTCCGCCTACTATGCCGTCTGCTGACTTCTCCGCCGCGATCACCAGCCTTACGACTCGCTCAGTCCGCTTTCCCGGACGCGACGGAGATCTCCCGAGGTAAGATCGACCGCCTTCCCTGCACGCCCGCCGGATTTACCACCCCGTCCCTTGATGACCATGGACTTCGCGATCACTTGCTCGCTCGTCCGGCCGGGTAGGCCTCGTTATCCGGTTCTTGTCCATCGGGCCGCAAGTTTGCTCCACGCTTCCTTCAGACCCCACCTCGCGGTGACGCCCTTGCGCTTCGCTAACCCTTCGCCGCCATCAGGCTGGGTAAAGGACTTCCACCTCCAAGCTGTCGATCATGCTCGGCACACAAGAAAAACGGCGCGGGAAGATCCCGCGCCGTTAGCAAACGTTAAGAGATGGGACGGCCGATCAGCCCTTGCGCACCACCTGCGGCGCGTAGACTTGCGGGCTTTCGAGATCCCAGCGCACGCCCAGCGTGAGGTCGTGCGAGGTGATGTCTTTCATGGTCCACGGGAATTGTGCGGTGGCGGTGCCGGCGAAGTTCGAATTGACGCCGGTCGTGGCATCGCCAAGGTTCATGTAGCTGTAGCCGAGCTCGACCGTCACGCCCGGCGTGACCCTGTAAGCGAGACCCGTGTGCAGCGCCCAGGCAAAATTCCATTTGCCGTTGTCTGCCGCATAGACAACGCTGGGGGGCCGCGCCACGCCAAGGGTGCTGCCGAAGCCGTCATCGCGGAACCCGGAAATCCGGTTATAGGATGTTCCGATGCCGGCACCGATGAACGGGGTTACGTACCACCAGGTGCCGAGGTCGACATAGCCATTGGCCAGGAAAACCGCCTCCGACTTGGAGCCGGAGTAATTGTCGACCAACGCCGAGCCGGCAAAGGCGTCGGTGAATTGAGAGCCATGAAAGTTAGCGCGTCCGCGCCATTGTCCGGTGACATCCGCCCTGAACCAGTTGTTGAACTGATAACCGACGCCGACATCGAACAGCATGGAACTGTCGAAGCCTACTCCCACGGAGCTGAACAAGACCGCGTTGGGATCCGGATTGTTGAGCGACTTGATGCTCTGGTTGGTCATACCGATATCGCCACGCAGATACCAGCCGCCGAAATCGGCGGGCGGGGGCGGCGCGTACATCGGCGGCGGCGCGATGGCGAGGTCCGCGGCAAACGCCCCAGACGACAACAATGATACCGCTCCGGCGGCGATGAGAGATTTGACGCTACGCATTGGCTTCAGCCCTTTTTGCCCGTGAGGCGCAACAGAACCTCACATCTAAAAACCCACGGCTGGACGATGGCAGCAAATGCTTAAGCGCCGCTTAACCCTAATTATTAAGGTTGATAATCTCTGAAGAGGCTCTTCGCCGCCGCTCTCAGCGCTGGAAATTAGCGAAGGCGCAACACGTGCTAACGATGTGTTGACGAAGCTTGCGGCCCGCCGCCGCTCAGCGCAGGTGTTTCGGCATCCTCGGCAGGAACACCGCGAGCAACCCGATCGCCGGCAGGAAGGCGCAGAGCTGATAGACGAAGCCGATGCCGGTGTAATCGGCGAGCTTGCCGAGCACGGCTGCGCCAAGGCCGCCGATGCCAAACGCGACACCGAAGAACACCCCTGAGATCATGCCGAAGCGATGCGGCATCAGTTCCTGCGCGAACACGATGATGGAGGACGTCGTGGAGGAAATGATGAGACCGATAATCACCGTCAGCACCGCACTCGCGTAAAGGCCGGCATAGGGCAACGCCAGCGTGAACGGCAGCGCGCCGAGCACCGAAATCCAGATCACATATTTGCGGCCGAAACGGTCGCCGAGCGGCCCGCCGAGGAACGCCCCGATCGCGTTGGCGGCAAGGAAGACGAAGAGATAGAGCTGGGCCGACTGGGTCGAGACGCCGAACTTGTCGATCAGATAGAAGATGTAATAGCTCGACAGGCTCGAGACATAGAGCTGCTTGGAAAACAACAGCGCCACCAGCACGACGAGCGCGATCCTGACGCGCCGCGGGCTCGGTGCATCCGGATGCAGATGGATCGGCGCCGGCTTCTTGTTGGTAATCTGCGGCCGGTACCACACGCCGATCCGCAACAGGATGGCGATCGCCAGAAATGCGAATAGCGAAAACCAGGCGATCGAGGGCTGGCCGAATGGCACGACGATCAAGGCCGCCAGCACCGGCCCCATCGAGGTGCCGAAACTGCCGCCAAGCTGGAATACCGATTGCGCAAAGCCGTAGCGCCCGCCCGAGGCCAGCCGGGCGATGCGCGCCGATTCCGGATGAAACACCGCCGATCCCAGCCCGACCAACGCCGCCGCGACGAGAATGGTTGCGTATTGGTTCGCGGCGCTCAGCAGCAGCAAACCGAAGAAGGTGGACCCCATGCCGATGGCGAGCGAGAACGGCTGCGCCTTCTTGTCGGTGAAATGTCCGACCACGGGCTGCAACAGCGACGCGGTGAACTGGAACGCCAGCGTGATCATTCCGATCTGCGCGAAGCTGAGCGCGTAGCTCTCTTTCAGGATCGGATAGACCGATGCGATCAATGACTGCATCGTGTCGTTGAGGAAATGCGAGAAGCTGATTCCAGCCAGCACGATATAGGCCGGGCCCGCAGAAACGGCCTTGGTTGCTATGTTGGCCGGGCGACCTTGCATCGCATCCGGCACCGGCACGACCGATGCTTCTTCGGAGACGACGACAGGCTTGTTCAATGGAGAGTTCCTGACGGGGATTGCGAGGCGGCAGGCACTTCCTACGATGACAGCACGCGAGCGACCACCACCATTAGCTAATGGCTGCGATGCGCTTCACGCTGCCGCTGAGGCCTGGCCGAGCGCGGTGACGATATTATCGACTACTTCCTCGACCAGGATGCGGTCGTCACCCTCGCCCATGACGCGGATCACGGACTCGGTGCCGGACGAGCGTACCAGGAGCCGGCCATGGCCGTTGAGCCGCTTTTCGCCGGCATCGATTGCCGACTTGACCTCGGCATCATCGAGCGGCTTGCCGCTGCGATAGCGCACGTTCTTGAGGATCTGCGGCAACGGATCGAAGCGGTGGCAAACCTCCGACACCGGACGGCGGAGCCTTTGCACGACGGCCAGCACCTGCAACGCCGCGACAAAGCCGTCGCCTGTGGTGGCATAGTCGGACAGAATGATGTGACCGGAAGGCTCGCCGCCGAGATTGTAACCGCCGCTCAACATCCGTTCGAGCACGTAGCGATCGCCGACCGGCGTGCGCACCATCTCGATGCCCTGGCCTTCTAGAAACCGCTCGAGCCCGAGATTCGACATCACGGTCGCGACGATGCCCGGCCTGGCAAGCCGGCCGTCTTCCTTCCAGCTCTGCGCGATCACCGCGAGCAACTGATCGCCGTCGACCAGGTGTCCGCGCTCGTCGACGAGGATGACCCGATCGGCATCGCCGTCAAGCGCGATGCCGATGTCGGCGCGCATTTCGCGCACCTTCTTCATCAGCGCCTCCGGCGAGGTCGATCCGCATTCCTTGTTGATGTTGAAGCCGTCCGGATCGACGCCAATCGAGATGACGTCGGCGCCCAGCTCCCACAGCGCTTCCGGCACCACCCTGTAGGCAGCACCATTGGCGCAATCGACCACCACGCGCAGGCCGTCGAGCGAGAGATCGCGCGGCAGCGTGCGCTTGGCGAATTCGATATAGCGGTCATGGACGCCGTCGATGCGGCGGGCGCGACCGAGGCTGGCGCTTTGCGCCAGCCGCCGCTCGAGCGATTCATCCAGCAGCTGCTCGATCTGCCTTTCGACGTCGTCGGACAATTTGAAGCCCTGCGGGCCGAACAATTTGATGCCGTTGTCCTCGAACAGATTGTGGGAAGCGGAAATCATGACGCCGAGATCGGCGCGCATCGACTTGGTCAGCATCGCGACCGCCGGCGTCGGCATCGGGCCGACCAAGAGCACGTCCATGCCGACCGAGGTAAAGCCGGCCACCATGGCGTATTCGATCATGTAGCCGGAGAGCCTTGTATCCTTGCCGATGACGACGCGATGGCGATGCTCGCCGCGCTGAAATACGAGGCCAGCCGCTTGACCAACCTTGAGCGCCAGTTCCGGCGTGATCAGACCGTTGGCGCGGCCTCGAATGCCGTCTGTCCCAAAATATCTGCGGCTCATGTCACCCCCAGCACTGTCGGCGCTTCGTCAGCCATCGGCACAAAGCCTCCGACGCCAGCCCATTCGTGGCGTGCCGGGTGTTATAATGCGATCGGGACTAAAATGGCTTCAAAAAATATGATAAATCATTACCGGTCCCGATCCGCGATCCGGCCGCTAACATGCTGTTAACACGTGCAATACCGCCGATCGGCCGATCCGGGTGGAACCGCTTTAATCCCTCCGCCTGACGTGGTTATCCCCTATCGTGGGTGGCGGCTGGGTGACGTTGACCGGGTCAGAGGCCGGAAAAGTCTCCTCCAGCCCCACCTCCAGGGCCTCATCGAGCCGGCGCTTTTCGGCGTCGATCGCCTTTTTCGGCTTCGGATTTGAGCGCGTCATCCTCCCCTCCTTGTCAGCCCGGTTCCGTCGCGATTTGGCGGATGATCCAACCATGCTAGATGACGGCAGGGCTGAAAAATATAAGACGGCAAAAAAATACAAGAAGGGGTTGGAGCGTCCATGAAGCACATCACCTGCATCGAAGATTTGCGCGAGCTGCACAAGCGCCGCGTGCCGAAGGCGTTTTTCGATTACGCCGATCGCGGCTCCTATAGCGAGGATACGCTGCGCGCCAACCGCGACGATCTGCAGCAGATCAAGTTCCGCCAGCGCGTTCTGGTCGACGTCTCCAGGCGCGATCTGTCGACCACCATCCTGGGCGAGCCCGCCGCGATGCCGCTGATCCTGGCGCCGGTCGGACTATTGGGCATGCAGCATGGCGACGGCGAGATTCACGCCTGCCGCGCGGCGCAAGCCGCCGGCATTCCGTTCACGCAAAGCACGATGTCGATCTGTTCGATCGAGGACATCGCAGGCGCCGTCGACAAGCCGTTCTGGTTTCAGCTCTACGTCATGAAGGACCGCGGCTTCATCAAGTCGCTGATCGAACGCGCGATCGCCGCCAAGTGCAGCGCGCTGGTGCTGACCGTCGACACACAGGTGATCGGCCAGCGTCATCAGGACATCAAGAACGGCATGACCGTGCCGCCGGAATGGTCGCTCGCAAAGTTGTTCGATATTGCCAGCAAGCCCGACTGGGTTTCCGGCGTGCTGCGCGGCAAGCGCCGCACCTTCGGCAATCTCGCCGGTCACATCAAGCTCAGCGAAGACATCAACACGCTCGCGACGTGGATCAGTTCGCAATTCGACACGTCATTGAACTGGAAGGATATCGAATGGGTCCGCGGCATCTGGCCGGGCAAGCTGGTGCTCAAGGGCATTCTCGACGTCGAGGACGCCGAGGAGGCGGCCAAGACCGGGGCGCAAGCGCTGGTGGTGTCCAACCATGGCGGCCGCCAGCTCGACGGCGCGCCATCGTCGATCGAAGTGTTGCCTGAAATCGCCGACACGGTCGGCTCGAAGATGGAGGTCATGTTCGACAGCGGCATCCGCTCGGGCCAGGACGTGATGCGGGCGCTGGCACTCGGCGCAAAATCCTGCATGATCGGCCGCGCCTATGCCTATGGCGTCGGCGCCGCCGGCGAAGCCGGCGTTGCCAAGGCGATCGATATCCTTGCCAAGGAACTCACCACGACCATGGGACTGTGCGGCGTCAACACCATCGCCGAGATCGACGACCACGTGCTGGCGGTGTGATTTCGTCGTCGCGCCCGTTTCTTTACTTCCCTTCTCCCCTTGTGGGAGAAGGTGGTCATAGGCGGCCGTTGGCCGCCGTTCTTCAAAATGGGGACGCCGATGCTTTGCATCGGCTATGCGAAGTCCGCGCCGTATGAGGGGTCTCTGTCCGCGGTGACAAACCCCTCACCGGCCCTCACTTCGTGAGGGCGCCCTCTCCCACAAGGGAGAGGGAAAGAAAGGTCACATCGGCGGGGCGATGCCGTCGCGGCCGATGGCGATGCGTCCGGTTTCCAGCGTCCCGTCTTCTTTTTTTGTCGCGCCGAAGATGATGATCTTGGCGCCCGGCTTGATTTCGGCTTTGTCGCCGGCAGCGAAGGCGACGATCGGAGTATCCGGCGGCACCACGACCTTCTTCTCGCCGTCCTTGTACTTGACCAAGATGGTCTGGCCGTCGACGCCGGCGACGGTCTGGGCGACGGTCGCGTTGGTCATGGTGGAATTGGGACGCAGATCCCAGGGCCGAAAACCTTCGGCGGCGCCACGCTGGGCTTCGGGAAAGATATGAACAGCAATCGCCTTCTGGGTGCCGTCGGGCTCGGGCATCGCGGAGATACCGATATAAGAGCCCTCCTTGATGTCCGACAGCGAAGCCTTGGCCACGCCGGTCACCGCGATATTGTCCGTGATGTTCACCTTCACGTCGCTACCGTCGCGCGACTTGATGCTCAGCGTGGCACCATCGACCGCCTCGATGGTGCCGCGAATGCGGACCGTCGGCGGCTGCTGGGCCGACGCAGCCGTTATTAAAACGGAAACCGCCACCAGCGCGCCCGTCAGCGCCCGCGGCATCCAGGAACTCGATTTCGGCATGATTATCCCTCCGGTTTTTTGCGACCAACCTCTTCGCAACCCCGGGAAGAGAGAGGTATTCCTTCTTGCCTTGTCATTCCAGGGCGGTCCGAAGCATCGAACCTGGAATCTCGAGATTCCGGGTCCGATGCTGTCGCATCGCCCCGGAATGACGTTATGTCTGCGCGAGCGCAGACATAACGTCACATCGGCGGCGTCAGACCGTCGCGGCCAATGCTAATGCGGTTGGTTTCGAACGAACCGTTCGGCAGCTTTTTCGTAAAGGCGATCACCTTGGCGCCGGCCTTGAGGTCGGACTTGTCGGCGGGAACATAGGTCACGACCGGCGTCTCCGACGGCACCGAGACCTTCTTCTCGCCATCCTTGTATTTGACCAGCAGCGCGTGACCGTCATTGCCGACCACGGATTCGGCGACGGTGGCGTTGGTCATGGTCGAGTTGGGACGCAGATCGTAGGGCCGCGATCCCTCGCCGGTGCCGCGCATCTCTTCCGGAAACACATGCACCTCGACGGCGGTTGGAATTCCGTCCGGTCCCGGCACCGTGGTGGTGCCGATGAAGGAACCGACCTTGATATCGGACAATGAAATCTTGCTGATCCCGACCAGGCGCATGTCGGGCGTCATATGCAGCTTGACGTCCTCACCGCTACGCGACTTCACCGAAAGCACATCGCCGTCAACGCTCTCGATGGTGCCGCGAACCCGTGACGGTGAAGGCGGTTGCTGGGCGATTGCATAGAGCGACGAGGCGGCGACCATCGCCATGGCGACGAGCGGACGGGTGAATGTGGAACGGCGAATGGGCATGAAGGACTCTCCTGGGCCGGCTTGATCTAGCCACAGACCCCAACGCCACAACGATATTCCTGTTCCAACGCGCCCAAGCAGCGATCATGTCTTTGTGAGATCGGCCTTGATCAGGCTCGCTACCCGTGCCTGCAGCCGGTCCTTCAACTGCGGCCATTCTTGGTCGAGGATGGAGAACACAACGGTGTCGCGAATGTATCCGGTCCAGGTGAGACGGTCCCGGCGCAAGACACCTTCCCTGACTGCGCCGAGCTTCGCCACGGCCGCCTGGCTACGCGGGTTGCGCGTATCGACCTTGAACTGAACACGCACGGCACCGCAGCCAAAGGCGTGGTCCAGCATCAGCAATTTCGCCTCTGGATTGGCAGGACCACCGCGGACGGACGGATGCAGGAATGAGGTTCCAATCGATACGCCGCGCTGGCTCACGAGCTCGGTGTAATAGCTCGACATCCCGATGACGCGATCATCGCTGTTTCGCCGGATCGCGTACGCCATTCGCTGACCGGGCGGCGCGCCGTACGCCGCGGACCAATAGGCATCGAAGCCAGCGCCCATCGGATTGACCGGCATGATCGCCCAGGTGTCAGGGTCGCAGTCCACGGCGGAGCGGACCTCCTCCTTGAGGTCGGGCGCGAACGGTTGCAGACGCAGAAAATCTTCCTGTGATAGGGATATATTCGAGCTTCACGTTGCAGTCTCCTTATCCGAAGCTTCAACGATATTCCGGCTCAAACCTTTGTGAGATCGGCCTCGACCAGCGCGCGAAGCTCTGATGTGACCTGCGGGCGCTGCCCGAACCACAATTCAAATCCGCGCACCGCCTGATGCAGCAACATGCCGAGCCCATCGGCGGTCTTCAATCGGCGAGCGCGCGCGGCCGCCAGCAGCGGCGTCTCAAGCGGCACGTAGACGAGATCGGCCGCCACCGCATCCGGCGGGAGCAGGCCGACTTCGACCTCGAGCGCGTCCTGGCCGCGCATGCCGAGCGACGTGGTGTTCACCAACAATCCGGCGCGCGGCATCACATCCGCGATCGCCTCCCATGCAATCGGTTGCACGCGCGCGCCGAATTGATCCGCGAGCGCCAGCGCGCGCGCCGCAGTCCGGTTTGCCAAATGCACGCGCTTGATGCCGCGCTCGATCAATCCGAACACGACCGCGCGCGACGAGCCGCCCGCGCCGAGCACCAAAGCCTCCTCGGCTGAGTCCCATCCGTTCGCGCAGGCATCGAGATTATTGATAAAGCCCTCGATGTCGGTGTTGGTCGAGCGCAGCTCGCCGTCTGCGAACCACAGTGTGTTGGCCGCGCCCACGGCGCGCGCCCGCACATCCGGCGTCGACAGTTCCAGCGCGCGCTCCTTGTGCGGAAGAGTGACGTTGGCGCCGACGAAGCCGCGGAACGAAAGCCGCAGCACGAAATCCTGAAATTCTTCCGGCGGCACGGCCTCGATCACGTAGCCGCCCGCGATGCCGAGCTTGCGCAGCCAGTAATGATGGATCAGCGGCGAGCGCGAATGCGCGGCCGGCCATCCGATCAGGCATGCGGCGCGGGGTCTTGTCACGGCTGTCATGTCAGTCAAATCGGACAAGCCGCGCTCACTGTCAATGCTAGCGATGCACGGTTACGGCGAGGATCGCGCTCAGCGCCAGCGCCGCGCCGGCGGCAAACCAGATCGCGGCGAGATTGATCCAGTGATAGGCAGCCGCGCCGCACAACGAACCTGCGACCAGCGCCGCCCACAGCAGCAGGTTCGACGCCCAACCCCAGCGATCGCCGCCGGTCAGCGCCACAGCCGCCAGTTGGCCGACTTTCACCAGCGCGCCCGTCACGTAAGTGAGGCCAAGCCCGGCACCGCCGTGGATCTGGAACACCGCGTTCTCCAGCCCCATCGCCAGCACGATGGCGGCGACCGCGGCATTCGAGAACCCGAACGCGTAGCAAAGTGCGGCGATCGCGAGCAGCACAGCCTCCGCCAGCAGTATCCAGGGCTGGCGATTGACGCCGCGGCCGAGCACGATCAGGCTGCCGGCGGCGGCTCAAATCACGAACAATGCGATCAGCCCGAGCGAGGTGGCCGCACTCGACCACTGTCCCTCCGAGAGGCTGACGCCCAACCTCGTCGAGTTGCCGCTCATGAAGGAGACGAACAGGCCGCCCAGATGCAGGAAGCCGATGGCATCGACGTAGCCCGCGAGCGCACTCAGCGCACAGGCCAGGGCAACATTGCGTCGTGAATCGAGCATCCTCCGGGGCACCATCGTCGCGACCTGCCGACACTGTTCATGAAAGCGACGGCCCTGAAAAGCGCGGGAGTACATCCCTCAGATTAGATATCTGAAATATCATTTATTGACATTTTAACATCATTAATTATCATACAAAGATAATGTCTGATGCCGGTTGGGGTTCCGATGTTGGGGCTGGTCAATGATCACAGCGGCGCAATTGCGGGCCGCCAGGGCGCTTCTCGGCATCGATCAGCGCCGGCTCGCAGAATTGTCGAGGCTTTCTGTGCCGACCATTCAGCGGATGGAGGCTAGCGAAGCGATGGTGCGGGGCAATGTCGATTTGCTCGTCAAGCTGATTGCCGCCTTCGATGCGGCCGGGATCGAGATGATCGACGAGGGAGCCGCCAGCAATTCGAAAGGCCGCGGTGTGCGGCTCAAGATCGCGTCAGGTTCGGCCAAAACCGTTTCCGATGCTCGATCCAAAGCATCGGGCAGAACCAGGGCACGTACATAATGCCGGCCCTCCCGATTTCTGCTGTGGTCTTGCAAATGTCGTGCGTCGCCACGTTGCTCTCCATCGCCATTCTCGCGATTGCCCTGAGCCGCTCAAGGCTCGCCACCGCCATGACTTACAGCGCCACGTTGGCGATTTGCGCGGTTGCATGGTTCGCCTCGATATACGCCTTGATCAGCGGCAACGCCAATGCCTCGACCGTGACCCTGCCGATCGGGTTGCCGTGGCTTGGCGCGCATTTCCGGCTGGACGCGCTAGCCTCGTTTTTCCTGATTGTCGTCAACCTGGGAGGCGCGGCGGCAAGCCTTTATGGTCTCGGCTACGGCCGTCACGAGGAGGCGCCGCAGCGCGTGCTGCCGTTCTTCCCCGCCTTCCTGGCCGGCATGAATCTCGTGGTGCTGGCGGACGACGCGTTTTCTTACCTGCTCTGCTGGGAATTCATGTCGCTTGCTTCCTGGGCGCTGGTCATGGCGCACCATCGCGAAGCCGACAATGCCAAGGCCGGCTTCATCTATCTGGTGATGGCGAGTTTTGGGACGCTCGCGCTGCTGCTGGCCTTCGGCCTCTTGGCAGGACCGGCGGGAGAGTACGGGTTTGCCGCCATTCGCGCGGCTCAACATACGCCTTATGTGGCGGCTCTGGTGTTGATCCTGATGCTGCTTGGCGCCGGTTCAAAGGCCGGTCTCGTACCGTTGCATGTCTGGCTGCCGCTCGCGCATCCGGCAGCGCCCAGCCACGTTTCCGCGCTGATGAGCGGCGTCATGACCAAAGTCGCGATCTACGGCTTCATTCGCGTCGTATTCGATCTGTTGGGACCGCCGGCGTGGCCGGCGAGCGCGGTCGTGCTCTTTCTCGGCGGCATCACCGCGGTGACGGGGATCCTGTATGCGATGATGGAGAAGGACCTCAAGCGCCTGCTCGCCTACTCTACGATCGAAAACGTCGGCATTATCTTTGCGAGCCTCGGTCTTGCGCTCGCGTTTCAGGCTAACGGCCTGAAGCTGCTTGCTGCGCTCGCCTTCACGGCGGCGCTGTTTCATGTGCTCAACCATTCGTTCTTCAAGAGTTTGCTGTTCTTCGGGGCTGGCGCCGTGCTGATGTCGACCGGCGAGCGCGATATGGAAAAGCTGGGCGGCCTCATTCACCGCATGCCGTTCACGAGCTTCGCCGTTCTGGTCGGCTGTGTCGCCATATCGGCGCTGCCGCCCTTCAACGGCTTCGTGTCGGAATGGCTGATCTTCCAGGCCATGCTGCAAAGCCCGGACCTGCCGCAATGGGCCCTCAAGATAATGGTGCCTGCGGTCGGCGCGATGCTGGCGCTGGCCGCGGCATTGGCGGCGGCGTGCTTCGTCAAGGCCTACGGCATCGCCTTCCTCGGACGCCCACGCAGCCCGACCGCGGAAAGCGCCGGCGAAGTCGACCGCTATTCGCTGGCGGCCATGTTCATCCTCGCCGCACTTTGCTTGGCTGCCGGAATTTTTCCGGGACTGGTGATCGATGCGTTGTCGCCGATCACGACCGAGATCCTCGGCGGCCGCATGCCGATCCAGGCCAACGAGGCGTGGCTTTCGATCGTGCCGATCGCGCAGGGTCGCAGTTCCTACAACGGACTGCTGGTGATGGTGTTCATCACGATATCCGCATCGCTAGCCGTTTATTTTATCCACCGCTTCGCCTCGCGCGCGCTGCGACGGGGACCGGCCTGGGGCTGCGGCTTTTCCGATCCAACTCCGGCGGCGCAATATTCCGGCGGCAGCTTCGCTCAACCGATCCGCCGCGTCTTCGGCACGCTGGTGTTCGGCGCGCGCGATCATGTCGAGATGCCGCCGCCCGGAGATGTCAGGCCGGCACGGCTTCGGATCGAGATGCATGACCTGATCTGGGAGGGAATGTACGCGCCGATTCGACATGCGGTCAGCTCGTCTTCCGATCGGCTCAACCGGCTGCAATTCCTGACCATCCGTCAATATCTCAGCCTGGTTTTTGCCACCCTCGTCACGCTGCTCCTGGTGCTCGCGATATGGTCGTGATCTCGGACATCATCGTGCAGGGCGTGCAGATGCTTCTCGTGCTTTTGCTCGCACCGCTGCTGACCGGCTTTGTGCGCAAGGTCAAGGCCCGGCTGGTACGCCGCCAGGGTCCTTCCGTCTTTCAGCCCTATCGCGACCTGCTGCGGCTGCTCCGCAAGGAGGTGGTGCTCGCCGATAACGCGTCATGGCTGTTCCGGGTGACGCCCTATATCACCTTTGCCGCGATCTGGGTTGCCGCAGCCCTGGTGCCGACTTTCGCGACCGGCCTGTTGTTCAACTGGACCGCGGACCTGATCGCCATCGTAGCCCTGCTCGGAAGCGCTCGTTTCTTTCTAGCGCTCGCGGGGATGGATGTCGGCACCAGCTTCGGCGGCATCGGCTCCAGCCGCGAAGTCATGATCGCGGCGCTTGCAGAGCCGGCAATGCTGCTGATCGTGTTTTGCATGGCACTTGTCGCCGGCTCGACGCAACTCTCGACGGTCGCGAATTTCATGGCCTCATCCTACGTCGGTTTGCGGGTGTCGCTGGGCATGGCTTTGATCGCGCTGATCATGGTAGCGCTTGCGGAGAACGCGCGAATACCGGTCGACAATCCGGCCACGCACCTGGAGCTCACCATGGTGCATGAGGCGATGGTGCTCGAATATTCCGGCCGCCATCTCGCCATGATCGAATTCGGCGCCTTTCTCAAGCTCTTGCTCTACGTCTCGCTGATCGCCTGCGTGTTCCTGCCCTGGAAGATCGCGTTGTTCGGAACCGGACCGCTTGCCTACGCCATCGGCGCCGCGGCCTACGTCGTCAAACTGGCGGTCGCCGGATTCTTGCTGGCGCTGTTCGAGACCGCCACGGCGAAAATGCGGGTGTTTCGCGTTCCGCAATTTCTTGGTGCGGCGCTGATGCTCGGTCTGCTCGGTACGCTGTTGCTGTTCGTGTCGAGGAGCTTCTGATGCAGATGCACAGCCTCGCCTTCGACATCTCGCACACGCTCGCCGGCGGGCTCGTCCTGATCTCTTTCATGATGCTTTACCAGGACAGGCTTTATTCGCTACTCAACGTTTTTGCGCTTCACGCCCTGGTGCTCGCGCTTTCGGTCGCCTGGCAGGCCTTTGTCCAGAACGCGCCGCATATTTACATCACGGCGGCCATCGCCCTCATCTTCAAGGCGATCGTCATTCCGGTTGCGCTGCATCGCATCGTCAAGCAGCTTGGAATTCACCGCGACATCGAGTTGGTCGTGGGGATCGGTCCGACCATGCTGGCCGGGATGGCGCTGGTCGCGCTTTCGCTGGTGCTGATGCTGCGGGTGACCGCCGAGGCCGATCCCTTGGCGCGCGAGGACCTCGCCTTCGCCCTGTCGGTCGTGCTGCTCGGACTTCTGGTCATGGTGACCCGCCGCAACGCCGTCAGTCAGGTCGTGGGATTCATGTCGCTGGAGAACGGACTGGTGCTGGCGGCGACCGGCGCCAAGGGCATGCCGCTGGTGGTCGAGATCAGCGTCGCCTTCTCGATCCTGATCGCCTTCATCGTCATCGGCATCTTCCTGTTCCGGATCCGCGAACGCTTCGATTCCGTCGATGTCTCCGCGCTTGACGATTTTCGGGGCGAGCAGCGATGAGCGTAGCTTCCTTTGAACCGGTGGCGGCGGTCCTCCTCATTCCGATCGGCTCGGCGGCGCTGCTGGCCGCGCTGCCGGGCTACCGGCTGACCGCGCGTCTGAACGTGGTCGCGAGCCTCGCGACATTCTTGTCCGCCCTTTCGTTGCTCGTGGTCGAACGCCCGCCCCCGGGGCCCTACCTGCTGGTCGACGATCTGAACATCGTCTTCATCCTGCTCAACACCTTCGTTGGTTTCACGACCAGCATCTTCAGTGCGAGCTACATCGCGCATGAACTGGAGACCGGCCGATTGACGCCGATCTATCTGCGTTTCTACCACGCGATGTATCAGATCATGATGTTCGGCATGAATCTGGCTTTCGTGTCGAACAATATCGGCTTGATGTGGGTAGCGGTGGAGATCGCCACCCTCACCACGGTGTTGATGGTCGGCATCTATCGCACCCACGCGGCGCTGGAGGCGGCGTGGAAATATTTCATTCTCGGCAGCGTCGGCATCGCGTTCGCCCTGTTCGGCACCATCCTGGTTTACATGGCGGCGCGTCCGGTCGTGGGCGAGGGTCAGGACGGCATGGTGTGGACGCTGCTGATCGAACATGCCGTGAATTTCGACCCTGCTCTTCTCAACGTCGCCTTCATATTCCTGTTTCTCGGCTACGGCACCAAGGTCGGGCTGGCGCCGCTGCATGCCTGGCTGCCCGACGCGCACGCCGAAGGTCCGACGCCGATATCGGCGGTGCTGTCAGGCCTGCTGCTCAACGTCGCGCTTTACGCGCTGTTGCGCTTCAAGATTCTGCTCGCCGCCAATCCCGGGGCGATTGCGCCGGGCCCGCTGATGGTGACGATCGGCTTGATTTCGGTGGTGTTCGCAGCCTTCATGCTCTACCGCCGACGCGACATCAAACGCCTGTTCGCCTATTCGTCGATCGAACACATGGGCATCATCGTGTTCGCGTTCGGCATGGGCGGACCGCTGGCCAATTTCGCCGGGCTGTTGCACATGGTGATGCACAGCCTCACCAAGTCGGCGATCTTCTACGCCGTCGGGCATATTTCGCAGATCAAGGGCACGCAGCGGATCTCCAGGATCCGCGGCCTGACGGTGACACACCCGGCGCTGGGTTGGGGCCTGGTGACGGGAGTCGTCGCGATCACCGGCCTGCCGCCGCTCGGCATTTTCATGAGCGAATTTCTGGTCGTCAGCTCCACATTCGCCCGCGCGCCCTTGCTCGCCATCGCGCTGGTGTTCGGGCTTCTGCTTGCCTTCGGCGCATTGACCTTGCGCCTGACCAGCGTCGCATTCGGCAAACCTCGCGGCAGCACGGCTTCGGCGGAAGCTTCCTATGTGCCGATGTTTGCGCATCTTGCACTGGTTCTGATCGCCGGTATCTATCTTCCCGAACCGTTGGTGGTCTGGTTCCAGCATGTGGCTCGCCTTCTTGGATAGGATGATCTGGCTATGCCGTCGCTGACCGATCTCATGCAACAGGGCCACAGAGTACAGCAACACCGTCCATGGCCGCGCGCCGTGATCGACGCGTCGATATGGAATCTTGCGGCAAGCGAGCTGGCGCAGGACCGCCTGAGCTTGCTCGGCCTTTGGGGCGAACCCTCAACGGTGCATATGGCGATCAGCGATACACATGGCGCCGAGATCGCCGTCCTCAGCCTGGATTGTCCGGATCGCAACTATCCCTCCGTCGGCATGCATCACCCTCCGGCGCTTCGATTGGAGCGAACGGTGAACGATCTGTTCGGATTATCGGCGCAAGGCCTGCCCGATAGCCGCGCCTGGCTCGATCACAAGCTTTGGGGCGTGCGCTATCCGCTGGGCGATCGCGTCGACGCCTTGGCGGGGCCGGCGCCTTACCGATTCCTCACGGCGGAAGGCGACGGCTTGCACCAGATTGCGGTCGGTCCCGTGCATGCCGGCATCATCGAGCCCGGGCATTTCCGCTTTACCGCGAGCGGCGAGACCGTGGTCCGGCTGGAGCAGCGGCTGGGATATACCCATAAAGGCATCGAGGGCCTGATGTCAGGCGCCGACCTCGAACGCGCAGCCCGACTCGCCGGGCGCGTATCGGGCGACAGCACGGTTGCCTATGCGTATGCATTTTCGAAGGCCGCCGAGGCGGCGCTCGGAGTTATGGCACCTGATCGCGCAGTTTGGCTGCGTGCGCTGATGGCCGAGCTCGAGCGGCTTGCCAACCATCTCGGCGACATCGGTGCGATCTGCAACGATGCCTCCTTCACGCTGATGCATGCGCATTGCAGCGTGTTGCGCGAAAGCGTGCTGCGCGCGTCCGCTCATGCATTCGGTCATCGATTGATGCGGGACGTCATCGTGCCCGGCGGCGTGACGCGCGACCTCAACGATCAGGGCAAAGAAATCATCCGAGCGGCGCTGGACAATATCCGCCTGCGGTTTCCCGCCCTGGTCGAACTCTACGACATCACCGCCTCGCTACAGGATCGCACCGTCGATACCGGGGTGCTCAAGCCCGCATTGGCAAGACAATATGCCGCGGGAGGCTATGTCGGCCGCGCCTCCGGCCGCGGCTTCGACGCGCGGCGGGCGCTGGCCTATCCGCCATTTGATGATTTGTGCTTTGAGGTACCGGTCCTCAATGAGGGTGATGTCAACGCGCGCGTCTGGATTCGGGTGCGCGAGGTTGAACAGTCGCTTTCGCTGATCGACCAGATCCTGGACCGGCTGCCCGCGGGCGCGTTGCGCACAAACGTGGTGCAAACGCCAGAGGCACGGGAAGGCATGGCGATCGTCGAGGGATTTCGCGGCGACGTTCTGGCCTGGCTCCGCCTGCGGGATCGCCGGATCGAACGATGCCATCTGCGCGACCCCTCCTGGTTTCAATGGCCGCTGCTCGAGGCCGTCATCGAGAACAATATCGTTGCGGACTTTCCGCTCTGTAACAAGTCGTTCAACTGTTCCTATTCGGGGCACGATCTCTAGAAGCATGAAACTGTCATTGCAACCCGTTGGCTTCTCGCAATGACGTCTGAGGACACAAGATGCGCAAGCTGCTTTTTCAAAGCCTGTTCCGCGGGCCGTTCACGGAAGCGGCGCCGTCGCCGGACGAGGCCGCCGTGGCCGAGCTCGCAACAGCCGTTGGCCACGCGGCGCGGCGGCGGCTCGGCCGCAGCCTGTCGATACGCGAAGTCGACGCCGGCTCCTGCAATGGATGCGAGCTCGAAATCCACGCGCTCAATAACGCCTATTACGACGTCGAACGTTTCGGCCTGCGGTTCGTCGCCTCGCCGCGCCATGCCGATGTCTTGATGGTGACGGGTCCGGTGACCAGGAACATGCGCGATGCGCTGGAGCGCACTTACCAGGCGACCCCTAATCCCAAATGGGTGGTCGCGATTGGAGATTGCGCGCGCGATGGCGGCTGCTTCGCCGGCAGCTACGCGGTGGTGGGAGGCGTCTGCGAGGTGATCCCGGTCGACCTCCATATATCGGGTTGTCCCCCGACGCCGACGGCAATGCTGCAAGGACTTCTGGCGCTGCTGGAACGGGTGGACGCGAAAGCGGTCGCGACCTGAAAATCTCTTGGACGTCAGGCTCGTTGTCGCGCCTCAAGGCGTGAAGCTGCGCACTACATTCCGTGCTCTTCAAATGCCTTGCGGCAGGCGCGGCCAAGCCGGTCGCGCTGCTGCTGCAGACATTGCTGGACCGCGCTGTCACCCTCACTCATTTGCTTGCGGCAGAGCCGCGATGCATCGCGCGAGCAGGCTTGCCGCTCCTGCGGCGTGCCGGTTTGTGCGCATGCATCGGAATATCCAAGCACCAGCACGGAAAGTGCTATCAGAACAATTTTGCTCATCGTTTCCTCCAGGCTATTCTTTAGTTTGCGGTCAGGCCGCCAGCGCCTGCCTGTTCACTTCCCGCTTGGCGAGTTCAGTCAGCAACCCGTCGACCTGTCTTTCTTCCTCGAGACTCATGTGCAGCATTTTCTGCTCATCGCGCAGCCCCAATTGACCGGCGAGCGCCGCCGCAGTGCCGTAGGCCGCGATCTCGTAATGTTCGATCTTTTGCGCGGACGCTATCAGCCCCGCGTCGCGAAGGTCGTCCGCCTTCATCGTAATCATCTTTTTGGTCTCGGTGATCAGCGCCTGCATGGCCTGGTCGATATGAGCCGTCGGGTTGACCTCATGTTTCAAAAGGATCGTCATTAATCGATCTCTTTGAGTTTCGGTTTCGGCGCGATGATGGATAAGGACGCGCTTTAGCGTCGGATGGGTGGCCGCCCCCGCCATGCGCAGCAGCGCATCGGCAAGTTGCGCTTCGACGCTTACAAGTTCCTGCAGTTCGGCAAGATACACGTCCTTGAAGGTGGTCATTTCCATGACAGCTGCGCTTTCGTTTCATGATGTGAGGGAGGGAACCGGAACAGCGGCGACCTGCCGCTGCCGTTCCTTGTCAACGAATTTCGGGAACACTCAGTTCCAGCGAATTTTTTGTCGCATCATAGTCGCGTCCGCGCCAAGAGCGCGCCTGGCGCGCAATTGACCGGTTGCTGGCCCGATGTTCGGCAGCGCGAAACCGCATGGCGGCTTCGGCGTTATCCCCCAAGATGGTTTTGGAGCGAAAGCTGATGGCAGCCTGGACCGGGCTTGCCCCCGGATAATTCAGGTAGCGGTCTGGAGCGTTGCGAAGAATGGCCGCGGAACGTCGAGCTCTGATCCCCCACAACGGCCTGGTTCTCATCGGCAACGGTCAACGAGTCCTTTATCTTGCGATCGATGACCTCTGCGTGAAAAGCCTTGCGAGTGTTGCCCAATATTCTCGGAGGCGAAAATCGAAAAAGGAGCTAAGCCATGAAGCTAAGTTCGACCCAGCTAGAACAAACCTTGAGTCAATTTAGTGCCGAGGTTCTTCCCGATGATCATCCCAAGGTTACTCAATTGAACAACCTGTTTGGGGACCATACCTTCTTTCTCGATGACAGCGGTCTCAAGGTCCTGGAGCCTACCGGAGTGCCCGAGATGGAAGCTCAAACCGGTGAAGTTGTAAGCCTTGCCGATTGGAGCGATGCGACACTCACCAGTCTGAAACCGCATGAACCCGAACCGACAGGCGTGGTCATCGTGCTGCAATCAAAGCACTGATCTGAAGAGCCACGCACCGGCTCATCTCAGGCCCCGCTAGGTTTTCAACGAGTCCGCTCCATGGCGCGCAAGGAAGACTGCTTGGGCTGCCGAGTTGTCTTGGTCTTCGGGTTAGCCACATGCTCCCGCAGCCGGACGCCGCGGCCCCCGGACGTGCTAGGGACTCCCGGATTGATTAGTTCGATCCCCGCGTTCTCGAGCGCGGAAACCAGCTTCATGAGCGAATCGACGTTGGCCCGGATCACGCCGTCACTGGCTTCCATGCGCTGAATGGTCGGAACCGAAAGGTCCGCCAGATCGGCGGTTTGCCGCTGATCGATGTTCAGCAGGGCGCGCGCGGCCCTGAGCTGATTGGCGGTGATCATGGACGTCGTCTTTCTCAATCCCGGTCGAAATATCCTTACACCATATAAATACCGGTTTCAAGCATCAGTTTGAATACATGATATATCAAGCGTGTGAGGTTGACACGATTACGGTGCAGGACACGCGGCGGGAATATGGCGAGGCACGCTATCAGACCGTCGGATTTCTTGCCGATCGAATGGTGATGGTCGTTCGGACATCGCGCGATGAGGCCGGCATATTATCTCGATGAGAAAGTGCAATGACCGCGAGAAAGCGAACTATCAAAAGCGATTTGGCCAAGGTTGATGCTCACCGCATCACAAAGGTCGAATACGAAGAAGCTCCTGAACTAACAAAGGTGATGCTGGACGTGCGGAAATTCGCCACGGCAACGAGATCATCAAGCGCGGCCGACCACCGCTTGCGCATCCGAAAGAGGCTGTCAAACTTCGTCTCGACCATGATGTGCTGGCGGCCTATCGCAAGACCGGCAGCGGATGGCAAACGCGCATCAATGCCGACTTGCGAAAGGCTGCGCGGAAGCTCGCGGGCTGATCCAACTTCGCTCGCTAACCTCGTCGCAAGTCTGCAAGGAATGCGTCGATATCCAGGCGTTGCCCAAATCTGATTTTCGTTTTTGCAAAATTTTCGAACAGCGCCAGGTGACCGGCGAGCGAGGTCGGCGTCTGGCGCAGCCAATAAGCTTCCGCCCAATCCAGCAGCGCGGCATGGTCGCCCTCGGTCGCACCGTGGCGGCCGCGAGCGGACAATCCCGCACGGCAAATGGTTCAGGGCAGGTCGAGCCAGATCAGCGATGTGGCGCGCGGCAGTGCAAGTTCGGCGAGCCAGCCATAGACGCCTTCGATGATCCATTTCGATTCAGCCGCTGCGTCCGCGACCATCCGCTTCGCGGCATCTTCGTCTGATCCCGTAGCTGTCCCGCCAATGGATAGGATCGAGATCGATTGCCGGCGCGCCCAGGCGTTGCGCCAGCTCCTGCGCAAGCATGCTCTTGCCCGATCCGCTGTTGCAAATGATCACGACCCTCGATCCAAGGGTCATGATCGCGGGCTGCCGCTTACGCCGCGTCGCGGTGCGCGGCGATGATCTGATCGGCGGCTCGTCCCGTGACTTCGGCCATGCGGTCGAACTGGCGGGTGAAACTGCCGGCGCCGGCGGTGGCCGACCGCAGCTCCACGATCAACTCTCCGATCTCCGATTCCGGCATCATGGCGCGGACGCAATCCCATCCGCTCCAGCCCTCGCGGGTGTCGAAGCCGAGAATCTGGCCGCGCCGTGCCGACAGGATGGCGTTGATCTTTGCGGTGGCCTCGGTCGGACAGACGATCTCGACGACATGGATCGGTTCCAGCAGCACCGGCTGACATTGCGGCAACCCCTCGCTGACGCCGATCCGCGCCGCGGTGCGGAACGCAAGATCGGAGGAATCGACGCTGTGATAGGAACCGTCGGTCAACGTCACCTGGACGTCGATAACCGGGAAGCCGAGCGGGCCCCGCGCAAGGCCGTCGACCACACCCTCCTCGACCGCGCCGATATAGTTGCGCGGCACCGCGCCGCCGACCACCTTTTCGCTGAACTTGAAGCCCTCGCCGCGCGGCAATGGCGTGATCTCCAGCACAACATCGCCGAATTGGCCGTGGCCGCCGGATTGCTTCTTGTGCCGGCCGCGCTGGCTGATCTGCTTGCGGATGGTCTCCTGATAGCCGATCGCCGGCGGATGCGATTTCACGTTGACGCCGAAGCGGTCGCGTAAGCGCTCCAACGCGACCCGCAGATGCATCTCGCCCTGCCCCCACAATACGATGTCGTGGGTGCGCTGGTTCTGGACCATTGTCAGCGACGGATCTTCCTCGTTGAGCCGCAACAGGGCCTGGCCGAGTTTCACGTCATCCTTGCGATCGGCGGCCGCGACCGAAATCGCCAGCACCGGCGGGACCGGCTCGACACTTGCCAGGGCGGAAGGCGCGCTCTTGCCGCTCGAGAGCGTGTCGCCGGTCTTGACCGCGTCGAGCTTGCCGAGCGCGATGGTGTCGCCCGTTTGCGCCGTGGCGCGCTTGGTGTCGTAGGCGCCGTTGACGGCGAGGATGCCGGAAACCCGCCCGGTCCCTCCGGAGGAAGCCTGCAGCGTCGCGCCGTCATCGAGATGCCCGGCGAGCAGCCGCGCCAGCGACAGCTTGCCGCCATGCTGCAGATGCATGGTCTTGAACACATAGGCGAGCGCGTCCTTGGTCGCGGGCGCGCCGAGGCGCCTGGCGGTTTCGGCCACACCGGGCGATTCATGCCGCAGCGCCTTCAATAGCCGCAACACGCCGTTCTCGCGCGACGCCGAGCCGAGCAGCACCGGACAGATCAGCCCCTCCCGCAGTTCGCGGGCGAGATCGTCGAACACCGCGTCGCGCGGCGGCTGGATATCCTCGAGCAACTGCTCCATCAGCGCGTCGTCGTGGTCGGCGAGCTTCTCCAGCATCGAAAACCGCGCTTCCTTTTCGCGGTCGAGATCGCCGCCTTCCAGTGCCACGACCTCGGACGCCTTGTGTTCGCGATAGACGAAGGCGCGCTCCAGCGCGAGATCGACGAAGCCTTCGATCAGCTCGCTCTTCCAGATCGGAATCTGCCGCAGCACCAAGGGCACGCGCGAGGCCGGCTGCAATGTCGCAAGCGTCTCGCGGATGCGCTTGTTGGCGCGGTCGATCTTGTTGAGGAACAGAAATCGCGGGATGCCGAGATCTTCCAGTTCACGCAGGATGATCTGAAGCTGCGGCAGCTTTTTCTCGTCCGCCTCGCAGACCACCACCGCGGCATCGACTGCGGGGATTGCGGCACGCATGTCGTGCGCGAACTCCACCGAGCCGGGACAATCGATAAAGGTGTAACTATCGCCCATGAAACTCGTCGTGGCGGCGGTAAGGCCGACGCTCATCTTGTGGTGGCGGGCCTCTGCGCTGGCGTCGCCGACCGAAGTGCCGGCATCGACGCTGCCGACGCGCGGGATCGCGCCGGTGCGGGCCAATATTGCTTCGAGAAGTGTGGTTTTACCGCTTTGGAAAGGGCCCACCAGCGCGATGCACCGTGGACCGCGGGGACTTCTGACGTCTTGTCCCATTCGCCGCCTCCTTCATCTGGAGCTCGGCCCTTGATTGGGTCGGCGGCCAATGCTCCGCCCGTGCCGGCGATTTGGCAAGCGGGAAAAACGTCGCGGCGCTGCGAGTTGAAACCCAACCCTTCGGTATAAAAATTGCTAACACCCGCTGTCGGCAGGCCGGTAATGCAGTTAAACCGCCGGCGGGTCGATTATGATCCGCAGCGCGGATGCAAAACTTGCGATATCGATGTTGTCATCCCAGGCCAGTTGCAGCGAGATGCCCTGAAGAATCGCGATCATGACGCGGGCCGCCGATTCCGGATCGAGACGCTTAGGCCACCGCCCCTCGCGCTGAGCCTTGCGGATCATCGGGGAAAGCAATTCGATCGCCTGGGTAACGCCTCCCAACGCTTCCCTTCTCAATCGCGGGTTGGACAGGCTCTCCGCCCAAAGCTGCACGGCGAGCCGGCGCCATCTCTTTTCCTGCGGATCCCGCAAGCTGAGGACGAAGCCTTCGACCAGCCGCACCAAACTGGCCTCGATGTCCGTCGCCGTCAGCGCATGTTCCATGCGCCGCCGCTCCATGGCGTGCCGCTCCGAAGCAATCGCCATCACCACATCGGTCTTGCCCTTGAAGTATCCGTAGATGGCGCCGGGACTGAGACCGGACTCCGCGACAATGTCCTGCATCGTGGCCGCATGAAATCCTTCCCGCGCAAAGCATGTCAGCGCGGCATCCAGAATCCGTTCGCGCTGGGCGCGGGCCCGTGCCGGTGTTATCCTAGGCACCCGGCACTTCCGCCAGCACGGTATGATAGAAGCTGTACCCCTGCATGTGACGGCTCGCCGCTCCCATCACTCTTTCGCGATATTCGTCGGCGCCGAGATCGCTCAGCAGCGAAAGTCCTCGCTCGCGCAGGAACCCGGGCAGTTCCTCCGGCAGCAGGCCGAACCGCCAAGGTTCGCCCGATCCATCCACCTTGGCGATGGCTTTATCGGCGCCCACGAAGGCGGCCGAACCGTTAAGCACGCCTTCGTGGATATAGGTGAAGATAAACCGGCTTCCCGGCGCAAGTCCGCCGACCCAACGCAGCACGCCGCAAACCGCCTCGCCGGTGAGGTATTGGCTGACGCCTTCCCAAACCACGATCGCAGGACGCGCAGCATCGAAGCCCGCCGCGCGAAGCAATCGATCGAAGTCGTCTATCTCGAAATCGACTCTGACGAATGTCACTTTGCCAAGATCGGCATGCGCCGATCGCAACCGCGCCTGCTTCACCGTGGCGGTGTTGGGATGGTCTACCTCAAAGATTCTCGCGGCTGCAAGCGCGTCCAGCCGCCAGGCGCGGGTGTCGAAGCCTGCTCCAAGCAGCACCACCTGATCGATCCCGCAAGCCGCCTGGCCGATCCAGTCGTCGATCAGCTTTGTGCGCGCGATGCCCGATGTTCGAGCACCAGGCCAGCGGCGGTCGATGTAGGCATTCAACAGCGCCGCCGCCGGCCGCATACTAAACAGCCTAGCGGCCAGCCGGAACCCGCCGGGAAGCAGGGCTGCCGCCAGCGGATCGGCAAATGCGCGCGACGTTGGCGCTTTGGCATGTTCTGACGCACGAAAGACCGCCATAAATTCGGCCGTCCGGCTGGCTTCCCGGCTGCGCATCGTAGCGCTCCATAAAAAGAACGATTATTCTTTTTATGAGCAACCCGATCCGCTTGTCAACACCCGGCCTTCCGCAAATCTGAGGATTTACCGTCCCGGCCGCAGTTCCAGGCTCTCCAGACCGGCCGCGAGGTTAAGGCCGACCTGGCCCTGCAGGCTGAGCGGCTGCAGCGAGATCGAATTCGCCGAGCCGCCGACCAGAACGTTGCCGCCGCCGCCGACGCCGACCGACGCGCTGCCTTGCGCGCCGGCGTAATTGCCGGAGAGATCGCCAGGCCCGAGCCGCGCGACTGGCGAGTACACGCCCCAGGCGAGCGCGGTCTCCTGGGTGATGCCGAGGTCGACGCCCACTTTCCGGATGGTCGCGATATAGCGGTCTTCCGGCAAGCCGTCGACGCGCAGCACGCAACCGAGATTGGTCACCGAGCCGATGAGGAAGCCGATGCTCGCCCCGCCTCGGCATTCGAGAACACCGACCTGCACCAGCGGCTGCTGCGCAGAGGCGCCGGCGAACGACGCGACCAGCATGGCAGCGGCCCCGGCAAGCATGAATGAGCGGCGCATGAAGAAATCTCCTGGAAAAAACTGTGATGCGAGCAAAAAATCAAGGGCGCGCCGTGCCCACGGCGCCTGCAGTTCTATGCCATAACATCGTGCACCGCGCCAAACAAAACGGGCCCGCTTCAAGCGGGCCCGTTGCATCCGGTTGTCGCTATCGGTCAGCCGCGATGGCGATGCCTCGGATGGTGCCAGCCGTGCCCGCCATCGATGCCGACCGGCTCGAGCTCGATGCCGGCGACGCCGGCCGCGACATTAAACCCGGTCTGGCCTTGCACGCTGATCGGCTGCAACGCGTATGCATTGGCCAGCCCGCCGACCAGAAAATTGCCGCCGCCGCCAACCCCGATTGACGCATTGGCGCCGACGCCGCCATAGGTGCCCGCGAGCTCGCCGCGTCCGAACCTCGTGGTCGGCGCGTTGACGGCCCATTGGAATTGGGTCTGCTCGGTGACGCCGAGGTCGACACCAATCCGGCGTACGGTCGCGACATAGGCCTCAGGACGGCGGCCCTGACCCTGGAATACGCACTCGAGGCTCGTGACCGAACCGACGACAAAGCCGACATTCTGGCCACCCCGGCATTCCAAGACACCGGCGCGGACCGGCGACAGCGCGTTGGCGCTCGCGAACGATGCCACGAGCGAAGCGATGGCAATAGTGAGTGTCGAAAATCGCATATGTCTGATCCCCACGTGACGATTGCATTTTGCGCAGGGGACAGGAGGCAAGCGCCGTGTCCAAAACAAGGCGCTTTCCGAAAGTTGCCGTCAAATCATCACGGGTTCGGCGAGCGAAGTCATTTGACACGCCTTTTTCCCGACGTGTTTTTAACGCGAACAGGATTCCACTTCGCTGGAAAACGCTCTATCTCAAATTACCACAAAAGCGCTGAATGCGCTTGCAGGCGTCTTCGAGATCGGAGGTTTTCGCGGCATAGGAAATGCGGAACGCCGGACCGAGCCCAAACGCTGAACCCTGCACCACCGCGACGCCTTCGGCTTCGAGCAGCTCCGTGACGAAATCCTCATCGTTGCCGATCGCCTTGCCCGACGGCGCGGTCTTGCCGATGGTGCCGGCGCAGGACGGGTAGACGTAGAACGCGCCTTGCGGCCGCGGACAATCGATGCCATTGGCCTGATTGAGCATCGACACCACGAGGTCGCGGCGCTCCTTGAATATCTTGTTGTTGACGGGGATGAAGTCCTGCGGACCGGTGAGCGCCTCGACCGAAGCCCATTGCGAAATCGACGACGGGTTCGAGGTCGACTGCGACTGGATCGTCGCCATCGCCTTGATCAGCTCGGCAGGTCCCCCGGCATAACCGATGCGCCAGCCCGTCATGCAATAGGCCTTCGACACGCCGTTCACCGTCAGCGTGCGATCGAACAGCTTTGGTTCGACCTGCGCCGGCGTTGAGAACACGAAGTCGTCATAGACGAGATGTTCGTACATGTCGTCGGTCATGACCCAGACCTGCGGGTGCTTCACCAGGACGTCGGTGATCGCCTTCAAGTCGGCTCGGGTATAGGCGGTGCCGGTCGGGTTCGACGGCGAGTTGAGAATGATCCATTTTGTCTTTGGCGTGATCGCTTTCTCGAGTTCGTCCGGCTGCAGCTTGAAGCCATGCTCGGCCGTGCATACCACCGCCACCGGCTCGCCGCCGGCGAGCGCCACCATCTCCGGATAGCTCACCCAATAGGGCGCCGGGATAATGACCTCGTCGCCCGGATTGATGGTGGCCATCAGCGCGTTGTACAGCACCTGCTTGCCGCCGGTGCCGACGATGACCTGGTTCGGCTTGTAAGTGAGATCGTTCTCGCGCTGAAACTTGGCGATGATCGCCTCCTTCAGCTCGGGAATCCCGTCCACCGCGGTGTACTTGGTCTTGCCGGCCTCGATCGCATGGATCGCCGCCAGCTTGATGTTGGCCGGCGTATCGAAATCGGGCTCGCCGGCGCCAAGGCCGATGATGTCGCGGCCGGCCGCTTTCAAAACGCGTGCTTTGTCCGTGACCGCGATGGTCGCGGACGGCTTCACACGGTCGAGCGCAGCGGACAGGAAGGGCATCATGTTCTCCCGGCAAACGTCGTGAACTCGGAAATTCACGACTCGATTTCAAGGAATGATGCACTGTAAAGCGCGCGGTGCTGCATCGCAAGAAGCTTCGCCGCATAGGTGGTAAACTTTAGGAAACGTCAAAGGCCGCCGCCCGGTTTGCGCAACATTCGGAAAAGGTCGGCGGCGAAATGACTCATATCGGCAAGCATTGCGTTCCGGCGCGCGGCTGAGCCCCTCGCGCCCGCCGCTAGACTCGCGTTGCAAGGATCTTCTGCGGTTGCAGTGCGGGAGAAGTTTTCGATTTTTCTAATCAGCGGACCTTGCGGCGGGGCCCCATAGACATCAGTTTAGCGCCGGCTGCGGCCTGGCACGCCGGCATTCAGACGTCCCGCCGATCGAAATGTTCCGATGTACAAGCTCTACTCGATGCAACGCTCCGGCAACAGCTACAAGGTCCGCCTTGCGCTGGCGCTGTTGAATGCGCCCTATCGCGCCATCGAGATCGACATCCTGCGCGGCGAGAGCCGTACGCCGGAGTTCCTTGCGAAGAATCCGAGCGGCCAGGTGCCGCTGCTCGAAGTCGAGGATGGACGCTATCTCGCCGAATCCAACGCCATCCTCTGGTATGTGGCCGGCGGCACGCCGCTGGCGCCGGATACGCGGGTCGAGCGCGCCGAGGCGTTGCAGTGGATGTTCTTCGAACAGCACGCTCTCGAGCCGAATATCGGCGCGGCTTATTTCTGGCTGTCGCTGGTCAGGGGCGGACGTGACCTGCAGACCCACGCGCTGGAAGACTGGATGGAGCGCGGCTACGCGGCGTTGCAGGTGATGGAAAATCACCTCAAGACCCATCAATATTTCGCTGCGGGTCAACTCACGGTCGCCGATATCGCGCTCTACGGCTATACCCATGTCGCCGACCGCTGCGACTACGATCTTGCGACATTTCCCGCGATCCGCGCGTGGCTGCGGCGCGTCGAGCGGACCCCGGGATTTGTCCCGATGGACTGGCGGCCCGCCGACGTCGAGGATCCCGCGAGCGTCGCCGCCGGGGCTTGATCGCCAAGGGAAAGCCAAGAAAAAGCCAGGGGAATAGCGGGCATAACGCCGCGCTTTGCCGCGTTTCTGCCATTTTTCCAAGGGGTAGCCGCCCCAATGTTGCCCGCGAGCGTTGCGAGATTCTTCCGATGACGCAGGTGATTCGCCTGTGCCTTGAGAGGATCCACACCATGATACGGCCGTCCGGCGCGGCAGGCTTTAGCGGCCACAGCGCTACCACCGCCTCCTCCCGATTGGCCGATGCCGTCGCGGCAGCGCTTGCGATCGGTTCGCTGTCGTTGTGCCTGATCGTCGCCCTTGCGGTGCTTTCGATCAAGGTCAGCATGGCAATGCCGATCCCGGCCTAGTGTGGTGGTTCAGAAGTTCTCTTCGTTGCGAGCTTTGGATTCGGGGCACTAGGCCAATCCGGCCAAGCGCGAAGCTCAGTTTTTCGCGACAACGCGATCATGTCGCGGACAGATCAACGATAAATTCATTCGTCATGAAGACTCGCGGGAACGAGGGAGCGCACGTCAAATCCACCGTGTTGGTCGCCGTTGCCCTGACGGTGGCGATCTTGCTCGCAGTGTCGTTCCTGATCGTTACCGGAACGCGCGGCGGAGGCGCATTGCGGCCGCTCGCGAACGCTCCGCCGCACCAGCCTGCGCTGGCGGTGGCGTCGCGGTTTGACGCGATTTGAAACTCTCATTTGATCGTAAACTTCGGAAAGCTCTGCCTATCCGATCAACGGCTCCTTAAGGATCGCGCAAGAAAGCCACCCCCGACGCAACCATCTGGCGGCGAGCTTGCTTTATCCTCGTCGAGAGGAGGGCAGCATGCGACTAGACTGGCGCGCCATCTCCGGACCGGCTCTTACGGCAGCGGCGACTCTGATCGCCATCTTCGCCGATCATGATCTCATTGCCGTTCTCAATCCCGCACCGCTGTTGGTCTGCGTCGTGGCTTACGCAGGCTCGCTCTCGGGCCTGGCCTCCGGCATGACCAGCGCCGTCATTGCGGTGATCGGCTCCGCATTGTTCTTCCTTAGTCACCGCGCAACGCCAGATTACGACACTGCGGATCTGGTTCGCCTGGCGATGCTGTCGATGACCGCGGCCGGTACCGCCGCCATCACCGGGCTGCTGCGGCAAAGATTGATGGATATGCTGGCCTTCGAGCGCACGCACCACTTGACCGCCGCGCGCTGTCGGCGGCACTGGACGAGGTCGACATCGGCATCGTGCTGCTCGATGCTGACACCCGCGCGGAATTCATCAACCGCGCCTTCCGCGATTATTTCTCGCTGCCGGACGCGCAGGCCGACTCTAAACCGCCGTTCATCGCACTGATGTATCACGGCCGCGATACCCGGGCCTACGAATTGCCGGAAGAGGAATTGAATGCCTTCATCGCGCGACGCACGGCGATGATGCGGTCGGGCAACTCGAAGCCGATCAATATCAATCTCAGCGATGGAAGGGTGCTGCGCTTCGGACGGCGGACGAATGCTGAGCTACACGCCGGTTACCGATCTCGTCCGCGATACCGACGACCCTTCCAGCGCCGACTATTGCCGCTCGCTGCGCGACGTCGGAGATCGCAAGCTTGCCCGGCATTTGCGGGCCGCCGAATAGCAGGGCTTCCCACTTTACAACAAGATCACGGAGCGCTCCGGATTTGTCGTCTATAGCAAGCCGGTCTAGGCAGGCCCCGCCGCTGCCACCGGCCTGCGGATAACTTTTCTGTCACCACCGCGTAATACTGCGGCGGTAGCCTGCATCTGCGTCTGATCAGGCCCCCCGTCACAGATCAAGCGCCCAGCGGCCCCCGTCAGTCGCCGCGTCTGACCGGGGCCGCACTTTTTTTGTGGGCAGGTCTTTTGTAGGTATGTCGGCCGCATCTGCCTCCGCCGGGGCTCTCGCCCGCCGCCGGGCGGCACTAGCACCACATGGTAGGATCGCACCTTGCAGGCTTGCAGCGTTGGGGCGCGCAAGCCAAGATGCCCTCCCACCTCTCCTGCCTTCTCGTCACGGGACCCATTCATGCAAATTCGCAATCTCGGCGGCTCCGGTCTGCGTGTTTCCGCCGTCGGCCTCGGCTGCAACAATTTCGGCCAACGCTGCGACCTCGAGACCTCGCGCAAGGTGATCCACAAGGCGATCGACCTCGGCATCGCGCTGTTCGACACCGCCGATATCTATGCAGGGCTTGGCGGCTCGGAGACGGTGCTGGGCGCGGTGCTCGGCGACCGGCGCAAGGACATCGTGCTGGCGACGAAATATTCCAAGCCGATGGCGACCGACGGCACCAAGCAGGGCGCCTCGCGGCGCTACATCATGTCCGCGGTCGAAGCGAGCCTGACGCGGCTGAAGACCGATTACATCGATCTCTATCAGCAGCACGACTACGATCCGCTCACCCCGATCGAGGAGACCCTGCGGGCGCTGGACGATCTGGTCCGGCAAGGCAAGGTGCGTTACATCGGCAATTCGAATTTCCCGGCCTGGCGCATCGCGGAAGCCGAACATGTCGCACGCGCGATGAACGTCAATCGTTTCGTCTCGTGCCAGGACGAATACAGCCTGGTGGTGCGCGGCATCGAAAAGGATCTCATGCCGGTCGCGGTCGAATACCGGCTCGGCCTGCTGCCGTTCTTTCCCCTGGCGAGCGGATTGTTGACCGGCAAGTACAAGCGCGGCGTCGCGGCGCCCGACGACACGCGCTTTGGCAAGGCGCCCGGCTTGCGCGATCGCTATGTCACGCCGCGCAACGAAGACATCGTCGAGCAGCTGACGGCGTTTGCGCAAGCGCGCGGCCACACCATGCTGGAGCTCGCGTTTTCGTGGCTCGCATCGCGGCCGCAGGTCGCAAGCGTGATCGCCGGCGCCACCCGCGTCGAGCAGGTCGAGCAGAACGTCAAGGCGATCGGCTGGCCGATGGGGGCGGAGGATCTTGCCGAGATCGACAAGATGACGAAGTAGGTTCGTCATTCCGGGGTGGTCCGAAGAACCAGACCTCAGATGCGTAATTGCGCAGGGCAATCTCGAGATTCCGGGTCTGGTCCTTCGGACCACCCCGGAATGACGAGTATCACCCCACCAATCCCTGCATCGGCTTCGCCGCCGCGCTGTCGGGAAAAACGGATTCTGCAAGCACGTGCTCGGCGAGGCCGAACTGGTCCTGCAGCACGCCCTTGATGACCGAGCGCAGATCGGTGGTCGGCAACAGATCGCGACCCTGATAGAGGCTCGCCGGTTTCAGCGACGGCCAGTCCGCAATCACCTGCCCACCCTTCACCGCACCGCCGGCCAATAGCGCGATGGTGCCGGTGCCGTGATCGGTGCCCTCGGTGCCGTTGATGCGCACGGTGCGGCCGAATTCGGTCGCCACCACCACCACGGTGTCGCGCCAGCGGGCCCCTAACCCGCTCTCGAATTCCGCGAGCGCGCCGTCGAGGCCCGACAACAGCTGCGCCAGACGCCCGACCGGGCCGCCTTCATTGGCATGCGTATCCCAGCCGTCGAATGCGAGCGCTGCGATGCGCGGACCGTCGTCGGCCGCCATCAGTTTTGCGGCCCCTCGCGCCACCAGCCGCATCGCGCCGGCACCATTGGTGCCGGGCTTTGGCTTCATGTCGTCGCCCTGAGCTGCCTTTTCGAGCTGCAAGCCTTGCGTCAGCGCGCTCGCCAGCGCGACATCGCGGTGACGATAGAGTTCGACGAGGCGCATCGCGGTATCGTCATCGGCCTGCGGCAACGCCACCGGCGCCCAGCCGACGGTCGGCGCGGCGCCGCGCAGGACCAGCGGCGTGGTCGGACCGACCGCAAGGGCGCTCATCACGCGCTGGCCCTTCGGCAAACCTTCCAGCGCGCGGTTGAGCCAGCCGGACTGCACGCGGCCGGGGGCGGCAAAGCCGCTTTCCAGCACGTCCTGGCCGTCGAAATGCGAGCGGTCGCGATAGGAGGTCGCCACCGCGTGGATCACGGCTGCTTGCTTCTCGCGGTACATCCGGAAAAATTCCGGCATCGCGGGATGTAATGCGAAGAAGGAATCCAGCATCAGGGCGGCGTGCGGTCCGTCCGGCGTCAACGCGATCGACCCGTGCAGGCCGGCATAATCGGGATCGCCCAGCGGCGCGACGGTGGCAAGGCCGTCGAGCGCGCCGCGCAGGATCACGACGATCAGCCGGGGATCGCGGCCATCGGCGGCCCGCGCGAATTTCGGCAAATAGGCCCAGGCGGCAAACGAGGCGCCGCCAACGAGCAGCGCGCGACGCGTGGTTGCGAATGACGTTTGGCTTTCACGGCAATCCATCGTCATCTCCTCTGGAATTCCGGCGACATCAACAGCAGGGCCAGCGCCTGCTGCCGCGATTCCGCGTGCTCGATGGTGCGTCTCGTCTCCTGCGATGCCGCGTCCGCCGCGGCGACTTCGAGCAGATCGCGGGGGTCGACGCCCTCAGCGAGACGCGAAGCGATCTGCGCGGCGATATCGAGCCGCAGCTTCATGCCTTCGGGCGCTGCCCATGCGGCATTGGTATCGGGAAACCCATTCGGCCCAGGCGGCGACCATAGCGACTGGCCAAGCACATTGAGGCCGCCGAGATAGCGGGTGGGATCTTCGGGAATGCGCGCCAGCAATCGGCCGCTCGCCACCAGAAATTCGTAAGGCGAGCGGACTTTTGTCAGCGGCGCGTCCCAGGCCTCGCCGGAATCGACCAGCGTGAGCGCCAGCGCCTTGAGGTCGCCGTCGGTCTTGGTAAAACTATCCTGCAGTCGCGTCACCAGCGCCGGCGGCGGATCGTCGGCCACGAAGTGGCGCGCGAATTTGGTGGCAATGAATTTCGCGGTCGAGCGATGGCGCGCGATGTCCGCGAGCACCGCCTCGCCCTGCGCGACGCCACCCGCCTCATAGATCTTGCCCATCACCGGTTGCGGACCGGGCTGATGGGCGTTGGCATTGAACACGAATGTGCCGGGCTGGCCGAGCTGTCCCTGCCGTCCGGCAAAAGTCCAGCCGGTGATGATTCGCGCGAGCGAGGTCACGTCGTCCTGCGTATAGCCGCCGTCGACGCCGAGCGTATGCAGCTCCATGATTTCGCGCGCGAGATTTTCATTCAGGCCGCGGTTGCGGTTTTGCCCGGCGCGCGAATCCGGTCCCAGCGATTGCTGGTTGTCGAGGAAGAACAGCATCGCCGGATGCTGCTCGACCGCCTTCAGCATGTCGCCGAACCGTCCGAGCACGTGGGGGCGGATCGCCTCGCGCTCGAACGAGCCCGCCCACATCCGCGCCAGCCCGCCCTTGTTGGCGGAGATGCAGAAATGGTTCGACCAGAACACCACCAGCCGCTCCACGAACCCGCATTCGGCGAGCGTGGCGCGCTGCAATCGCGCCAGCGCCTCGGCGCGAAAGGTCTTTTGGATGATATTGAGCGGTGGCTGCGGCGGCTTCGCCGCGCTGGGCTGCATCGCGGGATTGGGCGGCGGCGCCTCGGCCGGCGTCATCGTCGCGCCCGTGCCGTTATTTGCCGCCGATTGCATCGCCGGTTCTTTCGGCGAGATATCCTGGGCGATGCTGGAGAGCGAAAGGTTGCGCCGCTGCGGCTTCGCGTCGGGCGCCGGCTGCGACGGCAGGCCCTCGGTCGGCGCCGCGGCCTCGCCCGATTTCGCCGCCGCATCGCGCGCCTGCCGGGTTTCAAACTGATATTCGAACACCGTCTTGGCCAGCGCCGGCGTCGATTGCAATCCGGGCACCTCGAGCAGCGCGCCGTTGGGGTGGACCAGTTCGGCCTTGACGAAGCCGCGCGGGTCGGAGCCTGCGTTGACGAAATCGCCGGACGCCCCGCCGCGCGCGCCAAACCCGAAGCGATTGAGCGCGACAAGGGCATTCTTCGGATCGCGGGCCATAGGTTGTTACCCCTGGGCTTTCCCTTTGCACTTCGCGCGTGCGGGCGGGTATATTTCGAGGGCAAATCATACTGCCGTTCGAGATGAACCCGACATGAAAAACACAGGGAACGTTGGGTCCCAATCATGACAAATCGGTTAGAAATTCGCAGCTCGCGCCGCCTCGCCTGCCCGGCATGCGGAACGCCATTTACCTGCAGCCCGACGGGGCCCTGCTGGTGCGCGGAAGAAGCCTTCCGCCTGGCGATGCCGGCCGGCGGCGAGGAATGCTTGTGCCGAGATTGCTTGCGGAAAATGGCGGAGCAGATTTCAAGCGACCCGGTATTTTAAGACGGCCTCTCGCCGTCATTGCGAGGAGCCGCTCGACTTATGGAATAGCGGTCTTGGCAACGGCGCTTATGCCGGTCGCGGATTGGTTACTTCTTGTATCCTTGATTGGTGCACCACCACCAGGCATCAGAGGGTTTCGCACCAATTTTCGTCACCCTCTCCGTGCATTCAACGTGCACGGCACCGGCGAAACAACGCCTGTAGTGGTGGAGCAGTTGCCGGTGGTGGCTAAGCTTTCAGCATTCGCCGGTGCAATTGACAAGATTGCGAAAGCAAGGCCCACAACGACGAGCGACGAGATTTTCATGGCTTCCTCCCAAATTCCAGGACATCTCCCGAACGCGGCCGTTCGGGTCCGCATCATACTTTAGTAATCACACACATCTTCAGAGTTCGCGGGAATGCGCTTGGTCGATCCGAGTTTTCGCCGCAGCCAATCGAACGCAAATTCCTTTGCCAAGGTCGGATTGTCCATATGGCCAGGAGAGGCGGCGGTTTCCTCCGTTGAAAAGACCTTCAGGGCAAGCGGCATTCCCGACCGCTTGGCGGATTCGTGGACTTCGATCGCGTTCTCGACGGCGATATAATCGTGCTGTCCGATCGTCATCAGCGCGGGGCATTTTAGCTTGGTTCCGGAATGCGCTCCCGTCATCCAGGCCCGCTCGCCGGCTATTGCCTCATCGCGACCGATCCGACGCATCGCGAACACGCGTTCGTGGCGGTCCCAAAGTCCCCCGTCGCAAACCGCGGCGGCGAACCGTTGATCGCGACTTGCGATCCTGGTCGCGTGAGAGCCGCCCAAGCCGTCCCCGTAAAGCGCGATCCCGGAGGGATCGATGTCGCCACGCGCCAGGCCGGCAGATGCGCGAGGTCCTCACCAGTCACCGCGTTGATCTGATCGTGCTTGACCTGATGCCGCCGGGGGACGACGGCCTCATGCTCTGCCGCAACTTGCGCGCAAATCAACCCTATGAAATTCCGATCCTGATGCTGACAGCGCGCGGCGAGGAGGCAGACCGCATCGTCGGCCTCGAGATGGGGGCGGACGACTATTTGACGAAGCCGTTTGCCCCGCGCGAGCTGCTCGCGCGAATCCGTTCGGTATTGCGCAGGGCCGAGATGCTGCCCCGCAACCTTACGCCATTGGAGCAGGCCCGCGTCTTGCGGTTCGGCGAATGGAAGCTCGATACGGCTGGACGTTTTCTGGTCGACGCCACCGAGACCGTGGTCTCGTTAAGCGGCGCCGAATATCGATTATTGCGAGTATTTCTCGAGCATCCTCAACGTGTCCTCAATCGCGATCAACTGCTCGACCTGACGCAAGGCCGCGAGGTCGAAGTGTTCGATCGATCGGTAGACTTCTGGTCAGCCGCCTTCGCCAGCGATTGCGCGACGACGCCCGAGAGCCATGCTACATCAAGACGATACGTAGCGAAGGCTATGTCTTTGCAGCCTCCGTCGAAGCATCGCGGGAGCGGTCATGAGCGGTGGTTTTGGGCGCATCGCGGCGCGTCTTTGGCCGGACTCACTGTTCGGCCGGCTGGCGATTATCCTGTTCTCGGGCCTTGTGGCTGCCCATGTGCTCTCCTTCGGTTTGATCGTCCTCGATCGCTCTGCCGCTGACGATGTAGGGGATGATTATTTCGTTAGGGACGTCACGAGCTCGGTCGCAATCCTCGACCGGGTCAAGGCCGAAGAAAGACCCGCCTGGCTCGATCGCCTCGCTCGACCCGACTATCGATACGTTCTCGGAGCCCGGAGGACGGAGCCAATGCCAATGGAGCAGATCAAGCCTCGAGGGGAAAGGAACATGACGGCGCTCATAGCCGCGGTGGGGGCCGACCACGATTTGCACTGGGCCTACCTGGATCCACCGAAGCGATTGCCAACGGGCATGAGCATTCGCCTCAAGGACGGCAGCGCGGTGACGATGGAGTTCCCCACGCTGAGAGCGACCATTTCGCCCTGGTTGCCGGCGGCGCTCGCCGTTCAACCCTGTATTCTCGCATTCTTCACCTGGATTGCCGTGAAGCTCGCGACGCGACCGCTGGTGCGCCTCGAACGCGCGGCCAACAGCCTGGGTTCGGATCTGCGCGGTGAAACGCTGCCGGAGGATGGTCCGAAGGAAGTGGCGCGCGCCGCGACCGCGTTCAACGCCATGCAGCGACGCATTGCCGAGCAAGTTGTGCGCCTCGAACGCGCGGCCAACAGCCTGGGTTCGGATCCGCGCGGTGAAACGCTGCCGGAGGATGGTCCGAAGGAAGTGGCGCGCGCCGCGACCGCGTTCAACGCCATGCAGCGACGCATTGCCGAGCAAGTTGCGGAACGGATCCAGCTTCTGGCGGCGATCTCGCACCACCTTCAGACCCCGATCACGCGCATGCGGTTGCGCACCGATTTTTCTGGCGGACACCGGTTCAAAGGAAAAGCTTCGGGGCGACTTGCAGGAAATGCAGACGCTCGTCAAACAGGGTCTTGCGCTGGCCCGCGGACAGGACGACGTCGCCGAGCATCTTTGCCAGACCGACTTGTATACGCTTGTCGACAGTCTCGTCTGCGACTATTCCGATGCCGGAAACCATCTGCGCCTTGTCGGAGAACGGGGGGTGACGATTCTCACCCACCCGCAAGCGTTGCGCCGCATCATGATCAATTTGATCGATAACGGGCTGAAATTCGGCAAGGACGTCGAAGTAGCCATCGATGAACAACACTCAGACCGCATCGGAATCACGGTATCCGATCGCGGCCCCGGATTCCCGACGAGCATCTGAAGTCGGCATTCCTGCCGTTTTACGGTATCGAGGCTTCGCGCAATCGCGAAACCGGTGGGCTTGGCCTTGCCATCGCCCTGCAGCTTGCCAGCGCGCTTCACGGGACGCTCGCGCTCGTCAATCGCTCCGGCGGCGGACTGGAAGAGCGCCTCGAATTCCCGAGATGATATCACGGTGACTTCGGCGCGCGTTGGCCGCAGACGGCCTTATCGCGCCCGCGGGCGGGCCGCCCTCGACGTGCCGTGACTACCGCACCACCGACGCGGTTTGCCCGAACAGGATCTTGCGCTCCTCCTCGGTACGGATCGCCGGCTGGCCGTAATTCGGATTGACCTCCTTGGCCTTGGCGTAGGCGCGCTCGGTGGCGGGGCGGAGCTTGATGGTCTCGAGCCAGCGTTTGACATGCGGAAACTGCTCGATGTCCTGGCCCTGGTTCTTGTACGGCACCACCCAGGGATAACAGGCCATGTCGGCGATCGAATAATCTTTCGCGATGAACTCGCGGTCGGCGAGGCGCTTGTTGAGCACGCCGTAAAGCCGGTTGGTCTCGTTCACATAGCGGTCGATCGCATATTGCAGCTTGTCCTGCGCGTAGTTGCGGAAGTGATGGTTCTGGCCGGCCATCGGCCCGAGCCCGCCCATCTGCCAGAACGTCCACTGGATCGCATCGTAGCGGCCGTAGAGATCGGCGGGCAGGAATTTTCCGGTCTTCTCGGCGAGATACAACAGCATCGCGCCGGATTCGAAGATCGAGATCGGCTTGCCGCCGCCGTTGGGCTCATGATCGACCATTGCCGGAATGCGGTTGTTCGGCGCGACCGCCAGAAACTCCGGCTTGAACTGGTCGCCCTTGCCGATGTTGATCGGGATGGCCTTGTAGGCCAGCCCGGTCTCCTCAAGAAACATCGTGATCTTGTGGCCGTTCGGCGTGCTCCAGTAATAGAGATCGATCATGGGCTGTTCCTGACATGCGTTGCGGACGCGCATTCCCGATTTGAATGCGATTGCATGAAGTGCACCGCATCGTGGTGCCGGAGTCAATGGCAGGCATTTTGGTTCCTGGCGAATTGATCGGGCGTTCCTTACGTCTCGCGCCGCCATGTCAGCGTCCCGTGACCGCGGCGGTCGGCAGATCGCGGGCTCGGCAGCAGCGGCGTGCGCAGCGTCAGGACCTCGCCGTCGAATTGCATGTAGCGCAGTTGCCGCGAGCCCAGCCATTCGGGAATCGTGGCGACATCGACAATGGTGATGAACGTCTCGCCGCTGACTTCGAATTTACCGCTATAGGCCATCGCGGCATCGAACAGCCGGGCCTTGCTGGCATCGTCGCCGGTTGCGGGCCGGTCGCCCGACGACAGGATCGCGATCAGCCTGCCCTCTTTGGTGAAGGTCGCGACGCCGGTCGGCCGCGCGCCGTAAAATTCGACGCTCTCGCCATCATCCTCGAACCGGAAAACCGCCGACTGCAGGATCCATGTCCCGATCAAATCGCTGGCCGCGATATTCATGTGCAGTGCCTTTGCCGGTCAGGCGCCCCCATCAGGCGAAACGCCCCTGTTCGCGCAGCAACTTCTCGCCGCATTCGGTAACGGTCACGCGCAAGCCTTCCGCCGTCGGCCGCCGCGCGACATAGCCGCGATCGACCGCGTCTTCCCAGATCGTCAGCCGCGGGCAAGAGGTTCGCCAGGTCTCGATCACCTCGGCATAGGGGCGCGGCGCGCGGGCGATCCATTCGACGAGATCGAGTACCAGCGGATCGGCTGCCTCCGTCATTCGGCTTTCTCCTTCAGTTGGATGCGACAGAGCTGCGGGCGAGCAATAGCCAACCACCATAAAGGATGTAGTAGCTCGCAACCGTGGTGATCAGCCGGTTGGCCCAGATGCGAAACTGCGCATCGCTCATGGCCTCGAGGATGCGCCGCGCCAGCGTGGTGCCGAGCATGGAGGCTGCGATCGCCACCAGCGCCAGCACCGGATCGAGGGTCGCGGCCTGGTCGATGATGCCGCCGAAATAGATCAGCTTGGTGAAGTGGCTCGCGACCTGGCAGGTGGCCTTGGTGGCGACGATCTCGCGGCGGCCGAACTTGGCGCCGAGAAAGAAGGTGTCCATCAGCGGCCCCGAGACGCCGGTCATCAGCATCAGCCCCATGCAGACCAGGCCGTAGAAGGCGCCCTGCCAGATGCTTTCGGGATTGGGCTTGAAGCCAGACGGCGTCATTCGCGCCATGAACGGCGTCACCCCCAGCAATAACAATGCAATGGGCTTGTCCGGCACGTAGCGGGCGATCGACCACAGCGCGAGCGCCAGCGCGCAGCCGATCAGATACACCGAAACCGGCCGCCAGCGAATATGCGCCCGCCACAGGAACGCGCGCCAGGCGTTCGAGGCCATCTGGGTGATCGCGTGCAGCACCATCGCCGTGGGCAGCGGCATCAGCGCCAGCAGCACGCCGATCAGGATCAGCCCGCCGGCCATGCCGAACAGGCCCGACAGGAACGCGGTCGCGACCATCAGCAGCCCGAGCGCGGCGATCATCAGCGGCGTCATTCGATTCTCCGGATATATTTGTGCCTCGCTTGGACGGAACGCGCAAACTGAGTTATCTTGCCCTGGCATCAGTTTTCCTGATGGTAAGGGATATTGGGAATGCGGCGGCTCTTGTTTCTCAACGGCATCAAGGCGTTCGAGGCCGCCGCGCGCGGCGGCAGCTTTGCCGCCGCAGGTAGCGAGCTCAACGTCTCGCCGGCGGCGATCAGCCGGATGGTGCATCTGCTCGAACAGCGGCTTGGCGCCGCACTGTTCGAGCGCAAGGCCAACCGGCTGGTGATGACGCAAGCCGGGCGCGCCTACCAGAGCGGGCTGACGCCGATCTTTGATGCGCTGGCAAGCCTCACCGCGCAGGTGACGGCCTCTGCCGGGGTCCGCGTGCTGACCATTGGCGTCGGACCTACCTTTGCGATGCGCTGGCTGATCCCGCGACTGGCGGATTTTCGTCTCGAGGAGCCGGGCATCGATGTGCGCATCACCACCGGAGGTGCGGCGGCGCCGTTCGGCGATGACTGGAGCTGCGGCATCACACTCGGCGACGGCGAATGGCCGGGGCTCGCCGCCGAGCCGCTGTTCGCCGCCGACCTGATGCCGGTCTGCGCGCCGCGGCTCGCCAGAGAGCTCAAGCGTCCCGGCGATCTCAAAGGATCAAGCTTGCTGCGCGTCGCGCATGCCACTGAGGACTGGCCGTCATGGCTGAAGGCCGCCGGCATCGCGCGCACCTCGGCGCGCGGAACTGAGTTTCAATTCTACGGCCAGGCGCTGCAGGCCGCCGTCGATGGGCTCGGCATCGCCATGGGGATCAGGCCCTATATCGACGACGACCTTGCGGCGGGGCGGCTGGTCGCGCCGTTTGCGCTGAGCGTGCCCAAGGGCATGCGCTGGTATCTGGTCTATCGCGGCTTCCAGAGCGAGCAGCGCGATTTCATCGCGTTCCGGCGCTGGATCATCCGCGCTGCCGCAAGTCCCGCCGCGCGCGGCAAGGCCGGTGGCAAGTTGCATCGCCATGCCGGCTGAAAAGATCGACACCCTTGTGATCGGCGGCGGCCAGGCCGGGCTCGCGATGAGCTATCGCCTCAAGCAGCGCGGGCTTTCGCATCTCGTGCTCGAGCGCGGCCGGATCGCGGAGCGCTGGCGCAGCGAACGCTGGGATGGCCTGAAATTTCAGTTTCCCAACTGGTCGGTGCGGCTGCCGGATTTTCCGTTTCGACAGGCCGATCCCGATGGCTTTGCGACATCCGTCGAGATCGTCGATTTCGTCTGCGCCTATGCCGCCTTCGTGGCGCCGCCGATACGCCTGGGCGTCGAAGTGAGGCGGCTGCGGCGCGGCGATGGCGCCTTCGTCGCCGAAACTTCCGACGGCGCGATCGCGGCAAGGAATGTCGTGGTGGCCACCGGTCCCTATCAGCGTCCGGTGATCCCGCCTCTGCTGGATGACGGCCAGGCAATCCATCGCGGCATCTTTCAGGTGCATGCCAGCCGCTACAAAAATCCGTCGCAGCTTCCGCCGGGCGCGGTGCTGGTGGTCGGCGCCGGCGCTTCCGGCGCGCAGATCGCCGAGGAGCTCCATCGCGCGGGCCGCCGCGTCTATCTTTCGCTCGGCCAGCACGGACGTCTGCCGCGCCGGTATCGCGGCCGTGATCTGGTCTGGTGGTTCGGCGAGCTCGGCCTGTTCCAGCTGCTGCCGGAACAGCGTGGGCCGATTCGGGTGCATCCGGTGATCACCGGCGCCTATGGCGGCCACACCATCGATTTTCGCCGCTTTGCCGCCGACGGCATCACGCTGCTGGGACAGGTGACGGCGGCGGTCGACGGCGCGATCGATCTCGCGCCCGGTCTCGCCGCGGACCTCGCGGGCGGCGATGGCGTCTATACAGCCTTCCTTGACATGGCGGACGCGCATTTCGAAAGCCACGATCTGAAAATGCCGCAAGACCCCGGCGCCCGCGCGATGCTGCCCGATCCGGCTTGCGTCAGCGCGCCGCTGCGGCGGCTGCACCTTGGCGAAAGCGGCATCCATTCGGTGATCTGGGCCACCGGCTACGGCGTCGATTTCGGCTGGATCGACATCCCCGTGTTGAATGCGCGGGGCGAGCCCGTTCACAACAGGGGCATCACCGAGGTGCCCGGACTATATTTCCTTGGGCTCGCCTGGTTGTTCAACCTCAACTCCTCGTTCCTGTCCGGGGTCGGCGACGACGCCGCCGTGCTTGCCGATCATATCGCCGCGCGCGGTTGATCCAGCAACGGCGCGGCAAATGGAACCGGCGCTGCGCCAAAAATCCGCAGATTTTGCAAAAAATCCGCAGATGTGAACCGCTTCACATTCCGCGGGACGGAAACGTGGTCCCCTGACTTCGCGCTAGCAGGTGGGGACGACCAAGATGATCTACTCCTATGACGGTTTCGATATCGAATCCTTTGAGGCTGGCAAAGGCTTGTGGCACGCCCGCATCAAGCGGGCCGACCAAAACCCCGTCGTGATCGACGGCGTGTTGTTTTCCACGCTCGAAGTCGGCTTCGCGTGGTCCGACCCCGATGCCGCGATCGCCGACGCCAAGGTCCACATCGACCACATCAGGCAGCGCTAGCCCCGGCGCCAAGGAATCGCACAAGGGGTCACAGCCCGACTGTCGCCTAGCCAAGCGGAAAGGACCGCATCGATGCCGCACGTTGAAACCCACGAAACTCAACCGGAAACCAGGGTCCTCCCGGCCCATTCCCAATCGGCCCGTTCGAACTGCCCGGACTGCAATACGAACCTGGTCGTCCTTCAGGTGATCGGCGGCCGCGCCGGTGCCGAATATTGGACCATGCGATGCGCGCGCTGCGGCGGGATTCATCTGGATATCGTGAAAACCTCGCTTGCACCGGCTTTGATCTGACGAAGCTTTCGGGCTGACAGCTGCTGACATCTGAGTTTACCCCCGCTCGCTGCCGGGGCTTTTGCCCTTTTCTCGCAGCCGGAGTCATCCCATATTCGCCCGATGGCGAAGCATTCAGACGATCCCAAAAAGCCCCGCAAAGCCCCGAAATCGAAAGCGCCAAGTTCCAAGGCCGGACGCCCCGAGGTGCAGCCGATCGGACCGTCGCTCGCAAAACTGCTCAATCCCGCGATCAACCGCGGCGAGAGCGGCATCGGTTCCTCGACCGGATTGCAGCCGCCGCCGGATAATTCCTGGGATCGCCGCGCCGGCGGCGAAGCCGCCGCACATCGCGCGCGCGCCTCGACGAAGGGAACGAGCGACGATGTCGCCAGGCGCGACGCAGAAGGGGTGGAAGCACGAGGTTTTGACGAAGCGCCCCAAAGCGAATTCAAGACTGCGAACTACGGCACCGCCGCGACGATCCCGACGCTCGATCCCGAGCTGGCGCGGCAGCTTGGCCTGCCGACCGCCGAGGATGACGATGAGGCGCTCGCCCGCCCGCCGCGCAGCAAGATGGAAGCGTTCGGCGTCAAGGCCACCGCCGACGCGCTGGAAGATTTGATCCGAGAGGGCCGCCCCGAGTTCAAAGGCGAAGACGGCCAGTTGAAAATCTGGACGCCGCATCGCCCGCCCCGCCCGGAAAAATCCGAAGGCGGCGTGCGCTTCGTGATCAAATCCGACTACGAGCCGAAGGGCGATCAACCGACCGCGATTGCGGATCTGGTCGAAGGCATCGCCCGCAACGACCGCACCCAAGTGCTGCTCGGCGTCACCGGGTCGGGAAAAACCTACACCATGGCGAAGGTGATCGAGGCAACGCAGCGCCCTGCCCTGATCCTGGCGCCGAACAAGACGCTGGCCGCGCAGCTCTATGGCGAGTTCAAGAATTTTTTTCCCGACAACGCGGTCGAGTATTTCGTCTCTTATTACGACTACTACCAGCCCGAGGCCTATGTGCCGCGCACCGACACCTATATCGAGAAGGACTCGTCCATCAACGAGCAGATCGACCGCATGCGCCACTCCGCGACGCGGGCGCTGCTCGAGCGCGACGACGTCATCATCGTCGCGTCCGTGTCATGCATCTACGGTATCGGCTCGGTCGAGACCTATACCGCAATGACCTTTGCGCTGAAGAAGGGCGAGCGCATCGACCAGCGGCAGCTGATCGCCGATCTCGTCGCCCTGCAATACAAGCGCACCCAGGCCGATTTTACCCGTGGCACCTTTCGAGTCCGCGGCGACGTGATCGACATCTTTCCGGCGCATTATGAAGACCGCGCCTGGCGCGTCAATTTGTTCGGCGACACGGTCGAAAATATCGAAGAGTTCGATCCGCTCACCGGCCACAAGCAGGACGATCTCGAATTCATTAAAATCTACGCCAACTCGCATTACGTGACGCCGCGCCCCACGCTGGTGCAGGCGATCAAGTCGATCAAGGGCGAGCTAAAACTGCGGCTCGACCAGCTCAACAACCAGGGCCGGCTGCTGGAAGCGCAGCGGCTGGAGCAGCGCACCACCTTCGATCTCGAGATGATGGAAGCCACCGGAAGCTGCGCCGGCATCGAGAACTATTCGCGCTATCTCACCGGCCGCCGCCCAGGCGAGCCGCCGCCGACGCTGTTCGAATATGTGCCCGACAATGCGCTGGTGTTCGCCGACGAGAGCCACGTCACCATTCCGCAGATCGGCGGCATGTTCCGCGGCGATTTCCGGCGCAAGGCGACCTTGGCCGAATACGGTTTTCGGCTGCCGTCCTGCATGGACAACCGCCCGCTGCGGTTTGAGGAATGGGACATGATGCGCCCGCAATCGGTCGCGGTGTCGGCGACACCGAGCGCGTGGGAGCTGAACGAGAGCGGCGGCGTGTTCGTCGAGCAGGTGATCCGCCCGACCGGGCTGATCGATCCGCCGGTCGATATCCGCCCGGCGCGCACCCAAGTCGACGATCTCGTCGGCGAGGTCCGCGCCACCGCGCAGGCCGGTTATCGCTCGCTGGTCACCGTGTTGACCAAGCGGATGGCGGAAGACCTCACCGAATATCTGCACGAGCAGGGCATTCGCGTGCGCTACATGCACAGCGATATCGACACCATCGAGCGCATCGAGATCATCCGCGATCTTCGGCTCGGCGCCTTCGACGCGCTGGTCGGCATCAATCTGCTGCGCGAGGGCCTCGACATTCCCGAATGCGCGCTGGTCGCGATCCTCGACGCCGACAAGGAAGGCTTTTTGCGCAGCGAGACCTCGCTGATCCAGACCATCGGCCGCGCCGCGCGCAACGTCGACGGCAAGGTGATCCTCTATGCCGACACTGTGACAGGATCGATGGAGCGCGCGATCGCCGAAACCAATCGCCGCCGCGAGAAGCAGGTCGAGTACAATACGGCGAACAACATCACGCCGGCCAGCATCAAGCGCTCGATCCACGACATCATGAACAGCGTCTACGAGCGCGACCATGTGCTGGTCGAGATCGGCGATGGCGGCATGGCCGACGACGTGATCTCGATCGGGCATAATTTCGAGACGGTTTTGGCCGACCTCGAAACCCGGATGCGCGAGGCCGCCGCCGATTTGAATTTCGAGGAAGCCGCCAGATTGCGCGACGAAGTCAAACGCCTGCGCGCGACCGAGCTGGCCGTGGTCGACGACCCCACGGCGAAACAGCGCACGGTGCAAGGCAAGGCCGGCGCCTATGCCGGCACGAAGAAATACGGCGAGGCCGCGAATTTGCCAGAGTCGGTCAGTCGTGCCGGAAGCAAGTTCGGAAAGCGCGGCGGTGCCTCCTCCCCCTCTCCCCGTTCTTCACGGGGAGAGGGTCGGGGTGAGGGGCACCACACGGGCGGTGCCTCCGCCTCAAAAATCCACAAACCCCATCTCGACGAAATGCACGGCCCGGAGTCCCTGCCCTATCGCCCGAGCCGCGCGACGCCACGCAAACCCGACGAGCCGGACGCCGGCAGCGGCAGCAAAATCTTCCAGCCCACCGACTCGCGCCAATCCGGCCCCGAATTCGGCCCCGCCCCGCGCTCGACTGGCGGCGCGCCGGGGCATCGCGGCGGATGGAAGAAGCGGTAGTCCGACCGACATCTCTCTTTGGGCCAGCGAAGATCCGCCACAAGCACCGGACTTCGTCCAGCAGGCTTTCGAAACCTGGGTCCGGAGCCGCATGGACACAGGTCGTTGCGGCCGAGCTTTTCGATCGGTTCGACATCGCCGAACGAAACGCTGCCCGCGTTTGACATGGGTGTCTGAGGGGTCTTAGTAAGGCGCCCGGTCTTGACGAGAACGGCCACGATTGGGAAAATCAGTTACATGGCTTGGCTGATCGGGTGGATCAAGCGTGAGTGGCGCGCAAGGCCGATCTTTGTGACTCTGGGGATCTGTTTTGGGTCGCTGATGGTAGCGGTCGGAGCACAGCAAATGGACAGGCGCCTGGCTGCTGATCCCCCTATAACCGCAACGGTCCGAAAGGCCTGGATCGAACACTTTAAGGGTCCAGTCCAATTCGCGCGTCTGGTCTATGATCGCGAGCAGCCGGACGGTGAGGTGGTGCATTGTGACGTGCCAAGGGTCCGCGTCGGCTATCGTGACCTTGGGCTAAAGGCTGGCGATACGATTACGATTGCGCCCCGTCCCAACACGTGTTGGGGCCCCGTCCCAACACGTGTTGGGAGCCTGATATAATCTGTGAAACTTGTGCGCCGCCGCCTCCGCATCTCGTTTCAGTCCTGTTCGTTATTTCAGCCGTTTCTGGTCTGCTTTTCGGTTTGCTTGTTTGGGGCGCTTTGCGTGCTCAGCGGAGCAACGCGGCCTCGAACGCCGCTTGATCCGGTCGATGAGCCCAAAGCATTCAGACCACTTACAAAGGGCCCGGAATCGCTGCCCTATCGCCCCGGCCGCGCCACCGCGCGCAGCCATCGCGCGACAACCCGGACGTCGGCAGCGGCAGCAAAATATTCCAGCCGACCGACCCGCGCCAATCCGGCCCCGAATTCGGCCCCGACCGGCGCTCCACCGGCGGCGCGCCGGGGCATCGGCCATCCGATCATTGCCGATGAACGGCTACCAGACTTAAGCGTTCACGGCGATGAGGTGAATGAATTCGAGAAACGCGCGTAGCTTGGCTGGCGCCTGCCGGCGCGAGGGATAATAGGCATACAAGGGGAAAAGCTCGTCCGACCATTCGGGCAGGACCTGCACGAGCTTCCCGCTCGCGAGCCACTGGGCCAGGCCGAGTTCGAAGCTCTGAAATAAACCCTGCCCGGCTTCGCAGGCTGCCAACGCCGCCGAGAGATCGTCCATCACGATGCACCCGTCGACGGGAATCTCGACGACGTTTTTCCGCCGATGAAACTCCCAGCTGAAGGGCCGCCCGGATTGCGGGTCTCGGAACAGCAGCGCTTCGTGATTTGCGATGTCTTGCGGGACTTTGGGTGTCCCCCGGCGCGCGAGATAGCTCGGAGACGCACAGGTTATGATGCGCGTTTCGAGAATCTTTCGCGCGATCAGCGTTGATGGGTGGGGTGGCCCGAAGCGCAGCGCGAGGTCAACGCCGCCGGCCATCATATCCTCGCGATGATTGCTGACGAGAAGCTCCAATGAGAGCTGGGGATAGCGGGTTGTCAGCTCAGGCAGGCGAGGTGCCAGAAGGATGCGGGCGAACCACGGATCGAGGTTGAGCTTGAGACGGCCCCGAACCGTAGCACTCGCACCGGCCGCTTCTTCTGCCGCCTCTTCTATCCCGGTCAGCAGCGGTGCCACCTGGGCATGGAAACGCCGGCCCTCCTCAGTGAGGACTACGGCGCGTGGGTTGCGATCGAATAGCCTTATGCCGATCCGCGTCTCCAGCCGCGCGATAGCCCGGCTTGACGCCGGACGGAGTGAGGCCGAGTGCGTCGGCCGCCCGAACGAAGCTGCCGGCTTCGACCACGGCTATCATCACACTGACACCGGAGAGCAACCGCGCATCGAACATTGATAGTGACTCCGAGTCATCTTTGTATGGACTCGGATGCGTTTGTATCAAAGGCGGGCACAATGGAAAATGAGCCTTTCGCAAAAGGAGGCTACCATGACTTTGAAGGACAAACGGATCATCGTTCTTGGAGGAACATCGGGTATCGGCCTGGCGGTCGCGGAAGCTGCGGCAACGGATGGCGCCCAGGTGCTGGTCGCGTCCAGCGACGACGCACGGGTCAAGCGAGCGCTCACGATGCTTCCTGCCAGCGCGGAAGGACACGTGCTCGACCTGTCGAACGCCACCGCCATCGAGGCTTTCTTCGACGCTGTCGGGCCTCTTGACCATCTTGTCTACACTGCCGGGGAGTCGCTGAAGCTCTCGCCCCTGGCGGAAGGGGACATCGCCAGCGCCCGTCACTTCTTCGAGCTGCGCTATTGGGGCGCGTTCATGGCGGCCCGATGGGGACACCGCCGGATCCGGACGGGCGGCTCGATCGTGTTCACATCCGGCGTTGCGGGGGCAAGGCCAGGACCGGGGTGGTCGGTCGCGGCGAGCATCTGCGGGGCGATGGAGGGGCTGACACGAGCCTTGGCGGTAGAACTGGCGCCGGTACGCGTCAACATCGTCTCCCCAGGCGTCGTCAAGACACCGCTTTGGCGTGAGATGCCGGATGAAGCGCGGGAGTCGCTGTATGCTTCCGAAGCCCGACGCCTACCTGTGGGACATGTCGCCGACGCGCAGGAGGTTGCCGGGGGCTATCTCTACCTGATGCGACAGACCTTCGTGACCGGCCAGACTCTGGCGATCGACGGTGGCGGCCTCCTGGTCTGATCGGTTTGTCGCACGCGGCCTCGCCCGATGCGAGGCGCGTCACGCGGACGACAACTCGGCCCATTTCCTGACCGCGATCCCGGATTTTCGGCTCCGCCGCGCATGCGCCCGAACAGGATGACTTTTCTTCGAATCATCAGAAAAGTGACACTACTTCCGATTTTCGGAAGCAGACTTGACGGCCACCCCAAATCAGTGGTTTCCTGCCTGCCGTCCCGTCCCGATAAGAGGGGCGTTGCGCAACGTCACGAAACGCGGGGCGGGATGCGGGGGACGCTGCGGCGACGCAAGACGAGCGTTGCTATCCGCCTTCGCCAAGGCTTCGGCGGACCGGTACCAGGTCCGTCGAGTGAGCTTGGTGAAGGCTGCTGCGGACGGCAAAGGCGTGGTCCTGATCTCCCGGTGCTGGGATCAAGTCGACGGAAGCAATTCCGCCGGCGACGGTGGCAAAAGAGCCGGTCACCGGGGAGAGCGCGTTATGAGCCGTAAACCATTGCGCGGGGAAGGCCGGAGTGTTTCGGCGCACCTGTGGTGAATATCTCGTGTGCTTCCAATATTTCGCACGCGAGGCTGCGGGTAAATCGTTCACCCGGTCTTCCCTGCGCCCTCTGATTGGAGGGTAAGGAAATTTCTGGCAAACCTCGGGCATATCAGGCCGGGAGATCGCGAAGCTGTATCCAGGCGTCGCAATGACGGTTTGGCTGTTTGACAAGTGAAGTCGGTATTTCGCGCGCCCGTTGGGCTTGCTCCCAGGGAACGCATCTGCTTCGTCATTCCGGGGCGATGCGCAAGCATCGAGCTACGATGCGCAATTGCGCATCTGAGATCTGGTGCTAACGCACCATCCCGGGATGACAAGTCACATCCTCTCCTGCCCGGCGGGCACCTGACCGCCCCGGCTCTGCTGTTGCTGTTGCCGCTCCTGCTGCCTCTCCTGCTCGTTGGCGCGATGGCGGCCGTAGAGGCATCCGGCGGCGGCGCCGAGCACGCCATGATGTCCCGCGTAGTGGCCGGCGGCGCCGCCGATAACGGCGCCCTTCAGGCAACCCTTGGCGTCGGCGGATTGAGCGGCGAACGAAAGCACGGCCGCGGCGAGCAGAGTGGCAACTATTTTCATGACGAACATCCTCAAATGGCGATCTGGACAGACAATCGCGTCACCCACGATCCGGTTCCATCGCGATGAGATCTGACGCGGAACGCGTCGCCGCGATGTGTTTGAGCATGATCTTTTCGGAAAACCGGTTCGCACTTTTCCGGATCACGCTCGAGCTTCACGGAACTGACGCATTTGTGCAATGCAGAATTGCCGATTGCATTGCGCCCGGTTTCCATTATTTGAAGCTTCAACTAATGAGTGCAGCAACCGCGCCGGGCGTGGCCAATGATGGCTCGCCCCAAAATGGCCGGTTGCTGTTTTGCAATCCAGTTTGGGAAAAAACCGAATGACAGAGCACAGCCTCTGGCGTTTTTCGCGCGCGTTGCACGGCGCGATCAATCTACGCCAGTTCCATGACCTCGAGGACGTGATCGACGAGGATGTCGATTGGGCGATCTATGGCCCGATCGACATGTTTCCGTTTCTCGGGGCGCGCCGCGGCAAGCCCGCGGTGATCGACGTGATCGAGCACATCGCCGAGAATTTCCGGGTGCATCGTTTCGACCGCGAGACCATCATGCTCGGAGCCAATTCGGCGGCGTCAATGCTGCGCTACTCGCTGACCGCGCTCGATACCAACAAGCCGATCAGCGTGCGGGTTGCGCATTTCGCGCAATTCAAGGCCGGCCGGCTCTCAAGCATCCGCGTTCTCGTCGACACCTTCGATCTGGTCGAGCAGATGCTCGGGCGTCCGATCGATCTGCCACGAATCTCGCGGGCGTGAACGCGGCCCCGTCATTCCGGGATGGTGCGTCGGCACCAGACCCGGAATCTCGAGATTCCCCGATGCGCAATTGCGCATCGTAATTCGATGCGTTGCATCGCCCCGGAATGACGGCGCGGGCACGCAGGGCGCCACCAAAGAGCGTCACGGCCGGATTCAAGCACAGCTGGTAAGCGCGACAGTTTGCCTACAAAACTTGCCGGCCAGACCCGCCTAACCCCGCGAAAGATCGAGGATTGCCGCATAATGGCCAAGATGCGGTCAATATCGGCAGCCCTGATGCCGCTGCTTTTTACTTCGTCATGCGGGGACTTCCGCGCTCGCTTCACACGCGACAACAGAGGAATGGCCGATGAACGCTATCAATCGTTCTGAACAAGTTGAAGCAACCGAGGGGGAAACCGACCTCACGGCGGTCTCGGAGGTCGAGGCCGGCATCCGCGATTTCGTGCGTAACGACATCGCCTATCTGCGGCGGCCGTCGGTGGTCGCTAATGCCGAGCCGCTCGAGCCGAACAACGAGGCGGCCGTCAACAGCGTCAACTCGCTGATCCAGCGCGTCGCCGGCACCTCGCTCGCCGAAATCGAAAAGCTGATCGGCGAACTGGAAGGTCTGCGCGACCTGCTGCATGCCGAAGGCCAGCGCGTCCAGCGCGAGATTTCGGGCTACGCCCAGCTCAGCCAGGCGGCGATGAAATCCACCCGCATGATCGCCGACAATGTGACGCAGTGGAAGCGCGCCGCCGACGGATTGCGCAACGGCTAGTTATCAGATCATATCCGACCTTGAGAGCCGCCCGCGTTGCCGAAGGCAAGCGTGGCGGTTCTCAGTCGATCAGAACGGAAATCCGAAAATCGATTTGAACTTTGCGGGCCGCCCTTGCGACCAACAGCCGGCCGCTTCACGCCGACCGCAAAATCCGGGGGACACATCTTCATGCCGAGCATCCAGCCCGACAATACCGATCCCATCCCGCTGCGCGCCTCGCCGCACCGGGTAGGCACCCTCATGATGAGGTTTGTCGGCCTGCTGTTTCTCACGGTGGCGGTCCTGGCGCTGCTCTACAGCCGCTGACCGAGCCAAACGCTTTGTATGGTTAGCAAAATCTGACTTATCGGCTCTCGATCGGCGCGGCGTCCAGCGAGAGGGAGCCGTCGGCGTAGCCTTTCACGATCATAGCCGCCGTCAGCATCACCGCGAGCGTCACGGTTGCGAAGATAAAGCCCACCAGTTTCAGGCCGCTGCGGTCTGCCATGATCGTCCCCTCAAAGATTTTCCCCGGGACCATATGCCACGCATAACGTTCAAAATGCGTTAGCGAAGAAATTGTTCCGTTGGGCCTCCTGTTCGGCGCCGAATCGGGAAGCAATTGGTAACCACCTTGGGTCGGCCGCCGCGCCGCAGCACGATGCCCGTCCGCAGGGTGCGAATTTGCGGGAACGAAGCCCGATTGTGGCCGCACTTTGCGGCAATCTCAACACGTGCGCGCGCAAGGCACGTGCTACAGATGGCGCTCATTTCCTATCCGCCGGGGGGACAACGATGTTTGAATTTCAGGACCTGTTTCAGTGGGACCGGTTTATCACGCCGACCATCATCAAGACGTTTTATTGGCTGGTGATCGCGCTGATTTGCCTGTTCGGCCTATCCGGCATCTTCTCGGGCCTGGCCGCGATGGCGATCAGCCCGTTCGGCGGATTTTTGGTGCTGCTGTCCTCGATCGCGAGCGTCGTCGTCGGCATCGTGTTCTCGCGCATCGTCGCGGAATTCATCCTGATCGTGTTCCGCATCAACGAGCATCTCGGCGCGATTCGCGACCAGGGCGGGATGCGTTAGGTATTGAACCTGAAATGCATGACATCGCCGTCGGCGACGACATATTCCTTGCCTTCCAGCCGCAACTTGCCGGCATCGCGCGCACCCGCCTCGCCGCCCAGCGCGACGTAGTCCGCATAGGCAATGGTTTCGGCGCGAATAAAGCCCTTTTCGAAGTCGGTATGGATGACGCCCGCGGCGGCCGGTCCCTTGGTGCCGCGATGAATGGTCCAGGCACGGGCCTCCTTCGGCCCGACCGTGAAATAGGTGATGAGGTCCAAGAGTTGATAGCCAGCGCGGATCAACCGGTCGAGACCGGCCTCCTCGAGCCCCAGCGTCTGCAGAAACTCCGCGCGCTCCTCCCGCGAGAGGGTCGCGATCTCGGATTCGATCTTGGCGGAAATCACCACCGCGACCGCATCCTCCTTCTTGGCCTGCTCGAACACCTGCCTGGAAAAGCCGTTGCCTTCCCTGGCGGAGGCCTCCTCGACATTGCAGACGTAAAGCACCGGCTTTGACGTCAGGAGCCCCAGCATGCCGAAGGCGCGCTCCTCTTCGGCCTTGCGCTGGAGCAAGCGCGCCGGCTTGCCGTCGCGGAGCAGCGCGAGCGAACGGTTGACGAGGTCGAGTTGCTCCTTGGCATCCTTGTCGTTGCCCTTGGCCTTCTTGGCGAGAGCGTCGAGGCGCTTCTCCAGGCTTTCGAGATCGGCGAGCATCAGCTCGGTCTCGATGGTCTCGATGTCGGAGAGCGGCGCGATCTTGCCTTCGATATGGGTGATGTCGGAATCCTCAAAGCAGCGCACCACATGCGCGATCGCGTCGACCTCGCGAATGGTGGCGAGAAACTGGTTGCCGAGGCCCTCGCCTTTGGAGGCGCCGCGCACCAGCCCTGCGATATCGACAAAGGTCAGCCGGGTCGGAATGATCTGCGCCGACTTGCCGATCTCGGCAAGCTTGTCGAGCCTGGGATCGGGCACCGCGACCTCGCCGACATTCGGCTCGATGGTGCAGAACGGATAGTTCGCCGCCTGCGCCGCCGCCGTCTCGGTCAGCGCATTGAACAGCGTCGATTTGCCGACATTGGGCAATCCGACGATACCGCATTTGAATCCCATAATTTTGTCCTGAAGTCCGCTCACACGATCGGCGCGCTATGGCGCGCCGTCATCGCCGTTGTCGAAAAATCCCTTCGCCTGCATCGCCAGATGCACCTTGTTCTGGAACGCCGAATCGCGATCGGTGGCGAGCAGGCCCGCGTTCTCGGCGACCGCCGCGCACAGGGCCGTGACCCAGGCGCCCTCGTCCTTGGCGAAATCGGACAATACGTAAGGGTGCACCAGCTCCTTGACGCCGGGGTGACCGATGCCGAGCCGCACCCGGCGATAGTCGTTGCCGATATGCGACGAGATCGAGCGCAGTCCGTTATGGCCGGCGATGCCGCCGCCGACCTTGACGCGCACCTTTGCCGGCAGCAGTTCGAGCTCGTCCTGGAATACGGTGATCTCGCCGGCGGAAAGCTTGAAGAAGTTCGCGGCTTCCTGCACCGCGCGCCCGGAATCGTTCATGTAGGTCGTGGGCTTGAGCAGGATCACCTTCTCGTGGTCGAGCGCGCCTTCGGCAGTCTCGCCCTGAAAGCGGCGGCGCCATGATGCGAAACCATGACGCCGCGCGATTTCATTGACGGCCATGAAGCCGATATTGTGCCGGTTATGCGCGTATTTCGCGCCGGGATTGCCGAGGCCAACAAAGAGTCGCATGACGCGGCATCCCGCGCTTGCTTACTTCTACTTCTTCTTGTCGCCGCCGCCGGCGGGCGCTTTCGCGCCAGCCGCCGGAGCCGCCGCAGCACCTGCCGCCGGAGCACCGGCCGCGGGCGCGCCAGCCGCCGGAGCGGCCCCCGGAGCCGCAGCTGCGCCTGCCGCCGGAGCCGCGCCTGGAGCCGCAGCCACGCCGGTCGCAGCAGCAGCCGCTGCAGCCGCAGCCGCCTTCTGCTCTTCAGCATAGCCGGACGGCGGCACGATGGTCACGAGCGTAATGTCCTCGCGCGCCAACGACTTTACGCTTGCCGGCAGCGTGATGTCGGACAGATGCAGCGAATGACCGATCTCAAGCCCGGAGATGTCGGCTTCGACGAACTGCGGAATATTGTCGACCGAACATTCCAGCTCGATGGTGTGGGTAACGATGTTGACCGTGCCGCCGCGCTTGACGCCCGGCGAGGCGTCCGCCCTCTGCACGTGCAGGGGAACGCTGATGCGGATGGTGGCGCCTTCGCCGAGCCGCATGAAATCGACATGAACCGGAAAATCGCGCACCGGATCGAGATGGAAGTCGCGCGGAATTACGCGGTGCTTCTTGCCCTCGAGATCGATGTCCAGAAGCGTGGTGAGGAACCGCCCCGCCAGGATGCGCTGGCGCAGTTCGCGGTCGTCGATCGAAATCGGCGTGGGGGGTTGGCTATTGCCATAGATCACTCCGGGCACTCTCCCGGCGCGACGCTCTGCCCGTGCGGCCCCCTTGCCGACTGACGGACGTGCGGTCGCCTTCAATTCCTTGACCGTCGCCATGTCTTTAAGTCCTTGTTTTGTAAAAAGTTAAAGGCCGCAACGCGGCCCATTTTCCGGTCCGCAGCAAGCCTCCAGGGGTGCGGGGGCTGCGGACGTGGCGGGCTTTTAGCCCCAAAGAGCGGAAATGACAAGGAAATGAAGGGGATTTTCCTAGCGCTTAGCGGCCGCTCTCTGTCCTCGTCATGCCCGGGCTTGACCAAGCTTGACCCGGGCATCCACGCCTTAACTTTTTCAGCGGCAAAGACGTGGAAGGCCGGGCACAGGCGAGCGGTAGCAACGCCGTCCTTCGGACGGCTGTGCCCGGCCATGACGGGCTATTAGCCGCCCGTCTTCTGGCTGCCGCTATCCGGCGCTGTGGGCGAAACGCCCGGTTTGCCTTCGAGCGCGACGATACGCGCCTTTAGCGCCTCGTTTTCCTCGCGTGCCAACCGCGCCATGTCCTTGACTGCCTCGAACTCCTCGCGCTTGACGATGTCGAGGTCACGCAGGATTTTTTCGGCCTGATTGCGGACCAGCGTATCGACCTCGCGCTTGACGCCTTGGGCGGCCCCCGCGGCGTCGTTCATCAATCGCCCGATCTCGTCGAAAAACCGGTTGGTGGTCTGGGTCATACGAAATCTCCACTCGGTGGGACAGCCCGCGCGTCAAGCCAGACAATGGCTATTGCGCAGACGCTGTTCAAGGCCCCGCGGCATGGGGCTCACGCGGCAAGTCGCCTTGTCATGTCCTGGTTTCCTTGCAATCGTATTGAAGCCCAAAAAAGAGAAACTCGAAACCCCAACGACAAAGAAACGCCCATGATCGACCAGCAGATCGAAATTCCCACCAAGGACGGCCATACCACCACCTTCATCACCCATCCCGAACGCGGCGGCCCTTTCCCCGTCATCATCTTCTACATGGACGCGCCGGCGATCCGCGAGGAGCTGCGCGATATGGCGCGCCGGCTGGGCACGTCGGGTTACTATGTGATGCTCCCGAACATGTATTACCGTGCCGGTGTGATGGAGCTCGGGCCGATCAACCCCGATCCGGAATCGCCAGAACGCAAGCGGATGTTCAGCCTCATGACCTCGCTCACCATTCCGCTGGTCATGGAGGACACCAAGGCCCTGCTCGCCCAAGCCGAGACGCAGAAGGCCGCGAACACGAAGATCGTCGGCACGGTCGGCTATTGCATGAGCGGCCGCTACGCGGTCAACGCTGCCACGCATTTTTCGGATCGCGTCAAGGCCGCGGCGTCCGTTTATGGCGTGCAACTGGCAACCGACCAGCCCGACAGCCCGCATCTGGCGGCGTCGAAGACCAAGGCAGAGCTCTATTTCGCCTGCGCCGAGACCGACGTTTACGCGCCGCAGGAGATCATCGACAAGGTGACTGAGGGAATGAAGGGCACGAACAACGAGGTCGAGATCTATCCCGACACGCATCACGGTTTTGCGTTTCCGAAGCGCCCGGTCTACCACCGCGACGCAGCCGAGCGGCATTGGGAACGGCTGCTCGCGCTTTATCGCCGCAACCTCTCCACCTGAAGCGAGATGCCCTTTCTCCTCATCAGCTTTCCGGTGTTTGATCCCGTAGCGATCGCGCTCGGGCCGATCGCGATCCGCTGGTATGCGCTGGCCTATATCGGCGGCATCGTGCTGGGCTGGATCTACGCGCGCTCGCTGCTGAAGAACGAAAAACTTTGGGGCGGACCGGCGCCGATCAGCCTGTTGCAACTCGACGATTTCATCCTCTGGGTCACGGTCGGCATCATCCTCGGCGGCCGCACCGGCTATGTGCTGTTCTACAATCTCGAATTCTTCACCCACCACCCGGCGGAGATTTTCGAATTGTGGAAGGGCGGCATGTCGTTTCACGGCGGCTTTCTCGGCTGCGTCGCCGCGGTGATCCTGTTCTGCCGGCAAAACAACCTTCCGATCCTGTCGCTTGGCGACATCACCACCGCGGTCGGGCCGATTGGCCTGTTGCTCGGGCGGCTCGCCAATTTCATCAACAGCGAATTATGGGGACGTCCGGCCGATCCCAGCCTGCCGTGGGCGATGATCTTTCCCAATGGCGGGCCGCTGCCGCGCCATCCCAGCCAACTTTATGAAGCGGGACTTGAAGGCATCCTGCTGTTTGCGATTCTCGCGGTGATGATCCGGCTCGGCGCGCTGCGGCGGCCCGGCCTGATCCTCGGCAGCTTCATTGCGATTTACGGAGTTGCGCGCGTCATTGGCGAACATTTCCGGGAGCCCGATCCGCAGCTCGGGTTTTTGTGGGGCGGCCTCACCATGGGGATGCTGCTGTCGGTGCCCATGGTTATTGCCGGCGCAATCATTATTGTATTGGCATGGCGGCGCGAGGCGCCGATGCAGGTCGTCAAGTCAGTTGCAGATCGTTAAGTCGTTTCAAGGCAGGCCGTGGCCGAATATTCCCCGCTGCAGTTGGAGATCAAGAAGCTGATCAAGTCGTCCGGTCCGATGCCGGTATGGCGATACATGCAGCTGTGCCTGACGCATCCCGAGCACGGCTATTACCTGTCGCGCGATCCGCTGGGACGCGAGGGCGATTTCACCACCGCGCCCGAGGTGAGCCAGATGTTCGGCGAACTGCTCGGGCTGTGGACGGCATCGGTATGGAAAGCGATCGGCTCGCCGCCGGTGCTGCGGCTGGTCGAGCTCGGGCCCGGCCGCGGCACCATGATGGCCGATGCGCTGCGCGCGCTGCGGGTGCTGCCGCCGCTCTATCAGTCGGTCAGCGTCCATATGGTCGAGATCAATCCGGTGCTGCGCGACAAGCAGAAGGCGACATTGTCGGGCGTACGCAACGTTGCCTGGCACGACAGTATCGACGAGATACCCGAAGGCCCGGCGATCATTCTCGCCAACGAATATTTCGACGTGCTGCCGATCCATCAGGCGGTGCGGCGGGAGAACGGCTGGCACGAGCGCGTGGTCGAGATCGACGATACCGGTAAGCTGATATTCGGCGCCGCGCCCGAGCCGATACCGCGCTTCGAGGTGCTGCTGCCGCCTTTGGTGCGCGCCGCGCCCATCGGGGCGGTATTCGAGTGGCGGCCGGACCTGGAGATCATGAAGCTCGCAACCCGCGTGCGCGATCAGGACGGCGCGGCGCTGATCATCGACTACGGTCATCTGCGCAGTGACGCCGGCGATACGTTTCAGGCCGTTGCCCGCCACAGTTTTACCGATCCCTTGAGCGCGCCCGGCCAGGCCGACGTCACCGCGCATCTCGATTTTCAAGCGCTTGCGCGCGCCGCCGAGGATCTCGGCGCCCGCGTCCACGGCCCGGTGACGCAGGGCGAGTTCCTGAAACGGCTCGGCATCGAGACCCGTGCGGTGACGCTGATGGCGAAGGCCACCCACGAGGTTTCAGAAGACATCTCCGGCGCGCTGAAACGGCTGACCGATAGCGGCCGCGGCGGCATGGGTGAGATGTTCAAGGTGCTGGGCGTCTCGGAGCCGCAGCTCACCTCGCTTGCCGGGTTCAATGACGAAAAGCCGGGGACAGGGACCGCACTGCCATGACTCTGGCCTCGCCGCTGCTTTCGGCCATTCCCGGTCTTCGTCACGCCTTCTTCACGCGCGAGGGCGGGGTGTCCGACGGTATTTACACCAGCCTCAACGGCGGGCTCGGCTCGAACGACGATCCCCGCAACGTCGCGGAAAACCGCCGGCGGATGGCGGAACCGCTGGCCGTCGCGCCCGATCATTTCCTCACCGCGCACCAGATTCATTCACCGGATGCCGTGGTCGCCAGCCGACCTTGGGAGAATGGGTCGCGGCCGCGCGCCGATGCCATCGTCACGCGGACAGAAGGCCTTGCGATCGGCATCACGGCGGCCGATTGCGGACCGATCCTGCTGGTCGATCCCCATGCACGCGTGATCGGCGCCGCGCATGCGGGCTGGAGGGGCGCGCTGACGGGAATCCTGGAATCCGCGATTCGCGCGATGGAGGGGCTTGGCGCGGAGAGAAGCGGCATGGTGGCCGCGATCGGCCCCATGATTCGCCAGCACTCCTATGAGGTGGGGAGCGAACTCGTCGAACGCTTCATCGACACTGAGGCCGACAATGCCGTGTTCTTCATGCCGTCGACGCGCGAGCGCCATTCGATGTTCGACCTCGCCGGCTTCATCCGGATGCGGCTGGAGAACGCCGGCGTCTTGATGATCGACGACATCGGCGCCGATACCTATTCCGACGAACGTTTTTACAGCTACCGCCGCTCGGTGCACCGCAAAGAACCCGATTACGGCCGCCATGTTCATGCCATCGCGCTGGAAGCCTGACCGATTCGAGTTTTGGCAAATTGAGGGCGGCATCGAACAATTTCGTCCGCTCCTTACGTCTGCCTGCCCTAGACCTTGATGCATTTTGGCGATATCGCAGGATGCAATGAGGGAAGCGTCAATCATTTTGCGCCGCGCAAGCGGGACGATGCTGCGCGCGTGCGCGGTGGCGCTGCTGCTTTCGGCCGCCTGCGCGCTCGGCGGCTGCGCCAGCGGCAGTGCCACCAGCGGTTCGTTTGCGATGGCCGGCGGCGGCGATAGCCCGACCATCGCGTTCGAATTGATCGATGGTCCGCCGCCGCAAGTGTTCGACCGCATGGTGAGCGTGCTCGACAGCGAAACCAAATTGCGCAGCCTGCAGGTGGTCTCGCGCGAAACCGCGGCCGCCTATCGCGTGCGCAGCTACCTCGCGGCCGAGGTCGTTCGCGGGAAAACGGCGATTGCGTGGGTCTGGGACGTCTACGACCGCGACCACCAGCGCGCGCTGCGGCTTTCCGGCGAGGAGGCGGCCGGCAAGGCCGGCCGCGACGCCGTACGCGACCCTTGGGCAGCGGCCGACGACCTCGTGCTGCGTAGGATAGCGCAGGCCGGACTGAGCGGGCTGTCCGGCATGATCAACGGGACGCCGCCGGATGCGCCCCCGCCCGCGGCGCCCGGCAAGCGCGGGCGTGCGGTTGCGAACGCCGAGGCACCCGCACCCTCGCCCGCCTCCGGCGCCTACCGCCTGAGCGCACTCGGGTACACCGACCGGTAACCACCCCCCAAACGCCTGACCGGATTCAGGAATTTTGGGCAGGAAAACCCGCCCCGATGGGTTGCCAGCGCCGCCACCGGCCTGATATCTCCTCCCTCGTTGAATCAAGCCGGTTCCGCGGGAAAACCCGATATGCTGAATGTCGTATCCAGCAAGACACGGGGAGAAGCCTCGATGTCGGCCAAGAACGGCTCCATCAAGCTTGTCGCCGGTAATTCCAACCCCACGCTGGCGCGGGCCATCGCGGACGGGCTCGACCTGCCGCTGACCAAGGCCGTGGTCCGGCGTTTTGCCGACATGGAGATCTTCGTCGAGATCCAGGAAAACGTCCGCGGGTCGGACGCCTTCATCATCCAGTCGACGTCGTTTCCGGCCAACGACCATCTGATGGAACTCCTGATCATTACCGACGCACTGCGCCGGTCGTCGGCGCGCCGCATCACCGCGGTGATCCCCTATTTCGGCTATGCAAGGCAGGATCGTAAGACTGGCTCGCGCACGCCGATTTCGGCCAAGCTGGTCGCGAACCTGATCACCCGGGCCGGCGTCGACCGCGTCATGACGCTCGACCTGCATGCCGGGCAGATTCAAGGCTTCTTCGACATTCCGACCGACAATCTCTACGCTCAGCCGGTGATGGTGCGCGATATCAAGGAGCGCTTCGACCTCTCCAATGTCATGGTGGTGTCGCCCGATGTCGGCGGCGTGGTGCGCGCGCGGGCGCTTGCCAAGCGCATCAGTACGCCGCTCGCCATCATCGACAAGCGCCGCGAACGCGCCGGCGAATCCGAAGTCATGAACGTGATCGGCGACGTCGAAGGCCATACCTGCATCCTGATCGACGACATCGTCGACTCCGGCGGCACGCTGGTGAACGCCGCCGACGCGCTGCTCGCGAACGGCGCCAAGGACGTCTCCGCCTATATCTCCCACGGCGTGCTTTCGGGCGGCGCCGCGGCGCGCATCGCTTCCTCCAGGCTGAAAGAGCTTGTCATCACCAACTCGATCCAGCCGACCGAAGCCGTCATCAAGGCTCCCAATATCCGCACCCTCTCGATCGCAACCTTGATCGCGGAGGCGATCGGCCGCACCGCTGCGGAAGAGTTGGTGTCGAGCCTGTTCGACTGAATTGGCTTCGTAGGGTGGGCAAAGGCGCACTCGCGCCGTGCCCGCCTTTTTGCGGCTGGTGGGCACGCTGCGCTTTTGCCCACCCTACGGCTTCTCTCACTCACTCGTGTCCCGGGCGCGGGATCAGGTTCATCACCGTCCGCACATAACCGCCATCGACCGTGATCTCGTCGCCGTTGACGTAAGCCGACCGGTCGCTCGCCAGGAACAGCACGGCGTCCGCGATGTCCTGCGGCATGCCGATCCGCCGCATCGGCGTCACGGCGGTGCGGCGCTCGGTGACCCCGAGCGTGTCGTAGAACGACTGGCTCATCGGCGTGATCACCATGCCGGGGCTCACGACATTGCTGCGGACGCCCAACGGCCCCCATTCGCTCGCGAGCTGGCGCGACAGCATCACGACGCCGGCCTTGCTGACGCTGTAGGCGCCGCTCTTGCCCTGCGCATGGCTGGCCGCGATCGAGGCGATATGGACGAGACTGCCGCGGCCGGCCTTCCGCATTGGCCTGCCGAAAATCTGCGCGCACAGGAAATAGCCGGTGAGGTTGACCGAGAGAACCGCGTTCCACTCATCCAGCGACAGCTCCTCAAGCCCGCCGGGCCGCAACACCGCCGCGGTGTTGACCAGCACGCCGCAGGGGCCGAGCGATTTCTCGGTCGCCTGGGACGCAGCCGTGACGCTCTCGGCGCTGGTGGTGTCGCAGCGCGTCACCATATGGCCGCTGCCGATTTCGCGCAGCGCCGCGTACGTCACCTCGAGGCCGCGTTCGTCGCGGTCGATGGCGGCCACCCTGGCGCCGGCCCGCGCGAGATTTGCGGCAACAGCGCGGCCGATGCCGCCGCTCCCGCCGGTCACCACGCAGGCGCGGCCCGACAGGCCCAGCCAATCGGAAGAGTTTTGCCCGGTCATGATCGCCTTCCCGTTTCAATCGCGCCAGTCAGCCCAGCGTAGCCGATCTTCACGTTTCGAACAGCCGCCGTCTAACTCACTCCGTCATTGCCGGGCATGGCCGTTCAAAGGACGGCGTCGCTTCGGCTCCCTATGCCCGGCAATCCATCTCCTTCGCGAAAAATATTCTGTGAAAATTGATGGATGCCCGGATCAAATCCGGGCATGACGAGTGTGTTTGCATGCACACGAATCTCAATTTTCAAACTGCCACGTATTGACACGACTTCGCGACTCACGGCTCGATATGCCCGAGGTTTGCCAGAAATTTCCTCACCCCGCGCAGGGAATACCGGGCGCACGATGCACCCGCAGCCTCGTGTGCGAAAATAAAAAGCACACGAGTTAGTCACCACGGTCACATCGGAGACACCCGGCATTCCCCGCGCAATGGTTTTAACGCCTATAACGCGCTCTCCCCGGTGTCCGGGCTTGCTAGCCACCGTCGCCGGCGGAATTGCCTCCGCCGACTTGATCCCAGCGTCGCGAGATCAGGACCACACGCCTTGGCCGTCCGCATCACGCGCCGTTCGTTATCGGCGCATCCGCGTCCATCGCATCCCGTCCCGTCCCGCGTTTCGTGACGATCGCGAGCCGCCGCTCTGTGTGGGACGGGATGGCCGAATCAATAATGCTGATTTGGCCTCGCCGTCAGGCGAAATTTCCGAAATTCAGAAATTGATTAAAGTGCCGTTTTTCCGGATCATGCACCTCAACACGTGCGGCAACGCGATGGGTTTCGCGACGGGCTCGTCAGTAGCACCGCGTGACATTGACGGTTTGCTCGCTGCCGTAACGCCCGGGAACCGTTACGGTCTCCGCGGAGCAGCTCGAGACATAGGGCCGGTCAGAAGGTGCGACAGCCGGCGGCAATCGATGTGCCCAATCCCAGGGAACATCGTAGGTCTGCGTGTAATGGATATCGCCTGATGTTGGTTGCGCGACATTTGCCATCGGCTCGCCATACGATGGCCCGTCGGAGAGGTCACCTGCGCCCGGCCAGAAGGCCCCGACATCGCTTCTCCTGTGATGCCGGAGCGAATGGGCGATCGACGGACGGGAGATCGAAGGCGTCGAAGCAAACCGAGTCGCTGCTCCCGAGCGAGCCGATGTCTCGTTCGCGCCAAGCATCAGCGCAACCGCGCTGAGAGACACGATAAACGCCGCATTCATTCTATACGCCATGGCACGCACCAATTCGTTGGTTACTACGCAGCACCCCAACGGACGCTAGGCCGGGCCTATCGTGCCCGCAAACACATAGCTAATTATTAGTTAAAGCGTAACATTAATAGGGTGCCATTCTTCATTAAAGATCGCGAAATGGTCAAGAGTTTCACGGGCGTAGCCGGGACACCGGTGAAGCCACAGGCATTCGGAAACCGCGATGGGGATACGAAGTCATACCACCGCAACCAAGGCGGCTCTTGCGCTCGGAATCTTGCTCACGCCACCGGGCAATCTCGGCTTCACGTCCCCTGCAATGGGGCAGCCGATCGCGCTTGCGAAAAAACAAGCGGATGCACTCAATAGCTACAATAACGCATTAGGCGATTTCAAAACGATCCTGGGCGAGCGGCGGCGCCAGATCAATTCGCATCAACGGCTTCCGAACTTGCCGGGACAAGCCCTCTACCTCGCACGCATCAACGTCATGAGCACCTACAAGGATCTTACCGATGCCCTCCCGTCCAGGATCGGAAGGCCCAATAAATTCGGAATTCCTCCCGCCTATTTTGACGCCGACAGCGAACCGCTGGTCGACGAGTACAGGAATCTGTTCGACGTGCTGGAGGCGCCCCCCGCCAACGCGCAAGATTCACCGGCTCCCTTCAAGGACGTTGTCGATCTGGGCATTGCGATCGCGCGAGCCAGGGGCCTTGATGCGTCCAGTGCTGAAGCGGCAGGGCGTATCAGCCTGGGGCTGTTTTTTGCCGAGACGAATGGCCATCAAAACGTAGGGAATGGGCGTTCGAACACCTACAAGGGCAGTTTTCAAACGGGACCGTCCGAGGATCAAAACGGTCGAAGGAAGTGGCAAGCAATAAGAAAAACGATCGCGGCCTTTGATCCCGAACTCATCGCGCGCGACGATAAGGAAGAGGCCCGGGCCGGCGATCTGGATCATCGGTTCAACCACTGGACCGCCGTGAGAGATGGCCTGATGAACGCACACGCAGACCTTTTCCCGCAAATACCGGTGATCGTGAAGACCCTCCCAAACCCGATCGATCAGATGAAGGTTTTTGAGCTCATACAAATCATTCCTAGTCCGACACGATCCGCGCTCAAGTCCGGCAGCTTGCTCGACTACAGGATTTCCGACCCCAGGATCATGGGATATCTGCGGAACAACAGCGTCTTCGCCTTTGGGCAGGCTGACCGGGCAAGAACATCGGCGAGTTTCCGCGACATTCTTGATGCGATGTGGCTGTTCAATCAGAAATTCGAACAGGCGCTTTCGAAATTTCAAGAGATCAAGGCCCGGTAAAAGGTGAGCAAAGATGATCCTCGAGCGAATAGAGAACGCAAAGCGCGAGGCTGGCCCAGACCGCAGCACTGAAATAAAGCGACATCCAGGCAATCTCGCCCTTCCAGTGAGCGATGTCGTGCGTCACGACCCAACGCGTGCTCACGTCACGAAGGCCCTCGAGATGTCCCAATAGCCTGCTGCCATCGGCAAGGCCGGCCCGCCATCGGCTCAGGTACATCGGAACGTCGATGATCATGAGAAACGCCAGATAGCTTGCAATCCCCGATATCGCGATGGCGAGGGCCACGCGAACCGGACCGTTGAACTCCGGCAGCAACCGGCAGAGGCCAATCCCGATCACCAGGAAGGCGACCGCCCAAATCGAATTTTCGATGGCGTTGCCCAGGAAATTGGTGGTCAGCACCGCATGCCATGAGCAGCACTCCGCCAGGACGATCAGCGGCACGATCACCAGGGCGACATTCACGGTGGTGTCCGCTCCCGCGATTCCGCCGAGCTGGCGCAGGATGATCACCCACTGCGCCGCGAAACAGATCTCGGCCACGGTCGCCACCGACCGGCCGACGACGACGCTCGACAGCCAGGTGTCGAACAAGCAGATCCGCTGAACATCCGCGCGCGGAAGGAACGACCTGAACGCGCAGCCGAAAACATAGGCCGCACAAAGCAGCAGCATGAGCCCGATGCCGGACGTGCCGCCGAGACTGCCAGTCGGCTGTTCGTAGAGCAGGCGATACAGCAAGACCCAAACCGCGATATTTGCGCCGCTGACGAGCGTCAACAGAGCCCACCACCAGGCCAACGGATTTGACCAGGCCAGGGAAGTTGAACTCGATAGGGAACTTGACCGCGCCCGCCATGCCCAACTCATTGATCGCTCCGCCTGTAACCGAACTGACATTGGAATGTAGTAATCCTGTCACAAATCGCGGGCGGTCACGATGTAAATATGTGTGAAAGTGGTGTTTTCGGCGTTGCCGGCGGGGAATAGCGCGCGTCTCGCGCGCATCGGCCTGGACCCACGGCGGTTTGAAACGTGTGGCTGTGGGTTAGCGCAACGGGTTCATCGTCATGGCCGGGCTTGTCCCGGCCATCCACGTCTTTCTTGCCGCTAAACCGACAAGACGTGGATGCCCGGCAGCTGTCTACGCCGAAGGCTTCGACGGGCTCAGTACCAGTCCGCCGAAGCTTTAGCGAAGGCGGGCACAAGGCCGGGCATGACGAGCCTCACTTTGACTCTGAGGATGACGGAAGTGCCGCCCCCCGCTGCCCGCGCCTGCGCTCGATCGTGATCTCGGCCAAAATCGACATCGCGATTTCTTCCGGCGTGATGGCGCCGAGATCGAGCCCGGCCGGCGCCTTGACGCGATCGAGCGCTGCGGCCGCAACGCCTTCACCAATCAGTTTTTCGCGCAGCGCCGCCATCTTGCGGCGGCTGCCGACAAAGGCGTGATAGGCGGCGTCGGTGGCGACCGCCGCGCGCAGCGCGGCCTCGTCGCCCCGCCCTTGCGTCGATACCACGACGAAGCGTTTGGCATGGTGCAGCCCGCCGAGCGCAAAACTGTCGATCAGCATGTCGGCGTCGGGCGCCATGGTGAGATCGGCCGCTGGCGCGGCCAACGTGACGTGATAGCCGAGCCGGCCGGCCTGCGCGGCCAACGACATCGCCACTGGGCTGGCGCCGAGAATGACCAGCGAGGGATGCGGCAGCACCGGCTCGACGAAGATGTCCATGGTGCCCTTGCTGGGGCACAGATTGCTGGCGAAGCGGACGCCCTCCTTGGTGTCGCCGGGCTTGACGCCGAGCTCGGCCAGAAGATTTTCCGGCCGCACCGACACCATGCGCGGCTCGCCGTCGGCCAGCGCCTCGCGCGCCGCCTTCAACACCGCGCCTTTGGCGCAGCCGCCGCCGATCCAGCCCGCCACGATGGTGCCGTCGGGCCGGATGATGGCCTTGGCGCCGGCTTTAGCCGCCGTCACCGACACCGTGCGCACAACCGTGGCCAGCACGAACGCCTCTTCGGCGGCCTTCATCTGCGCGACCAGATCCATCACTTCGACATGCGCGGTCATCGGCGTGTCTTTCAAAGTTTCGCCAGATAAGGTTCGAGCGCGGTCAGGCTTTGAAGCGTATTGGCCGGCGCATAGAGATCGACATGCGGCAGCGCCGCTCTGATGCCGGCCGCCTCCGGCGCATAACCCTCCCACGCCATCATCGGATTGAGCCAGGCGATGCGGCGGCAGCGTTTTGCAAGCGCCGCCATCTCGCGCCCCAACAGCGCGGCGTCGCCGGTCTCATAACCGTCGGAGACGATCATCACCACGGTGCGCGAATGGATGACGCGCGCGGCATGCCAGCGGTTGAAAGTCTGCAAGGACTCGCCGATCCTGGTGCCGCCGCCGGCCCCCTGCGCCAGCAGCGACAACCGGTCGAGCGCGCGCGCGGCATCCTTTTCCCTCATCGCGCCGGAGACGTAGGCAAGGCGGGTGTGAAACAAGAACGCCTCGGCCTCGCGAAACTCATCCAGCACGCCATGGATGAAGCGCAGGAACACGCCGGTGTAACTGCTCATCGAGCCGGACGCATCGAGCAGGATCACAAGCCGCAGCGGCTTTGGCTTGCGCTGCCGCTTGACGAGATCGATCGGCACGCCGCCATGGCTGATGTTGTTGTGGATCGTCCTTCGCAGATCGAGCCGATAGCCGCGCCGCCGCGCCAGGTCGCGGCGGGTCAGCCGCGTGCGCATGGCTTTGGCGAGCTGCGCCGCGGCCGCATGCGCCGCTTCGATCTGATCGGGATCGGCTAATTTTCGGAAATCGGTCTCGGCAAGGTTTTCCGCGCGCGAAGCGCCTTCCATGCGGCCCTCCCCGGCGCGGCCCTCGGGCGCATCATCGGCGGACGGAAGCTGGTCGGTCGCGGACTGGCTTGCCGCTTGTCGGGCGCTGGCATCCTGAAAACTTTTCAGCGACGGGTTGTTGGCCGCCCTCGCCGATCCCGCCGTGATCGAGCGCGACCGCACGCGTTTGCCGAGCCAGAACGCGTCAAAGATGCCATCGAATTTGTCCCAGTCGGATTTTCGCGCCGAGAACAGATGCTTGAACGCGGAGCGCAACAGGCCCGGCCCTGCCGCATAGCCCGCGGTCATCAGGGAGGCCGCGTCCTGGCCTTCGGCAAGACCCACGGGAAAGCCGTTGTCGCGCAGTGTTCGCAAGAACGCCGCAAGTTTTGCCGCGACCAGGCGGGAGACCTCGTCCAACTCTTCGAAACCGGGATTGGCGCCGCAGCAGCTCATGCGACCTTCCCCAGCAGCCGTTCGGCCACCTCGCGCGTCACCCGCGCGCGGTCTTCCTGGGTCTTGAGCAGGCACATCAGTGTCTCGTGCACCGTCTCGGGCGCATCGTGCAGGTCGCGCACGTCAAGCCCCACCAGCGCCGCCGCCCAATCCAGCGTCTCGGCGACGCCCGGCACCTTGCGCAGCTCTTCTTTACGGATTCCCTCAACCATCCGCGCGACCTGCAGCGCCAGCGAGGCGCCGACGCCATCGATCCGCGCCATGATGATGCGTGCTTCGCGGTCGACGTCGGGGTAATCGACATAATGATAGAGGCAGCGGCGGCGCAGCGCGTCGGACAATTCGCGGGTGCCGTTCGAGGTCAGCACCACATGCGGGATGCTGGTTGCGGCAATGGTGCCGAGCTCGGGGATCGAGACTTGAAAATCCGAAAGCAGCTCGAGCAGGAACGCCTCGAACTCGTCGTCGGCGCGATCGATCTCGTCGATCAGGAGCACCGGCGGTTTTGCGCGGCGGATCGCGGCCAGCAAGGGGCGTTCCAAAAGGTATTTTTCCGAAAAGATCTGGTCCTCGATGATGTCCGCGTCACCGCCGCGATGCGCCTGGATCGCGAGCAACTGCCGCTGGTAGTTCCATTCGTACAGCGCCGAGGACTGGTCGAGGCCCTCATAGCATTGCAGCCGGATCAGCTCGGTCGCATGCACGGCGGCGAGTGCCTTGGCGACTTCGGTCTTGCCGACGCCCGCCTCGCCTTCGAGCAGCAGCGGACGCCTCAGGAGTTGCATCAGCGAGACCGCGGTCGCAAGGTCAGCGTCGGCGATGTAGCCGCACGCCGCCAGCGCCTGCGCGATCTCCTCGCGGGTTTTCATTGCTTCTCCCGTGGCCTCATGGTTCGAGACGCGCGAAGACGCGCTCGTCACCATGAGGGTCTAAGGACCTCATCCTGAGGAGCATCGCGACGCGATGCGTCTCGAAGGATGAAGCCCTTGGAGTAGAAATCGCGCTACGCGAACACTCCAAGATTCTTCGCCGCCCGCCAGTTGCGCCAGTAATCGTGCGGCATCTGGATATGGGTTGACCCTAAGAACGAGAAGGCGTCGTTGACGGCGTTGGAGAACGCCGGCACGCCGCCGACATTCGGGCTTTCGCCGACGCCCTTGGCGCCGATCGGGTGATGCGGCGACGGGGTGACGGTGAAGTCGGTCTCCCAGCGCGGCGTCTCCACCGCGGTCGGCATGAAGAAATCCATGAACGAGCCGGTCACCACGTTGCCCTCGTCATCGTAGCGGATTTCCTGGCCCATCGCGATCGCAAAGGCTTCCGTCAACCCGCCATGCACCTGGCCCTCGATGATCATCGGGTTGATGCGGGTGCCGCAATCGTCGAGCGCATAGAAGCGCCGGATCTTATAGACCCCGGTATCGACGTCGATGTTCATCACACAGAGATACGCCCCGAACGGATAGGTCATGTTGGGCGGATCGTAATAGCTCACCGCCTCGAGCCCCGGCTCCATGCCGGGCGGCACCGAATTATAGGCTGCCCAGCAGATGTCCTTCATCGACATCGTCTTCTCCGGCAGGCCCTTGACCCGAAAACCGTCGATGTCCCATTCGAGGTCGTCCTCGTGCACCTCGAGCTTGTAGGCCGCGATCATCTGCGCCTTGGCCTTGATTTTTCGCGCGGCCATGGCGATCGCGGCGCCCGCCACCGGGGTCGAGCGCGAACCGTAGGTGCCGAGCCCGTAAGGTGCGGTATCGGTATTGCCTTCCTCGACCATGATGTTGTCGGCGGGGATGCCGATTTCGGTGGCGATGATCTGGGCCCAGGTGGTCTCATGGCCCTGGCCGGTACTCTTGGAGCCGACCCGCGCGATGCCGGCGCCCGTGGGGTGCATGCGGATCTCGCAGGAATCGAACATCGCAATGCCCAGGATGTCGCAATTCTTCGAGGGACCAGCGCCGACGATCTCTGTGAAGAACGACACGCCGAGGCCCATGATCTCCCGCGTCTCGCCGCGCTTGAATGCCGCGCGCTTTTCCACCTGCTCCTTGCGCAACGAAGCATAGTCAGTGGACTCCATCATCTTGCGCATGGCGGTGGGGTAATCGCCGGAATCGTATTCCCAGCCCAAGGCCGAGTGATACGGGAACTGCTGCGGCTGAATGAAATTCTTCAGCCTCAGCTCGGCCGGATCGACACCGAGCTTTTGCGCCAGGATATCCATGGCACGTTCGATGCAATAAGCCGCCTCCGTAACGCGGAACGAGCAACGGTAGGCGACACCGCCAGGCGCCTTGTTGGTATAGATGCCATCGACGGTAAGATGTGCCACCGGGAAGTCGTATGATCCGGTGACGATATTGAAGAAGCCGGCCGGCCATTTCGACGGATCGGCGCAGGCGTCGAACGCGCCGTGATCGGCGAGCACATGGACGCGAAGGCCGGTGACCTTGCCGTCCTTGGTGGCCGCGATCTCGGTCGTCATGTGGTAGTCGCGCGCGAACGAGGTCGCGGTGAGGTTCTCGATGCGGTCCTCGACCCATTTCACCGGCTTGCCGGTGACGATGGAGGCCACCGCCGCACAGATGTAGCCGGGATAGGCGCCGACCTTGTTGCCAAAGCCGCCGCCGATGTCGGGCGAGATCACATGGATCTTCTGTTCCGGAAGTTTCGCGATCAGCGACACCACGGTGCGGATCACATGCGGCGCCTGAAAGGTGCCCCAGATCGTCAGCTCGCCCCGGATCTTGTCGAACGAGCAGACGCACTGGCAGGTTTCCAGCGGCGAGGGATGGGTGCGGTGATAGGAGATCATCTCCTTGATCGTCACCTCGGCTTTTCGGAACGCGGCGTCGGTCAGATCCTTGTCGCCGACGCTCCATTCGAAAATATGGTTGTGGTGCTTGCGCGGCCCGTGCGCGCCCGTGGTCTTGCCGGCGAGGTCTTCGCGCAATACCGGCGCATCCTTGTCCATCGCCTTGAACGGATCGATCACCACCGGCAGGGCTTCGTATTCGACCACCACCTTGTTGATGCCATCGTCGGCGGCGTAGCGGTCGGTCGCGACCACGAAGGCGACTTCCTGGTTCTGGAACAGCACCTTGCCGTCGGCGAGCACCATCTGCACGTCGCCGGCCAAGGTCGGCATCCAGGCGAGGTTGACGGTCTTCAGCGTCTCGGCGGTGATCACCGCCAGCACGCCCGGCACCTTCAGCGCCTCTTCGGAGTTGATGGACTTGACCCGCGCATGGGCGTGCGGCGAGCGCACGAAATCGCCGTGCAGCATACCCGGCAGCTTCAAATCGTCGACGTAGTTGCCCTTGCCTTGGGTGAAGCGGATGTCCTCGACCCGCTTGCGCTTGCAGCCCATGCCTTCGAGCGCGGCGGTGCGTTGTTCCCGGGTGGGGGTTAAGTCGTTCATTCCGCGGCCTCCTCGTACTCGACGCCATTGATCTTGTCGGCGGCGTACTGGATCGCCTTGACGATGTTCTGATAGCCGGTGCAGCGGCAGATGTTACCGGAAATGCCGGTCCGGATTTCTTCCTCGGAGGGCCAGGGGTTTTCCAAGAGCAGCCGCTGCGCGCGCAGGATCATGCCGGAGGTGCAGAAGCCGCATTGCAGCCCGTGCATCATGCGAAAGCCTTCCTGTAACGCCGACAGCGAGCCGTCGGCATTGGCGACGCCCTCGATGGTGGTGATCTCGGAACCTTCCGCCTGAACCGCGAACATGGTGCAGCTCTTCACCGACATGCCGTCGAGATCGACGGTGCAGGCGCCGCAATGGGTGGTCTCGCAGCCGATATGGGTGCCGGTCAAGGACAGGTTTTCGCGCAAAAAATGCACCAGCAGCGTACGCGGCTCGACCAGGCCTTCGACCTCGGCGCCGTTGACCTTCATGGTCACATGGGTTTTTGCCATCGCTCTCTCCTAACTTGCGCGTGAAGCGGCGCGTTGCAGCGCCCGCATCACCATGATGCCGCCGACATGCTTGCGGTATTCGATTGGCCCGCGCGCATCCGCGGCCGGCGACATGATCGCTTCGGCAGCGGTCGCGGCCTTCTTCAGCGTGGCAGCATCGAGGCTGGTTCCGATCACGCACCGAGCCGCGTCGGCGGCGAGCAACGGCGTCTCGTGCAGATTGGTCAGCCCGATCGCGCAGGTCGCGACCTTGCCGTCCGCCATGGTGAGCATCACCGCGGCCGCCGCGGTCGCGTAGTCGCCGACCTTGCGCTTGAGTTTCTGGTAGGCGAAGCCGTGACCGGCCGCCGGCACCGGGATCGAAACCGACGTAAGGATTTCGCCGGGCTCGAGTGCTGTGAAATAGGCGCCTTGATAGAAATCCGACGCCGGCACGTCGCGCGTGCCACCTTGCCCCTGAAGCTGATAGCTCGCGCCCAAGGTCATCATCAACGCCGGCATGTCGTTGCCGGGATCGCCATTGGCGACATTGCCGCCGATGGTGCCGCGATAGCGCACCTGCGGGTCGGCGATCTGGAGCGCCGTCTCGTGCAGGATCGGCAGCGAGTTCGCGATCTCGCCCGACGCCAGCAGCTCATGCTGGGTGGTCATGGCGCCGATCACGATTCTGTTGCCGTCACGGCTGACCCCCTTCAGGCCGTCGATGCCGTGCAGATCGACCAGATGGGCGGGGGCGGCGAGCCGGAGTTTCATCATCGGAACCAGGCTATGGCCGCCGGCAAGCGGCCTTGCCTCATCGCCCAGTGTCGAGAGAAGCTTGACCGCATCGGCCAGGGTTTGAGGCCGGTGGTAGCTGAAGGGGCCGGGGATCATCGTCTCCTCCATTTATTCTTGCATTAGTGCTTGATTTTTCTCGTGTATTCCGTTCGCGGAACCGAAATTCAGCTGCAATCCGCTTGAAATCAGATGAAGGCTGTTCCTGGATTTTTTCGCTGGCAAGACGACGGCGGTCAGCCGGTCACGGGGTAAGGAAATTCGCACGAAATGCGGATTTTCACGCACGAAAAGCGTCAGGACTTCCGACCTAATCGGCTAGGCGTGACGCCTTGCCAGCCCGAGCCGCGCCTTCACTTCGGCGATCTTGGCCCGGCTGACGGGAACGCGATGCGGCGACGGCCCGTCGAGCCCGATCACCGCCCCGTCGCCCTCCCTGCGGACGAAAGAAACATGCGCCATCGCCACGATATGGCTGCGATGGACGCGAACGAACAGACCGGGGTCGAGCTGGGCCTCGGCTTCCGAAATCGACCACGGGCACATGCGCTCGCGGGTGCCGTCATGGACCCGCGTATAGTGCGCGTCGGCCCTGACGCTGCGCACATCGGCGGCATCGATGAAATGGGTGCCGTCGGCGCCCTCGACCGGCAGCCGCGGCACCGGCGGAGCCCGCGGCGGCTGGCCGATGCCGCCGAGCGGGGTCGGCCGGAGTCGCGGACTGATCGGCGCGATGCCGGCATCGGCTGACGGAATAGCTGCGAGGAAGCTTGCTCCTTGCGGAACCGCGGCGGCCATATCGGCCGGAACCACCGCCCTGCGGCGCGGATCCGGCACCAGCGACAGCAGGAAACCGGCGGCGATCACAAAACCCAAAAGCGCTACGACCAGGGACAGGGTTTGCTGCGAGGCCGCAAGTCCCTCGTGGTGATGCGAAGCCGCGGACGGCGGCACCACATGGGCGCCGAGCATCGCGGTGTAATGCATCCCAGATACCGCGATGCCGAACGCGATTGCGCTCAGCATCAACTGCACGCCGCCCTGGCGGGCGAGAAACGCGCGCAGTCCGCCATAGGCGGCGGCGATTGCGATCGCGATCGACAGCACCACGATGGCGGCGTCATGTTCCATCGCGAAATCACCGGACAGGCCATGCATGCCGACATAATGCATGCTGACGATACCGGCCCCAAGCAGCACCGCGGACGACACCACGCGCGCCAGCGACGGCTCGCCGGTGCTGACGAAGAACAGCGAGATGCCCACCACCAGCGCGCAGATCAGGAACGAGCCGGTGGTCGGCAGCACCAGATAGACCGTATCGTGCGGCAGCGGCGCCGCCAGCATGCCGACGAAGTGCATGGTCCAGATGCCGGTCGCCAGGAAAATCGCGGCACCGGCGAGCAGCAGGCGATGGGCGGCGTCCGGCGTGCCGCGGATCCGCGCGGCAAGGCCGAAACCGGTGTAACCACCCAGGATCGCGATCACCACCGAGAGCGCGACGAGAAAGGGATCGTGTCCTGTGAACATGATCGTTCGGCCGTCCGTCGCCACGGACAAAGCCTCCTCCGGCCGCCGAGTTTATAGGGGCGGTGGCGGAAATGACAATCAACCGAACGGGGGGTCGTGATTAAGGTGAAATTGCAGCGGCGATCCCCCACTTTTCTCTTTCTCCCCGCCCTCTTGTCCCCCCGAAGCCCGCCTTCGGGCGAAGGCGGATTCGGCGGAGAGAGCGAGCCGAATTCATGCGTGGCGCGGCTTTACACGATCCCGGCCGCGACCTGGCCGCGCAGCCGCTCCAGACTGAGCAAGGTGTTGGCGCAGGCTTCCGCGACCTCGATGCCCTTGGTCGCAAAGTGCTTGCGGAAGAACTCGAAATGCGCCGCGCTCTCATGGAACTGCTGCGGCGTCAGCACCGCCGAGAACACCGGCACCTCGGTACGCAACTGCACGTCCATCAGCGCCTTGATCACGGTGTCGGCCACGAATTCATGGCGGTAGATGCCGCCATCGACCACGAGCCCCGCCGCGACGATCGCGGTGTAGCGCCGCGTTTTGGCCAAAAGCTGCGCGTGCAGCGGGATCTCGAACGAGCCCGGCACCTCGAACAGATCGATTTGCGCCCGCTCGATATGGCGGCCCTCGATCTCCTCCAGGAAGGCGATGCGGCATTCCTCGACCACCTCGCGATGCCAGGCGGACTGCACGAAGGCGACGCGCTGCGGTTTTGAGAACCGCGGATGCACCCGCGCCGGCGGAAGGTCCGGGGCTTCGGGAGCATCGGCGTGAGGGACTTGGGAGCTTTGGACTTGGGAGCTTTGGACTTGGGCGCTTTGGACTTGGGCGCTTGGGACTTGGGCGCTTGGGACTTGGGGTTCTTGCAACATCTGATTCATGGTTTTCCTCATTGACGGACCAGAATCAGGGCACACGGAACGACTAGCCGCGCGCAAAGGCGCGGACCGCCGCAACCGTTCTCTTCCATCCGGACTTTGACCGTCGGCCTCGGAATCACACCGAATCTGCTGACCCTTTTTCCCAAAGGATTTCCAAGGAGGGATTTCCAGGGGAAGAAGGCGCTCGCGGGCTTGGGCTACGTCACCCTTACCGCCGGTGGGGACTTTCACCCCGCCCTGAGAACATCGGTTACCCGGACGGGTAACCTCGAGCAAATATGGCGGTTCGCCGGGACGCCAGCAAGCGCCTTGGCCATGGCGAATCGTCATATCCCCATGCCGTCAGGGAATTTCCCAAGGAAACCGCCCCGAAAATTAACGATTGGGGCAAGGGAGCAGAATCCGATTCCGGTTTGTTCTCCAATTAACATCCATGACACAGATGAGTTGTGGACAGAGCGCTCCTTTCGTTGTGGACGGGTTAGGCGTCCAGTTGCACGGATTCCGCAAATCACATCACTTGATCCCGGCAAGCCCGCAATCTCCAACGGGATTGCAGCCGGCAACCACGCGCGAGGAACGCGCGCGCCGGGCAGCTCCCGTGGGTATCAACAAAGTGCAAAGCTAGAGGTCGAGACGGCATGTCGTTGCTCGAAAGTATTATCAATTCGCGGAACAATCCGCTCACGGTGGTCGAGGACATCGCCGCCGACAATAACTGGGCGTTCGAGCGCTCCAGCGACGATGAAATCACGATCGTCTCCAAGGGCGAGTGGACCGACTACCAGCTCTCCTTCACCTGGATGGGCGAGATCGAGGCGCTGCATCTGGCCTGCGCGTTCGACATGAAGATTCCCGCCGCCCGGCGGGGCGAGGTGCAGCGGCTGATCGCCGCGATCAACGAGCAGTTGTGGGTCGGGCATTTCGATATCTGGACCCACACCGGCATGATCATGCACCGCCAGGCGCTAGTGCTGCCGGGCGGCCTCACCGCCTCGACCGCGCAATGCGAGAGCATGCTGGCCGGCGCCATCCACGCCTGCGAACGCTATTACCCGGCGCTGCAATTCGTGGTGTGGGCCGGCAAATCGACGCCAGAGGCCATGAGTGCGGCGATGTTCGACACCGAGGGCGAGGCGTAGGATTTTCTCGGTCGTCATGCGCGGGCTTGACCCGCGCATCCATCTAAAATCTAAAAGAGTTCTCGCTAGAGCATGATCCGGAAAAGTGGACACCGGTTTTCCGAAAAAGATCATGCTCAAACAAAAAGATAGAGCGCGATGACGATTTGAAGAAAAGTCATCTCGCTCTGATGATGGATTGCCGGGTCAAGCCCGGCAATGACCCGCCGGGTATTTGTTCGATGACCGCCCATAGCAATAACCCGCTGCAAGACATCAACGGCACCATCGTGCTCGCCGGCGCGGGCAAGATGGGTGGCGCGATGCTGACCGGCTGGCTCGCGCGCGGACTCGACACCCGGCAAGTCGTGGTGATCGACCCCGCGCCTTCCCCCGAGATCGGCGCGCTCGCCAGGAAAGGCGTCCGCCTCAATCCTTCGCCGCAAGACGTCGAGGCCGTTGAAGCACTGGTGATCGCGGTAAAACCGCAATCGTTCCGCGAGGCCGGCGCGGCATTGAAGCCATTTTCGGCCTCATCGACGCTGGTGGTCTCGATCATGGCCGGCACGACGATGGCTTTGCTCGAACAGGTCTGCGGCGGCAGCGTGGTGCGCGCCATGCCCAACACGCCGGCTTCGATCGGCCGCGGCATCACGGTTGCGGTCGCGGCCAAAAAAGTCAGCGCCGCGCAGCGCGCGACTGCGGACGCGCTGCTCGCCGCGATCGGATCGGTGGAATGGGTCGAGGACGAAAACCTGATGGACGCGGTGACCGCGGTGTCCGGCTCCGGTCCCGCCTATGTCTTCCTACTCGCGGAAGAGCTGGCGCGGGCGGGCGTCGAAGCCGGGCTGCCCGAAGCGCTTGCGACGAAGCTCGCACGCGAGACCGTGGCGGGCTCCGGTGAACTCTTGCACCGCTCGGATCTTGCGTCGGCCACATTGCGCCAAAACGTCACCTCGCCCGGCGGCACCACGGCGGCCGCGCTGGAGGTCTTGACGGGCAAGGACGGCTTGCAGCAGCTGATGATTCGCGCGGTCACGGCGGCGACGCGGCGGTCGAAAGAATTGGCGAAGTAGGTCTTGTCATTCCGGGATGCGCCGCTTGGCGCAGGCCCGGAATCCATACTCCCGATCGTGGTTATGGATTTCGGACTCGCTCGTTACACTCGCAATCCGGAATGACGGCTAAATTTCTACCTCGCCCCAAACCGCTTCGCAAAACTTTCGCGATTGACGAGGCCGCGGGCATGGCGGCCTTCGCCGATCTTGCGCTCGCCGTCGAAGGCTTCGACCGCAAAGCGGATCACCCGGCGCTCCACCGCGATCACCTTCGATGTGGTGCGGATGGTCGCGCCGACCGCTGACGCCGCGAGATGTTTTATATCGACCTCGGTACCAACCGTGATCCAGCCCGGTTCGAGATATTTGTTGATGGCGTCGCCGGACGCCCATTCCATTTCCAGGATCATCATCGGCGTCGCAAAAACCATCGGCATGCCGGCCAGGAAATGCCCGACTGTGCGCTCCGGCGGCACCACCAGGATGCGCTCGGCGTTCATGCCGATCTTGATAGAATCGCGTGCGTCCATGGGTTTTGGCCCGTCATTCCGGGGCGCGCGGAGCGCGAACCCGGAATCCATATTCCCGATCGTGGTTATGGATTCCGGGCCTGCGCCAAGTGGCGCATCCCGGAATGACCAAATCCCGGAGTGACGAAGCCGTCACTTCTTCACGAAGCGCTCTACAAACGTCTTGCCGCCCTTCATCTTGTGGGTGAGCGGCGCCTCGTTGATCTGGATCACCACCGCATCGGCATCGACGCCGAGGTTTTTGACCAGCGCCTGCGTGATGTCGCGCATCATGCCGGCCTTCTGCTCATCGGTGCGGCCGGCGGCCATGTTCACGGTGATCTCGGGCATTTTTGCTTCTCCCTTTGCTCTTGCTACGTCACCAGACCGTCATTGCCGGGCTTGACCCGGCAATCCATCATTTGAAAGATGGATACGCGGGTCAAGCCCGCGTACGACGATTATCGATTACCCCCACCTCACCTCATGTCGCGCCAGCACTTCGCGCACTTTTGCGACGATCTCGTCTTCCCTGCATGAAAATTGCGCAGGCCGGCTCTCGCGCCATTCCTGGTTGGAGGCGATCGCGGCCGCAGCCTTCGCGCCCTCGATCAGATCCTTGATCTGCACCTCGCCGCGAGCCTTCTCGTCGGAACCCTGGATGATGACGCAAGGCGAATTGCGCCGGTCGGCATATTTGAGCTGGTTGCCCATGTTCTTGGGATTGCCGAGATAGAGTTCGGCGCGGATGTTTTCTTGGCGCAGGACTGCGACCATCTTCTGGTAATCGGCGACACGGTCGCGATCGAACACGGTGACGACAACGGGTCCGAATTCCGGCCGCGTGTCGAGCTTGCCGAGCATCGTCAGCGCCGCCTGCAATCGCGACACGCCGATCGAAAAACCCGTGGCCGGCACGACCTCGCCGCGAAAGCGCGAGACGAGCCCATCATACCGCCCGCCGCCGCCGACCGAGCCGAAGCGCACGGGCCGGCCTTTCTCGTCCTTGGTGTCGAGCAGCAGTTCGACCTCGTAGACCGGGCCGGTGTAATATTCGAGGCCGCGGACGACGGAGGGAGCGATCTTGATCCGATCTGCGCCATAGCCGGACGCGGCTACAAGCTTGGCTATTTCGTCGAGCTCCGCGCGGCCTTCTTGACCAATCCCGCCATCGCGCAACCGCCCATCCACCTGCGCGCCCGCTTCGACCGCGTCAACGACCAACGCAATGTCGGCCTCGTTCAATCCGGCGCCTTTCGTGAAATCGCCGGACTCATCCTTGCGACCTTCGCCCAGCAATTGCTGAACGCCGGCGGGGCCGAGCCGATCGAGCTTGTCGATCGCACGCATGACGGTCAGCCATTGTCCGTCATCGGCAATGCCGATGGCATCGCGTACCCCATCGAGCACCTTGCGGTTATTCACCTTCACCACATAGTTGCCGCGCGGGATACCGAGCGCCTCCATCGTATCGGCCGCCATCATGCACATCTCGGCGTCGGCAGCGGGCGATGCACTGCCCACGGTATCTGCGTCGAATTGCATGAATTGCCGGAAGCGGCCGGGTCCCGGCTTTTCGTTGCGATAGACGTAGCCCGCGCGATAGCTGCGGTAGGGTTTTGGCAGAGAATCGAAATTTTCTGCGACGTAGCGCGCCAAGGGCGCGGTGAGATCGTAGCGCAGCGAAATCCATTGCTCGTCATCGTCCTGGAACGAGAACACGCCCTCGTTGGGGCGGTCCTGGTCGGGCAGGAATTTTCCGAGCGCGTCGGTATATTCGAACGCCGGCGTCTCCACCGGCTCGAAACCGTAGTGCTCATAGACGCGGCGGATCGTCTCGACCATCGCCCGCGTGGCATTGATCGCGGCCGGCCCACGATCCTCCAGCCCGCGCGGCAGGCGGGCTTTGAGCTTTTGCGGCTTTTTGGGTTTCTCGGCCATCGGGCGCGTTGGTACCAGCGCTGGCCGCACGCGGCAACCGGGCTTCTTGCTTACCTCACCCCGCCCTTGTCCACCAAGCCCGCCTTCGGGCCAAGGCGGGGAGAGGTTCGCCCGGCGGAGCGCAGTTTGTCCGAGAGAACGGCTCCTACCATCCCACTATGGCATCGATCGAATATTTTCCCGCACCTGTGATGTAAAGTAGCAGAAAGCCTCCCGTAATACTGAGGTTTTTGTAGAAGCTTTCCAGGCTGTCGATTTTGTTTGCGCCTGTCATTGTCCAATAGTGATGCGCAATGAGCGCAGTTCCCAGCGTGTATAAAGCCAGAAGCGCAGCTGAAGGACGCGTGAACACGCCAACAGCGACCGCGAACGCAACCGGAAGCTCCATGAAGATCGCTATGGGAGTAGCCAGTACCGGAAACCGAGCGCCGTCCTGCACCATGCGAGTCACCGTGCCGGAATAGTCCGTCAGTTTTCTCCAACCGAAAATCAAAAACAGTGTCGCGAGAAGAAGGCGCGCCGCGAGAATGACTCCATCGTTGATGTCGTTTTCCATGACGCTAGCCTCGTTCTTTGCTTTCGATGTGGGCGGCTTTCCAAGCCGCCGGGCGTTTCATCAGAAGTACCACGGGTACCAGCTCCAGCGTCACCACGGTCAACATCAAAAAGACATCGAAGTAAGCAAGTGTCGATGCTTGCTGCTGCCGCTGCAGACTCTCGAGTGCTGCCAGGCCAGCCGCTGCGCGGCAACTGGATCGCCGGTCTGCAAACACTCCGCGAGCCCGCTCCAGCAAGGAAACCACAGCCCCCGAATTGGAGTTGTCCATGAACCAAGTCCAGGTCGAGCAGAAAACCTATCAGATGCCGCCGAAGGACGGCATTACCGTCGCCCACTTCCTCACCGTCGCCGACATCGAGCGATCGCTTCGATTTTACGAAACGGTCTTCGGTAGTCGCATTCTGAGCAGAGGCGATAGCAAGGGCGCGCCGGGTTACATCCAGATCGCGAACACGTGGCTCATTGTCAACGTCGGGGGCGGCCCGACACCCGACAAACCATCGGTAACGCTCAGCGTCCCCGCCGACCCCGATTCAGTCGCTAGCTTTATGAATATCCGCGTTGCCGATATTCAAGCCTGCTATGAACTATGGCGAAGCCGAGGAGCCGAGTTTATCACGGAGCCAAAGGCCAAGTACGGCGAGACGCGCTGCTACATTCGCGATCCTGATGGTTACATTATAGAAGTTGGGCAAAGCAACCCGGGCGTCGCTTACGGCTAAACGCCACGACACATGAAAGCATCTCGGGTGACCGCGTAGGGCGGTCCGATATGCCGGATCCCAAGCCGGGCGCGGGCGAATTCAAGCCGTCGAAGAGCAAAGGCCTTTAACCGTGCTGGAAGACTTGCTGGATGGCGTGGGAGGATCCTTGTTTGCGATCACGGCGATGCGCTTTGCGCTGGGGTCGTTCTTCGTCTTGTCCGGAGTTCACAAGCTCACGAATAAGCAAAGACATGAGACATTCGTAGAGACGCTTAGGGTCCTTGGCATCCCACGCATTGGCCTATTCCAATGGTTTGTTCCCGGAGTTGAATTCCTTGGCGGCCTCGGCGTCGCGGTCGGATGTCTCACGCCGCTGGCCGCCCTTGGCCTTCTGGTCATTTGTGCGGTCGCCCTCTTGACGAGCTCTCCAACGGTGGTCGCGAGCTACAAACCGATTGACCGGGCAGATCGGGTCGACGATTGGCTTTACCAGCCGGAACTGATGTACGCGTTGATGCTGCTTTATTTTATTGCGGCCGGCGCCGGCCCGGTTTCGGTCGATCAGCTTCTCAAGCTCTGGATTGGCTAAGCGAGAACGCGGGCTTGCGACCTCACCGCGAGGAGCGGAGCGAGGGAGCGGCGAGCGCGCGCCGCCTCTCGCGGAAGCGGCGGAATAACTCCGCCGCCGGTCACAAAACCTTTCTGATCCAGTCGTGCGGGTCGGCCGCGCGACCGTACTGGATGTCGATCAGCTTCTTGCGCATCCCCATGGCGACGGGGCCGGCCGCGCCGCCGCTGATGAGAAAATCGCCGCTTCCGCAACACACCTTGCCGATCGGCGAGATCACGGCCGCCGTGCCGCAGGCAAAGGCCTCTTTCAGCTTTCCGCTCGTGGCATCAGCGCGCCACTGGTCGATCGTGTAGGCCTCCTCGCGCACGCGCGTGCCGGAATCCTTCGCAAGCGCAATGATCGAATCGCGGGTGATGCCCGGCAGGATGGTGCCGAGCGGCGGCGTTGCGAGCGAACCGTCGTCGAACACGAAGAAGATATTCATGCCGCCGAGTTCCTCGATGTAGCGGCGCTCGACCGCATCGAGGAAAACCACCTGATCGCAGCCGTGCTCGATCGCCTCGGCCTGCGCGCGCAGGGACGCTGCGTAATTGCCGCCGCATTTGACCGCGCCGGTGCCGCCGATCGCGGCGCGCGTGTAGTTCTCCGACACCCAGATCGACACCGGCGCAGGTCCGCCCTTGAAATAGGAGCCGACCGGGGAAGCGATGACGGCAAAAATGTATTCCGCGGATGGTTTCACGCCGAGGAAGACCTCGCTCGCGATCATGAAGGGCCGCAAATAGAGACTGCCGTCGCCGCCCGGTATCCAGGCGCGGTCGATGCGCACGAGCTGTTCGACCGCTTCGATGAACGCAGGCTCGGGCAGCGGCGCCATCGCCATGCGCTCAGCCGAATTCCAGAAGCGCCTCGCATTGGCGTCGGGGCGGAACAGGTTCACGCCGCCGTCGTCGCGCTTGTAGGCCTTCAGGCCCTCGAAAATCTCCTGCGCGTAGTGCAGCACGGCGGTGGCCGGATCGAGCGGGAAATTCGCGCGGGATTCGACGCGCGCGCCATGCCAGCCCTTCGCCTGATTGTAGCGGACCACGGCGATGTGATCGGTGAAAATCCGGCCGAAGCCCGGGTCCACGAGCCTTGCCGCGCGCTCCTTCTCGGGCGTGGGACTGGTCGCAGGCTGGATTTCGAATTTCAAACTCATTGCCTTGCTTCCGGCTGTCGGAACCGGCGCGATTTCCGGCGCCGGCCTGTCTCTCCGGGCCTGCTCGAATGCGACTGCCATGGGCCTTCTCCGGGATTGGCGCTGCATGCGCGCGGTTACTATGATGGCTCTGGGCGCCGCACCAGCCTCTTTTTGAGTTGGGGCCGGGCCTCCCCGCCAGCATGTCGCGGGAGGACATGCTTTTGCGGAGTGCGGAAGTCCAGTATGGTTGCCGAAATACCGCTCGACAATCGCACGGTAGACCAACTCGGAAGCGTCGCCGTCTCGTCTGGCCTTCTCAAGCCGTTTTGAGCATCGCCGCCGATGGAAACGAGCTAATATTTCGTCGCAGATGGTTGTTTTGTAACATTGAACCCAAGATATGTCAATATGGCTGACGTAAATTTCTCCAGTCCCGCGCCGAACCCTGATTCGCGGGGCGCCGAGGCGCGCGCGCCTGCCGCACGCGAAGGTGATTTGCGCTGGGATATCATCGAATTGCTGTTCTTTGCCTACCGCGACTTCGTCGGCGACGCCGACCACGAGCTCGAAGCGTTCGGATTCGGCCGGGCGCACCACCGGGTGATGCATTTCGTCCACCGCTATCCCGGCCTCAAGGTGGCCGACCTTCTGGACGTCCTGCGCATTACCAAACAGTCGCTCGGCCGCGTGCTCAAGCAGTTGCTCGACGAGGGCTATATCGTGCAGAAGACCGGTAGCAACGACCGGCGGCAGCGCCTGCTTTTTGCCACCGCCAAGGGCGAGGCGCTGGTCGGCAAGCTCGCCGGCCTGCAAACCACCAGGATCAACCGTGCGCTTGCCGATATCGCGCCGGAAGACGCCGAGACGGTCCGCCGCTTCCTGTGCGCGATGATCGATCGCGACGATCCCGACAAGGTGCTTGAGACGATCCTGAAGACCGGCCCCGCAACCAAGAAGGAATGAGCGTGCCCCAAGCTGCCATCGCGCGTACGCCGCAGCAACCGGCCGACGACGCTCCGCATCTGCTGCTGGTCGACGACGACCGCCGCATTCGCGATCTGTTGTCGCGATTTCTCTCCGCCGAGGGTTACCGCGTCACCACCGCCATGAGCGCAACCGATGCCCGCGCCAAGCTGAACGGCCTGCACTTCGATCTCCTGATCCTGGACGTGATGATGCCCGGCGAGACCGGGTTCGAACTGGCACGCTTCATCCGCACATCGTCCTCGGTGCCGATCGTGATGCTGACGGCGCGCCACGAAGCGGAAAGCCGCATCGAGGGCCTGCAGATCGGCGCCGACGATTACGTCGCAAAACCCTTCGAGCCGCGCGAGCTGGCGCTTCGGATCGGCAATATCTTGAAGCGCACCGCGCCGCCGCCGGTGGCAGCCCTGGAGCAGGTCGCGTTCGGGCCTTACGTGTTTCACCTCGAACGCGGCGAATTGCGCAACGGCGAAGAGATCATCCATCTCACCGACCGCGAGCGCGAGATGCTGCGCATCCTGAGCGTCGTCCCCGGCGAGACCGTGCCGCGCGCCGCGCTCACCGGCAACGGCACCGTCAACGAGCGCGCAGTCGACGTCCAGATCAACCGGCTGAGGCGCAAGATCGAGCGCGATCCGGCCAATCCCTTGTTCCTGCAGGCGGTGCGCGGCATCGGCTATCGCCTGGTCGCTTCGCCTTGAGCCCTTTTCAGTGAACCTTGCCAGATGAGCACGCTCGACACCGGCCTGACGCTGATCCGAACCGCTGCGGGGCGCGTTTCCGCCGTCAACGACTGGATGGGCAATGCGTTCAAGGGCTGGATGCCGGCCGGGCTCTATGCCCGCGCGCTCCTGATCATGATCGTGCCGATGGTGGTGCTTCAATCGGTGGTGGCGTTCGTATTCATGGAGCGGCACTGGAACACGGTGACGCGGCATTTGTCGGCGGCGGTGGTGGCCGACATCGCCGGGCTGATCGACGTCTACAAAACCTATCCGCAGGACAAGGACCGCACGCAGCTGCGGCGCATCGCCCAGCAACGGCTTGGGCTCGTGGTCGACTTCCTCCCCGTCGGCGACATGCCGCCGCCCGGCCCAAAGCCGTTCTTCTCGCTGCTCGATCAGACCCTGTCGGTGCAGCTCGGCCGCCAGATCGGCCGGCCGTTCTGGATCGATACCGTCGGCCGCTCCAACCTCGTCGAAATCCGCATCCAGCTCGACGACGCCGTGATCCGCATCTTCGCCCAGCGCAGCGCCGCCTACGCCTCGAATTCCGAGATTTTCATTTTCTGGATGGTGGGAACCTCCTCGATCCTCTTGATCGTCTCGGTGCTGTTCCTGCGCAACCAGATCAAGCCGATCCTGCGGCTTGCGGATGCCGCCGAAAGTTTTGGCAAGGGCCGCGAGGCGCCGAACTTCCGTCCCCGCGGGGCGCGGGAAGTTCGCCGCGCAGCCCAGGCATTTCTGCAGATGAAATCGCGCATCGAGCGCTCGATCGAGCAGCGCACCGCGATGCTGGCCGGCGTCAGCCACGATCTGCGCACCATCCTCACCCGTTTCAAGCTGGAGCTGGAACTGATCGGCGACAGCCCCGAAGTCGACGGCATGCGCAAGGATGTCGACGAGATGTCGGGGATGCTGGAGGATTATCTCGCGTTCGCGCGCGGCGATTCCGGCGAACACGCCCAGCCGACCGACATGGCGATGGCGCTGGAGGAGCTGCGCAGCGATGCCGAACGCAACGGCCATGCCGCCACCGTGTCGTTTCACGGGCTACCCGTGGTCACCGTCAAGCCGGCGTCGTTCAAGCGCTGCCTCGGCAACCTCGTGTCCAACGCGGCGCGGCACGCCAATACGATCTCGATCGCCGGCCACCGCGATCACCGCTATCTGACGGTGACGATCGACGACGACGGACCCGGCATTCCCGCCGGCATGCGCGAGGAAGTGTTCAAGCCGTTCCTCAGGCTGGATGGCGCTCGCAACCAGGACGAGGGCGGCACCGGCCTCGGACTTGCGATCGCCCGCGATATCGCGCGCTCGCATGGCGGCGACATCATGCTCGGCGACAGCGCCGCGGGGGGCTTGCGCGCAATCGTGCGGATACCGGTGTGATGCATTCTTCTCCTTCGCCCCGCTCTTCGCGGGGAGAGGGTTGGGGTGAGGGGCGGCCTCCACGAATACCGAATGCGCGGTGAGTTCCCCTCACCCGGCGCTGCGCGCCGACCTCTCCCCGCAAGCGGGCGAGGTTAAGAAGCTACTTCGGCAGAAGGCCCTTCAGCTTCTCAGCGTCCTTGACGTTGAGCTTGAAGCCGCCGGGCATCACGATGTCGCCGGGCTTCTGATCCGCCTTGCAGGCGCCCAGCCACTTCGCCTCAACGGTGGTTGTGGTGTCCAGCGGCTTGCCGGCGCGCTCGAGATGCGCCGAGGTCTTGACGGTATAGGCGGAATTGAAATCGCCTAAAATCTCCGAATGCGACGTCATGGCAACGCCGGCGACGGTGCAGACGGAATCGGCGATGTAACCGGTCGCCGTCTTCTGGATATCCTGCTTGGAGCAGACTTGCTTCGCCATCGGCGAAACCGTGTTGCTCATGTCCTTGTCGGTGGTCTCGTCGGTGCAATGCTGCATCGTCATGTCGGGCAGGCTTGATCCGGTTTTGACGACCTTCATTTCCCACAGACCCGCCTTGCGGACCGGCAGATCCTCGGCGCGGGCCTTAAGCGCGGGCAGCACGAGGCAACACCCCACCACAAGCGAAAGGACAAGCGAAAGATACCAAGAAGGAAGTTGCCGCGTCATGTTGCGCGCTCCGTCTCGTCAGTTGCGTCAGGCGAATGAGCCGGCTCAGTAGAGCGTGCGCAGCGGCAGCGCATTGGCGCCATACGGCACCCAGCGGCAGGAAAACGACAGATAGCCGCCATAGTGCGGCTCGACGGCGAGGAATTTCACCACCTTGCCGTAGCGCGCGCAGTGATCCACCGCGAGCTGGCGGGCGTCCGCCGTGGTCGCCAGCTCATAGGCAATAATGCCGCCGGTATCGTTGCCCTTGAAGGAGGGCACCCAATCGGCCCGCGCCGGCGGCGACGCCAGCACCGCGCACACGGCAAAAAGACCCAAGGCCCCGATCGTTCGCATTCGCCGACTCCCATTTTGACCGGTATCTTAGGGCTCATCTGGCGCCAAAAAAAGGCCGCCGCCGCGCAAGTTGCTGACTTAACTGCAAGTGTTGCCGCGCTGCACTTGACCCGGTAGAGACGCGGTCTTCACAGCAGAGGTAACCCCTTCGGATGTCAGAATTTCTTCCGCCGAACGCATGGTTGGGAACAGGTCGATTCCCATGATCGCGGGCAGCCTGCCATAGGCATCGATCACATAACCCTCCCGGTAGCCGGTCGGCTGGACCACGATGCAGTCCATCAGGTTTCGGAAGGCATGGATCACCTCCGCGCCGACAGTGTCCTTGCTCAAGGCCTCGTGCAGCATCTCGATGTTCTTGCCATAGGCATCGACGACATGCGGATGCAGGGTCACGATATTGCTGGCCGCAAGCAGCCGAGCGCGCTCGGTCAGGGCGACCAGTTCGGCTTCCTTTTCCGTGATCGCCTTCACCGCTGCCTTGGCGTCTCCCTCGCCGTCCGCGATGGCGTCAACTAGCCTCGCGATCTGGACCGTCAGGCGATTGATCTGCTTTTGGGTCGCGATCTTGTCGAATGAGGTTTTCTTCTCCAGCGCGGCATACTCGGCGTGATATGCGCGCATCCTCTCGATGTGCAGTTCCGGGTCGATCAGCTTGTCGCGGAAGTTGTCGATGACGATCTGCTTCAGGAGATCGACGTCATAGCTCTTCCGGTGTGCGCAGGTGTTCTTGGTCCGCGCGGCGGCGCAACTCGCGAACCGCCTGCCGCGCGAGATCGAGGTAAAGATCATGTGGCCGTCGCAGGCTCCGCAGCGAAGCATGCCGGAAAGCAGGTGATCAGGCCGCGCCGCGCCTGTGTGCGGCGGTGGCCTTCCCGGCCCTGATGGCCGCCCGGCTTGCGCGAAGCGCCTGCGCGTCCTCCCACAGGCTTTGATCGATGATGCGCAGGTGCGGTACCGCTGTGGTGATGTGCTCACCCTCGGGATTGGCGCGGGTGCAATAGCTGCCGGTCTCCGGGTCCCGGACGGTGCGATATTTGTTGTAGCTCAGCTCGCCGATGTAGATGCGGTTGCCGATGATGCCGCCCCTTGCGCCGCCGCCCATGAAGGTCTGTTGGCTCCAAGCCTCTGCGCCATTCGGGGATGCAATGCCATCGCGGGTTAGCCCGAGCGCGATGTCCCGAGGCGAAACCCCGCTCGCATATTCGGCAAAGATGCGGCGGACGACCGCCGCCTTGTCCGGCTCGATCTCGCGCTCGCCCGGCTTCCCGGCCACGGGCTTGTAGCCATAGGTGACGAGGCCCATGACCTTGCCCTCGCGCACGCGGCCGAAGTGGTGACGCCTGACCTTGTCGCCGAGGTCCTTCAGATACATCGCGCCGACGATGCCGCGCAGGCCGACGTGAAGGTCGGTGGCCTGACCTTCGTTCACGGTCAGCAGGTCGACGCCATAGAATTTCAGCTTCTTGAACAAACCGGCAAGGTCGGCCTGATCGCGCGACAGACGATCAAGGCTTTCGACCACAATGGCATCGTACTTGCGCGCCTTTGCCGCGAGCATCAATTCGAGCAACTGATCGCGATCAAACAGGCTCGATCCGGATTTCGCGCGATCCGAAAATCGGCTGATGACGTTCATGCCTTCGCGCTTGGCGTAGGTCTCGCACAACGCGAACTGATCGTCGATTGAGACGTCCTTCTGCAGATCACTTGAGAAGCGAGCGTATATCGCAGCGGTCTTTTGCTTCGCGATCGGCATGGTCCTTCGCTCGGCGGTTCGATTCGGGTACCATCACAACACGAAGACATTAACTAAAACCGGGTGCAAAGCCACCTAAACGGCCGCCTGATGGCCATCCAGCGCCCCGGCATTCGGCGTCGCCTTCCCCGAAATTCCGCACCAGCGCGCCCCGCGCGCGGCCGTCATTGGTCCGGGACCGGGCGAATCACCCTGCCCGGTGTCACCTCTCGCCTTCGCCGGGCGACTCGTCTGACTTGAGCGCGTCGCCCTCACTGCCGTGGCGTCCGCTGTCATCGGCCCAACTTGGAAACGTCACGTCACCTCTTCGGCTCAACAGTCGCTCGGTACCGGGGAGCCGATTCAGCGGATGCTTGCGGGGAAAGTCCTTCGGCACCAAGGTCCGGCCGATCCGCCCTTCAAGGCAACCGATGCACAGACAGCCGCCCATCTGCTCCATGCCTGCGGCTCGCCATACCGAAGGCTTGACGATGTAGACTTCCGACCATTCGTCCACCGTTTGCTCGACGCCCTGGTTATTCCAATCGGCCGCGAGCGCCTGTTCAATCCGGACCCTGTTCAAGACGCCGGGCGCGGTGTTGATCCCGCAATCGATGCATGCCCAACTCTCGGGGACCAAGCCGCGCATGTCGACCTTCTCGTTCATGGTGATCGGCTCCCTTGGTTGCTACCGGCCCCGCCGCCGGTTCGCCCATCCGCGCAGAAAATCGCGGCCACCAACGTGCGGGTTGCGGCATCCGCATTTGCTGCAGACCAGTTTCGGCGACGTGTTGATGTAGGTCGAGACGGTGCCGGTGTGGCCGCAGTTGCCGCAGCGGCAATAGAGCTTCGTCGGGAAACGGCGGACGGTGGCGGCCTCGTTCATGTTGCTGGGCATGGCTCAGTGCTTCGTGTCGAAGTTGTCGACCCGGAGAAGCGCAAAGTCGCGCTGCAGGCCGATCCCTTGCATGAGCCTGCGAACCTCATTCACCCGCTCCACGACAGAAAGGTCTGCCTCATGGATAGTTGTGATGAGGGCCTTGAGTGCTGGCCCGAGCCGAGCCCTTGCCTCATAGCGATAACCCGCCGCTTTGGGAGGAAGGAACGCCGCCGGTTTCGGGCCGCGCAACGCCACTACTTTACGATAAGAGGAGAAGTACGCCCATCCGGTTAGATTTCATACTGCGACACCAAGCGCGGCTCGGTCTTCGGATCAGGCAAGCCATGGTTCAGCGCCCGCAACACGGCGATGCGCGCATGCATGATAAAGTTCCGGCCCTCGGCGGCGTCGATCAGTTGCGCCACCGCGATCTGCCAATGCGGCGCGTCGTGAACCTTCTTCGGCAATCCCATGATGTAGTCCGCCGCATCCTTGAGCGTCAGGAGCGGCTTGCCCTTCGGTGGCTGTATCGGATCGTGGAAGCGAGTAGACCAGGGCACTACCGGTAGCCCATCGCCGCGACCGGCTTCTTGTTCCAGTTAAAGTCCGGCCGGACGTCCGCGCCGCGCTTACCGCACGCCTGGCAGACGAACAGCGGCTCGATGTCGGACAGCCGAACATCATCGGGCCATGGGTCCGCGCTGATCGCGATCGAGTGGCTGCACTTGTAATCCAACAATAGATCAGGAGACCGCGCACGCCCATGTCGCGCATGTCGCCGAAGGTGATCTTGGTCGGGCGGGCGAGGACGGGCATGGGCGAGATGATTCCGCCAATATCACCCCGCGTGAAGCTGTAAATCAGGCTGCCGCGCGCCAGCGACCCAAGCAGATCACATTCTGTTCCTTGCTGTGTTTTTCCTGCACTTGACCCGGTCGGCCCTTCGCGGCACGGTCGCACCGTGTCACCAGCCCACGGATCGCATATGCGCGACCTCGCTTCCGCCGTGAAAAGAGCAGCTTTTGCAGCTGCATTCGGCGTCGTGTCCGGCCTGTTGGCGTTCGGCCAGCCGGCCTACGCCGCCAACCCGCTGGAGCTGAATTTCGGGCTGTTCGGCCCAAACTATGAGGGCCGGGTCGCCCCTTGCGAATCGGCAATGGGGACGATCACCACCCAATTCTGGGAGAAGGAAAGCACCTTCTGGAATTCGTCGCTCAAGATCACCGGCTATAGCGAGATTCACGAGATCGCGTTCCGGCCCTGGCAGTCCGACAACATCCCGCGCCGTTACTGCGCCGGAAACGTCATGTTGAGCGACGGCAAGATGCGCAACCTGTATTACTCGATCATCGAGGATGGCGGCTTCTCCGGCTTCGGCCAGGGCGTCGAGTGGTGCGTGAGCGGGCTTGATCGCAACTGGGCCTACAATCCGGGCTGCAGGGCCGCCCGCCCCTAAACCCCCATCCGGGCCCGATCGCCATTTTCGCTGCGGCGTATCTCATTTTGTTCTTTAAATGTTCTAGCTGCCTGCTAGGCTTCGAGGCGGTCCCTTCGAGGGTCTTTCGCGGGTTTCGAGGGTCTAGCGAGAGGGCGGTGTCATGTTTCATTTCCGGTTCGATCCGATTTTGAGGTTCTTGATTTCCTTCAGCCTGCTCGTTTTGGCGGGGCTCGGCGCCAGCGGACCGGCGTCGGCCCAGGATCGCCGGCAAAATGCCCCGGGCGAGTTCGACTTCTATGTGCTGTCGCTGTCCTGGTCGCCCTCGTTCTGCGAAGAGGCGACCGAGCGCGGCAATAGCGGACGGTCGCAGGCCCAATGCGGCGGCCGGCCGTTTTCCTTCGTGGTCCACGGCCTGTGGCCGCAATACGAGCAGGGCTTTCCCGAATATTGCCAGCGGCCGTCACCGCGGCTCGAGCGCAACATCATGACCTCGATGCTCGATCTGATGCCGGCGCCGGGGCTGATCTTCAACGAATGGGACAAGCACGGCACCTGCTCGGGCCTTTCCGAGCGGGCCTATTTCGAGACCATCCGCAAAGCGCGCGCCGCGGTGAAAATCCCCGAGGATTTTCTGCAATTGCAGGACGCCAAGACGGTTGCGCCCTCGGAAGTCGAGGATGCCTTCGTCAAGGCCAATCCCGGCCTCCCCAACACCGCGATCTCGGTAACCTGCAACCGGACGCGGCTTTCCGAAGTGCGAATCTGCATGAGCAAGGACCTCCAGTTCCGCGCCTGCGAGGAGCTCGACCGCCGCGCCTGCCGGCGTGAGCAGGTGACGATGCCGCCGATCCGGGGCGGGTGACGGATTCTTCCGTCATGGCCGGGCTTGTCCCGGCCATTCACGTCTTTGGCGAGCAAGGTAAAGGAAGGCGTGGATGCCCGGGACAAGACCGGGCATGACGAGTAGAAGATGCGGTGTCTTCTTCGAGGCCCAAAATCTTCCCATGAACTACCGTCACGCCTTTCATGCCGGCGGCTTTGCCGACGTCATCAAGCACATCGTGCTGGTGCGCATCCTCGTCTATCTGCAAGAGAAGCCGGCGGCCTTCCGCGTGATCGACACCCATGCCGGCGCCGGCCGCTACGATCTCGAGAGCGAACAAGCCCGCCGCGGCGGCGCGTGGCTGACCGGCATCGCGCGGATCATGCAGTCGCGATTTTCGGAAACAACATTGCCGCTGGTAACGCCCTATCTCGACATCGTCAGAGCCTTCAATCCACAGCCCGCGTTGACGGCCTATCCGGGTTCGCCGCTGATCGCGCGCGCGTTGCTGCGGCCGCAGGATCGCCTGACCGCCTGCGAGGTTGAACCGAACGCGCGCAAAGACCTGATCGACGCGCTGCGTCGCGACGCCCAGGCCCGCGTGGTCGATCTCGACGGATGGACGGCGCTCTCGGCCTTCGTGCCACCGAACGAGCGGCGTGGCCTCGTGCTGATCGACCCGCCGTTTGAGGCCAAGGACGAGTTCGAGCGGATGGCCACAGGCTTCGCAGAAGCCTTCGTGAAATGGCCGACCGGCATCTATCTCTTGTGGTATCCGGCCAAGAGCCGCCGCGCCACCGACGGCCTCGCGCAGCGCGTCGGCGAAATCGCCGGCACAACCGCAGGCGGTGGAAAATGCCTGCGGCTGGAGTTCAGCGTCGCGCCGCAGACGGCGGGCGCAGCGCTCGCCTCCGCCGGTGTCCTGGTCGTCAACCCGCCATGGACGCTTGCCGACGAGCTCAAGGCGATCCTGCCCGAACTTGAAAAGCCGCTCGGTCAGGGTGGCGCCGGCCGGTTCAAGCTCACCCGGAGCCTAGGCCGGCGCGGCCGTTGAAAAGCCGTAGTCAATTTGCGGGCAACCGTATTATGCTCAGGGCGCGTTGGACTGGCTTTACGTTCCGCTTCCGCGAATGGTTGCGGCGGAGTGACAAAGGCCTAAAAAATCCGGGCGGATCAGCACATCAACCGATCCGCTCAAGGTGGCCAGCTCCCGGCAGCGAATGTCCGGTCGGCCGATACGCGATATGCGCGTAGCGGCGGAGCAGTGCGGGGGAGGAGTTTCCCGATGGCCATGACTGGAACGGTCAAGTTCTTCAAAGGAGACCGCGGCTACGGCTTCATCAAGCCCGACGACGGCGGCCCCGATGTGTTCGTGCACATCACGGCGGTCGAGCGGGCTGGGTTGAAGGATCTGGCTGAGGGACAGCGTATTACGTTCGAGGTCGAGCCGGACAAGAAGGGCAAGGGTCCCAAGGCGGTCAACCTGGCAATTCAATCGTAAGCGCTTGTTTTGACCTTTGGCGCGTTCTCGTGACGCAAACCCTATCCATCTCGGATCGGCTGCCGGCCAGGCTTTTTAGGCAACGCTTTTTAGGGCAAGCCTTTTGAAGCAAGGCTTTTTAAGGCAAGGCTTTTTAAGGCAAAGCATTTCGGGATCAGGCTTTCGTTCGAGAGAGCGCACATAAAAATCCCGGCCGCGCCGCGGCCGGGAGTGGGTCGTACGTTTTTTTCTTGGCGTCAGAAGTGATAGTTCACGCCGGCCCGGATTTCGCCGAACCGGAGTCCATTCGACACCCCTGTAATCGTGAAAGGATTGCTGGCGAGATCGACATAGAGATATTCGATCTTGGCGGTCCAGTTTGACCCGAAGCCCATCGGCGCCAGGGCGAACTCGGTGCCGAAGCCAACCGTCCAGCCCGCGCTGGTGTGCGATTCCGCCAGTCCGAACGTCTCGCCGTGCAACTCACCGAAGGCGAGACCGGCGGTGCCGTAGAACAAGACGTTGGCGAAGCTGTAGCCGGCCCGGCCGCGTATCGTGCCGAACCATGGGTTGGAAAATTTCCAGGGCGCGAACGTGTCTTCTGCCCCGGTCACCTGGATGTCGCCTTCGATGCCGAACACATAAGGCCCATTCTGCCAGTTGAAGCCGCCCTGAAGTCCGCCGGCGAGGCCGGACGGCTTGGCGAAGTTGTTCTCGACGGTACCCCAAGCGAAGCCGAGGTTGCCGCCGATATAGGGGCCGAACCAGCGATAGCAGTCGGCAGTCAATGGATAGGCGACCGGTGGAGGATAGGCGACCGGTTGTGGGGGATAGGCGACCGGTGGTCGGGCTGGAGGTGGAGGCGGGTAGTCGGCAGCGCCGACCGGCGCTGTCGCCCCCGTGGCCAACAGCGCGACCGCGCCCAAAACGAACCGTTTCATCTGAAATCTCCGAAGCAACTGACCTCGCGCACGGTTCACGGGCGCAGGCGCGGCGGGTAAGGCCGCATGGTTAGGGTCCCCAGCCCTTTCCGCGAAGATTTATCGAGAGTTTTAAGTTAAGGGCTTGCTAAGGCGGGTTACCGCGTACTTAACGTCCTTAATGAAGCGTCATCCGCGTTGGTTATCAGATACTTAACGCTATGAATGAAGGTTAATGGGGAAGCCGCTCAAGGGACTTACCAAAGCCTTAACGTGCTTAATGAACTGTTACCGCGGCAGCGCCATGCCGGACGTCGCCGCGGCCTTGGGCTGCGACCTCCGGCGCTGGCGGCGGCTGCGGTGAACGCCTAAATTCGCACCATGGATACCGACAAAACCGATCGGCCGAAGGCGCCTGGCCCGCGGACGACCGACGCTGCCCTGCCGTCCCCGGATCGGGCTTCGCAAGCGCTTAGCCCGCCCGATCTCGATCCGGCGACCTTCCCCGCCGAGGAGGACGAGGAAGCGCGGCTTCCGGACTTGCCGGAGGATACGACCGACGCCGTCGCCGATGGCCCGCTCGCGGTCGGCCATGCCGCAATCGAGAACGCGGTGCGCCTTGCTCCGACCTCGCCCGGCGTCTACCGGATGCTGAATGCGGCAAGCGACGTGCTCTATGTCGGCAAGGCGAAAAACGTCCGCAAGCGGCTTTCATCCTACGCGCGGGTCAACGCGCCGCAGCCGGCGCGCATCCTGCGCATGATCGCGGCCACCGTGACGGTCGAGATCGTCTCAACCTCGACCGAGACCGAAGCGCTGCTGCTCGAGGCAAATCTCATCAAGCAATTGCGGCCGCGCTTCAATGTGCAGCTGCGCGACGACAAATCGTTTCCCTACATCCTGATCACGGGGGATCACTGGGCGCCGCAGATCCTCAAGCATCGCGGCGCGCAGACCAGACCGGGGCGATATTTCGGCCCATTCGCTTCCGCAGGCGCCGTCAACCGCACCATCACGGCGCTGCAGCGCGCGTTTTTGATCCGCTCTTGCACCGACGCGTTCTTCGAAAGCCGCACCCGGCCGTGCCTGCTCTATCAGATCCGCCGCTGCGCAGGACCCTGCACGCGCGAGATCGATTTTCCCGGCTACACCGAGCTCGTGCGCGAGGCGACCGACTTCCTGTCCGGCCGCAGCCATCTGGTAAAGCAGGAACTGGCTCACGAGATGGAAAAGGCCTCGGGCGAGCTCGAATTCGAAACCGCCGCGCTCTACCGCGACCGCCTCGCCGCACTGTCGGCGATCCAGTCGCAGCAGGGCATCAACCCGCGCACGGTGGAGGAAGCCGATTTGTTCGCAATCCATCACGAGGGCGGCTATTCCTGCGTCGAGGTGTTCTTCTTCCGCACCGGCCAGAACTGGGGCAACCGCGCCTATTTCCCGCGCGCGGAGAAATCCTTCACGCCCGAAGAAGTACTGGCCTCGTTTCTGGCGCAGTTCTACGACGACAAGCCGCCGCCGAAACTGGTCCTGCTCTCGCACGAGATCGAGGAATGCGAGCTGCTCGCCGATGCGCTTTCCGTCAAGGCCGGATCCAGGGTCGAGGTCTCCGTGCCCAAGCGCGGCGAAAAAAAGGAATTGATCGCGCACGCGCTGACCAATGCGCGCGAGGCGCTGGGGCGCAAGCTCGCCGATACCGCGACCCAAGGACGGCTGTTGCAGGGGCTGGTGACGACGCTTGGGCTATCGCATCCGCCCAAGCGGATCGAGGTCTACGACAACAGCCACATCCAGGGCACCAACGCGGTCGGCGCCATGATCGTCGCGGGACCGGATGGTTTTATCAAGAACCAGTATCGCAAGTTCAACATCAAGTCCCAAGGCCTGACCCCAGGCGACGATTACGCGATGATGCGCGAGGTGTTGCAGCGGCGCTTCAAGCGGCTGCTGACACCCGCCGAAGGCGATGCGGCCAAAACAAAAACAGAGGCAAAAGCCGACACGAAGGCGGAGGACGATTCGTTTCCGCAATGGCCCGATCTCGTGATCATCGACGGCGGCCGTGGCCAGCTCAACGCGGCGCGCGAGATCTTCGAGGGCCTTGGGCTCAGCCAGCTATCGTTGCTGGCCGTGGCAAAGGGTCCGGACCGCGACGCCGGCCGCGAGACCCTGTTCATGCCGGACCGCGAGGCGATCAAGTTGGAGCCGCGCGACCCGGTGCTGTATTTCATCCAGCGGCTGCGCGACGAGGCGCATCGCTTCGTGATCGGCTCGCACCGCAAGCTGCGCAAAAAGGACATCCGCGAAGCCGGTTTGCAGGAAATCCCGGGCATCGGCCCGTCACGCAAACGTGCCTTGCTGCATCATTTCGGTACGCTGAAGGAGATCGAGCGGGCCTCGATCGCCGACCTCGGCAAGGTTCCCGGCGTCAGCGCCGAAAGCGCCCGCAAGATATTCGAATTTTTCCACGCCCGGCCGGGTTGAATGCAGGTTTCGAGTCATATGTGCGTCGTCTGGGGTGGGTCATGTGAGCCCAACGGTTGACCTTCGCGCTTGAGCGGTATTGGTAAGACGGATGAACATCGCAACCACCCGAGGACAGCCCAAAAGCCTGTCCATCCCGAATATCCTGACCTACGCCAGGATCGCCGCCATTCCGGTGGTAGTCGGCTGCATCTATGCGCAGTCCATCATGGACGGGCCGCTGTGGCTGCGCTGGGTGGCGGTTGTCGTATTCATCGCCGCGGGGGTCACCGACTATCTCGATGGCTACTACGCGCGGATCTGGAACCAGCAATCGGCGTTCGGCCGGATGCTCGACCCGATCGCCGACAAGCTCCTGGTGGCATCCTGCCTGTTGATGCTAGCCGCCGACGGCATCATCCACGGCTGGTCGCTGTGGGCCGCCATCGTCATCCTGTGCCGCGAAATCCTGGTGTCGGGTTTGAGGGAATATCTGGCCGCCCTGCGCGTCAGCGTCCCCGTGACTAAGCTCGCCAAATGGAAAACCACGATCCAGCTGATTGCGATCGGCTTCCTGCTCGCGGGCGAAGCCGGCGATCAGGTGGTTCCGGTCGTTACCCAGATTGGCCTTTTGCTGTTGTGGGCATCGGCGATTTTCACCATCTACACCGGTTATGATTATTTCCGCGCCGGCATCCATCACCTCATCAAGGAGGACGAGGGATGAAGGTGAAATATTTCGCCTGGGTGCGCGAGCGCGTCGGCAAGGCGGAAGAGATTGTCGAGCCGCCGCCGAACGTGCGCACCGTCGGCGAACTGGTCGCTTGGCTGGCCGGGCGCGATGAGGCTTACGCCCACGCCTTCGAGACGCCGAAGGTGATTCGCGTTGCGATCGACCAGACCCATGTCAAACCGGATGCCATGATCGCCGGCGCCCGCGAGATCGCCTTTTTCCCGCCGATGACGGGCGGATAAATCTCGCCGCGATGACCGCGCCCGTCACCATCCGCATCCAGCAAGCCGATTTCGACGTCGCGAGGGAAATCGCTGCGCTGACCAATGGCCGCACCGATATCGGCGCGGTTGTGAGCTTTTCCGGCATTTGCCGGGGCAGCGAAGGCGGCGACGAGATCGCGGCGCTGACGCTCGAGCATTATCCTGAAATGGCGGAGGCCGAGATCAAGCGCCATGCCGACGAGGCGATGTCGCGCTGGCCGCTTGATGGCCTGACCGTGATCCATCGCTTCGGCCGCATTCGGCCTGGCGAAAACATCGTGCTGGTGGTGACGGCATCGAAGCACCGGCAGGCGGCGTTCCAGGCCGCCGAGTTCTTGATGGATTACCTGAAGACCAGCGCGCCGTTCTGGAAGCGCGAGGAGAGCGCCCGCGGCGCGGGCTGGGTCGAGGCGCGCGAGGGCGATGACGCGGCGGCCTCCCGGTGGACCAAATCCTGATGGCCAAAGCCTGATGTCAAAGCGCGCCAAACCGGCCGCGAAACGCGGCCGCGCTACATCAAAAGTCCCGAAGGTAGCCGGCAGCGAATTACGGACGCTGCTCGATTTCGTCCGCTATGCGGCGAGCCGTTTCGTGGAAGCCAAACTCGCCTTCGCCCACGGCACCACCGACCCGGTCGCGGAAGCCGCGTTCCTGGTCTGCGAAACATTGCACCTTCATCCCGACCAGTTCGAGACCTTCGCCATGGCGCGGGTCACCGAAGCCGAAGGCGCGAAGATTCTGGATCTGCTGGAGCGCCGCGTCGCCACGCGAAAACCCGCCGCCTATCTCGTCAACAAGATCTACATGCGCGGCCTGCCGTTCTATGTCGACGAGCGCGTGATCGTGCCGCGCTCCTTTATCGGCGAGCTTTTGGATTCGCATTTCGACGGCGGCGACGCCGATCCCGCCGAGATCGAAAGTGTGCTCGATCTCTGCACCGGCTCGGGCTGTCTGGCGGTCCTTGCAAGCCGGCATTTTCCGAACGCGCTGATCGACGCGGTCGATATCTCCAAGGACGCGATCGAGGTCGCCGCGCGAAACATCGCCGAACACGGTCTCGAAGATAGGGTCGCGCTCTACCGCGGCGACCTGTTTGGGCCGCTCGGCGCCAAGCGCTACGACTTGATCATCTCCAATCCCCCCTATGTCGATGCGGCAGGCATGGCCGCCCTGCCCCGGGAATGCCGCGCCGAGCCGAAACTCGCCTTGGACGGCGGCCCCGACGGGCTCGATATCGTCCGGCACATCCTCGACGAGGCCGGAGCGCACCTGACGCCGCGGGGCGGCCTGTTGTGCGAGATCGGCCGCGGCCGCGAAAACCTCGAGGCCGCCTATCCGCAATTGCCGTTCATGTGGCTGGATACCGAGGATTCGGAAGCCGAGGTGTTCTGGATCGGGGCGGCCGATCTATAGCGCGGCGCTGTTCGAGCGTCGTAGACACGAGGGTAACACTTATGTTACCCTATCTGGAATGGTTGAAATCCGGTACTACGTTGCTTCACGCGACACAGAACCCTTCGCCAAATGGTTCGCGGAGCTAGATCCGACAGCAAGCGCCAAGGTTACCCGCGCCATAGCCCGCATGGAGCAGGGTAATTTCTCCAATGTGAAAAGCGTCGGGGAGGGCGTGTTGGAATACAAGATCGATTTCGGGCGGGGCTACCGGATCTATTTTGGGCGAGACGGCGACGAGATCCTGATCTTGCTGACGGGCGGAACGAAGGAGCGGCAGCAACGGGACGTTGATACGGCAGGGACTATTGGCGGGATTACAGACAGAGCAAGCGCGGGTAGCGCCGAACGGAGAGAACGATGGCAAAAGCCAAACCGTTTACGGACTTGGTGCAGGCCCGGGTCAAAGCGGACAAGAAATTCGCGGAGGTGCTTCTTCGCGAAGGCATCGATGCCATGCTGAGCGGCGACGTCGATACCGGAAAGACCATCCTGCGCAACTACATCAAGGCGACGGTCGGCTTTGAGAAATTGGGCGAGGCGACCGGCGCACCGGCGAAGAGCCTCATCCGCATGTTCGGCCCGCGTGGAAACCCGCAGGCGAAGAATTTATTCAATGTGATCGGTTACCTGCAAAAGCGTGCAGGGTTGGAGCTTCATGTCGCGTGATAGCGATCCGACAATTTGGGCCGCCCACTCGATATCGTCAGGCGCATCGTGGACGAGAGGCGTGATCCGGAATACGGCCTATTGAACGGAAATATCCCGGTTAATTGCGTTCCCGCGCCGCGACGAAGCTGATACCTTGCGCACCAGCCAAAACACCCGAAACTCCAAGAGAAACTCGAAGAGGCCCCCATGCTGGACAAGAGCCCCCGCCCTTCCGCCGTCAATGTGCCGAACGACCTTGCCGCGCACTGGATGCCGTTCACCGCGAACCGGGCGTTCAAGAAGGCGCCGCGGCTGCTCGCCGGCGCCAAGGACATGCATTACTTGACGGTCGACGGCCGCAGGATCATCGATGCCGCGTCGGGGATGTGGTGCACCAATGCCGGCCATGGCCGTAGCCAGATTTCGGAAGCGATCGCCAGGCAGGCCGCCGCGCTCGACTATGCGCCGCCATTCCAGTTCGGCATTCCCCAGGCCTTCGAACTCGCAAGCCGCATCGCCGATCTCGCTCCGGCCGGGCTCGACCATGTGTTTTTCTGCAACTCAGGCTCGGAAGCCGCCGACACGGCGCTGAAAATCGCACTGGCCTATCATCAGCTCGCCGGTCAGGGCACCCGCACCCGCCTGATCGGCCGCGAACGCGGCTATCATGGCGTCGGCTTCGGCGGCACGTCGGTGGGCGGCATCGTCGGCAACCGCAAGATGTTCGGCACGCTACTCGCCGGCGTCGACCATCTGCCGCACACCTACGACAGGGAGAAGCAGGCCTACACCAAGGGCGAGCCGGAATATGGCGCGCATTTCGCCGATGAAATGGAGCGCCTGGTCAATCTGCACGGCGCCTCCACCATCGCCGCCGTCATCGTCGAGCCGATGGCGGGGTCGACCGGCGTGCTGCCTGCGCCGAAGGGCTATCTCAAGCGGCTGCGCGAGATCACCCAGAAGCACGGCATTCTCCTGATCTTCGACGAGGTCATCACCGGCTACGGCCGGCTCGGCCATGCCTTCGCCGCGGAACGCTATGGCGTGCTGCCGGACATGATCACCTTCGCCAAGGGCATCACCAATGGCGCGGCTCCGATGGGCGGCGTCATCGTGCGCGACACCATCCATGACGCCTTCATGAGCGGCCCGGAACACGTGGTCGAGCTGACCCACGGCTATACCTATTCGGCGCACCCGATCGCCTGCGCCGCGGGGCTTGCGACGCTCGATATCTATCGCGACGAGAAATTGTTCGAGCGCGCCAATAAGCTCGAGCCCAAATTTGCCGACGCCGTGATGTCGCTGAAGGGCCTGCCCAACGTGGTCGATATCCGCACCGTGGGCCTGACCGCCGGCATCGACCTCGCGCCGCGCCCGGACCTGCCCGGCAAGCGCGGCTTCGACGCGCTCAACAGCGCGTTCCACGACAACGACCTGATGCTGCGCATCGCCGGCGACACGCTCGCGCTGACGCCACCTTTGATCGTCAGCGAAGCCGAGATCGGCGAAATCATCGAGAAGGTCGGCAAGATCATCCGCGCGGTGGCGTGAGGCTATTCTCCTGCTGATCCGGGATCCTTGAAGTTGAGGTCGGGCTCATGGGTCTCGGCTCTCCGCAGCGCTTAAGAGGCGTCCGGGACCCGAAATGCGGAACGCGCCCCGGTTCCCAACGTGCCAAAGAAAACACTAGCGTCGCGAATCAACATTGGTGCTAGGATTGCGGCGCTGGGGGGCGTGGCGCGACACATGATCCGAATCTCGACGATTTTTATCGCCATCTGCATGGTGCTGGTCGCGGCATCGCTGGGCTTGATCCTGTATTCGATGGCGGGCATCTCAGGGTCGGAATCGGCGATCGTGGCGCTGACCGCGCTGACCTTCCTGATCCTCTATAATGCCGTATCGATGCGGCTGCGCGACCGCACCGATGTCGGTGGCCAGATCGCGGATTTATCCCGCGGGACGGCCGATCTCGCCCGTCAGGTGGCCGAATTCGGCCGGAGGCTCGCCGCCGTCGAAGGCCGGGTGGTTTCGGCCAACTCGGCCGGCGCCGACCGGATCCAGGCCGTGGTCGGCGAGATCAACGAGCTTGGCTCCCTGGTCAAGCAGCTTGCGACAACGGTCGCGACCCACGAGGACCAGCTCGCCGCGGCCAGTGCGGCAACCCCGCCGGCCGCCAGGCCGGAACACGATCCGCCAAAGCCACTGCCCGACGAGGACCGGAGCGTCGTGCTTCCGCCGACTGTGGTGGCTCCCAAGGCCGTGACCACTAACTCCGCGCCATCCCACAGCCAGACACAGGTCCTTGCCGCGGTCAGGAACGCGGTCGAGGAAAACCGCATCGACATCTATCTGCAGCCGATGGTGACCTTGCCGCAGCGCAAGGTGCGCTTCTACGAAGCGGTGACGCGGCTGCGCGACGAAAGGGATCAGATTCTCGCCGCCGAGGATTTCATCGCCGTCGCCGAAGTCGCTGGCCTGATCGGTCGGATCGACCATATGGTGATGCTGCGGTGCGTGCAGGTGCTGCGCCGGCTGTTGGTGCGCAACAAGGACGTCGGTGTGTTCTGCAATGTCGCCGCTGCGACGCTGGCCAGCACTGCGACGTTTTCGCAATGCCTCGATTTCCTCGAGGCCAACCGGGCGCTGGCGCCGTCGCTTGTGCTTGAGTTCAAGCAGGCGACATTCCGCAATCTCGGCCCGACCGAGATCGAACATCTGGCCGCGCTGGCGCAGCGCGGCTACCGTTTCTCGATCGATCATGTCACCGATTTGCGGATCGAGCCGCGCGAACTCGCCGACCGCGGCGTGCGCTATATCAAGGTGCCCGCCGCCCTGCTGCTCGATCCGAAGCAGACCTCGACATCGGACATTCATCCCTCCGACCTTTCCGATCTGCTCGGCCGGTTCGGCATCGACCTGATCGCGGAGCGGATCGAAGGGGAACGCGCGGTGGTCGACCTGCTCGATTATGACGTGCGGTTCGGCCAGGGATTCTTGTTTGCGCCGCCGCGGCCGTTGCGCCCCGAGGGCGCGTCGGCTAACGGCGGGGCGCCTTCGACCAAGGGGCAAGAATCCAGGATCGCGGAATCGGAGGCTGCGTCCGTCGAGGTTGCGGCCATCGATCTTCCGGCCCGGGCGAGCGGCAATGCCGCCCTGGCGCGCCGCCTCGGCGGGCCGGGTTAAGCGGCATCGCACATCATGAACCTGCGCTTTGTCGAGCGGCTGCGCGATCTCGTCGACAGCGTCGATATCGTGCTCTCCGATATCTGGGGCGTGGTCCACAACGGTCTTGAGGCGTTCCCCGAGGCTTGCGAGGCGCTGCACGCCTATCGCGGCCAGGGCGGCACGGTGATCCTCATCACCAACGCGCCACGGCCCGCGGATTCGGTGCAGCGGCAGTTGCGCAAGCTCGGCGTGGCCGACGAAACCTATGACGCCATCGTCAGTTCAGGCGATCTGACGCGTCACTATGTGGCCGATCATCCCGGCCGCAAGGTGTTCTGGCTCGGTCCCGAGCGCGACACGTCGATCTATCACGGCCTCGATCCGGTGCTCGCGCCGCTAGCCGAAGCCGATTACATCGTCTGCACCGGGCTCATCGACGACGAGACCGAATCCGCGGAAGACTATCGCTCCATGATGCTGCAGGCGCGTGAGCGCCAGCTGACGCTGATCTGCGCCAACCCCGACATCGTGGTCGAGCGCGGCGACCGGCTGATCTATTGCGCCGGCGCCATCGCCGAACTCTATCGCGAGCTCGGCGGCGAGGTGATCTTCTACGGCAAGCCGCACCGGCCGATCTATCAGCGCGCCATGGAACTTGCCACCGAGCGGCAAGGTCATGCGGTTCAGCTCAACCGCGTCCTGGCAATCGGCGATTCCGTGCGGACCGATCTTGCCGGCGCCCACGGTTTCGGGATCGATTGCCTGTTCGTGACCCGCGGCATCCATGCCGAGGATTTTGAAGGCATCGATCAGCTCGATCCGGCGTCGGTGAAGGAATTATTCGGTCATCCGCCGCGCGCGCTGACGCGGGAGTTGAGGTGGTAGTCTCGTCTACGCGCTGGCCATGTCCGGGAAGACCGCCTCGATCTTGGTCTTCAGGGTCGCGGCGTTGAACGGCTTGACGATGTAATTGTTCACGCCGGCCTTCTTGGCCGCGATCACGTTCTCGGTCTTGGATTCCGCCGTGATCATGATGAAAGGGGTGGTGGCAAGGTTGGGATCGGCCCGCACTTCCTTGAGCAGGTCGTAGCCGGTCATTGGCTCCATATTCCAGTCCGAGATCACGAGCCCGTATCTCTTGCTGCGCATCTTGTTCAGCGCCGCCGAACCGTCACTGGCATCGTCGATGTTCTCGAAGCCAAGCTGCTTCAGAAGATTTCTGATGATACGGATCATGGTGCTGTAATCGTCCACCACCAGAACCGCCATCGACAAATCAACCGCCATCTCGACCCCCAAGCGAAACCAACCACGGCAAATCAATAACGCCCGCGACGGCGACATGCCCGCAGTCCACCGCAACCACTAGCATCAGCCCTTAAACAGCCCGTTAACCCGACCGCGACCGGAAACGCATAAACCTCCGAAATGCCTCGATTTTGGATCCGCTTGACTTCACGGGCTGCGTCACGTCACGGTCGCGCCCCAGCCGAAAATCCTCAAAAGAACGCAAGGAAATGACGCCCGGTTTTATTGTCATCCGCGACACCACCCAAGCGGCCGCGATTCCCAGGGGAGCCGTGGTGGCGATGGGCAATTTCGATGGTGTCCATCTCGGCCATCGGGCCGTCATTGCAGCCGCGCTCGGGATGGGCCGGACGCACGGCAGGCCTGCGCTGGCGCTGACGTTCGAGCCGCACCCGCGCCGCTTCTTCAGCCCCAACACCCCCCAGTTCAGGCTCACCGACGAGGCCGCCAAGCTGCGGCTGTTGGCCGGAACGGGCCTCGCCGGCGCCGTCGTCATGACTTTCGACAAGGTCCGCGCCGAGACCACGGCGCAAGATTTCATTTACCATCATTTGGTCGGGCGGCTCGGCATCAGCGGCATCGCGGTCGGCTACGACTTTCATTTCGGCAAGGGCCGCGTCGGCTCACCGAGCCTCTTGGTCAACGAGGCGCCGCGGCTCGGCATCGAGGTCGATGTGCAACCCCATGTCGATATCGCGGAACGGCCGGTCTCTTCCAGTGCGATTCGCATGGCGCTCGCGGAAGGGCTGATCGCCGATGCCACCGCCATGCTGGGCGGGCCCTGGTTCGTGTCCGGCGAGGTGATCCACGGCGAGAAGCGCGGCCGCGACCTCGGCTATCCCACCGCCAATATCCGCCTCGACAAGAATTGCGGGCTCAACCACGGCATCTATGCGGTGCGGGTCGGCCGCGGAACCGAGCGGATCGACGGCGTAGCGAGCTTCGGCCGCCGCCCGACCTTCGACAATGGCGCGCCGCTCCTGGAGGTCTTCCTGTTCGATTTCGATGGCGACCTCTATGGCCAAACGCTCGACGTCGCCTTCATCGGCTTCATCCGGGAGGAATTGAAGTTCGACAGCGTGCAAGCGCTGGTAGCCCAGATGGATGACGATCAAGCCCGCGCCCGCGCCGCATTGGCGGCCGCACCTGGCGCGTTTCCAAAGCTCGGAGTGGTGGATTGAGGAAGACCGAAAAGCAGAAGATGCTTGCGGGCGAACCGTATCGTCCCGGCGATGCTGAAATAGCGGCCGATCAGGCTGCGAACAAAGTCTGGCTCGTGCGCTACAACGCGGCGCTGGCGCTGCCTGTATCCGAGCGCCACGCGCTGCTGTCCGAACGTCTCGGTCATGTCGGCACCGGCGCCGTGATCCGCCCACCGTTCTTTTGCGACTATGGCTACAACATTCGTCTTGGCGACGGGGTTTTCCTGAACTTCAACTGCGTCATCCTCGATGTCGTCGAAGTGACCATCGGCGATCGCACCCAAATCGGACCCGCGGTGCAGATGTGCGCCGCCGACCACCCTCGGGATGCCGCTATGCGCCGCTGCGGGCTCGAATTCGGACGCCCCGTACGGATCGGCAACGACGCCTGGATCGGCGGCGGCGCCATCATCCTGCCCGGCGTGACAATCGGCGACGGGGCGGTGATCGGGGCCGGCAGCGTGGTCACGCGCGACGTTGCCGAGGGACAGACCGTTCTGGGCAATCCCGCCCGGCCCAGGCACCCCAAACCGTCGCTTTAAGCATGGCAAGCAGATGCGGCAGGGCTTTGCGATTTCCTCGCTCGGCTGCTATGAAAAGTCCATGTTTGCGCGGCGCACCATCGGCATTAGCGGCCCGGCTTCCGCCTGAGCTTTCAAGCTCGGCGCAAGACCGGGATTTCCTCTCGTTCACCCGCGATTGAACGCGCCTCTCGCGCCCTTCTTAAGCCAAACCAGAGCCGTTATGTCCGAAAAGCTGCAAAAGTCCGACGCCAAGGACTATTCCAAAACCCTGTTCCTGCCGCAGACCGAATTTCCGATGCGCGCCGGCCTGCCGCAGCGCGAGCCGGAAATTTTGGCGCGCTGGAACCAGATCGACCTCTACGGCAAGCTGCGCGAGGCGGCCCGCGGCCGCGCCAAATTCGTGCTGCATGACGGCCCGCCCTACGCCAATGGCAACATCCATATCGGCCACGCGCTCAACAAGATCCTCAAGGACGTGGTGACAAAAAGCCAGCAGATGCTCGGCTTTGATTCCAACTACGTGCCGGGCTGGGACTGTCATGGGCTGCCGATCGAATGGAAGATCGAGGAGGAGAACTACCGCTCCAAGGGCAAGCAAAAGCCTGACTTCCGCAACTCCACGGCGATGGTGGCGTTCCGGAAGGAGTGCCGCGCCTATGCGACGCACTGGCTCAACGTGCAGCGCGAGGAATTCAAGCGGCTCGGCATCATCGGCGACTGGGACCATCCCTATGCCACCATGGATTATTTCGCCGAAGCCCAGATCGCGCGCGAACTGATGAGGTTTGCGGCTAACGGCACGCTCTATCGCGGCTCGAAGCCTGTGATGTGGAGCGTGGTGGAAAAGACCGCGCTGGCGGAGGCCGAGGTCGAATACGAGGACTATACGAGCGATACGGTGTGGGTGAAGTTTCCGGTGTCATCGCCGGCCCATGGCGCGCTGGCCGCGGCATCCGTCGTGATCTGGACCACCACGCCATGGACGTTGCCCGGCAACCGCGCAATCTCGTTCTCGCCGAAGATTTCCTACGGTCTCTACAAGGTCACCGACGCGCCTGCCGACAACTGGGCCAAGAGTGGCGATCTGCTGATCCTTGCGGATGCGCTCGCCGAAAGCGTGTTCAAGCAGGCCCGCGTCACAAGCTATGAAAGAGCGCGCGATATTCCGTCCGACACCCTCGATGCGGTGGAGTGTTCCCACCCGCTGAAGGGCTTTTGCGGCGGATACGAATTTTTGGTCCCGCTGCTCTCGGGCGACCACGTCACCGACGATACCGGCACCGGTTTCGTGCACACCGCACCGGGACATGGCCGCGAAGACTTCGACGTCTGGACCGCGAATGCTCGCGAGCTGGAAGCGCGCGGCATCAATACGGCGATCCCCTACACCGTCGATGAGAACGGCGCTTTCACCGATCACGCGCCAGGCTTTACCGGCAAGCGCGTCATCAATGACAAGGGCGAGAAGGGCGATGCCAACGAGGCCGTGATCAAGGCCTTGATCGAGGCCGGTATGCTATTGGCGCGCGGGCGGCTGAAGCATCAATACCCGCACTCCTGGCGCTCAAAGAAACCGGTGATCTTTCGCAACACGCCGCAATGGTTCATCGCGATGGACAAACCTATTGCGGATGCCCCGGGCAGACCCGGGGCTACGGACATCGCCGATAGCGGCAAAGCCAAGCCCGGCGACACCCTGCGCGCCCGCGCGCTGCATGCCATCTCCGTCACGCAATGGGTGCCGCAGTCTGGTGAAAACCGCATCAACGGCATGATCAACTCAAAGCCCGACTGGGTGATCTCGCGCCAGCGCGCCTGGGGCGTGCCGATCGCGGTGTTCGTGCGCGAGAAGGGCGACGGCTCCGCAGAAATCCTGCAGGACGAAGCCGTCAACAAGCGCATTGCGGATGCCTTCGAGCAGGAAGGCGCCGACGCCTGGTACATGGACGGCGCGCGCGAACGCTTCCTTGGGCCTCTCGCCAACGAGGACTGGAAGAAGGTCGACGACATCTGCGACGTCTGGTTCGATTCCGGCTCGACGCACGCCTTCGTGCTGGAAGACCCCGTGCACTTTCCGGGCCTTGCCGGCATCAGGCGCAAGGTCGACGGCGGCGCCGACACCGTGATGTATCTGGAGGGAAGCGACCAGCATCGCGGCTGGTTCCAGTCGTCGCTGCTGGAAAGCTGCGGCACCCGCGGCCGCGCCCCGTTCGACGTCGTGCTGACGCATGGCTTCACGCTCGACGAGAACGGCCGCAAGATGTCGAAATCGCTCGGCAACACCGTCGAGCCGCAAAAGGTGATGGCGCAATCCGGCGCCGACATCTTGAGGCTCTGGGTCTGCGCCACCGATTATGCCGACGACCAGCGCATCGGTCCGGAGATCCTGAAGAACACCATCGAGACCTACCGCAAGCTGCGCAACTCGATTCGCTGGATGCTCGGCACGCTGCATCACTTCAAACCTGAAGACGCGGTCGCGCATGCTGACATGCCCGAGCTGGAACGGCTGATGCTGCACGAGCTTGCCGAGCAGGCGGCGATCGTGCGCCAGGCTTATTCGGAGTTCGACTACAAGACCGTGGTCGCCAGTCTTTCGGCCTTCATGAACACCGAATTGTCGGCGTTCTATTTCGACATCCGGAAAGACACGCTGTACTGCGATCCGCCGTCATCATTGCCGCGGAAAGCGGCGCTGACCACCATCGGCATCATCTGCGATGCGATCCTGAAATGGCTGGCGCCGGTCTTGAGCTTCACCTGCGACGAGGCGTGGGCGATGTACAAGCCGGCTTCAAATCCGTCGGTGCATCTCGCGCTGTTCCCGAACGGCTTTGGCGAATTCCGCGACGCGCGGCTGGCCGCCAAATGGGAGACCATCCGCAATGTCCGCCGCGTCGTCACCGGTGCACTAGAGCTCGAACGCGCCGCCAAAAACATCGGCTCGTCGCTGGAGGCTTCCCCGCTCGTCTACGTCTCGGACAGGAATATCCTCGCCACGCTGTTCGATGTCGACCTGGCCGAGGTTTGCATCACCTCGAACTACGAAGTGAGAGAGGGCGAAGCGCCGCCCGGCGCCTTCCGCCTCAACGACGTGGACGGCGTCGCGGTCGTGGTCGAACGGGCCGTCGGCACCAAATGCGCACGGTCCTGGAAGATCCTCCCCTCCGTCGGCGAGGACCCCGAATATCCCGACGTGTCGCCGCGCGACGCAAAGGCGCTGCGCGAATGGAAGGCGCTGGGAGTGAGCGTTTGACCTCGCCGCTCCGCTCCGGCGTGATCGCCGCCATACTCACGCTGGCGCTGGACCAGGCCTCAAAACTCTGGCTGCTCTACGCGTTCGACATCGGCCATCGCGGCACGGTGAAGGTGACGCCGTTCTTCGATCTGGTGCTGGCCTGGAATATCGGGATCAGCTTTGGCTGGTTCCAGAACGACAGCCAGGCCGCACAAATTGCGCTGATGCTGGTCAAGGCCGTGGCGGTAATCGCGTTGGCCATCTGGATGGCGCGGTCGCGGACCGTGATGGCAGCGGTGGCGCTGGGGCTGATCATCGGCGGCGCCATCGGCAACGCCATCGACCGTGCGGCCTATGGCGCGGTGGTCGATTTCGCCTTATTTCACCTCCAGATCGGGGGAAAACCCTTCAATTGGTATGTGTTCAATCTTGCAGATGTGGCGATCGTTGCTGGTGTGGCGGCCCTGTTGTATGATTCTTTCCTGGGGGCATCCGAAGGTTATCCGCCGCAAAAGCGCCCCGATCCCAGCTGATACGGGCGGCTAAAGGCGGAACCCGCCTGCATGGCGACCCCGCAAGGATCTTGAACAGGTAAAGCGATGCGCAAGACCGAAGCCAGTGGTTGGATGACGCGGAGACCGAAGGGAGCGCTGAGGCGCGCGCTGCAGCTTTCGGCCATCACCCTCGGTATCGGACTTGTGATGACGGTCGGCGTCGCTCGCGCCCAGGATGACGAGGACGACGACAAGACCTTCGAGGAAAAGATCATCGAAGGCATCATGGCCGGCATCGGCGGCACCAACATGGACAACCGCGGCATCGACTATCGCGAGCGCTCGCCGCTGGTGGTGCCGCCCAAGATGGATCTGCCGCCGCCGGCCGGTACGTCGGCCGAGGTGAAGGCACCGAACTGGCCGAAGGATCCCGACGAAGCGCGCCGCAAGGCTGCGATCGCCGCGCGCAAGAAAGCCAAACCGGATCCGATCGAGGCCGGCCGCATCCTGACCCCGAGCGAACTCAACGCCGCCAAGACGACTGGCCATACCCCCGCCGCCGCTGGCGATTCGTCGCTGCCCGGCGATCCCGGCGCCAACGCGATCCTCAGTCCGTCGCAGCTCGGTTTCAGCGGCTTCACCAATATTTTCGGCGGCAACAAGGCCGAGACTGCGCCGTTCAAGGGCGAACCGACCCGGGATTCGCTGGTCCAGCCGCCTGCCGGCTATCAGACGCCGTCGCCGAACTTTGCCTACGGCACCGGCCCAAAGGAATCGCTGAACAAGGAATACGACCCGGCCGCCGGCAAGTATGGCGATTAGTTAACCCGATCTCTCCGGTTCGTGACGACGGCCAGCTTTGGCGCGGTGTACGATGCTGTGCCTTCGACCCGAACGCTTCGGTTCGGACCGCCCTCTTTGAAACATTGCACGTTCTTGTCGCAAGACCGGTGCCCATTTTTGCGGAATACGCTAGACAGGTCATGATGTCCTCACCCCGCTTTGCCGTCTCAGTTTTTGCCGCGCTGGCATCAGTACTTGCTCTCGCACCCTCCGGCGCCCTCGCCCAGACCACCGTCACCTCGGCACCGCCCGCCAGCTTTACCCTCGGCAACGGCTTGCAGGTCGTGGTGATTCCGGATCACCGCACGCCCGTGGTCACGCAGATGATCTGGTACAAGGTCGGCTCCGCCGACGAGACGCCGGGCAAGTCGGGCCTTGCGCACTTTCTCGAACATTTGATGTTCAAGGGCACGGCCCAGCATCCGGCCGGCGAATTCTCCCAGACGGTACTCAAGATCGGCGGCAACGAGAACGCCTTCACCTCGACCGATTACACCGGTTATTTCCAGCGCGTCCCGCGCGATCAGTTGGCCAAGATGATGGAGTTCGAGGCCGATCGCATGACCGGCCTCATCCTGAAGGATGAAAACGTGCTGCCGGAGCGCGACGTTGTGCTTGAGGAATACAACATGCGGGTTGCCAACAATCCGGAAGCGCGGCTCAGCGAGCAGATCATGGCCGCGCTCTATCTCAACCATCCTTACGGGCGTCCCGTGATCGGCTGGCACCCGGAGATCGAAAAGCTCGATCGCGAGGATGCGCTGGCGTTCTACCGACGCTTTTACGCGCCGAACAACGCGATCCTGGTGATTGCCGGTGACGTCGAGGCCGCTGATATCAGGTCGATGGTGGAAAAGACGTTTGGCCCGGTCGCGCCGCAGCCCGCGATCCCCGCGCAGCGCATTCGCCCGCAGGAGCCGGAGCCGGTCGCGCCACGCACCGTGACGCTGGCCGATCCGCAGGTCGAGCAGCCCACCGTGAAGCGCTACTATCTGGTCCCGTCCGCCGCCACCGCCGCGGCGAGCGAGAGTGCCGCGCTCGACGTGCTGGCGCAACTGATGGGCGGCGGCAGCAACTCCTATCTCTACCGCGCGCTGGTGGTCGATCGGCCGCTCGCGGTCAACGCCGGCGCCGCCTATCAGGGCACCTCGCTGGACGCGACGCAATTCTCGATCTCCGCCTCGCCGAGATCCGGCGTCGAATTCGCGCAGGTCGAGCAGGTCGTCGACGACGTGATCTCCGATATCGTTCAAAATCCGATACGCGCCGAGGATCTCGAGCGGGTGAAGACCCAGCTGATCGCGGAGGCGATCTACGCCCAGGACAATCAGGCGACCTTGGCACGCTGGTATGGCGGTGCGCTCACCACCGGGCTTTCCATCGAAGACATCCGAACCTGGCCGGAGCGGATTCGCGCCGTGACCGCCGAGCAGGTCCGCGCCGCCGCGCAAAAATGGCTCGACAAGAAGCGCTCGGTGACCGGCTATCTGATCAAGGACACCACGCAAAAGCGCGAGGAGAAGCGTTCGTGATGCATTTTTCGATCCGCGCTCGCGCGATTGTCATCGCCGCCGGCATCACGCTCGCCGCATTGGCATCAACACCGTCGCAGGCAGCGACAAAAATCCAGCATCTGGTCTCGCCCGGCGGCATCGAGGCCTGGTTCGTCCAGGACGCCACCGTGCCGCTGATCGCGATGGAATATGCTTTTTCGGGCGGCGGCGCGCAGGACCCGGCGGGCAAGCCCGGCGTCGCCAACCTGGTCGCCGATCTGATCGACGAGGGCTCCGGCGATCTCGACTCCAAGACATTCCACGAGCGGCTCGACCGCCGCGCCATCGAATTGAGTTTCAGCGCGACGCGGGATTATTTCCGCGGCTCGTTGCGGATGCTGAGGGACAACAAGGACGAAGCCTTCGACCTGCTCAGGATGGCGCTGACCTCGGCGCATTTCGACCCTGCCGATGTCGAACGCATCCGCTCGCAAGTGATCGCCGGCCTGCGCCGCGACACCACCAACCCGAACTCGCTTGCGGGCCGCAAATTCCTGGAAATCGCCTATGGCGACCATCCCTATGGGAGGCAGGTGACAGGTACGCTGGAGAGCGTCCCGACCATCGAAATCGCCGACCTGAAGGACTATGTGCGCCGCGTGCTGGCCAAGGATACGCTAAAGATCGCGGTAGTCGGCGATGTCGACCCCGCAACCCTCGGCAAATTACTAGACCACACGTTTGGCGGCCTGCCGGCCAAGGCGAGCTTGGTGCCGGTCGGCGATGTCGTGGCCGCCAAGCCTCCGCAGCGCGCCTTCGTACCGCTTGACGTGCCGCAGACCGTGATCACCTTTGGCGGCCCCGGCGTGCCGCGCCACGATCCGAATTTCATGGCCGCCTATGTCGTCAACCACATTCTCGGCGGCGGCGGACTGTCGTCACGGCTCTATCACGAAGTCCGCGAAAAGCGCGGGCTAGCCTATTCGGTGTATGAGGCGCTGTTGTGGATGGATCACTCCGCGCTGTTCATCGGCAACACCGGCACGCGCGCCGACCGCGCCGGCGACACCACCGATGCGATCGACAAGGAAATCCGCCGCATCGCCGAGGACGGCCCGACCCAACAGGAGCTGGACGAGGCCAAGTCGTATCTGAAGGGCTCGCAGATGCTGGCGCTCGACACCTCCTCGAAGCTCGCCTCGGGGCTCCTGCAATATCAGCTCGACAAGCTGCCGATCGACTATATCGAGAAGCGCAACGCCATCGTCGACGCCGTGACACTGGACGACGCCAAGAAAGCCGCCAAGCGGCTGTGGGGCCAGGGCCTGCTTACGGTGATCGTGGGCCGCGCACCGCAGGCGGCCGCCCAACCGGCCGCCGCACCGCCACCGCCCACGGCGAACTGAGCTTGACGCCTCGCCGGCCCTCTCCCTGACCCTCCAGCTCAGGCGTGGAGGGCAAGGGTGAGGGAATGGGTCCGGGCAAGCTCAAAGCAAAACCGCTATCCTGCGTACCGATTCTCCCTTCCGGTGACGCCATGCTGCGGATTTCCCGCGACCTTGCAATCGACGAGAACGAGATCGAGATCGCCTTCGTTCGCGCCTCCGGCCCGGGCGGGCAGAACGTCAACAAGCTTTCGACCGCCGCGCAGCTGCGGTTCGATACTCGCCGGATTTCGCTTCCCGCCGACGCCGCCGCCCGGCTGCTGCGGCTCGCCGGCCAGCGCATGACCAAGGACGGCGTCATCGTCATCCATGCGCAACGCTTCCGTACCCAGGATCGCAACCGTTCCGACGCGATCGACCGCCTGCTCGAACTGTTGCGCGAGGCGATGGTGCGGCCAACACTGCGGCGGCCGACCAGGCCGACGCTCGGATCGAAGCAGCGCCGGCTGGAGGGCAAGAAACGCCGCGGCGACATCAAGGCGCGGCGTGGCTCGCGCGGCTTTGACGACTGAGGGGCCGACCAGCCGACGCTGGCCGCCGCGAAATACGGCAGCTTTTTGTTCTCACCCAAAACAGCCCGCTACTACCACCACTTGTTCGCCGAGACTTAAAGTCCATGCACGCCGGTGGTGATGGTGATGACGAAGCTGCGCGCGAGACATGCATTCGGGCCCGGATTTTGCGGCGCGACGCTGGTCGCAGGCGTGGCGGCCGCGCAAATGCCGCTGCCGGCGGCAAAGCCGCCGGATGGCCCTACTCTGTTCAAGCAGCAATGCGCGACCTGCCACACCACGAATCTGTCGGATCCGATCCGACAAGGCCCGTCGCTGTTCAAGATCGTCGGCCGGCGCGCCGGCAGCGCGGACGGCTTTTCCTATTCGTCGGGTTTCGCAAAGGCCGACTTCGTCTGGGACGACGCGAAACTCGATGCCTGGCTCACCAATCCGCAGCAGATGATTCCGAGCGCCATCATGGCGTATCGGCAACCCAGGCCGGAAACCCGCGCCGCCATCATCGCCTACCTCAAGGAGCTGAACTGAATGGCAAAGCCCGTTCACTCGATGATCCGCGTTCTCGACGAGGCGAAAGCGCTGGACTTCTATGCGCGCGCCTTCGGTCTCGAGCTCGCCGACCGTCTCAGGTTTTCCGATTTCGCGCTGATCTATTTGCGGCATCCCTCCTCACCGTTCGAGGTCGAGCTGACCGTCAACTTCGATCGCAAGGAGCCCTATGCGCTGGGCGACGGGTACGGCCACCTCGCCGTGGTGGTGGACGACGTCGATGCCGAACACGCGCGCTTCGAGCGCGAGAAACTGGCCCCCGGGCCGCTACGCGACTTCAAGCATGACGGCAAGACGCTGGCGCGCTTTTTCTTTGTCGCCGATCCCGACGGTTACAAGATCGAAGTGATCCAGAAAGGCGGCCGCTTCGGCTAATCCCATTCGACAGTCGCAATCAACAAGAACGTTCAACGGAGGAAACCCATGAGAGAAGTAGATCGTCGAAGCAAGTTCGATCGTCGCGTGTTTCTGCAGGGAGCAGCGAGCGCGGTGCCGGTGGTGGCGGTTGCGACCAGCACAGGCGTTGGCATCGGAGAGGCCTGGGCCGATGACGCGACGGCGTTGACGCCGGCCACGCTAAAAACCCTGGTCAAGGTCGCGCGCGACATCTATCCGCACGATTTCCTGGCCGACAGCTACTACATCACCGCGGTCAAGCCGTGGGACGGCAAAGCGGCAAAAGACCCGGCCATCAAGGAGATGATCAATGGCGGCATAAGCCGGCTCGACCAGGACGCCCGCGATCGTCACAAGGTGCCCTACGCCGAAGTGGCGTGGGAAGCGGATCGGGTGGTGCTGCTGCAGGGCATCGAGCAAAGCGACTTCTTCCAGAAGGTCCGCGGCGATCTCATCGCCACGCTCTATAACCAAAAGGAAGTGTGGCCGAAATTCGGCTACGAAGGCTCCTCCGCCGAGCACGGCGGCTACATCAACCGCGGCTTCGCCGACATCGACTGGCTTCCGAAGGTCTAGACGCCTCGGCAACGAACAGTCAGGGAGGAACTCAACATGGCAAAATTCGATCTGAATGACAGCGGCGTGGTCGTGATCGTGGGCTCGGGCGCCGGCGGCGGAACGCTCGGCAATGAACTCGCGCAGAAGGGCATCAAGGTCGTCATCCTTGAAGCCGGCCCGCGCATCGAGAACCAGGACTTCGTCAACGACGAATGGGACAGTTTTACTCAGCTCGCGTGGTCCGACATGCGCACGACGTCAGGGAGCTGGCGGGTTGCCAAGGACTTCGCCAATCTTCCGGCCTGGATCGTGAAAGCGGTCGGCGGCTCGACCACGCACTGGGCCGGAGCGTCACTGCGCTTCGACGAGCACGAGTTCAAGATCAAGAGCGCCTATGGCAGCATGCCCGGCGCGAATTTGCTGGACTGGCCGATCACGCTTGCGGAGATGGAGCCTTGGTACGCCAAGGCCGAGAACAAGATGGGCGTGACCAGGACCAACGGCATTCCCGGCCTGCCCGGCAACAACAACTTCAAGGTGCTGGAAGCCGGCGCCAAGAAGCTCGGCTACAAGACCGTGCACACCGGGAACATGGCCATCAACAGCGAGCCGCGCGATGGGCGCGGATCGTGCGTGCAGATCGGATTCTGTTTCCAGGGCTGCAAGTCCGGCGCGAAGTGGTCGACGCTGTATGCGGAAATCCCCAAGGGCGAAGCCACGGGGAATCTGGAGGTCCGCCCCAACAGCATGGCGATCAAGGTCGAGCACGACGCATCAGGCAAGGTGACCGGCGTGGTGTACGCCGACCAAACCGGCGCCATGCAGCGTCAGAAAGCGCGGGTGGTGGCGGTTGCGGGCAACTCGATCGAGAGCCCGCGTCTGCTGCTCAACAGCGCGTCAAGCATGTTCCCCGACGGTCTCGCCAATTCGTCGGGACAGGTTGGCCGCAACTACATGCGGCACATGACCGGCAGCGTCTATGCGACCTTCGATAAGTCCGTGCATATGTATCGCGGCACCACAATGGCCGGCATCATCCGCGATGAGGCCAAGAACGACCCGAAGCGCGGCTTCGTCGGCGGCTATGAGATGGAGACCCTTTCGCTCGGTCTGCCCTTCATGGCCGCGTTCCTCAATCCGGGCGCGTGGGGAAGGCCGTTCACGAGCGCGATAGAATCCTATCCGCGGATGGCTGGCATGTGGCTGATCGGCGAGGACATGCCGCAGGAAACCAACCGCGTCACGCTGGACCCGAAGGCCAAGGACAAATTTGGCTTGCCGGTGGCGAGCGTGCACTTCGACGATCATCCGAACGACGTCGCGATGCGCGATCACGCCTACAAGCAGGGCGCTGCGGTCTACGAGGCCGTCGGCGCCACCGTGACCTATCCAACGCCGCCTTATCCAAGCACCCACAACATGGGCACCAATCGGATGAGCGAGAAACCGAAGGACGGGGTGGTGAACAAGTTCGGCCAGACCCACGACATCAAGAACCTGTTCGTGTCCGACGGCAGCCAGTTCACCAGTGGCGCGGCCTGCAACCCGACCCTGACGATCGTTTCGCTCGCGATCCGGCAGGCGGATCACATCGCGGGCGCGATGCAGAAAAAGGAGATCTGAAACGGGTTCAGATTAAGGCGGCTGCGTCCCAGGAAAAGTGCGGAGCCGCCTTATTCAACGTGTTTCGGCTGCTATTCGGCGGCATCGAGAAGCGGCGCGGCAGCGCCGCTGAAGGCCGGAACGACAACGGCACTCTTCGAGCGATAGATCAGGCAGGAACAGCGCAGCAGCGAAGCAAAATTCCTGACCTCACCATGGTGATCGAGCACCTCGTTGTGCAGGGTGGTCAGAAACTTCGCGAGGCTCATGCCCTCCTTGGCGGCGATTTCCTCCAGCGTGTCCCAGAACGATATTTCCAGCCGGATCGACGTGCAATGGCCGCCGATCCGGAGCGATCGGGTGTGCGATTCGTAATCGCGTTGCGGCTGGTGCGCGAACAAATGGCACATGGCGTCCCTCCGGTCGAATTACAGTTTTGCAAACGATATACCTGCTCGCGCGACCTCACAATCCCGCAGCGCGCCCGAGGCCGACCGAATGTCAATATCTTCAACGCGATAGTTCCACCTCTTCCCCAGCAACAAACGGATACCGCTTTTGGCGCATGCATTTGCCGCCACACCGTCTAGAATGCGACGCAGCATTCGAATCGACCTTTGAACCAAGCCGATGTCCGTCCGCCAGCTCCCCGAACAGGTCGTCAACCGCATCGCCGCCGGCGAAGTGGTCGAACGGCCAGCGAGCGTCGTCAAGGAACTGGTGGAGAACGCGATCGACGCCGGCGCCAGCCGGATCGAGATCTTCAGCGACGGCGGCGGGCGGCGGCGGATCGCCATCACCGACGACGGCAGCGGCATGACATCAGCCGATCTCGTGCTCGCGGTCGAGCGACATGCCACCTCGAAGCTCGACGACGAGGACCTCCTGCAAATCCGCACGCTGGGCTTTCGCGGCGAGGCGCTGCCCTCGATCGGCGCGGTGGCAAGACTTTCCATCACTACGCGCAACTTGACCGAGCCGCATGCCTGGTCGTTGTCGGTCGAAGGCGGGGTGAAATCCGAAATCATGCCGGCGGCGCTTTCGCAAGGCACCCGCGTCGAGGTCTCTGATCTCTTTTATGCGACGCCGGCGCGCCTGAAATTCCTCAAGACCGATCGCACCGAGGCCGAGGCGATCCGCGAGGTGGTGCGGCGGCTCGCCATGGCGCGGCCCGACATCGCCTTCACCCTGGCCGGCGAGGAACGCAGCCCCGTCACCTGGGCCGCGGCACTTCCGGGTGCGGCCGGCCGGCTGACGCGGCTCGGCGATATTTTGGGCGCGGATTTTCGTAGCTGCGCCATCGACGTGCGCGCCGAGCGCGACGGCGTCGCGGTCGAGGGCTTTGCCGCCGCGCCCTCGCTGACCCGCGCCAACGCACTCGGGCAGTATCTGTTCGTCAATGGCCGCCCGGTGCGCGACAAGCTCATTCTTGGCGCGGTGCGTGCCGCTTATGCCGACTATCTGCCGCGCGACCGCCACCCAGTGGTCGCGCTGTTCGTCAGGCTTGATCCGCGCGAGGTCGATGCCAATGTGCATCCGGCCAAGACCGAGGTGCGGTTTCGCAACGCAGGCCTGGTTCGTGCACTGATCGTGCATGCGCTGAAGGAGGGCCTGTCGCGTGAAGGCAGGCGCACCGCGGCCAATAGCGGCGGCGCCGCCATCTCATCCTTCCGCCCCTCGTTCGCGCCGCGGCCCGGCAATTGGGACTGGCGGCGCTCGCCTTCTTACCCCGCGGGCCCGATGCCGGAATTCGACGGCTCGGCAGCGCCGGCCTTTGCCGAACAGGAGCAAGCGGCCTTCGACGTCGGCGCGCCCACCGCCGACATACGCTCCGAGACGCAACCGTCGACCGAGCTGATCGATCGTCCCTTGGGCGCGGCACGGACCCAGATCCACGAAACCTATATCGTGTCGCAGACCCGAGACGGATTGATCGTTGTCGACCAGCACGCCGCACATGAGCGCATCGTCTATGAGAAACTGAAGGCGTCGCTGGCGCACAACGGCGTGCAGCGGCAGATCCTGCTGATTCCGGAGGTCGTCGAACTCGACGAAGCGACGGTGGAACGCCTGCTCGCGCGCGACGAGGAGCTTTCGTCGTTCGGGCTGGCGATCGAATCCTTCGGCCCCGGCGCGGTCGCGGTGCGCGAGACGCCCTCGCTGCTCGGCAAGACCGATGCCGGAGCGCTGCTGCGCGATCTCGCCGAGCACATGGCGGAATGGGACGAGGCGCTGCCGCTGGAGCGCCGGCTGTTGCATGTCGCCGCCACCATGGCCTGCCACGGCTCGGTGCGCGCCGGCCGCCGCCTCAAGCCGGAGGAAATGAATGCGCTTCTGCGCGAAATGGAAGACACGCCGAATTCCGGACAGTGCAACCACGGCCGCCCGACCTATGTGGAATTGAAGCTTTCGGATATCGAGAAGCTGTTCGGACGGAGGTAGAGGCAGAGACGTAGGATGGGTTGAGCGCAGCGAAACCCATCGACGGCTTCCGTTGAGGTGATGGGTATCGCTGCGCTCAACCCATCCTACGGATTGCGCAAGAACACAAACTCCGTATCGTCATACACCCGCCGCTCCAGCTCCTCGAAACCTTCCGGCGGCGCAAACGCCGCGGCCTTGGCTTCCTCCACCACCAGCAATGCGCCCAGGCTCAGCCAGCCGCCATCGCGCAGCGAGGCCAGCGCCTTCTCGGCAAGCCCCTTTGCGTAAGGCGGATCAAGGAAGGCCAGCGAGAACGGCTCGACCGGATGCGCCGGACCGAGATTGGTGGCGTCGCGGCGAAACACTTTTGTGACGCCGCCAAGGCCCAGCGCCTCGATATTGTTGCGCAACAGCGCGCGCGCCTCGGTACCATTGTCGACGAACAGCGCGAACGCCGCACCGCGCGAGATCGCCTCGATCCCGAGCGCGCCGGTGCCGGCAAACAAATCGAGCACGCGCGCGCCTTCAATCGGATCGTCGTAGGCATGGATCAGGATGTTGAAGACCGACTCGCGCAGCCGGTCCGCAGTCGGACGGATGTCGCGCGATGATGGTGAGGCGAGGCTACGGCCCTTCAATCGCCCGCCGACGACGCGCATCCCGCCCCTACTCGTCCCGCGGCGTCAGGTCGCGCTTGCCGTGATAGCCGCGCTGCGGGCGACGCGGCGGACCATAGCCATTGGCCTCAGCCTCGTTACGCGCGCGCGCCTCTTCGCTGCCGGTGCGCTGCACCAGCACGCGGCGGCCCTTGCGGTCGGCGATCAGGCCGCTCTTGCCGGCCGGCTTGAACGGTTTTTTGCCGCGCGGGGCGTCGGCGACTTCACTCTCGGCCGCTGCCTCAGGCTCGCCAGGCATCGGCCGGTTGAAATCGGCACCCGCGAGCGTGGCTATCTTTTCACCGAGCTGCTCGCGCAGCACCCGCGTCTTGACCTCCTCGACCCCGCCTTCAGCGATCTCGCCGAGCTGAAACGGACCGTAGGAAACCCGGATCAGCCGGTTCACCTCCAAGCCGAGATGCGCCATCACGTTGCGCACCTCGCGGTTCTTGCCTTCGCGGATCGCAAACACCAGCCAGACATTGGCGCCCTGGTCGCGCTCCAGCGTCGCATCGATCGGGCCGTATTTGACGCCATCGACCTCGATGCCCTTTTTCAATTCGTCGAGCTGCGCCTGGGTGACTTCGCCGTGAGCGCGGACGCGATAGCGCCGCAGCCAGCCGGTCTCCGGCAGTTCGAGCGCCCGCGCCAGCCCGCCATCATTGGTCAAGAGCAAGAGGCCTTCGGTGTTGAAATCGAGCCGGCCGATCGAGATCAGCCGCGGCAGCGCTTCCGGCAAATTGTCGAACACCGTCGGCCGCCCCTCGGGGTCGGCATGCGTGGTCATCAAGCCGCGCGGCTTGTGATAGAGAAACAGCCGCGTGCGCTGACGCGGCGGCAACGGCTTGCCGTCGACGGTGACGACATCGTTGACAGTGACGTCGAGCGCCGGCGAGTTGATCACGCGGCCGTTGACGGTGACGCGGCCCTGCACGATCCATCCCTCGGCGTCGCGGCGCGAGGCCAGCCCCGCGCGCGCCACCACCTTGGCGATGCGCTCGCCGGATTTCTTTTCGCGTGGCGGCCGTGCGGGACGGCGCTCGTCCGGCGCACGTTCGCGATAGGCGGCGCGGCCACCGAAGGCCGGACGTTTGGCGAAGACCCTGCTGTCGTCTTCATTGTCACGGCGCGGCCGGTCGGCATGCCGGTCCGGGGACGGTGCCTCGCTGCGCGGATGTTCCTGCCAGTCGTTGCGGCCTTCGGGCCGCGCAGGGGCGCTGTTGCGATCCCCCGGGTCGCCCTTGCGATCCCCCGGGTCGCCCTTGCGATCCCCCGGGTCGCCCTTGCGATCCCGACGGGGACGGTCGAACTTCGGACGATCTTCGCGCGAACGCGAGAACCGCGGACGTTCATCGCCACCGCGATCTCCAGGGTTGCTCTTGCGATCCCCGTCGTGGGGCCTGTCGAAGCGCGGCTTGCCGAAACTCCGCGCGCCGTCGCGGGCAGGACGGCAGTAACCCTCGCCGCGATCATCGCGCTTCTGCCACGGCTTTGCATCGCCGCGATCGGCACCGAAATCCTCGCGGGGGCCGCGGTCACCCGAGTCGCTCTTGCGATCCCGAGGCGCTGCGCGCGAGAACTTCTTGTCGCCGCCAAACTTTCGCTCGGGCCGATCGCCGCGAGGACCGCCGTGGGGCCGATCACCCTGCGGCCGATCCCTGTCTTTGCGGAAGCCTTCACCGCGCGGGGTGTAGGGTCGCTTGTCACCATCACGCGGCGCATAGGGTTTCCTGTCGCCGAATTTCCTGTCCTGGAAACGCGAGGCCGGGCGGGCGTCGCCGCGATCGGAGCGCGGAGCGCGATCGTCGCGATTGTAGCCTGGGCGATTGTCGCGGGCGCGCGGAGCGTCGCCGTCATCCCGGCGCGGCGGCGCGCGCTCGCGTTTGCCGGAGTAAGGTTTGCCGGAGCCCGAATAGGGCTTCTTGGCAAACGACCTCGCACCCTCGGACTTGCCGGGATAAGGACGCCTATCGCCCTCGCTCTTGCGATCGAAATTCTTGTCCCCAAGGCCGCCCTTGACAAATTTCTTGACAAATTTCTTGGCGAATTTCTTCTCTGGGCCCCGGGCGCGGCCGGAGCGGCCCTTGCCACCGGGCGGCCGCTCGCGCCGGCCGCGGGAATCGTTGTCTTTATCGGTGTCGCGGGGCATGAAGGTCTCACTTAAGGTGCAGGACAAATGGCGATACGCGCGCTGTCAGCGGCGCTATCTCACGCGAGGCAGGAATCCACTTTTGCTGAAGGCGCATCTAGTAGCAGGTTTTTTCCGATGATACGAGGCATGACCGCACCCTCCTTCATGGATTTGGCGCTGAAAACGGCGGAAAACGCCGGAAAATCCGGCGAAGTTCCGATCGGATGCGTGATTGTGCGCGATTACGAGGTGATCGCCACGGCCGGCAATCGGACCCTGACGGACCGCGATCCGACCGCGCACGCCGAAATATTGGCGATCCGGCAGGCCGCCGAGAGGATCGGCACCGAGCGGCTGGTCGACTGCGACCTCTATGTCACGCTCGAGCCCTGCACGATGTGTGCGGGCGCGATCTCGTTTGCGAGGGTAAGGCGGCTGTACTACGGCGCGGCCGACCCCAAGGGCGGCGCGGTCGATTCCGGCGTGCGCTTTTTTGCTTCGCCGACCTGTCATCACACCCCCGAGGTCTATTCTGCAGTCGGCGAAAGCGAAGCCGCAGGCCTGCTGCGGGAGTTTTTCAAGGCGCGAAGATAGCGCGCATAGCTGTCATCATCCGCGAAAGCGGATGATCCAGTATTCCAGAGACAGTAGTGACTGACCGAGAGGCCGCAGCGTACTGGATACCCGCTTCGGCGGGTATGACGGGTCACTGTTGGCTCACCCCGCCAGAAAAAATTCCCTCAGTAACCGCGCCGTCGCGTCCGGATTCTCTTCCGTCAAAAAATGACCGGAATCGACCGGCGCGCCAGATACATTCGTGGCCCATTGCTTCCAGGTGTCGATCACTGTCGCTGCGGCGCCGGCAATGCCGGCATCGCCCCACAGCGCCAGCATTGGAATCGGGATCTTCCTGGCAGCCTCGAAATCGGCCTTGTCGATTTCATAGTCGGCATAGGCGCCGGCGCGATAATCCTCGCACATCGCGTGCACACGCGAAGGATCGCGGAACGGCGCGAGATAATGCTGCAGCGCGCGCCGATCGAAGGCGTCGAGGTTTTTGGATTTGGTCTGGCTTGCCATCTTCTGCTTGAGGAAGAAATCGGGATTGCCGCCGATCAGGGTTTCCGGCAGCGGAAAAGGCTGCGCCAGGAACGTCCAGTGATAGATTTTCAGCGCATACAGCCGGTTCATGCGCTCCCAGTAATTATAGGTCGGCAAGATATCGAGCACCGCCAATCGCGACAGCCGGCCGGGATGATCGAGCGCGAGGCGGTACGATACGCGGCCGCCGCGGTCGTGGCCTGCGAGCGCGAAGCGCACGTGGCCGAGTTGTTCCATCGCTTCCACCATGGTCTTGGCCATCGCGCGCTTGGTATAGGGTGTGTGATCGTTATCGCTCTCCGGCATGTCCGACCAGCCATATCCCGGCAGGTCGGCAACGATCAGCGTGAATTTGTCGGCAAGCCGCGGCGCCACGGCGTGCCACATCACGTGCGTCGAGGAAAATCCGTGCAGCAGTAGCAGCGGCGGGCCGCCTCCGCCGACGCGGGCGAAGATGCGGCCCGAAGAAGTGTTTATCCATTCGGATTGATAGCCGGGAAACAGGTCGGCGAGATCGGGCATTTCTGACATCCATGTCATGATCCGCCATCGGGTCAGCGCCGGTGCAGCCCGGTGGCAGTATGACGAGTGTGCTTCAAACTTTGTTTGTCGTTGCCGCTGGCGCGTGGCGGATATATTCCATTTCACAGGTCCAAGCATCAAGAACCGTAACCTGAGGAAATGCCATGTCGATCGATTTCGAGATTCCGGCCGAAGCCAAGGCGATCCGCGAGAAGGTGCGCAAATGGGTGCAGGAGGAATGTATCCCGGCCGAGAAGGAACTGGACACCAAGCCGTTCGACGACGTGCTCGGCCGCCTGCGCGTCAAGGCACGCAAGCAAGGGTTATGGTGCCCGTTCGTGCCGAAAGAATATGGCGGCATGGGTCTGGGACCGCTTGCCAACGCGCTGGTGCAGATGGAGCTCGGCGAAAGCATGCTGGGGGCGCTCTCGATGAACACGCAGGGGCCGGACGACGCCTCGATGATGACGATCCTGACGCACGGCACCGACCATCAGAAGGAAAAATTCCTGAAACCGCTGCTCAATGGCGACAAGCGCATCTGCTTTTCGATGACGGAAAAGGCCGCCGGCGCCGACGCCACCGGAATGCAGACATCCGCCGTGAAGGACGGCAACGAGAATTACATCCTGAACGGCGAGAAGTGGTTCTCGTCCTCCGCCAGCGTCGCCGACATGGCGCTGGTGATGGCGAAGACCGATCCGAATGCGCCGCGCCACCAGCAGTATTCGACCTTCATCGTCGAACTGCCGAACCCCGGCTACAAGATCAAACGCAACATCAAGAACATGGCGATCGAGGGGGCGTATTACGACGAGGTCCATGGCGGCCACTCCGAAATCGAGATCAGGGATTTGAAAGTGCCGGCCGACAATCTGCTCGGCGGCGAAGGCAATGGTTTCAACATGGGCCAGCATCGCCTCGCCTACGGCCGGCTGCGCCATGGCATGCACAATGTCGCCAAAGCCCAGCGCGCGCTCGACATGGCGGTCGCTCACGTGATCAAACGATCGACCTTTGGCGTGTTGCTGGCCGATCGCCAGGCGGTGCAGTTCATGCTCGCCGAATGCGCGAGCCAGCTCTATATCGGGCGGCTGATGCTGCTGCATATCGCCTACAAGGCGGAAAAGGGCATGGATTTGCGGCAGGAGAATTCGATCGCCAAAGTGTACCTCGCCCATATGGTGCACAAGGTGATCGACACCGCGATCCAGCTGCACGGCGCGCTCGGCTTCAGCCAGGATACGCCGCTGGCTAAATGGTACACGCAGGTCCGCGCGCAGCGGCTGGTCGATGGTCCCGACGAAGTGCACAAATGGAAGGTCGGCCGCAACGTCATCAAGGCGTTCCGCGAGCACGGCACCACGGCGCTGGCCGCGGGCGGTGATTTGCTTTAGCGCACGATCCGGAAAAAGCCTGCCCCGCACCTGGAGTGCGGGGTCGGATCATGATCCCCGACGACGCGGCTTGATTTCCTCTCGCTCGCGGCGAGGATGACATGTCGGTCGATCAATGACCCGCCAGGCGTCATTGAAACGGGTACTCCTTGATCGACGGTTTGGTTTGCCTGACCCTCCGCAACGTGATCGGCAAGCCATCCGACTGGAACTGCAATTCATATTTCTTGCCGCTTTTATCCGTCGCGGCACAGGAGATGCTGGCGACTTGTCTCGCGGCGAAGTTTCCGAGCTGCTTGCAGAATCCAGCCGATAACTCGACGGAGGGCACCGGAAGGCCATCGACCTTCGGCCGCTCCTTGGAGCTCAGCAGCATCCGGTCGACGGGCAGCTCGTACAGATTATCCTGCGTGCGTTGGCCATTTTCACCCGAGAACGAGATCACGTGGCTATCGTCCGCCGGGTCATCGAGCGCGACCGCAAAATTTACGCGGCCATGTTCGCTATGGAAGAAGCCTACGACCTTGCATGCAAAATCGCGTCCCGCGACTTTGAGCGTCGTGCACTTGCCCGACATCAAGGCATAGATGTCGATGTCCGGGTCGTGCGGTTCAATTGCGTCGGAGACGAGAATTACCGGCGGACCACGCGTCTCGGCAACCGCGGCAGTTGCAAAGCAAGCAATGGCAACCGCGAGGATTTGCCCGCACAGGCGCATCGTCGTCCCCCGCTGAAAAGAATAAGCGCCGCACCGTCTCAACTGGATCACTATTCACGCTCCCTTGCAACCGCCTGCCAGCCGATATCGCGGCGGTAAAAACCTTGCGGCCATTTGATGCGCTCGACTGCCGCATAGGCGCGCGCTTGCGCCTCGGTGACGGTCTTGCCCAGCGCGCAGACGTTGAGCACGCGTCCGCCGTTGGCGAGGATCGCGCCATCCTTCGCGATGGTGCCGGCATGAAAGATCTCGACGCCCTCGATTCTGGCGGCGTCATCGAGTCCCTCGATCACCGAGCCCCTGCTGTAGCTGCCCGGATAGCCCCTGGTCGCCATGATCACGGTAAGCGCGGCCTCGTCGAACCAGCGCAGGCTGAAATTCTTCAACTGCCCGTCGGCGCAAGCGATCAGCGCCGGTACGAGATCCGACATCATTCGCAGCATCAGCACTTGACATTCAGGATCGCCGAATCGGGCGTTGTATTCGACGAGCTTCGGTCCGTCGCTGGTAACGATGATGCCGGCATAGAGCACGCCTTTGTACGGCGATCCCATCGCCGCCAGCGCCCGCAGCGTCGGCTCGATCATCTCCTTCATCACCCGCGCGCACATCGCCTCCGTCATTACGGGCGCGGGCGAGTAGGCGCCCATGCCGCCGGTATTCGGGCCGTTGTCGCCATCGAAGGCGCGCTTGTGATCCTGCGCGGTCGGAAGCGCCAGCGCGTGCTCGCCGTCGCACAGGGCGAAGAATGAGGCTTCCTCGCCCTCCATGAACTCCTCGACGACGACCTCGGCGCCGGCTTCGCCGAGAGCGCCACCGAACATCATGTCGACGGCCGCGAGCGCTTCCTCCTTCGTCATCGCCACGACGACGCCCTTGCCGGCAGCCAGGCCGTCGGCCTTGACGACGATCGGCGCGCCCCGCCCGCGGATATAGGCTTTCGCTTGCTCGGCGTCGGCAAAGTGTTCGTAAGTCGCGGTTGGAATATTGTTGGCGTGGCACAGCGCCTTGGTGAAGCTCTTGGAGCTTTCCAGCTTTCCTGCGGCCTTTGTTGGTCCGAACGCCTTGAAGCCGGCCGCGTCAAGATCGTCGACGATACCCGCCGCGATCGGCGCATCCGGCCCGACCACGACAAAGTCCACCGCGTTGGACCTGCAGAAATCGATCACCGCGCCGTGGTCGGCGATATCGAGCGCCACGCATTCGGCTTCCCGCGCGATGCCGGCATTGCCCGGCGCGCACCAAAGTTTCGTCACCAGCGGCGACGCCGCGATCTTCCACGCCAGGGCATGTTCGCGGCCGCCGGAACCGAGCAGAAGGATGCGCATGAATTCAAGCCGGAGCGAGGGAGCGTCAAACCGGTTCGGTCGCACGAGTCCCCCTCCCCTGCAAGGCCCCCGCAACGGGGAACCAACCGAACGCCTTCATTCCGGGGCACCGCGAAGCGGTGAGCCTGAAATCCATAACCCCAGATCGTGGTTATGGATTCCGGGCCTGCGCCTGACGGCTCATCCCGGAATGACGGATGGGGTCAAGGCTGCCTGGCAGAGGCTGCGATGATTTCCTGCAAGGCGGCGACATGGCGGGCGAACGCGCCGCGCCCGGCCGCCGTGGCGGTCACCGTGGTTTGTGGCTTTTTGCCGACAAAGGCCTTGTCGACTGCGACATAGCCGGCCTTCGAAAGGGTTTCGATATGGGCGCCAAGATTGCCGTCGGTGGCGCCGGTCAGCTTTTTCAGCCGGGCGAATTCGAGGCCCGCCGTCGCCGGTAGCGCATTCAGTGCGGCCATGATCCTCAAGCGCAGCGGCTGGTGGATGATGTCGTCGAGCTCGGCCATCGCTCTAGCTCCGGCGCACCCACAGCCCGCCGAGAACGAGCTCGCCGCCGTTGACGGCGGCCATCCAGAGCAGGAACGCAAAACCGCCGACGAAGAAATAGCCGATCAGCGTCAGCACGGTGATGCCAAGACCGATCGCGACAAAAGCATAACCGAACCACAAGCCCGCGATGCAGTAGATCAGCATGAAATAGATCGGCCAGAACGCGCCCATCTCGCGCGGCCCCAAATGGCCGAGCACCGTGCTGCACAGCAGACCGAAGGCGAAGAACAGCACAAAGGCGATCGTCATCCGGACATCGAAGCTGCGTCCGGCGGTTCGGGGAATTTGAAACACGTTGACCCCGATTGACCCCACAGCGCCCACTGCGTTGACGCCGTGCCGCCGCCGTAACGCGGCCAGACGAAGTTCGCGATGTTGCCAGCGAACACCAGCACGCAGGCTGGCGATGTCGCAGGTACGCGACTGGCGGACGCGCTGGACGATCTGCTCGATGTCATTCAGCGCCGAGGCGGCTTCTTTTGCGTCAATGCGGGTCATGATTCCGCCCCCCTTTGGCGACGTCCTCCGCAATCGCCGAGACAGCGCGAGGGTCGCTGACAATGGCCATATGGCTGATGCCGTCGATCAGCTTGACCTCGACCGACGCCGCGACCGCGTCGGCATATTTGTCGGCCAGCATCAATTCATCGTCGGCGCCCGAGATCAGCGTGAGCGGCTTGGTTACGGCGGCGAAATCGCTCGTGTAGCCGCGCGTCGCGAAATTGCGCATCAAGCGGTGCGAATAGGTCGGCGCGTCATGACCAAGAAAGTGCGCGAGCAGCACGGTGCGTGCAAACAGGTTCTGGATCGGCGAACTCGCGATCCGAAGCGCAAAGCCGCCGCCCGCGGAGTGGCCAAGTAGCGTCAGCGGTTGATAGGGTGAGGTCTTGCGCACCACCGCGACCAGATCCTCAAGATCGTCCTCGAGCTGGCCAAAATAGGCGCGGGCCGCCTGCGATACCGAGGTCAATTCCGGCAGGCGAGCCAGTGGCGTCGCAAGCATCGCCATGAGCACCAGCGTTGCCGCGCCCACGATGGCGGAACCCCTAGCAGCAGTTTCAGCAGGAACCGAACCATCCTCTCCAGCATGATCCTGAGTCAAACAAGTAGAGTACTCTGTATCATAGAGTATACTGATCCACAAGCCCGATTGGCGCTGGAAGCTGAAAATCCTTAACTTGGAGTTCGAACCCCAAAAGCCGAATCGAGATGCCCGCAGCGGAAAACCTTATCAACGCGCCGGAATTCACCGTCTCCGAACTGTCCTCCGCGCTGCGGCGGACGGTGGAGGATGCCTATGGCCATGTCCGGGTGCGTGGCGAAATCACCGGCTTCCGGGGCGCGCATTCGTCCGGCCATTGCTATTTCGCGCTCAAGGACGAGAACGCAAAAATCGAGGCGGTGATCTGGAAATTCGCCCATGCGCGAATGCGCTTCAAGCCGCAGGAGGGACTTGAGGTCATCGCGACCGGCAAGCTCACGACCTATCCGGGCTCGTCGAAATACCAGATCGTGATCGAGGCGCTCGAGCCCGCCGGGATCGGCGCGCTGATGGCACTGATGGAGGAGCGCAAGAAGAAGCTCGCGGCCGAGGGCCTGTTCGGCGAAGCGCGCAAGCAGCTTCTGCCCTGGCTGCCCGAGGTGATCGGTGTCGTGACGTCGCCGACCGGCGCGGTGATCCGCGACATCCTGCACCGGCTGGCCGACCGCTTTCCGCGTCGCGTGCTGGTGTGGCCGGTCAAGGTGCAGGGCGACGGCTCGGCCGAGCAGATCGCGGGTGCGATCCGCGGTTTTAATGCGCTGCCGCAGGCCGGGAGTATTCCTCGCCCCGATCTGTTGATCGTCGCGCGCGGCGGCGGTTCGCTGGAAGACCTCTGGTCGTTCAATGAGGAGATCGTGGTCCGCGCCGCTGCCGACAGCCTGATCCCGCTGATTTCAGCAGTGGGTCACGAGACCGACATCACGCTGATCGATTTTGCCGCCGACAAGCGCGCGCCGACACCGACGGCGGCCGCGGAAATGGCGGTCCCGGTGCGCAGCGAATTGTTCGTTGAAGTCGCGGCGCTGGCGCGTCGCACTTTTGTCTGCTGGCAGCGCGGGCTGGAAGGCCGCCGCAACGAGTTGCGCGCCACGGTGCGCGCATTGCCCGTCTCAAGCGAATTGCTGGCGATCCCGCGGCAACGGATGGATGCAGCGGCGACGGCGCTGCCGCGCGGGCTGAAAGCCAATACGCATGCGCATTTCCGCCGCTTCGCAGCCGCCGCTGCGCGGCTGACGTTGCGGGTGCTGCGCGGTCAGGTGGCGCAGGCGAACCATCGCCTGACGGTGTCGGGCGAGCGGCTGTCGCATTCGCTCAAATCGCTGATGCGCCGGCAAAGGGATCGCCATGCGGGACTCGCGACCAGGCTCAAGGCCTCAAGACTTTCCAATGCGCAGGCCCAGCGCCAGATCATCGCACGCGACCGCGAGCGGACGCTGCGCCTCGCCGAGCGCGCGCGGCGGGCGCTCTTGACTGCCATGCAGCGGCTCGAGGCAAGGGTCGCCCATAGCGGGCAATTATTGGGCGCGCTGTCCTATCGCGGCGTGCTGGCGCGCGGCTTTGCCTTGGTGCGCGATCAGCAAGGCCATGCCGTCCGCGCAGCGGCGAGCGTCGGACCAGGCGCACCGCTCAGCATCGAATTTGCCGACGGGCGCGTCGCAGCCACTGCGGACGCGGATCGGCCGGCGATCGCACCCGCGCCGGCAGGCCCGGCGAAGACGGCCGCGCACGAAGCCAAGCCGCCGAAGCGCGTTGCAAAACCGGTCGATCAAGGCAGCTTGTTTTAGGGCGTGAGCCCATAAATCCGGAGGCGTGGGCGAACCTCCGCCGTGGTGCGTATTCCGGACTCAGATCGGACATCGCGCAATGTCCGAAAGGCCCATGAGCGGCCATTCGAGCGTGTTCGCTTTGCGCGAGAAGCGGGCTCACGCCACCTGGGGCCTCCACGCGATGACGCCTTCCGTCCGCGCCCGCACTTCGGGCGAGGCCAGACAAGTGGCAACCGCCTCGTAGCCTGCGGCACCGGGATATGGGGCGACGCTGATCGGGGGGCTGTGATTGGCGGGACAGAAAATGATCGCCTCTTCGGCACCTACTGCGGCCAAGTCCAGGATCGCGCAAGAGCGCGTTAGCAGAAAAAGCGGCCGCGCGCCGGGCCCGCGGCGGCGTAGGTGGGCGATGAGCGCCTCCTGGGCGATCTGGTCCAACCCCTGCTCCACCATGTCGACAACCACGATGGCCGCGCCTTTGGATTCCAGTCCGACGAGGAGGGCAACCAGGGTCTCCGAGGCCGCAGCACCGTCTTCAACGAGCCAGGTCAAGGTCTGATCGATCCTGGATTTGAGTGCAGGTTCGGCGTCCAGTTGCGCCCGCGCCGCCGCGCCGCCGTGCTTCAACCGATCAAGGCCCAAGAAGACGGCGTTGGGCAGCGTTTCAGCCAGACGCTTGGCCAACCGTGTTTTGCCGCTGCCTAACGGACCAATGATATAATTCAACGGCCGCACGTCGCTAAGTTCGAACCGTTCGCCGCCCCAAGGCCAGGGAAGATCGAAGGCGACGCTGAACTCTGCGATCGGTCCCAGCCGGCGCGCCAGCTCTCTAGCTGTCGGGGACTTGCCCTGCGCAAGACCGGCCCGAAGGTCACGGACCTTCTCGACCGCGCCGGCCAGCTGGCGGATCCGGCCTTCGAGTGTTGCCTGGTGGGCGGCCAGGGCCGGCTCCAAGCCTTGAGGGTCATCTCCGAGTACACGCGCAAGCTGGGAGAGGCTGAGCCCGAGCGCGCGCAGGGTTACGATCTCGGCGGCCCGGGCCATCTCGTCGGGACCATAGGCCCGCCATCCGGCCGCAGTGCGGCCGGGAGTTATTAGGCCGCGTTGCTCATAGAGCCGCAGCGCCTTTGCGGAGACGCCGAGCCGCTGAGCGGCTGCGGAGGGCTTCAGGAATTGGGCGGAAGAGCTCACGAATCACCTCGTTGTTCCGCTGTCCTTATCGGGGCAGTCCCAGGGACCGGGTCAAGCGGGTGTTGGTGGCATTCTGTAATTTCTCCGCCGCCAAGAGAACGAGCGCGAGGCATCTGCGCTTAACCGAACAATCACCGCTTCAGCCACTCCGCCACGCGCTTTTGCGAATCGGCGCGCGCCTCGGGATCGGTGCCGAGATGGCCGCGGTCCGGCAGGGTCGCATCGGACGTTTCGGCAATGGTGTGAGGCGGAAGATTGGCGCGATCGAAATCGTGATAGGCGCCGGGATAAACCACGATCCGCGCTAGCGCGCTGCGGCCGCGCGCGCCGTCGACCATCTGACGGCAGGCGGGCGGCGAACTGACGTCATCCCTCGCACCGATCAGCAGCAGCGTCGGGACGCGTGCGCTCCATCCAAGTCCCGACGAGATGCGGCAGTCCGGATAGAACGCGATCGCCGAGCGGAAATCCGGCTCGACCTTGCGCGACGACAATTGCGGACGCACCGCCCACAATAGCGCGCTGGCGCCGTTCGCCCATCCCAGAAGGCTGATCCGGTTCCGCGCGGCCCAGGGCTGCTGCACCAGCCATTGCCGGGACGCCATGATGTCCGCGACCCGTTCGCGACGCGCGAGCACGTGGCGCTCCTTGCCCTTGACGCGACATTGCGGGCCGACTTCGCGCGAACCATAGCTGTCCGGCAGCAGAACGGCGTTGCCGTCCTCAAGCAATTGCTCGGCCCAATCGCGATAGCGTTGCTGGACCGGCTCGGATTGGCCGGCCAATCCGCCGCACCCGTGCAGCCCGATCACGACCGGAAACGGGCCGTCGCCGTCGGGCTTGTAAAGCTGCGCGTGCAACGTCCCGCTTGCGAGGGGAATGTCGACCTGATGTGGCGCGGGAAACGGCGCCGCGTCCGCGGCCCAAGCCACAGCGAACAGCGTCAGGAATGTGATTGCTAAGAAGAGGCGCATCGCATTCGCCGGGTCGCTATGGCCCTTTAAAAACAGCGTCCGTTTGCAAGAGGCTAGCATGTGCCGGACGCCAAATTTCATCACAAATCGGTGGGTTTGACCGGCGGACACCACGACTTATTTATGATAGATTGTTCAGTGAACAGCATTTGTCCCGGCACGAATCGCCGGGAAGCGGAGAGTCTAATCGTGCTCAATAAATTCGGCCCCTCGGGCCATGGCGAAGCCCAGGTGCAATATCTGGATGGGGATTTCCGCGTGGTCTCGCCGGGAACCTATGTGCGCTGCGCGGTGACCGATGCACGCATACCGCTCGACGAACTGAAATACTGGAGCGTCGATTTGCAGGAGGCCTACGCGGTCCCGAACGCGGTGCTGCGGCGGCATTTCCCCGGCGCGTTGAAATCGTGAGATCGCAGGATGGGTTGAGCCAACGGGTCGCGCATTCGCGCGCCCCGTTGGCTCAACCTATCCTACCTGTGCGTCCTAAATCTCTTTTCGCGGGCCTTGAACAAAACCCCGGACAAAAACGTCCGCAACGCTGCCGCCTCCTCGAATTCAAGCGTGACGGGAAACGGCACGACGTCGCCCGCCGAGGCCGGAAGGCACGCGCCATCGCGCCATCGCGCCAGATCCTTTTCCGTGGTCACCAGCGTCAGCGCATCGCGCTTTGCCTCTGCGACCAATGCCTCGATCTCGCTTTTCGAGAACGGATGATGATCGTCGAAGCTGCGCTCCCGGACCACCTCGATCCCGCTTGCGCGCAGCGTCCTAAAAAAACGTATGGGATCGCCAATCCCGGCAAACGCCAGCACGCGCTTGCCGGCAAGCCGCGCTACCGCGGCCGCATCCGGCTCGAGATGCCCCCGCAGCACCGGTCGGCCGCGCGCGACGATCGCGGCCGCGGCTTTGTCGGCCGCCGACCCGTCGCCAATCACGATCAGCGCATCGGTCCGGTCAAGCTGCGGCGATAGCGATGCGCGCAACGGTCCTGCGGGAAACACCTTGCCGTTGCCAAGCCCGCGCTCGCCGTCAATCACGATCAGCGAGGCATCCTTGGCAATAGCGGGGTTTTGAAAGCCGTCATCCATGACGATGACGCTTGCGCCTTGCGAGCGCGCCAGCGCAACACCGCCCACCCGATCGCGGGCAACAGTGACCGGCACGGTCTGTGAGAGCATCAGCGGCTCGTCGCCGACATCACCCGCGACGTGCTTCGCCGGATCGACCATGACCGGTCCATGCAATCGCCCGCCGTAACCACGGCTGAGTACCACCGTTGTCTCGCCCAGATCGTGCAACATCCTGGCAAGCGCCAGCACCGTCGGGGTCTTGCCGGCGCCGCCGACATGGTAATTGCCGACGCAAAACACCGGGATGCCGGCGTCGAACCCTTCTTGCTGCAACCGCCGCGCCGCGATCGCGCCATAGAGCGCGCCGAGCGGCCGGAGCAAATGCGATTTCCACGATGGCGGCCGGTACCAAAAGGCCGGCTCACGCATGGCCGGCTCCCATTTCGAGCCGCAGCTGCAAAAGATACGGTTCGAGCGCTGCGAGCGTGCGTTCAAGCGCGCCGCCGAGCTGTTCGACCACGCGCTCCGCGGCACGGATTTGGGAGTCCCGCGCGGCGGGATCGGCCAGCAACTGGCCGAGCTGCTTGACCAGGGCTTCCTGCGTATCCGCGCGCCTGGCGCCGCCGGCGCTGTCGAGCGCCTCGTAAACGTCGGTGAAATTGAACACGTGCGGGCCGTGCACGATGGGCGCACCGAGCTTGACCGCCTCGATCGGATTCTGTCCGCCATGTTCGACCAGCGATCCGCCCATGAACACGATTCCCGCCAAACGGTAGAACAGGCCCAATTCGCCGAGCGTATCGGCGACATAGAAGTCGTCGCCGCCGTCGGCACGTCCTCGCGCGAACGCAATCCCGCCTTCAGCCCGGACGCCGCGATCACCCGCGCAATCGCGGCCCCGCGATCGGGATGCCGGGGCACGATCACGGTCAGCAGCGAGGGAAAAAGTCCCTTCAGCGTCCGGTGCGCCTCGAGCAGCATTTCCTCTTCGCCGGGGTGGGTGGACGCCGCCACGATGATCGGGCGGCCGCGCGTGGCCGACACCAACCGCTCGAGCTTGGCGGGATCGGCAGGCGGCGCCGAAACATCGAGCTTCAGATTGCCCGTGGTGACGACATTGCGGCTGCCGAGCGCGGTAAACCGCGCCGCATCGACCTCCGATTGCGCGAGACAGACGTCGAACCTGCCGAGCAACGCCGAGATGGTCGCGTAAACCCTGCGCCAGCGCGGGAAAGACCGATGCGACATCCGTCCGTTGATCAGCACCATCGGCAGCCGCCGCGCCGCGCTCGACAGGATGAGATTGGGCCACAGATCGGACTCGATGAACAGCGCCAGCGACGGCCGCCAGTGATCAAGGAAGCGCGCGACGAAGCGCGGTGAATTGTAAGGCACGTATTGATGGATGATATCCGGCGGAAACCGCCTGGCGACGATCGCCGCCGACGTCACCGTGCCCGAGGTCAAGAGGATGCGGATATTCAGTGCGCGCAATTTCTCGATCAGCGCGGCCGCCGCCAGCACCTCGCCGACGCTGGCGCCGTGAATCCAGATCAGCGGTCCGCGCGGCCGGACGTCGTTGCTCACGCCGCGGCGCTCACCGACGCGCGCGGGATCCTCCTTGCCGAGCTTGAGCCGCCGTTTGATCAGCGCCGGCGCCAGCGGAACCACCGCGAAAGACAGCTTGCGGTAGACCCGCAGCGTCATGGGCAGGGAATTAGCCATGCAAAGCCTCTTCCGGACGACCGACCCGCGCATAGGCACGGCGGGTCGCTTCGTTCAAATTGGCTTCCAACTGTTGGCGGAGTCTTTCCATGGTCGCGGCGTCCGCGTCCGGCGGCACGAAGACCTCCTCGATCCCCACCAATGCGCCGCGGCCGAATGGCAAATTGATGGTGGTATGGTCCCAATTATTGAGGCGGATGAAACGGCTGGTCGCCATCGCGAAGGGCATGATGGGCCGTCCCGACTCTCTTGCCAGCATGATGATGCCAAGCCCCGCGACCCGGGAACGCTTCGGTACATCGGCAGTCAAGGCGACGTTATAGTTTTCCTGTAGCGCCCGCACCATCTCCTTGAACGCACCGACGCCGCCTTTGCGATGAAACGCCGCGCCGTGATCGCCGGAACCGCGGATGGTGCCGATCCCCAGCCGCGCGGCGGCGATGGCGTTGAATTCGCCGTCGCGGTGCAGCGAAATCAGCACCTTGGCCCGATGGCTGTCCTTGGTCTTGATGAAGGGCGTCATGAAGTGCTGGCCGTGCCAGAACGCGAAGATCGAGGGCATGCGCGGCTCAACCAGCTCATAGACGTCGGGCGGATCATAGCTGAACTTGTTGGTCAGCCAGACCAGCCGCAGGTACTCGGCCGCGAGCAGACCCACCGCGCGCTGCAGCCACCTGCTGCGCAGCGTATTGCGAATCAGTCTCTTCAACGGGCCGGCTTCGTGTCTTGTCCCGGATCGAGCAGCCGGTGGAGATGAACCACGAAATAACGCATGTGGGCGTTATCGACGGTCTGCTGCGCCTTCGCCTTCCAGGCCGCATACGCCGTGGCGTAATTCGGGAACACGCCGACGATCTCGACCTGATCGAGGTCCTTGAACGTGTTTTGCTCAAGGTCGATCAATTCACCACCGATGACAAGATGAAGCAATTGCTGCGGGGCACTGTCTGGCATGGTTGTTTTCCCCAAAGAAAGATGCCCAGCAAGCGCAACTTCGAACGACGCCTTCAGGGGTATTCATGGCAACGGGCGGCTCCGAAAATGCGAGACGATGCTCGCATGACGTTCGCGTCCTGCCGCCACCAGCACCCCGTGCGCCACTTCCCGCCGATTATAGAGGATCGTATCGCCGGAAAGTGCGGTCATCCTACCATTCGCTTCCTGCACGATCAAATTTGCCGCGGCAAGGTCCCAGTCCCGGCTTTGTCCGCCCGCAAAAGCCGCATCGAGACTGCCCTGCGCTACCCGGCAGAGCCGAAGCGCCAGCGATCCGATCCGCGGATGCAGCGAAACTTCTCCTCCTGCCTGGTTCAGCCGTTCCACCAGAGGTTTTGGGCCGGCCATGCGGGAAAAATCCATGTCCGCACCCGTTGTCGCATGTATCGGCACATCGTTGCGCGTCGCGCCCAGCCCGCGCATCGCAAAGAAGAATTCATCGCTGGCCGGGGCGAATACCGCCGCGAGCACCGGCGAAGTATCCCCGACCAGCGCCGCGCTCACACACCAGTCCTCGCGGCCGGCAAGATAGGCGCGGGTGCCGTCAATCGGATCGACGATCCATACCAAAGGCTTGCCAAGGCGCGCCCCGTCGTCGGCGCTTTCCTCCGACAGCCAGCCAAAGTCCGGCGTGGCCGATCGCAGTTTGCTCTCCAGGAGATCGTTGACCGCGACATCGGCTTCGGACACTGGCGATGAAGTACCCTTGGTCCAGTTCTTCAAATCGGTGCGGAACAGCGACAGCGCCAGCCGGCCGGCCTGCCGTACCGTATCTTTCAGCAGCGTAGCTTCGCGCGTAAGAACCTTGGCATCAGCGTCCGCCAAGCGTCAATCCTTCGATGCGAACCGTCGGCGCGTTGATTCCAAAACGGAATTCCAGATTGTTGGCCGCGACCATCGATTTGAACATCTCGAGCAGGTGACCGGCGATCGTCACCTCGCTGACGGGATAGGTGATCTTGCCATTTTCAATCCAGAAGCCGGACGCGCCGCGGCTGTAATCGCCGGTGACGCCGTTGACGCCGGAGCCGATCAGGTCGGTGACGTAAAATCCCTGTTTGATGTCGCAGATCAATTGCTGCGGCGTGGATTGGCCTGCTTCGAGATGAAGATTATACGGCCCCGGCGAGGGCGACGACGACACACCGCGATGGGCGTGCCCGGTCGTGACAAGTCCAAGCTCCCGCGCGGTCGCGGAATCCAGTAGCCACGAGGTCAGCACACCGGAATCGACGATGGCGAGCTTCTTGACCTTGACGCCCTCGGCATCGAAAGGCTGCGAGCGCAAGCCGCGCCGGCGCAACGGATCGTCGATGATGCGAATATCGTTGGAAAAAAGCTGCTGGCCGAGACGATCCCTCAGGAAGCTGGTCTTGCGCGCGATCGACGCACCATTGATCGCGCCGACCAGATGGCCGACCAACGATCCGGAAACCCTGGGGTCGAACACGACCGGCACCTTGCACGTCTCGACCTTGCGCGGATTGGCGCGCGCCACCGTGCGCTCGCCCGCGGTACGGCCGACCTTGGCCGGCGATTCGAGATCGGAAGCATGCGGCGCCGAAGTGTAATCGTAGTCGCGCTCCATGCCGGTGCCGTCGCCCGATATCGCGGTCATCGAGATGCCCTGGCTCGAGCGCAAATACGAACCATGGAAGCCGTCGCTGGTGATGAGCACCATGCCGCCGATCCCTGCGGAGGCCGACGCGCCGCCCGACTTGGTGACACCCTTGACGGCAAGCGCTGCGGCTTCCGCCTCGCAGGCGCGGCGTTCCAGTTCGGAGGTCGAGGGTATCTTGGGATCGAGCAGATCGAGATCGGGAAAGTCGCGCGCCAGCAGCGAGGCATCGGCAAGGCCGACATATTTGTCGTCGGGCGCGACGCGGGCCATTGCGACCGCGCGCTCGGCAAGCCTCGCCACGCCATCGCCGCTGACGTCGTTGGTCGAGACCACGGCCTGGCGCTTGCCCACCAAGACTCGCAAGCCGACATCGTCGCCTTCGGAACGTTCGGACTCCTCGACGCGCCCGTCGCGCACCTCGACCCCTTGCGAAATGCCGCGCACGGCGACGGCATCGGCGGCGTCCGCGCCGGCGCGCCTCGCCGCCTCGACCAGGCGCTGGGCAAGCGTGCTCAGGGCGGATTGATCGAAAAGGTCGGAAGTAGCGGAGGTCGAGGGAAGCGGTGATAGGCTTGATGGTGAAGAGATCACGAACGAAATCCCCGGCATTGAAGTAGCTGCGAACGCAAATCCGCAAACCCACCAGATGTGCCCGATTGACGCGGACTTCAAGCACTTCAGCGCCGCCAAAACATAAGAATTTCGGCTCCCGCGCAAGGTCTCGTCAATCATGCCGGCCAAGGTCCTGTCAATCATGCGCAGCGATGGCCGGCCGGTGACCTCGGGTTAACCAGTCTTTTTAAGCCGAAACGGGCGAGAGGCCGGCTAAGGTCTCGCGTATCGACCGGGAGCATAATCCCGGCGGGGAGACAAGGCCGTGAGGCGTCAAACAGCAACAAGCGGGGGCAATCCCGCCGGGTCGAGCCGCGCATTGCGGCTCGACCCCCTTTCCCTGCCCGTCAGCTTCAGCGCGCACGACACCCGTGCGGACGGCGGCGTGCGGAGAATCGAACTTCATCGCGAGCGCGTCGTGCTGCACCGTGCGGTCCACGGCATGCGGATGGCCGTCAAGCTTCGCGTCAGCGATTTCAAAGGCGTTGCACGTCGCGGCATCGGCGATGCGCAGATGCTGGTCCTGGTCCACCGCGATCCGTCCCTGACGATCCCGCTTTGCGTGAGCTCCGACCGCGAGGAGATCGCGAGCGCCTGGCAGACGTGGAGCGAGATTTTCGCGCTTCCGCAATTGCAGGACAACGAGAAGCGCGCGCCCGCGCCGCGGCGGCGGCGTCGTAACGCGATCGCCGAGCGGCGGCCGAAATTTCTGGTGCGCCGGCGGGCCGGGGATTTGCTCAATCCAGCCAATCTTCACCGCGGCGAGCGCGAGATCATCGCGCGGGATTAGGCGCCCCGCAGCACCGCATCCGCGAGCAATCCCGCAAACAATAACAGCCCCGCATCGCGGTTGGATTTGAACAGCCACAGGCACAGCGCGGGATCGCCGATCTCAAGGCGGGCGATTTGCCAGCCGAGATGAACGGCGAATGCGGCAAGGCCCAGCCAGGCCGGATAGCCCGAGCCGGCCATCCCAAGTGCTCCGCCGATCAGGACAACCGCCAGGGTGTAAAACACCATCAGCGCTTGACGGGTCTTGGCAGCGAACAGGCGTGCGGTCGACTTGATCCCGATCAGCGCGTCATCCTCGGCATCCTGATGCGCATAGATGGTGTCGTAACCGATCACCCAGGTGACCGAGCCGGCATAGAGCGCGAGCGCCGCCGGATCGATCCGACTGAACGTGACGGCAAATCCCATCAGCGCGCCCCATGAGAAGGCCAAGCCCAGCACGATCTGCGGCCACCAGGTGATCCGCTTCATGAACGGATAGACCGCGACGATGGCGAGCGAAGCGACGCCGGTCAGAATCGCGAAGCGGTTGAATTGCAGCAGCACCGCCAGACCGATCAGCGCCTGCGCCACCAGGAAAACAACGGCCTGCGACACGCGCACCTGTCCCGCCGGAATCGGCCGCGATCGCGTCCGTTCGACCATGGCATCGAGATCGCGGTCGGTGATGTCGTTCCAGGTGCAGCCCGCCCCGCGCATGACAAACGCACCGATGAAAAACAGCGCGATATTGAGCGGCAATTGGCTGATGTCGCGAGCGATGCCGGCGGCGAGCGCGAGCGACCACCAGCACGGCAACAGCAATAGCCACGATCCGATCGGACGGTCGAGCCGGGAAAGCCGCAAATAGGGCCGCGACCACGACGGCGCGCGGGTGTCGACCCAGTTGCCGGTGGCATCGGCAACACGGGCGGCGTCGCTCATTTGAAATTTGTCATCGCGCGAGCGCGTTGCCGTTCAGCGTATCGAAGGTGCTACCGCCCTTCTTGGTCGGGGTAGCCTCCGGCAGCGCCGCCGAGGAGCCCAGCACCTCGCTCAGGCTCGGACCGGCTGGACCCCTGGTTTGCGCCTGCTGCGCGGCGTCGCAGACCTTCTTCTGCATGGCCTCGGTGTTCTTGTGGCCGGCCTTGAGCTGGTCGCTGATTTGCGGAGGGATTCCGCATTTCGCGGAATTGGTCTCGATATATTTGATCATCTTGAGTTCGGCCTGGCCGAAATTCTGGATCAGCTTGCAGGCCTCCGCCGGCGGTGCGTGGCGGTCGCTGGCGGCCTTGATCTGCTTGCCGCGTTTCTCGGCTTCTTCGCGCAGAGGAATGAAGCTCTTCATGCAGGCGTCCTGGGCACCTCCGGCCTGTGGCGCCGCCGACGGCGGTCGCTCGAACTGCGTCCCTGTGACAGGCCCGGCGCCGCTGCTTGGAAACGGCGATGCGGCAGCGGGAGGCGCCCCGAGGGATACGGTCGGCGCGGCGCCGTTGACTGGCGGAAATGCCGGGTCGTTCTTCTGGACGGCCTGGCCGGGCAGTGGCGCCGGAAATGCGCCTTGTGCCTTGGCCTGTCCGGCGTAGACGGTCACGATGGCCAGCGTCAGCGGTACGATCAAGCGGCGGATGGTCAAGGTCAGTTCTCCGGCGAGGTCCGTTTGTCCCCACGTCCTCTTCCCGGGTGTCTTCCCGGGCGACGCACAATTTCCGATGAATGCTTATTACGATTCCTGCCGATTCATAACAACCCGGGGAATTTGGCGACAGCGCGGCGCAGGGCCTGATCGGCCATAACAATTGCCCGTGAACCTGGCCCCTTTAGGCTAAAAGCGGCCCGTTCGGCTAACCCATTGGAACATCACCGCATGCCGCAACTCGACTTTCGTGCGCCCCGGCTGTTCGTCGACGCCCCCTTGAACGCAGATCGGACGGTCGCGCTTGCGCGCGACCAGAGCAATTATCTCGGCAATGTGCTGCGGCTTGCCGCCGGCGACACCATCCTGGTCTTCAACGGCCGCGATGGCGAGTGGCAGGCCCAGATCGCGGGGCGGAAACGGCCGGACAGCTTGACTGTCGTCGCCCAGGCCCGGCCGCAGGACCGCTTGGCCGACCTCGCTTACGTCTTCGCGCCCCTCAAACACGCCCGGCTCGACTACATGGTGCAGAAAGCGGTCGAAATGGGCGCATCAATGCTGCAGCCGGTTTTGACCCGCTTCACCCAAGTGGCGCGCGTCAACACTGAGCGGATGCGCGCCAATGTCATCGAGGCGGCGGAACAGTGCGGCATCCTGAGCATCGCAGAAGTCGCCGGACCGCTGCCGCTCGAACGATACCTGGCGCAGCGCGCCGCCGAACGCCTGCTGGTGTTCTGCGATGAGGCAGCCGACATCGCAAATCCGCTGGATGGGCTCAAGAACGGCGTGGGCGCCTCGCGGGGAGTAGACGTCCTGATCGGGCCTGAAGGGGGATTTGCGGAGGAAGAGCGCGCGATCCTGATGCGGCAGCCGGTCATTTTGAGGCTTTCGCTGGGACCGAGGATCCTGCGCGCCGATACCGCTGGCGTAGCGGCCCTGGCGCTGGTGCAGGCGGCGATCGGCGACTGGTCCGGGAAACCCTAAGGGGAGTTAAACGGCTTGGCAGGTTCGTTTGGGACGTTAAGACACTTGCCCGATCCCTGTCGAAACGCCCTCGCAAGCGTGCTAAGGCCAGCGCCAAATCGCTGATGGAACCCGATTTTCGGGCTTTTGGACACGAAATGACCACCGCCGCCACAAAATCGAGCGGACCCGCCGCCTGGGCGGACGCGCTGCTGTTGTCGTTCGCGCAGGCGGGCTACCTCAGGGCCGAACCTTCGATCCTGCAGCCGGCCGAGCCGTTCCTCGACCTCTCGGGCGAGGACATCCGCAAAAGCCTTTACCTCACGACCGATGCCACCGGCGAAGAACTCTGCCTGCGTCCCGACCTGACCATTCCGGTGGCGCGGGACTATCTCGCCTCCCATCGTGCCGGCCAGCCGACCGGGTTCAGCTATCTCGGGCCGGTGTTCCGCTATCGCGGCGGCCGGCCGAGCGAGTTCTTGCAGGCCGGCATCGAATCCTTCGGCCGGCAGGATCGCGCCGCGGCCGATGCCGAGATGCTCGCGCTCGCGCTGGAAGCAACCAGCGCGTTCGGATTGACCGAGGTCGAAATCCGCACCGGCGACGTCGCGCTGTTCAATGCCCTGATCGATGCGCTCGGGCTTTATCCGGTCTGGCGGCGGCGGCTGGTGAAGGATTTCAACCGCAGGATCAACCTCACCCACGACATCGAGCAGCTGACGCTCAAAACCGCACCCGGCCGCAACGAATATGAGGGCGTGCTCGCCGCACTCGCCGGCTCCGACCGCAAGGCGGCTCTGGCGCTGGTCACCGACCTGATGTCGATTGCCGGCGCGACCAATGTCGGCGGGCGCACCGTCGCCGAAATCGCCGACCGCTTTCTGGAACAATCGACCTTGAAGGGCGGAGAGCTGCCGCGCGATGCGCTTGCCATCATCAAGCGCTTTCTTGCGATCGCAGACGATCCCGTTGCCTCGGCCGCGAAGCTGCGCGCGCTCGCCACCGATACCAAACTCAATATCACCGCCGCCATCGATGAATTCGAGAGCCGCGTCCGCTTCATGGCCGCGCGCGGCATCGATGTCCGCAACACGCGCTTTTCCACTTCATTCGGGCGGGGGCTGGATTATTACACCGGCTTTGAATTCGAGCTGCACAATAGGGCAAATGGCGTCGAACCCCTGGTCGCCGGCGGACGCTACGATGGATTGATGACCCAGCTCGGTTCGACGACGCCGATCGCCGCCGTCGGGTTTTCGGTCTGGGTCGAGACGCTTACCGACGCCGCCGGCAAAAGCGGTGGTCCATCATGACCGCGCCCTTCGTTCTCGCGGTGCCCTCGAAAGGCCGCCTGCAGGAGAATGCCGAAGCCTTCTTCACGCATGCCGGGCTGGCGTTGGCGAAGCCACGCGGCGTGCGCGAATATCGCGGCACCATCGCCGGGCTGGACAATGTCGAGATCGCCTATCTTTCGGCGAGCGAGATCGCCTCGCAGCTGGCCCGCGGCGCGGTGCATCTTGGCGTCACCGGCGAGGATCTGGTGCGCGAAAGCATCGCGGGTGCCGACAAGCGCGTGCTTTTGATCGATAGCCTCGGCTTCGGCAACGCCAATGTCGTGGTGGCGGTGCCGCAGGCCTGGATCGACGTCCGCACCATGGCCGACCTCGACGACGTCACCTCCGGCTTCCGCGAACAGCATAACCGGCGGATGCGGGTCGCAACGAAATACATCAATCTCACCCGGGCATTCTTCGCCTCCCACGGCGTCGTCGACTACCGCATCATCGAGAGCGCCGGCGCGACGGAAGGAGCGCCCGCGGTCGGCACCGCCGAGATGATCGTCGACATCACGACGACGGGCGCGACGCTTGCCGCCAACGGGCTGAAGGTGCTCGATGACGGCGTGATCCTGCGTAGCCAGGCCAATCTCGTGGCGTCAAAGGACGCCGACTGGTCGAGCGAGGCCCGCGAAACCGCGCGCGTCATCCTGGATCATATCGCCGCGCGCGCTCGCGCCAGCAAGTATCGCGAAGTCCGGACCCGTTTTGCCGGCTGCAACGACGCGCTGCTCGCCGAGGCGCATAACCGCTTCGGCGTGGTATCGCCGTTCGGCTGCCCGACGTCCTCGGACATGGTCACGCTGCACTGCCCGCCGTCGCAGCTTTATGCGCTCGGCAGCTTCCTGCGCGGGCACGGCGCCGACACGGTGTCGGTGGCTTCGCTCGACTACGTGCTCGACCGCGAAAACCCGCTGTTCGCCAAGCTCGAGGCCTTCTTGCGACAATAAGGCCGGCGGCTAGTGTCCGAATCCGAAGTTCGCAACATTGTGCGGCGTCCTCTTTCGCGAACTTCGGACTCGAAAGGACACTAGAAAATCCATGATTCTAGTGTGGTTTTGGTTCAGAAGCTTCCCTTGGAGAGAGTTCGCAGCGAAACTGAAGAGAACTGCTGAACCACCAACTGGCGTGGCGACAAGGCGCCGCGATTGCCATATGTTGGCGGCTCAAGAAAGGTTGGAAGCTGATCGATGATGCTGGGCACGGATGTCTCCAATCTGACCACTACCTCGGCCACCGCCGCGGCGCAGGGACTATCGATCGTCGTGCCGGTCTATAACGAGGCGGCGGGGCTCGCGGCTCTGCATCAGCGGATCAGCGAGCTGGCAAGCGCGCTGCGGCAGCGGCACAAGCTCGGCTGCGAGGTCGTCTATGTCGACGACGGCAGCACGGATGCGACGCTCGCGATCGCCAACGGCCTTGCGCCGGACAAGCTCGATGTGCAGGTGGTGTCGCTATCGCGCAATTTCGGCAAGGAAGCGGCCCTGATGGCCGGACTGGACCATGCACGGCGCGGCGCCGTGCTGTTCATGGACGGCGATGGCCAGCATCCGCCTGCCCTCGTCGAGCAACTCGTCGGTTACTGGATCGACGGCGGCTTTGACGTGGTCTATACCGCCAAGGCGCATCGCGAAAACGAATCCTTGCTGCGCCGCCTTGCGGTGCACGGCTTCTACGCCGTGATCAATTGGGGCGCGCGGCAGAAGATCCCCGAGGATGCCGGAGATTTTCGCCTGCTGTCGCCGCGCGCAGCGGCCGCGTTAAGGCAGCTTCCGGAACGCAACCGCTTCTTCAAGGGACTGGCAAGCTGGATCGGCTTCCGGCAGATCCGCGTCGACTACGAGCCGGCGCCGCGCGCGCACGGCGTGACCACCTTCAACGCCGGCCGGCTGCTCGGGCTTTCGATCGAAGGGTTGACGTCGTTCTCGGTGGCACCGCTGCGTTTTGCGAGCCTACTCGGCGTCCTGCTCGCGGCAGGCGCCTTCCTGTTCGGCCTTTCGATCCTGTGGGAAGTCTTCACCACCGGAAAGCAGGTTCCCGGTTATCCGTCGCTGGTGGTCGGCCTGATGACGATCGGCGGCGTACAGCTCATCATGATCGGAATCGTCGGAGAATATATCGGCAAGATCCTGTCCGAGCTGAAGGCGCGGCCGATCTATTTTGTCGCCGAGCATAGCGAGAAGCGTCTCGCGGCCGATCAACTCCTTGAGGCCCACAAGGATGCCGCCGAGCAAAGCGAACGGACCGCGGCCGAATGAACGGTGCCGCCTAGTGGTCCGATTCTAACATTCGCATCGAGGAATCGCGGCAAATGGTAGCCAACGTCAAATCCGCTCCATTAGTGCGCCGGATCTCGCTGTGCGCCGACGACTACGGTATCAGCCCCGGCGTCAATCGCGGAATTCGCGACCTGATCGAACGCGGCCGTCTCAATGCGACATCCGTCATGGTGGTGGGCCCCGCGGCCGGAGGCGACGAGGTCGCCGCATTGCAGGCCGCAATTGCCAAGGCCGCGCGCTGCGCCGTTGGCCTGCATGTCACCCTGTCGGCGCCGTTTCGTCCCCTGACGATGCATTTCCGCCCCCTCGACGGCGGCATGTTCTTGAGCTTTTCGAAACTGCTGCGCGCGGGTCTGTTCAGGTTGCTCGACGTCGAGATCGTGCAGGCGGAGCTGGTGGTGCAGCTTGCGGCATTCCGCGAGAAGTTCGGGCGCAACCCCGATTTCGTCGACGGCCATCAGCATGTTCAGCTCTACCCGCAGGTGCGCGACGCCTTTCTGGCGGCGGTCAAACAGGAGGCGCCGAGTGCCTGGATTCGCCAGGCCGGCCGCACCCTCCCCCTCACCACGCGGCTCGCTTCGCCGAAGGCTTTCTTCCTCGATGCCTTGAGCGCGCAATTCCGCCGCCGCGCGTCGGCCGCCAATATCACCTTCAATCCGGGCTTTGCCGGCGCCTATGATTTTTCCCGAAAACCCGATTTCGGCGCGCTGATGCAACGCTTTCTCGACCAGCTTCCAGAGGGTGGCGTCATCATGTGCCATCCGGGATTTGTCGACGAAACCCTGATCGGGTTCGATCCCCTTACCGTTCAACGGGAGAGTGAGTACGCCTATCTCGCTGGCGAGGACTTCCCGCGCCTCCTGGCCGCGAACAAAGTTACATTGTCCTGAAATTGCTCAAGAAAGCGGCCGAGCGTTGTGACGCTACAGAAATTTAATCCCGAGGCGCACTAGCTGGGACACAAAACCCCCCTACATTCACCCCGCGCTTTCCGAGCTTCGACAAACGGGGCAGCAGGTGGACCGCCAGGAGGACTGTCATGACACCGCAAGAACGCCAATTGGTTGACGAGCTTTTCGACCGGCTTTCCCAAGTAGAGAGTGCGCCGCGAGATCCGGATGCGAGCAGCGCCATCGCGCAAGGCTTGCGGAAAGCACCCAACGCCGTCTATGCGCTGGTGCAGACCGTGCTGCTGCAAGATGAAGCGCTCAAGCGCGCCAACCACCGCATCCAGGAACTGGAGCAGGCCCAGGCGGGCGAGCAAAACCAGTCCGGTGGCTTTCTCAATTCGATGCGCGACACGATTCTCGGACAAAACCAGTCGCGCGGCTCGGTGCCGAACGTTCCGCCACCGGTACCCAATCGTCCGGTGTGGAACAGCGGCCAGGTGCTGCAGCAGTCGCAATCCCCGGGACACTATGACCAAGGACCCTATGACCAGGGACCTTATGGCCAAGGATCCTATGGTCAGGGCTACGGTCAAGGTCCGTCCGGGCAGCCATACGGCGCATCCCAATCGCCGTTCGGCGGAGGCGGCGGCTCGTTCCTCGGAACCGCGGCGGCGGCCGCGGCCGGAATGGTCGGCGGGTCGCTGCTGCTCAACAGTATCCGCTCGATGATGGGCGGCCACCGTTATGGCGTCGCCGATGCCGGCGCGACCGCCGATAGGTCTTCAAATCCCCAGAGCGATCAATCCGACAGCGCGCTGGCGCGCGATGCCGGGATCAATGATATCGGGTCTTCCGGCCACCGCGGCGATAGCGACGATGGTGCGCGCGCGGGGCTCTTCGATCAGGCATCGAATGACGATGACGACACGGATCACGATTCCGACGGGTTTGACGGCGACGACGGTGACAGCGATTACGCCTGACCGATTCCGGCTCTCAAGAAAAGGACGGCCGCCCGATGGGGCGGCCGTTCTGATTTGTGCTTTTGCGATGATCAGATGACGACGACCTTGGCGCCGACCCTGACGCGGCCGAAAAGATCGATCACGTCATCGTTGCGCATCCGGATGCAGCCCGACGATACGTTGGTGCCGATGGTCCAGGGTTCGTTGGAGCCGTGGATGCGGTAGAGCGACGAACCCAGATACATCGCGCGCGCGCCGAGCGGATTTTCCGGGCCGCCTTCCATATGCCGCGGCAGGTCCGGCCGGCGTGCCAGCATTTCCGCCGGCGGCGTCCAATCCGGCCACTCTTTCTTCGCTGAAATCGTCTTGACGCCCGACCAGGTGAAGCCGGGACGTCCGACGCCGATGCCGTAGCGCAGCGCCTTGCCATTGCCCTGCACCAGAAACAGGAACTTGTTGGGCGTGTCGACGACGATGGTGCCGACGTTCTCCTTGCCGGTGTACTCGACGACCTGCTTTTCATATTTCGGATCGATCGGGCGCTGCGCAGGTTCGCTCGCCTCCTGCTGCGGGCGCATCATTCCCTGTTGCGGATCGATCGGCGGCAACTCCTGGCGCGGCGATCCGTAGTAAGGCTGCTGTTGATAGACACCCTGCCGTTGATAGGACTGGACTTGAGAGCCGCTATCGCCGAACAGGAATTCGATGAAGCCGCCGCCCATGTTGGAGGCGGTTCGCACCGGCGCAGGCTGGCTGGCGTAGATCACGCTGGGTTCGGGCAGCGCCGCGGCGTCGATTGCGACAGCCCGGTCAATTCCCGCGCCAAGAAAGGAAGCACTGCCAAGCAGCGCCAGAGAAATCCTTTTGAACATCGACGCACTCTGTACTGTTTCGTCTTGAACCGTTCGTGTTGGGGGCACCGATCAGCGCCCTTGCACAACGCCAATTAAGATCAAAACCGCATCGGTTTGGTAAACAGAACCGGCGTTTCGATTCACCACATCGTCAATCGGCTGCGGATTTGTCCGGTAGCGTTTATTTTCGGTGAACGTTGACGCCGCATGGTTAATCCTTGGTGTGTCGCGGCGCGCGGCGCGCCTGCGCGGCAGTTCCAGGCGTGAACTCCGTGTTAAATCGCCTCGGTCTAAAACTCGAAAGCAGCGAGTTGGGGGGACGAATTCATGGCGGTTCATCGCAAGCGTTTTCGTATCGAAGAAGCCTTTATCGGCGACCTGCCGGCGTCCGAAATCGCGGACGGCGGCGAGCCCGGACCTATGCACAACGAGATCATGGCCGAGCTGCGCGCGATCCGCGCCGAGATGGCCAGCGCGGGTACCGCCGTACTGCCCGCAACGACTGACGCGTTGGCCCTGCGCCAAATCACCGAGACCCAGGTGATGCTGGAAACCTACCGCGCCCAGATCGAGCAGTGCGAGAAGCTCAAGGTCGAACTCGACCTCATTCACGATGCGATCAGCCGCACCAAGCGCGAGATCGCGGTGTTGCATGGCAAGAGTTTTAACGGCGAGGAAATGGCCAAGGTCAACGGCGAGCTTGGGGCCGTGGTCGGCGGTACCGAACAGGCGACCCAGCAGATCCTGGAAGCGACCGAGGCGATCGATCAGGCCGCCACCGCGCTGTCCAAGAACACCTCGCCGGATCAGCAAAAGCTGCTCAGCGAGGAAATCCAGGAGCGCGTGGTCTCGATCTTCGAGGCCTGCAACTTCCAGGATTTGACGGGTCAGCGCATCAGCAAGGTGATGGCCACGATGAAATTCATCGAAAACCACATCAACGTGATGATGGAAATCTGGGGCGGCGTCGACGCGATCAAGTCGCATGCGCCGCCGCTCGCCGATCCCAGGGAAGGTGACGCCCGGCTGTTGAACGGCCCCAAGATGGAAGGCGACGTCGGTCACGCCTCGCAGGATGATATCGACGCCCTGTTCAACTAGGTTTCTGCACCGAGCAAAATCGAAACGCCGGCAAGCCGCCGGCGTTTTTCTTTTGCCGTCATTTTCGGGGCGATGCGACAGCATCGAACTACGATGTGCAATTGCACGTCGGAGAATCTCGAGATTCCCCGATGCGCAATTGCGCATCTGAGGTCTGGTGCTAAGGCACCCATCCCGGAATGACGGCCGAACCGGATTGCTTCCGCCTATGCGCAAGAGCGCTTCGGCGGAACTCCAAGCCCCGCCATAGCTTGCATAGCGAGCGACGGCGGGTCGTCGCTTCGCTCCTCGCGATGACGGAAGGGCCTCAGGCGCGTGGTCCGCAACGGACGTAGACCATGTTGCCGTAGCGGGTCGCGGCGTCCTTTTCCACGAAGCGGGTGATCAGCACGCGTCCGTCGAACGAGACGATCTCGCGATCCTGCTCGCCACCGGCGGGGCCGGACGGGCCGATGTAGTTCTTGCCGCCCTGGCTGCCCTTCAGGCGCAACTCCTCCGGCGTCGCCTGGTCGGCCAGATGCATGATTACGCCGCCGGACTGACCGGCTCCGATTACATAGGGCTGCTTGCACTGCGCCAGCGCGGCCTTTTCGGTGCGTGCACGGTCGGCCGGATTCTGGAACGAGGCGAGGCCCCAGCGGCCGACGATTTCGTCGGGTCGGATGGTGGCCGGCATATCGGGCGCCACGCCGGGTTCAGGGGTGGCCGACGGGGAGGACGACGAAAGGCTGAAGCTGCTGCAAGCCCCCAGGAACATCGTCAACACCGAGACGACCCCGAGATTGGCCATCCTCCGCGCGGTAGCTGAACTGAGCATGCTGTCCCCCGAGCAAATTGCTGGCCGCCCCCGTCCCGCAGCCAACCGCAAAAATGCAGTCGGAGCAATGACGTCCCGTAAATTACGCCGGGGCTCCGATTTGGTTTCCCAAAGCATCCTATATTCGCCTCTCCAAGGGCTTAACCCCTTTGCTTGACAGGATCGGCGCCAAGCCATATTTCCGGGCGCACAATTAGCACTCCGAGACTGCGATTGCTAAGGGTGCGGGCCATTTCGATCCACGACGGTGTCGAAACCGGCCGCGCTCGTCCGATCTATCCCACCAAACCTCCAAAGGGAAACGTCATGGCTAAATCCAGATTTCGTCCGCTACATGACCGCGTCGTGGTCAAGCGCATCGACGCCGAAGAAAAGACCAAGGGCGGCATCATCATTCCTGACACCGCCAAGGAGAAGCCGTCGCAGGGCGAAATCACCGCCGTCGGGCCGGGCGGCCGCGACGAGAGCGGTAAGCTGATCCCGATCGACATCAAGGTCGGCGACCGCGTGCTGTTCGGCAAATGGTCGGGAACCGAGGTCAAGCTCGACGGCGAGGAACTCCTGATCATGAAGGAGTCCGACATCATGGGCGTCTTGGCCTGAGCTAGACCGAAAGACCGCCGCGCCACCTTGTCGTCAGGCCCGGACTAGATCCGGGCATCCATCATTCTTCGAAGAGCGATGGATTGCCGGGTCAAGCCCGGCAATGACGATCAGAAAAGCGCATTCATCACAACGAATTTTCCAGGAGTTATCCCAACATGGCTGCCAAGGACGTAAAATTTTCAGGCGATGCCCGCGAGCGCATGCTGCGCGGTGTCGATATTCTCAACAACGCCGTCAAGGTGACGCTTGGCCCCAAGGGCCGAAATGTCGTCATTGACAAGAGTTTTGGCGCACCGCGCATCACCAAGGACGGCGTCACCGTCGCCAAGGAAATCGAGCTCGAGGACAAGTTCGAGAACATGGGTGCACAGATGGTGCGCGAGGTCGCTTCAAAGACCAACGACGCCGCCGGTGACGGTACCACCACCGCAACCGTGCTCGCGGCCGCGATCGTTCGCGAAGGCGCCAAGTCGGTTGCCGCCGGCATGAATCCGATGGATCTCAAGCGCGGCATCGATATTGCCGTTCACGCCGTGGTCAGGGACCTCGAAAAGCGCGCCAAGCCGGTCGCCTCTTCCGCCGAAGTGGCGCAGGTCGGCACCATCTCGGCCAATGGCGATGCCGCGATCGGCAAGATGATCGCGCAGGCCATGCAGAAGGTCGGCAACGAGGGTGTCATCACCGTCGAAGAGAACAAGTCGCTCGAGACCGAAGTCGACATCGTCGAAGGCATGAAGTTCGACCGCGGCTACCTGTCGCCCTATTTCGTCACCAACGCCGAGAAAATGACCGCCGAGCTCGAGGACGTCTACGTGCTCTTGCACGAGAAGAAGCTGTCCGGCCTGCAGGCGATGCTGCCGGTGCTCGAGGCCGTGGTGCAGTCGGGCCGCCCGCTGTTGATCATCGCCGAGGACGTCGAAGGCGAAGCCCTGGCGACGCTGGTCGTCAATCGCCTGCGCGGCGGCTTGAAGGTGGCCGCCGTCAAGGCGCCCGGCTTCGGCGACCGCCGCAAGGCGATGCTGGAGGATATCGCGATCCTGACGGGCGGTCAGCTGATCTCCGATGAGCTCGGCATGAAGCTCGAAAGCGTCACGGTCAACATGCTCGGCCGCGCCCGCAAGGTCGTGATCGACAAGGAGAACACCACTATCGTCAACGGCGCCGGCAAGAAGAAGGATATCGAAGCCCGCGTCACGCAGATCAAGGCGCAGATCGAGGAGACCACCTCGGACTACGACCGCGAGAAGCTGCAGGAGCGCCTGGCCAAGCTTGCCGGCGGCGTCGCGGTGATTCGCGTCGGCGGCGCCACCGAGGTCGAGGTCAAGGAGAAGAAGGACCGCGTCGAGGATGCGCTGAACGCGACGCGCGCTGCCGTGCAGGAAGGCATCGTGCCTGGCGGCGGCGTGGCGCTGCTGCGCGCCAAGAAGGCGGTCGGCCGCATCCACAACGAGAACTCCGATGTGCAGGCCGGGATCAACATCGTGCTGAAAGCGCTGGAATCGCCGGTCCGCCAGATCGCCGAGAATGCCGGGGTGGAAGGCTCGATCGTCGTCGGCAAGATCCTCGAGGACAAGTCCGAGACGTTCGGCTTCGACGCACAGACCGAAGAATATGTCGACATGGTCGTCAAGGGCATCATCGATCCGGCGAAAGTGGTGCGCACCGCGCTGCAGGACGCCGCTTCCATCGCCGGCCTGTTGGTGACTACCGAAGCCATGGTCGCCGAATTGCCGAAGGAGCCAGCGTCGCCGATGCCCGGCGGCGGCGGTGGCGGCATGGGCGGCATGGGATTCTAAGGCCGGCCCGACGTCAGCAAGCCAAGAAGGCCGCCTTTTGGCGGCCCTCTTTTTTGGCTGACTGTTGCCGGAGCTTTCCAATTCAATCGCAGCGAAAAAAGTTCTACGGTGAAACCCGGTCTGCTTAAGTCAAGGAATTTGATATGCGCGCGTTGTTGTTTTGTCTGGCTGGTCTGATCGCGGCCATTCCCGGGTTCGGCTTTGCTCAACAAATGAAGCTGTCGCCGAAGTCCGCGCCTGCTGCGAACGAAATCCGATATTTCACGGCGCTCGACGGGCTGATGGGCGGCAATGCGGACGTCATCCTGAAGGAGACCCGCCAGGGCAAGGCCGTCACGTCGGCGGTGCTTGATGTTTGCTACCCGGTCGAAAAAGGCTCCGATCGCAAGGACCGTTTCGTCGCCAATCTCTCCGTCAACGGCCAGGCCATGACCGGAACCACGCAAAGCATCGGCGCCAGGTTGCCGGTGACCGTCAAACTGACGCGCAAGCCGACGGGCGACATGTTTGAATTCAGAGGTCAGATCGCAGTCGGCCAAACCGTGACGGAAGTAACCTCAAGCGACAATTCCGATCTGTCCGAAAAGGAATTTCAGGACAATCAAACCACCGATGACGGCATCACCGCTTCGCCAAAGGATTTCGCCGAAGTCTCTCCGGAATCGGTCGGCGTGCGGGTCACCCTCGATGCGGCGCCGGAATTCCTCAAGGGCCTGAGGGGACAAGACGTCGAGGTTTCGCTCTCAAGCCTCGCCATTTCCTGCGATGCGCTGCGCGCCGGCGAGCAAACCATCAACATGGCCGTCGATCCCGACCGCGCCGCGGCGCTGATCGCGAAGTCGAAGTCGCAAACGGGAGTCACCGCGGCGGGCTGGACCACGGGCATCGTCGAAATGGACCGCACCATCCGTTTTTCGGCCGCCGATTGGCGCGACGGCGACAAACTCAACAAAGACAAGCTCGCTTCCGCGGTTTCCGGAGTGCTTGCCAGGACGTTTTCGGCGAAGGCCGTATCATCGGTCTGGAACGCCACGACCGGAAAGTTGAAATTGACCTTGAAGCGGCCGAGCCAGCTATTTCCCGCACTCGAGCTCACCGACAAGATCGAGGTGACCGGGCTGGTATCGACGGACAAGCCCGGCGTATCGGACAAACTGATGCTCTGGATCGGCAGTCCCGTCATCACGACGGCGGATGAATCGGCGGGGGCGAAGCTGGCATTGTCCGACAATTCCTCCGGCGAGGAGGAAGGCGACCAGAAGGACGACAACGGCTCGGTCGACGCACTGGCCAGGGAACTCAAGGGCCAGCGCTGGGATGCGGACAAATCGGTCTGGAAATAGGCCGCGGCTTCAATTGGTGTCGAGCCGGAACCGCAGCGTCTTGGCGCCGATGAACGAGACGAAATCGCCCTGCCGCTTCCAGTTGGTGACCTCGCTCAATGCTGCCACCAATTCATCGTCGGCCTGCGCCCGGGCCGGCGGGCAGGCGCGATCCTCCAGCGGACCCGCGACAAAAATCACGGCATTGCCGGCGACCGAGAACTGGCCCTTGCCGCCCTTGCACCACAGCTCGAGTACCGCCTCGCCGTTGTCGCCGATTTCCACGTTCGGTACGCGTTTCGATCCGGGCTGACGCGCAACTTCCATCGTCATGGCCATTCCGAACGGAAAGCCGTCATCGGCCCGGGCCGGGCCAATATTTTGTGCCGCCGCCAGCAAACCCAAGGAAATTGCGATCTGCTTCGCGACATTCTTCGCCGAACCCATGCCACCCCCTCGAAGATCCAAAGTGAACCACTTGAACGCCGCGCGGTGTTCTATTGGATCAACATGACGTTGACCACATTGGCAGCGAACTATTCTTGCTTGAAATCGGGATAGGGGGGAGCCTCGCGACTCCTCCCCTCCCACACCACCGTACATACGGGTCCGTATACGGCGGTTCACTGGGTTGAGCGCGAACGGTTTTTTGTTCGTCCGCGCCAGAGGCTCAGACGGTGGGCACCGTCGGGTTGGCTTCGGCTGCTTTGAACAGCGCCGTCTGGGCTTCACCCTTTCCCGCCGTTCCGAAAGGCCAGCGACCTGGATTTTCAACCGTATGGCCACTCGAGATTCCCATATCCAAGTGTCTTTTCCAGCGTTCGGGCCTTCAGCGAAACTCGTTCCGCCTACTATGCCGTCTGCTGACTTCTCCGCCGCGATCACGAGCCTTACAACTCGCTCAGTCCGCTTTCCCGGACGCGACGGAGATCTCCCGAGGTAAGATCGACCGCCTTCCCTGCACGCCCGCCGGATTTACCACCCCGTCCCTTGATGACCATGGACTTCGCGATCACTTGCTCGCTCGTCCGGCCGGGTAGGCCTCGTTATCCGGTTCTTGTCCATCGGGTCGCAAGTTTGCTCCACGCTTCCTTCAGACTCCACCTCGCGGTGACGCCCTTGCGCTTCGCTAACCCTTCGCCGCCATCAGGCTGGGTAAAGGACTTCCACCTCCAAGCTGTCGATCATGCTCGGCACACAAGAAAAATCCCCGCGGGCAGCCCGTGGGGATTCTTGACTGGCGCTCGCGGAGATGCCGCTACTTCAAGACCATCAACGTGAACGGATAGACGTAGGCCTGCAGCATCACGAGAACGCCGACCAGGCACGCCAGCGCGATCGAATGCTTGAACACGAAGCGCAAAATCGTGCCTTCATGCCCATACCAGTTGGTGGCGGTGGAGGCGACGACGATCGACTGCGCATCGATCATCTTGCCCATGACACCGCCGGAGGAGTTGGCGGCAGCCATCAGGATCGGCGACAAATTGAGTTGCTCGGAGGTAATCTTCTGCAGATTGCCGAACAGAATGTTCGACGCGGTATCCGAACCCGTCAACGCCACGCCCAACCAACCGAGCAGCGTGCCGAAGAAGGGATACAGCACGCCGGTCGCGGCAAACGCCAGACCGAGCGTCGCATCGACGCCGGACAGCCGCGTCAGCGTGCCGATCGCCAGCATCGCCGAGATCGTGATCAGCGAAATCGCGCACAGCTTGATGGTGCTGCCGTACGTCGAGACCATCCTCCCCGGCGAAAAGCCCGCCAGGAATCCGGAAATGATCGCAGCGATCAGCATGCCCGTTCCGGTGAACGATAAATAGAAGAAGTCAAACGATGCGCCTTGCGGCGTCGGCTTCGCTGCCACCGGGGGCACCGTATTGATCATGTTGTGCAGTTCGGGGACCGGATACTTATAGAAGAAGATCGAGTTGGCCCAGTTCTTGAACCACCCACTGCCCCAGATCAACATCACGATGCAGACGATGATCCATGGCAGCAGCGCACTCCAGAGCTCCTTTTGCGTGAGTGCGGTTTTGTCCATCAGCTTCGGCGCCGTCATGGTCGCCGCCGATTCATCGTTGCCGCGCAGCGCCGGTGACAGCCAGAGCTGCTTCGGCTGCCAGACCTTCAGGAACAGGATCAGGCAGCCCATCGAGATCAGCGAAGCGCCGATATCGACGATCCAGGGGTTGATGTAATTCGAGATCACGAATTGCGGGATCGCGAACGACACGCCGGTAACCAGAATGGCCGGCCAGACGTCCTTCATGCCCTTCCAGCCGGTGAACGCCCATACCACCCAGAACGGTACGATCAGCGAGAACACCGGCAACTGCCGTCCGACCATGGCGCCAAGGATATAGGGATCGAAGCCGGTGACGGTCGCAAGACCCTGGATCGGCGTACCGAGCGCGCCATAGGCGACAGGCGCGGTATTGGCGATCAGCGATAGGCCGGAGGCGGCGAGCGGTGAGAAGCCCAGCCCGATCAGAACCGCGCCGGTCACGGCGACCGGCGTGCCAAAGCCCGAGGCGCCTTCGAAAAACGCGCCGAACGAAAACGCGATCAGCAACAGCTGCAGACGGCGGTCTTCGGTGACGCCGCCGACGGCGCGTTTCAATAGTTCGAATTGGCCTGTTGCCACCGTCAGCTGGTAGAGAAAAATGACGTTCAGCACGATCCAGCCGATCGGGAAGAAGCCGGCCACGATCCCAAGCACTGAGGCACGAATCGACATGTTCGCCGGCATCGAGAAGACGAAGATGGCGATCAGGTTGGTCAGGATCACCGCAACGATGGCCGCGATATGCGCCTTGACCTTGCCGCTGGCGATCAACACCAGCAGCGTGACCACCGGGATAGCGGCGGCAATGGTCGACAGTATCGTATTGTTGAGCGGATTATAGACTTGATTCCACATTGTGGTCCCTCCCCACGCGATTATCCGGCGCGCGACCAGCGTGGACGGTCGGGCATGCCTAGGCGCGATCGCGGGGTTGCCTATGCAGTATGCGAAATGTGCCTACGAATTTGGCAAATGCCAAAGTCCGCTCACAAACTCGCGAATTTCAAAGCGTCCCCGCCCCTCGCCGTTATGCCCATGCTAGGGTTGACTCCGACAGCGCGACAAGCCAAGCGAGCAGCGTGAAATTTACGACTTTAGTCTAAGCGCGCTCGATTCTTCCATTTTCTCAGGCTGTTGAGCGCGCCTTCCGGGAGACCTTTATCTGTGAACAACATCCGCTCGACGCTCGCGATCGTATGGCGGATCGCTGCACCCTATTTCCGTTCCGAGGACAGACTAGCCGCCTGGACGCTGCTCGCGGCGGTGATCACGATCGAGCTTTCGCTGGTCGGGATCGACGTTCTGCTGAACCAGTGGCGCAACCGCTTCTACAATGCGCTGCAGGAAAGGAACTGGGACGTTTTCGTGCGCGAAATCGGCGTCTTTTCCATTCTGGCGGCGAGCAATGTCGTGCTCGTCGTCTATCAGCTCTATCTCAATCAATGGCTTCAGATCCGGTGGCGGCGCTGGATGACCAGCCGCTATCTCGGCGAATGGCTCCACGATGCCAACCACTATCGCATGCAGCTTCAGGGCGACGCCGCCGACAATCCGGACCAGCGCATCACTGACGACGTGAAGCTGTTCGTCGATCGAACGCTGGGTATTGGTGTCGGCCTTTTGAGTGCAATGGTAACGCTGGGGTCTTTTGTCGTCATTCTGTGGCGTCTGTCCGCGGAAGCTCCGTTGCATGTTTCCGGCCGCGAGTTCGATATCCCCGGCTATCTCGTGTGGGGCGCGCTGATCTATGCCGTGTTCGGAACGGCGCTGGCGCAGTGGATCGGCTCGCCGCTGGTCAATCTCGATTTCCAGCAACAACGCCTTGAGGCCGACTTCCGCTTCAATCTGGTTCGGGTGCGCGAAAACTCCGAACAGATTGCGCTGTTGACCGGCGAGAGCGCTGAACGGCGGCGGCTTTCGGCGCGCTTCGGCCGCGTGGTCGACAACTGGTACGGCATCATGAGCCGGACCAAGCGGCTGACCGCGTTCACCAGAAGCTACGCGCAGGCCGCCGAGATCTTCCCCTACATTCTGGTGGCGCCGGCTTTTTTTGCGGACAAGATCCAGCTCGGCGGCATGATGCAGACCGGATCCGCCTTCTCCAGCGTTCAATCCGCAGTATCATTTTTCGTTGCAAACTATCGCGATCTTGCGGAATGGCGGGCCGTTGTTGCGCGCCTCGACGGTTTTCAGGCGGCGATTGTCAAAGCCACAACGCTGGCTGGTTCTGCCGAACTCGATCCATGTGGTGTCGCAGGCGGGCGGCGACGAAATCGATCTGCGAGAGCTTCTGGTCGAATTGCCCAACGGAACGCCGCTGGTTTCCGCCAACGGCTTCAGCATTCGCCACCACGAACGCATCCTTGTCACCGGCCCGTCCGGCGCCGGCAAGTCGACCCTGTTCCGCGCTATCGCCGGCGTCTGGCCGTTCGGAAGCGGCTCGGTGGCCGTGCCGGCCAGCGCTACGCTGATGATGCTGCCGCAGCGGCCGTATTTTCCGGTCGGGCCACTCCAGGACGCGATCGCCTACCCCGCAGAGGCCGACGCAATCAGTTCGGACCGGGTCAGGGACGCCGTAATTTCGGTTGGGCTCATCGAACTCGCGCAGCGGCTGGATGAGGAGGCACACTGGAACCGAATGCTCTCGCTGGGTGAACAGCAGCGCCTCGGGCTGGCGCGGGCACTGCTGCACGCCCCGCAATATCTGTTCCTCGACGAGGCGACCGCATCGCTCGATGAAGCCTCGGAGGCTGCGCTCTACCGGCTGCTTGAGGAGAAATTGCCGGACACCACCATCGTCTCGATCGGGCATCGCTCGACGCTGACAGCCTTCCACGGGCGCAATGTGGTGCTTATCCGCGAAGGCGATCGATTTGCCCTGCAGAACCGCGGCGAGAACGTGAAGTCCGAGAACGTCAAATCCTAAAACGTAAAGCTGTAGCTAGGCCGCCGACCGGCGCCCGCGGCTGCGCCGGCCCGGCGACGAGCGCGATGGGGGTCGCAAACGGCGAGTGAGCGCCACTCCATGGCGCTTATATCAGCCTCCAGAAAGAGCAAGGGCGGCAGATCGCTCTGCCGCCCCTGTCACTCCATCTCTGGAACGAGCCTACTTCAAGTTGGTCATCGCCGTCAGGTCGGCGGAGAGCTTGACGATACCCGCCGCGCCGCACCAGTTGGAGCCGAAGCCGCCGGGATTAATCGCGGTTATGTTAGCCGGACTAAAGCTGGTGGTGCTGTAATCGCTAGTGAAGGCGTTACAGGAGGCCTTGGACAGGTTGGTGTCGGAGTAGCGCAGATCCAGCGTGAACACCTTGTAGGTGAAGCCGATGCCGACGTTCCAGGTGTTGTAGCTGGGCTCAGGAATACCCAGCGGGAACGGGCCACCGAAGGCGGTCGCAACCGTCGTGCCGTAGAACGCGTCCGAGGTGCCGAGCCACTGCCGGCCGAACTCGCCGGAGACATACATGCCGACGCCGCTTGAGCCGAAGGTCGTGCTCGGCGCGGTCCACTTGCCGGTGATCGACGCGTAGTTGCCCCAGGCGCCGAGGTTCAGGAAGTTCGGCGAATAATACTCGTTGAAGCCGACTGCCCACTGGTCGTTCAGAGTAATATTGACCTTGGCATAGCCTTCATAAAAGCTGGCGCTCTTCTTGGCGAAGTTACCGTTGAAAGGCAGTCCGCCAACCCCGAGCTGACCGAAGTCGAGACCCTGGCCAAAGGCGGCGCAATTATTCGTCGGTGGCGCCACGGTGCCGTTCGCACCAAAGCACTGCCCGCCCGGATAGAGATAGCCCCACACGCCGAAGTCGAAGGCGAACATGCCGATGGTCGGGCGGATACCGCCGTAGATGTCGATTTCAGCCGCCGCGCGGTTCGGGAACGAGATGCTCTCGCCGGAGGTGCCGATATAGAGCTGCACGTCCTTGTTGATGTTGTAGCGCGGCTCGAAATAGGCGGCGACGGAGGGCTTGTGATTGGACTGGGTGATGCCGCGGAAGATGTAGTCGTTCATGAGGGCGCTGCCGAAGGCAAAATCCCAAGGCTCAAACGCGGGCGGAGGCGGCGCTTTGACGGCCTTCACCGGCATATCCGCCGCAAGCGCCGAACCCGATATCATTGCCAGCGCCGTTGCTAACAAGACGATTTTTTTCATGACGGTCCCCATTACCCTTTCAAAGATCAGCCTCGGCTCTGGCCCCCCAAGGGCAAGTGACACCTGACTGCAACCGAATTTCGTAGTTCCGCGTTCAATTTGGAACGAGCTATCACGGCCGTGAAGCAAAAAAGACAAGCATCTGCCGACTTTTTAGGCGTATGGGCGATTCCATGGAATGTTGTCGGCGTGTGTTGCATTCTGACAACAAGTTTGGCCGGGCCTGTCCGCGATCCGGCCCCACTTTACCGTCATCAAAACCGCCCACACCCCCTCGCCCGGTTCTCCGAATCACAGGCCTGTGGCTTGAAGGCCCGCTGGGGCGGGTCGCCCTCGCCCCGAACGTCAAAAGGCCGCAGCGGGGACGCTGCGGCCTTGGATATTTTGGCCCGGAGGAAATCGGGCGCCTGGGCTAGTCATTTCGACCGGTGGAGCGGATTTGACATCCGCATCGTTATTTTCCGCGAGTGCTCCAGTGGCCCGTCGATTCTAACATTCGCAATGACGCCTGCCGCAACGGTATGCGAATGTTAGAATCGGACCGCTAGTTGTCGTGGTCGTCGCCTGAAGCACCGTGGTCGCCCGAATGCCCCCAAGTCGAAGCGGAGCTTGGCGCGGGACTGGGCGTGGCCCAACTCGGCGACGGGGCCGGTGCGGGAGCAGCAGCAGGCGCCGCCATCGGAGCGGCGGGCTTTGCCTTCTTTGGTGCCCTTTTCTTCGCCGCGGCCTTTTTCGGCGCCGCAGCCTTCGACTTCCCGGCGGATTTCTTCGCCGACTTCTTTGCCTTCTTCGCCGACTTCTTCGACGATTTCTTGGCGGACTTCTTGGCGGACTTTTTCTTCGCCGCTACAACCTTTTTCTTTTTAGCCTTCTTTGATTTTTTCTTCTTGCCTTTAGCCATCGTGGTCCTCCTGTTGCCGCCGAACAATGTCTATCGGGCGTTTCAAGTCGTCCTGCCTACCGCGCGCGGCCAATCGATCAGATCGATCCTGGCCGGGGACCTCCCGTCGCCCAATCGAGAAGCTCAATCGTGTGTACAATAGGGACTGACGTGCCGCCGGCAATCTGCACCATGCACCCAATATTGCCCGCAGCAATCACGTCCGGCCTGAGCATCGCGATGTTGGCGACCTTGCGATCGCGCAATCTGTTCGCAATATCAGGCTGGAGAAGGTTATAAGTCCCCGCCGAACCGCAACACAAATGGCTCTCGGGGACATCTTTCACCACGAATCCGTTCTTGGAAAGCAAATCTTTCGGAAGCCCTGTGATTTTCTGTCCGTGCTGCAGCGAACAGGCCGAGTGATAGGCGACGACGAGGTCGCCATGTTGCCGCGATTTCTGCAACTCGATGCTGCCAACATACTCGCTGATATCCTTGGCCAGCGCCGAAATCTTGGCCGCCGGCTGCGCAAAATCGCGATCTTCGCGCAGCATGTAGCCATAGTCCTTGATCACGGTCCCGCAGCCAGACGTCGTCACCAGGATGGCGTCGAGGCCGCCGCGCCCGGCTTCCGCGGTCCAGGCCGCGATGTTGGCGCGCGCGCGCGCCAGCGCGTCGCCGTCGCGGCCGAGGTGATGCGTCAGCGCACCGCAGCATTGCTCATCCCTGACCAGTACGACCTCGATGCCGTGACGCGTCAACAGATTGATGGCGGCCTGGTTGATGCGGGGTGCCAGAACCTGCTGGGCACAGCCCTGCAGTAACGCGACGCGTCCGCGCCGCTCGCCGAGCGCTGCAAAAACGCTTCCGCCAGCCGCGCCCGGCGGCGGCAGAAGGCCCGGCGCAAGGGCCAGCATCGCCTTGATTCGGCTCAACAAAGTCGGCGTCACGGAGGGTGCCTTGGGTGTCGGGAGAAGTGCAGCCAGCGGCCGGGCGATCCGCGCCAGCACCATGCAGATACGAAACAGCTTTGGCCGCGGCAGCACCAGCGCCAGCACCGCGCGCAGCATCCGCTCGGTCAGCGGCCGCCCATATTGCTGCTCGATCCTGACCCGCGCCTGATCGACAAGGTGCATGTAGTTCACGCCCGACGGGCAGGTCGTCATGCAGGCGAGGCAGGACAGACAACGGTCGATATGCTTGACCACCTCGCGCGTCGGGGGTGCGTCCTTTTCCAGCATCTCCTTGATCAGGTAGATCCGGCCGCGCGGGCTATCGAGTTCGTCGCCGAGCAGCACGTAGGTCGGACAGGTCGCGGTACAGAACCCGCAATGCACGCAGGCGCGCAGGATCTTGTCGGCTTCCGCGATATCGGGATCGGCCAGTTGCGCGAGTGAGAACTCGGTCTTCATGCCGAAAGCCCCCTCCTCATTCGGCCGCGGTTGAGAATGTTCTTCGGGTCGAAGCTCAGGCGGACGCGTTCGCTTAAACCGGCAAGACCGCCCGGCTGTGGATGAAACACGTCGACATTGCGGCGGACCTGCTCCGGCGCGCGAATCAACGTAGCGTGGCCGAACGCTGCGTCGACGTGCTGACGTACCAGCGCCGCCCCCGCAGCGGGCCTCGGCGGCAGCGCCGCCCAGATCAGGCCGCCGCCCCAGTCATAGATCACATCGCCGCCGGTATCGCGGGCCAGCCGCTCACCGAGCGCTCCGCCGGAGGCGGGCGGGCAAACGATCCGCCACACCGGCCAGGCCCCGAGCGCACCGCTGGCCGCAAACGGCTTGACGTCGCGGATGGAACTCCAAACCGCGGCGGAGGCGGCATCCTCCAGCATCTGCGCCGGCCCGTGAGCCGAGAGCGCCTTGGCCAGCGCGTCCGCACGATGGGCGGCGGAGGCCGTGATCCCCTCCAGCCGCAGCAAGGTGAGCGCCTCACGTCCCCTCCCGAATTCGCCGAGCCCGCTCAGCTCGGACAAAAATGCCGAATTCGGCACATGCGCCGCGCCCGATACGTCGAAGGGCGAGCCAAGCGCTGCGGTCATCGCCCGGTTGGCGGCGATCGCATCGAGCCCGCGCAGCACCAGCGTCCGCTCGCTTTCGGGCCGCGGCATGACTTTCAGCGTCACTTCGATCATCACAGCGAGCGTGCCCCAGGAGCCCGCCAACAGCTTGCAAAGATCATAGCCGGTGACGTTCTTCACCACCTTGCCGCCGGTCTTGAAACTGTCGCCAAAGCCCGACACCGCCTGCGCCCCCAACAGGTGGTCGCGCGCGCCGCCGGCCTTGATGCGGCGCGGACCGGCGAGGCCGGCGGCGATCATGCCGGCGATGGTCCCGATCTCCGGCGTGCCGAGGAGCGGGCCGGTGTTGACCGGCTCGAACGCAAATTGCTGGCTTTTGGAATCGATCAGCGACGCCACGTCGGCTAGCGGCGCACCGGCCTGCACGGTGACGATCAGCTCATTCGGCTCGTAAGCGGTCACCGCGTTCAGCGCCGAGAGGTCGAGCACGGCGTTGGTCGTCATCGGCTGGCCGATCAGCCGCTTGCTGCCATGGCCGATAATCTCGAGCGGCTGGTCGCTCGCGATCGCCGCGCGCACCGCCTGCTCGACATCCCTGGCATCGCGTACCTTGAGAATATCCACGCCTTCCGTCTCGCGTTCCCTGCGGCGACCATGTTGAAATGGCCGTGTTTGTCGCAGCCATCCGATCCCTGACCCTCCTTCTAAAGGCGCGGCTGACGAGCACAAGGGCGAGCACGACGAACGGCGGCGACGCGCGACGTCCTTACTTCGATCGTTATCGAAGCATTTCCACGCATCATTCGTCATATATCGAATAGTAGTTGTCGATCACCGCGCCATCTAGCGCGATGATCGAGCCAGGTCAGAAGGGAGCAAGAATCATGGATCAATATGCAGTCAACACGAGCGTCGGTGAGGCCGTCAACGGCGGCGGGCTTTTGGTCGTCGCGCAGTGGGAAGCCAAGGAAGGACAGGCCGACCGGATCGCCGACATCCTGTCGCGTTTCCTGCCTGAGGCGCAAAGCGAGCCCGGCGCAAAGCTGTTCCTGATCGGAAGGGCAAAGGAAAATCCCGCGCAGTTCCTGTTCTACGAACTGTTCCGCGACGAGGCCGCGTTCAAGGCGCATCAGGAGAGCGCGCATTTCAAGACCTATATCGCCGGCCAAGCCCTGCCGCTGCTCGCCAAGCGCGAACGCGCGCAATACGCGCTGCTGTAGGAAATGCGACACTTTTCCGGGCTACGCTCTAGAACCGCGGAAGATCCGGAAAAGCGAGTCTGCCGCCGTGAACATGCACGCGACCAAGCTCGGCGCAGCGATGCAGGGTCGGGAATACTTTGCCGGGATTGAGCAGGCCTTGCGGATCAAACGCGCATTTCAGCCGCTGCTGCTGGTTAAGATCGATCTCGCTGAACATCTCGCCCATCAAATCGCGCTTCTCGATGCCGACGCCATGTTCGCCGGTCAAGACGCCGCCAAACTCGACGCAAGCCCTTAAGATGTCGGCGCCAAACGCCTCGGCGCGCTCCATCTCGCCGGGCTTGTTGGCGTCGTAGAGGATCAGGGGGTGCAGATTGCCGTCGCCGGCGTGAAACACGTTGGCGACGCGCAGATCATATTTTGCCGACAGGTCTCGGATCCGCGCCAAGGCCTTCGGCAGCGCGCCGCGCGGAATGGTGCCGTCCATGCAGAGATAGTCGGGCGAAATCCGCCCTACGGCCGGAAACGCTGCCTTGCGGCCGGCCCAGAACAGATTGCGCTCGGCCTCCGAACTGGAAATCCGGCAGGTCACCGAACCGCAGCCTTGCGCGATCGCCTCGACGCGGCCGATCAACTCGTCGACTTCCACGCTCGGACCGTCGAGTTCGATGATCAACAACGCCTCGACGTCGAGCGGATAGCCCGCGTGCACAAAGGCTTCGGCGGCGTGGATCGCGGGCTTGTCCATCATCTCCATGCCGCCCGGGATGATGCCGGCGCCGATGATGCGGGCGACGCATTCGCCGGCCGCCTCGACCTCGGCAAAGCCGACCATCAGCGCGCGCGCCGTCTCCGGCTTCTGCAGGATGCGCACGGTAACTTCCGTGATGACGCCGAGCAGGCCCTCGGAGCCGGTGATGATGCCCATCAGATCGTAGCCGCTATTTTCGGCCGCCTTGCCGCCGATGCGCAGGATCTCGCCGCTCATCAAGACGATTTCGCAGCCGAGCACGTTGTTGGTGGTCATGCCGTATTTCAGGCAATGCACGCCGCCGGAATTTTCCGCGACATTGCCGCCGATCGAGCAGGCGATCTGCGACGACGGGTCGGGCGCGTAATAGAAACCGGCATGCGCCACCGCCTGGCTGATGGCGAGATTGGTGACGCCGGGCTCGGTCACCACCACGCGGTTGTCGAAATCGATCTCGCGGATGCGCTTGAATTTGCCGAGCCCCAGCAGCACGCCGTCTTTGAGCGGCAGTGCGCCGCCGGAGAGCGAGGTGCCGGAGCCGCGCGGCACTACTTTGATGCCCTGCTCGAAGCAATATTTCAGAACTTTCGAGACCTGCTCGGTGGTGTCCGGCAACACCACCACCATCGGCGGCTGACGGTAAGCCGTCAGGCCATCGGACTCGTAGGGCAGCATTTCGGCCGGCGTATTGATGACGCCCTCGCCCGGCACCATCGCGCGCAACGCGGCGACGATCGTTTCGCGGCGCGCCAGCACCGTCAAATCGGACGCGGGCATCATGATGGCCATGTATTTCTCCCACCATCGGCTTCGCGTGCAGGCGCCGTCCTGATCGCCGATTTGTGATGGCAATCAAGCACGTCTGGACTGTTTTGGGTAGTTCACCAAAGAGTGAGCGACCGGGGATGCCAACCATTACCAATGTAATAGGGACATTGATGAAACCCGGAACCCGTTTCGCGGCTTGTTCGCCACAAGCGCTCCATGCAACAGCGGCGGCGGCGCCGATCGTCCCCTCCCCCTGAAACCCACCAAGAGCATCCTATGAAAAAACTCATTCTGAGCGCCCTGCTCGTCATTGCCTCCTCGGTCGCGGCCGCCACGGCCGCGCTGGCGCAGGACGCCGCCGCCGGCAAGACCTCGTTCAACAAATGCATGGCTTGCCACGCGATCGGCGAAGGCGCCAAGAACAAGGTTGGCCCGGAGCTCAACGGGCTCGACGGCCGCAAGTCCGGCACCGCGCCGGATTATTCCTATTCCGACGCCAACAAGAATTCCGGCGTCACCTGGAACAAGGATCAATTCCTCGAATACATCAAGGACCCGAGGGCCAAGATCCCCGGCACCAAAATGATATTTGCCGGCATCAAGAACGAGAAGGAAGCCAACGACCTCTGGGCCTTCATCTCGCAATACGACAAGGACGGCAAGACGAAGTAAGCAGGAAAAAACAAACACGAAACCCTTGTGCAATCCGGCAGCGAAGCGCGTTACTTCGCAACCACGGCCGTGCTGCGTTGAGATTGGCCGACCATAGCCTCGATCTCCGCTATCACAAGATCGGGCGCGGCGTTCTGCACCATGTGACCGACGCCTGGCAGCACGATCAGTTTTGCGTTGGGCACCACGCCTGCGAACGGCCGCGCGTGGATATTGGTCGACACGGTCTTGTCGACATCGCCCGAGATCACGACGGTCGGGGCCGTGATCGCACCATAACGTGGCGCCTGCTCCGCGACCGCCGCTTTCAGCGTCACGAGATCGTAGGCATTGGCGAGAAATTCGCGCGGACGCAACAGCAATGCGGTCGCGGTGTCTCTAACGTATCCATCCGGCGTTAGCTGCGGCAGGAATACGCCGCGTGCGCCCGGCTCGGTGAGGAAATAGCCGAGCGGGAGCGTGACCGTATAAGCCAGCAGCGGGCCGATCACCGGCATCGTGACCGCCTTGTTGTACCAGCCGACGCCGCCGGGCCAGGGATGGGTGACCGGCGCCAGCATGATGAGGCCCGCGACGCGCTTGGGACAATCCAGCGCGATGCGCGCTCCGAGCGCGCCGGCCCAGGAATGCACCACGAAGACCGCTTGGCCGACGCCAAGCTGCTCCAGCGCAGAATCTATCATCTTCCCCTGCACCGCCGGCGTCGAATCCTCCTGGCGCGCGCGCATGCTCCAGCCGTGCCCGGGCCGATCGATCAGGATCACGCGATGATGTTTGGCGAGCATCTCGCCGAGCGGTCGTCGCATCGCTTCGAGATTTGAGCTTGCACCGTGCAGCATCACGATCGGCGGGCCGGCAGCGTCGCGCGGGCCGATATCAACGACGTGCAGTCGCGCGCCTTCGACCTCGATCATGCTGCCTGGCGCTGGATGAGCATGCTGCAAGGCAAGCACGCCGGCTTTCGTAATGGCCGCCAGCACGGCCGCCACGACAAGGATTGAAAGCATCGAGATGATCCGGATGATTCTGGACACGCGATAGATACGATTTTGGCAGAGTCTTGGTTTCGCTGGCTTGCGGCGGAGTTTTCCACGCTATTCAGAGGTTTGTCATATAGATGTCGCCGGTCATTTTATAACCATGATCACCAGTTTCTTGAGCGAGAGTGCATGTGCCATCGAGGTGGCTGCAACCCGAACACGAATCCACAGCGAAACGGGTCGAACACCGATGTCGATCCGACAAGGAATGGGAAGGGTTTTCGATGACTTTCAGACCAAATCAAGCCGCCATCGACGAAATCGTCGCCAGTTGCAATGGCGACCTGCACGGCGCGTTGCAAGCGCTGCTAATGGTCAACGAGCACCTGGAGGCGGAACTGGCCAAGCTTTATGCGGCGGCGGCCTACGGCGGCCTGGCCGAACGCGGCGACAGCATTCTGCACTAACCGCGCCCCTCATTGGCCGGGCTGGAGCATGATCCGGAAAAATGGGTGCCGGTTTTCCCTCGCGACAACGCGGAACGCGTTTGCGCCGAGATCATGCTCAAACAAAAAGATAGATCCGGATGACGATTCGAAGAAAAGTCATCGCGCTCTGGTCGCTCTTCGGAGGGCTGCGAATGGTAAAGCGTTGGCGTCGGCAGGCTTAGTCCGGCCGATCAGATATCGCGACCGTCGACTTTTTCGCTGAGCGACTTGACCAACTCCGGCACCTTCTCCAGATGCGGATTGATGGCGAGCGCCCTGCGGAAAGCGTCGAGCGCGCGCTTGTCGTCACCGATATCCTGCATGATCATGCCGAGCCCCGCCAAAGCCCCGAAATGGCGCGGTTCGCGAATTAGCACCTGCTGAATGTCGGCAAGCGAGTGCGCGTAGTCGTTCTGCAGATAGTACAGCGTGGCGCGCCTATTCCATCCCTCGACATAATCCGGACGCAGCTTGATCACGGAGTCGAGCAGCTTTAGCGCCACATCGGTCTGCTGCGCCTCCATCGCGGCCTTGGCGCGCAGCATCAACAGCGCGGCGGTATCGCTCGGGGTCTGCATCCAGATCGCCCAGATCCGGGCCTCGACGTGCTTGGCGCTGGCTTCATCCGGGGCGGCCTTCAGCGCACCGAACAGGAAATCCAACCCGCGCGTCCTGTCGGCCCCGACCTTGGGCAGCCTGCCCGGCGCCTCCGGCAGCTTCTTCTGCTTCGGCGGGATGATCTTGGGGTCGTCTTGTGCAAGTGCCACGACGGGCGCGGCCAATATCGCGGCGATCAGGATCGCTCGTCGGAGGTTCGGCGCGCCGGGGAATCTAAAAGCCATCAGGGAAGTCTAAACACGAAAATTCGCGCCGCAAAGCAGCACCGGCGTCAAAGACCCGTGAAAAATACAATTTCAGGTCAGCCCTGTCGCGCCTTGAAGCGGCGCTGCACCTTGTTGATCACATAAACCCGGCCCTTGCGGCGGACCAGACGGTTGTTGCGGTGGCGACCGCGCAGCGATTTCAGTGAGTTACGGACCTTCATGGGAGAATCCTGACAGTCTTGAAGGCCGCGTTCGACAGGCCCAAAATTGAAACAACGGGATGTGTCCCGCCCGCGGTCATGCCGCCCGGGATGGCGGGTTTCTAGGCCATCGAAGGTCCAAATGTCAATGTAAACGGACCTCTTGAGGGCCGATTCGACAGGCACGGGGGGCTTTCCGAGAACTGAAAACACTGGCGAATCAGTCGAGCGGGAACTCGACCATGACCTCGCCGGTGGCGACCTTCTCGCCCGCCTGGTTACACACTGTGACGTCGATCAGGACCCAGCGCGAATTTGCGCTCGTATGTTTTGATTTGACTACCCCGGTCGGCTGGATGGCGTCGCCGGGCTTGACCGGCTTGAGCCATCTTGTCTCGAGCCGACGGTGAACGGCACCCGCGGAATAGGCCCAGTCGGTGATCATGCGCGAGATCAGCCCGAAATTATTCATGCCATGCATGATGATGCCGCCGAAATTGGTCTTGCCGAAATTGCCCTTCATGTAGTCGTCGTCGAGATGCAGCGGGTTGTAGTCGAGGGAAGCATCGCAAAACAGGCGGATCGATTCGCGGCTGACATCGAATTTCGGCCCGTCGATGACATCGCCGGCCTTGAGGCCTTCGAACGTGGTCGTCATGACCCCTCCGCTTTGCTTGAATTTCACTCGAATTTTACCCGGATTTCAGTTGGGCCGTATGGTCCAGCCGCGGCCGGAACAAATCACCTCGCCGCGCTGATTGAAGAAGACGTTGTCGTGCACCACCCACAACCGTTCGCGTTTGATGAATTTGTCGAGCGCCCGCGCGTGCAAGGTGATCAGATCATTTGGCCGCGCCGGGATGTTGTAGCTCCAGGACTGCCCGGCGTTGACGGTGCCCGGCGAACGCATCCAGTCATCGGCCGGCGTGCAGGCAAACATCAGAAGGATGTGGATCGAAGGCGGTGCGATCAGCCCGCCATAACGAGTGGTCCTCGCATAGGCTGCGTCGAAATAGATCGGATGGGTTTCACCGACCGATTTGCAATAAAGCTCGATCGCCTCTTTCGTCAGTGTGTACGGGATGGTGTTGCGCGGCTCGCCGGGGACGATGTCGTCCCAGACTTTTCGCAAGTTGGCGTCTTTCCAGAAATCGGTCTCGAAGGCTCCCTGCGCCATCTAGTCCTCCTGCTGCCGCCGTTGATTTGCCGCCTTGCGGGATTTGTTATATCCTATAATCAATTTGACAGGCCAAAAATCAAGCTGGAAACGAAATGTCCAAGCTAATGCTGCCCAATGTCGAAGATGTCGTGGCGATCGACATCCATACCCATGCGGAAGAGCCGTGCGGCCTGCACGGCGATGATGGCTACGACGATTTCCAGGCGCAAATGGCCGAATACTTCAAGTCGCCGCACGAGCATCCGCCGACGGTTGCGGAAACCGCGGCCTATTACCGCTCGAAAAAGATCGCCGCCGTGATCTTCCCGGTCGATGCCGAGCGCGAGACCGGCTTTCGCCGCTACAACAATTACGAGATGCTGGAAATCGCATCGGAAAATCTGGACGTGCTGATCCCCTTCGTCAGCATCGATCCGCACAAGGGCAAGCTCGGGGTGCGCGAGGCAAAGAAGCTGATCGAGGAATACGGCGTCCGCGGTTTCAAATTCCATCCGACCATGCAGGGCTTCTATCCGAACGACCGCATGGCCTATCCGCTGTATGAAGCCATCAACGACGGCGGCGCCATCGCGCTGTTCCATACCGGGCAGACCGGCGTCGGAAGCGGCATGCGAGGGGGCATGGGGATGCGGCTCAAATATTCCAACCCGATGTATCTGGACGACGTGGCGGCGGATTTTCCCGATTTGAAAATCATCCTCGCGCACCCTTCGTTTCCTTGGCAGGAAGAGGCGCTGTCGGTCGCGACCCACAAGCCGAACGTCCATATCGACCTCTCCGGCTGGTCGCCGAAATATTTCCCGCCGATCCTCGTGCGCTACATCAACTCGATCCTGCAGGACAAGATGCTGTTCGGCTCGGACTGGCCGGTGATCACGCCGGACCGCTGGCTCGCCGATTTCGCCAAGCTCGAGATCCGCGACGAGATCAGGCCGAAAGTGTTGAAAGCCAACGCGCGGAAGATTCTTGGCATCTGAAGTGGCAGGAAATGCCGCAGGCGTGTAGCGTCGGGCGAGACGGTGGTTCCCCATGAAGCCTTCCGCGGCCGCGATCCTCGTCACTGCACTCTCGATCGCAAGCGCGATCGAGTGCGCGGCGGCGCCGTCTGAGTCGGCGGCTTTCGTCGTCGAGCTTGAGAATCCGCTTGCCAGCAAGCAGCCGCTGCAGGGTTATTTGAGGCAGACCTATCGCGCCGGGCCTTCGCCGGCGGTCGTGCTGCTGCACGGCTGCAACGGCAATTGGCGCCGGCTCGACGAACGCTGGGGCAAGCGGATCGCGTCCTGGGGCTATGTGACGCTCACGGTCGACAGTTTCGGTCCGCGCGGCATCGACAACACCTGCACCAGCGGCGCGCCGGTCGACCTTGCCTTCGACGCCTACCGCGCGCTCAATTTTCTGGTCGAGCTGCCATCCGTCGATCCCGCGCGCGTCGCGGTATTGGGGTTTTCGCAAGGCGGCTGGCTCGCGCTGACCTCGGTCGAGCGCGGCATCGTCGAGCGCGTCTCGCGCAACAAGTTCCGTGCCGCGATCGCCTTCTATCCGCCCTGTCTCGGGTTCAAGGACAACATGACGGTGACGACGCTGATCCTGATCGGCGAACTCGACGATTGGACCTCGGCGATGGAATGCCGCAACATGGTCGACGGCCGGGACGATTGGGGCATATCGAGGCAGAAGGGCGAAGGCATTCCCATCACGCTCGTGGTCTATCCCGGTGCCTATCATGGCTTCGATGTCCCCGCGCTTCGGACGCCAATCCAATATTTTGGGCATCACCTCGAATTCAACCAGCCGGCAACTGATCGGTCGATCGACACCTTGCGCGAATTCCTGCATGCGACGGTCGGTGGGGAAGAGCGCGCGAAAGAAGAGACCAAGTGAACATCGAGGCCGTTGTGTTCGACGCTTATGGCACGCTCTACGACGTGCAGTCGGTCGCCGAAATCACCGAAGAGGCATTTCCGGGCTACGGCGAAATGATCACGCAGATCTGGCGCATCAAGCAGCTCGAGTATAGCTGGCTGCGCTCGATGATGCAGCGCTATCGGGATTTCTCCGTGATCACGGGCGAGTTGCTCGCCTACACGCTGAGGATCCTGGGGCTACAATATGACGACGCCATATTCGAGCGCATCATGGAAAAATATCTGCATCTCGATCCTTATCCGGATGTGATGCCGACGCTCGCGGCGCTCAAGGATCGCAAGCTCGCGATCCTCTCCAATGGCTCACCCGGCATGCTCAACGCGCTGGTGGCGAACAGCGGCCTTGATCGCATGCTCGACGCCACCATCAGTGTCGATGCCAAGAAGGTGTTCAAGCCGAGCCCCGATGCCTACAGTCTGATCGAGACGACGCTCGGCGTGAAATCAGCGGACGTGCTGTTCGTATCCTCGAACCCCTGGGACGCGTGCGGCGCCAAGGCGTTCGGCCTCAATGTTGCCTGGATCGAGCGGGTGACGCCGGAGGCGATGGCACTCGACTGCGTCGAAAGCGAGCTGGTCGCGCCGCTCACGATGTTCAAGGCGATCGGCTCCCAGATGGATGAGCTCGGCGTCGAGCCCGACCATCGCATCCGCGCGCTATCGGAATTGCCGAAGATCGTCGCCATCCATGAATCTTGAAATGAGCCGTTTTGAATGAGCCTTCAGTCCGTCCGCGCGTTCTTCGCCGAAAAAGCCCCCGACATCACCGTGATCGAATCGGCGCAGAGCTCGGCAACCGTCGTGCTCGCCGCTGAAGCCTATGGCGTCGAACCGGCACGGATCGCCAAGACGCTAAGCTTGCGGATCGGCGATCGGGTGGTTTTGATCGTCACCAGCGGCACCTCGCGAATGGACAACAAGAAGGTGAAGGCGCTGTTCGGGGGAAAACCGAAGATGCTCGGCCTCGAGGAAGTCGCTGAGATCACCGGCCACGAGGTCGGCGGGGTTTGCCCGTTCGGCCTAAAGACGCCGCTGCCGGTTTATTGCGATGTCTCGCTGAAGGCATTCAACGTCGTGGTGCCGGCGGCGGGCTCGACCCACAGCGCGGTGCGCATCACGCCGCAGCGGTTGGCCGAGCTGGTCGGGGCCGAATGGGTTGATGTGTGTGAGCATCGCAGTTGACGCAGAGCTGACCTGGCGGCGAACGCGCTATTGGTCGTCGTCATTGGTCGCCGGCCGCGGCGCCGCCGGTTGAACGGCGCGACCGCGCGGCGGTACCGCCGGCGGCTGTTGCACGCTGGCATTGGACTCAAACACGGCGCGGCACGGGCCAGAGAGCTGCGGGGTATTTTGGCGCAGGCACGCCGTGATCCGGTTGACGTCCGGTATCTGGTCGAAGCACAGACGCCAGACATCCGGCGTGCAAGCCATCTGCTGCTCGAAGGTTCCGCGATATTCTTCCGCAGGAGCCGCGTTTTGGACAAGAATGCCGCCGATCGACAGCCCGAGGCCCAAGACAATCCGCTTTGTCTGCATATCCGTCCTTCCGTCGAAATTTGGCTGTTGCCGGTTCTACCCGCCGCACCAAAAGCTGCCCAATGAATGAGGCGTCGGAAGGTTCTCTGGGACAACAAAATGTGAAGGAGGTTCCACACCACCCAACAACTACTTTTTCTTCCGCTTCGCAAAATGCTTCACGAGAAAATCCGCCAGCACCTCGACGCGCGCCGGCCGCGGGCCGCCGGGCGGCGTCACCAGATGCACGGCACCTTCCGGCTGCGCCCAGCCTTTCAGGATCACCTCGACCTTGCCTGACGCGATGGCCTCGCCGACGATGAAGTCCGGCAAATCCGCAATCCCAAGGCCCGCGATGAGCGCCGGCATCACCGCGTCGCCATTGTTGACGCGCAATTGACCTGCGGGACGCACGCTCGCTTGCTCGCCCGCCGCATTGGTGTAGTGCCAGGCGCCGGCGGTGGAGAGATAGGCGTAGCCGAAGCATTTATGCTGGGCGAGATGCATCGGGTGCGTCGGCCGGCCGTAGCGCTTCAGGTAAGACGGCGCCGCCACGGTGTAACGCGGCATCGCGCAGAGCCGCCGCGCAATCAGCGAGGAATCCGGCAGCCGCGCGATGCGAAGCCCTGCGTCAAAACCTTCGCCGATCAGATCGACTGTCGCATCGTTCAAATGCAGATCGATCGACACTTCCGGATAGGTCTTGAGGAATTCCGGCAATAGCGGCGCCACTGCTTTCACCCCGAACGTCATCGGCACCGCAAGCCGCACCAGCCCGCGCGGTGTCACCGACTGCGCCAAGGCCTCGTTCTCCACGGCTTCGCCTTCGGCCAAAAGACGCGCGGCGCGTTCGGACAATTGTTGTCCGGCATCGGTCAAGGCGAGCCGCCGCGAGGTGCGGTTGAACAGCCGCGCGCCCAGCCGCTCCTCCAGCCGGCTCACCGCCTTCGAGACCGTGGCCTTGGACAGCGCAAGCTCGGTTGCGGCCGCCGCGAACGACCGCAGCTCAACAACTTTCGCAAAAATCGCCAGCGCTTCGAAATCCGGAAGTTTTGCCACGGGAACGCTCCGCATCTAGCTATTTTTGGAAACAATGAGTTTCAACAGTTTCTATTTCTATACCTAAGGCCAAGGCATATCCAGATGGCAACGGAATTCAAACCGAGGGAATATCCCATGATTGAATTGAGACCCTTTGCGAAACTCGGCAGCGCCGATCACGGTTGGCTGAAAGCCAAACATCACTTCTCTTTCGGCAGCCATTATGACCCCGGCAATATCGGCCATGGCGCTCTGCGGGTATGGAACGACGACGAGATCGCTCCGAACACCGGCTTTCCCGCGCATCCCCACGCCAACATGGAAATCATCACCTATGTTCGCGAAGGCGCGATCACGCATCAGGACAGCCTGGGCAACAAGGGCCGCACCGAAGCAGGCGACGTGCAGGTGATGAGCGCCGGCAGCGGCATCCGCCACTCCGAATACAATCTGGAGCCGACCAAGACCAAGATTTTCCAGATTTGGATCGAGCCGACGACGACCGGCGGCCAGCCGACCTGGGGCGCAAAGCCGTTCCCGAAGTCGAATCGCTCCGGCAAGCTCGTCACCATTGCGAGCGGTTTTGAAGGCGACAACAACGCGCTGCCGATCCGCGCCGACGCGCGCGTGCTCGCCACCACGCTGAAGGCCGGCGAGAGCGCGGAATATGCGCCGGAGAAAACGCGCAACCTCTATCTGGTGCCGGCGGCCGGTAGCGTCGAGGTCAACGGCGTGCGCGTCAACGCCCGCGACGGCGCCGCGATCCGCAATGAGGCGAAACTGAAGATCACCGCGCTCGAAGACTCTGAACTCGTGCTGGTCGACGCGGCCTGAGCACGCAGCCGGCCAACACGACGATCGTCATGCCCGGGCCTGACCCGGGCATCCATCCTTCTTCGGAAAGAACCTTCACGAAGATGATGGATTGCCGGGCATAGGCGAGCGGAAGCGACGCCGTCCTTCGGACGGCTAAGCCCGGCAATGACGGGCTCTAATCAAGACCTCAACCCCAGGAGACTAAAATGACTAAGGTTCTCGTCCTCTATTATTCCGCCTACGGTCACATCGAGGCGATGGCGAATGCCGTCGCCGAGGGCGCGCGCGAAGCCGGCGCCACCGTCGACATCAAGCGCGTGCCTGAGCTGGTGCCGGCCGAGGTCGCGAAAGCCTCACACTACAAGCTCGACCAGGCGGCGCCGGTCGCCAAGATCGATGAGCTCGCGAATTATGACGCCATCATCGTCGGCACCGGCACGCGCTTCGGCCGGATGTCATCGCAGATGGCGAACTTTTTGGACCAGGCCGGCGGCCTCTGGATGAAGGGCGCGCTGCACGGCAAGGTCGGCGGCGCCTTCACCTCGACTGCCACCCAGCATGGCGGCCAAGAAACCACGCTGTTCTCCATCATCACCAACCTGTTGCATTTCGGAATGACGGTCATCGGCCTGAACTACGGTTTTTCCGGCCAAATGGAGCTCAATGACGTCACCGGCGGCTCGCCCTACGGCGCGACCACGATCACCGGCGGCGACGGCAGCCGGCAGCCGAGCGCGAACGAACTCGCCGGCGCGCGCTATCAAGGACGCGTGATCGCGCAGACCGCGAACAAACTGCATGGCTGATACGAATGGGGCGGCATTCTCTTATCCGCATGCCGCCCCACTTAGTCCTTGACCCACAAGGACTACGCCATGATCGAAATTCTGTTTATGGCTCAACTGGTCCGCAATCCGGTTGAGGCCATTATGCGGCGCTGGTACTGCCGCAGCCTTTTCCGCGCGACGCGGGGACGGCGCGGATGCCCGGAACGCGCCGTTTCGTGATCCAACGCAGGCTGGTTAAGTGACCGTCGGATCGCGGAACCAGACGGCGCCCACCCCGTTGGGTCACGCGCATCCGCGCCTGGAGATTCTTCGACATGACCAACAAACCCGCTTCCGATCACCCTAAGAAGAAGTCCACCACCGCGCATCCCGGCATGATGGGCGACGGCACCGAAGAGCAAAATCTGGGGCAACCCGGCGATCCAGCCGCCCGTATCAAGAAGGACGAAGTCGAAGCCGCCTTCGGCAAGGACAAGGCGAAGTCAAAATAACGCTGGCATCCCCACGCGGTTGGGGTTCACCTAAAAGGCCGGGCCGGATCGTGCCCGGCCTTTTCGTTTCAGGAAATGCCGATGACAAAGTGTACGGTGGCGCATGAGTAATTCTCACGCAGTCCTCTGGCCGGAGTTGCCGACCGCCCGGTGGCGTGACAGCTGCGAAACACTGCACCTCTTTACCCAGATCGTCGGCAAGATCCGGCTCAAGCGTTCGCCGTGGCTCAACCATTCCTGGCATGTGACGCTCTATGTCACGGCGCGCGGACTTTCGACCTCGCCGGTTCCCGATGGTGCCCGCACTTTTGAGATCGACTTCGATTTCATCGAGCACTGCTTGCGCATCTCGACCAGCGACAACGCGCAACGTCAGTTCGCGCTAGCCGGACAATCAGTCGCGAGCTTTTACCAAGCCGTCATGGCCGCGCTTGGCGAACTCGGCATTGCTGTCGCGATTGACGAGATGCCGAACGAATTGCTGGAGCCGATCAAATTCTCGCAAGACACCCGCCACGCGTCGTACGACCCAGAGGCAGTGGGGCGCTTCTTCCAGATCCTCGTCAGTGCCGACCAGGTGTTCAAGCAATTCCGCACCGGCTTTATCGGCAAGGCGAGCCCGGTGCATTTCTTCTGGGGCAGTTTTGATCTCGCGGTGACGCGGTTTTCCGGCCGCCGCGCGCCACGCCATCCCGGCGGCGTTCCGAATTTGCCCGATGCGGTCGCCTGCGAGGCCTATTCGCACGAGGAAAGCAGCGCCGGCTTCTGGCCCGGCTCCGGCGCGATCGACTATCCCGCATTCTATTCCTATGCCTATCCGGAACCGCCGGGTTTTCGTGCCACAAAAGTCCGGCCCGACGCGGCATTTTTCAGCGAAGCGCTCGGCGAATTCATTTTGCCGTATGACGCCATGCGTTCAGCCGCCGATCCCGACCAGGCGCTGCTAGATTTCCTGCAAAGCACCTACGAGGCCGCGGCTGATTGCGCCAAGTGGGATCGTGAGGCGCTGGAATGCGCGCCGGGCCAGCCCGGCGTGGTGCGGCCGGTCTGACTCTCTTTCCGCGCAGCGCTTCGCTCCAGGATTGACAAGGCCTGAGCACCCCGCGCATGCCGTGCGTTCAGGTCACATCGAAAGCATCTCAAAACGGGCGGCCCGCCACGGCCAGGAGCCGGCGCCGCGTCGCACCCATGAATTTGCAGACCTGAAATGGCCCCGAGGTGATTGCTATCGGCGAAACGCTTTGAGACCATGCGCCTCACAACAATCAAGACCCGCCTCTCGCGTGGGCAAGACGTGAGGAGACCCGATGCCAATCGTTCAGGCCGACCGTCTCACGCGCATCGGCGCGGCGCTTTTAAAGGCCGCCGGCGCGTCGGGCGAGGAAGCCAATGCGGTCGCCGTCGGCTGCGTCAATGCCAACCTCGCCGGCCATGACTCGCACGGGGTGATCGCGATCCCGACCTATATCGACCGCATCAAGGCCGGCCACATCGTGCCGGGCGCGAAATGGACCATCGTGCGGGAATCGCCGACCACGACCGTGATCGACGGCCATTGGGGCTTTGGCTTCCATGTCAACGCCAAGGCGATGGCGCTGACGATCGAGAAGGCGAAGACCGCCAATGTCGCGGCCTGCACGGTGTTCCGGCAAAGCCATGTCGGACGGCTTGCCGCCTACCCGATGATGGCGATGCGCGAGGGCATGATCGGGCTTGCGACCGCCGATTCCGGGCGCTCGCCGAAGCATGTCGCGCCGTTCGGCGGCCGCGAGCCGCGGCTCGGCACCAACCCGATCTCGATCGCAGTGCCGTCCGATCTCGAGGCGCCGTTTTACCTGGACATGGCGACCTCGGCGGTCGCCGCCGGCAAGATCCAGCTTGCCATCGCGCGCGGCGAAGAAATCCCTAAAGGCTGGATCATCGATGCCGACGGGCGGCACACCACCGATCCGAGGGCATACCGCAAGGGCGGCGCGCTGCTGCCGCTCGGCGGCAGTGAAGGCTACAAGGGAAGCGGCCTGGCGGCGATGGTGGAAGTGCTGTGCGGGCTGCTCACCGGATTGGGCTTTGGCGTCGAGCCAACCGGACGGCACAATGACGGATGCTTCATGGCGGTATTCAATGTCGCCGCGTTCCGCCCCTTGAAGGATTTCAAGCAGGAAGTCGCCGAGTTCGCCCGCTATCTGAAATCGACGCCACCTTCCGAAGGTTCCGATGGCGTGTTTTATCCCGGGGAGGTCGAATATCTGCGCGAGCAAAAGCGCAGGAAAGACGGCATCGAGATCGAGGACGCAACCTGGGACAGATTGCGTGCGCTGGCCGGCGAGTACAAACTCGCAACCGAGCTCGATCTTGCGTAGCAAGAGCCGAAACAGGGAGAGAGCGGCATGACGCGGCAAATGGCACTGGTCGGCTTCCTGCAGGCGCAGAACTGCACCAATCTGCCGAGCTCGTGGCGCCATCCGCAGTCGCGCGACGATTCGATGTCGGCGGATTATTACCAGGAGATCGCCCGGATCCTGGAGGCCGGCAAATTCCACATGGCGTTCTTCGACGATCGCCTCGCCATGCCGGATCGCTACGGCAACGATCACGCCCACACCGTCGAATACGGCATCCGATGCGTGAAGATGGACCCGATCGTGGTGCTGACCACGATGGGCATGGTGACCGAGAAGCTCGGACTCGCCTCGACCTGCTCGACCACCTATTACGAGCCGTTCGACGTGGCGCGCCGCTTCGCCACCCTCGACCTCATGACCGGCGGCCGCGCCGCGTGGAATGTCGTCACCTCGGTGAACGACGGCGAGGCGCTCAACATGGGCAAGGAGGCGCATCTCGAGCATGATTTGCGCTATGACCGCGCCGACGAATTCATGGAAGTCGTGCTCGGTCATTGGGATTCCTGGGAAGACGGCGCGCTGATCATCGACAAGAAGAGCGGGCGTTTCGCCGATCCGACCAAGGTCAAGCGGCTTGACCATCGCGGCGAGTTCTTCAAGTCGCGCGGACCGTTCACCGTGCCGCGTTCGCAACAGGGCCATCCCGTCGTGATTCAGGCGGGGGCTTCCGGGCGCGGCCAGCGCTTTGCCGGGCGATGGGGCGAGGTGATTTTCACCGCGGCGCGCAATCTCACCGGAGCGAAGCAAGGCTATGACGCAATCAAGGCCGAGGCCGCCAAAGCGGGGCGCGATCCCGACCAGATGTTGCTCTGCAATTTGATCACGCCGGTCTGCGGCGCGACCAAGTCGGAGGCCGAAGACAAGATGGCGTTGATCCACAAGCTGCCGCTGGAAATCGACGCGCTTTCGCTGCTCGCGGAGGGATTGAATTTCGATTTCGCCGCCAAGGGCATCGACGAGCCGCTGACCACGGAAGAGCTGCAGGGCATGCAAGGGATGCTCGGGATCCGCGACGGTGTGTTGAGGACTTGCGGCAAGACCAACCCGTCGACGCGCGATTTCATCACCTTCTCCGGCCGCGGCCAGACCCAGGATGCAATCGTCGGAGGCCCCAGAGAAATCGCCGACCGGCTGGAAGAGATGTTTGATGGCCGCGGCTGCGACGGCTTTGTCGTTGCGGCGACCTATGTGCCCGGCTCCTACGCCGATTTCGTCGAGCATATCGTGCCGGAATTGCAGCGCCGCGGCCTCTTCCACAAGGACTATGCCGGCAAGACCTTGCGCGAGAATCTCGGCTTGCGGCGCCCGGCCGCCGGCGCCTGGAAGACCCGGCCGCAAGCCGCGGCCGAGTGAGAATTGAAGAGGAAAATCGATGCGTTGGCTCAAGTTCGCGGCTACCGGAAAGACCTCATGGGGCATCGTCGAAGGCGACCGAGTGATTGCCGTCAACGGCGATCCCTTCGGCGAATGGCAGCGCACCCAGCAATCGCACGCGCTGAAGGACGTCAAGATCGAACTGCCGCTGATACCGCGCACCTTCTATTGCGTCGGCTTGAACTATCTCAAGCATCTGAAGGAAGCCGCCGACAAGCGCGGCGAGGTACCGAACGTCCCGGACCGGCCCGAGATCGGTTATCGCGCCCAGAATGCGCTGATCGGCCATGACGAGGATGTGGTGATCCCCGCGACCGCCACCGAGAAGATTCACTACGAGGGCGAACTGGTCGTCGTCATCGGCAAGAAGGTGAAGCATTTGACCGAAGAGAACGCGATGTCCTGCGTGTTCGGCTACACCATCGGCAACGACGTCAGCGAGCGTACCTGGCAGAAGGCCGATCGCTCGCTATGGCGAGCCAAGAATGCCGACACTTTCAAGCCGATGGGACCCTGGATCGAGACCGACGTCGACCTCGACAAGATGGAAACCATCATCAAGGTCAACGGCAAGGAGACCGGCCACTTCCACACCAACGACATGATCTTCGGCGTCGTACCGTTCATCGTCGAACTGACGAAGTATTTCACGCTATGGCCCGGCGACGTGATCTGGATGGGCACCGACGGCACCTCGCCGGATCTTAAGGCTGGTGACGTCGTCGAGATCGAGATCACCGGCATCGGCACCTTGCGCAACCGGTTTGTCGCGGAAATGCGATAGGACATGCGCCACTCGACCGCGCATTATTTCCTCGAAGGCCTGGTCGATCTCGGCGTCGACTACATCTTCGCCAATCTCGGCACCGATCATGTGTCGCTGATCGAGGAGATGGCGCGCTGGGACAAGGAAGGTCGCAAGCATCCGGAAATGATCCTGTGCCCGCACGAGGTCGTCGCGGTACACATGGCCGGCGGCTATGCGTTCGCGACCGGTCGCTGCCAGGCCGTGCTGGTGCATGTCGACGCGGGAACGGCGAACGCCTGCATGGCGATCCAGAACCTGTTCCGCTATCGCCTGCCGGTGATGCTGTTCGCCGGACGCGCGCCGCATACGCTGCATGGCGAGCTGACAGGATCGCGCGACAGCTATGTACATTTCGTGCAGGACCCCTTCGATATCGCGAGTATTGTGCGTCCCTATGTCAAATGGGAATATTCGTTGCCCTCGGGCGTGGTGGTGAAGGAAGCGCTGGCCCGGGCCAGCGCCTTCGCGCATAGCGATCCGCCGGGCCCGGTCTACATGATGCTGCCGCGCGAGACGCTGGCGGAAGAATGGGACGATGCCGACATGCCGGCCTATCCGCCTGCGCGCTTTGGCAGCGTGCATGCCGGCGGCATCGAGTGCGAGCGTGCGGAAGCAGTCGCGCAAGCCTTGATGGCAGCGGAAAATCCGGTGGCGTTCGTGGCCTACCTTGGCCGCAAGCCGCAGGCTGTCGCGGTGCTGGATCGGCTGGCGCGGGCGTGCGGCATCCAAGTCGCCGAATTCAATTCGATCGACCTCAACATTCCGCAGGATTCGCCTTGCTTCGCCGGCATCGATCCCCTGCCCCTGCTCGAAGGCGCCGATCTCGGGCTGTTACTCGATTCCGACGTCCCGTTCGTTCCGCAATCGTCCAAGCGCGCGAACGCGATGAAATGGATCCAGATCGACATCGATCCCCTGAAATCGAATTTTCCGATGTGGGGTTTTCCGACCGACATGCGGATCCAAGGTGACTGCGCCACCGTGCTGCAGCAAGTGTTAGAAGTGGTCGAAACGAGCGCCGATGAAGCCTATCGCAAGCGGATCGCCGGGCGTATCGCGAGCTGGAGCGGCGCGCGCGAGGCCGCCGCCACGTGCCGTACCGCGGCCAGCGGCGACAAGGGCACCTCTGGCGCGCTCAATCCGGCCTTCGTGTTCGCGACGCTCAGCGGAAAACTTTCGCAGGACGACGTCGTCCTCAACGAAGCCATCCGCAACGGACCGATCCTGCAGGAACATATTCGGCGCACCCAGCCGCAAAGCTATGTCGGGCTTGCCGGCGGCGGGCTCGGCTTTTCCGGCGGCATGGCGTTGGGGCTGAGACTGGCGCAGCCCGCCCGCCGTATCGTGCAGGTGATCGGCGACGGCGGCTTTCACTTCTCCTCGCCCGACAGCGTCTACGCGGTGGCGCAGCAATATCAGATTCCGATCCTGACCGTGGTGCTCGATAATGGCGGCTGGCAGGCGGTGAAATCCGCGACCCAACGGGTCTACCCCAAGGGTATTGCCGCCGAGACCAACCAGTTCCAGTCGCGGCTGATGTCGGGCCGGCAGGGCGAGCGGCGTGATTTTTCCGAAGTGGCAAAGGCGTTCGGCGCCTACGGCGAGTGCGTGCGCGAGCCCGACACGTTGGCGGCCGCGATCGATCGGGCGCTCGCCGCGTTTGATGACGGCAAAGCGGCCGTCTTGCATGTCCATGTCACGCGGCTCTGAGAAGGGATCGATGACCATGCCTGGCCGAGCTCTGCTGATCGGCGCCTGCCTCGGACTGGTCGCGCTGGTTGGAAGCCCCGCCTTCGCGGGGGAAGATCCGACAAAATATCCGGCACGCCCAATCCATATCATCGTCGGCTTTGCGGCCGGCGGCGGCAACGACATCATCGCGCGCATCTTCGGACAGAAGCTGTCCGAAAGTCTTGGTCAGCCGGTCATCGTCGAAAACAAGCCGGGTGGCGGCGCGATTGTCGCGACCGAATATGTCGCGAAGTCGCCGCCGGACGGCTACACCCTGCTGATGAGCGCCAGCGGCATAACGATCAACCCCGCCGTCTACGCCAAGGTGCCCTACGACGCGGTGAAGGATTTTGTAGCGGTCTCCGAACTCGGCTCGTTTCCGCTGATCATGATCGTCAACGCATCGTCCCCGATCAAATCGGTGGCGGAGCTTGTCGCCTATGCCAAGGCCAATCCGGACAAGACGAACTATGCGAGCTCGTCGGCTTCGTTTCAGCTAGTGACCGAGCTGTTCAAGCAGAAGACCGGCGCACCGATGCAGGTCATCCCGTACAAGAGCGCCAACGAATTGGTGCTGGCGGTGATTTCGGGCCAGGTCACCACGACCATCGCGGATGCCGGTCCGGTCACAAGCCAGGTGAAGGCCGGAACGGTGCGTGCGCTCGCGATCGCCGCGCCCAAACGGATGGAGGATTTCCCCGACGTGCCGACCATGAAGGAGGCCGGCGCCGACGTCGACGCGGTACTGTGGAGCGGCATTTTTGTGCCCAAGGACACGCCGCCTGCAATCGTGAAAAAGCTTGAGAGCGAGTTGATGCGAATTGCTAAGCTGCCCGACGTGATCGCGCGCCTAAAACCGCTCGGCATCGAAGCGATCGGCAATTCTTCCGACGAATTTACCAAGATCCTGGCCGCCGATGTCGCCCGGTGGGGCGCGGTGGCAAAAGCCGCCAATATCAGGATCGAGCAGTGACACCGGTTCGGTTCGGCGAGACCAGACCGACAATCGCGGTTGCGACTGCCGCAACGGCGATGTTGAGGATCAGCGCCCCGAGCCCGACATAGAACACGTAAGCCGCGCCGCCGAGCTCAACGGTCGCGAGCGGCTTTAGGCCGTTACTCCATGCCGTCCACGAGCCCCAGATGATGCCGGTGGCCCAGCCGAGCAGCAGGCCCTCGGCGCGGAACCAGCGCGTGAACAATCCGAACACCAGCGCCGGGAAGGTTTGCAGAATCCACAGGCCGCCGAGCAATTGCAGATCGAGCGCATATTGCGTCGGCAGGAACAGGATGAAGGCGAGCGCGCCGACTTTCACCACCAGCGACGCGATCTTTGCCACTGCCGCTTCGCCGGCATGGCTGATGGAGGGATTGACGTAGGATTTCCAGACATTGCGGGTGAACAGGTTGGCCGCCCCGATGCTCATCACCGCCGCCGGCACCAGCGCACCGATCGCGATCGCGGCGAATGCGAAGCCCGCGAACCATGATGGGAACAGCACCTTGAACAACATCGGCACCACATCATTGGGCGAGGCCACTTTTATATTTGCGGCATAGGCCATGTAGCCGAGCAGCGCGATCAGGCCGAGCAGCAAGGTGTAAGCCGGCAGCAGGATCGCGTTCTTGCGGATGGTATCGGCCGACTTCGAGGCGAAGATGCCGGTCAGGGTGTGCGGATACATGAAGGCGGCGAGCGCCGAACCCAGCGCCAGCGTCGCGTAAGGCAGCATCTGTGCCGGCTTCAGGGTCAGACCGGTGGCGCCACCCTTGGCGGTGAACGCGTCATTGGCCGCCGAAAACACCGCACTGTAGCCGCCGAGCTTTGCCGGCACCACCACGACCGCGACCAGCACCACGATATAGATCATGATGTCCTTGACGAAGGCGATCAGCGCCGGCGCGCGCAGGCCGGAGCTATAAGTGTAGAGCGCGAGGATGATGAAGGCTGCGACGATCGGCAACTCACCGGTCAAGCCCATCGCCTTGATCACCACGCCCATGCCGATCAGCTGCAGGGCGATGTAGGGCATGGTCGCGACCATGCCGGTGAGCGCAACCGCCAGTTCAAGCGCGCGCGAATTGCTGGCGCCGTACACCACATCGCCTGCGGTGACGTGGCCATTGGCATGCGCCTGCTTCCAAAGCAGCGGCATGACCGCGAATACGAAGGGATAGACGATGATGGTGTAAGGCAGCGCGAAGAAACCGTAGGCGCCGACCGCATAGACCAGCGCCGGCACCGCGATCACGGTGTAGGCGGTATAAAAATCGCCGCCGACCAGGAACCAGGTGATCCAGGTGCCGAACTGGCGGCCGCCCAACCCCCATTCGTCAAGGTGTTCGCCGACCGGGCCGGCTTTCCAGCGCGCGGCGAAGAAGCCCATCACGGTGACGAGCGTAAAGAAGAAAATGAAAACCGAAAGTGCAACCCATTCGATTTGGCCGGCCATGACGCTGCCCTTCTCTTAAGGCGTTTCGTCGGGCGTGCGGCTGCGATAGACCAGCCAGATCAACAGCGAACTGATCGGCACCCAGGCGAGCTGATACCAATAGAAGAATGGAAAGCCGAACAGCGACGGTTCGGTGAAATTATAGAACGGTACCCACAGCAGGCCGACGAACGGCACCAGCAACAGCATCCACATGGGCGCTCTCCCGCCTCACGCCGGTCTTTCGAGCCGGCCGTTCCGATCATCTCAATGATCTAGGGGCAGGAATGTTGTCCCGCTAGTCGAATATCGCGTTGCGGCAGTGCAGTTCCTTAGAACGCGCCGTGCGATCAGAAGGCCGGCCCCGCACCATTTCTGCCATAGGTGATACGCGGCGCCAGAAAGGTCCCGTCGGCCTGCTTCTTGGCCACGACGAAAATCTTGGTGCCGGGCTGAATCTCATCTTTATCGCCAAACACATAGGTCACGACCACCGTTTGCGGGGTCAAGACCAATTTCTTCTCGCCGTCCTTGTACTTGACCGACAGCACCGGTCCGTCGACCCCGGTGACGGCCTGCTCGACATTGCCGTTGGTCATCTTGCTCTTCGGAATCAGGTCCCAGTCATAGTGGCCCTCGCCGGTCCCGCGCATCGATTCCGGGAAAATATGCACCTCGATCGCTTTTTGCGTGCCGTCGGGCTCCATCATGCCGGCGGAGCCGACGAACATGCCGGGCTTGATGTCGGCCATGGTTCCCGGAACGATCGCGACATAGAGCGGATTGTCGGTCACCGTGAGCTTCAGTTCCGATCCGTCGCGGCTCTTGACCACATAGACCGGACCTTCGATGCGCTCGATGGTGCCACGAATGCGCACCGCTTCCTGCGCCGAGACCGGCAGGGCGATGGAAACAAGCGCGAAGCTGGCAGCGGCTGCAAGGGCACGCTGGATCATACCGGACATGACGACCTCCCAGATGACGGTAACGTTCTCTGGCCAACACCCTCCGGCTGCAATTATTCCGGCATCAAATGGTGCCGCGTTGCAAAAAGTTGCGACGCCTATTCGGCCTTGATGCCCGCGGATGGAGCTAAATCATCCGCGCCACCAACGGAATCCTCCGTAGCAGCAGGGTGAGCCCGAAGCTCAGCGACAGCGTGCCGGTAAACACGATCGCAAACTTCGCAAAGGCCGGGAGCGGCGGATCGTAGAAGGCGTATTGCAGCCAGATGATGAAGATGTAGTGCACGAGGTAGATGCCGTAGGCCGAAGGCCTCAGCGCGTCGAGCAGGCGCAGGCTGGACTTTGCGAAGCGCAAATAAAACGCCGGCACCGCGAATGTCATCGCGGCGCTGAACATCGCAAAGGCGAGGCCATATTCAGTCCGCCACGCACGCGGCGGCGAGTTGAAGTTCGCGATCCAGTTGTGGTGCGCGTAAACCAACAGCAGGATCGCGCCGTAGAACAACAGCGCAAAGACAAGCCATATCCTCCAGCGGCTCGCCAGTTCGCTGTTTTGCGCCAGCAGGCCCGCCCTCAAGTCCATGGCACCGACCCCGACGCCGACAAAAAAATATCCGCCATAGAGCAGGATGCGGCTGGTCTGGATCGGCAGCGGATATCCGCCAGGCTCGAGCCAGCTGGTATCGCCGAAGATCAGGTGCATCGGCAGGTAGACGATAATCGAGAATATCAGGAATCCGACGAAGGCAAAGCCCGGCCGGTAGCGCAGCGCATAGATCGGCCGGCCAAGCAAATCGAGCGCGCGTGGTGCTAGAAACCAGATCGCCGCGGCGATCGCGTCGAGCGCCAATAGCACCCACAAGAACCATGCCGGGCCCGAGGGCCATGGCCCGATCGTGAGCGTGTGCCACCAGAAATGGAAGAAATTGAAATCCGTCGTTTCCGGCAAATGGTAGCGCAGGAACGTCGGATAATAGGCTAGCGGCATCAGCACGAAGATCGAGATCAAGAACGGCACCCCCAGCCGAAAGGCGCGATGGCCGAGGAAGTTCGCAGCTCCCCTTCGCGCCAGACTGTCGCGCACGAACAGGCCGGAGATGAAGAACATGCAGGCCATGAAGAAGCTATCATTGAACAGCACGACGAGATCGAAGCCGAGCCAGCGCATCCGATCGCCGCTGCCGAAATCGGTGTAATTGACGACAGAGTGGTGCACGACCACCAACAGCGTGATGAAGGTGCGGGCGCGGTCGAGCGCGATAATGCGCGCCGGCGCCGCCGCTGCCTGATCGCTCTGGTTGGGTTTTTGCGGCATCATTGCTCGAGCGCGTCGTAAATGATCTTCTTGATTGTGGTGATGACATGCATCCGCCCGGAAGGTGAATCCTGCATCACCACAAAGAACATATCCTCAGTGCGGTCGACCACCAGGTAGACGCCGGTGGCGCCGTCCCATTTGATCTCGCCGAGCGAGCCCGGCGGCGGCGGAACCGCGTTGCCGGGATCGGTGCGGATACCAAAGCCATAGCCGAACCCGAAACCATCGCCAGGGAAATAAAAGTAATCGCGTGCAACCCCCGATCCGCCGCCGATGTGATCAGTCGTCATCGTCGCAAAGGTCGCGGGACTCAAGTAGGTCTTGCCGTCGAGTTTCCCGCCATTGAGCAGCATCTGCCCGTAGCGGGCGAAATCGGCAATGGTCGAGACCATGCCGCCGCCGCCGGATTCCCATCGCGTGACGTCGAGCGAATTCCGTTCGACGTGCCGGTCCTTGGCGAGCGGCTCCGCGTAGCGCGCCCGCTCGGCCGGATCGGTCAGGAAGAATTTCGTTGTGGTCATGCCGAGCGGATCGAGCAGGTTTTGCTTCTCGAACTGATAAAGCGACTTTCCGGAGGCGACCTCGATGACGCGGCCGAGAATGTCGGTCGAATGCCCGTAATCCCACAGCGTGCGCGGCTGCTCGGCCAGCGGCAGCTTGGCGATCCGCTCGGCGAATTCGGCATTGTCGAAATCACCGAGATAGATGCCGGCATAGGCTGTTTTCACTAGACCGCTGCCATAAAAACCATAGGTGATGCCGGAGGTGTGGAGCAACAGATCCTCGATCGTGATCGGCCGGCGCGGCGCCACCAGGTCGAGCACCGGCTTTCCCGCCTCGTCCTTTCGCTCGACGCCGACCTTCACGCCGGCAAAGGACGGGATGTATTTGCTGACGGGATCGTCGAGCGCGATCTTGCCGCGATCGACCAGCATCATCGCCGCCACGCTGGTGATGGTCTTGGTGACCGAGTGAATCGGAAAGATCGTGTCCGGCGTCATCGGCGCGCCTGTCTCGAGGTTGCGCTTGCCGAAACATTGCAGATACACCGGCTGGCCGTGGCGCTGGATCAGGACGATGGCGCCCGGGATGCGCCCCGCGGCGATTTCGCCGTCGACGAAACTCTGGATCGGAGCCAATTTCGCAATCGAGAGTTTTGCTCCCGGCGGCGGCCCGAACTCGGCGGCAGCGGCCGGCGCGGAAGCAACCGGGATCGCCGCGGCCATCGCGAACAGCGCTGTCGAAGGACGGGAGAGCACGCGACGCGTCAACATTGCCCGTTTGGCCAGACAGGTGGGACGGATCGATGTTATTGCATTGCTGCAGTCCAATCCAGATGGCGGTTACGTCGGCCGTCACGAATAAGGATTGATCAGCTTCTGCTGCTCGGCGCTGTGCCGCGCCAGCATGTCGATGAAAGTCCGCACCTTGGCCGACAGGTGATGGCGATGCGAATAGACCGCGTTCATCGAAAGCTCGACCGGCCGATATTCCGGCAACAGCCGGACCAGTCGGCCCTCTTCGAGATCGTCGTGGATCATAAACCCTGGTGCCAGGGAGACGCCGATGCCGTCCAGCGCCGCCCTGCGCAGCGTTTCGCCGCTGTTGGAGACCAGATTGCCGGATACCCGCACCAAAGCCGGAATGCCCTTGCGGTCGACGAAATGCCACTCGTCCCCGAATGGATAGAGCAGATGGCGAACGCAATTGTGCTCAGACAACTCGGACAATTGCTGCAGCCGTCCGTGCTTTTCGAGATAGAAAGGCGAACAGCACAGCACATGCCGCCAGGTGGCGAGGCTACGGACGATCAGGCTTGAATCGGGCGGCGGCGTGAGCCGGATCGCGACGTCGAAACCTTCGTCGATGAGGTCGATGGGGCGCTCGCCCATGTTCAGGTCGACCTTGACGTCGGGATAGGATTTTAGGAATTCGGCGACGACGGGAGCGACAAACGGCACGATATGGGTCGCGGTGTAGATGCGCAGCGTGCCGCGCGGCGTCGATTGCAGGGCGCCGGCGATATCGTCGGCCTGCTCGATGTCGGCCAGGATCTGGGTCGCGCGATCGTAATAGGCCCGGCCGACCTCGGTGAGGCTCACCTTTCGCGTGGTGCGATGGAGCAACCGCGCCCCTAACCGCTCCTCCAGCGCCTGGACGTGATTGCTCACCATCGTCGTCGACATGTTGAGCCGGCGGCTGGCGGCGGAAAATCCGCCGCTGTCGACGACCCGCACGAACGCCGTCAGGCTGGTCAGCCGATCCATCGCTCGTGTCCTCCGATTATCCTATGTGACTTGATAATGCTTCCATTTTTCCCTGGATTATCATATGGCGCGCGACGCTGCATCTTGAGGAGATGAACCGTCGCCCTCTTGGGGAGGACGTTTCCCGAACCGGAGGATGCCATGTCGATCGCTTCTTATGTCTCTGATCTCACACCAAAAATAAGTCTTCGCCTGTCCCGGCAGGCAATCAAGCGGGTAGGCCTCGCGCTAGCGCTGAGCCTTGGCATCGCCGGGGCGATAGACCTCGGCTACGACTACCTCACGACCGGGCGCTACCTGGAAACCACCGATGACGCCTATGTCAAAGCCGATTCCACGATTATCGCGCCGAAAGTCTCCGGTTACATCGCGCAAGTATTGGTGGGGGATAACCAGCCGGTGAAAGCCGGACAGTTGCTGGCACGGATCGACGATCGCGATTTCAGGGCGGCGCTCGACCAGGCGAACGCAGATGTCGCCGCTGCCGAAGCCGCGGTGCGCAACCTCGATGCGCAGTTAGCCCTGCAACAGCCCATCATCGAACAAGGCACGGCCGATATCGCCGCCACTGAGGCCAACCTGAAATTCGCGCAGGAAGAACAGGCTCGCTACGACGATCTGATGAAGTCCGGCTCCGGCACCATCCAGCGCGCGCAGCAAACCGACGCGGCCTTGCGCGAAAAGACCGCGCAGTTGCAGCACGGCAAATCGGCACTGCTCGCGGCGCAGAGGAAGGTCGACGTTCTCACCACCGACCGCGCCAAGGCGGTTGCGCAACTCGATCGCGCCCGTGCGGTCGCGCAACAGGCCGCGCTGAACCTGTCCTACACGCAGATCACAGCGCCCGTTGAGGGCACGGTCGGCGCGCGCTCGCTTCGGGTCGGCCAATTCGTGCAGGCCGGCACGCAGCTGATGGCGGTCGTTCCGCTCGACGCGGTCTATGTGGTGGCGAATTTCAAGGAGACCCAGCTCACGAACGTGCGCAACGGCCAGCCGGTCGAAATCCGGATCGACAGTTTTGGTTCGACGCGGCTGAAGGGCCATGTCGACAGCCTGTCGCCGGCCAGCGGCCTGGAATTCGCGCTGCTGCCGCCCGACAACGCCACCGGCAATTTCACCAAGATCGTGCAGCGGGTGCCGGTGAAGATCGTGCTCGACGACCCGAGCCTGACGGGCCTGCTGCGCCCCGGCATGTCGGCGGAACCGACTGTGAACACCAAGGCGACGGTCGTTGCCGAGCGCGCGGCCGCCAATCAACTCGCCTCAAACGCTTCCCCGACCCGGGCGAACGGCGGCTGACACAGGCCGTGTTACCGGCCCGAATTATCAACGCCGGCCGGACAATCCTTTCGCTTTTTACCGGATTATCGAAGCCAACAGCCTAATGCATTCTTCCTCTGCAAGCCTGAGGACACACCCATGACCGCGTTCCAGCCCGCCATCAACGCCGCCTCCCCCACCACCAGCAGCGATCGCCCGCAAACCGACGCGGCGCGGGCAGCGACCACGGTCTCCACCAAAACCTGGCTTGCGGTGATTGGCGCCACGCTCGGCGCCTTCATGGCGGTGCTCAACATTCAGATCGTCAACGCTTCCCTTGCAGACATTCAGGGCGCGATCGGCGCCGGCATCGACGACGGCGGCTGGATCTCGACCTCCTATCTGATCGCGGAGATCGTGGTGATCCCGTTGAGCGGCTGGCTCGCGCAAGTGTTTTCGGTCCGCCTCTATCTCCTCACCAACGCGGTACTGTTCCTGGTTTTCTCCGCGGCCTGCGCCCTCGCGCAAGACCTGCCGCAGATGATCGCGCTCCGCGCCGTGCAAGGTTTTACCGGCGGCGTGTTGATCCCCATGGCGTTCACGCTGATCATCACGCTGCTGCCGAAGGCAAAGCAGCCGATCGGGCTGGCGCTGTTTGCGATCTCGGCGACCTTCGCGCCGGCGATCGGACCGACCATCGGCGGCTTTCTCACCGAGAATTTTGGCTGGGAATACATCTTCTATGTCAACCTCGTGCCCGGCGCGATCATGATCGGCATGCTCTACTTTTCGCTGGAAGCAACGCCGATGAAGCTCTCGTTACTGCGTGAGGGCGACTGGGCGGGCATCATTTCCATGGCGATCGGCCTGTCCGCGCTGCAGACCGTGCTGGAAGAGGGCAACAAGGACGACTGGTTCGGCTCGCCCTTCATCGTCCGCCTCGCATGGATCGCTGCGATCGCGCTGACGCTGTTCGTCGCGATCGAGCTGATCGAGAAGAGGCCGCTCTTGAACCTGCGCATTCTGTTCCGTCGCAATTTCGGCTTGGGAGTGCTTGCGAACTTCCTGCTCGGCGTCGCCCTCTATGGCTCGGTCTACATCCTGCCGGTCTATCTATCCCGCATCCAGGGCTACAATTCCGAGCAGATCGGCATGGTGCTGGCATGGACCGGCCTGCCGCAGCTCCTGCTCATCCCGCTGGTGCCGCGGCTGATGAGGCGCATCGACCCGCGCATCGTGATCGGCGGCGGCTTTGTCCTGTTTGCTGCTTCCAACTTCATGAACATCTACATGACCAACGACTACGCCACTGATCAGCTGTTCTGGCCCAACGTCGTCCGCGCCATCGGCCAGGCGCTGGTGCTGACGCCGCTGTCGGCGGTTGCGACCGCGGGCATCGAGGTGGAGAACGCCGGTTCCGCGTCCGGTCTGTTCAACATGATGCGCAACCTCGGCGGCGCCATCGGCATTGCCGTGCTGCAGACGGTGCTCACCAAGCGCGAGCAATATCATTCGAACGTGCTGTCGCAATCGGTATCGATCTTCGAACAGGCGACCCGCACCCGGATCGATCAGCTGACGCAGTATTTCATGAACCACGGCGTGATCGACCGCGTTGACGCCATGCACCGCGCCTATGTCGCGATCGGCCACGTCGTGCAGAAGCAGGCCTTTATCCTAGCCTTCAGCGATACCTTCTATCTGCTCGGCGCCACACTGATTGTTGCCCTCATGGCAGCCCTGCTTCTGAAGAAACCCGACCATCTTGAATCGGGCGGCGCACACTAGAATATTCAACCCCGGAGATGAGGAGAACGACCATGAAACCACGAATGAACTTCTATCAAGCCGCGCCCGACACCATCAAAGCGCTGAGCGCGCTGGAAGCCCAGGTGCAGGCTTCCGGCCTCGAACAATCCCTGATCGAGCTGGTCAAGACCCGAGCCTCGCAGATCAACGGCTGCGCCTACTGCATCAACATGCACACCCAGGACGCACGCAAGCACGGCGAGAGCGAACAGCGCCTGTATCTTCTGAACGCGTGGCGGGAAGCGCCGCTCTATACCGACCGCGAGCGCGCCGCGCTGGCATGGACGGAAGCCGTGACATTGATCTCGGAAACCCACGCGCCCGACGACGTTTATAACGACGTCCGCGCGCAATTTTCCGAAGCCGAGACCGTCAATTTGACGATGCTGATCGCCACCATCAACGCCTGGAACCGGCTCGCGATCTCGTTCCGCGCGGTGCCGCCGGTGAGAGCCAAGGCGGCGACGGCGGCGTAATATTAGACCGCGGTGGCGCGGGCGAAATCGATATAGATCTCGCGCAACCGGTTGGTCATCGGGCCGGGCTTGCCGCCCGCGACGGGTTTGTCGTCGATTGAGATCACCGGCTGCACGAACAGCGTGGCGCTGGTGATGAAGGCTTCCTTCGCGGCAAGCGCCTCCTTAACAGTGAACGGGCGCTCCTCGACGCGAAGCTGGCGCTCTTGCGCGAGCGCCACCACCGCCTTGCGGGTGCAACCGGGCAGGATCTCGCTTGAATTCTGCCGGGTCACCAGCACGTCGTCCTGCGTCAATATGAAGGCCGATGACGAGCCGCCCTCGGTGACTTTGCCGTCCTCGATCATCCAGGCCTCTCCGGCGCCGGCTTCGGCCGCGGCCTGTTTTGCCAACACTTGCGCGAGCAGCGCCACGCTCTTGATGTCGCGCCGCGTCCAGCGAAGGTCCGGCACGGTGATCACGCCGATTCCGGTCTTGGCCGACGGCGCGTTGACGATATCCTTTACCGTCGTGAACATGATCAAGGTCGGCGAGATACCTTTTGGGAACGCAAAATCGCGCGCGTTGTCGGCACCGCGCGTAACCTCGAGATAGACCATGCCGTTGACGAGATCGTTGCGCGCGACCAGTTCCCTCTCGATTTCCTGAATACGGTCGAGCGTCTCCGGCAATGCGAGCGAGATTTCGCCGACCGAGCGTTCTAGCCGCGCCAAATGCGAGGCATTGTCGACCAGCCTGCCATCCAGCACCGCCGCGACCTCGTAAATGCCGTCGGCAAACAGGAAGCCGCGATCGAGGATCGAGACCTTGGCGTCTTGCAGCGGCACGAACGAGCCGTTGACGTAAGCGATCTGTTCCAAGCGGGGTTCTCCTGTGGGGGAATCATATACGCACATTATCGATGCCGATAAACCCTCCCCTCGTCATTCCGGGGCATGCGAAGCATGGACCCGGAATCTCGAGATTCCGAGTTCGCGCCTTCGACGCGCCCGCGAATGACCGGCATTAATGCGACAGAATCTTCGACAAAAACTTCTGCGCACGCTCGCTGCGAGGTTTTCCGAAGAAATCGGTCTTCAGCGCGTCTTCGACGATTTCGCCCTGGTCCATGAAGATGACGCGGTGGGCGACCTTGCTGGCAAAGCCCATTTCATGGGTGATGACCATCATGGTCATGCCGTCGCGGGCGAGATCGACCATGACGTCCAGCACTTCCGAGATCATTTCGGGATCGAGCGCCGAGGTCGGCTCGTCGAACAGCATCGCGATCGGGTCCATTGCGAGCGCCCGCGCAATCGCGACGCGCTGCTGCTGGCCGCCGGACAATTCCGCCGGGTATTTGCGCGCATGATCTTTCAGGCCGACGCGATCGAGCAGCTTGGAAGCCTTCGCGACAGCCTCGTCATGTGACCGGCCCAGCACTTTTTCCTGCGCTAGGCAAAGATTGTCGATGATCCGCAAGTGCGGAAACAACTCGAAATGCTGGAACACCATGCCGACGCGAGCGCGCAGTTTCGGCAAGTTTGTCCTGGGGTCGTTGACCTTGATACCGTCGAGGACGATCTCGCCGCTCTGAAAAGGCTCCAGCGCGTTGACGCATTTGATCAGTGTCGACTTCCCCGAGCCCGAAGGACCGCACACCACCACCACCTCGCCCTTGGCGACGCGGGTGGTGCAATCCTTCAGCGCCTGAAAGCTGCCGTACCATTTATCGACGTGGTTGATCTCGATCATGAATTCTCGCTATCGCATCACCGCGATGCGCGATTGCAATTGCCGGACGCCGAACGACGCGGCGCAGGAAATGACGAAATAGATCGCGGCGGCGAACAAATACATCTCGACCAGACGACCGTCGCGCTGCGCCACTTTACTGGCGGCGCCGAGGAAATCCGGGATCGACAGCACATAGACCAGAGAAGTGTCCTGGAACAGCACGATGGTCTGCGTCAATAACACTGGCACCATGTTGCGGAACGCCTGCGGCAGCACGACATAGCGCATGGTCTGGCCATAGGTCAGGCCGAGCGCCTGTGCTGCGGCCGGCTGCCCCTTCGAGATCGACTGGATCCCGGCGCGCATGATTTCGGCGAAATACGCCGCCTCGAACAGGACGAAGGTGATGAGCGAAGAAGCGAACGCGCCGACGCGAATCGGCCGCGACGATCCGGTCAACCACTGCCCGATATACGGCACCAGGAAATAGAACCAGAAGATCACCAGCACCAGCGGCAGCGAGCGCATCAAATCGACATAGAGGGCGGCGATTCGCCCGAGCAGCGGCAGGCCGGACAGCCGCATCAACGCAATCATCGTGCCGAAGATCAGGCCCCCCAACGCAGACAGCCCCGTCAACGTCAGCGTGAACGTCATGCCGTCGACGAACAGGTACGCCAGCGAACGGCGGATGACGTCGAAGTCGAAATTGGCGAACATCGGCTTTGGCTCACTTGCCCGTTATGTAGCCAGGGATCGCGATCGCGCGCTCGAAGAAGCGCATGGCGGTGACGACGACGATATTGACCAGGAGATACAGCACGGTCGCAGCAGTAAAGGCCTCGAACACCTGAAACGAAAACTCCTGCATCGCCCGCGCTTCACCGGTCAGCTCGACCAGGCCGATGGTGATGGCGACCGACGTATTCTTGATGGTCGAGAGAAATTCCGACGTCAGCGGCGGCATGATGATGCGAAACGCCATCGGCAGCAGCACGTAAGCGTAGACCTGCGCGGTCGTCAGTCCGAGCGCGGTCGCAGCCAATCTTTGTCCACGCGGCAGCGAGTTGATGCCGGCACGGGTCTGCTCGGCGACGCGCGCCGACATATACAACCCGATCCCGATCGCCGCGGTGTAGAACGGTGCGTGGGGCATCTGCTTCAGCCACAGCCCCCACGACCGCGGCACGAGTTCCGGCAGCACGAAGAACCAGATGAAAAGCTGCACCAACAGCGGCATGTTGCGGAAGAATTCGACATAGGCGAAGCCGATCCAGGACGCCGTCTTCGAGGGCAGCGTGCGCAGCACGCCGATGACCGATCCGAACACCAGCGCAATGATCCAGGCGCAAAGCGCGGTCTCGATGGTCAGGAATAGCCCTGCCAGCAGCATGTCGAGATAGGTACCGGTCCCGTTCGGGGCCGGCTCAAAGAAGATGCGCCAGTTCCAGTGATAGTTCACGACGGCCCCCGCGACCGCGCCAATACTGGCGGGGTCTGCGCCACCGATATCAGATCAGGCAGTGGCCGGGCCAATGCAAAGTTCACATCGCCTTGTAGGAATCCGGGTCGGGGGAATCGGAGGGCACGGCGAACTCATGCTTCAGCTCCGGGCCGATCGGCGCGTTGAGGTTCAGCCCCTTCGGCGGGATTTTCTGCATGAACCATTTGTCATAGAGCCTCGAGCCCTCGCCGCTCGTATAGAGCGCGGCGGTGGCGGCATCTGCCACCTTCTTGAAGGCCGGATCGTCCTTGCGCAGCATGATCCCATAAGGTTCAGGCTTGGAGAACGCATCCTTGGAGATGACGTAGGCGTCCGGATCCTTGGATCCGGCGACGAAGCTCGCAAGCAGGATATCGTCCAGCACGGCTGCGACCGCACGGTCGGTTTCGACCATCAGGAACGATTCGGCATGTTCCTTGGCCGGAATGATGTTGATATCGAGGTTGCGGGCGGCATTGGCTTCGGTGAGCTGCCTGATGTTGGTGGTGCCCGATGTCGACACCACCGGTTTGGCCTTCAGATCATCGATCGAGTTGAGGTTGCTGGATTTCTTCGAGACGAAACGGGTCGCGGTCAAAAAGTGGGTGTTAGTGAAGGCAACCTGCTTCAGACGGTCAGCATTGTTGGTGGTCGAGCCGCATTCGAGGTCGATGGTGCCGTTGGCCAATAGCGGAATCCGGGTCGACGAGGTCACCGGATTGAATTCAATCGCGAGCTTGTTGAGCTTGAGCTCGCCCTTCACGGCGTCGACGATCTTGTAACAGATGTCGATCGCAAACCCGATCGGCTTCTGGTTGTCGTCGAGATAGGAAAACGGAATCGACGAGTCGCGGTAGCCGATGGTGATGGTGCCGGTTTCCTTGATTTTCTTGAGCGTCCCGGTGAGTTCCTCGGCGTTGATCTGCCCGGCCGAGAAGCTAGCCGCGAGCGCAAGGCCAATCATACGCAGGCGTTTCATCGTGCTCTCCTGGCTGGGATGACTTGCAATGGATACAGACGTCCAGGCTCATGCAATGACCGGGCCATCGCATGAGCCGGGAATTTATCAAAATCGCATTGTCACATCGCCTTGTTATATGAATCCGGATCCGGTGAGTCCGACGGCTTGGCGAACTCGGCCTTCAGCTCGGCCGAGATCGGCGCGTTGAGGTTCAATCCCTTGGGCGGGATTTTTTGCATGAACCACTTGTCATACAGCTTCTGGCCTTCGCCACTCGTATAGAGCGCGGCGGTCGCGCTATCTGCCACCTTCTTGAACGCCGGATCATCCTTGCGCAGCATGATCCCGTAAGGTTCGGGCTTCGAAAACGCATCCGTGGAGATGACGTAGGCCGACGGCTCCTTCGAGCCGGCGACCAGGCTCGCCAGCAAAATGTCGTCCATCACGAAGGCTGCGGCCCGGTCGGTCTCGACCATCAGGAAGGCCTCGGCGTGATCCTTGGCCGGGATGATGTTGACGTTCAAATTGCGTGCGGCATTGGCTTCGTTGAGCTGCTTGATGTTGGTGGTGCCGGCGGTGGAAACCACTGACTTGCCCTTGAGATCGTCGATCGAGTTGATCTTGCTGGCCTTCTTCGAGACGAAACGGCTCGCGGTCAGAAAATGCGTATTGGTAAAGGAGATCTGCTTCTGGCGCTCGGCGTTATTGGTGGTCGAGCCGCATTCGAGGTCGACGGTGCCGTTGGCAAGCAGCGGAATGCGGGTCGACGACGTCACGGGGTTGAGCTTGACCTCGAGCTTGTCGAGCTTCAGCTCCTTTTTCACGGCATCGACTATTCGATAGCAGATGTCCATCGCGAAGCCGATCGGCTTCTGGTTGTCGTCGAGATAAGAGAATGGAATGGACGAATCGCGGTAACCGAGCGTGATCGTCCCGGTTTCCTTGATGTTCTTCAATGTCCCGGTCAGCTCTTCGGCATTGGCGTGGCAGACGCAAAATGCAGCCGCAATCACAAGACCAGATAGACGCAAATGCTTCATTCGTGCTCTCCCGCTTTGGATGATTTCCGGAATGCTTGTACAGACCGGTTCGAATAGAAATGTGACGGTTGGCGGTCATACGACCCCAAACAGGGTCCATGACAAGACAAACGAGCATCGTCCCGGACAATTGCGACAAAATGGATGCCACAGGCGCTCTGGAGCCACCCCCGCCATCGCTCACGCCGCATAAGAGTTCGCCGACGTTGCTCTGATCGTGATCAGCGCCGAGAGGCTCAGGAGGCAAACCACCGTCAAATAATATCCCGGCGCGAGATCGCCGAGCAACGCAAAGCCGCCGAGCCAGGTCATGATCGCCGGCCCCATGCCGCCAAACACGGCGACGCCGATGTTGTAACTTAACCCCAGGCCGGTGGCGCGTGTCGCCGGCGGGAATAATTCCGACATCAGCGCCGCGAGCGGCCCAAAGTAGACTGCCTTCAGCACGGCAAGGTAAAGCACTGATAACACGATCACCGCCGGCACCGGAATCCTGGTCAACAGCAGGAAGGCCGGAAAGACCGAGAACAGTATGAGCAAGCCGACCGCAATCATGTGCGTGGTGCGTCCGATCCGGTCCGAGACCGTGCCGGCAATCGGCGTCAGGATCGTGACCGCGACCGCTGCGGCAAGCGTCGCCGTGAACCCGACGGCCGGCGGCAAATTGAGTGTTTTGACCGCATAGGTCGGCATGTAAATGATGAGATAGTTGACTGCGGTCGATACCGCGAGCGCACCGATGGCGAGCATGACGCGAAGCTTTTGCTCCGCGAAGACCTTGCCCACCACCGAATCGTGCTTGGCAGCCGGTGGCGCGGTGGCGTCCTCGAGATGGTTGCGGATGTAGATGCCGACCGGTCCGACCAGGATGCCGAACAGGAATGGAATGCGCCAGCCCCACGCGTCCATCTCTTGAGCCGTCATCCACGATGTGAGCCCGACGCCGAACGCGGACGACAACACCTGCCCCAGGCCCTGGCTCGCAAATTGCCAGCTTGCGATGAATCCGCGGCGGTCCGGCATGTGCTCCACCAGGAACGCGGTCGAACTGCCGAATTCGCCGCCGGCCGAAAATCCCTGTATCAGGCGCGCGGCCAGAACAGCAATCGGCGCCAGGATGCCGATGGTCTCAAAGGTCGGCATGATGACGATCAGAAGCGTACCAATGGTCATCAGGACGATCGAGATCATCAGCGAGGCCTTGCGGCCGTGCCGGTCGGCATAAGCGCCAAGCACGACGCCGCCGATGGGGCGAATGAGGAACGCCAGTCCGAACGTACCGAAGGTCAAGAGCAGCGAAATCGCCTGATCGCTGTTCGGAAAAAATGCCCTGGAAACATAGATGGCGAAATAGCCATACGAGGAGATGTCATACCATTCCAGGGCGTTTCCGATCGATACCGCAACAACGAGCCTGGTGAAGCTTTTTTGCTTCGAGGTTTCAGGGAACATCACGGGCGTCGATGGTGCCATTTCAAATCCCTTCCCGAATCCCTTTTCAGATCCCTTTTCAGATCCCTGGCATCGAACGCGGATGCGCTGCCGGCTACAACGGGCGCGGCATTTCGCCGAGATCCCAGAACAAGCCGGCCATGATTCCGAGCGCTTCCTCGGTGAGGTCAAGCAGGATGTGCTCGTCGGGCGCATGCTGCGAGCAGCCGGGATAGGAGTGTGGGATCCAGATCGTCGGCAGACCAAGTGTGTCGGAGAACACGTCATTGGGCAGCGAGCCGCCGAAATTCGGCAGCACCGCCGGCAGCATGCCGGTGGTCTGCCGGATCGATTCCGCCGTCCATTTGATCCAGGGGCTGTCGAAATCGGTGCGCGATGCGGCAAAGCTTTGCGTTGCCCGCACGTCCACCATCGCAAAGCCGCTGGCGTCCAGACGCGCGCGGATCACATCGACCGCCTGGTCGACCTTGGTGCCGACCACAAAGCGCAATTGCAGCACGGCATGCGCTTGTCCGGGAATGGCGTTGGCGGGCTTTGCGATATTGCCTGACGATATCGCAAGCACCTCGAGCGTGTTCCAGGCGTAAAGCCGCTCGGCGGCCGAGAAGCCCTCCTCGCCCCAATTGTCGGAGAGTTGCGGCTCGTCGGCTGCTGGCTCGACCTTGACGTCGGCAAGGATACTGCGGATCTGGTTGGAAAGCCGCGGCGGTTTCAATTGATCGAGCAACAGCCGCCCCTTTCCGTCGACCAATGTGGTGATCGCGTTCGCAAGGATGGTCGCGGGATTGGCGAGAACGCCGCCCCAATTGCCGGAATGGTGCCCGCCTTCGCGCAAATTGACGTCGAGATGGATACGAATTCCTCCGCGGCAGCCGAGGAAGATCGTGGGACGGTCGGCGGCGAGCCGCGGACCGTCGGAGCCGACGAACAGATCGGCCTTGAGCTCGTCGCGGAGCGCCTCGCAGACCTGACGCAAGTCCGGCGACCCGATCTCCTCACCGGTCTCAATGATGAACTTGGCATTGAAGCCGAGCTTTCCGCCGCGCGCCTCGCGAACCGCGTGGAGCGCCGCCATGTTGATGCTGTGTTGCCCCTTATTGTCTGCGGTGCCGCGGCCGTAGAGGCGATTGCCTGATCTTGTCGCCTTCCATGGATCGAGGTTGTCGCGCCATTCGCCGACCATGCCATCGACGACATCGCCATGGCCGTACATCAGGACGGTCGGCGCGGTGGCGCTCTCGCGATATTCGGCGAGCAGATACGGATTTCTGCCGGTCGGGGATTCGATCAGCCGTGTCGAGAAGTCGAGCCGCGAAAATGCCGGCGTGAGTTCGTCTTCGAGATAAACGCGCAACGTATCGCCCCGCGCGGGATTCTGGCTTTCGGTGGGATAGGCCACCCTGCGCTCGAGTTCCGCCAAAAAGGCACCGGAATGAAGCTGTTGGCGCGCCCGGGTGATCGCGTCGGATCGAGACATGTTTTCCTTAACTCGCAAGACCCTTCGAACGCAGCCTAGCGAGATAACGCAGCCACCGGAAGTGGCCACTGGTCTCGCCAATTGGTCCTGCTAAAGTCGTGCCAGGCTCGGCGCTTAAAGACCGGGCTAACATCGGAGCGGACTCTTGAGGCGCGCTCAAGGTTTTCACGCATGAAAAAACAAATCCGGCTCAACGCCTTCGCCATGAACTGCGTGGCGCATCAATCGCCGGGGCTGTGGACGCATCCGCGCGACCGCACCAGCGAATATAACCGGCTGCCGTACTGGATCGAGCTTGCCAAGACGCTCGAGCGCGGCCGCTTCGATGGCCTGTTCCTGGCCGACGTGCTCGGGGTCTACGACGTGTTCGGTGGTAGCCCGGACGCGGCACTGCGCCATGCCACGCAGACGCCGGCGAACGAGCCGCTGCTTTTGATCTCGGCAATGGCGGCGGTGACGAAGAATCTCGGCTTCGGCGTCACCAGCAATCTGTCGTTCGAGCCGCCCTATCCGTTTGCGCGGCGAATGTCGACGCTCGACCATCTCACCGAAGGGCGGATCGGTTGGAACGTGGTGACCGGTTATCTCGACAGCGCCGCGCGTGGCGCCGGCAAGGACAGGCAGACCGCGCATGACGACCGCTACGACATTGCGGACGAATATATGGAGGTGGTCTACAAGCTCTGGGAAGGAAGCTGGGAGGACGACGCGGCGGTGCGCGATCGCGCGCGCGGCATCTTTGCCGATCCTGCGAAGGTACATCGCGTCGAGCACGAGGGCAACAACTACCGGCTCAATGCCATTCATCTGAGCGAGCCATCGCCGCAGCGCACCCCGGTGCTTTATCAGGCGGGCACCTCGCCGCGCGGACGGCAGTTTGCCGCACAACATGCCGAATGCGTGTTCATGTCGGGGCCTTCGGCAAAAATCATCGCGCCGCGCGTCGCGGCCATTCGCGAACTCGCCGCCAAGGCCGGCCGCAACCCGGCCGAAATCCTGATGTTCAGCATGTTCACCATCATTCTGGGAGAGACCGAGGCCGAGGCCCAAGCCAAATACGAAGACTATCGCCGCCACATCAGCCCGGAGGGCGCGCTCACCTTGATGTCGGGCTGGACCGGCGTCGATTTCTCGCGCCTCACGCTCGACCAAGAGGTCCGCCATGTCCAGAACGATGCTGGCCGCACCGCGATGGACAACATCACCCGCGCCGATCCGGACCGGGTGTGGACCGTGCGCGAGGTCGCCGAACATGTCGGCATCGGCGGCATTGGACCTGTGATCGTGGGCACGCCGGAAAAAGTCGCCGACGAGATCGAGGCCTGGTTCGAAGAGACCGACGTCGACGGCTTGAACGTGCCGTTTGCGGTCTCGCCGGGCGATTTCGAGGATATTTCCGACATGCTGGTGCCGGAATTGACCCGGCGGGGGCGCTACAAGAGCGCCTACCGACCCGGCACGTTGCGCGAGAAATTATTCGGCTCCAGTCGCGCGCGGCTCACCGCGCCGCATCCGGCCGCGCGGTATCGGCCACCTATCGCGGCGAAGGCGGCGGAGTAGATCGCTTCCTCACACCCCGCTCTATCTTTTTGTTCGAGCATGATCTTTTCGAAAAACCGGCGCCACCCACCGGGTCGCGGCCCGCGGCATGCTCTGTCCGGATCATGCTCGCGGCGTTGACACGCTTCGCGAAGAATCATCCTTGAGCTGTCATGTCGATCGGGTATCCTGTCGGTACTATAAAACTACAACGATCAGGGAGGACAGAACGATGCGTCATCGACCCTATCTCGTCGGCGCGGCCATGGGCCTGTTTGCCGGTGTCGCGATTGCCGGCGCGCCCGCGATGGCGACGCCTTGCACCAATCTCCAATCCTTGCCGCTACAGGACACGACGATCACGTCGGCGACGGACAACAACACCGGGGTCTTCGGCCCCCCAGGCCCCAGCCAGATCACCGGCCTTCCCAACTTCTGCCGGGTGACCGCAACCCTGACCCCCACCTCGGATTCCAGCATCAAGATCGAGATCTGGCTGCCCGAGAAGACGAAGTGGAACGGCAGGTTCCTCGGCACCGGCGGCGGCGGATTCCAGGGAATAATCTCGACCGGCGCGCTCGCCAGTGGCATCCAGGCCGGCTTTGCTGCGACCAACAGCGATCTTGGCACCGGTTCATCCGGATGCAGCCCGCTCTACTGCGGCTCGGACGGCATCACCAATGCCCTCGCGACTGCGTTTGGCAATCCGGGGGTGCCGACGACGGGCCTGTTCGGGCATCCCGAGCGGATCAAGGATTTCGGCTTCCGGGCGATCCACCTGATGACCGTGCGCGGCAAGGAGATCGCCAAGGCGTTCTACAACCAGCACGCGGATAAGGCCTATTTCGCCGGATGCTCCACCGGCGGCCAGAACGCCTTGATGGAGGCGCAGCGCTTCCCCGACGACTACGACGGCATTTTGGCGGGCGCGGCTGCGTTCAACCGCACGCACCTGCACATGGCGGGGCTTTCATCGTGGCAGAACACCCACGCGAGCCCCGGCCGGTTCATCCAGCCGGGCCAGATGACGCTGATCAACAAGGCCGTGCTCGCACAGTGCGTCGGCCAAGACGGCGGCGCCAGCACCGACCAGTTCCTGACCGATCCACGGGACTGTCATTTCGATCCCAAGGTGCTGCAGTGCACCGGTGGCAATGTGCCCCCCGCATGCCTGACGGCCGACCAGGTCACGACGATCCGGAACTACTACGCCGGCACGATCGACCAGGTGAACGGGCAGGTCATCAATCCGGGCTCCGAACGCGGCAACGAGACCGACGACGTGCGCGCGCTCGGCCTGGCGTTCGCGGAGCAGCTTCCGGAGCCGCCGTTCGACGGCCTGTTCTACTGGGTGTACGGCGCTGCCTTCGGCCAGCTGTCGAGTGCGACCAATTTCGCGAATTTCGACTTCCACCACGACGTCGACACCGTCGATGACCAGCTCGCCAAGGTGCTGAACGCCAACAGCACCGATCTCGGCGAGTTCCGGGAGCATGGCGGCAAGCTCCTCATGTATCACGGCTGGGCGGACCCGCTGATTCCATCGCAGAGCAGCATCAACTACTTCAACGCTCTGGTAGGAAACGACGGCCGTGGGTTCCAGCAGGCAAGCTTCAACTCGAACGCCAGTCCGGGGCTGCAGCGGACCCAGAGCTTCGCCCGACTCTTCATGGTGCCCGGGATGTACCACTGCTCAGGCGGGCCCGGCCCCAACACGTTCGATGCGCTCAGCCCGCTGGTCAACTGGGTCGAGAATGGCGTGGCGCCGGACACGATCACCGCCACCAAGTTCGTCGGCGATACGCCGCCCGCGGTCCAGATGACCCGGCCGCTGTGCGTCTACCCCAAGGTCGCGAAGTACAACGGCAGCGGCAGCACCAGCATCGCGGCGAACTTTACCTGCATCACTGACGAGCCCGACTTCAACCAGACCCCGGCCCCCAAGTTCGGGCCATAAGGAATGCGACGCCGGCGAGCCGTTTGGCTCGCCGGCGTCCCTACACCGTTCCATCCACAATCACCTCGATCAATTTCGCGCCGGGGCAGCTGAAGGCGGACGACAACTTGCTCTTTAGCTCGCTCGGCTCGGTGATCCTGATCGCTTCCAGCCCAAGCGATGTTGCAAGCCCGGCAAAATCCACCTTCGGATCGACAAAATCCATGCCGACATAATGGTCGTCGCCATGGAAGGCGAGCAGCCGCTGCTTGATGATGCGGTAGCCGCCATTGTTCGCGATCACGACGTTGAGCGGAAGCTTGTGATGCGCCGCGGTCCACAGCGCCTGGATCGAATACATCGCGCTGCCGTCGCCGGAGTAACACACCACCGGCCGCGTCGGGTTGGCCATGCTGACGCCGACGGAGGCCGGCAATCCCCAACCGATGCCCCCCGAGGCGAGCGCGTGATAGCCATAGCGGTCGCGGTGGGGACGCAAGCTGAGAGCCTGCCGACCCGAGGTCAAGCCCTCGTCGACCAGGATGGCATTGTCGGGCATCGCCTCGATCATCTGCAAGGTCAGCCAGTCCGGATCGATCGGCGATTTGTCCTTTGCCTTGGCGATTTGTTCGACCACCAGCTTGCGCCTGGCGGTCCAGTTCTTCGACGCGAGCTCGGCGATGCCCTGTTTGGCACGCGCCTCCAGCGCGGCGCCGCCGGCGGCCTTCAACGCCGGAACAAGCGTGCGCAGCGTTTCCTTGACGTCGGCCTTGAGTGCGATCTCGGCGCCGTAATTCTTCCCAAGATCCCATTCGACGAGGCCGATCTGCACGATCGGCAGGCCTTCCGGCAGCGGATCGACCTCGCTATGCACCGACATGCGCAACGGATCGGCGCCAAGCACGATCATCAGATCGTAAGATGACAGCACTTCGCGCACCTGCTTTTGCTGGCGCGACAGCGCGCCCATAAAAGTCGGACTTTCGGAGAGGAAATGCGCGCCATAGGGCGCCGATTGCTGATAGGCGGCGCAGCCCAGCGCTGCGGCCAGCGAGGCGGCCTCCGATAACGCGTCGCTCTTGACGATCTCGTCGCCGGCGATGACGACCGGACGCTGCGCTTTGAGGATACGCTGCGTCAGCGCCTGCAGAGCTTCGTCGGAAGGTTTCACGCGGGTGTCGACGCGGGTGGAGCGGCCGAGCTCGATGCCGGCCTCGGAATTGAGGATGTCGCCGGGCAGCGAGATGAACACCGGCCCGGTCGGCGGCGTGGTCGCGATTTTTGCGGCGCGGCGCACGATCCGCGGCAGATCTTCCAGCCGCGTCACCTCGACCGCCCATTTCACCAGCGGCTCGGCCATCCGCACCAGCGGGCCATACAGCAGCGGCTCCATCAGGCCATGGCCCTGCTCCTGCTGGCCGGCGGTCAGAATCATCGGCGTGCCGGTGAATTGCGCGTTGTAGAGCGAGCCCATTGCGTTCCCAAGGCCGGGCGCGACATGGACGTTGCAGGCGACGAGACGGCCGGAGGCGCGGCTAAAACCGTCGGCAATGGCGACCACCAGGCTCTCCTGCATCGCCATCACGTAAGTGAGATCGGGATGATCCTTCAGCGCATGCATGATCGGCAGTTCGGTGGTGCCGGGATTGCCGAACAGGTGGGTGATGCCCTCGTCCTTGAGAAGTGCAAGGAATGCCGAGCGCCCGGTGATGCGATTTTTCATGTCTCCTCCTGCCCGCGGCTGTTACCGTCGGCACCGTCGCACCAGAGCAAAGTTGAAAGCTTCAGGCAATGGACCGCCCTCATGGCTGCCCTGCACGCGCGGGTTCGACCATGCGTTCAAACCTCTTGGCTGAGCTCGAACGGATCGTCGCCTGCGACGCGCCTCTTCTTTTTCGAGCGCTGCCAGACCACACCGGGAAAACCTTTCAGCGGCACCAGCGGCTCGCCGGTATAGGCCCACTCCTGCAATTCCTCGATCGCGATGTGATAGAGCGGCTGCCGGCCGGTGCGCCCCGAAAACAGCGCGCGCGGGATGTTGACCATGTGCGGCGAGCGTGCGCGCTCGTAGGTGAGCGGCGTGCCGCAATGCTTGCAAAAACTCCGCGCCGTCTTGGTCGCCTCGTCCTCGTAGCGGGTGATGGCGGCCTTGCCGCCCGTGATGCGAAACCGCTTGCGCCAGCTTCCAACATAGGTGGCGTACGCCGCGCCATGCGCGCGGCGGCTCGCGGCAGAATGATCATGCCAGGCCCAGCGCGCCGGCACGTCGATCTCGAAACGGACTTTTCCGCACAGACATTGGCCCGTCGCGATCCCCGCCGCTGTCGCTGCTTTTGCCATTTGCGCCTTCTGTCTCCGTCGTCAAACCTGCTCCAATTCGCCATACGCCGGATAATCGGTATAGTCCGCTTCCTCGCCGCCATAGATGGTCTCGCGGTTATAGGGTGTCAGCGGGAAGCAGCGCTGCAAGCGGCGCGGCAGGTCCGGATTGGAGATGAAGATGCGCCCGAACGCGATGCCGTCGGCATGTCCCGCAGCGATCGCGGCTTCCGCGCTCGCTCCCGTGAACCCGCCGGCTGAAATCAGGATGCCCTTCCAGATCGGGCGGAACAACACCATCGCCGACGGCACGTTTTGGTGATCGACCTCGGCACGGCCAGCGCCGCTCGATCGCGGCTCGATGAAATACAAGTAGGCGAGGCCGAGCGGATTGAGCGCCTCGACCACATGGGTATAGAGCGGCATCGGGTCCGCCTCGCCGGAACTCACTGGCGATGCCGTAAGGCGACAGCCGCACGCCGACGCGGTCAGCGCCCCAGACCTCGATCGCCGCTTGCGTGACCTCCAATAACAGCCGCGCGCGGTTCTCGATAAATCCGCCATAGCGGTCGGTGCGCAGATTGGTGCGCGACTGCAAGAACTGCTCGAGCAAATAGCCGTTGGCGCCGTGGATCTCGACGCCGTCGAAGCCGGCGGCGAGCGCGTTCTTCGCCGTCTGTCGAAAACTGTCGACGACGCCTGTGACTTCGCTGGTCTCAAGCGCGCGCGGCGTCTCGTAGGTCGAGACCTTCCAGTCCGCCGTCAGCGTCTTGTATTCGGCCGAGATCGGCACCGCCGACGGCGCGACCGGCAGCGCGCCGCCGGGCTGGAACGAGGAATGCGAGACGCGCCCGACATGCCCGAGCTGGAGAAAGATCACGCCGCCCTTGGCATGGACGGCATCGACGACCTCGCGCCAGCCTTCGACCTGCTCGGCCAACCAGACGCCGGGCACGTCGGGATTGCCGACCCCGCTCGCCACCACCGGCGAGGCCTCGGCGATGATCAATCCGCCCGCTGTCGCGCGCTGGGCGTAATATTCCGCGTTCAGCGGCCGCGGCGCGTGGCTCGGCCTCGCAGCGCGCGTTCGCGTCAACGGCGCCATCACGACGCGATGCTTGAGATGATACGGACCGATCGTGATCGGTGAAAACAGCGACGGAAAGTTCATGCCTGCGCGTGCCCCGAAAATGATCTGTTGTTGCCGATATCTAACCGGCTGATCTTGTTCGTAGCCGGCTTCGGTGGCAATGGGACGTGCCGGAGCGAGAAGGCAGGTTCGCCATGCAAAAAATCCGGCACCAGAGCCTTGCGGGGTATTGACGTCCAATGTGGACATACACCCGTATTCTCGCGACGCCGATAGCGCCCGAGGTTTGCAAGCCATGTCCCTCTCTTTGGAATAGAGGGCGCAGGGAAAGCCGAGTGCCCAATGGACCCGCAGCCTCGCGTGCGAAATAAAAAAGCACACGAGCATAATCACCACAGGTTCACCGAACTGGTCCGGCCTTCCCTGCGCAATGGTTTACGGCTTATAACGCGCTCTCCCCGGTGTCCGGCTGGTTAGCCACCGTCGCTGGCGGATCGACCCGCCAACTTGATCCCAGCATCGCGGGATCAGGACCACGCGGCTTTGCCGTCCGCATGTCGGCGCCTTCGTCTTGCGTCCACCGCATCCCGCCCCACGTCCGTGACGATCGCGAGCGCCCCTTTGAGAGACGGGACCTAATCGCTATAATGCTGATTTGGCTCCGTCGTCAAGCAAAATTCCGAAATTCGGAAATGATTGGGAGCGGGAATGGCGTCCAGGGTCGGCTCCGTCAAAGATTATTTTCCCCGATTGTCGCGAATTGATACAAAGAGCCGGTGCAGGATTTTTTGCAAGCAGCTCGTTCGGCGCTCGCCCTCGTCGCCAGCCTCGACCTGGAATTCATCGGCATCGTCGGGCTTTCGCTCGGCGTCAGCCTGTCGGCCAGCGTGATCGCGATGCTGATCGGCGCACCCTTCGGCGGCGTGCTTGCCGTCGCCCGGTTTCCCGGCCGGCAAGCCATCATCGTGCTCGCCAATGCGCTGCTTGGGCTGCCGCCGGTCGTGGTCGGGCTCACGATCTATCTGTTGCTGTCGCGCTCAGGGCCGCTCGGTTTTGCCGGACTGCTGTTCACGCCGGCTGCGATGATCATCGCGCAGGTCGTCCTGACGACGCCGATCGTGACCGCTTTGGTGCATCGCCTCGCCGCCGTGCTGTGGTCGGAATACGCCGATCTGATGCGCATCGACGGCCTGTCGAAAGCGCACAGCATCGGGCAGTTGTTCGTGATCGGCCGGAGTTTTTTGTTGACGGCGTTTCTTGCCGCGTTCGGCCGCGCCATCGCCGAGGTCGGCGCGATCCTGATGGTCGGCGGCAACATCAGGGGATTTACCCGCACCATGACGACCGCGATTGCGCTCGAGACCGGCAAGGGCGAGCTTCCCCTGGCGCTCGGTCTCGGCCTCGTGCTGATCGTGATCAGCGTGCTGGTCAGCGCCGCGGCCTTCCTGCTCAGCGCCTGGGCGGACAGCCGATGACCGCGGATCATGATCCGATGAGGCCTGCGTCCTCATGGATCGAGCCTGACTGGCAGGGCTCGATCGATGACCGCTATGCCCGGATGGCGACGAAATTCCGAAGGCGCCGAAATGTCGCGATGTGCCAAAAAGCGACATCAGCCTGAGTGGGCATCCTAAGGATCTGTCGCATAACTCCAGGCCGAGAGGTTTCTACCCGCGGCCCGGCGGGGCACAGAATTTGGCCTGGTCGGCGATATCATCGATCGGGTCACGGACACAGCGCGGCGGCCGACTGGCGTATTGGCTCTTGGCCAAGAAACTGATTTCTACGGCAGCCGGCTATTGATTCGCAAATTACCAACCACCATAACCGCCGCCACCATAACCGCCGCCGCCATAACCGACGCCACCATAACCGCCACAGCAACAGCACGGCGGCGGAGGCGGAGGCGGCGGAACGTAGACTCGACAGCAGCAGCCGCAGCCGCCCCCGCCCCCGCCCCAACCGGCGTTGTCCCAACCGCCGCCACCATAATAACCGCCGCCACCCCAAGCGCCGCGACCGTAGTAGCCACGCGCATATCCAGGACCATAGAAGCCTTGTGCTTCGGCGTTGGTGGGAATGGAGGCAGCAGCCAGTGTGAGGGCCGCTGCGAGCACGGCGGTTATCCTGCGTAACTTCAGCAACATGACACGTCTCCCTCGGTTCTTATTTGGCGGCGAACCCGCACTTGGATTGGTTGTCCGCGAACTCAGACTTCAAACAAGGCACAAGTTGGGAAACTGGAGGAGTCCATCGATCCGACAGCGCCTTATCTCGCGATATGGTAAATGCGAGGACCGTCGTGCCCCCCGTCCAGAGCGAGATGCCTCTTCTTCGAATCGTCATCGCGCTCTATCTCTTTGATTGAGCATGATCTTTATCGGAAAACTGGTCTCAAAACTGGTCTCCACCATCGGGTCGTAGCCCGAGGGCATGTTTTTCCGGATCATGCTCTAGCCGTCTCATAAACGCCCACTGGTGCATGGGCAATGGCGATGCCCCAGAGGGACCGGCGGCTGGAATATCGCGAACGATGGTCTGCGTCCGGACCACCAATTCCAATCTCCCCGTTCGTCGCGACCCGATCGCACGCTGCCTCGTTGAGGGCGGCTCAGAGTCAAAAGCGACGGGTCGATGGCTCATAGCCCTGCCATTGCCTTCTGGTAGTAGGAAAGCTCGATGTACATGTCCGGCGCGGCCGGTTTGCCACCCTCGAATTGTGCGCGCAGGCGTAGGACATTTTTGACGCCCTCCAGATTGAGCGCCGCATCCCTATCAAAGCCCGCTTTCGGATTGGTCGCGACGTCATACGCCTGCGCGGCAACGTCGTCGGACAGTTTCAGCCGCTCGATCATCAACGCGACCGCCTCGGGCTTGTTCGCGATGTTAAGGGTCCAGCGCACGCCTTCGATATAGGCCTGCAGATATCTGACGAGTGCGTCGGCGTTTGCTTGCCCCCACTTGCGCAGCACGAAAGCCGACGTGCCCTGATATGCGCCGAGCGCCGCGGCCGCTGTGCCCATGCTCTTAAGCCCCGCCTTCTGCGCCCTAATCGAAAACGGAGGATTCATCATCGCGGCGACCATGGCCTTGTCTTTGATCATGGTTTCGAGCCGCAGAGTGGTGCCGCCAACCGGATGGACCTGGTAGTCGCCTTGTTTAAGGCCGTTCTGGCGGAGCATCTCGTAGAGCTGAAACGCGTAGGCGGTATTGACCGCATCGACGACTACCGTCTTCCCCTTGATATCGGCGAGCGACATGATCTCGGGCTGAACAATGAGGTGATTGAAGCTATTGTCGCCCCCGCTCACAACGGCGACATCGACGTTGGCCTTGTCTTTCATGGCGAACGCGTTGTCGATCGCCGCATGGGCAATCTGGTAGCGGCCCTCGGCAAGCCCATTGCGCAGCTCCTCCGAGTTGGGTGTGAACCTAACGTCGATATCGAGGCCGCGCTTGGCAAAGAAACCCTTCGCCTGCGCTGCGAAGATTGGCAGGTTCGGCACCCCTGGGAAAACGATGACGACGAGCTTGGTGTCTTCCGCGCGCGTCGTGCCCGGAATAGCCGTCAGTGCGAAAGCCGCCGTGACCACGGCCGCGAGCAGGCGTTTCATCATGGCTCCCTCCCCAGGAATTGCTTTGTAATGCAGTGCGAACCGGATTTTATGCCGGGCATTCTCCATCCGGTAGATCTCTTCAACGCCGGTATTCGGTTTGGGTCAATCTCGCCATTTCGAGCGCGATGTCGGCATAACCGCTTCACCCCAATGATCGGACATTTCCAGCGCTGATCGGCACGACCGAAAAGTGCCAATTGCGGTCTGGAGCAGGATGACTTTTCTTCGAATTGTCATCCCGCTCCATCTTTTTGTTTGAGCATGATCTCCGCGCAAACGCGTTCCGCGTTTGTCGCGAGGGAAAACCGGTGTCCACTTTTCCGGATCATGCTCTGGCGCATCGACCCCTTGTGCCCGAAGCAAGAGTTGCCGTCACTTCCATCGAAGCCTATCTTTCTCCTGGAATGTCTCCGATCAACTCGCCGTGTTGCGTCCGCCATAAATGACGCAGTGCTTGTTGTTCGGGTGTCCCAAAGCAGGAGCGACATGATGAAGCACAGCGGATGCTGCCATTGCGGAGCGATCCGGGTAGAACTTCGGACCGAAAGACAACCGCAACAGCAGGTTATCGGTGCCTGCCAGTGCTCGTTTTGCCGGAAACACAACGCTAGAGCCTTCTCCGACCCGAACGCATTTGTGACCTTGACGGCGAATGAACCGGAGCATTTGCGACGCTACGAGTTTGGGCTCAAGACATCAGAACAAATCATATGCGGCCGATGCGGTGTCTATGTCGCGATGACGATGATAGACGCCGATCGCGTCTTGAGCGTCATCAACATTGACGCTCTCGACGATCGCGCCTTGTTCAATCGCGAACCGGAGCCGCGCGACTACAGCGCGGAAGATCGCGCCGGGCGGATCGAACGACGCAAGGCGCGCTGGACCCCGACCGCGCTGATCGGCTGGCCCACGTCCGCTTCCAATTAAGCGAAGCGCTTCTGCCATGTCGGCGTGCCGCGAGCGAAGACCGGCTTCGACCCCCGCTATCCAGGTGCGGGGCAGGTTTTTTCCGGAGCATGCGTTATCGCGCGTCGGGAAAGAACAATTGCTCGCCGCCGACCTTGTAAGCGGCAATGGTGTTCTGCCCGTCGGGCGAGACGAGCCAGCCCACGAAGGCCCCGCCCGTTTTGACCTTGACGTTTGGATGCTTTTTCGGATTGACCAGCATCACGCCATATTGGTTGAACAGCCGCTTGTCCCCCTCGACGAGGACGGCGAGATCGCCGCGGTTCTTGAACGCCAGCCAAGTGCCGCGATCGGACAGCACGTAAGCGTTGTCGGCGGACGCCATGTTGAGCGCGGCCCCCATGCCCTGCCCGATCTCGCGATACCACGGGCCTTTTGCGGCATCGATATCGATCCCGGCGTCCTTCCAATAGCGCAGCTCGGCCGCATGGGTGCCGGAGCGGTCCGCGCGCGAGATGAATTCCACCTTGGTGGCCGAGATGGCGCGAAGCGCCGCCGTCACATCCTTGCCGCCGCCGATATGCGCTGGGTCGGACTTGGGGCCGACGATGACGAAATCATTGTACATCACGTCGAACCGGCGCACCCCAAAACCCTCGGCCATGAATTTCTCTTCAGCCGCCCGGTCATGGACGAACACCACGTCGGCGTCGCCACGCCGGCCGATGTCGAGCGCCTGGCCGGTCCCGACCGCCACGACCTTCACCTTGATGCCGGTCTGTTCGGTGAATTTTGGCAGCAGGAAACCGAACAGCCCCGACTGCTCCGTCGACGTGGTCGACGCGACCACGATCGATAGGTCTTGCGCGAAAGCGCCGCCATCAACGAGCAGCGCGACGATGGCAGCAAGCCAGAACCATTGGCGCTTCATGTCAGCAAAATCCGCACTATCTATTCGTGGTGGAAATGGTGGCGATCCATCGGCTTATCGCCGTAACCGCGCAACCCGGCGTAACGCCGCATCTGATCGGGTGTAAGTATCCTTGCCGTCGCAAGGTGATACTTGAGGTGGGTCTCGCGGAGCGCTCCCTGTGTCATGGCAACTTCGGCGGTGGCCACTTTGAGAATTTCGGGCGTGATGGCGTGAGTGGCGAACTCCCTGTAAGATCAGACTCTTGTTCGATAATTTTCGAACCGAGGGGAACCGCTTCCGCCTTCATGGAATCGAACAAGCGTTGAACCTGCCCGCGTTGGTCCGACGAAAGATCGAGCTCGTCGGCGAGTTCAAGGACATGCGATGGACCGGGATATCCGTTCAATTCGGCCGCCAGCGCTAATCCCATGCCGCGCCCAGCCTGAGGTCGGCAATTTGCTGTTCCGACAAAGCCTTGATCGGTCGAGCCTCCATGCCGGCGTACGGTGTTTGAGCAATCGACGCGCTCGATACCAGCATGTGCGCGAAGGCAAAGGCTATTCGGGTCATAACTGCCTCCTTTGGACGAGAGCGGCCCGCCGCACTTCTTAGCACGGCCACGGGGCTTAAGGTTCCCTACAACGTCTCTTGCTTGTGCCCGCATTCCTTGCAGGCGAACTTGACGCGGACCTGACCCCTCGCCGCCTGGACGCGATTGGGCGCGCCGCATTTGCCGCAAGTTGCCTCGATCCTGGTATTGCCCTGCTTGACGACGATCGCCTTCTTTTCCATGGTTTCGCGGATCAGGCGCTCGGCCTCCTCGCGCATCGACTGCTTCGACATCCGCCCGCACCTGCCCTGAAAACCGGTGCCGCCTTATAGCACCGACGTGACGTCTTGCGACCAGCCTCTCGCAAAAAATAGTTCCCAAAGCCGCATTGTTTCTTTAGCTCGCTTCGGATTCGAATTTCATTCGAAGCTTTTGGTGCGGGGTTTCACATCAGATTACATCGGTAACGAAAGCGTGCGTTGCGCGACGCCGCGCGGTCGACGCGTTGTCTAAATTTAATTTAATCAACCTCTGTCGCGCGAAGTTGAGCAACAGTGATGTCGAAGGAAGTAGCGTTCCGCCGGAGCGATTGCCACCTCACGATGCGTATCGAGGTTGGGAGCGATATCTCTGACGGAGAGTGCTTATGTTACGAAAGACAGTGATCGCGTTGTTGGCAGTTGCGGCCGTTGGCTTGGCTTCACCAACCATGGTGTTGGCGCGCGGCGGCGGAGGTGGCGGTGGCGGTGGTGGCGGCCACGGTGGTGGCGGAGGCTACCACGGCGGCGGCATGGCCATGGGTGGTGACGGCTTCCATGGCGATACCGGCGGCGGCGCGTTCCGCGGCGGCATGGCATTCCACGATGGTGGTTTCCGCGGCGGCGAACATGGTCGCGGCTTCGACCATGGTCGCGACTTCGGGCACGACCGCGACTTCGGGCATCGTCGCTTCGGATTCTTCGGCGGCTTCTACCCGTACGACGACTATGCGTACGACGATTCCTACTACGACAACGGCAATTGCTATGTGGTGCAGCGACGCGTGCACACCACCCATGGCTGGCGCCTGGAGCCCGTTCAGGTGTGCGGTTGATGGACTGTCGTAGATCGAGATCGATCGCGATCTGGAACGGCCGACCGGCAGATTAAGTGTCGGCGACCGTCCGATGGCCTCAGCGCTCTCTCTGGCGTTGAGGCCAATTCTCTTGAATTAAGGATATTGTCGGGTTTAGCGACAATGGCCTCGCGCCATGGTTAAGCGGCCGATATTCGCCTCCAGCCAGAGCCCAGAAACGTGCTATTCTTGGGATCGGGAAGCCTCTTTGTTCCCAGTCCTAGACTTGGCAGCAGCAATGTCCTCAAGCGACGGTGTTAGCGAAACCAGAGACCAGTCCCGCCAGCGCCGAAAAAGCAGGAACACTTCGCTGCTGGTGCTGGCCGCGGGATTCCTGCTTTTTTGCGCGGCCGCCGGCACGCTGTATTACGCGTTGCGGCCGGTAACCCTTCGGGTCGCCGTCGGCCCACCCGGGAGCGACGATCAGAAGTTGATCCAGGCACTGGCGCAAGGTTTCGACCTCGACCGCAGTCGTGTCCGACTGTCTCCGATAGTCACCGACGGAGCGGTGGAAAGCCTTGCCCTTCTCGGCGCAGGCAAAGCCGATCTCGCGGTCGCTCGCGGCGATTTGAACATGCCGGGCGAGGCGCAAATCGTCGCCATCGTCCGCCAGAACTTCGTCGTGCTGTGGTCGGCTTCCCGGCCTTCGGACAAGGGCTCCAGACGAAAACCGGCGCTGAAAATCAACACGATCGACGATCTCGCCGGCCATCGCGTTGGCGTGATCGGCAAAACGCCGGCCAATGTCGCACTGCTGCGCGTTATACTCACCGAATCCGGCGTCGATCCCGACAAGGTCGCGATCACGCAGTTCGGCATCAACCAGATCGCAGAGCTGGCGCGCGAGGCGAATCTCGATGCGTACCTGGCCGTGGGCCCGCTGGACAGCAAGATCACGGCCGAAGCTCTCGCGGCGACCGCGCGCACCAGAGGCGAGCCAAAATTTTTGCCGATCGATGTATCGGACGCGATCGCCCAAAAGCATCCGCTTTATGAATCCGAGGAAATTCCCGGCAGCATTTTCAATCCGAAGCCGGCCTGGCCAGACGACAAGGTCGATACGGTCAGTGTCAACCATTTGATCGTCGCGCGAAAGGCGTTGTCTGAAACGACGGTCGCGGCTTTCGCGCGGCAACTATTTGCCATTCGTCAGGCGCTGGCCAATCAGGTGCCCGGTGCCGCGCACATCAAAAAGCCGGACACCGATAAAGACGCCGAGCTGCCCGTCCATCGCGGAGCGGCAGCTTATATCGACGGCACCGAACGCACGTTCCTCGACAGATACGGCGATTATTTCTGGTTCGTGCTGCTTCTTCTCTCGGCCCTTGGTTCGGCTGGCGCGTGGTTGCGTCACTTCATGAAGCGGGACGAAAGGGAGGAAACCACGATCGATCGCGGCAAGATGCTGACGATGATCTCGAAGGTGCGCACGGCTCAATCGGCCGAGGAATTGCTGGCCATGCAGCGCGAGGTCGATGCCATGATCCGCGAAACGCTCGCCTGCTACGATGACGACGCCATCGAAGAGGAAGACCTGTCGGCCTTTGAGCTCGTGCTCGCACTGTTTAATCATGCCGTCGTCGAACGGCGCGCGGAGATGGACGGCAGCGCGCCCGAACTGGCTCGCTTGCGCGCGCGATAGGCGGCAGGTTCACGTCTCGACGATGACGTAAAAGTCCTCGATATGCACCGGAAAGGTCTCGGCCACATAGGGCCCCTTTGTCATTCCGTTGGCGAGCGTCTCGCCCGTCTCGACCGCGACCGGATACGACCTGATCTTGAAGCGCTGCGGGTCGAACCAGGATTGGCCGGTGCGCATGTCGAATTCCCAGCCGTGCCAGGCGCAGCGCAAAAGTTCGCCGACCCGCGAGCGCTGGTAGACCCCGGGCTCCGGCGAGGTCAGCCGCGCCACGCACGCCGCCTTGTCGAGCGGCGCGCCTTCATGCGGACAGCGATTGAGCAGCGCGAAGAACTCGCCGTTGACATGGAACACGACAATGTCGCGCCCGTCGACGTCGACCACCTTGTTGCCGCCGGGCGGGATCTCCGAGGTGCGGGCGACGATGTGACGGGTCATTTGCCTTAAGCTTGCGATCAAAGCTTGTAGAGCGCGCGGGCATTGCCGTTGAAGATCTTTGCCCGTTCGGTTTCCGAAAGCGGCGTCTTGAACGCAAAGCGCGGATCGTCAAAGTCCCAATGCGGATAATCCGACGAGAACAACAGCCGGTCGGCGCCGACCCATTCGATCAGCGAGCGCAGATGCCTTGCCTCGTCGGGCTCGTCGATCGGCTGCGTCGTGAACCAGAAATGCTCCTGCACATATTCCGACGGACGCCGCTTGAGATGCGGGACTTCGCTGCGGAAGCGATCGAAATGCCGGTCCATCCGCCACATCGTCGAGGCGATCCAGCCGAACCCACCCTCGATGAACACGATCTTGAGTTTTGGAAAACGCTCGGGCACGCCTTCGATCACCAGGCTGGTGAGCGTTGCCGCCATCGAATGCGCATTCGACTGGTGCTCCTCGCAATAGTAGGACGGCCAGCCGCCGCCGGTCGGCGCATGGCCGCCATAGCCGCCGACATGAATGCCGAGCGGCAGGCCGAGCGCTTGCGCGCGCTCGTAGATCGGCCAGTAGCGGCGGCGGCCCAGCGGCTCGTTGGCGCGCGGCGAGACATTGATCTGCAGATACTGGCCGATTTTGGCGCAGCGCTCGATCTCGGTGACCGCGGCCTCGGTGTCGTCCTGCCCGACCAGGATCGAGGCTTTCAACCGCGGCTCCCGGCTGCACCAATGCGCGAGCTGCCACTCATTGATCGCGCGCTGGATCGCCGCACCGAATTCGAGATTCTGCTGCGAGAAGATGAACAGATCGAGCACCTGCAATATGCCGAACTCGACGTCGAGCGGATCGAGATGCTGCTTGCACATGAAGGCGAGATCGGAACCGGGCGGGCCACCGGTCGGCGGCCAGGCATCGCGGCGCGCGATCAAGGGCGAAGAGCGCGGATAGGGCGTGGTGCCGATATAGGGCGTGCGCAAATGATCGCCGTAGCTCTTCATATGCTCCTGCCAGCGTTTGGCGAGGAACGGATTGAGGTCGGCCCGCGAATGCAGGCTCGGATGAATATCGCAATCGATGATGCGAAGCCGGCTTTTCGCCGTGGCTTCCGATTCGGCTAACGGGCGGTCGATGACATCACTCATGCGATCCTCCTTGGAAGTTTCTTTAAGCCGCGAGCTTCAGCCGCGGAAACGTCTCTAGCGGATTGTCGGCACACATCCGCGATACGACGTTGTCGGGCAGATGCGGCGGTATCGCGTCATCACCGTCGAATTGCCAATGCGGATAATCGGACGCGAACAGGAACATCTTGTCGCAGCCGATCTGGTCGATCAGCTCAGTGACCCCGGTCGCATCGGGCGGACTGTCGAACGGCTGCATGGTGAGGCGGACATGGTCGCGGATGATCGCCGCCGGCTCGCGCTCGACCCAGGGCACCTCGACGCGCACGCCGCGCCAGGTCTTGTTGGCGCGCCACATGAAGGCCGGCAGCCAGCTCACGCCAGATTCCATCAGCACCACCTTGAGGCGGGGGAACTTGCCGAACACACCTTCGTAGATCAAAGAGAGGATCTGGGCCTGAAACGCCTGCGCCTCGGCCAGATAATATTCGTAGCGATAGGACGGCCAGCCGACCGAGCTTGGTGCCTGGCGATACTGGCTGCCGGCGTGGATCGCGATCGGAAGCTTGTGTTTCTCGGCGGCCCGATAGACCGGCCAGTAATGCCGGCGGCCGAGCAGGCTCTCGCCTTGCGCCAGGACCAGGATGGAGACGAAGCGGGCGTCATCGGCGCGGCGTTCGATCTCTTCCAGCGCGAGATCAGGCGCCTGCATCGGCACCACGATCGAGGCGCGCAGCCGGGAATCGCGCGACAGCCATTCGGCCGCGATCCAGTCGTTGATCGCCTTGCAGAAAGCGGACGCCATATAGGGATCGTACACGGCCTGCGCGCCGTAGAGCACGTTGCAGATCGCGTGCGAAGCGCCGAGCTGGTCGAAGGCGCCATGCCGCAACATTTCGAAATCGCTGCCGGGTTTGCCGTTGGCCGGTCGCCAGTCGGCGCGGCCCGACAGCGGCATGTTCGGCGGATAGCTCGTGAGGTCGAGCCCGTCGATGGCGCGGCTCAACACCTGCTCTTTCCAGTGGTCGTCGAGATAGGGCAACAGCGTCGTGCGCGTCCCGCCCACCGCGGGATGGATATCGCAGTCGATCCGCGTCACCGCCATGCGCATTCCCTAAAATAAACTCTTGGCGGCGGTTTCGCGCCGCGCCTCAAGAGTGCCCCCGCGAGCCGTTAAGCGCAAGGGCTTAGCCGCATGGCGGCTCTTCGCCCGGCGGCGGCGCCGAATGCTCCCACGAGGCAGCGAAGTGAGCGGCGCGTGATCGAACCCCTAACCAATATCAAAGCTCGCGCATCTCGCCCTTCGACCATTGCTCGCGCAATTTGAATTTCTGGATTTTGCCGGATCCCGTCAGCGGCATGGCATCTACCACGAACCAGTGGCGCGGGGTCTTGTACGGGGCGAGATGCTCGCGCAGATAGGCGTGCAGCTCTTCTTTCTCGATTTTTCCGCCAGGTGCCGGGCGGATGAAGGCTGCGACTACTTCGCCCCATTTCGGGTCGGGCAGGCCGACGACGGCGACGTCGCCGACGGCAGGATGGCGGAACAACAACTCCTCGAGCTCGCGCGGGTAAATGTTCTCGCCGCCGCGGATGATCATGTCCTTCAATCGGCCCTCGATCGTGCAGTAGCCGCGACGGTCCATGGCGCCGAGATCGCCGGTATGCAGCCAGCCCTCGGAATCGATGGCGGCTTTGGTCGCCGCCTCGTTCTCGAAGTAACCGTGCATGACGTGGTAGCCGCGCGTGCAGATCTCGCCGATCTCGCCGACCGGCGCGGTTTGGCCGCTGTCCGGCTTGACGATCTTGACCTCGACATTCGGCATCGGCGTACCGATGGTGTGGGCCTTGTCGGCGATGGTATCGGTGGTCCAGGTCATCGTCGCGACCGGCGAGCATTCGGTCTGGCCGAACACGATCGTGAACGGCGCGCCGAGCTTCTCTTCGAGCGCGGTCACGATCGCGGCGGGCACCGTGGAGCCGCCGGAATAGATCGCCTTCACCGAGGAAAGATCGGCCGCGGCAAAGCTCGGATGCTCCATCATCGCCACCAGCATGGTCGGCACGCCGAGTAACGTATTGCCGCGATAGGTGCCGATCAGCTCGATCACCAAGCCGGGGTCGAAGGCCTCGACCAGTATCTGGGTGGCGCGCTTCGACACCGCGCCGAGCACGCAGCAGACGCAGCCGCCGGTATGGAACAGCGGCATGGTGGTGATCTGGATGGCGCCGTCGGCCATGCCGGCACGGTCGACGGTATGCGCGCCGTTGTTGCCGAGCCCGCGATGGTGCAACAGCGCGCCTTTGGGGAAGCCCGTGGTGCCGGAGGTGTACTGGATCATCACCGGGTCGGTCGATCGCACCGCTGGCAGCTTGGGATTTGCGATGTCGCCGGACGCCAGAAATTCGTCCCATTGATCGAAACAGATGATCTCGCGCAACTGCGGACAGCGGGGCTTAAGCGCTTGCGCCGTCGCCAGCATCGGATTGCCGCGAAATTCGCTCACCACCAGGACGCCGGCAGCGCGCGACTGTTTTAGGATATATTCGACCTCGCCCGACCTTAAGCCGGGATTGACGGTCACCAGGATGACGCCGGCCATCGCAGCGCCAAACTCCATCATGATCCATTCGGGAATGTTGTGCGCCCAGATCGCGACCCGTTCGCCCGGCTCAAAGCGCGCCTTGAGCGCCCGCGCGGTGCGTAGCGACTGCACGTACAACTCGGCATAGGTCCACTGCCGGCGATTTTCCGGATCGGGCACGCCCGCGATCAGCGCGATCCGCTCCTGCGTGGTTTCCGCCGCCCATTGCAGGAGCTCACCGAGGGTGAGGTCGCGAACCGCAGGCTCGTTCGGACCCACGGCGTGGGACATGGTCAACATCATCGCCTCCCAAGGATGGATATCGCCATAGGCCTCCCGGCCGCCGTTCGAGTGACTTTCCTAGACTGCCTGCGCCACACGCTCTCGCGCGGGCAGCATCTCGCGCGCGAACAGGCCGGCTGAATGCAGCACTTCCGCGTGGACGAGATCGCCGAAGGAGAACTGGCTGATGAAATAATTCGCGCCGGCAAACTCAACCATGCGCTGCACCTTATCGCGGATCATGCCCGGCGAGCCCGCGATCGCACCGCCGTTCTCGACGACGGTGTCGAAGTCTTCCGGAATTTTTGCGTAGCGCGGCTGCGTGCCGTGCTTGTGCCAGAGCTTCATGAAGCTTGCATAGAACTTGGGCCAGGCGCGGCGGCCGAGCGCCATCGCTTCGCGATCAGTGTCGGCGGCGACCACGAAGCGGTTGATGCCGAGCAACGGCAACGCATCCGGCGCATTGCCCGCCGCCGCCCATTCGGCGCGATAGCGGTCGGTGATCTCGCGCACGCGGGCGAGCGGCCCGCCGCACACCACATTGATCTTGTGTTGCGCCGGCCACGCCGCGCCCTCGGACACCGGCACCGCGTACCATAATGGCGGATGCGGAAGCTGCAAAGGCTTGATGTCGATCGGCACGTTCTCGAAACAAAAATGCTTGCCGGCAAAGTTCACCTCTGCCTTCGTCAACGCCTGCATGATGACCGCATAGGCTTCGACATAAATCGCTTGGGCAGCATCGGAATCGACACCGAAATAGTTGAGCTCGTGCGGCGAGGCGCCGCGGCCGATGCCGATTTCGATCCGGCCCCGGCTCAAATGATCGAGCATGCAGATTTCTTCCGCGAGCCGCAGCGGATGATGGGCCGGCAACACATAAACCAGCGCGCCGAGACGCAGCCGCATGGTGCGCTGCGCCGCCGCGGCAAGAAAGACGCTCGGCGACGGCGTCAGGTTGAGCGGCGTCGAATGGTGCTCGCTCATGTGATAGGTGCGGAACCCGGCGCGGTCGTAGAATTCGATCAGTTGCAGGCGGTTTTCGTATTGCTCGGTGAGCGGATAAGGCCCGTGATCGTTTTGATCGAAGATACCGAACTGCATCGCCTCACCCGTCGATCTGGGTCAACCGGGATCGCGCGTCCGCGGCCGCCATGGTGTTTCCTCGGATATCGTTATTGGCGGCCGCCTGATGCCGCGCTTCAAGAGTGCCCCTGTGCGGTTCCCGACGCAAGGGTAGTTCCCGCGCTGCAAGCGGCTTCCAGAGTCCCTCCCGTTTCGATAGAATCGAAACGGGACTTTAGATTCTTGATTTGACGCGTTTCTTGACGCGAACCGGACTCCACTTCGCTTGAAAACGCTCTGGCCGTCCCGTTCAACGGAAGTTTGATTTGCAACGTCTCCGTTCGCCCTGTTAGAGCGAACGGCATTCTCTCCGTCCGGATCCATCATCATTGAGAGGAGTGAGCGATGTCCAAGGTTGCACTGTACGTTCCGCTCGAGGCCAAGCCGGGTAAGGAAAAGGAAGTCGCGGACTTCCTCAAATCGGCGCTGCCGCTGGTCAACGCCGAAGGCGGCACCATCACCTGGTTTGCAATCCAGCAAGGTCCCTCTTCGTTTGCGATTTTTGACACCTTCGACGACGAGGCCGGCCGCAACGCGCATCTCAACGGCAAGGTCGCCGCCGCGCTGATGGCGAAGGCGGGCGAACTGCTTGCCAAGCCGCCGACCATCCACAAGATGGATATCCTGGCCGACAAGCTGCCGAAATAGCGCGCGGTAGAGAATCTGCCCGTCATCATCTGAACTGCGGCATGATGTTCAGGCACAGCAGCAATATGAAAAGCCATCCGCGGAGGGCCGCCAACCGGGACGGCCCCTACGGTCCCTGCGACTTCACCAAATATGAGAAAGCATTTTGGCATAGTAGTCTAGCACCGATTGGGCCGCTTGCTCAGCCGGGCTCGAGGGCGCCTTTGCACCTCCTGTGACCGCTGCGAGATCCTCGTCTGCGATCCGGCGGATTTCGTCCTTGGTATCCAAATATCTATCCATGTCCGTCTCCTATGAGTGAAGACGAAGCGTCCATCCGCATCGTCTGGGTCAGGAACTAGCCGCGGACTGGATGGCTCGCCGTGATGTAGGTCATACCATGCGAAGTGCCTCGGTGATCAGGGTCACGGTCGCGGCGAGAGCGTTGCGCCATGGTGGCCGCGTCAACGACGGATGGTCCGCGCTGGCTATGGATGGAGAAGATCATGCGTAAGACAACCGACATGGCTGAGCTGTCGATTTCAGGCGGAGACATGACAGCTGAGGAACTGAACCGCGATCGGCGCAAGATCGGCAGCACTGAACTCAACCTCGACCAGCTGGAAGCTGTCTCAGGTGGGGATCAAAAGCCAACCGTTTTGGCCACTACGCTGTCCAACATCGCCAACATGCAGCACGACATGCAAAAAACAGTCGCGAATAATTTACGCGCCTAACGCGGCGGCACGCGAACGCGCGTGAAAACACACAAACCGACGCGCGTCGTCGAGATCGCGCGGGCCGTGCTCATTCCGCTCAACGGTAGTGTCTCAGTCTGAAAATTTTCAGGTGATTTCACCACTTGCGCGTCGTTATCGAAACTGCGGCATGACGTTCAGGCACAGCAGTTTCAACGTCTTCATCACCCGTTGATGCAAGAAACCGCCGCCGCAATTTCGCGGCCGGTTACGGCTCCGAATAGAGGATGGCGGCCCGCCCCAACGGCTGCACGATGCCTTTGCTAGATCGCGCCGGCCTTGCCCGTTGCCTTGTCGGTCAGCGCGACCGTCTCAAAATACTGGATCTTCGGGTCGTTGCCGTAGCGCGCGCGAATGCCGGCACGCCAGGGGCCGCTGTAGAAAGCCTCAGCGTCGGCCTCACTTTCCCACATATATACGCCGCCGGCGACGCCGCCTTCCTTCCGGCAGATGAACTGCTTGCGGAGGAAGCCTTTGGCTTTCAGGAAATCGGGCGCGATTTTGCTGAAATGCGCGCGGCATTCCTCAAGACCGATCGACGACGGCAGGTCATAGAGAACAATGGCGGTAATCATCGGCGCTCCTCTCTCACCCGTTGATATCAGGCGACCGCGACGCGCTAGGCTTCGGTTGCAGTCAGAAAAATGGCATGCCGAGCCGCAGCTCGCGGACCCAACAGCCCGCCTTCGCCCGTTGGGCTTCGGCGCGGCTGTGCCTGTCGTAAATCAAATCCGGACATATTGATGATGCAGCCCGCCCAGTTCAGGTCGACAATTGATGTGCCCTGCCCTCTCAACAGCCCGCGGTACTGGCGCATCCTTCTCCATGGATAGATGCGTTCGCATCTCGTTATAGTATTTCATGTACGAGAGCAGTAGGTGACGGAGGTGGCGCTCGCTGAATACAATGACGTGGTCAAGGCATTCCCTGCGGATCGAACCGATCAGCCTTTCAGCATATCCATTTTGCCAGGGGGAGCGCGGCGACGTCGGTCGATCGCGGATGCCTATCGATCGGAGTTTGCGGATAAAGACCTCACCATAGGCGCCGTCCCGGTCACGAATGAGATAGCGGGGAGCCTGTTCCCACCCGCATGCTTCCGTGACCTGATTTGCGATCCAATCTGCGGTCGGATGCGCTGTGACGCCAAACCACAGAATATGTCGCCGGCCGTGCCCCATGATCAGCAATCCATAGAGCAGGCGAAACGAGATTGTCGGCACGACGAACAGATCCATCGCAGCGATCCCATCAGCGTGGTTGCGGAGAAATGTCCTCCAGCCTTGGGACGGCAGGTCTCTTCGCCTGACCATGTACTTGGCCACGCTCGTCTGTCCGATATCGACGCCGAGCTTGAGGAGTTCTCCATGGATCCGCGGCGCTCCCCACAGCGGATTCGCAATGCTCATCTCGCGGACAAGCCTGCGTATCTCCGGCGGAACCGTTGGCCTGCCACCCCGCGCTTTCGAGTTCCATCGCCAATATAAGCGGAAGCCAGCGCGATGCCATTTGACTACGGTCTCCGGCTTAACAATCGCCAGCGCATCGCGAACGCCAGGGAGAAGCCGATAGAGGCAAACAAAAATCAATCGGTCGATCGAACTGAAGGTTTGTTTCTTAGGAGCGGTTCGCCGCAGAACGTTTATCTGCTGCCGCAACATCCAAATTTCAGCCTCGAGCGCTGCCCGCGACCGAAACAGATCTGCGACCATCCAAACAAGGAGCCTGACAAGATCTCTCATCCCGTAACAGCATCGCCCGATTCTCGATCAACTGCTAGTCAGATTGAGCTTGCGACAGGGACAGCCTGCGGCGACGGGTTCTGAAACGATCCAAGGCTCTTCACGAAGTGCGCGCTCTCCCATCCCGAACCCGGGACCGATTTGGCATGAGCCGCTCGCGTTTCCTTCTGGCTTGAGCCAACGCAGTCTTCATTGCCGCCGAACGCGACGACAGATCCGCGGTTACCTCTGTGCGTCAACGGATCAGTGCTCTTGGTTATCCGCACTGCGACCGCTGCATGGAAAAGTGCACAGAAAGAAAAAAGAATTGGCTACTGCTGGTCCAACGGATCAGGCGCGGTGGTGCGCTGCGTCATCAGGGTGATGTGCAAGACGAATTGGTTGATGAACTCAAAAGTGGTACTGTCCAACTGCTGCTCAGTGGTAGTCAACACGCATTGGGTGTCTTCTATTGTCTGAAAGGTTATCGATTGGAAATCTAAATCATCGAGCGCCGAGGAAATTGCATTCTTTATCGCACTATCATTTTCTGGTTTTAGATCATGTGACAGATACCAGCGCCACCGTCGGACCAAGCGTTGATGCGTACCCGTGATGAAACAAATTCTTTCCTTGTTGAGTACGTTGTTCACGCTTTGGGAGAGAGTGACAGTGAGAGTGGCGGGGGTACCGGCGGTAACAACTGCCGTATTAACAGTAGTGCCATTCTGAATTGAACCCCGTTTATCGAGGCTAATAACGGATGCACCGTTCTTGATCATCGAGCCTGCGGAAAGCGTGTTGATCCCTGCCGGAAGGTTGAATAAAAGCGTAGCGGTGCTCGACGCCGCAGTAGTGGTCATCGTTGCGCCGGGATAAAGAATATCATTGAAGTCGGTAGGCCATAGTCCTGCCCCTGCCGAAGCATTCTGTGCGATGAACGAGTCCGAGATTTTCAGCAAGTCAAGCGCATCTTTATCGAAGGCGTCGCTTAGCGTCCCGGTAAATGTCTTAGGAACAGCGTTAGTCGAAGTCCATAATCTGGCAGCAGCTAAATTGTTAAAGCGAGTGTTGAATAAATTTGCGAGCCGCTGCGTCCCCTTCGTTTGAATCAGTCCACCCATTGTCGCCTCCATCAACCGTTTGGTTTGAAAATCTTATTCTTCCAATACAGAAGAATCTATTCTTCCGATAAACGACTGTCATGCGAAATCAATGCGAAAGCCTCTAGCGCGCAGCTTGGCATGTCCTGGCCGAGTGCTCCTGAACGCAAAATAGAATATCGGCAATCTGGAGACAGATCCGGTTCGTCGTCCTCGATCTGGCTCTCCAGCATCCTATGTAATTTCAAGATCTCCCGAGCCGCCCTCACCGTCGCTCCAGATGCGCGCGGTCCCCAAACTCTCGGCATTGCAACGCTGGCGGCCCAATAATCTGCCTGACCTTGCCAAGTCATCCACGGCATGGCGGGATCGCGTGGTAATCCTCCCAAATGGTGACCCGTCTCGTGCGCCAGCATCAACGCCAGTCCATATTTTGTGATCGCCGGGTGTCGGACCAAACCTCCATAAACCCGCACGAACCGCGCCGATCCAAGGCGCCAGGCTTGGGCATTGACCGTTGGAGACTCCCAAAGCAATTCATAAGTGATTTCGGGAAATTCGCGACCAAACCTGTCGAGCAAGTCTGACACCACGCGTCGACGCTTCTGCTGAACGCGTCGGCTGGGAAGCACCTCTTCCGTGGGCCAACCCAAGAAGCTCATATGGCTACACTTTGTGGACTTCCACACGAAGTTCGGCGAAATACTAACGCGTCTATTATCGATCCGCCAGATGTCGAATCCGCGGTCAGTACGGTTGTTCGAGGCGGACAATGATAGTCCAAGCCAACCGGCTGTAGTGTAAGATACTTCACTATTGGCGCCGCGGCCAAAAGCCTCCGCGAGGCCATGGCTCACCAAATCAATTGATGATAGGTCTTGGCCGGAAAGCGGCCAGAACGCGCTCTTATTGCAAAGCGGCATAGTATTGATCGGCTTAAAGAGTTATAATCTCCAGATGCAGTCACGCTCCGCTGCCACCGAAGGGGCAATTGATGCAATGTTTGCGTTGCGGATGCCAGAATAAGGCGACCAATGAGTATTGCGAAGGGTGCGGGGCCACTCTCGGAATTGAGTGTAGCGCCTGTGGTCACCTCAACGGGCCGACGGCTCGCTTTTGCGGGCGTTGCAGAACTGCCCTGAAGCCAATAGCGGCAGAGGCATCCAATCAATCGTGGCAGCATGTCCTGAGATCGCTGAACGCTAAAGGTGGAGAGCGTAAGCGGCTCACAATTCTATTTGCGGACATTCGCAACTCAACTGGCCTCCTTGATCGTTTGAGCGACCCTGAACTGGGGATGCGACGTTTGCAACCTGTTCTCAACCTCATGAATGAAGCCGTTGTTCGTTACGACGGTGTCGTCAATAAATCACAAGGCGATGGGGTCATGGCACTGTTCGGTGCCCCGCAACCTCATGAGGATCACGCAGTGCGTGGCTGCCTCGCTGCGCTCGCAATGCAGGACGGGATAAGACGCTTCGGCGATCCTGATTTGCAAATCCGAGTTGGAGTTCACACCGGCGAAGTTGTTGTTCAGGCGATAGAGCACGGAATTTACCAAACCTATGATGCCGCGGGCGCAAATGTGCACCTTGCAAATCGCTTGGAGCAGCTGGCTGGTGCAGGTACTATTCTAATTTCGAAAGAGACTTACGATGCTGCCAAACAATTCGTTGAAGTTGAGCCGTTAGGTCCACAAACCATTCGCGGGATCGCGGCACCCATTGAGATATTCAAACTCAGAGGACTTCAGCACGCTCCCTCAAGCGGTGTGTTTCGAAGCGGCCGACGGTTAAGCCCTCTCACTGGCCGAACCGACCAATTCTCCGCTCTCTCACTGGAACTCGAAAATACGATGAAGGGAGATGGTCGTGTTGTGGGTATCGTCGGTGAGGCGGGCATTGGTAAGAGCCGTCTCTGTTTCGAGTTTGCCGAAAGTTGCCGTCAAAAGGATATCCGCGTCTATGAGGCGCGTGTCTTGGCTCATGGCAAGGCAACTCCATTTCAGCCAGTGCTGAGCTTGTTGCGCGATTACTTTGGCCTTCGCGTCAAAGAAGCAGCCGATATTTCTCGCCGTCGCGTCCTTGACCAATTAGCAGCCCTCCCCGTGTCTGAGCAGTTATCGCCCGTATTATTTGAGTTGTTAGGGCTTGCCGACCCTCTGCAGGCAGCAGTTAAGCTCGACCCAAAAACACGAAAAACGCTGTTGCTGGATTTTGTGAGAACTCTGCCGCGGTCACCTAGGGTACCTACTGCGGTTGTTATCATCGAAGATCTGCATTGGATCGACGCGGCAAGCGAAGAGTTCATTGAGGCGTTAGCTGATGCAGTTGTTGGCACCACGACCCTTCTGGTCGTTAATTTCAGGCCAGGATTTGCTGCACCCCTGATGCAGCGGTCACACTATCGCCAAATCAACATGCCGCCCCTCCCGCCGGCACAGGCGGCCGTCCTATTGCAGGATCACTTTGGGAACGACCCTTCACTCGCATTGCTGAGCAGGAACATCATTGAGCGTGCACAAGGAAATCCTTTCTTTCTGGAGGAACTTGTCAATGCGCTCGTGGAACGTGGAGATTTTGAAGGCGAAAAGGGCGCCTACCGATTGAAAGGAGGCATTGATACGATCCCGCTGCCCCCAACGGTGCAAGCCGTTATTGCGGCGCGTATCGACCGTCTTGAAGAGAGCGCAAAAAAGGTTCTTGAGATTGCTTCCGTGGTTGGTCGCGAGATTTCGACATCAATTCTGGACGTGGTCGCTGGTTTGGCTCCAGCCGAGCTATCCGAAGCTGTCCAGCATTTGAGGCAAGCTGAACTGCTTTACGATGTGCCGCCCTTCGAACACCGGCTTCTTGCATTTCGTCACCCGCTTATTCAAGAGGTTGCCTATCGATCACTACTGCACGAGCGTCGCCGCGAGCTTCATTCAAGAGTGGCGAAAGCAATTGAGAGTCTCTTTAAAGATCACGCCGAAGAGCGGGCTTCTCTGCTGGCATATCACTTGGAGCAAGCCGGTGAAAATCTCAAAGCGGCACAACAGAATATGCGCGCCGCCGTTTGGATTGGCACGAACGATCCAAGTCAGGCAATGAGAAGCTGGAAGAAGGTCCGCGAGCTGCTATCAAACCTGCCCCCGTCTCAGCCGATAAACTACTTGAGGATGATGGCCTCCGGTCAAATTGTAAACTTTGGTTGGCGGGAAGGAATCTCGGCGCAAGAAGCTCTCGTCTATTTCGAGGAAGCCAAGCAACTAGCCACCGCCTTGGGAGATGTGAGGGCCAATGCGCTCATTCACGCAGCTTATGGAAGAATTCTGGCAAACGGCGGATCCGCGGATGAGTATGTGGAAAAGATCCGCGAAGCCAAAGCGATTGTCGATCAGGGTAATGATCCGAGCGTTCAAGTCACGCTTAAGGCTGTGCTCTGTCACGCATTGAGGATGTCAGGCCACATGGCTGAAGCGCTTCAAATGAATATTGAGGCAACGGAAGAGGCGCACAAAATCGTAAAATTTGACAGACAAACGCTAGGTTTCGATGTCGAGATTTGGCTGACTGTGATGCGCGGCCAAACGTTGATGATGCTAGGTCGAACAGATGAGGCTCGTCCATTCCTCGATCACATCATCCAGTTAGAGAGTGGCCAAATCGATATTCTCCATCACGTTATACCGAGCTGGGCCTATGTGGACCTTGCGTGGACAGAAGGAAACATCGGACTGGCTCAAGAGCATGCCGACCGAGCGTTTTCCTTGGCCGTAAAAAGCGGAAACCCCTATCTGCGAGTTTATGGTCAAGCCTGTCGTGGCCTTTCTCATATCGTCGCAAGAAGATTTACCTCGGCGATTCAGGATTTGTCCGATGCTCTCAGCTTCGCTCGGTCGCGAAAAGCCGGTCTAGAAAACGAGCCGCGTATTTTAGCCGATTTGGCAAATGCCTACAGATTGAATTGCGATGATGCAATTGCTCTCGCCACCGTTGATGAGGCAATCGAGGTTGCGACCGAGCGGCATGCCCGTGTTCCTGAATGCCTCGCCCACATCGTTCGCGCAAATCTGTTTCTGCGATCTACAACCAGCGATCAGAAAGCCGAAGGAAGGCAGGAGCTAGAACGTGCAAGAGCGCTAATGCGAGAAACCGGGGCCAAGCTTTTCGAGAACTTCATCAGCGACACAGATGTTGAGCGCGGCCACACTGGCCAAATATCGACCAGGGCTAGCTGAGCTGGCCTTTTGCGCAGAAATGCCGGGAGGATGAATTCGGGATTACCAGGCGTTTAGATGGCCCTTGGATGACTCAGAGCGAGTTGTGGATTCGTTTATCTCGTGGTCGCTACCTGTGTGTACCGAGAACCCTATCCGCGTTGATGAGGTGACGGAATCGCGTAAGCTGGCGGGATGATCGCGCTGCTGCTTTTCTTCCTGGCCGCCTTGGCCTCCCCGTTCAGGTCGAAAAGCCGGCTTGAAGCGGAGAATGCGGCGCTTCGACATCAGTTGATCGTTTTGCGCCGTAAGATGCAGGGTCGCGTCCGACTTACGAACGACGATCGCTGGTTCTTCATCCAGCTGTATCGATGGTTTCCGTCGATCCTCCAGGTCCTCACGATCATTCGCCCCGAGACACTCGTGCGTTGGCATCGGGCAGGCTTTCGCTGCTACTGGCGTTGGAAGTCGCGCTCAGTAGGAGGGCGGCCGCTGCTCGAGACGGACCTCCGCATGTTGATCCGGCGGATAAGCATCGAGAACCCGCTTTGGGGTGGGCCGCGCATCCACGGCGAGCTTCTCAAGCTCGGGTTTGAAGTCGCGCAGACCAGCGTCGCCAAGTACATGGTGAAGCGACGCGGGCCACCAAGGCAGGCCTGGCGCACGTTTCTGCGTAACCATGCGCCGGACATTGCCGCCATGGACTTGTTCGTTGCCCCGACCATTGGCTTCGACCTGCTCTATGCCTTTGTCATCGTTCGGCTCGACCGCAGAGACCTCGTCTGGATCAACGTCACAGCGAACCCGACGGCAGAATGGATTGCACGTCAAATAACGGAGGCATTTCCTTGGGACGACGCCCCGCAATACCTCATTCGCGACCGAGATCGGATCTACGGCACCGTCGTCACACGCCGATTGCGTGCCATGGGTATCCGGGACAAGCCTACTGCACCAGCCTCGCCTTGGCAGAATGGCTTTGCCGAGCGGCTGATCGGATCGACCCGGCGAGAGTGTGTGGACCATTTCGTCGTGTTGGGCGAGGCGCATCTGCGCCGAATGCTGCGAGAATATGCTCGTTACTACAACGGCATCAGAACGCACCGATCGTTGGATAAAGATGCTCCGATCACTCGCCCGGTTCAGCGGATTGGAATCGTTCAATCACACGCGATCCTCGGCGGTCTTCATCACCATTACGTTCGGGTTTAGGTTTTCGGTACGCACACGTTTGGGGCAATCTTAAAGACCTTCGAGCAGATCATCCTAAAACTGTCGACGAGGTCTCCGCTGCGCGCAATGAAACCAACAAGTATCTGATGTTCGGGGCAGGAGACGTCATACGACTTGTCGCCGCCGATACCACCAGCCGCATGGGCCGGGCTTGCAAGAAGACAAAGCACGATGAGCCATCGGTACATGTCACCCTCCGATGCAAAAATCGTAACAAACCCTAACATTGGATTGCAACAAGAATGTTCGCATAGGTTGTTGAATACAATTTTACGGGTCAAGCTGTTTTCAAGGGGTTCCACTTCGGTGCTGATTCACACGACTGGGCTCAATTGCCACGAAATTGCTTGGAGAACGGGCCATCCAAGATCCACTCAAGGGCTCCTCGGTTGAGCGCGTTGCGAAGGCGAGCACCCTAGCGAAACCGCGCGCACCGCAGCTCCGAACCGGGCAGCGGGGGCGCCTTTAGGCATTGATTTTTGAAATCACCCGATAGGGATTTTCGGGAAATGAGGGTCGCTGGATGGGACCCGAAGTTTCTCCATGCACCCCTCAAGCGCATAGACCAAGCACAAAACAGCATAGCTTTTCTCATTGAGAAAATCACATGCTGATGATCGGCTCGCCCGGCGCGGGAAAGTCGATGCTGGCGGCGCGCGAAGCGGGCCGGCCGGCTCTAGTTTGACCGGCGAGATTGATAGCCCCGCACGACTCTAGGAAGGCCGCTGGTGAGTCCGGGATTTGCGTGCTGGCAGCTGCCGGGCGATCGCGGCCACGCAGGGCTCGCCAGTGAGTGTCCAAGCAAAACGGCCTCAGTGCGAGGAGCATCTGAGGCCGCTTGAGACCTCCCGCCGGGCATTGGGCAAAATGTTCACCGGTCGGTGGCTTGGCTTGCGGAGATCGAGATCTCCGATCGCTGAGGACCAAGAACCCCTAAGATGAATCGTTCCGTCCGAATTTGAAATATTGTGTGCCGGCCGCTAACCGAGGGCCTCGCCGTGATTCTAGGAAGGCCGCTGGTGCGGGTTTAGCCTGCGAGCTATAAGTTGAACGCGGCGCGGGTTAGATGAATTGGGTCGCCCGGCGTTGCGTGCGGAGCGCAATGCAGGAGACGTGATGCAACTGGAATCCACCCTGACTTGCCCCTTATGCGGTCATTGGTCCGTCGAGACGATGCCGACCGATGCCTGCGTGTTCTTCTATGACTGCAAGGGCTGCGGGATGCGGCTTAAGCCCCTCGCTGGCGACTGTTGTGTATTCTGTTCCTATGGCTCGGTCCCGTGCCCGCCGGTGCAGAGCAATGATAGCTGTTGCGTGCCTGGGCCTGCTTCCCGTCCGGTATGACCAAGGCGGTCCGGCATGACCCGTTTATTTTCACCTGCCCCAACACGGATTTGAAAGTCCAGCACTGGCTGGACGCTGACGATGACACGTTGGCCGGCGAGTACGAAGGGATCATCTGTCCGGCCTGACCCGCATTGCACTTTATCGACCGAAAGACCGGGAAGTTATTCGGCAAAAACGAAGAGTGAGGGCCGCCCGGCACGAAGCGAGGCGGCACTGCACGACCGCATGGTGTGATCAGATTTCAACACCGGCGGAAAATCAATTGCGGTTCTTATTCGGAACACACTTGTGCCCATTGCCATCCACACGCCTCCAGGAAGCTGTTGGTGACTGAGGCGTGGAATTACTGAAAACCCGGAGTTGTTATGAGTGTTATCCCCCTGGACCTTCAAAGAAGGTTCGAACAGCGCTGGGCCGCCAGATTCCTCCGACTGACGCCGAACACGCCTCAACGTCAGTTTGAAAGGCACGATCAAGAGCTGGCCACGACTGGGAAGGCCAAAACAATAACTCACTGGGTCAAGGCGGAGGGCTTCAGAGGCCCAACGGGGTGAGCGCGGGACCGAAGCCCGGCACCCTACTCCGGGGTCCCCTTCCTGAGCCTAGGAAGCCCGCTGGTGAGTTCGGATTTTCAGACGGAAGCTCGCCTCTTTTGCCAGAAGGCCCATTGTTAATTCGCGGTCGCCAACCATCAGATTGACCCTTCCTTGCGGCTGCGGCGCTGCCGGAGGTTTCGGCCAGACGGGCTCTGGCATCTGGGGGCGCCGATGACGACGGAAGATGAAGTCCGGCTACTTGAACTCCAGCTGGCGGATATCAAGCGTCAGATCGCCTACCACGAGGGCGCTCAGCAAGACTTGTGGATGCAACTCATGGAATTGCGGGCGAGGGTGACAGCCGCTCGTCGTCAGATAAGGGGGGAGGATGGCGACCAATGAATTTCCTCCAAACCGTCTTACTCGCGCTCCTTGCCAACCCCTTGGTATTTCAGCAGGCCGTAATACCGTAGCGCGGAGTAGTTCGGTCAACGTAGGCCTTTCCCGTGATACCCCAAGCATCACCGATCTTTTTGCCGGTCGATCGGTCCAGCGCCTGGGCGCGCCAGCGCGAGGCGGCGGACGGCGCTTCTCAAAAAAGAACCCGCCATTGGCGACGGGTCGCAGTCTAGGGAGAAACGGCAAAGTAAGTCGATTCGCGGCAGCGCTATGTGTCACTATTCACACACGCAGGGAAACTCTTGGGAGTCCACCGAGACGGCCCCAAATGTCCCGCTGAAGAACCCTGAACGGAGACCAGCAAAGAAGGCGAAAATCACATGAAGGAAACCACCCTGTCCAAAATCACCGCGTCCGTCAGGGTCGCAAAGGGGATGGCAGAAAGGGTTCTTGCGGCTAGCCCAAATCCGCAGTGGACCGAATATGAATTGCAAACAATTGACGAGTGGATCGCGCGTCAGGGCGTGAAACTTGATCGCTCCGAAGCCATCCGCCGCCTGGTCGAGCTCGGGCTGAGGGCGAAGGGGAAATAGCGCAAGCGCGCGATTTGTCTCGCTATCGCCGCCCAACAAGCGCAGCCTTGTGCCGGGGCACCTCGATAGGAGCTCGGTCGTGGACGGCAATATATTCAACAGCAAAGGCGTCCATGTCGGCGTGGTCACCGGCACCGCAGTCTTCGGCCTCAGAGGTCAAAAGCTTTACGATCTTAAGGGTTCGAACATTTACAAGTTGAATGGCGACCTGGTTGGTCATTTGTCGGATACGCGCGGCGCGGAGAGGCGTTTGGACAAAGCGACCGACAAGCTGTTCCCGGAAGGTTAGGCGCGGTCCGCTGATCTGCCGAAGGCGAAGAAATGACAAAGACACCGGGCAAATTTGAACCACCTAAGCCAACCACCAAAGCGGAGCGCGCTGCGAGTAAGGCATTTCGCCAACTCGATACCAAAAAGGCAATGACTGATCACGAGACTGCACAGAAGGCATTTGCTGCCAACCGGGAGCGGCTCAAGGCCGAGCGGCTGGAGGCCGCCGGGACGCCGGTCGTGGCCAAGAAAGCCAAGACCAAGAAGGCTAAATAACGCCGCGCTGATTTGACAATTCCCCACCTTGGGGAAAGTGTGCTCGCATGCGCGCCTCGGCGGGTTGGCTTTCGCGCAGACTCCCGCCTGGTGGAGCTGGGGCTGAAAGCGAAAGGGAAGTGACGCGGCTGCGGAATCATTCGAACGACGATAAAAGCCCGCTCATAGGTCTCTTGAACTGCATCGTATGCAAAGAGACAATGAAGATTGAGAAAAGCGAGCCCGATACCGAAGGTAAAGACATCATTCAGTATCGTTGCGAGCAGTGCGGGAGAATTGAGCGGGTGCGACTCTTCCGCCGAAGTCGAGACGCGGGCTGAAGGCGAAGGGGAAATAGGCCTGAATCGAAAAGCCCTGACGGCCGACTCCAATTTTCAGGCCTGATCCTTATCTAAGCCACTACTCAATTGTTTTCCGGGTCCTCGCCCAACGTCGCAGCAACTTCTTGAAGATACTTTACAAGGTCAATCGCATCTGCGCGTCCCAAAGACTCCGCAGCAACTTTTATGAGACTCTTTACAAGCACCTGATCAGTGTTGTCTCGGGCGAGACGAAGTGCTTGCTCTGCCTTGTCGCGAAGGTATGAAGAGTAGGCCATGGGCTTCACTCTGGATCAGGCAGGAGCGTGCAGGCGCTGCCTCAGCGAAGCGCAATTTGCCGAATTAGGTAAATTTCATTATCTTTGGGCTGAGCAAATTTTCTCTTATGGAGATAGCGATGCCGGGCCGATGACGCAGCCTGACTTGTGCCCAATCGATCCGAGGCCATCCGCCGGCTTGTCGAGATCGGGCTGAAGGCGAAGAAGTAGGCGGAAAGGCCTCGCTAAAATGCCCTATAAGAATCTAGCGGTGCTTTTTGTTCTGCTGATGTGTCCTTGGGCGTCAGCTAACGAGCGATCGCCTTTGTGCCACATGTACAACGGCCATAAGCCAGACGATCCAAGATACTTGGATGAATATTATCAAGCTCGCGGGTCGCCAGCCACCAGCTGCGTACAACAGATGGCTGTTCGATTGTCGTCAGGACCTGACGCCGCAGATGTCGTCGCAAACGCGGCCGTATCAGCTTGCGACAGCGAAGCCATCAAAGAAGCCAAGTCGCTACCTTCCCCCGATGTCAAACAATCGTTCGACGAAATTCTTGCTATCGTTCGAACCACGATGAAACGCAGCGCACTTCTCGCGATAACGACCATGCGGGCTGGGCGCTGTTTTAGCGAATAGCTCGGCCGCGCCCTCGAGCCTTCGAAACAAGCGATGCGAGCGCCCGATTATATCGCGTGCTCCACCGGCGCCGAATTGGATGAAGGCCGCGAAGGGCCTCGGCCAGCCATGAAACGGCGCGCGATCGCCGAGTTCAACCAGTTCAACCAGTTCAACCAGTTCAACCAGTTCGACGAGATCGTCGCGATGCCGCACTCGTGATTCATGGCCATCGACACTGACAAACTCGAGGCAGCCCGGTAGAGCCCAGCCGGCTGCGGGAAGTTCTTCCGGTCGTCAACGTGACTTGCACGACCGCCATCAGGGCGAACGGCTCGGTCCAGTAGGGGATGATGCCGCCAGCGCGCCGCCGTGCGGCTTGAACAGCCGGCCGTTTTCCACCACAAGCACGACCGCCAGGGAAGCCAGCGTGCAGAGGAAAAACCCGGTCGCGAACGGCAAAAGCGTGCCGTCGTAGTCCTGGCCGATCGTGGTGCCGATGCCAATGCCGAGCAGCGTCGTGATCGACCCGTACAACGACGAAGCCGTGCCGGCGATATGGCCCTGTGGTTCCATCGCAAGCGACGTGAAATTGGCGAACATCAGCCCGAACGCGAACATCATCAGCGCCGCCAGCGTCATGAACAGCGGCAGCGGTAGCGTGTGCATTTTCGCCGCCAGCAACATGATCCTGGCCACCGCCACGAAGCCGACCAGTGCGCCATGCGAAATCACCCGCATGCCAAGGCGACCAACGAAACGGGCATTGAGAAAGCCAGCGACGGCCACGCCGATCGCGATGGCTGCGAACGCCAGCGGAAAGTAATGCCCGAGCCCGTAAATTTCGGTGAACACCTGCTCCGACGAGAACACGAAGGCGAATAGCGACCCCTGCACGCCGCCGGCCGCCAGCGCATAACCCAGGGTCTGCCGGTTGGTCACGGTCTGACGAAAGGCGCCGAGCACGTTGCGAATGGCCAGCGACTTGCGCTCGGACACCGGCAAGGTCTCCGGCATCCGCAGGGCGCTCCAGATCAGCGCAAGCGCTCCGTACAGCATCAGCACGATGAAGATGCCGCGCCACTGCGTCAGCAGCAACACCGCCTGACCTAACGACGGTGCGATCACCGGCACGGCGATGAATACCATCATCGCCAGCGACATGACACTGGCCATGCGGCGGCCGGCATAGCAGTCGCGGACGATCGAAGTCGCAATCACACGGGTGGCGGAGGTGCCAAGCCCCTGCAGCACGCGCGCCAGCAGCAATGTCTCGAAGGACGAAGCCATAATCGCGAGCACGCTGGCGATGCAATACAGCGCCATGCCGTCGATCAGGACTGAGCGCCGGCCGAAACGGTCTGAAAGCGGTCCCATCATCAGCGGCCGAAGGCTACGATCTCAACTTCAGCGAGATGCGTCGTCAGCAAAACAGAGATCGAGATGCTCAGTCGTGCCGGCAACACCATTGTTACTTGCAAGGATGCGAGCCAAGGTGGATGATCTTTGTAATCGAAGAGCGAAGCTACGAGCTATCGCTCAGGGGAATGGCACGCGATAAGCTATTGACTGTGCAGTTCCGGCGCGGCGCCAGTGCATATGATCAAGCTGCTGCAAGAGCGGGAGATCACGCTTGTGGGGTATCCCGAAGAATACGGATAAAAGTTGGAACGCTGATCTGGCACGAAACGTTGCGCAAGCGGGTTGTGGGAGGAGCTGGGGCAAACCGAGGAGCGAAGCAATGGCAACTCAGATCGTGATGGACCACAGTGGCGATACCCGGCATCATTTCGACGCGACTGACCGGGAGGCGGTCGCTAAGGCCGAAGAACGCTTTCGGCAATTAACCGGCGCTGGCTTTACGGCAGCTGTCCGCACCGCCCCGGGTGACGCAGCGGTAACTCGTTCGTTCGACCCAACTGCGGAAGAAACATTATTCTTTCCCCGGCTCGTCGGCGGCTGATTGTCCTCGCTATGTCCGCGCGGTCTCTGCTGATCGCGTCGCGGCGCGCTGGTGCTTCGCTGGCTCAATATATCCGTGAGGTCCAAGCCGCGCGCGAGCGTTACCGAGCGCGCTTCGCTACTCGCGAAGAGCGCGGCGTAAACCTACTGCGCGAGTGGTTATCGCCCGAGCAACGAGCGCAGTTCGATGCCAAAAGATATTTCGACGTAATCGGTTGCGACAGCGGGAAGCGATACCGCATTCACTATGGAGAGACCACAAACGTTCACGAGATTGGCGATGATGACCTTCCCTCGGTCGGTTGGTGCTTCATGCCAGAAGGCTCATTAGCCGCGGGCGACGTGATGCTTGCCCAAAAAATCGCACTCGAGACCTACGAGTACGGCGCGCTGGCGGTGGCTAACAGGTGCCAGATCAGGTTCTCCCGCTTCCGTTGACTGGCGATCTATGTCGGGCCGGCTGCAGCTGCGTGGTGCGAAGCGGCGCTGCTGCGCCCGCTTGGGGAGCTGGCCATCCGCGGGCGCGCGGAGCTGATCGCCGTCTTTGAGCACGTCCGAAACACATTTTACAGCATTTTGGGCTTCACTCCGGCAAGGTCTTAGTGCAGCTCCGGCGTCTGATCGGGAGGTTGAAATGAAAAAAGCATCCTTTGCGTTCGTTCTTCTCTCATCACCAGCGTTTGCGCAAACTCCAAATCTTGCGCCAGCACCGCCGATTGATAGGGTTGGTAGTCCTGTATTGTGTTTGCCAATCGGAAAAACTTCGAAGGGCGATTTGGTGTACTCGTTGGACTGCCGCGACATCCCACTTTCCCCAGGCGTCAATACCGTGCCTTCACCTGTACCGGCACCTATTCCGCCCAAAGCGCCGGAAAGTAAGTAAAAAACGAAAACCCCACCTTGCTAGGGGCGGGGCTACCCGTGGGAAGTGAGGAAACGCGATGAGCGGCTACGGTTGGAATCCGACGCCGCCGGCCTAAGAATGCCGAATGACGGTGGCCCCAGTCGGAATTGTGCCAGCTCGCGCCTCAGCCGCCGGGAACGGAATTTCTGGATGCAGAGACGGGGCGCCCAAAATCGCCGCTAAGACGCTTGAACGCCCGCAGAGACCAAAATCCGGGAAGTGAGAGGCCGAAATTCCCGCAGAAACGCCCTATTTGGCGTCGCGCCGGAAACGTGCGGGTTGCGAAGACTGGATGGTGGGGATGGTATGGTTCGAACTGATATCGAACCGCGTCTCTGCCACCTGCCTTGATCGCCACGATATCGCTATTCGCTCCGCGCGGCGTGCGGATTGGCAACTCGGCCTGAACGTGCACCAAGCGCGGCGACATGAGGAAGATGCGGTCGCCCAGCAGGCATCGCTCGCTCGCTTAGTCCGAATGAATCGGCTAGCCCCACGGCCGCGATGGCTCCATCGTCGCAAGCTGCTACAAGGGAGCCGAGGATTTTGAATCCCTGGACGGTTGCTAACGACTGGGCGGTCGCCTATCGAAAGTACTCGCGGGCACACGTCGCAGACGAGGAGCGCGAGCGCAGCGCAGGTCTCCAAATCCGGTTGGGGGAACTGGCGTCAGCAGCGGCAACACAAATGAGGCCACAGCAGGAACCATCCACCCAGGAAGTACTGGCCGGCTTTGTCGAGCGTGTCACCTTCCATAATAGCGAGAACGGCTTCTGCGTTCTGCGGGCAAAGGCCCGTGGCCATCGCGATCTGGTCACGGTCATCGGCCACGCCGCCACTATCTCAGCAGGCGAGTGGATTACGGCATCTGGCGAATGGGTCAACGACCACACCCATGGCCAACAGTTCAAAGCGCGCTTCATGCGCACGTCAGCGCCGACTTCAATTGAAGGCATCGAGAAATACCTCGGCTCTGGGATGATCCGCGGCATTGGTCCAGTCTATGCGAAAAAGCTTGTGCGCGCTTTCGGCGAGAAGGTGTTCGACACGATCGAGGCGGAGCCCGAGCGCCTGCGCCAGGTGACTGGCATTGGCCTGGTACGTGCCAAGCGCATCACCGATGCCTGGGCCGAACAGAAGATCATCCGCGAGATCATGGTCTTCCTGCACAGCAACGGCGTCGGCACGGCGCGGGCGGTGCGCATCTATAAAACCTACGGTGCCGACGCCGTGCAGGTCATGACGGAAAACCCGTACCGCCTGGCGCGCGACATTCGTGGCATTGGCTTCAAGACCGCCGACGCTATCGCCATGAAGCTTGGCGTAGAGAAAAACGCCATGATCCGGGTGCGCGCCGGCATCTCGTATGCAACCAGGGATCGATCCCCGATCTGGGAAAGCCGGAGGGCGACAGTGACTTCTATTTTGTGCAGGCAGACGATTTAGAAACCGCCGTGCCGCGCATAAGAAGACGCCTGCCAAAAAGAACGCCGTGAAAACAAAGCCCAAGAAGAAAGCAAAGAAGTCGAGGCGATAGTGCCGCGGTCGGCTCTCAAAGAGGTGCCGAAACGGAAAACCTTGATTGAAAAAAAATCAAGGATGATTTGAAGAAGCGTGCCGAGTTGAAGGCTAGCCGGATGCTTCTCAAGGAGCCTAGAAAATCGCCAAAGAAATAGCAGGCGTTCGTCGAAATAATCGCAAACCGCGGAGGTCTGGCTCCCGTGCGACAAAAGCTAGGTGTCAGCCGCTAAGCCTTGTCCGCCAGGAACGGGATTTTTGGATGCGGAGACAGGGCCACCAAAATCGCCGCCAGAGACAACATACGCCCGCAGAGACCAAAAGGACCCGAAACCGGTAGCGCAAATCCGGCACAAACGCCCTATGCAAACTCGACGGGGAACTACCCGGGTTCGTGAGGACTGAGTGGTGGGCACGACAGGGATCGAACCTGTGACCCCTACCATGTCAAGGTAGTCCGAGACACCAATTGTCGTGTGAAATCAAAACGAAAAGGCCGGTAGAAGCGCAAATCGGAGCATGAACGGAGCTGGAACAAAGCGGATTTGCTGTTGACGTGCTGTTGACGGTCGGCCGTCAGCTCTGGCCGTTCTGATTGTGCTTTTGAGTTAATCACCACGGGAGCTTGCGGGCTTGGACTCCCCACGGGAAGAGTGAAAGGGCTCGTAAATCAATACCATTTCCCAGCTTCCCATCTCCCAAGTGCGCCGTTGAGCTGCAAGGACTATTTTCTTGAATAACAAACGACAATGTCGTGCGCGTAGGCATAGCCAGCACTGCTTGCCATCCTCCAGGACCGGTAGCTCCAGTTCTTCGATGTGGGCGCTGAAGACGATGAGGTAGAGATCGTCCCGAATTTCGCGTTCGACGTCGGGCGGCTTGAGCTTTGCCTGCCATGTTCTTCATCGCGAAATCCGTCCTCCGACCCCACGCTCAGAAGCTACGGTTTGCGCGGTGACTAGGGGTAACATCGCGGAACTAGCCGCAACAGCCTTTGTCGCGCTACTCATTGTTTTGCTGTCGGTTCGAACGATCGGATACAAAGGAAAACAGTCAGCGGCGGAGAGAGTGTCAGTCAACTCCCGTTGAAAGATAAAGCATTTTCGAGGTCATGAGGCAAAAAGCCACTGTTTGAGCCACGGCCAGAAAATGGGTTTCGTCTCCGAGAAAAGACGCCCTGAATGCGGCCCCTGTCGTTTTTGGTTAAGCGCTCGCGTTCGTTGTAATCTTGCAGAGCCCAGGGAAAGAACGCGTAGTAACGCGCACGAGGCGTGATCGAGGTTATGCAATAGAGCAATTCATTTGAAAGTCGCGCCGACACGCGGAGTTCGAGGCTTAACGGATCGGCCTCAGTCGCTACGGCGATCGTAGTTCTCTCATGACCCATCTACTTGATGCCGCCTGTCCCAATATTCGAGTTGAGCGTAGTCTGTGATGAGTTCCGCACCGCGATAATATTCACGTTGTTCTTCGCGCTGATGGGCGCGCTTAAACACCGCGATGGTGAGGTCATGGTTACGGGCGGCCGCTCGAATTCTCTCTTCGTCCTCCTCACAGATACGCGGTCCGAGGAACACATGGGCGATGGCGCTTCGTGGTAAAGGGATCAGCCGGTCAGCCGCCGCCGCTGCGGTGTGAGCCAACATCACCAGCCGCCACTCGTTCTCGTCGCGCCAGTCCATGTGCTTGGCGCAAAGCAACATGCGAAGCACTTCAAAGTCCAAAACGGGAGCACGGGTCCGGTCGTCAATCCCGATAAGGCGTGAGGGACACATGGGCAGCCGGTGCTCCGTATAGATCGCCGAACGCAGATCGGACGCCATCGGCCACTTCTGCGCCTCGGTATAGAGTTCGACCACCGCCCCAGTGTGGTTCGCACCATAGGTGCCCCACATGCGTTGATTGTTCACCAGCGATGAAAAGCACGTCACTCCGGAGTGAGCGATGATCTCATCAAATCTTGGCGTGTTGTCAGACAACCAAACGTCGTACTCATCAGTGACCCGCTTAGGATCGAGCCGCTTAGCGGTTTCCACGGCTTGCTTGAAATCCGTCTCAACCCCATGCGCCAGCATCCGCTTCGCGAATATGCGGTATTTTGTGTCCTCGTCCTCCTGCCAGAAGCCCCTGATATTAAGATCGTAGAGATCGTTCAGCACTGAGCTCGGCGCCATGTATAGCTGCAAGCTCTCGATAAGCTGTGCCGCGCGTGGCGCCGACATGTACTTATAGACAAGGTCGGGCAACTCTTCTGCGATCAACATGGCTCACTCTGAGGATGGTGCCAAACGGCCGTCCCTAGCCGGGACAGATGCTAGTTAGTTTCTGTCGCGAAACACCTGCATTTGTGTTGAGGGCGCTAGTTCCTCAATAAAACCAGGGCGAATTAACAGTAGATGTTAGCATTCGCCATGTGTTTTGGCGCGAGTTTCGTCGCGACTTCAATAAGCGTCCGATAGACGGCGCAGTGGTTTCACCAAATTACAGCGGATAAGATTTCCGCGGCAAGCGAAGGTCTTGAGGCGATATTGTCAGGCGGCTTTTCGTCTGCGCGATGATCGTTCCGCCAACAGGGCTGCGATCTTCATGAGGTTGTTGGCAAGCACGGCCGCCGCGACCCAAAGCTCAAAGCGCTCGCGACCTTCGGCGAGACAACGCTTCATGCCGCGACCGCGGAACAACACCGAGATGCGCCCCTCGATGCCCGCACGAAAGCGCTGGCCGTCCTTGAACTCCCGGCTCTTCTCATAAGCTTGGCGGTCGGGCGCCTTGGTGCCACCCCGTTGTGGGATGCACACTACCTTGACGCCTTGCTGCTTGCACGACATCACGTTCTTCTCGCTGAAGAAGCCGCGATCCGATCCATATAATTTGGAACTCAAGAGATGCCTTCCGCGAAGGCCCATTAGGCTGCCAACTTTAGATCGGCGATAGCGTTCTGATCAAGCTGGCATTTGCGGCGGTGGTCGAAGCCTATCTTGACACCGATCAGCACGCGGGAGCTACCGCGGTCAGGGGCGGCCGATCGTTCAGGTCCAGGATATGCTCGCGATTGCGCGCACTGTGATGGGAAATCCTGCTCTGCTGCTGCTCGACGAGCCGAGCGAGGGGCTGACGCCGATCATCCAGCAGCGCATCGGCAAATTGCTGCGGCAGCTCCGCCCACCGTACCCCGCAGAGCAAAACATGCATTTCCGCCTAGGGCTCGGGAGCCATGCGATCGTGATATCACCTTGTTGCCGCGCAGCAGTGGCGAACGCAATTTTGTCGGGCGGGCGTGCCAAGGTCTGCACAACCGCCACAATTTTGTGGTATCAAGCGGGCGTCCAAAAAAATTACGCTAAAATAGGGAGGACGGTATGCCACTGCGTTGTGCGAAAGTCCTTGGCTCGTTGACCGTAGGACTTCTTTTGACTGCCGCCGGGGCGATGGCGGCGGAGGCGCCGAAAGAGATGAAGCTCTATGTCTTCAGCTCGGGCGCGCTCAATCTCGACAAATCGATCATTCAGAACGGCTCGAGCGGCAAGGTACAGATCCCAGTGGGCTTCTTCCTGATCCGTCATCCCAAGGGAGACGTGCTGTTCGACTGCGGCAACAACGACAAGATCATCACCAATGCCGACTATTGGGGGCCGTTCGTGAAGGCGCTTGATCCGGGCCGCTCGCCCGACATCGCCATCGATACCCAGTTGAGCAAGATCAACGTCAGGCCCTCCGACATCAAATATGTCGTGCTCGGGCATTTCCACGTCGACCATGCCGGCAATATCGGCAAATTCCTCGACTCGACCTTCGTATTCCAGCGCGACGAGATCAAGAACGCATTCTGGCCAGCGCCGGGCTATGCGACCTTCTTCATCAGCGACGATTTTTCCATGCTGCGCAACAGCGTTGGCGGCGGCATGCCGAGCAAGTACAAGACCATCGAGCTTGACGGCGACCTCGATCTGTTCGGCGACAACAGCATCTACATTCATCGCACCGTGTCGCACACGCCGGGCAGCCAGATCATGGTGGTCCGCCTGCCCAAGACCGGGACGGTCGTACTGACCAGCGACGCCGTCTATCTGCAGGAGAATCTCGACAAGAACATCCTGCCGAGCGTCGGCAGCGTCTATGATCCCGTCGGCATGCTGGACGCCTATGCCTGGGTCAGGCGGGTGCACGACGTCGAGGGTGGCGACATCATCTACGCGCACGATCCGGACGTCTACAAAGCCCATAAGCACTCGCCCGAATATTACGAATGATCGAACGTCGTGCCGTGAGCGGTTGCCAATCCCGGGCCTCGCGCCCGGGATTGTGTTCGGGCGTTTCGCCGCGCGTGATCGTTTGCGGCATCTGGGTCTTGTAAGCTAATGTCACCGCTTGTGCTGGCGCAGCATGTCACCAAATGGTACGGGCCGCGCCGCGCCGTCATCGACGTGTCCTTTGTGATCGAACAGGGCGAGATCGTCGGCCTGCTCGGGCCCAACGGCTCGGGCAAGAGCACGATCTTCCGCATGCTGACCAGTTATCTCGTGCCGACCTCCGGCCGTATCGAGGTCGCCGGCCATGACGTCGTGGCCGACTTGCTGGCGGTTCGCCGCGTGATCAGCTATGTGCCCGAAGACGCGCCGCTTTACGATCACATGCGGGTCGGCGAGTTTCTTCACTTCATGGCCAATCTCAAGGGATTGCGGGGGGCTGCGGCAAAGGCCGCAGTGGACGCCGCGGCCGAGCGGCTGGATCTTGCTCGCGTCATGATGCTCCTGACCGGAAAGCTCTCCCGCGGTTTCCGCCAGCGCGTCTCGATCGCACAAGCGCTGTTGGGAAATCCGCAAATGCTGGTGCTGGATGAACCGACCAGCGGGCTCGATCCGCACCAGGTCATTTCTGTTCGCGATCTCATTCAGTCGCTCGCGGGAAGCCACACCGTGCTGATCGCCTCACACATCCTCCCCGAGATCGAAAAGATCGCCTCGCGGGTCATGATCCTGCTCGATGGCTCGCTTCTGACGGCCGACGCACTGAAGGAGAAGGCGGAAGGGACAATGTTGCGGCTTGCGGCAGCCGCTCCGGAAGCAACGGTCCGAGGCGTCGTCTCCGCCGTCGCCGGCGTGCGTGAGATTGCCGTCGACCCGGATGCCGGCCCGGGAACGATGCATTATATGATCAAGGCCGAACCGCGCCCGTCTATTGCCGCCGACATCGTGGCGGCGCTGGTCCTGGCCGGCGTCGCCGTCTCGGAGCTGACCGAAGGCCGTCGGGATCTCGAGCGCGTGTTTCTCGACCTGACGCGGCGATCGACGAAGGTGGCCGCATGAGAAGCTTTGCGATCCTCTTGCGCAAGGAGGAGATGGCGCTGTTTTCCTCGCCGATCGCCTACGCCGTGATGACCGTTTTCCTGCTCATCATGGGCTACAGCTTTACGCTCACATTGTTCATCAGCCATCAGCCCAGCATGGTGCATGTCTTCTTCCAGATATTCGTGCTGTTCATGCTGACCACGCCGCTGATCACCATGCGGCTTCTGGCAGAAGAGCGAAACCTGCGGACCATAGAAGTGCTGCTCACCTCGCCGGTCTCCGAGATCGCAATCGTGCTCGCGAAATATTTCGCCAGCATGAGCCTGATCGTGGTCATGCTGCTGCTCTCGGGTTGCTACGCGGCGGCGCTGACCTGGTTCGGCGATCCGGATTTCGGACCAATCTATAGCGGCTATCTCGGCCTGGTGTTGTTCGGTTCGGCCCTGGTCGGGACCGGACTGTTGGCATCGGCACTCACGGCTAACCAAGTGATCGCAGCGCTGATCTCGCTCAGCGTGTTCCTGCTCTTATGGATCATCGACAATTTCGGCTGGCTGCTGCCGAGTCCGGCAGACACGCTGGTGGTGAACCTGTCGCTCGCGGTGCATTTCCGCCCCTTTGCGGTGGGGTCGATCTACCTTTCGGACGTCGGCTTCTTTCTCAGCGCCACGATGCTGACGCTGCTATTGACCGTGCGGGCGCTGGCGCGGCGGTAGGGGAGACGAATGTCGCGGTTTACCCGATCCGATCTGATCTTCGCCGCGCTCATCGCGGCCGCGATCCTGTTCGGCGCGCTCGGCTTCGCAGGTATTGGCGACAGGATCTCGAACACCCTGTTGTTTGCAGCCTGGTCGCTTACCCTGCTGACGCTTTTCGCACTCGCAGTTCACCTGCCCCTGCGCGGCCGCGGATCGCGGTTGACCGCCTGGGCTGCCAACGCGCTGATTATCTGCGGCGCGCTGGGCGTGGTGATTGCCGCCAATGTCGCCCTCTATCGCCACGACGTGCATTTCGACGCAACCCGCGAAGGACTGAACACCCCTCCGCAGCAACTCACCGACGTTGTCGATCAGCTGCGCTCCCCGCTTTCGCTGACCTATTTCTACAACGCCAGCGACCCCAACGCGCTCGCTACACGGGACATGATCGAGATCGCAGCACGCAACCATCCGCTGCTGGCGTTTCGCGCCATCGATCTCGACAAGGAACCTGGGCTTGCGCGCGACATCGGCGTGCATTCCTACAATACGGCGGTGCTGCAGGCCGGTGACCGCAAGGTGTTGGTGGAAAACGTCACCGACGCCGCGCGCCTCGGCTACGCCGCGCTGCGTGTCCTTCGCCAGCGCGCCCAGACGATCTGCTTCGTGACCGGCCACGGCGAAACATTCCGCCCAATGCCGGGCCACTACCATTTCAGTCATGTCGAGACGCTGCGGGGCCATGATACGCCGGGCGCCGACGACGTACTGGTTGCCGAACCTGAGCAACTCGACCGGCTTCAACTGGCGCTCAACGAGATTGGCTTCGAGATGCGCCCCCTCGTCATGGCCACGGCAGGCGCCATTCCGGCCGATTGCACCGTGGTTGCCGAGATCGGTCCACGAACGGCGCTGGCAGCGGGTGAAGCGGACCTCCTGGCCGACTATCTCAAGGGCGGCGGGCGGCTAATGATGCTGATCGATCCGCAATTTCTCGTCGGCGCCGACCTGCAAGGCCGCGTGCTCGAACCCTTGGGTCTCTCGACCAACTCCGCCGTCGTCATCGATCCCCTGAATCATTTCCGCACCGATTCCGACAAGGTCGCGGTTCCCTATTATCCGCCGCACCCGATCACAGCGCATCTCGCACTCACTGTGTTTGCGCAGGCAAGGCCGATCCGCCTCAGCCAGCCACCGGCGTCTGTCCGGGCCAGCGTCCTTGCCGCCAGCAGCCAGGACAGCTACTTGCGGCCGCCTTCGGCTGCCGGCGGCATCACGGTCGCAGCCGGCGGACCGGCGCCCGCCGAGGTCGAGCATGGCGCCCAGGCGCTCGCGGTGGCGCTTGAAGGCGCCTTTCCTGGCGCCTCACCCGACAAGCATTTTCGGCTCGTGATATCGGGCACCAGCAAATTCGCGACCAACGAATATTTTTCTTATGTCTCCAATGGCGAGCTGTCGGTGGCCATCATGCGCTGGCTTGCCGAGGATGACGCGTCGCCGAACCTCGCGCCGCGGACCTACAATTTGCCTGAAATCGTGCTGACCAGCGCCCAGATGCGCGACACCTTTATCGCCCTTGAGATATTGCTGCCGCTCAGTACGGCGCTTTTTGGCGTCGCGATGTGGTGGAGGCGGCGTTGACAGGGGCGGCGGCGACGCGCGCGGCTGCGCGATGGAGAACGCCGCTCGCCGTCACCGTGCTGCTGCTGCTCCTGCTTGCCTTGGTTTTTTCGGGGCAATGGCCGGAGCTGCGAAGCAAGCTGTCATCCTCGCCCAAAAGCCTCCTCGCCATTGCGCCGGGCGAGATTGAGCGCATCGGCATTCGCTCGGGCACCGACGGTGTCGCGTTGCGCCGTCGGCCTGTCGGATGGGCGATCGACGGCATGGACGACGCCGCGCCGGCCGAGCTTGTCTCGCACGTCGATACGGCCCTGAAGTTCCTCAAGGTCAGCGAGCCGTCGCGCGAGATTCGCGCAGGCGAACTCGCGGCCGAGAGCTTTGCAGCGTTCGGGCTCGATCCGCCAACCGAGGTTGCCGTGCTCGAAACCCATTCCGCCGTTGCGGCGACGGTGAACTTTGGGTCGACAAATCCGGCGGGCACGTCGCACTATGTCAGGCTGGGCGGCGCGCCGGCGGTCTATCTGATGCCGCGCCATGTGACGGAAGAGTGGCGGCTGGTGTTGGACATGGCGCGGCGGCTGCAAGGCAAGGCCAGCTCCGCCATGGCGAGGCGAGGCTCGGACCTCTTGTTGCCGGTCTCGATGGCGCAGGTGTGGGCCATCGAGATCGTGGCGAGCGGCAAGCTCACCCGTTTCGAGCGTGACGCAGCGGGATCTTGGTTCAGACATATCGGTCAGCACACGCATGTGGCCGGCGGCGATGTTCATGTCGCCGATCCCATCCAGGCACCGATCATCGATGCCGCCTTCCGCGCCTTCGACGCGACCGCGGCGGAAACTGGCGTCGGGCCTGCCGATGCGTCGCGTCTCGGCCAGTACGGCCTCGCATTACCGACGCTGATCGTGCTGTTTTACGCACGCGACAGCTCAACCTCCCTAGCGCGGCTCGAATTCGGCGCTCCCGCCGACGGCCTCGATCGCTATGCCCGGCTGGCGCCGGATGGCCAAGTTGTCACCGTTGCGGAGTTCGAGCCCAGGCGTCTGACCGAGCTCCTCAAGGCCGTCGGAGCAGGCTCGTGAGTTTCCCGCGCCTGTTTTTTGCGGCCGCGATCGCCCTTGGCGTGGCGAGCCCGGGTTCGGCGCATCAGGTCAACCTCTCGACCGCGCGCGTGACACTGGGTGGTGATCGCAGCGTCGGCGTCGAGGTCGGGCTCAAGGGTAGCGACGCCGATCGCCTTGCCGGCACCTGGATCTTCGATGCGCAGCGCGACCAGGTCGATCCGGCACTGGTTGCGGCGTCGGCCGCACCGATCATCGCTTACGTCGCCGCGCATATCGCCGTGACTGGCGCCGACGCCAAGGCTTGCGTGCCGGCCACGGCCGCACTCGTGCCCGACGGGGACGGCGTGATCTTTCGTAACCGCTTTTCGTGCCGGGATGTCGGCGGCGATATCGTCTACCGCTCGACTGTGCTGACCGACACCGATCCCGCAGCGCGCCAGGTGGTGCTGATCGGCGAGGGAGACAATGCCCCGCAGGCGTTGCTCGACGCCGCCAACACCGCCGTCACGCTCTCGGCGCCCGCGCCGCCGCTGCTCTCGACCCTGGAGCGATATCTGGTTACAGGCATCGAGCACATCTTCCTGGGCTACGATCATATCGCATTTTTGGTCGCCGTCGTGTTATGGGCACGGCGAATCGTGCCGGTGATCAAGATCGTGACCGCATTTACGATTGCCCATTCGATCACGCTCTCGCTTGCCACGCTCAACGTGGTTGTTATTCCGGGCACGATTGTCGAGCCCGCCATCGCAGCGTCGATCGTGTATGTCGCGATGGAAAACTTCTTCACACGCAATATCGACAGCCGCTGGCGGGTGACCTTTGCATTTGGCCTTATTCACGGCTTCGGCTTCGCCGGCGCTCTCCGGGAGATCGGCCTGCCAACGAACGCGGTCGCCACCGCACTTGCGGCCTTCAACATCGGCGTCGAGATCGGGCAGGTGGCAATCGTCTCGATCGTCGTTCCGGTGCTTATCGTCTTAGACCGGCTTATGACCGTCGACAGGAGCAAACCGGCGAGAGCAGCGCCCCTGGTCTATTCGCTGTCGGCGCTTATTACCGTGTTCGGCAGCTATTGGTTTCTCACGCGCGTGCTCGATGCATAGCGGAGACCGGTTAGTTATTGCGCAACGTCGCACCTCCCGAACCGGGGTTTGCATCGTACGATGTCGCAGGATATCGCAGAATATCGCGGCATGGCGCGCCCGAAGAGATTCGAACTCCTGACCTCCAGATTCGTAGTTAAACGGTTCGAAAGTTGAAGCCGACAAGCAGCCGGTCGCAGCAAACGCCCCAAATCCAAGTTTGGATTGCCGGACGAACCGCACCAGTTTCGCACCAGAAAACGATCTCATCGGAACGCAATGAACGCGATCAATACCCAACGAAAATGCAACAAAATCAACGATAGCGTCCTTTAGCCTGCCGTTCGCGGGCTGTTTGCTAACATCCCGTCGTTTTGTTGGCATATTTGTTGGTATCTTATCGAAGCCGAAGGCGAGATACCAACATGCCGCTCACGGATACGAAGTGCCGGAATTCGAAGGGGCAAATCAAGCCGCGCAAGCTCTCCGACGGCGGCGGCTTGCATCTGTTGGTCAATCCTGACGGAGCCAAGTACTGGCGCTTAGCCTATCGGTGGCACGGCAAGCAACGCACGCTTGCGCTTGGTGTCTATCCAGCCGTTGGGCTAATGGAGGCGCGCGCAGCGCGCGACGAATGCCAAGCGTAGCCTTGCCGCGAACATCGATCCATCGATAGTGAAACGTGAGCGCAAACGGGCTGCCAAAGTCGCCACGGGTAATACTTTCGAAGCGATCTCGCGCGAATGGCACGAAAACTGGAAGGACGCTCCTAGCCATTACCAGCTAAGCAGATACTCCGGCGCCTGGAGGCGGATGTCTTCCCCACGATTGGTCGACGTCCAATTGCCGAACTCGAACCTCTGGAACTGCTCGAATTGTTGCGCAAGGTCGAGAAGCGCGGGGCGAACGAATGGCGCGGCGACTAAAGCAGCTCGTCGGCCAGATATTCCGTTTCGCAATCGTGACCAGCCGAGCCAAGCGAGATCCATCCGCTGATCTCAAGGACGCTTTGCGGGCTACAGGAGAACCGCAGCGTCACAGAGCGATGCCACTTCTCGAGTTGCCAACGTTCTTGCAAAAACTGGAGACGTACAGCGGTGAGCAGCAAACCAAACTTGCATTGGAGCTCGTGACTCTGACGTTTCTTCGAAGAACTGAATTGCGCCGCAGGCCAGTGGAGTGAAATCGAGAACCTTGATGAAAACTCCGCTCAGTGGCGCGTTCCCGCCGAACGCATGAAGATGCGACTTGAGCATTTGGTACCTCTGTCACGCCAAGCTGTGGTAGTTTTGCGCGAGCTACGTACCCTCTCGGGCAGCAGTCCCAATATTTTCCCTTCGCCTGGCAAAGGTGGCTGCATGTCCAGCAACACCATGCTCTATGCCCTTTACCGGATGGGGTATCACGGCCGCGCCACTACGCGCGGCTTCCGCGCTGTTGCTTCCACGATTCTGAATGAGAGCAATCTCTTCAACCGCGACTGGATTGAACGCCAGCTTGCGCACGTCGAAAGAAACGAGGTGCGGCGCGCCTACAACGCAGCGGAGTGGATGCCTGACCGTCGACGAATGATGCAGTGGTGGGCAGACCACATCACTACTATGGCGCTGGAAGGTGATAAAATTGTCCCGTATCGCGAGCGAGCTAGAGCCAAACTGCGTTGGATGTCATTCGGCATGCAAAAATTGGACGCCGATGCAAGGTCAAATTTGAACGCCGATTGACACGCACTCACTTTTCCTTGATTCTGACAGCTAATTTGAACTGCTAGAAGCAGTCAAACCATATTGGCTATTTGAACTTATCGAACCTCGGCAAGCGGCAACGGCGCAGTCCTGTATTCAGGGGATCAACATTAGCAATACGCAGATTTTACGCGCGCGCCGGAACGACTTCGCTCTGGTCTGGATCGTCGCGATCGCCATTCCACTTCTATTGATCTCGCCCGCGCTATGGAACGGCTATCCGCTGCTACAATACGACACCGGCGGCTACCTTGCGCGCTGGTACGAGGGATACCTAGTTCCCAGCCGCTCAACCGCCTACGGCATATACCTTCATCTGGGGGAGGCCTCGCATTTCTGGCTCAATCTGGGAGTTCAGGCCCTCGCGGTGATGTGGATTGTTCAAGCGACGCTGCGGGTATTCGGCATCGAGCGTCCCCTTCAGATCGCCGCCATTATTCTCGGCTTGTGCGCCACGACGGCGCTGCCAATTCTAACGAGCCTGCTCCTGACCGATAGCTTCGCCGGCCTGTCCGTGCTGACGCTCTTTCTTCTCGTCGTCCATGGAGACCAGTTTTCGAAGCCGGAAGGCTTCTTCCTGTTTACGTTCACTTCATTTGCGGCTTCGACGCATAGCGCAACACTGGGAGTGCTGTTCGGCCTCTGCTGCGCCGGCTGGATTCTGCACTATTGGCTACCCGTGCGACTAAGCGCTCGCGGGCTCACCCGGGGTAGCCTGACGATCGTGTCAGGGGCAGCGATGCTGCTGGCCTCCAACTTTGCGCTGTCGGGCCAACTGGCCTGGACACCGGGGGGTTCAGGCGTCGCATTCGGCCGGATGCTCCAGGACGGGCTCGTAAAGCGCTATCTCGACGATCATTGCCCCGCGGAAAGGCTCAAACTGTGTCCCTACCGAGATGAACTACCGCGGACGGGTGACGACTTCTTGTGGGGAACGAGCTTGTTCAACGATCTCGGACGATTCAAGGGGCTTGGCGACGAAATGGCCTATATCGCGTGGCACTCTCTTGTTGCCTATCCAGGCGCACAATCGGAGGCTGCGATCAAGGCCACCGCCAGTCAGCTTGTTTCGGTCGCGAGCGGTGAAGGCTCCAACAACTGGCTCGGCCACACCTACGGAATCATAGAGCGCTATCTGCCGCAGGAAATCGCCGCCATGCGAAAGGCTCGCCAGCAGCATCGGGAATTCGATTTCGCCGCAGTCAATTTGGTTCACGTACCCGTTGCGCTGATTTCCATGCTTTTGCTGGTCGGCATCCTCGTTGGCGCTGCGTTGCGCCGCAGGCTGGACGATATCACGCTGCTGGCGGGGACGGCAGCGCTCGCGCTTATCGGCAACGCCTTTCTCTGTGGGGTGCTCTCGGGACCGCATGATCGTTACGGCGCGCGATTGGTATGGATCGCGACCCTAGTGATCGTCATTGCCGGTATCTCGCATCGAGCGATCGATAGGCCGCGACAACCAACATGAAGCACGGCACGGCTATGACTCGATGAGTCCTGTCGCGTCAAAATATGCGTGACGTCCCGAATGGCGGAATGGCGGGTGTGGCGAACAGAGCAATCGGCAGCATCATGATCCAGGCAACAAAACACGATTGCAGCCGGTGCGTCATGAATGTCCCCCGTCGGCAGCGCCGAACAGATGCCGTTCGATGAGCTTGACGTCCCAATTCACTGGTCCGGCGATAGCCTCCTAGTCAACTCCTGCACACGAGGGAGCAAGGCCGAGGAATGCGCAGCGGTTTAGAATATCGCAAGATGATCGTCTACTGCGCGCAGATCCATCGGCCAATCTCTGGCCAATGTTCTTTAAGCGTGCTCGCTCCCATGAACAGTCCGATATGGCCGCCGGGCACAGTCTTTTGGACGATGCGGTCTTTTGGTGTTCCTATATACTTTGCGGCATCAAGGACTTGCTCCGGCGTCGTAATGTCGTCGTCTGCACCCGCCAACAAATAGGTGGGGCAAGTGATATCGTGGAGATTGAGCTTCCGGCCGAGGCCCATGAATTCGCCCTTGGCAAGGCGATTCTCTTTGAAGATTTGGCTGATCACCTGAAGATACCAGCGTCCCGGCAGGTCAATCGGATTTTCGTACCAACTCTCGAACGTCTCTTCCTTTGCGAGGTATGCCGGGTCGTCGATGTGCTCATAGAGATCGACATGATCCTGAATGTAGTGCTGCTCGGGGTGCATGTTCTTCCAGCCCTGCAGCATGAACTTGCCCTTCATCAAACCGCCGCCGAGCGCTACCAGTTCCTCGTAAAATGATGCGGGGGATTGATGGACCATCTTTTTGATCGAGCCATTGCCGGCATCCGTGTCGATGGGCGCCCCCGCCAGCACCAGTGAGTTGACCTTGTCGGGAAAACGCGCGGCGGTCATCGCGGACATCCAGCCGCCCTGACAAAGTCCGACAAGATTGACCCGTCCGCCGAGATCGTCGATCGCTACAATGATTTCGGCGAGGTAGTTGTCGACCTCCAGATCCTTCATGTCCTCCGTGGCCGACTTCCAATCGGTCAACGCCACATGGTCGATGCCGTTGGCCAGCAAAGTCTGTACCAGGCTCTGACCATCATAATAGTCGGCGATCACGGCGGTATGACCGGCATGGGGCGCGTCGATCAGCGTCGGAATTCCGCCCGGCTTTCCGTAGTCGCGCAGCATCATGGTCCGTAGATCGAGGCGCACTCGGTTCGGCGTCGCAAGCGCCGGTCTCAGTTCGCCATGAATTTTGATCTCTTCCTCGACGAATTTGAGGTTCTTCGCGTAGAGCTCGGTCCCCTCCTCGAACATCGTTGCCGCCATCGCCATCGGCCAGAGTGCCGGGACGCTCAATAGCGATAGATCTTTGGACTGGGTCATCGGCTTTTTAGCTCCCGTTATTCAATGCGGATCGAGAGGTGCGCCCCCTGGGTTCAGCAGTGTCCAAGCATGACGGGCAATCATCAGATCTTCATCTGTCGGAATCATCCAGGCGGAGGTGCGGCTGCCTGCGCGCGTGATCATTGCTCCGCCGGCTACATTTGCGCTTTGATCCAGATCCACGCCGAGCCATGCGGCGTCCTCGCAAACCCGGCCCCGAATTTCGGCCGCGTGCTCCCCGATTCCCGCGGTGAAGACCAAAGCGTCGATCCCGCCGAGGGCGGCGGTCATGGAACCTAGTTCGCGCCCGATGCGATACACGAATAGACCAACCGCTTGCTTCGCCGACGGATCATCGCTGGCCAACAGGGTCCGCATGTCGTCGCTGATGCCAGACACACCAAACAGTCCAAACTCGTTATAGAGCAGATTGCTAACCTCGGCCGCGGTCATCCCCTTCTCCTGCATCAGGTAGAGAATGACACCCGGATCGAGGTTGCCGCAGCGGCGGCTCATGGGCAGGCCATCCAGCGCCGTAAAGCCCATGGTCGTCGCTACGCTCTTGCGCTGATGGATCGCGCACAGGCTTGCGCCGCTGCCGAGATGGGCTACGACAACGCGACCATCGGAGGCGGCCGGACCAAGGATGTCGGGAAGAACGCTCGCTATGTATTCGTAGGAAAGGCCGTGAAACCCGTACCGCCGGATGCCCTCGGCGGCCAGCCGACGCGGCAGCGCGAACGCCGTGGCGACCTCAGTCTGAGTATGATGAAAAGCCGTATCGAAGCATGCAATCTGCGGCAATGTGGGGTGAAGCTTCGAGAGCGCAGCTATGGCGGCAAGATTGTGGGGCTGATGGAGCGGTGCCAGCGGAATGAGGCGGCGCAGCTCGGCGGTCACCGCGCCGTCGATCAGGACCGGCGCGGTGTAAACCGACCCGCCATGCACCACCCGATGCCCGGCCGCGACCAGTTGGTTGTCAAGGTACCGGCCTTCCAGCCAGCGCAAGAGTGCGGTCAGCGCCTCCTCATGGGTGGTGCCTTCAGCCAGATATTCATCGACGAGCTTAGCTCCGGCACGGTCTTTCGCGGTGAAATGAACACGGTGCCCGATACCCTCGCACTCCCCGTCGCAAATGATGTCCTGCCGATTCGGTCGTTCATGAACCGGGAACACCGAGAACTTGATGCTCGACGAACCGGCATTCAAGACGAGGATAGCGTCAGTCACGGCTTCGCCCCCTTGTGACGCGCCAGCAGAAGCGCAATCGCGCAGGACCCCAATCTTGCGAGCGTCCCGTCTGAGCGGCTTGTCAGAATGATCGGTACCCGCGCCCCGAGCACGATGCCGGCCATCTGCGCTTCCGCGAGGTACTCGAGTTGCTTCGCCAGCATGTTGCCGGACTCGAGGTCTGGCACCACAAAGATGTCGGCACGGCCGGCAACCGGCGAGGAAATCCCCTTGGTCTTGGCTGACTCGGCCGAGACCGCATTGTCGAAGGCGAGCGGACCATCGAGAATGCCGCCGGTAATTTGGCCTCGATCAGCCATCTTGCAAAGTACGGCCGCATCAAGGGTAGACTTGATTTTTTCCGCGACAACCTCGACCGCGGACAGGATTGCCACGCGCGGCTCCGGTATGCCCAGGGCGTGCGCCAAATCGATCGCGTTCTGGATAATGTCCCGCTTGTCCGCAAGCGTGGGGTAAACGTTGATCGCGGCGTCGGTGATGAAGAGCGGCCTCGGGTAGTCGGGCGCGTCGATCGCAAAGACGTGGCTGATACGGCGCGCGGTTCGCAAGCCGGTTTCGCCGTCGACAACCGCATGCATGAGCTCGTCGGTATGGAGGGCACCCTTCATCAGCGCCTCGACCTTGCCGGCGCGGGCCATGGCGACGGCCTGGGCCGCCGCGGCCTCGCTGTGCTCCGTCGGAACGATCTCGTAAGGCGCCAGATCAAGCTGCGCCAGCGCGGCGGCGGCGCGTATCTTGGCCTCCGGCCCAACCAGAACCGGCGTAATGAGATTGATGCGGGCGGCTTCCACGGCGCCCAGCAACGATGGCGTGTCGACCGGGTGGACAACTGCGGTACGGATTGGATCTAGGCCATGGGTCATTTTGAGCAGGAGCTCATAGCGTCGCCCCTTCTGCCGCAGCTCGACGTCCGGGAGGATGATGCGGGGGCGAGAGATCTTCTCGGTCGGCGCGATGACATCCGCAGTGCCGGTGATGACGTCCTCCGCTTTCTGATTCACGGCCCGGCAATCGAAAATAACCCGGTGCGTTTGTTCGATCTTGTCCCTCACCTTCACCGTAACGGTGATCGTGTCGCCGAGGCCAATGGCCCCCTGGAAGTGCAGAGATTGATCAACATAGACGGTCCCCGGCCCGGGGAGCTGCGTCCCGAGCACCGTAGAGATCAACGCGCCGCTCCACATGCCGTGCGCGACGACCTTGTGGAACATGTCGCTCTTGGCGAACGCATCGTCCAGATGGGTCGGATTGATGTCCCCCGACATGATCGCGAACAGCTCGATGTCCTTGTGAGTGAGCGTTCGGACGAGGCTCGCCGTGTCTCCTAGCTTGATCTCGTCGAACGTCATGTTTTCGATGCGTTCCATTCCTACCCTCTCAATTCGCTCGTTAGCCCGACGATGTGATTGCCGGCATCGACATAAGCGTTCACAGACCAAGAAGCGATATGCCGGCAATGACCAGCGAGGCACGCGTCGCCTGTCGGCATCTCCGGCGGAGACATCGTGTTCACACCTTCCAGCACCAGTCGCGAACTTCCGGCATGTCTTCGCCATGCTCGCTGATATAGAGCTTGTGCCGTTCCATGGCCGTCCAGTAACGCGCCACCGCGTTTTCCACCTGGCTGCTAAGCCTTGGAATGCGCCTGATCGCGTCCAGCGCGAGCTGATAGCGATCGAGATTGTTTAGCACGACCATGTCAAAGGGCGTCGTAGTGGTGCCTTCATCCCGGAAGCCTCGAACGTGAATATTGTCGTGGTTGTGACGCCGGTAGGTCAGCTTGTGAATCATGGCGGGATAACCATGGAAGGCGAAGATCACCGGCCTGTCGGTCATGAACAATTCATCAAAATCCTGATCTAGGAGCCCATGCGGGTGTTCGGACTGAGGCTGCAAAACCATCAGATCGACCACGTTAATGACCCGGATGCGGATGTCCGGGACGAGCGCGCGCAAAAGCGATACGGCAGCCATTGTCTCCAGGGTTGGCACATCGCCGGCACAGGCCATCACCACGTCGGGGTCACCGGCGTCATTGCTGGCCCATTGCCAGATACCTGCGCCGACGGTGCAATGGCGAACGGCAGAATTGATGTCGAGCCACTGCCACTCCGGCTGCTTTCCGGCGATGATCAAATTGATGTAGTTGCGGCTGCGCAAACAGTGATCCGCGACCGACAACAGACAGTTTGCATCGGGCGGCAGGTAGATGCGCACGACGTCGGATTTTTTGTTTGCGACATGATCGATGAAGCCGGGATCCTGGTGGGAGAACCCATTGTGGTCCTGTCGCCAGACATGTGAGGTCAGCAGGTAATTTAGCGACGCGATTGGCTTGCGCCACGGGATCATCCTGCTGACCTTTAGCCACTTGGCGTGCTGGTTGAACATCGAGTTGATGATGTGGATGAAGGCCTCGTAGCAAGAAAACAGGCCGTGGCGTCCGGTGAGCAGGTATCCCTCAAGCCAGCCTTCACACATGTGCTCACTGAGCATTTCCATAACGCGGCCGTCGGGGCTAAGATCGATATCGATCGGCTCGATCTCGGCCATCCACTCCTTGCCCGAGACTTCATAGACGGCTTCCAGTCGGTTTGAAGCGGTCTCGTCCGGTCCAAACAGCCGGAAATTCTGCTTGGCGAGGTTGAGTTTCATGACGTCGCGCAGAAATGTTCCGAACACCCGCGTCGCTTCTGCCCTAACGCTGCCGGGTATAGGGACTGCCACGGCGTAATCACGGAATTGGGGCATCGAGAGCGGCTGCAACAATTCACCGCCGTTGGCATGCGGATTGGAGCCCATACGTCGCTGACCGGTCGGCGCCAGCGCTGCAAACTCCTCGCGGAATTTTCCGCGCTCGTCGAATAATTCCTGCGGCCGGTAGCTCATCAGCCAGTCTTCAAGTTGCTGCAGATGTTCGGGATTTTTGAACTCCGAAATCGGTACCTGATGCGCACGCCAGGTGCCTTCAACCGGCTTGCCATCGACGAACTTCGGGCCCGTCCAGCCCTTCGGCGTGCGGAAGATGATCATTGGCCAGCGCGGGCGCTCCAGCCTTTCCGTGTCGCCACGGTTGGGGGCGGTGTTCTGGATGTCACGAATCCGAACGAGAATCCTGTCGAGCGTCCCGGCAAGCCTTTGATGCACGAGCGCAGGATCGTCTCCCTCGACGAAATGCGGATCGTACCCGTAGCCGCGCATTAGCTCCGTCAGTTCCTGGCGGCTGATACGCGCCAACACCGTCGGGTTGGCGATCTTGAACCCGTTCAGATGAAGGATCGGAAGCACCGCGCCATCGCGCGCGGGGTTCAGAAATTTGTTGGAGTGCCAACTAGTGGCGAGAGCGCCGGTCTCCGCTTCGCCGTCGCCGATGATGCAGCTGACGACAAGATCCGGATTGTCGAAGGCCGCGCCATAGGCATGCGCCAATGAATATCCCAGTTCGCCGCCTTCGTGAATGGAGCCCGGGGTTTCCGGCGATACATGGCTGGGAATTCCGTAGGGCCAGGAGAACTGGCGAAACAGCCGTTCTAGCCCGTTCCGGCTGCGCTCGATCGCGGGGTAACGCTCGGTGTACGACCCTTCGAGATAGCTGTGCGCCACAATGCCCGGGCCGCCGTGCCCCGGACCAATGACGTAGATCATGTTAAGATCATTTTCCTTGATTAGCCGGTTCAGGTGGACATAAAGAAAATTCAGTCCTGTTGTCGTTCCCCAATGCCCGAGCAAACGAGGCTTGATATGTTCGAGCCTGAGCGGGGTTTCGAGCAGCGGATTGTCTTGCAGATAGATTTGCCCGACTGAAAGGTAATTCGCTGCGCGCCAATAGGCGTGCATTTTTTGGAGAAGATCGGGCGACAAGGGATCAGGCATTGCGGTCTCCGAGATTGATTGGTGCTGTCTCTCATGAAGGTCAAAACGAGATTTCGTTTGTTCGGGCAGCGGTCGAGACTCATGAATACGCATCTGTACTGTCTGCGTCGACGCTGAGTACGGTGCAGGAGCATGACCTCGTCTTCTTTTTTGCTGCGAGCCTCCTGCGCCAGGACTCTCAACATCTCACTTCGCCAGATGCTTGCGGATCACCTGCAATTCCTTTCGGCGCTTTGCGCTCGATTTGGGGTAGGTCATTTTGAGTCCTTCGAATGTATCGAGGACAATTTGAGATACAATCAACCGGGCGTTCTCTTTGTCGTCGGCGGGAACGGCATACCAGGGAGCGTAGCTTGTGCTTGTGGCACCGAGGCATTGCTCATGCGCCGTCATGTAATGATTCCAAAATTTCCTCTCCGCGATATCCGCGGAGCTGAATTTCCAGTTCTTTTCCGGCGCGTCGATGCGTTCGAGAAAGCGCTTTCGCTGCTCCTCCTTCGATAGGTGGAGGAAAAACTTGATAATGCGGGTGCCGTTCGCGTGAAGGTGTCTCTCCAAGTCCACGATCGAACGATACCGGTTGTGCCAAACCGCCTGCTTGGCGAGCAAGCTGTCCGGGAGCCCCTCGCTACGGAGAATCTCCGGATGGACGCGGGCCATCAGCACCTCCTCGTAATAAGATCGATTGAAGATGCCGATCCGCCCGCGTTCGGGCAAATCGCGCGTGGTGCGCCACAGAAAATCGTGCTCCAGCTCCTCCGCACTCGGATGTTTGAAACTAAATACCTGACAGCCTTGGGGATTGACGCCGGACATTACGTGCCGGATGGCGCCATCTTTTCCGGCGGCGTCCATCGCCTGAAAGATCAGCAGGACGGCATGGCGGTTGGATGCATAGAGAAGCTGCTGTTGCGAGCTCAATTGTACGACGTGTTCTGCCAGCAGCTTTTGATACTGCTCCTTCGACTTGTACACGGGTTTCACGGTCGTCGGCCATTTTTTGAGGTCGACCTCATCTCCTTCCCGCACGCGAAAATCCTTTGAATGTATTTTCATCTCCACACTTTCCGCATCGCTTGCCGAATGAGTTGAGTTCCATCGCTGACCTTCAACTCCAACCGACCACGATCTCTCGTAGTGCCAATGCGCATCATTTCTGCTCTACGCTCAGCGCTTCGAAGCCGGAGATGACGTCGAACAATTCCTCGTCGATCCCACTCTGGCGCAGACGATGGAATGCCCCGTTGAGGTCCTCCAGCAATTCGTCGATGTTCTTGTCGGCGCGTTGCATCGCCGCCAGTCGACTTGCGTTTTCGCTCGAGAGCGATTCGGCGCATGCGCGGAAGAGAGAAATGAAAAGATATTCACGGATCAGCGCCCGCAAGGTGGCGGTGGTTTCCCCCATCACTTCGGGCAAGTTTCCCGTCGGCCAGGGAAGTCCTACCAGCTTCTTTCGCCAACTTTCGTCCAGCGGGAGCAGTCGCTGACTGACGGGCGCATAAGCCGCCCGGGAGGTCGGGCGGTTGTAGAAAAGGTGAAGTTCGGTGACTTCACCCTGGCCGTGGCGCGCCTCGCATTCCACGAGAATCTGCCCGACGAGCGGGGTGATGCCCTTGACGGAATTCGGTACGTTGAAGACGCCCATTAGCGGCATGCCCGCGTCAGTCAGGCGCGCATGAACGCGCTCACCGACGGCCCAAACCCGGTGTTTGCCGGGCATAGCGGCGAGGCTCTTCACGGCATAATCAGTTACCATGTCGTTAAACCGGCCCACCAGTCCCTGGTCTGAACCGAACACGACCGCGTCGAGGAACCTCGGATCGGGTCGTCCTTTGCCCTCTACGACCGGCGCGGTCGGCACGCTTTTTCGGAAACAGATGCTCAATCCCAGCTCCACGCTGCGATAGTAATCCCCCAATGCGCGCACCGCTTGCTCGTATTGGCTTATGTTTGAAGCAGCCATGGCCTTCATCGTGCGAACGACGGATTGCAGATCGCCGGCACTGTCGATCTTGCGCCGCAGGCTCGCTGTGGTGTCGCTCAAGACTTCTCCTTGGATGCTGGCTTGGGCTGCGGTTCGGCCTCCGTATGGGCCTCCGGCTTGGATTCGCGTTGAGGCTTGGGCTCGGTTTTGGCGTTCGCTTCGGCTTCAGACCCGGCCTTGGCTTTGAGGTTGGAATCCGGCCTGGACTGAAAGCGCATGAGCGCATTGCGGGCAATCTGGATAATTGTTGCCCGATCTTCGTCGCTCAATGTATTGGCGGTATTGAATCGCGCAGCCAATTCCGACGGGATGTTCGCCGCCGCCTCTTGCACGGCGTGCTCGGCGTCCGTCATCTGGTCGATCGGTACCGAGTCGAAGAGTTCCGCGGTCAACGCGAGCAGGACGGCGATTTGTCCCGGCACGGATACCGGAGCGAATTCCGACTGTTTCAGACAGGCGCGGATTCGCTGTCCATGTTCGATGATCTTGCGGGTATCTTCGTCCAGGCGCGCGCCAAACCTGGCAAAGGTCTCGAGTTCCTCGAACTGCGCGTAGGCGAGTTTGAGGTCACCCGCCACCGCGCGATAGGCCGCCCGTTGCGCCTTGCCGCCGACGCGCGAGACGGATCTGCCGACATCCACCGCGGGCAGCACCCCCAATTCGAACAGCGACGGCGAAAGGTAGATCTGCCCGTCCGTGATGGAGATAAGGTTGGTCGGAATGTAGGCGGAAATGTTCTGCGCCTCGGTCTCGATGATGGGGAGTGCTGTAAGCGAGCCGCCGCCGAGTTCCGGACGCAGATGGGTAGCGCGTTCGAGCAGGCGCGAGTGGATGTAGAAGATGTCGCCGGGAAAGGCTTCGCGACCAGGTGGCCGGCGAAGCAGCAGGGAAAGCTCGCGATAGGCACGGGCGTGCTGCGTGAGGTCGTCGTAAACAATCAGCACATCGCGGCCCGCTTCCATGAAATGCTCCGCGATGCTGGTCGCGGCGTAAGGAGCGATGTAGGCCAGACCGGGCGGGTCGTTACCCTCGGTCACTACAACGATGGTGTGATCCATCGCGCCCTTCTCCCGCAGGACGGCGATGGTCTTTGCCACGGCGGAAGCGCGCTGGCCAATCGCACAATAGACGCACACGACATTCTCACCTCGTTGGTTGAGGATAGTGTCGATCGCAATGGCGGTTTTTCCCGTCTGCCGGTCACCGAGAATTAGCTCGCGCTGGCCTCGCCCGATAGGAATGAGCGCATCGATAACTGTCAGTCCGGTCTGGAGTGGCACGGTGACGGGCGCGCGGTCCATGATGGGGGCGGCGGGGCGTTCGATCGGCAGGCGCTTGCTCGTAGCCACCGGCCCCTTTCCATCGAGCGGCCGACCGAGCGGGTCGATGACGCGTCCCAGCAACTCGTCGCCAACGGCCACATCCATGACCCGGCCCGTGCGCTCGACCTCTTCGCCGGCGTGCAGATGCCAGTATTCGCCGAGCAGAACGACGCCGATTTCGTCCTCGTCCACGTTGAAGGCAATGCCGAGCACATCGCCGGGAAACTTCACCAACTCCTCAAAGCCTACACTGGGAAGGCCGGAGACCTTGGCAATGCCGGTGGCGACGCTGATGATCGTACCCACCTCCCGTGGCATCAGTCGCGGCGTGAATGCTTCCCGCACCTGGCTTATTCCTGCAAACGCGCGGTCGAAGACACTCTGCAAGCTTTCAGGCGCAGTGGTCATTGGCTCTTTGTTCCGAGCTTGGGTTCTTCACGTTTAGGCGCGGCTTCGACTTCAGGCTCGGTCTCCGCTTTCGCTGAGGGTTTGGATTCAGCTTTGGCTTCTGGCTTGGCCTCAGGTTTGTCCTTCTCTTTCAGAAGTTCGTCGACGCCCTTTTCCAGCGACGCAAGGTAATCCGCGATGCTCCAAGCCACTTTTTGCCCATTCGCGGTGAGTTCGATCCCGCTGACCACGTCCGGCGCCGTCTCGAAGCGGACGCGGATGCTGGCCGAGAAGCTTTCGTTGAGCGCATTTTGTATCGCCGTGCGTTGCTCCGCGGGCAGGTCGAACGCGCTGCGCACCACCGCGGGATCCGACGCGGACTTAAGGGCCTCGGCGAGGCCGGCTTTCGCCTTGCCGTCCATCTCCCGCAAGCGGCGCGTGAACACCTCGGCAAGGCGTTCCTCCAGACTCGTCGTGGCGAGATCCGTCAGCGCCTTGCGCGCGATGGCAAATACTTCCTGCCGGGTCCGGCGACTGATAGCTTCACTTAGATTACGCGCGTCGCTTCTCAGCGTTTCCTGTCGCTTCGCGCTCAGGGCGTCGGCCGCCTGCCGCGCTTCACCAAGGAGCCGCTGACGTTCGGCTTTCGCCTCCTCCGTAGCCTTGATCAGGAGCGCGGCGCGCTGCTGGTCGAACTCTTCGTTCTTGTGCTGGAACTCGTCGCGTTCCTTTACGGCTTCGGCCTTTTTCGCGTCGGCGTCCGCAAGTTCCGTGGCGACCCGCTTCTCCCGCGCGTCGACGGCATCGAGGATCGGCTTATAGAGAAAGCGCTTCAGCAACCACACCAGGATGATGAAGTTGATCGCTTGCGCACCGACGGTAAACCAATCGATGAGCATGGGCTACTTTCCCGCGGCTTGGGCGATGATATGATTCCAGAACGGGTTGGCGAAAATGAGAATCATCGAGACCACGAAGCAGTAGATCGCAATGGACTCGATCATTGCCAGACCCACGAACAAAGTACGTGTGATCGTCGTTGCGGAATCGGGTTGCTGCGCGAGCGAACTCAATGCCGTGGCGACTGCACGCCCTTCGCCGAGCGCAGGTCCGATACTTCCCAGGGCAATCGTCAGGCCGGCGGTGACGATTGAAGCAATTGCGATGAGCGTTATGCTATCCATAGTCGTTCCTCTTGAGCCGGGGTTCGTGCTTTAGCGTTTTGCGGCGGGTTCAGGTTTTGGGTTGCGGACGCGCGTGGCGGACGCGATGTAAACCGCGGCCAGGATGCTGAAGATGTAGGCCTGCACCATGCCGGTGAGCAGACCGAGCACGCTCATGGCGATCGGGAAGATGAAGGGGGTGATGGTCAGCAAGATCGCGAGAATCATCGTCCCGCTCATCATGTTGCCAAACAGGCGGACCGCCAGAGCCAGCGTGCGCGAAAGCTCACTGATGATGTTGAACGGCAGCATGATGACGGTCGGTTCCACGTAGGACTTGAGGTAGCCGCCCAGCCCCTGCTCCTTGATGCCGAAAAACGGCACAGCCACCAAAACGCACAGCGCCAGTGCGGCAGTGGTCGAAAGCGATCCCGTCGGCGGCTCGTAGCCGGGAATGATGGTGCAGAGGCTGGCCAGGGCAACGAACAGAAAAAGCGTGCCGAGAAAACCGATATACTTCTCCGGGTGGCGGAGGCCGACGTCTTCGATTTGTTTCTCGATGCCGGTGACGACGATTTCCAGAAGGCTCTGCCAACGGGAACGTTCCAGACCCGTGGAAAGCTTGCGCGTGATGAGCTTTGAACCGACGGCCAACACGAACATCAGTGCCCACGTGAACACGATCGTACCGTTTAATTTGAGTGACCCGTATTGCCAGAAGATCATCTCATCGGGACTAAGGCGCATATCTGGCGTCCTGTGCCGAGGAGGCTTTGGTTATCTCCGGACGACCGGGTCAGCCGCGTCACCACTAAGCGCGCCATGACAAATCCAACGAGACAAAGCAGCAGCCGCTCCCAGTGACCGCCGGAAACAAAGTAAAATCCGGCGAGCGCAATGCTCATCCGCAGCAACAGGCTGCCGAAGAACCAAAACGCCGGCTGCTCCGACGAAACCCCCTTGCGCACCGTCCACCAGAGACCGCCGAAGAAAATAGCGCCCAGCAACACGCCCGCCAACAATGCCAGCGCCAGCAACAAAACCTCATTCATCGGCATCCTCCTGTTCCTCCCGCATGGCTTTGTCTTCATTCGCTACCCAGTGCCACGCATTGAAGCAGCCGATCGCGAGCCCGGCCACCAACAGCGCCAGCGTCCAGGCATGCTTTCCCGGATAGTGCCGGTCCAGCCACAGACCGAGCGCTGCGCCGAGCAGCGTCGGAATTGCCACTGACCAGCCAATCAGCCCCATCATGCCCAAGCCGAACCAGACGCCCTGTGCGGAGTGGCGCCGCGCCCTGAGCTTGCGCGCCGCCTTCGCACCAACCTCCTCGCTGAGCGCCAGCTTCGGCTTCAAGAGCTTGTTTTGGGGTTCGTCAGGCATTGTGAAACGTCGCCATGCGGCGCATGAGATCGCCTTCCATTTTTGCCAACACCGAGCGCACATTCTTCTCCTGCTCGTCCAGGTGTAGAAACTCGCGCTGCACCGCCTCACGCAATTGGCCGAGGTCCGTTCCGGCAATGGCGTTACGGACGGAAACGAGCACGTCCGAGCCGGTCTTCACCAGCACACCTTCATCCACGGCCACGTAAGCCTCGCCCTCTATCTTCGTCTCAAAGATCAGAATTCCCGGTGCGAGCGCCGCTACGCAATCCAGTCGATGCGGCAAGAGTCCAAACGAGCCCTCTTGCGTCTCCGCGACAATGCGGGACACGCCGGTCTTTTCGGCAAAGATTTGGAAGGGCAAGAGAACCTTAAGATTTATGAGCGTCGCCGGCATGTTCGAGCGTCGGTTGAGGTTTTGCCCCAGGTACAGGATGCGGCTCCGGTGTAGCCTTGGAGGCAGGGGTCAGGTCGGACTTGGCTTTTGACTTAGGTTCAGGCGTGGACGAGCCGGGTTTCGCTTTCCCCTTGGCTTCGTTGATCGCCCCGATCATGTAGAGCGCACTCTCCGGATAGTCCTTGAATTCGTCGCGCAGGATTCGCTCACAGCCGTCCAATGCGTCCTCCAGGCTGACGAGTTTGCCGTCGAGCCCGGTAAACTGCTTGGTCGTAAAAAACGGCTGGGTCAGGAACCGCTCCAGGCGGCGGGCGCGGGCGACGACGTTGCGGTCCTCCGGCGAAAGCTGCTCAAGACCCAGCATCGAAATGATGTCCTTGAGTTGGGCGTATTGCGCGAACGTCCGCCGGATTTCCTGTGCCAAACCGTAATGCCGTGCTCCGACAATACCCGGCGTGGCCATCTTGGAATTGGATTGCAGGGGATCGATGGCCGGGAAAAGCCCTTCGCTTGCCCGCTTGCGCGAGAGCACGATCGACGCGGAGAGATGCGAGAACGTGTGCACGGCCGCCGGATCGGTGAAATCGTCCGCCGGCACATACACCGCCTGAATCGAAGTGATGGCACCGGTATCGGTATTGGCGATGCGCTCTTCCAACCTCGACAGCTCAGTGCCCATGGTCGGTTGGTAGCCCAACCGCGACGGCATCTGGCCCATCAAGCCGGATACCTCCATTCCGGCCTGGATGAAACGAAAAATGTTATCGATCAGCAGCAGCACATCGCGATGCTCGTCGTCGCGGAAATACTCCGCCATCGTCAACGCCGCATGGCCCACGCGGAAGCGGGCGCCGGGAGGTTCGTTCATCTGGCCGAATACCATCACCATGTTCGGCAGCACGCCGGCTTCCTTCATCTGATAGTATAGCTCCTGACCCTCGCGACATCGTTCGCCGATGCCGCAAAAAATACTCACGCCTTCGTGTTGCCCGACCATGTTGTGAATCATCTCGGTGAGCAACACCGTCTTGCCCACGCCTGCCCCGCCGAACAATCCCGCCTTGCCGCCGCGCTCCAATGGCATGAGAACATCGATAGCCTTGATGCCCGTTTCGAAGATTTCAGACTTGGTGGATCGTCGTGCCAACGGCGGCGGAGCCTGATGCACAGAACGCAATTGGAAATCCGACAACGCCGGTCCACGGTCGATGACATTGCCAAACACGTCGAACATGCGGGAGAGAACTTCTTTACCCACCGGCACTTCTAGCGGGCCGCCCGTATCCTGCACTGCCATGCCGCGAGCGAGACCTTGCGTGGGTGTCAGCGCAATCCCGCGCACGTGACGCGCATCCAGTTGTGCCAGCACCTCGATGACAATCCGCCCTTGATCACCAGCCCGCAGCACCGAGTAGATCGGTGGCAAATGGTCATCGAACCGTACATCCACGACACTGCCGCGGACCGAAACGATCGCGCCCAGGGATGGGGCGTTCAAGCTTTCTTGTCCGGGCATATTCAGCCCTTTCGTAATGGCGGGACCCAGGCCAATGACTTCCCCTCGTCTCGATGATAACGCGTCCAGACGAGCTAAGGGATAGACGGTTAGCTAGGGCAGATCGCTCGATCGGACATTGCAGTGGTGGTCGTGGGAAAATGGCCGATCACCCGAGAAACGTTACAATTCTAGAAATGAACGAAGAGAAGTCGTTGATATGGCTCAATGGAGGGGTGGCCGGCTCGCTAGTATTGATTGAATAATTGGAAGGCAGAGCACGATTGCGTGAAGTCAGCGGTGACCAGGCGCGCGATTGTGAGCCGAGACAGAAGGCGCCTTTGCAGACGCGAACTTCGTGAGTTTCTTCAGACCAGGGCAAGCGGCGTCGAAACTCCAAAGGATAGCGACCATGGCGACGGAAATACGAGTACCAAAGATCGGGGTGTCCGCGGCAAAGGCGTCGATCGGGCGATGGTTCAAGCGCGTCGGAGACCCGGTCAGCGTCGACGAACCGCTGGTTGAGATTGAAACAGACGGCACGACTGTCGAAGTGACAGCGCCAGCTACCGGCGTGCTGTTAGATATTCTCTTGAGAGACGGCGAAGGCGTAAAGGCAGATACGTTGCTGGGAACGATTACAGAGTATGGGAGCGGTACGAAGACTCTGGTGCGCGCTGAACGGGTCGAAGTTCGACATGCGAGACCTCTGTGCCGGCCCATGTCGAAACAAGCAGCGATAAAGGCCTTCAGTCGAATTGCAGACGACGTAGTCGATGCTCCAGTTCAGGCTATTTTAGGCTCAATATCCGTCGCGCTCTCACCAGAGCCGCGTCACATCATGCAACCCACCCCGGTAAGCACCTCGTCTGCCTTCTTCTTTTGTTCGGCACTCAGTGCAGCGTAGAGCTTCGCAAGCGCCGGTTTAATCTCCTTAAGCGCCGCGAGCCGGCTATCCATTGCGGCAATTTGCGCATCAAGGCGATCGGCCGACGTCTTGGCTTCGAATACGGTCTTCATTGTCTGCCACATGCCCTGCATGTTTTGCAGATTGCCCTTGATCGTCTCTGCGTAATCATCCCATACGCTCTTTTGAGCGTCAGTGATGCCCAGCTCCGCCTTGAGGAAGGCAATACGCCCCTCCGCGAAGGTCGACACCTGACCGTCGGTGGTACTTCCCATCATTGGACAGCCGCCGCCCATCATTCCAGGACCATAGCCAGGACCCATCATGCCCGGTCCATAGCCTTGCCCAAGCATCATGCCGGGACCGTATCCACCTCTGCCCATTTGGGCGCCAACTGGAGAAGAGATCGTCAAGCCCGCAACCGCGATAGCGCTCGCAAGTCCGATAGCAAAAATTACTCGTTTCGACATGTCTGATCTCCCTGTTTGCAACGATGCGAATTCCACTGACACGTGGCCTCAACCAGAAATTTCCTGCTTCTTTTGCAGAAATTCGTCGCGATTGATTTCTCCGCGCGCATAGCGCTCTTCGAGAATATCGAGACCGGATGAGCGCCGTGGCAGCCGCCCCGCGCCTCCATACGATGGCGACCGTACGAACCAAATCACACCGATGACCAGCGCGACGAGAACCAAGGGCCAGATGATCATATTAAATGCTCCATCGCCCCATCCACCCATGCCCCAATCGTGGCCATATCCCCACATCATCGCTTATCTCCTCGCCGGGTCGGGGTGCGGGGCGCCGTTCTTCAAACGCCGCACACCGTTCTTTCCTGAAGCGCGTCGCCGGATCGCCCGCGCAGATCAACATCCTTCTCTTTGATGCTATCCGCCATTAAGCAGGAACGAGCAACCAAGTACGGCTTCGGTTCCGAACGTTTCAATTTTGCATTGATCTTCAACTACAACATTTCTCACGAGCCTTCTTTGAGGCAGATCAACGGATCGGCGGGAATGCAAAAGGCCGCCGATTAACGCGGCCCGTAGCAACAAAACCATCGATGCATGTCGAGCAACCGCAGCCGTTCTTTGCCGGTTTGTCGTTGCAGCATTCGCTGCGCGACAACAGCTAAAAAACAAACAGGTTGAATTGGCGCCAACAATACACCATCGGATGGTGAAATCCTGTCCGGCGGATTAATTCTTGTTCATCCGCGATGCGTGGCGGCACAATCGCACTTTCGCTGCGTATCAGATTGTGGGTCGAAAACTCTCTGAATTGGCGTGTCCGCTGCTCAAGGAGTGAAGAACGGCACCCCGTTCGGCCGAGCGCAATTTTCTTTGCCGCGATCACGACGCAATACGGCGATCCGATCGCGGCTGGCAGGAATTATGGCGGCACCACGCAATGCGCGTCGGCGAATTGGAGAACGGCGAGTTTCACACCATCGTGACACCTACGGATGATTTGTAACGAAACATTCGCTGGGATTTCCGCTTCTGGTCTAGGGGAAGCCTATTTAGGAGACCCTCCATGAAATTCCCTCTCTTACCCCTCGCAGCCTCCGTCGTGCTCATCGGCAGCATCGGCGCGGCCGCTGCAGCCGACCATAGCGCGATGTCGAGGCAATCATCGATGTCGTCGACCGCATCGATGGCCAAGGATAATCTTTCGCTCACGACCGCCCAGGAAAAGCTGGCGTGGCGCGACCTTAGCACACGGGCCGCGAGTCAGCCCGCGCCGTCCAATTTCTCGGCGTCGCCTGGCACCACAGTTCCCAACGACATCACGCTTCGTCCAATTCCGCGAAAAGTCGCCAGTCAGCTCCCGACATTGAAGCCCTATAGGTATGCACGGCTTCCGAACGAGATTCTCATCGTGAATCCGACCGACAACAAGGTCGTCGATGTGATCAATCGCCACGCCTGATCGAGCACCGGCGCTGCGCCTGAAATGAAGCCCCGGCGGGTTTCTTGCCCGCCGGTCGGATTGAATTCTGCGGGCGTGCTTTGACCCGCATGGAAACGAGGGGAGAAGTCGAATGCTGAAATGGCGACGCGAATCGGTTCTAGATATCTACAATCTGGTATTGGCTCTGTTCTTGTTTGTTACGCCGTGGCTGTTTACCTACGCAAACGAAGATGCAAAGATTGATCTGTGGGCAACCAGCGCCTTGATCGCTGTTATCTCCTTCACGACGTTCATCGCCTTCTCGAATTGGGAGGAGTGGTTCAATCTCCTGCTCGGGATTTGGTTAGTTGGCTCGCCGTGGGTACTTGGATTCACGCACACACGAGCGATGCACTACAGCATCGGAATCGGCGCCGTAGTAGCATTTTTGGCGGCGTTGGAGATTTGGCTGGTATACAACGAAGCAAGTGAGAGAGGTTCGGCTTCGTCCTGAGAGCGAAGATTTGGCCGCCCGATCGCATCTTGAGAGATGTCGATCGACCCGCTGAAAGCGATGATTTCCACTTTTGTCCCCACAAGGCGCACGCGGTAAGTGCAACCGATCGGAAAGCAATTCGAGGTGAACGTTTGGGTCGCCTCCGTTACAAGACCAACCGGAGGATGCGATGTTCAGAATTATCGAAGGTATGCCACCGGACGTATTGGCGATTGAGGCCACGGGCAAGATAACGCACGAGGATTATCACAATACGCTCATCCCCAAGGCTGAAGCGATGATGGCCAAGGGCCCGATCAGGATGCTTTATGTCATCGGGAAGCAATTTGCCGGCTTTGAGCTTGAGGCATTGTGGGATGACGGCAAGCTTGGACTCAAGCACTGGCACGATTTCAGTCACATTGCAGTGGTTGCCGATCAGCCGTGGCTACGTGCCGCAGTTGTCATGTTCACTCCGTTTTTTCATGGAGATGTCCGCATATTCGGACTTGCCGAATTGGACGCCGCGAAAACCTGGATCAAGGATCGGAAACGAACCGCCGCGTGATTAGGTTTGAGAGCTGCTTTAAAAGCTCACTGTCGGCCGGACTGGCGCTGGGCGGCGGTTGTGGCGCGAATTCGCGGCACGACAACATTCTCCAAGAACCTGCCCGTTGCCGAGTGGTGCTGCGACGAACGTAGTTGCATCCGCGGTCTTCACCCGCGTCGCTAACCGCGATCATCGGAGGAATTGGGTCCATAAGAACGGCGTGCTGGAATTACTGTCCCAGCTAAAGTGAGTTGTCGCCAGTCTGGTCGTCACGGACAAGCCGCAGCGACCGGATTTGTCGGACAGGCCGCACCGGAAAACCGCGGTGTGGCCAGCGGGACCTATCTCGCCTGCTATTTTGCCGGCGGTCTGGTCGGCAGCGCTATCCTCGGCCAATTGTTCGACCGCTTTGGATGGACCAGTTGCGTCGTTGGTGTTGGCATTGCCCTAATAACTGCAGCTCTACTGACAACGTGGCTGACTTTTCGGCGGGACCAATATCGCGATCATGTCGCTTGATGAGCTTGGGCGTGTCTGGAGCCAAATAGCTGGGAGGACTTAGGAGTCCGCACCCCTATTTTACGGTTTCGTCTCGCGTAAGAGCGAGCGAGAGCGACCTTATGGCCGGTGCGGCCACGACGACGAGCGGCAACATAGTTGCCCAGGATACTAGCCAAGATACCATCCAATTTCGGAAGAAATTGCCACTCGCAATTGATGGAAAACTTGCGATTCCGGCAGCGATCAAGGATGTCAATCCAGATTGGATGACTCCAAAAACAAAGTGGCTATAGCGGCGCGGTATACCAAACATGAGCAAGCCTTTAGCGCAGTTCAGCCATGACATCTGGGGCGACAGGGTGAACATCGCAAGCCGGCTGCAGACTTATGAATTGCCGAACGCTGTACATGTGAGCGATCCGGTGTTCGAACGACTGAAAGCTCGCTTTGAGTTCGAAGACACACGCAAGGCGAGCCGATGGAGAAAACGCTCTCATGGGCCGAGGGCGAGATGGAAGGCTACATGCGCACGTGAGGGGCCCGCGCCCGGGAGCGGCAATTGCGGAAGCGCCGTAAGCCGGAGTTGGCAGCGACAAGCGAAAAACGGTGAGAATGCCGTTTGGCTGGGCTAATGTCGGATGACGATCAAATGACGATCCGCGGCGACATCGTGAAAGCCGCGGTTCCTCCCCGATCAAGATATCATCGACGCGGCGCGCATGGTTCCGGCGTTGGTCAGACTGTCCGCGAGATAGTTGGCAAGTTCGCTGACTACGCGCGAGTTGCTGCGCCGGCCGTAGGAATAAACCAGTTCGACGGTCGGTAATTGCGGCAGCCGCAAGCCGTAACGAACCACGCGCAGCGGCGGGGCGACGAGCGCGCGCGCCAGCACCGTGATCCCCATGCCCTCCACTGCGGCCGACTTCAGGCACTCGAAACTCGGACTGACGAAACTGAGATGCCACGCCCGTCTGTGATCCTTCAAGGCCGCGATGGCGCAACGGCGATAGGCGCAGCCCTCCGGAAACAGGATAAGCGGCACGGAATCGCCTGTATCCGGCGAATAATTCGGGCCACTGACCCATACCAGTTGCTCCTGCAGTGCGACGGTACCGAGCTTTGCACCGGTCTCCTGTTTGAAGAACGCCAAGTCGAATTCGCCGCGCGCGCCGCGCTTCTGCAGGTTCTCCGACTGGTTGGCTTCGACTTCCAGCCCGACCATCGGATGCTTGTTCTTGAATCGCGCCAGCCAGGCCGTGAAGTCGCGCCCGAAGAAATCAAGTGGCACGCCGAGCCGAACGAAGCCGGCAAGTACGTCGTCGGACATCGAGGCATAGGCCTCGTCATTGAGTTGCAGCATCCGCCGCGCGTATTGTACGAGCTTGCGGCCCTCGTACGTCAGGTCGATCACCCTGCCCTTACGCCGTGTCAGCAGACCCTTGCCAATCCGGGTTTCGAGCTTAGCGATCTGCTGGCTGACGGTCGATTGCGATCGGCCGACGGTCTCGGCCGCGCGCGAAAAACTCATGGTGTCGGCGACCACCAGAAACGAGCGAAGGCAATCGATATCGAAATTCATCTGCCGGTCCCATAATCGCCAAAGACGATACCGATCATCGTGATTATTCATTTTGCCACTTCAAGAGCCGCCCGTAAAGAAGCAGGGCCCGCGTTTCGCGCATGTCCGTGCGCGACCGATGGTCAACCCGCCGCAGTGCGGGACTCAAATTCAGCAGACCGGGAGGCGCAGATGGTTCGCAACGGGACGTCGCTCGAGGCTGCGCACGCCTCCGTGAAGCAACTGATCGCCGAAAAGCTGAAATACCTGGTGCCGATGACCGTCATTTTCATGGTCGGCTATATCGGCCTGACCATCCTCGCCGGCTTCGCCAAGGATTTGATGGGGACGAGGGTGATCGGCTCGGTCAATCTCGGCTTCGTGCTGATCGCACTCAATTACGTGCTGTCCTGGGTGCTGGCGATCGTCTACGGGCGCATCGCTGCCGGCAAGTTCGATCCGCTGGCCAAAAGGGCCGCGCTGGAATTTTCCGGACGAGGAAGCTTGAGATGAGCCCCACGCTCGGCATCTTTGTCGTCATTCTTCTGATCACGCTTGGTATCACCTACTGGGCGGCGAAGCGCACGGCGACCACCAGCGACTTCTACGCCGCCGACAGCCAGCTCACCGCGTCGCAGAACGGCTTTGCGCTCGCCGGCGACTGGTGCAGTGCCGCGGCGTTCCTGGGCTTCACCGGCTTGACGGCGCTGTACGGCATGGATGGCGCATTCTATGCCCTCGGACCGCTGGTGGCGTTCTGCACCGTGCTGTTCCTGATCGCCGAGCCGATGCGCAACACCGGCAAGTACACGCTTGGCGACGTCATCCGCAGCCGGATGCAAACGCGCACCTCGCTGCTCGCGGCCATCGTCGGAACGGTGGTTGTCAACTTCGCCTATCTGATGCCGCAGATGGCCGGCGCCGGCGTGCTGGTGCGGTTGCTGACCGGAATCTCCTATGACTGGGCCGTGATTTTCGTCGGCGTCAGCATGATCATATACGTCGCATTCGGCGGCATGCTGGCCACGACCTGGGTACAGATCGTCAAGGCCGTGCTGATGCTGAGCGCCGGAGCGATCATCCTGGTGATGGTGCTGTCGCTGGTGCACTTCAATCCGCTGACGCTATTTGCCGACGCCGAGCAGAAATACGGCGCCAAATATCTGCTGCCCGGCAACTATCTGAAAAATCCGTTCGACCAGATATCGTTGGGGCTCGGTTACGTGCTTGGGCTTGCAGGATTGCCGCACGTCATGACGCGCTTTTATACAGTGCCGGACGCCAGGACCGCGCGACGCTCGGTGGTATGGGTGATGTTTCTGGCAGGCAGCTTCTTCGCAGGCACGACGCTGTTTGGCCTCGCGGCCGCGAACTTCGTCGGACAGGATGCGATCCGCGCCGCCGACAAGGGCGGCAACCTGACGCTCCCGCTGCTGGCGCAATATCTCGGCGGCGGCAAGGGCACCTTTGGCGGCGACCTCATGCTTGGATTCGTCGCCGCGGTCGCAGTCGCGACCATTCTTGCCGTCGTCTCGGCGCTGACGCTGTCGACGTCCGGGGCCATCGCCCACGACTTCTACGTCAACTGGGTCAAACGCGGCCGGGTCGACGGCAGGCGGGAAGTCTGGATTGCCCGGGTCGCGGCCGTCGTCATCGGCGTGCTGGCAATCGCACTCGGGATTCTCGCACAAGGCGTCAACGTCGCGGTGCTGGTGATTCTTGCCATCTGCGTCGCGGCCAGCGCCAACTTTCCGGTGCTGATCCTTTCGCTGTTCTGGCGACGGTTCAACACCGGCGGCGTGGTCGGCGGCATGTCGGTCGGCCTGCTGTCGTCGGTGGTGCTGGCGATGATCGGGCCGGCGATGCGCGGCGCCGACGCATTGTGGCCGCTGGTCAATCCTACCGTGGTGTCGTTGCCGCTGGGCTTCCTCGGCGCGGTCCTTGGCACGCTGGTTTGGGGGCGCGATGCGGAAAACGAGCAGCGTTTTGACGCATTTCTGTTGCAGGTGCATACCGGGATGGTGCCGAAGTAAATCAGCGAGGGTGCAGAGCCCGGGGATCGATGCGACGCCCGATCTGCCCCCGAAATAGAAGAGTAGCCCCGTGACAATCAAAGCTCTTGTATTCGACGCCTATGGCACGCTCTACGATATTCAGTCGGTGGCTGCGATTACCGAGGAAGAATTTCCCGGTTATGGCGAGATCATCACGCAGATCTGGCGCATCAAGCAGCTCGAATACACCTGGCTGCGCTCGCTGATGCGGCGCTACCAGGATTTCTCGGTCATCACACGGGACTCGCTGGCCTACACGCTGCGGTGCCTGGGCCTGAAAGACGACCCCGCCGTGTTCGGTCGCATCATGGAGAAATATCTCCATCTCGATCTCTATCCCGATGCAAAAGCGACGCTGGTGGCGATGAAGGATCGCAAGCTCGCCATACTCTCGAACGGCTCGACAGACATGCTCAACACGCTGGTGCGCAACAGCGGGCTCGATCGCGTGCTGGACGCGACCATCAGCATCGATTCCAAACGCGTCTTCAAGCCAAGTCCGGAAACCTACACCCTGATCGAGTCCAATCTCGGCATTCCGCGGGCCGAGGTCCTGTTCGTCTCATCCAATCCGTTCGACGCCTGCGGCGCCAAGGCCTTCGGGTTGAACGTCGCATGGATTGAGCGGGTGACGGTACAGGCGATGGCATTGGCCTGCGTCAAGAGCGATGCTGTCCCACCTCTCACCATGTTCAAGGCGATCCGCATGCAAATGGACGAGCTCGGACTAGAGCCGGACTTCCGAATTAAAACCTTGGCCGATCTGCCCGAGCTCTTGAAGTCAATGGCCTGAGTGGCCGGCTCGCTGCGTTGGAGGATCATCGAATGCTCTTACGAAACACGATTATCGCAGGAATTTTGCTCGTGGTGTCGTCTTCACAGGCATGCGCCGACAGCGGCTTGGTCACCAAGCCGAGCAAATACACGGTTCAGGAAACCATCGATAGGTTTGAAGCCGTCATCAAATCAAAAGCTGCAGGTGGATGGGTAATCTTCACCCGGATCGATCATGCGGCCGCGGCAAAGGCCGCTGGATTGGAAATGCGGCCAAGAACGATGATCATCTTCGGTAATCCGAAGGCTGGAACGCCGCCGATGACGAAGAGCGCAACGCTCGCAATCGATCTTCCGATGAAAGCGCTGGTTTGGCAGGACGACCAGGATAAGGTCTGGCTGACTTATAACTCAAGCCGAATCCGGGACCAGTCCCCCATGCCGCCGGCGGTGTTGTCGAGCGAAGAATATCGACTGGGCTAGCGATGGCGAACGCACAATCCGGTCCCGTGATCGAGACTTTGGTCGCGCGGCAATGGCACGATTACCAGAGGCGAACGCCCGGAACCTATTTCGCCGAAGCACGGGATACGCTGACGCTGGACGAGGCTTACGCGGTTCAGATGGAAGTCGCGCGTTTGCGCTGCGCGGCCGGCGACGCCGTCGTGGGATACAAAGTCGGCTGCATCGGATCCGGCGTGGTCGAGCAATTCGGCATGAGCGGTCCGATCCACGCCCGTCTTTTCCGCAGCGAAATCAGGAATTCCGGCGATAAGCTGCAATATGATGCGTACGCCAATCTCGCGATCGAGGGCGAGATGGCTGTTCGCATCGGCCCAGACGGTGAAATAGAGGCGGCTTTCCCGGTCATTGAACTGCATCACTTCGTCTTTCGAGGGCCGCGGAAGACGCTTCCAGAACTTGTCGCCAACAACGGGATCAACGCCGGCACGGTGATCTCGAACCGCCACACAACTCTGACTCTCGAGGATTGGACGGCCGCCCGCACGTTGTCCGTTGCCGTCAACGGCGTGACCATCGATGCCGGAGCGTTGTGGCCGATGCGAGGTGGCGCCGCCGAAGCGATCGAATGGCTCCGTGGCGACCTCGGCCGCTTTGGCGAAACATTGAAACCTGGTGACCTCGTATTGGCAGGAACGCCGCTTGGGCTGAACCCGGTAAAGCCTGGTGACCACGTGGTGGTCCTCGTCGATGACCGCAAATACGTGGAGTGCCAAATCTCCTAATTTGCGCCTTGCAGCTTCGCGTAATCGTACCGTCGCGAGGCAACCGCGCGAGCCATTTGACAGATGGATGCTGGCGCGTTTTCAGCTTAGCGGCGTCATAACGATCCGCTGAAAAGGCGGTCGCGCTCTCATCAAATCATACCAACGCAATACGTTCGGCAGATCAAGATGGTGTATGTCGAGCGCATACCAACGATGAACTGTCGCAGCGGCCGGAATATCGCCGATGGAAAAGGCGTCACCGGCAAGGTAGGTACGGCCGGAGAGTGCGGCATCGAGTATCCGCAGAGCGGACAGGGAGAGACTTTCGCCCTTTGAAATGACAGCGGCGTCCCGTTGCTGCGGCGGTGCCCTTATCAAGGCGATGAACAAAGGGCGCAATGCGGGCCAGAGCACGGTTGCCTGCCAATCCATCCACCGCTCGGCGTCGAACCGCGTTGCGATATCGGCCGGGCAGAGCCGGCCATAGTTATGCTTTTGTGCGAGATATCGAACGATCACATTCGATTCCCAAAGCCGGATGTCACCATCGTCGATGGTGGGGACGAGGCGGTTCGGATTTATGGCGATATACTCCGGGGTGTCGGTCACCCCGAAGTCACTTCCGGCATCGATCCGTTCATAATCTAGGCTGAGCTCGTGGCAACACCAGAGCACCTTTTGAACATTGATTGAGTTAGTCCGGCCCCAAATCCTGAGCATTCACAGCGCCGAATGATCGCGCACCGCCTCGCGGAGTGCGGCCTTGAGACCAAGGAAACGCTTGTCGAGAGCTGCTGGATCCTCGCGATTTAAGACGATCATTTTGGCGCGCGCTTCGCCGCCGCGAATGACTTCAAAGGCGTCTTCCTCGATGCCTGAGATAACCGCGTCGGCAACTGCAGCGGCCGGTTCGCGGGTGAAGCCCAGCTCAGGCCCAGCCTTTGACGAGCTCATCATGGGGGTATCCGTCGCTCCCGGGTAGACTGTCATGACGTGCACACCCTCGCCTTTCAGTTCGCGGCGGAGCGATTCGCCGAACTTCGCAAGGCCACCCTTGACCCCGGCATAGGTCGCGTAGAATGGCGCGGCAACCAGCGCGATACCTGATGTGATGTTGACGACGAGACCATCGGTGCTCGCCCGCAAATTTGGCAACGCCGCGCGAGTGAGCAGGATCGGTGCCACCAGGTCAACCTCGATCATGGTTCGGATCTCGGCTTCAGTTGTATCCTCTAGCCGGCCAGCCCTGACACCGCCCGCATTGTTGACCAGAATGTCGAGACTGCCGAGCTTCTCGATCGCAAATTTGAGCGTCGTTTCCCGCCCCTTTTCCGTGCTGACGTCCGCGGCGACAAAGTCAACCTGCCCGCCACCTGCGCGAAGCCTTTCCGACGCATTGCCCAGAATGTCCGGCCGCCGGCCGGTGATGACAATGTGCGCGCCTTTTGCCAACATGGACTCGGCAATCGCAAATCCGATACCGCTGGATCCTCCCGTGATGAGAGCCCGTTTTCCCTGAAGTTTCATCGTTGAACTCGCTTGTTGCTGTGAATATTTCTTGAGACCGGAATCGATCAGCTCGCAACCTTCGGGTAATTCGACGGGAACAGGGCGCGCCGGGTCTCTTCGTCTACCTCCTTCTTGAACGCATGGTCCTTTCCGACCGCGCGGGCTTTCGCCACTGCCGGCCGCGAATTGATCGCGCGGAACCAGCGCTCCATGTTCGGAAAGGCCCTCAGCGGATTGGTGTCGCCGGGTAATACGCGCGGCGCCCGATCGAGCCAGCCCCACGCCGAAATGTCGGCGATCGAATACTCCTTCCCCACGATGAACTCTCGTCCTTTGAGATGCTTGTCGAGCACCTCATAATGACGCTCGATTTCACGGCGATAGCGGTTCACTGCATAGCCGACCTTTTCCGGCGCCGCATGCTGGAAATGGACGGCCTGTCCCGAGAACGGCCCGATGCCGGTCGCGATGAAAAACAGCCATGACAGCAATTCCGGCCTGTCGGCCGGTGAGCCGATCAGGCGTCCCGTCTTCTCGCCGAGATAAAGCAGGATAGCGCTGGAATTGAATACCCGCACTTCCTTGCCGCCCGGTCCCTCGGTATCGACGATGGCCGGGACCTTGCCGTTCGGATTGATGGCGCGAAATGCCGACGTGTGCTGTTCGCCCTTGCTGGTGTCGACCGGGACCAACTGGTAGGCCAAGCTGGCCTCTTCGAGCATCAGGGTTACTTTTGCGGGATTGGGTGTTGGATGGAAGTAGAACCGTATCATGCGCTTTCTCCCGTCGCCCTCAGTGATGTTTTTCGCGAAGGCGTCATTAGCAAGATCGGACGATCCCGCCCTTTGCGTTTTAGATCATCCGCTCTATATTGCATCAGAGGAAACTTCTGGCAACAGCACGCTTTTGTGATCGGAAAAGCGGGTACGCTGCAGACCGGCATCGGAACTTTTGAAGTGGCCGCATCGGATGGTATTGCTATTCCCGGTAAGCCGACGTGGTGAATGGAAGGGCATTAGATACTATGGCCAGGCCGCGAGAGTTTGATGAGGCAGCCGTGCTGGACGCGGCGATCCAGCAATTCTGGCTTCGCGGTTATGAAGCCACTTCCGTGCGCGACTTGGCCGACGAGATGGGCATCGCCGGGGCTAGCTTGTATAATACGTTCGGCGACAAGCGAACTCTCTACGAACGCTCGCTCAATCGCTATCTCGACCAGACCTTCCGCGAGCGCACACGCCGCCTCGAGCACAGCCTTCCCCCGCGGGATGCGATCGTTGCGTTCCTGCAGGAAATCATTAAACGATCCTTGAATGACAGGCAGCGCCGGGGTTGCTTGCTGGTCAACTCTGCGCTCGAAAGCGCGCCGCATGACGAAGAACTCCGGCAGATCGTGGCCACGTTCATGGGCGAGGTGGAATTGTTTTTTCTTCGATGCGTCGCCTCGGGCCAACGTGACAAGACCATTCCGAAAGCACAATCGGCGGAGGACCTCGCAAGAACTCCTTCTGAATGTTCTACTTGGCATTCGGGTGCTTGCGCGTGTTCGACCTGACCGCAAGCTTCTGGAGGGTCTGGTGAGGCCGGTGTTTGCGTTGCTCGATAATGCCGGTCCAACGAAACGTCCCCGTAAAAGAAAAGGGCCGGCTGGTAGTTAAGAGAGAGCCGTTGCCTGTCCATATCGGTGATCCATCGATGGAGTAAAGAAGGTGGCCGCCGCCAGAATGAGCTTGAGAGGAATCGATGCAAGGAAAAGAAAGCGTGCCGTCGATTCTCGAATCGGATGCGACAGGCAAGGTCGCTGAAATCTATGCGGACATTCGCCAAGTGCTCGGGACAAGCATCGCCAATCTGATCTGGCGCAACCTCGCGACGATACCGGGCGCTCTCGAATGGACGTGGATTACCGCAAAGCCGCTTTATCGAGGGCCCGCCCCTGGCTATGCTGAGGCCGTACGACGCGCGATCGACCTTCCCATGGTGCCGTCCTTTTCCCGCGACACCCTCGCTGCTGCCGGATTGAGCAACAACAATGTAGCGAGGATCAGGGACATCCTGGACAGTTACCACTATACCAACGCCGTTGCTCTTGTCGCGCTTTCCGCGCTGGTCATGCATTTTGAGCCAACTCGGCAGGACACGGTTAAGCCCTCGGACGGTGCACCGCGACCGCCCGGAGTGAAATTGCCGGAATTGCCGCCGATGCAATCACTGAGGCCTGAAGTGGTGCGTCTGATCGAAGAACTAAACGGCTTCGGCGAAGATACGGACAAATCATTGATCGCGAGCATGTATGGGCACCTCGGCTATTGGCCGACATATTTGTCTCTGGTGCGAACGATGCTAAGGCCCTTGGAGACCAATGGCCAACTGCACACATTGACCCGTTCAATTCGCGACCTGGCGCGGTCGCACGGCAGCGGGCTCGCTCAACACCTCAGGCCATCCACTCCTCCAGACTCGCTCCAGGAGGCACTTGCCTCCTGCCGTCGCTTTGTCGATCATCCGATTTCGCGCATGACTGGAATCTGTTCGTTGATTCGCAGGGCGACCGACCGACCGCGCGCCCCCTGAGCTCGCCGCGAGATGGTCAGCGAGGGTTTTCGAGCTACTTTCGAATCCTCGTCGGTCAGGTCGAACGCGGCTGACGATCGACGGCCGGACGGCCGTAGCTTGACAGCAGCCAGACCGCCAAGATCACCAGTCCCATAACCAAAAAGAATTCTCGCTTATCTCCGAGGATGGTCGGCAACACCAACGCTGCCACCACAAGAACAGGTCCTACAAGCATTTCCACAAGTGCGTGGAGCCGCATTGGAATGATCTTTAAAACCCCAAGCGGCATATTCGTAAGAAGGGTCATGACAAGATGAATGGCAGCGAGCGCATATGAGACAAGCGCAGCAAAGCCGGTAAGGCCGAGAATGCTTGGCGCCATGGCAAAAATTGCGACAGTCAAATAGTCGAGTATTCCATGCGCCGTATCGGAAATGACCTTCATGTTTTCTCCTCCCTTTGACGAACTGTTTGAGCGCAGGGGTGCGCCTTGTAAGGGCTGCGTTTAACTGATCACTGCAAGCATTGCGGATCGCGCGCTCTTGATATCGGCATCGGACAGGCCGGACTTCGCCAGAACCAGCAAGCCCTGAACATTGGCGACAAGCTGCAGGGCAAGCTGATCGATCTCGCGCTTCGAACGTCTCACGCCGGCGCTCGAGGGCAAGGAGATCGCCTTCCTGAACAATGCCCTAAGAATCTCAACACCGATTTTCAATCTGGCGACTATCTCCTCATCGTTGGCGCCGAGTTCCAGCGCGGTATTTCCGATCAGACAGCCGCGCCAACCCGTCGCATTGGCCTCCGGGCTTTTCGCAACGGCAAGGATTCCGTCGATCAGCAATGCGGCGGCGGCCCGGGGATCTCTTACATCCGAGATCAAGCCTTCGAGATGAGCGCGCACCGTCTCGAAATACAAATCGAGGATTTGCAGAAACACCTCCCGTTTGGAGCCGAACGCGTTGTAAAAACTGGCGCGTCCGACACCCATCGAACCGAGCAATTCAGGCATGTTGGTCCCTTCGAAGCCCTGCTGCCAGAATGTCTTCAGCGCTTCCCGCAGAACATCGTCAGGATCAAACTCTTTGCTTCTCATGCCGCTTACTAGACCATTTGGTCTAATTTGGCAAGAAGAGTTCGCAGGCATGTCCTGCGCGGCTCAAGGGTGCGCGGGTCACCCGCTGCGGAATCTTGAAGTCGTTGGCGAAACCTAGAGGCACTGCATTTTCAAGATTTCGTGTGAAGCCCGCCCTGCTGCTTGTCGCGCACCTGCAGAACGCACCCGACAGCCCTCCAGACAAGCGAGTTTCGGCCAATCCAACCCGAAATCTGCGCTTAGCCAAACCTGATGCTCCTGCTCAAGAAACACTCCCGACGGCAATCAAAGCGTAACAAAGCGGCCCGCGATTGCGAATACGGATGAACCCAACACAGGAGGATTGTCATGCTGTCGCGCCTGATTACAACACTTGGACTTATCGCGGGTCTGTATCCTGCCGCCGCCGTTGCCGCGGAACGGCCTATCGTCGTAGAGCTGTACACTTCGCAAGGATGCTCGTCGTGCCCGCCGGCTAACGCATACCTGAACGAACTATCCAGGGATCGACGAGACGTCTTGCCGCTCGCCTTCCACGTAACCTATTGGGACCGTCTGGGGTGGAAGGATCCGTATTCGCTGCAAGCCGCCACGGATCGTCAGGACCAATATGGCCATCGTTTTGGCGACGGATCTTATACGCCGGAGATCGTCGTCGATGGCGCCGCCGGACTGGTCGGCTCGCATCGCCACGATGTTGGATCAGCGATCGAAAAGGCGAAACGCGAAAGTCGCACCGCCGCGTCGGTCAGCGTCACGAAGAGCGGCGGGGGGCAGGTTTTCATCCAGGTCGGCTCCGGCAGCGGCACCGGCAAGATCCTTCTCATCGGCTTTGACCATGACCATACGACAGCGATTGGCCGCGGAGAGAATAGCGGTCGGACGTTGGAAGAGGCGAACATCGTCAGATCGATCCGCTCGGTCGGGCAGTGGTCGGGAGCCCCGCTCCAGATTAACGAGCGATTTCCCGAAGGCCAGGACGTCGCCGTTGTGCTCGAAGCGGCCGATGGTCAGATCATTGGAGCTTCCCGGCTGTCGGACGGCTCGACCTGATCGCCCGACGCACATGGGTGTACGAGCCGGCTAGCTCTATTGCAGACGTGAAGTGCGCGCGCTTGCTGGAGCCTGCCGGCCGTCATTCGATAACATCTTAGACTAACATCGACACTGTCCTGGACGCATCATGGCCTTCGCTCGTTTCCCTACTCTCGTTGCGCTATCGGTCGGCTTCATCATGTGGACCGGCAACGCCCATGCTGCCGCCACCGATTGGGTGGGGGACAGCCGGGCGGCGGTGCGTCTGATCACAGCGACGGATCATATCGCCGCCGATTTAACTCTCGAAGCGGGCTTAGAATTCCGGTTTGCCAAGGGGTGGCACGGTTATTGGCGAACCCCGGGAGACGCGGGCATCCCACCAACGGTCGACTGGTCTGCTTCAGAAAATATCTCAGGCGCTGAAATTTCCTGGCCTGCCCCACATCGTCTCGTTATCGAGGAATTGCAGAACAGCGTCTACGAAAACGACGTGGTTCTTCCGGTCAAACTACATCTAAAACAAGCTCACGCCTCGGTCCGGGTCAAAGCGTCGATCGAGTACGCCGCGTGCTCAGAAATCTGCGTGCCCCTTCAGGCTGAACTCGCTCTGCCGTTGCCAACCGGAGCCGGGGGGCCTTCTACCGAGTTCGTGTTGATCGACTCGGCCCGAAAAAGTGTGCCGGGTTCGGCGGAAGCCGCGGGTATCGATGTAATCCGCACTCGTTTCGCGGGCACCGCATCAGAACCAACCCTCGTGGTCGACCTTCAGAGTAAGGCTGAGCCTTTTGTCCGGCCCGACCTCTTCGTCGAGGGCGCCGGGAATGGAATTCCGCCGGCGCCGAAGGTCGATCTGCACGGCGACGCTAAGACTGTACGTCTGACTGTTCGACTCGCCGCGTTGCCACCGCCCGACCGTCCGTTGACACTGACACTAGTCGACGAAAATCGGGCCGCCGAATTCAAGGGGCCCGCCGGCGCAACGACCCCCGCGCATAGTTCGGCATTTTTTGCCGCGCTAATTTCAGCCTTACTGGGAGGCCTCATCCTCAATCTCATGCCATGCGTGCTTCCGGTGCTTTCGATCAAGCTTTTTGCATTCACCCGGCAGGCGGGCGGCGGTTTGCGCGATGTTCGCTTAGGGTCGGCAGCAACGGCTTCCGGCATCATGATCAGCTTCCTGCTGCTGGCCGCTTCCTTGGTCGGAGTAAAATGGTCCGGCGCGACGCTCGGCTGGGGCATACAGTTTCAGCAGCCGTGGTTCCTGGCGGGAATGGCGGTTCTGACGATCTTGTTCGCGGCGAGCTTTTTTGAATGGCTTCCAATCGGCTTGCCAAGTTCGATAGCGAGCATTGCGTCCAAGCGGTCCGGCGGGCCCATGCTCGAGGCTTTCCTCGCTGGCGTGTTCGCAACTTTGCTGGCAACGCCTTGTTCCGCGCCGTTCGTCGGAACAGCAGTCGGCTTTGCGTTGGCGCGCGGGCCGTCCGAAATCTTTGCAATCTTCCTGTGTCTCGGCATCGGAATGGCCCTGCCCTATTGGGTTGCCGCGTTGTTTCCTGGCTGCGTTCGTTGGCTTCCACGTCCGGGCCCGTGGATGCTTGTTGTGCGGAAATTTCTCGGCATCTTGCTATTGGGGACGGCGGTCTGGCTGATCTTCGTGCTCTGGAGCATAGCGGGTGCGTGGATGACGGCAATCACGACCGTTCTGCTGGCGTGCATGCTCGGCTATCGAGCCTTGATCAGTACGCCGGTCAAAGGCCAAATCGCCGTCCATATGTCGCGGAGATCCGGATGGATTACCGCCGGCCTGGCCATCGCGCCCCTCGTCTTCAGTTTGTCCGCGGTTGCCTCAGTTTCGCAGCCCGCGGCTGGGCCAGAGTGGCAGGCGTTCAATTTGGAGGCACTGCCCGGGCTCATCGCCAACGGCAATACCGTGCTGGTAGATGTCACCGCCACATGGTGCCTAACCTGCAAGGTCAACGAGTTGAGGGTGCTGGAGAATGCGGAGGTTCGTTCGCGGTTCCAACAGTCACACGTCATAAGAATGCGCGCCGACTGGAGCCGGCCGAATCCATTGATCGCAGATTATCTTCATCGCTTCGGACGATACGGTATTCCTTTCGACGTGGTCTACGGACCCGGGCGGCCACAGGGCGAAGCCCTTCCCGAGCTGCTCACCACGAGTGCTCTCTTGCATGCGATAGATCGAGCTTCAGTCCGGGACTACGATCGCAAATCTGCCGAGTCCGCCCCTTAATTCCGGCCGAGATGATGTGCCCCATCGATTGAACGCGTGCTCGCAATCTTCGACCCAGGGGATATTCAAGGGCGCGAGGCTGGAATCATTGAGTGCTCTGGTCGGTTACCTTAGTCAGGAAGGTTTCAAGAGCTTTCGATGCGTCGCCGGAGGTAGCAACACCGTGGCGCGGGAACACATACTTCGCGTTGTATTCACTGGTATTGTAGGTGAGCCAGACCCTGTCTTGATCGTCCTGCCAGACGAGCGCCTTCATCGGCAGATCGATTGCCAGTGTAGCGCTCCTGGTCATCGGGGGTGTGCCCGCTTTGGGGTTGCCGAATATGATGACCGTCCGCGGGCGCATGTCCAGCCCGGCCTTTTTGGCAGCGGCGGCGTGATCGATCCGGCCAAAAACGACCCAGCCTCCAGCGGCCTGCGCATTGATCGCAGCCTCAAAATTATCGATTGTTTCCTCAACCGAGTGCCTGCTTGGTTTGGTGACAAGTCCATCCTCCGCGGACGCGGCAACGGAAGGTATCGCGAGCGCAATCGCCGCTACGATCAAGATCTTTGTCATCTTATTGTTCTCCCATGCCGCTGGATCTGAAACAAATCGGTCATCAGCGAGGTATTACCCTGCCACCCTCAAAAGCGAGTCGTAATGTTCGTCAACCACTGCGGAGAAATGTCAACGAGCCCGGCTTCCAATGATCTGTCGAGACCCGTTACGACCAACAGCCCTATTAATTGCTTTGCTGGTAGCCGACATCTGCCACGCCAGCGCAACAGGAGCTCACGAGACATCGCCCCAAGCAGCACAAGTGGTAACCCCGCGCCAAGACCGAAAGTCAGCATCGTCAAAGCCACAGCGCCAAGATTCTTACCTCGTCCGCAAAAACGGATGCTGCACCAAGTGTTGGTCCCACGCAGGGGCTCCATGAGAAGGAGTCCTACGCCGAACTGACCACCCAGCCCTGATTTCGAAAAGCCGCCAAAACTCTGGTCGACCCAGTCACTAGGTGTTTCTTGCAGCCCAAGCAAATTTAACAGAAGTCGGCACAAATTTTCGGCCGCGATCTATCGGCCAAGCAAAAGAAAGCAGGCCCGTTCGGTTGGCGAACGAGCCTGCCATGGCGAGCGGGGGATCGGGCGCTCTACTCTACTCGCCGATGGACGAAGAATGGGATCACTTCTTCGCCTCATCCTTCTTCACCGCGTCCTTGGACATTGCATCGTCCTTCTTCATGGCGTCATGGGACATCGCATCGTCCTTCTTCATGGTGTCGTGGGACATTGCATCGTCCTTCTTCATGGTGTCCTTGGATATCTTGTCTTGCGCGAACGCAACGGGGGCAGACGCTGCTCCCAGCGAGATGATGACGGCGGAAGCGAGAAGCAAAGTACGAGAAGAGCTCTTCATGGTTCCATATCCTTTCAACACTGGTTCGGAACGACGTCAGTCGTCAAACTCAATACGCTATGGATGGGCTCGCCGTTACAGCGCTCGCAAAATTGTGAAACGCTTGCTGAGATATGGCAAGGCTTGCGCCGACAAGATGAACTCCCTGTTGATGGCGCCGACTGTCAAGAGAGGCGAGCGCATCGACGCTCATGCATGTCCGTCAGTCGGGCCCGCCAACAAGCGCAGCGTGGTGACGATGTCTTCCGACGCCAGGCGACGACGGTAGTCGACATCGACGTAAGCGAGCGCGACGCTGCGATCTTGTGCGACGACGAACGTTGCCGGCAGTGGTAGTTCCCAGCTTTCATCGCCGTTGATTCCCGGGAGCGCCTTGTCGTTCAGCCGCATTGCCGCGCGCAATTCCTCCGGCAGCGCATAGACCACACCGAAGCTGCGCCCGACAACATTGCCGACGTCGCTCAGCACATCAAATTCAAGCGCGTTCTTTTCAACCACAGATAATGATCGGTCTGGAAGCTGAGGCGAGATCGCGATGATCTGCCCGCCGAGCGCGGCGATTTCCGGCAGCGCGCGTTGGTAGGCGCGTAGTTGTATATTACAATATGGACACCAGCCGCCTCGATAGAAGGTCACGACTGCGGGACCGCCACGTAGCAACGTGGTAAGCGAGACTTGGCGCCCGCGCGAATCGGGCAGCGAGAAGTCCGGCGCCTTGTCGCCCACTGCAATCGCGTCCTTTAGCGGAAACTGCCCGCGCAATTCCTCGATCTTGGCGCTGTAAAGCGCAGCCCTGCCCGACGGCGCGGTTCGTTCAAATTCGGCGCGGAAAGCCGCGAGCTCTTCCTCAAGTCCCATCGCTGAATCTCCACCTTAGCGCTAACAGGCAGTTTTCGTACCGTGCAGGACAGCGACTACGGTTCGCAGCCACGCGCCTTATTTTAGATCGTCCGCTATATAATGCAAGCGGGGGGACATCGTTCGCGTCTAGACTTAGTCTAGTCGCTGAGGGCAAAGATCGCGTCCCTGAGGCGTCAGCGAAACGCGAATTGCATAGCGCAATAGGCCGCCAATTATTGGCGCAGCGGCGGGAAGGATTGTCTCGATGTCGGCGTTCGTCTGGCTCGACTATTCAGAGCGCGATCGGCGCAAAATGCTCGACGTGGTCGATCTTTTCAAGGAGCACGATACGCGTGACGAACTTGGTCTCGCCTCTATACGGGACTCATTTGCAGACCAGTTTTTTCCCGGCACGAGCACGATCATGACGCGTGCAAGATACTTTCTCTTCGTCGCCTGGACCTATCAGCGGCTGGAGAGACAGCGCGTCACTTCGGCGCGAATGCCGGAGCGCGCCCGGCGGGCCGAAACGGACTTGATAGAGGCTATCGAACAATCGGACGACAAGGATGGGAATATTGGTAAATACGCAAAGACGGCGCTGAAGCGCCTGCCTAGCAGTGTCTATTGGCATGGGCTGAGCGTATGGGGGATTCGCTCGTTTGCCGGCGCACAGTCCCAATATCATCGCAGCCTCGACCGGCACTATGCGCAACTCCACCGCCATGGCGGCCGGGTTACGGAACGCGATGCCGAGCACGATGATCTCATTGCACCGAACTGGCACGCCGGCCTCATTCCGCCGCCCGAAGCATTTCCGGACGAATGCTCGCTCCGTCTGACACGTGCCGAAGCGCAGTATCTCAGCGAGCGCATCCGGCTAAGTCCGCAATGCGCGGGTACGCTTCTTGCCGAACTTATTGCACGTCATCGTCATCACGAGGATGTTGATTTTGTGTGGCAACTTCCGTGTCTCGCCGAATTGCCGCTGAAATTGCGCGAGATGTTGGAGCATGCCCGTAATTTTTCGGAAATCACTCACGGCGCACCGTTGCTCTACAATTTGATCCTTGCCGAGCAGGAGCGATGGGGCGAGGGCATTGAGGACTATAGGGAGCGCTTCGCGGCGTGGGCACAACTCGTTACTGGTCGCTCTTCAGCCTTGAAGCTATGGAAGCGCAACCGTTTTTGGGAGCTGGCCCGTGCAGGCAATCCCCGCATAAGCGCTCCGACCTACGATTTCGGCAGCGCGTGGTGGGATTACGCATTGGGCGCCGAGCCCGCCACATTGTGCGATAGCCAAGCCGTTCGGACCCTCATCCGTGACCGCGAGCATAAACTCAAAAAGGACCTCGCCCGGATCGGTAATCCCCGTGCGCGAGAGCTTTGGAACGGCGACTCAGGCTCCGCCCAATTGGAATATCGGTGGCTCATCAGCCAGCGGCTGCTTGGAGACATTTTCAAAGGCCTAGAGGCTCCCGATGCTTAGGCCGGATGAACGCGCGCATTTGCTCGAACTGCTCCGGCCGCCTTCGGGCTGCCAGCTCGATCTCGCGGTCGGCACCACCTTCTCGCTGGATCTCATCAGCGCACTTATGCTTCCACTGTCCTTCGCCTTTTTCGACTGGGAACAGCCGGACGGCGAACTGGCCGCCGATCCGCTGGCTTTGCTCGAAGCGCTGCGACGCTATCGAGACCGCTTCACCATATTTTGCCAGTCGGGCCAGATCCGATTGCCACCAAAGTATCCGCCGCTCCTTACATTTCTGGAGCCCTGCATCTACGACGTAGAGCCCCCGGATAAAGAGGGCATCTTTCACCCGAAAGTATGGGCGCTTCGCTTCGGGGCCGAGGACGGAAGCATCCGGTATCGCGTGCTGTGTCTGAGCCGCAACCTGACCTGCGATCGCTGCTGGGATACAGTGGTCGCACTCGACGGCGAACTTACGGATCGCTCGAACGCCATAGCGGCGAACCACCCGCTCAGCGACTTCGTTGCGGCGCTCCCGGGCCTCTCACCGCGCGCTCTCCCGGCCAGGCGCCGGCAAGGCGTGGCAAAGATCGCCGACGAATTGCGCCGCGTGCGGTTCACCTGGCCGGAAGGCTTCGATGAGGACAAATGCCGTTTCTGGGTTGGAGGGCTCGATGGCCGAGCCGCCGCGCCATTCGGATCACGGAGGGATAAGAGTCTGATCGTCTCGCCGTTCCTCTCGAATAGCGTGGTGCAGGACTTCATCGATTCAGGCAGCGAAACTCATTTGGTGTCGCGTCCCGAAACCTTGCAGGAGCTCAACCCCGCAGCGTTAAACGGTTGCGATAGCCTCCATTTTCTTGCGCCACAGTTGGCCGATGGAACTACTGACGATGTCTCCACGATCGGGCGGGGTGAAGTGCTGGACGGGCTGCACGCCAAGCTTTTTGTGATCGATCATGGTTGGGACGCGAGCCTATTCAGCGGCTCGTTTAACGCGACCGTCCATGCGTTCAAACACAACGTAGAATTCATGATCGAGCTGGTAGGACGAAAAAGCCGCTTCGGCGTTGACCAGTTCCTACGGCGGGCCAAAGGCGAGACGAACTTTGCAGACATGCTGCAACCCTATGACCCGAACACAGCGTCCGCGCCAATCGACCTCACGGCGCAAAAGCTTGACGATCTGTTCCAGGCTGCCAAGAAGGCCGTCGCGGCAGCCGGCCCTCACCTCGTCGCCACGCCTGCCGACGAGCCGGATCTTTTCGATATGAGCCTTAAGTGGGCCAAGCCGTTGCGCTTGCCCGACGCAATCGTTGACATTCTCGCGTGGCCAATCTCCCAACTCGCCAATCGGGCGCTGCCGCTCGGAAGCCCCGTTGTGTTTCGACGACTGTCCTATACAGGACTGACGCCGCTGATCGCCTTCGATGTAACCGCCGGGGTCGGCGAAGCGAAGGCGAACTGCACTTTTGTCATGAATCTTACGCTCGACGGCGCACCCGCCGATCGGGAAGATCGCGTTCTCCGATCGCTCATCGAGAGTCGCGACCAGTTGCTACGCTACATCCTTTTTCTCCTTTCGGCCGGGGATGAAGCAGCCGCTTCGTCCGGAGAGTTAGCGGGTCTTCTTCAACCCCTGAACGGCGCTACGGAGCGCGCGGCCCCATTGCCATCTCTACTCGAAACCATGCTGCGTTCCCTGCATCAGGGACCGGCGCAACTCGAACGGGTCGAATCGCTCCTTGAGGCCCTGCGACGCGGCCCCGACGAATCCGAGTTACTCAGCCCGGAATTCCAAAAAATCTGGGAACCAATTTGGGACGCCGCTCAGCAAGTGAGGTCGAAATGACGGACCGGCCCGATACCGCTTCCGTTCTCGCCGGCCTCAAGGACTTCCAGCGTACGACGGTGGACTACGTTTTCGAACGGTTCTACGGCCAGCAACCGACCCGGCGCTTTCTCGTCGCGGATGAGGTCGGATTGGGCAAGACGCTTGTTGCGCGGGGCGTGATTGCGCGAACGATCGACCATCTGTGGAGCACGGTGCCGCGCATCGACATAATCTATATCTGCTCAAACGTTGATATTGCCCGACAGAATGTGCAGCGGCTTGCTATTCCAGGATGCGAGGTCGCGGCGCAGTCAACCCGACTTACTCTGCTGCCGCTTCACATGCACGATCTGCGTCGCCATCGCGTGAATTTCGTTGCGTTGACACCGGCCACTTCGTTTGAGCAAACCGGCGGTGGCGGACGCATCGACGAGCGTGTGCTTCTTTACTGGCTACTGGACCGCGCGTGGGGCATTCACGGGTCGCGAGCGTCGCTCTACGTGATGCAAGACTATGCATCGACGGCTTCATTCGAGCGGGCCGTAGACGCTTTCGATCCTGCGATGGTCAACGAACAGATCGCTGCCGAGTTTGTATCCCGCCTCGCCGAGCAGGTGAAGGAGGAAAAGGCGGCCAAGACCCCTGACATGCGGCAGCGATTCGAGGTCCTGTGTCGCATATTCTGCCGCAGCGATGCCAGGCCTGAACCGGGCGCAACGAAGCTGCGCACGCAGTGGATCGGCGAGTTGAGGCGTATGCTCGCACGCGTATGCCTCGCAACGCTGGAGCCCGAGCTGATCATACTGGATGAATTTCAAAGGTTTAAACATTTGCTTGAAGAAGAGTCGGAGGCAGGGGAGCTGGCGCGGGATTTGTTTGACTCGCAGTCCGAATACGGCGCGCGCGCCCTGCTGCTATCGGCCACACCCTATCGCGGGCTTAGCTTGCATCACGAAATCGACGACGATCACTATGGCGATTTTCTTACCCTGCTGCGTTTCCTTGAAAACGGCGATGCTGCGGGCTGTAAGCAGGTGCTCGCAGACTATCGGGCCGCCCTGCCCGCGATCATGACTCCGGAGGGTTTGGCACAGCTTCGGAGCGCGAAGGAAGCGCTGGAGCTGCGGCTCCGACGCGTGATGGCGCGCACGGAGCGATTGGCGACCGCGAGTCAGCGCGGCGGGATGTTGCTGGATTCGCCGCCGGCGGACGGATCGCTCCATACCGTCGACGTCCGCGCGTTTCTCGGCGCGCAGCGCATCGCCGACTCAATCGGACAGGGAGACCTCGTCGAGTATTGGAAATCATCACCCTACCTGTTCAACTTCATGGATTCCTACGCGCTGAAGGACGCCTTCAGAAAGGCGGCGCACACAAGCGAGATCGTGAAGTTCGTTCGGGAGTTCCCGGACACCTTTCTCGATTTGGAGAAAGCCCGCACATATCAGCCGCTGGAGCCCGCAAATCCGCGCTTGCGCGGGTTGCTTGCGGAGACCGTCGATCGCGGAATGTGGCGGCTCCTGTGGATACCGCCATCACTTAACTACTATGCCCTGGCGGGGCCTTTCGCTGCGCCCGGGTTGGCGAACCTCACCAAACGCCTCGTTTTTTCTGCTTGGCACATGGTGCCGCGGGCCGTGGCGTCGCTTGTCTCTTACGAAGCTGAACGAAGGATGATGGGCGCGCCGCATCCCCGGGCCCGATTGACACAAGAGGATTGGAAGAAACAACGGGGACTCTTACGCTTCGGAACATCCGCCGACCGCCTCACCGGAATGCCGCTCTTATTGCTGGTGTACCCATGCCTGACGTTCGCGCGCCATTGCGACCCTAGAGATCTGGCGCGCGGCCGTTCCCTTACCGCTTCCGACGCACGGTTGGAGCTTGCTGCGCGCCTCCGCGAAATGGTCGAAAGGCTGGGAATCGCTTACGAGACCGGCGGCAACGCCGACGAGCGATGGTATTGGCTGGCGCCGATGTTGCTGGACTTCGCGGAATTTCCCGCCGCTGCGCAAACGTGGTGGGAGCGAACCGAGCTTGCGCAAATCTGGGCCGGTGCCGAGGCTGGCGAGGAGGATGCCGGCTGGTCGCGCCATGTGGACGAGGCGCGAGAGACGCTCAATACCATCCGGGACAGTAAGCAGCGTCTCGGCTCGCCACCTGAAGACCTCTTTGACGTGCTTTCGCTTGCGGCCTCTGGGGCCCCGGCGACGGCAGCTCTTCGTGCTTATGTTCGGACAGGCGAAAAAGACGCCGCGCAAAGCCTCTCCCTTCGCGACACCGCCGCGCGGTCGGGACGAGCTTTCCTGTCGCTCTTCAACCACGCCGAAGTGACCGAGACGATACGGGCAGAATTTAGGGGCGAACCTTACTGGCTGCGGGTCTTGGAATACGCCCACAATGGCGGACTCCAGGCCGTACTCGACGAATATACGCACCTCCTTCGTGAATCACTTGGTTGCGCCGACGCGCCGGTGGGCGCAATGGCCGAGAAGGTTGCCGCCGAACTCATCGGGGCACTTACGCTTCGCACCGCGTCGCTGCGCGTCGATGAAATCTCGGCAGCGCCTTACGCGCGGGAGGCAAAGATCAAGAGCGAGCCGATGCACATTCGCTTTGCCATGCGCTTTGGCGATGAACGTTACGATGAAGAGGTTGAACCCGGCGGCCTGCTTGCTACTGCTGGAACGCGTAAAGAACGCGTGCGAGCGGCATTCAACTCACCTTTCTGGCCATTCGTCCTCGTCTCAACCTCGGTGGGACAGGAGGGGCTTGATTTTCACCATTATTGCCACGCCATCACGCACTGGAACCTGCCGTCAAACCCCGTCGACCTTGAGCAGCGCGAGGGCCGGGTACATCGCTACAAAGGGCACGCCGTCCGGAAAAACGTCGCCGCGGCTTTTGCAACGGAAGCTTTAGACCGCCCGGCCTCGGACGTTTGGGAGACGGTGTTTGCAATCGGCCGGGCTAACCGGCCGAGCCAGGAAAATGACATCGTTCCCTACTGGCTTTTTCCCGGCGATGCAAAAATCGAACGCCATGTGCCCGCGCTGCCGTTCAGTCGTGAAGCCGAGCGTATCCATGGACTCCGACGTTCGCTCGCGATCTACCGCATGGTTTTTGGCCAGAGCCGACAAGAAGACCTGATCGCCTATCTCCTGGCGCATATCCCCGAGGAGGATCGAGCCTGGATCATGGCCGAACTTCAAATAGACTTGAGTCCGCAGAGCCGGACACAAGCCAACGAATGAAGCCCAGATTGCCGGCCCTTGGCCGTCTATGACGGCTTTTGCCCCGAGAGCGCGGCTGCGACCTGGCGATAGAGACTCTCATCCGCGACATACGGGCCGAGATTATCCAACACATATTGCTCGGCCCGCCGCAAGACTTCCGCGTCGAAGCTGACAAATCCGAGAGGAACCGCAAAACCGCGCGGCGTCTCGACGGGTGCGTGCGCGATCGCGGCGATTGCCACCTGCGGCACAATTAGGATTTCGAGCGGACCCGGAAAGCGCCGGTAGTCGTTCGTAGCGACGATCTCAAACGCCCACGGCAAAGTTAGCGCTCACAATCCGAGATAGCGCTGGAGCAGCTCCGGCTGCGCCCTCAGTTCGGCCATTGGCCCTTCGTGTGCGATGTGCCCGTTATTGATGATGTAGGCGCGGTCGGCGAGCGCCAGCGTGGCAGGCAGGTTCTGTTCGACCAGCACGATTGTCTGTCCCGCCTCGACGAGCTTGCGGCAGGCCGTGACCAGGTCGCGCACGATCACCGGCGCGAGGCCCTCGAAAGGCTCGTCCAGCAGGACAAGCTTAGGTTCGCGGATCAACGCCCGCGCGATCGCCAGCATCTGTTGCTCACCGCCCGAAAGATCGGCGCCGCGGCTGCGGCGGCGCTGGGCAAGGCGCGGGAAGGTTTCATAGATGTGGTCGAGAGTCGCCGCTTTCGGGGCGGTCAGGCTAGCCAACACCAGGTTCTCCTCGACGTTCAGGCTACCAAAGATCCGTCGCTCCTCAGGCACGAGCTGCATGCCCGCCCGCGCGATCACGTGTGCCGGTTTGCCGGCGACATCCGTGCCGTCGAAATTGATCGAACCGGAACGCGGCCGCACCAGCCCCATCAGGCTTTTCAGCGTTGTGCTTTTGCCGGCGCCGTTGCGGCCAAGCAGGGCAACGACTTCATGCGCCTCGACGCGTAGGGCAACGTCGAACAGGACGTGCGAGTCGCCATAGTAGCTGTTCAGCGATTTGACCTCGAGCAGGCTCATGCCGCCGCCATGCCTCCAAGATAGGCTTCCTGCACGGTGGTGTTGTTCTTGACCTCCTCCGGGCTGCCTTCCGTCAGCACACGGCCCTCGTGAAGCACGGTGATGCGCTCGGCGAGTTCGAAGATCGCGTCCATGTCATGATCGATCACGATCATGGTGCGGCCACGGCTGATCGACTTGAGCAGCTGTACCGTCTCGATGCGCTCGTGCGGGCTCATCCCGGCGAGCGGCTCGTCGAGCAGCAAGAGGCTTGGCGAGGTCGCGAGCGCGAGCCCGATTTCGAGGCGCCGCTTCTCGCCATAGGCAAGGTTGGAAACGGGCACATCCGCTCGCGCCGAGAGCCCAACCAATGAGAGGACCCGATCAACCTGCTCGGCGAGGCCGACGACACGGTCGACATTGCGGAACATGTCGAGGCGAAATGGCCCGCGCTTCTCGGCGAGCACCGCGATTGTGAGGTTTTCACGGACGGTGAGACCGGTAAAGAGCTGGTTGACCTGGTAGCTCTTGGTCAGGCCGAGCTGGCAGACGTTCGTCACGCTGCGACCGGTGATGTCTTTGCCCTCGAAGATGATGCGGCCGGCCGTCGGCGAAATCTCGCAGGTCAGCATCTTGAAGAAGGTGCTCTTGCCGGCGCCGTTCGGTCCAATGATGCCGCGACGCTCGCCTTCCCGAACGGAAAATTCAATGGCGTCATTGGCGATCAGGCCCCCATATCGCTTGGTCAGGTTTTCGGCCCGCAAGATGATTTCACGGCTTGCCGACCAACCGTCGCGGCCAGTGAGCGGCACGACTTCCGCATCGATGCTAGGGGCAACAGCGGCCGGGTAGGCTTCGGGCGCCTCGGGCTGCCGACGAACGATGAGCCGTATCAGGTCGACCAGCCCGCCGACGATGCCGCGGCGCAGGAAGCAGACCAGCAGCACAAAAACGAGGCCGAGAACGAGCTTCCACGTTGCGCCGAGGTGCAGGGTGGTCTGGAAGAAGTCGCTGAGGTAGAGCCAGACGGTCGCGCCAACCAGCGGCCCGAACAACGTGCCGGCGCCGCCGATCGCGGTCTGCATGACCAATTGGCCGGAGGTGTCGAACATGAAGGCGTCCGGCGGCATGAAGGCCTGCAGCACACCGAGCAGCCCGCCCGCGAATCCGGCATAGGCCGCGGCGATGACGAAGGCGGTGAGCTTGTAGCCGTGGATATTGTGGCCGAGGGCTGCGGCGCGCAGTGGGTTGTCGCGGATCGCGCTCAGAATCACCCCGACCGGCGACCGCACGATGCGCAGCGCAATCACGATGCCGAGGAAGTACCAGAAGGCAAGGAAAGCGTAGAGCGACCAGTCCGTGTCGAAATTGATGGTGGTGAAGCCAAGATAAAGGCTTGGCTCAGGCACGCCGGGCAGGCCATTCTCCCCCCCGGTGTACGCCGAGAGCGGATTGAACTCTACGAAGAAGAAAACTTCCGCGATCGCCACCGTGATCATGGCGAAATAGATGCCGGTCCGCCTTAAGGCGATCAGCCCGACCAGGTAGCCGACGATGGCGGCCGCAATCATGCCGATGAACAGCGCAATGATCACATTTGGAAAATTCAGGGCGGTGAGCAGATAGGCCGCCACGAAGCCGCCGGTGCCGTAAAACGCTGACTGACCGAACGAAAGCAGCCCGGTGAAACCGAACAGTATATCGAAGCCAATACCGAACAGGCCCCACACCAGGATGCGGTTGATGGTGGTGGGCGCGAAGCCGAGATGCGGCAGCACAAAGGGCACCGCGACTAATCCGATAGCGGTCAGCGCCTCAACGACAAGGGGACGTTTCGCGCGCATCAGATCACGCCGCTCATTCGCGACCGGCCGTGCCGAGCAGCCCGTAGGGTCGCAAGACCAGGACCAGCGTCATGGCCACGAACAGCATAACGTACGAATAGCCGGGATTGAACATCGAGGTGATGCTAATTATCTCGCCGCTGATCAGGCCGCCCAGTATCGCGCCGGTGAAGGAGCCGACGCCTCCGATGACGACAACGACGAAGGTCTGCACCAGAATCGACTCGCCAACGTCAGGGGCGATCGAGACAACCGGCGCGTTGACGATGCCGGCGAATCCTGCCGCCATGGCGCCGATTCCGAATACCACCATGAACACTTTCTGGACGTCGATGCCGAGTGCATCGACCATGTCCGCGTCCTCGATGCCGGCGCGTACGATCAGGCCAAGACGGGTGCGATAGAGCGCAAAATAGAGGGCGGCTAGCGCTGCGACCACGATGCCGAGCAGCGCCAGCCGGTATGTTGGATAGAACATGAAGCCGATCGGTGTGATTCCGGAGAGCCCGGACGGCGCCGGTACGGCTTTGGACAAGCTTCCGAAGAAGAAGCGGACAGTCTCGACAAAGACGATGCCGAGACCGAAGGTGACGAGAAGCTGATCCTCATGCGGTCTGGAATAGAAGTGGCGAATGATCATCCATTCCATCACCACACCGACGATCATGACGAAAAGTGCGCCGGAAATGACGGCTACGACGAACGAGCCCGTGTAAGTATAGGCGAGCCAGCCGGCGTAGCCGCCAAGCATGAACATAGCGCCATGCGCGAGGTTGAGGACACCGAGCGTGCCGTAGACAATCGTCAGGCCGGACGAGATCAGCGCCAGGAGAGCGCCCAACACCAATCCGTTGAACAGCTGCGATACGAAATTCGCCCAGTTGACCACGACGAGCCTCGCGCACGAAGTGCAGAAAATCTCGCGAGCGAGATCAGGTATAGTCGCCGAGGTGGCAACCGAAGGCATCGGGCTTCTGCATCAGCGGTTCGCCTGGCGCCACTTCGGTGACCTCCCAGTAATCCTCCTTGTTCTTCATGTCCTTCGGCGCCTTGCCGCGCACGATGATAACCGGACGGACCAACTGGTGATCCTCGGGGCGGAAGTGGACGTCGCCCACGGTGGATGGGAAGGTCTCGCCCTTCTCATATTGTCTGATCACGTCCGGCGGATAGAAGCTGCCCGTCTCCGAGACCATGCGAGCCCAGATGGCAAATTGCATGTAGGCGTTGTTGGCACCCCATTCCGGCTTGTAGCCGTATTTCTTGTCGAAGGCCTCGACGAACATTTTGGCCAGCGGGAACTTGTCCTCCAGCGTCCACCAGAAGTCGGTGGCGGCGTAGACGCCTTCGGTCAATTCCGGCCCCACTTCCTTGGCAAGGAAGGGGATTTGATAGGGAATCACCAGCTTCATCCTCGGCATCAGGCCGAACTGCTTGGCCTGCTGAATGGACAGCACGGCGTCGCGGCCCCAGTTCACATTGACGATGACGTCGGCGCCCGAATTGGCGATGTTGGTCAGGTACTGGCTGAAGTCTTGGGTACCGAGCGGCGAGATCTGGTTGGTCACCATGCTCCAGCCGCCGTTCGTAGTCAGGTAGTCGTTCACCGACTTGGTGACGGTGTGGCCATAGGTGTAGTCGGGCGTCATGAACGCCGCCTTCTTGTTCTTGCCGAAGTTCTTGACAAGGACCGGGCCGATCGCGTTCGCCGCCGTCTCACCATAGAAACACTGCCGGAACGAGTAGCGGGTGCAGTCCTTGCCCGTTGTGTCGTTGGAGCCGGAGATTGCCACCAGATAGAGGATCTTCTCGCGCTCGGCGAACTTGTTGAGCGCCACTGCTACCGCGGAGGAGGTCGAGCCGGTCATGGCGACAATCTTGTTCTCGTTGATGAAACGCTGCTGCGCCTGAACCGCTTCGTTCGGCTTGGCAGCAGAGTCGGCGACCACCAGCGCAACCTGCTTGCCGAGCACGCCCTTGTCGACCTTGGGCGCGATCTTCTTGATGAGCGGGTCGCCGCTGTTCAGGTGCTCAACGGCGAGTTGCATGCCCTTGAGTTCGTCCTCGCCCTGTACGGCATAGGCGCCGGTGCGCGGCACCGTCGCGCCAATGGTGACGGTTGTCCCCTCGCTCCCTGCCGGCCAAGTGCCAATCGGGGAACGGTCCGCGGCAAAGGCCGGAAGGGCGAACGTAGTTGGGAGCAATAAGCCGCCCGCAAGGCCTGCACCGGCGTAAAGCAAGGTCCGACGCGACACGCCACATGTGAAATCGTTTTCTTTCGAGTGGGCTGAACGGTAATGGCACGATCTGTGCATTTCTTCCTCCCTTTGTGGTTGGATCAGTTGCCCCCCCAAAGCAATATTCACCGGTCACGTTCCGGCGAAGGCCGGACGCGATCTATTTTCGCGCTATAGTTTTACGTTCTTCCGAGGCCACGATTCCTCTCTCTCCCTGCGGGGTCAATGCCACTTTGGTTGGAAAAGGCCCGGATGGCCGCAGGCTTCAGTTCTCGGACGAGCCCAGTGGTGTGGCGCGTCGCAGCAAGAGAGGGCGACGCGCACTCTATGTCATGCCCTGCAGTTCAAGGTCACCAAGAAGCCGAGCCGTTTCACCGAAGAACAGATCATCGGGATATTGCGGGAGGAGTAGGCCGATGTAGCGACCGCTGATGCCTGCCGTAAACACGGGATCTCAAGCGAGACGTTTTACAAGTGAAAGGCCAAGTGCGGTGGCCTGGAGGTGTCGGATGCCAACGGCTGAGAGAGTGTTGGAAGACGACAACGCCAAACTGAAGAAGCTGTTGACTGAGGCGACGCTCGACAACGCCTAGCTCAAGGACGTTGTATAAAAATGGTGACGCCCGCCTCGATGCGAGAGGCCGTCGCTCATCTGCGGACCTAGTTCGAGGTGAGCGAACAGCGAGCGTGCAAGGCCCTGGGGGCAGACCGCCCATCAGTGCGCTATCGCGGCCGGCCGAGCGTCGCAGGCCCGTGCGCTCCGCACCTAGCAGCGCTTGACGGCGCCGACTGAGGGAGGTGCCGATCCATGCTTCTCAATGAAGATCGTTCAATCTCAGCTTCGCGAACCATCTCTCGGAGACGCTCCAACTCCGACAATTCGTCAGCAAAGTCGACAAATCTTAGAAGCTAAAATTGATCTCAGCTTGAGTAACGTTCCGCGCTGGCACCATTCTTCTACCTCCGAGAAGGCTGGCCCCAACCGCATTCTACCTAAATCCAGAACCTTGCAGGATCCGATATGTGTACGGCCTGGTACCGTGCTGAACAACTAAAGCGGAGCCGGCCCGGCGATCCGCGCAGGAGCCGGCGACCTCGCGCACGTATCGCCGAGGAAGCAGACTTTTGGGTCCAGCGAGCAGGAAAAATAGAACGTGGGCGTGCCTGCACAGACCAGGCCCGCATAATCGATGCCGACCAAGCCTCAGGATGCGCCTGCATCTCCATCTCTTGCGTTCACTCTATGATTGCACGAAAGCTTCAGTGTTCGCGAAAGTGGACCAAGTCGTGATTGCAGATATTTGAGAGCCCTGCGTCCTCAATCAGCGCCTCTTCCGACCGTGCCCCATGGCTCTCAAGACGGCGCTTTTCACTCCTGTGCACGATGGCTGCCGCAGTCCTGTTTCAACCCGTCCTTATGGGACACACCACAACGGATCGCCGTTCTGCCGCAAGCCCGCGACGCTCTCTCTGAAGCTTTGCCGAACAGCAGTTTTTTGCGATACTTCGGCGTGAACACGACCTGGTTAGCAGATTTGGTTAGATGTCGCTAAGGATCAATCTTGATTAGACCTAGCCTTTGGTCGTTGGCGACCCGTAATTCGGAAGCTGAAGCTTGTCGGAGACATCACGGCCAACGGTCATGCGCGCGAGACCGGGGATGCCGAACGCCTTAACCACTAGATTGCGAAAGCCTATCCCCAACCTAGTCCTGGGCGCGAAAGCAGACGCAAACCTTGCGGCAGCCCTTTGCTTCTGCTCAATATAGGCGCGCAGGCGCGTCTCGTAGGCGAAAAAGGCGTCCCGATAACGGCCGTTTGCACGCTCCAATTCGCCCGCCAGCACATACGCGGAAACCATCGCCAGCGCCGATCCTTGCCCGGCAAGCAATGATACGCAAAATGCCGCATCCCCAATCAGTGCAATCCTGCCTCGCGACCATCGGGACATTCTGATCTGGCTGACGCGGTCAAAATAGATTTCTCTTGCGCGCGACAACTCATCCAGAATTTGCGGACATTCCCATCCCGCCCCTCGATACCGCTCACAAAGCAACCGCTTCTGCAATTCCCGTGTTACCGGGAAGGCGTCCCCGTCGTTGACGAACACGAACAGGAACAACGTGCGATCGCCGCGCAGCGCAACACGGCCAAGCATCTGCCCGGGCCGTCCATACATCACGTAGGCGTCTTCGTCCCGCGGCCGGTAACCCGCAGCATCGAACGCGGCAACGAGATGTCCGAGCCGCTTTTCGAAGTTGTCTTGATGTCCGAATGCGAGACGGCGCACCTGCGAGTGCAAACCATCCGCGCCGACGACCAGATCGAAGTTTCGTTCGCTTCCGGATCTGAACCTGACGGCAACCTTGTCCGGCCGCTCGTCAAGCCCGACGATCTCGTCGTCGAAGATGATCTCCGTCCGATCCTTGATCTTCCCGAACAGCAGCCGCGACAAATCGCTCCGCGCAAGGGTGACGTAACGGCCGCCGGTCAGTTCGTTGAAGACCCCGATGCCAAACCCGGAAACACGCTGATCTTTGTCATCAACTATGCGAAGCTCGCGCATATGATAGCCAGCGTCATTGATCTGTGGCAACAATCCCATGCGCTCGGCAATGTCGTATCCGAGTCCCCAGAAATCGATCACGTAGCCGCCGGCTCGCAGAGCGGGTGCACTTTCGACGATAACCGGCTCGGACCCTTGCGCGCTCAGCCAGAAGGCCAAGGTGGGACCTGCAATACCCGCGCCGGAAATCAAGACCGTTTGCCGTGCCATTCGTCAATCCGTCGAGGTCCTCCGCGACCACCGTGTGCGAGATTGTGGTGCGCCAGTCGTCCGATTGCCTCGCCGCAAGCGCCCGCCGGCGAACGCCGACCGCCGCGATTTAAAACAAGCCGTATACCAATCGAAGGATGGCCGGAGACGGCAAGATAACCTCGCGCTGCCTCGATCAAGCGGCGCACGGCTGCTTCATCATATTGAGGGTGACGAGGATTAAGATGCAGCTCGGTCTCCACTACCATGAAGTCCGTCATGTCCGTGCCGCGAAGCTCGACCTCGAATGACACCAGCAAGGCGTCGGGGCTTTTGAAAGACATATTCGCCTCTTGATCCGATCGACGCCTCGTTTCCCGACAACCCGACGCGATCGCTTCGATCTGCGAACAGAACCACCGGTCGCCGTAGCGGCCCTCCATTGTGATGCGCTTGTACCGGCGACCTCCGGGTTTGTGGAAAATGCGCTGCCCGCTCCAGTTGGTATTGCCCTTAATCGCGCATTTCTCGGAGGGAGGCATAGCGCCGAAGGCCGAAGTGAGCAATCGATCCGAAGACTTTTCGTCGATCAGGACCCGACCCAGGATCCTTCCGTGCCAGTTATGCTGCCGCCAATCGAGGGGAGCCACGAACGTACCAGCCCAAAGACCCGCAGCGGCGCTTTTCGCCTTCTCTTCGTCGGGTAGGTAGGTAGCAACTCCGGTTGTCGACGCGATCGCCCATCCATCAAGCACCATGTTACGCGCGATGTCGTCATCTCCCACCCGGCAATTTGCAAACTGCCTCCCATAAACATTCTTGCGAACGGTCGTGCAGGTCCATGGTCGGTCTGCCGCAAGGTTTATTAGATGCTGGCGCGCTGCGATGCCCCACTTCCAGTCCGCGCCCGTGTTGTCGAGGCAGCGTTGGTCCATCTGGGGAGCATCTGCTCCGTCAAGCCTGAGCTTCGCCGCTCCGAATTGCACCGTGTCCCATCGACGATCTCGGGGACGCCGGTGAATTCCCGCGCCGCGGACGGGGAGCAGGTGAGAACGACCGCCGACGACAAAATAATTCCGAGATCAACTGCCCGCATCCGCCACCTTCGAACCCGGATTGCTCTGCATCAGTTAGCCGGCTACCGGCCGATTTCGACATAGAACAATCGCCATTCCCCAAATCAAAGCGGCTTATTGGTACGGTATCAGACCAACTTGCCAAATATCTCAAACCCACTCTGGCTTATGCTCTGCCGGTGCGTTTGCCGCGACTTTCGCTTCAACAGCTGCTGCGCAGTAGGCAACGGGGTGCTGGGGACTGAGATGCTGAGGGGCCTTAACGCTTCACCGTGCAGCAGCGGGAACGATGTCGTTCGCCCGCAAGCCTACTGTAAGGTCTGCGCGGTAAAAACACCGCATCAACACGAGCGACGAAGCATCGAGGGCCGCCTCGTCATCAGAAGGATTTGCCTGACCTGCAACAACGAAGAACCGAAACTAGACGTGACACAGGTATGACAAGTTGGCCTTCAGGCACACCCGTTCGGGAAATTGGTTTGCAGACCTGCAAATGGCCGATTCTCATATCCCCAGCGAACTCAAGAACTTCATCCGGGTACGCATTGAGTCTGTCGCCCAGATCGAAGCTCTGCTGTTAATCAGCCGATCGGACGTTCAAAAGTCATGGACGGTCCGCGAAGTGGCCAGGCGTCTCTATATCGGCGAGAAGGAGGCCGCCAAGGCGCTGCTGGAGCTTTGCGCGGCCGATTTGCTGGTTCGTGCCGGAGAAACCTTCAAACTGGAGGGCATCTCGCTCCAGAGCCGCTCGCGGATCGAGCAGCTTCTGGAGGCCTACACCAGCCATCTCATTCCGGTGACGAAACTCATCCACGAAAAGCTCGGCCAGCCGGCAAAGGCCGGCGAGGACGGAGAAGTCCTGAAAGCCCTCGGTCATCCACCGATGCGACCAGCCGGGAGCGACGATAGTGCCCATTCGATACAGAGATTTCCTTCGATACGGCGTTTTTGGGCTTGTCGTGACCCTGCTTGTCGGCTTCATCCTTGCGCGCTTTGCGGGCGGCATCGTCGAACAATGGTCGCGGGTAGACGTCGAGGCGCGCTCACGCCTCGTCTTCAACGCCACCGAGCCTTTGCTTGATCGGGCAATCGACGAGAGAGCGTGGCCAAAGCTCTCCGCGCTGTTCCAGAGGGTGGCGCTGGACAAGCGCATCCTGGCAGTCGGATTCTGCAACAGCAGCGGCGCCCTGATGGCGCAGAGCTCCGAGATGCCCGCGAGCTTCCCTTGCGAAAAAATTGTGCGCTCGGAAAAGGAAAGCTTTTCCAACGTCACCACGGACGGTCGGCAGATCCTTATCGCCGCGTTTCCGATCGCGGCAGGCTCCGGCCGGTCCTACCTCGTCATACTTACCGATCTGAGGTTCATCGGTGCGCGCTCAGGCCAGGTGATGGCTTACATGCTGGCGACGCTCGCAGGCGTGACCGTCGCGCTCATAATCGGTGGAAGCGTGTTCGCCCTGCTGATGCTTCGCAGCTGGATGAGCGCACTCAAACGGGCCGTCGAAGCGGTCCGCCGCGGGGGCTCTAAATCATGGTCGCTATCCGCAGGTTCGGCGCTCGATGGCGAAATTCGCAAGCTGTTGCGTAGAGTCCGAACACGTTCCCGTCACAAGCCAGATCGACTGGACGCCGGAGTCGCTCCACGAGCTGCTGCTTAACGCACTGCCCGAGGCCGAAGTTCTCGTCGTCTCGAATCGGGAACCCTATATCCACAGCAGGACGCCGGACGGGATCGCGGTGCAGACCCCGGCGAGCGGCCTTGTCACGGCGCTCGAACCTGTCATGCGCGCCTGCGGCGGCACATGGATCGCGCACGGCAGCCGAAGCGCCGATCGCGAAACAGTTGACGAGCACGACAGGATTCGCGTGCCGGAATCGGCGCCAGCCTACACCCTCAGGCGCGTATGGATCACGGAGGAGGAACAGGACGGATATTACTATGGCTTCGCAAACGAGGGCTTGTGGCCGTTTTGCCATATCGTGTTTGTGCGGCCGCACCTTCGGATGCACGATTGGCAACTCTATCGGCAGATCAACGGGCGTTTTGCCGACGCCGTCGTTGCGGAATCGCGGACGGAAGACCCTGTCGTGCTGGTGCAGGACTATCATTTTGCGCTGGTTCCGAAATTCATACGAGAACGATTGCCCAAAGCCACCATCATAACCTTCTGGCACATACCCTGGCCGAATGCGGAGACATTCAGTATCTGTCCGTGGAAGGAAGACATCATCGAGGGTCTGCTCGGCAGCACCATCGTCGGCTTTCACACCCAATTTCACTGCAACAACTTCATCGAATGCGTAGATCGATTTCTTGAAAGCCGGATCGATCGGGAAATCCAGTCAGTCAGCCTCGGTGGCGATGAAACCCTGGTCCGCCCCTATCCAATCTCGATCGACTGGCCTCCCAAGGCCCTTGCCGGCGTTCCTCCCGCCGGCGAGTGCAGCGCCCGCACGCGCGCCAGGTTCGGCCTGCCGGAAGACATCAAGATCATCGTTGGGATCGAACGGTTCGATTACACAAAGGGCATCCTCGACCGCCTGAGAGCCGTGGATGCTCTGCTGACGCGCCCCCGCCTGGAAGGATCGCCTGGTCTTCATTCAGGTTGCCGCGCCGACACGCAGCAAGCTGAGCTCCTATTCCAGTCTGCAGGCCGAGGCCCAGGCACTTGCCGAGGAGATCAATGCGCGGCACCGGTGCCGGCACGGGCCGATCAAGCTGTTGTCAGCCACTACGAACAGCACGAGGTATTTGGCTTATTCCGGTCGGCCGACGCCTGCGTGGTTTCCAGCCTGCATGACGGCATGAATCTGGTAGCCAAGGAGTTCGTGGCCTCCCGCGAGGAAAACACCGGAGTGCTTGTCCTTTCAAGCTTCACTGGAGCCTCGCGCGAGCTGCTGGAAGCGCTGATCGTCAACCCCGACGACACTGAGGAGATGGCATTGGCGATCGAGCAGGCCTTGACCATGCCCGTCGGCGAACAGGCTGAACGCATGAAGCTCATGCGCGAGCAAATTCGCGAAAGCAATTTTTACCGCTGGGCCGGCAGGATGCTGATCGATGCCGCACGAAGCCGGACGCGCGCCCAAATCGTGGCCCTTGCGGCTTATCCCGAGGCAGGCAAGGCGAATGAAGCCGCTCCCGGCACTTGGTTTCCGGCAGCCAAAAGATCAGCGTCTCCCGCCCGTTGATTTTCAGCACGCCGGCCGCGATGTGACACCTCAATGCGTCAACCGATATTGCGCGATATAGACCGCCGCGCCGAGGAGATATCCCGCCAGTGCAACCACGCCGATCCGCCTCGCGTACCAGAAGAATTCGATACGCTCAGAGTCCCATCGCCGCGACGCCCGCCGCCGAGCCAATGATGAGGATCGATCCACCAGTGCCGGCGCAATAAGCCAGGAACTCCCATAGAAAGCTGTCGGGCGGATATTTCGCCAGAGGATACATCCCCATCGCAGCGGCAACGAGCGGAACGTTATCGATGACGGCGCTCGCCAGTCCCAGCATAAGCACGACAGCGTCAAGCCGTCCGACAATACGGCCGAGCCAGGATGCGAGCGCGTTGAGAATGCCGGCATGCTCCAGCACCGCCACCGCCAGCAGAATGCCAAGGAAGAACACGATCGAGGCCGAGTCGATCCGCTTCAGCGCTTCCGCCGCGGTCAGGCGCGCCTTTTCCTCCTCATCCTTGTTCCGGTGCACGACCTCACTAACGATCCACAATATTGCCAGGCTCAACAAAACCGCCATGAACACCGGAAGATGCGTGATCGTCTTGACCGCGGGCACCAACAGCAGGAGGCAGGAACCCGCGAAAAACACCAGATTGCGTTCCCATTCGCTCGCAGGTCGTGCGCCCGTTTCGACGGCCGACTTCATGCTTCCGACACTGCGCCCGCGCAGGACGAAGGTGGCCCACAACAACGGAACGATCAGATTGGCGATCGAGGGCAGCAACAGCGCCTTCACAATGCCAAGCGCACTGACCTGCCCTCCGATCCACAGCATGGTCGTCGTGACATCACCCATCGGCGACCAAGCACCGCCGGCATTGGCGGCGACCACGATCATCGCTGCGAAAAACAGTCGGTCCTCGCGGTCGACCAGTACCTTCCTCGTCATCGAAACCATGACAATCGTCGTCGTCAGGTTATCGAGCACCGCACTCAGCAGGAACGTGATCGACGCAAACATCCATAACAGCCCTGGCAGGCTGGCCGAGCGCAATCGTGACGTGATAATGTCGAAGCCCTGGTGGGCGTCAATCATCTCCACCATTGCCATGGCACCCATCAGGAAAAATACAATTTTGGCGGCCGAGGTAACCGAGTCGTCAAGCGCATTACCGGCATGATCGCCGGCGGTCATGGCGTAGACTATCCATAGAAGAGCGGCTCCGAGCAGCGCCGATGCCGATTTGCTGACGCCAAGCGGGTGTTCGAGCGCAATCGCCAGATAGACAAGCAAGAAAATGGCGGTGAGCAGGATGTTCATGGCGCGGCGATCCGTGGTGCAGATATGTTTTCGACCGCAGGAAACCGCTGCGAGTGCAATCGCATCGCAGACGAAGCGCGTGAGAGCCCGAGCAGGCGCGACCTGTCAAAAACGATGACAAAGATTCGCGAAATGAACAGTACTACCTCTGTCGAACTGCGCCACTTTGTCACAAATGCGCACGCCGCATCTGCCCCTAATTTCTGTCCGAGGCGCGCCGCTGGCGCTCCCAATCACTGTCATGACAACTCGCTGAGATTTCGGGACCATGCTCAACTCCATTGCAAGGGCGGAAGCTGGAGATCGGGTGTGGGGATCCCATCCCGTCAACAACAGCATCTTGGCCACGCTTGATCGGGGCGATTTTGCAGAACTCAGACGGCATCTGCGGCTGGTATCATTGAGGCGCAACGAAATACTCCACGACGCCAACAGACGCTCAGATGCCGTCTATTTCATCGAATCCGGGGTAGTTTCGCGCGTTGCTCGAACGTCAAGAGACGGCCCAGTTGAAGTGGCGGTCGTAGGACGCTTTGGATTCGTCGGCATCTCCGTCGCTCTCGGCACCATGCGCACCACCCAGCGTTCGGTGGTGCTGGTCCCGGGTACCGCCTATCGAATTGGAGCAGAGAACTTGCAGCGTGTCATGCGGGAACAACCCGCAATCAAGGATCACCTGCTGAAATATGTGCATCTGCTGATCATGCTTGAAGCACAGATTGCCCTCTGCAATGCCAAGCACGACATAGACGCACGTGTCGCACGTTGGCTCCTGCTTGCGCAGGATCGCATCGGCGGCAACCTGGTCCCGGTGACTCATGGCGTCATTGCGTCGGCGCTCGGCGTCCGCCGGCCGGGTGTCTCAAAGACCGTTGCGGAGTTCGAAGTGAGGCAGATCCTTGAAGGCACCCGTGGCTCGCTTCGCATACTCGACATCGAGGGGCTCCGCCGCAATGCCTGCGAATGCCACAAGATCGTCAAGGAACAATTCCGGATCTTCGGCGATATGACAAGACACCGGAACGTCTGGTCGGCATTCGAGCCCGACGACAAAGGATAAGCCGAGGCGCTGGCCTCAGCGACCCAATCACAACTACACTGTTGCCTTGGTATTTGCTGCGACTGCGTCAATGTGCGCAGTCAAAGGATTGCCGGAGATAGCAAGATGACCTCGCGCTGCCTCGAAAAGGCGGCGCAAACCGGGCGTCGTGCTTAGGGACGTGACTGCTGGTTTCGATTGGATGCAGCGCGGTCGCGGCGAGCCGCTTCTGCCGCCAATCGGCGCTCAATGTACTTATTCATTGATCGATTTGACCGTGATGCGTCGCGACTTGCCTTCCGTGTAGCTCTCCAACTCGCCCGCATTGATGAGCTGGTATAGCTTCTTGCGCGAGACCTGGATGGCCCTCATCGCCTGGTTGGGCGATGCCACGAGCGGCGCTTCCAGTACAATCGAATTGGGAGACATGGGAGAAAACATCTTCTTGTTTCCGGATGTTTCCGAGCATGCCTGAATGGATTTTAGCCGCAACCTATTCGTCGGGGCGTGCGTATTTTTAGCGGCGAAGTCGCGCAGTCGCGCGCTTAGTGCGTCCTGGGAAGCAGCGCCTTTACAGACCAAAAAAGTCAGATGTCACCCAAGTCCAAGAAGGGCCCACAGGCCGAGCTCAGAGGTTCATCTTGCAATTTGTCTAGGCAGGCCTCGGAACGAAACGTTCCGCCGGATGCTTTCAGTTCCGACAAAATATCGTGATGCGCATTGACGATGGTGTTTGACTGACATCAAATCTGGATATCATGCCCTCGCCTAGTTTCCTCAGCGCACGACGCAGAGGAGAATGTTATGAAGGCGCTTGTCTATAATGGCCCCGGTAAGAAGGCCGTTGAGGAAAGGCCGAAGCCCGAGGTTTCGGCGCCGACCGATGCCGTTGTAAGGCTGGCGAAGACGACGATCTGCACGCTCTAAAGGTGCTGATCGAATTCTAGATGTGCCATATCGCGCCGCGATTGGAGTAAGGCATGATCGAGCAACTCACTGATTTCCCGGATAACGTCGCGGCGTTCCGCTGCGCGGGCCAGGTAACGAAAGAGGACTACGCCAGAGTTCTGGTACCGACCGCCGTCGGAAAGCTCCGCACTTATGACAAGGTCCGCGTGTATTATGAAATAAGCGAGGATTTCTCCGGCTTCGATCCAGGTGCGATGTGGGAAGACTTCAAAGTCGGCATCGAGTATCTGACGCGCTGGGACAAAGTCGCTGTCGTGACCGACATCGAATGGATTGGGAACGCGGTCAGGTTCTTTTCCTTCCTGATCCCGGCGACGACAAGGCTCTTTTCCCGGGCCGAGGCTGCGCAGGCGCGGGCATGGATTTCTGCATGATGGGGATGACCAATGGACGGCCGCCAGAATCTCTCTTGCGAAACGCAGCCGGTCCATACATTCGTGCCAGAACCGGAAGTCGGCGGATGGCCTTACTCGATCACCCTGTTTTTTCTTGTCCGAATTTCGCGGAAACCTGATCCTCGTGCGAAGAGACTAGGTGGAGGAAGAGATCGAGCAAGGCCAGAAACGCAACTACGACACCGATTCCAATGCTGAGATGCATGGCCCGAGTATGCGAGAATCCAAGCAGCCAAGGCGAAGCAATGAGCCAAAGTCCCAGCAGGACGTTGAGCCATTCCTCCCAGTCCCTGTAGGCGATAATAGCCGCGAACGAGATCACCCCGATGACTGCGCTTGTAACCCAAAGATCGACCTTGCCTGGGCCGTTCGTCAGCTTGAATAGCCACGGGGATATGAATAGTACGGCCGCGAGAAACAGATGGTAGAGATCGAGCACAGATTCGCGCTCTTGCCACTTTCTCATGACGCACCTCTCCGCGCGAGGGCACACCAAAGGAAAGTTTCGGAAAGCCTTTGGTTCCCCAAAAGAAGCTCCGCCCTGGATAGACTTTGGTCGTGGGTCAGCTCGTGAGCCGGCAATAATTTGGGCTCTGGCAGAAGCGTGAGCGGGTAGCCGAAATCGTCTATCTCCGACGTGTCGCGAGCGGGAATTGGAGGCGCTTCGATTGACGAAAACCTTTGACTACGACGAATGTGTCACACCGCTTCGTCGAATGTCACCTTTGCCGGCACGCCACAACCGGACCTTCCGCCATCGGCGCCTTTGATTCAATGCAGACATTATTACGAATTGGGAACCTCTCCGCGCACACACCAAGCTCTCGCTGTTAGCGTGAATGGGCCATCTTGGCGATCTCCAAGCAAGCGCTTACGCATGCGAGCTTCGAGCTGTTGCCGACGATCCTCGGAAAGCGACACGACGAACGCGCCTCCGGGGCCCGCCCCCTTCGTGAACGGCTCCCAGTAGTCGTTGAACGATGAATACGCTTGGTCGATGACCAGGGGCTGTTCCTTGATATTGATGAGACCAGCCTTCCTCCAGAGGCCGCCTAGCTCACCTTGCCGCGAGAACTTCATGTGCCGCTCGTCCTTTGGCTCAATGGTCGGATCGAGTGCAACGGCTTCATCCCAGAAAAGCCTGAGCATCTGCATGCCAGCGTCGTAATCCCAGACACAGCCACTTACAACGCCTCGCGGACGCGTCACGCGGCGCATTTCCGCAATTGCTTTGTTGGGATCGCGGACGAAGTTCATGACGAGCAAGGCCAGAGTATTGTCGAATGCTGCATCCTTGAACTTCAGCGCCTGGGCATCGCCAACCTCAAAGTGCGCGCGGGTCGACGTGACGTTCTTCTGTGCGTAGGCGATGAACCCCTCCGAAGGATCCACACCAACAATCTCGCTCGCGGGCATGCCCGCTTCTACTGCCGCCGCTAGCGATCCGGTTCCGGTGCCTACATCGAGGACGCGGTCGCCGTTCTTGACGCCGGCGAACGCAATGTAGGTCGGCGCGAGCAGGCGGCTCCAGCGGCCCATGAAACGCTCGTAACCGGTACTCACAGCGAACATCTTTGCTTCGGCTTCTGTCGCTTTGGTCGTTTGAGCCAAGGCCTGCTGACCAAGGAGCGCCGCGACTGTTAGCGACGACAAGGCGATGCTTCTCAAGAGCTTTTTCATCTCGGCCTCCCGGCTTATCGGTCACGGACAGCAGCATGCGAACGACACCACTGGCAGCCAGTTTGACTCATTCAAACGCTTCAATAAAGATGCCTTCTTGTACAAGACTGCTCCATAAAATGGAGTAATCGGATTGGACAAACTGAGAGCGATCAAGAGCTTCGTGCGCATCGTTGAGAGCGGCAGCCTGACCGCGGCTGCCGCGGACCTGAGCGTTTCTCTGCCTTCGATGGTGCGCATGCTTGCTGCACTCGAGCACGACTTGGGCGTGACGCTCCTGAACCGAACGACTCGCAGGATCCATCTCACTCATGATGGGGAGCAGTACCTCGAGTATTGCCGGATGATTTTGACCAACGTGCAGGAAGCGGAGGCGGCGCTGCGCTCCCGACGCGCTGTGCCTCATGGGCGATTGGGGGTAACTGCTTCGGTAGCATTCGGCCAACGCCATATGGCGTCCATCGTGAACGAGTTCGTGCGGCGCCATCCCAACGTGAGCGTCGAGCTTTTGCTCGTAAACCGAATCGTGAACCTTATCGAGGAAGGCTTTGATGTCGCCATTCGCATTGCTCAGCTGGAAGATACGTCGCTTATGTCGATACCGCTCACGAAGGTGCGCCGTGTTGTTTGCGCCAGTCCTGACTACCTGCGCCGGCACGGCATTCCGCGCTGTCCGCAAGACCTCAAAGCCCATCGGTCTGTGCGCTTCACCGGCCTAGCGCCACGCGCCCATTGGCCCTTCAGGATCAACTCCCGAGACGCAAGCGTTCCAATTCCGGATGTCATTGTCTGCAATGATGCTGATGTGGCCATCGAGAGTTGCGCAAAGGGTCTCGGACTCGGCTCGTTTCTTTCGTATATGGTCGCGCCGCTCAGAAAATCGGGGCGACTGAAATACGTACTCGAGGATTTTGAGATCGAACCGGTACCAGTGCGGTTTGTCTACCCGCGTTCCCGACTAATGTCGGCGACGGTTCGTGCCTTCGCGGAATTGTGCGTTGATAAATTGCGACACGCTTCACTCGACTGACATTGCGAGCCCATCGCGTCGACTTCGGGAGTGATCGAGAGGGCCGTTGTCGAAGAGTAACGGGAGCCCCTCTCCAAAATCGAAGGCAGCACCCCGAGGGATAGTGCAACGTCGCAGGGTATCGCAGCTTTGCGGATTGGAGCGCCCGGCAGGCCGCGGCATCATAGCGCCACGGCGAAGGAGTAGTGCACATCTTCATCGGCCGTGGCGCGCCATTTTCAGGCAAACGCTTGCGCATGCAAGCTTCGAGTTGTGGTCGACGATCCTCGGAAACGACACGACGACGAACGCGCCCCCTGGGCCCCGCCCCCTTCGTGAACGACACACAGTGGTTGTTGAACGATGAATACCATTCAGATATCGCCTGGGCCCAAGACTACAATTCTTAAGTTGGTGATCGCAATGCTTCTGTCGTCAACGAAAATGAGATTTGTTGCTCCGAGGTTCAAGGGTTCCAGTGTGACCCTGCGATCGTTGAGCGTATGAACATCGACGATATTCGGATCGCCGATCATTACCGTCTTGAAAGGTCTCTCAAGCGCAAGTGCCGTCGGAGCGCCGAGCCTCAGGGTGATCGTCTGATCCGCGGCGCAAGCGACCGAGATCGTGGTTAGGAGCAAGACCAATACGATAACGCAAGTTCGCATCCGAAGCACAACAGCCGCCATGGCAATTCCTCCGGCCTGCTTGAGCCGAATTTTCAGGTCCCCTACTAATACTCCGCGTTCGTTTCAGGGTGCCATTGCGGGCTCGCCAGCATTACGATGAGACCGCGATTACGACAGCCGACCGCTCGAGCCTCTCTTAAGCAGAAGCAAGTGGGTGCTTATTTCACACGCCGCCATCGAAGTTCGCTTGTACCGCCGAAGGATGCAATCGTCGTCCACGTTTGTTCATCGCTCGCAAAGGAGGTGATCGTCCGCTTCTGGTCCGTGCCGATCCAGCTTGGCCAAGTTCCGCCTTCGACGTGCTGAATGATCACGCCGTCCGTCACGGAGTAAGTGCCAAAGAAGCCGATGCTTCTCTGCACGATTGCCTTGTTTTCTTCGAACGTGCCTTGCATCCGGTTGTTGGACGCGAATTTCGGAAGATCGGGACGCGAGATGACGATCGCGAAGCGACCATCGCTGTCGAATATCGCCATCCCTCTAGGAGTTGGACCAAACGGCTCAATCTTGCGGCCGTCTGCAGAGGTGTTGACATCTGACACAAGATTCCAGGTGCCCACCAAGTCCTTGGCTGTTTGGGCTGCCGCGCTGGAAGCAGCGGTCCCCAAGCACACCAGGAGAGCCAGGGTAATCTCGTTCAAACGCCTCATGGCGTCCCTCGCTTGATGGCTCGAATGTCCCTGATTACTACCTCTCGCCCGCGTCACGGCATTGTGGCCGGCGAGGAAAAGGGTTTGGTGGCATCCGCGACAAACATGACGAGAGCGGTCAGATCACTGCTCCCGCTGCTGGAGACTTGCATGGGCATGCCGGGTCCATGTCCGGGCATGAATTGACCTGCGGGGATATGGTTCATGCCGTGTGGCGTCTTCTGGCTCAGCTCGCCTGTCAGGACATAGAAGCTCTCGGAACCCGGATGGGTGTGGACCGGCGTCTTAACCCCTGGCGGTCCACCGGTGATATTGACACGTAGCAAATATTCGGTCGCCGAGATGGGCGGCACGGGTCCAATTTCGGCGACCTCGGTGCCGCCCGGCGATGACGCGCCCTTTGGACCGAGCGTGAATAGCCAGTCCTTGCCTGCGGCTTCTGCGGCGAGCGCATTCGGCCCCGCCGCGGCTTGCGCCTGGGCCAGTGTGGGGAAGGTGTCGATGCGCCAGAACAACGGTCCGGGCGGCAATTGCGGGATTTTCCTCTCGGCTATCGGCTTAACGTCAAACTGTTGCGCCGAGGCGGGTGACCATGTCGGCGCCGCTAACAATATTGCGACAAACCATAGACAAATTGTGCGTCTGGAACCGGATGGGCGGAAGAACATCTGCACGCCTCTTACTTTTGTAAGCGTTGCGCCGGATTGGGCGAGCGCACCAGTTAGTCGCGCTGCCGCAGCTCGGCTATTCAGTTTTCGCTCCGATCTTCAAATATCGCCAAAAACGGACTATCCTGTCGGACACGCAAGGTTGGACTCTTCGGTGCATCTGCGATGTCGAGATCTGGTCCGAGTGTTGGCGACGATCCTGTTCACGGCCCCAGAGGCGCCATAGAGTCCGCGGGGCCGTTGCCGGCTGATCTGGCGCGCGCCGTCGGCTGGCTTCGCAGCCACCTGTCCGAGCCGGTCCGACTCGATGTGCTTGCGCAGGTCGCCGGTGTTCGGCCACGAACCTTGGAGACACATTTCAAGACGTTCCTGGGCACTACGCCACTTGGATGGGTGCGCCGAATGCGGCTCGCCTGGGCGCGGCAGGAATTCGTTCGGCGGGGAGCGGACGCGTCAGTTACCCCTGTGGCTCTCAGTGCCGGTTTCACACAGCTTGGACGTTTCGCGGCTGAGTATCGCAACGCCTTCGGCGAGCTTCCGTCGGCGACCGTGCAGCGCGCGAGAAATTCATTGCCGCAGCGCTTTGACCAGGATTTCGACGAGGCGATCAGGCTGACCCTGGCCGCGCTGCCGTTCGCCTTTGCTGTCGAGCGCCAGCAATGCGATGCCGCACTTGAAGAGCTGTGCCGTCCCCAGGATCTGGCCCCCGACTATGGATTGCCCAAGGCGGTTGCCGGTTGGTGTTGGGCGCAGCGCGCGGCCCACAATTTCAGTTCGACCCCGGACGCGGATCGCGAACAAGCCTGCCGTCTGGCGCAACAGGCGCACGATCTTGCTCGGAACGATGCCCTGACCCTGACGCTGAGCAGTGGCACGCTCGTGCTGCTGCATCGACTGGAGGAAGCCGACGAGCGGCTTGAGCAGGCGCTCGCACTTGATCCGTGGTTGGCCTATGCATGGATTTGCCGCGGCTGGATGTCGGCCTATTTCGGCGATAGCGAGGGTGCTATTCGCGAACTGAGAATCGCGCTTCATCTGATGCCGTTTGAGCCGCTGCGCCACATCACCTGCATCGGAATGGGCTGCGCGCACTTTGCCGCCGAGCGGTATGATCGGGCGGCAAAGTGGATCAAAGACGGTGTGGAGGCGTACCCGGAATCTCATTGGGCCCAGAGAATTGCAGTAGCAGCGGTTGCCTTGACGGGAGCGCGGGCAGAAGCTCGGCGGATGGGGCGACAGCTCATTCGAAAGGACCCCGGTCTGACGGTTTCGCAGGCCCGACGTGCCTGGCCATTTACCCCAAGGTTTATGTCCTGCCTCGGCGATGGACTTGAAATCGCGGGATTGCCCCAAGCCTAGACATCGAGCGATGGTGCCAAGGCGGACATGCGCGTACACCGGTCCGCTAGCGATGAGACTTTTGTGCCTGGTTCGCCCGCTGTCCGGCGTGCTTGTACTGGGCGGTTGGAAGCTTCGGCTCGGTTGGCCGACTTATCGGAAAGATCTCGCGCATGTATGCGGCGAGCATTCCACAATAGTCTGTTGCAAAGCGAGGCAATGGACGTCTCTTATCCCAAGAAATCGTCAACGGCTCTCGCAAGGGGCGGCCTCTGTACGTGAGACCGACGATTCTCAGTTGGTAGCGGTGGCACTGGAGCTGGGAGGGAACAATGGCGACGCCGTGTCCTGCTTCAGCAAGAGCCAACAAGGTGTGAGGGTTTCGACTTTCAAACATGACCGTCGGCTTCAGTCCTGCCATCCGGCTCGCCGCATGGAAAGCACGGCGAAATCCAAATCCGGTGTCCATCAAGAGCAACGGAAATTTGGCAAGGCCGGTAACCTCGATCGTGCGACGGTGACCGAGCGCCATCGAGGGATGGCAAACTGCCAGCAGTTCCACCGATCCTAGCGGGAGGCTGCCAAAATGGCGTTCGTCCAGCTTGACGGCGTGCAGCAAATTCTGGCCGAGGTGGATTTCTCCGCGTTCGAGGAGCGTCAATATCTCGCTGCCCGTTCCCTCACTAATCTTTACGTGAACGTTCGGATAGCGCTCCGCGTAACGGTGCAAGAACTGTGACAAGACGCTTTCGATATGTTGCGGCGAACCGGCGATCTTTAGGATTCCTGTATCTCCATGACGCAGCAGCTCAGCCTGTTCTTTCAGGGCACTTGCGTAATTGAGAAGGACGCGGCAGCCCGCAAGCAATTGCTCGCCTTCACCAGTCAAAAGAAGCCGGCGCCCGACGCGATCGAAGAGTTGCAAGCCGAGTTCCTGCTCGAGATCGATAATTTGTCGCGACAAAGCGGGTTGGGCGATCCGCAGGCGCAGGGCTGCCTTGGAGACCGTGCCCAGTTCGGCCACAGTTACGAAAGTACGGGCGTGCCGCAGGTCCATGTTCAATTATAGCATTTGGGCATAAGAAACCAGAGAGTTTATGTATTTGACGCGTGGCAAGGTTCGGCGACAAATGTCGCCTCGCTCCATCGTTTCCTCAACAAACTGAGCGAACGATGCGTCAGCGCTAATAAATACGCGCACTAAGCATGAATGGAGGCGGCACAAATGACCGCTCGATACAAAATCGGTCTCGTCATGTTAGCGTCCGTCGCCCTGGGCGCGCTCGGCAGTGAAGCACTCTACGGTGAAGCAAGGCCGCCGGTATACTTGATCGGTCAAATCGACGTCAGCGATTCCGCTGGGTACGCTAAAGAATATCTCCCGAGAGCCAGAGAGATTATCAAGGCGCACGGTGGGCGTCTCGTTGCAGCTGCAGGCGCGGCTGCGACCGGCTCACAGGTGGTTGCCATCGATGGAGAGGCCCCCAAACGTGTTGTCATCTATATGTATCCGAGCATGGAGGCACTCCAAGCCTGGCGAAATGACCCGGCATACTTGCAGGTGCGCGGCATTGGTGGAAAATATGCCAAGTACCATACCTTTGCGGTCGAGGGCGCCGCTGGTACCTCGCCTTGAGCGCCACTTTCATTGAGATCAAGCAACTCGCCATTCCCAACGTTCGCTTGGGCGAGCCTGCAAGAACAGAAGCGCTTCGAGTTGAGCCACCGAGTTCTGGCTCGAGACAATCTTGTGCGAGAACGCAACTCACCGTAGGCTTCGACCGCATCGTAGCGCGCAAGAGCAATGGTCACTCAGGTTCGAAATATATTGTTGCGTCTCATTCCGGCCGGTGAGCTCTCCCGTGTTTTAGACGTCTGCGGAGCGGAGCAGGCTCGCGCTGCGCCAGGTTCTGCACTCCGTGCGTGGAGCGGCATCTCGTCGCCGTCAATTGCACTCCGGGCAATGAGCGGCCGGCGCAAATCTATTCGGTCGCGGTATGTGGCGAACGTCTATCGTTTGAAAAAATCGTAACGCTCCCGCAACTGCCCTTCGATTTCTTGCCACGATAGGACCAGTCGCAGTTCTTTATCGCCCACACACATGAACTGCGATCGTGACCTCGACGGTGAAGTGTTAGCTACGGTCAAGCGTCTCGGGGTGGTCATCGCGTACGTGAAGGATCGCCGAGCGGCTGACTCAGCCCGTGGCTACGGCAGCGCGATAAATATAGTCAAAATGACTACGGTGCCAAACGTCAGTCTGAACGTTTATCCGCGTAAAATCTTCGGATTGGAGTTGATTTTGCTGTATTCCGGAACAACGGTATGCATGCCGCTGCCTTCCACACCCGTCGATGTTGTTTGGTCCTTGCCGCCATCCGGCAGCTCGAGAATGAGATCACAGACAAGGCCGGCAGGCTCAAGTCGGATGTCGGCGTGCCCGCAAAACGGCTTTAGCCCTGATTTGAGGAGTTTCGTGCCGAACCCCTTTCCGTTCTGAGCTTTCGGAGGCGGACCGCCCATTTCACTCCATTTGATGTTAAGACGCCGTTTGATTTTGACCCAGGAAACACTGACCCGGCCTTCTGGGCTAGAGAGGGCACCGTACTTGACGGCATTCGTAGTGAGCTCGTGAAATATCAACGCCAGGACAATTGCTGCGTCCGCCGGGCACTGAACATCTTCACCCTCAAGCTGAAACCTGGACAAACCGAACGGAGAAAATTCATGGGTGACAATCTCACGTAGGGGAGCGCCCTGCCATCCGGATTTAACGAGAAGATCGTGGGTTGCCCCTAAGGCAGTGATCCGAGCGTTTATTACGCCAAGCAAAGCCTTGTCTTGGTTTCTGAGGGACTGATACACTATTGCTTGGACACTGGCCAACACGTTCTTAATTCGATGCACCAACTCGCGATTGAGAAGCTGCCGGGTGGTCTCTTCAGCGCGCAGTTGTTGCACGAGGCGACGATGGCTTTGCGCGGCCCAAACAATGAAAACGGAGGATATACTGTGCTGTGCCTGTCGGAATTCAAACTCGCACGTACAGGTGATGAAGTCCGCCGAGAAATGGCGTAGACAAAATGCGACCAACGGCATGTATTGTTCGCGGCGACGGCGCGTCCTTATTGACTGAAAGGTGCGTGCGAGCCTCGTTATAGTAGGTCGCGTAAGATCGCAGCAGATGGCGGAGATGCCGCTCGCCGAACACGACAACGTGGTCAAGACATTCCCGCCGGATCGAACCGATCGCCCTTTCACAATATCCGTTCTGCCACGGCGATCGCGGCGCGGTTGGCCGATCCCGAATGCTCATCGCCCGAAGGCGGCGGATGAAGACGTCACCGTAGACGGCGTCGCGGTCACGAATGATGTATCGCGGCGCTACTTTCCAACCATAGGCCTCGGTGAGTTGGTGCGAAATCCATTCAGCCGTTGGGTGCGCAGTCACTCCCAGCCACAGGATTTGACGGCGATCGTGATGCAGTAGCAGCAATCCGCAGAGCAGTCGGAATGAGATTGTCGGAACCACGAATAGGTCCATCGACGCGATGCCGTCGGCGTGATTATGAAGGAATGTCTTCCACCCTTGGGACGGCGGTCGCCTTCCCCTCGCCATATACTTTGCAACGGTGGTTTGTCCGACATCGATGCCGAGCTTGAGAAGCTCGCCATGAATCCGTGGTGCGCCCCACAATGGGTTGGGAGACTGATCTCGCGAATGAGCTGACGGATTTCCAGCGGGGTCTTTGGACGGCCACTGCGCGGTCTTGATTTCCAGCGCCAATACGCTCGGAAGCCGGCACGATGCCAGCGGATCACGGTCTCCGGCCTGACGATCTTCAACGCGTCCAGCACGCCAGGTGCCAGCCGATACAACCCGGCAAATACCAGACGGTCGATGCTGGTGAAGGTTAGTCGCTGCGGCGATTTACGTCGCAGCACGTTGAGTTGATGACGAAGCGTCAAGATCCCTGCTTGCAGCGACGCTCGCGACCGGAACAATCCGATCAGCGCCAAGCAAATCAGCCTGCAAACATCTTTCATCAGCCAAGAGCATCGCCCGATTCGACTTCACTTGCTAGCCGGATTGCGTTTCCGACAATGACAGCCACAAAATCGGTGATTTGCAAACAGCGTTGCGAAGAGCGGCACAAAAAGTCGGCAAACCTCTCGCGCTGGCGGCGGCCGCAACCGCGTTGGGATTTTTCGCGTTCCTGCCGACAAGCTATCGCGGCCTTTCCGAACTGGGATTGATTGCCGGTTGCGGCATGCTGATCGCCTTCGCCTGCAGCATCACCCTGGTACCTGCAATGCTGATGGCGCTAGATCCACCGGGCGAAGCGGCCGCCGTCGGGTTCAAAGGCCTCGCGCCGCTGGACGACTTCCTGGAGCGCCATCGCATCGCGGTAATCGTCGGCACGGTGTTTATCGTTCTAGCCGGCGCGCCGCTGCTCTGGCATCTGCCATTCGACTTCAACCCGGTCGATCTGCAAAACCCCGACTCGCCCTCGGTCGTGACCTTCCGTCGATTGCAGGCGGATCCGCAAACCAGCGGCAATGATGGGGAAATCCTGGCGCCATCGCTCGGACAGGCCGATTCCAGCATCTCTCGACGGTTCCCGAAGTCTCACGCGCTCTGACACTCAGCGGCTTCGTGCCGAACGATCAAGAGCAGAAGATCGCCGCCTCGCGCATCGCGTCGCGAAGCCTCGGCCGTGCCCTCAATCCACGCTGGCAGCAACCTGCCCCCAGCGATCAGGAAAATGTCGCCGCGATCCGGAGCGCCGCCGATGCCCTTTCCAGGGCTGCGGGCGACACCAAGGCCGCAGGCGCCGATGCCGCCCGTCACGTTGCAGATCAGCTCAAGCGCCTCGCTGAAGCGGATCCCGGGGTTCGCAGCAAGGCCGAGGCCGCGCTCGTACGTCCCTTGACCTACGACCTCGAGCGGCTTCGCAAGAGCCTCGCACCGGAGATCGTGACGATCAAGACGCTGCCGCCGAATCTAGTCCGCGACTGGATGTTGCCCGACGGCCGGGCCCGCGTTCAGGCAAAGCCGAAGGGCGACCCCAACGACACGAATGTGCTGCGCGCCTTCGCTCGAGCGGTTCTTCGGGCCGAACCGTCGGCCGCAGGCGCCGCGATCAGCTATTACGAATCCGGGAAAACCGTCACCACGTCGTTCATCGAGGCAGGCAGCCTCGCGCTGATCGCAATCGCGATTCTGCTCATTGTTGCGCTGAGGCGCGTGACGGACGTGCTCTTGACGCTGTTCCCGCTACTTCTCGCCGGGGCGGTCACGCTCGAGGTCGCCGTGATATGGGGGCTGGCGCTCAATTTTGCGAACATCGTCGCGTTGCCGCTTTTGCTAGGCGTTGGCGTCGCCTTCAAGATCTACTACATCATGGCGTGGCGGGCCGGAAAGACCCACCTGTTACAGTCGACGCTGACAAGGGCGGTCGTATTCAGCGCCATGACCAACGCCATCGCGTTTGGAAGCATGTGGGCATCGAACTATCCAGGCATGTCGAGCATGGGCAAGATGATGGCGCTCGCGCTGGTATGCACCATGGCCGCAGCCGTGTTGTTCCAGCCGCTGCTGATGGGCCGTCCGAGGCAGATCAAGCCCTTTCCTGAGGCGCGCGCAATTGCCGCGAGCCGCCGAGTAGCCATTCGGGAGTTGGCACCACCGTGTTGGGCAACGAAGAGGATATATCACCTAGACTTCGGCGCGATAGGTCCAACGAGTGCCTATCTCTCTCCGCAACTTACAACGACCCTCACTTGGCGTGAGGGTGTTCGCTCTCTCCTCGCCAATCTGATCAACATTGCGGTGCTCCAAGGAGAGCCGCGGACCCGCGCTAGGCGCCGACGACGCATTGAACCGCGCGATTCTTGATCGTGGCAGGTGTTTCCGCCACGTTTTGTTCACGGTCGTTTCACCCAATTCGTTGCGCCGTTCTCAGAGAGAACAGTGCCCGCTGCGGCGAAGGCTTCCTTGAGAAGCTCGCATCTTTGGATGCGTGGCGACCGGTGATGGTTACAGGTCCTTTTCGGCGAGTTTGCGAAACTCCTCGGGAACGGAACGAGAAATTCCCGGCGCGACCGAACCGTATCCGATAGCATCCCATCCGAAGCGATCGCGGATCTTATCAACGGCACAGTCGGCCGCCCAACGTGCCATGCCTATTTTGGTGCCGGGGCGGCGCGCTTCATCTTGAAGTCCAAGCGGAAGTTCCAGCTCCAGATCCCAGTGCTGCTCGAGATGCGACACTGAGATCGCCAGCAGCGAGATGGTTTTCTCGTCCGGGTGATCTGCGAGGACCGCGCGCACCAGTTCCTCTGCGATCTCGGCGAGAATCACGGTTGCGGATATTGGTGCATCGAGCGTTACGGAGCGAGTGACTGAGTCCAGGTTGGCGAAGCGAACTCGGACCGTCACGGTTCGGCCAGGCCTTAACCTCGCCCGGAGCCGGGTGCCGATGCGGTCTGCAAGATGAAGCAAGGTCGGTCGAATAACTCGCTCTTCGGCAGGCTTCCTGCCAATCGCCGACTGCGCTCCTGCCGATCGGGCCCGGCGGTGAGCCTTGATCTCTCGCGGATCGCGATTCCACGCCAGCGCCGCGAGTTTCTCTCCTGCCGCGGGACCGAGCAGGTGCTCGAGCGACCATCCCGGTGTCTTTGCGAGCTCTCCGATAGTCAGCACGCCGATCTCGGCCAGCCGCGCCTTCGTGACAGGCCCCACTCCCCACATCAGCTCGACCGGCAGGTGGTGAAGGAATTCCAGCTCGGTGTCCGGATCGACAACCACCAACCCGTCGGGCTTGGCCACTTGCGAGGCAATTTTTGCCAGATGCTTTGTGCGCGCCACGCCAACCGAGATCGGAAGGCCAAGCTCGGCGCGCACGCGTTGGCGGATCGCCCTCGCAATTTGTGCAGGCTGACCGAAAAGATGGGTGCAGCCTGCAACGTCGGCAAAGGCCTCGTCGATGGAAATCCGCTCGACGAGCGGCGTGAAATCGCCGACCACCTTAATGGCGGCATCGCCCAGCCGTTGGTAGTCCTTGAAATGGCCGCCGACAAAAGTGAGTTGCGGACAGAGTTCGCGCGCTTGCCGTCCCGACATGCCGCCGCGGACTCCGAAGGCCTTGGCTTCGTACGAAGCGGCAAGCACAACCCCACCACCGACGGCGATGGGTTTGGCGCGCAACGACGGGTCGAGCAGCTGTTCGACCGAAGCATAGAAGGCATCGAGGTCCGCATGGAGGATGGTGGCTGTCGTTGCCATCCAGACCGCTCACCTTGACGTTTTCACCGAGTTTTCATGGTGAGAACATAATGAGAACATATATGGGCGAGTGTCAAGCCGGGTTCCGGAAAAGCGAAGAAGCGACCAACTCCAGCGGGCGTTCCCCTACTTCTCGAGATTCTTGGCAGGTGGAAAATCCCGCGAATACACGGGACTCGCGAGGAACTGTTTCGAATTGTAGGTCCAGAACTGGCTGACATCCGGATAGGTCTTGATCACCGAATTGACCAGGCGTCCGTCCTTGCGCTCGACCTTCCGGATGTAGACGTTGCCGACGACGTTGCCGAACTCATCGAACCTGACCGGCCCGCGCACGGTGTCCACGTTGGTGGCGCGTAACGCCGCCATGAACGCATCGTTGTCTTCGACCTTGCCGCTGACGGCCTTCAGGGCTGCTTCCAGCACCGCCGCCTCGACATAGGTGCTGGCGGCGTAGAAGCCGGCATCGTATTTGAATTCCTGGCGGAACGCTGGAGCAAACTGCCTGTTGAGCGGGTTGTCGAGCTCGGCGGAATACCAGCATGCTGTCACGATTCCGAGCGCCTCATCGCCCATGTTGCGCAGCACGGCCTCATCGAGAGCCGTCATGCCGCCGACCGGCTGCAGTTTGTCTTTCATCCCGTATTCGACAAATTGCCGAAGGAAACGGAAGCCGTTGGAGCCGGCAAGTCCCAGAAAGATGCCGTCCGCGTCGGTCTTGAGATTGGTCACGACGGCTCCGTAGTCGGGCACGGTGAGCGGCGGAAACAGTTTCTGGATGATCTTGCCGCCATTCTCCTCGAACACCCGCTGGAACCCGGCGCACATCTCCTGGCCATAGGCGATGTCGTCGGCAAGGGTGATCATGCGCTTGAACTTGAGCTCCCTACTGCAATAATCCGCCATGGGATGGGCGCATTGCGCCGACGTGGATGTGGCGCGGACGAACCAAGGATTGGGATGACGCTGCGTCATATCCTCGGCCGCCGCGACGGAAAGCGTCGGGGTTTTGGTCAGGCGGATATAGTCGTCGATTGCCAAGGCCTCGAAGGCGGCAAGCGGGCCGATCAGGCAATGGACATTGTTGCGCTCGACGAGCTCCTGCGTCTTGGTGCGCGCGGTCGCGGGAACGCCGGCCGTATCGGCGACGATCAGTTCAACCTTGCGGCCGGCGAGGTCATTGTCGCGCTCCTTCAGATACATCACGAGCGCGCGCTCCATATCGATACCGCCCGAGGCCAGCGGTCCCGTCTTCACGGTCAGAAGCCCCACGCGGATCGCGCCGGCGGTTTCCGCCGCGGCCGCATTTCCAGCAGACCCGGCCAGCGCAGTTGCGGCGGCTGCCTGCATCAAGTCGCGTCTGGTGATCCTCATGACGTTCTCCTGATTTCGTTTCTGGCGCGTTGTTCGCTCACTCTGGTATTCCTTCACTGCTTCCGGGGGATGATCGGAAGAAGAAGATAATTCGCGTCGTTAGGGTCGATATGCAGGGTCGTGCGCCCCCCGAAGACAGAGCACGGCCGGTTGCGGGGGTCGTCGTGCAGGAATGGCCCGCAACCCGTCAGCTCGTTTTTGAAATTCGACAGGCGCAAGCCCGTCGTCTTCTGCCATTCGTAATCTCGTCCGCGCACTGACAATGCTATCCGGCATCCGGCTGGGACCACAATCGACGTTGGCCAGATTTCGACGTGCAGATCCACTGGCTCGCTAGGAATTAGGGGCTGCTCTTCATCATGCGCATGATACGGCCGCCATGGCTTTGAAAGCTTGCTGTCGAGTTTACGATGCGACGCCCGCAACCAGCCCTGGGCAATGGGCGTATGTGGATCAATTGCCCCGACAAATACGACTTCGCGCATGTCGGCAGTGAAGACACGAAAGACGAGAAAGATATCGGCATCGGATGTCGACGACGAAATGCGTAATCGCGCGGCGACAGGTCCGGTGATTTCCGTCTGTTTCGAAAGCGGTTCCGACAGGAAGGTGAGGCCGTCGCCGCCAGCATCGAACGATAAGCTGCCGGATTTGGCAGGCGGAACAGAGGACAGCATCTGACCATCGGGGTCGAGATAGAATTTGGTCCATGACGTTTGCGCCAGCGGCCACTCGGCTTCGCTTCGCTCCTCGAAGCGGTCAACATGGCGCACGTGCAGCAGCACGTGAGATCGCTCGCGCCAACCATTGTTCTCGCCCTTTAGATAGCAATCGAAGAAGGCTTTCTGCAGCAAGCGTCCGTAGTCCGTGTAGAAATGCGTCCAATGCTCGAGGCCATGTGCCTCCAGCCACTTTTCCTTCGAAGCGGCGCGCATGAATCCTTCGAAATTGCCGCGGGGATGCAGACCCTGACCGCCCCAATTCGCGGCTGAAAGGAAAGGAACCGTCACCCTGTCCCATTGCGGCGAACGAACCCTGTGGTAGTCGTCGTCGAGCGGGTGGCTAAGAATGTCGTCGCCGAAGCTGCAGCGGTTACGCGCGAGTTCGTCGTCGGACAGCGTCTCGTCGCCACACACCCAAAGACCGGAGACGGCATTGCGCGGGCCACGTTGGCCAAGACCGTATTGCACGGTCTTCACCTGCATGTCGTACCAGTTCGCCCAGAAGGTCGAGAGGATCCCGCCGTGATGGGTCATATCGCGGTACCAGTCGGCTGCGCCTTCCCAAATGCACATCGCCTTGAGATGCGGCGGCTGCAACGAGGCGACGTGCCATTGATTGATGCCGTAGTACGAGACGCCCGAAAGACCGATCTTGCCGTTTGACCACGGCTGCCGTGCGGCCCACTCGATGCATTCGTAGAAGTCACGCATCTCGCGCGGCGAGAAATGATCGATGAATCCGGGTGAACGGCCCGTTCCGCGTGAATCGACGCGCACGCAGGCGTAGCCATGCGGAACCCATTTCTCAGAATCGACGACTTCCCAATTCTGATATTTGTTAGTCGAACCGTAGGCAACATCCGGATGATTGGCGATCATCTTCTGCCATGCGCTCGGATAACCCTGCTGGAAAGAAAGGCCCTTCGCATAGGGGCCGTAGGTCAGCAAGACGGGGCACGGTTCGCCAGAGATTGGCCGAAACACATCGCCCTTGAGCACGACACCATCGTCGACAGGAATGTCAACGTCCCAGTCGATCGTCATGCCGTCTTGAACCGTAGTGTGACCCATTCGCACGCCTCCCGCTGTTTCGCAAATGCGCAAGCAATGGATGTCTGTCTTGTTCGCGTTATCAGGCTCAGCGACAGCCGGCCAGCTTGGGGTTGTCCCGCCATTTGGACCCTCCGATACCGCAACGTCTGCCGTCAGGTTTAGATCAGAAACTGAAGCGGCGCGTCCGTTCTACTCTCAGGAGCAGACATCGGCGGGCCATCGCAGTATGTCCGTTTCGTGCCCATTCGCGTCGTTTGAACCGGCCACAATGACTTCCGGTTTTCCCTTGGAAACGGACATCGTGAGAGCCCGTCGGCATGTATCAAACGCGCCACGGCGACATCGTATGCTCAGTTTGGAATGAAAGAGGCCGTATCCTAGAACAATTATTGATTACAGCCGGATTTGGGAGACCAACATGCCTTACGCCATGACGGATGACGGGGTGCGCCTGTACTTTGAGGAAACAGGGTCGGGTCGTGCCGTGATCTTGGTTCATGAATTTGCCGGCGATTTGCGCAGCTACGAGCCGCAGATGCGCCATTTCGGCAAGCGTTATCGCACCATAGCCTTCAATGCGCGCGGCTTCCCGCCGTCCGACGTGCCGGAGCATGTCTCCTCCTATTCGCAGGCCCGCGCCGCCGACGATATCCTCGCCGTACTCGATCACATCGGCGAACGGCAGGCGCATATCGTCGGACTTTCGATGGGCGGCTTCGCAACCCTGCATTTCGGTCTGCGTCATCCGCAGCGGGCGCGATCGCTATGCATCGGCGGCTGCGGTTATGGCGCCGAACTCGACAAGCGGGAGACCTTCCGGGCTGAAGCCGACGTGATCGCGAGCATGATAAGGACCGAAGGCATGGCAGCCTTTGCCGAACGTTATGCCTACGGACCGACACGCGTTCAGTATGAAAACAAGGATCCGCGCGGCCACGCCGAGTTCAAGAGAATGCTGGCCGAACATTCTGCCGTGGGATCGGCAAACACGCAGCAGGGTGTGCAGAAGGAGAGGCCATCGCTTTATACGCTGGTCGAGGAAATGCGGCGCATCAGCGTGCCGACACTCATCATCACCGGTGATGAAGATTGGCCGTGCCTTTTGCCGGGCATCCTCATGAAGCAGAGCATCCCGTCGGCGGCGCTCGCGGTGATGCCGAACGCGGGCCACGCGATCAATATCGAAGAGCCAGATGAATACAACCGGATCGTCGGCGATTTCCTCGCGCAGGTCGAAAGCGGGCGCTGGCCAAGCCGCGATCCACGCGCTGTCAGCGCCTCCATTACGGGAATGAAGAACGGGTAGCGTGGCGCGCTGCGCCCAGCCTTTACTCCCTTTCCCACTGCCGCAAGCCAGGCAGTGGTTTTATCCCCCGGTCTCCAGACCGAGCCTCCGGGAAACGGGACTTTTCCGCTCAAAAGGTTCGAACTGCCGTCGCTGGGGACGGCCCGTAGAGAACGAAGCCCAAACGCCGCCTCGCGGGAACGTAAGCCTCGACGAAATCCCTGATCCATCGCCCCATCCAGCTTTTCCCTCTAAGATAAAGCGTTGCGTCGACTAGCACTACTTTGGCAGATTACTCACGCTGCAGCTCGCTGCAAATCGATTTTCGGCAATGCGGGCATCGCAGCGGCGGTGGTCGAGCGAAGCGCTCGAGGATGGCGTGGCGCACGGCGGGCAAGGTTGGCTGAGGCGGGGGCCCGTTGTTTCTTTTTTTTCCGCCTTGTTGCTGCGAGGCGTCGATGCTGCAGGAAGGCGTACGCGATCATCGTCATGAGCGCATGGCGGTGAAGACCCTGCCAGGACCGGCCCTCGAAGTGATCGAGACCGAGTTCTTCTTTCAACTGCTGGTGAGCTTGCTCGCAAATCCATCGCGCCTTGATGGTCGCCGCCAGGCTGCGCAGGTCGGTCGTCGCCGGCAGGCTGGCGAGATAGTATTTCTTTTCTCCCGACATCCTGTGTTCGCCGATCAGCCACGCCTCGTCCCCGGGGAGATGTTGCTGACCCTTGTCCCTGATCCGCTGCGGTGGTCCGTCGGCGACCCGTACGCGGACTTGTGTGTACCGAAAACTCAAACCCGGACGTAATGATGGTGAAGCCCGCCGAGGATGGGGTGCGAACGAATGATTCCGATCTGTTGGATCGGACGAAAAATCGGCGCATCCTTGTCCGCGACGAGCCATTTTGTGTAAACTCTCACAACATCCCGATCTTTTCGGGAGAACTGCAATGAGAGTCTTCTTGGTCGCCTGCGTGGTCGCCATCGTCGTGGCGGCAGTCGGGGCCGTGGTTCTAAGCCACGTGCAGGAGCCGGTCCAACAGGCGTTTGCGACGACGGGCGTGCGGCTTTAGCGAGGGTGCGCTGAACGCCTAAGACTGCGTGTCCGACCTACTCCGCCGCAGTGACGGCGGGACGGGGTCGCGCGTCGTTTGCGCCGGAACGCGCATTCTGCCCTTCAAGCCAGAGCCTATGGTGCTCCTCGGCCCAGTTAACATCGACGGTGCCGCTGCCCATTGCCTCGAACGCGCCTTCCATGCCGATCGTCCCGATATAGATGTGCGCCAGCATCGCCGCCACGAAGAGCATCGCCACGATGGAGTGGACGATCTGCGCGAGCTGCATTCCTTCGATACCTGACAGGTAGAAGGGGAACATCAGCTCATATCCAGTGGCCGCCACCAGACCTCCGCCGATGACCACGATCCAAAAGATCGCCTTCTGGCCAGCGTTGAAACGATAGGCCGGCGGATGATCGTGACCCACGATACCGCCACCGCGCTTGACCCAATCGACATCCACCTTGTTCGGGATGTTGCCCGCGATCCACATCAGGAAGATCAGCACGACTCCGATGGTGAACGGGAAGCTCAGATAGTTATGCGCATATTTCGCCCACTGCGACCACTCGGAAAAAGCCTCGTGGCCAATCAGCGGCAGGAGCAAGGGACGGCCGAAGGTGATGTTCAATCCGGAAATCGCGAGAACGATGAAGCAGGTCGCGGTCATCCAATGCACGAAGCGCTCGAATGAGGCAAAGCGAACGATGGTTCGGCCGGAACGACCGCTCTCCAGTCGCACCATGCCGCGGCTGAGATAGAAGATGATCAACACCGCGAGCATGCCAAGAATGGCGATGCCGCCAATCCAGCGCAGCGTCACGTTCCGGAACTCTCGCCAGTCGCGGCCGGCCGGCTGTTCGAGGACGCCCGAGCGCTGGTCGGGAATGCTGACGCGTCCCTGGACCCGGTTCAGTTCCTGCAGAAGCTGTTGCTCCTTCACGGAGCTTGCTGTCGGATTAACCAGTTGTGCGTTGGAAGGCATCGACGCTGAAATGATCAGCAGGAATGCGCAGGCGCCGATAGCCAGGCGAATGAACCTTGCAAGAGACGACATGAGCTCCTCCCGATATTTGCGCAACCGCTCCTAATGCCGCCTTCAGGACTCGATCGTCTCGCGATAAGCGGTCTTCCAGCCCCAGGCCCCGGAACCGTAGCCGCGCTTGGTGACCCGCTCCTTGTAGATCTGAGCGATGATCTCTCCGTCGCCGGCGAGCAACGACTTGGTCGAGCACATCTCGGCGCAAAGCGGCAGCTTGCCCTCGGCAAGACGGTTCGCGCCATACTTCTCGTATTCCTCCTTGCTACCGTCGGCCTCCGGACCGCCGGCGCAGAAGGTGCACTTGTCCATCTTGCCGCGCGAGCCGAAATTACCGACCTTCGGATATTGCGGGGCACCGAACGGACAGGCGTAGAAGCAATAGCCGCAGCCGATGCACAGGTCCTTGGAGTGAAGCACGACGCCGTCGGCCGTGGTGTAGAAGCAGTTCACCGGGCAGACCGCCGCACAAGGCGCGTCGGTGCAGTGCATGCAGGCCATGGAGACCGATCGCTCGCCCGGCTTGCCGTCGTTGATGGTAACGACGCGGCGCCGGTTGATGCCCCAGGGCACCTCGTGCTCGTTCTTGCAGGCGGTGACGCAGGCATTGCACTCGATGCAACGGTCGGCGTCGCAGAGGAATTTCATACGTGCCATGGTCGTTGCTCCTTATGCCGCCGCGATTTGGCAGAGAGTGACTTTGGGCTCCTGCATGCCGGTCGCCGGATCGTATCCATAGGTGGTGATCGTGTTCGCGCTTTCGCCGAGAACGATCGGATCGGTGCCCTTCGGGTAGTTGCCGCGAAGATCCCGGCCCGCGAACCAGCCGCCGAAGTGGAACGGCATCCAGGCGACGCCCTTGCCGACACGCTCGGTAACAAGCGCCTTCATCTTGGCCTTGGAATTGCTCTCGGCGCCCGTGACCCATACCCAGCCGCCATCCTTGATGCCGCGATCGGCGGCATCGGCCGGGCTGATCTCGATGAACATGTCCTGCTGCAGTTCTGCAAGCCAAGGATTAGTCCGCGTCTCCTCGCCGCCGCCCTCATATTCGACAAGACGCCCGGAGGAGAGGATGAGCGGGAATTGTTTTGCAATTCCCTTCTCCACCGCCGCCTTCTGCACGGAGAAGCCGATATTGGGCACCCGGAATTGCTTGGCGTCAGGCAGCGTCGGATATTTCGAAACCAGATCGACGCGCGGGGTGTAGATCGGCTCCCGATGTACCGGAATCGGATCCGGCAATCCGAACGCGTTCATGCGCGCCTTGCCATTGCCGTAGGGAACGCAGCCGTGCATCAGCGCTACGCGCTGGATGCCGCCCGACAGGTCGAGCGACCACGACACCGCGTCAGGGTTGGCGGAATTGACCTTGTTGATCGTGGCCATTTCCGCTTCGGTCAGATCCTTGTCCCATCCGAGCTTTTTCAGGCTCGCCAGCGTGAATTCCGGATAGCCGTCCTGGATCTCCGAATCCTTGGAGTAGGAGCCATCCGCCAGCAGGCTGACCTTTCGCGTCGTGCCGTCGGGAAGCTTCTCCTCGCGCTCGATGCCGAAACGCGGCCGGAACGTGCCGCCGCCGTCCATCACGCTCAGATTTGTGTTGTAGAGTAGCGGCGTACCGGGATGCTTGACTTCCGGTGAGCCCCAGCACGGCCATGGCAGGCCGTAATAGTCGCCACCGACTTCCGGGTCGTCCTTCGGTGCCCGCGTCGTCAGCATGTCGAACTTCGCCTGGTTTTTCATGTGCGCCTTGAGCCGCTCGGGCGATTGCCCACAATAGCCGGTCGACCAGCTGCCGCGGTTCATTTCCCGAAGCACATCCTCCGCTTCCGGCAGATTGTTCTCGACCTTGATGTTCTTGAACATCTTGTCGTCGAAGCCGAATTTCTTCGCCATCAGGTAGATAACCTCGAGGTCATCCTTCGATTCGAACACCGGCTTTACGATCTGCTCGCCCCATTGCAGCGAGCGGTTCGACGCAACGCGCGAACCCTTGCACTCGAATTGCGTGGCAACCGGGAGAATGTAGATGTCATCCTTGCGCCCGGCCTCCACGGCGAGCGAGGCCCAAGTGGTCGGATGCGGGTCGGCGATGACCAACAGTTCGAGCGCCTTTAGACCGTTCAGAGATTCCGGAATGCGGGTGATGCTGTTGCTGGCATGGCCCTGCACGAATACCGCCCGCACATTGTCTTTCTGCGCGACCTGATCTTTCGGCAGCGTCACCGCGTCGAACCAGCGGGTGAGCGGGATGCCGGGGGTTTCCATGATCTGCTTGGAGTTCGAAGCGCGACTTCAGGAAGTCGTAGTCGACTTCCCAGACCCGCGACCAGTGCCGCCACGCGCCTTCGGCGAGGCCGTAATAGAATGGCAGCGTGACGATATCGAGCCCGACGTCCGTCGCTCCTTGCACGTTGTCATGGCCACGGAAGATGTTGGCGCCCGTGCCAGCCTTGCCAACATTGCCGGTCATCAACAGTGCGATGCAACTCGCCCGCACGTTGGCGGTGCCGACGGTTTTCTGGGTCTGGCCCATGGCCCAGATCAGCGTTGACGGCTTCTCGGTGGCAAATATCTTGGCGACGCGCTTAAGCTGTTCGCCGGGAACGCCACTAACGCGCTCGACTTCTTCCGGATTCCACTTCTCCACTTCCTTGCGGAGTTCGTCGAAACCGTAGACGCGCTGTTTGATGAACTCCTTGTCCTCCCAGCCGTTCTGGAGGATGTGCCACATCATGCCGTAGAGCACCGGGATGTCGGTGCCCGGCCGCATGCGCACATATTCGGTCGCATGGGCGGCGGTTCGCGTCAGACGTGGGTCGATGACGATAAAGTTGGCCTTTTGAAGCTCCTTGCCCTCGAGCAAATGCTGCAATGATACCGGATGCGCCTCGGCCGGATTGCCGCCCATGATGATCTGGGTCTTGGCATTGCGGATGTCATTGAAGCTGTTGGTCATCGCGCCGTAGCCCCAGGTGTTGGCCACGCCGGTGACAGTCGTCGAGTGACAGATACGCGCCTGATGGTCGGTGTTGTTGGTCCCCCAGAAAGCGCCGAACTTGCGGAACAGATAGGCGCCTTCGTTGGTCATCTTGGCCGATCCGAGCCAATAGACGGAATCGCTCCCGGATTTTTCGCGAACCTGGAGCAGCTTGTCACCGATCTCGTTGATCGCCGTATCCCAGGAGACGCGCGTCCATTGCCCGTTGACGAGCTTCATCGGATAGCGAAGGCGCCGATCGCTGTGGACCAGCTCGCGCACCGAGGCGCCCTTCGCGCAATGCGACCCGCGATTGATCGGCGAATCCCAGCTCGGCTCCTGCCCGATCCAGACCCCGTTCAGCACTTCCGCGGTCACCGTGCATCCGACCGCGCAATGCGTGCAGATGCTCTTGCGGATGGTTGCACCCGACGTGAGCGGACCGGCGACTGCGGCCTCCGCCTTGCGGACGCTACCCACCGACAGCGTACTCAGCGCGGCGAGACCGCCGCCGGCCAGACCGGACCGGCGCAGGAAGGTGCGGCGATCGAGACCGCCTTGAGCCGACAGAGCCTCCGCGACTGATCGGCGGCGGTCCGATTCAGAACGCTGGCGTTGTGTTCTCTTGATCAGCACGGCCGCCTCCCTCAAGAAGGATAACGATTGACGCGGTAGTACGCCTTCACATGATCGGTTTCCTTGTAGCGCGCCTTGCGTTTCTCATCATTGTCCTCGCTGTCTGCCTGCGCGGGCGCGATCAACGGCGTCGCCAGCGTCGCACCGGCGCCGACCGCGCCGACGCCGACCTTGAGAAGGAAGTCGCGGCGACCGACTGTCATTTTCTTCTCGTCCTTCATCGGATCTCTCCCGGACCAACGGTCGTTGGTCAGTTGGCAAACGTTAATGCTTCGGCTTCGATTTCCAGGAACAGTCGGCCGAGCGTTCCGACCGGTCTGTAAAACCTGGCGTTCGTCGCGCTCTCCATGTCGGCGAACAGGCGGCCCATCCAAGGGGCCACATGCTTCTCGAAGAAGGCGCGCTGTGCTCCCGGCGATGCCGGGAAGCGCGCCGCCGCAAAGCCCGCCATGACCTCGCACAGCGTCGCCGCGTGATCCTCGGGCTCAAAATTGCTGTCCACCCGCTCGATGCCGAGCGCGGCGAGATCGTCGCGCAGGCGCGACAGCGGGCGCTCGTTGAGAAAGCCGGTCAGATAGTAGGATGCGTAGGGCAACAGTTCGCCGCGCGCGAGGCCGACGAACAAATCGAAATACTCGCGTTCGACTTCGCCTGCGACCGCGATCGATGCGGCCTCTGCCACGGCGGCGTGGGCGCGCCCAAGCGGAGTCGCATCGTCGCGCAGCTGCGCGATCTGGCTGAGCAGCGCATTCGACGGCGCATATGACAGCAAGGCACCGAGCAGCGCATATTCCTGCGCGCGCCCGGCATCGACGGGATCAACGCCATCATGCGGCACAGCCAGCTCGGTATAGAGATCAGGACGCAGTTGTTTGCGCGACACGCCGGTTGCGGCTTCGACGGCGATCAGCCGCTCTGCAGGCACCCTGTTCCAGTTCGAAACCGAAGGCTGGGCAATGCCGATTTTCCGGGCTAGCTGGGCTATGCCGCCCGCAGCATCGATGGCACGATTGAGGCCTGCATCGCGCACGTGGACCTCGCATCCAAAAGGCCAAGCGCTTGATTTTTATTTTATGTACAGAGACTAAGCGGGGTTCCCCACGTGGTCAATCAATTCGACATAGCCTGAGGCTATGCCTTTCGTCGCAACCTAGCGTGGCAGTGCGCCTCCATGTGTGCGCCGCCGAAGCCCTGCCTCAGTGCGATCAGTCTCGGAAGGCTCCGGTTGCACCGCAGCGGGAACTTCCGACCTTTCGTCCAGTGAAAGCTCCTCTCCGGTGGCAAGATCAGCAACCGCTTCGGTGGGATGCGACTCCGATAGAGCGGCGCGCCCTGAATTGTTCGATTGGCGATCCTGCTTCCCTTCTGCGACCGCGGTCGCAAGGCTGTCCGCGGCGCTACGCACGCCCCCGACAATCCGGCCAACGATCGCGTCAACCTGCTCTGCCGAACAATCAAGCGGCCCGAAGCCGGGCATCGCATTCGGATCGTTGAAGTCCCAGGCGTTCTCCGCAAGGCCGACGAAGTCCCGGATGGCGGGATCAGCGGCCCAGGCGCGACGAAGCGCCGCACGGCCCAGCTCCTGCGGAATGCCTTTGCGCAGGAACGCCGTGATGTCAGTGGCAGCGTCGATTGAATCGATCGGCGGCAAACTCGACAGATCCACCTCTGCATCCGGTGGATTTTCGGCGGCGGCGAGCGGCGGTGGGTTTGGCGTCCCAGCCGGCTCCGTCGGCGGCGGAACGTTAGCGACCGCCTTCGCCTCGCGCTTGCGGCGAGACCAGCGCGCAAGGAATACCTCGTCGCTCATTCGTGCTCACCTTCATGATGACGTCGCGCCAGACCCTCGGGATCGGCGCGGCTCTGCTTGCGCTTGACAAACTCCCTTTCGACGTGGTGTTCGGCGACGAAATTTTCAATCGCGCCGCGAATAGCTTCGGGCATCGGCACCGCTTCGACCAGATTGGCGCCTGCTTCCGTGAAGGCCTCCCCTTCCGCGGGATCGGCAGTCACGGCCGCCACGGCGTAGGGCCAGGCGCCCTCCGAAGGGCTCAACACGATCCAGATACTGGGAACTCCGGTCGCAAGATTGTCGCGATAGAGTTGGGTTTCGCAACGATAGAGATCGACCGTGGCGCTACCAGCATAAAACAGCGTCGCTTCACCCTGCGCGCGCAGAACCGTCCACGGCGTCATTTCCGGCTCGTCGGGCAGGACACCAACTCCGCGCCAGACGAAATCGATCCACGGCGAATCCGCCTTGCGGCGTTCGACCACGACGCCGACGGGAATGCGCAACAACGGAAGGGCGGCGGGGCTCACGTAGCAGCCTCCAGGTGTTGGATCGGCAGCCCCGTCAACAGATTCTGCGGCTTCATCCTGAGATTCAGGTCCGGTGTCATGGCCATAATCAGATACACCGGCTCATGCTCGACAATTTCGGCCACCAATCCAGCGTCGGTAACGCTGAGGCAGAACAGCGCCAGCACGCGGCCCGCGGTCCGGTCGTCGAGGGCCTCACTACGCCAGGGCCCGTCACCGATCTTGGTGGCCTCGGTATCAAGCCCGACATACCAGGTGAGCTTTGCATCGCGCAACTCCGTGAGCGGCTCGATGCCGATATTGATCCCGAGCAGGTGAGAAATCCAGCGCATCATCGCCTCCGCAAGCGCCGCCGGTCCCCGCTTTCCGCTGGTGAGATCAAGTCCCATGTCAAACTGGTCGCTGAGTTGCCAGTAGCTGTCGGCGTTTTCCTCATTGAGGACGTCGATCTGGGCATCGGTGGTCGCAGCCAGCATAGACATCAGGGACAATACCGGAGTGATTTTAAGCCCGCCGATGACCTCCTCGTCCCCCAGAAGCAATGACTGGTCGTGCAGCATGATCCTCTGCGGCCGGAAAAACAGCTCGGCCGCGCGCAGGACGAACGGATCGTCGCAATCGTCGAGCGCGTTTCGCAAGATGACATGAACGAGTTGGTTGACGAACAGCGGCGGCAAATTGACGGATACGGAACGCACCAACGCGAGATAGGCGGCTTCCAACGTCGGATGCCGCAGCAGCAAGTCGCGGAACGCCAGCACGAACTGCCAGTTCTCCCGCGCATCAGTATCGGCAATCGCAGCAACCTCGTCCGCACCGACCGGCCGACGCGGGTCGGCGAGCAGTTCCCGGTGCAACCTGCGTTCGATCGCGCAGGCGTCTTCGGGCGGCATCAGCTCGGGACGCGCGAAATAGGCTTTCAGGAACTCATCTGTAACCACCAAACCACCGCTCGCGTTGTGGTCAAGCAGATGATGGCCGCAGGAAATCCAGAAATCCTTCATCGGCGCCGCGGCCCCAAGTTCATATCCGCAAGATTGAGATCACTGTCGGGCTCAGGGTCATCCTCGACCTCCATGAATGAAAATGCCTTGCCATGACCCTGCCCTTCTCGCAGCTGCAATCGGCGAAATGCCTCCCGAACTTCACCATCAGTCGCCGTGCGGCGGACCGCAATCAGGCTGCCCGTGGGATGCGTGCAGAGCTGTTCCGCAAAGGCGACCTCTTCTTCTGCCGCAAGCTTCGCAGTTGCGAGAGCCGGCGCACCGAACCGCTCGACCAACTGCGCGGCGAGGAGTTCAACCAGGGCGTGCCGATCGGCCGCCGTCGCTCCCACGATCTGCACCAGCGTCGACCAGCCCCATGATTGCACGCCGAGAAAGCCGCTGCGGAAGGCCGAACGGTCTTTGCCGGTCAGCCCAGCCGGATCCCGATCGCAGAAACGGAACGCGCCCGACACCGCCCAGTCGCCGGGTCCCGCCGCCACGTCGAATATGAACGTGTCGGATGGATCAAGGGCGATGGTGCGCAAGAGCTTCATAGTCGCGGTCCTCCGAGCTTCGGATCGAGCCAGGAGGGCACGGCCAAGGCCTTAATCAGTTCATGCCGTTCGGTCTCGTCCATACCAATCCGGTGCATGACGAGATCACCGTTCTCGTCGATCCGACGACTGACCTGCCGTTCACGCGGAAGCCGGCTCAGGAATTCGCGCTCCACGCCATCGAATCCGTCGATCTGCCAGGCGTCGATGGCCAACATCAGATGCCGCGCAAAGCTTTCCGTCACCTGAACGGCGCCCGCCTCGCCGAACCCCTCCTGCTCCAGCGCTGAGGAAAGCGGATGAACCGCTGGCTCCTTGTCGGTCATCGAGACGGTCCGGACTATGGCGCCGAACACCAGCCAGCGCGGCGGCTCGTCCTCTTTCGCAGACGCAGGCCAACCGAGCCGCCCACCGCCGACCAGGCCGCCGTCGATGCGGATCGCGTCCGGCCAATCGATGCTGACCGACTTGTTCGGCGGTGCATAGGCGCGCAAGGCGTCGGTCAGCGCCA
>CAVYLU010000011.1:0-183573 GCA_963769365.1 uncultured Alphaproteobacteria bacterium | reverse complement strand
CTTCCATGATGCCAATAGCAACCCCGCCACCAGCCGCCCCCGCGAGGATCGAGAGGAGTTGTTTTCGCTCCGGTTTCAAATCGTCAGGCTCCAAACGTCACCGCCAAGAATATTCGGGAAGGGCTAGCCTATCGACTAGGTCCCTGCCAAACGCCAGTCGCGCCAGTCCTGGGATCGTGGTAGCAGCAATAACCAGATTGCGGACAAACAAGCCAAGGGAGGTCCTTGGCGCAAACGCGCCGCTGAAACTTTTTGCGGCTCTTTGTTTTCTTTTGATCTCGGGACGCAGAAGGTTCTCGTATCGATGAAAGGCGTCGGCATAAGATCGGCCGCCCGCACGAGCTAGCTCGCCGGCGAGCACGTAGGCAGCGGTCATTGCCAACGCCGATCCTTGGCCCGCCATCAACGAAACACAAAATGCGGCATCCCCCACGAGAGCGATACGCCCATGCGACCACGGTCGAATATGTATCTGGCTGACGCGATCGAAATAGAGGTCTTCCGCACGGTCCAACTCGTCGAGGATGCGCGATTTCTCCCAAGCACCACAAGCCGAAGAGATGACTGGAGTAGGACCTTCTGGCCCACGAGGTCATGTGGCCATTCGGGCTCAATAGCACTTTCCGCGAACACGAAAAGAAATAGAGTTCGGTCGTCGCGGAGAGCCAAGCGCCCAAGCATACAACCCGGTTCATTGTGAATGATATAGATGTCCTCGTCGCGTGGTCGATAGCCCTTAAATTCGAAGGCAGCTACCGTGTAGCCTAGCGATCGTTCGAACTGCTCCTGAGGGCCGAGGACGAGGTTTCGCACCTTTGAATGCAAACCATCGGCACCAATCAAAAGATCAAACCGCCGTGGTTGACCGCGCCTGAACGTGACATTCACACCATGCTGATCCTGCTCAAGGCCCACTATCTCCTCGTTGAATATGATTTCCGTGACCGGCTTCGCTTTCTCTAGCAGTAGGCGCGCAAGGTCACTACGCCGAACTGTGACGAAACGCCCTCCAGTTATCTCGCGGAAGACGTTTTCCTGAACCCAGTCTTACGCTTACCTTCGTCACCAACGATCCGCATCTCCCTCATGTGGTAGCCGAGACGATCGAGGTCTCCGCACCGTTTATGGTTGGCGATGTCATCCCGAGCCCCCAAAAGTCAATCACGTAGCCGCCCGTCCGTATCGGCGGCGCGCTCTCCACGATGGTAGGCCTCCACCCGGCCCTCGCGAGCCAATAAGAAAGCGTCGGACCGGCTATGCCAGCTCCAGAGATAAGGGCAGTCTCATTTGCCATAATGACAGGTTAGCACAGCGTCACCGCAAACAGTCTCAGCGGTCGCTGCTTGAAGTCAACTCTGCACGATCCCGATCTCAGCGATTAGTCTGTTGAGTGCAAAACTAGCGGCATTTGATTGTCCGACGCCGTGCTGCGGCCATAAGGAGCGATCAGCACTTCCGCAATGGGTCAAACGCGTCGGTTTGATCCTCGGCCGGTGACTTCCAAGTCTGCCCCCGATCGACGGACATCGTCAGGCCGGTCCAGTTGGTCCGCTTCGTGCCATTTGCAGACATCCCCGACCCATCTGGCGTAGGTCCGCTCTACCCCAGAAACCGGACATCTCGACGTTCGACACGCAATGTCGGCAACGGACCAAGGCCGGACTTCCGTGTAGCCCAAAACCTGCGGCCGATTTCTGCCAAGTTGAATTTCGATCGAGACTACAGTCATTGACATCGCATAGGCCGTTTGCGAACATCAACGCTGGCTGTTTGCCTGCATCATACCAACAAAATTTGGGGCGCTTCGAAAGAGTTGCGCTCGCATGGGAGGGTGATGGAAATGGACAAATATAGCCGGAGATCGGTGCTGCGCGGCTCCGTTGGACTCGCTGCTGCGACCGCACTGAGTAAACCGTATATTGCCAATGCTGCCGCTACGACGGCGACCGTCTGGGTCAACCAGGGGTTCGTGAAGGCGGAGGACGAGGCGTTCAAGCAATTGGCCGCGGACTATATGAAGACGAGCGGCAATACGCTCGACTACAGCATCATGCCGTTCCAGGCGCAGAACCAGAAGACGGTCTCTGCGCTGACCAGCGGCGACGTCCCCGATCTGGTTTTCATGGACGCGCCCCAGTCCATCATTCCGCAGAACGCGTGGGACGATAAGCTGGTCGATGTCAGTGACATCGTTAAGCCCTACGAAGCGCAGCTTTCGAAGACGGCCAGGGAATGCTCGACCTTCTATAACAAGACTGCAAAAGCCCACAGCTACTATCTGGCGCCGATCAAGCAGGCCTGCATACCCTTCCACATCTGGGGCAGTCTGGTCGAGAAGGCCGGCCTGAAACTGTCCGATGCGCCAAAGACGTGGGATGCGTTCTGGGATTTCTTCAAGCCGGCGCAGAAGGAACTCCGCGGCAAGGGCATGCGCAAGATTTACGCGCTTGGCCTGCAAATCACCACGGTCGGGCCAAACGACGGTAACGGACTGTTCACGCACTTCGTGATCGCCAACGGCGGCAATATGGTCACGCCGGATGGCCGGCTGCACACCGACGACCCGAAGGTGCGCGAGGCGGCGATCAAGTCCGTCGCCTACCTGACCGACGCCTACAAGCAGGGCTACGTACCGCCCGAGGCGTTGAGCTGGAACGATGCGGACGACAACAACGCCTTCCACGAAAAGGTGTTCCTCGTCGACTTCGACGGCACGATCTCGACTGAGCTGGCGATGATCAAGGACACGCAGGCCTATATGAATGAAGTGGTCACCACGGGCCTGCCCAACGGCAACGATGGCCAGCCGATGGCGGCCCAGCTGAATGCCGGCGGCGGCTTCATTCCGAAGGGAGCGAAAAACGTCGAGGTCGCCAAGGATCTCATGAAGTACTGGATGCAACCCAAGGTCATGAATGAGAACCTGAAGCTGGGCCTTGGACGCTGGGTGCCGGCCATACCGCAGATCGTCAAGGATGACCCGTGGTGGCTCGATCCCGCGGACCCGCATCGCGCCCCCTATGTGCGCGAGGCCGTGCTCGGGCCGACGACTTCGGGCTACGAAGGGTTCAACCCCGCCTGGGGCCAGGTGACTGCCGAGCAGCTCTGGGGCCAGGCGCATGCCGACGTCATCAAGAACGGCATGACGCCGGAACAGGCGATCGACAAGGCATTCAAGCGAGCGGAGGCGATCTTCTCGGCTGTCACGTTCTGACCGCCTCACGAGGGCCACATGAGCATAACCCAACAGGCGCTTCCGGCTGGACAGCGCCTGACGACCGTTGCGATCAGGCGGCGCGCCCGGCGCGGCAGACTCTATGGCTCTGACCGTGTCTGGGCCGTCGCGTTTGCGCTGCCCTACGTCGTCATCTTCTTTGCCTTTGTCCTCTATCCCGTTGTCTACGGGCTGTGGATGGGCAGCGATCCGGCGCTGTATCGCCAGCTCTTCGACGATCCGCGCTATCTGACGGCGGTCATCAATACGCTGTTGTACGTTGGCATCGGCGTGAACGTGAAGATGGCGTTGGCCTTCCTGCTGTCCGGTTTCTTCATGCGCAAGGGATGGTGGGTCAAAGCGGTTCTGGTCATCTTCATCCTGCCCTGGGCGACGCCGGCGCTTCCTGCCTACATGTCGATACACTGGTTCCTGAACGGGCAGTGGGGGATGCTGAACAATGTGCTGTATTTGCTGACCGGCATCGACGGGCCGGTCTATTTGAACTCGCACTGGATGGGGCTGGCCGCCAACATCGGCGCATATATCTGGAAGAACCTGCCGTTCTGGACCTTGATCCTGTTGTCCGGTCGGATGGCGATCCCGCAGGAACTTTACGAAGCCGCCGCGGTCGACGGCGCGAGCGGCCTGCGTCGCTTGACCCATGTGACTCTGCCGCTGATGGCGAACCTGTACATCGTCTGCGTGCTGCTCGATACCGTCTTCGCGCTTGGCGATTTCAATGCCACCTACTTTGTCTCCGGCGGGGGACCGGCGATGTCGACCGAGGTGCTCGCCACGCTCGGCATCCGCTATGCCTATACGGTTTCCCTCCCCCGTCTCGGAGTGGCGGAGGTAATGACCGCCTTGCCGGTGTTGATCCCCTTGATCTTCATCCTGATGCGCAAGCTGCGCATGTCCGAGAGGCAGCTGTGAGCGTCGCTCGCACCCGGCATCTTTCGCCATGGCGCTACCGCGCCGGTCGCCGCGCGGGGAAAGCCGCCAGCATGTTGCTGGGCATCGTGCTGATCGTTTGGTCGCTGGCGCCGATCTACAACATGGTGGTCATCGCGCTTTCAGCCCACGATGACATCTTTGCGGGCACTATCTGGCCGGCCAGTCCGACCCTGGACAGCTTCTATGTCGTCTTCACCGAAGGCTTCTGGTACCTCGAACGTTTCTGGCATCAGTTCGGCAACAGCTTTTTTGTGGGACTGATGACGATGTTCCTCACATTGCTGATCGGCTCGCTCGCCAGCTTCACCGTCGGACGGATGCGCCTTCGCAACGGCTGGCTGCTCACGAATGCAGCGCTGATGACCTATGTCATTCCGGCGTCATTCCTGGCGATTCCGTTCTACCGGATCATGCAAATTTACGGGCTAACCAACCACCTGTGGGCCGTGATCGCGGCCATCACCACGTTCGCCACGCCGTACGCGATCTTCATCTTCTCGCAGTATGGCAAATCGATCCCGATGGAGCTTGACGAGTTGGCGCGGATCGACGGGGCGAACCCGCTCCAGATCTATCTGTACGTCTACCTGCCGCTGATGGCGCCCGCGCTGGTCGCAGTCGGCACCTATGCCTTGCTGCTCGCCTGGAACGAATATCTGTACAATTTCCTGATGCTCTCCACGCCAGACAGCATGACAGTCGCAGTCGCCCTGGCGCAGTTCCTGAACAGCGACGAATCGCCCTGGAACTTCATGATGGCGACGGCGATCGTGTATGCGCTGCCGCCGCTGATGATCTACTACATGTTCCGCCGGAATATGGCGGCCGGCCTGACCATGGGCGGCGTGAAGGGATGATGCTCTGCGGGGCACGATGAGCAGCGCGCAGCAGGTTCTGCCGCTCCAGACTCCCATACCTGCCGGCCGGGCGCGCCGTCCCCGCTGGCATTTCCGCCTGCAAGGCTCGGACACCGCCTGGGCAATCGCTTTCGTCATTCCCTATGCGGCCGTATTCGTGGCGTTCATCGCCTACCCCGTCGTGTTCGGCCTGTGGATGGGCAGCCGGCCGACGCTTTACACCTTGTTGTTCTCCGACCCGCGCTACATCGACACACTCGTCAACACGCTGCTGTTCGTTTGCATCGGCGTGAACGTGAAGATGTTTCTTGCCTTTCTGCTCTCTGGCTTCTTTATGCAGCGACGCTGGTGGGTCCGGGCGCTCCTGGTCGTGTTCTTGCTGCCCTGGGCGCTGCCGGCGCTGTCCGTCTTCCTGTCGATCCATTACATGCTGGTGTCCCAATGGGGGCTCCTTGACAGCCTGTGGTCCGTCGTGACCGGCGCAGACGGCCCTCTGTTCCTGGTGTCACGAGGCACGGCAATGGCGGCCAACATTCTCGCCTATATCTGGAAGTGGCTGCCGTTCTGGACACTGATATTCCTGAGCGCGCGGATGGCGATCCCCAAGGAAATCTATGAAGCGGCTGCGATCGATGGCGCCACCGGCATCCAGCAGACGGTCCATGTAACATTCCCATTGATGGCCAATGTCTATCTTGTGGCGACGCTGCTCTCTACGCTCTGGACGTTCGGTGATTTTCCGACCGTCTATTTCGTCTCTTCGGGTGCGCCCGCGCGCACCACGGACGTGCTGGCAACCTACGGCTTCCGCCAGGCGTTCACCTTTGGCCATCCGGAGCTGGGGGCGGCAGCGATGATGTCGGCTTTGCCGCTCGTCATCCCTGTCGTTATCCTCTTGATACGGCGCCTGCACAGGACTGGCGTGCAGCTATGACCGGTCGACCCGCCAATGAACCCGCATTCGCGTGGCTGCCGAGATCGCACCGCGCGCCGTCGGTACCGCCATGGACGGCGACTTGCCGGCGGCATCGCCGGTGCGGCCGTGGGCGTCGTACTGCTGATCTGGACGCTGCTACCGGTCTACAACATGGTGCTCATTGCGCTCGATGACGAGGGCGACGAGTTCACTGGCAGCCTCTGGCCGCAAGATCCATCGTTCGGCAGCTTCCGTGCGGTCTGGACGCAAGATCACTGGTATCTGGAACATTTCTGGCATCAGTTCGGCAACAGCATATTTCTCGGCGTAGCCACCATGGCGCTCACCGTGGTCATCGGCTCGCTCGCCAGCTTTGCGATCGGACGGATGCAGCTTCGCCGTGGTCAGCTCATTGGTGACGCCGCGCTACTGACCTACATGCTGCCGACGGCCATCCTGATCATACCGTTCGTCCACATCATGCATGTTTACGGGCTCTCCGACAGCCTCTGGGCGGTGATTGCTGCTTATGTCGCCTTCGCCACGCCGTACGCCGTCTTAATCCTGCACCAATACGGCAAGCTACTGCCGATGGAGCTCGATGAGTGCGCCAAGATAGATGGTGCTTCACCTGTCCAGATCTATCTGCGCATTTACCTGCCACTGATGACACCGGCGCTCGTAGCGGTGGGCGTATATGCATTGTTGCTGGCGTGGAACGACTACCTCTACCAGTTCATGCTGCTTTCATCGACGCGCAACATGACCGTGGCGGCGGCCATCGATCAGTTCTTCGACAGCGACGAGGCGCCATGGAACTATATGATGGCGGTCGCTCTGGTTTATTCCCTGCCGCCGATCGCGATTTACTTTGCGTTGCGCCGGTTCACGTCGTTTGACCGAGTGCATACCTAGCTCCGATGCGCTGCGACGCGTCGTCGTGCTTGTCGCTTTCCTAGATCTCTGCCGTTGGCATCTCTTGCGTGGACGCACTTCGCGACGGCATCTGCCTTTGCCGTCGATTGGTTGCAAGGACGTGCGGCGGGCATTGAGTGCTATCAAGTCGCAGTTTGTGCGTTGCTGCAGAGCAATGAGCTGTGGCGGCACCCTCCAACAGGTCCCGGATTCGCTCCAAAATAAAACTATGAGGTTCGATGTCCGCTCTGGGTCGCTTCGTCCCCGTAAGCAGTAATCATGATTACCGGTACATTCGGTCGCTCGGTCTTTACCTTCGGAAGCATCTCAAGACCGGTCATTCCGGTCGCGATGGCACGGTCAGTCGGCGTCTGTGCGGCCGACATCAAGGCAAAATGTGCTGAAGTTAAACCCGGCGGGGGCCGCATTAAAGACTGCGTGAAAACACACGCCGCAGAATTTTCCGACGCGTGTAAGGCAAGGCTTGCGCGGGTCGCCGAGATCAGCAAAGCCTGCACGACTGATGTAAAGGAAAGTTGCCCTGGCAAGGAAAGAAGTTGCATCCTGAAAAGTATTGGCAACGTCAAAGACCAATGCAAGGACGCGCTCGCGCAGTCAGTGGCCGGGACAAAATAGAAGTCCGCGAACAAGTTTCCCCATTCTGGCCATGGAACCGCGAAAGCGGTCAAGTTCGTTGCGGCTTCGTTAATCGCGTATCGAGGCTGCCCCAAATTTTCGTAACAACTGATGATCTTTGATCTCTTCCATCATCAGTTCATCCAAGCCGTTGACAAGGTTAGCCTTGATTAGAGATTAATTTCAGGGCTCGTCGATACTGGTGATATTTCTGCTCCTCCGGGTAACATTATCATCGGAATGTTGACGCCAGGGCCGGCGTCGAGCGAAAGGTGAGGGGAAGGCGGGCCGTGACCGGCCCGCCGATTTTTACCGAGTAAGACTCGATCGGGCCCCTACCTAATCCTTGGCCGTTTCCCGAGCGATTTGGGATGGCTAAGGGTTATCGCTTGCACATTGGTCGACAATCTTCTTATCCGCCGCCGACAATTGTCCGTACTCGACCCCGTCCTTCCCGGGATTGACGATCGAGGCGTAGCTTCGAACATAAGTGTCCACGGGTAGCTCTCGTGAAAGGCATTCGCAAAGTTTTCCGTTTGCGATTGACATAACGCATTGCAATTTCTTCCGGCGCTTTATTGCGTCGACAGCAGCAATGGCTCGCTCGAACTCGCCTGTGCTCTCCAATTGTTTGAACGATTGCTGAGCCGAGGCATCCAATGAAACGAGGGCAGCCATAATCAAAATAGCAACAGACCGGGCAAGCATTGTTGTTACTCACATACTTTGCGCATCTTACAACGGTTTGCTGAAAGTACCGAGAGACAGCGGGCGCAGTCCCGGGCTTAATCGTTCCAAGAGAACTTCAGCGCAAGAAACATCGTCAGGTGCCGCGGCATGGCAGGTGGTGTCGGCGGCGACCATGCTAGATCGTTGTATGGTGGCGCCGCCGGCGGCATGATCGATCGTATGACCGGCCGGAATTGACTGCGTCATCCCTGAAAGCGCTCGAGCCCGCTAGACGAAAAGTCGTCCAGCGGGCTTTTGCTTGCGACTACCAAGCGTTTGCCTCACTGAGTAAGCGGCTGCTCGTATCCAGGACGATCCCCGGTTTGGCCCGCTGTTTCTGATTAGGCTGATCCGGTACTGGCGATCCGTTACACCCGCAACGCTTGTGGTGATTGCCATCTTCAGCGGCGGCTTGGCGGCCGCCTGGTTATGGTAAGTCGGATTGGCCCGAGCCGCAGATCGGCCTGCCCGTTGTGCCTCCTCCTGATGGCAAATAGACAAGTTTCTTAAGCCTACCCGGGCCGTTCCTAAATCAATCTGCCGGTCGATATTAAAGCAACCCCTTGCATCGCCGTTGTCTCCTGTGAGCAGAAGGATACAAACATGAAATGGGACTGCCGTGGAGACCGTGGGGTCAAATATGGACCACCTCTCCATCTCCATCGGCAAAATTGAATCGCTCGATGAGATTAGGCAGCATGGAAGTAGACACCCTCCGTCATCAGCGCCATCTTAGGCCGGACAGAATACCTCAGGTTGTGAAGTGCGTCACATCCGTCGACCGACATCATCCGGAGGTGCCACCGAAATAGGGACCGATCGGCAGACGCCGCACGGCGTAGGCTGAAAGCGCCAGGTCGAGACTGCGCCAAAGGCTGGCGATGGCGCGCCGGCTCTGCTATGGAGCGGGTTCTCGGTCCCGTAGCTCAGCTGGATAGAGCGGCGGTTTCCTAAACCGTAGGTCGCATGTTCGAGTCATGCCGGGATCGCCAGTCTACCCAATGCTCGTTGGGTTTCCCATCCGATGCAAACTGCCAGTCCGCAAAAGCTTGTCATCGAGGTAGGCCAAGCGACCTCGGTCTCGGCGCTGCTGATCCGCCCGAAGGACGCGCGGGCCTGCTTTGTGTTCGCCCATGGTGCCGGCGCCGGCATGGCCCATTCCTTCATGGAGCAGGCTGCGGCGGGTCTTGCCGAGCGCGGCATCGCGACGCTGCGCTATCAATTCCCCTACATGGAAAAGGCCAGCAAGCGTCCCGATCCGCCGGCGATCGCGCATGCAACGGTGCGCGCGGCAGTTAAGGAAGCCGCGCGACATTGCCCCGGCCTCCCGCTGGTTGCGGGCGGCAAATCCTTTGGCGCGCGCATGACCTCGCAGGCGCAAGCTAAAGCGCCGCTCGAAGGCGTGCGCGGGTTGGCGTTCTTCGGCTTTCCGCTGCATCCCGCCGGAAAACCTTCGATCGATCGTGCCGACCATCTCGCTGAGATTCATGTGCCGATGCTGTTCCTGCAGGGCACCAACGACAAGCTTGCCGAGTTGCTACTGCTCAAGCCGGTGGTCGAAAAGCTCAAGCTGCTCGCGACATTGCATCTAGTCGAAGCGGCCGATCATTCGTTCCATGTGCCGGCGCGCTCGGGGCGGAACGATCGCGAGGTCATGAATGAAATTTTGGATGCACTTGCGGCGTGGGTCGCAGCGATCTAATCAAGAGCGACAAATCAAGACCAACAAGGGAAGATCGCCGTGAACGTCGAGGCCATCAAGAACAACGTAGCGGTCTGCATGTTCGACCAATACGGCACCGTCGTCGACATGCAGGGCGGGCTCACCGCGATCGCCACCCCATTCCTCAAAGCCAAGGGCTGGAGCGGCGACCCGAATGCCTTCGTGACCTGGTGGCGGCGCACCCATTTCGAGAATTCGATGATCGACGCGCTGTTGCATCGCGAGCACACGCCCTATCGTGAGATCGGGCACCGCGCGGTCGCCCATGTCATGGACCGCGCCGGCATCAAATACACCAGGGACGACGTCAGGTATTTGATCGGCGAGATCGAGAAGCTAAAGCCGTTTCCCGAAGTGCCGCCGGCGCTTGCGAAGCTGCACACCAAGTACAAACTGGTCGTGCTCTCCAATGGCGATCCCGACATGCTGGAGACGGCCAAGCAGTATCACGGGATTGTTTTCGATCGCGTGATCTCGGTTGCCGAAGCGAACTCGTTCAAGCCGCATGTCGCGACCTACGCCAAGGCAGCCGAACTGCTCGCCTTAAGACCCGACCAGATCCTGTTTGTCGCCAACCACGCCTTCGATTGCATCGGCGCGAAATCCGCAGGGATGCGGACCGCGTTTATCGACCGGCGCGGCCGTCCGTTCGGCGAGACCCCGCATCAGCCGGACATTCTTGTGCCGACCATGACGGATTTAGCGGACGCGATCGTTTAATGAATTTTCCCCCTCGCCCCGCGCTTGTGGGGAGAGGGTTGGGGTGAGGGGCCCTCTCCACGGATCGCGCCCGCGGAGAGTCCCCCTCACCCGGATTGCTTCGCAATCCGACCTCGCCCCGCAAGCGGACCGCAAGCGGGGCGAGGTGGACGCGCGCCCGCGTTAGTTTAACTGGGGCAGTCTTCCATCACCCCGCGCGCTGGTCGCCATAGATCTTGTCGCGCAGCCGCCGCATCCCGGCGAGCCAGCGCTCCCGGCTGGAGGCCTTGCGCTGCATGTATTCCTGCACCTGCGGGTGCGACAGGATCAGAAAGCGTTCTTCCTCCATCGCCTCGATCACGATGCGTGCCACTTCAGGAGGCTGCAGCACGCCATCGACCCGCGCCGCGCTCGGGCCCGGCGTCGTCATGCCGGTCTGCACCGATTGCGGACACAGCACGGAAATGCGGATGCCGCGGTCGCCATACTGAATGGCGAGATGTTCGGCCAGCGCCACCGCGGCGCTTTTGGTCACGCCGTAGGGCATGGCGTTCAGCGAGGCGAGCAGGCCTGCGGCGGAAGCGGTGTTGAGCAAATAGCCTGAGCCGCGCGCCAGCATGCCAGGGACCAGCGCGCGCGCCGCGAAGACGTGGCTCATGACGTGAACGCGCCAGCTTACATCCCAGTCCGCGTCGGACGCCGTCTCCTGCCCCTTGCGCGAGAGTCCGGCGTTGGAGAAGAACACGTCGATCGGGCCGTATTTGGCTTCAGTCGCCGCGATCAGCGCCTTGATGTCGTCTTCGAGGCCAACGTCGGCGGTCACGGCCAATCCGTCGATATCGCCCGCGACCTTGGCAAGCCGATCGCGCGAGGTCTTCAGATCAGCGACCACGACGCCGCGCGCGCCGCTTTCCGCGTATGCGCGGGCAACCGCCTCGCCGATGCCGCTCGCCGCGCCCGTGATCACGCAAACCTTGCCTTTGACGTACATGTTCTTACTCATTTCTTTTCATGGTGGTGCGGGGCTACAGAGTGATACGACCGCCGGCACGCGGTCAACATCCGGAAGATGCTGAAGACCGCAGGCTGTTTCAGCGGTAAGGATTGCAGGCGATCTGATCGGGCTTGCATCAATCCGGTCATTCAGGCCTGATAACACCCCTTGTCCCGCGCCTTCTGGATCGCAAGGCCCGCCAGCATGTCGAGCATCGGCGTGGACAATCCCGCCGCCCGCGCAAACGCGGCCGGAGCACGCACCAGCGCGTCGATCTCCATCGCGCGGCCGAGTTCAAAATCCTGCAGGATCGACGGCTTGTGCTCGGGCGCGGGGCCCGATCGCGTGACACGTTTGACGTTGGGGCAGCAGCTTTGCCCGATCGCGTTGGCCTCGTCGAGCAGGCGCGGTATGACATCGCGCAGCGCCGGCTCGTCCCTGACCGCCCGCGCCGTTTGCCCGGTCAACAGGCACAGCACCGACATCGACATGTTGGTCAGGAGTTTGGACCAGATCGTTTCCCTGATCTGCGCCACCGGTTGCGATGCGATCGAAGCCTCGTTGAGCGTGGCGCGCAGCCGCTCGATACGGACATCTTGGCGGTCGTCGCACGCGCCGACCAAAAGCATGTTCCGTTCCGGCGATAGATTGGCAACCACGCCGGGCGCGACCACCTCGTTGGAGGAAAAGATCACGCCGCCGATGATCCTCGCCTTCGGGATCGCGGCGCGCAAGCCCCCGCCGGGATCGAGAAAGCCAAGGTCTGGCGGCGGCGGGTGATCGGCGGGCAAGCCGATATCGTACCACCAGGGAATCCCGTTCTGCGCAAACACCACCGGCGTGTCCTCGCCAAGCAGCGGCTTGAGGCCGCTTGCGAGACTGGCAACCCCGGTCGCCTTCAGCGTGCTGATGACGAGATCCTGCGTGCCGAGCGTCGCGGGGTCGTCGGACGCCTTCACCCTCGCGCTGAAGCTGGCATCGCCGACGCGCAAGGTCAGACCTTTGGCCTTCACCGCGTCGAGATGCCGCCCGCGCATCACGCAGCAGACGTCATGTCCAGCGAGCGCAAGCCGCACCGCAAGATGGCTGCCAACGGCGCCCGCGCCGAAAATGCAGATACGCATGGGGAGGAGTCCTGTTGGAATTCGACGAGCTAGTTTCTACGGGCATGTCCTGTAGCGCAACCGTGAAGCGACGGGGAGCGTGAAAACCATTCATTGCGGTGCCACACCTGGCGCGCAGCGACTGGGATTATCGAGCTGTATGGGCGTTTCACCGACCGGATAAAGGGGGTGCCGCGCGGATGCAGCCCGCAAACATCTCACTCCGTTTGACGATCTCGTCCACGTTGTCGTGCTCCCCATCGGTATTCTTCACACGAGCCGCAGCCCAATCCGGCTTGTCGCCTCTGATGAGGTCTATCGGCCTGCTGTTGCTCGATTGGCTAGGCCAGGTCAGATAGTGCGCGAACGCGACGCGGGCCGAGGCTCGTCGGTTCCAGATCGCATCGGGGTTCGAGATGAAGTCGTAGCCCACCCATTTGGTCATCCTGGCGTATTGCTCTCGCCCGACGATCTGGAAAAGGCCTCTTGAACGATAATTCCACGTATCGTCGTTGTTCTTGTTACCGAACTTGTTCTGCCAGACCACGCGTGCGGGCTGCTTGGCATTATTCAACAGTATTTTCCGATCGATCGGGGGAAGCGGTGGATTCTTGTGACTGTTTTCTGCGTCGATCGCTGTAAGGTCTTTGCCCCACACACGATTGAGGTCAGCCACCGTATCGAATGACATTACCTCGGCAACCCTGCGGAATTCGGAAGTATCCAACGAGAGCGCAGCCATGACATAGGCCAAGACGTTTAGATTTTTCTCATTCAATCTGTCCCATTCGCGCAGCAGGTCACGAATCTGCTCGGCCTGGTAGTAAGAGAAATACTGATGCTGATACGAGAGCGAGCCGATCAGGCGAGCTCGCGTGGAGCCAAGATATCTCGTGTTCCAGGCCTCCTTTTGTTGGCCGTCCCACCACTCTTCGTAGCAGCCAAGCAGCTTTTCGTGATCCACCTTCGGCGAGGTGTTGGCTTCGGATACGAAATCGGACTTGAATTTTTTCGCCTCCTTGAGATCATCGATGGCCGCGCCCATCGATCCATTGATCCGGAAGTGAACATTCATCTGGATGCAGTCCGAGTTGCTCAGGAATGGGCGCGTCTGGACATAGCTCGATCCCGGTTCGCAATCCCAATACCGGCCGCTTTCGTGCCCGATAATGGCGCGCGTCTTCGCAGAGAGCGACCACCCCAAAGGCAGACGGTAGAAGATGCTGCGCAGGTCAGTTCGTTGAAAGGACGCCGAGGTTGAAACCGCCGATTCCACCATGCTGACCTTGGCCCGGTTGAGCGCAATGTAGGCCCTGGCTTCGCGACCGCTCATCAGTGCGCGTATCGGCTCCAGAAGATCGTCGAAAGCGAACGAACTGCGGGTGGGGAAATCTCCGCCGGTCAGGGAAATCAGGTGGATATCGATTTGCGGAATCGAAGCGTCTTTGTCCCTGGCCGTTTCTGCGCTCGCCTTGATCTTCTTGATCAGGTCAAGCGCGGTCTCTACGCCTGAATTGTCGAGGTAGCCTCCGTCAACCAGCCGTACTTTTCGAATCTTCCGGTTTCCGAAACAGGGATTGTTGATTGCGACAGTCGCAGCCGGAGAAACCCACGGAAACCTCGCGCTTATGAAGGCGGCGGTGCTTAGCGGAAGCGCAACTCCTGTCAGCGTCGGTCGCCCTTCGGCCTTGGCAGAAATGGGATCCTGGATTTCCGCATCGCTCGTGTCCGTCGAATCCGCCAACTGGCAGAGCTCGTCATTGAACTTCTGGGAATCCGTTAGTTGAAACGGCGCGATGACCACTCTCTTTCCGCTGCCTGCGTCGGTCGCATTCAGCAGCAAGGCAGGTGATGATTTCTGGCTGTCCCAATGCGCGAAATAGTCTTGCTCGAGCAGGGTTTGTCCTTTCGCTGAGCTGGCGTCATCGCCGAGCTTTTTCCGCCCGGCAGCTTCGAGCGCATATTCTATTGCGCGCGCGCGGTCGAACTGCGGAACGGGATACGGAATGAATGCTTGCGTGAAATCCGGAAACAGCGTTGCGCCGACGAGGGGCGAAAGGAAATCGGCTTCCAGAACGTCGTTCACCCGCTGCTCGATGATGCCGGGCTTCCCAAGCCCCTGGATTGCCCGCTCCTTTAGCAGGAACCTCACGATTTGCGGGCACGATTCCGGTGCCCCCGCCTGCTGTGCTGCACCCGTTTGGCTCATATCAACGTTCAAAGCGGCGGCGAAGGTCGCCGCGCCGATGCTTCCGCCTGACACCGAGCTCACGGCAAAGAGGTGGTGCCGGAAAGCGGGACAGAGATCCTGCATGCGAGCGAGGAAGACTGCCGCATTGTAGGCTGCGTAGGCGCCTCCGCCTTGAGCGGTGACGATAAACACGGGATAGCGAGGTGTTTCGGGTCGTTTGGCATAGGCCAAACGGTCCGGCCGCTTGAGCCAGTCGATGAAAACATCTCCGGCATCTTTCAGGATCGAGGGTGCCGCGGCTTGATGGTCCTTGTCCAGGCTGCGAGCGGTATGATTGTCGTTCAGATTGAAGGCGGCAATCAGCGCGGAGAATATCAAGAGGATCGGAAAGAATGTGATTTTGTAATGGTCCGTCAACAACGTCATGTGAATGACGAACGAACTGATGCAGAAAGCGAAGATGGCTATGATGCCGAATATCCCCAACCACTGAGGAAGCGCGACGGGGTATTCGACAAAAAGCGTGGCGATGACCGTGATGATGGTGACGGTCGCCAGTAGTGTCACCGGTCGCGAGAAGTACTGTCCGTTGGCCCAAGCGGAACGCACCGCGGTCCTTCTGCCGATCAGCCAGGTGCCGATACCAGACGTGACCGCTACGAAGGCCAGCACCGCGGCCATTACACGCAGAGCGAATTTGTTGGTCTCAAGTTCGAGCGCCTGGATCCGTATGATGCTTCCGACCTCCAGCATGTTTTCGGACGAGGCTTTCGGGGGTTCCGGTATCGACGCCAGCTGCGCGAGCGCCGCTGCCACGATTGGAAGCATGCCGAGCAAGATCGGCACGGTATTGATGACAAAGGTCGTGGTCTTTGCGGGCGATTGAATTTGCGAGTCGGCCTCGATCGCGATCTGGCGCGCAGCGAACCATATCACTGCGCCCGTCAGTGCCACCCACAAGACAAGGAACGCGATGTCGGTCAGCGAGGATACAACCGTCAACCGATAGAATTCCCGCGTTTGGTCGGGCAAGAAAAGAAGAATGCATAAGATCAAATCGACCGCGATGATCCACTTGAGAAGTCTCGCGACGACGTTTACCTGACCAATCCAGGTCTTAACGTCGGCCTTTGAAATGCTGGGCAACGATATTTTGGGCAACATGGGATAGCCCCCGAAATTGCGGGTGACGTCTGAAAAAACAACAATCCAACGATTCTATCAAGGCGTGTATTCAGTAGTAATTGTGACCCAAGTCAATTCCGACCGCGGCTATGGGGCGATCCTGATTCCGCCATCATGTGCGACAAAGCCAGTTAGGTTTGACTGTCACGGTAGTCATTTTGTGCGATAGCCAAATTTGTCCGGCCCGGGCATGATGCCTGCATATCATCCGGGAACCGCCGCTTGCCGCCCAAAACCATCTTCGAACCCGCACGTCAAATTCCGCTCTACGGCGAATATGAAGTCGCGGTGCTCGGCGGCGGGCCGGCGGGCATTGCGGCAGCCGTGGCCGCGGCACGCGCCGGACGGCGCACGCTCCTGATCGAGCGCTACGGCTTTTTGGGCGGCATGGGCACCGCTGCGGGCGTCACGAATTTTTGCGGCCTGCACGCCAATGTCCATGGCGAGATGCATCGCCTGGTGCGGGGCATCGCGTCCGATCTATTGGCGCGCATCGACCGGCTCGGCGGGCTGAACGCGCCGCATCTGATCCTCGGCAAGATTTTGGCGCAGGCCTACGACACCGCGGCCTACAAGATCGCGGCCGACGACCTGCTCAGCGCTTGCAAGGTCGATATCCTCTTCCACGCGCTCGGCGCCGGCGTGGTGATGCATGATGAGCGCCGCATCAACGCGCTGCTGGTGGAAACCAAGGCCGGGCGGCAGGCGGTCTCAGCCCGAATCTTCATCGATTGCTCCGGCGACGGTGATCTCGCAGCCTGGGCCGGCGCGCCGTTTGAAGTGGGCGACAATGAAGGCGGCATGTTGTACCCATCGATGATGTTTCGGCTAAACGGCATCGATCCCGAGAGGGCGGGCGATGCCTGGCGGACCATACCGGCGCTGATGGAAAAGGCCGAAGCCGCCGGCACGCACAAATTCCCGCGCAAGAGCGCGATCGTGCGGCCGCAGCGTTCGGGAATCGAATGGCGGGTCAATTTCACGCAATTGAAACGCGACGACGGCCGCGCCATCAATGGTCTCGAGCCCGACGATCTGACGCGGGGCGAGATCGATGGCCGCCGTCAGGCGGTCGCCGCGTTCGAATTCCTGCGCACCGTACCGGGCTTCGAAAAATCCTACATCGTCGACCTGCCGCCGCAGCTCGGCATCCGCGAAACCCGCCGCGTTATCGGCGGCTATATGCTGTCCGGCGAGGACGTGCTCGGCTGCGCCTCGTTCGAGGATTCCGTCGGCGTCAACGGCTGGCCAATGGAGGTGCATGTTGCCGGCGACGTGATCTTCAAGTTCCCGCCAATTCCGGAATCGCGCGGTTTTAACGAGCTGCCCTATCGCATGCTCCTCCCCCAAGGCGTCGACAATCTGCTGGTCGCCGGGCGCTGCGCCTCGATGACCCATGACGGGCAGTCGGCGGCGCGGGTCTCCGGCGCCTGCTTTGCGATGGGCGAGGCCGCCGGCTCCGCGGCGGGACTGGCGCTATCGGGAAACACGATTCCGCGCGACATTGCCGTCGAAAAGTTGCAACAAGCGCTGCAGCAACAGGGCGCCTTTATCGGGCGGGACCAGAAAGTGCCCGAGGGGCTGTAAGGGAATACGACGGAGGAAAACTGCATGAGGGCATGTGTGCGGTTCGCACTCGCCGGTTGGCTTGTGCTGGCGGCGGGCGGGATCGCGCGGGCCGATGATCTGCTGAAAGCAAAGATCGGCGTGCTCCGGCTGTCGTCGTCCGCGCCGGTATTCATCGCGCAGGACAAGGGCTATTTCCGCGATGCCGGGCTCGACATCGAATTGAAATTCTTCGACGCGGCGCAGCCGGTCGCGGTGGCCACCACCTCCGGCGATATCGATTTCGGCATCACCGCCTTTACCGCCGGGCTTTACAATCTCGCAGGCAAGGGCACGCTGAAAGTGATCGGCGGCATGAGCCGGGAGAAGGCCGGCTATCCCCTGATCGGCTATTTCGCCAGCAATAATGCCTATGCCGCGGGGTTGAGAACGCCGGTGGATCTCGCCGGCAAACGTGTTGCGGTGACGCAAATCGGCTCGAGCTTCCACTACTCGCTCGGGCTGCTCGCCGACAAATACGGTTTCAAGCTCTCCGACGTGAAGATCGTGCCGATGCAATCGCTGTCGAACGCAGCCGCGGCGCTGAAGGGTGAAACCGTCGATGCCGCGCTATTGCCGGTCTCGACCGCGCGGAAGCTGATGGACGATGGCGGTGCCAAGCTGTTGGGCTGGGTCGGCGACGAGACGCCGTGGCAGTTGGGCGCCGTGTTCGCTGCTCCGAATACGCTGACCAACAAGGCCCTGGTGACGAAACTTCTTGCCGCGCTCGATCGCGCCGATCGCGAATATTACGACGTGATCCTGGCTGATGTCATCGACGGCAAGGCGCCGATCAACGACAAGACCAAACCGCTATTGGAGATCATCGCCAAATATACCAACCTGCCGGTCGAGCAAGTGGTCGGCAATTGCGCCTATATCGATCCGGACGGCAAGCTCGACGTCAAGAACGTCGACAACCAGATCAAATGGCTGCAGGGCCAGGGCTTTGTCGATAAGGGGTTCGATGCCGACGCCGTGGTCGCGAAGGATTATGTGAAGCCGGATTGATGGGATACCGAATTGGAGCCGTCATTCCGGGGCGATGCCAACGGGTCGCGCGAATGCGCGCGCGATGACGGGCTCCGCATCGAACTACGATGCGCAATTGCGCATCGGAGAATCTCGAGATTCCGGGTCTGGTGCTAACGCGCCATCCCGGAATGACGCTTAGGGACACCCAATGGACCTGATCGCCGACCATATCAGTCACCGTTTTGGCGTGCTTGACGTGCTCGACGACGTCTCGTTCACGGTAGGCGGCGGCGAGGTGGTCGCGATCGTCGGCCCGTCCGGCTGCGGCAAGAGCACGCTGCTGCAGGTCCTCGGCGGCCTGTTGCAGCCAAGCGACGGCATCGCAGAACTACGCGGCGCGCCGCCGGCGGATAGTCTCAATCCGCTGACCTTCGTGTTCCAGGATTTTGCGCTGCTGCCCTGGTGCACGGTGGAAGAAAATGTCGAGTTTCCGCTTTCGCACACGGGCCTTGCCGCCACCGGGCGGCGCGCGCTGGTCGACGACGCCCTGCGCCGCACCGGCTTGAGCGATTTTCGCGACACCTATCCAAAACAATTGTCCGGCGGCATGCGCCAGCGCGTCGGCGTTGCGCGCGCGCTTGCGGTAAGACCCGCGATGCTGCTGATGGACGAGCCGCTGTCGGCGCTGGATTCGCAGACCCGCGAGCTATTGATGGAGGATTTTGTCCGCCTGCTGGCCGATGGCACGATGGGCGCGGTCTATGTGACGCATAATCTGGAGGAAGCGATACGGCTCGCCGACCGCATTGTCGTGCTGTCGCGGCGCCCCGGCCGCGTCCGCGAGACCGTCACCATCCCGATGACGCGCCTTGAGCGCGGCGCGATCGATGCCCGCGGCAAGTTGCTGGCGTTGCAGGACCAGTTGTGGTCGCTGATCCGCGAGGAGGCGATCGACGCCGAGCGCGAGGTGGCGCATGCTTGACCGCTCGGCGCGAGACGATCAGCCGTCAAGTGACGCCGCGCCGGACACTCGGCCGGTAAAATTTCGCGGCGCGGGCTTTATCCCTGCGACCGGCCGCATGAGCGGCTGGGTCGCGCTGTTGCTTGCCATCGCGCTGTGGCAACTGGCCGCCGGCACCGGTTGGATCAATCCGCTGTTTCTCCCGGCGCCCTCGGCAATCGCGCGCGCGATCTATCAACTCGCCGCCAGCGGTGCGCTCTGGCAGCATCTGTCGTATTCGATCATGCGCATCGGCGTCGGCTGGATGCTCGGCACCGCGGCCGGCGTGGTCGTCGGTTTTGCGATCGGGCTTTCGGCGCTGGCGCGCAGCATCGGCATCACCTTCATCTCGGCGTTGTTTCCGATCCCGAAGATCGCGCTGTTGCCGCTACTCATCCTGTGGCTCGGGATCGGCGAGGAGCCGAAGATCGCGACCATCGCGCTCGGGGTGTTCTTCTCGACCGCGATCTCGGTCTATAGCGGCGTCGACAATGTGCCGCGCAATTTGATCCGGATGGCGCAGAGTTTTAACGTGCCGTTTCCGACCATCGTGCGCCGGGTGATCTGGCCGGGCGCGCTGCCGTTGATCCTGGCGGGCTTTCGTATCACCGCGTCGGTCGCGCTGCTGCTGGTGGTGAGCGCGGAGATGATCGGCGCGGAGTACGGCATCGGCGCCTTCGTGCTGCAGGCCGGCAATCTGATGCAGACCGATCAGCTGTTGGCCGGCGTCGTGATCCTGTCAGTGTTCGGGCTTGCGGTGGGCAAGCTGATCAATGTTTTGGAAGCGCGGCTGTTGCATTGGCGGTGAGTTCTTCGCCCCCGCCCCGCTCTTCGCGGGGAGAGGCGTAGGCGGCCTACGGCCGCCGTCCCCCCTTTATAGAAGAAGAACGCCGATGCGAAGCATCGGCTGTGGGTGAGGGGAGCCTCCACACATTCGGACTCGCGGGTAGTCCCCCTCACCCGGCGCTACGCGCCGACCTCTCCCCGCAAGCGGGGCGAGGTAAGTCCCTCACGCGTTGCCGCGGTCTTCCCTGAACAAATCGAGCTTCTGCTGCACCGGGCGATCCGAAAAACTGAACAGCGCCAACTCGGCGTCCGCCTCGTGCGTGACCCATTGCCAGCTTGGCGCCACGAACAGGTCGCGCGGGCCCCATTCGAAGGTCTGCTCCCCGATCCGCGTACGGCCCTTGCCTTCGATCGCGGCGAACACGGTGGCGTCGGTGGAGCGATAGCGCGCGGTCTTGAAACCTTTCGGCAACAGCTGGATGAAGGTGCCGATGGTCGGCATCGCGAAGTCGCCGGTCTCCGGGTTGGAGAATTTCAGCTTCAAGCCGTGACAGGCGTCCCACTCGTTGCGCGCCTTCGCGCTCTCCAGCGCCTCACGGGTGTAGCTGTAGGGATAGTTGAAGATCGGCGAGGTTTTTGACTTGCGCTTCTCGTCGACCGGCAAAAGATTATGGCCGTAGCGCGCAAAGCTGTCGCCGGCGGGCCGCGTGATCTTCTGCTGGTCCTCGTCCGATCCTTCGGCGAACGACGCATCGAAAAACTGCACCATCGGAATATCGAGCCCGTCGAGCCAGAACATCGGCTCGGAAGTCTCGTTGGAGTGATCGTGCCACGTCATCGAAGGCGTAATGACAAAGTCGCCGGGCGCCATCGCGGTGCGCTCGCCGTCGACGGCGGTATAGGCGCCGTTGCCCTCGAGCACGAAGCGCAGCGCCGACTGGCTGTGCCGGTGCGCCGGGGCGACATCGCCGGGAACCACCATCTGCACGCCGGCAAACAGCGAGGTCGTGATCTTCGATTGCCCGCGCAAGCCCGGATTTTCCAAAACCAGCACCCGCCGCTCGGCTTCCCTGGCGGTGATCAGCTTGCCCGCTTCGGTCATGTAGTCGCGGATGGCGTCGAATTTCCACAGATGCGGCCGGCAGGCGCTCTTCGGCTCCGGCGTGATCAGATCGCCCATCACGTTCCACAGCGCCGAGAGATTCTCGCCGTCGATCTTCTTGTAGAACGCCTCGCGTTCCGGCGTCTTCGACACGGCTTCCATGGCGAGCCTCCCGTCGTTATCGTTTCGATTTATTGACAGCATACTTACAATATGGATAGCGTCAACTCACGCTTGATGCTCAACACTGTCATTCCGGGATGGTGCGCTAGCACCAGACCTCAGATGCGCAATTGCGCATCGGGGAATCTCGAGATTCCGGGTTCGCACTTCGTGCGCCCCGAAATGACGGCAAACTAACAAACGTCGAGGGAGGGTTCCGATGAAGCTGCACGGCTATTTCCGCAGCAGCGCGTCATACCGGGTCCGGATTGCGCTCAATCTCAAGGGCTTGCGCGCCGAGCACCTGGCCCACCACCTTCGCAAGGGCGAACAATGCGCGCCCGCCTATCTTGCCATCAACCCGCAAGGCCTGGTCCCGGCGCTGGAGGAAGCGGGCGCCGTGCTGACCCAGTCGCTTGCCATCATCGAATGGCTGGACGAGATCCATCCAGAACCGCCATTGCTGCCGAAGGATCCGCTGCGCCGCGCCAAGGTTCGCGCCTTCGCGCTGGCTCTCGCCTGCGATACCCACCCGGTGCAGAATCTCAAAGTATTGGCGCGGCTGCGCGAGCTTAAATTGCCCGAGGAGCAGGTGACGGATTGGGCAGGCTGGGCCAACCGCGAGGGCCTTGCGGCCTGCGAAAAGCTGATCGCGGGCGAAGCCGGGCCGTTCTGCTTCGGCGCCCAGCCTTACATCGCCGATCTCTGTCTCATTCCGCAACTCGCCAATGCGCGGCGCTTCGGCGTTGACGTCTCCGCCTTTCCGCGGCTGCTGCAGGCCGAGGCGGCCGCGAAAGCCATGAAGGCGTTCGCCGACGCCGCGCCGGACAAGCAACCCGATGCCGAGTAGACCATCACCCATCACCATGGACGCGGTCTACACCGCGCCCGGCTACCTGTTCCGGCGGATGCAGCAGATCGCGGTGTCGATCTTCATCGAGGAATGCAAGGCGCATGATCTGACGCCGGTGCAATATGCTTCCCTGATCGCGATCCACACCCATCCCGGCATCGACGCGACCAGGCTGTCGGCCGTGATCGCCTTCGACCGTTCGACGCTCGGCAATGTGATCGAGCGGCTGCAGGCGAAGGCGCTCGTCGAGCGCAAGCCGTCGCGGGAGGACAAGCGGATAAAGCTGCTCAATCTGACGAGGTCCGGCACGGCGCTGCTGCGCGAGATCATGCCGTCGGTCGATCGCGCGCAGGCGCGGATGCTGCAACCCTTGAAGGCCAGTGACCGCAAGATGCTGCTGGCGCTGCTGGCGCTGCTGGTCGACCTCAACAATGAGGCGTCTCGGGTGCCGCTGCGCGCCGAGGATGCGCTCGAACATCTCGGGAAGTCGGCCTGATGGCTTTAGAGCCCCCGGTCCTGATCGCAGGCGGCGGCATTGGCGGCCTTGCCGTGGCACTTGGCCTCGCGCAAAAGGGCTTTCGCTCGATCCTGCTGGAAAAGGCTTCGGCGCTCGGCGAGATCGGCGCCGGCATCCAGCTCGGACCCAATGCATTTCACGCCTTCGACTATCTCGGCATCGGCCAGGCCGCCCGCGGCATGGCGGTTTATATCGATCAGTTGCGCTTGATGGATGCGCTGACCGCCGAAGAGATCACCCATGTCGATTTGCGCGAGGCGTTTCGCGCGCGCTTCGGCAACCCCTACGCGGTGGTGCATCGCGGCGACCTGCACGGCGTCTTCCTGAAGGCATGTCGTGAACATGGCTCGATTGAGCTGCGCGTCTCCAGCGAAGTCGTGGGCTACGATCAGGACGGTGTTTCCGTGACGGCGTATCTTGCCTCCGGCGAGCGCGTGACCGGGTCGCTTCTGATCGGCGCGGATGGGCTGTGGTCGAATGTTCGGAAGCAAGTCACCTCGGACGGGCCGCCTCGCGTCTCCGGCCACACCACCTATCGTTCGGTGATCCCGACCAACGAGATGCCCGAGGATCTGCGCTGGAACGCGGCCACGCTGTGGGCCGGACCGAAATGCCACATCGTCCATTATCCGCTGTCGGGCTGGAAGGTGTTCAACCTGGTCGTCACCTATCACAACGACGCGCTGGAGCCGGTCGCCGGCCAGCCGGTATCCGAGCAGGAAGTGATGCAGGGTTTTACCCATGTGCACGAGCGCGCCCAAAGCATCATCCGTCATGGCAAGAACTGGCGGCTCTGGGTGTTGTGCGACCGCGATCCCGTCGAGCGCTGGATCGACGGTCGCGTCGCGCTATTAGGGGATGCCGCCCATCCGATGCTGCAATATTTCGCGCAAGGCGCCTGCCAGGCGATGGAGGACGCGGTGTGCCTGTCGCATATGCTGTCGCAACATGACGACCATGCGACCGCGCTCGAGCGCTACCGCGCGCAGCGTTTTCCGCGAACCGCGAAAGTGCAGCTATTATCCCGCGCCATCGGCGAGCACATCTATCATCCCACAGGCGAGCACGCCCGCCTGCGCAACGCCATCATGGGCGCCAAAACGTCGGAGGATTATTACCGCGACCTCGCCTGGCTCTATGGCGGCACGGGGCTAAAGGGGTAGGGATGGTTATGCAGCGCAATTATGGGTCGTCATTCCGGGGCGCGCGTAGCGCGAGCCCGGAATCCATAACCGCGATCGGGAGTATGGATTCCGGGCCTGCGCCAAAGGCGCATCCCGGAATGACGAAAATTGAATTGAGTTCTTACTCCTCACCACCGCCTGGCGGTCGATCTTGCCGGTGCGGCTCTTCGGCAACGCGTCACGACCTGCTCCTCGCCGCTTCATAGCGCGCCATGAAGGCTGGCGACATCGCGCGCAGCCGCGCATCGTCGATCCGCCCCGAGCGGGTAATGTAGCTGTAGGCGAAGTCCATTGGATCGAGCCTCATATGTTCGGCGAAGTGCTCGTACCAGTCGGCGCTGGTGCGCGCCGCCGCCACCAGTTTTTTCACGATCGGCTGGCGCTCGGCCTGATAGCGGGCGAGGCCGTTGCGAATATCCCTTTCCGCTTCCAGCGCCTTGGTCAGCGCGATCGCATCCTCGATCGCGAGCCGCGTGCCCGAACCGATCGAGAAATGCGCCGAATGCAGGGCGTCGCCGATCAGCACCATATTCCCTGACGACCAATTCTCGTTCCAGATCCACGGGAAATTGCGCCACACCGACTTGTTCGACACCAGCGGATGACCGTCGAGGGTTGCGGCAAATATCTGCTCGCAGATGGCTTGCGATTGCTCGATCGTCTTGTGTTCCAGGTCGTAGGCGGCCCAGGTCGCCGCGTCGCACTCGACCAAGAACGTGCTCATGCGAGGGGAATAGCGGTAGTGATGGGCGTTGAATGCGCCGAGGTCGGTGCTCACAAAAGTCTGCGACAGCGTCTCGAAGCGTTTTGTCGTGCCGTACCAGGCAAACTTGTTGGTCGAATAGGAGACCTGCGCGCCGAACTGCTTCTCGAAGCTGCGGCGTACCAGCGAGTTCAAGCCGTCGGCGGCGACGATCAGGTCATAGCCTTTGAGCTGATCGACCGACGAGATCACCGTGTCGTATCGCGGCGCGACATCGACCGCACGCACGCGCTCTCGCAGGATCGTCAACAGCGGAAGCCGGCCGATCGAGGAGAAGCCGACGCCATCGATCGCGACGCTTTGCCCGCGCAGATTGAGCGTGATGTTCTGCCAGCTCTCCATCTTTGGGGTAATCGCATCGACCAATTCGTGGTCGTCGGCGCGCAAAAATTCCAGCGCCTGTTCGGAGAATACCACGCCAAAGCCGAAGGTGGCGCCGGCCGCGTTCTGCTCGAACAGATCGATGCGGGCGTCACGGTGTCGCTTTTTCCAGAGATAGGCGAAGGTGAGACCGCCGGGCCCTCCACCAAGCACGGCAATGCGCAACGGGCAGTCCTCCCCCAATCGACAGTATACTGATGATTTAGGCGCTACCCTAACCGGTGCCCGATTTCGGCGCTATCAAAAAGTTTGGGGAACTTATTGTTCGAGCATGATCTTTTCCGGAAAACCGGTGTCCACCCATCGGGTCATAGCCCGAGGGCGTGCTTTTCCAGATCATGCTGCTGCGTCAGTAGCCGCGGCGTACGTAGACGCCATTCACCAGCACCGACCGGCAGACCCGCGCCGGATGGCGCACGACAACGGCGCCGCGAGCTCCGGCACATCCGGCCCGGTGGACGCCGCGGGCGCAGACCACCGCATTGGCGTCGGTGGTCTCGAACGTCATGGTGGCGGCGAAGGCCAGGACAGCGGTTGCAATCAGCAGGACTGAGCGCATCTTCATCTCCCCTTTGCTTCTCTTCTTGTTGCTCGTCAAGCAAGCAATGTTCTGCGGATTAAACTCAAGATGCATGCGCCGTTCATTGCGCGGCGAAGGGGGCCAGAACGTCCTTGCACGCAGGCGAAAGCGAAGCTGCCTGAGTCGCCAGGCATTCGATGATGCGGCCGCCGCCCGGTTCGACACCGGGGCACAGCGCGCGGACGTCGCCGCCGCACGCCGAACGCATCACAAACAGCACCTCGCGCGGCCGCATCGGCCGTAGCACCAGCACCGCAGGCGCCGCAGCGGGAGCGGGGGCCGCAGCCGGGCTTGCGGTCGCAGCCGCAGCCGGTGCGCCACCTGGTGCTCCCGCGCCGCCACCGCCGGCCGTACTGACGGCTTTTTCGCAGCTCGCCGAAACCTTCGACTTGTTCTTCTCCAGGCATTGCAGCGCCGGAGCACCACCGGTCGGAACGCCGGCGCAGACTTTTGGATAATCGGAGCGGCAAGCGCTGCGTATTGCCGCGATCTGCGCGCTGCTCGGCTGCTTGCCTGGAGAGCTTGCTGCCGCCTTCGGCGCAGCCTCAGTCTTGGGCGCGGCCTCTGTCTTCGGCGCAGCCGCTGGCTCCGCGGCCGGCTTCGCCGCTGTCGCAGCGGGTGCAGATTCCGGCTTGGATTCGGTTTTCGGTTCGGCCTTCTCGGCCGGCGCTTCGACGGCGCGAACCGCGCTCGCGCAGCCGGGCGCGAGGCTCGACATGTTCTTCTGCAGGCATTCCAGCGACGCCGCGCCGCCCGGCGGGATGCTCGAACAATGCGCCTCATAATCGGCACGGCATTCCGATCGGATGGCGCTGCGCTGCGCCTCGGTCGGGGCTTGCGAAAACGCCGGAGCCGCCGCGAGTGTCGCTGCCAGCAGCGGCCACAGCACCGCTCGTCTTGAGGTCGTGATCATTTGGGCAAATCCCTCTTGTTGTCGCTAAGCCGCCGCGTCAACCGAAATGAGGTCTTTAAAAAGGCTGGCAAGAAAAAAGAAGAAAAAGGCCGCGCAAGCGGCATTTTCCGCTTTTCCTTTTACCGCAAGCCAATTCTGGATGACACAACCCGTGCGGTCTGCTAGCGGGTTTGTCACACCTTGATCATGCGCTTGCCGCGGTTTTCCCCGGCGAGCAAACCGATCAGCGCCTTCGGCGTATTTTCAAGGCCGTTGATGATGTCTTCCTGGACTTTCAGTCTGCCGGAAGCGACCCAGGATTGCAGGTCGCTCAAGGCCTTGTCGCGCTGGTCCATGAAGTCCATCACGATAAAACCCTGCATGATAAGACGCTTCACCACGATCAGGCCGGGCACGCCGCGCGGCCCCGTCGGTGATGGCGCGCCGTCATATTGCGAGATTGCACCGCAGCAGGCGATGCGGCCATAATTGTTCATCTGCGGCAGGCAGGCTTCAAGAATGTCGCCGCCGACATTGTCGAAATAGACATCGATGCCTTTCGGCGCCGCAACACGCAACGCCTTGAACACCACGCCGTCCTTGTAGTCGACCGCGGCATCGAAACCGAGTTCGGACGTGAGCCAGTTGCACTTGTCCTTGCCGCCGGCGATGCCGATGGCGTGGCATCCCTTGATCTTGGCGATCTGGCCGACGATCGAGCCGACCGAGCCTGCCGCGGCCGAGACCACCACGGTCTCGCCGGCTTTCGGCTTGCCGACATCGAGCAGGCCGAAATAGGCGGTGAGGCCGGCGATGCCGAACACGCTGAGCAGATGCGTCATCGGTTCCATCTTCGGCATCTTGGTCAGATGCCTTGCCGGTATCGCCGCGTAATCCTGCCAGCCGGTATCGCCGAACACGATGTCGCCGGCTTTCAGTCCCGGCGCTTTCGAGGAGATCACTTCGGCGATACCGCCGCCAGCCATCACGGTATTGGCCTCGACCGCCGCGCGATAGGTTGCGCCATGCATCCAGGCGCGGTTGGCGGCATCGAGCGAAATATAGCGCACGCGCACCAGCGCCTCGCCGTCCTTCGGTTCCGGAATTGCGGCGTCGGACAACTTGAAATGCTCAGGCGCAAGCTTGCCGGCCGGCTTCTCCACCAGCAAGACCTGACGATTGACACTCGCGTTCATGGCGTTCCTCCAAGCGGTTTGGCTATTATTGGTGCAGCCGAGCGCGCAACATACGTGCAACTGAATCGTTGTGCATTGCGCCAACGCTAATCGTACCGTTCGAATTCCACAACGGGAACATTGTGGCACACCACCCCGCGCACGGGATCAATGTTGCGCCGCTGTCAAAATCTGCCACACTAAAAGCCACAGAACTTACGGGGGTAGGAAAAATGTCGAACAGGTTTACGCAATTCATCCTGATTGCGATGGCGCTTGGCGTCGCGATGGGAACATTGATCTTCAATTATCTGCCCGACAGCCGGGCCGAGATTGCCGGTGACGTAAATCTGATCGCGATGCTGTTCCTGCGCCTGATCAAGATGATCATTGCGCCCTTGGTGTTCGCAACGCTGGTCGGCGGCATCGCCCATATGGGCAGCGGCGCCAAGCTCGGACGGATCTTTGCCAAGACCATGGGCTGGTTCGTCAGCGCGTCGTTCGTATCGCTGCTGCTCGGCCTGTTGATGGTCAATCTGTTGCAGCCCGGCGCCAACTTCCCCGGCACGCTGCCCGACAAGGCGCAGTCGACCGGACTGCCGGTGTCGGCCTTCTCGATCGAGAAATTCCTGACCCATTTGATCCCGACCTCGATTGCGGACGCGATGGCGCAGAATGAAATCCTGCAGATCGTAGTGTTCGCGGTGTTCTTTGCGGTGGCGCTCGGCGCGATGCCGGAGCGGGCGAAGCCGATCATGGCACTGATCGACGATCTCGCCCACATCATGCTCAAGGTCACCGGCTATGTGATGCTGTTCGCGCCGGTCGCGGTGTGGGCCGCGATTACCGCAACCGTGGCGAAGAACGGCCTCCTGGTGCTGTGGAAGCTCATCGTCTTCATGGGTGGCTTCTATCTCTCGCTGATGATCCTGTGGGGCATCCTGGTCGTCGTCGGCTTCATCGTGATCGGGCCAAGATACAGCCACCTGCTGCGGCTGATCCGGGAACCCTTGATGATCGCGTTCTCGACAGCGTCTTCGGAGGCCGCCTATCCCAAGACGCTCGAGGGCCTCAACCGCTTCGGCGCATCGTCGCGGATATCGGCGTTCGTGCTGCCGCTCGGCTATTCCTTCAACCTCGACGGCACCATGATGTATTGCACGTTTGCGAGCATTTTCATCGCGCAGACCTATCACATCGAGATGTCGCTCGGCACGCAGTTGGCGATGCTCGCGACCTTGATGATCACCTCGAAGGGCGTCGCCGGCGTGCCGCGCGCATCGCTGGTGGTGATCGCCTCGACCTTGAGCCAGTTCGGCATCCCCGAGGCTGGCCTGTTGATGATCATGGGCATCGATACGTTCCTCGACATGGGACGCAGCGCCACCAATGTGATCGGCAACTCGCTGGCGACTTCCGTGGTGGCAAAATGGGAGGGCGAGCTGAAGGCCGAGCATGAGCTCGGGCCCGACGATGTCGTTCCCGATGATACCGTTCCGGGTGATGCTGTATTGGTCGGTCATTGATGGGGGCTTATCCCATGCGTTACCCCGCAAGATCGCTATCGCCGGCCTCCTTGTGGCTGGCAGCCTGCCTGCTGGCAACGGCCGCATCGGCTCAAAGCGGTGGCGGCGAGGGGCTTAGCCCCACGCTCGCCAGCATCAAGAACACGCACGTCGTGCGGCTCGGCTATCGCGAGAGTTCGCCGCCGTTTTCATTCCTCGATCAGGCCAATCGGCCGATCGGCTACAGCCTCGAGCTCTGCGAGGCGGTGGTCGACGAAATCGGCGTCGAGGTCGATGATGCCGATTTGAAGATTGAGTACGTCAAGGTCACGTCGGACGACCGCATTCCGGCGGTGACGCAGAACAAGATCGATCTGGAATGCGGGTCGACCACGGCGAATGCCGAGCGCGCCAACCAGGTGGCATTCTCGCCACTGATGTTCGTGGCCGGCACCAAGCTGATGGTGCCGAAGGCCTCAAGCGTCTCAGCGGTGACCGACCTGAAGGGCAAGACCGTGGTGGTGACGAAGGGCACCACCAACGAGCAGGCGATGCATAATGCCGACAAGAAGTTTTCGCTCGGGCTGAACATTCTGACGTCGCCCGATCACGAGCAGTCCTATCAAATGCTGGTCGACGGCAAAGCCGACGCGTTCGCGACCGACGACATTCTCCTCTACGGTCTGATCGCGCGGCACAAGTCGCAGGACAAGTTTCGCGTCACCGCCGACTATCTGTCCTACGATCCCTACGGAATCATGTTCCGCAAGGGCGAGCCGCAGCTTGCCGCCGTGGTGGAGCGCACGTTCCGCAAGCTCGGCTCGAACCACGATCTGATCCCGCTCTACGAGAAATGGTTCGTGCGGAGGTTACCGACCGGCGAGCGCCTCAATGTCGCGATCTCGCCGCAGCTCGAGGAAGCCTTCAAGTCGATGGACGATTCGCCGGGGGCGAATAATTAATCACAGCCGTCACGGCCGGGCTTGACCCGGCCATCCACGTCTTTGGGGCCCGCAGTCAGGAAAGGCGTGGATGCCCGGGTCAAGCCCGGGCATGACGAATTACGCAAACACCCTGTCTAGCGCGGCGCTGTAGGCGGCGTCGACCAGATCGGGATAAAACTTGCCGAGCGCTTCCATCATCACGCCCGAATTGATTTCGAGGATCTTCAGGGCGCCGCCGACACGGATGACGTCGACGGACGCAAAGCGGATGCCGACCGCCTTCGCGGCCTTGACCGCGATTGCCACGTAGGCCTCGCGCGCCTCTCCCGGCTCCAACAATACCGGCCGCGCGCCGGCATCGAGATTATGACGCCAGTTCAGAACACGCTGCTTGCTGTAGACGACGGGGGCAAGCTGGTCGATCACGACCACCCGGACTTCGTCCTCGATCTCGACATAAGGCGAAATCGCAAGCGTGAGATGGGACGAAAAGATTTCGGCCGCGGCGCGTTCGAGTTCTGGGCTGGTCGACACCAGAAATACGGATTTGCCCGCCGTGCCTTCGTTGGGTTTGACCACGATGCCTTCGGGATGTTGCCCGAAAAGATCGAGCATGGCTTGCCACGATCCCGACGGCGGAACGTGCGCGCTCAGCTTCGGGTTCAGGAACACCGTGTGCGGAACGCAGGCGATGCCGGCGAGCGTGAGAACGTCCGCGGTCGCTGCCTTGTCATTCGCGATCCGATGAGCGATCGCGCTGTTCAATCCGACATCGTAGCCAAGCGTGAAATATTGCCTTGAGCCGCGCTGCATGACGATCAGCCAGCCCTGCGATCTGACCTCGATGGCGATCTTATGTCGCGCGCAATAGCGCTTCACGGCGTCGACGAATATTCGTGCGTCTTCGGGCATCGCTTGCTCGCTCATCGGCCTCGGTAATTAATTGCCGGATCGGCGCGGATTTCAGCAAGTATATTGCGGACGCATCCAAGTCTTAACCAATTCGCATCGAACGATTTTCGGAAACCAAAGGCACAGCAATTCTGCGTTGCGCAATTGCGCATCCGGCGAGGTTGATTATCTCCGGGATTCGCGTAGATGAAACGCGAAATCGCCAATCCTATCAGGGTTTTTTGGGACATTTAGAGCTGGACAACCCAACCCTTCCACCATCCAGGCGTCAGGAAAAACGAAACCAATGAGCGCGTTCTATAGAGAGAAAGTTCTTTCCGTCCGGCACTGGACCGATACGCTTTTCAGCTTCACCGCGACCCGCGATTCCGGCTTTCGCTTCCAGAACGGGCAGTTCGCGATGATCGGGCTCGAGGTCGACGGCCGCCCGCTGCTGCGCGCCTACAGCATGGCGAGCGCCAATCACGAGGAAGAACTCGAATTCTTCTCGATCAAGGTCGCCGACGGCCCGCTGACCTCGAAGCTCCAGAAGATCAAGCAGGGCGACACCATCCTGGTCGGGCGCAAGGCGACCGGCACGCTGATATCGGACAATTTGATTCCAGGCAGCCGCTTGCTGTTGCTGTCGACCGGAACGGGCCTCGCGCCGTTCGCGAGCCTGATCAAGGACCCCGACGTCTACGAGCGCTTCGAGGCGATCGTTCTGGTTCACGGTTGCCGCCAGGTTTCAGAACTGGCCTATGGCGAGGAGCTGGTGGCCAGGCTGCGCGACGACGAGTTGTTCGGGCCGCTGCTCGCCGAAAAGCTCGTGTACTACCCGACCGTCACGCGTGAGCCGTTCCGCAACCGCGGCCGCATCACCGACCTGATCACCTCGGAGCAGTTGTTCGGCGATATCGGCCTGCCGCCGCTCGACCTTGCAACCGACCGCATCATGATGTGCGGCAGCCCGTCCATGCTGGAAGAGCTGCGCCAGATGTTCGAGGCGCGCGGCTTTGTCGAAGGCAGCCACGCCGAGCCCGGCCATTTTGTCATCGAGAAAGCATTCGTCGAACGGTGAGATTCATCGGCGCGACAACGAAGCCAGGATCGCTTAGGACACATCGTCGGGACCAACACGGCGTCCATCAGCGAAGACTTGCGACCACTGCAGGACGCGCACCGCCTTGCGTAAGCCGGTTGGCCAGAATGGATCTCTCTGCACGAGTTCTGTAACGGCGCCGGGGCTTTCGGCCTCCACCAACCATAATCCTCCAGCCCCACCACCGTCGGTGACCTCATGGAGAGGGCCGGTGGCGCGAATATGGCCGCTGTGTTGTTCAAGAAAATCAAGATGGGCGGGCATTAGGCGCCTGCGCGCGTCCGTATGATCGGTGTGTCAGTAAAGAGCACGACATACAGCATCTCAGGGCTCCCGATGCGATGTGAGTTGACCGAACTATTCGAGTCGGAAAAACCTAAAGCGATCGTGGTCGCAAAAAAATGCTTATTCTTGTCAATGTAATCTGCAAAAACGCAAGCCTATGGACTAGAGCGATCTCCATTACATTCTGACCATCGCACGCGCAGGCACACTCGCTGGTGCCGCGCGAAGGCTTGGCGTGAATCAAACAACGGTCGCACGGCGACTTGCGGCGGCAGAGGCCGTGCTCGGGACGCGATTATTCGAACGAATAGATGGCGCGCTGCTTCCGACCAGGTCGGGAGGGGCGGCGGTGACGCGCGCGGCGCAGGTCGAACAGGAAGTGCACGCCCTCGAGTAAGGCATCGGCGATGCCGATGCTGATGCCGCCGGACTCGTTCGCCTCACTGGGGTGCCCATACTGGTGAACCGGATGCTCTCATCCCGGCTCTGCCGCAGCTATACGCAAGATATCCGCGACTTCGAATTGAACTTATCGCTGAAGCACGGAATGCAAGCTTGACGCGACGCGAGGCCGATGTGGCCCTACGCTTGGCCCGTCCTGAGGGGGCGGCCCCGTACTGGCCAAGCGCCTCGGGTACCTCGAATATGCTGCCTACGGCCCGCGCAAACGTGGTGCGGACCGCCTGCCTTGGATCACCTACGAGGAAGGCCTGAGCCATCTGCCTCAGGCGCGCTGGATAGCGGCGGCAACCCATGATCACGAGCTTGCGCCTCTGCTGGTCAGCGACGCGGAAGCGATCATCCACGCAATCCATGCTGGCCTCGGAAAGTCGCTGCTGCCGTGCTTTGTGGCGGACCGGGATTCAAGGTTGCGGCGCTTTAGCGATTTCACAGGCCGTTGTTACCCGGGAACTGTGGCTGCTCACGCACCAGGAATTGCGGCATCACGCGCGTATTGGTGCCGTAGTCGCCTGGCTGTCGGAGTTGGTTGAAATGCTTCCGGCGGCGGCATAAGGCGCGGTCAACTCCGGGGCGATGCCAACGGGTCGCGCGAATGCGCGCCAGGTGACAGGCTCGGTATCGAGTTCCGGAATCTCGAAATTCCCCGATGTGCAATTGCACATCTGAGGTCTGATCCGGAGCCAGCCATCGGGCCGCGCTTCGCGCGGACCCGTTGGGACCATCCCGGAATGACGATGCCGGTAGCACGCGCCGCTCCCCCGCTGCTATAAGTGCGCCAAGACGTCGCGCGGCCCGTCGCCGCCGCGGCCAGCATAAGAGGGAGCAACGCCAGCCTTGTCCGTATCCGACCCGTCCGGGGCAAAAACGGCGTTTGTGTTTGCCGGCGGCGGCAGTTTCGGCGCCATTCAGGTGGGCATGATGCATTCGCTCGCCGCCCATGGAATAGCCGCGGACATGGTGGTCGGCTCGAGCGTCGGCGCGATCAACGGCGCCTACTACGCCAGCGATCCCACGTTGAAGGGTGTGCAGCGGCTCGAACGCATCTGGCGCGGCTTGCAGCGGGATGACGTCTTCCCGATCACCTGGCGGACGCTGCTAGGCTTTCTCTGGCGCCGCGACTTCCTCATCCCGCACGACGGCATCCGCAAGCTGGTCGACGATCACATCCCCTATCGCAAGCTGGAGGAGGCGAAACTGCCGGTGCACATCGTCGCGACCGACATCATCTCGGGCGACAGCGTGGTGATGTCGGAAGGGTCGGTCGCCGAGGCGATCATTGCCTCCACCGCGATCCCCGGCGCCTTCGCGCCGATCCGCTATAAGGGTCATTACCTCTCCGATGGCGCGGTCTCCAGCAACACGCCGATCAAGATCGCGGTGAGGCAAGGCGCCCGGCGCCTGATCATCCTGCCGACCGGTCACGCCTGCGCAGCAGCGACGCCTCCGGTCGGCGCGGTCGCCAACGTCTTGCACGCGCTGACGCTTCTGATCGCGCGGCAATTGGTGAGCGAGCTGGAAAGCCTCGATCCCGCGATCAAGTACTACGTGGTGCCGCCGCTATGCCCGCTGGTGGGGTCGCCTTACGATTTTTCGCGCACAGCCGATCATATCGCGCGCGCCATCGAGAGCACCAATGCGTGGCTGGCGCTGAGCGGCCTGGAACAAAGCGGAATCCCCGACGAGCTGCGGCCGCACGGTCACTGATCCCTGGCCTTTGCGCGCTGCACTGCAATAAGGCCGCTTGCCGGCCGACGACCTAGCCATGTAACGGATTGATTTATCGGCGGAGAATTCACTAGCCTCAGAAGCGAGGCGCTGTCATATCGATGGCCGGTATGCCCAGTATCTCGCCGCAAAAATTTCGATCGGGTTGCGGCCAGCCAGAAATATTCTGCGGCCGACAAGAATAATAACGGCAGAATTCGCCTGAGGGGTCCCATGGAAACGCTGCTGCTTCCATTCTCGCCACGCTACATCATTCTCACGATCTGTGCCGTCGTCACGGCATTGCTTCTCGGCCTCGGGATCGTCGATCGCAAGGTGTTCGACATCGTCCTGATCCCGATCGTCATCTTCGGCGCCCTCACGTTGCTCGGCATCCGCGATCTCATGCAAAAGAGCCATGCGGTTTTGCGCAACTATCCGATCTCCGCGCATATGCGCTTCCTCTTGGAAGAGATCCGCCCCGAAATGCGGCAGTATTTCTTCGAGAGCGAAAAGGACGGCATGCCGTTTTCGCGCGACACCCGCGCCTTGGTCTATCAGCGCGCCAAGATGGTGCTCGACAAGCGGCCGTTCGGCACCCAGGAGGACGTCTATCGCGACGGCTATGAATGGATGCACCATTCGGTGGCGCCGAAGGTTCACAGCGGCGGCGATAAATTCCGTATCACCATCGGCGGTCCCGATTGCGCCAGGCCGTATTCGGCCTCGGTGTTCAACATCTCGGCGATGAGCTTTGGCGCGCTCAGCCCCAACGCGGTACGCGCGCTCAATGCCGGCGCGAAAAAGGGCAGTTTTGCGCATGACACCGGCGAGGGCGGCGTCAGCCCCTATCACCGCGAGAATGGCGGCGACATCATCTGGGAAATCGGCTCCGGCTATTTCGGTTGCCGCACCCGCGACGGCGACTTCGATCCGGACGAATTCGCGCGCATCGCGGCCGACGACCAGATCAAGATGGTGGAGCTCAAGGTCAGCCAGGGCGCCAAGCCCGGGCATGGCGGGGTGCTGCCGGCGGCCAAGGTTTCGGAGGAGATTTCCAGGATCAGGGGCGTCCCGTTGGGCGAGGATTGCATCTCGCCGGCGACGCATCGCGCGTTTTCGACGCCGCTTCAGATGATGGCCTTTGTCGGCAATATGCGAAAACTGTCGGGCGGCAAGCCCGCCGGATTCAAGATGTGCATCGGCCATCCCTGGGAGTTTCTGGCGATCTGCAAGGCAATGCTCGAGAGCGGCATCTATCCCGACTTTATCGTGGTCGACGGCAACGAAGGCGGCACCGGCGCAGCGCCGCTGGAGTTCATGGACCATCTGGGCATGCCGATGCGCGAGGGTGTCAGTTTCGTCCACAACGCGCTGATCGGCATCAACGCGCGCGAGCGCGTCAAGATCGGCGCCGCCGGAAAGATCGCCACCGCCTTCGACATGGCGCGGGCGATGTCGATCGGCGCCGACTGGTGCAATTCGGCTCGCGGCTTCATGTTCGCGCTGGGCTGCATCCAGTCGCTCTCCTGCCATACCGATCGATGTCCGACCGGCGTGACCACACAGGACCCATCGCGGGCTCGTGCGCTGGTGGTGCCGCACAAGATCGATCGGGTCTATAATTATCACCATGCGACCTTGCACGCGCTGGCCGAATTGCTCGCCGCCGCGGGTCTCGAACATCCGCAGCAACTCCGCCCGATCCATTTCTCGAAACGCTCTTCCTCCACCGAGGTCTGCACCTTCGGGCAGCTCTATCCGGCGCTTCGTCCGGGCGAACTGATCGACGGCACCGACGACGTCCGCTTCCGCGACGCCTGGTCGATGGCGCGCGCCGACACGTTCCAGCCGGCGGGTTAGGCTTCTCCGCGAAGCCGATTGCGGTGTCGGTGGTTCGGGCTTAGGGTCGTCCACGGGGACGTCGCAGCCTCCCCGTTAAGTGGTGATCCCATGCAAGCGCTGCTCGCTTTTCTTTGGAGCGAGCACATGGATGGCATCACCCTTGAACTTCCTCTCTTTCTCCTTGCCACGTTTGCCGGCGCGTTCATCGCCGGCCTGTCGGGATTTGCTTTCGGGCTGGTTGCGGCATCGCTCTGGCTCTACATCCTGACGCCCTCGCAGAGCGCGGCGCTGATCATTGCCTTTGGCCTTCTGGTGCAGGGCTACTCGGTCTGGAAATTGCGGCGCGCGCTGGACTGGCGCAAGCTCTGGCCCTTCGTGGCTGGCGCCGCACTCGGCGTTCCCGCCGGCGTGACGCTTCTCGCCTGGTCGGATCCCCGCAATGTACGTATCGCGGTCGGAATCCTGCTCGTGGTCTACAGCCTCTATGCGTTCTTTCGTCCGTCGCTCAAACTAGCCACCACAGGAGGTCGCATCGGCGATGCGATCGTGGGCTTTTTCAATGGCGTGCTCGGCGGCCTCACCGGCCTTGCCGGCATTCTCGTGACCATCTGGTGCGGTTTGCGCGGCTGGCCCAAGGACGTGCAGCGGGCGATTTTCCAGCCGGTCGCGGTTGCGATCTTCCTGATGAGCGCCGCGTGGCTCGGCGCCAAGGGAACCGTCACCACTGAGACGATTAAATTATTCGCGATTGGCTTGCCATTCGTGTTTGCGGGAACTTGGCTTGGCCTCAAGCTTTTTGGAAGAATTGATGAAGCGATGTTCCGGAAGATCGTGCTCGCGCTGTTGTTTGTCTCAGGTGCGGCGCTGATTTTCTGAGGGCTGGTCTGCGCTGCGACCGCCGTCGAGAAATCCAGGCATCACAAGAAGCGGCAGCCGAGCAACGCGGCCATTAGCCGGAACAGCGGCTCATGGGATCACAAAAACGTGGACTTGCGCAGGTAGCTGCCTGGACCTAGCTTCGGTGCACGGGGAAACGCAGGCTCCCCGCCAGACGGCCCACCGTCCAAGCGCTGCGCAACACTCGAAGTTTCGAGAGATTGCGCATGGATAGAAACAGGCCGGTTTTTCTCTCGTCACATCGATTCTTTGCGCTGCTTTGGCAGCGGTGTTGTGGTGCGCGCGTCTCGCGGAGGAGACGAGCCTCCGTGCAATGTGCCTGCGACGAGGGGTCGGGGGAGTTCAACAAGTGGAGAGTCCGATGACCATGAATACCGAGCGCCGCAACTTCATCGCGGGTGTTGGCGCGGCCGCAGCATCCACGGCCGTACTCGCGACAACCCAAGCACTTGCAGAAGGCAATCAGCAGACAGGAGCCAAGGCGATGCCTTATCAAGCCAAGCCGATGCCGTTCGATCCGAAATCCATCACCGGCATTTCGGAAAAGGTGCTGGTCAGCCACTACGAAAACAACTACGTCGGCGCGGTGACGCGCCTTAACGCGATTGGCACCCAGTTGGCCGAGCTTGACTTCGCCAAGGCCCCGAATTTCGTCATCAACGGTTTGAAGCGCGAAGAATTAATTGCTTCGAATTCGATGATCCTGCACGAAATCTATTTCGACGGGCTCGGCGGCGGCACAAAACCGGGTGGCGCGTTTGCAGAGGCCATCGCGCGTGATTTTGGCAGCTTGGAACGTTGGCGTGCCGAGTTCGGGGCGATGGGCAAGGCCGAAGGTGGTGGTTCGGGTTGGGTGATCCTCGCGTATTCGCCCCGCGACAAACGCCTCGTCAATCAATGGGCCGCCGACCATACGACGACGCTCGCAGGAGGTCGTCCCGTTCTGGTTCTCGACATGTATGAGCACGCCTATCACATGGACTACGGCGCCGCAGCAGCGCGTTACGTCGATATCTACATGGAAGCAATTCGCTGGGACAACGCCACGAAATTATACGAGCAATTTAGCCGGGAAACTTAGAGGTTGATCCGCTGATTTGCGCGCTGCGTTGATTGTGCCGGCGTCCGTCAAGCCCGCTCCTCGGGCGGCTTGACGTGCCGGAACGAAAACAGCAATGCGAGATCGTAGGCGATCTTGAGCGTTCCGCAGACGACAAGCGGGAGGCCGGAAAAGGCGGTCATCAGCAGCGCGCCCGAGATCGCTGGGCTGATGGCCGATGCGAGGCTGCGCGGCACCGCGGTCACGCTGGCCGCCGCGGGCCGCTCCGCCGGGGTGACCACGGCCATGACGTAGGAGGTGCGGGTGGGCACGTCCATTTGCGACAGCGCTGCGCGCAACAGCAAAAGACCTAGCGCTGCATAGAGGTTGGGAGCAAATGCCGCAAATATCAGGAATAGGCTGGACGGAATATGGGTGAACACCATGGTATTGACCAGGCCGACGCGCTTGGCGAGCCATGCCGCGACCGGATAGGAAAAGGCGCTTAAGCTGCTCGACCAGAAGAAAAACAATCCCGCTGCCGACAGCGAGAGATCGAAGCGCTCGAACAGCCAGAGCACCAGCAGCGATTGGGCGACGAAGCCGCCCGCGAAGGCATCGATGGAAAATAGCGCGGCGAGCTTGTAGACGGTGCTCCGCGAAGATCCGAGCGGGGCGTGCGGCGCCTGCTCTTCCGCAGTTGCGCGGGGGACCTGACGATAGAGCGCCGCGCTCAAAACACCGAGCGCGGCATAGGCGTAGAACATCAGACGGAATGCCGAAACCCTGGTGCTCCCCGTTGAAACGAGAAAATCGGGTAACGCTGCGGCAAGTGAGCCTGCCGCCGCGGACAGTGCCCCGATCAGGCTGTAGCGGGCAAAGACGTGGGTGCGTCGGTCGTCGGCCGCACTGTGCGCCAGCGCCGCGTGCTCCAGCGGAACGAGGACGCCGAGATCGCCGGCGGACGGATTGATCGTGCCGACAAAGGCCACCAGCGCGATCAGGACGAAGCGCTCGACATTGGGAAATGCGAGACCCGTCGCCGCCATCAAGCCGGCGCCTAACAGCATCAGCGCGCGCAGATCGTGACGCGGAGCGATCCAGCCGACGATCAATGTCAGCAGCGCCGTTCCCAATAGCGATGCTGTGGCAACAAGGCCAACGGCGATGGCGTCGTAGCCGAGCGCCGTCATGTAGGCCGGCAGGATGATGATCGCAAATCCGTCTCCGAATCCGCGCAACGCGCGCGCCGCATAGAGCAGGGAGATCGGCGAGTTGGAAGCCGAAGCCTTTGGTTCAGTCGCGATCTCAGTCATGGTGCGTTCCAAAGCATGCCGGTTCAATCGCCGCCTTGCGACAGCGTTGTAATCCTCACCTGGTCGAAGCGCGTGACGCTGTCGGCCTTGGTCCAGAGCGCAACCCCGCCGGCTTCCGTAAAGGTCTTGTCGGTCACGCTGAACAGCGCCTTGCCGTCATAGGAGACGGTGAACCGCTCGCCTTCGGCGCGAAGCCCGAGCGTGTGCCATTCGTTTGCGGTTACCTTCATATTGGCGCCTTCCAGTTGCTCGCGACGGCCGTTGACGACGCGATAGAACCGGACGTTATCCTCCAGCGCGTTGGCGCGCGCCACATAGTAATTGTCGGCATCTTCGAGCCGCACCGCGATGCCGCCGGCCTGATCGATCCTGCCGCCCACCGCCTTGAAGCGGAGTTCGACCGCGACATCGGCCGCCGAAAAGCTGTCGGTGATGGCGAGGGGAAAGCGATAATCCGTGCGGTCGGCGCTGCTCTGTTCGATGCCGCGCCCCGTCGAACTTGTCGGATCTTCGACAACGCTCCATTCGCCCTCTCCACCGCGGCCGGTGCGTGCAAAGCTGAAGCCGGCCGGCGGCGATCCCGGCGTCATTCGATCGATGGCAATCATGGGTGGTCCCGTCTCCGCAAAGGTGGATGATCCCGTGCACGCAAGAAAACACGCGGCCAGACCAACGTTCAGGGCTAGCTTGTGACTACTCGGAAAATTGACCCGCGGGCTTGCCCCGCCTCACCATCTCGCCGCAATACGCGTAGAGCGCGTCGTAGACGATCCACTCGGCGGCATTAAGCGCGTGGTCATCCCTGTAGCCGAGATGCCGAAAGCCTTCGGCCACTGCCTGGAGCCCCGGTCCCTCGGCCTGATGGTAGAGCGTGTTGTCGGTATCGGCGCCGTTGACGATCCGGCCCAGCAGCACGAGGGCAGCATCGCCCGTCAGCTTGTACTTCTTGAGGATCGCTTCGAAGGAGCACTCCTTGCCATGGTGGCCAAGCTCGACGTCCTTGACGTCGTAAGGAATGGCATCGAGCCGCTTTGCTTCCGCCATCACCTTGTCCGCGGGTGCGAAGACGAACTCGGCATCCTTGTCGACGAACTTTTGATGAGCCAGGGACAGGCTACGCGGTCGACCTTAACGTGTTCACGGGTAATCCACTTCATCTGATCCTCCTGTTTGACCAAGTCCTCTCGGATCAACGATCCGCCAGGACGAGAATTCCGCCATGGCTGGGTGAAATCACATAGAGCTGGTCCGGCGGCACCAAGACGGTTGTGTGCGCTCCGGAGCTTGTCATCGTGCGCACGCCCTTGCCGGTTCGCGGATCGATCGTTTCAACGAGTCCCGGCTCGCCGATCGCGACATGGACGAGGCCGCTCGACGGATTGAAGAAGGTCACATCCGGCGGGCCCGCGATCGGCCAGACGTTTGCGATCTCGCCCGAGCCAATGTCGATTTCGACCAGGGCGCCATCGTCGCAGGCAGCGTAGAGGCGGCCGCGGGAATGGTCGATGTCCAGACCATGCGCGCCGCCTGACGGCAGTTTCCACTGCGCGACCGGGTGCAAATCCGGCAGGCTGACGACCAGCACCATCGACGGCTCCCGGATACAAAGGACTAACCGCCCGGCGGCAGCATCGGTGACACACCACCGCGGTCGGCCGGGCAAATCGATCGCTACCTGCTTGCCATCGTTCACTCCAAGGGAGTGCAGTGTCGGTAGTTCGCCCTCATCGCCAATGCAGGCGACGATCCCGAGCGCCATCCGGCTCACGATCGCCGCGCCGTTCGGCCTGACGCCGGTTTTGAACACGGCTTTGGTCTTGAACGTAGCAGCGTCGAGCCATGCAACACTTGCCGAGCAGCGGTTGGTCACGAGGACCTCTCCAGTGTCGGCGACAGCGCCTGCCGCGCCCGGAAATCCCTGCAGCGTCGCGACGTGTTTTTGAGCATCATGGTCGATCACCTCGACGCAGCTGCGCGCGGTGTGCGCGATGAAGACCCGCCGGGTTTTTGGATCGAACGCGCCGTGGTCGAAGGCGCTGCCCGTGGCACCAGGTATCTCGATGACACCGACGGTTCTCAGCGGCATGGCCATGCCACGCTGCTACGCCGCGAGAGGTGCGAAATCCAATCGACCAAGGGGAGGGGAAGTCCGTCCATGCGCAATCTCCTCGAAACATCGAGCGTTGCGCAGAGCTTGGACGGGGTGCCGTCTGACGGGGAGCCTGCGTTTCCCCGCACCATCAACTTAGCCATGCCGGGAGCTTCCGGCAAGTTCTCCGATCATTCGAATTTGCCGTCAGTATTTCGGGCGGTGCGAACTCGTCCATTCGCGCGCGTGCGGAATGGGCTCGCGAGGCGGCAGAATCGCGCGCAGCTTTCGGGTGGCCGGCAAGTTCTCCATCCGCTCCCGCCACCGGCAAAATGCCGGATATTTGGGGTACATAGCCTTGCCCTCCTCGGTCAGGCTGAAAGCAAACGTACTTGGCAGAATGAAGAAGTCGGCAAGCGAGAGCTCGGTGCCAAGCAAGTAGTCCTGGCCGCGCGACAGCTCGTGCTCCATGACGCCAAGGGCAAGCTCGACCTTGGGCAGCGCATGCGCCACGACCTTTTCGTCGGACGCAATGCCGAGTTCGGGAAAGACCAGCCGTTCGTGAGTGACGTGGTAGATCATATAGGGGTAGTAGTAGGAATTGACCGCGCTTACCCACCGGTTCATGCGCGCCCGTTCGCGAGCATCCTGCGGCGTCAATCGCGGTCCATCAAACGCCTCGTCGACATAGGACGCGATCGCGCTGGTCTCGTAGACCGTGAAATCGCCGTGCCGCAGGATCGGGACGCGGTTGAACGGATGTAGCGCCAGATGCTCGGGCTTACCCATCACGGGCTCAAGGTCGTTGAAGATATAAGGCACGTCCTTGTGCGTCAGGATCAGCCGGACAATGTTGACATAGGTGCTTCGCGGAAAACCGTAGACAATTGGATCGGGCACTTGCTCCTTCTCCTCTTAAATTCCATCACTTCCAAAATGGCTTACTGGCCTCGTCCAGCACTTCTTGCCTGGTAAGGCCGAGGTCATTGAGCAGATGCCGATCATCCGCGAGATCACGCAGCGCCGCGCGCTCCCGACTTCGCTCGCTCCAGCACATCAATCGGTTCAACGGCCTCCTCAGCCATGAATTGAATTGAGAATGCCGCGCGGGCAGGTGAGCGCGTTGACGCTCGCTGGATAAGCCTGGATCACCATAATGATTTGACATGGGCCACTCCAGACCCCATGAATTGCAACCGTCGGCCGTTTCGATAGCCCGGGTCGGGTACGGCCTGCAAAGCATCGCTTCTCGGGCCTGCCCTAGTTTTTCTCATGAACTCCTTGGTCAAGGTTTGCGATGCGTCCGCGCCTGCCACCGTTGAACGCCCTGAAGGCCTTCGAAGCCGCCGCGCGGCATGAGAGCTTTACGCGCGCCGCCGAAGAGCTTTGTGTCACGCAGGGCGCGGTGAGCCACCAGGTCAAGGCACTGGAAGCCGAACTTGCCGTCAAGCTCTTCAATCGCGAGCGCCAGCGCCTCATCATTACGGAAGCGGGCCGAGACTATCTCAATGTCGTGCGCGATGCGCTGGACCGCATCGCCGTCGGCACCGAGCGGCTTCTGCAGCGGCAAAGCACGGGCGTTCTTACCGTCAGCACCTCGCCGGACTTCGCCGCCAAGTGGCTCGTGCACCGGCTCGGCCACTTTGCCGAAGCGCACACCGGGATCGACCTCCGCGTCTCCGCGACGCTGCATCATGTCGACTTCGCGCGTGAAGAGGTCGATCTCGCGGTACGCCATGGCGATGGCCATTGGCCCGGACTCAATGTGGTAAGGCTTAGTGCAGAACAACTGTTCGCGGTGTGCAGTCCAAAACTGCTGTCGGGCCGCCGCCGGCTCGGCAGGGTGTCCGATATCCTCAAATTTCCATTGATCCACCTGGATAGCCGATCGGATTGGGCGAACTGGTTGCAGGGCGCAGGCATTGATGATGCCGACGTCATGCACGGCCCGGTATTGAACCGCGCGAGCATGGTCATTGACGCTGCGATCAATGGGCAGGGTGTTGCGCTTGCGCGCACGACCCTGGCAGCCTGGGATCTCATCAACGGCCGGCTGGTGCGGCCTTTCCCGGAATCGCGGCGCTTGTCGAAGACCTACTGGATCGTTTGCCCGAAGGCGACCACTGGTCTGCCGAAGATCGCGACCTTTCGCGACTGGCTTCTTTCGGAAGCATCGAACGATTTGCGCCAACTAAAGACGCACGGTTCGCCATCGAACCGGCGTCCACTTCGCATGAACACGCTCTAGAACTCGCCGTGCAGGCGTCCCGAGAAGATCGAAACCGGTCCGCGGTCGGCGTTATAGGCGGGATTTGTGATGAACTGATAGTCGGCCGTCAGCGTGAAGCCCTTGCCTAGCGCGTAGGCGTAATAGGCCTCAAGAATTTGCTCCGGGCGATAGTTGAGTTGGCCGTCGCCGATCAGAAGTCCGATGCCGCCGGCGGCGAGGAAGTCGCGGTGCGCGTTCGACAGCCCGTTGATCGCGCCGCCGATGCCGATCGTGTCGCTCGGGCGTCCCCAAGAGCTGCCCTTGATGGAAAGGCCGCCCGACAGGCTGCGGTCGATATCCGTGAATGACAGGATCTGGTTCTGGCCGTCATTCCAGCTCGCGCGGGCGAACAGGCCGACGTCCTTGGCGACCTGCTGTTCGAGATTGGCGTAGACGCCGTATTTGGGGTTGGTGTGCTGAATGCCCGTCATCACCACGTTGATGTCCTGCGCCGGGTCAGCGGCTTCGACCGCCAGCGCCTGCCGGTAGTTGCCGGTGTTGCCCTGGGTACCGAACGCGCCCAGCCGCAACTTGCCGGGCTGATCAAAGATCGTGTAGCGCTCCTCGAACTCGACCACCGTGCCACCGGTCTTGAAGGTGAGCACGTCGCTGTTGGGGGCCGAGGGCACCTCGAGCACGGCGGCGCGCAACGCCCAATCCTTGCGATTGAGCTCGACCACGGCGCCGCGCGTATAACCCGGCAGGTCCGCCGGGAAATCGTAGGCTGCCGAAGACCACATCGCCCAGTTCATGAAATCGGCGCGCGAGTTGTGCGCATAGGCATTGTTGTCGAAGAAGTCGCCGACGGCGAACCGGCCGACGATCAGGGTGACGCGGTCGATGTCGCGTTTGCCCGCAAGCTGGTTCGGCCCGTCGGCGACATCTTCCTGGAGGCCGCCGAGACCGAAGGTCTGCTTGAGGTAGTAGCGCTGCGGTCGGATCTTCGGATATTCGGCGCCGGCCTTTTGCGCCTCGCCGTTTGGAAAGCCGGCGAGGCCCAGCGTGCCGTTGAGGCCAAAGCCCTGCGCGATCTCGGGGTCGAAGTAGAACTCGCCGCCCTCCCACAACCGCACGCCAAGGAACGCCGTCATCGTCCAGGTGGCCTGGGTCTGGCTGCGCCCGGGAAGGCTGTCTGCGCCCGCATAGGGCGAGCGAAAAGATGGATAGGTCTGCGGCAGGAAAGTCGTTTGCGCGTGGACGTTCCACGCGTCCGATTCCGGCAACGCGGTTTTTGCGTTCGCGGCGACCGGCGCGTTCCAGGGCGTATCACCGAGCCGATAGTTCAAGCCGAATTTGAAGAGATGAATGCGGGGATCGACGTTGACGCCGGGTAGTCCAAAGCCGCTCAGATCGTACATTCGGCGCGACAGATCGATATAGTCATACTCGACCTTGGCGCTCCAATTGCCGCTCACGGCGAATTCGACGCCCGCGCCCGCGGTCCAGCCGGTCTGATTGTCGCCGACCCTAGAAATAATGTTGCTGGAATTTGCCGGGTCTTCGTTGATATTGACATGGTTGTGCCCCCAAGCGAATCCGCCGGTCAGATAGGGCATCCATATTCCGTGCGCGTATCCGATGCGGCCGCGCAACGTGCCGACATAATCGATCGTCGCGTTGAAGGGAGCGGGCATCAACCGCGGGGCGTCCAGCGAGCCGGTGAACGATGCGTCCGCCTCGATACCGAGCACGAAATGGTTTGAGAGCTGACGATTGTATCCGGCCTGATAGCCGCCGATCAGGCCGGTGATGCTGTGCGGCAAGAACACGCCCTGTTCGGGAAGCGGATTGGTGTCGGGGCCGAGACTGCCGCCGCCATAACCAAAATGGCCACCGAGATAAAATCCGGTCCAGTCGTAAATCGTCTTAAAGGCAGGCGCCTTCAGCGCCATGTCCGCTGCGGTGGCCGAACTTGCCAGCGCGAACATGCCTAACCCCGCGCCGGCAAGCGCGCGTGTCATGGTTCGGCGGTGGCGGCTCATGAACATTTCCCGCGCGAGCATTCCGGCTAGTCTTTCATCATCAGATTTGCCGGCCTGCTGCCACCAAAGAAATGAAGTGGACGATCTCTCCGCCCCGGTCTGGCCTATGCTTCCCGTCAAACAGGGGCGCTGGGAAGCCGGCAATTCATCCCAAGGGGTTGAATTAATAGCGGAACCCTATTGCGAATAATTCGCAATTACAACAGGGGACAAAGATGCGACTGATTGGTTGACGCTCTTCTGTGACAGCCGTGCAACACTGCATTTCCCGATGTCGGTAGAGGGCGTGCGACCAAACGAGATGATCGAGACCAGAGAGGAAGCGCGCATGGCTCAACGCGTCAGGGCTTGCGCGAAATCTCGATGGTCAGATGCGACAGAGATTTGAATCGTGCGAGCCGGGCACGGTAATAGTCGGCATCGCGTTCCCTGCCGGTGACGACCGAGACGATCGCCCCGAGATGTCCCGGCCCCAGGCGCCAGAGGTGGAGATCGGCGAGCGTGTCGCCATCGGCCTCGACTTCCTGACGCAGTCGGTTGGCCATGCGATTGTCGGGATTCATGTCGAGCAGGATCGCGCCGGTGTCCCGGATCAGTCCATAAGACCAGCTGGCGATGACAAAACTCCCGATGATGCCGGCGAGTGGATCCATCCAAAGCCAGCCAAAGGCGCGGGCGAGCAAGAGGCCTATGATCACCAGCACCGATACGGCGGCGTCCGCGATCACATGCATCACCGCGGCACGCATATTGTTGTCGCGGGCGGCCGATCCGTGCGCGTGTTCGTGCTCCTCGAAAACGACGGGGTAGTTTTTCTCGCCGATCCGCAGCCTGGCCGTGAAGGCATGCGGTTCCGGAATCTCGTCATGCGACTCCAGGAAGCCGCCTCTGTCGGCCATCGCGAAGAACTGCCTCGTTCCGTCGGGACGCACGGTTTCGATCGACGACGCTTGCGCGTCCAGGGCAGCGCCGCTGATGGCTGAAAGCCGGAACCGCGGCGGTACCCTATCTTCAAAGATTTCGAGAACAACGCGCCCGCTGGCGGTCGCGATCTCATGCTGCTCGTCGTGGTCGTGGCCTTCATGCGCGTGTCCATGACCATGGCCATGATGCTCACTACCGCTTAAGAGCCAGGCGCTCGCGATATTTACCGCAAGACCAAGACAGGCGATCGGGATCGCCTCGGCAAAATGAATCGCAACAGGATCGAAAATGCGGTTGATGGATTCATAGCCGATCAGGAGCGCGATCATGGCGAGCACGATGGCGCTGGTGAAGCCGGCGAGATCGCCGAGCTTACCGGTGCCGAAGGTGAAGGCTGGATTGTTGGCGTGCCTGCGGGCGTAGGTGTAGGCTAGCGCGGCCAGCAGCAGCGCGCCGGCATGGGTGCTCATGTGCAATCCATCCGCCACCAGCGCGATCGAACCGAACAACAGACCGCCGATGATTTCGGCGATCATCATGAAGCCGCAGAGCCAGATCACCGCCCAGGTCTTGCGCTCGCTCGTCTCATGCCCTTCGCCGAGGAAGAAATGGCTGTGAAAGGCCGCCGCTGCGCCGTCGTCATTGTCGATCATGATGTCCTCACTTCAGATAGGTGTGGACCACTTCGATCAGCTGATCGGCCGCGTCGGCGTTAAGCGCGCCCGGATTCTTCTCGGGATCGACCAGATGGGTGCGGATGTGGTCTTCCACCACCACGGCCATCAAGCCGGCGACGCCGCCGCGAACCCCCGCGATCATGTGCATGATGCGCTCGCATCCCGCTTCTTCGGCGAGCGCGCGCTCGATCGCTTCGACCTGGCCGCGGAGGCGGCCAACGCGGGCGAGCAGCTTCTTCTTTTCTCGGATGGTATGGGTCATCACGCGGCATATAGGGTACCCCCCTATACCATGTCAATCTGCTTGTCGCCACGCCGTAACGCTCAACGTTGCGGGAATTACCGACATCCAGACGGCGGCGCAGGCGGCGACCGCGCTGCGGCCGCTGGCGGGTGATTTTGGATGAGGCGCCCGTGCCGGACGCAGGATCCACGATCCGAAGCGTTTCCAAGCGAGGTAGGTTCGCGTGAAGAAAACGCATCGGATCTCAAACGGTGCCGATCAGTAGCAGGTGTTCACGCGGCCGATGTAATTGCCAAACGCGTCGAATTGGCGAACCCAGCCGCAGCGGCGATAGCCGTAATAGGGATAAGGATCGCTGGCTGCGATCGCGCTGCCGACAATGGCAGCGCCGACGAGGCCGGCTCCGATGCCCCAGCCGAGGCCCTTGGCTTCGGCCTGGGTGGTGGACGCGATGCTGGCGGTGACGGCAAGCGTAGCAAGCGCGAGCGCGGCGATTTTGGTCTTGATCGACATCACAAACTCCATCCGGTTGAGGCGCGGTCCGTTATGGTCCCGCATGCCGGGTTGGACGGAGGCTTTCTGGTCCCGGTTCGAGTGGCGTCGGGTGAAAGTTCCGTAATGAGGTTAATTCAGCAATTACAGTTGCTTAAACATTTAGGAGATTCACGTCCCCGGTCCCGCCGAAAGTGTCCTCGCATCGAATCTGTCAACGTCTTCGAGCAATTCGATGAAGGCACGGGCGCCGTGCTCGAGCAACCGCTCGCCTTTTTCCGCAGACGCCAATGTGGCGTTTCCGACGGCGCCGCTTTCGTGGAGATCCTGCGCCTGCCAGGCAAACGGCGCCGGCCGATGTACGGAAAGCCAGCGATAATCCTTTTCCATCGCGACGCTGGCGGGCCGAAAATCGGCGATCGCCTCGATGCGCACATGCTCCCTGTGGCGCGCCAGCATGATCGATGTCTCGACCGCGCCGCCATGAATGCCGTGGCGTATTTCTCCCGCGGGAAATAATCCCCCCGGCACACCGAAGCGCGACCATGATGTGGTGACCGCGAGAAGCCCGTGATAAGCGCGCAAGTCCTGCGCGACCAGCGTCATCGCGGCGCTGTTGCCGCCGTGACTGGTGACGATGACAAGCTTTTTGACGCCGGCGCGCGCGACTTCTATCCCCAGCGCCATCCATTGCTTCAGCGCGGCTTCCGTCGACAAGGTCAGCGTGCCCGGGAAATCGATATGCTCGGTGGAGATGCCGACCGGCTGCACGGCAAGAAACGTCGCAGGAACATGGTCGGGCAGAAGTTCGCGCACGCGCGCCAGATAGGCTTCCGCGATCATCACATCGGTGGCGAAAGGCAGATGCGGGCCGTGCTGTTCGGTGGCGGCGAGCGGCAGCACCGCGATCCATCGGGCGGCCGCCGTCATGTCAACTTCGGCCAAGTTGATATTGCTCCAGTCGCGGGGAGGGACGCCAGTCATCGCGCGATATGTTTCTTTCGGTGGATTTGCAGGGTAGTTAGGGTGGCTTTCCCTATCATGGGCCAGAACGAACGACGGAGTCCAATCATGAAGGCGGCGCTTTTGCTGCGAGCGTTAACGGCGGCCCTTCTTGCCTCCGTTTTGGTGGTCCTGCCCGCCGCGGCCCAGGAAAAACAAGGTGAAAAACAGGCTGAAAAGCCCGACAAACAAGAGAAGCTGGACAAAGTCTCGTTCGGCACCAACTGGGTGGCCGAGGCCGAGCATGGCGGATTTTTTCAAGCGGTGGCCGACGGCACCTACAGGAAATACGGGCTCGACGTCACCATCGTGCCGGGCGGGCCGAATGACAACAACCGCATGTTGCTGATCGCCGGCAAGATCGACTTCTTCATGGCCGCCAATACCCTGATGTCGTTCGATGCGGTTGCCAACCACGTCCCGCTGGTGTCGATTGCCGCCATCTTCCAGAAGGATCCGCAGGTGCTGCTGACGCACCCCGAGTTGAAGATCACCAGGCTCGAAGAGCTCAAGCCGCTGACCCTGTTCGTGTCCAAGGAAGGTATCGCCGGCTATTTCCAATGGCTGAAGTCCGAATACGGCTTCGACGAGAAGAACGTCAGGCCGTACACCTTCAACCCGCAGCCGTTCATCACGAACGCGCAGAGCGCGATGCAGGGCTATGTCACCTCCGAGCCATTCGCGGTCGAGAAGGCCGCCGGCTTCAAGCCAGGCATCATCCTGCTGGCGGATCATGGCTTCAACGCCTATTCGACCCTGATCGAAACCCGGCGCGAGGTGATCGACAAAAAGCCGGACCTGGTGCAGCGCTTCGTCGACGCCTCCGTCATCGGCTGGTACAATTATCTGTATGGCGACAATTCGGCCGGCAACGCGATGATCAAGAAGCTCAATCCCGAAATGACCGACGAGCTTTTGGCTTACTCCGTGGGCAAGATGAAGGAATATGGCATCGTCGATTCCGGCGACAGCTCGCGCGACGGCATCGGCGCGATGACCGACGAGCGCGTCGCAAGCTTCTTCAACAAGATGGCGAAAGCCGGCGTGGTCCGTTCCGATATCGACTACCGCACGGCCTACACGCTTCGCTTCGTCAATAAGGGCGTCGGGCTCGATCTGCGGCCCCGAAAGTAGATCAGAGCAACAGGCCCAACAACGAGATGGCCGAGGCCTCCTCCGACGTCGACACCGCTATCGCTGGCCTGGCGGTCAGTCTGCGTGGCGTCACCAAGGCCTATGACAACGGCGTCATGGCGCTGGGGCCGCTCGACCTCGATGTGCGCAGGGGCGAATTCGTCTCGCTGCTCGGGCCGTCCGGCTGCGGCAAGTCGACGGCGCTGCGGCTGATCGCAGGCCTCGCCGCGCCGACATCGGGCACCGTTCAGCTTTCGCATCACGAGGGCGGGACGCGGCCGGGCCGGAGCATCGGCTTTGTGTTTCAGGAGCCGACGCTGATGCCCTGGACCAGCGTCGAGGAAAACGTCCGGCTGCCGCTCAGGCTCGCGGCAGTGCCGGCTGCGGAAGCTGATGCGCGCGTCAACGAGGCTCTGGCGCGCGTCGGGCTCACTGAGTTTGCCGACGGCTACCCCCGCGAATTGTCCGGCGGCATGAAGATGCGGGTCTCGCTCGCGCGCGCATTGGTGACCGATCCGGATATTCTTCTGATGGACGAGCCGTTCGCAGCACTCGATGAGATCACCCGCTTTCGGCTGAACAACGATCTGCTCGCGCTGTGGCGCCATTTGAAGAAGACCGTCATCTTCGTCACGCATTCGGTGTTCGAGTCCGTCTATCTGTCGCAGCGCGTGATCGTGATGACGCAGCGGCCCGGCCGCCTCGGCGCCGAGATCGGCATCGATGCCCCGGAGCCACGCGGCGAAGATTTTCGGACCTCCGCCGAATATGCGCATCTCTGCCGCAAGGTCTCCAGCGCGCTGGCGCCGTCCTATTCCGGGAAGTCCGCGCTATGAGTGCTCCGCAGACGTCGAAGGCCGCACCCGATCCGATGCGCTACGTGCGAATCCTGCTGCCGATCGTGGTACTTGCGGTGGGCACCATGGTGTGGGAACTGGTGGTCCGGCTCAACAATATCCCTCCTTACGTGTTGCCCGGACCGTTGGCGGTCTTCAGCACGCTCATTGCCGATTGGCCGGTGCTGTCACAATCGCTGGGGGTGACGCTGCTCACCACGCTCGAAGGGTTCATCGCGGCCGCCGTCGGCGGCGTCGGACTGGCGCTGCTATTCAATCAGTCGAAATGGCTGGAATACTCGCTATTTCCGTACGCCGTGATCCTGCAGGTCACGCCGGTCATTGCGATCGCGCCGCTGCTTCTGATCTACCTGCCGCAGCAAACCGCCGTGGTCGTCTGCGCCTGGATCGTCGGATTTTTTCCGGTGCTGTCCAACACCACGCTGGGGTTGAATTCGGTCGATCGCAATCTCGCAGGTTTGTTTCAGCTTTATGGCGCCTCGCGGATGCAGACGCTGCGCCTGCTCAAATTGCCCTCGGCGCTGCCCTATATTCTCGGCGGTTTGCGGATCGCCGGCGGCCTGTCGCTGATCGGCGCCGTGGTCGCCGAAATCGCGGCCGGAACGGCCGGCGCTGGTTCCGGCCTCGCCTACAGGATCGCCGAATCCGGCTACCGCCTCAACATTCCCCGCATGTTCGCGGCATTGCTGCTGCTCTCCGTTGCCGGGATTGTCATCTACGGCCTGCTGGCGCTAGTTTCGCACCTGGTGTTGAGGCGTTGGCACGAAAGTGCGCTTGGAAAGGAAAACTGATGGCGGCCGGGACGATCTCTTCCGAGAAAATCGATCTGCTGGTTCACGGGCCGAACAAGCCGATCGTCGACAACGGTTTTTCCGACCGGTTCGTGCTGCATCATTTTGAGACGACCCACGATCTGGAGCGATTGACGCCCGAGATCGCGGCCAAGGTGCGCGGCATGGCGGTCACCTACAACACGGTGCGCGGCGATGCCAGGACGCTGGCGCGTATGCCCAGGCTCGAGATCATCGCCTCGTTCGGCGTCGGCTACGACCATATCGACATCGCTTACGCGCGCGATCACGACATCATGGTCACCAACACGCCCGATGTGCTGACCGAGGAGGTCGCCGACATCGCGATGGGACTTCTGATCGCGACGTTGCGCGAATTCGTCAAGGCCGACCGGTACTTGCGTTCGGGGCTGTGGCAGATGCAGCAGTTTCCCTTGAGCGTCGGCTCGCTGCGCGACCGCAAGGTCGGCATGGTCGGCATGGGCCGGATCGGGCAGGCGGTCGCGCGCCGGCTCGATGCCTCCAAAGTGCCCGTGGTCTATCACTCGCGCAAGCCGGCGGATGGCGTGTCGTACAAACACTATCCCGACCTGATCGAAATGGCGAAGGCGGTGGACACCTTGGTTATCATCGTTCCCGGCGGGGCGGGCACCGCGAAGATGGTCAATGCCGACGTCATGAAGGCGCTCGGGCCGCGCGGCGTGATCATCAATGTCGCGCGCGGCACGGTCGTCGACGAGCACGCCCTTATCGCGGCCCTTAAATCGGGCGCCATTCTTGCCGCGGGTCTCGACGTCTATGAAAAAGAGCCGAACGTACCGGACGAACTGAAGGCGATGCAGAACGTCGTCTTGCTGCCACATATTGGTTCAGGATCGGTGGTAACGCGAAACGCCATGGATCAGCTTGTCGTCGACAATCTGAAAGCCTGGTTTGCCGGCAAGCCACCGCTGACCCCGGTTGCCGAGACCCCTGCAAAGGCCCGCTGATGAACCTTCGTTTTGGCATCATGCTTGCGGCGCTGTTGGTGCTGGCCGCGGCTTCGCCGGCGCGATCCCAGCAGGATGCCTCGACGCTGAAGAAGGACATGATCGGGCAGTGGGAGCTCGCCACCACCGACCGCAGCAAGACCTGTGTCGTGACGCTGAGGCAAGAGCCGGCCCCGCAAGGCCTGAAGCTTGAGCTCGAGCCCGGCTGCGCGGCGGCGCTGCCCTTTACCAAGAGCATCACGGCCTGGAATATCAAGGGGCTCGATATCGTGCGGTTGCAGGACGCAGCCGCAGAATTGGTGATCGACTTCACCGAGGTCGAAGCCGGAATCTTCGAAGGCTTGCGACAGGGCGAGGGCGTCTACATCCTGCAAAATCTCGCGGCCGCCCGCTCGCTCGCTAAATCGATGGACCAGATGATCGGCGATTGGTCGATGGTTCGCGGCAACGGCCAGGCGATCTGCGGCCTGACGCTTACCAATACCGAGGTCGGTCAGGACAATTTCCAGGTGTTTTTGAAACCGAAATGCGATCCCGTTGTCGCAGCCTTCGCGCCGACGCAGTGGCGGCTCGACCACGGCCAGATGCTGTTGATGTCGCAGAGCGGCGAAACCTGGCAGTTCGAGGCCGACGACAATGCGCAGTGGCGAAAGGTGCCCGACAGCGCCGATCCCCTGATCATGCTGCGCGGACAATAAGGCCGGCCATCTCGCTCCGGGACAGCTCGGCGCGGTCCTTGAATTGACTCCAATAAACACACTTGTTAATTAACATATGTGTTAAGTGTAAGAGCGGCTATGGTCTCCCGTTTGTCGCAGCTCGATGACGTCCTCGCCGCGCTCGCCGATCCGACCCGGCGCGCGATCGTCGAGCGCCTGCTTGCCGCGGGCGAACTCAGCGTCGGCGATGTCGCGGCTCCCTTTGCCATCAGCGGGCCCGCGATCACGCGGCATTTGCAGGTGCTGGAGCGGGCCGGACTGATCGAGCGCCGGGTCGAACGGCAATGGCGCTACGTGCGCGCGCGCGCCGACGCGCTGATGCCGGTCGAAGGCTGGCTGTCGCACCAGCGCCGGCACTGGACGGCGGCGCTGGACCGGCTGGAGGCGATAGCCGCCGCGCAGACTCCAAGACGGAAAAAGTCATGAGCGATCTCGGCGACACCACGCTGCGCCTCGAGCGGTTGATCCCGTCTCCTCCGGATGCCCTGTTCGCGCTCTGGGTTAAGCCGGCCCAGCTCCTGAAGTGGTGGGCACCGGACGGCTACGAGCCGGCGGTCGATATTCTGGACGCCAGACCGGGCGGCCGCTGGCGCATGATCCTGCGCCGGCCTGACGGCGGCACCATGGCGACGAGCGGCGTCTACCGCATTGTCGAGCCGCCGCGCCGGCTTGTTTTCACCTGGGCGTGGGAAGATCAAGGCGGCGCACGCGGGCACGAGACCGAGGTTGCCGTTGACTTCGAACCGGCGCCCGGCGGCACGCGTCTCGTGCTGGTGCAGCAGCGCTTCGAGAGCAAACCGGCGCGCGACAATCACACGCGCGGATGGTCCGCGAGCATCGCGCGGATGGAGAAGATCCTTGCGGGGTGAGGAGACCAACGGCGTGGCTAAACCTGAAATCATCGGCGCATCGCGTTCGAGCTATACACGCGTCGTGCGCATGGTCTGCGAGGAGAAGGCAATCGATTACACCCTGACGGAAGTGCTGGTGGGCGCGCGGGAAGTTCGCGCGATTCATCCCTTCGGCAAGATTCCGGTGCTGCGGCACGGCGATTACGAGCTCTTCGAATCCAAGGCGATCGCCACTTATCTCGATCGCGTCTTTCCCGGACCGCAGCTCATACCGGCCGATCCGCGCGACGCCGCGCTCACCGAGCAATGGGTCTCGCTGGTCAATACCGTAGTGGACCGCACCCTGATCCGAACATATATTTTCGCATACATCGCTCCGAAGACATCGGATGGCACGCCCGACCGCGCGGCGATCGAAGCCGTGATGCCGGCGGTGCGCGAGCAGCTCGCGGTTCTCGACCGCGCGGTCGCCAGCACCGGCTACCTCGTCGGCGAGCGCTTCACGCTGGCCGATATCAACCTGATGCCGATCCTGCATCGGGTCGGGCAATTTCCCGAAGGCGCCAGCGCGCTCGCCGCCGCGCCCCACCTTGCCCGCTACTACGACACCCACGCCGCGCGGCCGAGCTTTGTCCGCACCGACCCGCCTGTGGGCCCGCCGCGCCGGGCCGCGTCAAGCTAGCGCGGGCCTTGCGCATCGACCGCGCCGGCCCGGTCCGCTTGACATCGCCGTGCTGCTGCCGATGCTGAGTGCGTTTGCCGAAGGCAAAGACGGTGCGCGAGCGCGCACGACGCAGCGTAAGAGGGACAGGTCGATGCCAAAGCGCAGCATGAAGCAGGACGATCCGCTCGAGGATTTCGCGCGCCGCGAGATCACGCTCGACGGCGTCGGCAAGCGCGTCTAAGTCGCTGGCTCCGGGCCCGCGGTGATCGTCATGACTTGAGATGCCGGGCATCAGCCCCGGTCGCGCGCTTCAGCCGGTGGGTCCGCGACGCTGGATTCACCGTCTACATGCCCTCGCTGTTTGGCCGCGACGGCGCCGTGCCCGGCGTGGAGGAGGGGGCGCGATCTTCCAGCGCGCCTGCGTCAACGCCGAATTCCGCGCCCTCGCAGCCAACGTGTCGAGCCCGGTGGAACCGGCGATGCTGGCGCCGGTGTTGTCGCAGCCGGCGCTGCCGCTCAATGGGCCAGCCGGCATCGAGATCGCGCCGGAGGAGATCAAGGCGGTCCGCGACCGGCTCGAGCGCGAGGACTTGACTGTGCTGGCCTACCGGTTCGAGGGCGACCGCTTCTGCATGGCCGCCCGGTTCGCGACCTATGCCGAAGCGCTCGGCGACCGCTTTGTCGGGCGCGTGCTGCCCGATAGCGCGGCCAATACCGATGTCGCGCCGTTCTTCGCCCAGCGCGTGGCCTGCCCCCACAGTGTCGTCACCGCCCATCTGATCGATGAAGCCGGCCAGCCGACCATTGCCGCCCGCGACGAGATTCTTCGCGAAACGTCTCGGGTCGCGGGAGGCTTGACGAAATTTCGAAAGCGCGGCGACCTCAGATCAGCCGCATCGCCGCAGCGCGAGTGCTGCCGAGCCGCGGCCCATACTACTTTGCATGGGGTTGTTTTCGCGATTTTTGGTCCCGGCCCTGCGGTGCACCTTCGAAGAGGCGCTGCACCGCGTCCAGGACACGAGATCGTTAATGCTTGCGCTTACGGCGACCCGATTCAACTCCAAGCCATCATGCTCGAGTCGGACGAGAATGAAGAAGCTCCTGCACCTATACCTATTTCGCGAGTTCCGGCAGCCGCCGCTATTCAAGCTAGATCAGCCGCATCCCCTTCAGGCTCGCGCGCCCATTCTTGCCGACGATGATGTGGTCGTGCACGGCAATGCCAAGCGGCGTGGCGATATCGATGATCGCTTTCGTCATCCGGACATCGGCTTGCGATGGCGAGGGATCGCCCGACGGGTGATTGTGCACCAATCAACCACGCCGCGAATTTCCCTTAATTTTCCGACGCATATCTGATTTCCAAGATTAACTGGGGTATCGATCCGGGATCGGTTTCTCTTGCTCAATCGTGACAAACCTTGGCGTGCACTGAGAGTTGTTGTCAGCAATCATCGATCCCATCAAGTCACGGATTCCGAATTGACGTCAATCCTTATCGCATCCGTTGTGGCTGCGACCTGAGCCGGTGCGCTCGTTTTGGCGCGCGGGAATGATGGTTTATCGATGGACGAGCACCGGGGTCTTGCAATGGGTGAGGACCTTTACCGTCACGCTGCCGAGGACAATCGCGGAGATGCCATGGCGGCCGTGCGAGGCCATGACGATTAGATCGCAGCCCTTCGACTCCGCAGCATCAATGATCGCTCGGTACGGATGCTCGTGCTCGACCTCGACCGTCTCGCACGCGACGTCGGCTGCTTGCGCTGCGCGGGCGGCGGCGCCTAGGGTTTTCTCGGCGTGCTCCTGCATGCGTACCTTGTACCGAGCCGGCGTGTCCTCGATCATCTGCGTATCGATCGTGAACGTATGAAAAGGCGCCAAGACTGTTAGCACGGTGGCTTTGGCACCGACCCGCTTGGCCAAGGTGATGCCGTGCTGGACAGCTTTTCCGCCAAGTTCCGAACCGTCCGTTGCTATCAGGATGTTGGTATACATCGTTACCTCCTTGATTATCGCCCCTTAGCGCCAGCGGACTGCGGAACGGGCACTCAGAATTTTCAAGCATCATGCGCTCGGATGGAGCGCGACATCGGGTATCGTTTTGCGCCTGAGTTTCTCCAACCGCTAGCGCGCTGCGAACGTGCCAGACGGGTCTTCTCCGTCACATCTCGGGGCAGCCGGGTCTCTCCCAAGCCGGCGAACTATCCAGAGATCGCAATATTTCTGACCGGCCTCGGGTTCGATTCAATCAGTGCAAATCCATCGAGCCTCTTGCGTACGATGGCCCGTGAAGCCGAGCAGGAGTTGGCCAAATCACAGGTGGTTGAAAGTTAAACCACCTCGTCGCGTCGATTCTTGCGGCGTACATGGAGAAGCTTTAATGCCTCTCGAACTTCGTCGTCTTCCAATGCGTCTTGAATCCGGCGCTCCTCAGCTGTCTGATTGCTGTTGGGTCCGGAGGATGTCCTTAGTCGCTGCAAGGCAACCGCATTCTGCTGTTTATCAGACATATCTTTGCTCATTCTCGTGAATTGGCCACTGTATCGAACGACGTGAGCGAGAAAATCCGGAAACCCGAACTGTCTTTTTTAGTTCGGGTCACCGGGTTCTTGCGACGACCGTGCTGGACTAAGCGGCCTTGCTCGGTGCAGCGGCCTTGTTCGATATGGGGCTCGCGCTCGGCGGGGCGCCCGTCTTGATATCAATCGTCTTGGTGGTCTTCACGGTCTTAGCGGGCTTCTTGATCGTGAGATGCAGCACGCCCTTGTCGAAATGAGCTTCGACGGCTCCCTCTTCCGGCTCGAAAGGCAACAACATCGATCGATAGAATGAGCCGTAGCTGCGCTCCTCGACATGCCAGTCCTTTTCTTCTTTCGTGCTCTGCGCCTTTTTCTCACCGGAAATGACCAGTTGGTTGTCGTCAAGGCTGACGTTGATATCCTTCTCGTCCACGCCGGGAAGTTCGGCTGTCACTTCGAAGGCATCATTCGTTTCCGCCACACTGATCGCTGGCGCGCCAGCCCCAATTTCCGGAGGAGACGGTTTTTGATCGAAAGCACGAAATGCATTTTCCATTTCGCGCCGCATCGCTCGGACTGGGTCCAGCTCTTGGCTTATAGTCCACAATCTCGGAAGGCTCATCTATTCTCTCCTGGGTTTATAAAAGTCGAAACATATCCTGTTCCTGACGGCCCTGAAGGACTTGATCTAGCTCAAGACGGCCAAGTTATTTCGAGGAAAAGCTGGCTATGCAGTGATTGCACTTCCGCGATGGCTCGTAAAAGCTAGATTAGCCCTTATGTAACAACTCAACGACGCATATACGAACGCGTCAGCGAGGGTGCTCGCCGAAGAGGAGGCCAAATTGGCGCGTGCGTTGGCAAATAGGACCGGAAGCAAAACCTAATTGTTAGCGGCCTAACGACGCCAATGCGTAGGGCTCACGATAACACGCTCCCGCGTTTGCCCCTTGATCCACCCATCCGAGATACGACGGCAGGCGAACACCAACGCATGCAAAGAGTTGCCTTCAATCACCGCAAGCTCAAGATCACGGTCAAACGGCGCGGTCGAAATATTTTCCCACCCTAACCTGTCATGCATCGGATTTGTCGCGCCTTGCGGTTAAACTACAAAGATCGCGAGCGGAGGTTCCGGCTAACCTTGCATCATGGCCGCAATCGCTCTCGGTGCTTTTTACAAGACCTAGCGCAAGATACTGGGCTCTAAGGCTGACCAAGTATTGACTTACATCAAAAACAGGCGGGTATTTCATCCCGGGACGTCGCGAAAGGTATCGATTCATGCGAAAAACGCTTAGGCCATACCGTAATTGTCGCCGTCGCGGTTGGGCTGACAGGATCAGCGGTGATCGCCGCCGATGCGGACCATGGAGCGGAACTTGCGAAACGTTGGTGTGCCACCTGTCACGTAGTTGACAGTGATCAGAAGCGAGCAAGTGCTGACGTTCTTCCGTTTGCTACAATTGCTCGCAAGCCAGATTTCAGTCCCGAAAAATTGGCGTTCTTTCTGCTTGATCGGCATCCCAAGATGCCAAATTTCCCGCTCAGCCGGGCGGAAGCGGCCGATATCGCCGCATATGTGGCATCGTTTCGCAATTAACCACGCTCTCGAATCCGCCTCGCGCTTCACTGCGGATACGCCCTAGCGGGCCCCATGAGCGGCGTAAACCTGTCCCGCATTTGATGCACAACGCTTGGTGATGTTTTGCGGATCGCTGGTAGCGCGAAGTCTGTTCCGAACGGGCATCAACGTTAGTCTGTCACGGATCGAAAATAACCTATTGGGTGAGCAAAATTGTACAGGCAGCAACGCCGCTCCGGATCAGGATGAAAGGTAGATGCTCGGCCCATAGGGGAGGCCACAGTGGATCGTTTCATCCATCAGAAGAACCTTGAGCTTTTTCAGCAGCAGCTCGCCGAGTCTAACCCGACGAAAGATCGGGAACGGCACAATATGCTTTTGAGGCTATTGGCCGAAGAAGAAGCCAAGGAACAGAAGAAGACGCTAGACAGTTAGACCCTTGCCGAACGCATAAACGGGCCGCCCCGTTATGTGCGGATTTGCGAGGCCCGGCACGGCCCTGTTCCCCCCTAGCACTACAGTTGCAATTTTTTCTTGAGATGGGCCCTGCGCGCGTTGGCTTGATGAGCCCTGCGCCAGGAGGACCAAGCAAGTAAGTATGCATGCGAGATGCGTCGCTGGGCGAGCTTCATGGCGATGCGCCTGACTTCCTGGATCGACCAGCGGATTAAGAACGAAGCTTCGGTCGAGCCCGCGTTCGCGTTTTTTTGGGCGCGGTGTTGGCCCGAGAACGGATAACGGCCATTATGGCAAAGGCAAGCATGACGAGTGAGACATGGCGATGCCAGCCATGCCAGGAGCGGGTTTCGTTGTGGTCAAGACCGAGCTCGTTCTTGGTCGTTTCGAAGCTGTCCTCGACGGCCCAGCGATGGCCTTCCACTAACACCAGCTTTTGGATGGACGTGCCCTTAGGGCACCGCGTGGAGTAAAATGCCAGGCTGCCGTCGGCAATGTTGCGGCGGATCAGAAGACCTCGCGTCCATTCCCTGGCAAGGTCATCATCGTATTCACTGCCGTCGAGATCGGCAAGCTCGAGATAGGCCCAGTCGTGCCAGCGCGGACCTTTGGTCCCTTCGCCGGACGACAGGCGACGCCAGGCATGCTTGGGAAGGCTCTGTGCGATCGCGGAGGCGGTGCCGGCGACAGGCTGCCCCTTGCCCCAGGAATAGAACACGTGATTGGACGCAACACCCAGAACATAGCCTTTGCACGCCTTGCGCAGCAGGGTTTCAATCTCTCCCGTGCCATACACGCTGTCCGCCGCAACGAACGAGAACGGCACCTTTGCGGCGATCGCGCGAGCGATCATGCGACGCGCGATTTTAGGCTTCGTCGCAAAGCCCGCATCGCGCGGCACATGCGCTGCCTTCAGGCGAACGCGGTTGTCCGTCCATTCCTTTGGCAGGTAGAGCGCACGGTCGATCAAGACATGGCCATACCGCGACACATAACAAGCGAATACGCCAATCTGGCAATTGGTGATCTTGCCCGCCGATCCAGTGTACTGACGTGCCACCCCGCACGACGCCTTGCCCTGCTTCAAAAAGCCGGTCTCGTCGATCACTAGAACCGCGTCTTCATCGCCAAGCGTTTCCAGCGCGTACTCTCGTACGATGTCGCGTAGCGCGTCGGCATCCCACCGTCCCCGACCAAGGATCGCCTGCTGGCGCCACGGTCCCTGATCACCGGCTGCCTCCGCCCTCATCCAACCCGTCTTGCGCGGCTCGCTGCCCAACAGTCCATCGAGAAACTGCCCCGCCGAGATCGCGACCCGCTCCTGCGTAAACAGCGGGCGAATTCGTTGCTTGGCCTCTCGCAACAAAGAAGCCCACAGCGTCAGCGTATCTTCGACCGACGCGCCACCAATCATCAAATCCCGAATCATGGTCGCCCATTGATTCAGAACCACCCAAAACTTGCAACTGTAGTGCTAGAATGTGCGGGGCCGTGCTTGGGCACTGCGGATACCCGCACCAGATCGCCTGATAGTCATCGGCGCAGCGGATGCCGCCGGTTGAGGGTCACAATCGCGAGATGCCAGCTCGACAGTGCTGCCTATTAGGCGCAGGTTCCATCCCGACGGGCAATGACCTTTGCGAGTCGTTATGGATCGTTTTATCCACGAAGCGAACATCGCGCACTATCGAGCGCTGCTTGCTGACCCGAACGTCATCAAAGATCAGGTTCGGAACAAGGAGCTGTTGCGGCTATTGGCTGCCGAGATCGCCAAGGACGTGAAGCCGCCCGAAAGAGACTGATGTCGCGACGCCGCTATACCATTTTGAAGTGGGCGAAAAGCCAGACCTTTACCTGATCCATGATGAAAGCAAGGAAAATGGCGGCCGCAAAAATTCCTGCGACGACCGACGGTGCAAGCGGCGCCATCAATATTCCTCCGAGCGCCAATGTCCCGATTATCAAGACGTCCACAATGCTTGACACGACCACCAGCAGGCTAGGCTGCGAAGACCAAATACGTCTGCGTTCGCGGACGACATAGAAAACAGCCTGACCGTTTAATGCGAGAGTGACGAGCGTCATCGTACGCAAAGTATCTATGTCCAGGTGCATCACCAATGAGCCAAAGCTCAAGAGACCGACGCAGAACGCGAGATCGAACAGTCCTAAGGCAATGCCGACGATAGTGAGGGTGTCGATCCGCCAGGAATTCGGCATTGCCGAGGGGCGGACATTATCGGTGGTCGATGACATCGCCAAAAAATCGCCCGTGATCATCGAAATGACCATGAGCGTTGGCGTCAGGATAACATGCTTAGTCAATATCAGGCCGAATCCAAGAAACAGCACCTGACGCGATTTGTGAACGATGGACCGCAGCGCGTAGGTCAGGATGCGTTGGAACGTGATCCGGCCTTCCCGAACTGACGCGACTATTCCGGCAAGCCCCGGTTCGGTCAGAACGATACCCGCCGCCGACTTCGCCACGTCGGTGGCGGTGGAGACCGCGATACCAATTTGTGCCTGACGCAGCGCTGGCGCGTCATTGGCGCCATCCCCGCACATGCCGACCGTATGGCCGGCATTCTGAAACGCTTTGACTAGGTGAAACTTGTCTTCGGGAAGTACGCCCGCGAACACCGAAAAATCGTTCGGCCCAACCCGATCCGGAATCTGGCCTGGCAGGCAAAGCGGGCCGGTGAGCCCGACCGCGTCAGCGACGAAGGCGGCCGTCGTGGCCGCATCCCCTGTCACCATGACGGTATGGACCCCGAGCGCCCGCAACTGGTCGATCATTGGCTTTGAGTCGCTGCGCGGCGGATCGCTCAGGGCCACTATTCCGACGACACGCATGGCTCCGTCAGTTCCGATCGCGACGCCGAGAACTCGATGGCCGCGCTTTTCCAGCTCATTTGCAGCGAGCTCCGCTTCGGGCGAGGGTTGCGAAAGTCTGTGAACCACCTCAAAGGCACCTTTGACGATGCGGAGCGCGTTGCCGTCACGATCGACAGCGCGCGCTTCCGACATCTTGGTTGTCGGATCGAACGGCACGAACTTGGTGACCTTCAGAAGGTTAGCGTCCGTCTTGCGCAGGGCTGCGGCGGCTCGCACCGCGGCGTCAACCGGATCCTGGCCGCCCTCGGCACTGGCAAGGGCAGCAAGCGCCAAGACGCGGGCTTCATCGAAGCCGGACATTGGATGTATGGCAGCTACGGCGAGCTCGTTGCGCGTCAATGTGCCGGTCTTGTCAATGCACAGGACATCCAGACTTGCGGCTTCATCGACCGCAGAGAGTTGGGTAGGAAGAACACCCGCACCTGTAAGGGCCCGCGCTCCGATGGCTGTTGCAAGTGTAAATGTCGCAGGTAACGCGACCGGAACAGAGGCGAGAACAGATATTAGCACCATGGGAATGGCTTCGGACAGCGGCATGCCGATTTCGTATGCGTAGATCATCAGCAGCACAGTGACGGCGCCGTTAAACCCGGCAAGATTGCGCACGACCCGAAACACCGCCTTCTGCTGGGTGCTGACGACGTAGGCGGTGCGAACGAGTTCCGCAGTACGGCCGAATTTGGTGCGCCCTCCGGTGGCCTGCACTTCGGCGATAGCCTCACCGCGCCGGACCAGGGCACCGGCATAGGTTTCTGCGTCCGGCCCGGCTTCGACCGGCAGGGACTCGCCGGTGAGCATGGATTGATCGAGCAGGACTGAACCCTCGCGCACGCGGACGTCGGCGGCGACCACCGTGCCCAGGCTGAGTTCGACGATATCGCCAGGAACCAATTCCGTGGCTGGCAAAAGCGACCATACGCCGTCGCGCAGAACCGACGCGTTTAGCGCTAGCCGTGATTTCAGCGCCGCGATCGTCGACTGGGCACGGCTTTCGTGAAACAGCGCAATGCCAGTATTGAATACGAGAAGGACCCCGATGATTGAAGCCTCGATATATTCGCCAAGCGCCAGTTGGAGGGCGATCGCAATCTCCAGCAAGACCGACACCGGCGCTAGGAACTTGCTCAGAATCAGCCGTAGCGGATGAATGGCAACGTCGGGAGTCGCATTCGGGCCAGTCTTGGCAAGAACGCGGCGAGCCTCAGCGTTCGACAGTCCCCTTATCCGTTTTTCCATAGGTTCTTGCGGGCCATCCATCGCGGTGAACTCTTACCGGTTGCATTGAAGAGAGGCCAGAGAGGTCAGCGTGGACGAACACCAAACCAAAGGGCTCGATTCAGGCCCGTTTAACGGCTGTGTCTCGGGCTCGATTTGATATCGCTCAATACCTGCCCGCCTGAGCAGTGCCAAATAGCATTGGGCCGGTGGAACCAGATGGCGATAAAGAAATGCAGCTGCCAGTTGACGATATCGATGAGAAGCCGTCGGAAAAGGCCCGGATAGCTAAAGATCTGGCGATCCGGAATGAACATCCTCCCACCGCCGTTGCGGAACGGAATTTGCCGGCGACGATACCCATTACTGCTGCGCCAGTCAGGCGGCGGTTGCGGTTTTCGGTCGGACTGCTCGCCGTGCTTTTGGTCGCAGGCGGGGGCGGCTTCTATTGGTGGAAGCATTCCCAGGCGCAACTGCCCTCCGGCATCAGCTGGGGTAACGGCCGGCTGGAGGCCGACGAGATCGATATCGACACCAAATTCCCGGGCCGGATCGCGGAACTGCGCGCCGATATCGGCGATATGGTCACCGCCGGGCAAGTCGTCGCCCGTATGGATACCAGGGACCTTCAGGAGCAGCTCAAGAAGTCGCAAGCCCAAGTCAAGCAGGCGCAACGGGCGATTGACGAAGCAAATGCAAATCTGGAGCAGCAGCGCACCCAGCAGACGTTAGCCGCGCAGGAACTGGATCGGACGCAGGGCCTTTTGAAAAATGGCTTTGCGACGAAAGAACTGTTTGATCAGCGCAAACAGGCGCTGGACGCCGCGAATGCAGGATTGAGAGCCGCAACGGAAAGGGTTGCGCAAACCGAGCGGGCACTTGAAGCATCCGAACACGACGTTGGACTCTACACGGTTAACATCGACGACAACGACCTGATCGCGCCGCGCGACGGCCGCATTCAATACCGTATCGCCAATATCGGCGAGGTGCTTCCCGCCGGCGGCAAGGTCTTCACCATGCTCGACATCTCGTATGTCTACATGGACGTCTACCTGCCGACCCCGGAGGCCGGGAAGATCAAGGTCGGCACCGATGCCCGGATCCTGCTCGATGCCTACCCGAACCGGCCGATCCCTGCCAAGGTCTCCTTCCTTGCGAGCCAGGCGCAGTTCACGCCGAAGACGGTGGAAACGCAGAGCGAGCGCGACAAATTGATGTTCCGGATCCGCGTGCGGATCGATCCCGATCGTTCGCGCGATCATGCCCAATCGGTGCGAAGCGGATTGCCCGGGGTCGCTTACGTCCGCACCGACCCCGCCGTCGCTTGGCCCAAAGACCTGCAAGGCCCGCCATGAACGGGCAGGGCCATCCTGTTGCCGTCCTCGACAGCCTCACGCAAACATACGGCAAGGTCACGGCGCTGGATCATGTAACGATCACGATACCGGCCGACTGCATGGTCGGACTGATCGGTCCTGACGGGGTGGGAAAGTCAACGCTTCTTGGCATCATCGCGGGCGCGCGCCAAAACCAATCCGGCAGCGCCACAGTGCTCGGCGGTGACATCTCCGACGCGAAGCACCGGGCGTCGGTATGTCCGAAAATCGCGTACATGCCGCAAGGGCTCGGCAAGAACCTCTATCCGGACCTGAGCGTGCGCGAGAATGTCGAGTTTTTCAGCCGCCTGTTCGGACAATCCCGCGACGAACGCAACTGGCGAATAGCGGAACTGCTTGAAAGCACCGGCCTGGCTCCCTTCGAGGATCGGCCGGCGAAGAAGCTGTCAGGCGGCATGCGCCAGAAACTCGGCCTGTGCTGCTCGCTCATTCACGATCCGGATTTGCTCATTCTCGATGAGCCGACCACCGGCGTTGACCCGCTCTCGCGCCGCCAGTTCTGGGAACTGATCGACCGCATCCGTTTGCGCCGCGCCGGCATGAGCGTCATCGTGGCGACCGCCTATATGGAGGAGGCCGAACGGTTTGAATGGCTAGCGGCTATGAACGCGGGCAAGGTGCTGGCAACCGGGTCGCCTGCCGAATTCAAGTCCAGCGCCGGCGCCACGACGGTCGAGGATTCCTTCATTGCATTGCTGCCGGAGCAAGACGGCGGCCACCACGCACTGCAGATACCGCCGCGTCGAATTTTTGACGGTGAACCCATTATCACCACCCGCGACCTGACCTGTCGTTTCGGCGATTTCACCGCCGTCGACCGGGTGAATTTCACCATCGAACGCGGCGAGATCTTCGGCTTTCTCGGCTCGAACGGCTGCGGCAAGACCACGACCATGAAGATGCTGACCGGGCTGCTGCCGCCCAGCTCCGGCGAGGCGCTGCTGTTCGGAAAACCCCTCGACGCCAGCGACATGGGTTCGCGCTACCGCGTCGGGTATATGTCGCAGTCGTTCTCTCTCTATACCGAACTCACGGTCCGGCAGAACCTCGATCTTCACGCGCGAATTTTTCATCTGCCGGCGAAAAAATCGGCGACGCGCATCGCCGAACTGGTTGGATATTTTGGCCTTGCGGATTATCTCGATCAGCGAACCCTCGATTTGCCATTGGGGATTCGTCAGCGGCTATCGCTGGCTATCGCCATCGTCCACGAGCCCGAGATCCTCATCCTCGACGAGCCGACCTCGGGCGTCGATCCCTTGGCGCGGGACCGTTTCTGGGAAGCACTGATCGATCTTTCGCGTAACCAGGGTGTGACGATTTTCGTCTCGACCCACTTCATGAACGAGGCCGAGCGCTGCGACCGGATTTCGCTGATGGATTCGGGCCGCGTACTGGCAACCGGCACGCCGGCCGAGCTCGTCAAAGCTCGCGGCGCCGCCACGCTTGAAGACGCCTTCATCAGTTATCTCCAGGAAGCAACAGAATCACGCACAGCCGAACCTGAACTACTCATCAAGTCAGCTGCGATCGTTCATCAGCCACGGTCGCCGACGCCCGGACCTTCCGTATTTAGCCTGCAGCGCCTGCTCGCCTATTCGATCCGCGAGACGCTGGAATTGCTGCGCGACCCGATTCGGCTCGGCTTCAGCCTGCTCGGCACCACGCTTCTGATGCTGGTGTTCGGCTTCGGGGTTTCGACCGATGTCAATAACCTGTCGTTCGCAGTGCTCGACCGCGATCAGAGTCCGGAGAGCCGTGCCTATCTGGAAGAGCTCAGGGGCTCGACCTATTTCGTCGAGAAGGCGCCGCTCACCAATGATGCCGAGCTCGACAATCGTCTCAAGAGCGGCGACATCTCAGCGGCGATTGAGATGCCGCCCAGTTTCGGCAGCGAAATCAAACACGGACGCCCCGTCTCGGTCAGCGCCCTCGTCGACGGCGCCATGCCCTTCCGGGCGGAAACCATTCGCGGCTACCTGCAAGGCATGCACCAATTGTACTTAACGGACCCGGCGGTGAAGACGACGGTGCCTTCGGGTTCGCCACCCGCCGATATCGAAGTCAGGTTCAAGTACAATCAGGATTTCGACAGCATCTATGCGATGGTGCCTGCAAACATGTCAATGCTGCTGGCGCTGTTTCCGGCGATCCTGATGGCGCTTTCCATCGTGCGGGAGAAGGAACTGGGGTCGATCACCAACCTGTATGTCACGCCGGTCAGCCGGGTTGAATTCCTGCTCGGTAAGCAGCTGCCCTACATCGCGGTTGCGATGGGAAACTTCACCTTGATGCTGTTGCTGGCGCTGTTCGTCTTCAAAGTGCCGTTCAAGGGAAGCTTTCCGACGCTGCTGCTGGGGGTGCTGATCTATGTGACCACGATGACCGGCTACGGCATGCTGATCTCGGCGTTCACGAAAACCCAGATCGCCGCGCTGTTTGGCACCGCGATTTTGACGGTGTTGCCCGCGACGCAGTTCGCCGGCATGATGACGCCGGTCTCTTCGCTGGCCGCGGAAGCTCAAATCATCGGCCGTGGATTTCCCATGACCTATTACGTGCCGATCAGCGTCGGCACTTTCACCAAGGGACTGGGCTTTGCGGACTTGAGCGGCGACCTCCTGGCGCTCGCCATCTTTGTTCCGATTCTGACGCTCGTGAGCGTTCTGCTGCTTCGCAAACAGGAACGCTAGAGCCCGCCATGATGCGGAAGGCCGCAAACATTTACTGGCTGGGGGTCAAGGAGCTGCGCAGTTTCCTGAGCGATTTCGTTCTTTTTGGACTGGTGATCTATGCATTTTCGCTGGCGGTTACCTTGCAGGCGCGGAGCAATTCGCAGGAACTTCACAACGCCTCGATCGCCATCGTCGATGAGGACCACTCCGAGCTCTCGCGCCGGATCGCGCACGCTTTCTTTCCGCCGCTGTTCCAGGTCCCGAAGCTGATCGCCGAGCACGACATCATCCCTTCGATGAACGGCGGAAAATTCACCTTCATAGTAGATATCCCGCCGAATTTCGAAGAGTATGTTTTGGCAGGACGCCACCCCGGGCTCCAGATCAACGTCGATGCTACCGCAATGGTGCAGGCGGGGCTCGGCTCCGGCTATACGCAGCAGATCATCACCACCGAGATCGCGGACTTCCTCTCCCACGCGGAGCACGTAGCGCCGTCGACGGTGAATCTCGACGTGCGAATTGCATTCAACCCGAACCTGACCACCGCCTGGTTTACCAGCGTGATGGCGGTCATCAACAACATTACCATGCTGGCCATCATCTTGGCCGGCGCGGCGGTGGTGCGCGAGCGCGAGCACGGCACCATAGATCATCTGCTGGTGATGCCGCTGACGCCGTTCGAGATCGCGTTGTCCAAGGTCTGGGCGAACGGCTTGGTGATCGCGGTCGCGGTCGGTCTTTCGCTTTACTTGGTGCTGCGCATGATGCTGGGAATCCCGGTCGCCGGCTCCATACCCCTGTTTATGCTGGGCGTGGTAATCTATCTGTTCTTCGCCACCGCGATCGGAATCTTTCTCGGCACCGTTGCGCGGTCCATGCCGCAACTCGGGCTGCTCTACATGCTGGTCTATTTGCCGATGAACATGCTGTCAGGCGGAAATACGCCGCTTGAGAGCATGCCGCCCTGGTTGGCCAGAGTCATGCAGGTATCGCCATCAACCCATTTCGTCGCTTTTGCGCAGTCGATCCTCTATCGCGGAGCTGGGCTGGACGTGGTGTGGCGGGAGTTCCTTGCGGTCGCCGTGATCGGGGCCTTGTTCTTTGGCCTTGCCATCCTGCGTTTCCGCTCGGTCGTCGCACAGGCGACGTAGCAAAGCCACCGACAAGGTCCCGGATATCGATACTTCTGGATTGCAACAACTTGTTCAGTCACGTGCCAAGGATATCCTGCAAGATCTGGTAGCACACCAATGGCGACCATGGAACTGGCGCGGGCTTTCACGACGGAGGTGGTGGATTCCACGGCGCATTTCATGGAGGAGGCGGTTTCCGCGGAGGCGGGTTCCATGGCGGCGGTTAGGTTCGGATCGGTAGCCACGCCTCGCTCGTAATCTCACAACTCAAAAGCTTGATTCGGCAGCGGCATTTCGACATCGGTGTCGCCGAGATGCGCTGCGAATTGCCTCATGATGTCTTCTTCGCCGTGGACCAGGAACGTGCGCTTTGCGGCGGCCTGCTTTTGCCAGGTCAGCAGTTCAGCTTCGTCGGCATGGGCTGAGAAACCATTGATGGTGTAGATGCGAGCCCTAACCGGAATATTCTCGCCAAAGATCGTCACTTGTTTGGCGCCATCGATTATAAGGCGCGCGAGGGTTCCAACTGCTGCGTAGCCGACGAACACGATGCTCGAGTCCTCGCGACCTAGATTGTGCTGCAAGTGGCGGCGCACGCGGCCGCCAGTGCACATGCCCGAGCCGGCCATGATGACGGCCTCGCCATGAACGTTGTTTATCGCAACGGATTCAGCAGTCTCCCGCGAGAAATGCAATCCTGGCAAATCAAGGGGGTCGTTCCCATCTTGAAACAACTTCGCGATCGCTGGCTCTAAGCATTCCGGATGGCGCCGGAAGATCTCGGTGGCTGAAATAGCCATCGGTGAATCCAGGTACACTTGCGTCGATTTCGGGAGCCGTCCCTGAGCGATGCCCTGACTCAGGAAATAGAGCAATTCTTGCGCGCGCTCCAGAGCGAAGGTCGGGACGATGACGTTTCCGCCGCGTTTGAAAGTCTCGGTAATAGCCTCAAAAAACTCATCGACGGACGGGCCCAAGGGCTTGTGCACTCGGTCCCCGTACGTGGTTTCCATCACAACGTTGTCGGCGTGTGGCGGCGCCGCGGGGTCGCGCAGCAGAAGGCGGCCGGTATTGCCTAGATCCCCCGAAAACAGCACGCTAGTGGAATGGCCCTGTTCCTCCAACTCGAGGAAGATACTTGCTGAGCCAAGGATATGGCCAGCGTCGATGAATGTAGCATGCACGCCGGCGGCGACTTCAAGGGCCTGTGAGTAGGCCGCGGTCCGACCGAAATAGTCGAGGCAGTTCATTGCATCGAGGGTCGAATAGAGCGGCTCTTTTGTGTCGCGGCTTGCTCCTTCGTGGCCGACTCTGCCTGCACGGTGGCGCACGTCGTCCTCTAGCAGGTGGGCTGCATCCAGCATGACCAGTCGGGCCAACTCACGCGAGGCAGACGTTGTAATGATCTCTCCCCGAAACCCCCTTTTGGCCAATAGGGGCAGACGCCCACAATGATCCAAATGCGCATGGGTCAGTAATACGTAGTTGATGCTGGCGGCATCAAAGCCGAACGGTTCGGCGTTCTCCTCATCCAACTCACCGCTACCTTGATATAGCCCGCAGTCGATCAAGATCCGCTTGCCAGCACATTCAACCAGATGACAGGAGCCGGTGACACCGCGATCTGCTCCGTGGAAGGATATTTTCAAGGCACTCTCCCTTGTATTTGCTGATCTTTACTGAATTGCGCGGGCGTTGCCGCAGCACCTCTCACGGTGCCGCGTGCAAGGGCCCCCCGGTCGCATCGTGCCATTGCAAGATACCATCCCAAATTTCCTGCGCGGTCTCTGCAAACCAGAACAATTCCCGATCCTCAGAATCGATGACACCTTCATCGACGAGGAAATCGATGTCGACGGCGCGACGCCAATAGGCTTCGCCCACCAGCACGACGGGAATTGGCTTGATTTTTCGTGTCTGTATGAGAGTTAGAACCTCAAACAGTTCGTCGAAGGTGCCATATCCACCCGGGAAGGCGACGAGTGCCTTGGCCCGCAAGAGGAAATGAAGCTTGCGCAGCGCGAAATAGTGAAAACTGAAACAGAGTTCGGGCGTCACATAGGGGTTCGGATATTGCTCGTGCGGCAGATTGATGTTCAACCCGAGGGACTTGGCTCCGACGTCGAATGCCCCACGGTTGGCCGCCTCCATCATTCCAGGTCCGCCGCCGGTCATGATGGCCGTATGGTGTTCGCGAGCGCTATGATTGGCAGTTCCTACCAGGCGCCCGAGCTCGCGAGCGACTTCATAATAGTGGCTCTTGGCTTGAATTCGCTCGGCAATTTTCAGTTGGCGCTCGAGGCGGTCATTTTTCGCATCGGCGACCAATAGTGCGCGCAGCGCCTGTACCTTGCGCAGTGCGGCCGCCGGCTCGCAAATTCGCGTACTCCCGAAAACCACAATCGTCTGATGAATCTTATGCTCTTGGAGCAACAGCTCAGGTTTGAGATAGTCGAGCTGCAGACGCACACCGCGCAGGCCGTCTTCCGCAAGAAAGTCAATGTCAGTATCGGCGCGCCGATAGCTCGGGCTATCCAGGATCGCCTGCACACGCTGCAAGGCTTCGGGATCTTCCTCAGTTGCCTTCGGTTGTTGCCAAGGCAGCGCCTCGCGCCGTTTATGGGGATGGGCGGGCGCCGGAATTTCTTGATTCTTTTTCATCGGTCTTCATTTCTGACGGCATCTTGATAAAGACTGGAACCTGTGTGCTTCAATCAGCGGGATGTCGGTTCGGCCGTTATGCTGGCCCGAGAGCGGCCAGGCGGTTTTCGCCGTGTCGCCTTAGGTAAATCTGCGAGAGTAAACTCGGCATGCCCGTCACGTCTTTGCGCCCCACAGCCAGTTTCGGATTTCCGGCATGTCTTCGCCATGCTTGCGGATGTAATGCTTGTGTTCGATGAGCTTGTCCTGAAGCTGCTGCTTCAAATAGGCCCCCTTGGCACTCAGCTGCGGCAGGCGATCGATTACGTCCATGACCAGGTGGAAGCGATCCAGATCGTTAAGCACGGTCATGTCGAAGGCGGTGGTGATCGTGCCCTCCTCCTTGTAGCCGCGGACGTGCAAGTTTTCGTGGTTGGTACGGCGGTAAGTCAGCCGGTGGACCAACCATGGGTATCCATGGAACGCAAAGATGGTCGGCTTGTCTTCAGTGAAGATTGAATCGAAATCTGTATCGCTGAGCCCGTGCGGGTGCTCGGTTTGCGGCAGTAGCTTCATGAGGTCCATGACATTGACTACCCGAATTTTCAGGCTGGGCAGATGTTGGCGCAGAATGGAAACAGCGGCGAGCGTTTCCAGCGTAGGCACGTCGCCGGCGCAAGCCATTACTACGTCCGGCTCGGAGTCCTGGTCATTGCTGGCCCATTGCCAGATGCCGATGCCTTCTGCGCAATGCGCGGCGGCGGCGTCCATAGTCAACCATTGTGGGGCGGGATGTTTGCCTGCAATCACGACGTTGACGTAATGACGGCTGCGCAGGCAGTGGTCCATCACTGACAGCAGGCAATTTGCATCCGGCGGAAGGTAAACTCGCACGATCGCGGCCTTCTTGTTCATGACGTGGCCGATAAAGCCGGGGTCCTGGTGTGTGTAGCCGTTGTGATCCTGTCGCCAGACATGCGAGGCCAGCAGGTAGTTTAACGAGGCGATCTTTCGACGCCAGGGCAGATGCGAGGTGACCTCCAGCCACTTGGCGTGCTGGTTGAACATTGAATCGACGATGTGGATGAACGCCTCGTAGCAATTGAATAGTCCGTGCCGCCCGGTGAGCAGGTAGCCCTCGAGCCAACCTTCGCACTGGTGCTCGCTCAGCATTTCCATCACGCGCCCGGCAGGCGCAAGAAACTCGTCGCTCGGCGCGGTCGTGGCATCCCATTGACGTTTGGTTACTTCAAAGAGGGCTTCCAGACCGTTGGAAAGCGTCTCGTCAGGCCCGAAGATCCGGAAATTCCGTTGCTCACTGTTCAGCTTCGTCACATCGCGCAGGAATTGTCCGAGTACGTGCGTGTCACCGATGCCGCGCACTCCCGGCGAGGGCACGTCGACCGCGTAGTCGCGGAAATCCGGCATCCGAAGGTCGCGGAGCAGAATGCCACCGTTGGCGTGGGGATTGGCGCCCATGCGTCGTTTGCCCTTGGGCGCAAGTGCAGCCAATTCCGGTTTCAGTCGGCCCTGCTCATCGAAGAGTTCCTCAGGCCGATAGCTCCTCAGCCAGTCTTCCAACAGCTTGAGGTGCTCGGGATGGGTGGCCGGGTCGGAGAGCGGCACCTGATGCGAGCGGAAAGTGCCTTCGACCCGCAGGCCATCGACCACCTTGGGCCCGGTCCAACCCTTGGGAGAATTGAGGACAATCATCGGCCAGCGCGGACGCATCATGTTGCCGTGGACTCGGGCGTTCTGCTGGATTTGTTTGATCTGCTCCACCGCCGTGTCGAGCGCGGCGGCCATCGCCTCGTGCATGAGTGAGGGTTCGTGTCCTTCGACAAAGTAGGGCGTCCACCCGTAGCCGCGAAACAACTGTTCGAGTTCCTCGCGCGTGATGCGCGCGAAGATTGTCGGGTTGGAAATCTTGTAGCCGTTGAGATGCAGGATCGGCAGCACCGCACCGTCGGTAGCCGGATTGAGAAACTTGTTGGAATGCCACGCGGTTGCCAGCGGTCCGGTTTCAGCCTCGCCGTCGCCAATGACGCAGGCGACGACGAGATTGGGATTGTCGAACACCGCCCCGAATGAATGGCTCAGCGAATAGCCTAGCTCGCCGCCCTCGTGGATTGAGCCCGGACATTCCGGCGATGCGTGGCTGGGAATTCCTCCGGGAAACGAAAATTGGATGAAGAGCTTTCGAAGCCCCGCCTCATCCTGGCTGATGTCGGGATAGATCTCGCTATAAGTACCCTCTAAGTAGGTGTTGCTCACGACGGCCGGCCCGCCATGCCCGGGCCCGGAGACGTAGATCATGTCGAGATCATATTTCCAGATGACGCGATTCAAATGCGCATAAATGAAATTCTGCCCGGGGGTCGTGCCCCAGTGTCCCAGCAGCATGTGCTTGAGGTCCGCGAGCGTCAGCGGCCGCTTCAGCAGCGGATTGTCGTAAAGATAGATCTGCCCGACCGAGAGGTAGTTGGCCGCCCGCCAATAGGCGTCCAGTTTTTGCAGCAGTTCCGGACTAAGCGTCCTTGAGTTTTCTTTAGTCTTCATCGTTCGACTTCCCTCTGTGCGTCAAGCCAAGGGCGCGTATGACTGACCTTGCAATTATATTCGTCAGTGCGAACGGCGCGCCGTGACTTGAGATAGCCTAGGCGGAGCCACGTGACGGATTCCTGCTCGAACCTCCGTACCGGCAACTGGCTGTCACATGTTTGCATGCATAGGCTCTTTCGGCCTCGCCGACTAAAATTCTAAAAGCTTCGCCTGTGGCAGATCGTTCAGCTCATCTGACGGCAAACACTTTGGTACGTCGAGTCTCGCCACACCAATCCGGTCGTCTGCCATCCCATAGTAAACGTCGAACCGATCGGGTGACCCGAGATCGTCTCGCCGATCGATGCCGGTGGGGAATACGACGTTGGCGACGATCCCTTGGAGTTCCTGCGGCAATTCCGGTATCAGCACCGGCTCCCGTGAACGAAAGCGAATAACGTGAGGATGCTCCTCCGAAAGCACCAGCAGGCCAGCCGAGTAGCACAGCTTGCGTGGGGACCCAGGAGATGCCGGAACCTCGCTGACGCCGTGATAGATGGTCAGCCAACCGTGCCGGGTCAGGATAGGTGGTGTACCGCCGCCGATTTTGAGCTGTTCCCAAGTGGCCACCGGGGCGGCCAGTCGGCGATGTGAGCCGAAATGACTGAGATGAAAGGGTTCACAGTCTGCCATGGCCGTCGAGCAATAGGAAATCCAGATGCTTTCTCGATGGAGATCCACCAAGCCGGACGCGGGATGGCGCGACGTTTCCTCCGGACGTGTTCCGGGAAACAATGGCCGCTGTAGGATGGCCATTGAGAGCTGTCCCGATGGATCCGGTACGGCGACAGGGAAGACGCTGGCATCCTTGTTGTCCACGCCGTCAAACTCAATGCCCTCATACGGCCGGAAGGCGGCCAACCCGAGGCGTTGCCAGCGGAACAAATCTTCGGATATTGCCAGTGCGATCCGTGGGCCGTTCCGCGAATGTGCAGTGTAAGTCATGACGTAACGTTGGAGCGGTTCGACATATGTGATGCGCGGATCCTCGCAGCCGCCGCTACCGTCCGGCCGCAGTTCGTAATCTACTTCAGGCTCAAGTGCGATACCGAGCCGCTCGACCCCGACCGGATCACCGGTCTCATTGAACAAGACCCGCGCTATACCGATGCGGGAGTGGTTACCCCGCGCGACCAGCCGTGGAAAAAGGTAAAGCTGACCATCCGGACCACGCGCGGCGGCCGGGTTCAGGACGCCTTCGGCTTCCAGAGGATTGCCCGGCTCCGGTTCCATCAACAGCCCAAGACGCCGCAACTGGAAGTCACTCATCCCGCCGACTCACTGGGCCGCGTTTGCTGTCCAAACAAGCAATGATTGCTTCGATAACCCGCTTCGTTTCATCGGGCTCTCTGACCTGGATAGAAACAACTCCTGCTTCTATGGCCGGATAATCATTTCCGCCAGGGAACAAGGCGTCCCCGACAAAAATCATCTCGCTGATCGCAACGCCCAGAATGTCTCGGAGTTTTCTGATCCCGTAGGCTTTGTCGATGCCCTGCTTGGTGACATCGACGGAAGTTGTTCCACCCAAGCGCACGGAAAACTCGGGAATGGATTTATCAAAGAGCGCTTTTATCTGCTTCCGCTTGGAAAAATCCGGGTCCCACTTCTTCTTCTCGTCCAAGGGAGCTTCCTGACCTAACGCGGAGAAAGTGATTTGACTTCCTCGGTCCTCAATCGGCTTCCCCCAAACCATTTCGGTGTTGAAGCCCAATGATCCAATCGCCTCGTGCAAGGAACCAATAATCTTCGCCTTCTCTTCATTGGTGAAATTCTCAGAATAAAGCTCTTCCCAAGCCGAACCGAATTTGTAGAACTTCGTTCCGCACGTCGGGAGGAGGGATAGGTTCTCGAGATTTGCATCACGAGGGAGATTCGAGACCAATTGCTTTTCGAATTGCGGCCAGTTTCCGCCCGAAATGACCGCTACGTTCACGATGCTAAGAAGGTCGCGCAGAAGTGCCGACATTTCGTTGTCAAGCTGCGATTTGCTTTCAGCAATTGTACCATCCAGGTCGAAGACTATTAGCTTCTTCACAAGTACTCCGCAACGATCGGTGATTTCAGCCGGTTGCATGAGCGCCAGGTTCGGGAACCTTCGTTCTACGGGTCAAGCCAAGGACGCGGATGACCGACCTTGCGATCACGATTTCTTCGTTTGTGCGAATTACACGCACGACAACTCGACCACCGTCAGTCGAAATCAACGACGCGTTATCCGCGTTGCGCTCCTTGTTCAGTTCGATTCCAAGAAAGCCGAGCTGATCGCAAATTCGTCCACGGACGAGCGGCGCGTTCTCACCGATGCCTCCCGCAAAGACGAGTGTGTCCAATCCACCGAGCGCCGCGGCAAATGAGCCGATCCATTTCTTGGCTTGATAGCAGAAAAGCGCCACGGCTTCCGCCGCGCGAACGTCATCGGATTCACGTGCGAGCAAATCGCGCAAGTCGGAACTGATGTCGGAAACTCCAAGCAGCCCAGACGCGTGGTTCACCATTGTCTGAAATTGCGACGCACTCATTTGCTCCGTGCGCGCCAGGTAGGAAACCAGTCCCGGATCCAAATCCCCGGAGCGACTGCTCATTACCAATCCGGACGTTGGCGTAAAACCCATGCTGGTGTCGATGCTCTTGCCGTCGCACACGGCGGCCAGGCTCGCGCCGTTGCCGAGATGCGCAAGGATCACACGACCCTTTGTTGCCGCGGGGTCGCCGAGACGCGCGAGTTCCTCCATGAGAAATTCATAGGACAAACCGTGGAAGCCATAACGCCGGACGCCCGCTGCCTCGTAGCGTCGCGGAATCGGCAGCAGGCTGGCGACTTGCGGCATGCTGCGGTGAAACGCGGTGTCAAAGCACACCACCTGAGGCAATACAGGATGGCGTTGGCGAAATGACTCTATCAACTCGATCTCAAGCGGCAGATGGTCTGGGTCATACGGCGTAATGCAGCCCAATTCATTAAGCAGTTCGGGAGTGACCAGCCCCGGCTCGCTATGCGTCATCCCATGTACCACCCTGTGCCCCACGGCTTTGACCGAAGCGAACACCGGCTGTGTCTCGAGCCAATCCAATAGAAAACCGACGGCCGAACGGCGATCGCGGGAGTCGATGGTGCTAAAATTCTGCGACTGTCCGGCGGCATCCTTGAAGGTAAAATTCGTGCCGCTCAGACCGACACGATCCACTTTCCCATCCAGCAGCCACCGCAGCGGTTCGCCCACATCAAACAGCGCGAACCGGATGCTGGACGAGCCGCCGTTTAACGTGAGAAGAAAACATGAACTCATGGCAGGCCTCCAAGGTTCTGGCGTTCACGACCAACTCCGCTAGGCTTGCTGAACCTCTTAACTAGCTATCCGAGAGCATATAGGGAATCGCTTGCGGTTTGCGAGTTAGTTTGCCTTGTCATGGCCTGTGAGTTTCACGTGGCGGATATTCGACGCCTGAAGGCATCGATAGTTGCATCGTCTCGCGTCGCATGACGTCGACCAAGGTGGATTGGTCCTTTCGACTTTGGATGAGGCACTCCCGGCCGTAGTGCCCTGGACTTTGCAGTGAATCTCATCTCCGAAAACAAGCAGACCCAGGTCCCTTTAGCAGAGACGGTTGGCGGTTGCTCGCATTCGTCCGCCCCAAAATAAGGATGGCGCTCCTCAATTGAAGCTACGCCCATGCTGACGTAAAGACTGTGCTGAATTGATCACATCCAGATAGCTGCAAATCGCCAAGATGTGGGATTACTCGATATGAACGCTGCCCCTCGGGACTGGACCAAATGGTATTGTGGCGCCTTCCATCGCTGATGAGGTGCCGTCCCCCTTGCTGCGAGGTAGTGGCATCAGCCGCGCTTGTGGGCCCCAACCGCTCCGACTTTTGCAGAAGCATTGGATCATGCTCGATCATTTCGATTGCGTGATCAGCTGTGACCAAACGCGCAAGTGGGGTATCGAGTGGGATATTTGTGCACCAGGATGAGCGCGGTTGCCGACAATTCCAGCGCGCGCTTGATCACCTCGCGCGGATAGACCGGTGTATGATCGACGGTGCCCATCTGCTGCACCTCATCGGCAATCAGTTGGTTGCGCTTGTCGAGAAACAGCAGGCGAAACTGCTCCTTGTCGGCAAACGCCATGCTGGTGCGGCAATAGCCGATCACGTCGTCCCATGACGACAGCAGGATACGCTCTCGCAATTCGCCCCTGGCGATGCGGGTCGCCGCCGCCGCAATCAGCTTGATCTGGTTGATGGAAGCTTCGCCGACACCCTCGACCTCGCGCAACAGCGCTTCCGGCGCGTGCATGACCTCGGCGAACGAACCGAATTTCTTCAATAGCGATTTGGCAAGCGGCTTGGCGTCGCGCCGGGGCAGGCTAGCGAACAACACCATCTCCAATGATTCATAGTCGCTGAGCGCGTCGGGTCCGGATTTGCGAAAACGTTCGCGCAAACGTTGGCGATGGCCGTGATAATGCGGCCTCTCGGCGGGCTCGTCTTCCGGCGTCTCGGTCTTCACGGGCATCAAGGCCAACCATGCCGAACGAGACGGTTTTTGCAACCGGGCAGTGCCGCTGCGCCCGTCGTCCGACAAGATCACGCCGCCGTCGGCGGCTTCTCGGTGTGGCGCTGCGACAGCGTGAAGATTTCGAAACCGGTTGCGGTCACGCCGACCGAATGCTCGAACTGCGCCGACAGCGAACGGTCGCGTGTCACCGCGGTCCAGCCGTCGGACAGGATCTTCACATGCGGCTTGCCGAGATTGATCATCGGCTCGATGGTGAAGAACATGCCGGGTTTCAGCATCACGCCTTCGCCGGGCCGACCGATATGGATGATGTTCGGCTCGTCGTGGAACAGGCGGCCCAATCCGTGGCCGCAGAAATCGCGCACCACGCTCATGCCCTGCGGTTCGACAAAGCTCTGGATGGCATGCCCGACATCGCCGGTGGTGGCGCCGGGCTTGACCGCGGCGATGCCGCGCATCATCGCCTCGTACGTCACCTCGATCAGCCGTTCCGCCTTTCGCGCGATCGGGGCAATCGCATACATCCGGCTGGAATCGCCGTACCAACCGTCGACGATAAAGGTCACGTCGATATTGACGATGTCGCCCTCTTTCAGTGCGCGGTCGCCGGGCATGCCGTGGCAGACCACATGATTGATCGAGGTACAGGTCGAATAGCGGTAGCCGCGATACATCAGCGTCGCCGGATAGGCGCCGTGGCTGAAGGCGAATTCGCGGACGAATTCATCGATTCTGGCGGTCGGCGCGCCCGCCTTCACGACATCGGTCAGCTCATCGAGGCATTTCGCCACCAGGCTACCGGCCTTGCGCATGCCGGCGAACCCGTTCGCGCCATGCAGCTTGATTTGTCCTGTCTTGCGTAGGGAGACGTCGGTGGCTTCGATATAGCTCATGGGCGGTTCTGGTTTGGGCCGGGTCCGGCGTCGGCGGCTGATTTGCGGAACCTAATTTAATGATCGCAGCGGTCAGTGCAAGCCGGAGTCGCATGCTCCGACGATCTTCAAATGCGCAAGGTTTCAGCCGGAAGCCTCGACCACGGTCTCGACCGGCAGCGCGCCGCCATGGACCCTGAGCTCGCGCACCGGATAGGCCATCTTGATGGTCTCGCGCCTGAACGCGTCCCACAGCGCCAGCATCACGTCGCTCTTCACATTGTCCATGCCGTCGGGGTCCGCGATCCAGAGGGTGAGGGAAAACTTCATACCGGATTCGGCAAACTCCGTCAGGATGCAATTCGGCGGCTTGTGCTTGATGGCGCGCAGGGCAGCGGCCGCGACGTCGGTGGCCAGTTTGCAGACCAGCCGCGGATCAGCGTCGTAATTGGTGCTGAAAATGACCTTAACCAGCGTGTTCTTGTCGGAATAGGTCCAGTTGGTGACCTTCTGCGTCACCAGGTCCTCGTTCGGAATCAGGAATTCGCGCCCGTCGCCGGCGGCCACTGAGATATAGCGCGTCTTCATTTCGTTGATGCGGCCGGTACTGTCGCCGATGGTGACGAGATCGCCCGGCTTCACCGATTTGTCGGCGAGCAGGATGATGCCGGAGATGAAATTGGCGACGATCTTCTGCAGGCCGAATCCGATGCCGACGCCGGCGGCACCCGAGAAGATCGCAAGCGCCGAAAGATTGATGCCGACCGCGCTCATCGCCACGGTGATCGCCAAGATCATCAGACCCGTTCGGATCATCTTGATCAGCAGCACCTGGACCGAGGGCGTCAGATCGCCGGACCGCGCGATCCGGTTGTCGATGAAATTGCTGACAATGTTGGTCAGCCACAGCGCGACAACGAGCAGAATGCCAAGCTTGATCAGCAACAGCGGCGTAAGTCGCAGGTCGCCGAGCACGACCGAGACCGAGTTCGAGCGCGTCGATGGTCGGTCCCAGCCGGCCCACGATACTCAGCGCCGCCACCAGCCATGCCGACAGCGACACCACGCGAACGATGAACGAGTTGCGAATGCCCGAGGTGACGAGGCGGATGACGAGCCACGCCAGGGCCAGATTGGCGGCGACGGAAAGCAAATAGCTGCGGCTCGGCCAGGTCGACACCAGCATGGCCGCGCGCGCCAGCGCCATCATCAGAGCAAACACCGCGGTCGAGGCGCAGCCGACCAGCACGCGCATGAACTGCTTGAGCGGCGCCGGCCAGCGCTCGGCGAGCGAGGCCGTGTCGACCTGCGAGCGGATTGCCGCGCCCGCGGCAAATGCTGCTCCGGCGCCGGCCATGACCAGGCCAAGTTGCAGGTAGAACCAGGGCGATGTGACTTCCGCGCCGACCGAGCGCGCCGCTGCGTGCAGGACTTCAATGATGTCGTGGAGATCCAGGTCCATCGTCAAAATCTCGTTTCAAGCCGCATGAGTGGAATTTGACATTTGCATCGCGAGGTCGCGGCAAGATGGGGAGCGAATGTCAAAGCTACTCCACGACCGAGTTCGATTCGAATAGTCGGGAAAATCCCATAATCGGGGGATCGACGCCATCGATACGATATGTCGGTGAGGGGTTGAGGCCGATAATCCGGGCACATTGCCACGTCTAACGAGAAATGGGTTGGCGTCGAACTGTGGCAGCGATAAGGATCAATTGCGAGCATTTGCAACGATTTGGGCGCATGGCATCACTCGATCAGGTCAGCATAGCCATTCTGCTTGGCGCGGCGCTCGTTATGGCCGGCATCTTGTCGAGCCTGCTCGCGCTGCGCTTTGGCGCGCCGCTGCTGCTGGTGTTCCTCGTCATCGGCATGCTGGCCGGTGATTCCGGTCCGGGCCAGATCCAGTTCGACGATGTGCGCTCGACCTATCTGGTGGGCTCGGTGGCGCTGGCGCTGATCCTGTTCGACGGCGGACTTCGCACGCGGTTTCAGAGCATTCGCGCGGTGCTGGCGCCGTCAATGGTGCTGGCCACGATCGGCGTTCTCCTGACCGCGCTGGTCACGGCGCCCGTTGCCAAATATGCGCTCGACCTGAACTGGACCGAAGCGCTGCTGGTCGGCGCCGTGGTGGCGTCGACCGACGCGGCAGCGGTATTTTTGCTGGTACACACGCAGGGTCTGCGCCTGCGCCCGCGCGTCGGCGCCACGCTGGAAGCGGAATCCGGCACCAACGATCCCTTTGCCATCTTCCTCACCTTGATGCTGGTCGAGTTCATTTCGAGCGGCACCAGCTCGGCTGCGCACGTGGTGCTGGAGTTCCTCCGCGAGGCCGTGCTCGGCGCCATTATCGGCGTGATCGGCGGCCGGCTGGTGGTCATCGCGCTCAATCGCGTCGCGCTGCCGCAGGGTCTGCACGCACCGTTCGTCACCACGGCGGCGCTGGTCATCTTCGGCGCCGCGCAGATTGCACACGGCTCCGGCTTCCTCGCGGTCTATCTCGCCGGCATCATCATCGGCAACCGGCCGACGCGGGCGCATAATTCCGTTGTCACCTTTCTCGACGCCGCGACCTGGCTGGCGCAGATCGTGATGTTCGTGCTGCTCGGCCTCTTGGTGTCGCCGCTGCGGCTCGGCTCCAGCGCCGGCCCGGCCGTGCTGGTGGCGCTGGTGCTGATGCTGGTGGCGCGGCCGCTCGCGGTGTTTCTGTGTCTGGCGCCGTTTCGCTTCAGCTGGCGCGAGAAGATTTTCATCGCCTGGACCGGCCTGCGCGGCGCGGTCGCGATCTTCCTGGCATCGATCCCTATGCTGGTAGGGCTTGCGAAAGCCTATCTCTATTTCGATGTCGCCTTCGTCGTCGTCATCATCTCGCTCTTATTGCAGGGCTGGACGCTGGCCTTTGCCGCCCGGCGCTTGCATGTGGCGCTGCCGCGCGCCGATCGCGGCCCGCGCCGTGTTGAGTTGGACTTGCCCGGCCAACTCGAGCAGCAGCTCGTCGGCTATCCCGTGCGTCCGAAAAGCCTGTATTTCCGGCGTGGACTGATCCCGTCCTGGTCGAAGCCGACGCTGGTGATCCGCAACGAGCATATTCTCTCGCCGGCCGAGGCCGACCCGATTCAGCCAGACGATTACATCTATCTGCTGGCGCCGCCGGAAAAGGCCGAAGCGCTCGATCGCTTCTTCGTCGACATGCAGCCGAGCTCGGCGCCCGATCCGCATCTGCTCGGCGATTTCATGGTGTCGGGCGAGCATACGCTTTGCGAACTGGCCGAGATATACGGCGTCACGGTGAGCGAAGAGAATGCAAAACTGACGCTGGCGGACTATTTCGACATCCATCTAGACCACGCGCCGAAGCAGGGCGCGACTCTTGAAATGGATACTATCGTGCTGGTGGCGCGCAGCATTAGCGGCGGTCGGATCAACGTGGTCGGGCTGCGGCTGCCGGAAGAGGATGGAGAAAGCGAGCCTCCACCACGCGTGCAAAGATGGAAGCAGAGGCTTGTACAGCTCTGGTCGTCAGTGGCCGGGGTCTAGCGCGGACAGTTCTCCGATCCGTCCATCGATCCCGTGGCTGCCCAATTTTGGTTAGCAATCTATTAATCTTGGCGGCATCGCCAAGAACGGTTCACGGATTCGCAAGGCAGAGGTGTTCACTGCCCGCATAATGGCCATTTCTGCGTCAACTTCTTCAACCGAGCCCGCCGGGCTATCGGAACATCGGCGCCACAGCGATTCGGATCATCGGTCCGATCGTGCGGCCGAGTTGGCGTTCAAGGCGTTCATGAGGATGAACCGGCTGTTGCGATCGTTGGACCCGACGGAAAACTGCTTCAGCCTAATTTGATCTTCGAAAAGTTGTTCGGCGACACTGAGCTTCTCGATCGCATCAACCGCGATGCCGGCGCCAGAATGGCAAGAGCGATTGCCAGGTTACCCTTTCCGATGGCCGCGCGTTCTGGGTCGAGACGATACCGATGGACGGCGGGTGGCTGGTCAGCGCCTACGACATGAGCGAACGATCAGCCAAAGAGCGTACCGATACCCTCACCAAACTCGGCAACCGTTTGATGTTCCACGAACGGCTCACGGAGCTGCTGGCGAATCCAGACCTTGCGAACGAAGGGCGCGGCCGTTCTGGTCGTTGACATCTGCCGCTTCAAGGCGATCAACGAATTGCTCGGACGCCACATCGGTAGCAGGCTTCTGGGTTCCGTCGCAGAGCGGATCCGCTCCGCACTCGGAAGCGCCGATATTGCTGCCCGGCTGGGGGCGACAAGTTCGGCATCGTCCAGGTCGGTCAACCGCAGCCGCAGTCGGCGGCCGCGCTTGCGAGCCGATTAGTCGATCTGATCGGCCGCTCCTATCGCGTAGAGGGCCATTTGATCGACATCGCGGCAAGCGTGGGCATCGTCCTGCTGCCAACTGAGGCGACCGACTACGATCAGCTGATGAAGAACGCGGACCTTGCCTTGCATCGCGCCAAGAGCGACGGACATGGAGCCTATCGCTTCTTCGAAAGGGCGATGGACGAGAAGATGCAGTACCGCAGAAATCTCGAAATCGACCTTCGCTGTGCGCTGGCGCTTGGCGAGTTCTCCCTGGTCTATCAGCCTCAATTGAATTTGCGGCCGAAAAAGGTCACCGGGTTCGAGGCATTGCTTCGTTGGCAAAGTCCGACCCGGGGTGCCGTGTCCCCGCTCGAATTTATCCCGGTCGCGGAAGATACCGGCATCATTACCCCGATCGGAGAGTGGGTGCTTCGGACCGCCTGCCTGGAGGCGGCGACCTGGGCCGGCGAGCAGAAAGTTTCCGTCAATGTTTCGGCGATCCAGTTCAAGAGTTCAAATCTGGTCGCGACGGTCATGTCAGCTGTGGGAGACAGCGGTCTCGATCCGCGGCGTCTGGAACCTGAGATCACCGAAAGCGTGATGCTCGACGCCGGGGGAGGCGCGCTCGCGGTGCTCCGAAATCTTCGCGAAATTGGGGTGCGTGTGGCGCTCGATGACTTTGGAGTTGGATACTCGTCGCTGGGCTACCTGCGCGACTTCCGGTTCGACAGCATCAAGATCGATCAGTCCTTCATTCGCGGCACGGCCAACGATGCCGTCGGCCGGCGATCGTCCGCGCAGTCGCCTCGCTCGGTCAAAGTCTCGGGATGGCGACGGTCGCTGAAGGCGTCGAAACTGAGGAGCAAATGGCCCGTGTTGCCTCCGACGGCTGCACCGACGTGCAGGGCTATTTGACCAGTCGGCCCATGCCGCCGGAACAAATCGACAGCTTTCTGCTGTCTTGAAACAAAAAGGCTTTCCACTCCGCACCTGGCCGCCTCGTACAAGTCCGATCGGCAGATTGAACCATTGTAGCTGCCCTTCTCTCGGCAGGTTTCTGATCAGGCCGGCGAGGGGGTGCCCGTCAGCACCTTGACCCCGCCAAAAGAAGTCACCCGTCCGCGCTGGAGCACGACGATCTGGGTCGCAAGCTGGCGCAGCTCGGCCGCATCGTGGCTGACATAGACCATGGGGACGCCGGCCTCATCCCTCAGCCGCACCAGATAGGGCAGGATCTCGATCTTGCGCCCTTCATCCAGCGATCCCAAGGGCTCGTCGAGTAGCAACAATCGCGGCTTCGACAATAGCGCGCGGCCGAGCGCGACGCGCTGGCGCTCGCCGCCTGACAATTTGCCGGGGCGGCGATCCATCAAATGGCCGATGTCGAGCAGATCGGTGACGCGCGCGCGTGCTGCCGCGTCGTCTGCGAGGGCATTCATGCGCCGCCCATAGTCGAGGTTCTGGCGCACATCGAGATGCGGGAACAGCCGCGCATCCTGGAACACATAGCCGATGCGACGGCGAAAAGGCGGGACATGCACACGCGCCGCCGTGTCGTCGAGCGTCTCGCCATCGAGGACGATGGTGCCGCGATCCGGCTTCAGCAACCCCGCGATCACGTTGATCAGCGAGGTCTTGCCGGCCCCGGAGGCGCCGAACAGCCCGGTGACGCGGCCCTCGCTTTCGAACGAGGCGGAAAGCGAGAACTCGTCGAGTTGCTTTGCGATGTCAACCCGCAGCATGGTCAGTTCCCGTGCAGGCGTTGGGTGGCGCGCCGCGCAAACCATTCCGACGCCATCAGCGCGCTCATCGCAATGACGATGGAGACGACGACGAGCCGCAACGCCGCGGCGTCGCCGCTAGGGGTCTGGATCAGCGAATAGATCGCGGAAGAGATCGTCTGGGTCTCGCCGGGGATGTTCGAGACGAATGTAATGGTGGCGCCGAACTCGCCGATCGCCTTGGCAAAGCCGAGCACCATGCCGGCCAGAATGCCCGGTAGCGCCAACGGCAGCGTCACGGTGGCGAAGACTTGCCACGGTGCCGCGCCCAGCGTTTCCGCGGCCTGTTCGAGCCTGCGGTCGACCGCCTCGATCGACAGCCGGATCGGACGCACCAGTAGCGGAAATGACATCACGCCGCAGGCCAGCGCCGCCCCGGTCCAGCGAAAGGCGAACACGATGCCGAGATGGTCGGCGAGCCACTCGCCGACCAGGCCGCGTCTGCCGAGGGTGAGCAGCAACAGATAGCCCGTGACCACCGGCGGCAGCACCAGCGGCAGGTGGATAGCCGCGTCGAGCACCGACTTGCCCCAGAAATGGCGCCGCGCCAGAAGCCACGCCAGCCCAACGCCGAACGGCGTCGCCACCAAGGTCGCGATGATGGCGACCCGCAGCGACAGCAGGATCGCCGTCCATTCCGTCTGCGAAATATCGAACACCAGTGGCTAGGACGTCGGCTTGATCAAATAGACGAAGCCATATTTTTCGAGCACCGTCTTTGCCGCCGACGAACGCAGGAAATCGAGATAGGAGGCTGTCTCGGGCTTCGCGGTCGCCGTCGCGGCGACGGGATAGATGATGGCGGGGTGCGAATCGGATGGGAAGGTGCCGACGATCTTGACGCCGGGCTCGACCTTGGCGTCGGTCGAATAAACAATGCCGAGGGTCGCCTCGCCGCGTGCCACCAGCGCGAGCGCGGCGCGCACGTTCTCCGTCATGGCGAATTTGGGCTCGGCAGCGGCCCAGGCGCCAAGCTTCTCCAGCGACGCCTTGGCATATTTGCCGACCGGCACCGCCTTGACGTCGGCCGTGGCAATCTTGCCGTCGCCGGCGAGTTTTGCCAGATCGAAGCCCTGTCCGATCACGACGTTATCGATCCTGGAATCTTTCGGCGCGATCAGGACGATGCTGTTGCCGAGCAGATTGACCCGGGTCGTCTCATTGATGCTCTTTTTGCCGACCGCATAATCCATCCAGTCGGTGTCTGCGGACACAAAGACATCCGCCGGCGCGCCCTGCTCGATCTGCTTGGCCAGCGCCGAGCTTGCGGCATAGCTCGCATTGACCTTGACGCCGGTCTTCGCCGTAAAGGCCAAATCGATGTCGTCGAGGGCGTTCTTCATTGAGGCGGCGGCGAACACCGTAAGCGTATTGTCCTCGGCAAAAGCGGATGAGCAGGCCGATCCGCACAGGATCACGAAGACAGCAAAAAGTCCGGCAAGACGAGGCATCGAAGGCGCTCCATGCGTGTTCGCGGGGGCGCGCTTTCGCGCGCGCGACTCTGGCGTCTGATTAAGGTCGTAGGATGCGACGGGCGGAAGCGCTGTTCCGGGTATCCCCAAAGGACTTACGGTCATCAGGGACGTCGATCAACGCCGACCATAACAGGTTGAAAATCCTGGTAAAGCGGCTGTTTGTCCGGTCGGGCGCCTATTCGGCCGGCAGGATCGCAATCGAGATCGAATCCTCCTTGATGCCACTGATCTGCAGCACGAACGGGCTAGCTGAAAACTCGTACTTCAGGGCCTTGCGGATGCCGTCGCAATCGGTGGCGCCGCTGAAGGCCTTGGGTTTGAGCAGGTGTCCATCCTGCACTACCTCGACCCACCCTCCGGCCGACAGGCTGACAGTATAGAGGCCGGCTTTCGGCGCGCCTTTGATGCTGGCAAAGCCCGCGAACGTGCCTTCCTTCGGCGCGCGTTCGGGCGGTGTCGGCAGCTTGGCGTCGGCTGGCGGTGTCAGCGCCAGCGTCATTCCGGTTGCGGGGATGGCGGCGAGTTCAGCCCCCGAGGCAAGTTTTACGCGATCCGGCGCGGTCAGCGCCGCGCGCTCGCGGTCAATCGGCCACTTGAACTTGTCGCAGCCACTCGGCTCTTCCGCCGTCCATGCGGGCGCGGCGGAAAGCACCAGCAACGCGATGAGAAAGATTGTGCGCATATCAGTCCACCGCGATCATGACGTCGGACGCCTTTATCACGACGGTGACGTTGCCCTTGGCCTTGATGCTGAGGTCGTCGACCGCCTCATTGGTGATCGAGGAGGTGATGATCTGGCCGCCGCCGATATCGACGCGGACATGGGACGTGGTCGCACCCTTCTTGACTTCGACGACGGTGCCCTTGATCTGGTTGCGTGCACTGATGCGCATGATGTTGCTCACACTGTTGTGCCGTGCGCGGTCGAGCCGCCCCGGCTGTAGCATTTGACTAAGGTTGCGAAATGCGAGGACCGTCGTCCCTGCGAAGATGGGCGCTTGCGGCGCTGTGTCGAACCATTTTAGCGAAAATTGTGCAGGAATCAAAATACCGTCGCGGTCGCAATGCTATTGTTTCGCCTCCGACGCGTTCAAGACCTGTTTGCAGGCGGCCGGAAGCTGCGCCAGCGTTGGTCCGGTCCGCGGCGTCGGCGGCTCTTTCGGTGGCTTCGGGTGGAGGATCGAATCCTTGAACCAGTAGGCGAGCTCGCCTTTGCCGCAGCCTTCGCCGCCGCCCTGGTCCGATTGGCCTTTGCATTCGCTATTGCCGGACGGGCATCTCATGCGAATGTGGAAGTGATAATCGTGGCCGTACCACGGGCGGACTTTTGCGAGCCAGCTGCGGTCGCCCTTGGCCTCGCGGCACAGCGCCTTCTTGATCGCGGCGTTGACGAAGATGCGCTGCACGCCCGGCTCCTGCGCGGCGTCGCGCAGCAGGAGGACATGGCCCGCCGTGAAGACCTTTGGATCGACATCGAGCCGGTCCTCGCGCACCATCATTACCGCGGACATCTCCTCGCGCTCTTCGCGCGACAATTGATGGTCCGGCATCGGTGTCAACCAGATGTCGGCGTCGAGCCCGATCTGATGGCTGGCATGGCCGGTAAGCGCGGGGCCGCCGCGCGGCTGCCCGATGTCGCCGACCAATATTCCGGGCCAGCCGGCATCCTTATGTGTCTTGGCCGCCAGCCGCTTCAACATCGCAATCGTGTCGGGGTGACCCCAATAGCGGTTGCGTGACAGCCGCATCACCTGCCAGGTGTCGCCGTTGATCGGCATCTGCTCGGCGCCGGCGAGGCAGCCCTTGACATAGGAGCCGATCGCGCGCGGCGGCAGCGCCGCCGGCAGCAGTTTTCGCGCGAACAGTTGCTTGGCGCCGATCTTGGGATCGTTGGGTTTGTCAAGCGGCGGCAGCGGCTTTGCATCGACGCTGCCCTTGTCCTGCGCCGACGCCTGAATGGCGCTGAACAGAACGGCCGCAAGGAAAAGGAGGATCGGAATCGGGCGGGGCGTCATGGGATCACTCTGTGCGCCAAAAAGCGTAGCATGAAAGAGGGATCTGCGCGCCAATCGCAAATGCTTGATCTCCCACCGCGATGGTGTGGTTTGCCCTGAGTAGCCTGAGCATCGGCTATCTGGCGCGCGCGGTCTTGCGTTTGTTCAGGTGATAAGTCAGCGCCAGCGCCACACAATGGCGCAGCGCCGCTTCGCGAAACTTGTCCGACGCGTCGAAGAGGATGCATCGGTTGCCGCCATAGCTGAACTCCGTCGGGTACAGCCCGCGAAACGTTTCCACCAGATCGGTCTGGCAGTGGAAATAGATCGCGTATTGGTTGGCGGCGGATTTCACCCGGTCGATCCGGATTGTGCTGCCGCTTTTGGTCTCTGGCGTCAGATAGCTCGGCTGGCCCCATTTCAGCGTCTCCTGCAGCGCGCCGACGCCCGGGGTCGCCTTTGCGGTCTGAAAGATCAGCCGCCGCAGCGCCAGCAATCTTGCCTTCAGCGGCTTTGGATAGCCATTGAAAACAGCTTCGACTTCACCGGACGCTTTCGCGGCGATCCGTTGCTTTGCGGCGATCCGCTTCGCCGGCTTGCTCATCGCGTCGTTGGTGACGTATCGAGCCTGGCCGACAGGATTGCCCTGCCGGCATCTTCATAATGGGTGTCGCGGGCCTGGATTTGCTGCGCGATCGTGTGCATGTCGCGGAATCTTCGCTCGAACGGGTTCGCGGCGAACACGGCGGTGGCGCCTGTCATGTGATAGGCGGTGTCGACCACCGAGGCCGACTGATGAATGGTCCAGGTCGTGGCGATACGCAGCGCAATGCGATGGGATTCGGTGACGGGATCGCCGCGCGAGAGGTCGCGCCAGACCTCGGCTGCGGTGGCATAGAGATAGGCGCGCGCCGCGCGCAAGGTCGCCTCGGTGCGACCGATCAACCCCTGTACGGCGCTATTCTCGCGCATCGCCCCCAGCCCCTGCGGTTGCTTGCCGCGGGCAAGCGCGATCGAGGCGTCGAGCGTCGCGCGCGCAACACCGAGCGAAGTGGCGGCAAAGCCCATCCCGAACACGGCATTGGTGGTGAGCTTGTAGAGCGGGCCTTTTTCGCGGCATGCGGAAGGGACGTCGCGAAGGCAAGCGAATTTGTCAGGGACGAAGAGGCTGTCGACCGAATAGGAATCGGTGCCGGTGCCCCTCAAGCCGATCGCGTCCCAGACGTCGTGCATGGTGGCGCTCGTGGCCGGGAACAGGATGGTGCGGATTTCCGGCGCGCCGTCCGGCTTCTTCCGCAGGCTTCCGTCGGCTTCGGTGACGCGGACATGGGCGCCAAGCCAGCTCGCCTGCCGCGAGCCGGAGGCAAAGTCCCATCGCGCGCTCGCCCTGTAGCCGCCGGGAACAACGTGGACCTCGTGGGCGATGGCGCCCCAGGCGAGGATGCCGGGCGGCGTATTGAAGATCTCGTCCGCCGCGTCGTGATCGAGATAGGCCGCGGTCATGGCGCAGACGCTGCACTGGCCGAGACACCAGGCGGTGGAGGCATCGACCTTGGCGATCTCTTCCTGCATCTGCATGAAGATTTCGAGCGGCGCTTCGGTCCCTCCAAAACTCTGCGGCAGCAGCACCCGGTAGAGCCCGTTCTCGATCAGGGCGGAGGTGACAGTCGGCGTCAGGCGCCGCGTGCGCTCGATTTCATCGGCCTCGCGCGCGATCAAGGGGGCCAGCGCCCGCGCGCGCTCGACGAGATCGAGAGCAGGATGCTTGTTCATCAGGTTTCCTCTGCCCTTTATCGGGTTCTGATTGGAAGCCGCAATGGTGGTCTATCTGCCGCTGGCGATCAAGATGGGGGAGGAGAGATCAACCAAAGTCGTCCCAATCGTAGATCGCCTCGATCCGGTCATCGATGGCGTCATTTTCCCGATGCTGCGCCATCAATTTCGCCTCACGAAGGATGTCCTTGCCTTCCGGTCGAATGTTGCGCTTCTATAACACCGCCATTCCGGGTCTGCGCTACGCGCATCCCGGAATGACGGAGCGAAAGGCCTCAACTATCCACCTTCAGCGCGGCGATGAAAGCTTCCTGCGGGATGTCGACCTTGCCGAACTGCCGCATCTTCTTCTTGCCTTCCTTCTGCTTCTCCAGAAGTTTTCGTTTGCGGGTGACGTCGCCGCCGTAGCATTTTGCGGTGACGTCCTTGCGCAGCGCGCGCACCGTCTCGCGCGCGATCACCTTGCCGCCGATCGCCGCCTGGATCGGAATCTGGAACATGTGCGGCGGGATCAGCTCCTTCATCTTCTCGACCATGGCGCGGCCGCGCCCCTCCGCGCGGGTGCGGTGCACCAGCATCGACAGCGCATCGACCGGCTCGCTGTTGACGAGGATCTGCATCTTCACGAGGTCGGCCGGCTTGTAGTCGGTGAGATGATAGTCGAACGAGGCGTAGCCCTTGGAGACCGATTTCAGCCGGTCGTAGAAATCGAACACCACTTCGTTGAGCGGCAAATCGTATTTCACCATCGCGCGGCTGCCGACGTAAGTCAGCTCCTTTTGCGCGCCGCGCCGGTCCTGGCACAGTTTTAAGACACTGCCGAGATATTCGTCGGGGGTCAGGATCGTCGCCTCGATCCAGGGCTCCTCGATCTCGGCGATCTTAACCACATCGGGCATGTCGACGGGATTGTGAATCTCGATCACCTGCCCGTCGGTCAGATGCATCTTGTAGATCACGCTCGGCGCGGTCGCGATCAGGTTGAGATCGAATTCGCGCGACAATCGCTCTTGAATGATTTCGAGATGCAACAGCCCGAGGAAGCCGCAACGAAAACCGAAACCGAGCGCGGCCGAGGTCTCCATCTCGAAGGAAAAGCTCGCGTCATTGAGGCGCAGCTTGCCCATCGCCGCGCGCAGGCTTTCGAAATCGTTGGCATCGACCGGAAACAGGCCGCAGAACACCACCGGGATCGCCGGCTTGAAGCCCGGCAGCATCTCGGTTACCGGCTTCCTGTCGTCGGTGATGGTGTCGCCCACGCGCGTGTCGGCGACCTCCTTGATCGCCGCGGTGATAAAGCCGATCTCGCCGGGGCCGAGCTCCTCGACCTGCTGCATCTTCGGGGTGAAGAAGCCGACGCGCTCGACGTCGTAGGCGGCATTGGTGCCCATCATCCGGATGCGGCCACCCTTCTTCATCACGCCGTCGACGATCCGCACCAGCACCACGACGCCGAGATAGACGTCGTACCAAGAGTTCGACCAGAAGTGCCTTCAGCGAGGCGTCGCGGTCGCCTTTCGGCGCCGGCAGCCGGTGCACGATCGCTTCCAGCACCTCGTCGATGCCGAGCCCGGTTTTGGCGGAAATCATCACCGCGTCGGAGGCGTCGATGCCGATCACGTCCTCGATCTGCTGCTTGACCTGGTCGGGTTCCGCCGCCGGCAGGTCGATCTTGTTCAGTACCGGCACGATCTCGTGGCCGGCATCGAGTGCGTGGTAGACGTTGGCGAGCGTCTGCGCCTCGACGCCCTGGCTGGCATCGACCACGAGTAGCGATCCTTCACAGGCCGCGAGCGAGCGCGAGACTTCGTAGGCGAAGTCGACATGGCCGGGCGTGTCGATCAAATTGAGGATGTAGGTCTTGCCGTCCTTGGCCGGATAGGTCAGCCGGACGGTCTGCGCCTTGATGGTGATGCCGCGCTCGCGCTCGATATCCATAGAATCGAGCACCTGTTCCTTGCCCGCCATCTCGCGATCCGTAAGGCCGCCGGTGATCTGGATCAGGCGGTCGGCCAGCGTCGATTTGCCATGGTCGATATGGGCGACGATGGCGAAGTTTCGGATGTTGGAAATGGGGGTGGTCGTCATGGGGCGCGGGATAGCATTCACGCTTTGGCGCGGCAACCATGTTGCCGCATACTGACCGGGTTTCTTCACGCCAAGCTGATTCCACTGAGGCTAAAAACGCGCTAGCACTTCTTCCATGTCGACTGCATCATTATTGCCCGCGGCCTCGCGCGCGCGCCGAAGGCTGAGCGTCCGGCGGCTGGCGGCGTGGCTTGTCTTGCGCGCCACCAACCCCGAAACCGGGCTCTGGCTCGTGGTCAGCTTCGCACTCGTGCATGGCCTGCTCTGGACCTGGATCCTGATCGATCTGAAGGCGGCGCAGGATGTCCATATGGATGTCGCTGAAGCGTTTGCCTGGGGACAGAAGTTCCAGCTCGGTTACGGCAAGCATCCGCCGCTTGCCGGCTGGGTCGCCGGAGCGTGGTTCAGCTTTTTTCCGGCGAAAGACTGGGCGACCTATGCGCTGGCGATGACGACACTAGGGCTTGGACTCGTGATTTGCTGGTTCATCGCGCTACGCGTGGTCGATCGCCGCCGCGCGTTCCTTGTTGTCGTCATGCTCGCGCTCTATCCGATCTTCAATTTCAAGGGTTTTAAATACAATCCCGATCTCTTACAGCTCGTCACCTTGCCGCTCGTCGTCCTGGCCTATCTGCGTGCGTTCGAAAAGCGCACATGGCGATCAGGCCTGTGGCTCGGGCTCGCCGGCGCGCTGGCGCTGATGACGAAATACTGGGTGCTGACCATGATCGGCGCCGTCTGCCTCGCGGCGCTGCTCCATCCCGAGCGAATGAAATTCCTGCGCTCGCCGGCGCCGTGGGTCGCGATCGCGACGCTTGCGGTCGCGATGATCCCGCATCTGATCTGGCTGAAACAAGTCGACTTCGTGCCGCTGACCTATGCCGCGGACGTCTATGGCTTGGCGAACCGCGCGCAAAGCGCCCAGCTCGTGCTTGGCTATGTCGGACACAATCTGGCGCTGCTTGCCGTGCCCGTGGTGCTCGCGGCACTGGCGCTGCTCCTGCCTCGACCACGATTTTCGCGAATCTGGTCGCCCGGTGCGAACGCGGGTGTGAACGCCTCGCAAGCGCTCAATATCTGGATCATCCAGATCATCGTCGCGATCGGACCGCCGCTCGGCGGCCTGATCTTCACGATCTATATGAAAACCGATTGGGGAATCCCGCTGTTCTTCCTGACCCCCCTGGCACTCGTCGCGATCCCAGGCTTGCGCATTCACGAGGTCGCGCTATTGCGCGTCACCGCGATCTGGCTCGTGATCACGCTGGCCGCGCTCGCTGCCGCGCCCACCATCGCCGCCCGCGAGATGGCGGAATATCCCAATAGCGCGGCGAGCTATGGCGCGCGGTCGCAGTTGGCCCGCGAGCTGACGCAAGCCTGGCACGAACGCTTCGGCTCGCGATGGGCGGTGGTCGCCGGCACGACCGAGGTCGGCGAGCCCATGACCTTCTATAGCCCCGACCATCCGGCGCCGTTCACGCCGGGCGAATTGTGGTCCTCGGGGCTGACCTCGCTCGAGGAAGCCCAGCGGCTGGGCTTCATCGGCATCTGCGATACCACGGATGGGCGGTTGCCTGCCTGCGAAGCCTGGATGGTGCAGAATGCCAAACATGCCGAGCAGGTGGTGATGACCACGCAGCGCTTCTTCCGCGGGCATCCGGGGCCTTCGATCAACTGGAAAATTTTTATCGTGCCGCCTGCGAAATAGACGGTCGAAAATTAAAGGGGGCCACACATGGATCTCGATCTGACAGGTAAGCTGGCGCTGGTCACCGGCTCGACGCGAGGCATCGGGCTCGCTTCCGTCGCAGGGCTTGCCCAGATGGGCGCGGAAGTCGTCATCAACGGGCGCGACAACGCCGCCATCACCGCGGCCATGGCGAAGGTCAGGCAGTCCTTGCCTGCGGCCAAATTGCATGCCGCCGCGTTCGATCTCGGCGGTACCGAAGGCTGCGCTGCGCTGGTGGCGCGATTTCCCGAAGTCGATATCCTCGTCAACAATCTCGGATTCTACGAGCCGAAAGCCTTCTTCGATATCGAGGATTCCGACTAGACCAAGATCTTCGAGGTCAACGTGATGAGCGCGGTGCGCATGACGCGGCATTATCTCAAGACGATGCTGGCGAACAAGGCGTGGGGCCGCGTCGTATTCGTCTCGAGCGAATCCGGCATCTATGTTCCGAAAGAAATGGTGCATTACGGCTTCTCGAAAGCCGCACTGCTCTACATCGCGCGCGGCGCCGCCGAGCAGACCAGATCGACCGGCATCACAGTGAATTCGGTGCTGCCGGGCCCGACCTGGGTCGAGACGACGCCAGGCCGTCGCGCGCCGAGGCAATGGGGACGACGGTCGATGAACTGGTGGCGCGAACCTTCAGCGAACGCCGGCCGGGGTCGCTGTTGCAGCGTTTTGCCAGGCCGGAGGAGGTCGCCAACCTCATCTGCTATCTGTGCTCGAAAGCCTCGAGCGCGACTAACGGCGCGGCCTTGCGCGTCGATGGCGGCATCGTCACCAATCCGTTCTGACTCACTCCCCCCTCCCCGTATCCGCCTTCGCCCGAAGGCGGGCTTGGGCGGACAAGAGCGGGGCGAGGTGGAGAGTAAGAGACTTACATACTTTCTTCGTTGAACTTGCTCACGACGAGGGCGCTGATGGCGGCAATCGCAGCCTCGGCCTCAGGGCCGATCGCCGAGACCACGATCGTGGTCCCGGGCGCCGCCGACAACATCATCAGTCCCATGATCGAGGTGCCGCCGACGGTTTCGCCGCCGCGCGTCACCCAGACTTCGGCATTGAAGCGCTCTACCGTCTGAACGAATTTGGCGGACGCGCGCGCGTGCAGCCCGCGTTTGTTGATGATGAGGAGTTCGCGGGAGATGGCGCCTGCCGGTACGCTTGGCCCGGGAATATTTTCGGGCGCCGGGACGTCGTCGTTCATTTGCCGGCGAGCACCCGGCTGGCGATGGTGACGTATTTGCGGCCGGCTTCCTGTGCCATGGCGATGGCGTCGGGAAGCGAGCGCTCTTCGCGGACCTTGGCAAGCTTGACCAGCATGGGAAGATTGATGCCTGCGAGCACTTCCACCTTGGGGCGGCTCATGCAGGAGATCGCGAGGTTGGAGGGCGTGCCGCCGAACATGTCGGTCAGGATGGCGACACCGTCACCGCTATCGACGCGGTTAACCGCTTCGATAATGTCACTTCGACACAAATCGGAATCATCGTCGGCACCGATCGTGACCGCTTCGATTTGTTTTTGAGGACCCATGACATGTTCGAGCGCTGCCCTGAACTCGTCGGCAAGGCGCCCATGGGTCACCAGTACTAGGCCAATCATCGGAAACTCCTCGCGGGTGCTCTTTGGTGCACCGCACGAACGCGCCACTTTGACCATCCGGAGCCCCCGCGCAAGAGGGGATGTTTGCGGGTCTCCCTGTATTCGGACTGCGAGATGGGGAGCTGCGCCGGTCTACTCGGTCGCGATAGTGGGACTGATATGGTTACCAATCCCCTTCACACAATTGGCGGAAGGATTAACGGAAGATGAACTTTCGGTTGTCGTAAGCGCGGCGACAACCAGCGGCAGGGGTGAATAGCCAGCTGCCACCGGGACTCGCGGTATCGAAACACCGAAAATGCGAGTCATGAGCACCTCGGGCGGGGGCAGGCGCTCGGAGTTGGCTGCCGCCAAGTCAACCAAAAGGCCGACGATGGCTTCCTCGGCGAACTCGCAGCGGCGAATGCCGAGCCCGCGGATCTCGATCAGGCCGGCCAATTCGGCTGCCGGCCGCACGCGCAATTGTCCCGCATCTGTGTCCAGATGGACACGGTCGTCGCCGATCAGGATGGCCGGGGCAATCTGCCCGGAACGGCCGCTTAGGATCAGATCGAAGGCGAGACGCGACTTGCCCGAGCCCGAGGGCCCGCGGATCAGCACCGCGCGATTTCCGATCCTGACCGCGGAAGCATGGACGCTCGCAGCGCCTTTGTCCGTCATGGCGCCGGCAGCCTGACCACGAAGCGCGCGCCCGCAATCGTCGGCTCGCCGTCGGGTCCGGCGGGACCTGCGCGGTTCTCGGCCCAGATGCGCCCGCCATGCGCTTCCATGATCTGTTTCGAGATCGAAAGGCCGAGCCCCGAATTCTGTCCAAAACCCTGATGCGGACGGTCGGTATAAAAGCGTTCGAACACCCGCTCCAGCGCGTCGGGGCGAATGCCCGGTCCATTGTCGTCCACCACGATTTCGATGTCGGAGCGCACGCGCCGGCAGATGATGCGCACCTTGCCGCCGGCATTCGAGAACGACTTCGCATTCGACAACAGGTTGGAGATCACCTGTCCGAGCCGCGAATCATGCCCCGGCACCGAGAAGGTGTCGGCCGGGCCTCTGCCTTCGAAACGGGCCTCGACGGCGACGTCGTGGCCGAGCCGGGTTTCGTTGGCGACCGAGACCAGCGTCGTCAGCAAACGGCGCAAATCGACCGGCGCCATGTCCTGCCGCTGCAACTCGGCATCGAGGCGGCTGGCGTCGGAAATATCCGAGATCAGGCGGTCGAGCCGCTTGACGTCATGCTCGATGACCGCGAGCAGCCGCGAGCGGCTGGTCTCGTTGCGCGCCAGCGGCAGCGTCTCGACCGCCGAACGCAACGAGGTCAGCGGGTTCTTCAGTTCATGGGCGACATCGGCGGCGAACATCTCGATCGCCTCGATCCGGTTATAGAGCGCGTCCGTCATGTCGCGCAGCGCGCGGGAGAGATGGCCGATCTCGTCGCGGCGGCGGGTGAAGTCGGGAATCTCGACGCGGGTCTTGATGCGGCGGCGGACGCGCTCGGCGCTGTCGGCGAGCCGGCGCACCGGGCCTGCGATGGTGCTCGCGAGCAGCAGCGACAGCACGATCATGACGGCGGAGGCGACGCCGCCGACCTTCAGGATCGCAAGCCGCTCCGCGGTCACCATCTGATCGATATCGTCGCCCTGCGTCGAAAGCATCAGGGCGCCGTGGATCGCACGCGATCGCAGCACCGGGACCGCCACCGAGACGATCACCTCGCCGCGCGAGTTGACGCGCACCATGCTGCGCTTCTGGCCTTTCAGCGCGTTCGCAACTTCTTCGTAGCCGTTACCGTTTTCCGGTCCAAGCTCGCGGTAGAGCGCAAGGTCGCCGCGGTTCAGCCAGGTGCGGATCGCGATCAACGCGCGTTCGGCGATGTTCGGCTTCTCCGACGACGGCGGCGGCAGGTCGAAGCGCAGCACGTTTTCAAGATTGCGGCTGTCGAGGAGCAGGCCGCCGCCGGGATCGTAAATCCGGGCGCGGGTCTTGGTCGGCGAGATCAGCGTGCGCAGCACCGGAGCTACGCGTTCCGGATTGATCGGGAAATCGAGCCCGGAAGATTCGTCCGGCGCGCCATAGCTTTCGCCGGGCTTGAGGTCGAGCAGCCGATCGGGATCGATGGTGATGGTGTTGGTCTGGACGGTCGCGGAGGCCGCGATCGCGCCGGCAATGATCTCGGCCTGCACCAACAGGCTTTGCGCCCGCGCGTCGATCAGGCCGGCGCGGAATTGCGAGAGATACAGCACGCTCGCCACCAGCGCGAGCAGGCCCGCGATGTTGAGCGAGACGATGCGGCGGGTGAGGCTGGAGAAACTGAGCGTGAAGAGGAACTGCCCGGCGCGGCTCAGCCATCGCAGCGGCCCCTGCCATCGCTGCGCGGGCTCGCTTTCAACGACGGCATTGTCGAGCGCGAGCGACGCCGAAGCGTCCTCGCTATTCACGCTCGAATCAAGCTGCGTTCGATCAAGCAATGGCTAGTGCCCAATTAGTCTTGCTGCGCGCGTTGCCCTTACAACCTACCCCAGACTGACCGCGACGTCAGTCGGCAAGGCGCGCTAGCATCCTAACATTTGCTGGTGTCCGTTTGGTTCTAAGATTCGCAAAAGAGCTCGCCGCGAGGGAAGCGAATGTTAGAACCTGGATACCAGGCGCCTTGCAATCAAGCCTCTTTGAAGCGGTAGCCGACGCCGTAAAGGGTCTCGATCATTTCGAAATCGTCGTCCACCACCTTGAATTTCTTGCGCAGCCGCTTGATGTGGCTGTCGATGGTACGGTCGTCGACATAGACCTGGTCGTCATAGGCGGCGTCCATCAGCGCATTGCGGCTTTTCACCACGCCGGGCCGCGTCGCCAAGGCCTGCAGGATCAGGAACTCGGTCACCGTCAGCGTCACCGGCTCGTTTTTCCAGGTGCAGGTGTGCCGCTCCGGATCCATCCGTAACAGGCCGCGGTCCAACGCCTTGGCGTCATTCTCCTTCGGCACGGCGGTCGGATCCTTTGGCTGCGAGCGGCGCAGCACCGCTTTCACGCGCTCGACCAACAGCCGCTGCGAGAACGGCTTGCGGATGAAGTCGTCGGCGCCCATCTTGAGGCCGAACAACTCGTCGATCTCTTCATCCTTGGAGGTTAAGAAGATCACCGGCAGGTCGGACTTTTGGCGCAGCCGCCGCAGCGTCTCCATGCCGTCCATGCGCGGCATCTTGATGTCGAGGATCGCAAGATCGGGTTGGCTAGTGCGGAAACCGTCAAGCGCGGAGGCACCATCCGTGTAGGTCATGATGCGGTAGCCTTCGGCTTCGAGCGCGATCGAAACTGATGTGAGAATGTTACGGTCGTCATCGACCAGGGCGATTGTGGGCATGAGCCTGCTTTCAGATAGACAGTGGCTGAAACGGCGAGCAATCCAGCGATGCGCCGCATAAATGGGCTTCGTACTAGGTCAACGAGCAATGCAAGCTGGGCTGAAGTGTGACCGAGCTCCGCAAAAACGCCCCACTGTACGACGCGTTTCCACCCATATAGACGTCGTTTAGCCGAAAAAAGGCCCGCAATGCAACAGGATAACTAGGTAATATCGATGACGCCGAAGGCTGATTTTGACCCCAGGAACCTGGCTAAATCATTGTTGCGGCGACGCCGGGAGGGGGCTTTGGCGACCCTGATGGCCGACGGCGGCGATCCCTATTGCTCGCTGGTCAATGTCGCAAGCCACCCCGACGGCTCGCCGATTCTGCTGATTTCGCAACTAGCCGTGCATACCAGAAACATCCTGGCCGATCCCAGGGTCTCGCTGATGCTGGACGAGCGGGCGGCGGGCGACCCGCTCGAGGGGGCGCGGATCATGCTGGCGGGCCGGGCGGAGGCGGCCGGTGCGGACCAGCTCGAATGCCTGCGCCGCCGCTATCTCAACGTCCATCCCTCGGCGGAAGCGTTTGCTGATTTTAAGGACTTTTCCTTCTTCCGAATTAACCCTTCGGGGGCGCATCTGGTCGCCGGATTCGGCCGGATCGTGGACCTCGGGCCCGACCAATTCCTGACCGATATCGGCGATGCCGGGGCGCTCGCGGAGGCCGAGCAGGGCGCGATCGAACACATGAATGCCGACCACCGCGAAGCCATGAACCTCTTCGCGACCAGGCTGCTCGGTGCTGAGCCTGCTGATTGGCGCTGCACTGGCTGCGACCCCGAGGGCATCGACATGCAGGCCGGCGCCACGGCGCTGCGGCTGGATTTTCCGCAACGGGTGACCGGGCCGGACGAACTGCGCAAGATGCTGGTCGCGCTTGCCAACGAAGCGCGCGCCAAAGCCTAGTCTGGTGGTTCAGAAGTTCTCTTCTCAACTATAGCGTGCTGTTGCTCTGCGAACATTGCCGTTTGTGCGGCGCAATAGGGAAAATTAACCTCGGAAGGTCGCGGCCGATCGCGGGCACAGACTTTGTCCAATGCATATCCCTCGCGCTGCGGCAAGTCGTTGAATGGGATCGCAGACGGCCTGCGAATAAACCAAAACGTGAGGGATCGGCTTGGCAAGCCGGGCGTTCGTCAGTATTAGGTCGCCGGGCCGGGCTCATAAGGCTATATAGACGGCCACCGCGACTGAGGCGCGTAAGCGGCATTCGCGCAGGAGAAAACGCGGGTTCGAGGAGGGTTCTTGGTGCAGGAGACTGGCGTGCATAACGGTGCGTTTGGCGCCGACAAGTTTGGCTTTAAAAAGCTCAGGGGCGTGAACTGGAACCTCAGTGCACCGCAGCTCTACGAGCATTCGCTGCGCGCCGGCGAAGCCGTGCTGTCTTCCGACGGCGCGCTGTGCGCGGACACCGGTGTGTTCACCGGCCGCAGCCCGAAAGACAAGTTCACCGTTCGCGATGCGTTGACCGACAAGAGCATGTGGTGGGCCGGCAACCAGTCGATCACCTCGGAGCAGTTCGAGGCGCTGTATCAGGACTTCCTCGAGCATGCCGAAGGCATGACCCTGTTCGCGCAGGACCTCTATGGTGGCGCCGATCCGAGCTTTCGCATCAAGACCCGTGTCTTCACCGAGCTTGCCTGGCATTCCCTCTTCACCCGCACCTTGCTGATCCGTCCCGATGCGTCGGAGCTCGCAAGCTTCGTGCCTGAGCTCACCATGATCGACCTGCCAAGCTTTCACGCCGATCCCAAACGTCACGGCGTGCGCTCCGAAAACGTGGTCGCGATCGATTTCGCCCGCAAGATCGTCCTGATCGGCGGGTCTTATTATGCCGGTGAGATCAAGAAGAGCGTGTTCACCACGCTGAACTATTATCTGCCCGAGCGCGGTGTGTTGCCGATGCATTGCTCGGCCAATGTCGGCCCCGACGGCGACACCGCGATTTTCTTCGGCCTCTCCGGCACCGGCAAGACCACGCTCTCCGCTGATCCGAAGCGCACCTTGATCGGCGACGACGAGCACGGCTGGGGCGCCGATGGCGTCTTCAACTTCGAAGGCGGCTGCTACGCGAAATGCATCAAGCTCTCGCAGGAGGCCGAGCCGGAGATCTACGCCGCCAGCAAGCGTTTCGGCGCCGTGCTTGAAAACGTCACGCTCGATGCCACGACCCGCGTGCCGGATTTCGACAATGGCTCGAAGACCGAGAACACCCGCTCGGCCTATCCGCTCGAATTCATACCGAATGCCTCGCGCAGCGGTCGCGCGCCGCATCCGAAGAATCTGGTGATGCTGGCGGCCGACGCCTTCGGCGTGATGCCGCCGATCGCCAAACTGACGCCGGCGCAGGCGATGTATCATTTCCTGTCCGGCTATACCGCAAAGGTGGCCGGTACCGAGCGCGGCCTCGGCAAGGAGCCGCAGCCGGAATTTTCCACCTGCTTCGGCTCGCCGTTCCTGCCGCGCGACCCCTCGGTCTACGGCAATATGCTGCGCGACCTCATTGCCAAGCACGATGTTGATTGCTGGCTGGTCAACACCGGCTGGACCGGCGGCAAATACGGCACCGGCCGCCGCATGCCGATCAAGGTGACGCGGGCGCTATTGACCGCGGCGTTGAACGGCTCGCTGCGCAATGCCGATTTCCGCACCGACAAATATTTCGGCTTCGCGGTGCCGACCTCGCTGCCCGGCGTCGAGCCGCACCTCCTCGATCCGGTGAAAACCTGGGCCGACAAGGCCGAGTTCGGCAAGACCGCGCGGGCGCTGGTTGCGATGTTCCAGAAGAATTTTGCCAAGTTCGAGAGCCTGGTCGATGCCGATGTCCGCGCCGCTGCGCCCGAAGTGAAGTTGGCTGCGGAATGACGACCATTTCGGCCGCCGTCGGAAGTGATCGAAGGGCGGCCGCGAGGCTGCCCTTTTTCACGCCTTGAAATAGCCGATCTGGGTCGTGGTCGCGAGCAGGCGCCCCTCGGGCGACCATAGCTCGCCGTTCTGGTCGCCGTAGCTCTTGTGAAAAATTTTTGCGTCGGCAACGCCGAACACGCAGGTGATATCCTCCTTGGCAAGGTCGTCCGCGTCGGCGTGAAAGTAGGTCGTCAGCGACACCGTGCCGAACGGCACTATTTCGCGCCGGGCATGGAAAATGCGCGCGAAGAACGCGTCCGACATGGCCACCAGCGACAGCGCGTCTATTTTTCGGGGAATGCGGTCGGCGATCCAGAGTTTTGAGAACGCGTTGGCCGGTGCGGTATTGGACCCGCCGCCGCCAACATTCGGCTCGCCTTCGACAAAGCGAAAATCATATTGCTTGACCCAGGCCGCCGCGATCTTGGCATAGGGAAGCGTTTGTTCGAACGGCTTGGTTTGCGGAAACGGCGCCAGCTGGTGCGACCAGGACGGGCGGCGTTCGGCGAACACAGCGGTCGCAAGCGTTGCAACATCGCTGCCGGCTTGCGTCAGCTCAACGCTCCAGTGCTGCGTCGAGCGGTTGGCCTTGACCAAGCGGACGTCGAGATCGAAGTCGCCTTGCGCGATCGGCGCGCAGTAGTTGACGGTGAGCGCGAGTGGATTGCCAGCGGCTTGCGGATGCTCCATCAGCGCGCGCAGGATGGTGGCCGCCGTGGCGCCGCCAAACGGGCCGACAAACGCCCAGTAGTCGTCGCTAGTCCGTCCTTGCCAGCGGCTGTCGCCGGCGGTCACCCGCGTGGCTTCGTCGAAGAGGTGCGGTGCTTTCGTCAGCATTTTTGTATTTTTCCGTCATTGCAATGACGCCAATATCATTGCCCGCCCGCTGAATTCAATGACGCGTTAGGTAATGGCTTTTCGGCGATCGACGAGGTCTTAGCTGGCCCCGCGCTGTGCGCCGGGCTCCTGCGCGACCTGCGAGGGGCGCACCGGCACGTTCCAGATTTCCTCGGCATATTCGCGGATGGTGCGGTCGGAGGAGAACCACGCCATGCGCGCGACGTTGAGGATCGAGGCCCGCGTCCACGCCGGGACCACCTGCCAGCGGGCATCGATCCCGCGCTGGGCCTGGTAATAGGAATCGAAATCCGCGCTGACCATGTAATGGTCGAGATAGCGCAGCGCATGCGCGATCGATTCGAAACGACCGGGATCGTCGTGCGAGAACTCGCCGCTGCGGACCGCGTTGATGGCGCGCGAAAGCTGCGGCGAGCGCCGAATCACGTCGCTCGCTTCCAGCCCCTGCTTGCGCCGCACCACCACGTCCATCGCCTCCATGCCGAAGATCGCGATGTTCTCGGCGCCGACATGGTCGCGGATCTCGATGTTGGCGCCGTCGAGGGTGCCGATGGTCAACGCGCCGTTCAGCGCCAGCTTCATGTTGCCGGTGCCGGAGGCTTCCATGCCGGCGGTCGAAATTTGCTCGGAGAGGTCGGCGGCCGGAATGATCACTTCCGCGAGGCTGACATTGTAATCCGGAAGGAATGCGATCTTCAGCCTGCCTGCGACGGCCGGATCGTTGTTGACGATCTCGGCGACGTCGTTGATCAGCTTGATAATCAGCTTGGCGTAGCGATAGCTCGCGGCCGCCTTGCCGGCAAAAATCTTGACCCGTGGAACCCAGTCGCGTTGCGGCTCGTCCTTGATCGCCTGATATAGCGCTATCGCTTCCAGGATGTTGAGCAGCTGCCGCTTATATTCGTGGATACGCTTGATCTGGACGTCGAACAGCGCCGTCGGATCGACCTTGATGCCGAGCCGCTCGCCGATCAGCCGCGCCAGCACAGCCTTATTGTGATGCTTGACGTTGCGGAACTGTTGCTGGAACGCGTTGTCGCTGGCGCGCGCCTCCAAGAGCTCCAGCCGCGAGGGGTCATCGAGCACGGCTTCGCCGCAAACTTCGCGCAACAGGTCGGTCAGTTTCGGATTGGCCAGCATCAGCCAGCGGCGGAACGTGATGCCATTGGTCTTGTTGGTGATGCGACCGGGATAGAGATGGTTGAGATCGTGGAACACGGTCTCCTTCATCAGCTCGGAATGCATCGCCGAGACGCCGTTGATGCGATGGGAGCCTATGAACGCCAGTTGCCCCATCCGCACCCGGCGTCCGGATCTTTCGTCGATCAAAGACACCGAGGCGCGGAAATCGATGTCGCCCGGGCACCGTGCCTCCGCGAGCGCGAGGTGCGCGCCATTGATCCGGTAGATGATCTCCAGGTGCCGCGGCAATAGCCGCTCGAACAATTCCAACGGCCAGGTCTCCAGCGCCTCCGGCAAGAGCGTGTGGTTGGTGTAGGACAGCGTCCCCACCGTGATCTTCCAGGCTTCGTCCCAGCGGAAATTGTGCAAATCGATCAGGATCCGCATCAACTCGGTGACGGCAAGGCTCGGATGGGTGTCGTTGAGCTGTACTGCGACCTTGGAAGAGAGGCTGCGCAATTGGCCGTCGGCGGAGAGGTGGCGCTTGACCAGATCCTGCAGCGAGGCCGAGACGAAGAAATATTCCTGGCGCAACCGCAGCTCGCGGCCCGCGGGGCTCTCGTCATTCGGGTAGAGGAATTTGCAGATCGAATTCGGCGCGGGCTTCCTCGGCGCTCGCGCCGAGATAGTCGCCGGTGTTGAAGACGTCGAGCTTGAGCGGGTCGGGCGAGCGCGCCGACCATAGCCGCAACGCGTTGACGTGCTGGCCGCGCCAGCCGACGATCGGGGTGTCGAAAGCCATCGCCTCCACGGTTTCCCCCGGATGCCAGATCGCGCGGTCGCGGCCCTTGGTTTCGACGTGCTCGACACCGCCGCCGAAATGCACATGATAGACCACTTCCGGCCGCCGCAATTCCCAGGGGTTGCCGAGGCTCAGCCATACGTCCGGATATTCCTGCTGCCAGCCGTGCGAGATGATCTGGCGGAACAGGCCGAAATCGTAACGGATGCCGTAACCGATCGCCGGGATCGAAAGGGTTGCCATGCTTTCCATGAAGCAGGCTGCAAGCCGGCCGAGGCCGCCATTGCCGAGCGCTGCATCCGGCTCGCATTTGCGCAGCTCGGAAAGGCCGACGCCGAGATCGCCCAGCGCCGCCTCGAACACCGCGAGCAGCCCCATATTGTTCAAGGCGTCGGAAAACAGCCGGCCGATCAAAAATTCGAGCGAGAAGTAATAGACCCGCTTGCTCCCGGTGTCATAGCTTAGCTTTTCCGTGCTGAGCCAGCGGTGCACGATGCGGTCACGCAGCGCCAGCGCCGCCGCCATGTACCAGTCGTGCTTGGTCGCCATCCCGGCGTCCTTGCCGATCGCGAGCCGAAGTTTCGCGAGAATCGCGCCCTTGATTTCCGCCAGCGCCAATTCATCGACGGGTTGGCCGAGGGCCGGGTGGCTCGCTGGGAACGCTTGATCTGGCAACCGTCACATCCTGATCGAGAGACTCAAGTAAAAACATACCCGCGTTGCACCGGGTCTGGAACCGCCAGAGGCCGGCTTGTGCACTGCGCTGCTATGATTTTATGCAAGGACCGGGCCGCATTGACGTCACCCGGTCCTGTGGTTTCGGTGATATAGTCCCCGCGGCTGCCGGATAATTTGGGGAGAACCGCGCCATGAGATTGATGATCGAGATTATCGCCGCGGCACTTCTGGTGTTCTGCATCACGGCGACAAGCGCGGCTTTCGCCGCTGGCAAGACTGGGCGGACTGCGGACGGCCTGAGCTGCTCATTCAGCGTTCCGGCCAACGCCTCGCCCGCCGCGCGCTGCGCCGCGATCAAGCGGCAGTGCGGCGGAAAGTTCTACGCCAACACCTGCGGCGACAAGCTGTTGTCGGCGATGTGAGGCGGTGAAGCGTCGTAGCCCGGACGGAGCCAACGGGTCGCGCGAATGCGCGCCCGATGAGAGGCTCCGCGCGATCCGGGATCGGTCGATGCGCATCTGACACCAGCCCCGGATTGGCCCCGTCTTTTCCCGACATCGCCGCGGCGGCAGAGAAATGGAACGAATTAAGAACACTTTAGCAAGTCTTTGATATATCATAGTGATTCGACGCTAGTCGCCACAACATCTATGGTCTGTCACGCTTCGCGAGGACTACATGTCCACCATCGCCTTCGATTCCTTCGCCCTCACCCGCATCGCCGATTTCGCGCGCACCCTGTCGCGGCTGCATCAGGCCTCCCGCCGTAAGGTCGTCGATGACGACGAGATCGACCGCGAATTCAACGCGGTCTGCGCCTCGGTGTGGGGCTACACCACGGATGATTTCAGCGACGATCTGTTTTCGGCCGAAGACCACGCCTTCCTCGACACGCTCGATGAGGCGCAGGCACGCATCTTTGCCGCCCAAGCCGGCTACGACCTCATTGATGACAGCGGCATGCTGACGGATTGGTGGGGCTATTGCTGGATGATTTTAGCCGAAAAGCGCGGGCTATTGACACCGGAGAATCGCGCGGCGGCGCGCGCGGCGATCGAGGAGAAATATCTGGCGGCGCCAAACGTGATCGGTGTCATCGTCGGGCGATGATATCGCTCACGCTACGTCATTCCGGGATGGTGCGTCAGCACCAGACCCGGAATCTCGAGATTCCGGGGTCGATGCCTTGCATCGCCCCGGAATGACGGATTGAATCACTCCTGATTCGCTTCCGCCCGCTTCGCCCGGGCAACCGCCGCCTTCAACATCGACGTCACCGACGGGGCAGTTGCCGGCGCATCTGCGGCCATGTCGGCTGCGACCGGCGCCACCTTCATCTCGCCCAGCCTTGCGCGAACCTCAGCCGTCAGTCCCGGGTAAGAAGCAATCGGGGTGAATTCCGCCGTCTGGCTGGTGCCGACCTTGACGCCGGAATAGGCGAGCAGCCCGTCGGTGGTGGCGATCACGTCGCCGGGACGTAAGGAGGTATCGAGAGTCAGGTCGATCGGGGCCAACCCTGCAGGATCGCGGCCGTTGCAGGTGCAGTCGGCACGCAATTCCTTGCGATAGGCGAAGGCATTTTCGCTGTCGGCGTAACGCTGGCCGCTCGAAGAAATGGCCCCGTCGATGCTGGAGCCATAGAACACCTTGGTGGCGCTCGCCGGGCAAAATGCCTGGCACATCTGCACCGGCGAGGCGCTGCTGCGCATCAGCGGAAAATAGCGGCCGTCGCAACTACGCACGCAGAACGAGGGGCCTGAGCTTGCGACGGCGGTCCGCGGCGCAGGTGCGGGCTGCTCTCCGGTCGCCATCGGGTCGGCGAAGAAACTCGCTTGCGGCAAGGCCTGGCGCAGCTGTTTCTGCGCGCCGCCAAAGAAGAAATCGAACAGGTTTCCGGCGGAAGCGGTGCGCGGCGCCAGCGCAGCCGGCACGGCGAGCGTGGCGACAACAATCAATGCGCGGCGCCGCATCCACGAACGGCAAAACTCGGTACGCAACGCTTACTCCACCCGACGCAACAAACCCGCCAAGAAACCGAAAAGCCAACCGGTGCCCTGGCTTCGGATTTACCTTAACGGGGGATGGTAAACGAGGCGTGAGCAAGCGTAGCATCGCGGAAAAGAAAGTGCGGCCGTGCGTTCACCTCGCCCCGCGGGCGCCGGGAGAAGGAGAGGAGAGGGAGAGTTCACAAAAATTCGCGGGCCCTGTAGAGCGAGCGAAACGCGATGCCGGCTCCCGCAAAGGTATCGCCGGCGCCTTCCTCGCGATCTACCATGGTGAACACGAGCGCGACCTCGCCGCCGGCCTCGCGCACCGCTTCGACCGCTTTCAGCGCCGAGCCGCCGGTGGTGGTGACGTCCTCGACGATCACCACGCGCTTGCCTTGCAGGCTCTCGCCCTTGGCGAGACCCTCGACCGAAAGGCGAGCGCCATGCTCCTTCGGCTTCTTGCGCACGAAGAACGCCGCGATCGGATGGCCCTTGATCCAGGAGAGCTGGGCAATGGAGCCGGCCAGCGGCACGGCGCCCATTTCCAGGCCGCCGACATAGTCGAGATTGTCGTCCTTCAGCGCCTCGTAGGTGAGCTCCGCGAGCAGCGCAGCTCCTTCCGGGTCCAGCATGGTCGGCTTGAGGTTGAAATAGAAATCGCTCTTGCGGCCCGAGGCCAGCGTGATTTCCCCGCGGCCGAATGAGCGTTTGCGGATGATCTCGTGAAGGCGGGCGCGCGAGGCTGATTTGGACAAGGTTTTTTCTCGCAAGGGGTGAACGAACTCTCACATTATCGGGACATGAGCGCGGATTCCAGAGCGTAAGGGGCGCCCTCAACAGTGCTGTTGTCATCATCCGTCACCGGATCGGCGCAACGCCCGCCCGACGACAGGCTCCAGCAATGATCCAGTATTCCGCGACGGTAGTTGTAAGGTCCCGAGATTCCGGGGTACGGAATATCAAAGCATTTGTGGGAAACCGGAATGACCATCGAACTGCACACCTGGAACACGCCGAACGGCCGCAAGATCTCGGTCGCACTGGAGGAAATGGGACTGCCCTACAAGGTGTTCCCGGTGAACATCACCAAGGGCGAGCAGATGGCGCCCGCGTTCCTGGCCCTCAGCCCCAACAACAAGATCCCGGCGATCGTCGATCCCGACGGGCCCGACGGAAAGCAGGTCAGCGTGTTCGAGTCCGGCGCGATCCTGCTTTATCTCGGCGAAAAGACCGGCAAATTCCTGCCCAAACCGCTCAGCGAGCGCATCCCGGTCTATGAATGGCTGATGTGGCAGATGGGCGGGTTCGGGCCGATGCCAGGCCAGGTGCATCATTTCATCGCACTGGAGAACGAGACCGACCGCGCCTACGGCCTGAAACGGTACACAGCCGAGACGCGCAGGCTTTATGGCGTGCTCGATCGCCGCCTCGGAACTCACGAGTTCGTCGCCGGTCCCCTCTCGGTCGCCGACTTCGCGATCCTCGGCTGGGCCTGGCGCCATCCGCGCCACAAGGTCGAGCTTGCCGACTTCCCCCACGTCAAGCGCTGGTATGAGGCGCTGATGGCGCGGCCGGCGACCAAGCGCGGTATGGAAGCCAAGCTGGATTGAGCGGCTTCGGTCATCATCCGCGAAAGCGGATGATCCAGTACGCCGTGACGGCCGTTGTTAACCGAAATGCTTTGGAATACTGGATGCCCCGCCTTCGCGGGGCATGACGAGCCGCGCTACGCCTTCCGCGCCTCGAACGCCATGCGTACCGCCAGTCCCGCGCGCACCGTGCCCCATCAGATAACGCTGCACCAACAGCCAGGTCGGCCGCGCGCCCAAGAACAGCGCGATCGAGCCGGCGGCGAGCGCGATCATGGCGTTGACGCTGACGCTGATTGCGATCTGGATCGATCCCAGCGCCAGCGATTGCGTCAGCGCGCTGCCTGCGGCCGGATCGATGAATTGCGGCAGCAGCGCCAGATAAAGCATCGCGATCTTCGGATTCAGCAGATTGGTGACGAAGCCCATCGCGAACAATTTGCGCGGCCCGTCGACGGCGAGCTTCCTGACCTGAAACGGCGAGCGGCCGCCCGGTTTCACCGCCTGCCACGCCAGCCACAACAGATACGCCGCACCCGCAAGCCGCAGCGCGTCATAAGCATAGGGCACTGCGAACAGCAGCGCGGTGATGCCGAATGCCGCGCACAGCATTTAGAACACGAATCCGACCGCGACGCCGCCGAGCGACACGAGGCCGGCCGCCGGCCCTTGTGTGATCGAGCGCGAGATCAGATAGATCAGGTTCGGCCCCGGCGTCAGCACAATGCCGAGCTAGACCAGCGCAAAACCGAGCAAGGCCGGGAGATGAGGCATACGATGACTCGCAGGAAGAAGGCGCAAAGTTTCTAACGCGTATCGCGATGCGATGCCATTTCGAAGATGGCGCGGATGATGGTCGAATATTTCTTCACCATTGTCATCGCCCGGCATAGCCGTCCGAAGGACGGCGTCGCTTCCGCTCGCCTGTGACCGGGCGATCCAGCATTCCAGAGCTGTCGTCGTTGAACCAATCTGGTCAGGCACGTCGCTCCATAACTTCCGTCTGTGAGTACAGGGTCGCCCGGTCAAGCCGGGCGACGACAGCCGGCTATCAATGCGCCTCGTCCCAATTGTTCGCCGCCCGCGCGTCGACTTGCAGCGGCAGCGACAGCAGCACGGCCGGAAATGGCGCGTCCTGCATGACGTGCTGCACCACCGGCAGGGTTGCCGCGACTTCCTCCTCGGGCACCTCGAAGATCAATTCGTCATGCACCTGCAGCAGCATCTGCGCCTTTAGCTTCTTCGCGGCTAGTGCGTCTTCCATCCGGATCATGGCGCGGCGGATGATGTCGGCGGCGGAGCCTTGCAGGCGGGCGTTGATCGCGGCGCGCTCGTTGAAGGAGCGGATCGAGGCGTTGGAGGCCTTGATATCGGGATAGTGGCATTTTCGGCCGAACAGCGTCGTGACATAGCCCTTGGCGCGGCAGAAATCACGCGTCTCGTCCATGTAGGCGCGGATGCCTGGAAACCGCTCAAAGTATTTCTTGATGTAGGCGGAGGCTTCTTCGCGGGCGATGCCGAGCTGATTGGCGAGGCCGAACGCCGAGATGCCGTAGATGATGCCGAAATTGATCGCCTTGGCGCGGCGGCGCACTTCGCTCGGCATGCCCTTGATGGCGACGCCGAACATTTCCGAAGCCGTCATGGCGTGAATGTCGAGCCCGTCGCGGAATGCCTGCTTCAACACGGGAATGTCGGCGATCTCGGCGAGCAGCCGCAGCTCGATCTGCGAGTAGTCCGCCGACACCAGCCTGTGGCCGGGCGTGGCGATGAAGGCGCGGCGAATTTTTCTTCCGTCCTCGGTGCGAACCGGAATGTTTTGGAGATTCGGCTCGTTCGATGACAGCCGCCCGGTGGTGGTCGCCGCCAGCGCGTAGGTCGTGTGCACGCGATGGGTCTGCGGGTTGACATAGGTGGGCAGCGCGTCGGTGTAAGTCGATTTCAGTTTCGAGACCTGCCGCCACTCCAGGATCTTCTTGGCAAACGCATGGCCCTGCTCGGCGAGGTCGTCGAGGATCTGCGCCGAGGTCGACCACGCGCCGGTCTTGGTCTTGGTGCCGCCTGGAATTCCCATCTTGCCAAAGAGAATGTCGCCGATCTGCTTGGGGCTGCCGACATTGATCGGCTCGCCCGCCAGTTCCTGCAGCTCGGCCTCGACACGGGCGGCGGTCTGCGCGAAATCGCCCGATAGCCGCGACAGCACCTGGCGATCGATCGAGATGCCGCGCCGCTCCATCCGCGCCAGCACGACAACCAGCGGCCGCTCCAAGGTCTCATAGACCGCAGTCATGCGCTCGGCGACCAGGCGCGGCTTCAACACACGCCACAGCCGCAAGATCACGTCGGCGTCCTCCGCCGAATAGGCGGTCGCCTTGTCGATCGCGACCTGATCGAAGGTCAGCTTGGCCTTGCCGCTGCCGGTCAGTTCGCCATGGGAGATGGTGGCATGCCCGAGCCACAGCGAGGACAACGTGTCGAGCCCGTGCGCGTTGCGCCCCGCGTCGAGCGCGTAGGACATCAGTTGCACGTCGTCGCAGTTGCGCAAGGTGATGCCGGCTTGCGCGAACATCACGGCGTTGAACTTGACGTTGAAGCCGATCTTGGGAATGCCTGCCGATTCCAATAACGGCCGCAGTTCTTCCAGCGCATGGCTCGCCTTGATCTGGTCCGGCGCAAGGCCGGCATCGAACAGATCTGAGCCATCGCCGGATTGCTTGTGGGCAAGCGGCAGGTAGCAGGCATCGTTGGGCGCGAGCGCCAGCGCGATGCCGCAGATATCGGCCTGCATCGGGTCGATCAAATTAGCCTTGGCCTCGATCGCGAAATGACCGACGTCTCGCGCGCGGGCGATCCACGCGCCAAGCTGCTCGACGCTGCGGATGGTCTGGTATTTGCTGCGATCGACCGGCAACTTGCGCGCCGCCTCGGCACGCGCGGCCGCAAGCGAGACGGGAGTGCCTTTAAGGCTCGCGGCTTTGTCCGCTTTGCTAGCTGCTCCGCCTATGCGCGAGGGCCTGCCCCGGGCCTGATCCGGGGCAGCTTTCTCCGCGAACAAATCTCCTGATGTCGCGCCCTTGGATGCCGCGCTGGGTCCGCTCACGTTGCCGGATTCGTCGACCTTTTCCGCTAGCGGAAGAGGCGCAAAAACGCTGGCGCCGCTTTTCATTCCCGCATCCGCCTCGATGTCGGCTGGATCTACTTGCGAATATTCGGCGACGCGCTTGGTGAGGGAGGAAAACTCCATCGCCTTCAAGAACGCGATCAGCTTGCGCGCATCGGGTTCATGCACCGCGAGCTCCTCGAGCGGCACGTCGAGATCGACCTTGTCGTCGAGCAGCACCAACTGCCGCGAAATCCGCGCCTTCTCGGCATTCTCGAGCAGCGCCTCGCGCCGCTTCGGCTGTTTTATTTCGCCTGCGCGAAACAATAACGTCTCCAGGTCGCCGTACTCGACGATCAATTGCGCGGCGGTCTTGATGCCGATGCCGGGCACGCCCGGAACATTGTCGGTGGAGTCGCCGGCTAAGGCCTGCACCTCGACCACCTTTTCGGGCGGCACGCCGAATTTCTCGATCACTTCGGCAATGCCGATGCGGCGGTCCTTCATGGTGTCGAACATGACGACCTTGTCGGTCACGAGCTGCATCAGATCCTTGTCGGAGGACACGATGGTCGTGGTGGCGCCGCGTTCGCTGGCCAGCCGTGCATAGGTCGCGATCAGGTCGTCGGCCTCGAAGCCTATCTGCTCGAGGCAGGGCAGATCGAAGGCGCGCACCGCCTCGCGGATCAGCGGAAATTGCGGGATCAGATCATCCGGCGCCGGCGGCCGGTGCGCCTTGTAATCGGGATAAAGCTTGTTGCGGAAGGTGATTTCCGACTTGTCGAACACGATGGCAAGATGCGTCGGCCGGTTGTCAGGCGGCATGTCGCGGAGCAGCTTCCACAGCATATTGCAGAAGCCGAGCACGGCGTTGACCTGCAAGCCATCGGACTTGCGGTTCAACGGCGGCAGCGCGTGATAGGCGCGGAAAATGTAGGAGGAGCCGTCGACCAGGAAGATGTGGTCGCCCTTGGCAGGGGCCTTGACGGGGACGGGTTTGGTGGCGGCTGTTTGGGGGGCTTTCGGCATGGCCGAAATTTAGGGATTTTTGCGCGGATTGACAGCCTTTGCAGGGCGAATTTTGGGTTGCTCAACAACCGAGTGCGGTCGTCTCGTTGCGCAGGCGGGTTCGATCTCGCATCATTGAGCCCTTGATGCAATCGGTCAGGAATTCCATCACCGCGCGCACCAAGGGGCTGTGGCGAAGGTCGCGATGAACCAGGAGCCACACGTCGCGGCTGGGCGGCGCCGGCGCGACATCGTAGCGCTTGAGCCTTGGATCTGGATCGCCGAGAAAATGCGGCAGTGCCGCCAGCCCGACGCCGGTTCGCGCCGCGGCGGCCTGATTCTCCAGATCGGTGGTGCGCAGGACAATCTCGTTGCCGGCCGCCACCGCCTGCAACCATTTTTGCTGGGGCGCTTCGTCCATGCTGTCGTCATAGCCGATGAACGCAAAGGCGTGGGGTGGCGTTTCCTTCAGGTAGGTGGGTGCGCCATAGAGGCTATAGCCAAAGCTGCCGATCTTGCGGGCGACCAGTTCCGCCTGCTGCGGCCGAGACAGCCGCAGCGCCACGTCGGCCTCGCGGCGGTTTAGCGAAGCTACCCGCTTTTCCCCGATCAATTTGATCCGGATGCCAGAGTGTCGCTGGCGCAACCGAAACAATTGCGGCGCGATCAGTACATTGGCGAGCGAAGGCGGCGAACTGATCAAAATTTCTCCGCGCAGTCCCGGTCGGGCCGCCTGCACGGCGCGTCCGACGGCGAACGCCGCTTCTTCCATCGGAATCGCCGTCGCCGCGATGCGCTTGCCGTCGTCGGTCAGCTGATAGCTGCGCGCCCGGCGATCGATCAGCTTCAGCCCGGTATCGGCCTCGAGCGCGGCGACGCGGCGGGCGACGGTAGCGTGATCGACCCCGAGCATCCTTGCCGCCGCGGACAAGGTTCCTTCCCGCGCCAGCACCACGAAATGACGCAAATCCTCCCAGTCGGCCATTGTGCAAAATCTCACATCAAGAGCACAGTTTTGTGGAATTTTGCATATCCGCGATTGGTTGCAAAGTGCCGTTCCGGAGCAAGGAGTGTTACCATGGTCAATGTCATTCGATTGAAGGCGCCCGGCGGCGCCGACCAGCTCGAAAGTGTGACGATCGAGCTTCCGCCGCCGCAACCGGACGAAGTCCAGATTCGTCAAACCGCTATTGGCGTCAACTTCGTCGATATCTATCAGCGCATGGGGCTTTACCCGATGTCGCCGGCGGCGATCCCCGGTATCGAAGCGGTCGGCCTGGTCACGGATGTCGGCGCGAATGTCACCTCGCTGCGGGCAGGTGACAGGATTGCCTATGCTGGCGCGCCCGGTCGGCCGCCTACGCGTCGGAGAGAAATATATTCGCCTGGCGCGCGGTCACATTGCCGCAATCCATTACCGGTGAAGAGGCGGCCTCGGTGTTTGTCAAAGGCATCGCGGCGCACATGCTATTGAGACATGTCTATCCGGTCGGGCCGGGAACCACGGTCCTGATCCACAGCGCCGCCGGTGGGCTCGGGCAATTGATGGCGCGATGGGCCCGGCATCTCGGGGCGACGGTGATCGCAACCGTCGGCTCCGAAGACAAGGCCGCGACCGCCCGCGAGGCCGGTGCGCATCATGTCATCGTCGGCCGCGACGCCGATTTCGCTCGCGCTGTCGCTGACCTGACCGAAAACCGCGGCGTCGATGCCGCCTATGACGGGGTGGGCGGCACGACGCTGGCCAAGACCCTGCTATGCGTGCGGCCGTTCGGCGTGATCGCCAGCATCGGTCAGTCGGCCGGCGCCATTCCGCCGATCGATGTACGCGATCTTGGTCCCCGGCGCAGCCTGATGCTGGTCCGACCGAGCGTCATGGCTTTCATGAACGTGGCGCAGGACTACCGGATCGCGGCCGATGCCGTGTTATCGGCGTTGCGGGACGGCATCTTGAAAGCGGCCGGAACGTCTTAGCGAAGCGGCTCGAGCTCACGTCGATCTGGAAGGAGGGCAGACCAGCGGTTCGCTCTATCTGGTGCCCTAACTCGGCGCGTGCGCTATTCCGCCGCCTGCAACACGCGGCCAGCCTTTTTCGGCGCGATCCAGAACGCGGCCGGGCGTTCGAACAGGAAATTGGCTTTTGCCATAAGCGCGGCGCGCCAGATCAGAAGCGCACCGGCGATACCGACGACGGTGACCACAAGCGAGACCGCGCCGATGTCATGGATAAGGCCGGTTTTCAGCAACAGCGTCCGCGTCGAGGCCATCGGCAGGAAGAAGGCAAGATAGATGACGATGGAATGCTCGCCGCAGAAGCGCAGGAAGTTAAGCCAATGCATCCGTGCCAATAGCGTTCCGATCGTGACGATGGCGCATGCGCCGGAAACGCCGAGCATCAGCGAGACCAGCGGCCATTCGCCGTAGCCGATGGCAACCAGGCTGCCGTTGACGATCGCCCACAGCGCGAGCCCTGCGAGCGCGCGCGCTGGCTCCGCCCGCGCGCGGTCCGCCAGCGCAAATACCGTGTCGGCAAACAGATAGCCGGAATAGAAATAGACGAAGCGTGCACAGAACTCGTCGATCACCGTCCAGCCGGTCACAACATGCGCCATCTCAAGCGCGGCGGCGACCGCCCAGATCGCGAGTGGGGTGATGTTGCGTGTCAGTTTTGTGACGACGAAGAAAATCGGCAGCAGATAGATGAACCACAGCGTGCCGAACGGCTCGATGAAGGATTCCAGATACAGAAACCCGGCATGGCTCCAGCTCGTCTCGGCGGCAAAGGCGGGCGCCTTGAAACCGAACTGGATGGTTACCCACAGCACATAGAAATAAGCGAAATGCACGACCTTGCGATCGAGATAGGTGCGCCAGTCGCGCCCGATCACGAGCCGCAGGAACAACCCCGAAATCAGGAAGAAATCCGGCATCCGGAACGGTTTTGCGAAGGCCACCAGAACATGCATGAAGCCGGTCTGGCCGGCCGCGAGCTCCACCCCCAGCACCGAATGCATCATCACCACCATGACGATGCAGATGCCCTTGGCGTAATCGACCCAATCGACGCGTTCGCCTACCGCCTGGCTCGCGGGACGCCCAGTCGCTGCGGATGTGCCGTTTAGTGTCATCGGTGTCCTGTTTCGGCGTGAATGGGCCGCATCTTCGGATGGAATCGGTTTCTTTCTCCTTTATTCACGCAAAAGATATGCCGCTTTTTAAGCGAAGCTTGCCGTTTCCCCTGCGCCGGAAATCATCTAAGACCGCCCGCAAAATCGGGTCTCGTTAACCATCGAGAGGCGGGTTGTTTCATGCGAATTGCCATGATTGGCACGGGCTATGTGGGGCTGGTTTCCGGTGCCTGCTTTGCCGATTTCGGCCACCAGGTCACCTGCGTGGACAAGGATGCCGACAAGATCGCGAGCCTCAACCGCGGCGAGATCCCGATCTTCGAACCCGGTCTCGACGCGTTGGTCGCTTCCAATGTCAAGGCTGGCCGGCTCGATTTTACGACCGACCTGGCGGCGCCGGTCAAGCAAGCCGAAGCGGTGTTCATCGCGGTCGGCACGCCGTCGCGGCGTGGCGACGGTCACGCCGACCTGACTTACGTCTATGCCGCCGCGCGCGAGATCGCCGCCGCGATTTCCGGGTTCACCGTGGTGGTCACCAAATCGACGGTGCCGGTCGGCACCGGCGATGAAGTGGAGCGGCTGATCTTTGAGGCCAATCCGTCGGCCGATGTGGTGGTCGCCTCCAATCCGGAATTCTTGCGCGAGGGCGCGGCGATCCGCGATTTCAAATTCCCCGATCGTATCGTGGTCGGAACCTCGGACGAGCGTGGGCGAAAGGTGCTCGGCGACGTCTACCGGCCGCTGTCGCTCAATCAGGCGCCGCTGATGTTCACACAGCGGCGCACGGCGGAGTTGATCAAATACGCGGCCAATGCGTTTCTCGCCACCAAGATCACCTTCATCAACGAGATCGCCGATCTGTCGGAAAAAGTCGGGGCCGATGTGCAGGAAGTCGCGCGCGGCATCGGCCTCGACAACCGGATCGGCTCGAAATTTTTGCACGCCGGTCCCGGTTTCGGCGGCTCGTGCTTTCCAAAGGACACCCGCGCGCTGGTCAAGATCGCGCTCGATCACGACGTGCAGCTGCGCATCGTGGAAGCGGTGCTCGCGGTCAATGACAACCGCAAGCGCGCGATGGCGCGCAAGGTTGCCAATGCGTCCGGCGGCAGCCTGCGCGGCAAGACGGTCGCAGTCCTCGGCCTCACCTTCAAGCCCGATACCGACGACATGCGCGAGGCGCCGTCGATCCCGCTGGTCACGGGCCTGCTTGACCTGGGCGCAAAGGTACGCGCGCATGATCCGGTCGGCATGGAGCAGGCGCGCCGCGAATTGCCCGACATCGAATATTGCGGCGATCCTTATGCTTGTGTGCGCGGCGCCGACGCCATGGTAGTGGTGACCGAGTGGGTGCAGTACCGCACGCTCGATCTCGAGCGGTTGAAGCGCGAGATGGCGCAGCCGGTCGTGGTCGATCTGCGCAACATCTATCGCTCCGAGGATATGGCGGCGCAGGGTTTTATCTATGAGAGCGTCGGCCGGCCGCCGCTGCGCGATTGACCCAAGGGTAGCTGTCATAGCCCGCGCAGCCGGGGTATCCAGTACTCCCGGTCTTTGTAATCGGTAATCAGCGTTTACTGGATCACCCGCCTTCGCGGGCGATGACGGAATAGAGAATTTGCCCCGCTCCTTCGACACCCCTCTCCCCATAGACGCGGTGCTCGACCAATTGGCGCGGACGCTCGCGAACCGCAATGCCGCCGTGCTGGTGGCCCCGCCCGGCGCCGGCAAGACCACGCGGGTGCCTCTGGCGCTGCTCGACGAACCCTGGGCGAAAAACAAAAAGATCATCGTGTTGGAGCCGCGGCGGATTGCGGCGCGTGCCAGCGCCGAGCGGATGGCGCACACGCTCGGCGAGCGCGTCGGCGAAACCGTCGGCTACCGCGTCCGCTTCGGCTCAAAAGTCTCGCGTGCGACCCGCATCGAAGTTGTCACCGAGGGCATCTTCTCGCGCCAGATTCTCGACGATCCGGAACTATCCGGTGTCGCAGCGGTGCTGTTCGACGAATTTCACGAGCGTTCGCTGGACGCCGATCTGGGGCTGGCGCTGGCGCGCGATGCGCAAACCGGCTTGCGCGAGGAGCTGCGTATCCTCGTGATGTCGGCAACGCTTGACGGCGCGCGGGTTGCTAAGCTGCTTGGGCAGGCGCCGGTGATATCAAGCCAAGGCCGCGCCTTTCCGGTCGAGACGCGCTATCTCGGCCGCAAGGCTGACGCGCTGCTGGAACGGCAGATGGCGGACGTGATCGCGTCCGCGTTGCGCGCCGATCCCGGCTCGGTGCTGGCGTTCCTGCCGGGCGCGGCCGAAATCCGCCGCACCCAGAATTTCCTTGGCGAGCGCGTGCATGACGCCGGCATCGAGATTGTGCCGCTGTTCGGCGCGCTTGACGCCGCCGTGCAGGATCGCGCCATTGCGCCGGCCCCAAAAGGATGCCGCAAGGTCGTGCTGGCGACCTCGATTGCCGAGACCTCGCTGACCATCGAGGGCGTGCGCATCGTGGTCGATTCCGGCATGGCGAGGGTGCCGCGTTACGAGCCTGACATTGGGTTGACGCGGTTGGAAACCGTGCGCGCCTCGCGCGCCGCGGTCGATCAGCGCCGCGGCCGTGCCGGCCGCACCTCACCTGGCGTGTGCTACCGGCTGTGGGACGAGCCGCAGACCGCATCGCTTGCGGCCTATACCCAGCCTGAAATCCTCTCAGCCGATCTGTCGTCGCTGGTGCTCGACCTCGCGCAATGGGGCGTCGCCGATCCCGGCAGCCTGGCTTTCCTGGACCCGCCGCCGGCTCCCGCGCTGAAGGAAGCGAAGAGCCTGCTCACTGAGCTAGGCGCGCTCGATGGCGACGGCCGCATCACCGCGGAAGGCAAAAGCCTGAGGGCCTTGGCGCTGTCGCCGCGGCTGGCACGGATGATTGTGGATTCGCACCGGCTTGGTGCGGGCGAACAGGCCGCGCAAATCGCAGCCGTGCTGACCGAGCGCGGCTTAGGCGGTGATAGCGTCGATCTCGATTTTAGGCTCGATCAGTTTCGCCGCGACCGTTCGCAGCGCGCGATCAGCGCCCGTAGTCTAGCGCAGCGCTGGGCGGCGCAGGTGGCCGCGACTGACGGGTCGGCGCGTCAGGATACCTCACCTTCCACCGGTGCCATGCTCGCGCTTGCTTTCCCCGATCGCGTAGCGCGCAATCGCGGCAACGGCAGTTTCGTGCTCGCCAACGGCCGCGGTGCCGCGGTGGAGCAGATGTCGGCCTTGGCGCGCGCGCCCTATATCGCGGTGGCGGAATTGACCGGCACGGCGGCGCAGGGGCGGATCTTGTTGGCGGCGCCGATCACGCAAGCTGAAATCGAGCTGCGCTTTGCCGATCAGATCGAAAACACCGACGAGATTTCGTTCGATCGCGGCGCGCTGGCGTTGCGGGCGCGGCGCAGGAAGACGCTACACGCGATCACGCTGTCGGAAGCCCCGCTGGCATTGTCGCCCTCAGCGGAGACCGCGGGGATTCTCGCCGACGGGCTGATCGCCGTCGGCTTCGACAGATTGCCGTGGTCGAAAGCTGCAAAACAATGGCGCGACCGCGTCATGTTCCTGCGCAAGGCAGAAGGGGAAGGCTGGCCTGATTTGTCCGATGACGGGCTGGTTGCGCGGCGCGCGGATTGGCTGGTGCCGGCATTATACGACAAACTGTCACTGAAGGAAGTTTCGGCCGGCGATCTGTCGGAGGCGCTATCGACGCTGTTGCCGTGGGAATTGCGCGCGCGGCTCGAGCGCGAGGCACCCACGCATTTCGAGGCGCCGACCGGCACGCAGCTTGCGATCGACTATGAAGCCGAGCAGGGGCCGACCATCGCCGTGCGGTTGCAGGAACTGTTTGGGCTCGACACCCATCCCTCGATCGCCAGGGGCGCGGTGCCGTTGGTGTTGGAGCTATTGTCGCCGGCGCATCGCCCGGTGCAGGTCACGCGCGACCTGCCGGGTTTTTGGCGCGGCAGTTATGCCGCCGTGCGATCCGACCTGCGCGGGCGTTATCCGCGCCATCCCTGGCCGGAAGATCCCGCCAGCGCAGCCCCGACCCGCCGGGTCAAGCCGCGCGGGACGTGATGCGTTGCCGCGAGCGCGAGCCACTCCCTCTCCCCGCAAGCGGAGCGAGGTTAAGAGTCTGCGTTAACCCTTCGCTCATCCTTTTCGCCAAAATGGCAGCCTCGGCCGACGTCCCTTGGTCGCGAAATCGCGACTGACGTGGTCAAATTGCCGACCGTAGAACCAGGTACGTGGCGTCATGCGTAACATAATGATCACGGCGGCCATCGTGGCCGGCCTCGGCACCTTCATGGCGCAGATGGCCGACAAGATAGCGCCGGCGCCCGCTTCCGCCACCACCGCTGCGAACAAAGCCATGCCCGTCGAGACGCCGGTACAGGCGGCCGGCCGCAGCCTCAACATCCCGCGCGATGGTCGCGGTCATTTCAGGGTCGACGGGCGGATCGACGGCCAGCGCATCGGCTTCATGGTCGATACCGGAGCGTCGGTGGTGGCTTTGAATGAATCGAGCGCGGCGCGATTCGGCCTTCGTCCCACGCCCGGCGAATACAGGGCGAGCGTCTCGACCGCCAACGGCACCGTCAAGGCCGCGCCTGCCCGGCTTGCCATGGTCGATCTCGGCGGCATCATCGTGCGCGACGTCGACGCCATGGTGCTGCCGGACGAGGCATTGTCCGAAAACCTCCTCGGGCTCTCCTTCCTGTCGAGACTCAAGCGTTTCGAATATGCCAACGGGTTGATGGTGCTGGAGCAGTAAGGCGCCCACTCCGGTCATGCCCCGGCTTGACCGGGGCATCGAATTCCACGAAGCTCTCTGGAATACTGGCTCGCCCGCTTTCGCGGACGATGACGGCACGGGCCTTGGCCCGCCTAATTAACCTCACAAAGCGCCTTCCGCTTCGCGCGCGCATTCGCTATGGCTGCACGAGCGTTGTTTTTGCGCGTTTCACGACGAGGCCCCTGATGTTTCCAAAGCCGAAACCCGTGCTGGTTCCCAACACCTATGCCTTTGAATCCGAGCCGATGGTGAAGGTGACCGGTTTTCGCGAATACGATGCGCGCTGGCTGTTCAACAAGGAAATCAACCTGATGGGCGTGCAGGCGCTCGGAATGGGCCTTGGCGCGCTGATCGCGGAACTCGGTGTCAATCAGGAGATCGTCACCGGCCATGATTTCCGCAGCTATTCGGCCTCGATCAAATACGCGCTTGTTTCGGGACTGATGGCGTCCGGCTGCAAGGTGCATGACATTGGCCTGGCGGTCACGCCGATGGCCTATTTCGCCCAGTTCGATCTCGACGTGCCCTGCGTTGCCATGGTGACGGCCTCGCATAACGACAATGGCTGGACCGGCGTCAAGATGGGCGCCAACCGTCCGTTGACGTTCGGCCCGGACGAGATGACGCGGCTCAAGGAAATCGTGCTCAACGCCGACTTCAAGAACAGGGCCGGCGGCTCCTATCAGTTTCATGAGAATTTCCCGGCGCGCTACATCGCCGATCTCACCAATCGCCCAAAGCTGAAGCGCAAGCTGAAGGCCGTGGTCGCCTGCGGCAACGGCACCGCGGGCGCGTTCGCGCCGCAGGTGATGGAACAGATCGGCTGCGAGGTGGTCCCGCTCGACACCGAGCTCGACTACACCTTCCCGAAATACAATCCGAACCCCGAAGATATGGAGATGCTGCACGCCATTCGCGATGCCGTGCTTGCGCACAAGGCCGATGTTGGCCTCGGCTTCGACGGCGACGGCGACCGCTGCGGCGTGGTCGACAATACCGGCGAGGAGATTTTCGCCGACAAGGTCGGGGTGATGCTGGCGCGCGACATGTCGGCGATCCACAGAGGCGCGCTGTTCGTGGTCGACGTCAAATCAACCGGGTTGTTCATCACGGATCCGGTGCTGCAACAGCAGGGCGCGAAGGCGACCTATTGGAAGACCGGCCATTCCTACATGAAGCGCCGCACCAACGAGCTCGGCGCACTCGCCGGGTTTGAAAAGTCCGGCCATTTCTTCTTCAACAAGCCGTTCGGCCGCGGCTATGACGACGGCCTGGTCTCGGCGATCGCGATCTGCGAGATGCTTGATCGCGCGCCCGGCAAGTCGATGGCGGATTTGAAAAACGCGCTGCCAAAAACCTGGTCGTCGCCGACCATGTCGCCGCATTGCCCCGATGAGGTCAAGTACGGCATCGTTGATAGCGTCGTGAAGCATTTCGAGGCGCTGCAGAAAAACGGCGAGCAGGTCGCGGGGCAAAAGATCCGCGACCTCGTCACCGTCAACGGAGTGCGCGTCACGGTGGAAGACGGCAGCTGGGGCCTCGTGCGGGCATCATCCAACAAGCCGGAACTGGTGGTGGTGGTCGAAAGCCCGGTCTCCGAGCAGCGCATGCGCGACATGTTCGAGATGGTGGACAAGGTGCTGCGCACCCATCCCGAGGTCGGCGAGTACAATCAGAAGATTTGAGAGTCTCCACCTCGCCAGTTCATGGTCGTCATACCCCGCGAAAGCGGGGTATCCAGTACGCCGCGGTTTCTCGATTTCAATTTCAACTGCAGTGGAATACTGGGTCACCCGGTCAAGCCGGGTGACGACCGGGTTCTCACGCCGCGTATAATGATCCGAGGAAGCTTTCGACCTCGGATTTCAGCCGGTCGGACTGCGACGACAGCCCGTTGGCCGCGTCGAGCATTTTGGAGGCGGCGCGGCCGGCTTCGTCGGATGCCCGGGTGACGCCGAGGATATTGTCGTTGACGTCCTTGGTGCCGTTCGCGGCCTGTAGCACGTTGCCTGAAATTTCACGCGTCGCCGCGCCCTGCTGATCGACCGCCGCCGCGATCGCGTTGGAAATCTCGTCGATCTCGGCGATGGTTCCCCCAATCGCCTGGATGGCATTGACGGCCTCGCCGGTGGCGTCCTGGATGCCCTGGATCTGCGCGGAAATCTCCTCGGTTGCCTTTGCGGTCTGATTGGCCAGCGCCTTGACCTCGCTCGCCACCACCGCGAAACCCCTGCCGTGTTCGCCTGCGCGCGCCGCCTCGATGGTGGCGTTCAAGGCGAGCAGGTTGGTCTGGCTCGCGATGGTTTGAATCAGCGTCACGACTTCGCCGATCTTCTGCGTGCCAGCGGCAAGTCCCTCGACTACGGTGTTGGTGCGCCGCGCTTCTTCGGCGGCCTTGGCGGCAATTCCGGCCGAGCGCGTCACCTGCTGCGCGATATTGTTGATCGAAGCCGTCAGCTCTTCAGTTGCGGAGGCTACCGTTTCGACATTCGCGGAGGCTTGCGTCGATGCGGTCGCGGCCGCCGCGGTCTGGCGCGCGGTTTCCGCGTTGCTGCTGCTCATCGAGGCGGACAGGCCCTGCATTTCGCGGGCGGACACGGAGACTGCCCCGACGATACTGCCGACCTTGCGTTCGAAGCCGGTGGCGAGCTCGCGCCTGGTCGCGTCGCGGTCCTGCTTGGCGTGCCGTTCGACCTCGGTGCGCGCGGCGTTGGCGCGAGCTTCGGCGGCGATGGCCGCTTCTGCCTCGGCGGTTTTCTGCGCAGCCATCTCGAACAGGTGCGAAAGCTTGTGGGTAAGCCAGATCAGCACGGCTGCCTCGATCAGCAGAATGACGGCGTGCAGGGCGACGCGCCCGAGGTCGGCGCCTCCCGGATAGACCGCCGCCGGAAGAATGAAATTCAGCACAAGGTGGTGCAGGGCGACCGCAACCGTACCGGCGATGATCGGCCGATAGTCGCAATAAGCGACGAGGGACGCGAGTGCCGCGAAAAAGTACATGTGCATGTCGACTTGCCAGGGGTGTCCGGCGAACTGGAACAGGAATACCGACACGTCGCCCATTAGCGCGACGGCAAAGATCAGGCGGGTTGAGAGCGTGTTCCCCGCAGCGCGCCACGACAATGTTGCAGCCAGCGCCATGGCAACCATCAGTCCTGCCGGCAGCATCCAATCGGCGCTCCGCATCATGCCAACGACAACCGCGATCGGAACATGCAGCCAAAGCACTGCGAGCAACGCGCGACTGGTGGTCTCGCGCAAAACTGCCAGATCATCGCTCTCGCTGGTCATTCCCGTTCCCCCAAAAGACTTAATTCGAAAAGCAGGCGGAGATCGCCTGCGGATCGGCCGCAAACCAGACGCCGGCTTCCCGTAGCCGTGCCAGACCGTCATGCTGATCCGGACGCACCACCAGAACGGCCGGAATGGCCGTTAGTCTCACGATGGAGGCGTTCGCGGAAGCCGCGGCGAGGAAGACCTGCCGCGCGGTCCACCATGGCGGAAAGGCGACCGCCACCACGTCGGCGCCGGGACGGACCTGCAGCGACAGGGCTGCAACCGCGACGAAGCTTGCGGCCAGCAACGCGACCGCGTTCAGCCACGCGGGCCACCGCGACGTTGGGATGTTTTTTGCCGGCTCCATCCCGCGAGCATACGGAGCCGACGCTAATTACTGGTAAATGTTCCGTTAGCTTGGCGCGCGACAACGCGAATTTGTCGCGCTTTGATAGGAAGCGGCCAAAATTCACGCCAGGGCGGTTACGCCGCCGGCACCGGCAATGCCGTCACCGACTTGATCTTTTCCATCGCAAAGCGCGAGGTGACGTTCTTCAGCGGCACCGCACCGATCAGTTTCTTGTAAAAAACGTCGTAGCTTTGCATGTCCGCGACCACGACGCGGAGCATGTAATCGACGTCGCCCGCCATCCGGTAGAATTCCATTACCTCGGGCATGGCGCTGACGGCTTCCGCGAATTTCTTCAGCCAGGTTTCCGAATGGTCGGCGCTCTCCACCGACACGAACACCGAAATGCCGAGCCCGATCTTGTTCTGGTCGACCAGCGCGACGCGGCGCAGGATCACCCCATCGGCCTCCAGCCGTTGGATGCGTTTCCAGCACGGGGTCGACGACAGCCCGACCCGGTCGCCGATCTCGGCAACGGAGAGGGAAGCGTCCTCCTGGAGCACCATCAGGATTTTGCGGTCGATGGCGTCAAGGCGCCGATTGGGTTCATGAAGCTGAACAGCGAGGTCGGTCATTAGAAGAAAGTTCCATCTGTGAGGTCGATCTACCTCATATATAGAAAATTCTTCTATGACAAGCCCATCATCCCTCAGTCCGAACCGGGCTGGAAGCCCGGCCCTGGTTCAAAAGCTCTTCAACTTCAGCACGTTGCGGGGCAGCAAAAGCGCCGCCGAAACGGGTGCATTTCAGGGCTGCAGCGGCGGAGGCGAACCGCAACGCCTCCCGCAGCCCCTGATTTTCAGTGACCGCGAGCGCAAACGCGCCATGGAAGACGTCACCCGCGCCGAGTGTATCCACCGTGTGCACCGGGAAGGCCGGCGTCTGCTGCAGATTGCCATTCTGATCGAGCCAGATCGTGCCCTGGGCGCCCCGCGTGCCGGCCAGGAACGACGAGGTCAGCCTGGAAATCTTCTTCAGCGCCTCACCGTCGTCGGAGATGTCGGCGGTCTCCTGCAAGGGCTCGCTGGAGAACACCAGATGCGTGGATGCGGTGAGTAACCCCTCGCGCAGCGACATCGCGCGGTCGACATCGACGACCACCGGAATGCCGCGCCGGCAGGCTTCCGCGCAGAGATCGGTGCAAAACTCCGCGCAACGGCTCTCGGTCAGGATGGCGTGGCAATCTTCCAGCAGCGTGTCGGCAGGGGGCAGCCGCACCTTCCATAATTCCGGATCGCGGAATGTGACGATGGTCCGTTCACCGCTCGGATCGATCATGATGTTGGAGACCGGGGTCACCAGCCCCGGCATGTGGATGATCTGCGTGGTGTCGATGCCTTCATGCGCAAGTTGCTCGAAAATGTAGCGGCTGGAGGTTTCGCGGGCGTCACCCATCGGTCCGCAGATCGAAGCGCGGCCGCCGAGGCGGACGATGCCGATCGCGGCGTTCAGCGCGTTGCCGCCGCAGATTTCATCGTAATGGCTGGCGTTCACCTTGGAGCCGCGGGCCGGCAGGCCCTGCACACGAAACGTCAGATCGCGTACCGGGATGCCGATACAGAGGATGCGCGGCGGGATTTTGGGCGCAGTTTCGTGGAAGTTCATGCCGGAATCCGTCATGTCGGCTCCGCCCTTTCCCGGAACCGCAGTCCCATTCTAATCGAAACAGACGTCGGAGGGTTCCCCATGCGCCATGCGCCTATGTTGCGCCGCCATGCACCCAACGCCCGACCAAGTGATGGGCAATGGCAAACGGGTGCGGCCCTGCGAGGCCGTCGGGATGTTTCCGGGTGATCATCAAGGCGGCCTCGGCGCGGTCGAACCAGCGGGCGTCTTCCAGTTCCGCACGGTCGACCACGATGTCCTCGGTGGTGGCGCGCGCGGTGCAGCCGATCATCAGGGAGGACGGATAGGGCCAGGGCTGCGTCATGTAGTAAGTGACGTCGGTGCAGCGGATTCCGGATTCCTCGAAAATCTCGCGGCGGACCGCGTCTTCGATGGTCTCTGCCGCTTCGACAAAACCGGCCAGGCACGAATATGTGCCGGGAGGGAATTGCTTCTGCCGGCCGAGCAGGCATTTTTCGCCCGCGGTCACCAGCATGATCACGACCGGATCGGTGCGCGGAAAATGCTCGGCCTTGCAGTTCGGGCAGTCGCGCTTCCAGCCGCCTTCCTTCATCGCGGTTCGTGTTCCGCAATTGGCGCAGAAGCCATGGCGTTGATGCCAGCCCACCAACGATTTGGCCATCGCGATCGCCGAGAGCTGGTCTGGCGGCACGACACCCTGCATCACCATGCCGCGCAGCTCGGTGACCGCGACGTCGTCGCGCGGCAGCAGCTTTTCCACCGCCGCCGCCGAGATGCCCATGCCGAACACCGCCGCGCCGTCGCGCAGGCCCAAAAAGATCGTGCCTGGATTGGCGCCGAATTTCAGCGCCTCGTCGAGGCCAAGCAGCGCGCGGGGCCCGCCGGCCTCCATCTTTACCACCAGCGCGTCGCGGTGCACCAGATAGGCGCGCGACTGCGGGTGGCTTTCGAGTGCAAACAGCTTTTCGTCATTGCCGCGCAAATGGGCGGCGCGATCGAGGATATTGGTGACGAAGGCCGGCTGCCCCAGCGGAAATGCGTCGAATACTGACATCTCTTGTGTTCTCAACCCAACCAAATCTTGCGGCGAAGCGCGCTGATGAAATTCTGCACCTCCTCGGCGTCATGGGCGAGCGGCGGCATCACGCCCCAGACCGGACGCGGCCAGGCCACGTCGCCGGAACGGCGCGCGATGACATGGACATGGAGCTGCGGCACCAAATTGCCCAGCGCAGCAATATTCAGCTTGTCGCATTTGGTGACTTCCTTGAGCGCGCGGGCAGTGCGGGAAATTTCCGTCATCAATTGCGCCTGCTCGACTTCGGCGAGGTCGATGATCTCCACCGCGTCCTCCCGGCGCGGCACCAGCAGCAGCCAGGGGTAATGCGCATCCTTGATGACAAGCACGCGGCACAACGGCAGGTCGCCGATATCGATGGTATCTTTCTTGAGCTGTGAGTGCAGCGACCAGGCAGGAACGTCAGCGGGCATGACGGCAACTAATGCCTTTCCGCGCCCCTGCACAAGTCCCGCAAACGCCCTCCCGCCGTGCTTGCTTTCCGGCCCTTTTGGCCCCAAATAGGGGCCGGGAGATTGGCGGTGGACGAGCCACTCGCCAACCGGGTCAGGTCCGGAAGGAAGCAGCCCTAACGAGGTCCGGATCGGGTCGCTCGTCAGTCTCCTACCTGTTTTTCCGAGCGAATCGCGCAAAATGCTGCTGCCCGCGCGCGCTTTGCGTTCGAATTTGCTTCCTTCCGCAAAGCCGGCCAACAGACAATCAATTGCGGATCGATCGATGAGTGATGCTGGCGCTCCACCCACCAAGTCCGACAGTGCCGATCAGGCTGGCCTCGGCCTTGGCTCTCCGGCGGGCGCGGCCACGCCCTACCGCGTGCTGGCGCGCAAATACCGCCCCTCCGGTTTTCAGGATCTGATCGGCCAGGACGCCGTGGTCCGTACCGTTTCCAACGCGTTCGAGACCGGGCGCATTCCGCAGGCCTGGATCCTGACCGGGGTGCGCGGCGTCGGCAAGACCACGACCGCGCGCATCCTCGCCCGCGCCCTGAACTACGAATTGGCGGATGGCTCGGTGAAGGGGCCGACCATTCACATGCCGCAATTGGGCGTGCATTGCCAGGCGATCATGGAAAGCCGGCACATGGATGTGCTGGAAATGGACGCCGCCTCCCATACCGGCGTCGATGACGTGCGCCAGATCAACGACAGCGTGCGCTATGCGCCGGCGAGCGCCCGCTACAAGGTCTACATCATCGACGAAGTCCACATGCTCTCGACGGCGGCGTTCAACGCGTTCCTGAAGACGCTGGAAGAGCCGCCGGAGCACGCCAAATTCGTGTTCGCCACCACCGAGATCCGAAAAGTGCCGGTCACGGTGCTGTCGCGCTGCCAGCGTTTTGATTTGCGCCGCGTCGAGGCCGACGTGCTGATGACGCATCTTTCCAACATTGCGAAGAAGGAAGGTGTCGAGGTCGAGCCCGAGGCGCTCGGCATCATTGCACGCGCCGCCGAAGGCTCGGTGCGCGATTCGCTCTCCCTGTTCGACCAGGCGATTGCGCATGCGGCAGGCCACCTCCGCGCTGACGCGGTGCGGCAGATGCTTGGGCTCGCCGACCGCACCCGCGTGATCGATCTGTTCGAGCAGCTTGCGCGCGGCGATATCGCCGGCGCGTTCAGGGAATTCCGCGAACAGTACGACACCGGCGCCGATCCGGTCGTGGTGCTTTCCGATCTCGCCGAATTCGTCAACTTCGTCACCCGCGTCAAGATCGTGCCGGCCACGGCCGACAATGTCGCGTTCGGCGAGACCGAACGTTCGCGCGCGCGCGATTTCGCGACAAAACTCTCGATGCGCGTATTGTCGCGGATGTGGCAGATGCTGCTCAAGGGCATCACCGAGACGCAAGGGGCGACCCGCCCGGCGGCGGCCGCCGAAATGGTGTTGGTGCGGATCGCCTATGTCGCCGACATGCCGACCCCGGACGAAGCGATCAAAATGATCGAGCAGACCAGTGGTGCGTCGCCGGCGATCGCGGCAAGCGCGGCGCCGCGCAGCGCACCGGGTTCGACGATGAGCTCCGTGCCGGTATCTTCGGGGCAATCGCAGCCGCTGGCGCGGACGGCCGTAGCGCCTCGGGCCGGTGCCGAGGCCTCGTTGCGTCCACAAATGGCGCCGGCATCGCAGACGCAATCTCAGCCGGCGCTCAGAATCACGAGTTTTCCGCAACTGATAGCGCTTGCCGCGGAAAAGCGCGATCTGCTGACCAAGACGGCGCTGGAGGCTGACGTTCGTCTGGTCCGCATCGAGGACGGCCGCCTGGAACTCGCGCTGGAACGCCACGCCTCGAAAGGTCTGATCAACGATCTTTCTCGTAAGTTGGAACAGTGGACGGGTAAGCGCTGGACCGTGATCGTTTCCAACGAGGCGGGACAGCCGACCTTGCGCGCGCAGACGGAGGCTGCGAAAAGCCAGCGTGAGCGCGCCGTCGAATCCGATCCGCGCGTGCAGGAAGTGATGGCGCGTTTCCCCGGCGCCAAGGTGGTCGAGGTGCGCAAGCTTGCCGCCGAGCCGCCGGAATCCGATGATATTGGCGAAGATTCAACTGAAATTCCCGACGACGACCTCTAGCCTTTGAAGGATGCCCGGATGCCCGATTTCCTCGGCATGATGAAGCAAGCGGCGCAACTGCAATCGAAGATGCAGGCGATGCAGGATGAACTCGGCAATGTCGAGGTCGAGGGCATTTCCGGTGGCGGCCTCGTCAGTGTGCGCATGACCGCGAAGATGGAAGTGAAGGCGGTCAAGATCGACGCATCGCTGATGAAGGCCGAAGAGCGCGAAATCCTCGAGGATTTGCTGGTGACCGCGCACAACGACGCGCGGCGCAAGGCGGAAGCCGCGATGGCCGAGAAGATGCAGGCGCTGACCGGCGGCCTTGGTTTGCCGCCTGGGCTGCTCGGTCCAGGCTCTTAAAGAATATGCCTGCTGCTGTTGCCGGTCCCGAGATCGAGCGCCTGATCCAGCTGTTGGCCCGGCTGCCGGGGCTCGGTCCGCGCTCGGCGCGGCGCGCGGCGCTGCACCTGATCAAGAAGCGCGAGGCGCTGATGACGCCGCTCTCCGCCGCGCTGCAGGTGGCGATCGACAAGATTCAGGTCTGCACCACCTGCGGCAATATCGACACGCAAAACCCCTGCACCGTATGCACCGACCCGCGGCGCGATGGCGCTATCATCGTGGTGGTCGCCGACGTCGCCGATCTCTGGGCGCTGGAGCGGGCCAACGCGACCCTGGGGCGCTATCACGTCCTGGGCGCGACGCTGTCACCGCTCGATGGCGTTGGGCCGCAGGACCTTACGATCGATGCGCTGGTCAATCGCGCGCATGAAAAGCAAGTGTCCGAAATCATTCTGGCGCTGAATGCAACGGTTGATGGCCAGACCACCGCGCATTACATCACCGACCTCCTGCAGGAAGCGAATGTCAAGGTGACGCGGCTCGCCCACGGCGTTCCGGTCGGCGGCGAGCTTGACTATCTCGACGAGGGCACGTTGTCGGCGGCGATGCGGCAGCGGACGCTGTTCTAACCATCCACAAACGGAAATGACTGACATGACGAAACGACGATTCGGCAAACGGCTGGCTTTGGCATCGATGACGACCATGGCTTTCGCAGCGCCCGCAGGCCATGCGCAGCGGGCCGAGCCGCCACCCAAGGCGGGCAAGCCGATCAATGCCGGCGATGTGCTGTCGGGAGAGCTCAACGCCATGCGCGTGCGCGGCAAGAAGGGTAAACGTGTCGCGACCTATCAGCTCACCAGCGAGCCGCGCCGGCTGCCGCCGCCGAACGGCCTTTGCGGCCTGGAGACCGGACCGGAGACGTTTCAGATCGTCACCAACAGCGATGCTCAGGCGGCGGAATTGATAGGGCTGGTCGGCAAGGTAGTCTCGCTCAAGATCGACGAAGTCGCCTGCGCGCACGACGCCGGCCAGATGAGCGAGGCCGTGGTGACGAAATGGAGTGTGGTGACCACCCATTGAGCACGATCCGCCGGAATCGACTCGGCAATCAAACGCGCGTCTGCAAGCCGTCAAAATGCCCGCGCCGCTGCAACCACGCCAGCAGGATCAGGCTCGGCACCGCAACCACGACGCAAATGACAAAGAACAGCGGCCATCCCACGGCTTTCGCCACATAACCCGCGCCGGACGACAGATAGGTGCGCCCCACCGCGGCAAGCGCCGTGAGCAACGCGTATTGGGTCGCGGTGTGCAGCGGGTTGCGGCACAGCGCCGACAAATAGGCAACGAAGATCACGGTGCCGATGGCGCTGGTGAAATTTTCCGCCGTGATCGCCAGCGCCAGCGCCCACTCGTTGACGCCGACCAGCGCGAGCCAGGAAAAGGCGAGGTTGGCGATCGCCTGCAACACGCCGCCGATCCACAGGCTTGCCGCCAGCGGATAGCGGCGCGCCACGAAGCCGCCGGCGAAACCGCCGATCAGGGTGGCGGCGAGGCCAACGCCCTTGACGATCGCGGCGTAGTCGTTGCGGGAAAAGCCGAGATCGATCACGAACGGCGCGGTCATGGTGCCGGAAAATGCGTCGGTGAATTTGAACAGCACTACAAAGGCAAGCGCCGCGAGAGCGTTCTTGCGGGTCAGGAATTCGGAGAACGCGCCGGCCGCCGCATGGAGCACGCGCGCGACCGCGGTCTCGGCCTGCGTTGCGGTTTCCACGCGCGCCGATTGGCCGGGCTCGGTCGCCGATAGCGCGGTGACGGTGCCGATCAGCACCAGCGCTGCCATCACCGCATAGCCCCACATCCACGCCGAGGCCCGCGAGATCCCGGCGCCCTCGAAGCCGGAGACGACGAACAGCGCGCCCGCGGTCGAGACCAGCATGCCGATACGGTAGGCTGCGACGTAGGACGCCATGCCGGCGGCCTGCTCGCTCTCCGGCAGGCTCTCGACTCGGAAGGCATCGACCACGATGTCCTGGGTCGACGACGTCGCCGCGACCAGCAGCGCTGCCAGTGCCACGAACCACGGTGAGCGCGCAGGATCGGTCAGCGCCAACAGCAGGATCGCGGCGATCAGGAGCAATTGCGAGAACACCAGCCAGCCGCGGCGGCGGCCGAAGCGCCGCGTGAAGAACGGCACATGCAGCGCATCGGTAAGCGGCGCCCACAAAAATTTCAGCGTGTAGGGCGTGCCGACCAGGGCAAACAGTCCGATGGTGCCGAGATCGACGCCGGACTCGCGCATCCAGATCAAGAGCGTCGAGCCGGCCAGCGCCAGCGGCAGCCCGGAGGAAAAGCCCAGCAGCAGGACGATCAGCACACGCGGTTGCAGATACACCGCAAGGCTGTCGCGCCAGGAGGCGCGGGATGTGACGACGGGATTTTCAACCGGGGGGGACGCAGCTTCGGGTACAGTCATGAAAAGGTGTTAGCAGATTCGGGCTTTCCCCTCTCCCCTTGTGGGAGAGGGTGCCCTCGCGAAGCGAGGGCGGGTGAGGAGTCTCTCTCTGCGGATGCGGACCCCTCATCCGGCGCGGCTTCGTCCACGCCACCTTCTCCCACAAGGGGAGAACGGAAGAACGGCCCGGTCAAGCCGGGCGATGACATCCATTTTCCCCTAAGCCGGGCGATGACACCTGATTTTACCGCGCGAAGCGAGGCTGATAGCTACTCCCCCGCCTGCAGCTTGCGCGGCAGCGGGAACAGCTCGGGCGTGGCCGGTTTGACCAGCCGCGGCGCTTCGACCGGCGTCTCCTTGCTGAAATCCAGTTCCTCGATCCTCCCCGCCCGCTTTTCGATCTTGTCGGCGGAAATCAGGACCTGCCGGATATCCTCGTTGGCGTCGGAAAAATGCTTTTGCAGTTTCAAGACGCGGTCGCGCAGGCGGGCAAGATCGTCGCCGAGATTGAGCACCTCGGTGCGGATCTGGTCGGCGGCATCGCGCATCCGCGCATCTTTGAGGATCTGCTGCATCACCTGGATCGCCAGCATCAATAGCGACGGCGACACCAGCACCACGCGGGCGCGATAGGCCTTCTGGATCACGTCGTCAAAGCCGTCGTGGATCTCGGCATAGACCGATTCCGACGGCACGAACATCAGCGCGGTATCCTGGGTCTCGCCTGCAATCAGATATTTTTCGGCGATGTCGCCGACATGCTTCAGCACGTCGTTGCGCAGGCGCTGGCTGGCGAATTTCCGCTCTTCATCGCTGCGCGCATCGTGCAGCGCGGTCATCGCCTCCAGCGGAAATTTCGCGTCGATGCAGAGCGGGCGCTGGTCGGGCAGGAACACCACGCAATCCGGCCGCTTGTTGTTGGAAAGCGTGAACTGGAATTCGTAGGAACCCTTCGGCATGCCGTCCTGGACGATGGCTTCCATCCGCGCCTGGCCGAATGCGCCGCGCGACTGCTTGTTGGCGAGCACGTCGCGCAGCGTCGTCACCTGCGAGGTCAGATCGGTGAGGTTCTTGTGCGCGTTGTCGATGATGCCGAGCCGCTCATGCAGGACGCGCAGGGAATCCATGGTGTTGCGCGTGGTCTGTTCCATCGACTGGCCAACGCGATGGGTGACCGAATCGAGCCGCTCGTTGACGGCTCGCGCCATCTCGGCCTGGCGGCCGGCCAAGGCCTGCCCCATGGCGTCGACGCGGACGGTCGATTCGCTTTGCGCGCGCAACATTTCGCTTAGCCGTTGTTCGAGCTCGTCGGCGCGGACCGCTTGCGCCAGCGCGAGCTCGGCGCCGCGCCGCCCCGATCGCGCGATCGCGATGGCGATGACGAGCAACAGCACAAGGGTGAGCACGCCGAAGCCGATCAGCGCGTCATTGATGCGGACCGGCCAGTCGCCGATCACGAAAAGAATCTGGTTCATGCCATCCTCTGTAGCCGATTCGCGCGCTTGCACGAACGAAGAGGGAACATTTATGCTGCATGCCGGGTAAAAATTTATGGTTAACGTCGTCCTAAAATTCATGGTTAGCGCGCGGTTAATGCGTTCCCGGCCGCATTGACCCCGTCAAATCAGCAGCTTAAATCGCCCGCCAAGGCACTTAGAGAAGTGGCATTTAGAGAAGTCATGGCCATCAGAGAAATCATCGTCCTCCCCGACAAAAAGTTGCGGCTGGTGTCAAAACCTGTCGAAAAGGTGACGCCGGAGGTCCGCCAGCTCGCCGACGACATGTTCGAGACCATGTATGCCGCGCCCGGCATCGGGCTCGCCGCAATCCAGGTCGCGCAACCGTTGCGGCTGATCACCATGGATCTCGCCAAGCGCGACGAAGACGGCGAGACCGCGCCGCGGCCGCGCGTCTTCATCAATCCGGAAATCCTGTCGTCGTCGGAAGAGATGTCGGTCTACGAGGAAGGCTGCCTGTCGATCCCGGAATATTACGAGGAGATCGAACGGCCGGCGAAGGTGCGGGTGCGCTTCACCGATCTCGACGGCAAGGTGCACGAGGAAGATGCCGAGGGCCTGTTTGCGACCTGCATCCAGCACGAGATCGATCATCTCAACGGCATCCTGTTCGTCGATCATTTATCGAAGCTGAAGCGCGACCGCGTGCTGAAGAAGTTTGCCAAAGCCGCCAAGCGGGCAGCGGAGTAAGGCCTCACTCCATCCGCCGTCAAGCCCGGGCACGACGGATAAATTGAATCGTCCGCAGGATATCTCTACAAGATGCCACTCCGCTTGATCTTCATGGGCACGCCGGCTTTCGCGGTGCCGACCCTGCTGGAACTCGTGTCCCATGGCCATGAGATCGCGGCGGTTTATTCCCGCGCGCCAAAACCCGGTGGGCGCGGCATGAAGCTGCAGCCGACGCCAATCGAGCAAGAAGCACGGCGCCTCGGAATTCCAGTTTTGACACCGGCGACGCTGAAGACACCGGAGGCGCTGAAGATTTTTCGCGCGCACGATGCGGATGCCGCCGTGGTCGTCGCCTACGGCATGATCCTGCCCCAACCCATCCTCGATGCACCAAACCTCGGCTGCTTCAATCTTCACGCCTCGCTACTCCCGCGTTGGCGCGGCGCCGCGCCGATCGAGCGCGCCATCATGGCGGGCGATGCAGCGAGCGGCGTCATGGTGATGAAAATGGACGCCGGTCTCGACACCGGTGACGTCGCCATGGCCGAGCGCGTGACGATCACCGACCAGATGACAGCAAGCGACCTGCTTGATGCGCTGGCGCCGCTCGGCGCCGACCTGATGGTGCGCGCGATCGGCGCGCTGGAAAAGGGCGCGCTGCGACTGACCAAGCAAGACGGGCAAGGCGTGACCTACGCCGCCAAGATCGACAAGGCCGAGACGCGGATCGACTGGAACAAGCCGGCACGCGCGGTGCTGCGTCATATTCACGGGCTGTCGCCGTTTCCAGGTAGCTGGAGCGAGGTCGGCGGCAACGGCGAAGCGGCGCGGATCAAGATTCTGCGCTGCGAACTCGCAAGCGGCTCCGGCCCACCGGGCGCTGTGCTCGACGATCGCCTCACCATCGCCTGCGCCGACGGCGCGATCCGCATCCTCGAATTGCAACGTGCCGGCAAGGCGCCGATGAAGACCGTGGAGTTCTTGCGGGGCGCACCGCTGAAGGCCGGCGCGAGGTTCTCGTGAGCTGGTCCGCTCATTCAAACCGTCATACGCGGGCTTCACCCGCGTATCCATCTATCTTCACAGAGTCTTTCGAAGAGGATGGATTGCCGGGTCGAGCCCGGCAATGACAACCGAAACAGATCATTGCACTGATGCCCCGCTACAAACTCACCATCGAATATGACGGCACGCCGTTTTCCGGCTGGCAGATCCAGGACAATGCCCTGACCGTGCAGGGCGCGCTGGAGACGGCGGTGAAGGCGATTTGCGGCGAGGACGTCCGTGTGCATGGCGCCGGGCGCACCGACGCCGGCGTGCATGCGCTAGGGCAGGTCGCCCATTGCGACATCGCCAAGCATTTTGTGCCGGGGCGTTTTCGCGACGGGCTGAATGCGCACTTGCGGCCGCACCCGATCGGCGTTCTGTCAGCCGAAATCGTGCCCGATACGTTCGAGGCGCGGTTTTCCGCAACAAGACGGCATTATCGCTATCGCATCACCAACACCCGCGCCAATCTCGCGCTCGACATCGGCCGAGTCTGGCGCGTGCCCAGGCTGCTCGATACCGATGCGATGCACGAGGCCGCGCAAAAACTCATCGGCAAGCACGATTTCACGACGTTTCGCGACACCGAATGCCAGGCCAAATCGCCGGAGAAGACGCTCGATCAGCTCGATGTCGTCAGGGATGGCGATGCGGTTCGCATCATGACCTCGGCGCGCTCGTTCCTGCACAGCCAGGTGCGCTCAATGGTGGGCTCGCTGGTGTGGGTCGGCGAAGGCCGCTGGAGCGCCGACGATCTCGCAGCCGCCTTGGCCGCCCGCAACCGCACCGCCTGCGGCCCGGTCGCGCCGCCGCAAGGGCTGTATCTGGTGCGCGTGGAGTATTGAAAGCCGGCGCTCTTTAACCTCGCCCTGCTTATTCAGTCGTCATGGCCGGGCTTGTCCCGGCCATCCACGTCCTTCATCATCCGCGTATGTTAGCTGGCTGGGTTATATCATGGCAAGCGTCCCCAACGGCGTCCTGTACGTCGGGGTCACGAGCGATCTCGTCCGAAGAATCTACGAACATCGGAATGGACTAATTGCAGGCTTCACCAAGAAGTATTGCATCAAGCGCCTCGTTTATTTCGAACGCTACGACGAAATTCAGGCTGCGATCCAACGCGAACACAACATCAAACATTGGTCGCGAAAATGGAAAATAAGGTTGATCCTGGCCAACAACCCGAATTGGGACGATCTATACGACTTGATCGTCTAAGAACGTGGATGGCCGGGACAAGCCCGGCCATGACGGGGAGGGGGCGAGGGAGAAGAGCGGCCATGACGATGGAGGAATCAATTAGGCAAAATACCGCTCCAGTATCCCGCGATAGATCCTCGTCAGCTTCTCCAGATCGGACACGGCCGCGCGCTCGTCGATCTGGTGCATGGTCTGGCCGACCAGGCCGAACTCGATCACCGGGCAATAGCTCGCGATGAAGCGCGCGTCCGAGGTGCCGCCGCTTGTCGAGAGTTCCGGCTTGCGTCCCGTGACTTCTTCGATTGCCGCCAGCGCGAGATCGGTGAACGAGCCCGGTTCGGTGACGAACACGTTGGAGTTCGAAGGCTCCCACACGATGCGCGCTTTGATGCGGTTGCCCGCGGCCCTCGCCAGCCGCGCCTCGACCAGTTCGCGCAGCGTCGCTTGCGTATGATGATCGTTGAAGCGGATGTTGAATCTGGCGCGCGCCTGCCCGGGGATCACGTTGCTGGCGGTATTGCCGACATCGACGGAGGTGAATTCGAGGTTCGATGCCTGAAACTGCGCGCTGCCGTGATCGAGCGGCTCGTCGCTGATGGCAACGATCAGCCGTGAGATGTCAGGTACCGGGTTCGCGGCGCGCTGGGGATAAGCGACATGGCCCTGGATGCCATCGACATAGAGCGTGCCGGATTGCGAGCCGCGGCGGCCGACCTTGATGCAATCTCCCAGCACCTCGACATTGGACGGCTCGCCGAGCACGCAATGGTCGAACCTCTCGCCGCGGGCCGCCACCCATTGCAACAGTTTTACCGTGCCGTTGACGGAAAGGTCTTCCTCGTCGCCGGTGATCAGGAACGAGATCGAGCCCTTGCCGTGTTTTCCCGGCTTGCCGCCATGGTCAGCGAGATATTGCAGTACCGCCGCAAGACTGCAGGCGATACCGCCCTTCATGTCGACGGCGCCACGGCCATGGAGAAAGCCGTCCCTGATCTCGCCCGAGAACGCGCCATGGGTCCAGGCGCTCTCGTCGCCCGGCGGCACCACGTCGGTATGCCCGGCAAAGGTGATGTGCGGCGCCTGGTCGCCGATGCGGGCATAGAGATTGTCGATGTCGGCGGTGCCGGGCTCGCCGAAGGTGACGCGATGCGTCTCGAAGCCCGCGGCTTTGAGAAGGTTTTCGAGAACGCCGAGCGCACCGGCATCCGCCGGGGTTACGGAGGGACAGCGGACCAGATCGCGGGCGATGGAGAGCGCATCAAACATGCCCCCGCTTAACATGCGATAGCGGCGGCGGGCTAGTATGATGATTCAAACTTAATCCCGCAGCAACTCGTTGATGCTGGTCTTGGCGCGGGTTTGTTCATCAACGGTCTTGACGATCACCGCACAGGCCAGCGCCGGGCCCGGTGATCCGTCTTTCAGCGGCCGGGCGGGTCGCGAGCCGGGCACCACCACGGCATATTCCGGGACCTCGCCGATATAGACCTTGCCGCTGTCGCGATCGATGATCTGGGTCGACGCCCCCAAGAACACGCCCATCGCCAGCACTGCGCCTCTGCGCACGATCACCCCCTCGGCGACTTCCGACCGCGCGCCAATAAAACAATCGTCCTCGATGATCACCGGCTCGGCCTGCAGCGGCTCCAGCACGCCGCCGAGGCCGACGCCGCCGGAGATGTGCACACGCTTGCCGACCTGCACGCAGGAGCCGACCGTCGACCAGGTGTCGATCATGGTCGCCTCATCGACATAGGCCCCGAGATTGACGAAGGACGGCATCAGCACGACGTTTTTCGCGATAAACGCCGAGCGGCGCACGATGGCGCCGGGGACGGCGCGAAAGCCTGCGTCGCGAAAACGATTCTCGCCCCAGCCCTCGAATTTCGAGGGCACCTTGTCCCACCACGAGGCTTTGCCGGGGCCGCCTTGTATGGCGGTCATGTCGTTGAGGCGGAACGACAGCAGCACCGCCTTCTTCAGCCATTGATGGACTTTCCATTTGCCGCTCGCCTCGCGCTCGGCGACGCGAACCTCGCCCTTGTCGAGCAGTTCGAGGGCGCTCTCCACGGCGTCGCGGACCTCGCCCCTGGTCGCGGTCGAGATGGTCTCGCGCGCTTCGAACGCATGGTTGAGGGTGGATTCGAGGGAGGCGAGAGACATCGTGGATTCCTTGGGGCGGCGGATATTGCGGGCGGCGATTGGGTGAGCTTTTTCGGGATTTGGCAAGGGAGAGTCAAGGCTCACCGGCGTCGTCCCGACGATCCTCTTCCGCGTCATTGCCGGGCTTGACCCGGCAATCCATCTCCTTCGCAAGAACTTTTTCGAAGCTTGGTGGATGTCGGGATCAAGTCCGGGCATGACGACTGCACCTTGCATCGAGGTCTAGCTAGTTTCTGTCGCGAAACACCTGCATTTGTGTTGAGGGCGCTAGTTCCTCAATAAAACCAGGGCGAATTAACAGTAGATGTTAGCATTCGCCATGTGTTTTGGCGCGAGTTTCGTCGCGACTTCAATAAGCGTCCGATAGACGGCGCAGTGGTTTCACCAAATTACAGCGGATAAGATTTCCGCGGCAAGCGAAGGTCTTGAGGCGATATTGTCAGGCGGCTTTTCGTCTGCGCGATGATCGTTCCGCCAACAGGGCTGCGATCTTCATGAGGTTGTTGGCAAGCACGGCCGCCGCGACCCAAAGCTCAAAGCGCTCGCGACCTTCGGCGAGACAACGCTTCATGCCGCGACCGCGGAACAACACCGAGATGCGCCCCTCGATGCCCGCACGAAAGCGCTGGCCGTCCTTGAACTCCCGGCTCTTCTCATAAGCTTGGCGGTCGGGCGCCTTGGTGCCACCCCGTTGTGGGATGCACACTACCTTGACGCCTTGCTGCTTGCACGACATCACGTTCTTCTCGCTGAAGAAGCCGCGATCCGATCCATATAATTTGGGAACGTCGCCGAAGGTCTGCCTGTGGCGTACCAGCGAGATAACCACATGCTGTTCGTCGATGGGATTTCCGTCCAACACGTCATACTGCGTGATCAAGCCGCGCGCGCTTTCGGCGAGGAAGACCTTGTGGCCGAACTCGATCGGTGATTGCACCTTACCGCGCTTGATGAGGTCCGTGTGGGGCTCAAAAATCGAATACAGCTTCTCGACAGTTGGAACCTGCTCGCCGTTGAGCACACGGCGGCGCGACTGATCAATCACACGGTCTCCAAGACCACAAAAGTGCTCGATCTCTTTGCGCGTTTCCGCGATAGCCAGATCAGTGATCATATCTTTGCCGCGCGCTTTACGGGTTTGCCGGAGCGCCGTTCGTGCGCTTTCGATGACTTCCTCGGCAATGCCAATGAGTTCGCGATATGTCGCGGTCTGCTGCTCCTGGCGCTGCCTTGTGGTCATTCGTTGAATCTCTTGCATCCGGCGCCGCGCCGATCGCGTCCGATCTCGGAACCCCTTGATACGCCGGCGCGAAAGCGCTGTGGCGAGGCGACCGATCAGGCGCGTGACGACGCGAACGACATCCCACAATAGCGTGTTGTCGGTTGGATGATGAATGTCGGTCTGCACCACCGTGGTATCCACACGCAGCTTTTGGCCGTCTTCCAGTCCGAGCTCGACCGCCGCCTGCACCACCAGATCATTGATCGCCTTGAGCGTCTCGGGCGTGAGCCGATTGAAGCCGCGGTGGAACGCATCGTGTCGAGGCACTGGCAGACAATAGAAGTCCGTGAACTGGCGCAGCGTGCATCCGTCGGCAATCCGCTCACGTAATTCGCGATAGTTCCAGTTCTTGACGCGCATCAGAACCAGCGAGCGCAGCACCTGTTGCGGCGTCAGGCCGCTGCGACCCGTCTCGGCCTTCTTCAAACCCCGCCTCAGATCGCAGCGGACCTGTTCGATTATGTCCTCCTGATCGTCAAGAAAATCGGAAATCGCCTGCAGCAACGGCTCAAGGCACAGGCCCTGACGCACCAGTTCCCAATCAGCAAAACTGACCTGCCGCTCCGCTATCCGGGACACCGCTCAATCCTCGTCGCTCTTCGCAGCTCTGGCGCGTGCTCGCTTGAGCGCCTTGATATATCGCGGTGCCGCCTGGTGCAGCAGATCCTGCAGAGCCCGCCCATTGTCCAGGCTGCGCTGAACCTCCGGCACAAGCTCTTCCGGTACGTAGACGGCGATGCGACGCCCATTCGCGCGACCGTAAAGCACATAACTTTGATGCTGTTCGCCAGATTGACACGCCGCGCAATTCTCGCGGATGCACCGGCTCCGCCGCAGGCTCAGCGAACCCAGAAGCGCAGGCCAAAGATTCGCCGATTCACTCCGCAGCCAGTGCGAGACATCTGAAGGCGATTCCGAATCAACATGCTTCATGCATAACATGTGATAATACGCACACGTAAATGACAAGAAAAATCGTACCGAAAAAAGCCAAAAAACACGCTATTTGCAGCGCTTTAATGCGTTTCGCGACAGAAACTAGCTAGCGCCTAGACCAGCCCCTGCAAAAACTCGGTCAGATCGTCGGTGACGTGGTCGACATGGGAGGCGTCGCGACCTTCCAGCTCCCAATCTTCGCGCACGACCTGCTTCGAGCCATCAGGCACCACCAGCACCGTGGTCATGCCGAGCTGGTGCGGGATGACGAGGTTGCGCGCAAGATCCTCGAACATCGCCGATCTCGCCGGGTCGACCTGATGCAGCCCTAAGAATTTCCGATAGGTCTGCGGCGCCGGTTTTGGTTCGAGCTCGGCGGCGATGATATCGAACACCGCCTCGAAATGGTCGCCGATGCCCAGACGCGTCAAAATCTTGTCGGCGTGATCGGTCGAGCCGTTGGTCAGGATCAGCTTGCGCCCGGGCAGCCTTTCAATCGCAGCCCCCATCGCCGGATTCGGCTCGAGCGGCGAGTGATCGATCTGGTGCACATAAGCGAGGTAATCATCGGCGCGCACGCCATGCTCGGTCATCATGCCGCGCATGGTAGTGCCGTAGCGGCGGTAATAGTCTTTTTGAATCCGGCGTGCTTCCGCAGGCGGCACCTTGAGCCAGGCGCCGACGAACTCCCCGATCCGCGCATCAACCTGCTGCCACAGGTTGACATGATGCGGATAGAGCGTGTTGTCGAGATCGAACACCCAGGTATCGATATGGCCGAAGGTGCGGGAGGTGTTCATCTTTGCTCCTCTGTCATACCCCGCGCAGGCGGGGTATCCAGTACGCCGGGGCGCCCGAGAGAAACGGCAAAGGTCACGGAGTACTGGATCACCCGCCTTCGCGGGTGATGACAGCAAAGAGTGTTGAAGCGACAACGCATCACGGCATCGCAAAGCGGAGCGTCTTGCCGCCGCCGGACATGTCGACGGCGGTAAAGCCGGTGGTTGCAAAGCCGCGGCTGCCGCAGTCACCCTGCTCAGTGGTCTCGAACTTGCTCTCGCGCGTGCAAAGCGGGGTAGGGCCGCCCCAGTTCAGCGGCTTGTCCTTGAGCTTGATGGTGCGGTTTTCGCCGTCGACGGCTTCCGCAAAACTGAAAATCTGCTTAGGCGCGCCGATGACATCGGGATGCAGGCATTTGCCGGGATCGATGCGATACCAGCCGCGGCTGACCACGGCCTTGCCGTCGTCGGTCGCGACCGCGGCCATGATCTTGTGCCGCGTGTCGTTGCACCAGGTGAGCCCGGTGGAAGACGGTGCCTGCACCGCGTCGATCATGGCGGTGAAGAAATTCGGCGCCTGCACGATATCCGCGGTCAGTCCGCGATTTTTCAGGAATGCGGCAAGGGCTGCTTGCGTCTTCGGCCCGTCGACGCCGTCAATCGGTGCCGCGTCATAGCCCGCGATCACCAGCAGGCGCTGGATGCCGGCGAGTTTCGCCTGCTCGTCGTCATATTCGGAGTCTTCGGCGAGATATGCTACGAGGTTGCCGTCGTCGGTTCGCGTAGGCGTAATCTGGGCGAAGGGTGCCGGCGTCTGCCCGGTGCGGCACTGACGGGCGGCCGCGATGACAAAATCGTCGGATGCGACGCATAGCGTATCGCCGCCGTTCTGCGGGATCGGGGAAGCGCCGTAGACGCCGAGCGCGCGCGCGTTCAAGAGGATGCGGTCGGCGCTCAAGGTGCCCTGCGCCACCACGCGGCAGGCCGCCGGATCGATCCGGAACCAGCCGCGCGTCGCGGTGGCCGCCTTGTCGTCGATGCCGATCGCCGCCTCGACCACATAGCTCATGCGGTTGCAGAGTTTGAGATCGGCAAACGCCGGAGCCGAAGAGACAAGGAACGAAATCACCGCGGCAGGAAGCGCGAGCACAGTGCGCCTGCCGTACCGACGCAGCCTAACACCGAGACCGTCATGCCCGGCCTTGTGCCGGGCATCCACGTCCTTCCTGTGGCCCGAAAACAAGACGTGGATGGCCGGCACAAGCCCGGCCATGACGACTGGGGACGGGTATGTCGAAGGCATCATCACTTGTGGATCAGCGTACCGGTGCCCTGGTTGGTGAACAATTCGAGCAGCACCGCGTGCTGCATCTTGCCGTCGATGATGACCACGCCCTCCACGCCCTGTTCGAGCGCGTAGATGCAGGTCTCGACCTTCGGGATCATGCCGCCGGAAATGGTGCCGTCGGCGATCAGCTTGCGTGCGTCCTTGATTGACAGTTCCCGGATCAGCTGTTTCGATTTGTCGAGCACGCCGGGGACGTCGGTCAGAAGCAGCAGCCGCTTGGCTTGCAGCGCGCCGGCCACCGCGCCGGCAAACGTGTCGGCGTTGATGTTCAGCGTCTGGCCATCGCGCGATGTCGCAAGCGGCGCCAGCACCGGGATCAGCTCATGGCCGATCAGCTGGTTCAACAGCGTCAGATCGACCTTTTCGGGGTCGCCCACGAAACCAAGGTCGATCGCCTTTTCGATATTCGAATCCGGGTCGACCATGGTGCGCGTCGTCTTCGACGCCCTCACCATGTTGCCGTCCTTGCCGCTTAAGCCCACGGCCTTGCCGCCGGCTGCATTGATGTAGCCGACCAATTGCTTGTTGACCGAGCCCGCCAGCACCATCTCGACGATCTCGATGGTGGCGGCGTCGGTGATGCGCAGGCCCGCGGCGAATTCGGACTGGATGCCGAGCCGCTTCAGCATGGTGGCGATCTGCGGCCCGCCGCCATGCACCACGACCGGATTGATCGCGGTCTGCTCCAACAGCACGACGTCGCGCGCGAATGCTTTCGCCATGTCCTCCGCGCCCATGGCATGGCCGCCATATTTGATGACGATGGTTTCCTCGTCATATTGCTGCATATGCGGCAGCGCTTCGGACAGGATGCGGGCTTGATCGAGCGGGCTGATACGGGACGCGTCGGTCATGAAACGGTCTCTTTGTCAAAAACTCGGGGCGGGTTCTATCTGATTGGCGCCCCCGGCGCAAAGCGGCGCTTGCTCTCTTTCCCTTCTCCCACAAGGGGACAAGGAAGAAAAAGCCGTGTCATTTCCGCCGCGGCCAGGCGGCCGCGACCAAAAGCGTCAGCCAGCTCAGAATCAAAAGCGTGCCGCCGGTTGGCGCGGCAAAGGGGAATAGGCTGTGGCCGGCAAATTGCCGCAGGCTCAAATCGCCCGCGAACAGCGTGGAGGCAACGACGAAGCCGAATGCGGCTGCGATACCGATTTTGAGATGAACCACGCCGCGCTCGGCCAGCGCCACCACGGCAAGCACGGCCGAGCTGTGGAACAGCAGCATGGAAGAAGCTGCCGCGAGCCGCGCCGCGTCGGCCTGATGCGCCGACAGCGCGGCCAGGATGACGCCGTCGGCGCCCATGATGGCGGCAAGACCGATCAGGATGCGAAAGGTGGGGGTCATCGGCGCCGCTCCCCAAGCAGGCGCACCATCGCTGCGCGCAATTCAGCGATCCCGGCGCCGGAGCGCGAGGAGGTCGCCAGCACCTGCGGAAAAGCGGCGGGATGTTTTGATAGCGCAGCCGTGGTCGCTTCGATTTGCGCTTGCAGCTCGGCCGGCCTCACCTGATCGGCCTTGGTGAGCACCACCTGATAGCTCACCGCCGATTTGTCGAGCGTCTTCAGCACCTCGCGGTCGGCTTCCTTGAAGCCATGGCGCGCATCGATCAGCACATAGACCCGCGCGAGGCTAGAGCGGCCTGACAGGAATTTGTGGATCAGCTCGGTCCAGGCGGCGACCTTGCTCTTCGGCGCCGAGGCGTAACCGTAGCCGGGCATGTCGACCAGCCGCAAACCCGCTTCGTCGGGGCCTTCGAAGAAAATCAGTTCCTGGGTGCGGCCGGGGGTGTGCGAGGTCCGCGCCAGAGCGTTGCGGCCGGTCAGGGCGTTGATGAGGCTCGATTTGCCGACATTGGAGCGGCCGGCGAACGCGACCTCCGTGCCCGCCATTGGGGGCAGCGTTTCGATCGAGGGCGAGGCCCAGAAGAACTGCCAGTCGCCGGCGAACAGCTTTCGCCCTTGCTCCGTCAGGTCAGCATCGACGGTGGTCACGCGAAGGACTTTCTTCGTCATGGCCGGGCCTGTCCCGGCCATCCAGGTCTTTTCTTTCCGCAACTTCTAAGGGCGTGGATGCCCGGGACAGGCCCGGGCATGACGACTGCCGGGAGTTGTTTCGTCAGGTCTTCGATTTCGGCCTTCTTCCAAGCGAAGGTGGCCTTCAGATTGTCGAGCAATTCAACCTTCACGCCGTTGCGGCGCATGATGAAGCTCTGCTGCAGCACCGACAACAGGTTGTTCCAGGCCCAGTAGATCACGAGCCCGGCCGGGAAGCCGGCGAGCATGAAGGTGAAGATCAGCGGCATCCAGGCAAAGATCAGCTGCTGGGTTGGATCCGGCGGCGTCGGGTTGAGCTTCATCTGGAACCACATCGTGATGCCCATGATGATCGGCCAGACCCCGAGCGCAAGATAGTGCCCGAACAACGGCAGTTGCGTCGGATCGAAGTGCAACAGCCCGAACAGGGTGAACAGGTTGGTCGGGTCGGGCGCCGACAGGTCCTTGATCCAGCCGAAGAACGGTGCGTGGCGCATTTCGATGGTGACGAACAAGACCTTGTAGAGCGAGAAGAACACCGGGATCTGCAAGGCAACGGGAAGACAACCGGCGATCGGGTTGATCTTCTCCTTCTTGTAGATTTCCATCATCTCCTGCTGCTGCTTCACCTTGTCGTCGGGATAGCGTTCCTTCAGCGCGGCGAGCTGCGGCTGCACCGATTTCATCTTCGCCATCGAGGCGTAGGATTTGTTGGCGAGCGGGAAGAACAACAGCTTCACCAGCACCGTCACCAAGAGGATCGAGATGCCGAAATTGCCGAACAGCCGGTAGAAGAAGTCCAGCGCCAGGAACATCGGCTTGGTGATGAAGTAGAACCAGCCCCAGTCGATCAGAAGGTCGAAATGGTTGAGCGAAAGCTGGCCGTTGTAGCCGGCTAGTCCGCCGATCGGGAAATTGATGCCGACCACGCTCGCTTCCTTGGCGCCTGCGAACAGCCTTGCATTGGCGCTGCCGGTGCCGCCGATCGCGATCGTCTGCGCGTCCTGCAAATAATCGGTCTGGTAGGTTCGGATGGTGCCGACGAGATTGGACGAGTAGCGCGCCTGCAACTGCGCGTTGGTGTCGGGGAGCAGCGCCGAGGCCCAGTATTTGTCGGTGATGCCGAGCCAGCCATCGGTGACCTTGAAGCTCACCGTCTTGGCGTCGTCGATCTTCTTGTAGCTGTATTCCTGCAAGCCCTGGTCGCCGAGATAGCCGATCAGGCCTTCGTGCAGGATGTAGTAGCCCGACACTTGCGGGGTACCGTGACGCGAGATCAGCGCGAACGGATAGAGCGTGACCGGCGCGTTGCCGACATTGCTGACCTCGTCCCTGATGGTGAAGAGGTAGCGCTCGTCGATCGAAATGGTGCGGCGAAAGGTCAGCCCGTCGCCATTGTCATATTTCAGTCTCACCGGCGTTGTCGGCGTCAGGCTGCCCGAGCCTTCCTGCTCCCACATCGTGTTCTGATCGGGGATCCGGATTGTCGAGCCGGTGGCCGGCACCCAGCCGAACTCGGCATAATAGGGCGCGGCGGTGTTCGACGGCGAGTACAGCACGATCGCGGGCGAGGCCGGATCGACGGTGTCGCGGAACTGCACCAGCGACAAATCGTCGATGCGCGCGCCCTTCAGCGAGATGGTGCCGGAAAGGCGGGGGCTGTCGATCTTGACGCGGGGCGTCGCTGCGATCGCGGTCTCGCGGTCGACGACCTGCGCTGTCGCGTTCGCCGGCGCATTGGAGGCGGGGGCGGGCGGCGCATTGGTCGGCGGCGCGTTCGCCGGCGTCGTGGTGTTCGCGGCAGGCTGCTGCTTGGCGAGCTCCGCCTGGATCTGGCTCTGCGCGCGCTGTTTTTCCATCTGCGGCACGTTGTAGAAATACTGCCAGGCGAGCAGCACGATGCCCGATAGAATGACAGCGAGGATGGTGTTGCGATTTTCGATCATCGTAAAGGTCTCGTCATTCGATCCGCTTGTTAAGCTTTCGCCGCGCCGCCTTGAGTGCTTGCCTGTGCTTGCTCAGTCCCTGGCCGATCGAGCCGATTGAGCGCCGAGCGGAGGTCGTCGAGCATGGCCTTGAAATCGCGGTTCAACGCCGCCCTGCGGCCGACTAGCACATAATCATGGTGCGGTCGCATGGCTATGACGTCGAGCCGTTTCACCAATTCGCGAAGCCTTCGCCGGATGCGGTTACGCTCGGTGGCGGTGCCGTTTTTCCGGGTAACGGTGAAGCCGATCCGGATCGGGCCCGAATCGTCGCGGCGGCGGCTCTGCACGACAAAGGCCGCGCTATTCACCCGCGCGCCATTGGCAACGGCGAGGAAGTCCGCCCGCTGCCTTAGCCGATCCATGATTAAAATCTCCGGGAGATGCCGGCTCAGGCGCTCAGACGCTTGCGGCCCCGTGCGCGGCGCGCAGCCAGAACCTTGCGGCCGCCGGCGGTCGCAAGGCGCGCGCGGAAGCCGTGACGGCGCTTGCGTACCAGTTTGCTGGGTTGATAAGTCCGCTTCACGGGTAATTCTCCGCTGACCGGGCAATTTGCCGCTGAATTGAGAGCTAAGTCCGGTGATGCTGGCCGGCCCGGAACAAGGCCGTTTCAGGCCCCAACGAGCCGCCACCGGTGAAACCGGGCCATCGCGGACAATTGGCGCGGCTTATACGGGAGCGACCTGTTTTCGTCAATGTTGCCAAGCGTCTCGCGGGGTCTGCATCGATCCGTCGCAATCCGAGCGAATATATTGATATTTGCGGGGTTTTTCAGGGCGAGGATGGCGGGCCGCCCGGTCCAATCCTAGATCAGAACCAGGCGGACATTAGCGATCGGTAATTTGACCCGGTCGAGGTGCGAACCGCATCCTGACATTTCCGGTCATAAAGGGCGGAAGAATATCGTGGCAGTCACTGACGCACAGCCGACCAGCGAGAGGCCGCGGCCGATGCCGTCGCGCCGGTTCGGCTTGTCGGGCAAGCTTCTGCTGCTCACCATTCCGCTGGTCATGATCGCGGAAGTGCTGATCTATGTGCCTGCGATTGCGAACTTCCGCATGAACCGGCTGAACGACCGCCTGGCGGCGGCGAACACCGCGGCGCTGGTGCTCGATGCCGCGCCCTCGGGCATGGTGCCGGAATCGCTGGCGCGGCAGATCCTGACCTCGATCGGGGCGCGCGCGGTTGCCATCAAGCTCGGCCAGCAGCGCCGCCTGCTCGCCAGCGCCGATCTGCCGGCGGCGATCGACCACGACATCGACATGCGGACCATGACGGTGTGGTCGGCGATCGTCGATTCCTTCGAGATGATGCTGGAAAGCGGCAACCAGGCGATCCGCGTGATCGGGCCGGCGCCGGGCGGTGCGCAATTCATCGAGACCGTGATCGACGAAATGCCGCTGCGCAAGGCGATGTACCGGTTTTCCCGCAACCTCTTGCTGGTCTCGCTGGGGATCGCGGTGCTGACCGCGGCACTGGTCTATCTCGCGCTGCATTTTTTGTTCGTGCGGCCGATGCGTCGGCTGACCGCGAGCCTTGCCGGCTTCCACGAAGACCCCGAAAATCCGGCGCGGATCATCGTGCCGAGCCAGCGCGGCGACGAGATCGGGGTTGCCGAGCGCGAACTCTCTGACATGCAGCGCGACCTGGTCTCGATGCTGCATCAGAAGAGCCGGCTCGCAGCGCTTGGGCTAGCGGTGTCGAAGATCAACCACGATCTGCGCAATCTTCTGGCGTCCTCGCAGCTCTTGTCCGATCAGTTGGCGAGCGTGCCCGATCCGCGGGTCCAGCGCTTTGCGCCAAAGCTGATGCGTTCGCTGGAGCGCGCGATCGCGTTCTGCCAGTCGACGCTATCCTACGGCCGCGCCCAGGAGGCCGCTCCCGATCGCCGTCTGATCCCGATCGAGCCTGTAGTGGCCGAGGTCCGCGAGACCGCCGGGCTGGCGAGCGACGCATCGATCGGCTGGATCAACGCGATCGAGCGCGGCCTCACGGTCGATGCCGATCCCGACCAGCTGTTTCGGGTGCTGCTCAATCTCGTGCGCAACGCGGCGCAGGCGCTGGAGGGACGGCCGCGCAGCGACGCCGCGACCACGCAGATCCGCGTCACCGGACGCCGCGAAGGCGCGGTCGCGATCCTGGAAGTTTCCGACACCGGTCCCGGCGTGCCGGCGAGAGCGCGCGAACATCTGTTCGAGGCGTTCCAGAGTTCGGGCCGTCCGGGCGGCTCTGGGCTCGGGCTCGCCATCGCCGCCGAGCTGGTTCGCGCCCATGGCGGCGACATCCAGCTGGTCGAAGGCACCATCGGCGCCACCTTCCGGATCGTGATCCCGGACCGGCCGGTGGAACTCTTGACCATCCGCAACGAGCGGGCACGGGCGTAGGTTTGTGCCCCGTCATTCCGGGGCGAGGCAGAGCCTCGAACCCGGAATTTGGAGCTAGTTGCACGAGATTCCGGGTTCGCGCTCACGCGCGCCCCGGAATGACGACGGTGACAGATGCCACCTTCCCGACCTTGTTCCCGACCTTGCCAATCAAGGTCGGAGCGGGTAGCTAAAGCCCTCTTTCGCGGTGGTCCGGATTTGTCCGCAATGCATGCGGGGCCGTTAGGCCCGAATCTTTAAGCGAAAAACGCGCCCGTAGCTCAGCTGGATAGAGCACTAGACTACGAATTTAGGGGTCAGGAGTTCGAATCTCTTCGGGCGCGCCATTTTACGCCAGAGCACGAAATCACGGGCTGCAGCCGGCTTTGGAAACTGCTCTCCGCTGGGGTGCGACGGCGCGGCCCGCGGCCCGCGTCCCCAGGTCGGCTATCGAAGGACCTGCGGTCGTGTTCGTCATGCAATCGGTGCTGTCGATCTGACCCGAAACGAACATAAAGCGCTTGTTTTTGACAGGTGTGGACGTCGCCAACTTCAAAGGTGCGGCAGATGCGCAGAGTTGGACCTATCCTGGCAACCGTCGCAATCTTGACCGCGGGAGCCGATGCGCAGGTGCATGATCCGCCGCTATTCGCTGTCTTCAAAGCGTTCTGTGTAGACACGGGCGCCAGCCCGGATGCGGTGAAGTCGGCCGTTGAGGCGGCCGGTGGCAGGCAGCATGGTCCTTCCGGCGCAACGGCGTCACCCTTCCCGATGGCGGTGACCACCTGGGACATCACTGCGGGCGGTCACAGCCTGAATGTCTCGGCCGGAACCCAACAGGTTGCGCCGGTCCAGATCGGCCCGAAGCGAATTCCAATTCGTGCATCGTGAACAGCTTCGTCAACCACGACGCGAGCATCGAGGCGATACGTAATTGGGTTGGTGTCCCGCCTGCTAATATTTCGCGGGGCAATCCGACCATCTACTATTACAACTATCAGCAATTGGGTTCGGTACCGTCCACATTGCCGACAGATAAGGCCGCTTATCACGTGGCAGAGATCGAAGGACGTGTTTGGTCACTCGTGGTGCTTCAGTCGCAAGACGGCGCATCCGTGCAACTGGTGCACCGACTAGCGCCGCCCGTTCCACGTTGAGATGCGCTGCGCGGGAAGGTCCGTCATAGAGCTGAATGCGCGTCGATCTCATCGGAGACACAAGCCTCCAGCCATTCCGAGAAATGGCTGAAGACCTTTCGGGACGCGACATCGCCTTCGTCGTAGAGCCAAACGGCCGGATCATCCGATTCCTTCGTATCGAAGAACAGGAATTGATAGCCCTGATGGACTGCGAACACGAAATCCGTTTCTTTCAGGCGGAAGCCAACCTTTCCCTCATCAAGCAATTGCTCGGCCTGCAGACGCAGGCTGCCAAGATCTGCCAAGAGGAAATCCGTGCCCAACAGAAACGCGCCGGCGGATCGGCCCATTCGCGTGAGAAATAGGCGGTAGACCGCCGGAAGCGCTACACCCAAGTCTTTTTCAAATCGCCCTAGTTCCTCTTCTCGACATCCGCGAATCGTCGCCGGCTCGGCCAACCCGCTCGACAAGCCGCGTCACTGCGCTTTCCAAAAGAGAATCGTTTTTCACCATAGAGAGATTCGAAGTCGGCCCAGATCATCGCGCCGCGGCGAAGCAATACTGCCCATCTTCATCGACCATAGCGCGCCATGCTCGAAACTGCGATGGGAGCACGTCACGGCGCGCCGGATCCGCCCGCCACGATCCTGTCATTGAGTTTTTGATCCACGATCTCGACCGTGCGGTCGATCTCGGCACTGGGCAGGCCAAGCTGATGCGAAATCAGCTTCACCAGCAGGTCGACCCGTTCGATGAAAGGCGCTCCACTGGCCACTGCGCGTGCCGCCGACGAGGGTTTGAGAAGGCTTTCCGCCGCCTTGGCGTATTTCTCGAAAGGCACCTGATCCTTCGCCTCGGCGCCCAGACGCCGCGCGATGGCGTCGACATGGTCATAGATCGATTGCGAGAGCTTCAGATCATCGTGCACTGCGTCGCGGATCGACTGCGGCTCGTGCGGTGTGATGCAGCGGTAATTCCCGGTCAACAGCATCGACCATTTGGCCAGAGGGACGAACACCGAATCGAACACTTTGAGCTTTACCGGAACGTCCTGGCCATCCAGCTTCACCGCGTCGATGTCCGCTTCCAGCTCCCGAAGCAGCAGGTTATGCGTCTCATCTGCAAATGCCGCGGCCTTGAAGTTTGTCGCCAGGCCGACATGAAGGACATTCGCCGCCTCTTCCGGCGGGCGAAAGGCCTGCGGATCAGGCGAGCAGAGCGACACCAGTCCCGGCTTGAAGCGTTCCCATACCTGGGCATTGGTATAGGCCTCCTCCAGGTCCATTTCCTTAAGCGCCGGGATCCGTTTCAGATAGGGTAAGGGCGGCATGTTCATGATCGAAAGACAAGGCAGCTTCGCCTCGGCGATCTTGATCATCAGAACCCGGATCGTATGGTTGGCGTATTGCGGTTCCTGCATGGCAAGAGCGACCAGCTCATAACGGGAAAGGTCGACGTCTGCGGGCGTTGTCGCGTCCAGCTTTCCAGGCAGATCGCGCGACCGGATCGCCCGGTGAACCGCCTCGTCGCGCAGCTTGATGCGAACTTCGGTACCGTCGCGATTGATGAGTTCTGCAGTCTTCTTCCGGCAAACCAGGGTCACGTTGTGACCCGCCATCAGCAGCTTTGTCGCCAGCAATGAGCCATACGAGGCTCCAAGGATCAGAATGTTACGCGCCATGCTGCCTCTTCCACAAATGATGCTAGAATTCCCTCTAGAGCGGGATGACTTTATCTTCGAATCGTCATCCCGCTTCTCACTTCTTGTTTGAGCATGATCTCCGCGCAAACGCGCTTTCGCGTTTGTCGCGAGGGAAAACCGGTGTCCACCCCGCATCAAGTGCGGGGCAGGCGTTTTTCCGGATCATGCTCTAACGCCCCAACCCAAGCTAGGCCGGAATTTCCGACAGGGATCTGTTTGGGCGAAGGAACGGAGCAGGCCGGACCTCACATCCCACGGGGACAGCCCCTTCGGGCAAAGAGCGACACGGTCTACTGCAAATTGATACGTATCACAATCATATAGCAGCTCTCACTTGCATCCTCTTCGGGCGTGCCATTTTACACCAGCCACGCCGGGCTCTCCCGGAGCGCCGCCTCTCAGATCCCGCTTCTGCGCGTCATCGCCGCGACCCGCGCATGTCGGTGTCGTTTCGCGATATTGTTGACTGCGCCAAAGGGTCGTCGCCCATGGCCACTACGCGTGCCACAGAGCCGAGACGATGGTGCGTTGACCTCGGTTCCAGGGGGCCTCGCCGCTATCCTCGGACGGCCACCCAAGCGAGGGTGAGTATCTCGCCATCCGTGCTTCCCGCGAAGCTCGGCGCACCCAGCGCGAGCGCCGCCTCAAGCAGGGCCGCACCTGCACCGCGCTAGGGGTCGACGAGCCAAGTATATCTCCGTCGGTCTCGGTCGCCGCATTACCGCTTAGCAACGCCGCCCTCCGAAGTAGTTCATTGTACAGAACCGTGAGGCCTGAATTGATTGGTGAAGTAGGCCGAAACCCACTCATGGCCAATGTGCCATCTAGACCGTCCTTCGCATCCGGACCAGGCATTCCCCGATCCCTAAGCCACGCGTCCCAAACGCGATTGTAAGCGCGCTCAGCTTCTGGATGACGAGAGGCGGAAAGCTTCGCCGCCTGTTCTGCATTCAGCTCTCTTGCGGCATCGATTATCGTGCTGATCGCGTCCCCATGAGGACCGAACAGCATCGAACCCGGCAGTTCCTCCCCGACTTGGACCGCTACGGCTCGCGTATATTGCGCTGACGGTACGGGCGGTCCTGCCACCGCCGCTTGGTCTGTTGCCGTCGCGGGGTCAACGACTTCCACGCACCACAGTCGACCGGGCCATCTTGTTGCAACGACATAAGAAAGCTCGTGATTTACCACGATAAAGGGAGGTCCGCGCCCGGCGTTTCGGATGGTTGCGCCGGTCCGGGCTGTAGCCATCGGACCGCCGTCCTCCGGCGGACACATAGATATAGCCCTTGGGTCGCCGAGCCGCATGAACGCCAAGTTTCTCGGGCGACATCGGCGCCACGCCTCCTAGGGGGAAGGCATTATCCAGGACGACGGCACAATAACATTAAGGCATTGTTGAGCGGGCTATTGCGGCCCAACGCCACGGCAGGAATTGCTCCGGCGCGGCGGCTCGGAATCAAAGGCGACCGCATCGTAACCGTTTGAGCAATGGATTGTGGCGCGGCTTGATGCGAGGGCCCGAGTTCCCGAAAGTCTGGGCTGCGCACGGCCGCATACTCTCCATCGTGTCGCCTTGCTTTGGTCAAATCGGGCTGGAGTGTGGGGCGGGGCAGGTGACATTGGACTGAAGTACGGAGCGCCAATGGATTCCACGCAGCCGAAACAAAGCGACGATCCGCACGATGTCCTTGAGCTCGCGCCCGGTGTCGTCGTGGTCGCGCCCTCGGATTCCGCGGACGAAGAGATACCCAATCTGTTGCGCGCCGCCGCGCGCCAGCATTCGGATCCGCAGACGCGTGAGGAACCCAATTTTGCCGCCGGTCCCGCGGTTCCGCCGGTCGATACCCGGTTTCGCGCGGCTGCCGTCGACAAGGTCCAGGCCCGGCGCGGCCGGCCGTCGACTGGCGGACGGGTGGTACGCGGCTTGATGGGCTTCCTTCTCGCCGTGTGCATCGGTGTTGGAGCCGCCGCCTGGCAATCCTACGGCGATGCGGCGGAGCAGATGATCGCGGACTGGTCGCCGCAGCGCGTCCTCGCTTCACTGCTGCAGCCGGAAAAATCGGCGCTCCCGGCGCATCCTGCCCCACCTGCCGCGGACGCACCGAGCGCAACAGCGGTTCAAAGCGCGCCGGACGGCGCCGCCCCGACCGCCGCGTCTGCCGGTGAGGGGCCGTCGCTGCAGTCGATGGCGCGCGATCTGGCGGCCGCAGGACAACAGATCGAGCAGCTCAAGGCCAGCATCGAGCAGCTCAAGGCGAGCCAGGAACAAATGTCCCGCGACCTTGCCAAAGCGTCCGAGGCCAAAGTTTCCGAGGTGAAGGCTTCCGAGCAAAACCTGCGGCCCAGAATCTCGGCACCTCTGTCAGCGCGGCCCGCCGCTGCACCCGTGCGCAGGCCGGTCGCGTCGTACAGGCCCTCGCAGGCCGCAGCTCCGATGTTGCCGCCCGCCCCAGCACCCTATGTGCCGCGGCAGGCCGAACCACTGCCGCCACCCGCCATCGCACCACCCGCCATGGCCCCGCCGCCGCCGGTCGATCCAGAGCTGGCATCGGTGCCGCGGCCGCCAATGCCCCTGCGCCAGTAAGCATCGGTTCGTTCGCGCGAAGGCAGGTGCATCACCCCGCAAGGTATCGGCGGCGCGGATCGGTGATCCGCGCCGCGTCGCGTCATGCCGTGACCGGGTCGAGGAACCTGGCGAACACGAAGCCGTCCTTCACGCCGTCGCCCTCGAGGTCGACCAGAGCCCAACGCCCGCTCGCGACGTCGTCGAACTCGAGCACATTGAGCTGTGTCCCGTTGAGTAGCGATTTGAGGCTGGGAAACTCGGTGCCTGGGCCGCCGCGCAGCTGCAGATCGGTCCGCACATTGACGACGTAGGGTCCGAGCGCCATCGGCGGCGGCATCGCGATCGGCGTGCCCGCGGCCAGCAGGTTCTCGACCACGCAGATCAGCTTGGGGCCGATCGCCGACTGATTCAGGAAGCCGTTGGCGTCGAGCGGGAAGGAACTCCTCCCGACCGTGCCGGTGCCGCCGGCGAGGAACTCGTTGCCGCCGATGGTGACGGCGTGACGTATGCCGTTGCTGACCTCGAAATCGACCACGATCGCGCTGTGGGAGGGGATAGCCGTCATGCTCACGCGCAAACTCGAAGGTGAGCGTGCCGCCGCCGCGATTGTGGTGAATGAGGTCGCCGAGCTTGGGTGCATAGTCGGTGATCGGATATCCGCGGAACACGCCGCGGCCGGCGTCTGCGTTGGCGATCGCCGCCGTCACGTAGACGCTGTGAAGCATGCTGAAATTGAACTGGTCCGCCGTCGCGCCCGACTGCTTGATGCAAAACGACACGAACGCCGCCAACCAGGCATTTTCGTTCAGCGTCGGGTCGAGGTTGCGACTGCCGCCGGCCGCCTCGTAGTAGTCGGCGATGCGGCCGCGCAAGGGCTGGTTGCCTTCGTTGATTCCATGGAAACGATCGAACTCGGCCTTGGCAATGGCGACGACGGAGCGGCCGGCGACGGCCAGCGGCGCCATGGGTGCGGCCGCCCCGCCGGCACAGCAGCCGCTATCACCGGCGCCGCGCCGGGCGCAGGTGTCGGGATGCATGGGCGATCTTCATGTAACGGTCGATGTCCTCGCCATAGAAGAACATGCCGTCATTGTGGCCCTGTTTGAGGCCCTTGGCCTCGCGGAAATTGCCGAAACCGGTATTGTACACGATGCCGACGAACGCCGATTGCAGGTCGGTCAGCGACGGCTTGTCGCTGAAACCGAGCTGCTGGAGCGCGCCACGCAGCTCCGTCATCATCTTGTCGACACAGGCGGTAATGTCCTGCCAACGCTGCGTCAGGAAGAAATCCGGGTCGCGGCGGAAGAACTGCAGGTCGTATTGGAAGATGCCGTAGCCGTGCACGAATTTTTTCCGGCCGCCTGCCGAGCTGCTGATAGGCTTCAATGCTGGTCCCCTCGCCCATCTTGATCAGGAGCTGATGCGCCAGGTCGAACATCTGCTGGCCGCGTGGTGCCGCGATCAGCGCGTCCTTGTTCTTGGGAAAGGCACTGCGGTTGGGCTCGTCGAGCGTATCGCCGACCGACAGGCGCAGAACGTCCGCGCGCGGCAGATGCAGACGCAGCTTGCTCCACAACTCGCCCGATTCCTGGAACGCAAGCGCGCAGATCAGGTCGAACGACAGCGGCGTTACGGCGAGGGACGGAATGACGTCAGCAGCGAAGTGTTCCTTGAACCAGGCGATCGAAGGCCGGGTAACTCCGGTGAACCTGTAGTGACTAACTCGTGTGCTTTTTACTTTGCACGTGAGGCTGCGGGTGCATCGGGCACCCGGCTTTCCCTGCGCCCTCTTTTCTCAAGAGGGACGTCGTTTTCCAAAACTCGGGCGAATCGCGCCGCGGGAGCGTAGATGCTTGTCTCAATCAGCGACGGTTCCAAACACCCAGCGCTCGGCTGTGAAAATTGAAGACGTCGCGGGCACGCGCAGCCTCCAGCGGGCTCGAAGCCTGCTCACTTCTGATCCTGCGGCGGGCTGGTTTGCTGGGCCGGGGTTTGCGGGGTGGCAGGCGGCAGCGGCTTGCTCTGGCGGTTATCCGACGGACTGGTTTGTTCGCTGGCCTGGAGCCAGGTCGGCATTTGCAGGGCCGCATTGTCCAGGTGATTCATGAGCCAGACGCCTCCAAGCGCGATCACACCCGCCATCAGGACATGCGGCAAAGTCCGCACCAGCACGCCGAGCAGATGCGCGAAGGCGTTCAATATCGCCGCCCCTGCATTCAAGAGCTCGCGGCCTACCTGAAAAAGCGCCCAGATCACGGCCGCCAGGATCAACACCAGAAGAATCTGTTTCAACAGCGGCCACTGCTGCCACGGCACGGCCAAGAGCTTGCTGATCTGGTCGACCGACCACGTCCAGATGAGCTCGACGAAGCGGAAGATCGCCGAAATCCCTTCCTGCAAGAATTTCAAGAGCTGATCGAACACCTGTTTCATCGCCAGGACCCCCACGAACGACCTGCCTCACGGGCATCTGGGCAAAACGCCAAAAAGGGCCCCGGGTTCCCAAAAAAGAAGGCCCACGCGCTGGAAAAATGCGGACGGCAGATAGGCGCCGGCGGGCTCATCATAGAGACCGATCGTCATCAGGGTCATCTGGTGCACCAGGCGGAAGCCATTGCAACCAGAGGCCTGCGAAAATTATGCGCAGCCGGAAAGCCCGGTCACATGGCCGGGCCCAACCCGGCCGTCCGGCCGATAGTCTCATCCCAAGCAATCGCCCAGCTTGTCCCTATCTTAATGGACAGGAGCCTTCCATGACCGATCAAGCCGACCTCTTGAGCCAATTCTCGAACACTCTCGCCGCGCGCGCGGAAGCCGCAAAAAACGCCGTCGTCGCGATCCGCCTCGCGCATGGGCGGCACATCACGGGAATGGTGTGGCAATCCGGCGTCGTCGTCGCCTCCGAACAGTCACTGCCGCGCAAGGATGAGTTTGAGCTGATCACGCCTGGCGGCTCGCCGGCGACGGCGAGGATGGTCGGACGCGATCCCTCCACCAATATCGCCATCCTGCAGCCGGCAGCGCCGCTTGCCTCGCCGGCGGTCGCCGCGGGGGAGGCGCAGGTTGGCGCGATTGTGCTTGCGATCGGCGCCGACGGAAGCGGCGGCGCCAGCGCGCGGCTCGGGCTCGTCAATCTCGCCGGGCCCGAATGGCACTCGAGCCGCGGCGGCCTGATCGACTGGCGCATCGTGCTCGACGTCGGTCTGGCCCGACGCGAGGAAGGCGGACCGGTGTTCGACGCCGCGGGTCGTTGCCTCGGCATGTCGACCTTCGGGCCGCGCGGCCAGGTCATTGTCATTCCGACCGCAACCATCGAACGGATCGTGCCGCTATTGCTCAAGGACGGACACATCGCGCGTGGCTGGCTCGGCGTCGCCCTGCAGGCCGTCGCCGTGCCCGATGCGCTGCGCGAGACGGCCGAGCAGTCCAGCGGCTTGATGGTGATGTCGGTCGTCGAAGGTGGCCCGGCGGCGCAGGCGGGAATCTTGGCAGGCGACATCATCCTGAGCGTCGACGGGACCTCGACGCGTCGATTCCGGAGGATGGCCAAACTGTTCGGTTCCGACAGCATCGGGCGAAAGGCCGATCTTCGCCTGATCAGGAGCGGCGCGGTGGTGACGGTGCAGACGACGATCGCGGAACGGAAGGCCGCATGAGCGAGGCGGCAAGCAGACTTTCGCCGACGCCGCGGCTGCGGGTCGCGGTCCATGCCATCGATTTGCCGCGCCGGAACGTCTTGAGCCGGGTGGTCGCCGAGGCCGGGCATCTTGTCGTAGGCCTCAAGGATCCTGCCGACGTGGTGCTGGTGGACGGCGCATGCCCGACGGGCGAGACCCGCCCGGTCGTCAGCCTCGGAGGCGCCGATCGTGACTCGGGCGGCGCGTTGTCGCGCGATGCCAGTGCGGGCCAGATCGATGCCGCGATACGCGCGGTTGCGGCCGGCTTGATCGTACGCTTGCCCGACGGGACGGAGGCTGGCTTCGGCGCGATCGGCGAGGCCGATGGTCATACCCTGCTGACCCCGCGCGAGCTCGAAGTGCTGGCAGCACTTGCGGAAGGCTTAACCAACAAGGCGATCGCGCGCCGATTGAACATCTCGCTGCACACCGTGAAATTCCACATCGAATCCCTGTTCCGGAAATTGGGGGCGCGGACCAGGACCGAGGCGGTGGCGAAAGCCAGCGAACGCCGTCGCTACGAGACCATCAATTTGTGACGAAGGGATTTTTGAGACGAGAGCGGCGCCCGTCTCGATGCGCAAATCCGGACCACGAATCAAGCGGCAAGCGTCACTGATTTCCGCTATGATCAAACGATGACGATCGGGATCACCGGACCCGGGCGGAGGGCGCCAAGGCAAAACGCCGTGGTCGGGTTCATCGCTGCGGCCATTTTTGCCGTGATTTGCCTGATCGTGCTTGGGTTCGCGAGCGATTTCCTGGTCGATTGGCTGTGGTTTTCCTCGATCGGCTATCTGCAGGTTTTCTTGACCAGCATCGGCGCCAAAGCCGCCGTCTTTTTCGCCGTTTTTGCCGCGACCGCCGTCATCCTCTGGCTCAACGGCGTGCTGGCGGCGCGTTTTGCGAGCCGGCCGTCGCCCCAGACCGCAACCGCCCCGTGGAGGGTCGCGGGCATTGCGCCGCCGCCCGATCCGTTGGCGGTCATGCGCGATCGGCTGACCCGGCCCCGGTTTATCGCGCTGGGAGCGGCTTTGCTCGCCTTGCCGGTCGCCGCAGGAGAAGCCGGCAGCTGGGGCATCTTCCTGCAGTTTCTCTATCAGGTGCCCTATGGCGCGGAGGATCCGCTCTACCACAAGGACATCGGCTTCTATCTCTTTTCGCTGCCCGCCTATATCGCGATCAAGAACTGGATGCTGCTCACAATCGTGCTGAGCGCGCTGTATGTGGCCGCAATCTACTGGGCGCGCGGCGACATCGAATACGACGCTTACCACCGATCAATCTCGCCGACGGTGATGGCGCACGGCTCGGCGCTGGCTGGACTTCTTTTCGTGGTAAAGGCCTGGTCCTATGGTCTCGACCGCTATCTCTTGCTCTATGGCGACAACGGCGTCGTGGTCGGCGCAAGCTACACCGACATCCATCTGGGGCTGCCGGCCCTGTGGCTGATGATCGCCCTGTCGATCATCGCGGCATTCATCGCATGGGCCAATTTGCGGGCGCGCACCTGGCGGCTTCTTGCCGCGGCATTCATCCTGGTCGGCGCAGGCTCGGTCGTGCTGTCCAGCCTGGTCCCTTCGCTGTTCCGGCACTTCTTCGTCAGACCGACCGAGTTGCAGCTGGAGAAGCCCTATATCGAACGCAACATCGCGCTCACCAGGCACGCCTACAATCTCGACCAGATCGCGGCCAGGCCGTTTGCCGCCGAACAGAAGCTTACCTTCAAGACGCTGGAGGCCAACAAGGCGACCATCGACAACATCAGGCTGTGGGACTGGCTGCCGTTGTCGGATACCTACGCACAGCTGCAGGAGATCCGCACCTACTACAAATTCCACGACCTTGACGTCGATCGCTACTGGCTCGACGGCTCCTACCAGAGTGTGATGCTTTCGGCCCGCGAACTGCGGGCCTCGCTGCTGCCGGCGAACGCCCAGACCTGGGTTAACCGCCACGTGCTGTTTACGCACGGCAACGGTGCGGTGATGAGCCCGGTGACCCGCAAGAGCACGGAAGGACTGCCGTTCTTCTATTTGCGGGATATTCCGCCTGTCGCAGACGGAGGTCCCAAGATCGACGAGCCGCGCATCTACTTCGGCGAAGAGAGCGACGACTACGTCATTGTCAAGGCCAGCATCCCGGAGTTCGATTATCCGAAGGGCAAGGACAACGTCTATGCGGCCTATGACGGCACCGGCGGGGTGCCGATCGGAGCATTGGGATGGCGGACGCTGTTTGCTTACTACTTCAACGACGCGAACCTCGTTCTCTCAAATTACATCACGGCGGACGCCCGGATCATGATCCGGCGCAACATCACCGAACGGGTGCGCACGATCGCTCCATTCCTCAGGCTCGATCATGATCCCTATTTGGTCATCAGCAACGGGCGGATGTTCTGGATGCAGGACGCCTACACCACGAGTTCCTATTTCCCCTCGGCGCAGCCGGTGCCAGGGCTTGATCTCAACTACATTCGCAATTCGGTGAAAATTATCGTCGATGCCTATAACGGGACTGTCGATTTCTATCTGATCGATAACCGCGACCCCATTGCCGCGACCTACCAGCGCATCTTTCCGAACCTGTTCAAGCCGTTCACGGCCATGCCGGCGGATTTGCAGAAGCACATTCGCTATCCGGAGGATCTGTTCCTGATCCAGGCACAAATCTATCAGACCTACCACATGGAGACAGCCGAAATTTTCTATAACCGCGAGGATTTCTGGCAATTCCCGCGACAGCCGGGCGGCGACGGCGCCTCGGTGATGACCCCCTATTACATCATCATGCGGCTGCCCGGCGAGCCGCAGGCCGAGTTCTTCCTGATGCTTCCCATGGTGCCGAGCCGCCGCGACAACATGATCGCTTGGCTCGCCGCGCGCTGCGACCCGCCCGACTACGGCAAATTGATCGTCTACGAGTTCCCCAAGGACAAGCTTGTCTATGGGCCGTTCCAGATCGAGGCGCGGATCAATCAGAGTACCGAGATCTCGCAGCAGCTCACGTTGTGGAATCAAATGGGCTCCCGGGTGATACGCGGTGCGAACTTGCTGGTGATCCCGATCGAGAACTCAATTCTTTACGTATCGCCGCTCTATTTGCGGGCGGAGCAGGGACACCTGCCGGAGCTGAAACGTGTGATCGCAGCCTACGGTGAGCATGTCGTGATGAAGGAAACGCTCGCCGAGGCCCTGGCGGCGCTGTTCGTCGAAGGAGGTGCCGGGCCGCCAGTTTCAGGCGCGACGGGAGAGATGACGCTGACAGGTCCGGCGGCAGGCCAGGCGCAGCAGGCGCTCGATCGTTACAATCAGGCGGTGGAGCGATTGAAGGCCGGTGATTGGAAGGGTTTTGGCACGCAGTTAGATGCATTGCGCGACCTTTTGGAGGAAATGAATCGGCACTCCTCCGGCCACTGAAGCGTTTGGGCTTGTTCGCCGTCAGTGCTTGATATTTGGACCATGCCGACCAATTATTGGTGATGACCGAACAGATCAAAATCGCCGCTATCCCTACGCTTGCCGAATCTTCTTGCGAGTATCCTTCATGACCGTACGCCAGCGCGATTTCTCGACGCCCATCGATCCGGTCAAGCTCGATCGCCTCGCCGAAGTGGCGGTCAAGGTGGGGCTGCAGCTGCGCGAGGGACAGGATTTGCTGCTGACCGCGCCGGCGGTCGCGCTGCCGCTGGTGCGAAGGATCGCCGAACATGCCTACAAGGCCGGCGCCGGCCTGGTGACGCCGCTGTTCTCCGACGAAGAGGTGACGCTGTCGCGTTTTCGATTCGGGCACGGCGACAGCTTCGACCGCGCCGCCAACTGGCTCTACCAGGGCATGGCGAAAGCATTCGGCGCCAATACCGCGCGGCTTGCCGTGGTCGGCGACAATCCGATGCTGCTGTCGGGCGAGGACCCGGTGAAGGTCGCGCGCGCCAGCAAGGCCAATTCGCTCGCCTACCAGCCGGCGCTGGAAAGAATCGTCAATTTCGATACCAACTGGAACATCATCGCCTATCCCAGCGCGTCATGGGCGAGGCAGGTTTTTCCTGAGGATGCCGAGGACGTTGCGGTGGCGAAACTGGCGGATGCCATCTTCGCGGCCTCGCGCGTCGACAGCGACGGAGCCGTGGCCGCATGGGACAAGCACAATGCCGTGCTGCGCGAGCGGACCGAATGGCTGAACGGGCAACGCTTCAAGGCGCTGCACTACTTGGGACCGGGCACCGACCTCATGATTGGGCTCGCCGACGGCCATGAATGGGTCGGTGGTGCCTCCACGGCCAAGAACGGCATCACCTGCAACCCCAATATTCCGACCGAGGAAGTCTTCACCACGCCGCATTGCCGGCGGGTCTACGGCCACGTCGTTTCCTCCAAGCCGCTGTCCTATCAGGGCACGCTGATCGACAACATCGCGGTGCGCTTCGAGGAGGGACGCATCGTCGAGGCGACGGCCTCGCGCGGCGAGGAAGTGCTGAACAAGGTGCTCGACACCGACGAGGGCGCGCGTCGGCTTGGTGAAGTGGCGCTGGTGCCGCATTCCTCGCCGATCTCAAAGAGCGGGCTGTTATTCTTCAATACGCTGTTCGACGAGAATGCCGCTTCCCACATCGCGCTCGGCCAGTGCTACTCGAAATGCTTTGTTGATGGCGGCAGGCTGACGCCCGAGCAGATCGCGGCGCAAGGCGGCAACAAGAGCCTCATTCACATCGACTGGATGATCGGCTCCGACAAGACCGACATCGACGGCATCCGCATCGACGGCTCGCGCGTGCCGGTGTTCCGGAAAGGCGAGTGGGCGTGAGCTAATCTAGCCGATCAATCGAGCGTCAGCCGGTAAAAATCCGCAGCCGTCTTCGAGAACAATGCAGTCTTCTCGGCTTCGCTATATGGCGCGGCGAGGCGCTTGAAGGCGTTGAAGATCACCTGATAGCTGCACTGGCCCTTGTCGGGCGGAAAATTGCTCTCGAACATGCAGCGGCTCGGGCCGAACGCCTCGATGCATGTCTCGATATAAGGCTTCCAGGCTGCGGCGGCCTGTTCCGACGATGGCGGTTTGGGGCGTTCGTGGAAGTCATAACCGAGTAGCCGCATCGCAAGCCCGCCGAGCTTGACCACCACGTTGGGGCACTTCGCGATTTCCCGGATCGAGGCGTTCCAGACCGGAAACAGCTGCTCGCGACGGTTGGCATAGACGCCGATGCCGACCGGGCCGCCGCAATGGTCAAGGCAGATTCTGGTATCCGGAAAGGCGCAAGCGAGATCGGTGAGCTCGCCGATCTGCGGCTGAAACAGCCAGGCGTCAAAACTCAGGCCGAGCGGCGCGAGACAGGAGAAGCCCTTGCGAAATGTTGAGTCCAGCAACAGGCCTTTGGGCCGGGTCGCATACATGTGGGCGACATTGGGGTCGGCATCCCAGGCCGAGGAGTGGCGGATGCCGCGGAAGCGCCCCTGGCCGGCGGTAATCTCCGCCTCCAACACAGCCTTGGCGCCGTCGCCGAGCAAGAGATTGGCGTGGCTGACGATGCCGGCGCAGATCAGCGCCTTGCCAAAGCCGCCGCTCGCGCTCATGGCCGCGACGCCGTTGGCGAATTCGACTTCGCCGACGGGGCGGAACGCTTCCGGGCCCTTGGCGCGATACATCGAACGGCAATCGACATAAACGGTTGCGACGATATTGTGGCCCGAGGCGATGTCGGCGGCCATCTCCTCGATCAGGTAGCGCAGGCCGCCGCGGTCCCACAGATGATGGTGCGGGTCGACGATCGGCCGCGAGGGATCGATCACGTCCTCAGTCAACTGCGCGAGCCAGTCTTCGCGCGGGTCGGCGTAGAGCCCGCTCTTTGAGGCGGGTGCAGTGCTGGCGGCCATGAGTTTCGCTCCCTGTTTTTTGATAAATTTAGCGCGCGGCGGCTGATATTATCGCATCGCGGGCACGAGGCCAGCAGCATGAGGCCCGAGGCGGCGGAAAAGACAATTCACCTGGGGCGACCGCGCTTTCGTATCACAGGGAGAACGAAAAACATGCGACCATTCAGGCGCGTCTATTGGGTTGGGACGATGCTTATAGTTGCGGGAATTCTCGCGGCTGCGGCATCCGGGCGTTTGTTTGCGCAACAGGCGAACGCGCCGGCCTTTGTCATCGTCGAGCGGCTGAGTACCACCGGACCGCAGTCGATCCAGGAGCAATATGGCAAAGTGTCACGCGATATTGTTGCCAAATTTGGCGGCCGTTATCTCGCCCGCAGCCAGCACAACATTTTGCTCGAAGGTGACGGCGCGTCTCCCTGCTGCATCGCCGTTCTGTCGTTCCCCAGTGTGGAGGCAGCAAAAAACTGGTTCGATTTGCCGGAAAATCAGGACGCGGCAAAGATCCGACGCAGCGGGGCAACGTTTCGCATCATCTCCGTGGAAGGGCTGTCTTAATCCGGACATGGGCGTTTGCGGGTGGTCGCGTCAAACCCCGTCGAGGATGATGACGGTCGGCGCGCCCCGCAGCGTCTGCCGCGAAATCTTCAAGCTGCGCTCGGTGCGGACATCGATCTCGAACCGCTGGCCGATCCGGCGCATGAATTCATCGAGCGGCGTGGCGAAGCGGTGCATCGGCAGCACGATCGCCGCGCGCAAGCGCCGGGTGATGTCGGAGATGCCGTCGAGCGACATCGTATAGGTGCCGTCGATCGGCACCATCACGATGTCGAGCCGGCCGATCGCAGCGTACCGTGCGTCGTCGAGCGGATGGTGCAGATGGCCGAGATGGCCGATGCACAGGCCCGCGACTTCGAAGATGAAGATCGAGTTGCCGTCCCTGATCATCTCGTCGCTTGAGTAGTCGCCGTAATAGCGGCGGATGTCGGTGGTCACATTGCGGATGAAGACGTCGCCGATACGCTCCGCGATCTTCGCCGGCTGGCCGTCTTCGCCCCAGCCGTGCAGCACATGGGCAATGTGCGGGTCGGGAAACAGCGTGTAATGCGTGGAGTGGGCGCGGTTCATGGTGACGATGTCGGGCAGGCGGCCTACCCGAAAGGTGCCGCTCCAGTCGGTTGCGATCCGCAACCCTGCGGGCGTGTCGATGTAATAGGTCGAGTGGCCGCCATAGGTGATCGCGACCTCATCCGCAGCACTGGCAGCCGTCCGCAGGTTGACCGGTGTCGCCCGCGGGGATCCTTGCGAGATCGCCAGACATTCGCTGCGCGGGATGTCTTGCGCCGAGGCTGGGGTCGTCAGCCAGCCCAACACGGCAAAAACAGCATAGGACAGCCGCAACATCGCAAAGCTCCGTTTCGACCACGCATACGATATTGTATCGCGTCATTTTGCGGCGAACGTATCATGCCAGGCGCCGCCATGGAGTTCACATGTCCGAGCAGCCGATTTCCGGTCCGCGTGCCCCCTCGACAAAACGCCTGGAGCCGCTCCGCCATATCGATGCGGGTGTTCTCGACATCGCCTATTACGAGGCGGGACCCACCGATGGCCCCGTCGTGATGCTCATGCACGGCTTTCCCTACGACATTCATTCCTATGTCGATGTGGCGGCGATGCTGGCCGCAAGGGGCTGCCGGATCATCGTGCCTTACTTGCGCGGTTACGGTCCGACCCGCTTTCGCGATTCGGCGACGCCGCGCTCGGGAGAGCAGGCCGCGATCGGTGCCGATATGATGGCGCTGATGGATGCGCTCCAGATCAAGCGCGCGGTGTTCGCCGGCTATGATTGGGGCGGCCGCGCGGCGTGCGTCGGCGCGGCACTCTGGCCGGAGCGCTGCATCGGCCTGGTGTCGGTGAATTCCTATCTGATCCAGGACATTGCACGGGCCATGGTGCCGACGCCGGCGGAACGTGAGGTCCCGCTCTGGTATCAATATTATTTCCAGATCGAGCGCGGGCGCGCCGGCCTTGCCGCGAACCGGCGCGAGATCGCGAAAATATTATGGCAGCAATGGTCGCCGAACTGGCAGTTTGACGATGCGTGTTTCGAGCGAACCGCGATCGCCCACGACAATCCCGACTACGTCGATGTCGTGATCCACAGCTATCGCCATCGCTACGGTCTTGCGGAAGGCGATCCGCAATATGCCGACATCCAGCGCCGGCTCGCGCAGTTGCCGCCGATCAGCGTACCTTCGGTGACGCTTGACGGCGAGGGGGACGGCGTGGCGCCCGCGACCGACGGCCGCGCCAGCGCGGCGAAATTCAAGGGTCGCCGCACCCATCGCGTGATCCCGCGCGCCGGTCATAATCTGCCGCAGGAAGAGCCCGAGGCATTTGCGGCCGCGGTGTTGGAGTTGGTCAAGGGGTAAGCCGTTGGCCTTTTCCGGACCCTTCACGAAACAAGCCGCGCAGAAACGCCTCGGCGTTCCATCAATTTGATGGCCTTCCTATCGAAAGAGACGAAGGTGTCAGCGCCGAGCCAAGTCCCTTCGTAGGCGATAACGCCGTCCGCGAAATCGCCGCCTGCATCTAGCAGAGCTAACCCGGCTTCGGCCGCAGGCCTATTCACGACGACGTTCGCGGTGTTCAATAGATCCCGGATCGTCGCCGCGATATCGGTTGGTTGGATCCTGTAGCTTCGCAACACCCAAACCAATTCACAAAGGGTCACTAGCGTCAGCGCGACGATTTCGGCTTTGTTCAAGGCGGCCTCGGCAGTTTTGCTCTGCTCAGGGTGATCTTCCAAAAGCGCCCGTACCAGCACGTTGGTATCGGCGGTAATCTTCATCGCTTCCCAGCCCACCCTCGGGCAATGACCTCGTTCATCTGCTCGATCGAGAGGGATTTGCCCTTTCTCTTGTTTCTCAAGCTGCCGAAAACGTCCGAAATCTTCCCTGTAGGCCGGGCCGCCTTCACCTCAATCCGGCCGTCAGGAAGCTTGTCGACGGTGATTTTCTCGCCGGGATGCACGCCCAGATGTTCAAGCAGGTCCTTGCGCAGCGTGACCTGGCCTTTGGCGGTAACGGTGAGAGTGCTCATTTGCAAAGTCTCGCGGTTTTCGACGCACCCATATGTAAGGCAAAAACGCCTTACCATCAAGGGGCCCCCCGCGGAAATCAAGGCATGAGCCGTGTCGCGCTCACTCCCGTCGCGGGCTGAGCTTCCACGTGGCCGCAAGGAGTCCGGCGCTCATGATGCCGCTGATGATGGCGGCGACGGGAACCGCCAGCGCAAGTGCTGCGGTCGCGGCCCATCCGATCGAGGAAAAGGCCTCCGCAAAGGTCGCGAGCCGCGACGAGGTCTGGCGGCGGCGGAACTGGCTGCGTTTTGCCTGCACGCGAAACCAGAGCTGGATCGAAGTCGCCGACGCGGCTCCAATGACGACGCCGATCGCGGTGACCGCGGCCTGCGACGGCGAGGCGAAGCCAAGCGCGAGCACCAGCGGCGCGAAGACGACGCAGATTGCGATCAGCACCACCTCGATCTTGGCGCGGATCACGCGCGAGGCGGGCAGCGGCGCGGTCGCGACCAGATCGGCGGCGTCTTCGCCCGATATCGTCAACCATGCCAGGCCGCCGGCGAGTTGACCCGCCGCCATCACGATAACAGGCGTGATCAGCACGATCGCCTGGGAGCTGTCGGCAAAGCTTCGCCACAACAACAGCGCCGGCGGCACCAGATAGAGCAGCTGCATCAGGGTTTGCGAGATCAGCCAGGGGTCGCGCCGCAGCAGGACAAATTCCTTGCGCCGCAGCGCCTGTTGCCGGGAGCCGCCACGAAATGCTTTTGCACGGGCGCCCTGCCGCCCGGAACTCGCCTGCGCCGAAGCGCTGACGGCGGTGTCGGCGAATCTGCCTGAGAAGATCGCCATCGTGGCGCCGAGCAGGACGAGGCCGAAGGACAATAGCAGCAGCAGCGCTTCGCCATCGCCGAGCGCCGCGCGCGCCGGCCACCACACAATGCTGTCCATGCCTGGCGCAAGGGCCGCCGCCGCATCCGATGTCAGCACCGCAAACCGCGACAGCGTCCCATAGGAAAGGATTGCCGCGACCTGCAGCGCGATGACGAAACCGGCGCCGATGATCGCAGCGAGGATTTGTGCGACAGTGCGGGTTCGTACCGGACCGATCAGGCGGAACAGCACGATGGTGGCCGCGATCGCGAGTGCCGCGGCGGAAAGCCCAATGGCGATGACGACGCCGAACGCCGAAAGCCACCTGACGCCGCCGCCGATCACAAGCACATCGACGAATGGCGTCGAAAGCAGCAGCGCCATTGCAATGATCGAGAGCGCGATCGCGGCGATGCGGATCGAAAACACGTTGGCGAGCCTGACCGGCGACGACATGATCAGGTCGAGATCGGCGCGCGCGTAAAACACCCGCGTCACCGATTCGATCGCCTGCGACAGCATCAAGGCCCAGGCCAGCAAAATGGTCGCGGTGATGACGATCAGCGAGGACTTGTCGAGCGGCAGTTGCAGGTCGGCGAAACGGCCGATCACCGCCCAGGCCGGGATGTGCAGGAACGCGGCAAACACGATCAGGCCGATCACGGCGGCGCGCTTCCGCTTGCGACGGCCGCCGGTCATCATCGCGAGCCATTCGCGCCATGCGAGGCGCAGCTCGTGGCGGGCGAACCAGGTGAGGGCCAGGGCCGAGCTCATGCGGCGGCGACCTCGACGTCCACCAGCGCGATGAACAGGTCTTCGAGACTGATGTCGGTATGTCCGTTCTGCTGGCGAAGCTCGGCAAGCGTCCCCTCGGCCACCAAACGCCCTGCGGCGATAACGCCGATCCGGTCGGCCATGCGTTCGGCCACCTCGAGAATATGCGTGGTCATGATCACCGTGCAGCCTGCGCGCACGCGGTTCGCCAATAGTCCCTTGACGTGGCGGGCGGATACCGCGTCCAGCCCGGTGAGCGGTTCATCCAGGATAATCAGGCGGGGTTCATGGACCAGCGCGCCGGCCAGCGCCACCTTCTGGCGCATGCCCTTGGAAAATCCCTCGCAGCGCTCGTCAAGATGTGGCTCGAGACCGAGCGAGGCCAGAAGCTCATGCGCCGATTTTTGCGACACGGCCGGATCGATGCCCCAGAGGCCGGCGACGAATTCGAGATATTCCAGCGGGGTGAGCTTGTCATAGACCATCGGCTCGTCCGAGACCCACGCCATCATCTGCTTGGCGGCGACCGGATCGCCCAGCGCGTCGATACCGAATATCGCGACCGAGCCTGCGTTAGGCTTGAGCAGGCCCGCGACCATGCGCAGCGTCGTGGTCTTGCCGGCGCCGTTTGGCCCGACCAGCGCATAGTATTCGCCGGCGCGGACGGTGAGGTCGAGCGCATCGACCGCGAGGCGGTCAAAACGCTTTGTTAACCCTCGCACCTGCAGCGCGGATTGTTCTGATTTCATGACGCCCATCCGAACTTTTGTCATCGCCACCATGGCGGAAAGATATTTCGGCACGGTGAATCGACCAACCCAAATTCCGACCGGTGGTACATCAACCAGCGCTTTGTTGACAGAGGTCGGGCCTTTGGGCTGAATGAGGCCAAGGACAAAGCGCAGTCTTGCGCCTCTCCGGCAGCGGAGCGCGAAAAGACGCGGATGCGGACCGAGGCAATCGACAAGAATTGCTGGGCATCCAAGGGAGGATTAGGCAAATGCTGGACTTCGTTCAGCAGTTGGTGAGTGGCATTGCTCTCGGCTGCGTCTACGGCCTGATCGCGCTCGGCTTCGTCCTTGTCTACAAGGCCACCGAGGTCGTGAACTTCGCCCAGGGCGATTTGATGATGCTGGGCGGGTTCTTCGCCTTCACCTTCATCGGCATTTTGGGCTTGAATTACTGGATCGGATTTGCCGGCGCGGTCTTATGCATGGCGGCGTTCGGCATGCTGGCCGAACGAATCGTGGTGCGCCCGATCCTCGGCTATCCGCAGTTCTCGATCATCATGGCGACGATCGGACTTGGCTATTTCCTGCGCTCGATCGCCGGCATGATCTGGGGCACCGACGATTTCAAGATCGAGACGCCGTTCAGCCGGGGCGTTTTGCGGATCGGCTCTCTCGTGCTGGCCTATGACAAGCTCTCGGTGATTGCGGCGACGATCATCCTGTGCGCGCTGCTGTATCTGTTCTTCAACAAGACCACGCTCGGCACCGCGATGCGGGCGAGTTCGGAGAATATGCTTGCCGCCTATTATATGGGCATTCCCGTCAAGCGCGTGGTGTCGATCGTATGGGCGATCAGCGCGGCGGTCGCGACCTGCGCCGGCGTGCTGCTCGCGCCGATCACCTTCATCCATTCCAATGTCGGCCTGGTGCTGGGGTTGAAGTCGTTTCCGGCAGCCGTGCTCGGCGGCTTCGGCTCGATCCCAGGTGCGGTGGTCGGCGGCGTCTTGATCGGCGTGATCGAAAGCATGGCCGGCTTCTATCTCGCGGAAGGGTGGAAGGACGTCGCGGCCTACATCGTGCTGCTCGCGGTGTTGCTGCTCAAGCCGGAGGGCCTGTTCGGCCTTCGCCAGCGAAAGAAGGTCTGAACATGCGGTTTCTGTTCAAGACCGACTATGAGGACGACATCCGCCTGTTTCCGCATTCGGGCTACGTCTTCTCCTACGGCATCTTGCTGGTGCTGCTTTCGATCGCGCCGTTCGTGCTGTCGAGCTATCTCGTCAGCCAACTGGTGTTTGTCTGTATCTATGCGACCGTCGGCGTGGCGCTGTTGATCCTCACCGGCTTTACCGGCCAGGCCTCGTTGGGCCACGCGGCCTTTCTGGCCATCGGCGCCTACACCGCGGCGTACCTGCAGCAGTTCAACGTGCCGTTTCCGGTCTATTTCCTCGCCGCCGGCCTGTTGACCGGGGTGATCGGCGCGCTGGTCGGATTCCCAGCATTGCGGCTGCAGGGCATCTATCTCGTGATCGCGACCATTTCCTTTGCCTTCATCGTCGAGGAGATCCTGGCGCGGTGGGAAAGCGTCACCCACGGCAACGAGGGCATGCGGATCAAGACCATCCAGTTGCTCGGCACTTCGGTGTCGCGCGACAGCCCGGCGTTCTACTTCCTCTGTCTTGCCGTGCTGATCCTGACCATCGTCGGCGCGCTCAATTTACTGCGGTCGCCGACCGGCCGCGCCTTTGTCGCCATCCGCGACAGCGAAACCGCCGCGCGCAGCATGGGCATCAACGTCTCGCTCTACAAGGTCAAGTCGTTTGCGATCAGTGCGACCATCACCGGCTTTGCGGGCGTCCTGTTCGCCCACAAACTGTCCTTCATCAGCCCGGAAATGTTTACCCTCCAGCTCTCGATCGAATTCATCATCGTGATCCTGATCGGCGGCACCTTCAGCCTGCATGGCGCGGTGCTGGGCGCGATCTTCATCGTCATGATCGATCCGTTCCTCACCTACCTCAAAGACGACATGCCCGGCATGATCGCCGGTGTTGCCGCGGCATTCGGCGCCGGGAGCGCGCGCGCTGCCCATATTCAGGACAGCGTCGCCGCGTTTGCGTCCGCCAACGGCCTCAAGGGCGCGATCTATGGCGTCATCATCGTGCTGTTCGTGCTGTTCGAGCCGCTCGGCCTCTACGGCCGCTGGCTCAAGATAAAGCTCTTCTTCCAGCTGTTCCCGCTCTACAAGCGCGCCACCTTCAAGCGGCAGAAGATCTATGTGAAGTCGGAGCGGAACCGATGAGCTATTTCCGCGCCGAAAATCTTTCGTTGCATTTCGGCGGCCTGAAGGCGGTCGACGCCGTGTCCTTCGCGGTGGAGAAGGGCGAGATATTGTCGATCATCGGGCCCAACGGCGCTGGCAAGAGCTCGATCTTCAACCTGATCTCGCGGATCTACAGCCCGACCTCGGGAAGGATCTTCTTTGAGGACCAGGACATCACCGAGGCGCCCGCCTACGGCATCGCCAGGCTCGGCATCGCCCGCACCTTCCAGAACATCGAGCTGTTCGAGAATGCAACCGTGCTCAGTAACCTCCTGGTCGGCCGCCACCGGCATTCGACCACGCAGCTATGGCAGGAGCTGTTGTTCCTGCCGAGCGTGCGCTCCAACGAAAAAGCCCATCGCCGCCGTGTCGAGCAAGTGATCGAGTTCCTCGATCTCGAACCCCATCGCGACAAGCTGATCTCGGGGCTGCCTTACGGCGTGCGCAAAGTGATTGAGCTGGCGCGCGCGCTGTGCTCGGAGCCGAAGCTGATCCTGCTCGACGAGCCGTCGTCGGGGCTGAATGTCGAGGAGACCGACGACATGTCGTTCTGGATCCGCGACATGAAATCCGAGCTCGGCATCACCGTCGTGATGGTCGAGCACGACATGACGCTGGTCAATCGCGTCTCCGACCGGGTGATCGCGCTGAACTACGGCCGCGTGCTGGCGATGGGCACGCCTGCCGACGTGCAGGTCCATCCGGACGTCGTCGCCGCGTATTTGGGCGCCTGAGGGGAGGATGCCATGAGCGCGCCCGACATCATTCTAAAACTCAGCAACATCGAAAGCTATTACGGGCCGATCATGGCGATCCGAGGCATCAGCCTGGAGGTGCCGCGCGGCCGGATCGTCACGGTGTTAGGGGCCAACGGCGCCGGCAAGACCACGGTGTTGAAGACCATCTCCGGCATCCTCGATCCGCAGAAAGGCTCGATCGAATTCTTGGGTCAGCCGATCCAGCGCATGGCGGCCGACAAGATCGTGCGGCTGGGCTTGAGCCATGTGCCGGAAGGACGCGAGGTGTTTCCGTTCCTCTCGGTGCGCGAGAACCTGATGATGGGCGCCTATCCGCGTCGCGACCGCGACGGCGTCGCGCAGGATCTGGAGCGGGTCTACGGCTATTTTCCGCGGCTGAAGGAGCGGGTCGACCAGCCGGCAGGGCAGCTCTCCGGCGGCGAGCAGCAGATGCTGGCGATCGGGCGTGCGCTGATGAACCGCCCGACGCTATTGTTGCTGGATGAGCCGTCGCTCGGCCTGTCGCCGATCCTGGTGAGGGAGATCTTCACCATCATCAAGCGGGTCAACGAAGAGCAGGGGATGTCGATCCTTCTGGTCGAGCAAAATGCCAAGGTCGCGCTCGAGACCGCCCATTACGGCTATGTGCTTGAGATCGGCCGGGTAGTGATGAACGATACTTGCGACCGTTTGATGCATTCCAAGGACATCCAGGAGTTCTATCTTGGCGCCAAGGAAGCCGGCGCCCGCGGCGAACGGCGCTGGAAGAAGAAGAAAACTTGGCGTTGAGAAGGAGTTGGCGTTAAATACGGCTTCCGTTCCGGCAAAAAGACCGGCCACCAGAAACCGGCATCCGGCGCGGACGAGGTGAGGGAGGAATGAGCATGGCGAGAGCGGCGGTTCTGACAGTCGCCGATACGATCGCGAGGAGCTTTCTGCTCGCGGTGGAGACCCGCGGCGAGGCGCCCGCGATCCGCGAGAAAAAATTCGGCATCTGGCAGCCGACCAGCTGGCGGGAGTGGCTGCAGATCTCAAAGGACATCGCCTACGGCTTGCACGCCATAGGCTTCAGGTCCGGCGACGTCGCCTCGATCGTCGCCAACGCGGTGCCCGAATGGGTGTTCGCCGATATGGGCATCCTCTGCGCCGGCGGCGTTTCGTCCGGCATCTATCCGACCGATTCCGCGGCCCAGGTGGAATATCTCGTCAACGACTCCCGAACCAAGGTGATCTTTGCCGAGGACGAAGAGCAGCTCGACAAGATCCTGGCGTGCCGCGCCCGCTGTCCGACCCTGCAATGGATCGTGGTGTTCGACATGGAGGGCTTGAGCGGCTTCTCCGATCCGATGGTGATGTCGCTCGCCGAATTCACTGCATTCGGGCGCAACCATATCGCCGGCCATGAAGCGCTGTGGAGTGAGATGGTTGGGAGCCGGGGTGCGGATGATCTGGCCATTCTGGTCTACACCTCGGGTACCACGGGCCCGCCCAAGGGCGCGATGCATTCCAACCGTGGCGTCACCTACCAGATGCGCCACGCCAACGATCTGTATCCATCGACCGACAGCGAGGAGCGCCTGGTGTTCCTGCCGCTCTGTCATGTCGCCGAACGCGTCGGCGGCTATTACACCTCGCTTGCGGTGGGATCGGTGATGAACTTCGCCGAAAGCCCGGAGACGGTGCCCGACAATCTTCGCGAGGTTCAGCCCACCGCATTCCTGGCGGTGCCGCGGATCTGGGAGAAGTTTTATTCGGGCGTCACCATCGCGCTGAAGGATGCGACGCCGTTCCAGAACTGGATGTATGGGGGCGCGCTCGCGATCGGCTATCGCATGACCGATTGCAGGCTCGAGGGCGAAACACCCTCGCTGCCGTTGCGGATCGCCAATCGCGTGGCGTACTGGCTGGTGTTCCGCAACATCCGCCGCATGCTGGGGCTCGACCGCTGCCGGATCGCGCTCACCGGTGCAGCCCCGATCGCGCCGGAGCTGATCCGCTGGTATCTCGCGCTCGGCATCGACATGCGCGAAGTCTACGGCCAGACCGAGAATTGCGGCGTCGCGACGCTGATGCCAAGGGATCGGATCAAGCTTGGTTCGGTCGGGACCGCCGTACCATGGGGCGAGGTGATGATCTGCCCGCGCGGCGAGATCCTGATCAAGGGCGACTTCCTGTTCATGGGCTATCTGAACCAGCCGGAAAAGACCGCCGAAACCATCGACGCCAACGGATGGCTGCACACCGGCGACGTCGGCGCCATCGACAACGAGGGTTTTGTCAAGATCACCGACCGGATGAAGGACATCATTATCACCTCCGGCGGCAAGAACATCACCCCGTCGGAGATCGAGAACCAGCTCAAATTCTCACCCTATATTTCCGACGCCGTCGTGATCGGCGACAAGCGTCCCTATCTCACCTGCCTCGTCATGATCGACCAGGAGAATGTCGAGAAGTTCGCCCAGGACCACGATATTCCCTTCACCAACTATGCGAGCCTGTGCCGGGCGGCCGAGGTCCAGGGTCTGATCCAGCGCGAGATCGAGGCGGTGAATGCCAATTTCGCCCGCGTCGAAACCGTCAAGAAATTCTTCCTGATCGAGCGTCAGCTGACGCCCGAGGACGAGGAATTGACGCCGACCATGAAACTGAAGCGGGGCTTTGTGAACAAGCGGTACGTCACCGAGATCGACGCCATGTATGGCGAGCGGGCGGTGGCGTGAGCCGCGAAAGTGTTTGGAAGCTTAAAAACGGCGAAGGATCAGGAGGCCCGGCCTTCGCTCAATACGGGGCCAAAGGAAGCAACAGGGAAGAGGAGACCAGTCATGTCGAAATCGCTCAAGGCGCTGGGCCTTGCGATCGGCGCGCTCGCGCTGACGCATCTGCCGGCTGCGGCGCAGACCAAAGTCACCAATGAAGGCATCTCGCCGACCGAGATCGTGATCGGCACCCATCAGGATTTGTCCGGCCCGATCAAGGTCTGGGGCGTCCCGGTGTCCAACGGCATGAAAATGGCCATTGAGGAGATCAACGCGGCCGGCGGCATTAACGGCCGCAAGCTGCGGATGATCCTGGAGGACAACGGCTACGATCCGAAGCGGGCGGTGCTGGCGTCGCAAAAGATGGTCGAGCGCGACAAGATTTTTGCGATGGTCGGTCCGATGGGTTCGCCGACCGTGCTCGCCGCGCAGGACGTCCTGTTCGATGCCGGCGTGTTGCAGCTATTCCCGCTGACGGCGGCCGAATTCACCTTCAAGTTCGATCCGTCGAAGCCGCAGGAGCGGCTCAAGTTCAACAACCTGCTGCCCTATGTCGAGAGCACGCGCGCCGCGCTCAAATTCTTGATGCAGGCGAAGGATTTCAAGAAGCCCTGCATCATGCATCAGGATGACGAGTACGGAAAAAACGTGCTCGACGGCTTCAACCAGCAGCTCGAGGCCATGAAGGTGCAGCCGGCCTCGATCACGAGCTACAAGCGCGGCGCCTCCGATTTCAGCGCGCAGGTCGCCAAGATGAAGTCCGACGGCTGTGATCTGGTCCTGCTCGGCACCGTGATCCGCGAAACCATCGGCGCGATGACCGAAGCCAGGAAGCTCGGATGGGATGTGACGTTCCTTGGCGCCACGCCCACCAACGTGCTGGAAGTCCCGACGCTCGGCAAGGAAGCCGTCGAGGGACTTTACGCCGCGTCGGGCTTCGAGATCCCTTACGAAGACACCGCCAAAGGCAAGGTCAAGGACTGGCTCGCCAACTACAAGAAGATGTTCGGCACCGATGCCAATACCCAGGCGATCATCGGCTATAACGCGATCGAGACCTTTGCCTATTACGTCAACAAGGCCGGCAAGGACCTGACCGGTCAGAAGGTGCTCGAAGCCCTGGAGTCCGGCGACAAGTTCCTCGATATCTTCAATTCGCCGCCGACCAAGTTCTCCACGACTGACCACCTCGCCAACACGATCACCCAGGTGCAGCAGATCCAGAACGGACGCTGGGTGCTGGTCAGGGATAGTCTGTCGTTCTGAGGGCGATTCTCCTCGTGCTCGTCATTCCGGGATGGTGCGTTAGCACCAGACCCGGAATCTCGAGATTCTCGGGTGCGCAATTGCGCACCTGAGTTCGATGCTGTCGCATCGTCCCGGAATGACGGTCGTCACTTCTTCGGACGGACCGCGTCGGCGGTGCCCTGGATGAAGGCCTGGATCTTCACCACATCCTCGTCCTTCAGCTTGCCGGTGAAGTCCGGCATGCCGCGATCCTTGAACGGACCGTTGAAGACGATGTCCTTCAGGTTGATGATCTCCTCCTTCGGGACGAAGCCGAGATTGCGGACGTTGCCGCCATTGTCGACGCCGGGCACGGCATGGCAGGTGGCGCAGGCTGCGACATAGAGCGCGGTGCCCTCGGGCACGTCCTTTGGATCGTATGGCACGCCTTCCAGCAAGCCCTCGGTCTGATACTTTACGAACTCCGGCGGCTTCGCTTTGCCGCCGAGCGCAAAGGTGTAGACCGTCCCCGGGCTTCGCAGGTCGGTCGCGCGGTCGGTGATGCCGAACACGCCGCCCCAGCCGACCGCGACCGAAACATACTGGACGCCGTCGACCATGTAGGTCGCTGGTGCTGCGACCACGCCAGTGCCGGTCGGGGTTTCCCAAAGCTTCTCGCCTGATTTGGCGTCGTAGGCGATGAAGCGCCCGTCGGCGGTGCCCTGGAACACTAGATTGCCGGCGGTGGTCAGCGTGCCGCCGTTCCAGGGTGCCGGGTAGTCGACGTGCCAGGCTTCCTTCTGTGCGACCGGATCCCAGGCCAGCAGGCGGCCGAAGATGGGCGCCTTCGGCGGCGTCGCGTTGAGCATGTAGCCGACATTCCAGCCCGTGGTGCCGCCGAACTTGCCGGGCGTCGGTGCATTTTGCTCGAACGTTTTTTCGGATGTAAAGTTGACCGGCACGTTCTGTGCCGGCAGGTAGGCCAGCCCGGTCTGCGGATTGAACGACATCGGATGCCAGTTGTGCGCGCCGTACGGGCCGGGCACGGTATCATAGGGCTCGTCGCCGCGCGCCGCCGGCATCTCGATCGGCCTTCCATTGGCGTCGTAACCGGTCGCCCAGTTCACATCGACGAAATTCTTTGCCGAGATGAACTTGCCGTTGGTGCGGTCGATGACGAAGAAGAAGCCGTTCTTGGGCGCGTGCAGAATGACTTTGCGCGGCGCGCCCTCGATATTGATGTCGGCGAGGATCATCGGCTGGGTGGAGGTGTAGTCCCAGTTGTCGCCGGGCGTCTCCTGATAATGCCAGGCATATTTGCCGGTGTCGGCGTTCAGCGCCACGATCGAGGCCAGATAGAGATTGTCGCCGCCGGAGGGGCTGCGGAACTTGCGATTCCACGGCGCGCCGTTGCCGGTGCCGATATAGACCATGTTCAGCTCTGGATCGAAGGTGATGGTGTCCCACGGCGTGCCGCCGCCGCCGTTGATCCACCACTTGCCGGCCGGATCCCAGGTCTTGGCCGCCGCCTCCATCGAGGCGTCCTCGAACGGTTTTGAGGGATCACCGGGCACCGCAAACCAGCGCCATGCCTGGTTGCCGGTTTCCGCGTCGTAGGCGGTGATGTAACCCCGTGCGCCATATTCCGCGCCGCCCTGCCCGATCAACACCTTGCCGTTGAATACACGCGGCGCGCCGGTGATGGTGTAGGAATGATCGTGGTCGATCAACGTATCTTTTTCCCACACCTTCTGCCCGGTCGCGGCATCGAGCGCGATCAGCCGCCCGTCATAGGAGGCGACGAAGACCTTGCCCTTGTAGAGCGCGACCCCGCGATTGACGACGTCGCAGCAGCCCTTGTAGCCCTGCTCGCGGTTGACGCCGGGGTCGAAGGTCCAGATTTTCTTGCCGGTGCGCGCGTCGATGGCGTGCACCACGCTCCACGACGCGGTCTGATACATGATGCCGTCGACCACGACCGGCGTCGCCTCGACGCCGCGGGAGGAATCAAGGCTGTAGCTCCACACCAGGCCAAGGCCCCTCACATTGTCGGAATTGATCATGTGGAGCTTGCTGAAACGCGTTTCGGCATAATCGAGGCCGATGGTCGGCCAATCATCCGACGTCGCCGTGTTGGCCCTGACCATGGCGCCGTCGACCGCCGATGTCACGGTCTTGATGTGGTTGACCGATGCCTTCGGCTCGCTCTGCGCAAACCCGCTGCCGCAGGAAACGGCGAGGCTAAATCCGACCGCGGCCGCGAGCCATGCGAGGCGCGCAGGCTTGGCTCCGTGCTTGGCGATGTCGGGGGGGATGTCGGGAAAAAAATGGCGAGCAGAATCGACGTGCAAGCGAGTCATTTCTTCCTCCCAATGACCTCTGACGGATCTGCCGGGATCGTATGCCCGTGACAATGATGACGTCAATCAAACGACGAGGCCAAAGAGAAAAGAGAAGATCTATGTCGTCATCTTTTCGCCAAAGGAAACGCAAAGGGCATGCCAGATACGTTGCAGCAGGCCGGCTGAATTCCGACAGGCGAAATACGTGCTGGAAGAATTGAGACGGCGCGGGCCGGGGTCGAGCTTATTGGCGCCCGAGCGCGACGCCCAAATCCACCGGCGGCAATGCGGTCGAATTGCAGAGCCAGCTTCGGCCGTCGGTGTTTTGAAACGCGAAAGTCTTTTCGATCCTGAGCCGGTGCGCGACACCGAAGCTGTCGCGGCTTGCCGGCGACGGCTTAGTCTTGCCGGACGTCAAATCCCAGCAGGTGCCGGTGCAGCTCGATGCAACCGGACTGCAGACCGCAAAGGGCGAAAGCACGATCATCTCGATCTCGGCGGTCACCAGCGCGCTTTGCTCGGCCACCTCGCTGTCGATCTCAAACACACGGCTGACCCTTAGAAAATCCTCACAGCTGTTGGCCGCATGAATTTGGCTGACGCATAAGTCGACCGCATCGGCGTTGGGGGTCGGCGAGGGCAGGTGCCGTCCGAAGACTCGCGTTGGATCACCCTTGGCCGCGACCATTTCGACCGTCTTTTGACTGAGATAACCAGCAAGACAACCCTCCGACGAAGACAGTTCGCTCAACGGCGCATTATCCTTGCCCGCCAGATCGCATTTACGGTCGCGCTCTCGGGTCCATCTCGCATATTCGGCGAATGCGTCCTTTGCGTCGTTTTCCTTCAGCCTGGCGATCAGAGCAAGGACGTGGCCGTTGAGCTCCATCTCGGCAAGGGCAAGCGACGGATCGCTGCATATCAGGGCGCCGGCGGCGGTGTTGGCGGCCAGGCAATCGAAATTCGGGTCGCGCAGGATCGCGATCCTTTCTTCGGTTTCCTTCAGCAGGCAGGCGATCACCGGTTCGATGTCTTCGAAGCGAACCGACTCCTGTCCGAAGACGCCGCAGCTCAAATTGCGATCCCCGATCCACAGCACGTTTTCCTCGATCGCAAGGCGGCGATCCGCAATCCGGTTCAGCCTTTCCTGGGTCGCGCCGTTCAGTTTTTCGGCGGCGGCATTGAGTTCGGGGTCTCCGCAAAACAATTGCTCCGCGGGATCGCGGATCCTCTCGCAGTGGTTCCGGTTGAACAGCGGGAGCACATCGCTGATCGATCGATCCGGATAGACCTCGCTCTCCGCGACGGCGGGAAGCGCCAGGCCGAACTGGACTGCAATAATCACCAGCGCAATGGCTCGCATCCTCAAATCCCCACCTCAAGAAGCAAAACGTTGGCGCCGGCCAGGCTAGCTTCTCAAGCCTCACGGCGAAATGGAATTTTGGATCAGGTCTTTCCAGCTGACGCGCTGGCGCTGCGTCCGAAATCTAGTTGGCGAATGGGATCATGCCGGGCTGGGCCGCCAGGTCAAGCGCGGCGGAGGGCACGACGTCCCGTTCCGGCGCAGCGGCGATCAGCGGCGCATCGTCATATTTCATGACGCCGGAGCGGCCGATGACGAACAGCGGCCGGAAATTCCTGACATAGGAATCTTCGACCATCGCCATGCGCTGGTTGTCGAGCATCAGCCAATGACCATCGAGCCGCACCGCGGCCACCGCATGGTCCTCGCCCAAAATGCTGTTGCGCATAACGACGATGCGCAGATCGTTCGGCGAGATACCGGCCAGGCTGAGGGCTGCGAATTTGGCGATCGCGTAATCCTCGCAGTCGCCGGCGCCGCGATAGAACGTGGCGAGCGGCGAACTCCAGACGTCGATTTCGCCGTATTGGGCAAGATCGCTCATCGGCCGGATCGCGAGATTGACGGCGCGGTTGATCTGGCCGAGCCGCGCGCGGCCATCGCGCTCTCTTGCATTGTCCACAATGGCGAGAAATTGCAGCGCGGCGGGAGCGGCGCAGCGCTCGCGATCGCCGTCGCAAAGCGCGAGCTGCACCCTTTCATCGTCGAGCTTGCGCTCAACGCCGCGCCACTTTTCGTACAAGCCTCCAAAGGAGAGCGGATGTGCGATGAGCCCAAACGGCTCCGTCGATCGGCTGGCGATCTCCAGCGATCCGGACGAATCCAGTGTGGCTGCGCGCAAACTTATTGCCGGCAAAAGCAAGGCAATGCCGCACGCGAGCGCAATAGCTCGCAACGCGTGCGAGTGGCCG
>CAVYLU010000010.1:0-42326 GCA_963769365.1 uncultured Alphaproteobacteria bacterium | reverse complement strand
GAGAAGCTATGGGGCGGGCGGCGGAGGTCATGGCACCTTCATGGTCCACACGAACTGATGGAGGTTGCCCCATGGCCCAAGTCAATGATCTCAGTCGAAGCCTGACCGCGTTTGATCCGATCTCGACCTCGGTAGTGGTCGTCGAGATGAGCAAGGCGAGCTGGCTGGTGAGCGGAGCTGTTCCTGGCGTCGAGCGCCAGCCGTTGAAGAAACTGGAGCCGGATGCGACGGCACTGTTGCGATTGATCGAGCGGTGGCGGAACGAGGCGATGCGTTGTCGGCCGGCCGATCAGTCGGATCGCGCTGGCCTATGAGGGCTGGCCGCGACGGCTTCTGGCTGGCGCGCTGGCTGATTGCTCAGCGGGATCGAGGCGCATGTCATCCATTCGGCAAGCGTTGCGGTGTCGCGCAAACGCCAAGCGGGCGAAGACGGATCGTCTGGATGCGGCGATGTTGATGCGCGTATTCCTGGGCTGGTTGCGCGGTGAGCGGGGGCCCTGCGGGATGGTGGTGATCCCGACGATGGAGGAGGAGGCCGCGAGGTAACCGAGCAGCGGCGGAGAGCCGTGCAACGAGCGCTCACGCATCACCAACCGCATGAAGAGCGCGCTCGCCCGTCTTGGGATCCGGGAATTCAAACCACATCTGGCAAGGCGCCAGAGCGTCTGGCAGGTCTGCGGACAGCGGAGGGCACGGGCCTGCCGGTGAACGTCATCGAGGAGTTTCGGCGGACATGGCACGGCTGGCACTGGTCCGTGAGCAGATCAGCTCGATCGAGAAGACACGTGCCGAGCGGCTCGAGCGGGCACCGGATACAGGGCCGCATGCGATGGTGCGGCTGCTCGCCAGGGTGATCGGTATCGGCATCGAGACGGCGGACATGCTGGTGCGGGAGATCTTGTCGCGGAAGCTTCGAGATCGAAGAGCGGTGGCGCGCTACGCCGGGCTCACGGGATCGCCCGACGAGAGCGGTTTGAAACGCCGAGAGAAGGGCCTGGCAAAGGCTGGCAATGCGCGGGTACGACGTGGGCTGATCCAGTTGGCGTGGCGCTTCCTGATGTTCCAGAAAGACAGTGCACTGGCGCGCTGGTATCGCACGCGGACCGAGGGGCCGAGCGGCGCGCGCAAGACGACGATGATCGTGGCACTGGCGCGCAAGCTGCTGATCGCGCTGTGGCGCCTGGTCACGACCGGCGAGGTGCCGGACGGTGTCGAGCTGCGGCCGGCGGCGTGAGTAACACTCTATAACGAGAAAGGACAAAAAGGGTTCGACACCTGACTGCGCTTGATGCGCCGGGTAGCCGATGACGATCCGAGGTGGCGGCAATCCGCATTCGGCTATGGCTGCAATGCCGCTGGGAGAATGGACCCGCCGCCTCGGAGCCTTGCCCGCAGAAGCGTATGACTGCTTCATGGTCTGCACCCCCATACGGGTTCAACCGAATACAAGCGTGGTTCGCGCGATTGATCGCGGCCAATGGCAGGCTCCCCTCGGATCATCGCGCGGGCCAACCATCCGATTGCTAGCAGCCTGCCGCCGCGCTCGCGTCCGTCAAGGACAAGCCTTCGGCGGCGCTGAAGAAGCGCCGTCCTTGACCGCCGCTACGCGCGACGGCGATGCAAATATGCGGTCGGGACGAAAGAATGCTTGCGGCGCAGGTCGAACAAAAGAATGGAATGACAAAGGACGACAGAGGCGTGATGCCTCCTTGACAAAGAAAGCCCCATACAAGCCGTATGCCCGAATTGGGCCCGTACGGATCTGTGCGGGGGGCGCGAGGTAACTCGCGTCCCTACCGCGAAAGACATTTACTCAGACTGAGTTCTTCCGAGTTTGACCGTGCAGCGAAGCTAGCTGCCATTCCAGCGGGTGCAAGTCCCGCCAACAGAAGGAGATCCAGCTACTGTTGTAGTTATATCCAGCAACGGAGAGGGAGACTGATCCGTTGAAAGCCTGGAAGTAAAAGTCCCCGAAGGCTGGGCGATCCAGTCCGATCCGTACAGGGGGGCGAGCAACCTGGCAGGCCGTAGCGGAAGCGAACCAGTGAAGCCACGAAATCGGAAACCCGCGCGGAACGGATTGCGGGAGTGTCGGGAGTGCCGAGCCGGTGGTCAAACGGCGAAGGCCATGTCGGCATCGAAGTTCTGGAACATATCGATGTTGGACTCCCCGGGGTCGGAGAGGACGGCATGCCAGGAAGGAATGTGCAGTGAAAGTTCGGAACCACTCGCGGGTCGCCTAGGCGCTCCCGCACAGCGAAGGCATCGCGTATAAGTCGCTATGCGGTGAAATCGCGATGTGCCTGCGAGTGGGGCGGATGGGGCCGATTAAGTGATGACGGACCGGGACACTACAACCCGGACCCGAGCGAGGGCCCCTGGGGTAGGTGGAGTATTCCACCGCATGGCGGTGCATGATCGAGTCCTCAGGCCCGAACTCAGAGCGGACCACCGTAGCGACCACGAAATGCACGAAGGGTGGATGCAAACTGGATGTCGGACGGCGCATGTCGGGAGCAGGCTTAAGCCGCTGATCATCCAGGAAGGCACTGCTTGGAAAGCCAGCCTTCCAGCCGTACTGGGGAAAACCCGCCGTACGGATGATAGGGGGGATCGAGGAAACGTCGGCATCATTCGAAGCCCGATCCGCGCCTCGATCCTACCCGACCAAATGCGACATTGGCCGCACTTCAGTGCGCCGCGTTGGGGGCAAGCATGCAGCTATCGCGACTTACAAATGCGGGATTGCCTCACTTCACCCCGTAGCCCGCATAGACCGTCGCGATGTCGGCCTCGCGGCCCGCCGTGTCGCCGCTCCTGAGCTTGGCGACGCCGCGGCCGTAGAGCGAGTTCCGCGATCATGCGCTGGACAATTTTTTGCAGTGACGATTGCCTTGGCACTGATCGTCGACCAGTTGCGCTTCGCTGGCCAATACCGCCGTGACACGATCCAAGCCGTTCACCGACAGATCGCGCGAGTAGGGAAGCTCATGGGGGCGAGATGATCTGTTCGCGCGGTCATTCGGCTGCTTTCATGCCGTCGATCGCGGCGGCGCCGGCCTTGATGCGCGGGATGAGCTCTCTGCCGAATTCCGTCGCATCGTTCATCGGATCGAAGCCGCGGATGAGGAACGAGCCGATTCCCAGCCGGTAGTATTTGAGGATCGACTCAGTGACCTGTTCGGGCGTACCGACGAGACACGAGGTATTACCGAGCGCGCCGGTCGCCTTCGCAATCGGCATCCACAGGCGCTCGTCATGAATGTCGCTCTCCAGAGCGAACCCCATTAGCCGCTTGCCGGCATTGTCGACGGGTCCGGTCGCCTCTTCCTGACGCCTCCAGCCCTTCGCCACGTTCATCGCCCCGAGAATACGATTGGCCTTCTCCCACGCGGCTCCCTCGGTGTCGGCGATGATGGGGCGAACCGAGACGTTGAATCCCGGCACGCGTCCGAAGGCCGCCGCCTGCGCGCGGAACTGCGCGATGCGGTCGCGCGTCGACGCGAGCGGCTCGGCATAGATCGCGTAGAAGTCGCACAGTCTTGCGCCCATCTCGAGCGCGCCGGGCGAAGCGCCGCCGAAGAACAACGGAGGATGCGGCTGCTGCAGCGGGCGCACATCGGAATATGCACCCTTGACGCGATAGAAGTTTCCAGCGAAATCGAACGGTTCATCGTTCGACCAGGCTAGCTTCATCAATTCCAGATATTCCGCCGCCCGTCGATAGCGCTCGTCCTTCGGGCTGAAATCGCCATCGCTATGCTGCTCGTCATCCGACTTTCCGGTGATGATGTGAACCGCGAGCCTGCCGCCCGTCAGATGATCGAACGTCGCGACCTTGCGGGCTAACAAAGTCGGCGCCACGAAGCCAGGCCGATGCGCAATGAGATAGCCGAGCCGATCCGTCTGCATTGCCGCGTAAAGCGCGACTAGGAACCCTTCCGCCGACGAGGACGAATAGCCTACCAGCACCATGTCGAAGCCAGCCCGATCATGAGCGAGGGCAAATTCAGTAAGATAGGACGGCGACAAGCCGCCCTCGATCACATGCAGGCTGGCTTTGCTGCTCGGCGGTGCCACGCCGATCATTCCAATGATTTTGACGGGCATGACCGATCCTCTCGCGTGGACAGACGTTGGCCAGTGGAGGTGGTGCAGTCAAGTCAGGCGGCAGCATTCGGTGTGCCGCGGGTGGTATACGGGCGGCCCCAGGTGTCGGCCGATGACAATAATAGGCTCTCCTATGCATTGGTGGTGGGGTTACACCGAAACGGTATCACCCCGCCCGCCGCGCCTGCATAGGATCTCTACCACAGTTCCTGTGGCGTTGCTGTTCAGCTATCTGAAGCGCCATTTCATCCACCGGCTTGCCGCAGGAGCAGTCAGCGACTTGGTCGGCCGGCGACCCATGTCTCGATGACTTCAAACTTGCTGCTAAAGGCAACGAGGTCGGCCCGATAGCCCGGCGCGATCGTACCAAGCTGGGACTCTAGGCCGAGAAATGTGGCCGGGGTGCGGGAGGCCATTGTCAGGACGTCGGCAATGCCAACCCCGAGCAACGCGACCGCATTGCGCACCGCCTGCATCATGGTCAGGTGCGCGCCGGCGAGCGTGCCATCAGAACCAGTCAGGCGAGCTCCCTGCAGGGTAATTCGTCGCCCCTGCAGCAGGAAATGCCGCAAATCCGTGCCAACCGGAGGCATCGCGTCCGTGATCAGCATCAAGCGATCGGGCCCCTTGCAACGTATGGCGACGCGCAAACTCAAGGGGTCGACGTGAAGGCCGTCGCAAATGATCCCGGCAAATAGCCGTTCGTCGTCCAGCGCGGCACCGACCACGCCCGGTTCGCGCGCCGTTAGCTGCGACATGGCGTTGAAGAGGTGGGTAACGCCGGTCACGCCGCGATCCGCGGCCTGCTCAATTTGCGCCTGCGTCGCGTCGCTATGCCCGGCCGAGAGACGCAGTCCCGCTCCAAGTAGATCGTCAATCAGCGACGGCGGCACGCATTCCGGGGCCAAGGTCACTATAGAGCGACCGCAGTCGCTGATGCTCTTCATCGCGGCAAGATCGCGCGCGTTCGGCACGCGAATCTCGGATTCGAGATGGATACCCTTGCGAGCCTTGTTGAGCGCAGGGCCCTCCAGATGAAAGCCGAGCACGCCGGGAATTTGCAACGAGCCCGGCGCGACCGCCGCGAGCCGTTCGACCACATCGGTGCGATCGGTGATCAGCGTCGGCAGACAGCCGGTGGTCCCCGTTCTGCGGTGAGCTTCGACGATGCGGCGCAAGCAGGCCTCCGTTGGATCATCGTTGAGGAGAACGCCACCACCACCATTGACCTGGATATCGATGAAGCCGGGCGCGAGGATTGTGTCGGGGGGAAGTGCGGGTATCCCGAGCGGCACCGCGTCTTCGAAGCTGACGTCCTCGATGAGGCCGCCCGAAACCCTGACCAGCGCCGGCCCCCGCATGACCGTTCCGTCGAACAGTTGCGGCGCAGCGATCGTGAAAGGCCCGCGGGGCGAGGAGTGGTTCATGAGGTTCATCGCGCAATGGCAGCGCGTGCCAATCTAGCATGGTAAGGTGCAGCCGCTGAACCCAAGATCGCTAAAGCCAGATCCCTAAATTTAAACACTGCGGGAGGCCTCCAATGGACCCGGAACCAAGTTGTTCGCGTTGGAACGCCATAGTGAAGAGAGCCGCGTTGTATCTTGGAGTTGACGGCGGCGGCAGCCGTTGCCGCGCCCGCATCGAGGATCAATATGGCACCGCGCTCGGCGAGGGCGGCTCGGGGCCGGCAACGACACGGCTAGGCATCGATGAGGCGTGGCGGTCGCTCATGCGAGCGTGCGCGGCCGCAGCCGAGCAGGCAGGGGTGCGGCCCGAGGATTTTGCGCTGATACACGCGGGGATCGGTCTTGCGGGTCTCGGGCGTCGGGGCGCCGAAGCGGCTCTCAAGGAGATTGCGCATCCGTTCGCATCGGTTCGCTTCATCAGCGACGGATTGGCCGCGTGTCTCGGTGCGCATGGGGGTGCGGACGGCGCTATCGTTGTCGCCGGCACCGGCTCGATCGGCGTCGGTCTGATCGGTGGCCGCGAACTCCGCTTCGGCGGATATGGCTTTCCAATCTCTGACGAAGGTAGCGGCGCCGACGTCGGATTGCAGGCAATCAGGCGCGCGCTCCGTGCGGCGGATCAACGCGGCGAGACATCGCCACTACTCGAGGAAGTGCTCGCTGCCTTCGACCATGACTCCAGTCAGGCGGTGGCCTGGTCCGAACAGGCGACTGCGACTGACTATGCCGCCTTTGCGCCGATGGTGCTGCGGCATGCGACCCAGGGCGATCCGATCGGCCGGCGTATCGTCGAACGCGCAGCTGATGCGATCGGCGATCTGCTCGATGTGTTCTTGCGGCTTGGAATTGACCGGCTGTCGCTGGTCGGCGGGCTGTCGGGGCCAATCGCTGCATGGTTGACGCCAGATCTGCGCAGCCGCCTCACGCCTCCGGAGGGTGATGCGGTCGCCGGCGCGTTATTGGTGGCGCGGAGGCGCGTTGCCGTGGTGGAGGGGGCGGCTAAACGCGAACCGGCTCCCAAGTTCCGCGTCCCAAAGCCGTGAGAGGAATGGATCGCACGCATGGCTACCGAAGACGTCGACTCTCGCTTTATTGATCTCGATGCTTGGTCGCTGGCGTCAGCGATGGAAGCGATGTGGGAGGGCCAGCTCGCCGCCGTCGCCGCCGTAGGGCGCGCGCTTCCCGCCATCACCGCGGCGACAGATGCGGCAAAGGAAGCGCTCGGCGACCGCGGGCGTCTGATCTACGTTGGCGCGGGCACCTCGGGGCGGGTCGCCGTGCAGGATGGAGCGGAGCTGCCCCCGACTTTCGCTTGGCCCCCAGAGCGGCTGCGTTTCATCATCGCTGGTGGGGAGAGCGCCTTGATCGCAAGCGTCGAAGGCGCCGAAGACGATGTCGCCGATGCCCTCAAACAGATCGATGATGTGCGGCTTTCTCCGCACGACGTTGTGATCGCGGTTGCCGCAAGCGGCACGACGCCATTTACGGTGGCGGCGCTGCAGCAGGCCGGCACGTACGGCATCGTCACCATCGGCGTTGCCAGCAATCCCGGCACTGCGCTGCTGTCATCAGCGAAATATCCGGTGCTGGTCGAGACGGGGCGAGAACTGATAGCCGGCTCGACCCGGATGAAGGCCGGCACCGCGCAGAAGGTCGTGCTCAACTTAATATCCACCGGCATAATGCTGCGCCTCGGCCGTGTCTTCCGCGGCATGATGGTCAACATGCAGACCACGAACACGAAGCTGAAGCTCCGTGCAGAGTTGATGGTTACTCAGATCGCCGGCTGCGACCAATCGCAGGCTGCCGGTGCCCTCGAGCAAGCCGGCGGGGATATCAAGCTGGCCACACTCATGGTGTTGGGCTACGACAAGGCCGAAGCAGAAGGCCTTCTAGCGAGCCATAAGGGCAACCTCCGACGCGTGTTCGCTGATCTCACTCACGGTCACAGCGAGTAATGCCGAACAGCAGGCGTGCAGCGAAGATGGAGCTTTTGAACCATGGGCCCGTCCGTTTGTTCTGCGATGGAGCGAGAGATTTGCGAAAGCGCGGACGTCGTCTCGCGCATCGTCCGCAATCGCTATGCTGTCGCCGAAGTTGCAAAACGCCTGGATATCGGCGCGGCGCCGCTCGTTGTCCTGTGCGGTCGCGGAAGCTCCGGTCACGCTGGAGTTTTCCTGCGCTACCTCATCGAAACTAGACTTCACCTGCCGGTGTCCGCCAGTGCTCCATCGGTGATTACGGCGTTTCGCAGGCCGCTCGCGTTGCGCAATGCGCTGTTCATTGTGATCTCGCAATCGGGGCGCAGCCCCGATCTGGTCGCTGCGACGCAGTCCGCACGAGCGTCGGGTGCTCGCACGGTTGCGATCGTCAACGCGGTGCCCTCGCCGGTCGCCGACGCCGCCGAGTTCGTCGTTCCGATCGAAGCTGGGCCTGAGTATTCGGTCGCCGCGACCAAGACCGTGGTCGGCTCGATGGCGGCAGGCGCCGAGCTCGTTGCGGAATTGGCCGATGACATGGCTCTCAGGTCGGCACTTGACCGCCTACCGAAGCGCCTTCACCGCGCGCTGACACTCGATTGGTCGGAAATATCCGATGATCTCGCCAGCGCATCCGCCCTGTTTGTTACTTCGCGGGGCCTGGGTCTGAGCTCCGCTCGCGAAATTGCGCTGAAGCTTGGCGAAATCCTGCAGCTACCCGCGCTTAGTTTCAGCGGCGCCGAGCTGCAACACGGTCCGCGCGCTGCATTGTCATCGAAAACGCCGGTCATCATATTGCGCTTGATGGATGAAACAGCTGCCACGGTGGATGCGGTGACGAGCGAGCTGCGCGAGCGCAAGATTGCCCTGCATCTGTGTGGCGGTCCGCACAGCACGCTTCCTTGGCTTGGCGACGATGATCCCGCAACCGACGGAATTACCATGCTCGTTGCGGCCTATCGAATGATCGAACGCACCGCGCGCGAGTGGGGATTTGACCCGGATCGTCCTCCGCAACTGAGCAAGGTTACCGAAACATTCTGATCTTGGTCCTTCGGCATTGGTCTCATCGATCGCGATCTACGGATGCGGAGATGAGCTAGATCCCCGGTCCCAACTCCGGCGATGCTTTTTCGACTTAAGCGATGCCGCCGGCGCCTTTACCCGGGCGCCGACATCGGGCGACGCCGATGCCATTGCCGTCTCGCCCTTGACTCGTTCGTGTCCGACTTCGCGGCGCGGCCAGGCAAAATCGTCGGCGCGGCCGGGGGGCGGCGTCAGCGCTTCGCCCTTGACCAGCGTGCGCTCGGCGAGCGCGTCGACCGTGGCCGGGCGCGTTCCCGGTCCACCGAGCAATTGATCGGTGCCGACGGAAGACGCCACCAGCGGCAGGATCGGTCCGGCCAGCGGGCGCGGCGCGGGCTGGCCGGGCAGGGCATTGGCGTCGGGCGTCGCAGGCTCGGTCGGCAGCGCGATCGGCGCCGAACGCGCAGTCAAGAGCCGCGTGATCTCGCGCTCGACATAATGCGCGAGCTTGCGCGCGCCGGCTTTTGTGAAATACACGCCGTCGTAGGAGCGCAACTGGCGGATCTGGCCTTCGAAGTCGGGGCCCTTCTGCAGGAAGCGGCCGGCTTCGTCGACAAATCCGTCCCAGACGTCGACATAGGTGATGCCGGCCCTGCCGGCGGCGTCACGATAGAGCGAATCCAGGAATAGCGTGTCGGCGGTCGCCTTGGGGCCACGAACCGCTGGCAATCCGACCCACAGCACCGGCACGCCCTTGGATTTAAGAACTCCGATCATCTCCTCGATCTTCTTGGTGTAGAGTTCGACCCAACGTTCCTCGCGAAACTGATAGACGCCGTTCGACAAGCGCGTGCTTTTCTCCGGCGCGATGACCGGCGGCGCATCATGGTCGGCGGCATCGTCAGGCGACAATTCGGTATCGACCGCTTTATCATCGGGCTTCCCAGCGTCGGCTGCGCTATTTGGCTTCGCTCGGGGCTTCCCTTCGGAAGCGTTGCCATCCGGTTTGCCGCGGGCGTCTTTCTTGTCGCCCTTTTTGTCGGATGTCTTGTCGGATTTATCGGCCGCCGGCTCGCGCATCGCCACGCGGTCGTCTAACCCGAGCATGACGACGATGGCGTCCGGCTTCTCAGTGGCGAGGATGCCTTTTGCCGCGGCGGCCCAGTCGGCCGGATCGCCCTTGGGCTGATACTTGATGAGCCCCGAGACGGTCTTGTGCCTGCGGATCACGCCCATTTCCGGGTGATCGGCATAAGCGTCCTCAAGGCCGTAAGCGAGCCAGTCCGCCATGGCGTCGCCGAGCACCAGCACGTTGCGCTCCGGCACGGCCTCGCGCTTCTCGGGCGGCGGCGCCTTTGAAAAATCCTCGCGCGCGGGCGGTAGTGTTTGCCGCCGAGGCTGGGGAGCGTGCTGCTGGAACGGCTCAAACGTGTCATTACCAAACCAGCCGCCACCGAACCCGCCGCCACCGCGTTGTGGCTGCGGCCGCTGCTGAAATCCGCCGAAATTGAAGAACTGCGCCGAGGTGGGTCCGACAATGCCGAGCACCATCACCGCCGCGATGGCTAGCGCAATCAGCGGGCCGCTTTTGGCAAAAGCGCACAGCTTTTTTAGTTTGTCTAGCATGCTCTTGGACCGCACAAGAACTTGCCCCGATACAAACTAGCACTAAGGCTCTATGACGAGTCTCAGATTACCGTGAAGTGCGTTATCGTCAGTGCGGACCAAACGAAGCAACAGCCCATGTCCGCTTCGGATTCCGATACTGTCGAAAAAGTCTTTTCAGGCTGACGAACGAAATTTTTCAGGGCTGATGCGTTCCGCACGCGGCGATGTGAGGGACCACATCGTTTTGCACAAAAACGACCACGGACCTTCGTATCGGCCTTAGTGGGCATTGCAGCGGCCAAGGCGTCTAAACATCGGCTTTTCGCGAGATTTTGAGTGTCGTTCGATTTCGACTTTTGCAACAATATTGATTCCAGCAACGGACATTGGGACAGCGGGATCAAACAACGGTCCTTCCGCCTATCGCCCGGCTTGCTCGGATCAGGGCCGATATTTCACGTCGCCGGGCGATCGCTTCTGCCAAGTAGCGGCCATGCTTATAGGCGTGCTGATTGCCCTTAGGCGCGCCTGGAGATGGGCCGCCGTGCATCCTACACGTACCGTTAGCCTGGCACAGCGCGTTAGTTAGTGCGGTGCAGCGATATGTCCGGAGTTGAGGGTAGACCGGAGTGCGCCGGGAGACCGGCAAGGAGTAGATGGTGCAAGTCCATCACGATGAAGGAGTAAGTGCAGCGAGGCTAGCTGCCATTCTAGCGGGTGAGAGTCCCGCCAACAGAGGAGTCCAGTCGCTGTTGTAGTTATATCCTGCAGCGGGAAGGGCGACCAACCCGCTGGAAGCCCGGATGTAAAAGCCCCGCTGGCTGGGCAACCGGTCAGATCCGTGCAGGGGGCGAGCAAACTGGCAGACCGTAGCAGGCTCGGCACTCCCAAAACTCCCGCAATCCGTTTCATCCGGCCGATGAGCTTACCGTCCGGCGTCCACACCGTCGCGCCGCTATAGCCGACTCTGTCGAGCAGACATGGGCAGCTTGCGTCTCTTTCGAAGAAAGCGGCCTTCGTCTCGTGGCGGTGCGAGGGGACCCCTTTTTGGTTAGTCAGGCGTGGTCATCATTCCCAGTGCTCGACAAGGAGAGTTTTCTGGGTCGATTAGCCACAAGCAGGTTACCCGCCCACATCCCAGACTTGACAGCACTTGAAGGCGATCATCGGGATGATCTTTGGGTCACGGCGGCGAAGGCTCGTTATCGAACGGCCCTGTTTCTGCCGTTGCTCAAAGACAATGAGATAGTCGGGGTAATTAGTCTGGGCCGCACACGGGTACAGCCGTTCACGACAAACAGATTTCCTTATTCACGGACTTCGCTGCGCAAGCCACTGCACCCGTCGCGAGCGGCAATATCGCGAGATGCAGAGCGGGCTGGCGCATGCCAACCGCGTCGCTACCACGGGCCAACTCACGGCCTCGATTGTGCATGAAATCAAGCAGCCCATTACGGCGGCACGCACATACGCTGCTGCTGCACTGCGGTTTTTAGACAAAAACCCACCCGATGTGGCGGAGGTGAGGAAGGCGCTCACCTGCATTGTGAACGAAACCGGTCGAACCAGCGACGTCGTCGACCGGATCGGGTCTCTCATCAAAAAAGCGCCACCCCGGAAGGAGGTCGTCGACCTCAATGCGGCGATCCTGGAGGTAACCGCGCTAAGCCGCAGCGAAGCGATCAAGACCGGCGTCACGGTGGGCACGCAACTGGCGGACGAGTTGCCACGCATCCAATGCGATCAGGTGCAACTGCAACAGGTGATGTTGAACTTGATCGTCAATGCCATCCAGTCGATGAGTGGCGTTGAGGACGGCAACCGCGAATTACAAATCAGCACCGTGAGTATCGAGCCGGAGGGCGTGTGCGTCGCGGTGCGGGATACCGGCCATGGGCTGCGCCCGGAGAGCCTGCCGCGTCTCTTTGAACCCTTCTACACGACGAAGCCCGACGGCATGGGCATGGGCCTCTCGATCTGCCGCTCGATTATCGAAGCCCATGGTGGGCGGCTATGGGCGACCGGGTGCGAGCCGCGCGGTGCTCTCTTTCAGTTTACGATCCCCGCTGACTGAGCCGCCATCCGTGATCGATGTGGCTTATTGGCACATTTGAGACATGCCAACTGCATCGAGCGATGTCCGCTTTCAGGTGTAACCCGGAACACATGTGCTCATGCTGAGTTCTTCTGACTTTGACCCACAGCAGAACTCGCGGTCGGGTTGCCTGTTCTTTAGGACGGCTCACGAGTGCAGCATCACGACGCAGTGTTTGCGATCGCCGGCAGGGCGAATTGAAAGCTGGCGCCGCGGGGCAGGTTCGCGCTCGCCCACAATCGGCCGCCGTGCGCTTCGATGATCGAACGGCAGATCGACAGGCCCATCCCCAAACCGCCAGGCTTCGTCGTGTAGAAGGCCTCGAAAACGTGCTCAAGAGCCGCCGGCGCGAAGCCTGGACCCGAATCTCGCACCTCGACTGACACGCCATCTGGTTCGTTGCGGGTGCTGATGAGCAATTCCCGCTCCTCTTCGCCGACGTCGCGCATCGCTTCGATAGCATTGATGATCAAATTGAGTAGTACCTGTTGCAGCTGGACCCGATCTCCCTGGACACGCGGCAAGCCTTCCGCTAACTGCGTCCGCACCGAGACGCTGTTGTTTGCGGCCTCCGCACGGGTGAGAGCAATAACCTCGAGGATGGCATCGTTGATCGCTACGGCGTCCTTTCGTGCGGGCGCCTTCTTGATGAGTGCGTGGATTCGCGCGACGACCTCGCCTGCGCGCTTCCCCTCCTTGACAATAAGAGAGAGCGCGTCATCCACCTCGCGAAAATTCGGTGGCTCCGCGCTTAGCCAGCGCCGAGCGGCTAACGCAAATGTGACTGCCGCTGTGAGCGGCTGTTTCACTTCATGGGTGATCGAGGCCGAGAGCTGACCCATCGTGGCGACGCGGTTCGCGTGCGCCAGCTGCATCTGCATGTGCCGCAGCGCCTCTTCTGCCCGCTTGCGCTCGGTGATGTGCCGCGCGACGCCTCGGTAGCCGATGAAGCGCCCCGCCTTATCAAACACCGGCAGGCCCGAAACAGATATGTAGCGCTTGCCGCCGTCGGCGGCGGGTCGCGCGAGCTCAAAGTCACGGAAAGGCAGGTGGGCCTCGAGGGTCTCCCGGTGCTTGCGCCAGGCCTCCGCGTCAGGCTCCAAGTAGGGCACTTCCCACCTTGTCTTGCCGATTTCAGAGTCCGGCGCCGGCGGGTCTGCAAGGCCTTCGGCGAAATCCTGACGGATGAAGCGATGCTGCGCATCGGATTCCCAGTACACGTCGAAGGAGAATTGTACGAGCGTGCGAAAGCGCTCCTCGCTCTCGCGCAGACCTAGTTCAGCCTGTTTGCGGTCCGTGAGATCGAGGACGAACGAGACCCCATGATTCTTACTTTCTTCGAAGCTCGCTATACCGATCAACACGGGCACACGGCTGCCATCTTTCCGAAGGTACTCCTTCTCGAACGGCTGCACGCCCCCCATCATCTTTTGCTCCGGGATCCGCCATCGCTCGTGGCGGTCGAGCCATTCCGACGGTGTGAAGTCGGTCCAGCGCAGGCGGCCTGAAACGAGATCCGCCCGGTCGTATCCCACGATGCGGAGAAACGCGTCATTGGCCTCCAGAATCCGGCCTCCACGCTCCCAGATGATGATCCCGATGATGTTGGCGTCGACCAGGCGTCGGATCTTCGCTTCGCGTTCGCTGAGATCGCGGTACAAATTCGCATTTTCCAGCGCGATTGCCGCCTGCGAGGCGAGCAGCTTCAGTACCGCGATCCGGGCTGGCGCGAAGACCCTGGGGGCCAGGTTGTTCTCAAGGTAGAGCACGCCGATGAGATTGCTCTGATTGATTAAAGGAAGGCAGAGAATGGACCGGCCTTGGCGCTGCCGAATGTAGGGATCGGCCGCAAACGCGGATTCAACCGCGGCATCGTCGAGTATCACGGCCTCCCGCGTGCGAAGGACGGTCCGGACGAGCGCCTCCGGCAGCGCCGTTGTGGTCACGGGCTGGTCAGGCAGGCGCACGATGATTGTATCGCCACTCGTTATGGCTTCCGCTGCGATCCGCTGCTCGTTTTCCTGTAAAACAATCAGCAGACCTCGCTCGGCACCCGCCTGCTCAATCGCGGTGCGCATGAGCGTGTCGAGCAGTTTTTCGAGAACGATCTCGCTCGAGACCGCCTGCGAGACCTTGATCACGGTTGCGAGGTCAAGATGTTCAACCGCCGCCCCGATCGTGCTGGTCGGGCCGGCAACAGGCGGCTGATGCTTGAGCTGCGGATGTGACTGATCAAGCTGCCTTACCTTGCCATCAGCCCCCCAGCGCGCGTAGCAGTATCGAGCATTTCGCAGGTAGAGATGTGCTTCTTCATCGAAGCCCCGCGCCGCATAAAAGCGTCCGGCAAGCTCGTAGGCGAGCGCCTCGTGTTGAACAAAGCCGTTGGCGCGGGCGGAGCGGATGGCCTGTCGGTAGAGCCGCATGGCATCGACATCGCGGCCTTCCAGGCGAGCGATTTCGGCTCCGACCAGCGCGGCGCGGTTTTCGAAGTTCTCTGGGCATTGCTCCGCCCAGATTTCGAGGTGTCGGTGATGGGCGGACAGCGCCGCGAAATGCGCTTCCCGCCGGTCGGCGGCGTCGCAAACTGCGGCGTGCGACAAAGCGCTGTAGAAGCGAAGATCGGCGACTTGGCAAAGATACCCCGACGCCGTACGCCGTTGCGCCCTCGTTGCCGCCTCGATGGCCGAGGCATAGTCGCCGGCGTGAAAGTGGGCCTGCACCTTTCGGATACAGTACAGCCACTCGGCAAACGCCGAGTTCGGGTTTCTGGCGAACCTGGCGTCGCCGAACTCTTCATCGTCGAAGGAGCCGAATTTCCGCGTCAAGCCGCGCAGGGTCCGGACGAGCTCGAGGTGCGTTTGGACGATATAGGCGACGTGTACCAGCTGCGCCTTCTGCGCGAACGCGAGACCACGCTCCGCCTCGCGCTGCACCTCACTGAGCAGATCGCCCGATTGGAGAAGATTCTCGATCAGATACAAGCCGCTGTACCACCCCACAAACATGAGGTCGCCGATCTTGTTCGCGACTTCGAATCCACGATCCAGGAGATCACGTGCAGCCCGGACGTGCTGCGTATAGGGGATCAAGAAATGTGCGAACAATAAATAGGTGCGAGCTTGGAAACGCTTCAACCCCCGTCTTTCGACCAGCTCGCACCCGACCTTACCGAAGCGAGATCCGGCCTTGTAATCGCCGAATCGGTCACCAGCGATGAAGCCAAGTCTCACGTAGATGTCGCACGAACCGTCGCTGTTGCCACGCTCGAGGCTGAGATTCGCCGCCCAGCATATGGCGAGGGCGTGAAAATTTGCTTCCATAAGCGTGAATGCAGCTGGCGCAACCTTCGTCAGAACGTCAATCGTCGCGAGGGATGCTGGATCAGTCATCAAAGGCAGCTCAAGCATATCCTCGATCGAGCGGCTTCCGAGCTGCGACCAGATCCGATCGTATTCACACCGCACATCCTCGTCTGTCGGGTGCGGCGACCATTCGATACCCAAATGCCGGAAATAGTCGAGCCCGACGGCAATGGCGCGGCTGCTCTGAGCGAGGGTCGTGTACAGATCGATGTGCAGGCAGGCGACCGAGGCGCGTTCCACAGTATTTGTGGCGCGGGTGGAAAGTCCAGTCAACCGCTCGTCCGCGGCGGCCATCGCACCAGTGAGAAACTCGCATTCGGCCCGGAGCAGCTCCAGCTCGAAGGTCAGCTCGTGGCGGCGCTCCCAGGAGTTGCCCGGTAAGAGTGCGGCGCCGGTGACCAGATATGTTAGCGCCGAGGCGTATGCGGTAGAGGCCTTGGCGCGCTTCCCCGCGAGCAGATTGAGCTGGGCCAGCTGCTCGCGCTCGTGTTGCGAGGTGATCAAAGCCGCGCCGCGGTCGAGCTGATTGACGATGTCGAAGATTGCCTCTTGCCGCTTCTCGGGAGGAATGTGCGCCGCGAGCCGCCTCCCTATTTGAAGGTGGGCCTCGCCGCGCAGCTCGTTCGGGACCAACGAATAGGCGGCTTCCTGAATGCGATCGTGGGCGAACCGGTAGGCGCCCGCCAGGCGCTCCACCAATTCCTGATGCACGGCCGGCCACAGAGCCGCGTGGACCTGCTCCTCCGACCTCTCGAGAACGATCGAAAGCATCGTGACCTCGGCGCTGTTTCCGAGACAGGCCAGGAGCTGTAACGCATTCTGCGAGTTGGCTGGCAGGCGGGTGAGCTTCCCGACCATGAGGTCCACGACATTGTCGGTGTAACCCTTGGCGTGAATGCGATCGAGATCCCATGACCAGCGCGCGGCATCATGGTCGAAGACGAGCATTCCCTCTTCAGCGAGCGAAGAGACGAATTGAATAGCGAAGAACGGATTACCTCCCGTCTTCTCGTGCACCAGTTGCCCGAGCGGCGCGGCGTGCTCCGGCTCGCAGCGAAGCGCGTCCGCGATCAGCTGCCCGAGGTGCTCCCGGGCGAGCGGCGCCAGCGTGATCTCCGTCACCTTGCCGCCGGCGTTCTTGACGGCGTCAAGCTTTTGCCTCAGCGGATGGACGGCATCGACTTCGTTGTCGCGGTATGCGCCGATCAGCATGAGGTGCTGCAGATCCGATCGGGTCAAGAGATCCTCAAGCAGGTCGAGCGTCGCCGCGTCGAGCCATTGAAGATCGTCGAGGAAGAGCGCCAGAGGATGTCCCGGCTGCGCGAACACGCCGATAAACCGCCGAAACACAAGCAGGAAACGTCGCTGCGCGTCCTGTGGCGGAAGCTCAGGGACGGGCGGCTGGTCACCGATGATAAGCTTCAGCTCGGGAACGAGATCGGTCATGAGCCGGCCGTTCGGGCCGAGCGTCTCCAGAAGGGCTTCGCGCCAACCGCTCAGCTCGTCGTCCCTCTTCCCGAGGAGAGGCCGAACGAGGTTGTGAAAAGCCTGCGCCAGCGTGGCATAAGGAATATCGCGTTTGTACTGGTCGAACTTGCCCGACGCGAAAAGCCCGCGGGGCGGAACGAGCACCCTGTGCAGTTCATTGACGACCGACGATTTGCCGATGCCGGAATATCCCGAGACGAGCACCAGTTCCGGCGCGCCGCTCTTGATTATGCGATCGAAGGCGGCGACCAACGTCTCGACCTCGCGCGCACGCCCGTATAGCTTCTCCGGGATCAACAGCCGGTCGGGCGTGTCCTGTTGGCCCACGGGGAAGTCATTGATGCGGCCCCGGGCTTCCCATTCGGCCAGGCACCGCCGCAGGTCGTTCGCCACGCCGGCGGCAGTCTGGTAGCGCTCCTCGGCGGTCTTGGCGAGCAGCTTCATGATGATGGCCGAGACCGGGGCTGGGATAGTCTGCAACCGATCGGCGGGCGGCACCGGCTTTCTCGCGATATGGCAGTGGACCCAATCCATGGGATCGGAGGCGGAAAACGGCAGGACGCCCGTCAGCATCTGATAGAACGTGACGCCCAGCGCGTAGAGATCGCTACGAGCGTCGATCGACCGGTTCATGCGGCCGGTCTGTTCGGGCGCCATGTAGGCGAGTGTCCCGGCAATGGTCTCGGGCGGCGCGGGCGCCTGCCGCTCGCGGAGCAGGCGCGAGGCGATGCCGAACCCGGTGAGCTTGACCTCTCCGGTCTTGCGGTTGACCAGGGTATGCGCCGGCTTGAGGTCCTTGTGGACGAGGCCACGCTGGTGCGCCTTGCCCAGGGCGGCGGCGATGCCGAGACCGAGGCGCAAGAAGCGTCCCAGCTCCAGGGGCGCGCCGAGCAGGCCGTCGAGCGGCTCGCCGCCGGGATCCTCAAGCACCAGCCTCATACGGCCGTTATCGTGCGTCAGCGCGACGGGTCGCGCCGCCCAGTCGGCGTCAAGTTCGGACTTGAGCGCATATTCGTGTTCAAGTCGCCCGATGCAATCGGGCGAGGTTTCTTCTGCGGCAACAAGCAAGATCGGCGTCAAGCCGTTGCCGGAGCCCCGGTATAGAGCGACGTCGCCCTCCCGCAGCGACGAGAATACGTAGCCCGAGAGCTCGTTCAAGAAGGCCTCCTGGTAGGAGGATTACTTTAAGGCATTGATTAGGTTACGTTTGCTTTTGCCGTCAACTCAAAAACAGGCACCCAAAAACGGATCGGTGCCATATTGTGGCTAGACGAGAACCTCGCGGCCTCTTGCTTATAGAGCCGAGATGCTTAGGCAAGGAAGAATGCACCGACGAAGTGATCGAGCAATCAACTGACCTCCGTTGTTGGCACCCAACCGACATAGCCAGCCTCACTGACGACGTCGGTTCGTTGGGGTAGACCGGAGTGCGCCGGGAGACCGGCAAGGAGTAGATGGTGCAAGTTCATCACGATGAAGGAGTAGGTGCAGCGAGGCTAGCTGCCATTCTAGCGGGTGAGAGTCCCGCCAACAGAGGAGTCCAGTCGCTGTTGTAGTTATATCCTGCAGCGGGAAGGGCGACCAACCCGCTGGAAGCCCGGATGTAAAAGCCCCGCAGGCTGGGCAACCGGTCAGATCCGTGCAGGGGGCGAGCAAACTGGCAGACCGTAGCAGATGTGTGAACCAGGAAGCCACGAAAGTCATCGCCCGCGTGAAACGGATTGCGGGAGTTTTGGGAGTGCCGAGCCGGTCTACTCTCGGCAAAGGCCGCGTCGACATCGCTGCGCTGGAACTGACGATGATCGAACTCCCCGGGGTCGGAGAGGACGGTATGCCAGGACAGAATGGCTAGCGAAAGCCCGGAACCACTCGTGGGTCGCCTCGGCGCTCCCGCACAGCGAAGGCATCGGGTATAAGCCGCCATGCGGTGAAAATGCGATGTGCCCACGAGTGGGACGGATGGGGTCGATTAAGTGATGACGGCTCGAGACAACATAAACGGGCAAGAGCGAGGACCCCTGGGGTTGTGGTGATCCCACTTCATGGCGGTGCACGATCGAATCCGCGTCCCGGCTCATCAAACCTTAGTGGCATTTCAAAGCCTCTGAGCAAGTGGAGCAATCTGGCGTCAGCTTGGTTAATAATCTAAAAACGGCGGGGTTTCCCCCGCCGTTTCGTTTTTGTTTGTTTGCCGTCGCGATCAGCGCAGCAGCTGCAACACGCTCTGCTGAGACTGGTTGGCGAGCGACAGCGCGGAAATCGCGATCGACTGGCGGGTCGACAGCGCCTGACTGTTGGCCGCTTCCTCGTTGGCATCGGCCAGCGTCAGGTTGGACGCGCCGGTCTGCAGCACGTCGATCAGGCTCTTGTTGAAGTTCTGACGGAGCTGCACGACGGACAGGTTCGAACCCAAGGCCGAGGCCTCGGTGCGGAGCGTGGTGCTGGCCGAGCTGAGTAAGGTGAGCGCCTTGTTGGCCGAGCTGTTGTCCAGGAAGTCCGTGCCCGAGGTCAGCGAAGCAAGGCCGAGGCCGGTCGCATTGAAGGTGACGCCGGTGATGTTGAGCGTGGACTTGCCGGTTTCGTCGAAGGTCAGCTTGAGGTTGTCACCATTGAGCAGGTTGATACCGTTGAAGGACGAATCCTGCGCGGTTGTCGTGATCTGCGTGATGATGTTGTTGTACTGGCTCACCAGGCTGGCGCGAATGGCCTGCGAGGCCGGATCGGCAACTGGCTTGCCGGCGGAACCGCCGGGCGGAGTGACAAGGGTCGCCGTATCGGTGCCGCTGATCGCAATGGTGTTCGCGGCTGGGGTTGTTCCCGTTGTCAGGATCTGGCTTGCGTTGTCGTTGGTGGAGGTCAGCGTGATGGAGCCGTCACTGGCCAATGATGCCGTCAATCCAAGGCCGGCGGACGTCAGCGCAGCATTGAAAGCGTCGATTGAGTTGACGTTACCGGCGGCAACGGTGCTGCTGACCGTAATCGTGGTCGCGGCACCGACGGCGGGGGTAAAGATGAAGGTCTTGCCGTTGAGCGAGTTGGTGCCGGCGTTGGTCAAATCGGCCGTGGTTCCGGGAACAGACAGCGGGCCTAGGCCGGTCGGTGCCAAGCTGGTCGCGGAGGACTTGGTCGTATAGCCGGTGGGCGCCTGCAGCACCTGGTTGGCGATCGACTTCGCGGTATCGACCAGGCTCTGCAGCGAGGTGATGCCGGTGTTGGCAGCCTGCAGCACCTGCACACCGTTGCCGATGCTGTCGAGCAGGTTGTTGATGTCGCTCGCACGGTTGTTGAGGCCCTGCGCGGTGAAGAAGTTGGTCGGGTTGTCGAGAGCCGAATTGACCTTGTTACCGGTGGCCAGACGATTCTGGGTGGTGGACAAGAGCGAGGCGGTGTCTTGCAGCGAGAGCAGGTTCTGGCGAACCGCTGCGGAGAGAACGATACCGGACATTTTTTGAAATCCTTCTGGTTTCATCAAGCCATTCTTGACGTGTCCGGAAAGCTAGGGTGCAGAATCTAACAAAAAGTCAAAACGCTGCCCGCAATTTGATCGTGTAATCCCCGCGGGGGAACGTGATTAATGCTAGGTAAAATTCCTTGGTTAGCATTTGATAAACGTTCAGGACGCGACCTAGTCTAGTTCCGAGAAACCCGGCCCGTTGGCGCGGCCATTTGGATCACCTATTGCCGCGACCGGCGAAGCTTGCGCGGGGCCATCATGCCGCGATGCCATATGAGGAGGTGGCAGCCTTCATTGCCAAGCTCCGGCAGCGCGAGGCCATTTCGGCGTTAGCGTTGGAGCTATGCATTCTCACCGCCGCTCGGTCTGGCGAAATCTTGGGAATGCAATGGTCTGAAATCGACTTCGATAAGAAATTCTGGACAGTGCCAGCGCATCGCATGAAAGCTGGTCGTGAACACCGCGTGCCATTGTCACAGCCAGCCGTGTCAATCCTCCGCCGACTTGAAAAGCTAAGGCGGGCGATTTCTTTTTCCCGGGACAGGCTCGCAACGAGCCGCTTTCGAACATGGCGATGGAAATGGTTTTGCGCCGGATGAACATCGAAGGTGCCACCGTACACGGCTTCCGCAGCAGTTTTCGCGATTGGGCTGGAAACGTGTCGAACTTCCCCCGCGAAGTGACAGAGACTGATTTAGCGCACGTTATTGGAGACAAGGCCGAACAAGCCTATCGCCACTGCGAATTACTGGGAGCCGAAGCATAAGGGCAATATAATCCCATTGAAGAGGGCTCGCTGAGCCTAGGAATATATCCAGGCATTGGCTTTCAGCCGAGCCAAGGCTCACACTCGCGGCGGAATATAGGCAGCGTCAAGCCGCTTATGAACGAGGGACAATAGTGTGAACACCTCCGGGCTGCTTTTCGGTCTGACCGAGCCGTCGCTGCTGGTAGCCCGGCTGCTTCAACGGCGAGGGTAGCGGCCTCAACGTCGCGAAGGCGGCGGCCATGGCGGGAGTCGGACGGGGTCGTATGACCGTCGAAGCCGGGTAATGCTGGCTGAGGAAAGGGCCCTGACTTCTGGTCTCGCCGGGATAGATGTCCTCGCCGCCACTGACGAACATGTACTCCAACAGGGGCAGGAGCACGGCCGGACCATCCCATTCTGATGTCCCCAGTCAAGCACACAGGCACGGTTTCCCGTCTCCACGAGGACTCATCGTGAAGTTCTTGCACTGATGGATCGTGCAGAGGAGAAGGCGGAGCCCAAAGACGTCGGTGAACAGGCTCTGATGCGCGGGTTGGATACCGCATTTCCGTTTTTTCGTCTGGGGCTGTCCTGGTCTAGCGTCGGGCGTCGATCGGATGATCGGCCACATAATGGGTTTCAGGAATTCCCCTGCCGTGGTCCCGCCTTCACTTCTGCACGATTGATGTCTGCGACTATCCCCCTTGATTCTGGTTGCAACGGGTGGGGGCTGTGGGCCGGTCGAGCGCACCTCACGAACTCGAGCGGTCCACAGCCCCCAACGACGTTACGCTTGTCGATGTGCCATGAGCTCGCGATTGATCGCCCAAATGAAGGCGGATAGCTCGCGGGCAATCGCCGTGGCGATTACCGTTCGCCGCTTGCCCTTCCGCTCGAGTGACCGGAAGCGCCCGCACAGTCTGGTTTGCGCTTTCCACGCGATCTCGCGCACGCGTCTCGGTGCGGCCTCGACCTTTGGCTGCTTGTCTCGGCTCACGCGCGGTGGATATCGATAGCTCCAGGCCGCCTCCACAAGAATGCGTCGCGCCCGCCCATTACCGGCCTTGGTGATGCCGCCGCGCTTGACCTTGTCACCGGTCGAGCTTTCTGAGGGCACGAGACCCAGATAGCCCATCAGCTCGCGCGGATTTTGAAAGCGGGAGAGATCACCGATCTCGGCCAGCACCCCACAGCCGCAATGAGATCAATCCCCCGCATCGCCTGCAGGGCCGCGACAACCTCGGCGAGCGACCACTCGGGCACCGCCTCACGGATGGCTTTTTCCAAACGCTCGACGCGCTCGCTTTCCTGGCGTATCCCCTCAAGTAGTTCTTCGAATGTGATGCGCTGCTCGCGATGCTCAAGCTTCTGTGCCATCAGCCACTTCATGTGGGCTGGCCCCCACGTCGTCTTGCCCGGATAGATGCGTCCCAGCCGCAGCATCAATGACGAGATCTGCTGGCGCTTGCCCTGGAGGTCCTTCTTCACCGCCTGACGGGCGCGCGAGAGATCGCGCATGGCCTCATGCCGCTCGTCCGGCACCCACACCGCAGTGAGCTCGCCCGCGCGCAACAGCTTGGCGAGGCTTACCGCATCGCGCCGGTTCGTCTTCACCCGATCGCCAGCCTTCTTTGGAACGAGCGAGGGGGCCACCACTAGGCACTCGTGGCCGAGGCTCTTGAGCAGTCTGTAGAGACCATATCCTGTCGGCCCTGCTTCATAGCAAAACATCAGATCATGGTATTTCGCTGCAAGCTTTGCGACGAGCTTTCGGATCGCCGCCTCCGTGGTAGGGAGCTCCCCGAGATACCGCACCTCGCCGCTACGACCGCCATCGGCAACGGCTATTGCATTACGTGATTTTGACGTATCGATTCCGACGAAGGCTTCGTTATGATGACCCACGACTTACCCTCCTTGTTTGAGGCTCTGCCCGGCCTATCCGGGTAACCCTCGTCGCAACATCGAGGGTGAGTCGCCTCATTTGTGAAGGGGACATACAGTCTAGCGGACAAGACTTGCTATCGGGCTCCTCACTCCTTACGCTCAAAGCTGGGTGAGAAGCACCCGCCAGCCTCTCAAAACATTGACCTCGTATTCGCCGCGCCAAGACCGATCGAAGTGAACCATTCAAACCGAATGTGTGCTCTCGTGATTCGACTTGTGACGATTTGTTTCCTTGGGCTTCTATCAATCTCATTGAATAGTTCGAGTGCCTCCGCACAAAGTTGCGGCGACAGCCCGATAGCCGTACAAATCCTCGGTTCCGGTGGTCCCAGACTTAACCCCTCTCGCGCCTCGTCGAGCTACCTCCTTTGGCTTGATGGTTGGGCAAGAATACTTGTCGATATGGGAGGCGGGGCTCATCAACGTTTCGGCCAATCACAAGCGAAACTCGAAGATTTGTGGATGGTCGGCATCAGCCATCTTCATCCCGATCACGTTTCCGACTTGCCTGCATTCCTTTGGCTCAGCCATGAGGTTCGAAAGGAGCCGTTGAAGATTTTCGGTCCGACGGGCAATGATGCGGCGCCTGATTTTGCGACGTTCCTTAATCGGCTTTTTGATGAGAAATCCGGCGCATTCCCGGTGCTTGGGTCCGCATTGGGTGATTCTTATGGTGGTGGAGGCGTGCGGCCTGATATCGGACGGGTCGTCGCTGGAGGCGTTCGACTTGATGTCGGCGTGATTGACGCCGCGAAAGCCGAACCATCGCTGGTGTTTCAGCGCGAGGGGACGACAGTGACGGCACAGAGAATACCGCATGGAAACATGCCGACTTTGGCCTACCGCGTGCAAACCGGGAACGTGTCGGTCGTGTTCAGCTCCGATCAGAACGGAACCGATCCGAAATTCGTCGAGTTCGCGAAGGGGGCAAACGTTCTGATCATGCATCTCGCTGTTGCGCCGGGTACGGACGTTCCCTTACATGCAACGCCGGCAATCGTCGGTCGCATCGCGCAGGAGGCGGGCGTTGGACAGCTCATCGTCAGTCATTTTGGCCTGTTCAATCTCGATGCGGCCGTCGCCGACCTACGAAAATTTTACAGCGGTCCACTCATCGTCGGCGCCGACATGCAGTGCACGCCAGTGCAATGAATACAGGTGGCGGGGAACGGCGATGTCCGCTCGTGGCAGATAGTGTTGCACAAGTCCCAAAACGCCGCGCGACTAAATTTCCGCTAAACGACAAAACAAGCGGCAACCGTCGATCGATGTAGCCTCAAACGCGCCACCGAAGTCGCCAGTAAGTTCGTCACGGAATGAAGTGGTCCCCCACACCAAGATTCGATCGCCGCGCCTACAGCCCGGAGAATTCGTGATCGGTGAGACAAAAAAGACTTTTGCAACACTATCGGCACCAAACCGACATGTCGCCGTAGGCCCCTATGTCCGTTGTTGAGGGGTGAATGGACTTGATGCGAGAACAGCTTCAGTCAGTGGGCTTCTGGCTCAGATGTCGTACTTCCCACGGCAGGATTACCTGACGGAAGATCGCCGGATCCGGCCAAGTCGAGGCCGTGCGCCCCATATGTCCGCCTGCCGGGTTGATCCATGCCTCGCGCGGCTCGCGGCCGCTATTGATCAGTAGTTCGAGATCATCGATCGGCACTTGGGTATCTTTCGTTCCGCCTACCACCAAGATGGACGTCGTCGGCTTGCCGAGCAATTCCTGGGCTTGCAGCGACATCTTCGGCAGAAACCTGAGCAGTTCATCGGTCGAATTCAGCCCGTAGACGAACAAGCTGGCCGGAAGGAGGTCGAACAGATATTCGCGCGTGTACATCCGGCTGCGGAAGAAATCCGCCTGGAAAGTACGGTGGATTGGCGGTGACTGGGCGATAGCGCCAGCCAAGCGCTTGGCCTCGGTGTGCGCGAGCTTCGCTGCCCAATAGGCACCAAAGCTCTGGCCATGCACAGCGATGCGATTTTTGTCGATTTCCGGTCGCGTCGCGAGATAGTCGAGGACGCGCGAAAACATCCGCTCGGAAGTCTCGCCTGCCTTGAGGGGCGCCTGCCCGGTGCCAGGACTATCGACCGCAAAGAATCCGATGCCTTGTGGCAGGGCCGCCGCATAGGTCTCGGTAACGGTTTCCTTGCGGCTGTCCAAACCTGAAATAGCCAACACCAACGGCACCGGGCGAGGGGCATTTGCGGGCAGCCGCAGGTAGCCGACGATTTCGCTTCCTTCGAATGGAATGCGGACGACTTCGAGCGGCGGATCAAAAAACCTGGCATGCTGAAGATAGGCGTCGATGGCTCGCTGGTAGGCCGCTCGTTTGCCGGCAGATGTCGGCGCCGGCCACTGCCCGAAATAATAGAGACGCCAGGCACGCACTAGGCTTGCATCGACCTCCCTAGCGTCACTCGCGGCCTTTGCTTTCGCCATGTAGCCATCAGCGACTGCGCTCCAGGCTGCGGCCCATTCGTCGGGGTCGCGGGTCTTGATGCGACTGAACGCAGCGTCGGCGTCGCTCGGCTGGATACCCAGCGCCGGGTAGGCCCCGGTCTGTGCCCTTGCAATCGTTTCCGCCTTAATCTCATCGATAGTTCGATCTGCGATCTGCGCAGACACGGCCTCGCTGGTGAGGGACATTAGCGCAGCAAATAGAACCAAGGAGAGTGCGTGCATGGCTTTTTCCCGGGGCTTCCTCTTCGAGGCGACGTTTGCCAAGATAATAGAAGCCGGTTTATCGCGATGGCAATGTTCTCGTCCCAAACACATCGTCCGCTACCAGGGGATGAACGGACCTAGCTTCGACGCGACCCTAGGTCCGAGTTTGACCCCATCTCGGAAATGGCTCTTTTCCCCTTCGTCCCTGTCCGGCCAATTGATTACCGCGTTACGCAATGTGTTCCGCTCAGGATCTTTCGCTCCGGACCGAACCTAAATGCCGTAGAAATAGGGTGGCCATTTCGGTTGGGCCTTTAGAGCTGCGTCGTCGATCGCAGTCAGGACCTCGGTGGGCAACGGACCTTCGGTCACGGCCGTGAGATTGTGCCGGAGATGCTCCAACGACGAGGCGCCGATGATAATGCCATCATTGCGCTCGGCGTTTAGCTGGGAGTGATAAATCAGCCAGCGCAGCGCCACGGAGATAGCGTCAAGACCATGGTCTTCGCACGATCGGTGAATTTCCGCCAAACCATCCAGATAGGCGTCGTTCCAATAGCGATCGCGATACAGCTTGCCTTGAACTGTTGAGCTGTCGAAACGCGAGCCGGCGGCTACTGCGCCGATAGCCCCGAAAATCTTGCTGAAGGCGCCGCCGGCCAACGGATTGTAGGCATGGAAACGGATGTCGTAGTTGCCAAGGCATTTGAACAATTCCGGTTCCACCGCACGTGTGATCGCGTTGTACAGTCCTTGGTAGACGCTCGGCCTTATCCATCCATGGCGCGCTGCAATTTCCGATGCCTCCACCACCTGCCATGCGCTGAAATTACTTACGCCGAACTCCTCGAACAGGCCTTCGTCATGAAGTTCCTGGACGGCCGACAGCGTCGATTCGATCGGCGTGGCGCTGTCAGGCGTCACCAAATAGAAGATCTTGACCTTATCGGTCTTCAGGCGCGCCAGGGACTTCTTGAAGACTCGCTTCAGGTTCTCAGGTTCGTGGCCGCGAGTGTTTCCGGAATGAATCCGCGTGGCGATGCCGAACCGTTCGGCGGCGCGGAGATCACCCAACATCTGTTCGCAGGTTCCATCGCCATAGACAGAGCACGTGTCGAGCTGGTCGTGGCCAAATTCCAAGACGGCGCCAAGCATTGCGTCTGCGGTCGCAACGTCATGAACCCGGGCTCCGTATCCGCGGTAGCCGAGCGTCATGGTGCCGAAGGTGATGTTGGTGAGAGGGGCTTTGGGCATTCCAACCGCCTTGCTTCATTGAGTATCGCTGCACCCTAACGGACTTTGATCGTCGCGATAATTGAGATAAACTGCGATGGCGTATCTAGAGAATCGTGACAATGTACAAAAGTGGGCTGATGGAACTTGAGGCCGTGGTCGCCATCGCCAGGCTCGGAAGCTTCCGTGCGGCGGCCGTCGATCTCGACGTGTCGCCGACAGCGATTGGCAATGCCGTTTCCAGTCTCGAGAACAGGCTGGGCGTTCGCCTCTTCAACCGCACGACGCGCAACGTCGCCCTGACGAGTGCTGGCCGCGAATACGTCGAGGCAATCGCGCCGGCGCTGTCGGACATCCGTAACGCCGCCCGGGCCGTCGCCGATCACAGCCGCAAGCCGACAGGCACGCTACGGTTCAGTTGCTCGCTCGGCGGAGGACGCCAGCTACTGATGCCCTTCGTCTTCGAGTATCTTCGTCGCTATGACCGGATGAAGGTCGAAATCGTAACCGAAGGGCGGCTGATCGACATCATCAAGGATGGGTTTGACGCCGGGGTGCGCCTGGCTGAAGCGGTTCCGCAGGACATGATCGCGGTGCCGCTTGGTCCAGATACGCGACATGTTGTGGTCGGTGCGCCAAGCTATTTCGCAAACAAGTCCCGGCCCACCGCCCCGGCCGACCTGATGGATCATGAGTGCATCCGCGCTCGCTATTCAAGCGGCGCTCTCTACCGCTGGGAGTTTGAACGTCACGGCGAAGCGATGAGGATCGATGTGCCGGGGTCCCTCACACTCGATGAGCCCGACATGATAGCGCAGGCGAGCAGGGCCGGTCTCGGCCTTGCCTATGTCGGCGAGTGGATGGTGGCTGATGACATCACCTCAGGCAGGCTGGTTGAAGTTCTAAGCGAGTGGACACCCTCCTATCCCGGATATTGCTTCTATTATCCAGGACGCCGCCACATGGCCGCGAGCTTGCGCGCCTTCGTCGATCTGGCCAAGGAGATGGTCTTTCGGAATCGCGCGGCGCCTTGAAGGACACCGGACCGGTGGTCCGTTTCGCGGCACGTGCGCAGCAACCGGCCGCGCTGAACGACGTGATTGAAGCGGAAGGCATTTGCTCAGACTGAGTTCTCCCGACTTTGACGTTGCGGACATTTCTCACTAACGCCAAAATAACTTCATAGACAGGACCCACCAACGGGCGGTCGCAGTGAACCAGCAACAGCAAAAACACCTCTCCGAGATATGCCGATGCGGCAAGGTGAAATTGGAGGCAGTCGGCCGGCCGATTCTGACCGCCTCCTGCTATTGCGCGAGTTGCCAAGAAGCCGGAAGTCGCTTCGAGCAACTGCCTTCCGCGCCACCCGTCCTCAATCCCGATGGTGGAACAGACTACGTCCTATATCGAAAGGATCGAGTGCAATGTGTGGCGGGGCAGGAGTATCTTGAAGAGCACCGGCTCAAGCCTGATTCTCCGACCCGGCGGGTCATTGCCACATGTTGCAATTCGGGAATGTTCCTCGACTTTACCAAGGGACATTGGCTGACGATGTACCGGAACCGCTTTCCGGCCGGTGCGCCACCCCTTGAAATGCGGGTTATGACACAAGACCGACGAGACGGCGTCGCGCTTGCTGATGACTTACCGAATTATGATGGTCACTCCGGCAAGTTCATTTTGAGGCTTATCGCCGCTTGGATCGCGATGGCTCTCCGCAGGCCAGAAATCACCTTGGGAAAGACAATCCGCAAGTCGCACTGACCAGTTGCCATGGGCGCAACTTCGCGCCGATACGATGATGCATGCCCGAATCTGGCACAAATGCGAAGTGCCGACGGCGTCGAGCAATGTCCGAGTTCGGAGGCAAAGCGGAAGACATCTACTCGGGATGGTATTTCGCATTTTGACCCATCTCGGATCTGCGCAGCACTGAATGGCGGTTTGCAATTCCATCGTCTCGCCCAGTTCCGCCCCATACTGGCATGCGCCAGTATGCTATGTTTTCAGCAGCATGGAGCGATCCAGAAGACTAGGGGCCTACATGAGACGACGCGAGTTCATCGCAGCGCTCGCAGGAGCGGTAGTGTCGCCGCTGGTGGCGCGCGCGCAGGCGATGAAGTCGTACCGGCTCGGTTACCTGGCTCTGCTTCCTGGTGAGGATACAACCTTGGCGAAGCCGCTTTTGCAACGATTGCAGGAGTTAGGTTACCGCAAGGGGATGAATATGATACTGGAGTATCGGTCAGCCGACGGTCGGGCAGAACGGCTGCCGCAGCTCGCAGCAGAACTCGTGCGCGCCGGTCCGGACGTGCTGATTGCTGGATATGGCACACTTGCACCGAAGGCGGCTATTGCCGCAACCAGCAGCATTCCGATTGTGTTTACGTCAGTTGGCGATCCGGTTGGGGCCGGCCTGATCGCGAGTTTGAGTCAGCCGGGCGCAAATGCCACCGGCTTAAGCGCGCAGGCAAGCGACATCACCGCCAAGCGGTTGCAATTCCTTGCAGACCTCATTCCCGGGAAAAAACTCGTTGCGGTATTGGGGAATCCCGACACCCCTTACACCGCGCTGGCGTTACGAGAGGTCACGACCGCAGCCGCTAGCATGGGCCAGCCCCTCGCAGTCTTCGAAGCCAGAACCGTCGACCAGCTGCCAACGGCTATTCATGAGGCCACCATCTCTGGAGCCGTCAGTATGCTGGTGCTGGAGGATCCCGTGTTGCTAGGTGCCAAGCAAGAAACCATCGAACTCCTCGCCAAGGCCCGGCTGCCCGCGATCTATGGGGTGAGAGATTACGTTGAAGCCGGCGGGTTGGTTTCTTATGGAACTGATCAGCGTCAGATGGGCCGTCGAGCCGCTGAGTACGTTGACAAGATTCTAAAAGGCGCGTCACCAGCGAACCTCCCGGTCGAGCAGCCCACCAAATTCGAGCTCGTCATCAACCTTAAGGCTGCGAAGGCGCTCGGCCTTGAGGTTCCGCCATCGCTGCTTGCTCGCGCGGACGAGGTGATCGAATGAGCAGGTGCGATGTCGCTCATCGGCACCTTTGAGACATGCCGACCGACCGGTTCAGAAAATGTCTGCTTTCGGGGGTAACTCGGAAGACATGTGCTCACGCTGAGTTCTTCTGACTTTGACCCTGGCTGTGTGAAAACTCAAAAAATCGAAAGACGACGAGAATAACTTTCCGAAATCAATTGCAACCGAACAAGCCCGCGAAGTTTCGAGGCCCAGAAACGACATTTGTTGGAATGCTCATTCTACGTCGTCGCAGCGCCGCTGCGTTTTTACACAACCAAGACTCAAGGCGGACCTATTGCAGTGCACCGGACGATTCTTTGACCGGTGCTGGTAATCCAGGCTCAAGCTAAGCATAGTTGCGGCATCACAATTCCGGATAGATTCATCGGCATCTCTGAAGTGGACTTCCCTGGTCAACGCCGGTGATTTACAGAAATGCTATTCGGAAAACCGGAGTCCCGCCATGTCACTTTTGGTTTCCAGTGAATCAAAGCCCCAACGCACATTCGATGCCGCCGAAATGGGCGCCATCGCGCATCTCTATCGGGGCGAAGTCTATCGCTCGACGATCTGGCGAACGCGGCTCGACAACACCACCAATTGGTCGATCGTGACGATGGGGATTGCGCTGTCGACGACCTTTTCCAGCCCTGAGGCATCACCCCTGCCGCTCCTGCTGGTGGGGCTGCTGCTAGCGGTGTTTCTTGGGATGGAGGCCCGGCGCTATCGCTATTTCAACGTCTGGCGCGCCCGCGCCCGCTGGCTGGAGACGAATTTCTACGCGCCGATGTTTACCGGTGAAGCGCGCGACGACAGCTGGCAGGCCGTTCTCGCACGTGACTACACGGCGCCCCGCCATCACATTTCGTTTGCCCGCGCCGCGGGGCGGCGGTTGCGTCGCAACTATGTCTGGATTCTCGCCGTCCAGGTGATTGCCTATTACGGCAAGATAGCGATCCATCCGACGCCGGCGGCGACCTTGGCGGTATTTGCCGATCGCGCCGCCGTCGGCCCGATCCCCGGCTGGGTCGTTCTCATCGTAGGCGTTGTCTACAATCTCGGCTGGCTGGCGTTCGCGCTCGGCACGATGTGGCTCGACCGGCGCACGCATGGAGCCAAGGGCGACGCGGTGGCGATGGGTTAGCGCGCGGAAGCCGGGGCGAAAGCTGCAATATAGGCAAACGACGAACGCAGCTCACGGTTTGCGAGGTTGCCTGCCACCAGGATCAACGTTGCGGCGAGCACCAGCCGCAGCGCCGCTTCCGGTACGCGGTGCGCAAAATAACTGCCGATGAGAATGCCGGGCAAGGAGCCCACCAGCAGCACACCCATCAGCGGCCAGTCGATCGCGCCCGTCGCCCAATGTCCGATCCCGGCCACCAAGGTCAACGGCACGGCGTGCGCGATATCGGAGCCGACGATGCGCGTCATTGGCAGCTGGGGATAGAGCAACAGAAGCGCGGTGACGCCTACAGCGCCTGCGCCCACCGAAGAAATCGAGACCAGCACACCAAGTGCTGCACCGACCACCACGGTCGCGCGGGCGGTGGTGGCAACGTCGAGCCGCTGCATCCGCGAACGATAGCGCTCCATGATTGCCTTGCGGAAGATCAGCGACGCCGCGGTGAGGAGAAGCGCAAAGCACAGCACCAGATTGACTAGGCTGCGCGAGGACTCGCCGTTGAGATCGAGCTGCCACAGCACGAAGAGCGTCACGATGCTTGCCGGAATGCTGCCGCAGGCGAGCCGGATCACCGCCGGCCAGTGAATGCTCCTCGCAAGACCGTGCGCCACGCTGCCGCCAGCCTTGGTGGCAGCGGCAAAGAGAAGATCGGTGCCGACGGCGGTCGCCGGGTGGATGCCAAACAGCAGGATCAATAGCGGCGTCATCAGTGAGCCACCGCCCACGCCCGTCATGCCAACCAGAAGGCCGACACCGAATCCAGAAACCACATAGAGGGGATCAATCATAAGCATGTACACATTCTCAGCGAGGAGAGCGCGTGCGTTCTGGTCGGCTGAACGCGGCTTCAGGATACGGCCATCTCCCACTTGGACCCGCCCGGGTCGTCCAGTGTTCCGGCCATCCGTGCGGACACTATATCTCGACTTCGAGACCGACCTCTACGACCTGGGCGGGCGGAACGCCGAAATACGCGGCCGGGAGATTCGCGTTGAGGTGCATCATTGCGAACAGGGATTTTCTCCAGAAAGCCATGCCGGATGCCTCTCTCGTGGGGATCACCATCACTCGCCTGAAATAATACGTGATGTTCTGAGGATCGATGCCGCGAAGTTCAGGCTCGAGGCAGGCGAGCTTCAGCCCGTCCATCACGTTCGGTGTTTCCATGAAGCCGAAATGGAAGATGACGCGGATGATGCCAGCGCCGACCGGAACTAGCTTGACGCGGTGCTCAGGCTCCACGCGCGGCTGATCGGTGCTGAAGGAGGCGATCAGCAGCACACGCTCGTGCAGGACGCGATTATGCCGCAGGTGATGCGTTAGGCCGAGCGGGATGCCAGTGCTCGCGGCCGTGAAGATCGCCGCCGCTCCTGACAGCCGAATCGGCGGACTGTCGAGCACCCACGCGATGAACTCGTCTTCGCGCTGGCGCAGCTTGGAGCGCTGGTGCTCAAGCAATTGCCACCCGGTTCGCCAGGTCAGCATCAGAAACGCAATAACGCCGGCCATCAGAAGGGGAAACCAGCCGCCCTGGATCAGCTTCGTCATGTTCGCGGCAACGAAGATCAGTTCGATGACAAGGAAGAACCCATTCACTGCTGCCACCATCAGCGGGTTGTAACCCCATTTCAGGGCAACAAGGGCCGCCAGCACCGTCGTGACCGCCATTAGCATTGAGACAGCGATGCCGTACGCACCGCCGAGCGCGTCGGATGAGCCGAACGTCAGCACAGCCGCGAGAGTGCCCGCGGCCAGCAGCCAGTTCACGACAGGTATGTAGATCTGCCCCTTCTCGTGGCTGGCCGTATGCTGCACCCGCATGCGGGGCAGGAAGCCCAGTTGCATCGCCTGCTGGGTGAGGGAGTACGCGCCGGAGATGATGGATTGCGAGGCGATCACGGTAGCGATCGTCGCGAACGCGACCATCGGATAATGGGCCCATCTTGGTGCGAGCAGGTAGAACGGGTTCTCGACGGCGTGGGGGTCTGCTAGGAGCAATCCTCCCTGGCCGAAATAGTTGAGCATAAGAGCCGGCAGCACGATCGCGAACCATCCGAGTTGAATGGGCCGCCGGCCGAAATGGCCCATATCCGCGTACATTGCCTCGGCGCCCGTGAGTGCGAGAAAGGCGGCGCCGAGCACAGCGAAGGCGATGCCGGGTCCTGCGTGGACGAGGTAGGCAACAGCATAGTGGGGGCTGATGGCGGCCAGGATGCCCGGGGTCTGCATGATACCAAGCAAGCCGAGCAGGCCGATCGCGACGAACCACACTAGCATTACCGGCCCGAAGATGCTGCCGATGAACTCCGTTCCCCTGCGCTGGACCAGGAACAGACTAGCCAGGATTGCGATGGTGATAGGAACGACCATTGGCGCAAGTCCGGGTGCGTCGATCTTGAGGCCTTCGATAGCGCTGAGTACCGAGATCGCCGGCGTGATCACGCCGTCGCCATAGAGCAGCGCAGCCCCGATCAAACCGACGATGAGCAAGGAGGCACGCCAGCTCCCGCGTGGCGCACCCCTTGCATCGAGCAGCGCGAGCAGGGCCACAATGCCGCCCTCGCCGTGATTGTCGGCGCGCAGGATCAGAATTGCGTATTTGAGCCCGACGACCAAGAGGAGCGCCCAGAGGATGAGCGACACGATGCCAATCACTGTGTCGGGGGTGGGCTCCCCGGCCGCGTCGACGGCCTGCTTTAGCCCATAGAGCGTGCTAGTGCCGATGTCGCCGTAGACAACACCGAGTGCGGTAAGCGCCGCGGCTGCGGTCTGCTTCCGGACGCCTTGCCCGGGCAACCTCGCGGTCTGAAGGGTCTCGGTCATCCGGACATCCTTCCCTTTGGTTGCGCAAGTCTGCATGAAAATGGAGCCGGGGAGAAGCTCGATCAGTGGCGACTCGGCATTTGACTGCTTGGAGTGACTTCCGTTGTTTGGCACGAAACGGACGAGCTGCAGCGGTCGCTGCATGTCCGCTCCTGAGGGATGAACGGACCTAGCTCAGGCGCGGCCTGAGGTCCGAGTTTGGCCACAGCGGACCTCAGGCACTCCCCGGTTTGCACATCGAGAAGTCCCCGGTTGCGCCGCGGGCCTTTGGAGGGCAACATAACGTCCACTGCGTGGAACACCTATCTCATGAAACGCAAGATCGCCGCCATTCGTCGACCAGAACGTGATCAAAGCGGCCACCAATATCATCGGCGAGCGCCGCCTCGCTCATGGTTTGCGCCCAGTAGAGGAGGAGATCGTCATAGTCGAGCACGTTCTGACGCTGCTTGGTTTCGACGTAAGCGGCGAACAATTCCTTCAGCTCGTCAGCCCAGCCGGAGCACCATGGAAACGATCCTCCCAAAACCTGCGCAATCGGCGTCTCGGCGTTGACGCATCGGGAGTAGATGGCAAGGCACGTTCCCTTGGCTTTGAGAAACCAAGGTCATGCCGGACCAAGTTCATCAGGTCGGCGGAATCTTCGCGGTCGTGGATCGTGAAGTTGGGTTCGAGGCCAATCTGTTCGCAATACATGCGAAGCAGACGTGCGCCGATACCGTGAAACGTGCCGGCCCAAGTTAAGCCATCGGTCATCACGCCGGCGTTGTCACCCATCACCTTGCGCGCAATCCGCTCGACGCGTTTTGTCATTTCGGAAGCAGCACGCCGCGAAAAGGTCATCAGAAGAATTCGTCTGGGATCAACGCCGCTCACGTTCAGATGGGCGACACGATGCGCAAGTGTATTGGTTTTGCCGGATCCAGCTCCCGCTATCACCAGCAACGGCGCAGATGGAGAAGGTCCGACTGCACCATGTTCGACGGCGCGCCGCTGCTCCGGATTTGAGGTTTTCGAGATAGGCCGCAATAGCCGACACGTCCGTACCGTCCCCTTCGCCGATTGGCGGTCACTGATTCTCGCTTTGTTCGCAATGGGGCAACAGAGGGCAGCCTTCTCAGGGCCGGTACCTGGATGGATCTTTGGTGCGTCGCGAGGGAAGCGCCCCGGCGGTGCGCGGTCAGCTACGATCGCGATGGTCCGTGCGTGATCATCAGGAGCACAGGCAAGCCCCGAGATTGATGCTAAGGGGACCCGAATGCGAACATTTAGCTTGATCTCCGCGACACAAAGTCCCGGATTGCTCCGGAGCGATTTTTACGCAAGGCTCGCATCATTGCGGACAGAGGCCTCTAGCCAATATCAAATATAGGCAATTTTTTATATTGGGCAGATCGACGTACTTGTTTCAATTCTTTCCAGATGCCGGCGGGCCGCCGTTACTGCCGCATGGGCCTGGGATGTCTGGGGTTTTGGGCAATGATGACACTGCGCCAGGTCGAGGTTATCCGGGCGGTCATGGTGACAGGCACCATTGGCGGCGCGGCTAAGCTTCTCAATGTGTCGGCACCCGGGATTAGCCGACTAGTAAAATACACAGAGAGATCGCTCGGCATCAAATTCTTCCAACGCCAGAATGGGCGCTATTTCCCGACGCCCGAAGCACAGAACATTTTTGAACAGATCAACGGTGTTTACAAAAAGGTCGATGATCTCACCGAAATCATTTCCAAAATCGGACACGGTGCGTTGTCAGAGTTGCGCATTGGTTCGGTGCCGAGCATTTCCCAGGTCATGGTGCCTCGCGCGATCGAGCGCGTGCGGCGGCGCTATCCTGAACTGCGGATCGACATCAACATCCTCAAGATCGAGGAGGCCGTCGATTATCTGCTGCTCGGCAGAGGTGATTGCGTTGCCATGAGCTATCGGCTCGATCACTCTGGCCTCGACTTCCTGCCGCTTGCGTCGGGCGAGTTGTTCTGCATCGTCCCTGACGGGCATGAACTTGCGGGTCGCAAGCAAGTCTCTGCAGCGGAAATCATCCGCTATCCGCTGATCGGTATCGATCCGACTGATCCCTACGGGCGCATAATGGCCGAAATCTTTGCCCGCAAGAAACTCAACTACGATATGACCATCCGCGCGCGGTTCGGCACTACGGTCTGCGCGCTCGTCAAGGCCGGGCTTGGTATCGCCGTGATCGATCAATTCACCGTTGCCCATGGCGGTTTCCCAGGTATCAAACTGCTAAGAATCGTTGAGCCCACCCAATTCGATACTTACGTCGCAGTGAAACATGGTGCGCCGCTGTCGCTTTACATCGAACATTTCATCAAATGCTTGCGTTCGGAAATGCAGGCCGGCGGCCTAGCGCGAAATGCGACGCAAAAGCCTCCGTCGCGCATTCCAAGAAAATAACATGATGTTACGTTTCGTGTGCAACGTGGTAATTGTGTTAGATAGCTGTTGGTCTATCTTGGCAGTGTGTTCGTTCAGATCGTTAGGGAGAAACCCAGTGAAGCTGGAAATCTTGGGGAGGGCCTTGCTCAGGATCGTCTTGGTGACCGAGACTGCGGGCATTTGATCCCGGTTGAAGATGCCATGGCCACGTTCGCTGTCGTTGAAGCCGTGCGTGAGGCGGTACGAACTGGTGCCCACGTCTCGGCGCGCCGAATCACGGAGCAGACCGCATGACCGCTCGATCGATCGCTACTGTCTCATTGAGTGGCTCCCTCGATGAAAAGTTGCGCGCCATCGCCGCCGCTGGGTTCGACGCCGTCGAGATTTTCGAGAACGATCTGTTGTCGTTTAATGGCAGTCCCCGCGACGTCGGCCAGCTCTGCCGCGATCTCGGTCTGGCTATTTGCGCGTTCCAGCCGTTTCGCGATTTCGAGGGCATGCCCGAACCGCAACGCACGCGCAACTTCGCGAGGGCCGAGCGCAAGTTCGACTTGATGCAGGAATTGGGTACCGACCTGTTGCTGGTCTGCAGCAATATTTCGCCGGCCTCGCTTGGCGGCATAGATCGCGCCGCGGCGGATTTTCGCGAACTCGGCGAACTCGCCGAGTCGCGAGGCCTGCGCGTCGGCTTCGAAGCGCTGGCCTGGGGACGCCACGTCAACGACTATCGCGACGCCTGGGAAATCGTGCGGCGCGCCGACCACAGATCGATCGGGATCATTCTCGACAGTTTTCATGCGCTGGCGCCAGGGTTTTCGACCAATCCGATCCAATCGATCCCGGCCGACAAGATTTTCCTCGTTCAACTGGCGGATGCGCCGAAACTCGGCCTCGATGTTCTATCCTGGAGCCGGCATTTCCGCTGCTTCCCGGAGCAGGGCGATCTGCCGGTGTCCGATTTCATGGAGGCGGTGCGGACAACCGGGTATACAGGCCCACTGTCGCTGGAGATATTCAACGATCAGTTTCGCGCCGGTTCCGCGGTCCGCACGGCGACCGATGGACTGCGCTCGTTGATCCTGCTCGAGGATCAACTTGCGGAGAATTCGCGTCATGCGCCATCGAAAAGGCTGCAACCGAGAGCCCACAGCCGCGGCGTCGGATTCATCGAATTCGCGGTCAGCGAAGCCAAGGCCAGGGATCTGGGCACGCTGTTCGGTCAGCTCGGTTTTCGCAGAACCGGCTCCCATCGCAGCAAGGATGTCGAGCGCTGGTCGCAAGGCAATATCGAGCTCGTCATCAATTGCGAGCCCGACGGCTTTGCCCATTCGCACTACATCACACACGGCCCGGGCGTCTGCGCTATCGCGATCGATGTCGATGACGCCAGCAAGACCATGGCGCGCGCGGAAGCGTTGATGGCGCGCACCTTCTATCAGCCGGTCGGACCGGGCGAACTGGAAATCCCCGCGATCCGCGGCGTCGGCGGCAGCCTGCTCTATTTTCTGGAACAAGCGGGCAAGAACTGGGATACGGACTTCGAAGCGCTGCGCAGCAATGCGACTGACGACCGTCTCAACACGGTAGATCATATCTCACAATCGATGCCTTACGACGAAATGCTGTCCTGGCTGTTGTTCTACACTGGGGTTCTCGATCTGCAACGCCTGCCGCAGATGGAGATCGCCGATCCTCTAGGGCTGGTGCAGAGCCAGGCGCTGATCAACATCAATCAGGGCCTGCGCGTGATCCTTAACGGTTCATCGGCCACGCGCACGCTGGCGTCCCGGTTTATCAGCGAATTTTTCGGCTCCGGGGTCCAGCACGTCGCGTTCTCGTGCGCCGATATTTTCGCGACCGTCGCGGATATGCGCGCGCGCGGTGCGGACTTCCTCAAAATTCCCGACAATTATTATGACGATATCGAAGCCAAATACGATCTCGATGCGGCGATGATGTCGGTACTGCGCGATAACCAGATTCTGTACGATCGCGAAGGCGACGGCGAATTCTTCCAGATCTACACCCACACTTTCGACGAGCGGTTTTTCTTCGAGGTCGTCCAGCGCCGGAACTATGACGGATTTGGTGCCGCAAATGCCGCTGTTCGTCTCGCCGCGCAGGCGCGGGAATCGCGTCCGTTGAACATCCCTCGCGCCTGATCTGAGACAGCCTAGAACGATGACACACGTCATTTCCTCGAAAGGATAGCGTTCTGCGTACCGACTTATCACTTGCGCATCTTACCGTGCTGTCGCTGCCTCCCCCGGAGATGGTGCGCCTTGCGGCGCGAACCGGTTATCGCGCCGTCGGACTGCGGCTGATCGCCGTCAATAGAGATAGCCCCGGTTATCCGCTCATGAATGACGCGGTCATGATGCGCGAAACGCGGGCAGCACTGGCGGACACGGGTCTTCGGCTCTCGGACATCGAGCTCGTCCAAATCACGCCTGAGATCGATGTCGCCGCGCTCGAGCCTTTTATCGCTGCGGGCGGCTCGCTCGGCGCACGCTACATCATCACCGCGCCTTACGATAGCGACCATGCGCGCCTGTCTGACAGACTAGGCGCGATCGCGAACCTTGCGAAACCCTATGGAATGTCAGCACTGCTGGAATTTTTTCCCTGGACCACGGTGCCTGATCTCGCGACCGTGGCCGAGGTTGTCACTGCCGCCTCATCCCCGAATGTTGGCATTCTCGTGGATACGCTGCATTTTGATCGCTCTGGCAGTTCGCTAAGCCAGCTCGAGTCTATTCCCCCTGAGTGGCTTCCGATGGCTCATGTTTGCGACGCACCTTCAGAGAAACCGACAACGATTGAGGGGCTTCTGCATACGGCACGCGCGGAGCGGCTACCGCCTGGAGAGGGTGGTATCGATATCGCTGCCGTTCTCACGCGGCTGCCGCATCACACCCAGATTACTCTTGAGGTGCCGATGCAGCGCTTGACGGAACTGGAAGGCCCGGAAGCAGTGGCCCGTCGCGTTCACGACGCAACGTTGCGCTGCCTCGCCGCGATCCCGAAATGATCTGACCACCGCAAAGCGCTGCGGGTTCGTGGCTATCTAGCCGCTAGACAACCCGCTGCGCGCGCTCGCGAAACGAGCCGAGGAGACCGTGCTCAGTAGTTGATCTGCGCGAGCGCCCGAAGCTCGTCGGGCGTGCTCATACGAAAGCCGAAGAACTCAAGGTAAGCCGGAATCTGCTCAAACAGCATGTCGGTGCCGATCTGAATTTGGCAGCCACGCGCTCGTGCCGCCGTCAGAAACGGCGTGATTTCCTGCTTCATGACGACTTCGCCGACGAACGTCGAGGGTGGAATTCGAGCAACGTCCATCGGTAACGGGTCACCCTCCTTCATGCCGAGCGGCGTCGCGTTGACGATAACGTCAAAGCCGGTCGGATCCTTGGAGCCGACCTGTATCTTCAACGCGGGATAATAAGCTCGCAAACGCTCCGCCAGGCCGTTCATTGTCGGCACATGGGCGTCGAACAGTGCAAGTTCCGCCACCCCAGCCTTGGCCAGCGAAGCAACAATCGCGGAGCCGACGCCGCCGCTCCCGACCACAAGCGCTCGCGCACCCGCCAACACCCGGCCCTTGCGCAAAACGCCGCGAACAAAACCTTCACCGTCGAACATATCGCCGACAAGGCTACCGCCGGGGCCGAGGCGGATTGCGTTGCACGAGCCCGCGACTTTCGCCGTGGTCATCACCGCATCCAGCAACGGGACCGTGGTCACCTTGTGCGGCATAGTGACAAGCGCACCATGGATATTGGAAAGCCTAAAAACGAGCTTGAGAAAGGCACCGTAGTCCTCAGCCTTGCAGCCCATCGGAACAACGATGGCGTCAATATTGTATTTCTCGAAATATGGATTGTAGATCATTGGTGCCTTGAAGCTCTCGGTCGGATAGCCGAGATGGGCAATGAGCTTTGTTCGTCCGCTGATCGTCATCTAGTTTTTCCTTCTGTCATCGAGATGGTTGTCCACTAGTCCGGCTTTTTGCAAAGTCACGATAGCGGTCCGACCTGATCCGGTCCCGACGGCGATTTGAACGCTAGGCCGTCGGAAACCCGCACTCATTTTGCATCGGCCTTGTTAAGCAAATGCGCGAGACGTCCTAGTGCGAGCGTATACCCTTGAGTTCCAAGCCCCGCGATGACGCCGTCGGCGCGAAGCGAGACATAGGAGTGGTGGCGGAATTCCTCGCGCTTGTGGACGTTCGAGATGTGGACTTCGATGATCGGCGCTTCGAAGGCGTTCAATGCGTCGAGGATCGCAACCGACGTATGGGTGAATGCGGCAGGATTGATCACGATGCCGCATGCAGCTTCTCTCGCCTCGTGGATCCAGTCGATGATCTCGTACTCACGGTTCGACTGGTGAAAGCGAAGCTCGAATCCGTGCTCTTTGGCGACCCTGCGACAATCAGCCTCGACATCAGCGAGAGTTTCGTGACCGTAGATGTGAGGCTGGCGTTTGCCGAGCAGGTTCAGGTTGGGACCGTTCAATACGTAAATGATGCGGCTCATAGTGGGCTCCGGTTCAGTAGTCAGGCTTGTTTGGTGTGCAACGGAAGCGGCGAGTTGGAATGACCACTTTCTGGTTCGACGGAACTGGGCGTTTCGATCAATTCGATTTGGATATTCCGCAGCACTTGCGGCAATGCGGCCATGGCAAAAAGCGGCGACCAGCCGGACGAAATGAAATGGGTGCGAATGCCAAGGGGCACATCTAACCGGCGTGACGCATTGAGCAATACGATATCGGACACCCAGTGTTGATGGGTTTCGACGATCGCCGATACGAACTGCACTCCGGAGGCGGGAGCAACCAGGACTGCCTTTCTGCCGATCCGCTGGGAGGTGACGCGTATCAAATTCGCGATCGACTGACCGTCGAAATTCGTCGAAATACCCGCGGTCGCGGAGCGATATCCGAGCACCCGGAGCCAGTTCGAGAGCAGCATGAAGGGCAGACTGTTGCCGAATGGCGGGACAAGGATAACTGGTTTGCCGTCACCAAACTGAGCTCTACCACCGAAATAAATCGATTGCCGGGCGATCGCCATGCTATCCACCTCGGCGCCTGCCAACATCCACGGCCAATTCGTAAAGAGCTCCACTGCAGGCGTCAGAAAATCGACGAAATCTGTTAGCGGGCTTTGGCCTCCTTTCGAGACAGGTACGTTGTCGCGACGCCCTTCGTCGGAGTTGGCCAGGAATTCCGTGATGAACCCAACGCATTTGTCGGTGGCCTCCCACATCATGCGGTGACCGCAGCCAGGAAGGATGATCAGGTTGGCTCCGGGGATAAGACTTGCAATGAGCTTGGAGTTTTGTGACGAGACCAATTGGTCGAGATCGCCAGTCAGCACCAGAGTTGGGGCCTGAATGGTTGGCAGCGCCTTGGAGCAATCGAATTCAGCAAAGGCCTGAAATTGCAAATCCGCAGCGTGCAAGGGAGTGGGGGCGGCGATCTCACGCCGCATCTGGTCCTCGGCCAGTGCCCGGTTGTTCTCGAGATATCCAGGCGAGTAAGTAACCTTCCAAATCTCAGTGCGATCTCTTCCGGCTTCAGCCCGTCGAGCTCTCGCATCACGCGGACGACGGACGGTGGCGCGTAGGTCGCGCGAGGACCGCCGCACGTCGTCGCGAAAAGAACCAAACCCGAGATCCGGTCGGAAAACTGCCGCGCGAATTCCT
>CAVYLU010000009.1:0-341051 GCA_963769365.1 uncultured Alphaproteobacteria bacterium | reverse complement strand
CGCAGAATTCAGCCGGCTGCGTTCTTGGCGGTTGGTACCGGTGTGCCGTCGGGTTTCGGCTGCAGCGGCGGCGAGGCGAGAACAGCCGGCGACTGCAGGAGTTTTTCGAGCTCGCGCGGCGGCAGCGGCCTGCTGAACAGAAATCCCTGCATTTCATCGCAGGCGTGATCGCGCAGGAATGTTTGCTGCTCGGCGGTTTCGACGCCTTCGGCGACGACGGTCATGCCGAGCGCCTTGCCCATGCTGATGATCGCCTGCGCGATGGCCTGATCCTCGCAATCGCGGCAGGTTGCGGACGAAGGAGCGATCGATCTTGATGGTGTCGATCGGGAATTGCTTCATCAGCGACATCGACGAATAGCCGGTGCCGAAATCGTCGATCGCAAGGCGAATGCCGCGGCCCTGGATCGCGTCCAGCACCCGCACCGCGCGGGCGACGTTGCGCATCACCATGCTTTCGGTCACCTCGAGCTGCAGCAGCACCGGCGACATGCCGCTTGCCGCCAGCGCCTCGTCGATATCATGCAGCAGGTGCTCGTCGGCGAATTGCCGCGGCGACAGATTGACCGCCATCGATACCGGCCGCAAGCCACGGCGCTGCCAGGCCATGTTCTGCGCGCAGGCCTCGCGCAGCACCCAGCGGCCGATCGGCACGATCAGGCCGGTTTCCTCGGCAAGCGGAATGAACTGCGCCGGCGGCACCATGCCGAGCTCGGGATGGGTCCAGCGCAACAGCGCCTCCACGCCGGTGATCTGTCCGCTCGCCATGTCCACCTTCGGCTGGTAATGCAGCGAGAACTGCTCGCGCTCCACCGCGTGGCGCAGCTCGCTTTCGAGCATCAGCCGCTCGATCGATTGCGCCTTGATCTCGCCCGTGAAGAAGCGGAAGCCGTTCTTGCCGTCTTCCTTGGCGAGATACATCGCGATGATCGGCATTCTTGGTCAGCGTCTGCGCATCGGTGCCGTTCTCGGGATACATCGCGATCCCGATCGACGCGGTGGTGTGGCACTCGTGGCCGCGCAATTGCATTGGCTGGCCGAGCACGGACAGCAGATTGGCGGCGATGCGCTCGACGTCGTCGCGGTCGGACGGTCTCCTCGAGAATGACGACGAACTCGTCGCCGCCAAGCCGCGCCACCATGTCGTTGGAGCGCAGCGCGCCGCGCAGCCGGTTGGCGATTTCCACCAGCAGCATGTCGCCGGCTTCGTGGCCGAGCGAATCGTTGATGATCTTGAAGCGGTCGAGATCGATGAACAGCAGCGCAAAGCCGCGCGCGTTGCGGTGCGCGGCGTCGATCGCGTGACGGAGCAGCCCGTTGAACATTTCGCGATTCGGCAGGTCGGTCAGGCTGTCATGCGAGGCCAGATATTCGATGCGGTCGTCCGCCTGTTGCTTTTCGTCGGCGCGGTCGAAATTCTCCAGCGCGAAGCAAACGTTGTCGGCAAGCCGCTGCAGCAATTCGACGAACTCGGGCGTGAAGGTGTGCTTCTCCGCCGAGAGAAACAGCATGACGCCGACGATTCCGTTATGCACGATCAGGGGAAACGCGGCACCGGCGTTCGCGCCGTCGGCACGAACCACCGGATGAAACGCAATGCCGCGGGGATCGCCGAGATAGTCGTTGCTGATGCAGGCCTCCTTGGTGCGGAAGGCGGTGCCGCTCAGGCCGCACCCTTCGGGATGCTCGGCGTTGGTCGACAGCCTGATCGTTCTGGTGTTCTCCGCGGTCGGCCCGGCCACCGCGACCATGTCGAGATAGTCGCTGCCCGGCTTTGCCAGCGCGATGGTGGTCGAGGTGAACTTGCCGCCCTTCGCGACGGACTCGCAGACCAGGTCGAACAGTTCGTCGCGCGACTTGGCGCGCATGATCGCTTCGTTGGTGGCGCTGAGCGCCGCGAACATGCGCGCCAGCCGCTCCTTCTGCTCGTCGGCCTTCGCCTTCTCCGCCGCGCGATCGAAATTCTCCAGCGCGAACGAGACGTTTTCCGCCATCCGCGCCAGAACCGCGACGATTTCCGCATCCGCTGCCCAGGACTTGCCGACAAAAAACAACAGCACGCCGACGCTCTTGCCCGACTTGATCAACGGCACCCCGATGCAAGCCACGACACCGGTGGCGCGGCCCGCCTGCCACCACGGCCGCCCCTGCTCGGAACTGGCGATGTCGTGATTGACGCTGGGCTTCCGGGTGCGGAATGCCTTGCCGCAGACGCCGTTGCCATAGATGCTGTCCGGATCGATCGAGAACTGCGCCTGCTTGATCAAGTCGACACTTTCGCCGGTGCCGGCGACCGACCTTCAGCCAGGTCGAGCCTGCTTCTGCGACCAGCACCACGGTCGCGATCGCCCTGCCGCTGTGAGTGGCGGCTTCGCAAACGCGCTGATAGAGATCCTGCTCGGTCTTGGCGCGAATGATCGCTTCGTTGGTGGCGCTGATGGCGCCGAACATCAGGTTCAGCCGGCGCACCGCGCGCTCACCTTCCTTGCGCGCGGCCTCGAGCGCAAAGTTATCGAGGGCGAAGGAAATGTTCGCGGACATGCGTTTGAGCATCGCGACGTCACTGTCCGTGAGAGAGCCGGGTTCGCGCCTTGTAATCAGCAGCACGCCGACGCTGCGTCCCTTACAGGTAAGCGGCACCGCGGCCGCGGCGCCGACCTGCCCTTGTTGCGCGCCATGCCGCCAGGCGAGCGAGCGCCGGTCGTTGAGAAAATCATTTGATATCACGACCTCGCGGTCGCGGAAGGCCTGGCCGCACACGCCGGAACCCTCCGGCGTTCCCTCCACGATCGAGATATCGATGCTGCGGAGCCGCACGGTGTCCTCGCCGAAGCCGGCGGCAAAGCGCAATCGATTGGTGCCTTCTTCCAGCAGGAAAACGGCGGTGGCGAGGAAGTCGCCGCTGAAGAAAGCTGCCTCGCAGACCTTGCCGTACAACTCCTCGGGCGATTTTGCGTACAAAATCGCCTCGTTGGTTGCGCTCAGCGCAGCAAACGTACGCGCGAGATCGGTCGGCAAGTTATCGGCTCCCTGGGCCACCTTGTTCGAGCCCTCGAAGCCTGCGGCTACGACGCCTAAATGGAGGTTATGAACGGCCGTAAACTGCGATTTAAAGTAAATGCTAGCCAAAGCGGATAATCCGGCAACGGAGCGCTAAGGTTTACGGTTTCCTGCGCCAAAAGTCATACGGCCTATTCCGCACCATGGAAACCAAGGACTTGGCGAGCGCTGTGGGCATGCCGGTCACGATTTTCTGGCCTTGCCCTCGCGCGAGGCGTTTGAGACGATGTGCCCCTGACAACAATCAAGACCCGCGTCCCGCGCGGGCTGTTCCAGAGGAAATCCCATGCCGATCGTCCAGGCCGACCGTCTCAGCCATATCGGGACGGCGCTGCTCAAAGCCGCCGGCGCGTCGGAAGAAGAGGCAAAGGCGGTCGCCGTCGGCTGCGTCAACGCCAACCTCGCCGGCCATGACTCCCACGGCGTGATCGCGATCCCGACCTATATCGACCGCATCACAGCCGGTCATATCGTGCCCGGCGCGAAATGGACGATTGTGCAGGAGACGCCGACCACGACCGTGATCGACGGCCATTGGGGCTTTGGCTTCCATGTCAACGCCAAGGCGATGGAGCTGACCATCAACAAAGCCAAGACCGCCAATGTCGCGGCCTGCACCGTGTTCCGGCAAAGCCATGTCGGACGGCTCGCGCATTATCCGATGATGGCGATGCGCGAAGGCATGATCGGAATCGCCACCGCCGATTCCGGCCGCTCGCCAAAGCACGTCGCCCCGTTCGGCGGCCGCGAGGCGCGACTCGGCACTAATCCGATCTCGATTGCGGTGCCGTCCGATCTCGAGGCGCCGTTTTATCTTGACATGGCGACTTCGGCGGTCGCGGCCGGCAAGATCGCGCTGGCGATCGCGCGCAAGGAGGAAATCCCGACCGGCTGGATCATCGATGCCGAGGGACGGCACACCACGGATCCCACGCAATATCGCAAGGGCGGCGCGCTACTGCCGCTTGGCGGCACCGAAGGATATAAAGGCAGCGGCCTCGCCGCCATGGTCGAGGTGCTCTGCGGTCTGTTGACCGGGCTCGGTTTTGGCGTCGAGCCAACCGGCCGGCACAATGACGGCTGCTTCATGGCCGTGTTCAATGTCGCTGCGTTCCGGCCCTTGAAGGATTTCAAGAAGGAAGTCGCCGAGTTCGCACGCTATCTGAAATCGACGCCGCCATCGGAAGGCTCATCCGGCGTGTTCTATCCGGGCGAGGTCGAATATCTGCGCGAGCAGGAGCGACGCAAGAACGGCATCGAGATCGAGGACGCGACGTGGGAGAAACTGCGCGCGCTGGCCGGCGAGTACAAGGTCGCACGCGAGCTCGATCTGGCCTGACAGGGAGAGAACAGCATGACACGGCAAATGGCGTTGGTCGGCTTCCTGCAGGCCCAGAACTGCACCAATCTACCGAGTTCGTGGCGACATCCGGAATCGCGCGACGATTCCATGTCGGCGGATTACTACCAGGAGATCGCCCGCATCCTCGAAGCCGGCAAGTTCCATATGGCGTTCTTCGACGATCGCCTCGCCATGCCGGACCGCTATGGCAACGACCACGCCCACACCGTCGAATACGGCATCCGCTGCGTGAAGATGGACCCGATCGTGGTGCTGACCACCATGGGCATGGTCACGACAAAACTCGGCCTCGCCTCGACCTGCTCGACCACCTATTTCGAGCCGTTCGACGTGGCGCGCCGCTTTGCAACGCTCGACCTCATGACCGACGGCCGCGCTGCCTGGAACGTCGTGACGTCAGTCAACGACGGCGAAGCGCTCAACATGGGCAAAGAACACCACCTGGAACATGATCCGCGCTACGACCGCGCCGACGAGTTCATGGAAGTCGTGCTCGGCCACTGGGATTCCTGGGAAGACGGCTCGCTCATTATCGACAAGAAGAGCGGACGCTTCGCCGATCCGACCAAGGTGAAGCGGCTCGATCACAGGGGCGAGTTCTTCAAGTCGCGCGGGCCGTTCACCGTGCCGCGCTCGCCGCAGGGCCATCCCGTGGTGATCCAGGCCGGCGCGTCGGGCCGCGGCCAGCGCTTTGCCGGGCGCTGGGGCGAGGTGATCTTCACCGCCGCGCGCAATCTCACCAATGCCAAACAGGGCTACGACGCGATCCGGAGCGAAGCCGCGAAAGCCGGCCGCGATCCCGACCAGATGTTCCTGTGCAACCTGATGACGCCGGTCTGCGGCGCGACCAAGGCGGAAGCCGAAGACAAGATGGCGGTGATCCAGAAGCTGCCGCTCGAGATCGATGCGCTGTCGCTGCTCGCCGAAGGCCTCAACTTCGATTTCGGCGCCAAGGGCATCGATGAGCCGCTCACCACCGATGAGCTGCAGGGCATGCAGGGCATGCTCGGCATCCGCGACGGCGTGCTGCGGACCTCCGGCAAGACCAACCCGTCGACGCGCGACTTCATCACCTTCTCCGGCCGCGGCCAGGTCCAGGACGCCATCGTTGGCGGGCCGAAGGAGATCGCCGACAAGCTGGAGGAGATGTTCGTCGGCCGCGGTTGCGACGGCTTTGTCATCGCGGCGAGCTACGTTCCCGGCTCCTACGCCGATTTCGTGGAGCATATCGTGCCGGAACTGCAGCGCCGCGGGCTCTTTCACAAAGACTACGCCGGCAAGACCTTGCGCGAGAACCTCGGGCTGAAGCGCCCGGCCGCCGGCGCCTGGAAAACCCAGCCGCGCGCCGCGGCGGAATAAAGGAAAAACAACATGCGTTGGCTGAAATTTACTGCCGCGGGGCAGACCTCGTGGGGCATTGTCGAGGGTGACAAGGTGGTTGCCGTCAGCGGTGATCCCTTTGGCGAGCACAAGAAGACGTCGCAGAGCTACGCGCTCAGGGATGTCAAGATCGAGCTGCCGGTCATGCCGCGCACCTTCTATTGCGTCGGGCTCAATTATCTCAAGCATCTGAAGGAAGCCGCCGACAAGGCCGGCACGGTCCCCAATGTCCCTGACAGGCCCGAGATCGGCTATCGCGCGCAGAACGCGCTGATCGCGCATGACGAAGACGTGGTGATCCCCGCGACCGCGACCGAGAAGATTCACTACGAGGGCGAGCTGGTCGTCGTCATCGGCAAGAAGGCGAAGCATCTCAGCGAAAAAGACGCGATGAGCTGTGTGCTCGGCTACACCATCGGCAACGACGTGTCCGAACGCACCTGGCAGAAGGCCGACCGCGGCCTGTGGCGCGCCAAGAACGCCGACACCTTCAAGCCGATGGGACCGTGGATCGAGACCGATGTCGATCTCGACAAAATGGAGACCATCATCAAGGTCAACGGCAAACAGACCGGCCGCTTCCACACCAACGACATGATCTTCGGCATCGTGCCGTTCATCGTCGAGCTGACCAAGTACTTCACGCTGTGGCCGGGCGATGTGATCTGGATGGGCACCGATGGTACCTCGCCTGATCTGAAGACCGGCGATGTCGTCGAGATCGAGATCACCGGCATCGGCACCCTGCGCAACAAATTCGTCGCGGAAAAGCGCTAGTGGCTCGCTACTCCGCCGCGCATTATTTCCTCGAGGGCCTGGTCGATCTCGGTGTCGACTACATCTTCGCCAATCTCGGCACCGACCATGTCTCGATCATCGAGGAGTTGGCACGCTGGGACAAGGAAGGCCGCAAGCATCCGGAAATGATCCTGTGCCCGCACGAGGTCGTCGCGGTGCATATGGCGGGCGGCTATGCGCTCGCGACCGGAAAAAGCCAGGCGGTGCTGGTGCATGTCGATGCCGGCACCGCGAACGCCTGCATGGCAATCCAGAACCTGTTCCGCTACCGCCTGCCGGTGATGCTGTTCGCCGGCCGCGCGCCGCATACGCTGCACGGCGAGCTCACCGGCTCGCGCGACACCTATGTGCATTTCGTGCAGGACCCCTTCGATATCGCGAGCATCGTGCGGCCCTATGTGAAATGGGAATATTCCCTGCCCTCCGGCGTCGTCGTAAAGGAAGCGCTCGCGCGCGCCAGCGCCTTTGCCCATAGCGATCCGCCTGGGCCGGTCTACATGATGCTGCCGCGCGAGACACTGGCCGAAGAATGGGACGAAGCCACGATGCCATCCTATCCGCCGGCGCGCTATGGCAGCGTGCGCACGGGGGGCATCGAGCCGGCGCGCGCCGAGGCGATCGCGAAGCAGTTGATGGCGGCGGAAAATCCCGTCGCCTTTGCTGCCTATCTCGGCCGCAAACCGGATGCGGTTGCCATCCTCGACAAACTGGCGCGCACCTGCGGCATCCGCGTCGCCGAATTCAGTGCGATCGATCTGAACATTCCCCAGGACTCACCCTGTTATGCCGGCATCGATCCCCTGGCACTGCTCGAAAACGCCGATCTCGGCCTCCTGCTCGACACCGACGTGCCCTTCGTGCCGCACTCGAAGCGCGCACGGGAAATGAAATGGATCCAGATCGATATCGATCCCCTGAAGTCGGACTTTCCGATGTGGGGCTTTGCCACGGATATACGCATCCAGGGCGACAGCGCCATCATCCTGAGCCAGGTGCTGCAGGCAGTCGAAGCTCGCGCTGATGAAGCCTATCGCAAGCGCGTCGCTGCACGGATCGAGAGCTGGAACGACGCGCGCGATGCTTCAGCCAAAAAGCGCGCGGCTGCTAGCGGCAACAAGGGTGTCTCCGGCGCACTCAATCCGGCCTTTGTATTCGCGAGCTTGAGCGACAAACTCTCGCAGGATGACGTCGTGCTCAATGAGGCGATCCGCAACGGTCCGATCCTGCAGGAGCATCTGAAGCGCACCAAACCGCAGAGCTATGTGGGGCTTGCAGGCGGCGGACTCGGCTTTTCCGGCGGCATGGCGCTGGGCTTGGGCCTCGCGCAACCGAACCGACGCGTCGTGCAGGTGATCGGTGACGGCGGATTTCACTTCTCCTCGCCCGATAGCGTCTATGCCGTCGCACAGCAATATCAGATCCCGATTTTCACGGTCGTGCTCGACAATGGCGGCTGGCAGGCGGTGAAGTCAGCGACCCAGCGCGTCTATCCCAAGGGCATCGCGGCCGAGACCGACCAGTTCCAGTCGCGGCTGATGTCGGGACGCCAGGGCGAGCGGCGGGACTTTTCGCAAGTCGCAAGGGCCTTCGGCGCCCATGGCGAGTCCGTGCGCGAGCCCGACGAACTCGCCCCGGCCATCGACCGCTGCCTCGCCGCGCTCGATGACGGCAAGGCCGCCGTGCTGCATGTTCACGTCACCCGACTTTAGGAGACGCTGATGTTCTTTCGATCTGGCCTGATTTGCGCCTGTCTGCTCGTACTCACCGCAAACTCCGCGCCGGCGCAGGAAGACATTTCAAAATATCCGAGCCGGCCGATCCGCATCATTGTCGGTTTTGCGGCCGGCGGCGGCAACGACGTCATCGCCCGCATCTATGCGCAAAAGCTGTCGGAAGATCTCGGCCAGCCCGTGATTGTCGAGAACAAGCCGGGCGCCGGCGCGATTGTCGCGACCGAATATGTCTCGAAGGCCGCACCCGACGGCTACACGCTGCTGGTCGGCGCCAGCGGCATGGCGATCAACCAGTCGCTCTACGCCAGGCTGCCTTACGACTCCGTCCGTGATTTCGTCGCGATCTCCGAGCTCGCTTCGTTCCCGTTGCTCATGATCGTCAACGCCTCTTCGCCGATCAAATCGGTCGCCGAGCTCGTCGCGTATGCCAAGGCCAACGCGGACAAGATGAATTATGCGACCTCGTCCGCCACCTTCCAGCTCGTCACCGAGCTGTTCAAGCAGAAGACCGGCGCGCCGATGCAGGCCATTCCCTACAAGAGCGCCAACGAGATGGTGCTGGCCGTTGTTTCGGGCCAGGTGACCACGACGATCGCGGATACAGGCCCGGTGTCGCCGCAGGTGAAAGCCGGCGCGGTGCGGGCACTCGCGGTCACGGCACCGAAGCGGATGGCGGATTTCCCCGACGTGCCGACCATGAGAGAGGCTGGCGCCGATGTCGACGCCATCATCTGGACCGGCGTGTTTGCGCCCAAGGCGACGCCGCCCGAGATCGCGAAAAAGCTCGAGGGCGAGTTCATGAAAATCGCCAAACTGCCTGACGTCGTCGCGCGGCTGAAAGCCATCGGCGTCGACGCCGTCGGCACCTCGACCGACGAGTTCACGAAAATCATTCAGGGCGACATCACCCGCTGGGGCGATGTCGTGAAATCGGCCAATATCAAGATCGAGCAGTAGCGTTCTTTTCTTCCGGCAGGATCATCCTGACGATCACGGTCGCGACCGCCGCAACAACGATATTGAGGATCAGCGCGCCAAGCCCGACAAAGAAGGTGTAGGTGTCGCCGCCGAGCGCAAGGCTCGCAAGCGGCTTCATGCCGTTGCTCCACACCGTCCAGCTGCCCCAGCCGATGCCGACGGCCCAGCCGAGCAACAGGCCTTCGGCACGGAACCAGCGCGTGAACAGCCCGAACACCAGCGCCGGAAAGGTCTGCAGGATCCAAAGCCCGCCGAGCAGCTGCAGGTCGAGCGCAAATTGCGTCGGCAGGAACAGGATGAAGGCGAGCGCGCCGACCTTCACCACCAGGGAGGTGATCTTGGCGACCGACGCCTCGCCGGCATGGGTGATGTCCGGATTGACATAGGACTTCCAAACATTGCGGGTGAACAGGTTGGCCGCGCCGATGCTCATCACCGCCGCCGGCACCAGCGCGCCGATCGCGATCGCGGCAAAGGCGAAGCCTGCAAACCAGGACGGGAACAGCGTCTGGAACAGCTGCGGCACCACGTCGTTCGGTGACGACAGTTTCAGCTTGGCGGCATGGCCCATGTAGCCGAGCAGCGCGATCAGGCCGAGCAGCAGGGTGTAAGCCGGCAGCAGGATCGCGTTCTTGCGGATGGTGTCGGCGGATTTCGAGGCGAACACGCCGGTCAGCGTGTGCGGATACATGAAGGCGGCGAGCGCCGAGCCGAGCGCCAATGTGGCGAAGGGCAGCAGTAGTCCCGGCTTCAAGATCAGGCCGGTGGTGCCGCCCTTGGCGACGAACGCATCGTTTGCGGCGGAAAACACCGCGCCGTAGCCGCCGAGCTTGTAGGGCACCACAACGACGGCGATCAGCACCACGATGTAGATCATGATGTCCTTGACGAAGGCGATCAGCGCCGGCGCGCGCAGGCCCGAGCTGTAGGTATAGAGCGCGAGGATGATGAAGGCCGCGATGATCGGGAACTCGCCGGTCAGCCCCATCGCCTTGATCACCACGCCCATGCCGATCAGCTGCAGCGCGATATAGGGCATGGTCGCGACCATGCCAGTCAGCGCCACCGCGAGCTCCAGCCCGCGCGAATTGTAGGTGCCGTGCACCACATCGGCCGCGGTGACATAGCCGTTCTTGTGCGCGACCTGCCACAGCACCGGCATGATCGCGAACACGAAGGGATAGACGATGATGGTGTAGGGCAGCGCGAAAAAGCCGTAGGCGCCGACGGCATAGACCAGCGCCGGCACCGCGATCACGGTGTAGGCGGTGTAGAAATCACCGCCGATTAAAAACCAGGTGATCCAGGTGCCGAACTGCCTGCCGCCCAGACCCCATTCATCGAGATGTTCGCTGACCGGGCCGGACTTCCAGCGCGCAGCGAAAAAGCCCATCACGGTGACGAGCGCGAAAAAGAAGATGAAAACCGAAAGCGCCACCCATTCGATTCCGTCGACCATGACGCTGCCCCCCTATTCGGCTTCGTCACGCGGCTGGCTTCGATAGACCAGCCAGATCAGGATCGAGGTGATCGGCACCCAGGCGAACTGGTACCAGTAGAAGAAGGGAAATCCGAACAGCGAGGGTTCGGTGAAATTGTAGAACGGCACCCACAACAAGCCGACGAACGGCACGAGGAGCAGCATCCACATCAAAGCCTCCAGCGTAAGCCAGCCTCAAGCGGCCGGCTTGTTCCCGGTTTCAACGATCTAGGAAGGGGAACGTTGCGCCGCCAACCGGATTTACGGTTGCTGCGGCGCACTGCTCAACAAAGTGATGCGCTGGAGTAAGATGCTGGGGCGTTCAGAACGCCGGGCCCTCGCCGTTCCTTCCATAGGTGATGCGCGGCGTCTGCAGCGTGGCGTCGGCCTGCTTCTTCGCGGCCGAGACGAAAATCCTGGTGCCTGGCTGGATCTCCTCGCGCTTACCCATCTCGTAGGTAACGACAACGGTCTGCGGCGTCACCACCAGCTTCTTTTCGCCGTCCTTGTATTTGACTGACAGCACCGGCCCATCGACGCCGGTGACGGCCTGCTCGACACTGCCATTGGTCATCTTGCTCTTGGGCAGGAGGTCCCAGTCATAGTGACCGTCGCCGGTGCCGCGCATCAATTCCGGAAAGATATGCACCTCGATGGCCTTTTGCGTACCGTCCTCCTGCATCATGCCGGCGGAGCCGACATACATGCCGGACTTGATGTCGCTCATCTTGGCCGGCACGATCGCGACAAACAGCGGATTGTCGGTCACGGTCGTGAGCTTCACTTCGGAGCCGTCCCGGGTCTTGACCACATAGACCGGGCCGTCGATGCGTTCGACCGTGCCGCGGACGCGCACGGTGTCCTGCGCGGATGCGGGAAGCGCGAAGGAGACAAGAGCGAAGCTTGACGCGGTGAGCGTACGCAGGAACTTTCCGACCATGACGACCTCCGGGGTTGAGCGACAATGCTCCTGCAACCCCGGTAGTCCGGCATTATTCCGGCAGGCACGAAAATAGCGTCGCGGCGATCAATCGGCCGCGGCGCTATCCGAAAGCGTGCTGCTATTTCACGGCTTCGGCGCCGACCTTGCAGACGGCTGCGTCCTGATCGCCGGTGCCGCCGCTGCAGCCGACCGCACCGATCAGCTTGCCGTCCTCCACCAGCGGGAAGCCGCCAGGGCTCGCGACCAAGCCGCCGGGATCGAGCGTGCCGACATAGGCGTGGCCGGTTTCATAGGCGTTGTAGAAGGCCCGCGACTCCCGGCGGAAGCGCGCGGCCGTCCGCGCCTTGCCGATCGAGATGTTGCCGGAAGCGATCTGCGCGCCTTCCATCCGCTCGAACATCACGGGTTCGCCATTGGTATCGACCACGGCGATGTTCATCTTCCAGTTCCGCCGCTTCGCTTCTGCCTCGGCGGCCGCCATCACCTGCTTGGCGCTCGAGCCCGATCGACTGGCCGTAGGGAATATCGAAGGGGATAGCATCGGGCGTGCCGCCCGCGGACGGCGGCGCAGCGGGCGCAGGCGTTTGTGCAAGCGCCGACGAGCTCACCAACGCCACGGCACATGCCGCCAAACTCAAGGAAACGATGACTTTCACGTAGGCCTCCCCTTCTTGTTCGTTATGTCGTTGTTTGTTGAGCGATGGCGCAACGATGTACGCGCCCACACGCAGCAACCCCGTGAAGCCGCAGATATTCCTTCAGAAATTGGGACCGAGCTATTCTGCCTTGATGCCGGCTTCCTGGATCACCTTGCGCCAGCGGTCCTCTTCCTCGCGGAAATAGCGATCGAGCTCGGCCGGCGGGCTCGCCACCATCACCAGCCCCTCATTGACGCTGAGCTTCTTGAAGGCGTCTGCCTTGATCGCGCTGGCTGCCGCCTTGTTGAGGCGCGCGATGATCTCGGGCGGCGTCTTGGCCGGCGCGAACAGGCCGTACCAGGCTTCTGCATCATAACCGGGCACACCGGCTTCAGAGACCGTCGGCAGGTTCGCAAAGGCCGGCGAGCGCTCCGCCGAGGTCACCGCCAGCGCGCGCAGTTGCCCGCCCTCGATCAGCGAGGCGGCGCTCGCCACCGTCGTGAACATCACCTGGATCTGGCCGCCGATCAAATCGGTGATCGCGGGCGCCGAGCCCTTGTAGGGCACGGTGGTGAGATTCACGTTCGCCATGTGCTTGAACAGCTCGCCGGCGAGATGCGCCGACGTGCCCGTGCCATAGGTGCCGTAGGAGAGCTTGTCGGGCTCGGCCTTGGCGGCTGCGATCAAGTCCTTGATCGACTGGATCGGCGATTTCGGATTGACCACGACAATGCTGAAGGAGCGCGCCACCAGCGCGACGGCTGCGAGATCACGGTGCTGGTCGTAGGGCAGTTTGGCGTAGAGGCCCGGATTGACGGCGTTGGCAAAGGTGCCCATCAGCAGCGTGTAGCCGTCTGGCTCGCTCGCCGCGACCGCCTGCGTGCCGATAATGGTCCCGGCTCCCGGCTTGTTCTCGATGATGACGGAGACGCCGAGCTCCTTTGCCATCTCCTGCGCCAGCGTGCGCGCCACCACATCGGTGCCGCCGCCCGGCGCAAAGGGCACCACGATCTTGATGATGCGGTCCGGATAGGCCGCGCAGGCACGGCCGGTCGGCAGCGTGACCAACGCGCATGCTGCAAGCGCGAACAGGAATTGGCTCAGTTTGATTTTGGGGAACATGGGACCGCCATCGCAGGAGAAGCATCGCTTCATAAAGCGAGTTTGCGTCTTGCGCCATGCGCCGAACGACGGACGGTAGCGCGCTTGCTGCAATGGACGCACGCCACGCTTCCCTACCGCGGGCCTTGGCTGATTGCGCTTCTGATGTAGCTTAGAGAAACCACTACAATTGTGGCCAAGGCGAGCACTCCCGCAAAGGGGGCGATGATGAGCCCAGTGACAAAACTTTCAAGGAGTTCAAAATCAACCCAATTCTGCTGATCGCAAAACAGCCACTTCGGCATCCAGAGCCCGTTCCCTTGAATCCAACCTATGCCTAATTCGTCAAGCTCTAACAAGACAACGGCGAGCGATAGAACAAACGACGCATAGAAAATGATTTGAGACTTCTGCCAACGGATCGTCGCCATTTGACAAATGATCACGACAATCCATGGCAGGACGAAGAAAAGATGGTCTTCTGCCGCCACTCTGACATTGCGATACTCGCCGCATAGGGAAGCTTGTTTCCACTCAAGGGTGGCCAAATATGTCGTCACAAGCAACGCTGCAGCAACAGTCAGATAAACGGCGGTGAGTCGGAATCTCGAGACCGAATGTGCGAGCCGCGGCATGACAACCCAGCCGGAGACACTTTGTTACTTACGCAAATTTTAGCGAGAAAGCAGTACAGCTTTTGTGACGGCTTCGAGTGCTGGATGACTTCTCCCGCACGTGGGGGAGGTAGATCGAGTTCTTGTTAGGCATTGAACCTCAAATCATCCGCGCGATGAACGGAATCTTCCGCAGCAGGATCACCGTCCCCCAGCTTCCCGCCAGCGTGCAAGCGAACACGATCGCGAATTTGAGGAAAGGCGACCATGCGGGATCGTAGACCGCATATTGCAGCCAGATGATGAAGATGTAGTGGACCAGGAAGATGCCGTAGGCCGATGGCCGCATCGCATCGAGCAGGCGCAGCGGCGAATTCGCAAAGCGCAGGAAGAAGCCGGGCTCGGTGAACGCCATTGCGCCGCTGAACAGCGCAAACGCCAGGCCATAGCCGACGCGCCACGACAGCGGCGGCGAATTGAAGTTCGTCACCCAATTATGGTGAGCATAGACCAGGAACAGGATTGCGCCGTAGAAGAGGAGCGCGAACGCGGCCCATATTTTCCAGCGCGCGGCGAGCTCACCGTTCTCCGCGAAAATGCCGGACTTCAGATCGATCGCGCCGATGCCGACGCCGACGAGGAAATAGCCGGAATAGAGCAAGATGCGGCTGGTCTGGATCGGCAGCGGAAAGCCGTCCGGCTCGAGCCAGGCGGAATCACCAAACCTAAGGTGCATCGGCAGATACACGATCACCGAGAAGGTGAGGAAGGCGGCAAAGGCCAGGCCCGGTCGGTAGCGCAGGGCGTAGATGGCTTTGCCAAGTCCTTCGATCGCGCCAGGCGCAACCGCCCACACCAGCGCGACGACTGCATCGAACGCCAGCAACACCCAGATGAACCACGCCGGACCCGACGGCCAGGGGCCAATGGTCAGCGTGTGCCACCAGAAATGAAAATAGTTGAAGTCGGTGGTGCCCGGCAGATGGTAGCGCAGGAAGGTCGGGTAATAGGCGAGCGGCATCACCACGAAGATCGAGACGAGATAGGGCACGCCGAGCCGCCAGGCGCGGTTGACGACGAAGTTCGCCGGCCCCCGTCGCGTCAGGCTTTCGCGCACGAACAGGCCCGAGATTAGGAACATGCAGGCCATGAAGAAGCTGTCGTTGAACAGCACGACCAGGTCGAAGCCGAGCCAGCGCGCCTTGTCGCCATTGCCGAAATGAGTGTAGTTGACGACGGAATGGTGCAGCAGCACCAACAGCGTGATGAAGGTGCGCGCGCGGTCGAATGCGACGATGCGCGCCGGCCGTGACGATGTCATTGGGAGCCGACTTCTGCAGCATCGTTACCTCCCGATCATTTCTCGAAGGCGTCGTAGATGATCTTCTTGATCGTGGTGTTCACATGCATGCGCCCTGAAGGCGAATCCTGCATGACAACGAAGAACATGTCCTCGGCGCTTGTCGATCACGAGATAGACACCGGTCGCGCCGTCCCATTTGAACTCGCCGAGCGAGCCGGGCGGTGACGGGATGGCGAAACCGGGATCGACGCGCACACCGAAGCCATAACCGAAGCCAAAACCGTCACCGGGATAGTAAGCATAGTCGCGCGCGACGCCGGCGCCCGGCCCGATGTGGTCCGTGGTCATCGCCTTGAAGGTCGCCGGGCTGAGATAGGTCTTGCCATCGAGCGTCCCGCCGTTGAGCAGCATCTGGCCGTAACGTGCGAAGTCGGCGATGGTCGAGACCATGCCGCCGCCGCCGGATTCCCAGCGCGTGACATCAAGCGAGTTGCGCTCGACATGGCGGTCCCTGGGCAAAGGCCGAGCATAGCGCGCCCGCTCGGCCGGATCGGTCAGGAAGAATTTCGTGGTGGTCATGCCGAGCGGATCGAGCAGGTTTTGCTTCTCGAACTGATAGAGCGACTGGCCGGAGACGACCTCGATGACGCGGCCGAGCACGTCGATCGAATGGCCGTAATCCCACAGCGTGTGCGGTTGTTCGGCCAGCGGCACTTTCGAGATCCGCTCGGCGAAGCCGGCATTGTCGAAATCGCCGAGATAGATGCCGGCATAGGCCGCCTTCACGAGGCCCTCGCCATAGAAGCCGTAGGTGATACCGGAGGTGTGCAACAACAAATCCTCAACGGTGATCGGGCGCTGCAGCGGCACCCGATCGAGCACGGTCTTGCCGCTCTCGTCCTTGCGCTCGACGCCGACGTTCATTCCTGCGAACGCAGGTATGTATTTGCTGACGGGATCATCGAGCGCGATCTTGCCGCGATCGACCAGCATCAGCGCCGCGATGCTGGTGATGGTCTTGGTGACGGAATGGATCGGGAAGATCGCGTCCTCCGTCATCGGCGTGCCCTTGTCGGGATCGCGCTTGCCGAACCACTTCAGATAGACTGGCTTGCCATGCTGCTGCACCAGCACGGTAGCGCCCGGGATTCTGCCCCGCAGCGACCTCGCCGTTGACGAAATCCTCGATGGCGCCGAGCTTTTCGACCGACAGCCTGGCGTCCGGCGGCGGGCCGAATGGCGCTGTTTCCCCCCGTGCAGCGCCGGCGAGTGCAAGCGCGGCCAATATGACGAATTTAAACGTATGTCCGGTGATGCCTGTCATTTCGAGCCGGACGATATTGCATTGCGGTGCGCCGATCCAGTTGGGCGCCGCTCCAATTTTCTAATCCGCCCGATTGTCGCTCAGGAATAAGGATTGATCAGCTTCTGCTGGTCGGCGGCATGCCGTGCCAGGAGGTCGATGAAGGTCCTGACCTTGGCCGAAAGATGATGGCGGTGCGGATAGACCGCATTCATGGAAAATTCGACCGGGCGGTATTCGGGCAGCAGCCGGACCAGCTCGCCCGATTCGAGATGGTCCCGGACCAGAAATCCGGCTGCCAGGAAGATACCGACGCCGGCGACCGCGGCGCGGTGCAGCGTTTCGCCGCTGTTGGAAACAAGGTTCCCGGATATCCGCACCGACGCCGGCGCTCCCTTGCGGTCGATGAAATGCCAGTCATCGCCGAAGGGGTAACTGGCATGGCGGATGCAATTGCGCCCGGCGAGGTCGGCGAGATGCTCCGGCCTGCCGTGCTTTTCGAGATAGCCATGCGAACAGCACAGGACATGCCGCCAGGTCGCAAGGCTGCGCACGATCAGGCTTGAATCCGGCGGCGGCAGCATCCGGATCGCAACGTCGAAATTTTCATCGATCATGTCGACATTGCGCTCGCCGATGGCGAGATCGACCTTCACGTCTGGGTAGGAGGCGAGGAATTCCGCGACGACCGGCGAGAGGAACTGCACGATGTGGGTGTTGGTGTAGATGCGCAGCGTGCCGCGTGGGGTCGACTGCAGGGCGCCTGCGATATCATCGGCCTGCTCGATGTCGGCGAGGATCTGCGTGCAGCGGTCGTAATAGGCCTTGCCGACCTCGGTCAGGCTGACCTTCCGCGTCGTCCGGTTGAGCAGTCGCGCCCCCAGCCGCTCTTCCAGCGCCTGCACATGATTGCTCACCATGGTCGTGGACATATTGAGCTTGCGGCCGGCGGCGGAAAAACCGCCGGTATCGACGACCCGGACGAATGCGGTCAGGCTGGTCAGCCGGTCCATATGCGCCTCCGATTATCCCCTCTCAGTGGATAATGCTTCCAGTTTTTTCCGGATTATCACAGGACAGGAGACATTGCATCTTCGGGGCATCTCGAACGCCCCATCGGGGGTACCGATCGAACCCTTTAGGAGGATGCCATGTCGGATTCCACTTATGTAGCTGAAACCAAAACGAAAATCTCCCTCACCCCATCGCGTCGGGCGATCAAGCGCGCAGCGCTGGCTCTCGCCGTCGTGCTCGGTGTCGCCGCGGCCGCGGATTTCGGCCACTACTACCTGACCGCCGGGCGGTACCTGGAGACGACCGATGACGCCTATGTCAAAGCCGACTCGACGATCATCGCGCCCAAAGTTTCGGGCTACATCGCCGAGGTGCTTGTTTCCGACAACGAGCCGGTCAAAGCCGGCCAGCTGCTGGCCCGGATCGATGACCGCGATTTCCGCACCGCGCTGAACCAGGCTAAGGCCGACGTTGCGGCGTCCGAAGCCGCCGTGCGCAATCTCAATGCCCAAATCGAGTTGCAGCAGCCCCTGATCCAGCAGCAGGCCGCCGAGGTCGATGCCGCCGAGGCCAATCTGAAATTCGCGCAGGAAGAACGCAGCCGTTATGACGACCTGATGAAGTCGGGTTCCGGCACCGTGCAACGCGCCCAGCAGACCGATGCGGCGTTGCGCGCACAGACGGCGCAATTGCAGCAGGGCAAGTCGGGTCTGATCGCCGCCAACAAGAAGGTCGAAGTGCTCTCGACCCAGCGCGCTCAGGCCGTCGCGCAGCTCGATCATGCCCGCGCGGTCGAGCAGCAGGCAGCACTGAACCTGTCCTACACCCAGATCACCGCACCCGTTGACGGCACGGTCGGCGCCCGCTCACTCCGGGTTGGCCAATATGTGCAGGCCGGCACGCAGCTGATGGCGGTGGTGCCGCTGGATGCGGTCTATGTCGTCGCCAACTTCAAGGAGACCCAGCTCACCAACGTGCGCAACGGCCAGCCGGTCGAGCTCAAGATCGACAGCTTCCACTCCACCACGCTGAAGGGCCATGTCGACAGCCTGTCGCCGGCGAGCGGCCTGGAATTCGCGCTGCTGCCGCCCGACAACGCCACCGGCAACTTCACCAAGATCGTGCAGCGCGTGCCCGTGAAGATCGTGCTCGACGACCAGAGCCTGAAGGGCCTGCTCCGCCCGGGCATGTCGGCGGTGCCGACCGTCAATACCAAGGCGACCGTGATCGCCGAGCGGGAAACCGCAAAGCGGCTGGCCTTGAGCGGCCCCACGCCCCGCATCTAGGACCCCGATCCGGCAGGGCATCTTCAAGCCCTGCTGGATAATGCTTCCATCATTTCCCTGATTATCAAAACCAGCTGTCCAATACATGCTCTCTCGGCAAGCCAAGAGGAGACGAAAATGACCGCGCTTCAAGCCACCCTCAATAACCCCCCCTCCGCCCCCGCCGACCGTCCCTCGTCGGCCGCTGCGCCTGCCACCCAGGCCGTCTCGGCCAAGACTTGGATCGCGGTGATCGGCGCCACGCTGGGCGCCTTCATGGCGGTGCTCAACATCCAGATCGTCAACGCCTCGCTCGCCGACATCCAGGGCGCAATCGGCGCCGGCATCGATGACGGCGGCTGGATCTCGACCTCCTACCTGATCGCCGAGATCGTGGTGATTCCGCTCTCTGGCTGGCTCGCCCAGGTGTTCTCGGTCCGCATCTATCTCCTCACCAACGCATTCCTGTTCCTGGTGTTCTCGGCGGCCTGCGCGCTGGCGCAGGACTTGCCGCAGATGATCGTGCTGCGCGCCGTGCAGGGCTTTACCGGCGGCGTGCTGATCCCGATGGCGTTCACGCTGATCATCACGCTCTTGCCGAAGAGCAAGCAGCCGATCGGCCTTGCGATGTTCGCGATCTCCGCCACCTTCGCGCCGGCGATCGGCCCTACCATCGGCGGCTATCTCACCGAGAATTACGGCTGGGAATACATCTTCTACGTCAATGTCGTGCCCGGCGCGATCATGATCGCGCATGCTGTTCTTCTCGCTCGAAGCCAAGCCGATGAAGCTCTCGCTGCTGCGCGAAGGCGACTGGGCCGGCATCATCACCATGGCAATCGGCCTCTCAGCGCTGCAGACCGTGCTGGAGGAAGGCAACAAGGATGACTGGTTTGGCTCGACCTTCATCGTCCGCCTCGCCGTCATTGCCGCGATCGCGCTGACGCTGTTCGTTGTCATCGAGCTGACCAGCCAGAAGCCACTCCTGAATCTGCGGCTGCTGTTCCGCCGCAATTTCGGCTTCGGCATTCTCGCCAACTTCCTGCTCGGCGTTGCCCTGTACGGCTCGGTCTATATCCTGCCGGTCTATCTGTCCCGCATCCAGGGCTACAATTCCGAGCAGATCGGCATGGTGCTGGCCTGGACCGGCCTGCCCCAGCTCCTGCTGATCCCGCTGGTGCCGCGCCTGATGAAGCGTTTCGACCCGCGCATCGTGATCGGTATCGGCTTTGCGCTGTTCGCCGCGTCCAACTTCATGAACATCTACATGACCAATGACTACGCCACCGATCAGCTGTTCTGGCCCAACGTCGTACGCGCCATCGGCCAGGCGCTGGTGTTCGCGCCGTTGTCGGCGGTCGCGACCGCAGGCATCGAGGCGGAGAACGCAGGTTCCGCGTCCGGACTGTTCAACATGATGCGCAACCTCGGCGGCGCCATCGGCATCGCCGCGCTGCAGACCTTGCTCACCAAGCGCGAGCAATATCATTCCAACGTGCTGTCGCAGTCGGTCTCGCTGTTCGAACAGGCGACCCGCAACCGGATCGATCAGCTCGCGCAATATTTCATGAACCATGGCGTGATCGACCGCGTTGATGCCGCGCACCGCGCCTATGTCGCGATCGGCAAGGTCGTACAGAAGCAGGCCTTCATCCTCGCCTTCAGCGACACCTTCTATCTGCTCGGCGTGGCGCTGATTGTCGCACTGATCGCATCCCTGATGCTGAAGAAGCCCGACCACCTTGACGCTGGTGGCGCCCACTAACCATCTACCCTCAACCTGCAAAGGAGAACGACCATGAAACCCCGCATGAACTTCTACCAGGCCGCGCCCGACACCATCAAGGCGCTCACCGCGCTGGAAAACCAGATCCAGGCATCCGGTCTCGAGCAGTCGCTGATCGAGCTGGTCAAGACCCGCGCCTCGCAGATCAATGGCTGCGCCTTCTGCATCAACATGCACACCCAGGACGCGCGCAAGCGCGGCGAGACCGAGCAACGGCTCTATCTCCTCAACGCCTGGCGCGAAGCGCCGGTCTATACCGACCGCGAGCGCGCCGCGCTGGCCTGGACCGAAGCGGTGACGCTGATCTCCGAGACGCATGCGCCCGACGACGTCTACAACGAAGTCCGCGCGCATTTCTCGGAAGCCGAGACCGTCAACCTGACCATGCTGATCGCGACCATCAACTCCTGGAACCGGCTTGCGATCTCCTTCCGCGCGGTGCCGCCGGTGAAGGTCAGCGCCGCGACCGCAGCCTGATCAGGTGCCCGTCGCCTTCGCGAAGTCGACATAGATTTCGCGAAGGCGGGTGGCCATCGGCCCCGGCTTGCCATTGGCGACCGTCTTGCCGTCGATGCTCACCACCGGCTGCACGAAGAGCGAGGCGCTGGTGATGAAGGCTTCCTTGGCCTTCAGCGCTTCGTCGACCGAAAACGCCCGCTCCTCGACCCGGAGCTGGCGTTCTTCCGCGAGCTTCACCACCGCCTTGCGGGTGCAACCCGGCAAGATCTCGCTGCCGTTCTGACGCGTCACGATCACGTCGTCCTGGGTCAGAATGAACGCCGACGATGAGCCGCCTTCGGTCACCTTGCCATCCTCGATCATCCAGGCCTCGCCGGCGCCGGCTTCAGCCGCAGCCTGTTTCGCCAGCACCTGCGCCAGCAGCGCCACGCTCTTGATGTCGCGCCGCGCCCAGCGGATGTCGGGCACCGTGATCACGCCAATGCCCTTCCTGGCGGATTCCGCATTCACGATGTCCTTCACCGAGGTGAACATGATCATCGTCGGCTTCACGCCCTTCGGAAACGCAAAATCGCGTCCCTTGTCGGCGCCGCGCGTCACCTCGATATAGACGAGGCCGTTCTCGAGCTTGTTGCGCGCGATCAGCTCCTTCTGGATCTCGATGATGCGCTCGATGCGTCTCCGGCAGCGGCAGCGCGATCTCGCCGACCGAGCGCTCCAGCCGCGCCAGATGCGAGGCGTTGTCGACCAGCTTGCCGTCCAGCACGGCGGAAACCTCGTAAATGCCGTCGGCGAACAGAAAGCCGCGGTCGAGGATCGAGACCTTGGCTTCTGATAAGGGCACGAACGAACCGTTGACGTAAGCGATCGAGTCCAAGGTGTTTCTCCTGTCGGCAGCCGAGGCGCGCTCATATAGGCGATTCGCACGCGATTAAACCCTCACATCGTCATTCCGGATGGCGAGACCACCCGGAATCCAATTCCGGGCTCGCGCTTCGCGCGCCCCGGAATGACGGCGGGCTAATGCGACAAAATCTTCGACAGGAATTTCTGCGCACGGTCGCTGCGGGGCTTGCCGAAGAAATCATTCTTCTCGCGCGTCCTCGACGATCTCACCCTTGTCCATGAAGATCACGCGGTTCGCGACCTTTCTGGCAAATCCCATCTCGTGGGTCACCACCATCATGGTCATGCCCTCGCGCGCGAGATCGACCATGACGTCCAGCACCTCGCTGATCATCTCGGGATCGAGCGCCGAGGTCGGCTCGTCGAACAGCATCGCGATCGGGTCCATGGCGAGCGCGCGCGCAATCGCGACGCGCTGCTGCTGGCCGCCGGAAAATTCCGCCGGATATTTCTGCGCCTGCTCCCTCAGCCCGACGCGCTCCAGCAGTTTCACGCCCTTCGCCATCGCCGCATCATGCGAACGTCCCAGCACCTTCTCCTGCGCGAGGCAGAGATTGTCGATGATCCGCAAGTGCGGGAACAGCTCGAAATGCTGGAACACCATGCCGACACGGGAGCGCAGCTCCGGCAGATTGGTCTTGGGATCGTTGACCTTGATGCCGTCGATGCATGATCTCGCCCTCCTGGAACGGCTCCAGCGCATTGACGCATTTGATCAGCGTCGACTTGCCCGAGCCCGACGGGCCGCACACCACCACGACCTCGCCCTTGGCGACGGAGGTGGTGCAATCCTTCAACGCCTGGAAGCTCGCGGTGTACCATTTGTTGACGTGGCTGATCTCGATCATGCAGCTCCCGCTAGCGAACAATGCGATGCGCGACTGCAATTGCCGGACGGCGAACGAGGCGACACAGCAAATGATGAAATAGACCAGCGCCGCGAACAGGTACATCTCGACCAGCCGCCCGTCGCGGTGCGCCACGATGGTGGCCGCGCCAAGAAAATCGGTAATCGACACCACATAAACCAGCGAAGTGTCCTGGAACAACACGATGGTCTGGGTCAACAGCACCGGCAGCATGTTGCGGAACGCCTGCGGCAGCACGACGTAGCGCATGGTCTGGCGATAGTTGAGGCCGAGCGCCTGCGCCGCCATCGGCTGCCCCTTCGAAATCGACTGGATGCCGGCGCGCATGATCTCGGAGAAATAGGCCGCCTCGAACATGATGAAGGTGATCAGCGAGGAGGCGAAAGCGCCGACCTTGATGGGACGCGAGGCCGCCCGTCAGCCATTGCCCGATATAGGGCATCAGGAAATAGAACCAGAAGATCACCAGCACCAGCGGCAGCGAGCGCATGAGGTCGACATAGAGACCGGCGATCCGGCCGGGCAGCCGGTAGCCGGAGAGCCGCATCAGCGCGATCAGCGTACCGAAGATCAGTCCGCCGAGCGCGGAGAGCGCCGTCAGCGTCAACGTGAAGGTCATGCCGTCGTAGAAGAGATAGGGCAGCGAGCGGCGGATGACGTCGAAATCGAAATTGGCGAACATGGCCTCTCACTTCCCCGAAATATAGCCGGGGATCGCCACCGCGCGCTCGACGAAACGCATGACGGTGACGACGACCAGATTGACCAGCAGATACATCACGCGTGGCGGCGGTGAACGCCTCGAACACCTGGAAGGAAAATTCCTGCATCGAGCGCGCCGCGCCGGTCAGCTCGACCAGGCCGATGGTGATCGCGACGGCCGTGTTCTTGATGGTGGAGAGAAATTCCGAGGTCAGCGGCGGCAGGATGATGCGGAACGCCATCGGCAGCAGCACGTAGCGATAGGTCTGCAGCGTCGTCAGCCCGAGCGCGGTCGCGGCCTGCCTCTGCCCGCGCGGCAACGAGCCGATGCCGGCCTGCAATTGCACCGCGACGCGCGCCGACATGAAGAGGCCGACGCCAACGGCGGCCGTACAGAACGGCGCATGCGGCAGTTGCTTCAGCCACAGGCCCGCCCGCTGCGGCAGCAGCTCCGGCAGCACGAAGAACCAGAGGAAGAGCTGCACGAGCAGCGGCATGTTGCGGAAGAACTCGACATAGGCGAAGCCGAACCAAGAGGCCGCCCTCGACGGCAGTGTACGCAGCACGCCGACGATCGAGCCGATGACAAGCGCGATGACCCATGCGAGCAGCGAGGTCTCGATGGTCACCAGCAATCCCGACAGCAGCACGTCGAGATAGGTGCCGGCCCCGCCCGGGTTCGGTTCGAAGAAGATGTGCCAGTTCCAGTGATAGTTCACGAGGTGCGCTGTCCGGTTGACCTCTCACATCGCCTTGTAGGAGTCCGGGTCCGGCGAATCCGACGGCTTCGCGAACTCCGCCTTCAATGCCGGCGCAATCGGCGTGTTGAGATTCAACCCCTTCGGCGGAATCTTTTCCATGAACCATTTGTCGTAGAGCTTCTGGCCTTCGCCGGAGGTGTAGACCGCAGCGGTCGCCGCATCGACCACCTTCTTGAACTCGGGATCGTCCCTGCGCAGCATGATCCCATAAGGCTCGGGCTTCGAGAACGCCTCCTCGGAAATGGCGTAGGCGCCCGGCTCCTTCGATCCCGCGACAAAGCTTGCGATCAGCACATCGTCCATGACGAGGGCGGCGGCACGGTCGGTCTCGACCATCAGGAATGCCTCGGCATAGTCCTTGGCCGGGACGATGGTGATGCCGAGATTGCGCGCCGCGTTCACTTCGGTGAGCTGCTTGATGTTGGTGGTGCCCGCGGTCGAGACCACCGTCTTGCCCTTGAGGCCGTCGATGGAGGTGATGTTGCTCGCCTTCTTGGAGACGAAGCGGGTTGCGGTCAGGAAATGCGTGTTGGTGAAGGTGACGAGCTTCTGCCGCTCGGCATTGTTGGTGGTTGAGCCGCATTCGAGATCGATGGTGCCGTTGGCGAGCAGCGGAATGCGGGTAGCTGATGTCACCGGGTTGAGCTTGACCTCGATCTTGTCGAGCTTGAGCTCCTTCTTCACGGCGTCGACGATGCGGTAGCAGATGTCCATCGCAAAGCCGACCGGCTTCTGGTTGTCGTCGAGATAGGAGAACGGGACGAGGAGTCACGGTAACCAAGCGTGATGACGCCGGTTTCCTTGATGTTCTTCAGCGTCCCCGTCAGTTCCTCGGCGCAAGCCTCGCCGGCGCCGAGCAGGCCGGCGAGCGCCAGGCCGAGGATTTGCAATCGTTTCATTTTTTCCGCCCCTCTGGATGGTCACCGGGAGTACATGCATAAACCGGACCGGAATGCATGTACTCGCCGATGCCTCTCATGGACGGTTTCTCGACGGTGCAGCGCAGGAGATTACCTACTTACATCGCCTTGTACGAATCCGGATCCGGCGAATCCGACGGCTTGGCAAACTCGGCCTTCAATTCCGGCGAGATCGGCGTGTTGAGGTTCAGGCCCTTCGGCGGGATCTTGGCCATGAACCATTTGTCGTAGAGCTTCTGGCCCTCGCCGCTCTTGTAGATATCGGCAGTCGCGGCATCGACCACCTTCTTGAAGGCCGCGTCGTCCTTGCGCAGCATGATGCCGTAAGGCTCGGGCTTGGAGAACGCATCCTTGGAGATGACATAGTCGGCCGGCGACTTCGATCCCGCGACGAGGCTCGCGAGCAGGATGTCGTCCATGACGAAGGCGACCGCGCGATCGGTCTCCACCATCAGGAAGGCTTCGGCATGGTCCTTGGCCGGGACGATGGTCGCGCCGAGATTGCGCGCGACATTGGCCTCGGTGAGCTGCTTGATGTTGGTGGTGCCGGCGGTGGAGACCACCGTCTTGCCCTTCAGATCGTCAATCGAGTTGATGCTGCTCGATTTCTTGAAGACGTAGCGGCTGGCGGTGAGGAAATGCGTGTTGGTGAAGGCGACCTGCTTCTGCCGCTCGGCATTGTTGGTGGTCGAGCCGCATTCGAGGTCGATGGTGCCGTTGGCCATCAGCGGAATACGCGTCGCCGAGGTCACCGGGTTGAGCTTGACCTCGAGCTTGTCGAGCTTGAGCTCCTTCTTCACGGCATCGACGATCTTGTAGCAGATGTCCATCGCGAAGCCGACCGGCTTCTGATTGTCGTCGAGATAGGAGAACGGAATCGAAGAATCACGGAAGCCGAGCGTGATCGCGCCGGTCTCCTTGATGTTCTTCAACGTCCCGGTCAGTTCCTCGGCCCGGGCGTGGCTCGCGCCGAGCGCTGCGGCGAGCGCAAAACCAAGGATTTTCATATGTTTCATCGTTTAACTCCCCACTGGATGAACGGCCGGAATGCTTGCACAAACCGGGCCAGATTAGAATGTGACTTTTGGAGGCCATCGGCCCCCGGAGGGTCCATGGCAAGCCCAGCCAAGCCTGTCCCGGACAATTGCGACAAACTGCATGCCGCGGGCGCGTTTGTCGTGCGCCATTCGGTCACGCGCCGACCCGCCGTTCCATGCGTGGCGCCCCTGCTCCGGCGATACCTGTGCCATTGTGGATCTCGCTCAGGACCGGCGCGATGTAGCGCCGGAATTGTTCGGGATTTTCGCTCATTGGGAAATGCCCAAGCTCTTCCATCACCGTCACGCGGGCGCCGGGGATCGACGCGGCCGTGCGCTTCGTATCTTCCGGCGTACAGGAAAAATCATATTCGCCGGTGAGGAGATAAAGCGGGCAGATGCCGGTATCGATCCTCTCAACCTTGCCGCGCAGGTCGCCGTCGACGCGGTAGAAATAGAGATCGCCCTTGAACACGCCGGGCCCGCCCTGCCTGTAGGCCCAGAGCGTCTCGTCGCGTGACGCTTTTGGGCTCTGCGGAGCGATGAGCCCGGACACCAGCGCGGCACAGATTTCGCCGCCATGGACGTCGGGACGGTTGAGCCAGGTGGTGTCGTACCAGGGCTGCTGGAAGTCGGCGGCCTCGAGCCCGATCAGCGCGCGGAATTCCGCGGCATGATCGATCGCCAGATTGAGCACGATGCGGCCGCCGATCGAGCAGCCCATGACCACGGGCTTGTCGAGTTGCAACGCCTTGCAGAAGGCGCGGATCGTCTGCGTGTAGCGCGCGGTGGTGAGCTGGTACTCGTCACCGTTCCAACTCGCGGGCGGGTTGGATTTGCCGTGCCAGGGCATGTCGAAGGCGATGATGCGGAAGGCCTTCGTGAACTCGGCTTCCGCCAGCAGATGCCGCCATTGCCGTCCGTCGGAGCCCGCGGTGTGCAGGCACACCAGCGGAATGCCCGCGCCGCTCTCCTCGAAATAGATGCGATGCATCTCGCCGCCGATGTCGACATGGACATAGCGGCCGATCAACGGCTCGATCTGGCCGTTCATGCCGCGACCTCCGCTTGATGGAGCCGCGGCAGCGCCAGCAGGTCCTTGAAATATTGCAGATGCACCATGAAGGGATGCAGATCGCCTTCCAGCTCCGCCTCGCCGCGCTTGGTCAGCGCGAGCAGATCGTGCCAGCCCGGACGCGGCATCGGCTTCCAATATTCGCTCCAGGCCGACGCTGTCGCACAATATGAAAACCGCCAGGAGCGCATCAGCGTGGGCTGCGCGGTCATTTCGACGATGCGGCCAGCGCGGATCGACACATAGAAAGGCTGGTCGATCAACCCGAGCCGACAATCGCAATCGAGAAAACGGCCGCGCAACACCAGCGCGGGCGTGGCCTCGAGTAGTCGGAGATGGTTGCAAACGTCTTGATCAATGCGTCGTGCGTCATGGTCATCGCGCCCGCTCGCCCAGATCCCAGAACAAGCCCGCCATGATGCCGAGCGCCTCTTCCGTCACCGACAGCAGGATGTGCTCGTCGGGCGCGTGCTGCGAGCAGCCCGGATAGGAATGCGGCACCCAGATGGTCGGTAATCCCAGCGTCTCGGAGAACACATCGTTCGGCAGCGAGCCGCCGAAATTCGGCAGCACCGCGGGCGGCTTGCCGGTGGTCTGCCGGATCGACTCCGCCGCCCAGAGGATCCAGGGGCTGTCGAAATCGGTGCGCGAGGCGAGGAAGCTCTGCGTGGCGCTGACTTCCACCATCGGAAAGCCGCATGCATGGAGATGCTTGCGCACGGCATCGACGACCTGCTCGTGCCTGGTGCCGACCACGAAGCGAAGCTGCAGCACCGCGCGGGCGTGACCGGGAATGGCATTCGCCGGTTTCTCGATATTGCCCGAGGACATCGCCAGCACTTCCAGCGTATTCCAGGCGTAGAGCCGCTCGGCGGCGGAAAGCCCCTCCTCGCCCCAATTGTCCGCCAGCGCGGGTTCGTCCGCCATCGGCTTGATCTCGACATCGGCGAGATACGCTCTGATCTGGTTGGTCAGCCGCGGCGGTTTTAGCGCCTCGAGTTTCATCCGCCCGTGTTCGTCGACCAGGCTAGCGATCGCATTCGCAAGGATCGTGGCGGGATTGGCGAGCACGCCGCCCCAATTGCCGGAATGATGCCCGCCTTCGCGCAAATTCACATCGAGATGGATGCGGATGCCGCCGCGGCAGCCGAGGAAGATGGTCGGACGGTCCGCGGCGAGCCGTGGCCCGTCGGAGGCGAGCAGCAAATCCGCCTTCAGCTCGTCGCGCAGCGAGGCGCAGACCTTATTCAGATCGGGCGAGCCGATCTCCTCGCCCATCTCGACCAGGAACTTGGCGTTGAAGCCGAGCTTGCCGCCGCGGGCATCGCGCACGGCATGAAGGGCAGCGAGATTGATCGAGTGCTGGCCCTTGTTGTCGGCGGTGCCGCGGCCATAGACGCGGTTGTCGATTTTGGTGGTCTTCCAGGGATCGAGATTGCCGCGCCATTCGCCGACCATGCCGTCGACGACATCGCCATGGCCGTAGATGAGAACGGTCGGAAGCCGGGCATCCTCGTGATGGTCGGCGACCAGGAACGGCGACTTGCCGCTTGGCGATTCCACCAGCCGGCTTTCGAAGTCGAGCTCGGCAAGCGCGGTGCGCATCTCCTGCTCCAGATAGGCGCGCAGCTCGTCGCCGCGGCCGTCGTTCTGGCTCTCGGTCTGGTAGGCCACCCGGCGGTCGAGAATTTTGAGGAACTCGCCGGAAGCGATCTGGTGATGGGCGTGGGCGATGGCACTGGCTCTTGTCATGTCGTCCTTTTGCGTCGCGGAATGTTGGCCAATCGCACCAGCGTATCGGGATACGTGCGTGGCCGGAAGAGTACCTATTTGCGGAATTTGTCTTGCTAAGGCGAGCGGGATTGGACCAACTTTGGCCGAACGCCCGGCGGCCCACCGGGCTGGTGGTCGGAAGGAAATTGCAATGAAGACGATGCTGCAGGCGACTGCTATCTGCCTGTTGTTTGCGGGTTCCGCGTTGGCGCTAACTGGCGAGCGATTCCCGGAAATTCCCCTGGACAAGATGACACCGGCCCAGCGTAGTGTGGCCGACGCCATCCTGTCCGGTCCGCGCAAAGAAGATTGGCCCGCCTTTCGATACCTGGCTGCGTAGCCCGGAATTGACGGATCGATTGGGAAAGCTCGGCGAATATCTCCTCTCCAAGACCTCGCTGGATAATCGCGTCCGGGAGATGGTGGTCCTCATGAGCGCGCAATTCTGGGGCTCGCAATATGAGTGGTACGCCCACGCGCCGATGGCGATCAACGCGGGCCTTGATCCAGCCACGATTGCAGCGATCGGCGCCGGACGAAAACCTGACAATATGAGGGATGACGAGGCCGTCGCCTGGGAGTTCACCACGCAGCTTCGCCGCGACCATGGCGTCGACGATGCGATCTATGCCAGGGCCATTGAAAAATTTGGCGAACGCGGCGTGGTCGACCTGATCGCGCTCAACGGCGGTTACGACCTGGTGTCGATGACGCTCAACGTCGCCCGCGTGTCGGTCCCGTCCGACGCGCAATTGCCGTTCAAACAGGCCGGCCGTTAAACCGAACTCGCGCGGATCATCATGAAGAAAGAAATCCGGCTCAACGCCTTCGCCATGAATTGTGTGGCGCATCAGTCGCCGGGGCTGTGGACCCATCCGCGCGACCGCACCGCGGAGTATAACCGCCTGCCCTACTGGCTCGATCTCGCGAAGACGCTGGAGCGAGGCCGCTTCGACGGGCTGTTTTTGGCGGACGTGCTCGGCGTCTATGACGTCTATGGCAACAGCCCTGACGCGGCGCTCAAATACGCCACGCAGACGCCGGCGAACGAGCCGCTGCTCCTGATCTCGGCGATGGCCGCCGTGACAAAGCATCTCGGCTTCGGCGTCACCTCCAATCTCTCCTTCGAGCCGCCCTATACGTTCGCGCGGCGGATGTCGACGCTGGACCACCTGACCGAGGGACGGATCGGCTGGAATGTCGTGACCGGCTATCTCGACAGCGCCGCGCGCGGCGCGGGCAAGGACAAGCAGACCGCGCATGATGACCGCTACGACATCGCGGACGAATATATGGAGGTGGTCTACAAGCTCTGGGAAGGCAGCTGGGAGGACGACGCCGCGGTGCGCGACCGCGCGCGTGGCATCTTCACCGATCCGTCGAAAGTGCATCGCGTCACCCATGAGGGCGAGAATTATCGGCTCAACGCGATCCATCTCGCCGAGCCGTCGCCGCAGCGCACTCCGGTGCTTTATCAGGCGGGCACCTCGCCGCGCGGAAGGCAGTTCGCCGCGCAACATGCCGAATGCGTGTTCATGTCGGGGCCGTCGGCGAAGGTGATCGGGCCGCGCGTCGCGGCGATCCGCGAGCTGGCGGCGAAGTGTGGCCGCAACCCGGCCGAGATACTGATGTTCAGCATGTTCACGGTGATCCTTGGGAAGACGGAGGCCGAAGCAAAGGCGAAATACGAGGACTATCGCCGCCACATCAGCCCCGAGGGCGCGCTGACGCTGATGTCGGGCTGGACCGGCGTCGACTTCTCGACCTACGCGCTCGACCAGGAAGTGCGTCATGTCACCAACGATGCCGGCCGCAGCGCGATGGACAACATCACCCGCGCCGATCCCGATCGCGTCTGGACCGTGCGCGAGGTTGCCCAGCATGTCGGCATCGGCGGCATCGGGCCGGTCATCGTCGGCACGCCTTCGAGCGTCGCTGACGAAATCGAGGCGTGGTTCGAAGCAACCGATGTCGACGGGCTCAACATGCCGTTTGCGGTCTCGCCCGGCGATTTCGAGGATATTTCGGAGATGCTGGTGCCGGAGCTGACGCGTCGCGGTCGGTACAAGACCGAATATGCGGAAGGGACGCTGCGCGAGAAGCTGTTCGGTGCCGGTCGCGCGCGGCTCGCCGCGCCGCATCCGGCGGCACAGTACCGGCCGCACGCGCGGGCAAGAGCGGCGGAGTGACGCTGTAGGGTGGGCAAAGGCGCGAATGCGCCCTGCCCACCATCTGCCGACAGCGCGCATTCATGCGCCAGTTACAGCACAAAGGGCACGATCATCTTCGTTCGCTGCATGTAGGCCGGATATTGCCCAGGAAATTGCTGGCGCATCAGTTCTTCCTCGCGCCGCGCGCAATGGACGAAATAGCCCGAGAACAGAATGAGCGGCAACGCCCAGAAGACGCTCTCGCCGATCGCCGAGCCGAGCATGGCCAGGATGATGCCGGTGTAGATCGGATGGCGCACAAAGGCGTAGGGTCCACCGGTCACCAGTTCGGGATCCTCCTTCCGCGACATCGGCATGCCCCAGTTCCGGCCGAGATAGACGCGCGCGAATACGGCCAGTCCCACGCCAAGCAGCACGCACACCGTACCGATCGCGCCGAGGATCACGCTGTGCGTCTGATGGACCTGCGCGAGCCGCAACGCATGGCCCAGTCCGAAGAAGTGAAAGGCGACGAGCGTGAGCACGACGATGCCGAGACGCAGCAGGCTTTGCGTCCACCAGGCGGTGGTGCCGATGCTCCGTTTGGCACCGAGCGCCGAGATGCCCCAGTAAACGATGAAGAGCAGCCAGAGCGCGGGAATGATCCACTGGAAGATCGTCATGGCGAGAATAGGCGCAAGCGATAAAGATTGTTCCGGGATTGAGCATGCAATTCTACGCGCTTTGTATGCTCGGCAGCTGCGATTATATGGTGGGCTTGAATGGGTTTGTAACCCGGTGGGAGGTGCGCATGCTGCGCGGAAGCTGCCTGTGCGGCGGCATCAAGTATCGGATCAGCGGGCGACTGTCCGGCGCCATGAATTGCCATTGCTCAATGTGCCGGAAGGCGCAGGGGAGCGCCTTTCGCAGCCGGGCCGCCGTGAAATCGGTCGAGTTTGCATTCGTGCAGGGCGAGGAGCTCATCACCTTCTACGAATCGTCACCGGGAAATCACCGGGGGTTTTGCTGGGTATGCGGATCGCCCATCCTGAGCAAGTTCGACAATTACCCGGACTATTATGGCCTGCCGCTGGGCGCGCTGGACGACGATCCGCGCATCCAGCCGAAACTTCATGTCCACGTCGCCAGCAAAGCTCCCTGGTTCACGATCACCGATGATCTCCCGCAGTTGCCCGGCGGACCGCAATAGTCCGGCGGGCACGCGTTCTCGTGAAGCTGGCCCCTAGATCACCACCGGCGCGTCCGGCAGCTCGTTCGTCGGATGGCCGTCGGGCGGGAAATATTTTGCCAGCTCGCGCGAGACGGCCTCGATGCCCTTGATCACGCCGGTCTCGAATTGGCCGGTCCTGAAATCGGCTTCCATGTCGCGGCAGATGTTCTCCCAGCCTTCACTGCCTACCTTGGCGTCGATGCCGCGGTCGGCGACGATCTCGACATTGCGGTCGGCAAGCAGCAGATAGATCAGCACGCCGTTGTTGTGCGCGGTGTCCCAGATCCGCAAATGAGAGAACACGTCGAGCGCGCGCTCGCGCGCGGCCTGGTTGCGGAACAGCGGCGTGCCGTCGAGCGCGCCTTCCACCACGAAGCGGACCTGGCCCGCATGGGTCTGCTCGCCCGCCTTGATCGCGGCCTCGATGCTTGCGAGCACTTTTGGCGTGAACACGCGCCGCGCCCGCCAATGGTGCTCGACAAGATGTCTTGCGATCCGCCCGATGCCCAACCTGGTACTCATGCCTCACCAGCTCCCCGAGGCGCCGCCGCCGCCAAAACTGCCGCCCCCGCCGCCGCTATCGCTGTCGCTCGAACTCGAGCCGCTGCTCCAGCCACTGCCGCCCCCGCTCCAGCCGCTGGAAGAGGAGTCGTCATAGCGGCGGCGGCCCGACGGTGCTGCCGCTGAAAGAAATCCGCAATCAGCACGACCAGGAACGCCAGTCCGCCCACCGCGATCCCCGCAAGCAGCGATCCCGACACGCAGCCAGGCGATCACCGCGACCACGCCGCCGGCCACGCCCGATCCGAGCAGGCTGCCGAGCAATGTGCGCAGGAAGCCGCCGACGAACAGGGCGCCGAAGATGGAAAAAAGCCCGATTGAAGACAGCGCATCCAGTCGACGTCCGGTCCATGGGACGCCTCGGGCGCGGGCGACGGCAACCGTTCGCCGTCGATGACGCCGATCATGCGGGTGAGGCCCTCGCTGATCCCGCCGGCGAAATCGCCGGTCTTGAAGTGCGGCGCGATCACCTCGTCGATGATGCGCCGCGCGGTGACGTCGGTGAGCGCGCCTTCCAGGCCATAACCGACCTCGATGCGCAGCTTGTGGTCGTTCTTGGCGATGACGAGCAGCGCGCCGTCGTCGATCTTCTTGCGGCCGATCTTCCAGGCATCCGCGGCCCGGATCGAATATTGCTCGATGGTCTCGGGCTGCGTGGTCGGCACGATCAGCACCGCGATCTGGCTGCCCTTGCGCTGCTCGAAACTCCGGATCCGCTGGTTCAGCGTCTCGATGTAACTCGCTGTCGAGCGTGTTAGTCGTGTCGACCACACGGCCGACCAGCGGCGGCACCGCGACCTCGGCGAACGCCGCCTGCGCCCAGCACAGGAACAGCGCAAGCAGCAGGGCCTTGGCTGCGCAAGATCGCGGACACGGCACGCATTCTGGCCTACTTCGGCAGGCGCCAGGTTGAAATCGACCTTGGGCGCGGTCGAGATTTCCTTCTCGTTCTCGACCGTGAAATTCGGCTTCTCCTTGTAGCCGAACGCCATCGCCGTCAGATTGGTCGGGATGGAGCGGATCGTGACGTTATAGTCCTGCACCGACTTGATGTAGCGGTTGCGCGCCACCGTGATGCGGTTCTCGGTGCCCTCGAGCTGCGACATCAGATCGTGGAACAGCGCATCCGATTTGAGCTGCGGATAGTTTTCGGTGACGACCAGAAGCCTTTGCAGCGCGCTGGTGAGTTCGCCTTGCGCCTGCGTGAATTTCTGGAACGCCGCGGGATCGTTCAGCACCTCGGGCGTTGCCTGGATGCTGCCGACCTTGGCGCGCGCCTGCGTCACGCCGATCAGCACGTCCTGTTCCTGCTGCGCAAAACCTTTGACGGAATTGACGAGATTCGGCACCAGATCGGCGCGGCGCTGATACTGGTTCACCACCTCGGACCAGTTGGCCTTGACCTGCTCGTCATTGGTCTGGATGGCGTTGTAGCCGCAATTGGTGAGGCTCAGCGTCGCGAGCGCCGCCAGCACGGTCAGAAATCTGCGCATCAAAGTTCTCCAGATGGAATATCCGCGCCCCAAGGGAATCGGGCTGCTCCCGCCGGATCATTCCGCGAGAGGCCGCTACCTATCCATTTTTGCGGGGGACAGCTATTGCCTATCGGTCTCCGGACGCCTCATCATGGTTCAACTAGATCCGGGGAGGATCCATGACAAACACACAACAGTTCGAGACGATTAGGGTGGAACGGCCCGATCCGGCGATCGCGCGGATCGTGATGAACCGGCCCGAGGCGCGCAATGCGCAGAACCTGCAGATGACCTACGACCTCAACGCGGCCTTCGACGCCGCGGTGCAGGACGATGCGGTGAAGGTCATCATCCTTGCCGGATCGGGTCCGCATTTCTCGGCCGGGCATGACCTGCGTCCCGGGGCTAAGAACGCGGCCGGCGTCGACTTCCCACCGGTCGGCAACTGGGGCGGGTTTGCCGAGCCGAATGCGCATGGCCGCTTCGCGCGCGAGCAGGAAATCTACCTGCAGATCACAAGGCGCTGGCGCAATCTCGCAAAACCGACGATCGCGGAGGTACACGGCAAATGCATCGCCGGCGGGCTGATGCTGGCCTGGGCCTGCGATCTCATTGTCGCCAGCGACGACGCCGAGTTCTGCGATCCCGTGGTGACCATGGGCGTCTGCGGCGTCGAGTGGTTCGTCCATCCCTGGGAACTCGGCCCGCGCAAGGCCAAGGAGATGCTGTTCACGGCCGATAGCTGGAGCGCTGCTGAAGCGCACCGGCTCGGCATGGTCAATCACGTGGTGCCGCGCGCGGAGCTCACGTCCTTCGTGATGGCGCTGGCGCGCAAGATCGCCACCAAACCGTCGTTCGCGCTAAAGCTTACCAAGGAGGCGGTGAACCGCTCGGTCGATGTGATGGGACAGCCGGCCGCAATCGAGCAGGCCTTTGCGCTGCATCAGCTCTGTCACGCGCATAATCTGCAGGAGTTCGGCATGGTGGTCGATCCCGCGGGATTGCATCCCTCCGTGCGCAAGCAGGCGGTGGTGAAATAGTCAGATGGACCTCACCCTCAGCGACGAGCAGCGGCTGTTGCGCGAAAGCGCCGAGCGCTTTGTGTCGGAGAATTTCACTGCCGAGCATCGCCGCCGCATGGCGAACGATCCGCTCGGCTACAGCCAGAAGATATGGAAGCAGTTTGCCGAGCTCGGCTGGCTGGCGCTGCCGATCCCGGAAGAATATGGCGGGCTCGGCGGCGCCGCGATCGAGACGTCGATTCTGATGGAAGCCTTCGGGCGCGGGCTGGTCTCTGAGCCCTATCTGTCGACGATTGTGCTGGGCGCGGCGCTGATCGAGCGTTGCGGCAGCGAGGCGCAGAGGCAGGAGATATTGCCCAAGGTGGCTGAAGGCTCCCTCACGCTGGCCTTCGCCCATTCGGAGCGCGCCGCGCGCTTCGATCTTGCGCATGTCGAGACCACGGCGCGCAAGATGCCGGACGGCTGGCATCTCGATGGCCGCAAGATCGCCGTGATTGATGGCAGCACTGCCGCGCAGCTCATCGTCTCCGCGCGCGTCGCCGGCAATAATGGCGGCTCGGGCCATCTTTGCCTGTTCCTCGTTCCGCCGGACGCGAAGGGCGTCGCGCTGCATGACTACGCGCGGCTCGGCGGCGGCCGCGGCGCCAATCTCGAATTGAAAGACGTACACCTTCCCGCCGACGCGCTGCTCGATGATGGCAGCGACGCGCTGCCATCAATCGAAGCCGTGGTCGATCGCGCCATGGCCGCGCTCGGTGCGGAGGCCGTCGGCATCATGCAGACGCTGCTCGACACCACGCTCGAGTACACAAAAATCCGCAAGCAGTTCGGCCGGCCGCTCGCGGCCAACCAGGTCATCAAGCATCGGCTTGCCGACATGGCGATGCAGACCGATGAGGCGCGCTCGATGGCGCTGCGTGCGGCGCTGATGGCGGATGCCGAGCCTAAGGCGCGCAGCCGCGCGGCTTCTGGCGCCAAGGCCAAGATCGGCAAATGCGCGCGCTTTGTCGCCGAGCAGTCGGTGCAGCTGCATGGCGCCATGGGCGTCACAGAAGAATTGGACATCGGCGCCTATTTCAAGCGGCTCACTGCCTTCGACGCGCTGTTCGGAGGCAGCGCCTATCACTATCGCCGCCATGCCGCGCTCGGCGGGCGATCTCAGACATAGGGAGCACAACATGGACCTCACCTTCAGCGCGGAAGAGCGCGCCTTCGAGAGGCAAGTCCGCGACTTCATCGCCGAAAACCTCACGCCGGAAATGAAGCGCGCCACCGCGCTGACGCCGTCGGTGTTCTCCGATCCCGACATCGGCATGGCCTGGCAGCGCGCGCTGCATCGGAAGGGCTGGGGCGCGCCGGGCTGGCCGGTGCAATATGGCGGGCCCAACTGGACGCCGGCGCAACGCTGGATCTTTGAGGCCGAAAGCGCGCGGGCCGGCGTGCCCAATGTCAACGTGATGGGCGTGAAGATGGTCGGGCCCGTCATCATCGGCTTCGGCTCGCAGGAGCAGAAGGATTTTTACCTTCCACGAATTCTTTCGGGTGAAGACTATTGGTGCCAGGGCTATTCCGAGCCGGGCTCGGGCTCCGATCTCTCCTCGCTGAAGACGCGCGCGGTGCGCGACGGCGACGACTACATCATCAACGGCACCAAGATCTGGACCACGCATGCCCATCACGCCAACCGCATGTTCGCGCTGGTGCGCACCAGCGACGAGCGAGCGCCAGCAGGACGGCATCAGCTTCATCCTGATCGACATGAAGACGCCGGGCATCACCATGCGCCCGATCCTCACCATCGGCGGCGACCATGAGGTCAACCAGGTGTTCTTCGACGACGTGCGCGTGCCGGTGGCCAACCGCGTCGGCGAGGAAGGCAAGGGCTGGACCTATGGCAAATATCTGCTGGAGTTCGAGCGCGGCGCCGGCATCGCGTCGGCGAAACTGCGCGAGGCGCTGAAGTCGATTGCCGATCTTGCGGAGTTGGAGCTGACCGGCCGCGCCATCGATGATCCCGATATCGCGATGAAGATGTCTGAGATCGAGGTCGATATCGACGCGCTGGAGATGACGGAGCTGCGCGTGCTGTCGGCGCTGCAGACCGGGCAGAACCCGGGCGCGGTGTCGTCGGTGCTGAAACTGCGCAACAGCGAAATCCGCCAGGCGGTGACGCGGCTGGGTGCCGAGGTGATCGGCCATGATGCGCTCGCGGTCGAGCCGACGCGGCCGTTCTACCGGCTCAACCACGAGCCGGCGGTGCCGGAGGAGATGCTCACCGTGATGCCGGAATATCTCAACGGCCGGGCGTACACGATCTTCGGCGGCTCGTCGGAGATCCAGCGCGAGATCATCGCGAAGATGATGCTGGGGTTGTAGGTGCCCCCACGCCGCGGCAATTACGGAGGCCCGAACAGCACACGCAGCTTCCGCGAGAGGCCGGACGTCCGCCAAAAATCGACGGCGAGGTGCTTCCACTCGCCGAGCGCGATCGCGATCGGGTTGTTGGAAGGTGCACGGTCTTTGAGGCCGAACCGTATCGCTTCGTCGTGCGGGGCCTCGGCGAAGGTTCCGAACAGTCGGTCGAAGACGATCAATGTCGAGCCATAATTGGTGTCGAGACAGGCCTCGTTGCAGGCATGATGCACTCGATGATGGCGCGGCGTGTTGAGCACCCACTCCAGCGGGCCGAGATGAACCGGCAGGGCTGTATGCAGGAAGAATTGATACAGGAGGCCCAGCGCCAGCATCAGGGCGATCGCGGCCGGGTGGAATCCGATCCACGCCAGCGGCAGGAAGAACAGGAATCCTCCCGTCAATTGGCCGGTCCAGCCGAGCCGCACCGCGGCTGAGAGGTTGAAGCGGGTTGCGGAGTGGTGCACGGCATGCGTCGCCCACAGCCAGCGTATCCGATGCGACGCCAGGTGGAACCAGTAGTAGAAGAACTCCACGCCAAGAAACAGGGCAAGCCAGCTCCAGACCGTGTCGAGGGCAATGTCGGTCAGGCGGTGCCGATAGACGAGGAAGAACGGCACCGCCGACAAGCCGCTGGTCAGCGCCTTGGTGATGACATTGCCGATCGCAACGCCGACGGAAGCAAGCGTTTCCTTGGCATCGTGCATCTCCTCGCGGTGCGCGAGACGGCCATACGCGAACTCGAGAATGATGAAGGCAAACGCCACCAGCAGAAAGGCGCCGGTGATATGCCGGTCCGCCGGCATCAGTGCGAGCGCGCGCATGAGCCACCTCCTCCGAACCGGGCCTTTATTGCGATATCAGACCCGGGCTGATGGTGACGCCGGCGGCAATCAGCGCGTCGCTCGCCTTCCGCATCGCGGACGCGCAGGTCTGGCTCAATCGTCCGCCTTGCGCCGCCAGGCATCGAACGATCCTGCCATTGCCTGGCACGACGTTGGGGCACAGCCGCGCCTGATCCGCCATGCAGGCGTCAATGGCGATGCGCACCTCGGGCACCCACTGCAATTTCTGCATATTGACCTCTTGCGCAGCGGCGAATGTGGTGCCCGCTGCCAGCGCAAGACATACGGACACGGCGAATTTTACTGCTCTCGACTTGCTCATGGTTCGACTCCGTCAAATGCTGGTTGAGATCGTGGCCCCGGAACCGGAGCCGCCGGTACGGCCCGGCACAGCGCCGTGACACGGCGCCGGCCGGGTCGGATGGCTCGCCCTATCGCGAGACAGTGCTGCTGCGGTTGATGGCGCCGCCGTAGGGGCCGGTCGTGGTGCCGGTGTGCGTGCAGGAGCCGCCGGCGCAAGTGGTCGATCCGGTGTTGGAGTAGGTGTTGCCGCGCACACCGGTGAACGAGCTGGTGTGGCCGCAGGAGCCGCCGGCGCATCCGCCCGAACCGCTGGACGACCAGCTGCCGCGCGGACCCGACCCGCCACCGGACCGTGTCCAGGCCTCGGCGCTGGAAGCGCCCGCGGCCATGACCATCGCCGCGATCGCTGCGGCACCCAGATACGTCTTGATCGAAAGCATGGGTCTCTCCTCGTTCTTGCTGCGCCACATGGCGTGATCACAACATCGCTGCGGAGTTTTGCGGGGGCGTTGCAGGAAAGGATACCGAGTGTAACGATTTGTATCCGCGCGCTCGCGCGTCTTGCCGCTTCGCGGCGCCTTTCCTAAAAGTACGTACATTAAAGGTACTTGGATGACCCAGCGCCCGCATATCCTCGTCATAGAGGACGACGTCGAGATCAGAAGCCTGCTGCGCGACTATCTCGCGCGCGAAGGCTTTCGTGTCGATGTTGGCGACGGCGGCGCGGCGCTCGACCGCTTCCGCGCCATGTTCGGCGAACCCGATCTCGTGGTGCTCGACATCATGCTGCCGGGCGAGGACGCGCTTTCGATCTGCCGGCGGCTGCGCGCCGCATCGCGCGTGCCGATCCTGATGCTGACGGCCAAGGGCGAGGACATCGACCGCATCGTCGGCCTCGAGATGGGCGCGGACGATTACCTGCCCAAACCCTTCAACCCGCGCGAGCTGGTGGCGCGCATCCGCGCTATCCTGCGCCGCAGCGAGGCGCCGCCGATCGAAAACCGCCGCTTCCTGATCAACGCGACGCTCAGCGTCGATCTCGACAAGCGCCATGTCGCGCATGCCGACGGCAGCGAATTGTCGCTGACCAGCGCTGAATTCGACCTGCTCGGCTGCTTCCTCGCGCGGCCCAACCGCGTGCTGTCGCGCGAGCAATTGATGGACTGGACGCGCGGACGGCAGGCCGATGCGCTCGACCGCACCATCGACGTGCAGGTCAGCCGCCTGCGCAGGAAGATCGAGCGCGAGGGTGAACTGATCAAGACGGTGCGCAGCGCTGGCTACATCTTCACCGGCACCGTCAAGGAGGCCTGACATGCTCGGCCGGCTCCTAAGCCGCTTTGGCTTCGCCGGCCGCCTGATGGCCATCGTGCTGTTCGCGCTGATCGCGCTCTGGTCGGTCGGCGTGGGCCTTTTGTTCGTCAGCGAATTGCGCGATGAGATCGTCAGCCAGCTGTTTCCGCTGCCCGAACAGGTCGCGGGCATCGTCGAGCTGGTCGAGACCGTCGGTCCATCGCAACGGCCCGCCGTCCTGAGAGCCGTCAGCTCGGAGAATCTCCGCGTCACCCTCGCCCATGAGCGGCCGCAGGATTCTCCCGACACGCGGCGTATGCCGCTGGTCGAGCGCTTCCTTGGGCTTTACCTGACGGCGCTACAGCCGCGCGAGGTGATCGCGATCGGCAATCGCAGCCGCTTTCCACGCTGGCGCGACTGGCACCTCGGCGACTATTGGCGAAACTTGCAGCGCTCGATGCGTTTCGCCGTCTCGCTGCGCAGCGGCGACTATCTGGTGTTCGAGGCGCTCGGCCCGATCGGCCGGCGGCTGTTCGGCTGGCCGCCCGGCTTCGGCATCGGCGTGCTCGGCTCGCTGATCGGCATGGCGGCCGTCATCGCCATCGCCCGCGAGGCGCGTCCGTTGCGCGCGCTCAGCGATGCGCTTGGCAAGTTCACCGGAGACGCACCCGGGCCGCTCATGGAGCCCGCGGGCGCGCCGGAAATCAGATCGCTGATCGTCTCCGTCAACGACATGCGCGCGCGCATCTCCGAACTGGTGCGCGGGCGCATGCTGCTGCTCGGCGCGATCTCGCATGATCTGAAGACCTACATCACGAGGCTCCGGCTGCGCGTCGAGCAACTGCAGGACGCTGCCCAGCGTGACAAGGCCGCGCGCGATCTCGACGAGATGACCCGGCTGTTGGAGGACGCGCTCGCCGTCGCCCGCGGCGGATTTGCCAGCGCGCAGCGCGAACGTATCGACCTGCGCGCGCTGCTGTCAGGCATCGTCGAGGACCGGCTTGTCCCCAGCGCCGGCCTCCGCGCCGAGCTTGGCGATGCGCCGCTCTGGATCAGCGCCGAACCGGTGGCGCTGCGCCGGCTGTTCGGCAATCTGATCGACAATGCATTGAACTTCGCATCGCATTGCGTCGTCCGCCTGGAACGGGAGGGCGAGGCCACGGTCTTGATCGACGACGATGGCCCCGGCATTCCCGAACACGCGCGCGCGTCCGTATTCGATCCCTTCTTCCGCCTTGACGCCTCCCGCAGCCGCTCGACCGGCGGCAGCGGGCTCGGGCTTGCCATCGTCAAGCAGATCGCGGACGCCCATGGCGCCCGCATCGCCCTCGGGACGTCGCCGGAAGGCGGCCTGCAGGCGGCCGTCGCGTTTCCGATTGCGGCAGCGTAGAGAGCGAGAGCCCATGAGTTCAGAGTGGTCGGCTGATGTCGGTTTTGGTGCGCGTTCCGGACTTAAGTTAGACATCGCGTAAGGTCCGAAAAGTGCCAAAGGACTAAACCGCTCGCGCGGTAGGGCGCCGCAGCGGGCGACACAGCCAACACGATAGCGCGACGGGGCGTCCTGTCTTGAGATGAGGGGTTCGCAACCTCCATCAAGACAGGAGCATCCCTCATGACCGACAAGGCCATAAGCCCGCTGCGGCGGCGCATGATCGAAGACATGACGATCCGCAAGTTCGCGCCGAAGACCCAACATGACTACGTGCAGAGGGTCAAGCACTTCGCTGCTTTCCTCCGCCGCTCGCCCGATACCGCGAGCTTCGAAGACGTGCGCCGCTATCAGCTTCATCTAGCAGAAAGTGGCGCCGGCGTTCCGACCCTTAACCAAAGCGTCTCGACACTGCGGTTCTTTTTCAAGATCACGCTTGGGCGTGCCGACATCGTCAACCATACCCAGTTTATCCACGTGCCACGCAAGCTTCCGGTCATCCTGAGCCCGGAAGAAGTTGCACGTTTTCTCGATGCGGCGCCAGGGCTCAAATACAAGGTGGCTTTGAGTGTGGCCTATGGAGCCGGATTGCGAGTGTCCGAGGTGGTTGCGCTGAAGGTATCCGACATCGACAGCAAGCGCATGGTGATCCGGATCGAACAGGGCAAAGGCCACAAAGACCGCTACGTGATGCTTTCACCGCATCTGCTTGAGCTGTTGCGCGCCTGGTACAACGTGGCACGCCCACAGGGGTGGCTGTTTCCCGGAATGAACCCGGTCAACCCGATGTCGGCGCGCCAGCTCAGGCGCGCCTGCGATACCGCGGCCCAGATGGCCAAGATCGGCAAGCAGGTGTCCCCGCACACCCTGCGACACAGCTTTGCGACGCACCTTCTGGAGCAGAACACCGATATCAGGGTGATCCAGGTCTTGTTCGGAACGGCGACATACTGCCCGCGAACAACAGGCTGAGGCACACATCACCTACCGATTTCATCCTCGCTTCGGCGAGACGGTAGGCGTTAGGCGGCGGCTTGAGCGAGGCGGCGCCGCATTTCTCGTTGTGCACCAACTTGACGGCACCTTTGCCTGCCTTCCGGCGTGGATGACTGAGGAGGCTGCGTCCCGATTCGAGATCGGCGTTGAGCCGCGTTTTCCCCTCAATGTTCTTCGCTCCCTGCGCAACGAGGTCGATGCGCTTCTAGGCTTTCTGGCGTCCGAATCAAAAACGGAGCGACCAGAGAATGACGCAGAGATCCGAGAATCTCCAGCCAAGCCTGTTCGAGGCCGAGCCACTGTGCGTCGAACTGCGTGCAGCTCAAAAGAGCTTGCTCGCGACGGTCATCGAGGTGCTGCTGCGCGAGATCGCGGCGGCGCTGGCAAAAGCGGCAAGCGGAGGAAGCGGCGATGACCAAGATCACGACTGAGCATCTCGCCCGCAGCGCCTGCGTCTACATCCGGCAATCGACAGCAGACCAGCTCGCGCATAATCATGAGAGCCGACGGCGCCAATACGGCCTCGTCGATCGCGCCAAGCAGCTTGGCTGGAGCAACATCGATGTCATCGACGACGACCTCGGTCGCTCCGGTGGCGGCATCGCGCGTCCCGGCTTCGAGCGGCTGCTCGCGACGATCTGCGAGGGCCGTGTCGGCGCTGTGCTTGCGATCGAGGCGTCGCGTCTTGCCCGCAATGGCCGCGACTGGCATACGCTGATCGAGTTCTGTGGATTGGTCGGCACGCTCATCGTCGACGAGGACGGAATCTACGATCCTCGCCATCCCAACGATCGGCTGCTGCTTGGCATGAAGGGCACGATGAGCGAGCTTGAACTCTCGATGTTCCGCCAGCGCTCGCAGGAAGCGCTGAAGCAGAAGGCGCGCCGCGGCGCGCTGGTCCTCGGTGTCGCCGCCGGCTATGTGAAGATCGGTCGCGATCGCATAGAGAAGAATCCAGACAAACGTGTGCAGGACGCCCTGCAGCTGGTCTTCATCAAGTTCGCCGAGCTGCAAAGTGCACGACAGGTGCACATCTGGCTAAGAGAGGAAGGCATCGAGCTGCCTGTCAAGTCGCGCCAAGGCGAGGCGCATGGCGTCGTGTGGCGACTGCCGGCCTACAACATCGTGCACAACATTCTGACCAATCCGATCTATGCAGGTGCCTACGCGTTCGGGCGCACGACGAGCCGTGTGAGTGTCAAAGGTGGGCGCAAGCATATCCGGCGTGGTGTGCAAAAGCCCATGGCCGAATGGGATGTCTTGATCAAGGATCACCACACGGCCTATATCACCTGGGACGAGTTCGAGCGCAACCTCGAGGTAATCGCCAACAATGCGACCGGCATGAGCAGCGCACTCGCTCGCGGAGCAGCTCGTAAAGGCGAGCTGCTGCTGCCCGGACTGCTGCGATGCGGCCACTGCGGCCGCAAGCTCCATGTGCACTACAGCGGCAAGATCGGTCGCTACAATTGCTACGGTGCTCGTACGAACCACGGTGCCGCGCGCTGCATTTCGATCAGCGGCTTGAGCATCGATACGGCGATCAGTAGCGAGGTCCTGCGCGTCCTGAAGCCGCTTGGCAACGAGGCAGCACTCAAAGCAATCGAGGCGCAATCGAGCACGACGAGCGCGGCCGAGCGCCAGCTGGAGCTGTCGCTGCAGCAGGCGCGCTACGAAGCTTCGCACGCGCGCCGACAGTACGACGCCGTCGATCCGGCAAACCGACTGGTCGCCGGCGAGCTGGAGCGCCGCTGGAACGAAGCATTGCAGGCTGTCGCAAAGCTTGAAGGAGAGATCGCCGCCCTGATTGCGCGTCGTCTGCCGCCGCTCGGCGAGCCCGAGCGTCAGCAATTGGTGGCGCTCGGTGCTGATCTGGAGCGCGCCTGGTTGCATCCCGCTGCAACCGCCGCAACGCGCAAGCGTATCCTTCGCGCGGCGCTCACGGAGATCGTCGTGCGCAGGGATGGCGCAATCATCCATGCGGTCCTGCACTGGCAAGGCGGCGACCATACCCAACTGCAAGTCAAACAGCGACTGAATGCAGCCGGCCGGCACAATCCACGCATCCCCGACGACACGATCGCACTCGTGCGTGAGCTGGCGCGGCTGATGCCTGATCGGCAGATCGCGCGCCTGCTCAATCGCACCGGCGTCGAGACCGGGCATGGCAATGCCTGGACGCAAGAGCGCGTGCGCGGCTTCCGCAATCACCACGACATCGCCGTCTTCCGCGATGGCGAGTGGGCGGAGCGCGGCGAGATTACGCTCGAAGCGGCAGCAAAACTCATCGGCGTCTGCAACATGACCGCGTTGCGTATGCTCCGCCGCGGCGACATCAAAGGCCGACAAGCTTGCGCGGGCGCGCCTTGGGTAATCAGAGCTGAGGACCTGGCAGGCTTCGCCCGCGGAAAGCGTCAGAAGCCTCCGCTAACACCGGATGCCACGCAGCAGGTCTTTGACTTTCAATGAGTTAGCCGAGGTGCATTATGAATCATGACTGTTGGGACATGCCAAGCTCGACACCACCGCGCTCTATACGCGTGTCGCCACCAAGATCATCCGGGAGATCATGAGCCCGCTCGATCGCATTACAAGCAAGCTCAAGGAGGGCGTCGAACCGCCCGCCTGACGCGCGTCGTGTCGCGTCCATCGCTGGAGGTCGCGGACATCTTCCGTGGCCACGGCCCGGCATGGCGCCGGGCCAATGCCGGCCATATGAGCCTCGGCCAACTCAAGGTGATGTCGGCGATCGAGAGCTGCCGCACGGCGGCGCTCGGGGGGCATGTCGCGCGCTGCGAGAACTGCGCGCACAGCCAGATATCGTACAACTCTTGCCGTAACCGGCACTGCCCGAAGTGCCAAGGCGAGGCGGCAAAGGAATGGCTGGCGGCGCGCGAGGCCGATCTGCTGCCGGTGCCGTACTTCCATGTCGTGTTCACTCTGCCGGTGGCCATCGCCGACATCGCCTACCAGAACAAGACCGTCATCTACGACTTACTGTTCAAGGCATCTGCCGAGACCCTGATCACGATCGCCGCCGATCCGAAGCATCTGGGGGCCAGGATCGGTATCACTTCCGTGCTGCACAGCTGGGGCTCGGCCATGACCCATCACCCGCACATCCATATGATCGTGCCGGGCGGCGGCATCTCTCTCGACGGCGAGCGCTGGGTGGCGTGCCGGCCCGGCTTCTTCCTGCCGGTGCGCGTGCTCTCGCGCCTGTTCCGCCGACTGTTCCTGGAGAAGCTGATCGCAGCCCACAAAGCCGGCCACCTGAAGTTCTTCGGCGGCCACGCCGCCCTCGCTGACGCACAGGCGTTCGCCGCGTATCTCGCCCCACTGCGCCGGACCAAATGGGTGGTCTATGCCAAGCGCCCGTTCGGCGGGCCACAGGCCGTACTGGCCTATCTGTCGCGCTATACCCACCGCGTCGCCATCGCCAACAGCCGGCTGGTCGCCTGCGACCGGAGCGGTGTCACCTTCCGATGGAAGGACTATCGTGCCAATGGTCGCGATCGTCAGAAAGTCATGACGCTCGCTACCCCCGAGTTCATCCGCAGATTCCTGATCCACGTCCTGCCGTCTGGCTTCCACCGCATCCGCCACTACGGACTGCTCGCCAGCGGCACGCGCGCCGACAACATTACCAAGGCACGCCGCCTGCTCGAAGCGCCTGCGGAACCGCACGAGGCCGGCGAGGACAGTCGCGCCGAGGACGCCGAACTCTCGCACCCGTGCCCTTGCTGCGGCGGCCGCATGGTCATCATCGAGACATTCCAGCGCGGCGCCTCGCCGCGCTATCGGCCGGCGGCATCAACCGCCGTAATCAGGATCGATACATCATGATCGAAGTCAATTCGCGGCGACACCCCAGCGCGGCCCCTCTGTATCGCTGCCTCCTGACCGGCAATGATCAAGCTCGCCCTCGCGCAGCCCGGAACAGCCGTCCTGTCGTTCAATCTCTGCTGCGCGACGCCGGCTCTGCCTGTCGCGACTGGCCGACAGTGCTCGCCGCCCCGTCGACTGCTTCCCAGAGAGGCAGTCAACGCACCGCGGCAACAAGCCGCCAACATCCAAATCCCCATAGCGTCTGACGCGCAGCTTCGTCACACCTCCCGCGGTTTCCTCCTTTGGAGGTTTGCGTACGCCGACCCCACGTGTCCGCCGCGCCACCATCATGGGGCCGCCATCCGCAAACCTTCACAGGAGCGGACTCATGCACCGCACCATGATCCGAAATAGGAAAGAGGCTGATCTTGTTCCCTGGATTGCCGCCGCAAGCGACAGCCTGATCGGCTCCTTCGCTTCGGGGGTCACTAAAGACATCGCCGCTGGACGAAGCAGTCACGGCCGCAAGCATGAAATTCATCAACCTTCGCCGATCCGGCGCCGCGCGCAAGCTGATGGAAAAAGATAAAAAGCCGAAGGCCAAGCCCATCTACGAGCTGGACCGTGACTATACGGAGCCATTTAGTATCGCTGCGAAAGCAAAATCTCAGCAGGTGTCCGCAGGAGCTTGAAGAACATCCGCTTCAGTCGGTTGACGCCGCGGATCGCGAAGCCGAACCCGATCGGATTGGTCTGGCGACAGAAAGCGACCTTCTTCACATAGCCCTCAACGTGCCATCTGACGTGCGCACCGCTACGGAAAAAGATCACGTCACCGACGCCATAGCGCTTCGGCCGGATGCCTTCGCTTTCGAGGACGACCGATCCTTCGAGGATGATGATGGTCTCGTCGAAATCGTAGTACCAATTGAATTTGCCCTCGGCGCAAGCCCAGATCAGGGTCGCAGCGGCTCCGTCCGCGCTGGCCGACAGCTTGTGGGAGCGGGCTTCTGGATTACCTTCAATGATCCATGATGGTTCGATTGGCGACGGCTTGAGGTCCACGTTGCAATGGCCAGTTTCGATAAGCGGAAGCGGCATTCTCATTTCAATTCATTGAACAGTTTGTGTGGGGGCAGGGATATGGCCCGCACCCTAACGAGCCTCCTGTGGATCGTTCTTACGACCGAACTCGGGCTGCTCTCGTCGAGCACACTGAGCCTCCGCAGCAACGCCTGTCCGCGTTCGCAAGAAGTCAGACTGGATGCCCCAAGCTGCGAGCCGCAGCAAGGGAGCCACGATAGCCATCGCGGCAAAGGGCAGATATAAAACGAGACGCCGGACTCCACCGTGCAGCGGATTTTGCATGAAGTCATAAAGGAAGGCGTAGAGAATGTAATTCATTCCGATTATCCGCAATAGCTGCCACCCCTTCCGACCAAGCACCGCGTGCAGAGCTCCAAAGGAGAAAAGTGCAAGAAGAAAAGTAAAAGCCGCAGCAGTTCCGAAACGGATGAATACGTCGATTGGCGGCGTGCGCCAATTCCAGCAAAGCCAGCCAACCAGGGCGAGATGAACAAGGAGCGCGGCTGCGAACGCAAGGCCAAGCTCCCGCCCGCGCTGCTTCAGCGGCAAAAACGCCGCACCAAACAGGGTCGTCAACGCCCCTCCGGCATATGCGGCCCAGAACCAAAGAAACGCGACGCGTCCTGTAGCGAATAGCGCGATTTCAGTGCCTCGAACGCCAGCGCCGCGAGCCACAAGTATTATGGCCGATAAAAACAGGCTGGCTCCAAGGGCCGCGCCAATCCACAATTCTGCAGGTCTGGATCGCATGGAATAATCGACCCCGGTTGGAAGCGCGGCCCCGTCTTCCATCGCAGGGGCGTGGGCCGCGTCCCGGGCCATCTGGGGGCAGGATATGGCCCGCACCCTAACGAACCTCCTGTGGATCGTTCTTACAACCGAACTCGATGGGTATACCGGCGGCCAAGAGAGGTACCCCCGCCACTCGCGCGCCCTCTCTCAAAACAGAGAGATTGGCGTAACCCGATGCGGTCAGGCGTCACCCAGTGTGCCAGGTCAATGTCTCAATTGGGTCATTCGCGTCGTTCTGACCGTGCGCCGATGACTTCCGGTGTGCCCCCGATAAGCAGACATTCCCAGTGTCCATTGGCATGTCTCGAGGATGCCACGAGCAGACATACTTACTAACTTACTCCGCCTTGACGGCGCGACCTATTTCGCCGCTCTTGCCTCTTGGATCGCCTTCCAGACCTTTTGCGGGGTCAGCGGCGTCGGCAGTTGGGTGATGCCGAATTCGGAGAGCGCATCCATCACGCCATTGGTGATGCAGGGCGGGCCGCCGATCGCCCCCGATTCGCCGCAGCCCTTGGCGCCGAGCGGATTGGTCTTGCAGGGCGCGGAGCCGTCGAGCGTGACTTCGATCGGCGGGATATCGTCGGCGCGCGGCACGCAGTAGTCCTGGTAGCTCGCGGTGAGGAGCTGCCCTTCCGCATCATAGGCCACGCCCTCGTACAGCGCCTGGCCAATGCCCTGCGCGACGCCGCCATGCACCTGCCCGGTCACCAGCATCGGATTGACGGCGACACCGACGTCATCGATCGTCGTGTAGCGCACCACGCGGGTGACGCCGGTCTCGGGATCGATCTCGACCTCGCAGATATGCGTGCCGTTCGGCCAGCTCGGCCCATCGACCACGCCCTCACTGTCGACCGACAGCCGCGCGCCATCCTCCTTGCCGGCGATTTCGAACAGGCTGACGCGGCGGTCGGTGCCGACCACGGTGAGGAAACCGTCGCGATATTCGATATCCTGCGACCGAGGTCTCCAGCAGGTGTGAGGCCTTCTCGCGCGCCTTGTTGATGAGATCATTGGCCGACACCGCGACCGCGGTGCCGCCGACGAACAGCGAGCGCGAGCCGACGCTGCCGAAACCTGTGGCGAGATCCGTGTCGCCCTGGATCACGTCGATCCTGTCGAGGGAAATGCCGAGGCTGTCGGACACCATCTGCGTGTAGGTCGTCTGCAGCCCCTGCCCCATCGCCATGGTGCCGGAATGCAGGATGACGCGGCCTTCGGCGGTGGCGTGCAGCGAAACCTTTTCGTTGTGCGCGCGGCCGCCGGTCCATTCGATGTAGCTGGTCAGGCCCCGCCCATAGAGCAGGCCCTTCTTCTTCGCCGCGCGCTTGCGTGCGTTGAAGCCATCCCAGTCCGACAGTTTCGAGGCGCGATCGAGCATGTGCGCGAAGGCGCCGGAATCGTAGACCTGGCCGACCGCATTGGTGTAGGGCAGTTGCGCCGGCTTGATGTAATTCGCTTTGCGGATCGCGCGCGGGTCCATGCCGATCTGCCGCGCGGCGGCATCCATCAGACGCTCGACGATGAACACGGCTTCCGGCCGCCCAGCGCCGCGATAGGCACCGACCGGCGCAGTGTTGGTCATCACCGACTTCACCTCGAAATGCACCAGCGGCAGATCGTAGACGCCGGTCTGCACGAAGGGCCCGAGCACCAGCGGAATGATGTTGCCGGTGCCGGAGGAATAGGCGCCGGTGCCGCCGACCGAACGCACGCGATAGGCCAGCACGCGGCCCTTTTCATCAAGCGCGAACTCCCCGGTCGAGGTGAGGTCGCGGCCATGCGTGCCGCCGACAAACTCGTCGGTGCGGTCGCCGCGCCAGCGGATCTTCTTTCCGAGCTTTGTGGCGGCATAGGCGACGATGCCGTCCTCGGGATAAAGGCTGGTCTTCTGGCCGAAGCCGCCGCCGATGTCGCCCACCAGGACGCGCACGCTGTCCTTCGGACGCTTCAGGATCGATTCCGCCAGGAGATCGCGGGTCGAGCCCGGCGTCTGCGACTGCACATGCAGGAGCAGCCGGCCGGTCTTCTTCTCGATCTCCGCAATGGTTGAGCGAGGCTCCAAGGCGGAGGGGATGAGGCGCTGGCTGACCAGGTCTAGCTTGACCTTGTGCGCGGCCTTCGCGAAAGCCTCTTCGACGTTGGCGGCATCGCCATAGCTCATGGCCGCGACGATGTTGTCCGGCGCATCGGGCCAGACCGCCGGCGCGCCTGGCTTGATCGCTTCCAGCGGATCGACCACCGAGGGCAGCACTTCATAATCGATCTCGATCGCCTCGGCCGCGCTCTGCGCCAGCACGCGCGAGGTCGCGACCACCGCGGCGACCGACTCGCCGGCAAAGCGCACGATCTCATGCGCCAGCAGCCGCCGCGGCGGCACCGTCATCGGCTAGCCATCCGGCCGCTTGAAGATCGCAAGCGTCGGCAGCGTGCCGATGTCGTCCCTGATCAGATCGGCGCCGGTGAAGACGGCCTCGACGCCCGCCATCGCAGCCGCCGCAGCGGTGTCGATCGACTTGATCTTCGCATGCGCATGCGGGGAGCGCAGCACGTGCAGCCACAGCGCCCCGTCCTCCGGCTTGTCGTCGATGAACTGCCCCTTCCCGGTGAGCAGCCTTTGATCTTCCAGACGCTTGACAGGCTGTCCCGCACCGAAACGCAGATTGCCGGGAAGAATGTTCATCAGTTGGTCCTTCGAGTTTCTTGGAAAACGAATTGGGCGGGGTTTTAGCGGGTTTTTGGCGCCAGACAACTGCCTGTCATGCAAGGCACAAGCCAATCAGGCGACATCCCGCAGTGCCGCCTCGACCGCCTTGCGTGCGCCGGCGTCGAGCGCCGCCTGCGGCGGCACGGGATCGCCGACGTCATAGCCCTGGATTGAAAGCCCCGCCTTGATGCAGGCGGCGAGATTGAAGCGGGCGAAGGCCTCGTTGATGCGCCACAGCTTTCGCTGCAACTCCATCGCCTCTTCCCAGCGCTGGCGCTTGCAGAGATTGTAGAGCTCAACGCTCTGCCGCGGAATGATGCAGGCCGGGCCCGCCATCCAGCCCACGCCGCCGATCAGCATCACCGCGGCCGGAATATGGGCGGAGGCCGAGAACACTTTGATGCTGTCGCCGCAGCGGTTCATGATCGAGAGCAGCCGGCCGGTATTGGTGGAGGCATCCTTGATGTAGCCGATGCGCGGATGGGCAGCGAGCCGCGCGATCACATCGAGCGTCAAATCGGAGCGCTGGAATTGCGGATTGGTGTAGATCACCACGGGAATGTCGACGGCATCGGCGATGCTGCGGAAATAAGATTCGACCTGCGCGTCCGCGAGCGGAAAATAAGCTTCGAGGATCGCGAGAATGCCGTCCGCGCCGAGCTTCTGATAGGCCTTTGCCTGCGCGACAGCGTCTGCCGTCGAGGTCGAGACCACACCAGCCACCACGGGCACGCGCTTCTGCGCGGCGTCGATCGTGGTACGCACCACAGCGGTGCGCTGTTCGCTGTTCAGATAGGCGAACTCTCCGGTCGAGCCGAGCGGCGTCAGGCCGTGCACACCGGATGTGATGAGATCATCGCAGAGCTTCGCCAGCACGCTCTCGCGGATGTTGCCGGCCGTATCGATGGGCGAGACGAGATAGGGAAAGACGCCGTGGAAATCAGACATGACGGACGCTGGTATAGCGGGCCCGCGAGCTTTTTCGCAAGCGTCACAAAAGACGATGGCTCACAGCGCCGGGAGCCGTGAGCCATCTCTTGATAGCCAAGTCTTGATAGCCAAGCGTCTTACCAGCCGTAGTGATAGGGCACGGCGACGACCGGAGCACCATAAAAGACCGGGGGCCGTAGCCATAATAGCCGTAGCCATAGGCGTCGGCGGCAACTGCGGCAGCAGTGGCGGCAGCCGCAACGGCGACGGCCGCACCGGCACCACCGAGGCCACGATGCAGGCGCAGGCCGCGGGCTTCAGCGGGCGCGCACACGGAAGCGGCCAGAGCCGCGACGGCGACAACAGTCAGAACAAGCTTTTTCATCGAACGATCCTTTCCTTCAAGGGTCCCCCTCTCCGGGGGTAGGTTCACGGACAGGGGTTCGCATCCGTGGAAGGGAAGCTACGCGTGATCGGCACGCCGTTATGTGCGCGGAGTCACACTGCTTTTGGCGCGACCGAACCCGCGCGACGAGGGCTGCGATGCCCCGCCGCACGCGCAAATTCGCACCTTACGACAGGAACTTGCGGTCGAGGCCAAATTGGTCGGCCACCGGCGCTTCCGCCTCAAGGGCGGTTCGGAACGGACCAAGCGCCAAAATACCTTCGGTATATTTCGCCAGTTTCGGATATTCGCCGCGATCGATGCCATAGCCGAGATAGTGGTAGTTGATCAGGTTCGAGACGATGCCGATATCGGCGAGACTGAGGCTGGAGCCGACCAGGAATTTCCCGTTCATCTGGCTTTCCAGATAGCCGAAGATTTTCGGCCGCTGCTCGCCAAGCAGCTTGTCGACCACGGCTTCATCGGTCTTGCCCTTGAAGATCGCGGGATTGATCACCTTCTGGAAGAACAGCAGCTGTACCAGGCTGCGGAACATCCAGCCCGCATAACCGTCAAAGAACAGCACGCGGGAATAGTCGCGGTCGGCTGCGGGGAGGATCGCAGGCGTTGGCTGCTTGCGCTCGAGATAGGCGCAGATCGCCGAGGATTCCGCGACCGAAAAGTCGCCGTCCTGCATCGCTGGAATGAGCCCGGTCGGGCTGAGCGAGGTCCAGTTCGGCGGCGGATCAAAGGGAAGCACCGGCTCGACCTTGTGCGCGATATTTTTTGCGATCGCGGTGACAACCGGCTTTCTTACATGAACCGAAAGTGGCACGCCGTAGATCGTGATCATGACTTGCTCCCTGGATTGGCCGCCTGGTCCGGAATTGGCGCAAGCGGATGGCGTTACCCGAACGCGCGTCTCGCGCGCGGGCTCAAACTCGATGGTCGGATGAAGAGAACCTAAGCGGCGGCGCGGACCGGAAACTGGATTTCCACCAGCGCCTCCTGCAGTCCCAATGGCTCGGTCACCGGCTCCAGAAACATTTCGCGGCAGGGGCCTGCGATCTCGTAGCCGTTGGCCTCGATCCACATCCCGATCATGCCGAATGAGCAGTGGCGTTCGGTCGTCCCCACGCGGACGATGGTCGCCATCGTCTCGACGCCGGGAAGTTCGCTACAGGTGAGCACGAGATCGCCCGCTACCCTGACATTCGCGTTCGATGCGCACGTCAGCGAGAAGCCGACCTCGATATCGAGTTTCTCGGCGTCATAATCGTTGCGCACCACGACGATCAGCTTGTCGCGCAGGCCGGCGCGAATGAGCCGCAGGCCGTCGAAAGCGACGCCGCGCACCACCTGCACCGCTTCTTCCATGTTCTCGCAGGTGGCGCAGCAGACAAGAACGGCGTCGGCGCCACCTGCTTCACCACAACGTCGTAGTCGCCGATGCCACCCTGGCTGTCGATCTGGGCGATCCGCGATTCGATATGCCGCAGCCGGTTTTCCTCCTCGCGCAGCGACTGCTCGAGCTGCGCCCGCTTCATGGTGAGCATGGCGCGCAGCTCGGGCGGCGAGATACCGTTCTTGACGAGCGGGGCGATCTGCTCCAGCGACAGGCCCAATTCCTTCAGCGCAAGGATGGAGTTGAGCTGCGGCAATTGCCGGATGCTGTAATAGCGATAGCCGGTCTGCCGATCGATATGCGCCGGCTGCAGCAGGCCGAGCTGGTCGTAGAACCGGAGTTGCCGGCCCGAGACCTGCGCGATCTGGGCAAATTCGCCGATGCGAAACATTCCGCTCTCCGGTTGCGGTTGTCTTGTCGGAGTGCGTTATGGCCCTTTGACGCTACGTCAAAGTCAAGCGGGATTTTTGGCCGCCGCCAGAACCGGGGCACTATTCCGCCACCCTCCCCCGTCACGGGGAAGGGCTCATCCCGAGAAGGGCCTCGGCCTCACTTCGATGGAATGAAATAGAAGGGGTTCGGCAGCAGCGGCGATTAGTGCCGCACGGGATGCTCGCTGACAAAGCGATCGACCTGCGGCAGGACGCGCGTCGTCACATCGGCCGAAATCGCGATCGCTTCCAGCGCGCGCGCCGTCGTCACGCGACCGCCTGAGGTCGCCTGTGCCGGCGCGAAGTGCCGCAGTTCATCCGCATGCGCCTCATCGTAGAAATTGGTCATGAAGCTCGGAACGAACTGGTCGCCGAAGTCCGGCCCCTGGCGCGCGGTCAGCGCGTCGAGATTTTCTGGATGAAATCCCAGGCAAGCTGCGGCTGAAGGGCTGATATCGCGACCTGGTTGATCACGCCGTTCACCATCGTGTTGGGCAGCTCTTTGCCCAGCGTGATCGCCAGCGTCTCGCGCGCGAGCGCGCCATCGCGGGCGCTCGCGGCCGCATTATAATAGCGCACGCGCTCATTGGTTGCGGTACTCTTGCGCGCCAGCGACAGCAGCGCATCGTAGCTTTCGCGGTTCGCCGAAATGCCGACGACATGGCTCACGGGGTCGAGCAGCGCCGGCGGCAGCGAAGCCGGATCCTTCAGGAAGCCCGCGAACCGCCGCTTGGATTCGGCCACGATATCGGCATCGCCGAATTCGCCGAGCGCGCGGATCAGGCTCGCACGCAGCAAGGTGTCGTCGTCATCGCCGGAGCCAGAGCCGTCCCAGCCGAGCCGGTCGAACACCGGCCGCAGCATGGCGCGCATGTAGGCTTCGAGCGCGGGCCTCTCGGCGCGATCGCGCGACAGGTGGTCGAGTTGCGCAAAGGCACTGATCACCTGGTCCCAGACGGCGCGCTGATCGGCCGGCGAAAGCGCCTCGACCAGCGCGAGCCAGGATGACGCCTCCGTGCGGCTCGCCAGCATCAGCGTCCAGCTGTCGGCGAGGAAGTTGACGCGGTCTTCCGGCGCGAGCTTTGAGAGCTCCTTCACCAGCGCAAGCCGGGCGTTCGCCCCGTACTCGACCCGGTAGTAGCCGATATCGCCAAAATTGACTTTCACCGCCTCGCCGCAGGCGGCCGCGGGGATTTCGGCGCTGCCGTCGAGCAGCAGGATGTTCGAGGGCTGCGTGGCGCCGGGCACCCCTATCTCAACCGGCACCTGCCAGTGCCGCGGCGGCAGCGTTGCGTTGGCGCTCGCCGGCAGAACCGCAAAGCGATCCTGCCGCAGTGTCAGCTTCTGCGCATTGCCGTCGCACACCGTCTCGGCGATCACCAGCGGCACGCCCTCTTGTTCGGTGAAGGACGCGGCGATGGAGGCGACGGGTTTGCCGGTCGCGGCTTCCAGCGCCTGCCAGAGATCGGCGGTGGTCGCATTGCTGAGGGCATGCGCGGCCATGTAGCGGCGGATGCCGTCACGGAAGGCGTCCGCGCCGAGATAGTTTTCCAGCATGCGGATGAAGGCCTGGCCCTTGTTATAGGTGATGGCGTCGAAGGCGGTCATCGCCACGCTCTCGTCGGCAACCGTCTGCTGGATTGGATGCGAGGTGCGGCGCGCATCCAGCGTCATGCCGTACTGCTTCTGGCCGTAGCCGTTGAGCCAGGTCTTCCACTGCGGATAAAAACGCTCCGCCGCCTTCTCTTGCATCCAGCTGGCAAAGCCCTCATTGAGCCAGAGATTGTCCCACCAGGCGGTGGTGACGAGGTCGCCGAACCATTGATGCGCCATCTCATGCGCGAGCACGCTGAAGATGCCGCGCCGCGCGGTATCGGCGCTCGATGCGGGATCGAACAGCAGCCGGCTCTCGAAGAAGGTGATGCCGCCCCAGTTCTCCATGGCGCCGCCAAAACCGCCGGGCACCGCGATCAGGTCGAGCTTGGGCAGCGGATAGGTTTGGCCGAAATAGTCGTTGTAGAAGCCGAGCAGCTTGACCGCATTCTCGAGCGCGAATTGGCCCTTTTCCGCCTTGCCTTTGGTTGCGACCACGCCAACGGTCACGCCGTTCGCGTCCGCCGTGATGCGCTCGAGCTCGCCTGCACTCAGCACGAACAGATAGCTCGACATCCTTGGCGTCGGCGCAAAGGCGACGCGCTTCTGGTCCGATGTGACCGCCTCCTCCTTCGTCACCGGCATATTGCTGACGGCCAGGAAGTTGTTTGGCAAGGTCACGGTGAGCGTGAACGTCGCCTTGAAGGCGGGCTCGTCCCAGCACGGAAAAATCCGCCGCGCATCGGCGGGCTCGAGCTGGGTCGATATCATCCTCCTGCTGCCGGATTCCGTCGGATAATCGACATAGAACATCCCGCGTCCAAAGGAATTGATCCTGGCCGTGAAATTGAGCCGCAGCTTGTGCGCCCCTGTGGTGAGTGCGTTCGCGAAGGTGAGTGTCGCAGTCTCGGCTTTGGCGTCGAGCGAGACTTCGGCGCGCTGTGCGCCATCGTCGATGCTGGCCTCGCTGATATCGGTGTTGACCGCGTTGAGCACGATGCGCGCGACCGGCTCGCGGACATCCACGTCCACGGTTTCGGAGCCTTGAATTGAAAGCGCCCGCAGGTCCGGCGCCAGCTCGATTGCGTAATGCGTCGGCACCACCGATTTCGGCAGCTTGCCGGGCGTCGCGTCGAATGAGAATGGCGCCTCCGCCGACGCGCCGGCTGACGCCAGCACGAGCGCGACCATGGCAGCAAGTGCCGACTTCCAACCCATCTGAGATGAACCCGTTTTGCGTGCGGCGACAGCAAGCCTATAGCGCGAACGAGGCTCGGGGGTAAATCACATTGAGACGAATGCTCTTGTCCACGCTGTTGCTGACGACCTCGGCAGCGGCGCACGACGCTTCAATGGTGCAGGGGTTTGCCGAAGGTTTCACATTTCATTCGCATTTTGCCGGCAACCGCCGGATCAATCCTGACGGCGCGGTGGTCTATTGGAGAGACGGCGGTGGCAACACGCATATTGCCTCGGTCCGGCAGGCTGATGCGCCTTGCGTCTTTCTCTCCCTCGGAGCAGCTGAAGACGCTCTGCAAATGGAACTGAGCGCGGAGGCGCATGCACTGCCCGGCATCCGGGATTAGGGCGCCGTTAACCTTAATTCTCAGGATTCGATTAATTTTTTCAAGCCATGATCGAGCCTGCTTGGTCGGCGGCCCAAGCGCCTTGGCTGCACCCCGCAAGCCAAGTGCGCGCGAGCAACGAGGCCCGACCAGGCGATGGCAAGGAATTTCCGGAAAGACAGCGCGCCGTCTGGGGGTTGCGTTGCCGCTGCTTGCGCTGTCAGCCTGCGCGCCAACTCCGGCGCCGGAAACGGCGCAGGCCGCGCTCGCGCCAAGCCGTGCCGAAGTGCAAGAAAGTCTTATTTGCCGGCCTGATCCTGCGCTTCTTGTGCCTCCGTCCTCACCTGACTGCGTGTTCGGCCGGCCTGATCTCAAGACGCTCGACCCCAATCAATGGGCGCATTTGAAGATCGAATATGAGCGGCAATGCTACATGCGGGCGGAAAAATCCGTCCGCGAGCGGCTGCGGCTGCTGCAGGCGGTAAGTCGGTGCGGCCCCCAACCGGACCGCTAATACCTCCAGCGGGCGCCGAATATTTTACCGCCAGCCCCACTCGCGCAGACGTCGAGACAGCCAAGTGGCACAATTCAGTCATCTTTTTGCCGTCGTGGACCGGGATTATCAACAGTACCAGCGTATGGTTCTCCCCAACGAGTTCACGGCGGTAATTTGGGGAGGAAGTTCAAGAGTAGCGTAAGAGTAGCTTGCGAGTTGACCAATGGAGACGCTGTACGATTTGCTCGGCGCGCTGCCGCGCGACGACGCAGAAGAGCTCAGGGCCGCATTCCGTCGCGCCGTGAAGGGCGCTCACCCTGATCTCAATCCCGGCGACCCTGCCGCCGGCCAGAAATTCCGTGAGATCGTGCGCGCCAATGATATCCTCGTCGACGAGGAGCAACGGGCAGCCTACGACCATCTGCTCGACCTCGCCCACAAGGAGCGGAGGCAGAAGTCGACGGCCAAGGCCGTCCACAAGGCAGCCACCAGCGTGATCGCGCTGTCGGTAGCCAGTTGCCTGGGCCTCGGCGGCTTTCTGCTCTATCAGAATGAGCCGCAGTTCTCCGACATGCTAAGACATCTGACCGAGTTCGCCATCGCGCGGCCGGGCGATTTCGCCGGGCTCGCGCCGTCAGCGCAAGCCAAAACGCCCTCAGCGCAAGCCAGGATGCAGCCGCCTCCGGTGAACGAAGCCAGGACCGAGGCACCGCAGCTGGATATCAAGGTCGTCCAGACGATATCGGTCCAGCCACCTCCCGCCGAGAAGCAGGAGACGGCCAGCCTCTCGGCGGCCGCGATCGTGCCGGTCGCGGCGCCCGCGCAAGCCGAGGCCGACAATACGGCGACCGCTTCCGTCGGCCCGCCGCTCGAAATCGCACCCAGCGACGCCAAGGTTTTTCGCGAGCGCGGCATCTTTGCCTATCGCAGCGGCAACCTGGATGGCGCGATCGCCGAGTTTGATCGCGCCATCCAGCTCGATCCGAAGTTCTCGGCGGCCTATATCGACCGCGGCATCGTGCTCTACCGCCTGCAGAAGTTCGAGCGCGCCTTCGCCGACATCGCGCAGGCCAAGCGCATCGAGAAGGCCAACCGCAGCAAGGCCGCGCAGCCGGCCACCACAGCTATCGTGAAGAAGCCGAGGCCGCAGGCCGCGGTCGCGCTCGGCTTCTCGCCGCTGTTCCAGCGGCGCACCGCCAAGCTGGAGTGACCGCGGGCGGCGCTGCGCCGCCTCGGCTCAAGACAACGACACCGTCGCCTTGTCGTAGTCGCCGGTGCCCATGCTCCCAGCCTCAAAGATCTCGTGCCCGGCGATCCAGTCGAAGGACTGCGAGAACACCTCGCGGCTGTAGGGCTCGAATACGATCCGCTCGCCCGGTCCCCAGCGCCGCGTATCCATTTTGGCGTGGAAGCGCTCGGGGAATTCCATTTTGTAGTAGTGCGTGTAGAGCTCCGGCCGCAAATCGATATCGCGCTGCGCCCGGCGCAACGCCTGGAAATAGCGCCTGACATCTTCCATGTCGGGATCGCCATTCACCATCGCACCGATCATGAAGGTGGTGTCGATGATCTTGCGATATTCCAGTTGCTCGGCGAAGTAATAGGGACCGCCGAACAGCGTCGCGGCCTGCGCCCTGCCCTCGAAGAACGCCTCCATGCGGCTGAACAGCATGCCCTCGTCAAACGACAGCTTGATCTGGTCCTTTTCCAGATAGCCTTCGAGCGCCTGGATGGTCGCGTAATGGCTGCCCGACTGGAAGCCGACCGAAATCGGCACATCGGCGAGATCGCTCGGCGCCTTGATCGCGGAATCCGCGGCTATGAAGATGCCGGACGGCGCAACCGAATAGGCGTCCGCGAACAGTTTGGTGTGGCCGCGCGAGGCCGCGACATTCACCGTCCAGTGGCAGGCGCAGGTGACATTGGACTCGCGTCCTTTCTCGATGCTCTGGAAGGCGCCATTATGGCCTGAGGTTGTGTGATGCGCGCCGCCGCTGGAGCGGATGAACTCCTTGAACTCGTAATCGAGGCCTTCGTCGCGGAAATAGCCTTTCTCTTCCGCGACCCACTCCTGCAGCCGGAAATGCGGCTCGATCTTGAACTTTGCCATGGCGTCCACTCCCGTCGCCGTCGATATCAGAGCTTATCGCGAGGCCCCGGCAGGCGCGAGCGCGAATATCCTCATCTCTTCGTGACGGCGCCGTGCGGCAAAAATGCCGCCTCGCCTTGCCGCGCCCGCTGTTGTGCTGAGCCCGAGCCTGTTGTCAGATGGAACCTCAGTCTGGGTCCAAGAAAGCGCGATAATGCTCGACAAGCTGACCCCGCCGGTAGAGGAAACGGCACAGGAGACCACTGAAGCCTGGCTATCCGCATTCGGCGCGGCGCTGGCGCGCGGCGACGAGCGCGCCCTGGCCGACCTGTTCGCATCGGACAGCCATTGGCGAAACCTGTTCGGCCTCTCCTGGGATTTCGCGACCTTTAGCGGCAAGGACACGCTGGCGCGTGAGCTCACGCAGCGTGCCCGTGAGGCTCGCCCGCACGCATTTCATCTCGATACAGCGGCGCTCGCGCCGCGCAACGCCGTCGTCGCCGGGCGCGAGGTGATCGAGGCCATCTTCGCCTTCGACAGCGCCAATGGCCCGGGGTATGGCGCGCTGCGGCTGCTTCATGCCACCAGCGGCCTGGCAAAAGCCTGGACGATCTCGACCTCGCTCGACTTCGATCAGCTCTGCGACGCCCGCGCGCGGCGTGCCGCACCCCAATCCCAGATGCGCGATTTCGCCGGCCCCGACTGGCTGGAGCAGCGGCAGGCGTCTTCTGACTACGACAACCGCGAGCCCGACGTGCTCATCGTCGGCGGCGGCCATGCCGGCATTTCCGCCGCCGTCGAGTTGAAGCGGATCGGCCTGTCCGCGCTGATCGTCGACCGCCAAGAGTGCATTGGCGACAATTGGCGGCTCCGCTACCGCGGGCTGAAGCTACATAACAAGACGCCAGTCAATCATTTGCGCTATCTGCCGTTTCCCGTCACCTTCCCGGAATACATCCCAAAAGACCAGATCGCGAACTGGCTTGAGCATTATGCCGACATTTTCGAGCTCGATTCCTGGACCCGCACCTCCTTCGAGGGCGCGAGCTACGACACAGCCTCGCAGCGCTGGGCCGCGCGCATCACGCGCAACGGCGTGCCGCGCAGCTTGCATCCAAAACACATCGTGCTCGCGACCTCGGTCAGCGGCACGCCGAACCTCCCGCACATCGATGGCATCGGGAATTTCAAGGGGCCCGTGCTGCATTCGAGCCGGTTCAAGGCCGGGCGCGAATGGGCGGGCCGTCCCGTGATCGTGTTCGGCACCGGCACGAGCTCGCATGACATCTGCCAGGAGCTGCATGCGGCAGGCGCCGAGGTCACCATGGTGCAACGCAGCCCGACCATGGTCGTCAATGTCGAGCCGGCGCAGCTCTACGACAAGACCTATCTCGGAGACGGCCCGCCAATCGAGGTGCGCGACATCCTCAATTCCGGCGTGCCGTTTCCGGTGATGCGGATCGCGCACAGGCGCATCACCGATGAAGTGAAGCGGCTCGATGCCGCGCTGCTCACGCGGCTGGAGCAGGCCGGCTTCCGGCTCGAATTCGGCGAGGGCGGCACCGGCTGGCCGCTGAAATTCCGTACCCGCGGCGGCGGCTATTATTTCAATGTCGGCTGCTCCGAGCTGATCGCCGACAAGAATATCCGCTTGATCCAGGCCGCCGACATCGCAGCCTTCGAAACCGATGGCCTGCGACTGAAAGACGGGTCCGAGCGGAAGGCCGAGCTGTTCGTGCTCGCGACCGGCTACAAGGGGCTCGATCATCTCCTCGCAAAACTGTTCGGCGATGCAGTTGCCAAACGCGTCGGCCGGGTCTGGGGTTTTGACGAGACGACCGGAGAGCTGCGCAACATGTGGACCCGCACGCCGCAGCCCGGGCTGTGGTTCACCGCCGGCGCGTTCTCGCAGGCGCGCATCTACAGCCGCTACATCGCGCTGCAGATCGACGCGATCGAGAGCGGACGGTTGGCGAAGAGCATCGAGACGCGAGACTAGGGAAACCAGCATGGAATTCGCTGAGATCAACGGCGCCGGGCTGCGCTACGCGCTTGATGGCAAGGGTGAGCGCACGCTGGTGCTGGTGCACGAAATGGGCGGCTCGCTCGAAAGCTGGGAGGACGCCGCGCGACGATTTGCGGAATCCCGCCGCGTCCTGCGCTACGACTGCCGCGGGGCGGGCCTGTCGCAGAAGGTGCGCGGCGAGCTTTCCATCGACACGATGGCCGACGATATCGCAGCGCTGATCGATCACACCGGCATCACCGGCAAGGTCGCGCTGGCGGGCGTTGCCGTCGGCGGCGCCATCGCGCTGCATTTCGCTGCCCGCTATCCTGATCGCACCAACGCCGTCGCGGTCGGCAGCCCCGCGACCGGAATCGAGGTGGATCACCGCGCCGCGGTGCTCGAACGCGTCGCCAAGCTCGAAGCCGCCGGCATGGCTTTCGCCGTTGAGGACTCGATGCGGAACGGCTATCCCGACGAGCTTCGCGGCGACGTCCGGCGGTTTCAGCAATACCGCGCGCGATGGCTCGGCAATGATCCCTCGAGCTACGCGACCGTCTATCGCATGCTGGCGGCGACCGAGATGCAGCGCGAGCTGCCGGCGCTGCGCTGCCCGGTGCTGGTGATCGGCGCCCTGCTCGATCGCACACGCCCGCCCCATACCGCGAAGGCCGTGGCCGACGCGATTCCCGACGCCACCTATGCCGAGCTCCGCACCGGTCATTACATGGCCGCGCAGACGCCCGATCTGATCTTCGACCGCATCGACGCGTTTCTGCGCGCGGTCGACGCCTGAACCCCTCATCATCCCTGCCAAAGGCCTTCACATGACTTCGCAACCCGCGCAGCAAATTCCCGGCATCTATCACCGCAGGATCGGAGACATCGTCGTCACCGCGGTCAGCGACGGCTATCTGGACGGCAATCTCGACGTGATGCGCAATGTCGATCTCGACGCGGCGCACCGGCTCCTCAAGGAGGCGTTCCGGCCGGCGCGGCGGACCAGCGTCAACGTTTTCCTGATCCATTCCAAGGGCCGGCTTGCGATCGTCGACACCGGATCGGGCAATTATCTCTTGCCGACCGCCGGCATGGTCCAGCGCAACCTCGCGCTCGGCGGCATCGATCCGAAGTCGATCGATACGGTGTTACTCACGCACATGCATCCGGACCATTCCGCCGGCCTCACCGACATGTCGAGTGGCCAGCTTCTGTTTCCGAACGCCGAGCTTGTCATGCATGAGAACGAGCCGGAGCACTGGTTCGACGACGGCGCGATGGCGAAATCGGACGAGCGGGGGAAAAAGCTCTATTTCCAGGCCGGCCGCGAGCAGGTCGAACCCTACAAGGACAGGACCCGGTTGTTCACGCAAGGCGAGGTGTTCCCGGGTGTCACGGCGATCCCGAGTCTCGGGCATACGCCTGGCCACACCGCCTATCTCGTCGCTTCCGGAAACGATCAGCTGATGATCTGGGGCGACACGGTGCATGTGCCGGAAGTGCAGACCGCGTTTCCCCAGGCCGGCATGGCGTTCGACACCGATCTCGCTGCGGCCGCGACTGCGCGCAAGCGCATGTTCGACCGCGTCGCCGCCGACGGCATCCTCATTGCGGGCATGCACGTGCACTTCCCCTCCTTCTCGCGGCTTGCACGGCGCGGCGACGCCTATGAGCTGCATGCCGAGCCCTGGGTGCACGCGCTGGATGCGAGCTAGCTACTTTCCGGCGCAAAATTCGTGAGCCCAAGTGTTGGGGCAGAATCAGCGCATTTGCGATTTTCTGCAAGCCTGGACGGATTTGATTTGACGGTGGCGCGCGCCGCTGATTCACTAACGGAGATGATTCGTGAACGCGCGCTTCGAAAACGCGAGAAACTGGTAGCAGCGCTGCCGATCACCGGCGAGCTTTTGCGCGGGACGCTGTTGGAGCGTGTCGTGCGTCACAAGAGCGGCTGTCCGAAATGCGCGCGCGGCGAAGGCCATCAAGTGTACGTGCTGACGGTCGGTTATGGGCGCGGACAAACGCGACAGATCAGCGTGCGGAAAGAGCGGGTGGCTGAGGTTCGTCGCTGGCTGGACAATTACCAGAAACTGAAGGAGACGATTGAGCAGATTTGCCAGCTCAATCACGATTTGCTGCGTCCCGATCCCACCGTGCCCCACCCCGGGAGGAAGCGGCGTGATTGAGATGCGGCGGGCGCAGCTGAAGTTTGGGGATCACTGGGTCGCCGAGGAAGTGGCCGATCTGCGTGAGGCCTGGATGATCCATGCCGACCAGATCCTGGACGACGAGATCATTGTTGCGGCTGTGTATGAGGCATTGAGCAAGCGACACCCGAAGAGCGGCAGCCGCGGGCGGCATGGTGCGCCGGCCGAGATGGTGCTGCGGCTGCTCATTCTCAAGCATGTCCGCAACTGGAGCTACCAGGTTCTCGAGCGCGAAGTGCGCAGCAACCTTGTCTATCGCAACTTTGCCCGCATCGGCGGCGGCAAGATGCCGGATGCCAAGACCATGGGCCGCTGGGGCCTGGCGGTGGGCCCGGAGGTGATCAAGCGGGTCCACGAGCGGATGGTGAAGATCGCGCAGGATCAAGGAGTTGTGGAAGGCCGGCGGATGCGCGTGGATACCACGGTGATAGAGACCAACGTCCACTATCCGACCAACTCGAGCCTTTTGGGAGACGGGGTGCGCGTGCTCATTCGCACCATGAAGAAGATCACCAAAATTGCCGGCACCACCGGCACCAAGTTGCGCGACCGCAGTCGGAGCGTGAAGCTGCGGGTGCTCGACATTGCGCGGGCTGCCCGATCGAGGGCGAAGCAGAGTTCGCAGAAGCTCAAGCGAGCTTATGGCCAGTTGCTCAACTCGACCAGCCGCGTGGTCGGACAGGCCAAGCAGTTCTCGGCGCAGATCGCCGCGGGAGTGAAGCAGGCCAACACTGCCAAGGGGCAATTGAAGCTCGATCGCTTGCGCCACCAGATCGACGAGATGGTGCCGCGGGTCAAGCAGGTCATGAAACAGACCAGGGCTCGGATCTATCGCGGCGATACGCGCTCGCAAGGTAAGCTTCTGAGCGTGTTTGAGCCCTCGACGGAGGTCATCCGCAAAGGCAAGGCGGGCAAGCCCAACGAATTCGGCAAGATGGTGAAGTTGCAGGAGGCCGAGAACCAGATCGTGATCGACTTCGAGGTCTATGACCAGCGGCCCAACAATTCCGATCTGCTTGTTCCTGCGATTGACATCCATCAGGCGACGCTTGGACGCGCGCCGTACCTCGTCGCTGCCGACGCGGCCTTCTATTCCAGCAAGAACGAGGCCGCTGCCAAAGCCAAGGGCGTCAAGCGCGTCTGCGTCCCCAACCGCTCCACCAAGAGCGTTGAGCGTCGGCGCGAGCAGAAGAAGCGCTGGTTCCGCAACGGTCAGAAATGGCGTACCGGATGCGAGGGCCGCATCAGCGTGACCAAGCGGCGACACGGCCTCAACCGTTGTCGCTACAAAGGCCAAGATGGAATGAGGCGCTGGGTCGGGCTCGGCGTGATCTCCGATAATCTCATCAACATCGGCCGCGCCATCAACGAGAAATCGGCAAGCTAGAAACGCCGAAGATCACGAACGATTTTACGAGACACCCCGACGATATCGCCGGCAGGGTGTCATCTTTCCAGTATACGTTCCAAATCACTTCAATTCGAGAAAGATGAATTTTGCGCCGGAAAGTAGCTAGACCTTCTTGCCGCGAAGGGATTCGATCAGGCTCGCGATGATCTTCTGGCTGCGCTCGCGCAGCTTCTTCGGGTGGTCAGCCTCGGGCAGCATCAGCGCGACCTTGCAGATCATGGCGTCGACCATGCGGCTCAGGAGGTCCATGTCCTCGAAGGCCAGTTCGCCGTCGCGCTTGAGCGCATTCATGGACGCCTTGAGCAGGCCCATCGGATAGGCCTCCTCGATCTCCTGGAAGCGCCTGGCGCCGAGCACCGCCGGCGCCTCCTGCACCACTACGCGCGCGTAGGCGGGGTCGAGGCAGATGTCGAGATAGGCGTCGATGCCGATGAACAGGCGGTCCCAGATCTTGCGCTGGCCGCGGGATTTTTCGTTGATGGCCGTGACCGCCTCGGCCTGCATCGCCACCACAACAGCGTCGAACAGCGCCTGCTTGTCCTCGAAGTGATGATAGAACGCGCCCCGCGTCACCCGCGCGGCGCGCGAGATCGCCTCGATGCCGGCCCCTTGGAAACCGTCGCGCGCAAATATCTCCTTGCCGGCCGCGAGCAGCGCCTGCCGGGTCGCCTCGGTATATTCCTCGCGCCGGCTCCTGCCGGAATCATTTTCCTTCATGCCGCCAACATAGCGCTTGACCCTCCGCCATCATTCGATATGTTACATACATATCGCATGTGAAATACATTCTGAATGCACATGGAAAAGCCGAAGGGCCTCTTTCGCGCGAGGTGAAGTAATGGACGCAGATCGCATGTTCGAACTGGCGCAGGCGCTCGCCGTGGCCAAGAGCCTGCAGGATCTGCCTGCGGCGATGCAGTTGTTCGATCCCGAGATACTGCTGGAGAGCCCGGCCTTCGGCACCTACGCCAAGGGACTCGCGGAGAACGAGGCGGCGCTGGCGCGTTTCTTCAAGTCCTTTCCTGACTACGAGGTCGAGCTGCAGGGCCATGCCGCCAATGGCGAGACGCTGGTCTGCTGGGGCATGGCGCGGATGACCATGACCGGCGGCCGCTTCGGCGTCGTGCCCAACGGCAGGCGGGCCGAGCTGCCCATCTTCATCCAGTTCGCCTTCAAGAACGACCGCATCGCGGGCGAGCGCTTCTTCTTCGATCTCTCTGCGCTGTGTGCGCAATCGGGCGTCTCGACCGATGCGGTGCGGGCGAAACTGTTTGGTGAAACAGCCGCGCCGGTCGCGGCCTGATCAGGGGAGTTGCGAGATGGATGCGCGCGCCAAGAATGTTGCCGAGATCAGGACGGAGTTTCTGTTCGACATCGTGATCGATCTCGATCCGCGCCTCAATTTCGGCGAGGGACCGCTCGGCCGGCGGGTTTTGTTCGGCGCGGCCGGCGGCACGTTCGACGGCCCAAAACTGCGCGGCGAGGTGCTGCGCGGCGGCGGCGACTGGGCGCTGTTTCGTCCCGACGGCGCGATGACGCTGGACGTACGCCTCACCCTGCGCACGCACGACGATGCCCTGCTGCACATGACCTATGGCGGCCGGCTGATCATGCCGCCGGAATTGCGGGCCGACACATCAGATCCGGCCAAGCGCAGCCAGATCGATCCGGCGCGCTATTATTTTCGCACCCAGCCGCTGTTCGAGACCGGTGCCGCGCAATATGCCTGGCTCAACGACATCGTCTGCGTCGGCTCAGGCTATCTGGTCGAGCGCGGCGTCGCCTACCGGGTGTCGCAAGTGATGTGAGGCCGCGCTACGTCTCCATCCTTCGCAGGAACACAGTGACAATGGCGGCAATGGGAATGGCGAACATCACGGTATGGGCGACAAGCTCCTTGGCGATGATCGCGGGCGAGAAATCCGGATTCGGTGCGTTCGACAGCGGCACGACGACGAGGTTCATGACGAGGTAGGCAATGACGCCGAACACCACACCGCCGGCGAGCCAATGCTGCCGCCACCACCGGCGCCGAAGGGCCAGCGCGCAATAGAGGCCGGCGGCGGCGATCGAGATGCCGTAGTGCAGGCCGGCGCCCAGCACCGCCGTTCCCGTGCCGCCCTTGAACGCCCATTCGCCGAGCAGCCCCGAAGCGATCAGCTGCAGACCATGCGTGAGCGTGCCGCCGAAGATCGCTCCCGCGGCGATCAGGTTGGTGGTGCCGGCCAGGAGCCCGGCACCGAGGCTCGCGAGGATTTTTGCTGAAGGTGCTGAGGTCATGGCCTTCTATCCCGTTGCCAAGTCCGGGCCCGCAGTCTTCTTGATCATGCCGGGGTCGTAGTAGAAGTGCTCCTCGATCAACTGCTCGCCGCGCCAGGTCTGCCAGGCCACCTCCTCGATCACGCGCTTCGAACCGTCCTTGCCGGTGAACTCGAAGCGCCAGCGGATCGCGGCGTGATCGCCATCGAGCAGCAGCGGCCCAAGCCGCGTCGTCTTTACGGTCGCGACGCGCGCCAGCACGTTTCGCTCTTTTTCCGCCAGCTTCTCGCGGCCGTGAAGCGGCGCCTTGTCGTTCTCGCGGGTTGAGGCATCAGGCGCATAGAACCGCTCGATGGCGCCGACATGGTCATTGGCCTCGACCGTGTCGGCGAAGGCCTGCAGCGTGGCAAGCGAGGGCATGTTCGCGAACTCCATTTACCGACTATGAGTCGGTAATTACCGACCAAAAGTCGGAAAGTCAATTGCGAAGATCTTTCCCCTAGCTACAATATGACCATGGCAACTCAGGCTGAGCGGCGGCAGGCGACGCAGGCGGCGATCCTCAAGGCGGCAAAACGTCTGTTCGGCGAGCTCGGCTTTGCCGCGACCACGATCGACGACGTTGCTGCCGCCGCCCGTGTGGCCAAGGGCGCGGTCTACCATCACTTTGCGACCAAGGAGGCGCTGTTCGAAGCGGTGTTCGACCAGGTCTCGCAAGAGTTGCTTGTCGAGGTCGATCGCGCCGCGCGATCGGAAAAGGACGCGCTGGCGGCGATGGCAAGGGGCACGCAGGCCTATTTCGCCGCCTGCGCAAAGGACACGACGGGCCAGATCGTGCTCCACGACGGTCCGGCGGTGCTCGGCTGGGAGCGCTGGCGCGAGATCGACAACCGCCATTTCGGCGGCCGCTTCCCGGTGGCGCTCAAGCGCGCAATGGACGACGGCCTGATCGCGCGGCAGCCGATCGAGCCGCTGGCGCGGCTTCTGCTCGGCGCCGTCACTGAAGTTGCGATCGCCTGTTCCGGCCGCGACCTGCACAAGGCGGGCCACGACTATGCCCGCGCGTTCCAGGCGCTGCTCGATGCGCTGCGGGTGAAGCGGACGTGAGGCGGAGAGCAGTTTCCCGTCCGCATGGTGCTTTCAGTCGCATCGAGATGCTCGCGCAACAGCAGCTCCTTCAGCTTTGGGTGTAACCCCTCCCCGCGCGCCTCGGCGATGGCGTTCAGTTTGAACAACAGCATTTCGGCTCTCCATCGTTGGATCGGTTGTGCGGATCACGTGCTGTTAGCGGCTCTCCGCATAGGACACCGTGGTGCCGACCGGGATCCGCCGCAGCGCCTGCCACAGACGCCGCTGGAAGGCGGTTCCGCGAACATCGAGGGGAAGACCGAGGCCAATCCGCGGCGCCTCAATGAGGCCGACGACACGGGCCACCAGGGTCTCGTAGTCGCGATCGCCGCCGATGAGATGCGCTCTCGGGAAGCGGTCCTGCAGGTTGTGCACCAGCTTGTTCGGATCATCTCCGAGAAAGATCGCCGCGACGCCCTTCCTGCTCGAGGCGACCAGGATGGCGCCCAGCGAAGTCTGCCCGACCGCGAACTTGATCTCCTCGTTCACGCCGCCCGCACGATATTGCGATGGCGTCATGCCAAGCATGCCGGTCGACTTCTCGTAGAAGCGTCCGCTCGAATTGTAGCCCGCATCGTAGATCGCCTGGGTGACGCTGCTGCCGGAGCCCAGCTCATGCCGCACCTTCGCCGCGCGATGGGCGGCGGCGTAGTCCTTTGGCGTGACGCCGGTGGCGGCCTTGAACATGCGGTGAAAATAGTTCGGGCTGCGGCCGACCGCGTCCGCGAGCTGCTCCAGCGACGGCTCTTCCTCGCTCTCCTCGATGATCCTGCAGGCCTTGGCGACCAGGGCCGCATTTTCGATTTCGATCGATGGCCCGTCGGGATTGCAGCGTTTGCAGGGCCGGAACCCGGCGGCCTTCGCGCTCTCCAGCGTGTCGTAGAGCTGGACGTTCCTGGGATTGGCGATGCGCGAGGGGCACGACGGCCGGCAATAGACGCCGGTGGTGGAGACCGAGTACCAGAACTGGCCGTCCGCCGTCTTGTCGCGGGCGACGATGCGGGCCCAGCGCGGATCATCTGCGACCGATTTGCCGGTCTTGTCCAATCTCTTGGCGAATGTCGAAGTCATGTTCGTTTCTCACTATTGGAGCTTGAGCGACGATGCCGACGCCGCACGTCGCTCGCACTCCGATCCCCGCGTTCAATTCATCATCGTCGCATCCGCTATCGGTAGCCACCCGATTCCTGCTTCGGCAAAACGCCCTTCTCGACGTGACGCTCGAACATTCGATACGGAGGCAAGAATTGGAGTTTGCGCACGGCGAGAGCAAGCTACGCACGTGCCAGGGTCATCGACCGATCGATGACCCTGAGGCAACAATCGAGAGGCATTGCCATGAGCTTGCAAGATGACAACAAGGCCGTCGTCGGCCGATGGTTCACCGACTTCTGGGGCAAGAGCTGCAACCTCGGCGTCGTCGACGAGATCGCAGCAGCAGACATGTTGCTGAAATACTCGCTGCATGAGCCGCGGAAAGGTCATGACGACATCAAGGCCTTCATGACCGACTTCCGCGCCGCGTTTCCCGACCTGAACTTCTGGGGCACCGCCGACCTGATCGCCGAAGGCGATTACGTCGTCGGCCAGTGGGAAGGCGGCGGCACCCACGCCGGCGCGGCCTTCAAGGATTTTCTTGCCGGCAGCCTGCCCGCCAACACCGGGAGGAAGATGCACTTCACCGGCACGACGGTCCTCAAACTGACGAACGGCAGGATCGTCGAGGAAATCGGCCTGGACGACGGCGTGACCGCGCTGACCCAGCTCGGGCTGATCCGCACCGTGTGATCCAGGCAAGCCGCCGTTCGCGAGGACGGCGGCTTCACGGCCTGCAAACAGCAAGCGCGCGATCAATGTGCCGAGCTCTCAGGAACGAGGCTCGTCCACGAAAGCGACCGGCGTGCCCTTGGAGACCTCGCTCGCGACGCGCTCGGCGTCCCAATTGGTGAGACGCACGCAGCCATGCGATTCAGCCTTGGACACCTTTCCCGGCGAAGGCGTGCCATGAATGCCGTAGCCTTCGGCGGACAGATTGATCCATACCGTGCCGACCGGATTGTTCGGACCCGGCGCGATCTCGAAGCGTTTTCGCGAATGAACACCCTTGAAGTGGTAGTCGGGATTGTATCCATAGGTCGGATTGCGGCTGATCTCGGTCACCTTCAGCGTGCCGCTCGGCGACGGCTTCTCCTCGCTGCCGACGGTCGCGGGGAAGAACCCGATCAGCGCATTGGAACTGTCGAACAGTTTGACGGTCTGCCTGACCTTGTCGACTTCGACCCGGTCTGCCTTGGCGGGCTTTGACGTCTTCTCGCCGGTGTCCACCACCACGATGGCGGCGCCGGCACGATCGAAGTGCTGACCCGGGTTCAGCGAGCCGAGCAGCGCCTCGCTCATGTGAAACTTTTCCGCCAGCCCTTCGCGCGGGCTGGTGTAGCCCAGCTTCGGGATGTCCTTCATTTCCTCCATCCTGGCGGGCAGCTTGGGCAGGAAAGGTCCCGCGACGTCCTTGTCGGCGATGGTGTAGTTCGTGAGCACCGCGGCGTTATCGGCGGCGAGCTTCTTCCAGACCTCGTCGGTCAGCGTGTCGGAGCCCGGCAGCTGCTGCGCCTCGGCATAGGCGCGCAACGCCTTCTTCGCGTTCTCGCCGAATTTCCCGTCGATCTCGCCGGGCGAGAAGTGCGCGCGGTCCAGCAGCACCTGAAGCCGGATGCCGACCGCCGTCGGCTCCTCCCGGGAGAGCGATTTCTTGCCCGAAGGTTCGGCGGAATTGATCGCGGCTGCAGTGAGCTCAGCACCATGAACCACAGGCGCGGCCAGCGCGAGCATCAAGCCAAGCCAGAAGCCGGCCGGCAACAGCGATCGATGTCCGGCACGCGTGGACCGCGCGGGTTTCATGGATGCACCTCCTTCAAGAGCGCATACGAGGTAACGAAACCGGGCAGAGCTCGTTCCAGGACAAGAGCGACGCATGATGTTTTCCGATACGGCGCACCGCGGATGCAGCAAAGCCCGAAGCCGCGGCGGCCGGGTGCGCCTTGGACGCTGCGCCGCAAGCATGCGCGAGTAACGTGTCAAACAGCTGATGGGATCGAGGCGAAGAGGAGACGGCTTCGCATTCTCGCGGCAGGATTTGCCCGAGTGTTGCCAAGTCTCACCCTCGACAAGAGAGGGCGCAGGGAATACCGGATGCTTTGCGCACCCGCAGCCTCGCGTGCAAAGGTAGAAAACACGCGAGTTAGTCACCACAGGTCCGCCGAAACAGTCCGGCATTCCCTGCGCGATGGTTTACGGGCTTATCCCGCGCTCTCCCCGGAGTCCGGGCTTGTTAGCCTCCGTCGCCTTGCGGGATCGCCTCCCACAAAACTTGACACCAGCGTCGGGGTGTCGGGACCACACGGCTTTGCCGTCCGCCCTGGGCCGCGCTCGTCGCGCGCAGCCAAAGCGTCCATCGCATCCCGCACCCCACGTCCGTGACGATCGCGATACGCCCCTCTGACGGGTGCGGGACGGGGCGGACCATACATCTGATTTTGGCTTCTGAAAAAGCGAAATATTTTTCACGGAGACGCTTGACACGAATTCGGAAAATCAGCCCGACGGGCAAATCAGTTGGAATCCTGGACCTGTGCCTGTGCCGCAAACGCCGCAGCCGCCCCATCGCCAAACAGGCGCCGGTGCGAGCGATAAGGGCCCGTCTCCGGGCCCCGTCGCACCTCATGATCATTCCGTGTCCAATTCATCCTCCTCGTCGCTTTCGCCTGTCTCTCCGCCGGCATGCTCAATGCCCTCGGCGTCGAGCGCGTGGCCGTTTTCAACGACCCACTCGATGTCCGAACAGACGTGATCGACAGGCTCGCCCTCCGCCTCGCGGGCGTCAAATTGCTCCATGTCCAAAAACTCCTCCGGGTCGGCGTGCTTGCGAACAAATTCGTGCAGCGCCTTCTCATCGTGCACCTCAAAGTAAATCGTGTGGTAAATTCTTCTCATGGCGTCCTCGCGGGCTCGGGGCAGGCCCATCGCAGCCCCGGCGTGAGCTATGCCTGCAGGTGTAGAATTCCAAGTTGGGCCGACATCCTTCGGCAGCTCCTGTGACAGTTGCGCCACGATCCTGCGCTCGCGCTGCGCCGGCTTCACTTTTGTCCGGCGTCGTCACAGCTTGCAGCGCCAGTACCGATGTTGCCCGATGGTGAACCAGGTTCTGCCGCGCGAACAGATGTCGCGATGGCGGTGATGCTCGGCCTGCGCCTGCCGGATGTCGTCGTCGGTCGCGACCTGGAGCTGCTGTTCCGGCTTCGACGCGACCGGCGCCGCGACTTCGGGCTGCGCATTCGCCACGGCGAGCCGCAACGACGCGGACAACGGCAGACGGTCGCCCTTCCCGCGCGACATCCAGCGCGTGGCAAAATCGTTTTTGCTGAAATCGTCCTTGCTGAAATGATCTTGGGTATCCTGGGCGGCCGGCTGCGGCAACTCGTGGCGCGCTTCGCGGAAGCTCGCGCTCGCCGCAACCAGAATGATCGAACAGACCGCCGCAGCAGCAGCGAGTATTCTACTCGTCCTCATCTTGACTCCGACCCAGCCCACTTTGGTCGGTTGTCAGGCGGCCATAGCCTAGACCGGTTCCGGCCGGGAGGACAATACCGAAAGATGCCGCAAAGGGCTGAAATAGCAGGGTTTTAACATCAAAATTCGGAAAATCAGCCCGGCCTCCGGCCAAATCAGTTGACGAGAGACCAGGCGCCCCCTGGAACCCAGGGAGCCGCGGCGGGTCACAGCTCTTTTTCAGCAAGCTCGCGAAACGCGTCGGGCACGGAACGAGTAATACCCAACACTGCCGAGCCGTATCCGATCGCATCCCATCCGAAGCGATCGCGGATCCTGTCGACGGCGCGGTCTGCCGTCCAGCGGGCCAGGCCAATCCTGCTGCCGGGGCGGCGCGCTTCGTCTTCAAGTCCAAGCGGCAGTTCCAGCGCGAGATCCCAATGCTCTTCGAGATGCGACACGGAGATCGCCAAGAGCGAGATGTTTTTCTCATCCGGGTGATCCCTGAGGATCGCGCGCACCAGTTCCTCGGCGAGGCAAGCGAGGATCACGGTCGCGGAGATCGGCGCTGCCAGCGTGACCGAGCGCGTGACCGAGTTCAGGTTGGCGAAGCGAACGCGGACCGTCACGGTTCGGCCGGGCCTCGACTTCGCCCTGAGCCGCGTGGCGATGCGATCGGCAAGGTGAAGCAGGGTCGGCCGAAAGACTCGCTCCACGGCAAGCTTCCTGCCGATCGCCGACTGGGCGCCGGCCGATCGGGCCCGGTGGTGAGTCCTGATGCGCCGCGGGTCGCGATTCCACGCGAGGTCCGCCAGTTTTTCTCCAGCCGCGGGACCAAGCAACCGCTCGAGCGACCACGCCTGCGTGTTGGCGAGCTGCCCGATCGTCTCCACGCCGATCCCGGCCAGCCGCGCTTTCGTGACCGGGCCCACGCCCCACATCAGCTCGACGCTCAGCCCGTGAAGAAATTCCAGCTCGCTCTCGGGATCGACCGCCACGAGCCCGTCGGGTTTTGCCACCTGCGAGGCGATCTTCGCCAGATGCTTGGTGCGCGCGACACCTACCGAGATCGGAAGGCCAAGCTCGCTGCGCACGCGGGCGCGGATGGCGGCGGCAATCTCGGCCGGCGCCCCGAACAGATGGGTGCAGCCCGCCACATCGGCAAAAGCCTCGTCGATGGAAATCCGCTCGACCAGCGGCGTGAAATCACCGATCACTTTTATCGCGGCGTCGCCGAGCCGCTGATAATCCTTGAAATGACCGCCGACAAAAATGAGCTGCGGACACAGCTCACGCGCGCGCCGCCCCGGCATGCCGCCGCGAACCCCGAACGCCCTCGCCTCGTAGGAAGCGGCCAGCACGACGCCGCCCCCGACGGCGATGGGCTTGCCGCGCAACGACGGGTCAAGCAGCTGCTCGACCGAGGCATAAAAGGCATCGAGGTCCGCATGAAGGATGGTGGCTGGAGTGGCCATCCGGGGTGCTCGGATGCGCGTTCGACGAAATTTTCCGATGAGAACATAATGGGAACACGCCAAGTGCGTGTCAAGCGTTTTAATCTGGCGACTTGATATAATTTCGATTTTCAGAAATTAGCCCGTGCAGCAAATCACCCTCCATCATCCAAGGTGCAGCCTTAAAGCCACAACCTGTGATAAGACGGCACCATGCCAGACGAGACGACCCCATTTCCGATCGTCGAAGTCGCCATCGAGCCGAACTCGAAGGCCGACCACGACAAGCTTGTCACTGCGCTTACCGAACTCGCCGCGGAAGACACGTCGTTCCAGTTCTCGCGCGATCAGGAGTTAGGGCAGACCATCATGAAGGGGGCGAGCGAGAGTCATCTCGAAGACAAGCTCGATCGTCTCATCCAAGCCTACCGGATCGACGCGCGTATCGGCGCGCCGCAAGTCGCTTTCCGTGAGCGTCCGACCGAGCGCGTCGATCATGTCTACACACACAAGCGGCAGTCGGCCGGCAAGGGCCAGTTCGCCTCGATCAAGCTCGTGGTGGAGTCCAACGGGCCCGACAGCGGCTATGTGTTTAAGTCGCAGATCGCCGAAGGTGCGCTGCCTCGCGAATACATGCCGGGTGTCGAGAGGGGTATTGAAAGCGTGTTGACCTCGGGCGTCGTGGCCGGCTTCCCCGTAGTGGACGTGAAGGTCTCGCTGGTCGACGCCAAATATCACAGCATCGACTTTTCCGCGCTGGCGTTCGAAATCGCAACGCGCGCCTGCTTCCGCGAAGCTCTGCAGAAGGCAAAATCGGTCCTGCTCGAACCGATCATGAAGGTCGAGGTGATCACACCGGACGACCGTGCCCGTTTCATCCTCAGCGACCTCCGTCGCCGGCGCGCGCAGATCGACCATCAGCACACGCGCGGCAACACAGTCGTTATCAATGCCATCGTGCCGCTTATGAATATGCTCGGCTATGCTAGGGACCTGCGCGCGATGTCTGAAGGCCGCGTCATGTTCACCATGCGGTTCGATCACTATGCGGTGGCGCCGCCGATGGACGGCGGAGATCATCCACCGTTCAGACCGGCGATTGGAATGCGGGCGTAAGAATGCGCGTTGGACCTGCGAAGTAGCCTGGCTGGAGAGGCTCGTTCCCGTCACAGATGACCCCTCCCCACACCTCCTACCTTCACCCCACCGCCTGCTTCACCTCACCTCCCACCATCCCCCGCCGCACCAATTCCGCATATCCATCATCCAGCGCCGCCTTCAGCGCGTCCGTCAACTCGTCGATCTCCGCCCTGGTGATGATCAGCGGCGGACAGACGTACACCGCATCCGGGGCGGCGCGGAGGAGAACGCCGCGATCCATGGCGCTCTGCTGGATCAGCGCGCCGATGCCGGCCGCGGGCGGCAGAGCCGCGCGGCTTGCCTTGTCGGCTGTGATGTGAACCGCGCCGATCAGGCCGACGCCGCGGGCTTCGCCGACCAGCGGATGGGCGGCCAGGGCCTGCAGCTTCTCCTGCAGCTAGGGGCCGACTTTCCTGACGTGGGAGAGGATGTCGCGCTCGGCGTAGATCTTCAACGTTTCGAGGCCGACCGCCGCGGATACCGGGTGTCCGGCATAGGTGAAACCATGCGCGAAGTTGCCGAGCTTGCCGGAATGCGCCGTGATGGCCTCGGCGATCCTCTCGCTGATGACCGTCGCCGAGATCGGCAGATAGGCAGACGACAGCGCCTTCGCCACGGTCATGATGTCGGGCTCGATGCCAAAAGTTTCGCAGCCGAACATGTTTCCGGTGCGGCCAAAGCCCGTGATCACCTCGTCGGCGATGAACAGGATGTCGTAGCGGCGCAGCACTTCCTGGACGCGGGGAAAGTAGTCGCGCGGCGGCACGATCACGCCGCCGGCGCCGTTCACCGGCTCGGCGATGAACGCCGCGATGGTGTCGGGTCCTTCCCGGATGATCATCTGTTCGAGATTGCCAATGATCCGATCGACGAAGGCCTGCTCGCTCTCGTTCGCCAAACCGAAGAGATAGTGGCTCGGACAGTCGGTGCGGAGCACGCCGCCCACCGGCAGGTCGAAATCATTATGGTTGGGCGCCAGCCCCGTCATGCTTCCGGAAAACACGGTGATACCGTGATAGGCGCGCACGCGGCTGATGATCTTCTTCTTGCGCGGGCGGCCGATCGCGTTGTTGTAGAACCAGACGAGCTTGGCCGCCTGATCGTTGGCTTCCGAGCCGGAATTTGCAAACAACACCTTGCCGAGACCTTTCGGGGCGATCTTCAGCAGCGCCTCCGCCAGTTCAATCATCGGCTCGTTCGAGCGGCCTTGGAAGATGTGGTAGGTCGGAAGCTTCTCCATCTGGCGGACGGCTGCGTCCACAAGCCGCTTCTCGTTGAAACCGAGCGAGGTGCTCCAGAGGCCGGCCATCCCCTCCAGATATCTCTTGCCGCCGTCGTCGTAGACATAGACGCCCTCCCCCCTCGCGATCACGGTCGGACCGACCGCCTTGTGCTGCTCGAGGTTGGTGTAGGGGTGAATGACGGTTGCGATATCACGGCCTGCGAGCGAATTGGGGTGAGCGACCACGGACATCTCCGAATGTTTCGTACGGCGGGAAGTGGCGATCTTGTGTCACCGCAGGCTCAAGAACAAATACTAATTATGCAATGAACCTATGGCGAGGCGTTGCGCTCCGTCCTTATTTTGCCTCCGTGCCCGTGACGTTTTTGCGCGCACCGGCAAGCGTAGCCCGCGTGAGCAACCCTCATGCGGGCCCGGGTCCGGCTAGTCTGGTCAACTGCTCGAACAATACGTTGGGGATGTCGATGCGGTCGGAGGCGAGCCGGCGCCGGCGATCCTGCCGCGAGCGATCGAAAGGCATGCGCACCGCGTCGCCGGCGGCAACCGGCCGAGCCGTTCGCACGGCCTGTGCGTAGGCAGAGACGTTGTCGCGAAAAATCTCTGCCGGTCCCAGCAAATCCGGGCGCATCGCCACCATGACGAAGCCGAAACCAGCGAGGTCCGGGGGAATTGGCGGCGATCCCGCCATGATGCCAAGCAACTGGACGACGATGCCGAGGCCCGAGCCCTTGTGCCCGCCCCATGCGGCGAAGGCGCCCGCAAGCGCGGCTGCCGGATCGCGCGTCGGCTCGCCGTCGCGATCGAACGCAACGCCGGCCGGCAAGGTCTGACCGAGCCGTTGCGCCAGCGTCACCTCGGCGTGGATGATCGCCGAGGTGCCGATATCCCAGATCACCGGTTCGTCGGCGCTCGGGAAGCCGAAACAGATCGGATTGGTGCCGAACCGGCCTTCGGTTGCACCGTGCGGGGCGACCCAGGGCGAAGCGTTCGACGCGATCATGCTGACCAGGCCGCGCGCCGCGGCGATCTCGGCATAAACAGCATGCCGGTGTACCAGGTGTCGCTGGCGCCGACCACCGCGATGCCAACGGCAGATGCCTTCTCGACCGCGATACCGGTGGCGCGATGGGCCACGACGTAGCCGAGATGGTCGCCGCCATCGAGTTGCACTGAGACCGGCGTCTCATGCCGGATCCGGATCGGACGCCTGCGGTCGCCGGTGCGCCCATCCGCTCGGCGATGCTGATGGCGCGCGCGAGGCCGCCGTAACTTAAGCCGCGCAGTTCGCAATCGATCAGGTGGTCGGCGATCAGGCCGGCATCGGCGGCGTCGTGTCCAAGCGCCGACATGATGCGGACCACCAGCTGATGCGCCTCTTGTACATTGAGCTGCATGATCAATCCCAGCACTTACTCCTGCCCAAGCCCGATCAGATCGAGCAGAGAGGCGATGTCGCGAAAGACGAAATCCGGCCGTGGCACCGCCTCGCTCAGCGGAATGTTCCGGCGGTTGATCCACGCAATCGTCAGGCCAAGCGGCTTGCCGCCCACCAGGTCGGTGAATTGCGATTGTCCGGAATGAAGGATGTCCTCCCTCGCAACACCGGCATGTTCGAGCAGATAGCGGAACAAGGTGCCGTCCGGCTTGTAGCCTTTGGCGCGCTCGGCCGTGCAGATCAGGTCGAAATTCCGGGGCAATGGCGTAGCGGCCAGCAGATCGTCGTCGATATTCGACACGATCGCGAGCCTGGTGTGCCGCGCGAGGCGATCGAGCGTCGGCAGCACATCCTCGTAGAGCGAAAATTTTGAGAACGATTTGAAATAGTGCCCGATGAGATCAGGATTGCCGTCGATCTCGAACCTGGCAAAGGTATCGGCAAGAGAGGCCCTGCAAACCGCGCGGTAGGATTGGTACGGCTGCCAATAGCGCTCGATATTCCGGTGCTCCCACGCCTCCCAGAAATCCTGGATGTCGACATTGCCTGCATTCGTCGCGGCAAGAATTCGCTCGAACGCGCCATATGAGCTGTCCCGCACGCTGATTAGCGTGCCGAACACGTCGAACGACATCAATTTGGGCGACCAGGGTCGATCGGCAGTGGGCATGTCAGGAGTCCTGCGGCTTTGCTCGCTCGCAGGACATGACTGCGAAAATCAGCGCGAAAAATCAATGGCCGTCAGTTATGGCGCCACTCAGAATAAGACTGCAACCCCTTATGTAATTGAGATTGCGATCTAATTCCAAATCATGCCGAAGGCGGCCGGAGCTTACGGCGAACTGCTTGTCATTCCCTGCAACTGCCGAAGCGGGTTGAGCGGCGCGAGAGGAATAAGCTCGAAACTCATAAGATGCGCCTGGCCTAAAGGTAGTTTTTCGAGCATGTCGTGGGCGGTCGCGGTGTCGGTGACGTTCAAAATGAAAGCAACCCCGCTTCGACCCTGAAGCGAGAACCACTGGTCGATCTTGCCATCCAGATAGAGCTTCACGGTCTCGCGAACTTCCGCGGGCAGAATGGCCCGTACCGCCGCCGGATCGACGCCGGGATTTACGGTGCCAATGGCGAGGATGTGCGTGGTTGGCGTCGCCGGCGCGGCGGATTGGGCGCGTCCGGTGCCTGGGGCCATGAGGCAGGCAGCCAGAGCGGCGATTCCAAATACATTGACGGCTTTCATTTCGTTCTCCCTGTTATTGTTGAAGACGGCGCCGCTTATCGGTGCAGGTGTTCCTTGACGCGCTCGAGGATTTCCTTGGACAAAGGACTGTCCGACGTGATGCGCGCCAATGTCATGGCGCCGATCATGGTGGAGAGCGCGACGATGGCCTCCCCCCGCGCCTCGGAACTCACGTCGCCTCGAGCGAGCGTGGCAAAGAGTTTTTCGAGGACTGCCGTCGCCGCGACCTTCGGCTCATGGCCGGACCGGGCCACTTCGCTTCCCAGCGCGGCGAATGGACAAATCGGAGTTGGCGCGTCACGATGGGTGGTCGACAGATAGCCGTCGACTGCAGCATTGATTCCACCCTTCACGATGTTCCGGCCGATGGCGGCGACGACCTTGTCGCCGGCGCTGGAGAGCGCCTCGGCCACGAGCTGCTCCTTGTTGCGAAAGTGCCGGTAGAAGCCGCCGTGGGTGAGACCCGCGGCGGCCATCACGTCGGCGAGACTTGCCTCCGCGATTCCGGTTCTTCGGATGTAGTCCGTAGCCGACGCCACGATCGCTTCCCTGGTTTCTGCGGCTTCCTTGTTCGACTTTCTCAACGGCTTTGCCCCTTGCCCGTCCCGGCCAATGCGGCCTTGACAAATTAGATGATATACGACATCTATTAAGATGTCACTTGGCATCTAAATCTAGTTCGAGGCAACGTAACGTCAATGGGATGCAGGGCCCTTACAGCCGCTTCACGTATCGCCTCGAATGCCACGGAGGATCAGGATGAGTCACCGTATTCTTGTTACCGGGGCCACCGGCGAGACCGGCCGCTACACGACCGAACTCTTGATCAAAAAGGGATTTTCGGTTCGCGCGCTCGTGCACAAAGTCGATGAGCGCTCCGAAAGGCTCAGGGCCATCGGCGCCGAAATTGTTACCGGCGATCTATTGGACTTCAACGCGGTTCGCGAAGCCCTGAAGGGCGCCGATCGCGCCTACTTCGTCTATCCGATCCGGCCGGGATTAATCAACGCGACCGCGTACTTTGCGCAAGCGGCGAAGGAGGCCGGTCTCGAAATCGTCGTGAACATGTCCCAGATTTCGGCACGCGAAAATTCGAAGAGTTACGCCGCGCAGGACCACTGGATTGCAGAACGGGTTTTCGATTGGTCGGGCGTGCCGGTGACACATATTCGGCCGACGTTCTTCGCGCAGTGGCTCACCTACCCCCATAATCGCAAGCACATTTTGGAGCGCGGCGTCATCAGCCAGCCTTTGGGCACTGGAAGACACGCGCCGATAGCGGCGGAGGACCAGGCGCGTTTCATTGCCGCGATCCTGGCTGATTCCAGCAAGCATAACGGCAAGACGTATCCGCTGTTTGGCCCGGTTGAGATGGATCAGACCGGCATTGCTGCCGCTGTCGGTGAAGTGATTGGACGGCCGGTTGCCTATGAGCCGATTACGATTGAGGCCTATCGCCAGCGACTAGAGGCTGCGGGTGCGATGCCAGCCTTCCTGATCCAGCATCTTTGCGCGGTGGCGCAGGACTATCAGGACGGCATTTTTGCCGGGAGCGATGACGTTATCGGTCGCGTGACGGGCAAACCGCCGATGACGGTTCAAGAGTTCGTGGCTTCTCACATCGACCTGTTCTAGCCGCAAGCCCGGGTAAGGGACGTCGCGCCGAGGCAGCGCTCGACAGCAAATTCGCGGCTCTAGTGGCCGGCGGATGGTCTGTTCATTTTTTCCAGGATGTCACGCAGGGCATCAAACTGCGTGCCGAAACCTTTCCAGTCTCCGGCCTTCAGGCGCTCCATCGCCTGATTGTAACGATCGAGCGCCTGCTGCGACTGGCTTGCCGCCGGGCCTGCAGGCGGCGTCTCTTCCCTTGCGCCTGAGACTGCCGGCACCGCGCCGGGCGCTGCGAACAACGCGGCCAGGGCATCAGCGAGTGTCTCCTTCATCACGACATGCTCACCATAGGCCGCGATCACGCGTTTCAGCTCCGGCAGGTGTCCATGCTCCGCCCGCAAATAGAGCGGCGATACATAAAGGATCGAGTTGTCGATCGGGATCACCAGCAAGTTCGCACCGCGGATCACCCGCGAGCCCATCTGATTCCACAACGTCAGCTGTTGCGAGATCTCGGTAGTCTGATTGATCCGCGCCTCGATCTGGAACGGTCCGTAGACAAGCTTGTCCTTGGGGAACTCGTAGACGATCAGCTTGCCGTAGTCGGGCGGGTCGCAGCGCGCGGCGAGCCACGCGATCATGTTGTCGCGGCGGCTCGGCACCATGGGAAGCATCAGGAAGAACTCGGCCTGCGGCTCGCCGGGCAGCCGCATGATGATGTAATAGGGGGTCATCACCGAGGTGCCGTCGCCGCCCGGCTGTCGCGGAAACTGCCAGAAATCCTCGCGGTTGTAGAAAGTTTCGGCCTGCTCCATGTGGTAGGTTTGATAGAGCCGCGCCTGAATCAGGAACAGATCCTCCGGATAGCGGATGTGCTTCTGCAGATCCGCCGGCATGGCCGTGAACGGCTTGAACAGGCTCGGAAAGATACGCTGATAGGTCGCTGCAATGGGATCGTGTGGGTCCATCAGATAAAAATCGACGGTCCCGTTATAGGCATCGACGACAATTTTCACCGAATTGCGAATGTAGTTGAGATCGAGCTCCGGCACGGGCTGCGCCGAGGGAAAATAGGAACTCGTGGTGTAGGCATCCTGCATCCAGAACATCCGCCCGTTGCTGATGACCAGATAGGGATCATGATCGAGCCTGAGGAATGGTGCGATCGTGCGCACCCGTTCCGTGATATTGCGCCGGATCATGATCCGGCTGTCGGCCGTGATGTAGCTCGAGAGGACCAGGTTCGCGTCATTGAAGTAGTAGGCGAACAGCGTTCTCCATCCCAATGCTCCGATCGGCACGCCGCCGGTGCCGTTATAGGCCGCATAGACGTTGTCTTTCCCCTTCGGATAATCGAACTCCGGGATGCTGGCCTTGACGATGACGTAGTCGTCGCTCTCTTCGCCAAAGTAGATGCGTGGTTCGTCGATCCTGGGGCCACCGTCCGCAACGGGCGGAATATCCCGCAAATAGAAGAACGGCAGTCCTTCCGTGCTCTTGCGGGTGACCGGGCTCATCACCGCGCCGTTGCCGTGCGTAAACAGCACGTGGCGGTTGACCCAGGTCTGGGCGTTCGCCGGTAGCAGGGAGGCCTGCAGTTCGCGGGCCGAGAGCATCACGCTCTGGTAGGAGCCGTCGAGCCAGTAGCGATCGACGTCAAGATCGTGGAATTTGTAGTAGGTGCGGATCTCCTGCAGCTGCGCATAGGTATCCGACAGCGGCAGCCAGTCCCATAGCCGGATATTGTCGATGGTCGCCTTGTTGGCCTCCAGCGTCTCGAAGGTCAGCCTCTGTTCGGCGGCAAACGGCTTGGCCGCGATCCGATCGAGATTGTAGGCCTGTCTGGTGAGCGCGATGTTGCGCTCGATGTAGGGCTTCTCCAGCTCCAACTCGGTCGGTTTGACGACGAAGTGCCGGAACAGCGAAGGGACGAGGCTCGACAGCACGACAGAGCCGGCGCCGACGAGGATGAAGGAGGCGGCAAGAAGCCGCCAGTTGCGCGCCCGCAAATTGGCCCATGCGATGAACGCCGCGATGATCGAAATCCCGATCATCAGCCACAGAGCCGGCAGCCCCAGATGTACATCGGTGTAGCTTGCCCCGACCACGACACCGTTGTCGCCGTAGAGCAGCAGATAGCGGTCGAGACCATAGGACCAGGCCTTCACCGCAAACAGAAGGCCAACCAGTGCCGAGCCATGTGCGATCACCGTCGGCGAGACTGATCGGTTGTGAACATCGTATTCGATGTCGCCACGCGCCCAGTAGATCGCTCCGGCAAACAGCGCGCTGAGGAAGATTGCGAGCACCATCCAGTTCTTGATCGCGATATAGGCGGGTAGCGAAAAGAGATAGAAGCCGATGTCCTTGTTGTAGAGCGGATCCTCCGCGCCATAGGGCACGTGGTAGAGAAACTGCAGGAAGACGCCCCAATTGCCGGCTTCGCTTGCGGCGACCAGCACGGCGAGCAAACCCGCGCCCAGCGCGATAAAACGAGGCCGGGTTAGTCGATCGCACAGTATTACCAGCGGATCGGGCGGCGGCGTAACACTGGCCACCGTCCATGGGGCGGCTTGGATCTGTAGCGGCCGCTGCATGGCAAACCGCGCCGCCAGCACTCCGTTCAGCCAGAGGACGACGGTGGTCGCCGCCAAGACGGCGAAAAAGACGATTGCCTTGGCGCCGATCGCCGTCAAGAAAACCTGCAGGTAGCCGATCGAGGAAAACCACAACCAATCGACCAGGAAATCGCTCGCGAGCGCGAGCAGGGTCAGGCAAATCACAGCGAAGACGGCCGCAATGAACAACCCGACCAGGGCGCTTTGCCTTGGTACCTTCCGTTCGGGTCCGGTAATCCCGATCGTCATGGCTTGATCATAGCGGAAATGAGGGACGCCTGCCGCTTGATTCGTGGTCGGGATTGCCCCGCCAGGGCGGGCGACGCGGGTGCTCGAAGCTCGGTCGCCGGGATCGCGAATGAGCGCAAAGCGGCAAACTCTGCTGATGCAGCCGGCGCGATCAATCAGTTATCGAGCAGGAATGCGCTCGCGAACGCAGTCGCATCGCACAATGTCGTGGAACAGCGCGGAGTTGGCGCTCCCTGGGGAACAGTGAAAAACCTTGGATATCAATAAGTTTGCCAATTTTTCAGCGACCAAATAGCGCATTGAAGCACGATGGGTATTTCCGCGATTGGCAAACCTTCGCGCGGTCATTTCCCATGGAACTTTTGGCCCGTGAGCGGGGCTCGCACCAGGCTTGGCAACCGCACGTCGCACCGGTTCTCTGGCGTTCAACCAACGTCAGGCGTTTCGTTCACCCGTTGGCTCCCAGAGCTTTCATGATGGCTCGGCACTCTGATCTCATGTTCTCCATGATATCGTGGACCGAATTGCGTCTTGTGAGCGCGCGCCGATAAACCTTTTCCTCATGTCCGAAGACAATTCGCTCTCCGTCGCGCCGAGCCAGATTGTTCCGCACCACATACCCTCGGCGCCAAGCGCGAAGGCGGCAACGATATGGCGGCCACTTCCAACGCCGCCTGCAGCCAGCACCGGGATCGGAGCGACAGCTTCGACCACTTCCGGCCACAGCACCAGTAGCGTCGGGAGCCATCTCCTCGAGCTGAGATCGCGCGAACCATTGTACGCTTCGAGCCTCAACCATTGTATCTGGCTTCATCGCGCATTTTCCCCGGATGAATGGATGCACATCGAGACTGAAAGTCCTTGCGCAGCAGAAGGACGTGGCCTGTCGATCGCGCGTGTGCACGATCGGAACGGATCGATGCTCGCAACACTCGTTCAGGAGAGTTCTGATGGTGCATCCCGACCAAGATGCGCAGCGGAAGTGATCGGGCTCCAGCCTGCCTCCAACGCCGGATCGGAGCCTTCACCCGCGTGGATGCGGATGCAACCTCTCGGTCATCGCGCCCGCCACTGCAGCAGCGAAAATAGCGGATCGGACTGGAGTGGTGCTCGAACATGCCATCGACCTCGTCGCCAATCGTGACCATCTGCATCGGATCGCCAATGAGATTGCCGACCATGCGCACGCTGCCAGCGTGCGGCAGTTCCACAAGCACGGCGATGTAAGGATCGTGCTGCCTGAGTACCGGATGCGAGGGATGCCAGATGCGCTCCCAGCTATAGATTCGGCCGCACGGCTCGACCTCGACCCACGCGGGATCGAAGGCATGACAGCGATGGCAGAGCCATTCCGGGCCGAACTGCCAGGTCTGGCAACGGGTGCAGCGCTGCACCAGGAGCTTGTTCTGACGCAAGCCGTCCCAGTAAGGCGCGGAGAGGCCGTCGGGCTCGGCCACCGGAATTGGCAAGCCTGATGGGAGATAAAACGGGCTCCCCTTGCCACTCATCGCGCAGCCTCCGAACCCACGAGGAGACTGCTGACCGGCGTCACCATGGGTCCGCCGATCACCATCGCCACGTCACTGCGTTCGACTTGGCTCGTCGAACTGCCGCGGACCTGGCGCACGGCTTCGAGCACCAGCTCGAAACCGTGCACGTAGCATTCGGCCAAATTGCCGCCGCTGGTGTTGAGCGGGAGCCGTCCCGACGGCGCCGTCAGGTTTTCCAGGGTGAGAAAATCATTAGCCTCCTCCGGCTTGAAGAAGCCGTGCTCTGCCAGCGCCATCACCACGCCACCCGTGAAATTCTCATAGGCCTGGACCACGCCGACATCGGACGGCCCGAGACCGGCCATGCGATAGAGGTCAGGCGCCACCGTGTCGAAACTCGCGCTGCCATAGCGCGGCGAATTGTGGGGGATCGCGCCGGTGCGATATCCCGAGCCGACCGCAGCGCCGAGCAGGTAGACCGGCTTCGGCCGGAAATCCCTTGCGCGCTCTTCGGCGACAAGCACGAGCGCGGCGGCGCCGTCATTCTCCATGCAGCAGTCGTAGAGATGAAAGGGCTCGGCGATCCAGCGCGAGGCATCATATTTTGCGCCATCGAGCGGTTTGCCGTACATGACGGCCCGCGGATTGGCTTGCGCGTGATGATAGGACGCGAGCGCAACGGCGCGCAACGCTTCCTGGCGCACGCCGTGCTCATCCATGAAGCGGCGCACCCGCATGGCAAAGCGCTGCGGCGGCGCCAGCACGCCATAGGGCATCAGATACGCCTTTTCGCCCGAGATGGTGCCGATGCCCTCGATCTGTCCGAACCGGCCATATTGCCCCTGCGCCAGGGCGCGAAAGACCACGACGCAATCGGCGAGGCCCGCGACGATGGCAGCCGCCGCATTCGCGACCGCCGCGCAGCAACCTCCGCCTCCTCCGCCCCACTGCATCGTGGCGCTGCGCAGCCGGTGCGTGCCGAGCGCCGCGGCGAGCCGAGACGCATCGCTGCGCTCGTCGCTATAGGAGGCGAATCCGTCGATGTCGCGCGGGTCGAGGCCCGCGTCATTGCAAGCCGCCAGGATCGCCTTCAGCGCCAGCTTGAATTCGGGATCCGGCGAACCACCGTGACGGTAATAATCCGTTTCGCCGATGCCGACGACGGCGACGCGGCCCCTGAGAGTGCGTTCCCCAACCGGCCGTGCCATCAGGCCGAGACTTCCTTTGGCGCGGGCGATTCGGATTGAGCACCGAACGCTCCCGCCTCCCGATGATCCCGCAGGCTGTCATCGCTGTAGCCGAGCACCTCGCGCAACACCTGCTCGGTGTGCTGGCCCACATCGGGCGCGGCGACGGGATCGGCGACCGGCGTCCGTGAATACCGGATCGGCAGCCTTACATTCGGCACCCAACCAAGCCTGGGATGCGGGATACGGGTCACGAGCGCGCGCTCCCTTGCCTCCGGCGAACGAATCGGCCTCCCCGACCGTGCGCACCAATCCGCATGGCACGCCCGCCGCGCGCATGCGCGACTGCCAATACGACCACTGCTGCTGCGCAAACGCCGCGTTGAGGATCGCGAACAATTCGTCGCGCCGGCGTATGCGGCCGGCACCGGTCGCATAGATGTCCGCCGACGCCAGATCGGGCCGGTCGATCACCTGCGACATCAAACGCTGAAATATCTTGTCGTTGCCGCAGTTGATATAGAAGGATCGGTCCTGCGCCTCGAACACGCCCGAAGGGCAGGTGTCAGGACTGATGTTGCCGTGCCGCTGCGGGTCGGCGCCGGTAAAGAGGTGCTGCAAGGTGGCGTAACCGGTCATCAACACGGCATTGTCGAACAGCGAGACCTCGATCGCCTGGCCGAGACCGCTGCGCTCGCGCGCCACCAGCGCCCCGAGGATCGCATTGCAGGCCATCATCGCGGTGGAGATGTCCATCACCGGCGACAACGCGCGCACGCCCTCGCGGTCGGCGTAACCATTCATCGAGACAAAGCCGCTTTCGACCTGCGCGATCGGGTCGAAACCGAGCCGGTCGGCGAATGCGCCATCGCGGCCATAGGCCGAGACGGAGCAATAGATGATCTCGGGCTTGAGCTTGCGGCAGCTCTCATAGTCGAGGCCCAGCCGTTTCATGACGCCGCTCGAGAAATTCTCGACCACCACGTCCGCCTGCGCGATCAGCTCGTGCGCGATTTCGAGGCCGGCCTTCGACTTCAGATCGACGGCCACGCTGCGTTTGTTGCGATTGGTCCATAGAAATGGCGCGCCGTGCATGAGATCTGGATGCACCGGCGGATAGCGGCGCAGATCGTCGCCCCTGCCCGGCGCTTCGACCTTGATCACCTCTGCGCCCATGTCAGCCAGGATCATGGTGGCAAACGGCCCGGCAATGAAGTGCGAGAAATCGACGACGCGGATGCCGGCAAGGGCGTTCGGCGCATGGCCCGGACGCGGCGCGTGTTCGGGAAATTCCACTTCAAGCTGATCCAGCATGTTCCTATCCCATCAATTGTTCTTGGAATCAGTTGTTCTTGGATTGCTCGACCAGGGAGCACCCGCCTTCTTCGAGCGGACGAAAGGCTTCGGGGCCGGTCAACAGGCCGACCTGCTCCAGCAGATCCCATTTGCTTTTCGACGCGGCCGGCGTCTTCACTTTGAAGATGTACATGTTGTGAATGGCGCGCCCGTCCGCGCGGACGACCACCGGGCCGAACAAATCGTCGTCGATCGGCTTTTCTTTCATCTTGCGCATGATCGGCTACGCGTCGTTGGTCCCGGCAGCCAACGCCGACTCCAGATAGGCCCGCACGGAGGAATAGACGCCGGCATGGAACGCCGTGGGCGACTGGCCATGCTGGCGCTCGCTGAACCTCGCCGACCAGGAGCGGCTGGCATCGTTCAGATCCCAGTAGAAGGGCTGGGTGATGACGAGGCCCTGCGCCACGGAAAGGCCGGAGGAATTCGACGTCATTGGTTGTCGTCAGCAGCGCGGCGAAGGTGCGTCCGTTCTGCTTCAGCCCGAACTCCGACGACTGCTTGATCAGATTGATGGTGTCGCCGCCGGCGGTGGCGAACGCGATCACATCCGCGCCGGACGAATCCGCCTGCAGGATGAAGGACGCATAATCGGCGTTGTTGATGGGAACATTGACCGATCCGAGAGCCGTGCCGCCACTGGACTTGATGACCGACGTGCCGTCGCGAACCATCGACTTCCCGAGCGCATTGTCGGTCGCGATGAAATACCATTTCCTGCCGGCATGATGCACGAGATAGTCGCTGATGGTGTGCGAGGCGGCCCAGGTGTCGAAGGTCCACTGGATCGTGTTGGGAGAGCAGAATTTTCCCGTAAGGTCGGACGAGGCCGCGCTCGAGGCGATCAGTGCCGCCTTGGTGCCGCGAACGACCTCGTTCACGGCAAGGCCCACGGCCGAATTCGGCACGTCGGCGATCGCATCGACCTTCTCCTGGTCAATCCAGCGCCGCGCGATCGCGCCCCCGATGTCGGCCTTGTTCTGGTGATCGGCGGCAATGATCTCGACCTTGAGGTCGGAATGCTGCTTCATGAAATCCTCGGCCGCCATTTTCGCCGCCGTGACCGAACCCTCGCCGGCATTGTCCGAATAGGGACCCGAGGCGTCGTTGAGCACGCCGATCTTGATGGATCGCGGCGTCTCGGCCAGCGCCGGCGAAGCGAGCCCGAATGCGAGAAGAGAGATTCCAGCGAACTGCAACAGGCTTTTCATGGATTGCACCAAATGACGGGTTGAATTCATAGGTCCAGAACGAGCGTGGGGGATTTCGAGCCGGAGCAGCAGATCATCATCGATTTGTTGGCTGCCTGCTCCTCCTGGTTCAGAAACAGGTCGCGGTGATCGGGCACGCCCTCGATGACGCGGGTCTCGCAGGTGCCGCAGACGCCTTCGGCGCAGGCGTAATTCACCGCCACGCCCGCATCGAGCACCGCGTCGAGGATGGTCTTGCCCGCCGGAACGATGATCGTTCGGTTGCTGCGCGCGAGCCTCACCTCGAAGCCGCCCTCGCCGGCCGGCTTTTCCCTCGCCTTGAAATATTCGACATGCACGTGGTCGGCGGGACGATCGGCGGTCGCCGCTTCAAACGCCTCGAGCATCGACACCGGACCGCAGCAGTAGAGGTGCGCGTCGCGCGGCGCACACCTGACGATCGCCGGCAGATCAAGCATTTTCGCATCCGGCTCCTGATCAAAATTCAGGTGCACGTTCTGAGGAGCGTTCGAGCGAATAACATTCAGCTCGTCGAGGAACGCCGCCGTCTTGCGCGTCCGGGCTGCGTAAAACAGTTCCCACGATCGCCCGACCGCTTGGAGGCGGCGGATCATCGAAAGCAGAGGCGTGATTCCGATGCCGCCCGCGATCAGAACGGAATGAACAGCATTCTCGCGCAGGGCAAAATTGTTCTTCGGATGGGAGATCGTGACGATGTCGCCCACCCGCAGCCTCTCATGGATGAAGCGGGAGCCGCCGCGGCTCGCCGCATCCTTGTTGACGGCGATGACATAGCGGTGCCGCTCGCTCGGGCCGTTCACCAGCGAATAGCTGCGGATCATTCCGTTCGACAAGCGCAGATCGATGTGGCTGCCCGCGGTGAACGGAATGAGGTCGCCCTCGATCGCCACCAATTCGTAGGAATTGACGGTCTCGGCCTCGAAACTGATCCGCTTGAGGCGGACCTGCTGCATGCTCTCGGCCGCGTTCACAGCTCGTATCCGAAATCGGCACCGAGCTCCGCGCGCATGAAGGGCGCACCGGCATCGGCCCAGCGCTCTTCCGGCGGCAACCGCAGCGACACCGCGCGAACCATGAAGACATCAGGATCCGTCACGCCTTTTGGCCGGGTGCCGTGGTCGCCATAGGCGCCAAGCGTCTCCAGCAGCAGGCGCCGGGTCATCGCGATGCCGGTGTCGCTGGAGCAGAGATTTTCCTTGGTGCGATCGAAGATCGGCGAGACGCCGCTCTGGCAGGCGCCGTCCTGCACCCACAGGCCCGGCAGACCTGAGAACCAGGTCGTCTCCTGGGACTTGTAGTCGAACTGGAATCCGTTCTGCGGATTGAACTTCGTCCAATAGCCGGAATACGGCACCGTCACCGGATGCAGGACCAGCGCGTGACGGCTGGCATGTCCGCTTTCCCGGCCATTGTGTCCCTCGGCAAAGATCTGGCGCGTCTTCGGCAACAACGGTTGGGAGGGATGATACGAGAACATGATGCAGAGCGTGTTTTCGTCGTCGATCGGCACCCAGGCATGCCCGCTCAAATCCGGGAACGGCGACAGCGGCGGGACCAGGGTATAGAACGGCAGCAGGAACTGATTGACGCGCCAATACAGGGTGTTCTCGTCATAGTTCCGCCGGGCGGCGATGCTCATGCCGAAATCCTGCTTGATGCATTCGAATGTCGGGCGCAGGTCGCGCTTCTGGATCCAGGCGCTGGTTGTGCCCTGGGCATCCAGCCGGCCATGAAGCAGCGGCGCGTGTGCGGAATCGATCTCGCCTTCGACCGCCTGCAGCCAATTGCATTCCTGCACGCGGACGGAGACGTGGACCTGCTCCGGCGGGACCAGATTCCATTCCAGGTTGGGCAGCGGCGGAAGGTCGGCGGCGTCAGGCCCCATATAGGTCCAGATCATCCCGTTCCGTTCGCGGCAGGGATAGGCCTTGATCCGAACGCGCTCCTTGAGGCGGCTGCGAACCGGCTCGGCCGGCATGTCGGTCACCGCGCCGGTCACGTCGAATTTCCAGCCGTGATAGACGCATCTGAGACCGCAATCCTCGTTGCGGCCGAAGATGAGCGGCGCCCCGCGGTGCGGACAGGCCTGATCGACCAATCCGACGCGGCCTTCGCTATCCCTGAAGGCCACCAGATCTTCGCCCAGGAGGCGGATGCGCTTCGGCTGTCCGTCACTGGCGATATCCGCCGACGGCAGGAACGGAATCCAATAAAGGCGGAACAACTCTCCGAGCGGAGTGCCCTTTCCGACTCTGACCAGCCTTTCATTGTCCTCGTGCGAGAGCATGACATTCCTCCATCAATCGGGTCTATGCTTCGCAGGGCTTCCGATCAGCGCCGCGACACGGGCTGATAATCCGAGGTCGTGAGCGGTCCAGAGCGGGTCCGATGCCGCAAGCGGCGGCCGCGGGATCGGAGGCTGCTGGCCCGCTTCGACCAGGCTCACGATGGTTTCGATCCGCCGCCGCTCCAGGTCTTTCAGCACGTCCTCGAGCAGGAAGCCTTCCGCGGTGCAGCCGGGCAGCTCCGGATAAGCGAGGCGCAGGAGCCATTTGCCGGGCTCCGTTTCGGTGGCCTCGGCCTCGAGCAGATAGGGAACCGACAACAGCTCGCGCAGGTTCAAGCAATCCTCCCGGGGGCGACGTCGATGCGTCGCCCTTCGCGATTTTGATACGTATACGTACTATATCGCTGATTGAGTTGCAAGAGCAGATGGTGCCTTTGCCCCGGTGACCGTCCGGGGTTGAGGGCCGATAGCCAAGCTGCTAACGGCTATTGGCGGGTTTTTCCGCGTCAGATGGTGAGAGATCAGGTCGAGAACGGCATGCCAGCCGACAAGGGAAGCATGACGGGTTCGGCGGCCGAGATCGCACGCAATTGGCAGCTCGAGGGCGGCATCGGATTTTTGCTCCGCCTGCTCGAGGCCCGCTACGACGTGCTCTATCAAAACCTGACGCGCCAGAACGACATCACGCCGCGGCAGTTCGGCGTGCTGATGGCCTTGTATCAACAGGGCCCCCTCACGCCGTCGGTCCTTGCGGAGCGCATCAGCTCCGATCGCAATACGCTGAGCGAGATGCTGAAGCGAATGGTGGCGCGCAAGCTGATCTCGAAAAAGAACAATGCCGAAGACCGCCGGTCCATCCAGGTCCAGATCACGGCGAAGGGAGAGGCCGCCCTATTGAGTGTGATCCCGGCCGCCGCGGAACTGCAGGACCTGATGCTGGCACCCTTGCACAAAGAGGATCGCGCGCACTTCCTGAAGTGCATGCTGGCGATCGCAAAGGCTGCGCCCTCCGCCCCTTCTTCATCGGACAGCTGAATCGTCTGCAGCATGATCCGTCGGGGTTTGATGAGGTCTTGATGAGATGAGGTTGAACTGAAGCGCATCGGAAGTTCACCACTCATCGGGAGAGTGCACGGAGCCGGCGGACAAATTCAACCCCAACTCATTTTTCGTCAAGCCGAGCTCTTCGCGCGATGACGGGCCATTCCGAACGCACCCGCCTCGCCGAGATCGGCAATGGCCTCGGACGTCAGGCCGAGGGCCCGCGACAGCACCTCGTCGCGGTGAGCTCCGATGTCAGGCACCTCGCGCTGCATCGAGGTCAGCGCGCCGGACATCTTCCAGGGCGCGTTTACGCCGACAAACTCGCCCGCTCCATCGGCAATGGTTGCGAATGCGCCGCGCTGCAGGAGATGCGGGTCGGTCAGCGCCGCGCCAGGGTCGCGATATTCCGCGCAGGGAACGCCGGCACGATCGAGCGCGGCGACGCATTCCTTGACGGTATGACGCTCAGTCCATTTTTCGATCGACCTGCATCATCGCGCTCCAGTTCGCGCCCCGCGCCGGAACCGTGTTGAACCTGGCATCCTCGATCAGCTCGCGCTGCCCCGTCACTTCGCAAAGCGCCGCAAAATTGCGCGCGGTCACCGGCGCGATCAGGATGTCGCCGTCCTTGGCCCTGACCGGGCCATAGGTCGGACGCGAGGTGCGGATCGGAAACTGCGCCTCCTGCAGCTCGTAGATCAGCAGGTTCAGCATGCAGTCCATCAACGCGACATCGATGCGCTGCCCGTCGCCCGTGCGCGCGCGCTGCACGAGCGCAGTCTGGATCGCCGAGTAGCCGAAAATGCCGCCCAGCACGTCGGCGACAAAGATCGGCGCCCGCCGCAGGCCGATCGCGGTCGCCCGGCGTAACGCATCAGCGAACGGTCGAAGCCGCTTTCGGCATGAACGATCATGGCATAGGCCGCGCGCTCCGCTGCCGGACCGGACTGGCCGTAGCCCGAGATCGAGCAATAGATCAGGCGCGGATTGATCTCGCGCAACGCCTCATAGCCGAGCCCGAGGCGATCCATCACGCCCGGGCGAAAATTCTCGACCAGGATGTCGGTTTCCGTCGACCAGCCGATGCACCAGCTTGATCGCATCGGCGTTTTTCAGATCGAGCGCGAGGCTGCGCTTTCCGGCATTGAGCTGGCCGAAATAGGCGCTGTGGCCGTCGCGCAGCGGCGCACGCAACCGCATGTCGTCACCTTCCGGCGGCTCGATCTTGATGACCTCGGCGCCGACATCGGCGAGCAGCCGCGCGCAATAGGGGCCGGCCAGCATGATCGAAAAATCCAGCACGCGTACGCCCTAGAGCGGCGCCGTCGCAGTTTCCGGCTCCTGCATGCAGATCACTCCTATCTGGGCAGCCCCAGCGCCCGTTGCGCGATGAGGCTGCGCTGAATTTCATTGGTTCCGATGCTGATGACCCACATCAGCGAATGACGCAGGTTCTGCTCGAACCGGCCGTTGTCGATCGCGCCCGGCATCTGCTCGGAAAGCGCGGCGCGCATGCCGAGAATGTCGAGCGCGGCCTCGCCGAAGCGCTCCATCAGCTCGCCGGAAAACACCTTGCTGATCGCGCCGTATTCCGGCGGCGTCGACGCCGTCGGCCGCGAGCTCCGCGCAATGCATCATCAACTGGCGGCCGACCTCGATCTCGGAGGCGAGCGTCGCCATCCTGTCGCGGACGATCGGATCATCGCCAAGCGGCGGCGCGTCGCCGTCCCTGCGCCATGACGCGCTCGCGCAATTGCTCGAAGGCGTGCGCCACCTTCAGCACGATGCCGCCGCCGACCAGGCCACGCTCGAAAGCGAGCGCGCCGGTCAGCACCTTCCATCCGCCATTGACCTCGCCGACGATGTTTTCCAGGGGAATGCGGACATTGTCGTAGAAGATGTTGGCAAAGGAGCCGTCATACATCGTGGTCGCCGGCCGGATGGTGATGCCCTGGCGCATCCATCGGCACGATGAACATGCTGATGCCGGCATGCGGCGGCCTGGCATCCTTGTCGGTTCGCGCGGCGAGGAACATGTATTTTCCCCACCAGGTCGTGGTCCAGATCTTCTGGCCATTGATGACCCAGTGATCGCCGTCCCGCACCGCGCTGGTGCGCAGCGCCGCGAGATCGGAGCCGGCCTGTGGTTCGCTGTAACCCATGCCGTGCATGGCCTCGCCGCGGAGGATTTCCGGCAGGTATTTTTGCTGCTGCTCCGGCGTGCCGAACATCATCAGCGCGTTGGCCTGGATCGCAGCGCCGATCCGCGGCGCCTCGCCGCGCTCCATCGTCTCCATGAAGGCGATCTGTTCCAGCGGCGAACGCGCCTGGCCGCCGAATTCCTTTCGGCCATCCCAGGCCGATCCATCCGGTCTTGCCGATATCGAGCGCAAAGTCCGGATCGAACTCGCGCTTCGAGAACGGCCTCTCGTCAAACGCCGCCTTGCGTGTCTCCCGACCAGTTCTGCTCCAGCCATCGCCTGCACCTGCTCGCGCAACGCGTTGCCGGCCGGGCCGAGATCGTATTGCGGCAGCGCCGCGCCGCCATCGTCCAGCAGGTACGAGGCCAACCGGCGCCGCGCCTCGCGGCGCTCCACCCAGCGCGATCGTATCGAGATGCACGCGCTTGAAATGCACGCGGCGCCTCGTGCTCCTCGGCATAGCCGATGGCGCCGAATGTGTGTTGGGTTTCGAGCGAAACGCGCCGCAGCGCGTCGCCGGCGAAGGCAACGGCGCGAATCGACAAAATAGCGCCAATTCGCGGTCGCCGCGATCATGCAGATGCGCCGCATGATCGAGCGTGAGCCTGCACGCCCTCAAGCGCGATCAGACAGTTCGCGAGCTTGTGCTGGATTGCCTGGAATTTGCCGATCGGCTGCCCGAACTGCTGGCGCTCCTTGGCATAGTCGACGACAAGATCGAAGGCGCGCCGGGCCGCGCCATACGCGCGCGCCGTCAGCGCCAGCTTTGCCTCGAGCAAGAGATCGTCGACCGCGACGTCGTCCAGCACGATCGATGGCTGCCGGCGCGGCATTCAGCCGGACCTCGTAAAGCCCCCAGCGCCCATGGCGCGGGTCGGCTCGAGCTCGACGCCGGACGCATCCAATTCGACGACCGCAAGCGTGCCTTGGCTCGACCGCGACGAGAAGATGCGTGCAGCTTGCCGCCGCTTCGACGAAGCGAAGCAACCCGCTCGCCTTGCCGTCCGTCGATCCGGATCGCACCCGCATGGCGGTCGGGATCGAGCGCGCCGAAGCGAAAACGCGACGCGCGCCGTACCGGCATGCAGCCTCTCGAGCAAGTCGGCCGCGATATCGGCGCCGCAGACCCGAAAGCGCGAGATTGGCGAGCGCCGCCGACCACATCGGCGCCGGACACGCAGCGCGGCCGAGCTCGGCCATCACCACCAGAATCTCGCGAAGGCCGCCCTCGCCGAGATCGCACCGAGCGAGGCGACGCCCTGCCCCACGAGCTTGCGTCCAGATCGCCGAAATTTCCTCCGGCGGGCGCCGACGTGCTTCGCCGCCGCGTCCGCGTTCCAATGCTCGCCGAGAAACCCGCGCAGGGAATCGCGGAGCATCTCCCTGATTTCCTCGCTCGGGAGCTCGGTCGCGATCCATGGCAGGAGCTACGCCTGACCGAATTTCGGCTTGCGCTTCTCCTTGAACGACATCGTCGCCTCCTTGTGGTCGGCGGTTTCGAACGTCACCTGCTCCAGCGCCATCGAGGCTTCGAGCAGCATGTTCACGCGGTCCTTGACGATCTGGTTGATCGACAGCTTGGTCCAGCGAATGGCCCAGGTCGGACCGTTGGCGAGCTCGAGCGCGATCTCGCGCGCCTTCGCCAGCACCTCGGCGCGCGGCACGACGTGATTGACCAGCCCGATCCGCTCGGCTTCCTTGCCCTTCAGCAAGTGTGCCGCGGATCAGGATATTCCTTGGCCTTGTTGATGCCGATCAGCAGCGGCCAGATCACGGTGCCGCCGTCGCCGGCGACCAGGCCGACGCGCGAGACATGGGTGTCGCCGATGCGGGCATCTTCGGCCATCACCGTGATGTCGCTCAGCAACGCATGCGTCGCCGCAAGGCCGATGGCGTCGCCATTGATCGCAGCGATGATCGGCTTGTCGAGTTCGAGCTGACGCGTGACGGCGCGCCGGCTGATCATGGGGTCGTGCACCTCGCCTTCTTCGAGGACGTCGCCGCCCGGCCGTTCCGACATCGCCTTGACGTCGCCGCCGACGCTGAAGAACTCGCCGGCGCCGGTCAGCACGACCGCATTGACGGCGTGATCGTCGGCGAGATCGTCCCAGATCGTCCGCAGCTCGCGGATCAGCTTCTGGTTGATGGCGTTGCGCGCCTGCGGGCGATTCAGGGTCACGGTTGCCACCTTGTCCGCGACCTCGACCTTCAGGCATTCGTATTTGGCATATCTGGACACATTATCCTCCATCTTGACGTCGTTACTCGGCGCATCGCTTGCGGCCCGCGCCGTCTAGCGGCGCATGCCCGGCTGCACTTCGGCCAATGCGACATGAAGCGACATGGCACCCGGGATCCGCTCCAGCATCCGCTGCACCGACTCCAGATGACTCCGCATCAGGCGCGTCGCCGCCGCGACGTTCCGCGCGCGCAGCGCCGACAGGAACTGCCGCCGCCTTTCAGCCAGCCGCGGCGTCGCGGCGCCGCTCGACGCGACCTTGGCATAGACGAAACGCATGTGGATCTCGGTGACCGAATCCATGATCATGGCGATCACCTTGTTTCCGGTCGCCAGCGCCAGCAGCTTGTAGAACTCGCGCGAGCATTCGACCCGATCCAGCAGCCGCCCTTCCCGCGTGGCAAGCTCCGTGCGCTCGATATTGGCTTCCAGTGCCTCGAAATCGGCTTGCCGCGCATTGGCGCAGGCCAGCCGGACCACGAGATCGAGAACATGGATGCGGGCCTCCGACAATTCCCGCACGGAGATCGTGCCAAGGCTGAGCATGTCGCGCATGACGTCGTTCATGCGGCTGGTGTCGCCCTCGCTGAATGAAGGCGCCGCCCTTGACGCCCTTCTGCAGCCGCAGCACGCCGGCCATCTCGAGGCTGCGCAGCGCCTCCCGCAACACGTTGCGGCTGACGCCGAGCTGCTGCGCCAGATCGCGCTCCGGCGGCAGCTTGTCGCCCGGCTTGAGGACGCCGAGCGCCAGCTGCTCGCGGATCCGCTCGCAGATTTCCTCGAACGCGCGCCGCGTGTGGATCGGCCGGAATTTCGGCGGCAGCCGGCGCGCCGGCGCGCGATGATCGGCGGCCGCGATCGCGCCGGTTGAGCGAGCGGCGACCGCGGGCGGGCGGGCGTGCGGGGGCTTGACTTGGTCGTCATGGGATGGATTATTAAATGGATCACCCATTCAATGGAAGCCCTTTTTTGGGCTTCCGACAAGAAGAACCGGGCCGCCATGAGCTTCACCGAGGAGCAGATCGCCTTCCGCGACACCGTCCGGAAGATGGTCGCCAGGCACGTGGCGCCGATCGCCGCCGAGATCGACGAGACCGACCGCTTCCCGCTCGAGACTCGTGAAGCTGTTCGGCGAGATGGGGCTGATGCAGCTCTGGGTGCCCGAGCAATATGGCGGCCCGAACGGCAACCTGACCATGGCCTGCATCGCGCGCGAGGAAATCTCCAAGGTCTCGCCGGCCTGCGCCTCGATCGCCGGCCTCAACACCATGTTCATCATGCCGCTGCTGCATTTCGGCTCCGAGGAGCAGCGGAAGAAATACCTGCCGATCATCGCCAAGGGCGGCGTCGTGACGGCGATCGCGATTTCCGAGCCGCAGGCGGGCTCCGACGTCACCGCGATCAACACGCGCGCGCAGGAAGGACGGCGACAGCTACGTCCTCAACGGCCGCAAGCAATGGTGCAGCTATGGCGTCGCCGCCGACTATATCGTGGTCATGGCGCGGACCAGCGACGGGCCCGGCGCCGACGGCATCAGCGCGTTCATCGTCGAACCGAAGAAGATGCCGGGCATCACGTTCGGACGCCACGAGCGCAAGATGGGCTTTCGCGGCGCGCCGAACACGCCGATCTTCTTCGACAATGTCCGCGTGCCGGCCGAAAACCTCGTCGGCGAGGAAGGCAAGGGCTTTCGGGCCTCGATGCGCGCGCTCGACCTCAACCGTCCGACGATCGGCGCCCAATCCGTCGGACTGGCGCAGGGCGCGCTCGATGCGTGCGTCGCCTACGCCAAGGAACGCAAGCAGTTCAAGAAGGCGATCTCGGAATTCCAGGGCGTGCAGTTCATGCTCGCGGACATGGCGATCCAGATCGAGGCCGCCCGCGCCCTGGTCTACGAATGCGCGCGGGCCGGCGACGCAGGCGACTGGAAGCGCCTCAACGTGCTCGCCAGCATGGCCAAATGCTTCGGCAGCGACATGGCCATGAAGGTCACGACCGACGCCGTCCAGATCTTCGGCGGCTACGGCTACACCATGGACTATCCGGTCGAGCGCATGATGCGCGACGCCAAGCTGACCCAGATCTTCGAAGGCACCAACCAGATCCAGCGCGTGGTCATCGCCCGCGAACTTCTGAGATGAGAACGCAAATCAAACTAACATGGAGGAAACAATCTTGACCCTGCATCAGCAATCGCGTCTGGGGCGCGTTGGCCCTGTCCGCGCTGCTCACCGCCTCGCCCGCCTCCGCGCAAAAGGCCTATGGCCCCGGCGCCAGCGATACCGAGATCAAGCTCGGCCAATCGACGCCGCTGAGCGGCCCGGCATCCGCATTCGGCGCCGGCGCCGGACGGGCCGTCGTCGGCTATTTCGAAATGCTGAACGAGCAGGGCGGGATCAACGGACGCAAGATCAGCTTCACCCAGCTCGACAATGCCTACAGCGCGCCCGAAGGCGGTCGAGCAGTCGCGCAAGCTGGTCGAGGACATCGGCGTGCTCGCCGAGGTCGGCACCATCGGCACGGCGCCGAATGTCGCGATCCAGAAATACCTGAACTCCAAACAGGTGCCGCAACTGTTCATCACGGCCGGCGGACGACGCTTCAACGATCCGAAGAATTTCCCCTGGACCGTGCCGCTCTATCCCGATTTCGAGACCGAAGGCCGCGGTCATCGCCAAATACATCCTGAAGACCAAGCCTGACGCCAAGATCGGCGTTTTCTACCAGAATGACGACTATCGGAAAGGATTATCGTCAAGGGATTGCGCGCCGGGCTCGGCGACAAGGCCTCGCAGATCGTCGCTGAAGTTTCCTACGAGCTCGCCGATCCCACGATCGACTCGCAGATCGTCCAGCTGAAGGCCGCCGGCATCGACACGCTGATCGAGCAGTCCTCCGTCAAAGGCCGCCGCGCAATCGATCCGCAAGGTTCACGAGCTGAACTGGAATCCGCTTCACATCATCGGCGGCTCGACGGCGTCGGTCGAAACCATCCTGAAGCCTGCGGGCCTCGACGCGTCGAAAGGACTGGTCACGACGCAATTTCTCAAGCAGCCCGGCGATCCCGCATGGGCCAACGACGACGAGGTCAAGGCCTACAAGGAATTTCTTAAGAAATACGCGCCTTCGGCCAATCCGGACGACTATTCCGTGCTGGTCGCCTACATGAACGTCCATGCGCGTCGACGCTTGCCCTGAAGAAATGCGGCGACCAGTTGACGCGGGAAAATCTCATCCGCCAGGCAACGTCGCTGCATGGCGAGCGGCTGCCGATGATGCTGCCGGGCATCTCGATCAGCACGAAGCCGGACGACTACGCGCCGTTCAAGACGCTGCGGATCGCCGTCTTCGACGGAGCGAGCTGGACTCTGTCGGGAGATCCGCTGTCGGCCGAATAGCGCGAGCAGACACTCGCACGCGCCGCAAAAAAGCGGGAGCTGCCGCGCTCGCTTTTTTTACAGTGCGCGTCCGAGGGCATCGGCGTTCGCCCGCAGCACCGGCACGAAACTTTTGACCATCTGCTGGAGGGACATGCGGGCGGTCGAGGCGCTCGCGCTCATGGCGCCGACGACGCGTGCCGCGGGAGTCGATGACGGGGACCGCGATCGAGCGCAGCCCGATCTCCAGTTCCTGATCGGTAGTGGCGTAGACCCTGTCGGCTCGCGCTGCGCACGGCCTCGCGCAGCGCCGGCTTCTTGACCAGCGAATATTTGGTGCGCGCTTCGATCTTGATGCGATCGAGATAGGCGGAGACGCGCGTCGTCCGGCCAGGCCGAGAGCAGCACCCTGCCCGTCGCCGAACAATAGAGATCGATCCGGGTACCGATGGAGATGCCCGTCGTCACCAGCCGCTCCGCCTCGGCCCGCGCCACGAACAGCGCGGCGTCGCGATCGAGCACCGCAAGCGAGATCGATTCGTGCAGCTCGTCGCGCGCGGCCTTGAGGAACGGCTGCGCGATCTGCGGCAACGAGCGCGTGCCGGAATAGGCGGCGCGAAAGCGCAAGCAGCCGCGGCTGCGGCCGGAAATATTTGCCGTCGAATTCGAGATAGCCGAGTTCCGTCAGCGTGAGCAGGCATCGCCGCGCCGAGGCCCGCGAGGTGTCGCGGATGCCTCTGCCGCCTCTGACACCGTCAAGCGGGTACGGTGCGGCGAGAACGCCTCGATGATCGCAAGCCCCTTGGCGAGCCCGCCCATGCCTTCCGGCAGGCGCTCGGCCCCGGCTTCTTTTGCATCTCGACAGTCGTATTGACAGCCGTGCCTGCATGATGAGTGGAATTCTGGTTTGAACATTTGTTCGATATTCGAACAAAACGGGGCGCCGGTCAATGACCGCGCCGCCTGTCGACGGGAGGTCTCATGCTGGATCAAGGTCAGCCGCACGGCCGCCGACACCGCGCGGCCACATCTGGCCGAGCGATGGCGTGACCCGCGTGCCCGTTCTGGATCTTCCAGGACCGCGACATCTATGCCGCCGAGCAGCAGCGCATCTTCCAGGGGCCGAGCTGGAACTATCTCTGCCTATCGGTCGAGGTGAAAAACACCGGCGACTTCGTCACCACCTTCGTCGGCGATACCTCGGTCATCGTCGCCAGCGATTCCGATGGCGAACTCTACGCGTTCGAGAACCGCTGCGCGCATCGCGGCGCGCTGATCGCGCTGGAGAGCCGCGGCAACACCAAGGCCTTCACCTGCGTCTATCATGCCTGGAGCTATGACCGGCAGGGCAATCTCAAGGAAGTCGCCTTCAAGGACGGCATCAAGGGCAAGGGCGGCATGCCCGCCTCGTTCTGCATGGAGCAGCACAATCCGCGCAAGCTGCGGCTTGGCGGAAGCGTTCGGCATCGTGTTCGGCAGCTTCTCGAACGACGTGCCTCCGCTGGAGGAGCATCTCGGCGAGGAAATCTATTCGCGGATCGGCCGCGTGATGGGCGGACGCACGCCGGTCGTCCTCGGCCGCTACACGCAGGCGCTTCCCAACAACTGGAAGCTCTACATGGAGAACGTGAAGGACTCCTATCACGCGAGCATCCTGCATCTGTTCTTCACGACCTTCGAGCTCAACCGCCTGTCGCAGACCGGCGGCATCATCGTCGATCCCACGCGGCGGTCATCACATCAGCTTTTCCGCGGTCGACACGAGCGGCCGGCAGAAAGGACAGAACAACGAATATGCCGAGCAGAACCTCCGCTCCGACAGCGAGTTCAAGCTCGCCGACCCTTCGCTGCTGCAGAGCTTCAAGGAATTCCCGGACAATGTGACGCTGCAGATCCTGTCGACCTTCCCGACCTTCATCCTGCAGCAGATCCAGAACGCGATCGCGGTGCGCCAGATCGTGCCGCGCGGCGTCGACCGCACCGATCTGCACTGGACGCTGCTCGGATTTGCCGAGGATACGCCCGAGCAGCGCCTGGTCCGGCTGAAGCAGGCGAATCTGGTCGGGCCGGCCGGCTACATCTCGATGGAAGACGGCTGCGTCGGCGGCTTCGTGCAGCGCGGCATCGCCGGCGCGCGCGGCGAGCAAGCCGTGATCGAGATGGGCGGCGCCGGCACCGAATCCAGCGAGAGCCGGGTGACGGAAGCTTCCGTGCGCGGCTTCTGGAAAGCCTATCGCGCGCAGATGGGCACTGTAAGGAGCGCAATCGACGTGAGCGACGTCGTCGGCCTGATCAACCATGCACAGAACGCCTATGCCCGCTGCATCGACAGCGGCAATCTCGAGGCATGGCCGGATTTCTTCGAGGAGAATTGCACCTACAAGATCACGACCGCGGACAATTTTCGCGCTGGGGTTGGAAGCCGGCGTGATCTTCGCCAACTCCAGGGGCATGCTGCTCGACCGCGTCGCCTCGCTGCGCGAGGCCAACATCTATGAGCGCCATGTCTACCGGCATTTCCTCGGCCAGCCCTGGATCGTGTCGCAGGATGCCGGCGAAGTCAGCAGCGAAACCTCGTTCTTCGTCGCGCGCATCATGCGCGACGGCACGACGGATGTTTACGCCACCGGCCGCTACATCGACGTCTACAGGCTGAACGGCGGCGCGCCGAAACTGCGCGAGCGCATCGTCGTCTGCGACAGCTCCCGTTTCGACACTCTTCTGGCGTTGCCGCTATGAGCGGGATCAAGACCATCGCGCTGACGATCGGCGATCCCAACGGTATCGGCCCGGAGATCGCGGTCAAGGCGGCCGCCCAGCTGCTCGGCAGCGCGGACATCCGCGTCATCCTGGTCGGAGACGAGCATGTCATCCGGCACTACGGCGAGCGCTGTGCCGCCGGCATCAATTCCGACGGCTTCGCGGCAAGCCGTCGCCAAAGGACGCCATCCTCATCCACCCCGTCGATGCCCTGCCCGCGGCGCATTTCCGTCCCGGCACAGATCGAGCCGCCGCAGGCCGCGCCACGGTGGCCTATGTCGAGGCCGCCATCGGTCTTGTCCGGAAGGGCGTGGCGGATGCGATTGTCGGCTGCCCGCACAACGAGACCGCCGTCAACGCCGCCGGCATTCCGTTCTCCGGCTATCCCGGCGCTGATCGCGCGGCTGACCGGCACGCCGGAGGAGAAGGTCTTCATGATGCTGGTCGGCGGCGGCCTGCGCATCCTGCATGCGACCCTGCATGAACGCATCCATCACGCGCTGGCGCGGCTGACGCCGGAGCTGATCGAGGAAGCCGGACTTGCTTGCGCGGCCACGCTGAAGCAGCTCGGCGTCGCTAATCCCAGGATCGGAGTCTTCGGCATCAATCCGCACGCCGGCGAGAACGGCCTGTTCGGCGACGACGACGATCGCATCACCGCGCCTGCGGTCGCGCGGCTGCGCAAGGCCGGCGTGCTCGCCGAAGGTCCGGTGGGCGCCGACATCATCCTCGGCCGCAAGGACATCGACGGCTTTGTCGCGATCTATCACGACCAGGGCCACATCCCGGTGAAGCTGCTGGCCGGACGCAACGCCTCGGCGCTGTCGGTCGGCGCCGGCGTCTGTTCTCCAGCGTAGGCCACGGCAGCGCGTTCGATATTGCCGGCCAGAACAAGGCCGACCCGGCCGCTGTGCTGCGCACGCTCCGCCTGATCGGCAATGTTCCGCCAGCGCCTGCACGGCGAGCGCGGCATGACGTTCACGGTCCGCGTCGCCGAGAGCGAGATCAGCTTCCCCTGCGAGCCACGCGAGTTCGTGCTCGATGCCGCCGAGCGCGCCGGCTATTCCATGCCGTCCTCCTGCCGGAAAGGCGTCGTGCAACACCTGCGAGGCCGGCCTCCTCGCAGGCGAAGTCGAGCAGCGCGGCCGCGGCCGGCGCACCGCGCGCGATGGGCTGGCGCTGTTGTGCCGCTCGCAGCCCCGCGCCGATCTGACCATCCGGCCCAAGCGCTTCGAACGCATCGATATTTTCCGCCGCAAGACCATCACGGCGAGAATTTTCCGCCTCGCGCGGCCCGCGCCCGACGTCACCATGCTGACCTTGCGCTTTCCGATCGGTCTGCGCGCGCCGTTCAAGGCCGGCCAATATCTCCAGGTCGTCATGGAAGACGGCGACCGCCGCAATTTCTCGATGGCGAATGCCGCGCGCGACAATGACGGCGCCGAGTTGCATATCAGGCACGTGCCGGACGGCAAGTTCTCGGTCAAAACTCTGTCGCGACTGTCGGCCGGCGATCCCCTGCAGGTCGAGCTGCCCTATGGCGACTTCTATCTGCGCGCCTCGGAGCGGCCCGTCGTCCTGCTCGCGAGCGGCACCGGCTTTGCGCCGATCAAATCCATCATCGAGACCGCAATCCATGCCGGCAACCGCCGGCCGATGCATCTCTATTGGGGCGCCCGCACGCGCGAGGACATCTATCTGGCGGAGCTACCGGCGAGATGGGCCGCACGCATGCCGTGGTTTTCCTTCACGCCGGTGCTTATCGGAGCCTTCGTCCTTCTGGACGGGCCGCACCGGCCTCGTCCACGACGCGGTCCGCGAAGACCATCAACGACCTTTCCGGCGCCGACGTCTATGCCTGCGGCAATCCTTTGATGGTGAGCGCCGCGCAACGCATTTCACGGCAGGTCACGCCTTACCCGACGCACAGTTCTTCGCGGACGCGTTCGTCGAATCCGCCCCTTCCGCCTCCCACGATCTCCAACCGGCAGCGATCCCGTCATGAATATTTTTCATATCTCTTTTTCCGTAGGCGCCGCGTTGCTCGCCTTGCTGTGCGCCACGCCAGGCCGCGCGGATGACGCCGCCAACTATCCCACGCAGAACATCAAGATCATCGTGCCGTTCCCGGCCGGCGGCACCGCCGATACGCTGCCTCGGATCGTGGCCGAACGCCTGCGCCAGAAATGGGGCCAGGCCATCATCATCGAGAACCGCTCCGGCGCCGGCGGCAATATCGGCGCGGACGCGGTAGCAAGCAGTGCGCCGGATGGCTACACCCTGCTCGCAAGTCCGCCCGGCCCGATCGCGATCAACGAGAACCTCTACAAGAAGCTCTCATTCCGCCCGGCCGACCTGATGCCGATCACCGTGCTCGGCACCGCGCCGAACGTCCTCGACGTGCGGCCCGATTTTCCGGCGAATACAGTAAAGGAGCTGATCGACTACGCCAAGGCGCATCCGGACAAGGTCACGTTTGCCTCGCAGGGCAATGGCACGACCTCGCATCTCACCGCGATCCTGTTCGAGAAGCTGACCGGCACCAAGATGGTGCACGTTCCCTATCGCGGCACGTCGCCCGCGCTGCAGGACATCATGGGCAATACGGTCGACCTCTTCTTCGACAACCTCGGCTCGTCGATGAGCCTGCATGTCGGCGGCAAGCTGCGCATCCTCGGCGTCTGCGGCAGCGAGCGCGTAGCCGCGCTATCAGATGTGCCGGCCGTGCGCGAAGTCGTGCCCGATTTCACCTCGGTGACCTGGTTTGCGCTGATGGCGCCGAAGGGCACGCCGGAGCCAATCGTGGCGAAGCTCAACGCAGCGGTGACGGATATCCTGCGCGAGCCGGATATCAAAGCGCAGTTCGAAAAGCTCGGCGTCCAGCCCGCACCGATGGACATTCCGGCAACGGTTAAGTTCATTGACGACGAGCGTGTCCGCTGGGGCGAAATCATCAAGTCAGCTGACGTTACGGTCGATTGAAAAAATATCGGGCATCGCGATATTCGTGCCAGGGCGGAGGATCGGAAAGCCCGTCTTGCAAAAATCGGAGAAACAGTGGGTAAACGGGCCGACGAAAACCGTGTCGAAGCCCTGCTGCGCACCTACGGCATCTCGATCCCCTACGCGCTAGAAGAAGCTTCCGAGGTCGATGGTGCGACCCCATGGCAAAAATTCTACTATGTTATCCTGCCGATGATGCGGCCCGCCCTTCTCACGGTCGCGATCATCGTCGGCCTCAATGCCTGGAATGAATTCGTCATCGCAGTCACGTTCCTGCAGAGCGAAAGCAATGTCACCGCGATCGTAAAGTTCTACAACTTGACCGGTCAGTATTCGACGGATTGGGGCGAAATGCTGGCTGCGGCCGTGACCATCGTACCGCCCGTCGTACTGGCCGTCGTACTGGCCTTCGTACTGCTGCAACGCCGTTTTATCGACGGCATGACTGCGGGTGCAGTAAAGTCGTAATACCACAATGCAGGGCGAACTGGAGCAAGGGCACCAAGTGATGAAAATCGGTTAGGGCGTGAACTCAAAAACTCGGAGCAGTCGGCGCACGTTCGCCTTGGCGCGCATTTCGGACTCAGACGGACATCGCGCGAGGTCCGAAAGTGCTAATTCCTGACTCAGGCACTGCGTCACTTGGCCAACTAAGTGCGACGCAGCCGATCATCGCTGGACCACCTCGTCGGCTGCAAAGTGTGTTCGTATGGTGATACGGCAATCGCGTGACCCCGCAGTTGCTAGTGCCGCACTTCCGGTGGGAATAGCGGCGGCATAGCAAACCGATGGGAGTGAAAATCGGCGCTGACGGGTATCAATCTAAAACAGCCGCAGAGTTCGCCGCCCGGCTCCGGCTGGCGACGCGCGTCTAATGTCTCGATATAGAAATTCAGAATCTGGCCCATTGGGATCTCTTGCGATGTCCGACTTGACGCCCCGAATGCGCATCAAAGCGGGCGTCGGTCTCGGCAACCGGGACGACTAGTCCTTGGGCGGCGGTCAAGGTATAAGTATCTTCCCATGAATTGGGCTGCAGAAGACTTAGCACTGCTTAAAAAACTCTGGACCTCAGGACAGAGCGCCGCGCAGATCGCGGGCCGTCTCGGCCATAGCCGTAACGCGGTCTGCGCCAAGTTAACGCGTTTGGGCCTCAAGCGCGGTCGCAAGCCACCAACGGCAAAGCCCAGGATTATGCTGGTGCCGAAGCGAAGGGCGACGTCGTTGGCGGCCTGTACCCGACCCGTGGCAAAGGTGGTGTCTTCACGGAAGCCCATTGTGCGGCAGCCGACGGAATTAACCAAGCGCCAGCTTTACGCCATGCTCGCTGAGGCGGTCAGGAATACGTGCTAACTGGCTCAGCCGCATCCGCACCCTCGTTCAGTTTGGTGACGGCTTGGTTGCCGGCGATTGGCCGCGCAGCACCGGCAAATATCCTGACCAGCGGAGAACAAGCGTCATGCGTCCACCCCTTCGCCTCGGCACCGTCTACGATTTCCGCAACACGCCGGAATCGGGCATGGACATGCCGAGCCTGTACGCCGCGATCATGGACCAGGTGGTCATGCTCGACGGGCTCGGACTCGATCTCGTGTGGTTCACCGAGCATCACTTCCTCGATGACGGCTACCTGCCTTCGTGGGTGCCGATGGCGGGCGCGATCGCCGCGCGTACCAAACGTGTGCGGCTATCGAGCGACGTCTGCCTGCTGCCGTTCAACCACCCGGTGCGGCTGGCCGAGGACCTCGCGGTACTCGACAATATCAGCAATGGCCGCATCGAGGTCGGCGTCGGCATGGGCTACGCGCCGCACGAGTTCCGCGGCTTCGGTCTGCCGGTTTCACGCCGTGTCTCCCTCACGGACGAAGGCATCGAGGTGCTGCGCCATTGCTTCACCGGCGAGAAGTTCAGTTTCCATGGCAAGCGCTACGATTTCGACGACGTGGTGATCAGGCCGCGCTACGTGCAACCGGGTGGCCCGCCGCTCTGGATCGCTGCGATGTCGGAGCCCGGCGCGCAGCGCGCGGCACGCAATGACAGCAACTTCCTGCCGCAGGGCGCGCGGTCAATGGTGCTCGATCCGTGGCGCGCGACGCTGAAGGCGTCGGGCCGCAACCCCGACAGCTATCGCGTCGGCATCATCCGCTCCTGCCTCGTGACCGACGACGCCGAACGCGAGTGGCCGGCCGTGCGCGCCGCCGAGCGCTATCGCGGCCAAGTCTATCGCAGCTTCAACAAGGACGAGAGCGCCGCCGGCGGCGTTTCGGGCAACACGCGGGAGGCCAGCATCCCGCAGACATGGGTGGTAGGCAACGTCGAGCACTGCGTGAAGGAGCTGACATCCTTCGTGCGCGAGTACGGCATCACCGACCTTGTCACCTGGGCAGTGCCGCCCGGCATGCGGCCAGAGCAGATGAACGGCAGTCTCGAACGCTTCGTGCGCGACGTGGCGCCACGCGTCAAAGCCGCAGCCGCGGCGGCCTAGGGCATGATCCGGAAAAGTGTGTAGCGGTTTTCCGAAAAGATCATGCTCAAACAAAACGATAGAGCGCGATGACGATTCGAAGATAAGTCATCCCGCTCTAGGGCGGAAGGAAGGACGGCGCATGGGTGTCGGGATCGGACTGGGCTGTGCGGAGTTTCCGTTTTCTTGCGCGGCGGCGTACTGGCGCTGGATCGACATGTGTGAGGCCGGCGGCGTGGATTCGATCTGGCAGACTGACCGGATCGTCAGCCGTCAGCCGTTCCTTGAATCGATGACCACGATGGCGGCCTTGGCAGGGCGCACGCGGCGCATGCGGTTCGGCATGAACGTCGTGTCGCTGGCGTTCCGCGACCCCGTGCTGCTGGCCAAGCAGTGCGCCACCATCGACGTGCTGTCGGACGGCCGCCTGCTGCCGGCCTTCGGCATTGGTAGCCCGCTGGCGCCCGAATGGGAGGCGCTCGGCATGGACACCAAGACGCGCGGTCGCAAGACCGACGAGTGCCTCGAGATCATCCGCCGCCTGTGGCGAGAGGAGTTGGTCGACTTCAGCGGCGCCTTCTACAAACTGAAGGGCGCCACCATCGCGCCGAAGCCCGTGCAGCCCGACCTGCCGATGTGGATCGGTGGCTCGAGCGACGCCGCGATCCGCCGCACTGCGCGCATCGGCACCGGCTGGCAGGCTGGCGGCGACCCGCCGGCTGAGGCCGGTCGCGTCGTGGCCGCGATCAAGGCCGCCGCCACCGAAGCCGGCCGATTGATCGACGAAGACCATTACGGCGCCGGCTTCGCGTTCCACTTCGGCAGCCGAGACGCGCCCGGCATCGGCAGGGCGATGGATGCCTACGCCAAACGCACCGGACGCGACGCCACGCACGCGTTCGCGGTCGGCGACGCCGACGCGATCCTCGCGCGCGTCGCCGAATATTTCGACGCCGGCGTGTCGAAGTTCATTTTGCGGCCACTAGGCGGCGATGACGACGCAATTCTGGCCCAGACCCGTCTGCTAATCGAGCAAGTGCTGCCGCGCGCGGAGGCGCGGTGGCCGAGACGTCCGAAGGTCACCACGACCGATCGATAACGACACGAAATCCATCGCCGGCCACCTGGTCCGCGAGCGACGCCACGAGGGAGAGAACGATGCGCATCGGCGGGGCCATGTTTTTCACCGACTACTCGATGTCGCCGACCGAACTTGCGCGGGCGCTGGAGGACCGCGGCTTCGATTCGCTCTGGGTGCCCGAACACTCCCACATTCCGTTGACGCGCAAGTCGCCCTTCCCTAGCGGCGGCGATCTACCGAAGAAGTACTACGACGTGATGGACCCGTTCGTGGTGCTGGGTGCGGCCGCGGCGGTGACCAAAACGCTGCTGCTCGGGACCGGCATTTGCCTGATCGCTCAGCGCGACCCGATCCAGACCGCCAAGCAGGTCGCTTCGATCGACCAGGTCTCGGGCGGCCGTTTCCTGTTCGGCGTCGGCAACGGCTGGAACGAGGACGAGATGGCCAACCACGGCACCGCTTTCGCGAGCCGCCACAAGCTGGCGCGCGAGCGTGTCGAGGCCATGAAGGTGATCTGGACTGAGTCAAAGGCCGAGTATCATGGCGAGTTCGTGAACTTCGAGCCGATGATGACCTGGCCGAAGCCGGTCCAGAAACCGCATCCGCCGATCATCGTCGGCGGCGCCTTCCCGTACGGCGCGCGGCGGGCCTTGCGCTACGGCAACGGCTGGATGCCTCACCGCTCACGCACCCAGTACGCGGATGTGCAGGCCCTGCTGCCGAAGTTCCGCGAGATGGCGACTGAGGCGGGCCGCGATCCCGCGTCGGTGCCGATCACGATCTGGGGCGCCAAGGAGAACCTCGACCTGCTCAAGCGCGACCGCGACGACGGCGTCTCGCGCCTGGTCGTCAGCCTCGATTCCGCCAAGGCCGATACGATCCTGCCGGAACTCGACCGCTGGGCGACGTTGATCCGCCAGCTCGGCAGCTGAGTGGCGACTGAGGCATTTCACTCCGACGAGCGGCAAGACCTCGGCCCTGAATTTCTGCATACCCGCGAGGACTTCGTCGGCTGTCGAACCGCCGAATCCGAAATCGATGCAGCCGACACCAATGTCGCGCAGCGCCCTGATGTCGGCGGCGACGAGCGCCGGCGGACCGGCGAACAGGCGATGTTCGCCATCACCGGCCTGCGGTGGCGCGGTCTCGCCGAACACCGTGACGCGCAAGCTCAGGCCGACCGCCTTGGGATCGCGACCCGCTTCGGCGGTCATCTTGCGCAGGCGCGCCACCTGGGTCTTGAAACGCGTCAGGCTATCGAGCGGATTCTGCGGGTTGGTACCGATCGGATACCACGCATCGCCGATGCGGGCAGCTCGTCGCAGCGCCGGACCGCTCTCGCCTCCGACCCAGATCGGCGGATGCGGCTTCTGCACGGGCTTCGGCTCGAAACCGATATTGGAGAATCGGACATGCTTACCGTCGAATTTCGGCGCATCCCTCGTCCAGAGTTCAACGAAGGCGCGCACATATTCGTCGGTCACCGTTCCACGCGCATCGAAGTCCGGCGCGTCGATGGCCTCGAACTCCTCGCGCATCCAGCCCGCACCGATACCCAGCGTCAGCCGGCCACCCGAGAGAACGTCGATGGTCGAGAGAATCTTGGCGGTCAGCACGGCTGGTCGATGCGGCACCACCATGACGGAGGTCACGAGACGCAGGCGCGTCGTTTTCGCGGCGATCCAGGCGATCTCCGTCAGCTGTTCGTGCCGCTCGCCGCGGGTGCCGCTGGGGAACTCCCCGGAGGCGCTGTAGGGATATTCGGCCGCGATCGCGGTCGGAATCACGACGTGGTCGCTGAACGTCGCGTAGTCGAAGCCCATCGCCTCGCCGCCAACCACGATCTTCGTAAGGTTATCCGCGGCCGACAGGGGTCCGGCGGTCGGTGCGTTGAAGCCGATCAGCATTTGTTGCATCCTTCCTTGCATTGCATCGCTCGCGTCGATGCGACACCATGCGGCCGCCAGCGGGTGGCGGCAAGCGCGTCCCGCGACGACATGCGACCCTCTGCGGGCGGAGACGACGGATTATGACGGCGGCCGGTAGACAGGCGACGCGGCAGCGGTTCGACGCGCCGCTGGCCGAACTGATAGCAGAAGCCGCGGCCTTGCGCGATTCCGCGCACGGCCGGCTGATCTCCTACTCGCGCAAGGTCTTCATTCCGCTCACCAAACTCTGCCGCGACGTCTGTCACTACTGCACGTTCGCGCAAGTGCCGCGCGCGGGAAAGCCCGTCTACCTCTCACCCGACGAGGTGCTCGCCATCGCGCGCGCCGGCGCGGCCGCAGGTTGCACCGAAGCGCTGTTCACGCTGGGCGACAAGCCCGAGCTGCGATACCAGGCCGCGCGCGACGCATTGAAGGCGCTCGGCCACGAAACGACGATCTCCTATCTGACCGCGATGTGCGCGCTTGTGCTGCGCGAGACCGGATTGCTGCCGCATGCCAATCCCGGCGTGATGACGCGCGAGGAGATCGCCGGCCTGCGCGAGGTGACGGCCAGCCAGGGCATCATGCTGGAGTCCACCAGCGAGCGGCTCTGCAGGCAGGGCGGCGTTCACTACGGTTCTCCCGACAAACATCCTGCAGTCAGGCTGGAGACCCTGCGTCTGGCCGGCGAACTGAAGGTTCCGTTCACGACCGGCATCCTGATCGGCATCGGCGAGACACGCGACGAGCGGATCGACGCGCTGGAGGCGATTGCGCGATCTGCACGCCGCCCATGGTCATATCCAGGAAGTCATCGTCCAGAACTTCCGGGCCAAGCCCGACACCAAGCTCGCCAATTCCGAGGAACCCGATCTCGACGACCTGCTGTGGACCATCGCGACGGCGCGTCTGATTCTCGGGCCCGACATGAACATCCAGGCGCCGCCAAATCTGTCGCCCGGAGTCTATCAAAAGCTGATCGACGCGGGGCTCAACGACTGGGGCGGCATCTCGCCGGTCACGCCCGATCACGTGAACCCCGAAGCGCCGTGGCCTGCCATTGCCGAACTCGCCCGCAAGAGCGCGGACGCCGGCAAGCTGCTGGTGAACCGCCTGCCCGTCTACCCCGCCTACGTGCGCGTCGCCGATACGTGGCTGGCTCCCGACATCGCCACCCGCGTGCGGCGCATGAGCGACGCTGAAGGCTTCGCGCGCGACGACGACTGGGCACCGGGCAACACCAAGCCGCCACCGGCGCCGCTGGTGCTCGCCCGCGGCGTCGACGCCGGAATCGCGAGAATCGTCGAGCGTGCCACATCGGGCGAACGGCTCGCCTCGAACGACATCGTGCGCCTGTTCGCGGCACGCGACGCCGACTACCGGCACGTCACGCAGGCCGCCGACGCGCTGCGACGCGCGGTCAGTGGCGACGTCGTGCGTTACGTCGTGAACCGCAACATCAATTACACAAACATCTGCTACTTCCGGTGCAAGTTCTGCGCCTTCTCGAAGGGCCGCACGCACGAGGATCTGCGCGGCTCACCTTATGATCTCGCCATCGAGGAAATTACGCGTCGCGCGATCGAGGCGTGGGATCGCGGGGCGACGGAAGTGTGCCTGCAAGGCGGCATCCATCCCGACTACACCGGCGCCACGTACGAAGCGATCTGCCGGGCGATCAAGGCGGTCGTCCCCGAGATGCACATCCACGCCTTCTCGGCTCTGGAAGTGACGCAAGGTGCGGCCACGCTCGGACTGCCGATCCCCGAGTTCCTCGCGAAGCTGAAGGCGGCCGGTCTCGGCACCCTGCCCGGAACGGCGGCCGAAATCCTCGACGATGACGTACGCGCCATCATCTGCCCCGACAAGATTAACACCGGGCAGTGGCTCGACGTGCAGCGCGCCGCCCACCAGGCGGGATTGCGCACCACCTCGACCATCATGTACGGGCACGTCGAGACCTCGAGTTCGTGGGCGAAACATCTCCTCGCGCTACGCGACTTGCAGGCCGAAACCGGCGGCTTCACCGAGTTCGTGCCGCTTCCCTTCGTCCATATGGAAGCGCCGATGTACCGCCTCGGCACGGCGCGCCCCGGCCCGACGTTCCGCGAAGCCGTGATCATGCATTCAGTCGGGCGGTTGGCCCTGCATCCGCTGATCCCCAACATCCAGACGTCCTGGGTGAAGATGGGGCCGGCGGGCGCCGCAGTCTGCCTGAAGTCCGGCGCCAACGATCTCGGCGGCACGCTGATGAACGAGAGCATCTCGCGCGCCGCCGGCACCCAGCACGGCCAGGAGTTTCCGCCGCACGAGATGGAAGCGCTCATCCGGTCGATCGGCCGCGAACCGATGCAACGCGACACTCTCTATCGGCCGGTGCCGGAAGACCGTCGAGCGGCATCCATGATCGCGGCCGACCTGGAGCCGATCGTGCTAACGCCGCCGCGCAAGAAGGCGGCGGTCGGTTAGGCGATACCCCGCTTGGCCAGCAACGCAGGCACGCCAAGTTCGTCGAGCAGCGTGCGGGTACGAGTGCCGGCTGATTGCGGCAGGCGCAGGAAAACCGCCAAATCGGCCGGATGGTCGATATCCATCGCGATTCCGGGCTGACGGATCACAGTCGGCTCGATGCCCTGAAGGCGCGCGGCGTCGAGGTGCGGGAAGTAACTGTTGTCGCCGAAGCGAAGCGGCACCGATTCCGGCGGCGAGCAGACGACGGCATTGGATCCGAGATCGTCATGCGCCGGCGAGATCGTGAAAGAGGGCGCTGCGAGATGCGCCGATAACACCGCGTCTATCTCGCCGGCGCGGGTGGCTGGAATGTCGCCGGGCATCGTGATCATGCCGCCACGCCTTTCGCCCGCGAGAACCCGGCGGCCGGCGTTCACGCTGCCGGTATGTCCGTCCCGCGCGCCCCAGTTCACGATCCGCGCACCGATCTTTTCGCCAAGAGCCGTCGCATGCGGATCGAGCGTGACGATCATCATGCCGGCCAGAAGCCGGGAGCCGGCAACGGCGTCGAGCATGTCCGTCAGCATGGTCTCGGCGAGAAGACGGCGTTCTGGCGGCGACAGCAGGCCCGACAGCCGATGCTTGGCGCCATTGAACTCCTTGACCGGAATGACCGCCCAGATGTCGCTCATCGCTGCGAGGCCAGTGCGTCCGCCGCGTCGAGCGTCACGCGCGCCAACATCTCCCGGTCATGCAGGCTCGTCATCAGGGTTCTGGCGATCGTGACCCGCGCGCCGACATTGCCGATCTCATCGGCGTCGGCGTGGTCGACGATATAGCCATCGAGCAGGTCGCCGTAGCGTGCGGCGACGCCGGCGGCACTGGCCTCGAGGCCAAGTTCGCGCATCATCTTCGCGGTCGGGCCCTTGACGGCCTGCCCGCCGATGATTGGCGACACCGCGACGACCGGTGCGCCACTCGCCTTGATCGCATCGCGCATGCCGGGGATCGCCAGGATCGGTTCGACGCTGACGAAGGGATTGGACGGGCAGACGATCACAGCCCGCACGTCGCCCGGGCGCAGCGCCGCCGTGATGTCGGCGTGCGGCCGGGCGATCGTCACGCCGTCGAAAGCCAGCTCATGGACAACCGGCCGGCACTGCTGGCGCACGAAGTAGTCCTGGAAGTCGATCCAGCCCGCGTCGCCGCGCACGCGGGTACGCACGCGGTCGTCGCTCATCGGCACCACGCGGGCACCGATGCCGAGGCGCCGGCAAATGTCGGCAGTCACCTCGGACAGTGTCTGCCCCAAGCGCAGGCGACGGGTGCGCTCGACATGCAGCGCGAGATCGCGATCGCCGAGCCGAAACCAGTCCTCGCCGCCGAGCGCGCCGATGCTGTCCATGAACGACCACGTCTCGTCACGCCGGCCCCAGCCGGTGGCGGGATTGTCGATGCCCGCGAGAGCGTAGGTCAGCGTGTCGATATCGGGCGAGATGCTCAGTCCAAGATGCTCGAAATCGTCGCTGGTGTTGACGACCACGAGCAGTTCGTCGGCCGGCAAGACGAGGCTCAGACCGAGCGCCAGTTTCGCGCCGCCGACCCCGCCGGACAGCGCCACGACAAGTCGTTTGCTCATCGGAACATGTCCTCGGCGGCTGGGCGCACCAGCTCGGACGCACCATTGTCGGGACCGCGCCATGTCAGACCGCGCACGACCACGACAGGCTGGCCTTCGGCACCCTGCCCCATCACGAGCGACGCCGCAGCAGCGATCTCGTCCGCATGGCCGGTGATGCTGACCTGAAGCTCGCGGCCGAACAGATCGGGCGAGCCACGCAGATCCATCAGCGACGGGAGGCCGGCGGCACCAATCGCGACGCTGCAGGTACCGCGCCGCCAGGCACGGCCGAAGCTGTCGTTAATGACCACCGCCACTGGCACGCCGAACCTTAGCGACAGGCGCCTCCTCAATATCGCCGCGCTGCCGTCGGGATCGACCGGCAGTAGCAGGGCTCGCTGGGGGTCATCGGGCGAGGCCAGGTTGGACTGGTCGATGCCCGCATTGGCCACCACGAAGCCGAGCCGGTGCTCGACGATCAGGATGCCCGGCCTTGCCCGCACGACGCGCACCGATTCCGACAGGATCAGTTCGACGAGGCGCGGATCTTTCTGGACGTTGCCGGCGAGTTCGATCGCTTCGGCCGAGGGTTCGACGGCCGCGAGATCGACCAAGCGCCCTTCGGCCTTGGACACGATCTTCTGCGTCAGCACGAAGACGTCGTCGCCACGTGGCACGATGCCACCGCGCGCCAGCCCCTCGCCGATCAAGGCGACGAGATCGTCGTCCTTGCGCACCAGCGGAATGTCGGGGACGGCGAGGATCTCGACGGCGTTGCTGCGTATCATCGGCCGGTCCCGCGCAATCAACCGAAACGCTTGCGGAGGCGCGGCAGCACGTGCTCACCGTAGAGTTTCAGGAAGCGCGCCTGGTCTGGTCCCGGCGCGTGGAACACCAGATTCCGGAAACCGAGACCGACATAGTAACCGATCCGCTCGACGTGCTCGTCGGCGTCGCTGGACACAATCCATCGACTGGCGGCGCGCTCCAGCGGCAGCGCGTCGGCGAGGCGCTGCATCTCGATGGGATCCTCTACCGTCATCTTCTCCTCGGGCGTCAGCGCCAGCGCCGCCCAGTGGCGCGTGTCCTCGAGCGAACGCACCTTGTCGGTGTCGAACGACACCTTGACCTCGATCATACGATCGTAGGACCGCGACGGATCCTCCGACGCCGCGATGCCCTCGGCGACCTTTGGCAACAGGGTCTCGGTGTAGAGCTCAGGCTTCTTGCCGCTTGTGCAGATGAATCCCTCGGCGGAGCGGCCGGCGTAACGCGCCACGAGGGCACCCGCGGCTGCGACATAGATCGGCACCGGCGTGTCTGGGCGGTCGTAGATCGTCGCCTTCTCAGTTTTGTAGTACTGGCCTTCGAAGCTGACCCGCTCCTGCGTCCAGAGTGCCCGAATCAGCGTGACGGATTCACGCAGGCGAGCGAAGCGCTCCTTGAATTCCGGCCAAGGCTGGCCGGTCGAAGGCACTTCGTTGAGCCCTTCGCCGGTGCCGATGCCGAGCACGACGCGTCCCGGGAACATCGCGCCCATCGTGCCGAACGCCTGGGCGACGATGGAAGGATGGTAGCGGAAAGTCGGCGTCAGCACGCTGGTGCCCATAACGACGCGCGACGTTCTGGCGCCCAGCGCACCCAGCCACGTCAGCGAGAAGGGCGCATGGCCGTCGACATGCTTCCATGGCTGAAAGTGGTCGCTGATGAAGACCGAATCGAAACCGACTTCCTCGGCAAGGCACGAGAAGCCCAGCAACTTGCCTGGCGCGAACTGCTCCGCCGATGCCTTGTATCCGAGCTTGATCACCGCACGTCTCCTGGCCCGTCGATGCCGATGCCGTGGTACCCGTCGCGGAAATCTATAGATTAACGGGAAACCAGCAACCAGCCAAAGCAAGGAAACGACCATGCATCTCGGAATTGCCCTGCCTTTCGGCGACATCGGTGGCGATGGCCCGATCGTGCGCGAATTCGCACAGCTTGCCGAGGCCGAGGGTTACGAAGGTCTGACGCTGGCGGACCACGTGCTCGGCGGTAATCCGGCGAACCCCGCCAGCGGCCGTGCGGGTGGGCTCGGCCTGTTCCACGACCCCTTCGTAGCGTTCGGTTTCATCGCTGCCTGCACGAAAAAGGTCGAACTCTCCACCCAGGTGCTGATTCTCGCGCAGCGTCAGACGGTGCTGGTTGCCAAGCAGGCTGCCAGTCTCGACGTGCTCAGCGGCGGCCGCTTCCGGTTCGGCATCGGCGTGGGCTGGAACGAGATGGAGTTCGTCGGCCTCAACGAGAATTTCCACAATAGGGGCAAGCGGTCCGAGGAACAGGTCCAAGTGATGAAAGCGTTGTGGGCCAATCCCTACATTACGTTCGAGGGCAAGTGGCACCGCCTCCAGGACGCCGGCATCAATCCCCTGCCGCCACGCAAAATTCCCCTGTGGTTCGGCGGTCACATGGACGTAACGCTGCAGCGTATCGCAAAGTGGGGCGACGGCTGGATCATGCTGTCTGAACCGCCGGGACCCAAGGCCGTCGCGGAATTCGACAAGCTGCGCCGCTTGGTGGAAGCCGAGGGACGGGATCCGGCCTCGGTTGGCCTCGAAGTCTGGACCTCAACCGGCACAGGCACCGAAAAGGACTGGCGCGAGGAAATCAGCTTCTGGAAAAAGGAGGGCGTCACGCATATCACGCTGCACAACACCTTCGCCGGCTATCACCACAAGCGCATGGCCGGCCGGAGCATGACCGACCATGTTAACGCCATGCGCCGCTACCGCAACGCTGTCGCCGATCTGCTCTGAGGGAAAGTGGCACAGACGCGCCTCAGGTGTCGACGAGCGCGGCCAGTATGCGGTCGCGAGCGGCGAAATCGCCATCTGCGTGGACGGGCTGCAGACAGACATGCGCGGCGCCGGCCGTGAAGTGCGCCCGCAGGCCACGCCTGATCGTGTCGGCGTCGCCCCACAGAACCATCGCATCGATGAACCGGTCGCTACCGCCGTCGGCGAGCTCAGCCTCGGTGAAGCCCTGGCGCAGCCAGCTGTTGCGGTAGTTCGGCAGCGCCATGTAGCGCGACAGTTCCTTGCGCCCGAGCGCCCGCGCCTTCGCGGGATCGGTCTCGAGCGTTACCTTCTGCTCCACCGCGAGCCACTTCGAAGGCCCGAGGATCGCGGCGGCCTGAGCCGTATGCTTCGGCGTAACGTTGTATGGGACAGCGCCACGCGACTTGGCACCGCTCAGCGCCAACATCTTTGGTCCGAGTGCGGCGACCACGACGGGCGGCAGTTCGCCGGCGGCCGCGAACTTGTTGATGCCGTCGAGATAGGCGCCCATCGCCGCCAGCGGTTTGTCGTAGCGATGGCCGCGCAGCCCCTCGACTATCGGAATGTGGCTGACGCCGAGACCGAGAATGAACCGGTCACCGTAGAGCGCGTTCAGCGAGACCATGGCGCGCTGCGCGGTGAAGGAATCGCGTGCATAGATGTTGGCGATCGAACTACCGATCACCAGCTTTTCGCTGCTCGACAGCAGCCAGGCCGCCAGCGCCATCGATTCGTAGCCCCGCGATTCGGGGTACCAGAGGGTCGAGTAGCCATTATTCTCGACCGTGCGCGCGAAATCGCGCAGCTGCGATCCGTCGAGTTTATCGGTGCCGTACCACACGCCAAGGCGTCCGAGTCTCATGTCGATTTTCTCCGGTTGAAGGTGCGCTCGAGCCGCTATCAGGCTGCGGTTCCGAGAATGGTGCGCCGGGCGCGCGCGTCACCTTCGGACTGGATGTCGCTGGCGAGCTGGCGCAGACGCTTGCGATCGTCGTCGTTCTTCACCGCGATAGAGAATTCGCAGTTGGTGACTATGCCGCCATAGCGGTCGCAAAGCTTGCGGCCGATAGTGTCGTAGGTCGCGATCGTCACGAAACTGTGCAAGACGTCGTCGTTAATGTGCTGAGGCATCTCTTCCCAGCGTTGCGCTCGCGATAACAGCTTCAGCCGGTCCGCGAGATCGCCCAGACCAATATGATCGAACGCGGCGCGATATTGCGGCGTCGAGGCATAGAACGCGATCCGCGCGCGCGCGTCACGCACCTTGGGCACCAGCTCCGCCTCGTTGACGGCTGTCGCGACCAGCGGCTTCATACAAACTTGAAAACGATCCAGCGACCTCCCCGCCTTAACCGCACCCGCCCGCACGGCCGGCAGCATAACCTTCTCGATGTAGGATGGCGTGCATACTGGATGTGGCCGGATACCCTCGGCGATTTCCCCCGCCACCTGACACATCATCGGGTTCACCGCCGCGATATGGACGGGAATGTGGGGATGCTCAATCGGGCCCGGATCAAACAAGGGCACCATCAGATTGATGTTGTAATGCGGCCCCCTGACGTCGAGCGGCGTGCCGTTCTGCCAGCAATCCCAGACCGCGCGAACCGCACTCACGTACTCGCGGATCCACGGCCCGGCGGGCGTCCAGGGCATGCCGAAACGTCGCTCGATATGGGCCTTTACCTGCGTGCCGAGGCCGAGGGTAAAGCGGCCGCGGGACAGCTTCTGCAGCGTCCACGCGCTCATCGCGGTCACGGTTGGACTGCGGGGGAAGGCAATCGCGACCGACGTGCCGAGCTTCAGGGTCCGCGTCGCCTGGGCCACCAGCGCCAGCAGGATAAACGGATCGTCCTTGGTTTCCTCGACCACTAGTGGTTCATCACAGTGATTTTGATTCTTTGGTGGTGGCTGGATAGGCGCGGCCGAGTTTGGCGCGGGCTTTGTCGGTTGTGAACATCCATTTGATGCGGGCTCGGGTTTTATTCCGCCGCTTTTGCCATGCTGCGATCTCGTTTCGGAGCCTTTTGGGGTCGTCGATGCGGCGGCCGAGACACTGGCGCTGCAGCACGCTGATCTCGCACTCGACCATATTGAGCCAACTGGCGTGCTTCGGGGTGAAGTGGAATTCGAGGCGGCGCAGGATGCGTCGGGCCTCGGCGGGCACGAAGGCCTCGTACAGCGCCCCAGGCTTGTGGATCGACAAATTGTCCTGCACGACACGGATGCAGGCGGCGTCGGGATAATGGACGTCGACGAGATCACGCATGCAGTGGGCGTAGTCCACGGCGGCGCGGCGGTCGGTGATCTTGACGTTGCGCCAGCCCCGATGTGGATCGAAGGTGACGAGAGATTGGCGGTGCCGTTGCGGCGATACTCGTAATCGTAGCGCTCGCGCCGTCCCGGTTGGGCCGGGACCGGCTGGCGCACCTCGCCGATCAGCTGGACGGGGGTCTCGTCGAAGCAGACCAGCGGCCGGGCGGGATTCGGCGTCTCGGCGTAGAGGTCGAGCACGTCCTCCATGCGGGCAACGTATTCGCCGTCGACCTTTGGAATGCACCACATGTCCCTGCGCCATGGCTTGAGGTCGTTCTCGGCCAGCCGGCGACGCACGGTCTCGCCCGACAGGCTGTTGTGATCGGTGAGCTTGACCATCGTGTCGGCCAGCAGCGTCAGCGTCCATCGTTTGCGGCCGGCGGGCGGCTTGGCGCATGCGGTCGCCACCAGCAGGGCCTCCTCCTTGCCGGTCAGCTTGCGCTCAGCGCCCGGACGCGGCTCCTCACTCAAGGCCCGCTCCAGATTGCCTTCCATGAAGCGGCGCTTGGTCCGGCCGACGGTGGAGAGGCTGACACTCACGGTCCGGACAATCTCCTCGTCGCGGCGGCCTCCATCGGCCGCCAGCAAAATCTGCGCCCGCTTAAGCTTGCGGGCGGCATGCTTGCCCCGCCGAGCATCGCCGTCAGTTCGTCGCGCTCGGCTTGGCTCAATTCGACCCGATAACGTACATTCATGCTTTGCCTCCTTGTCGGAGGCCGGGACGAATTCAACGATGAGTTCAAAAATCAGGCGCGCGCTTCACCGAGAAGCAGGGTCATTACCTGGCCTTCATCCATACCTACGCCTACATGTTCGGACGTCCACCCGCCGAAGCCGACATCCAGCGCCACTTCCGCGTCAGTCCGCCTTCGGTCCACCAGATGATCGTCACCCTCGAACGAAACGGCTTCATCCGACGTCAACCCGGCGTCCCCAGAAGCATCGAAATCCTCGTGCCGCCCGAAAGCTTGCCGATCCTCGAATGGCTCGGTATCAAAACGTCAAAATCACTGTGATGAACCACTAGTCCGTCGTAGCCAATCTCTTCCAGCAGGCGCGCGTCGGCGGCGATGGAATGGAGATCGAGTGGCATTTCGGGCGCGCGCAGGCCGGGGTCGACCTTGCCTAGTGGCAGAAGTGTTTCAAGCAGCACGTGGTCACTCCAAGATAAACGGCTGCTGTAACCTATCACGCCAAGGCTTCGGGCCAAGCCGCCGCGCAAAGTCCGGATCGACTGCCGACAACCGCGGCTGGTGGGCCGCTCGACGGCGTGACGGTCAAGATCCTCAATGCCGACAAGTGGATCGGCACGCATGTGTTCACGACGGTGGCGCGCTCGCAAGTGGCCCCCATGTGGCCCCAATTCCTCTAAATGAGCGCTCTTCTAACCGTCGTCGACGTTTCGCACTACTCGCACGACATCTCGCCGGAGCGCCGTGCGGTCCAGGCTCGGCGTCATCGCCACGCCCGCGCGAGGCATCGCACGTGCAGTGGTGCGGATAGGTCGAGGGGGTTGATGGCGGGCCGATCAAACGGCTCTCAGCAGGCCGCCCCATGTTGTCTCACTTGGCACTCGCCGTTGTCGCTCTCTTCGATGTCCGCTTTGCAGCGCATTGCCGACTCTAGTCGGACATTGCGCCATATCCGAAAAGTGCCAGCAACAGAATTATCGATTGCAACACAACAGCAATGTCGCCACTCTACAAGCGCCCAATCGGCTTGCTCTTGAAGCCGGAATTGGCCGATCCGCCGCCCGATGGTATGTTTCCGGCAGCTTTGAAGGAGGGTACGATGGCCGAAGCGAAACTCGCTCCGAACCTGCCGGACTGGATGGTCGAGCACGCGAACCGCTATCTCGCTAGCGGTGGAACCGACGGGCACATGTACAAGACAACTGTGCCCCAGCGAGGTGAGATCACGGCGCCGGCACTGCTGCTGACCACCACCGGCCGCAAGTCTGGCGAAAAATTCATATTCCCGCTGTTTTACGGAACGGAGGGCGGCAGTTACTTCGTGATCGCCTCAAAGGGAGGCGCGCCCCAACACCCGGGGTGGTATCGCAATATTCTGGCGACCCCCGACGTCGAAGTACAAGTCGGGACCAAGAAACTGAACGCGCGGGCCAGGACAACGTCCGGCGAGGAACGCCTGCGACTTTGGAAAAAGGCGCTCCAATTTTGGCCGCCCTACGCCGACTATCAGCTCAAGACCGAGCGCGAGATACCGGTGGTCGTGCTGGATCCAGTCCATTAGGATACGTGGCGGCCGGCCGCCGCAGCGACGGCATGGCGCTGTTCGCCCGTCTTTATCACTTTGCCCGCCTCGTCGGCTTTCATGAGGCAACGGTATCCAGCGACGTCTGCCACCAAAACCGCCGCCAGCCGTCGCTCCACACGCTCACCCGTCGCGAAGTGGCCCCACGCAGATGACAACCAACGGGATTATCAAAACATAGGCCGGAACGCCGCTAGCTTAGCTGGAGGATGCCCGAGATGGGTCTTGGCCGTGTAAAAACCCTCTTCTCAGGAAGTCGGTGAGAAGCCGGGACCGGTTCGGTCTCAGGCCAAGATCGCAGCCATCAGCGGCTTGGTCCCGACGATGTTCATGACCCGCCAATACGCGGCTTCTTGGAAGGCTGCGCCCATACCGCCGCTGGTCGGCTGAGCGCTGCTATTCCGAGGATGCCCAGGAGTTCCCGGCGTTTCATCCGACCACCTCGGCTTCCCCAGAATTAATGCACCTCAAATACGAACACTCCACGGTCGAGATACTGTCCGATATCGGTAAAGCTAAAGTTGAACCGCATCAGGCAACTTTGTCCGAGGTAGTTCGTTTTCTCAACGGCGGTTGGCACCTTCAGAGAAAAAGTGAGCGTCGCTCCGGTACCGGGGGCCATTGTCAGTCCAAAGGCCGCCGGCTGTGTCAGTCGGGGAAAATGCGTATCGACATTCAGTAGAAACGTGCCGACCGTGGGATCGACATTGCCCGAGCCGACCCAGACGTGCGCAAACAGCGACTGTGCCGCCGTCGCATCCGGGTTATAAATGCCGAGCAAGTAGTAGACGCTCCCCCCTGGGTGCGCGTCGCTCCATCCTTGCACAGTGATCATTGGGGAATTTACACGCCTGAGCTTGTTCTCGATCTCCTCTTGGGTGAGCGACCTGAAGTGTTCACCCTGATTCTCGCGCTTCTGCTGCTCGATTACCTCTTGGATCTTTTTGACGTGGTTTTTGATCTGAGCAGGAGTGAATTTGGGTTTTTTTGCCATGATCTCATACTCCTCCGTGTGAATTGACATTCGCCAGAAGAACTCTGGAACGATGCAGACGATAGCAGATCCTCTGCGCCTGCGCCTGCGCACCCCGTGTTCGCGCCGCCGCCCCCATCTGCAGGGAAGGAATACGAAGATGGCAAAGCGTTCCTTTTGCGGCGTCGACGTTGCCAAACACCGCTTGGACGTGTTGGTGTTGCCGGAGGAGTTGTGTTGGTCGGTAGCGAACAACGCGGCAGGCTGGGGCGAGCTCGTCGCGAGGCTGCGTGGCCTGCGCACCGCCGCAAGCGGCATCGAGGCGAGCGGCGGGTACGAGCGCGGCGTCGTGCGCGCGACGTCGGTCGAACGCTACTACGGCGCCTCTGGTTTACCGAACGCGATTGTTTGCGCATTGGGGGAAAGACCAATAACTCTTTCAGAGCAGGCACATCTCAGAATTTTACTGCACCCAGTTTGTGAGCCAAATAGGACGGTACATCGCGACACTTTGGAGTGTTGATTTCTTGTGTTTCTTCCTGATGCCTTCAATGAGATCGCCTTCTTTTTTTGGTCACAACTTAGACCCCGCAGAAGACCGACTGAACGGCATATCGCCGTCCAAATTTCGCGGCGCTGTATCGCAATCCAGAACTCGGGATGGTTTGCTCGTGGTAAAATATGAAAATCGAGATTTGTCGCCTTTGGGTCAAAAGGGCCGCTCTAACCCTCTGCCAGCCACTTTCGCGGTAGGGACGCGAGTTACCTCGCGCCCCCCGCACAGATCCGTACGGGCCCAATTCGGGCATACGGCTTGTATGGGGCTTTCTTTGTCAAGGAGGCATCACGCCTCTGTCGTCCTTTGTCATTCCATTCTTTTGTTCGACCTGCGCCGCAAGCATTCTTTCGTCCCGACCGCATATTTGCATCGCCGTCGCGCGTAGCGGCGGTCAAGGACGGCGCTTCTTCAGCGTCGCCGAAGGCTTGTCCTTGACGGACGCGAGCGCGGCGGCAGGCTGCTAGCAATCGGATGGTTGGCCCGCGCGATGATCCGAGGGGAGCCTGCCATTGGCCGCGATCAATCGCGCGAACCACGCATCCGTCCCACTCGTGGGCACATCGCATTTTCACCGCATGGCGGCTTATACCCGATGCCTTCGCTGTGCGGGAGCGCCGAGGCGACCCACGAGTGGTTCCGGGCTTTCGCTATCCATTCTGTCCTGGCATACCGTCCTCTCCGACCCCGGGGAGTTCGATCATCGTCAGTTCCAGCGCAGCGATGTCGACGCGGCCTTTGCCGAGAGTAGACCGGCTCGGCACTCCCAAAACTCCCGCAATCCGTTTCACGCGGGCGATGACTTTCGTGGCTTCCTGGTTCACACATCTGCTACGGTCTGCCAGTTTGCTCGCCCCCTGCACGGATCTGACCGGTTGCCCAGCCAGCGGGGCTTTTACATCCGGGCTTCCAGCGGGTTGTCGCCCTTCCCGCTGCAGGATATAACTACAACTGCGACTGGACTCCTCTGTTGGCGGGACTCTCACCCGCTAGAATGGCAGCTAGCCTCGCTGCACCTACTCCTTCATCGTGATGGACTTGCACCATCTACTCCTTGCCGGTCTCCCGGCGCACTCCGGTCTACCCCAATCAACGGACATCATCAGACCGGCCCGGCATGTCCGGGCGGTGCCAGGCGTAGACAGTGGAGGGGTGGCTAGACCGCTTTATGCCAGGGGCAGGTGTCCGAGCAGCGTGAGCATCAAAGAGAATAAATTCGTCGATGGAACCACTATCGTCATCCAGCATTAACCGGGATGCCATCAGGGGAGACAATGTCATGCACCTGTCCAATCAAAGTCTTCTTGTTATAATTGTTGTCGGAATTGTTGCCGGATGGCTGGCAGGCAGGGTGATGGAGGGTGGCGGTTTTGGATTGGTCGGTGATTTGATAGTCGGTTTGATCGGCGCCTTTATTGGCGATTGGCTCTTGCCGCGGCTTGGTATTCACCTCGGAGTCGGGATTGTTGCTCTGATCATAAACGCCTTCATCGGGGCCGTTGTCCTTCTGCTGTTGCTCCGGCTGGTTGGCGGCGGTTACGGAGGCCGCTGGGGCAGACGGAGAATATGAAGAATATAATGGGCAGGATCAGCGGCTATCGTCACTGCTCATCGGCTTCAGGGAAACTGCACGATTGAATTGTTCCGGCACGGCCGGATGATCATGGCACTTACTTGCCAAAGCGACTGATCCCAATGTTATTGAACAATACCCCTACTCGGCTTGCGCTCATCACGTGGAGTAGTCAGCGCTCGCAGTTAGGCGGCGAGGCTTGTACCCCCGAACCTCTGTTCAAGACCTTCCGTATGATATCCGCTTCTTCTTGGGCGAACATCATAAGCCGCTTTATCTCCTCCAGCCTTTGCCGGTACGCTTCCCAGCAACCGCGAGCCGAACGTCGTCTTCGCTCACTGGCATAAGCCCGCCCACTTTTCGAACTTGCGCAACCTTTCGGCGCGCTCTTCTACATCTAGAATACCCCTGGTGCGAGGCGAGTTCTTTGCGCTGCCGAGCATCCACTTTTCCCAGTGGTGGCCGTCCTTCGATTGGTTAGCCGCCAAATTTACGCCCCTCTAATGACAGCTACGTTAGAGGAATAACGAAAGAGTTCAGGGCGGGACGAAAATAGTTGGCCTCCATATTGTTCTGTCCGGCTTGCGAAGCATGCGTTCCGTCCGGATATAAAGTCTGGTTCGTGGCTGCGGCATCTGGACCCCATGTTGGATCAACGGCCCAATCGACAACAAAATCACACTTTCCTTGTCTGGGGAAAAGCCGCAGAGCTGCATCCGCAACAGCTCTATGGGCGTTGAACGTAGTGTCGTTGCGCGGATTGTGAGTCGAAACCCCCAACCGTACTAACTTGCCCGAAGACGCGATCGCAGCCCGGAACGTAGCCAAATAGGCAGAAAAATTTGTTAGCCAAACAGAAGGATCAATTGAAAGTAAATCATTCTGGCCTCCCTGTATAAAAAGAATGTTTAACCCGTCTTTCAATGCTGCAATCACAGAAGATTGTCGTGCAAGCATTTGCGGCAGGCCAGCGCCATCCGTCGCGAAACATTGCTGATCAGTTTCCTGGACGGCATTCGGTAGATAAAGCGTATGATAGGAGATCGTCCCGGCCCCGCCATTATCAACACTGGAGCTTGATCCTTCAACGATGAGATGCCGAACTGCGGTCATGCGCGGCTATTTCCTTGGTTTTGAATTTTTAGACTATGTGGAATTGATGTCCGCTTGTCCCCCAATAGCAGCGCACCGAATGCGGTGCTCAGCTTTGGCTGCACGCTCGCTCTTCATGCTTTGCTTGGCAGTCTGTGACGAGTTTACATTTGCGGAACCGACTAAGTCGTCCTTCCGCGGGGGATCGTGATCGTTCGGGCCGGCGCCCCATTGCCTTTCCACACCCGAAACGCAGTCTGCGGATCGAACAACGCTGCAGGCTGCCGCATCAGATTTGCCACCTCCAGAAACCTACTGGCCAGCACACCATCATCCTGGGCAGCGCGATAGAGTCTTGCAATGTACCGGTTGATGAAGCGTACCTGAGTTCGTGCGCTTGCCTTCGACACGCGGGTGTTGAAGATCGCTCCCGACGGCGATTTGCCATGGAATATCGATGAGCTGGCTGGCTGCCCGAAAGAAGCGTTCGGCGATTTCCTGCGTGCCGGCCGCCAGGCATTCGCGCAACGCCAGCGATTCCATGCAGGCAACGGTCATCCCCTGACCGTAAACAGGATTGAAGCTGCACAATGCATCGCCAAACACGAGAAAGCCCGCCGGGAAGCGGGAAAGCTCTTCGTAGTGACGGCGCAGGTTTGCACTGAACCGGTAGGGCATCAGCGGGCAAAGTGGCTCCGCAACCCTGACAAGGTCGAATATCTCGGGCTTTTGCAAGCTTCGCGCGAAGTCGACCAAACCGTAATCATCCGTCGGGGCGTGGTCGCCCAAGTAGCCTCCCAAGGTCACGATCCAGCGGTCACCTTCCTGCGAAAGAATAACGCCAAAGCGCCAATCGGGCGGGCAAGCTGCGATGATGGCGCCAGACATTCCACGTAAATGTTCTGGCAGCCGACGGTATTGCCGGGTCACGTAGCCGAGGTTGATCTCGATCAGCTCCTCCCGCGGCTTGGGGTAGCCCCACGCGTCCAGCCAGGCCGGGCTAGCCGAGCCGCGCCCGCTCGCATCGACCACGAAGTCGGCGATCATCATCTGGGCGCCGTCCGAGCCGCCTCGGGATTGAACCCGAACACCCGTCACGCGGCCCTGAGCCCGATCGAACGTGGGCTCCAATACAGCACAGCGCTCCCGCAATCGAACGTTCGAAAGTTGCAGCAGTCGGCGCCGCACGTTGCCCTCCAGCATCGGCCGGCTGATTGCGAGCCCGAACAGTTTGCTGGGCGAGTTGCACAAATAGAAACCGTGGTTGAACCAAAGAACTTTATCGACGATGTCGCCGGAGGTAGCGCCCTGCGCGACCATTTCTTCGGTGAAGCCCGGAAACAGCTGCTCGAGCACCTCGCGTCCCCGGGCAAGCAGGCCATGCGCATGTCGTCCCTGAGGAACGCCCTTCCGAGGCTCATACACGTCGGGAAGCGCATCGCGCTCGACTACGGTCACTTCGCCGTAGTAATCGGCCAGGGCGCGAGCCGCTAGCAGGCCGCCCATGCTAGCGCCGATGACGATTGCACGCTTGTTCGGATAACCTTTTTGCATGGCTGCACCTCCGCGATGAGGTATCGGTTATTAAAAGTTTAGCACGTGGCCACCGAGGCGGATGTGATATATTTCATACGCGAGCGGCCGCACCTCGGCGTGAGTTTCGTGCGCTAATCGCCGCAGCTTGATGACTGCAAAGTGGGGGCCGGTCATCGAGTTAGAGAGGCGCCAGCTATTCAACCATCCCACCCTTCCGACGAGCGGCTCTGCTGGCTCGCTATCTGTCCGGGTTAGTTCAACAAGAAACCGCGTCCTGCGCCTCACCAGAGGCAGCCTGCATCCCATCTCTGATTGGGGACTGGTCGGCGGCAATATCGCGCGCTTGGTAAGCTGTTACACAATGCAAGCTAACCCAGCACCCCTGCGCTTCAATTCAGCTTCAGTGGCCGCGTTCTGAAGCTCCATGTCGAGTGCGTCGACTATCACGGCGTAAATCCGTCATGATCTAACGGGATGACGTTTGAGGCCAAAGAACACCAGGCCATTCCACTTGGTGCCGGTGATCTCACTAGCGATCGATGACGGCGATTTATGCGGTGGTCGCAAATACGTCGTGACGCCGACGGGCGCTACGTCCTGGATCCCAGCTCCGCCGCGGATCGACAACACGCTTGTAAAGGCGATCGTGCGCGCCCACCGCTGGCGTGACATGCTGGAGTCCGGCGGCTACGCCACCGTCCGGACCTCGCCAAAGCCAAGACTATCAACGAGTCCTATCTCGGCCGCGTCCTGCGCCTCACCCTGCTCGCACCAAAGATTGTGGAAACTATTCTCGAAGGCTGACAGCCGCCCACCTCGAGCTCAGCGAGCTTCTCCAGCAATTCCCGATCGAATGGGACAAGCAATTTGAGACGCTGACCGAGAACTAAATCTCGTTCACCCATCGGCTGCCTACCAGCGGGGTTTGCTGCACCGAGAGGCCGAGCCCCGTCGCCGTCGTCGCGAAAATGTGACGCTCGTTTACCTTGTTCGAAGCGAGGAATTTCAATTTTGAAATTGTGGTGTAGTCTGATTGCTTGCATGTCGAGTGTCGACTTGCAATCAGCCAACTTTGGGGATCACGGAGGGCAACATGGCCAAGAAAGCGAAGAAGGCAAAGAAGGCGAAGAAGACAGCCAAGAAGAAAAAGAAGTAACCGGATCGACGAAAACCTCATGGCATCCGGATAGAGTTCTGAGGTCTGTTTTCGCCTTCGCGATATTGACGCGGCAGCTTTCGCAAAGAGAATATCCGCGCATCAAAGTCTGGGCCGGGCCTTATGCAGTTAGCTGCTGCATAATGGCCCGGTTTTCATTTGTGCGAGTATGCCTTCGCAAGAATACTGACACTTATTCAGTGTCAACCGGGAGCGAGGCTCCGTCCAAGTTTGCGCAGGAGGATTTCGCCGCTTCCTTGCGTCGACGGTGGCGATATGCTCGACTGGCCTCGGCACTTCTGCTGCGGATAGAGAACCACACAGCCGGGAGGCGACGATGGCGCCAACTCTGATCGGCAAGCAGGCCGTCGTGATCGGCGCGGGAATGGCCGGGCTCACGGCGGCGGGTGCACTCGCCGATTGCTTCGATCAGGTGGTTGTTCTGGAGCGCGACATTCTGCCCTCGGAGGCCGCGTATCGCGCGGGGACGCCGCAGGCGCGGCACGTGCATGCGCTGCTACTCAGCGGCCAGCGCGCGCTCAGCGAACTGTTCCCAGGGTTCGAGCAGGATCTCGCGAGGGCGGGAGCCGTGCCGCTCAGAGTCGGTCTCGATGTTCGCATGGAGCGACCGGGCTACGATCCCTTCCCGCAACGGGACCTCGGCTGGTTCAATTACGCCGTGTCACGGCCGACAATCGAGCGCATCGTGCGAAAGCGGGTGGAAAGCCGCGCGAACACCACGTTACGCCAGCGCTGCCGGGTACTGGAAGTGTTGGCGTCGCCAAATGGAGAGGCAGTCACCGGCGTGCGCTACGAGAACGGCAGCGGCGCGCGCGAGACGATTGTGGCGGATCTCGTCGTCGACGCCTCCGGACGCGGCGCCTTGACTCTGGCTCTGCTGCAATCGATCGGCCGACCACTGCCAGAGGAGACCACAATTGGCATCGATCTCGGCTATGCCACATGCGTCTTTGCTATCCCGGACGACGCCTCGACCGATTGGAAAGGCGTCATGACCTTCGGGCAGGCGCCCCAGAACAGCCGAGGCGGCCTGATGTTGCCGCTCGAGGGTAACCGCTGGATGGCGACCATTGGCGGCCGCCACGGTGACGTGCCGTCCGGCGATGCGGAGGGTTTCCTGACTTACGCCCGGGCACTGCGGACGCCGACGATCTATAACGCGATCAACCACGCCAAACGCCTTGACGGGGTCGCGCGCTACGGCTTCCCCGACAGCGTGCGGCGCCATTTCGAGAAACTTGACGTCTTTCCTTGCGGGCTTTTGCCCATCGGCGACGCAATCTGCCGCTTCAACCCTGTCTACGGCCAAGGCATGAGCGTGGCCGCGTTGGAGGCTTGCCTACTCCAGACGCTCTTCGAGAAACTAGGGGAAAAAGGCAATCCCATTGCCACGCTGGCGCCGACTTTCTTCGCCGAGGTGCAGACGTTGATCGAGACGCCGTGGTCGGTGGCCGCACTCGACTTCGCGTTTCCCGAAACGCGCGGGCAACGTCCTGCGGATTTCGAGACCACGCTCAAATTCGGTATAGCCCTGACCAAGCTGGCTGCCGAAGATCCGGCCGTCCACAAGCTGACCGCGGAAGTCCAAAATCTATTGAAGCCGCGCAGCGTTTATCGCGATCCCGCGCTAGTGCAGCGCGTGTTCGCGAAGATGGCCGAGGCGTAACCCTTGGTGAGGTTAGAGGGCCGTTAATCTCTACTACGGCCATTCAGCAAGAAGGTCTCAGTTTGTTGGGATTTTGGGGCTGGTCGACCGAGCCCGACAGCAGGCCGCCCGGGTCGGTGGCGGAGGGAGAGGAACTGGGATCAAACCTTCTCCACGCAGCTTCGACAGCGACTTGAACCTACTGGACGCCTGGCTGGTCGTGCTCGACCGGATCGACAATCCGATCCGCCGGCGCACCGCTAAATTCCGGCAACGGCAACGCCCTCCGCCGCGCGAGCATTCTTAGAACCGGCAGACAACTGGGCAATTGGCACGTCGGTCGCACAGCGGGTTTTCCGGGAAACGCCGTGGAAGCGCCAATCGGCCTAACTACCTCGCATTCGCAACACAAGTGCAGTCTATCTTCCCTTTATTCGTCTTCATCGTCGTAACGCCTCGGCCCATAGTCCCTGTCGTAACGCTTCGGCCCATAGTCTCGATCGTAGGGCCTTTGCCGGTAGTCGCGATCCTCACCACGTCTGGGCGCGTTGTCGCTTTGTTCAAAAACCGCGCGGCACGGTCCGCTGAGTTGCGGAGTATTTCGCCGTAAGCAAGCCACGATCCTGTCCACATCGGGGACTTGCGCGCCGCACAGCCGCCAGACGTCGGGCGTGCAGGCCATTTGTTGTTCCCACGTTCCCCGATACTCTTGCGAAAACGCGGAACTTTGAAGGGTGATGCTGCAACCCATCGCAATCGCAAAGCTCAGGAAAATTCGATGCGCTCGCATATCCACCCTTTCTTGGTTGAAACGTGCGGAGTTCCGCACGGAAAGTGCTTCGCCGTACGATTGAAATAAATGCAACTCGGGAAGGTTCGCGTCGCACAACAACTTGTGAAGGCCCGGGGGACCGTGAAGCACGTCGAAACAGCGTCGGACAATCAGCGCCGGGAGTTGGAGGCTGTGGCAGAGAGATCAGGCTGGAAAGTCATCCAGGTCTACCAGGATGCTGGCATCAGCGGCACCAAGGACAGGGACCAGCGGCCTGGGCTTGATGCCATGATAAAAGCAAAACGCGAGAGAGTTCGACATGGTCGCATCGTGATCAGCGGATCTACGTCGAGACACCACCGCCGCCGCGCCCAAGAGCCATAACCGAGAGCCATGCCGCGGGGAACTGTCAGCCATCACCGCAGAGCCGTCATGGCGCGCGCCTTGCCCCTCGACTCCGCCCGGATTGTCATGTGGAATATTGCAGCAAAAATGCACATGGCGGGGTGATCCAATGGCGGAAGCTTCTGTCCTGGCCGCGCCGGGCGCACATCTGGCAGACAACTCCCGCAAGGCGATCTGGGCCGCAGCGATCGGCAACCTGCTCGAGTGGTACGATTTCGGCGTCTATGCCTATCTCGCCGGGTTGATCGCCACAAAGTTCTTCCCGAACAGCGATCCGACCGCCTCTCTGCTCGCCGCCTTCGCGGCCTATGGCGTCGGCTTCCTGGCGCGGCCGCTCGGCGGCATCGTGATCGGCCGCCTCGGCGACACCAAAGGCCGCAAGACGGCGCTGGTGCTCACCATCTTCCTAATGGCGTTCGGCACGGTCGGCCTCGGCCTGTTGCCGTCCTATGAGGCGATCGGCGTCTGGGCGCCGATCCTGCTGGTTGCGCTTCGCGTCGTGCAGGGGCTCGCGGCCGGCGGCGAATGGGGCACCTCGACCGCCTTCATGGTCGAATGGGCGCCGCAAAACCGTCGCGGCTTGTTCGGCAGTTTCCAACAGGTCTCGACCGCCGGCGGCTCACTGCTCGGCTCGGCCGTTGCCGCCATCATGACCTCGTCGCTGAGTCAGGCGGCGATGCTCGACTGGGGCTGGCGCGTGCCGTTCCTCCTCGGCGTACTCTTACTCTTCGTCGGCGCCTATCTGCGCCAGAACGTCGACGAGACGCCGACTTACGAAGCTAGCCGTCAGGCTGCCGTCGATCAGCCTGTTGTCGCCGGGCTTCCGCTCGGGGCGCTCGCCTTCGGCTTTACCATCTTCTGGACCATCGCCTATTACACGCTGCTCGCCTGGATGCCGAGCTTCACCCAGCGCTTTGCCGGGCTCACGCCCTCCCAGGCGCTGTGGTCGAACACGATCGGCCTGATCGCGATGGTGATCGCGGTTCCGGTCTGGGGCGCGCTGTCGGACAGGGTCGGCCGCAAGCCGCTTCTGATGGCGAGCGCGATCAGCATCGGACTGCTCTCCTATCCGCTGTTCTCGCTGATGACCAACGGCACCGGTCTCGCTCTGGTGCTGCCGCTCCAGATCCTGTTCGGCATTTTGCTTGCGCTCTATTCGGGCGCGGGCCCTGCGGCGATCTCGGAGATCTTTCCGACACATCTGCGCTCCACCTGGATGTCGAGCGGCTACGCGCTCTCAGTCGCCATCTTCGGAGGGTTCGCGCCATTCATCGCGACCTGGCTGATCCAGGTCACGGGATCGCCGGTGTCGCCGACCTATCTCTATCTGTTGCCTTCGGCGGTGATTTCGCTTGCCGTGATCTGGAGCCTGAAGGAAACCGCTGGTACAAAACTGAGCTGAGTAAGCGAACGGGCGTAGTCCATGCTCATCCGGTTCGACGGACGCACCGCGATCGTGGCAGGAGCCGCGCGCGGCATCGGCCAGACCATCGCGCGATCGCTGGCAAATGACGGCGCGCGCGTCATCGCCTGCGACCTGCTGGCCGATGACCTTGCAGCCCTTGCCGGCCGCGTCAATGGCGGCGGCGCGATCATCGCCGCCAAGGTCGACGTCACCAATGAGGCTTCCATTGCCGAGGTCGTGCGCACAGCCGCCGGCGCCGATATCCTTGTCTATGTCGCAGGCGGCGTGCGCGGCCAAAGATCGCGGCCGCTGGAGGAAGTGAGCGCGGACGATTTCGACGCCATCGTCGATGCCAACCTCAAGGGCGCGTTTCTGTGCATCAAGGCTGTCGCGCCCGGGATGAAGTCAAAAGGTACGGGGCGCATCGTCACCATCTCGAGCCGTGCCGGCCTGGCGACGAGCCTGACCGGCATCCAGAGCTATCCCGCCGCCAAGCACGGCCAGATCGGCCTGGTCAAACAGCTTGCCCAGGAGCTCGGGCCGTTCGGCATCACCGTGAATACCGTTGCGCCCGGCTTCATGGCGACGAGCCCCGATTACGAGCGACAGTGGAACAACTGGCCGGCTGCGTTCCGCGACAATTTCGTCAATACGATTGCGATGCGGCGCATGGGCGCTCCGCAGGACATCGCCAATGCGGTGACGTTTCTGGCCTCCGACTACGCCTCGTGGATTACGGGGCAGACGATACCCGTCACCGGAGGCCCGCTGTAACAAATCATTCGGGAGGACCAGCATGAACGAGACGTCGAAGCTTGAACCCTGGCAATGGCCGGAAAAGCACTGGCGCGGGCTGATCAACCAGGTCCGCGCCGGCAAGACCTATCGGCCCAAGACCTGGAAGGGCGGCGCGCGATGCGCGTTTGCGCTGTCGTTCGATTCCGACCATGAGACCAATGAGCTGCGCGACGGCGGCAAGTCGATCGGGCGCATGGCGTGGGGGCAGTATGGCAATCGTGTCGGCGTCCCGAGCATCCTGAAATTGCTTGCGAAACACTCAGTGCCGGCGACCTTCTATGTGCCGGCCGTGTGTGCGCTGCTCTATCCGGACGAGCAGCATTGCATCATCGCCGAGGGGCACGAGATCGGTATCCATTCATGGATCCACGAGCTGAACTCGGTGCTTCCCTATGAGGCCGAGAAGGATTTGATGATGCGCGCGGCCGACGTGCTGGAGAAGACGACCAAGGTGCGGCCGGTCGGCGCGCGCACCGCGTCCTGGGATTTCTCGCCGCACACGCTGCGCATCACCAAGGAAGCCGGCCTGCTCTACGATTCCTCGCTGATGGCCGATGTCGATTGCTACGAGCTGCTGCTCGACGGCGAGCAGACCGGCGTGATCGAATTTCCCGTGGAATGGATCCGCGACGACGCGGTCTATTTCATGATGCATCGCTTCCAGGGCCTGCGTCCCTACACACCGCCTTCGGATGTGTTTGATGTGTTCAGGCGCGAGTTCGAGGCGGCTTATGACGAGGGCGGCATCTTCCAGCTCACCTGCCATCCGCACATGATCGGCTATCGCTCGCGACTCTGGATCATCGAGGAGCTGATCCGGATTGCCAAGGCGAAGGGCGACGTCTGGTGCGCAACCCATGCCGACGTGGTCCGCTACGCCCGCGAGCATGGCGCTGGCTAAAGGAAAGTCTCGTACATGACAAAGACGGCCCTCGTCACCGGCGGCGCGCGCGGTATCGGCCGCGCCTGTGCGCTGGCGCTTGCCGATTCCGGCTTCGACATCGCCCTCGTCGATCTCCTGGAGAAGGAGATGCCAGCAACCGCGCGCGATATCGAGGCGCGCGGCAAGCGCACGCTGACCTTCCAGGCCGATGTGAGCGATTTTGCCGGCGCGCATGCGATCGTCGAACAGATCAACGCGAAATGGGGACAGCTCGACGTACTCCTGAACAATGCGGGCGCGCCGAACCCGAAACCGATTCTCGAGATCAGCGAGGCCGAGTTTGACCGCACGATCGCGGTGAACCTCAAGAGCTGCTTCAACTTCATTCATGCCGCCGCGCCCATCATGCTGAAGCAGGATACAGGTGGGCGGATCATCTCGATCTCATCGATCAATGCGCTGTCGGGCGGCGTGACCAGCGCTGTCAGCAAGCATGCCTATGCGGCGGCCAAGGCCGGAATTTTGGGCCTCACCCGGTCGCTGGCAAAGGAGCTCGGGCCGAAAGTGTCGGTCAATGCGATCTGCCCGGGCGTGATCGCGACCGACCTCTTGCGCGGTCTGCTCGGCGAGCGGGAGGCTCAGCTGATCGCCGGAATTGCCCTAGGCCGGGTCGGTGCGCCCGAGGACATCGCCAGCATCGTGCGCTATCTGGCCGTCGAGACGCATATGTTCATGACCGGCCAGCATCTCGTGGTCGATGGATTTCAATGGAGCTGCTGAGCAGAGCTGCGCCCCGACTGGCTAGCGCATGATCCGGAAAAGTGTGCAGCGGTTTTCCGTTTTGTCGAAGGATGCGGACATCGCCTTGCTGACGTTGCTGTAAGATGAGGCTGGACCTGAGTATGCCGTCGGCCAACTACTACATTCCCTTCTCGTCATGCGCCTACCTTCCAATCCAGTTCGCCTCGCTCATTCACGGTCTCATAGAGCGGACCGCGAGCGAATGCTTTGCCAAAGCGATCTTCGCGTCCAACGTATATGAACGCCTTGGTCGGCAGTCGCTCGCCGCTGGCGAGCGGTAAGGTGACGTCAATCAGCTTACGGTCGTAAGAGCTGCCTTCGCGCTCAAGTTGGTCGAGCCGCGCTAGCGTCTCATCGTCGACGGTATAGATTTCACCGGCTAAGGGCTTGCCTTCTGAATCAGGCATGATCACCGGGAAGCCGTTCTCAATCATCTTGTAAGTCGGCACGGTAGCGGCGCCACGGAAGAACTCGCAGCCCTTAAGCAAGTAATGGTTCCAGGAGCCGCTCTTGAGGGTGCCGTAAACGAATACTCGATGCGCCATGCTCCGCATCTCCTCTCCATCTCGCAGAGGCGTCGGTAATCGGCTCCTCGCTCATATGATATAGGGGATGAACACGCGGCCAATGTCGCAGTTGGGTCGAAAACTGACCTGACGGGCCCTAAGCCGGACTTCCGTTTCACCCTCGAAAGCGGACTCAAGCCGGACATCGTGCCATGTCCGTTTCGTGCCAAAGATCGGGATAGGGGGGAGCCTTGCAGCTCCGCCCACGCTAACACGATTGGAAAGGACGGCAGGCCGAGCGATTTGAAGTATGCATTTGAGAGCCCAGTAGAGAGAGCTCTGCTGCGGGCGAGATACCACGGACCGCGGCCGCTGCCGGCCGTGTTCCTTGCAGCCCACTCTGAGACCCCATTTGCGATGAGTGCCGCGCGGCGGCGCCGTAGGGTTTCCATTGGCGCCAGAGAGCGGCCCGCAATCGTGGCCATCGCCAACAGCCGCTTGATCGCCTGCGACGAACAGGGCGTCACCTTCAACTGGAAGGACTACCGCATCGAGGGTCGCGATCGATACAAGCGCATGACGCTCGCCACAGACGAGTTCATCCGCCGCTTCCTGATCCACGTCCTGCCCAAGGGCTTGCACCGCATCCGCCACTACGGCTTGTTCGCCAAAGGCTCTAGCGCCGACAACATCGCACAGGCGCGTGAGCTGCTCGCAGTTGCAAAACCTGAAGGCCAGCCCACCGCTGCCACCGTCGATCCCAGCAAGCCGAGCTGTCTATGCTGTGGCGGTCGCATGATCATCATCGAGGTCTTCGAACGCGGTTGCACGCCACGGCACCAGCCAACCGCTCCAACAAACCGCATCAGGATCGACACCTCATGACTGCGTTTCAATCCGGCAAATCTGCTCATCGCGCTCGCGGGCTCTCCACCGGCCACGGCAGAGCACACTCAGATTTCCAGCTGGCATCTCAAATCGTCCGACAGTTTACGATGTCCGATGCGAGCGATGGCTCGTTCTTGAGCCGCTTCACCGTCGGCCCACTTGCTGGATCGGCCCGACCCCAATCACACACCTCACCCGCCCCGCTCAAATCCCCATAGCGCTTGCGGCACCGCTCTACGTCCCTTAAGCGCGGTTACCTTCCTTGGAGGCTTTCGGACGCCGGCCGCCGAACGCGCCGCGAGGTCCTTCAAGCGGCCGGCATCCGAAACCCTTCACAAACTCGGACATCGGCGCACGAAACACTTGCGATCACTCGCGCAACGGCACGCGGCCCTTAACGGCGTTTGCGAACGACTCGTAGACGATACGTCCGTCCGCGTCTGTAGGCAGGTGGTCATGCAGGCGCGTACGAAGTCGTTCTTTTTCGTCGATCGACATACGGTCGATCAATTTGCCTTGCGGTCCTATCGGCAAAGTACTCGAATTCCAAAAATCATCGAAATCGGAAAAAACCACCGGTATTCGGATTACCGCTGTCTCAACGGATTTCAACCCGGCCCTTTCCCACAACTCTCGCATTGCTTCACCTCTTGAAATCATGGGATTAGGCGGTAGCGCGGAATCCCAGTCCAACGACTTGATCGCCTGGTTGAGCGGATACACAGGCGATCCTCCGCCCGGAAAATCCCACATGTAGGTTGCCACCCAGCCGCCACCACGCACAACACGCGTCAATTCTCCGGCCGCTTTGTGAGGCTCTGGAAGGAAGGAGATTACCAGAGCCATAATTCCAACGTCAAAGCTGTCGTCGCCAAATGGCAAATTCTGCGCATCGCCTGCTCGAAATTCTGCGGTTTTCGTGCCTGGTCGGCTACGCGCATACGCGAGTTGCTCCTCGGACGGATCAATCGCCGTAACTTCGGCCGGAGCACACCGGGCAATAATCTCTTCCGTAAAAGCGCCGTTGCCGCAGCCAGCGTCGAGCCATCGCATCGCCTTCGGAACATTGAGCCAGTCAACAAATGCCGCGCCTGCAAGACGGCTCCAGCGGCCCATCAGCCGCTCGTAGGCTTTTCCATCGGTAAACAACTGGTCAGCCATTCGATTAGCTCATGACCCTTGGTGATCCTGGAACATTGTACGCGCCGAAGCGGATGTCCGCCATGAGTCATTCGCGTCACTTTGACCGTATGCCGCTCACTTCCGATCTTCCCCCGTAAGCAGACATGCCGAGCGGCTACCAGCATGTCTCAAAGGTGCCGATATTGTTGCAAAAGTCCCAAAAGGCGCAGCGGCTAATTTCCCGCCAAAGAACGAAACAGGCGAAAATCGCCGATCAATAGGGCTTCAAACGCGCTACCAGAATCGCCCGTGAGTTTAGCGCTTCACGACGTTGTCCCCCACATCATTACTCAATCGCTGCTGCATCTACGGGTCAAGGAATTCGAGTCCCACCTCGCAAAAAGACTTTTGCAACAATATCTGCCAACAGGCGACTTTCGAATGAAAGACGTCCCCAACTGAGGCGACCTCGATTCAGATGACGGCGGAGCTTCTTGATGATCTGGCGCAGACCTTCCGCGTATTCTTCGATGATTTTGCGCGCCTCCTCTAACCGCGACGATTTAGGCGTCGCTATCTCATCTTTATCGGGGAACTGTTCTTTGCTGCGGCTTCATACTCGCGATGGTGGGCAGAGACCCTTTGGCCGCCAACATAAAGCGTTGCGGAACGATGAGGTGTAGATCGTCCTTGGCGCGTGTCATCGCGACGTAGAGCAGCCGGCGCTCTTCCTCCAAATCCTCCGTCGTGCCGGCTGGCAAACCATTCGCAAACAACGCATCGGGTAATTTGCCTCGCCTCATGGGCAGCTTTGCCACCTAGAGCAGACTTCACGTCGATAAGGCCAAGCACGTGTCGAGCTGCTTTTGCAGGTCGTCGGGCGTCTCACAATCTGCCGCTTCCTGCTTTTCGATCCTGGCACCAGCCTCGTTCTGCATTTCCAGCAGATCATGCAAGTCCTTGTGCAATGGCCGTACCCACCCGAGAGTGATGGCTTCGGCGCGGTAGCACAGAAGGTGGGCAGTCGCACCTAGCTAGACAGCTGCACCTGGCGGCTAACGTTCTCGCTTGGATTAGCCGGGTGCGAGTGCAATGACGCGCAGCGGGCTGCCTGAGCCATCGGCGATCTTGAGCGGTGCGGCGATGACCACTGCGCCGGTGGGCGGCAATTGGTCCAAATTGATCAGGCTGGTGATGCCGAATTTGCCTGCGCCATGCATCGTACCGTGGTTGGGGAACGGCGGATCGAAGGTGCCGGCCTGCCCAGCGTCCGTTCCAACGGTCTCTACGCCGACGCCCAGGACGTCGCGTTCGTACGCGAGGAACTCGGAGCATTCCTTCGAGAACGCCGGCGAATGGGCGCCGTCTTCGTGCACGTTAAGGAATTCTTCGCGATTCATGCGGGCGCTCCAGCCGGTGCGCAGCAACACCCATGCCCGGGCGGGAATAAGTCCATGCGTCAACTCCCAGGACTGGACACGCTCAGGTGTTAGCAGGAAGTCTTGATCGTCCTGCACATCCGCCGTCACATCTATGACGCAAGCGGGGCCGATGAATTTGTGCGGCGCGATCGTGTCGGTCGCATTCTCGGGGAGGTCTTTGCCTGTGATCCAGTGTATCGGCGCGTCGAAGTGTGTGCCCGTATGTTCGCCCAGCCTCAGGACGTTCCAGTACCATGCCGGCCCATGGGCATCGTAGCGCGAGATCTCGGTCAGCGTCAGTCCCGGCGACGGCGCGAAGATCTGCGGCAGATCGATCACCGGCGTCTCGGGGCCCAGTGTCGTGGTGAGGTCCACTACGCAAATCCGCCCTGCGTTCAACTCTTCCACAAGTTGGGCCAATACATCGCCTGGTTGTCCATCCGCCATGCTCACCTCCTTTGCGCGAAGCGCAGGCTGCGTCTCACTCCTGCTGCCGCAGCGTCTCCAGCGCACGCTTGAACTGGAAGCGATTCTCCAATAACGGCAAATCCATGTGGAACGACTTGGGTCCAATCGCCTCAACCTTGGAGACGATAGTCGTTAGCGTCTCGCCTGCCAATGCGTCTGCAACAGCTTGCTTGAGCCGCCGGGGCGTGTCCCCCTCCGTTACCTGCGGAATAGCGCAAGCCCGCGCCACGCCAGCCAGATCGGTCCCAGTTGCAGTGGCTGTAGGAAAGCCGCCGACGGAGAGCAAGCTTCCATTGTCGAAGACGATATGCACCAGGTTGCCGGGCCGATAGCGTGCCATTGTGCTCAGCGTGCCGAGGTTCATCAGCAGCGAGCCGTCGCCGTCGATGACAACGACCTTGTGGCGCGGCATAGCGAGCGCGATGCCCAGTCCCATCGAGGAAGCCAGCCCCATCGCGTGCTCCAGGTAGAAGAAGTTGGAGCGGTGGCCGAGAGTGTAGAGCTCCGCCGCGACGGCGCCCATGATTGTGACGACGATCCGGTCTTCCACCTCAGAATAGATTGCCTGCAAGGCATCCACGCGTAGCACGGCTACTCCTCCCACATCAGCTCGCGGGTCAACAGCACGGCGACCGGCGAGAGCGCCGCGTGTGCCAGCGTCTGCGCATCCTTGATGCGGCGTTGAGCGTCATGAGGGTCTGAGAGGTGCCAGATAGGAATGCCTAACGTCCGCAACAGCGGCTCGGTAACCATGCCACCCTGCGTCTGCCAGGGATCGCGCTCGCCCATGTGGCCACGGTAGCTGATGAGCATCAGTATTGGAATCTTATAGAGCAGTGCCAGCGAGACGATCGGGTTGATTGCGGCGAGGAAGCCGTGGTTCTGCATCAGCAGCGCGGAGTTGACGCCTGCCAGGTGTGCCCCGGCGGAGATGCCAATCGCCTCCTCTTCTTTGGCGACGCGTACCAGCGTGACTTCGGGGTCGTCGTCGGCCATGCGGATGAGGTGCACCAGCCAGGTCTCCGGCAAGGCGGAAATGATCTTCACGTCGCACGCTTTGAGGGCATCGTAGATAACTTGGGAGTTGGCGACTGAAACAGGCATACGCCGCTCCCTTTCTTGCCGTCGCGTGCCCTATTGAGTAGTTCGCAGTCTAGCACACAATATCCGGACGTCATCGTCGATGTTTCGGTGGACCCCATGATGACCGATATCGTTGCCGGCCGATATGATGCTGGAATTCGCGTTGGCAATCTCCTGGCGCGCGACATGATCGCCGTGCAGATTTCCGACGATCTAACGGGCTATTGGAGACTGCGTTTTCCAAACGGCGCATTTCTGCCATGGCGGTTCGCCCTCGACGGCGAGGTCCAGGAGCTAGGGTCGAAGGCCCGTTGCCTGCCACCGATCCCAAACTGCTGGTACGCGCCGCGGTAGATGGCGTTGGCATCCTTTACTCGTTGTGGGATTTCACCGCCGTTGATTGCGACTGGACATTTGGTGCCGTTGCTTGAAGCATGGATGCCTTCACCTTCCGACGGGTTCTTCTTGTACTATCTAAGCCGGCGGCAGAACCCGGCCAGAATTTCTACAACGAGGTGCACGCTGGCAACTTCATGATGCATCTGCTTGTTACGGATGTGGGTGCATGGTGGCATCACGCCCAGGGCTCAAGGAATTGCATCCAAGTACGATACGAAGACTGAGCCCCCTGAAGACCGGCCTTGGGGCATACGTGACTTCGTGCTCGCTGATCCGACCGGCGTTCTTTGGCGCATCGGGCAAAACATTTCCACGATACGGTCGGTGAGAGCACCTAGGGGCTGTAGGTGGCGGCTGGACTTCCGAACAGCCCGGAAAATCGCTACTTGGGCTCGTGGCTGATCGACATGACGTAGGCCGTGGCCTTCCAAATTTCTTCATCGGTCATGACGTCGCGCCACGCCGGCATGCGGAGGCCGCTTTTCTCCCGGCCGTCCGCGATCGATTGGAAGACACCTTTGGGATCAAGATCGCGTCGGGCGAGATTTATCCCACCCCTGCCGTCCTCCCCATGACAATGGGCACACTGCTTTTGCAAAAACAGATCATGGCCCGCAGCAATCATGCTCGGGTCTTTGAGATTCGGAACGCTATCTTGCGGATAGGCAGCGTCGCCAATGCAAATGGAGGCGATCGCCACCAGCACCAGTCTGTAGATCATGGGAAACAGTCCGACAGTGACGCGGGATAGGGGCGGCTCTCCCGAGCCGCCCCTTGCTTGCTTGGCCTACTTCGGAAGCTTGAAGGCGATAAGGGCCGAAGCCGCCGGCATCTTTTCGAGTTGTGGGAACAATGCCGGAAGCAGGAGTGCGGCGTAGGAGCCCCATCCGCTTGGCACCAAAATGTATTGCTCACCATCGACGGCATAACTGACGATGCCGGCGCGCATTCCTGAGCCGGTATTGAAGTTCCACAGCACCTTTCCCGTATCGGCATCGTAGGCCCGCAGAATCCCCATCGGGTCGCCGTTGAACACGAGTCCGCCGCCGGTCGTTAGGACACTGGCGAAGCCAGGGACATCCATCTCGACCGTCCATTTGCGCTTGCCGGTGAATGGATCGTTTGCATCGAGCCTGCCAGGCTTGCGCCCATCGGGGGCCATCGCCAGCCGCCCGAAATCGTTGGCGCCGATATGACCGGTGCCATAGTCCTTGGGGTCGTCCTTCTGAGCAACTGGTTTGAGGTAACCGCAGAAATCCAGCACGTTGTTGTACCAGAGCCCGGTCTTGGGGTTGTAGGCGCCGGAATTCCAGCTGCGTCCGCCGAAGGTGGACGGGCAGATCAACGTCTCCTGATTCATCGGCAATTCGACGCGGCCGATCAGCTCGCCGGTTTTCTTGTCGATGTCCTTCACAAAATTCTTGACGTCGCTGATCGGCCAGATGTTCTCGATGCTGCCGTCCTTCTTGTCGAGCACGAAAGCGTAGCCGCTCTTGTTCATGTGGACGATCAAATCCTTGCCGTCCTTTTTGAATAGCACCACCTCGTATGGCGAATCGTAGTCCCATACGTCCTGCTTGATCTCCTGCCGATACCATTTCAGCTGACCGGTCTTGGGATCGAGTGCGACGATCGAATCGGTGTAGAGGTTGTCACCCTGGCGCTCCGAGTTGATGAAATCCTTGCCCGGATTGCCGGTACCGTAGAAGACCGTGTTCGTCTCTGCGTCGTAGGTGCCCGGCATCCAGGCGCCGCCGCCGCCGTATTTGCCGCTCGTGCCAGGCCAACTCTCCGGGGAATCCTTGATCGTATTGAACTCCCACACCTTCTTGCCGCTCTTGGCCTCGACACCGTAGATTTTCCCTTGCGTTGCCAATTCGCCGGCGGTCGAGCCGAAAGTCAGCATGTCGCCGGCAACAACGGGCGGCGATGTGAAATTGCAGCCGTGGCAGTTCGCAAAATCGGTTAACTGGACTTGCCAGATCTCCTTGCCGGTTTTCTGATCGAGGGCAATGCCGCGCCCGTCGACCGTTCCGATGAAGACCTTGCCGTCGCCGACCGCGACGCCACGGCTGTAGGGCGAGAACAACACCTTCTTGGTGAGCGGATCAAGCTTCGGCTGATAGCTCCAGAGCTCCTGCCCTGTCTTCGCGTCGAGCGCTGCCACCCTATTCCCGGACGTGATCGAATAGATCACGCCGTCTATCACCAGGGGCGTTTCCTGAATGCCCATGGTGATATCGCCGCCATGAGCGATCCATGCCACCGAAAGCTTGCTGACATTGTCCTTGTTGATCTGATCGAGCGGACTGTAACGCCACGCGTTGGCCGTCCGATTGTATTGTGGCCAATTGTTGGGGTCTTCGGTGCCCGGGGATTCAGCAAGGACGATGGTTGCGGTGCCGAGCAAGAAAGTCAGACCCAAGCTTGCCGCTAAAGCCAATTTACGCACGGTCGTTCCTCCCTCTGATGGTTGGATGTGCGGCGCGCTCGATCAAGACATCGTCGGGCTCAGTTGCTTCGGGTTCGGCGTAGAACCGTCCGATGCTGCCTGATCACCTTCTCCCCGCGATAGAAGGAACTGCTGGCCGCCGACACACCTTCGTTGGACGGCGCGGATGCTCTGTTGATTGGGATCAATACCCGCCTCGAACGTCCGCTCCGGATCACGAGCGCCCGTCGAGACTAGCTGCAGCATACGCCCTGTCATCCTGATAGTCGACAAGCAATGGCTTCGGGCCGGAATCCGGCTCCCCGCCAGACTCGGACATGGCCCGAAAGTGTCCTCCTCCCAGCGGACGCCAAAGCAAGCGTCGACGTCCGACGCCACGGGCGACGAGCAAACATCCCGTCGAAGCGCTTGGGCAAGAAGCGGAAATACGGCCTAGTCGATCAAAGCGTCCACAGTCGCTAGAAGCGACGCGGGAATTGACAATCCAAGCTCCTTCGCTGTCTTGCGGTTGATCATCAGCTCGAATTTCACCGGTTGTTGGACGGGTAGGTCGGAAACTTTTGCACTTTCAAAATGCGATCGGCGTATGACGCCGCGAGCCGGAACTGGTCAGCATGGTCGATTTCCGTAGGAGATCAGACCGCCAGCCGCGACAAACCGGGAAAGGGGATAAACTGTCGGAACGTGAAATCGCGCCGCCTGGGCCAGGATGCGCTCCCGGTTCGAAACGGTCAAAACGTTCGCATCACAATAACGGCGCCTCCATGTTCGGCTACCGCCGCGAACGCGCTATCAATTTCGGCGGGGTCGCTAACTGGACTGACGGTCAGCTCCACACCCAAAACTGTGGCGGCAGCCTTCATTGACTGCAAATACACGCCGCCACTCGCGCCGGCGTTGGGTTGCCGGATTAAACAACATCGCGATTTGTTCGCGATTCGCCTCAAACTGAGTTTTGCAACGCAATCCGCCAGAGAGCAGAAATTACCTAAAATAGCGGACCTGGCTCAGGATGTGTTCGCAAACTAGGCGTTACGGAGCGTGTGGGTTCGAGAGCCCTGCACGAGCTTGATTCCGAGACCAGATGTTATGGAAAAACTAAGCCGCTGGCCGACCGAGGGCTTACAGCTGGTCGTGGTCCGTGCGGATATTTTGCAGACCGCGACTGCTAGGAAAGGCGCCCAATGGGATCGTCAGAACGTCAGAGAAACGATAGACCACATTCGGACAAGAAGTCTGCGGTACCGTCATAAAACGCCGCCGCGCGCGTGGCATCAATGGCATCGCCTTTCGGAATATAGATGACCATTCCTTGTCGTGCGCGTGTTAGCAGCACGCGATAGGCGTAGTCAGATAGACCTTGCGGTTGTCGTCATTGACGTTCCGCCACCTAGGTCAGCGTTTCCTTGGTTCGAATCATATCAGGTAGCCTCGGCGAGTTTATAGGACCATGTATGGATGACCGGGTATCGATTGACGTCCTTGATGCCGAGCATGATGCGTTCCTTTAGTTCTTGTTTTGATGCCACGCGGATGTGGCGCAGGACCGAGCGGGCGAACTTGGAGAAGAAGCCCTCGATGAGGTTGAGCCAGGAGCCGTGTTTGGGCGTGAAGGTGAATGCGAAGCGGCCCGGCGGCTGAGTAGCGAGCCAGGCTTGGGTTTCTCTGGAGATATGCGCCGAGTGGTTGTCCAGGATCACCTTGATCGCCGTGCCGGCTGGGTAAGCGGTATCGAGAAGCTTGAGGAATTCGATGAACTCGCGGCTGCGGTGGCGGTCTTTGACCAAGGCGTGGACCTTGCCGGTGAGCAGATCGATTCCGGCCAACAGGCTGAGCGTGCCGTGGCGCTTGTACTCATGATCGCGCGAGAATGTCGCGTAGGTGCCAGGTACCGGCGGCAAATCCGGCGATGTGGTCGCGATCGCCTGGATTCCCGGCTTCTCGTCGTAGGAGACAATCGCTACCGGCTTGCGCGATTTGTTCGACGTTTTCTTCTTGGCCGCTGCCTTTTTCAGGACCTGGACCTCGCGATAGACGCACAGAACCTCCGCCATCTTCTGCTCGAACTCGGCATCGCGGCGTTCCAGATAGTAACGCACCTTGTGGGGTTTGACTTCCTCTTGACCGAGAATCTTGCACACCGAGCCTTGGACAAGATTGGCGAGACATCCGTGTCCCGCCGCCGCCCCGTGCTCGCGCGCATGGCGCGCCAGAAGACGCGTCGTCCACAACTCGTGCGGATAGCCGTGATCCTTGGCCTTGTCGCACGCCAACGACACCAGCCAGGCTTTGGCCTCCGGCGTAATCGTTGGCTCCTTGCCCGGTCTGGGTCGATCATCGAGTGCCATCAACGGCCCATAGGCCAGCGCCCGCTCGATGCAGCGTTGGACCGTCTGATGATGCACGCCAACCCGTTGTCCCACGGCAAAGAAAGATGGGTTTCCGCGATAAGCCAGAAGCATCTGCGCTCGCTGCACCCGGCTCGCCGGCTCGGCTCGAGACCGCGAAACGGCCATCAAACGCGCAACGTCCTCATCTGTCATGGCCACCTCAAGCGCTTGCCGCCATGTTCCCATGATGTCGCTCCTCGTTCAGCTCTTCTCAAACGAGGAATCCACCAACATACTTCTAGTTCCATGCGTGCTGGCCTCATCGAGGCCGGTTTCATGGAATCGGTCGTCTAGTGCCGGAGAACCGATAGAATTGCCATCTACCATCAACAGGCCGAAAATCGGCATCCCAGCAGACCCCCACCCAATCAAGCTCAAGGCCTTGGATATCAAACTCAGTAGCGGGATCTTCCATATAATAGGACGAACGAACGTCGTCCTTTGCATTTAAAGAACCAGGTCGTCGCCTCGATCTTTTCGTGAACGTTGATCCCTTCTGGCGTCAAGCGCGATGCGCCTGACGAGGCGACCAGACCCATACGCTCTGAACCTCTAGCACGGTCTCGAAGCCACTGCCGCGCTTGGCCCAGATCTCGGGTTAAGGCGATCGGATAGGACGCCTTGATAGCTTGGTATAGCTCCTTAGACTCTTTGACTCACCTGCGACCAGGGCGCCAACAAACTCCGAGAGTTTCTCGGCAAGGAACGATCGAACAGAGACTGCCAAATGCAGAGCCGGCAAAGATTGGCTGTCGAGACCCCCCAACAACGCTGGCAAGTCCTGCCCCAATGATAGTCGCGATGAGCAAGTTGTTCCGACGTGTAGACTTTCCATTTCCGAAAACTGCTCTTGAGCGCTGAAAACCATTCAATAAGGCATGCCTCGCCAGCGTTGATTTCCTGCCCATATGAGACAGATGATCGTGCACTAGTCCTCATGTCGATCCATGACGCTAATGAGAAACTCTGGCTCCGACATCTGGAAATTTGCGTACCCCTTCTTCTGGCTCATGAAGTTTGCCAGATGCTTGGCATTCCAAGCGCGCTGCGCCTCATCGAAAACGGCCACTCGCTCAATCGGCGGCTCAGAGGTAATCAGATTACTGTCCCGAAAGTGCATAACGTTTTGAACAAAGCTCTTTACCTTTTGAGCTGCATCGGACTTCTTACTCTTCTCGCCCCGCTCCTTTAATTGCGCATGCTCGTCCCGCGCTAACGCCTCGCGCAATACCTCCACTAGGGGTCCGCTGCCGGACAAGAATACGGCATGCTCATCTTCGTGAGCCTTGGTTCGCAGCGTCACTAAATTGAGGCCTGCCAGCGTTTTTCCGGCTCCCGTCACGAAGCAAATCGCCTTTTGCCGCATCGCCTGATCGGCGCGGTGGTCGGCGCGATCATCGTTCTTTTTGTGTACGGGTACTTTGCTGGCCGGAAAACGGCCTGACTGGTGATCGCTCAAGACTTCTACGGGAAGAAACGGATGCGCGACCCCAAGATGGCGACCGAGGTGACGAAGGATAGGAAACGGGGGATGATCGAGTAGCGTCGGATCAAGTTTTAGTCGGTAAAAATTAGTGGACTGGTCAAGACAGATCTTCCCCTGACCGCGGCTTGGCCATGGCCTGATCCGACGCTGCGCCAAGTCTGTTGTCTTGTCACAACCGAGCAAAATTATATAATGCGGGCCTTTCTCTAAAGGACCTGCCAATGGCGTTGGCCTCGAGTTCGCGCACCGAACGGTACAAGCAGGGAAAGGCGCTCCGCCACAAAACGCCGCGTGAAGCGCACGCCGACCTGAAGGGATCGTTGTCGCGCAATGCGGTTGCACTCCTCGCCGAGAGCGACCGGGATCGGGTCCCGGAACTCGTTCCGGAACGCTATGCCCGCATGACGCTCAACCCGTTCGCCTTCCTGCGTGGCGCCGCGGCTGTGATGGCGACAGACTTGGCTGCCCAGCCAATGGCCGGAATACCGGTGCAGGCAGGTGGCGACAGCCACCTGATGAACTTCGGCGCCTTCGTTACTCCCGAGGATAATATCCTGTTCGACGTGAACGACTTTGATGAGACCTTGCCTGGCGTCGATTTCACCGTCGATCTGAAGCGTCTCGCAGCGAGCGTAGCGGTAGCTGCACTGGCCGCAGGCGCAAATAAGAAACAGGCCCGCGCAGTTGCGAGTGCAACCGTCAAGGCCTATCGGACGCACATTTCCACACTCGCGAAGTTATCGCCGCTGGAAATCTGGCACAGCCGGATTGACCTCGAACAGGAGATCAAGCAAATCGGCAACCGCGACCTACGGCGCAAGCTCGGTGTCGTAATTGCTAAGGCGCGGGGTGAGGGCCTGTCGAAGGACGATAATTTCCCGCATCTGGTCAGCCGCGATAGCCCGAAGATCATCGATAAGCCCCCTACCATTTTCCACCTCGATCCCAAGGCCGACGCGCGACACCGGCTTGGCGTCGAGCGCGTGTTTGCTGCCTATCGTGGAGGCCTCAATCCGGATCGACGCCGGTTGCTTGACCGTTTCACCATGAAGGATCTCGCCTTCAAGGCGGTGGGCGTCGGATCCGTCGGCACATTCTGCTGCGTGGCATTGTTCATGACCGACGATAACGAGCCGTTATTCTTGCAGGTCAAACAAGCGCAGCGCTCGGTTTTGGAACGGCTAGACGGCAAGCTTGCCTACAAGGGAAACCAGGGCAGCCGGGTTATGCAGGGCCAGCAGTTGATGCAGGCCGCCAGCGACATCTTCCTCGGTTCTACGCAAGACGACGCGACCGGCCGCCAATTCTATGTTCGGACGCTGAAAAACCGCAGGCTTGGTGCCGTTAGCGAAATTAGCGAAGGCGAGGCACTCTCCGACTATGCCCAGCTATGCGGTCGCACCCTCGCGCGTGCCCATGCGCGCTCCGGCGATCCGTCCGCGATCGCTGGCTACACCGGCAAGAGCGAGGTACTCGACGACGCGATCGCTTCGTTCGCGATGGCCTATGCCGACCAGACTATCCTCGATCACGCCGCGCTTGTGAAGGCAAAGAACCCGCCGAAATCAGCTAAGACGATCACGGTCAAGACAGCAAAGGCCGCAAAGGCCGCTTAGACTGGATGTCAAGCAGGGCGGGACTCCGATCTGCTTGATTTCTGTCACCGCCTATTTGCTGGTCAAGTGAATTACGGTTCCGGTTCACGAGCATATGTACCGCATAGTGGAGTATCACCATGCTTTATGTCGACATCCCGAGCCTAGCCGATTTGAAGTCACTGGCGGCCCACCGCGACGATATCTGTGTCTCGATTTATCTACCCACCACGCCGGTCAGCCGGGAGGCGGTGGGTGACCGGATCGAATTGAAGAATCTTGCGAAGGAGGCCTTGCGCCAGCTCCAGATAGCAAACGCCGACAAGCGTCGTGTAGCCGCGCTAATGGAGCATCTCGATGACCTGGTGGATGACGACGAGTTCTGGCGGTTCCAGGCGCGCAGTCTCGCGGTGCTGGCGACCCCCGAGAACGCACGGACGTTCCGCGTACCCAACGCGCTTGTAACAATCGTCGAAGTATCAGACCGATTTCATCTGAAGCCGCTGTTACGCGCCATCGCATTTCCCAATACCTGCTTCGTGCTGGCGCTGGCTGAAAACGCAGTCCGCGTCATTCAGGTCTCCGCCGACTTGCCGCCTGCAGTCGTAAGGGTCGATGGTATGCCGAAGGATGCCGCCAGCGCAGTCGGCCGCGCCACCGTCAATGACCGCTCGCCGAGCGGCCGTATTCAGGGGTCGGAAGGTCAGAAGGTTTTGTTGCGACAATTCGCCCGCAAAATCGATCATGCGCTGCGCGGATTGTTGACCGGCAGCGACATCCCGCTCGTGCTAGCCGCGAGCGAGCCGCTAGCCTCCATCTATCGATCGGTGAATACCTACACCCATCTAGCCACGGTTGGGATTGACGGCAGCCCGGTGCACTCGACCGATACCCAGCTCGCGGATCGGACTCGCGCTTTACTCGACGGCCTAAATCGGGACGAGATAGCCCAATGGAAGAAGGTGTTCGCGGTGCGTGAAAACGAAGGTCGAGCTACGACTGACATCGCTCATGCCGCGCGAGCAGCGACTTATGGTGCGGTAGAGACGATGCTGGTTGATATCGATGAGGTAATTCCAGGTACGGTCGATGAGAAGGAAGGTGCCGTGACCTTCGCCAAAACGGCGAACGCCAGCGATTACGGAGTGGTCGACGAAATCGCGAGCCGTGTTATTCGCTCCGGCGGCCGGATCCTTGGCGTGCGAAAGGCCGATATTCCGGGTGGCAAATCGCTCGCTGCCATTTTGCGCTATGCAATGTAAATGAAAGGGTGCATCTCTGCGCACCGGCCGGTGTCTAACCGGCCCCACATTTTGATGAGGCTGAATGTCCGGTTGGGGTCACAAACTCGGACCTCAGGCCGCGTCTGAGTTAGGTCCGTTCATCCCTCAGGAGCGGACATGCAGCGACCGCTGCAGCATGTCCGTTTCGTGTCAGAGGCGGAAGTCAGCGCTTCAATCGACTACGCGGTCGGCGCGCAGTACCGGACGGGCCGGAACTTCATGACCGACCGCCCTCGCGGCCCTAGATGAACAACTAGCTCGAAGCCCGGCTCGGTTAGGAACAGCCATTCGTCTCACGGCCATCGATTACGCATGCAGCGCGCGTAGGCGCTGTCGAAGAGCGTGGATCTTTTAAGGCGGCGTGATCTGTCGGCGGCTACTGCGTTAACGGTAGCGCGCCGCCCCCTGATGCGGAAAACATCGGCCCATATGCTATCGGCCGAATAGCGATGAGAGTAATCCTCAGCGTAGGCACGACAACCTTCCGATGACTGAGCGGATGAGGTTGTGATTACCAACAAGGATCCAACCATCGCCAAAACAGCCGCGACAACCAACCTTCGCCATTCACAGTGCAGGTGTTTCATTTTCGCGTCCTGGGCCAACGGGCATTTCGAGTTATCGGAGCGTTTGTCTTGTTGTCAGGCCGCTGTCGGAAAGCTGTCGACGCTCTTGCTTGAATTTACCTACCTTGGCGGTCCCCAACCCGATCACGATCGCCTCGTAGCCCGCGCGCGCGGCTGCGGCCCATCCCTTAACCCCCGCCGACGGGCTCAGAACGAACCTGCAACGGAGCCGAGCGCGATGACGGCGGCAAGCGCTACAAGGGCGCCGATGATGCCGACCACCACGATATCGCGATAGCTGTCTCGGTGCGTCGATCCGCAGACCGCAAGCAAAGTGACCACCGCGCCATTGTGCGGCAGGCTATCGAGTGTGCCCGAACCGATCACCGCTACACGATGCAGCAGCTCGGGATTGAGCCCTATCTCCGCTGCGCGCGTCATATATGTCGCCCCGAGCGCGTCGAGCGCAATGGTCAGCCCACCCGACGCCGAGCCGGTGAGGGCCGCGAGCACGTTGGTGGCGACTGCCAGCGATACCAGCGGTCCGCCACCAATGCTGAGCACGGCGTCGCGCACAATGGCAAAAGCAGGCATCGCCGCCACCACGGCGCCGAAGCCGACCAGGCTCGCCACGCTCATCGCCGGCAGCACTGCGGCATTGGCGCCGGCGTCCATGGTGGCGCGCAGGGCGGGCAGTCGCCGGTGGCTGACCGCGAGTACGGTCGCGATCGCGCAGGCAAGCGCCGTGATCACAGCCCACACGCCACCGACAGCTGCGAGCGACGTATTACCCCAGCGGGCTTCGGCGAGAAAATGAGTGTCGAGTGCCGGGAGGATAAACAATGACATCGCAAAATTGACGATAATCACCATGATGAGGGGCAGCGCGGCGAGCATGACCGGAGGCGGCACGTCGGTCACCGCGCCGTGCACGATCTCCGCCGGATCGAACTCGCGCGCGCTGGTGGCGCGTTCACGCAACTTTTCGTCGGTGGCGAGACGCTCGGACGGCATCGGCGCGCCGTCGCCAAAACTTTCGCCATTCTTCTTCGCGATCGCCTCTTGGCGATTGAGCCACCACAGGCCGAAGCCGAGCATGATCAGCGATGCCAGAATACCGAGACCGGGCGCCGCAAAGGGCGTAGTACCGAAGAACGGCATCGGGATCGCGTTTTGGATCGACGGGGTGCCGGGCAGCGCCGACATGGTGAAGGTCGAGGTACCGAGCACGATTGCCGCTGGCATCAGACGCCGCGGGATGCCGGCTGCACGAAACAGCTCCTGCGCCATCGGCGCCAGTACGAAGAAGGCGACGAACAAACTGACGCCGCCATACGTGACGAGCGCGCCGGCGAGCACCACCGCCAGCACGGCCCGCTGCGGGCCGAGCCGTTGTGTCATAAAGCTCGCGATCGCGGCGACTGAGCCGCTGTCCTCCATCAGCTTGCCGAACAGCGCACCAAGCAAAAACAGCGGAAAGAACTGCGTCAGAAAGCCTGCCGCGCTGACCATGAAGGTCTGGGTCCAGTGGGCGAGCAGCGGCTGGCGCGAGAATAGCGCCGCGATCAAAGCTGCGAGCGGCGCGAGCAACAGCACGCTCCAGCCCCGAAAGGCGAACGAGATCAGCAGGCCAAGCCCAATCAAAATGCCGAGAAGCCCCAACAAGGTCATCACTTCAGCATTCCATGAGCAGCACATCGAGATCGGTGGTGGAGTGCTTTCCGATATCCTCGCGGTGGGCTGTGAGAAATGCCTCAGCGCTGTTGCGCCCCTCCTGTTTCAGCAGCGAAACGAAATCCCACTCGGCGTTGAGCTTCGACGACGCACCGAAGTCAGCGAGCGTGTCGCTCATGATCCGGTGCGTGCGCATTCCAGCCCAGCGCGCGCCTTCGCCGTGTCCGGGGTCCGCCACCTGGCGCAGCAGCGCCATCATGCGCAATTCCTTCATCAGCGGCGAGTTGAAGGAAATCTCGTTCAGCCGGTTGAGAATCTCGTTTGCCGTGCGCGGCGGGTCCGGCCGCTCGCGCGGATTGATCTGCACCAGGATGGTGTCGTGCGCGTCGCTTTCGCGGACCAGCGGCGTAAGGGTCGGATTGCCGGCATAGCCCCCATCCCAATAGGGCTCGCCGTCGATCTCGATCGCCTGAAACATGGTCGGCAGACAAGCCGATGCAAGCAGGACGTCAGCAGTGATCTCGGCGTTGCGGAAGATGCGGCCGCGGCCAGTGCGTACATTGGTCGCGGTGATGAACAGCCTGATCGGTGCGCGGCCGAGACGGCCGAAATCGATGCTTTCGGCGAGGATGGTACGCAGCGGGTTGAGGCCTAGCGGATTGAGATCGTAGGGCGAAAGCACGCGGGCCATCAGGTCGATGGCGACATAGGCGGGTGACGTGTCGAGCGTCCAGCGGCCCATCAGCCGGTCGAGCGGCGAGCGCTGCAGCGGGCTGAACGCCGCAGCCTGCGATACGCGTCGCCAATAGTTGTCGAGCGCCGCCCGCGCGCCTTCGGCTCCGCCCTGCGTCCATCCGTCTGCCACCAAGGCTGCATTCATCGCCCCCGCCGACGTGCCGGAGATCGCCTCGATCCGCAGCCACGGCTCCTCGATCAGCCGATCGAGCACGCCCCAGGTGAACGCGCCGTGGGAGCCGCCGCCCTGCAAAGCGAGGTCTACCAGAACCGGCTTGCGCGCTGTTCCGCCCATCATCACCCTCTTCGGCCGGAGATGAAACGATGCCTATTCAGGACGGACCCATCATGTTTCGTCTCGACCCTTCGTACGATCGACGCAGCAGCGCGAACAGGCTGCCGCCTGTCGTCGGGCCGAGAAGGTAGCCGATGGCGACCAACAGCGCGAGCGGCACGGCCAAGAAATGACATGGCGACGATCTTGAAGTTCTGCAGCGCGAAGATGATCGTCGCGGCGGCGAACAAGATGATGACGACGAGGTAGATCCAGCGCATGGATGCGTCCGTATCGTCGAATAACAGACCGCGCGGCGCGCAGTCCGCCAACTACACCTTAACCACCGCGGCGCAGGCCGAAGCCGAGTCCGATCCAGGCAGCGCCGGCCATGACGAGATCGATGCCAAGGAACACGCCGAGGATATAGAGGCTTGAGACCGGCCAGTGCGCCAAAATCAGCAGGCCGAGCAGCAGCGTGATCACAGCGGACAGCAGTACCCATATCCAGGGTGTTTCCCGTTTCATGCTGAAGGCCAGGATAATCCGCATGATGCCCGAGGCCACCAGCGATGCGCCGAGGATGAGGGTGAGCAGTGCGGCTGCGAGCAGCGGATTCTCGAACGTGACGAAGCCGGCGATGATGTAGAGCACACCGAGCAGGACCCAGAGCAGGAATTTGGCCCAGCTCTTGACTTGGAAGGCGCTGAATACTTCGGCGACGCCGGCGATGATCATCATCACGCCGACGACGAGGACGCTCGCGACGGTGGCCATCACAACGCTGCCAAGCGCGATAAAGCCGGCGAGCAGATAGACTACGCCGAGTGCGACGATCCAGCCCGACTTAGCGCGTAGCGGCGCCATATCAGAACCGGCTTGCGGATTTCTCAGGCTGTCTGATGCATTCGTCATGGGATCCTCCGATGCGAAAGCCTATCTGACGTTCGCCTTCAAGAGACGGTAGATGAGACAGGCTAACATATCGAAGAAGTAGTACCCGCCACAATCGCTATTTACTGTCATTTTCGACTTTTTCCGTTTTCGATACGGACTCGCACTTGCTAATGATTTTTGGTGAACGACCCGGACCGGGTGTCGTGTTTCGTAACGCATCCGTTCTTTTCTTGACGGGTTCGCCGGCGAAAGAATGTGGCCGTCTCCGGCCCTGGGAGTCTGGGTGAGGCAACGAACGAGTACCCGCATCCACTGCTCGAGAATGGCTGCGGATAGTCAGGTGGTGTGACGGGTCTCGTGCTTTCCAAGAGGAGCATGCGCGATGAACTCAAGAAGCCTTCTGGGTACCTCTTTCGCCGTGACGATGGTCCGGAACTTGCAGCGCATGCTATTTCCGTCGCTGCTGGTGGCGGCGTTTCTGGTTGGTCTTTGCCAACCGGGCCTGGCGCAATACGAAGCGCTGGAGCTGGGGTCTGAGGAGGCCGCTCCCGCCTTGCCCGCCGGTGGGGCCACGCTTTTTCTGAACGTCCGCATCTTCGATGGCAAGAACGCCGTGCTCTCGGCGCCCTCCAGCGTGCTCGTCAGGGGCAACATCATCGAGCGGATATCGGCCAACCCGGCCACCACGGAGGCAAGTACCGACGTCCGCGTGATCGACGCCAACCGGCGCGTGCTGATGCCGGGCCTGATCGACGCGCATTGGCATATGTTCATGGCGGCCGTGCCGCCCACGATCCTCCTGACCGCCGACCCCGGCTACCTCAATTTGTTGGCTGCGCGCCAGGCCGAAGCCACCCTGATGAGGGGTTTTACCACGATACGCGACATGGGTGGTCCGGTGTTCGGATTGAAGCGCGCCATTGACGAGGGCGTCGCTATTGGTCCGCGCATCTATCCTTCGGGTGCGATGATCTCGCAAACCTCGGGCCATGGAGACTTTCGGTCGCGCTACGAGGTTCCGCGGACACTCGGAGGGCCGTTGAGCCAGTCCGAGCTCATGGGCGCCTCAGCCATTGCCGACAGCCCCGATGAGGTGCGGCTGCGCGCGCGCGAGCAACTGAGACAGGGGGCCAGCCAGATCAAGCTGATGGGGGGCGGCGGCGTCAGTTCTCCCCACAATCCGATCGAGTCGACCCAGTTCACCGAACCGGAGCTTCATGCCGCGGTCGAGGCGGCCGAAAATTGGGGCACTTACGTCGCCGTGCATGCCTATACGCCGGTCGCAATCCGCCAGGCGGTCGCAGCCGGCGTCAAGTGCATTGAACACGGCCAACTGATCGACGAGCCCACCGCCCAGTTGCTGGCCGACAAGGGTATCTGGTGGAGCTTGCAGCCGCTGACCTACGATGCCGATGTCTTCGCGCGGATGAGTCCGGTGTCGCAGAAGAAGGCGCTGGTCGTGTTCGCGGGAACCGAGAACGCCTACAAGCTCGCAAGGAAGTACAAGGTCAAGACGGCTTGGGGGGCCGATATTCTGGGCGATGCGGCGGCTGCCAGCCGGCAGGGGCAATACCTCGCCATGATGGTCCGCTGGTATACGCCAGCGGAAGCGCTCAAGATGGCGACCGCCGACAATGGCGAGTTGATGGCCCTGTCCGGCTTCATCAATCCCTATCCGGGCAAGCTCGGTGTCGTGGAAGTTGGGGCACTTGCAGATCTGCTACTCGTCGATGGCAATCCGCTCGAGGACATCAACCTCGTCGCAAATCCCGACAAGAATTTCGTGGTCATCATGAAGGATGGCAAAATCTACAAGAACACGCTGAGCAAGTGAGGTCCAACAAGCGTACGTTCCGTGGCCGTTCCGGTCGTGGAAACCTGCACGCGATGTCCTTCTCGCGAGCTGCTACGCCAACACGCGTCAGCTGTTGAGGTGGGCGGGAGGAGCCGTTGAATTCTCTTCGCAAGTTCCTGTCCAAGTCTTTCGGCTGGCTGATGGCGGTGATCTGGTTTCTGTGCCGGGCCGCGCTCGTCGCATGGGCCACCCTTGCCATCTATTATTCGGATCTGTCGTCGGCCGGGCTGCGTCTGGGGCTGGCGGTCGCTTTCGCGGCGTTCGCGGTCTGGGCGCTCTGGCTTTCGCGTCAACGGCGCCTGTCCGTGATCGCGATCGTGCTGTTTCTCGGCGTGGTCGCATGGTGGTTCACCATCCGTCCCTCGCACGATCGTCACTGGCGGCCGGAAGTCGCAGTGATGCCGCGGGCATTCATCGATGGCGACCGTGTGCGCCTCACCGGCGTCCGCAATTTCGACTACCGCACACGGGATGATTTCACTGTGCGCTATGAAGAGCGCGAGGTCTTGCTGTCGCATTTAACAGCCCTCGATTTCTACGTGTCCTATTTCATGGCTGGTCCGGTCGGGCACACGTTCCTGAGTTTCATCTTCGATAACGCGCCCCCGCTAAGTATCTCCATCGAGACGCGACCGGAGGTCGGCGAGGGCTTCGCGCCCATCGCCTCGCTCTTCAAGCAATTCGAGTTGATCTACGTGGTGGGTGACGAGCGCGACCTCGTCGGCGTGCGCACCAACCAGCGGCAGGAGGCCGTGTACCTCTATCGTCTCAACACCACGCCCGATGACGCGCGCCGGCTGCTCCTGATTTATCTGGAGCGGATCAACGAACTCGCCGATCGGCCGGAGTACTATCACCTGCTGACCAACAGCTGCACCATCAACATCGTGCGTTATGCGAACGCCGCCGGCAGGGTCGGCCGCCTCGACGTGCGCCATCTGCTCAATGGTCTGGTCGACAGCTATCTCTATTATTCGGGCCGGATCGACACGACGCTGCCGTTTGAGGAACTGCGGCGACGCTCGCTGATTAACGAGACCGCGCAGGCGGCCGACAGCGCGCCCGATTTCTCAGAGCGCATTCGGGCATCCCTGCCGACGATGCCCCACTGATGCCTTTCGACCGCTGTTCTCGTCGACGGCCTTGGCGCTGGGCCATCTAGGCTCCTTTGTGCCAGAAAGTTCAGCCTCATGTCTGCATCGGGTCCAGACTGTGTGAAAATTCCGTAGTTCAATTTGCGTGTAGAATATCTGTCTCAATTTCCTCGATGCGCAAACGAATTGCATCGGTACTTCTGTCGCAAGACGCTTATTGAGAAAAAATTCTGCGCGCTCTTGGCTCGCGCGATTTTTCACACAGTCTGGGTCATTTTCGGAAGTCGGCCATCCGGTTGCGAGGCCTGCTCTACCCCCGCGAACGGACATCGTCGGCCTGATCGCTCAGGTCCGAAAAGTGCCAAAGAACGAACCCGCTTCGCAGGAGCGCGCTGCGCGCGGAGGCGGTGGCGCCGATGGAGTGACGAGTTAAGCGAGAGTCCGGTGACAAGCCGGGCGTCCTGTCTTGAGAATCGAGGGGTCAACCAACCTCACCTCAAGACAGGAGCACCCCGATGAGTGATAAGCCCATCAGCCCGCTGCGCCGACGCATGATCGAAGACATGACGGTGCGCAACTTCGTCGAGAAGACGCGCAACGATTATATCCGGCACGTCAGGACGTTCACAGCCTTTCTCGGCCGCGCGCCGGATACGGCCGCGCCTGAGGATCTTCGCCTTTTCCAGCTGCATCAGACGCAGACCGGCGTGGGGGCCTCGAGCATCAATGGCTCGGTTGCAGCGTTACGTTTCTTCTTCACCGTGACGCTCGACCGCCCCGAGATGGCACGGCCCCTCACGTTCGTGCGGGAGCCACGCAAGATCCCGGTGATCTTGAGCCTGGAGGAGATCGCACGGCTGTTGGAGGCGGCTCCCGGGCCGAAGTACAAGGCCGCGCTGAGCGCCGCTTATGGCGCCGGACTGCGGGTCTCTGAAGTCGTGGCGCTGAAGGTGTCGGACATCGATTCCGAGCGCATGCTGCTGCACATCGAGCAGGGCAAGGGGCGCAAGGATCGTTTTGCAATGCTTTCCCCGCGGCTATTGGAGTTGCTGCGCGATTGGTATCGCATCGCCCGGCCCGCGGTCTGGCTGTTCCCGGGCCGTGATCGGCTGCTGCCGCTGACGACGCGGCAATTCAATCGCGCCGTTCATGCCGCTGCCGATAGGGCGGCGATCAAGAAGCGAGTGACGCCTCACACATTGCGCCACAGCTTTGCCACCCACCTGCTCGAAGAGAAAACCGATGTGCGTTTGATCCAAGTTTTGCTCGGACATGCCAGGCTCGATACCACCGCGCTCTACGCGCAGGTAGCCACCAGCGTGATCCGCGCGGTCATGAGCCCGCTGGATCGGCTCACGCCGCTGACATCGGAGAAGAAGTCGCCGGCATAAGCCACGGCGCTCATGGCTCGTCCTGCCCTGGAGATCGCGGATATCTTCCGCGACCATGGACCGGCTTGGCGGCAAGCCAATGCTGGCCACGTCAGTCTCGGCCAGTTGAAGGTAATGTCGGCGATCGAGAGCTGCCGCACGCTGGCTCTCGGCGGCCATGTCATACGCTGCGAGGACTGCTCGCACACGCAGATCGCCTATAACAGCTGCCGTAATAGGCATTGCCCCAAGTGCCAGGGCTCGCAGGCACTGGCATGGATGAAGCAGCGCAACTTAGAACTGCTGGACGTCCCTTACTTCCACGTCGTATTCACGCTGCCGGCGCGGATTGCCGCCATCGCCTACCAGAACAAGGCCGTCGTCTACGATCTCTTGTTCAAGGCTTCCTCGCAGACAATGCGCACGATTGCCGCCGATCCCAAGCGCCTGGGCGTCAAGATCGGCTTCACCTCGGTGCTCCACACCTGGGGCTCCGCGATGACCCATCATCCACATGTCCACATGATCGTGCCGGGTGGTGGGATATCGCTCGACGGAACGCGCTGGATCGGCTGCCGTCCAAACTATCTCTTGCCGGTGAAGTTGCTGTCGCGGCTGTTCCGGCGCCTGATGCTGGAGATGCTGCTCGCCGCACACGACGCCGGCCGCCTGCAGTTCTTCGGCGACCACGCCCACCTCGCCGGCAAGGCCGCGTTCAAGGCCTATCTCGGCCCTGACCAAGTGGTTCGTCTATAGCAAGAGGCCGTTCGCCGGGCCCGAGCAGGTGCTGGCCTATCTGTCCCGCTACACCCACCGGGTCGCGATCTCCAACAGCCGCCTCATCGCCGCCGACGCCACCGGCGTAACGTTCAGCTACAAGGACTACCGGATCGAGGGACCCGGCCGCTACAAGACCATGACGCTCAAGCCGGACGAGTTCATCAGGCGGTTCCTGATGCACGTCCTGCCCAACGGATTCCACCGGATAAGGCACTACGGTCTGCTAGCCAGCGCCACCAAGACCGAGACCATCGAGCGGGCGCGTCAGCTGATCGCTGCGGCCACACCTGCCCAAACGGCGCCGACGCAGCCGGCTCCCGATAACGCCGCGGCGACAGACGACTCGACCAACCCGTGTCCGTGCTGCGGCGGCCGCATGATCACTATCGAGACTTTCAAGCGCGGCTCGACACCGCAGCATCGGCCGACCGGTCCAATCATCGCCGTCAGGATCGACACATCATGACCACGATCGCCGTGCTCCAACGACGCACCAACAACCTTGCCCAACGTCGGTTGCAGACCGGCGCCGACCACGCTCGCGCAGATGCGCCGTCCCGACGGCTAAGCATCCCTGCAACCGACACACTCAACAACAGTCTCAATCATCAATCCGAGCTCTGGCTGCCTACCAGCTGCGTAACCGGCCGCCTCGAAGGATACCGCGCTCCCGCGCTCACACCTTCCGCATCAGCCAAATCCCCATAGCGGAGCGCGCGGCATTCTCCGCGACCCTTCCCCCGCGGGTTCTTTCCTTGGCGGCTTTCGGACGCCGGCCACTGGTGTATGTCGCGCCGCTGGCGTTGGCCGGCATCCGAAACCCTACACACTTCCGGACTCGTGCATCGCGGCAATTTGCTCGATTGCCTCGTCGGCGCGGCCGTCCGCTCAAGCAACCATTCAGCGCGGCCGCGGCGCTGCAAATAGCCCCGATTGAGGACCTTGGAGCCGGAGATGCCAGCGTCTACGGCGTCTCACCCTGTACCAGGTGCATGCTCACGATGCTGCCACCGGGCACTACCTTGCCAGCAATTGGAGATTGACTGTTTACGAACGAATTCTGTTGGCCCGCGCCCGTGAACTTCGGTACCAGTCCGGTCAAGAGGACGTCTTTGCCTGCGAGCTTGGCGGGCTCAAACATGACATCGGGAACTTCGGACAATGGAAATGGATTATCGTTAGGGAGATTGACGGTAACGCCAGGGGGAAAGCGAGCTTCCAGAAGACTTGCGAACGGCCCAAAGGCGTCCGTAGAGCCAGTCAGTCGCTCATAGGTTTGCTGAAGTGTGGTCCCGGCTGCCTGGACGATCTGAGCCAGACTGAAACGAAGCTGGTGTCGCAGATAGTTGATGAACAGGGTCGCGCAGCCTATCGAGACGTAGTGCCCGTCAGATCCTTCCGTCTGAGTTACCCAGTCCGGCCGTGCGCTGTTTAGCCAGTGAGAGGCTGAAGCAAAACGGCCAAGGCTTGCTGGATGTAACTCAGTCGCCAGCACCCGAGAAAGGCCCTCGCCAGCGCTCGCTCCGCAATTCCAGCCCTTCGCTTGAGCGGCCATCAACACCTCGGCGACCTCAGCGCAGTTGAGGAAATTCGCCAGGTCACCATCCGTTGCGTAGTCAACAACGCAGTGGATCTCTGTGCCCGCGCAACCGAAGTGGTATGCGTAGGGTTTTTCTGGGCCGGGGGGTACTGGGTCGATGAAGACGCTAAATCGGCCTACGCTGACGCCTCCGAAAATACTGCGAAGCTGACTTAGATCCTGCTCGCAACGCCCCAGTATCGCGTCCGCGAGCGCCTGTCCCACCGACTTCAGGGTGTTGTCGTAGGCAACATCGAAATCCGCAGTGCTACCGGCAAACGTGTAAACGTAGTGAGGGGGTTGGATAAGTGGTATCGTGCCACCCGGTCCGATGAGGACGCTATGGCGAGCGGTTGCCGCTGGTATAGTCCCGCCCTCGGCGAGACCTCTAGTCCGATCTTGTGGGCTCAGCGGTTCATTCACGTTTACGCTCGTTGACATCGGGACCTCCACAAGTTTGTCATCGAGGAAGACCGTACTCGAGAAGCGATCTCTGTGATTATGATCTACGTCACAGTGCGGAATTCTTTTGTTGACTGCCCATACATCAGGCGCTGGTGGCCAAGGCCAAGGTCCACATCCAAGGCGATCCCCTGGATCGGTGGACCGATCACCGGCCTCTCCCCTTAGGCTGATGCTGGCGCAGTCGCTGCCAGCGTGAACGGCCTTGTAGAAGTCGGCCCACGCGTGGCACCAGGAGGGCTGCTGCGCTGCAGGATTCAATCCGGCCTATGTCGCAGTTGGGTCTTGGCTGTGTGAAAACGCCAAGACGCTTGATGGCGATAGAAGAAGTTATTCGTCCAAGACTGTCTTAACCCTCGAACTCGCAAGCGCACTCAACATAAAGAGCGAACTGAAGGATGTAATTCTCGCCGCGTTTCGATCTCTCGCGTTTTCACACAGCCAGGTCGGGTAGGATCGAGGCGCGGATCGGGCTTCGAATGATGCCGACGTTTCCTCGATCCCCCCTATCATCCGTACGGCGGGTTTTCCCCAGTACGGCTGGAAGGCTGGCTTTCCAAGCAGTGCCTTCCTGGATGATCAGCGGCTTAAGCCTGCTCCCGACATGCGCCGTCCGACATCCAGTTTGCATCCACCCTTCGTGCATTTCGTGGTCGCTACGGTGGTCCGCTCTGAGTCGGGCCTGAGGAACTCGATCATGCACCGCCATGCGGTGGAATACTCCACCTACCCCAGGGGCCCTCGCTCGGGTCCGGGTTGTAGTGTCCCGGTCCGTCATCACTTAATCGGCCCCATCCGCCCCACTCGCAGGCACATCGCGATTTCACCGCATAGCGACTTATACGCGATGCCTTCGCTGTGCGGGAGCGCCTAGGCGACCCGCGAGTGGTTCCGAACTTTCACTGCACATTCCTTCCTGGCATGCCGTCCTCTCCGACCCCGGGGAGTCCAACATCGATATGTTCCAGAACTTCGATGCCGACATGGCCTTCGCCGTTTGACCACCGGCTCGGCACTCCCGACACTCCCGCAATCCGTTCCGCGCGGGTTTCCGATTTCGTGGCTTCACTGGTTCGCTTCCGCTACGGCCTGCCAGGTTGCTCGCCCCCCTGTACGGATCGGACTGGATCGCCCAGCCTTCGGGGACTTTTACTTCCAGGCTTTCAACGGATCAGTCTCCCTCTCCGTTGCTGGATATAACTACAACAGTAGCTGGATCTCCTTCTGTTGGCGGGACTTGCACCCGCTGGAATGGCAGCTAGCTTCGCTGCACGGTCAAAACCGGAAGTTGCCCGGTATGAGCCTCATGTCCGTTCTACCCTCAAGTGCAGACATCATGAGACTACCCACGAACAGACACGTTGTCTCATTCGATCACCTCATCGGCAGAGAGCAACATCGAGGTGGGAACGGTAAGGCTGAGAGCCTTCGCCGTCTCGAGGTTGACGACCAGCTTGAAACGTGTGGGCTGCTCGACAGGCAGATCGGCCGGCGACGCGCCTTTGAGTATCTTGTCAACATAAACTGCGGCCTTGCGAAAGAATTCAGGAAAGTCCTGCCCATATGAAAAAAGGATGCCACTTTCCCTGGCCATTTCGCCAATGATTGCCTGGGCCGGCATCCTGTGCGCCAGCGCCAACGAAGCGATCCTTTTTCGTTCATTGAACATCGTTGACCCAGTCACCAGCACGCCCTCGAAACCGTCACGAGCGATTTCCGAGAACGCAGCATCCATTGTTTCCCGCGTGGTTACCGCTATCTTTCTTGGCGGGCACGGTCGTCGAGATGTTTAGTCGATGTCCGCTATTGTGCAAACCGACGTGCTGCGGAAGCGAACGTCTGCTAACCCAGAACGGGCGTCAGGGGTGCTATGCTACAGGCGCGCTGAATTCGGAGATGTTAAGCGGTTCACATTCGAATATCGCGGTTTGAGTTATCAGATGTAGACCCGTTTGATGACCTCAATTGCCTTGTCGCAATCCGGCAATATGATACCCTCCGAACGTTGAAGTTTTCGTTCCAGGATAGTTGTGTGCCGAAGGCTGCAGTTAGCAGTTAGCAAAAGCAATCTGAGCCATGGCCGAAATTCGTGACATCAAGTCCGGCCGGAGCAATGAGCGACCACGCGAGGCGACACCTCGTCGTCTTGCTGCGATTGTCGCTGGCGATATCTCGGGCTACAGCCGCTTAATGCAACTCGACGAAGAAGGGACGCACGCTCGCGTCAAGCGGATCGAGCGAGACCTCATTGAGCCCAGCATTGCGGAGCACCACGGAAGGCTCGTCAAGACCACCGGCGACGGCTTCATTGCTATCTTTGATAGTCCTGTTGAAGCCGTAAGAGTCGGAATTGTCATTCAGCAAAACATGGTTGGGCGCAACGCATCGCTGCCGAAGCATCATTGGATCGAATTTCGGATTGGTGTTAATCTCGGCGATATTATTATCGAAGCAGACGACGTTTACGGTGATGGTGTCAATATTGCTTCGCGTCTTGAGGGTATTGCCGATCCAGGCCAAATTTACATCTCAAGCGGCATTTATGAGCAGGTAAAACACAAACTGGTTTGCGGGTACGAGGCGCTCGGAGATCGCAAGGTTAAGAACATCACCGAACCGGTGAGAGTTTACCGAGTGTTTGCGGATCCTGCGGCGTTTCTCGAGCACCGCAGGCGACGCGAGAATATTCTAACTTTTTTGCTGAGTCTCACTTTGCTCGCTATCGCCAGTGGAGCGCTCTGGTACGTGCTCCTGCAACCGTATGGCAAACTCGAGAAGCAGGCGTCAGCCCCGGTTTCGCCTCCGATGGAGATTCCAAACGTGCCCTCATCGCAGGCACCTGCCGCGAAACAAGCTGCGCCGCTACCTCTACCTTCGTCTGCCCCAGTGCCTCCCATCCTGCAAGCAGCGCCGCAAACTCAAGCCGCCCCTTCAGGGGCTCCCGCTATCAAACCAGCGACGCCGCAACCTCAATCCGCATCTTCGGCCACGCCCACCGCACAGCCGGTGTCGGCGGTCCGAGAGCCCGAGATGACCCCAATTCGCGGCGGTAGTTTCATAATGGGGAGCAACGACGATGTAACAGAGAAGCCAACTCACCAGGTCACGATCAAGCCGTTTGCGATCGGCAAGTACCCCACGACTATCCGCGAGTGGAACGAATGCGTAGCTGCGAAGGCGTGTGGTTTCGTGGCTACCGGCAAGGATGATGCGCCCGTCACGAACGTGAGCTGGAGCGATGCCAAACAGTTTGTCGCTTGGCTCGCAGGCGCGACGCGAAAGGCATACCGACTCCCGAGCGAAGCCGAATGGGAATATGCTGCGCGCGGAGGAACGCAAACAAAGTACTGGTGGGGCGACCAGTTTGAACCTGGCATTGCCAATTGCAAGAATTGCACCGACATCGCAGCCACCGAGCAGCCGATCAAGGTAGGGAGCTTTAAGCCAAATCCGTTTGGGTTGTATGAGATGGGCGGCGGCGTCGATCAGTGGGTTGAGGACTGCTGGCACAAAAATTACCAGGGCGCTCCAGCGGACGCTTCACCGTGGCTCGAGGGCGAATGCCCCTCACACGTTATCAGGTCTGGCTCCTGGAAAAATGACGCGCGGTATGTCCGACCATCGAACCGCGACAGTTACGACACGAACGTTCGATATCCAACTCACGGATTTCGGGTAGCTCTTTCTCCTTAAGAATTTAAGAGGAGCATGTTCATGAGAATCGCCCAGCTCATCGTGCTATCGGCGGCACTGGCGTCTGTGTCGTGCACTGCCCACGCTCAAGGAAAGCCCGCGCCAAAAGATGCCCTTCTCTATTTCGTGTGGCCGCAGGACGGGGCGACGATCAAGGGCGGATTTTGGTGTCGTTTCGGTCTGCGCAACATGGGCGTTACTCATGCGGGCGACGATTTTCAGAACAGCGGTCATCATCATTTGCTAGTTGATGTGAATGAGCCTCTCGACCTCAACGAACCGATCCCACAAGACAAGACCCATCTTCATTTCGGAGCGGGTCAAACGGAGACGCGTATCGAGCTGCCGCCCGGCAAACACACTCTCCAACTGGTGTTAGGCGATGCTAAGCATTATCCGTTCAACCCGCCGCTCGTTTCAGACAAAATTACTATCAGGATCAAGTAGATTAGTTTGGTTGCGGTTTTCAACCGACCAGCAAAGTCTTGCGCATTTGGTTGGGCTGCGCCTTCACGCATCGCATCAAATTCGACCCGCTCTTGCCGACCGGACCGAGCTTGCGGTCAAGACGGGGAACTCCCGCGCGCTAATTGAATGGCGTGGCTACTTTCCTCTCGCGGCGACAACTACTCCAGAGCGTTAAGGAAGGCTCAAACTGACGATAGTTGTATCAGCCGGCCATCAATGCTGGCTTCGACTTCCGACGATAGGCCATGAAGCTAATGATAGCGAAGCCGAGGAGCAGCATCGCCCGTGTTGATGGTTTGGGGACGGCGGGTTGAGGTCAAGAAAACTACGACGTTAGATAGGAAACCGTTGGCAAAACGCGATTTCTTCGATCGTCCCGCCATACCGTGTAGCAAAAGAGCAAGGAGCGCGCCGCCGCCCAAAAATGTTGCGCATTCGCCCAAAGCTAACGAAGCGAGCGCCAACCGTTGTTCAACTAGGCCGCTCCAACCAGTCCGCCGGATCAGTTCTGCTACTTCCCACCAAAAGAAAACCGCCAAGGTGAGACCAAATATGACAGCGACCGCCATCGCAGCGGATTTGACTAACGCCATTCTACAACCTCACTCAAACAATGGTCTGGACCGTGCTCGATGCGGCGAAAATCCACTTTAGACTTGGCGAAGATTTAGTTGACTAAAGGTCGTCATTGCGACCGGGGCCGCGCTTATAGGGGGCATTTTAGTGTCCCTGAGGGGGGCATAATTCAACGCCGGTCACGCGGGCGGCGGAGGCGGCTTTTTTGGCAGGCGCGCTCTGTTATTGCGTGTCCGTTCAAGACAGACGCAATACGTGGTGAAGGACCTGGAGATTGGGAAACCTATCAACTCCAATAAATGTTCAGAAGCGGAAGATGGCGTTGCACGCGAAAGCGTGAAGTCTCGTCCGAGAGCCGGATGCAGGAAATCTGCCTGTCCGGTTCGCTGAGCCGGATGTGGAAACGGAGCCATGGTGGAACCATTGAGGCACCGCCAGACGAAAGGGGCGGCAACAGATATGTTCTGCCTAACGCCACCGCGCCACATCTCGACCTACCAATCGCGTCGGTTTGACACCCGGCCAGCTACTTTCGGTCTACCCCAATCAACGGACATCGCAAGACCGGCCCGACCGGTCCGTTTCGTGCCAACAACGGACTCATGCAGCGCAGCAAACAGCATCGTTATTCGATCACCTCATCGGCGCGGACAAACAGCGTCGGCGGCACAGTCGGGCTGAGTGCACTGCTGCGTTCCGGTTGGGAGCGTACTGACCGGCGTCTTTCGCCTTCCAGTTTCTTTGCAAAATGATACCATCTCGCCGTCTTGGAGAGGGTCCGTGAAGACGATCACTGCAATAGCGGCCAACAAGTTGGGCAAGTTTCTCGTCAAGGATTTTCGTCGCGTTTTTGGTCCAGCACACGACGATATGGCTGAGCGTTTAGGCTCCTTGGCGCGCAGTACCATTGAATGTCTGGCCAGAAGCGATGCTCTCTACCACAATTACGAGCACACGTTACAAGTCACGATGGTCGGACGCGACATTCTACAGGGAATGACACTTTCACAACGGATAGAACCTACTGATTACAGCCATCTGATCGTCGCTTGTCTACTGCACGATATCGGCTATATGCGTGGTGTTCTGAGCGGCGACACCGAAACTGAGTTCGTGGTGGACGGGAGCGGAAAGAAAATTACGCTACCCCGCGGCGCATCAGATGCAGCCCTCTTGCCTTATCACGTCGACCGGTCGAAGCTGTTTGCCTTTGAGCGCCTCGGAAATTCACCCACTATCGACGCGTCTCGTATCGCAGCCGCAATTGAGATGACGCGCTTTCCGGCACGACTGGATCGCAGTGCTCATGACAGCATCGAGCCAAAACTGGTCCAAGCTGCCGATCTCATTGGACAGCTAGGCGATCCAATGTACTCACGAAAGGCAAACGCGCTCTATAGCGAGTTTGAAGAGATCGGAATGAACAGACAACTCGGATATTCGTCACCGGCTGATGTTATTGATAAGTACCCCACCTTTTTCTGGAACAGCGTTTCAACGCACATCGAGGACGGTATCAAATATCTAAATATGACGGTTTCCGGCCGACAATGGATAGCTAACCTGCATCATCACCTCCTCTGTGCGGAGCATGCCCATCGCTTCATGGGACCTCAACGTTGACAACGTCTAAATTGTGCGGCCCCTGGCGATTAAAACGTCGATGTCCGAGATGGGGCATTCGCGACAGTTTGACGATGTCCATGTTACTTCCGCTTATCCCCCGATAGCGACCAAATAGCAGACATCGCGTCAGGTCGGTTTCGTGCCAAAGCACAAAGTCGCTGCGCTCCCGCCCGCTGCGCGGGAGCAAGAGCCGAGAGGCCGGTAGGGAGCTGAGAGGATAGTGATAGCAGTGGAGAGCTCCCGTCCTGAGAATCGAGGTGTCGTCAACCTCACTCAGGAAGGAGCTCCCCATGAGCGAGACTAACACTGTCAGTCCGCTGCGTCAGCATATGATCGAAGACATGGTTGCGCGCAAGCTCAACCCACACACGCAGCGCAGCCACATTCAAAGCTGCAAGCGGTTCGCCGCCTGGCTCAAGCGCTCGCCGGATACGGCAACGCCCGACGAGGTACGCCGATTTCAGCTGCACCTCATCGAGAGCGGTACCAGCATCTGCAATCGCAATCGGATCATGACCGGGGTCCGGTTCTTGTTCCGCGTCACGCTACGTCGCCACGATCTGGCAGCCGAGGTTTGGCACCTCAAGGAACCGCAAAAGCTGCCGCCGGTGCTGAGCCCGGAGGAGGTCAAGCGTGTTCTGACCATGGCGACGAGCCTGAAGGCGCGAACGATGCTAAGCCTGGCCTATGGTTGCGGACTGCGGGCTGGCGAGGTGGTGCGGCTGCGAGCGGGCGACATCGACAGTGAGCAGAAGATCATCCGCATCGTGCAGTCAAAGGGCCGCAAGGACCGGCACGTGATGCTGCCGGCGGAGGTCCTCAAGCTGTTGCGGCAATGGTGGAAGGCGCGGCCGACCGCGTATGATGACGGCGGCGTCGCGCCAGAACACTGCTGGCTGTTTCCAGGTCGCAGTAATCATCACCCTCTGACCACGCGTCAGTTCAGCCGGCTGTTCAAGGAGGCCGCGAGAGCCGCGGGGCTGCGCAAGACAGTCTCCTTGCATTCGCTTCGCCACAGCTTCGCGACCCATCTGCTCGAACGCGGCAGGGACATTCGCGTCATTCAGGCGTTGCTCGGACACGAGAAGCTCGAGACGACGGCCCGCTACAGTCGCGTAGCGATCGGAATGATTGCCAAGATCGAGAGCCCACTCGATGGCTTGAGCGCGCCGCGCCGCAGGCGTACGAGGCAGGATAGTAAGGAGCCGCTGCCACCGGCGCCGTAGCGCCGCCGGCCATGGCTCGACCAGCTCTGGAGGTCGCGGACATTCTCCGCGATCACGGTCCTGCCTGGCGCGAGGCCAACCGCGGGCATGTGAGCCTCGAGCAATTGAAGGTGATGAGTGCGATCGAGCGCTGTCGCACGGCGGCGCTCGGCGGGCATGTCGCGCGCTGCGAGAACGCGGCGTGCGGCCATACCGAGATCTCCTACAATTCCTGTCGCAACCGGCATTGCCCGAAGTGCCAGGGTGCGGCGTCACGCCGATGGCTGGCCGACCGTGAAGCGGAGCTGTTGCCGGTGCCGTACTTTCACGTCGTGTACACGCTGCCAAGCGAGTTGCGCGATATCGCCTACCAGAACAAGCGCGTGATCTACGACCTGCTGATGAAGGCGGCGGCCGAGACGACGCTCGCCATCGCCGCCGATCCCAAGCGCCTCGGCGCACGGATCGGTATCACGGCCGTGCTGCACACCTGGGGCTCGGCGCTCACCCATCATCCGCACGTGCACATGATCGTGCCGGGTGGAGGGCTCTCGTTCGACGGCACGCGATGGGTCGCTTCGCGCTCCAATTTCCTCGTCCACGTCAACCTGCTGGCGCGCCTGTTCTGCGGCAAGATGCTGGCGATGCTCATGGAGGCGTACGACGCCAACCAGCTGACGTTCTTCAACACCCTTGCCGGACTTGCCGACAAGAGAACATTCAAGCGTTTCATCGCCCCGCTGCGGCGCATCAAGTGGGTGGTCTATTGCAAGGCGCCGTTCGCCGGACCCGAGCAGGTGCTGCGCTATCTCTCCCGCTACACCCATCGCGTCGCCATCTCGAACCGCCGCCTCGTTGCAGCCGACGACGGTGCGATTGCGTTCCGCTGGAAGGACTATCGCGTCAGTGGCCCGGACCGTTGGAAGACGATGCGGCTTCACCCGCACGAGTTCATCAGGCGTTTCCTGATCCACGTGCTGCCCAAGGGCTTCCACCGCATCCGCCACTACGGGCTCTTTGCCAACGCCAATCGCGCCGAGAACATCGCGACAGCCCGCGCACTCCTCAACGTCGTCCCGCCTGCCGCCGCCCCGCAAGAGCAGCCGAATATCGCCACCGACACGCCACGTGTGTTGCCTTGCCCTTGCCCGCGCTGTGGCGGCCGCATGATCGTGATCGAGACCTTCGCGCCCGGCTGCGAGCCGAGGTGGCGCCCGATGCCGAGCAGGATCGACACATCATGAGCCAGACCTCCCGTGAGCGTCGCAACTTCCCCGTGCCGATGCGCTGGCCTCACGCCGACAGCGATCCCTCTCGACCCGGTCACTGTGCTCGACGCACCGCGCGCTCGTTGATCCGTTCCGAGAGCTTGCCGAGATGCCCGTTACACGCTTCCAATCTCGCCAGCGTGCAGATCCGCCGGCCGCATCCCGTCGGCGTCACATCCACACTCGAGCTCGGCGCCGCCATCAAATCCCCATAGCGCCCGCTGCCCCGCCGGTGCCCAACCTCCCGCGACTTCGTGCCTTGGCGCTTTTTGGACGCCGGCCGCCACAGCGCGTGGAAGGGTTCGTCATGCCGGCGTCCAAAAACCTGCACAGATCCAGACATGGGCCAGTTACTCGATCACCTCGTCGGCGCGCTCGTCGCTCTAAAATGGGAGAGTGCCGCGATGAACAGAAGAAGGGTCGTGACCGCGGAGACGAGACAGTAAATGCAGAAGGCGTGGATGAAGGCGATCTGCAAATACATGAAATAGATCGAGAAGCACACACCCAAGGCAGTATAGGCAAGCGCAGCGAAGCGCAGCTCGTGCGAGAACGGATCGAACGCGAGCAGCGCCGCCAAGCCGAACATATACAAGTAGTAGACGACGCCGTAATACCCCACCGGCAGGCTGAAAATGCGCGCATACGGGCTGTTCGCGACCTCGTTGCATCCATTGATGGGCGGCGGACACCAGAGCGCCTGGCCGTTATAGAGCTGGTAGGCATCATAGAAGGCGACGCATATCCCAACGAGCGCGAGCATGAGGTATGGCGTGTTGATTACTTTTTTCATGATCGTGCTCCCGTAATCCTTGCCGCTTTATTTTTGGCAAAGCGTGTGATCAGCGCATCATCATTACTACCCCCATGATTGCCACCATCACCGCAGCCATAATAACGATGTGCAAAGGGCTTCCGAACATGTGCCGCAGCAAGGCAAAGCGCGTGTTTTCCGGCACCAGCGCCATACCGCAGCGCGGGCATTTGCCGGATGCGCTTTGCCGAACATCGGGATGCATCGGGCAGATATAGGCGGTCGCAGCTGCTGATTTTTTATCCACAAACAACTCCCAATGCGCTTTGGCTCAGCCGCCGCGCCTTTCTCGGTCACGGCGCCAAGAGTACATAAACCGGCATGCGAACATCATCGCCAACATCATGACCACCATCATCAGTGGGCAAATCCACCAGAAGGAGGACCAGCCCCCACCCCACATGAACCCGGGGCCAAACCAGTAATCCCAGGGCGGCACCGACGGCTGCTGAGTTTGAGCAAACGCCCGCACCGGTAGGCTTATCGCGTCACCGAACAGGATAGGAAAAATCGAGAGTTTCCCCCACATTTGCAGTCTCCATGTCTGCGGCCTTTAAGGGGCGACGCGTTCTACCGATCGCTCGCCACGATTAGATTAGACCGAGACAAGTCGGCTAAAGTTACAGAGGGATCTGACCGTCAGCGCGCGGAAGCCGGTGAAGTACAGCACTCGGGGGACGCAGGCTTGCAGGAAAGTTCGTTCCGATCGAAGTCGCAACGCGCTTCAATGACCTTCTTGAAGTCCTGCTTGGCACGGTGCAGCCGTACCTTCGCGTTACCCACCGTTATTCCGAGAGCATTGGCGACTTCATCATCATTTAGTTCGCCAAGAAAACTGAGCATGAGAATTTCTCGATGGGGACCAGGCAGTTTGGCGATTTCGGCCCGGATGCACTCATGCGTGTCTTTATGGGCGAGTTCCTGTTCGGGCGATAGCGGAGGGTCGATGACGGCTGCCTTCGTCAGTGCGCCAGTCTTGTCTTCAGTCGAAGTTTCGGGGAATGCAACCGTTAACTTGGCCTCGCGTGCCGGTCGGCTTCGTAGCCAATCGAGGGCGACATTGACGGCTAAGCGATACAGCCAAGTTGAAACCTCGGCTTTGCCCCGAAAAGTCGGCAACGCCTGCGCGGCCTTCGCGAATGTGACTTGGGTCAAATCCTCCGCGTCCTGCGGCCCGACCATTCGGCTCAACAAGCCACGTATACGTCCTTGGTTCGACGCATAAAGCGCCCCAAAAGCATCTATTTTCGTGCTCAATGTAGCACCTATGGCAAAAGATTAATCCAGAGCGGCCGAAAGGGCATTGCGAAAGATCAACCTCGTCCTTGCCCCCCTAAATCAGGCGTCGAAAGTCGCTCATGGGTCTTGGCCGCGTGAAAACGCCGAAATTGAATTTGCGAACGGAAATTTCGTCTCGACTTCAGTCAATTTGAAAAACAAAAGCGCTGGCGACGGTTGCCGAGACAAGACAATAGAGAAAACAATTCTGCGCGCTTTTCGTGCGCGCACGTTTTCACGCAGCCAGGTCGGGTAGGATCGAGGCGCGGATCGGGCTTCGAATGATGCCGACGTTTCCTCGATCCCCCCTATCATCCGTACGGCGGGTTTTCCCCAGTACGGCTGGAAGGCTGGCTTTCCAAGCAGTGCCTTCCTGGATGATCAGCGGCTTAAGCCTGCTCCCGACATGCGCCGTCCGACATCCAGTTTGCATCCACCCTTCGTGCATTTCGTGGTCGCTACGGTGGTCCGCTCTAAGTCGGGCCTGAGGACTCGATCATGCACCGCCATGCGGTGGAATACTCCACCTACCCCAGGGGCCCTCGCTCGGGTCCGGGTTGTAGTGTCCCGGTCCGTCATCACTTAATCGGCCCCATCCGCCCCACTCGCAGGCACATCGCGATTTCACCGCATAGCGACTTATACGCGATGCCTTCGCTGTGCGGGAGCGCCTAGGCGACCCGCGAGTGGTTCCGAACTTTCACTGCACATTCCTTCCTGGCATGCCGTCCTCTCCGACCCCGGGGAGTCCAACATCGATATGTTCCAGAACTTCGATGCCGACATGGCCTTCGCCGTTTGACCACCGGCTCGGCACTCCCGACACTCCCGCAATCCGTTCCGCGCGGGTTTCCGATTTCGTGGCTTCACTGGTTCGCTTCCGCTACGGCCTGCCAGGTTGCTCGCCCCCCTGTACGGATCGGACTGGATCGCCCAGCCTTCGGGGACTTTTACTTCCAGGCTTTCAACGGATCAGTCTCCCTCTCCGTTGCTGGATATAACTACAACAGTAGCTGGATCTCCTTCTGTTGGCGGGACTTGCACCCGCTGGAATGGCAGCTAGCTTCGCTGCACGGTCAAAACCGGAAGTCATCCTGCTTGAACGGCATCTCCGTTCTACTCCCAACAGCAGACCTCGTCAGGTCACCCCGACATGTCTGTTTCGTGCCCAATAGCAGACGTCTGCCATTCCTTGCCGTTCCGCCTCAGACCGCGTCCGTCCAGCTTTCCGAGAATGCCAACGCCGATGTCGAGAAGGGCCGCCCCTCGCGCTCGCGCGGCCAGGATTGCCCCTTGGCCTCAATGCCGTTGCGGACGAGGCGCGTGCCGAGCGCTGGTATCAATACAGTGCATACGCCGTAGCGCCGGTTGGGGATCTGGTTCGGCTGCGAGTGGATGAGCAGCGGTTCGCCGATATCGAACCAAGTGAGCGAGATGTCTTCGCTGTGCGACTTGATGTACTCAGTCCAGAAGTAGCGGGGATCTCCAGCTTTGGAAAACGTCGCCTCCGCACAGGGGACCGTTGTGTCGGAAAGTTCGGCATTGAGCATGCCTTGTACAGTCGTCTGCAGCCAGCGCGCCATCGCGATGTTGTCGGAATAGATGCGCCAGCGCCCTTCTGTCAGCTCGCTCCTCAGATAGAGGACATGGCCGGGCCCAGCTGGCGAAAAGATAATCCGCCAATAGCTTGCATCTGTTGAGTTCGGATCACCGTCATTCAAGCTCAGGCGGATAAACGGGTTCTCGCCCGTAAGGATCGTTTTATTGGGATCGGCAAGGCTCATGTAACTGGTCTCCGTTCAACGTATCGGGGATTGTACCGGTTTAAACCAGCGCACGGGAAGGCATGTGTGTGGATGCCCGCTTTGGGTGTCCGATCTCACGCAAAAGCCTTATGTCGGCTCCGCCTTAAAGCGGACTATGCGCGCGAATTAGCCGCGGTGTTGTTCAATATTCGTTGCTGCAAAGTGCCGATCAGGAATCGCACCGTTGCCAATATGGGATCGGAAATCGATGTGATACGTGCGTGGGTACCCACGAATTCTATCGAACAGACATGGAATATTTTCAATAGCTCAATGCAACCGTTCGATTCCGGCCAGGGCACCAACAGCGCTTCTCACGGCAACGCATAGTTTCTCAGAAACCATTGCAGCACAGGCGTTTCCGGGATTCTATCCCACTCCATAAAACGAGCCGTTCGAAGCTGTCTGGTAAGGCCGCCGTCTTAATGAAAGATGCGTCCAGAGTTGATGACGACGGTCTGGCCGGTCATGGTCTCGGTGCGGCACATCGCGACCACCATGTCAGCGCAGTCGTCCTTGTCGGCTGGCCTCTTCAGGAGCGAGCCCGATGCGGAGCGCTCGATCTGCTCGGACCGGAGATTGGCTGTCGCGCGAGTGCCGTCCAGCAGACCCGGTGCCACGCAGTTGACGAGCGTCTCGGGCGCTAGCGCCACCGCCATGCAACGCGTCAGATGAATGAGCCCCGCCTTCGACACGGCATAGGCGATAGAAGAGCCGGTTGGGCTGAGCCCTGCCACTGAAGCGATATTGATGATGCGGCCTCGCCCCTGGGCCTTCATGATAGGGGCTACCGCCTTGGTCAGGCGCATCGGCCCGGTCAGGTTGATGGCCATGATCCTGTTCCACACGTCCAGCGTCAGATTGTCGAGATCGCCGAAGGGGATCGAGACGTTGTAAGCGGCGTCATTGATCAGAACATCAAGACGGCCGAAGGCATGGGTTACCTCGCCGACCAGCCGATCCACAGCCGCGCCGTCGGTTATGTCACAGGCGAAAGCTTGAGCGTTGATTTGATAACGCGACGTTAGTTCGCTAGCGACGCTTTCCGCATGGTCGCGGCTGCGAGCGTACATGACAGCGACACGTGCGCCCTCCTGCGCGAGCGCGTGGCAGATGCGCTGCCCCAGCCCGCCATTGCCACCCGTCACTAGTGCAACCACGCCCTTCAGGTCCATCGCTTCCCTCCTTTAATGCGAATGCGCTATCGCATCGCCGCCACTCCCACCCCTTTGACACCTTGCCCGCGCCATCCGTTAGACCCGGCTACGTCGTCTGTTACTCAACAACTAATGCAAATGGTCAGACACACCACCGTCGCATTTCTTGTCGCACCTCTAGCAGTCCGCTGTTTGTTCTGATTTGGTCATTTTCCGGTTATCTCGCTCTGGAGTGGCGGGTGACAATAATAGCCATGGCGACATTCCTAAGCTACTGCGAGTCCGCCGCTCCCGCACTGGCCCTCGATAGATTTTTCTTGATCTCCCGGTGCACACGTCTTGCACATGCGGTCTTCTAACCAGTTGAAAAACTTGAACTCTCGCTCCAATCCATCAAGAGCCAATTTGAGCAAGCTCGAGCCAAGCACAGCATCCTTGAAAAGCAGGGCGCCGGCATTCGCCGTCCCCATGTGCATTGCATGACGATGCTTTGCTCGTGGTTTTTCTCCCCTCAATAGCTGGGGTTCGGCGGCCGCATCACGCCCGCCGAGCGCAGCGTCAACTGCGCCTCCCGGCCCGCCCGGCCTGAGCTGACTTCGGTTTCAGGTCCCGGTCTTCGCCTGCCGCGCCGCCAGCTTGTCGATCTCGGACTGCACCGCCTGCGCCGCCTGGCCAGCGAACTCCTTCTGCTGGGTCGCGGCCGCGGCGTACGCTTCGATGCGCGGCGCAAAGCTCTTTTGGAAATGGGCGTGAACGTAGCGTGCCATCAGCTCGTAGTGGCGGCGGGTGGCGTCCCAATCGGCCCAGTTATGGGCGAGCTCCATGATCACGCCGAAGCCGCCCGAGCCTTTGAGCAGCTTGTCGATGTAGGCAATCGCGTCATCGGGCGCGCCGATACAAGCGGTGCCGGTCTCGATCAGCCAGTCGCAGTCGTCGGGCACATCAGGCGGGATGATCGGGAAGGTCGCGATCTCGCGGAAGTAGTCGGCGAACGCCTTGAGTCCGAACTTGACGTTCTTCTTCGCCTGCTCACGGGTCTCGGCGATATGCATCAACGTCACGACGCGCCACTTGGCGCGATCGGGCACGTGGCCGGCTTTGCGCGCCTCGGTCTCGTAGAGATTCCAGTTCGCGGTGTGATGGGCGATCGAAGTCGGCGTCGCGCCGCCGATTGCCAGCATGCCGATGCCGTGGCGCGCCGCTGCCATCGCGCCAACCGGCGAGCGTGCGCTGGCGACCGCCATCTCGATCATCGGCTTGGTGTAGGGCGCAAGCTGCAGGTTGGCGTTGCAAAGCTTGAACCAGTTGGTCTCCTTGTTGACCGTCTCGCCTTTGAACAGCGCGACGATGACGTCGAGCGCCTCATTCATCATGCGCCGCTGATCGCCAGCGTCGATCCCAATCTGGTGGGCGTCGTACACCAGCGCACCGGGGCCGACGCCGAACATCGCGCGCCCACGCGTCATATGATCAAGCTGGACGATGCGGCTCGCGAGCATGAAGGGGTTATGATACGGCAGCGACGTCACGCCGGTGCCTAGCCGAATGTGCTTGGTGCGTTCGGCCGCCGCGGCAATGAACATATCAGGCGCGGCGATGATCTCGACACCGCCGGAGTGGTGCTCGCCGATCCACGCCTCGCTGTAGTTCAGCCGGTCGAGGTGCTGCAGCAGCTCGAAATCACGCTCCATCGCCAGCGTTGGATTGTCGGCTTTGGCATGAAACGGAGCGAGGAAAATTCCGCTGCGGAGAGGCGTATTCATCGGTCCTCCTGATGGTTTTTGCCGACGGTCGATTACCGCCGATTGGGCTTGAGCATGTGTGACTGAGGCAGTCAGCTGTTCGCGAAGGCTATCAGGTCAGCTGGTCGGGAGCTCGGATATCCATGTCACCGTCCCTCAAATTCTTCTTAATGACCCCAATCCGCTTAGCTGCAAATGAGGTGTGCCGGCAATTCGTTCTCGGCGATGTGCCGGCCACAATACCCGTAGAGAACTTATCGGCCGCGATGGCGCTTGTCAGCCTCGATAGTCCGCTCCGGGTTCAATCGCGTCATTTTGACCGTCGGCCGGTCACGTCCGGTCTACCCCTGCCGGCTCAACCGGTCGACGCAACACAGGCGTTAAATCTCTCTGCTGGAGTTTCAAATTGCAAGGTCTCACGTGGTCGTTCGTTTAGCTGACGAGCCACTTTGTTCAGATGGGCTTGCGAGTGCACCGACAAGTCGGTGCCTTTTGGAAAGTACTGTCTCAGCAGGCCATTGGTGTTCTCGTTCGATCCGCGCTGCCATGGGCTTTGCGGATCGCAAAAATAGACGTCGATTTTGGTCGCCAACGTAAAGCGACGATGATCCGTAAGTTCCTTTCCCCGGTCCCAGGTCAGGGACTTATACAGCTCCTTCGGTAGCTTCTTCGCCTGCTTGATGAGCGCGCAGACTACCGTCTGGGTGTCCTTGCCGGCCACCTTGGCCAACATCACATAACGCGTATGACGCTCGACCAGGGTCGCGATGTAGCTGTTGTTCGGCCCGGACAACAGATCGCCTTCCCAATGGCCAGGCACCGCCCGATCTTCAACCGCCGCCGGTCGCTGACGGATTGAGACGATATCCTTGATATGCCCCCGTCTATCGCCATTCGGATCAACCGGCTTGGAGCGACGCATCGAGCGCTTCGATCGAAGGTGACTAAGCAGCTCTTTCTTGAGCACGCCACGTGTTTGTACAAATAAGCTGCGGTAGATCGTCTCGTGTGACACCCGATTACACTCGTCTTCAGGATGCGTTCTCTTCAGCCAGCCGGCTATCTGCTCGGGCGACCAATCCAATCTGAGCTTCCCCGCTACAGCCCTCCGTAGCCGCGGACTGTTCGCCAATTTACAACATTTTGGACGACGAGATCGCGCCCAGGCATTCTCGTCCGCAAGCGTCGCTCGGTAGCGATCACAGCCGCCATTGCGGCTCATTTCCCGGCTCACCGTCGAGGGTGAGCGGCCAAGCAACCTGGCGATCGATCGGGCCGATCGATGTGCCGTCACGCCTCCGGAAATCACCTCGCGTTCCGCGAGCGTCAATGCCAGCCTGGAGCGACGCCGCTCGGCAGGACGAATCCCACCATGCGGTGCCACCAAAAAAATAGATCGACGATGACTGCTTACCAAAAGCTCGTCCGATCGCCTTCAGCGATTCCCCGCGCTTCCAGCGATCCCATAACTCCGTCTTCTCTGCCGCAGTAAACCCTCTATGAAATTTGTGAGCCATCAAACCACACTCCATCTCTCCTTCAAGATAAAGTGTTGCGTCGACCGGTTGAGACCACCCCCCAACTTCGGACATATCGCTGCGCCGCACGAAGTGACGCTTTGTGCCCAACACGGAAATGAGATTACGCGGCATCAATCCACCGGCTGCCGGTCTCGCCACCGCGCGGGTGACAGCCCGAATTCCCGCTTGAACGCCCGGCTGAATGCTTCTGCAGATCCGTAACCCACCTCCTGGGCGAGTTGTGCAATCGTCTTGCGGGTTTCTCGCAGGCTCAGCTTGGCTGTTTGAAGCCGCCAGATGGTCAGATACCGGATCGGTGGCATGCCGATGAGCGACGTGAAGCGATCCACGAATGCGCTGCGCGACATTGAGACCTCCCTTGCAAGAGAATCAGCAGACCAGGGTGAACTGATGTTGTGATGAATGGTGGCCAGGGCGCGGCCGATCTGCCGATCCGCGACGCCCTTCAACCATCCGGCATCCTGATCGGTGAACGTCACTGAATATTGGCGCATCGCCTCAACGAAGAGCAGCTCGGAGAGCCGTGACATCAGGCTTGATGAGGCAAATCTGCCTGCCGTCAGCTCGCTGGCGGCATATCGCAAGGAAGCCTCGACCCAGTCACGCGACACACCCTCACGGACGTCAAGCTTCAGCACTCTTGGCAAGGTCGCGATCAGCGGATTGTAAGATTCCTCACTGCCGAGAAAACCGCACACAAGATGCGCTGTCTCGCCGCCACCGCCATGCGAAATTTGCGCCAATCCGCCATCCGCTGACGGCTGGATAAGATGACGCGCGCTTGTTGGCGCGATACCGGACGCGCTGGCCAGCGTGTGAACGTCATTCCTTGGCAAGAGCACGATCTCCCCAGCTCGCACCTCGACGGTGGGTTCACCTTCGAGACTAAGCAGGAATTTTCCCGCGATGACGAAGTGGTAAGCAATCAAAAGCGGCGGCTTGACCAAGAACGCCCCGCAGTCCTCGGCGACGATGTTCGTGTGCACGCACCACGGCGCCGTGAAGTGTGCGTCAAGGAAAATGCCTCCCGTCAGGCGAACCGAACGAAGCACTTCCGAAAGCGGATCAGTCATTGTGGTCACCCTCAGATTTGGACGAACAGTCAAGTGATCCGGTCGAGCGATCATTCGCCCAAGCACAGTTCGCTCTATATACGGCGCACGGATGAAGTGCCAACCACCGCTGCCTCTCGTCACCCATACCTGGGCGGACTCTTGGCCGGTTGTGGTCTCATGCCTCAACGATTGACCTCAGCGGCGGCAAAAATTGCCCACTGGACAATCGCGCAGGTGGGGGACGGACAGACAAGCAGCTGGGCGCCGCGATGGCGTTCAAGAAGATAGCCTTCAGAAGATAGGCATTTTGATAATGAGTACCGCGCAGGCGATCGAAACCAACAATCAGTATATTGATTTCTGGAATGCTATACTCGTTCCAAAATTCAACGCGTGGCGGCACATCCTCGCCGGAGGTCTCCTGCTGCATAGCGCAAAAATGTTTCCTGCGCTGCCACTCCATAGCGGCGACAGCGTAGTGGATGTTGGATGCGGTTGGGGCGATACCGCGATTGAACTTGCGCGGCGCGTCGGGCCGGCCGGTTCGGTCGTTGGTCTTGACTGCTGTGGCGCCTTCCTCGACGTAGGCCGCGCGGATGCGAGGGCCGCGGGATTGACCAATCTGACCTTCCTCGAAGCGGATGTTCAAGCATATCCGTTCAAGCCGGTGCATGATTTCTGCTTTTCCCGATTCGGAACGCAATTCTTCGAAAATCCGGTGGCCGGTTTGCGCAACATGCGGTTGGCGCTCAGACCGGGCGGATTGATGACGATGATCGTGTGGCGCTCGCGGGCAGACAATCCGTGGCTCACATTGTCGAAGGAGATTCTGCTGCGTTACCTGCCTCAGGTGAAAGAGGACGCTGCGACTTGCGGACCCGGGCCTTTCTCCATGACCGATCCCGAGGCTGTGACCGAGCAGTTGCGGATCGCCGGCTACTCCGACGCCCGGTTCGAGCGAATCGATGCCAACGTTCTGGTCGGTCGAGACCTCGACGAGGCGGTCGCGTTCCAGCTCGCGATCGGACCCGCAGGTGAGGTCTATCGTGAGGCTGGCAAGGAGGCAGAGCGCCTACATGACAATTTGGTGGTGGCTCTGAGGGATGAGTTAAGAAAATTCGTCCACCCCGAAGGCGTAATGATGAATTCGAGTTCCTGGATGGTGACCGCGCAAAATCCCAGGTTATCGCTCGCGCCCGGAAAGTGACGTGACCCACGCCAATAGCCGCCTCTCGAATTCGCTTGGTATCCCTTAATCGAGAGCGCGATCCAATTCCCCGCTTCCACGCCGATCCCGAAGGCGGGCACGCCCGCTTCATGCGGCAAATTTAGATTGTGAAATAACCAGGAGAAAAGGTCCATGGCAGGTCTTGTTGCGGTCATATACGGCGTCGTCGCTTACGGATTCACCCTCGTTGCACTCCTCTATCTCATCGGCTTCGTCGGCAATCTCGTCGTTCCGAAGTCGATCGATTTAGGGACGGCTGGACCGCTTCTCCAGAGCCTGATCGTCAATACGATGCTGATCGGACTGTTTGCAATTCAGCACAGTGTGATGGCGCGCCAGGGCTTCAAGCGCTGGTGGACGCGGATCGTGCCGCCTTCGGTCGAGCGCAGCACCTATGTGCTGTTCGCCAGTTTCGCGCTGCTCATGCTGTACTGGCAGTGGAAGCCTATCCCCGCGCTTGTCTGGACCGTGCACAACCCGACCGCGGGGGAGGTGCTCGACGGAATCTTCTGGCTGGGCTGGGTAGTGCTAGTGGTCAGTACCTTTCTACTCAGTCATTTCGAGCTGTTCGGACTCAGCCAGGTGTTCTCGCGCTTGTTCGGCAAACAGCTATCGGACGCAAAATTCCGCACGCCGCTGCTCTACCGGCATGTCCGTCACCCGATCTATCTCGGCGTCTTGCTCGCCGTCTGGGCCACGCCAACGATGACCGCGGGTCATCTGCTGTTCTCGGTGGTGATCACCGGCTACATTCTGATCGGCATCCAGTTGGAAGAGCGCGATCTGGTCCAGCAGTTCGGTGACCAGTATCGCCGCTACCGCCAACGCGCGGCCATGCTCATCCCGCTTCCGGGCCGCAAGTTCACCGGTCCGAAAGGCGCCGACGTCTAGTGCAAAAGCGTGTTTTGAGGGGTCCTCGAGGACCTCGAGATGATAGCGGACGAGTGCCTTCAGGATCTCTATTCGGCCGCCCGATACCAGCGGTTTCGCTACGGTGCTCCGTTCACGGAAGCAAAGCGGACGTGGTTCGCGAAAAACTTTCTACCAATCTGCGGCTGCTAACATTAGAGCGTCGGCGCGCTCGCGGCATCCCGGGCTCTACTTTTTGTCTCCACCCCGTTCATTGCAAAGCAATCGGCCCACCGCCACTGATTATTCTTCCCGCACGCAAACAACATGAGGTAGAAATGGGCTAATGGGGACCAGCGCTCGCCTATGAGCACGCTCTTTGTTGATACAAACATCCTTCTTTCGTTTTACCATCTTACCAGCGAAGATCTGGAAGAGCTCCGCAAGCTGGTGACTCTGATCGATAACAAGCAGATCAATCTCATATTTACGGATCAAGTGAGGAGCGAGTTCCTGCGCAATCGAGCTGCAAAATTGCGGACGCGATGAAACGATTGCAGGAGCCGCCGTTTAAAGTCTCATTTCCTGCGTTCGCGAAGGACTATCCCGAATACACGGAATTGAGAACTTTGGTCGATAATGCCAGCAAAAAGTGTGCACAACTTCTCGAAAAGATCACCGGAGATGCAACGAGCGCGAAATTGAAGGCTGATGCGTTGGTCAACGAGCTGTTCGGTAAAGCTACAGTCATCGAGGTTAGCGACGAAATTTATCTCGAAGCTCTCAAGAGGGCACGACTTGGTAACCCGCCGGGCAAAGAAGGTTCACTGGGCGATGCAGTTAACTGGGAATGTCTGCTTTCGAAGATCGAAAACAAAACGTCAGTTCACTTAGTATCCTAAGATAAAGACTATCGCTCTCAGCTATCACCACCAGAAATGAACGAGTATCTAGCTTTTGAGTGGGAGGACCGAAAGCAAGCGAGCATCTATTTTTATACGCGCATATCTGACTTCTTTAGGGCCAATTTTCCTACCATCAAGATAGCGAGTGAGATTGAGCGAGATCTTCAAATAGCCGAGCTAAGCGAAAGCCGCACTTTTGCAACTACGCATTTTGTGATCGCGAAACTTGCTAAACACACCGATTTCTCGCCCTCCAGATCGAAGCGATAGTTCGCATCGCTCAGACGAACAATCAAGTTGAGTGGATTTTGGGCGACCCGGATCTGCACGGTTTCTACTGCGCTCTTCTAAAACACGCAGCGAAATTGTCGCCCGAACTTATTGATCAGCTCGAACAGGTGGTGAAATCGGGCGAACCGATCCAGAAAACCGATGACATCCTAAGTAAGCTCTAGGACATACCGCCGGACGCCCAGCGGGAAAGGTCCTTTGTCGTTACACGCCGATGGCTGCGCCTCTACAATGTCAGTCATCGGTCACGTGACGCCTGCCGAGCGCACTGAAGAGAACTACGTCCGTAGGGTCAAATTCGGTAGTCGCAAGCTGCACTATCCACGGTCTCGTCTGTCCTGAAAAACAGGCCTGGCGGAGATCGGCTCGCTATTGTCCAAAACGAAGGTAGGCTTTTTGAATTTAACTCCAAGTTTTTGCGTATGAACCAGGACCGCCGGTTCCCGCCCCACTACCGGTTGAGTTTGACCACCCCGTGCCCTTAGCGATGGCACTCCTGACGCCCCGCCTGTAGCGAAAACATTTTGCGGTCGGTATCGAACACATCAAGCTTGCTGCGGGAGAATTGTCCTCTATTGGAACAATTCTTTAGCAGTTGGTCTGAGGCAGATCCGGCCGTTTTTGCCTCGCGCCTGTGCACGCGCATCGGCGGCCGCGCGGCGCGCTGATGACAACTATTGGTCGTCGGGCTGCAACTGTATCGGGGCCTGCGCCCGCTCTCTGGTTTGCTGGGACGGAAGCGTCGGCACGGGCTTACGCGTCGCGGTGGCAATCGGCCGTGGCGGAGGCGCTGACATCTTGGGCCGCAGGTTCTGCTCCGAAGCCTTGGCGACAAGGCGCGTCATTTGTTCCTGGCTCGCCTTGAGCTGCTCAACGGTTTTTGCATTGTCGCTGGCCATTTGTTCCTGGCTCGCTTTGAGCTGCTCGAGCTGTTCCTGCACGTTTGCGAGATCGCGCGCCATCGTCTGGAGCAACTGCGCCGGTTCGGGAGACACCGGGGCGGCTGTCGGCGCGACGTCTTGGGATGCGGTCCTAGCCACAGGTGCTGCTTGTGGAGATGCTGTCTGCGCCGCGACCACCCGAGCGGTAGGTGCGCTCGGCTGCGCGGAGAGCCCCGGGTTTTCGAGCGGCTGCGATGAAGTTGGGACAAGCTGCGGCGGCCAGCCTGCGATAATCTGCCCGGCCGCATCGCCGTAGGATGACTGCCAAACGATGGCAGCGACACCGATGGACGCTGCCAACAGTAAGCCAATGAAGCCGCGTATCGCCCGTCCGCCAGGTGACGGCCGGTTGCCGTGTACAGCAGGGCGAACCGTGTTCATGCGGGTCCGCGGATGATCCGAGGGATGGCCCGCGGCATCGTGCGCTTGGTTGGAAATCTGTTTATCCGCGAGCGCGATCTGTTCATAAACGCGCGCGATCTCTTCATTCACGTCCGCAAAGACATCGCGCGGATCGGTTTGTTTCGGGTTCAGCGTGGAATGCATTAGCGCTCTGTGCCTATCGGGCCGCTTATGGCAACAGCGCCTCGGAACTCGGCCGAAAAGTGCACGGCGGCAGTGAGCCACGAGAAGTTCGATCCTGTTGCGTGTCGTCAGTGAGATCACCAGCGGTCACTTCTTTCGTTCATGCGACGGACTAGATTTCTCCGTCCGCTCCAATGTCTTCTTGGGGTCAAAAGTTGCGAAGCTCAAGGCAAGCATTTTCTACTCTCCCTCAAGAACGCACGTCGAGGCCGCGTTATGTGGCCTTGCGCCCATAGGTTGGCCTTTAGCGTTCGACCTGTTATAAAAAGACTGGAATTTTGGGTACGAAGGAGGACGTCCGCAGATCAGCCTTAGAGATTTGACAACCCCCACCCTCCGTCCTAGGGCAATCCGGCCTCGAACCGCCGACGCGGCGCGCAACCTTCCTTCAATTGAGGGAAGGTCATTTCGCCACGCCGACAGAGGAGCTGGAGATGCGAAAACCGGCAAATTTGCCGATTAGGATCAAACTGCAAATTTGCAGTTTAATCGGTGCTCATCTTCGCGGGGTCCCGTCAATGGACACGGATGGGTCGGGGTGGCTTTTTGTATTTAATTCTAGCGTTGTGCGTGCGAACCAGGACCACCGGTCAGCAGGGAAAGGCACCCAGAGATTCGACCGCCCCCGGTAGCGTCAGTTGCGGTGCGCCAGCTATTAGTTTTGGGCCTATTTCATGAACCCGGCTCCTCGACTGGCACCGTGTAGTTAAGAATCAGGCGGCCGCCGTCGGGATAGATGGTTTGGCCGGTGATGTAAGACGCATCGTCGCTCGCGAGGAACGCCACGACGGAGGCGACTTCACTTGGTTCGCCACCGCGCCCGATCGGCGTTCGCGATAGTACGCTGCGCCGCGCATCTTCGGATGAGAAGATCGCTGATGCTACCATATCCGTCAAAATCGTCCCCGGCCCTACCGCCACCACGCGGATTTTGTGCGGGGCGAGCGCCACGGCCGCTACAGAAGTGAGCTGCTTCATGCCGCCCTTGGAAATGGCATAGGTCGCAAGCGAGGGAATGGCGAGCAACGCATTTACCGAAGACATATTGATAATCACCCCGCCGCCGCCTTGCGCGATCATTTGTTTCGCTGCGGCCTGCACACCGAAGAAGGCGCCCTTCAGGTTGATGGCAATGACGTCGTCAAAATCCTTCTCGGAAATCTCGAGCAGATCCTGATTACGCGCGACGCCGGCATTGTTGACCATGATGTCGATCCGACCGAACTCCTTTGCCGCGGTCGCTACGAGACGATCGACATCGGCGCATTTTGCCACATCGGCCGAAACCACGCGTACATCATTGGGCCGGACCAATTCGGATGCCGTCCTGGCTAGGCCATCGGCATCGATGTCCGAAACAACAACCTTTGCGCCCTCCTTGAGGAATTGTTCAGCGCAGGCTCTGCCGATACCGCGCGCCGCACCGGTGATCACGGCGACCTTTCCGGATAGTTTCATGCATCTAGCTCCAAAGTAGCTTGCGGTCGGGCAAGCCGGACAGCTCAGGCCGGCCCGTGAAGCCAACATGAGCACGGAACGGTTTTTTGAGAAAGACGGCATGCGCCGTCCCCACCCCTACCGAATTTCGCGACGTTTCTTCAGCGCATAGCGCGTCGGCGGACTTCAACGTGCAGGAAAAATAAAATACCCCAGTTTGCTTGCGATAGCCGACGTATCTGCCGACCCATCGCTTTTCGTAACTCCGTAAGTATTCGATAACGCGAAGTTTTTTTCTCGGTTCCGACTTACGGGTCACGGCACGATTTGGCTGGCACATGTCAAATACTAGCGAGCAAGAAAAAATCCCTGAGTGAATGTGGGGCCGGTCTCTTTTCCGCAGAGATGCGACCACCCCCCGCCCCGATTAGTTGGCTAAGGAAGCGAAATTCAAAAAATAAAGTTCTGGAAAATATCGCGGCAAAAAATGCTTCCCTGAGCTGCCGGTCCCGGCCCTTCGGGGGGAAAGTTTTGGCACCCCCCGTGCCCGTCAGGATCGACCAGCGACAACGTCAACCGGATCGCTGCTGCGCTGTTGAGCGAGAGATCGGCGACCGCAAGCTCGCCTCGAGCGAACATCACCTCGGAGCTACTGCTCGACCACGTCATGGTGCCACTTGCATGCCGCTGCCACTGCTCGCTGAGAACGCATCATGTCGCCCTTGTGTGGCTCGACGGCCGATCGCCTCGCAACCCGGGCACGACGGGTGCGCTCGCTTGAGCCCGAGCTAATCTGCCGGCCCCTCTGGACGATCGTTACAGATCTAATTTGTTCTGCGGCCTGTTGGCGTGGTCCGACGGGTTGAAATGGATTGTTGCCACTCCTCGTCTCATCGGGGTGGATATCGAACTGATGAGAACTCGCAACCCCCACGGGATCATTGCCGAGTTTCAACTCCGTCATCCTTTTTGTGAAGGGGGAATGAGGGGAGAAGTGATGATTAAGTGAAGGTTCATTAATGGCGACAACAATGTCGCAACCCCGTGCGACAAGGTAGGACAAAGGATGTACTACCCTGTCACGGCACCGGCTGCTCGGAGGAAAGGTTACCGGTGTCCAAACCACGAGGGGTCCGCTTCAAGTTCCGTCGTTGTTGATGCCGCTGGTGCTTGGACGCGACAGGTGGCTGAGGCAAGCGATATCCGCATCCCACTGGTGCCCACTCGTCAACAGCTGATCGTGACCGAAGCTTTGGAGGGCGCCAGAGCGGATCTGCCGATGGTGCGAATAATGGATGCGGCAGTCTACATTCGGCACTGTCAGGGAGGCTTCTTGTGGGGGGTCTACGAGGAAGATCCCCGCTTCTTCGATATGAAGGTTCTTGGTCGCGACTTTGACGTCAAGGACATGCCACTTGACATCGAGGTGCTGCGGCGAGCCGCACAGGAGGTGAAGGCGCAGTTACCTTTTCTGCAGACGGCGAAGACGCGCGACTTCCGTGGCGGCATACCAACCATGACAGCAGATGGCCATCATATTCTAGGGCCTGCGCCGGCGGTGAAGGGGTTCTTCTTTGCTAGCGGTTGCAACGTTGCAGGTCTCTCGATTTCGCCGACCATCGGCGAGGCACTCGCGGCTTGGATCGTTGATGGAGAGAAGCCGCCAATCGACCTCTCGCCAATGTCCCCTGCAAGATTCAGCGAGAAGAACTGGTCTGAGGGACAGCTCAGGCGAGAGGCCGCATGGCAGTATCGCCATTTCTATGGTGCAGTCTGATATCTTGGGCGTCTGACCCTAGTAGCATTTCCGCTGGCTGTATTAGCAACTGCTTCACTGATTGAAGCACTTTGATTTCCGCAACGGATCAAAGTCAGAAGAACTCAGCATGAGCACATGTTTTCCGGGTCACCCTGAAAGCGGACATCGCTCGATGCAGTTGGCACGTCGCAAATGTGCCATTAACGGAAGCCAGCGGGCTTCAATCGATCACCTTGTCTGCGCGAGCGAGCAGCGTTGGAGGAACGTCCAGACCGAGCGCCTTCGCCGTTTTTAAATTAATGACCAACTCGAATTGGGTCGGCGCCTGTACCGGCAGGTCGGTAGCGGACAACCGAGTTCACCGACCAGTATTCGTTGATGTTGGCGATGCATTCACGTGCTGACGGAGGAACTTTTCACAGCACCAATCACTGAGTACTCGTTGCCGTCAGATTACGTGGCTCGGTCGAGCAGATTGGACGTAGCCTATCTGTTCGAACGTCGCCAGGTGGCTGGCGCAGTCCCGAACGCCTTCTTGAAGGCGCGGGAAAAGGCGGCCTCGGAACTGTAACCGACCAGGTCGGCAACTTGCGCGAGGGACGCGCTGGTATTGCGGAGCTTCTGGGTCGCGACCTGCATGCGCCAACTGGCGACGTAGTGCATCGGCGGCATGCCGATCAAACTAATGAAGCGCTCGGCCAGCGCCGAACGCGACAGGCCGACCTCACGGCTAAGGTCGTTCACGTTCCAGGGCCGGGTGATGTCGTGATGTAGCAGCGCCAGCGCCCGCGCAACGTGGGGGTCGCGCAACCCGGCGAGCCAACCGGTCTGCCCCTGCGGCAGTGCTTGCGCGTAGCGCCGCACGGCTTCAACGAACAACAGCTCCGACAGCTTCGCCAGCACGGTCTCCGAACCTGGGCGGCCAGCGGCGACCTCCTCGGCAGCATATTGGAAGGTCGAGCGGATCCATTCCGCTGCCCCGCCTTGCTCGGCATCGAGTTTTAGCAGCGACGGCAACGTCGAGATCACCGGATTGTCTTCGGCGCAATCGCATCCGAGAAACCCGCAGATCATCCGCGTACGTTTTCCAGTTCCGCCGTGATTGATCGAGAACAGCCCGCCGTCCTTGGGCGGCTGGATAATATTAATGCCAGCTACCGGCGGCAAGGTCAGGTCGCTACCCACCAGATGCAAGTCGTTGCGCGGCAACAGAACGACGTCGCCGGCCCCAAGCACGAGTTCCTCTCCATCCTCGCCTTCAACCCGGATACGGAGCTCACCCTCGACGACGTAGTGATAAAGAATCAGGTGCGATGCTGGCCCCAGAGCGGGCGCGCAATGTTCTGGCGCGACGCGGGCGGCCATACACCATGGCGCGAAGAAATCGGCGTGCAAGAAAACGCCGCCAGTCAAATGCGCCACTCTCAAAACGTCGGACAATGCATCCATACCGCCCTTCTATCAGAAGCCGGTGTTTTGGTCATGTCTCAAGGTACGCCGGTCATGGACCCTCACCCGTCTCGCGACCTAAAGATCGCTGCATCAGCCGATCGGTTTGTCTGTGCCATTGGCGCACCACTCCGTGAAAGGAGACCGAAATGAACGTCATGAGCAATATCTCTGACAGCAGCGAACGATACGCACGCTGCATTCAAACGTCCAAGCGGGTTCGTTGGGATATCGACAAGGATGTGATCCGAGGACGCAACTTCGATACCGCCCACAAGTTTCTTCCAGACGGGCTTTCTCTGGCGGATGCGTTCACGACCCTGTCGGCGGATGAAAAGCGGTATGTTAGCCAGATCCAGGGCCGCACCTACGCCAATATTTTTGGTCTGGTCGAGCGCTTCATCAATGCCAAGGTCCTGGAGCTGAGCGAGGACCACTGGTTCGGCGATCAGGTCGCGCTCGAGGCATTGGTACGGTTCAGCGACGAGGAGTTAAAACACCAAGCGCTTTTCCGCATGGTCGACGCGATGGTCGGTGACGTTCTGCCCGGCGGTTATCGCTTTGACGTCGATCACAACGCCGTCGCCTGTGCTGTTCTTGGCAAAAGTACCTGGGCGGTGTTGGCGCTGACGCTGGATATCGAGCTGTTCACCCAGCTCCACTATCGCCAGAGCATCGACGCCGATCCCCAGCTCTCCGAACTGTTCAAGGATGTGTTCCTTTTTCACTGGAAAGAGGAAAGCCAGCACGCGATCCTCGACGAACTCGAGTGGGTGCGCCACGACGCCGGGTTAACGGCGGAGCAACGCGATTCCGCGGTCGGCGAATTCATTGAGCTGGTCGCCGCGGTGGATGGCATCCTGCAGGCCCAGGCCAAGGCCGACGGGGGCTACTTCACGACAACGTGCGGCCGCGCGGTCCACGAGGTGGAGGCGCGCGCAATCGAGGCCGCATTTCTCAAGGCCTACCGCTGGCAATACATCCATTCAGGCGCCCAGCACCCGCACTTCGGCAAGGTGCTCTCCAGCCTGATCACCGAAAAACAAGGCCAGCGCATCCAGCTGGCACTCGTGACGCTGCAATAATCCAAATATGAAATCTTGACCCAAACCCAGACAAAGGAGACTCATCATGGCTGCTCAAACGAAGACTGCCGAACCCACCGTCGTCAACGGCATCAATATCGACGACCTGGTTGCGCTGATCGACGACGTCAAGCGCGAACCGGCAAAAGGCAAGACGAACTGGCACGTCACCACGATCTGGCAGGGCCAGGCGCGGAGCCGCGCAGAAATCGAGAGTTATGAGATCGGCGGAGAAAAGGTGTCGCGCCGGTTCTCGATCGACATCGACGAGCCCAGCGAACTCGGCGGATCGAACCGTTTCGCCAATCCGCAGGAGCATCTGATCGCGGCGCTCAACGCCTGCATGACGGTCGGATACGTGGCGCAGTGCGCGGTGCGCGGAATCACCCTCGAAAGCCTGGCGATCGAGACCGACGGCGAGATCGATCTCCGCGGCTTCCTCGGGATCGATCCTGCCGTGCCGCAGGGCTACGAGAACCTCAGCTACACCGTCCGCATCAAGGGTAACGGCACAAAAGAGCAGTTCGCCGAGGTCCACAAGGCGGTAATGGCGACCTCGCCCAATTTCTACAATTTGTCCCGGCCCGTGGTCCTCAAACCGGCTTTGGTCGTCGCGTGATCGCCAGATTGGAGGGGCGAGACGGCGGCTGCAAGCACCTGCCTCGCTCCTCCGATAGTGGGCTTACACGACCCAACACAACACAAAGGAGCATCATCATGAAGTGTTTCGACACTCACGACAAAAACAAAGGCGGTTTCCCGGAACAGGAGATCACCGAGGAACAGTTCTTTGAGCAATTCGCCGCGCTCGAGGAGGGCCTTGCCATCCTTCAAATTCACATGCGCGGCATGTCCGAAAATGCCAAACTCTTCGGCAGCCTCGCAACGCACATGCGGCGATCAATTTGCCCTACGACTCTATCACCCAGATAAGACGCGTGACCGGTGCCGACGTGCGTACAACGCGACAAACGAAGGCAGCTTCTAGGAAATAATCGCAACCTTCCGTTGGTGACTACACCAAGAGGCTTGTCTTTGAGACAGTCAATGTCCGCTGGGTCATTTCCGGACCTCGTGCCGCGGGCGAGCCAGGTCTGTTCATCCCTCAACAGATGGGGTAATCGGCCGGTCCAGCTTGTGGATAGCTGAAGATTTTGGGTGCTGCGCTTCAGGCTGATGGTGAAACGAGGTCCGCGGTTACGGCCTCAAGCATCAGAAGGAGAAGCGCAGCATGGACCATTTTGCTGGATTGGACGTATCGGTCAAGCAGACCAGTATCTGCATTGTGGATGACACGGCAGAATCGTGCGGGAAGTGAAGGTAGCGAGCGAGCCTCAAGCTCTGCTGAAGGTTCTGGGGAACCAGGCCTACCGCTTCAAGCGGATTGGACTGGAAGCCGGACCGCTGTCGCAATGGCTTTTCAGCGCGCTTGCCGAAGCAGGCTTGCCGGTGATCTGTGTCGAGACGCGGCACATGCGGGCGGTGTTGCAGGCGCAGATCAACAAGACCGACCGCAACGATGCGCGCGGCATAGCCCAGATGATGCGGGCAGGACTTTACCGCCCGGTGCATGTGAAGACGCTACGCAGTCAGAAACTGCGAATGCTGCTGACCCATCGCAAACTGTTGCAGTCCAAGGCCATCGCCATCGAGAACGATCTACGAGGTACTTTGCGCAACTTCGGCCTCAAGGTCGGAATGGTTGGCAAGGTGAGGTTCGAGGCCCGCATCCAGGAGCTTGTCGAGAACATCCCCGGCGGGCGCTCCGCGAACAGATCGTCATCCTGCACCGCCGTTTGCTGGCCATCGTGCGGGACGATGAGGTGTGCCGGCGCCTGATGACAGTCCCTGGCGTGGGCGCGACAACTTCATAATGCTCACAATCAGTCGCGTCAGACGATTATCCGTTACCGTTTTCATCCCCGTTACGGGCAAACGGTCATTGTAACCAGTCGCAATTGCCGTGGTAACGACGTCGCTGTGACCGTCCGTCAGCCCGATGGCACACTGGCACAGATGCCGATCTGGATGACGGAGGATTCGGCGGAGGCGATGGTGGTGACGGAGGTTCCACGTCTGCCGCTGTTGCATCTGCGTGAGCTCCGGATCAAGCTCGATACCTGCCTAAGCTTGTTGCACGATGATTCCCGTCGTGAAGGAGACAAGCATGACGCATCGGCAACAATATCAGCGCCAATCCGACCTCTTCGTGCCCAAGACGCCACCGGTACCGATAACAGCGTCCGAGCGGGCGAAGCTATTGCCACTGGTGAGCGCGCTCTTGTCGGAAATACTCAGTGTCGTCGCAGTGACGGAGGCAGGCGATGAAGATCACGCCTGATCATCTGGCGCGGGGCGCCTTCATCTACATTCGACAATCCACTGTCGACCAGCTTGCCAATAATCATGAGAGCCGACGGCGTCAATATGGCCTTGCCGACCGTGCTCGAGCTTTCGGCTGGACGGATGTGACAGTCATTGATGACGATCTTGGCCGCTCGGGTTCGGGCGTCAGCCGTCCGGGATTCGAGAGGCTGCTTGCAGCGATCTGTGAAGGCCGCGTTGGTGCCGTGTTTGCCATCGAGGCGTCGCGCCTGGCGCGCAATGGACGCGACTGGCACACTCTGATCGAATTTTGCGGCTTGGTCGGCACGGTGATCGTCGATGAGGATGGAACGTATGAACCACGCCATCCAAACGACCGCCTATTGCTGGGCATGAAAGGGACGATGAGCGAGCTCGAACTATCGCTCCTGCGGGCCCGTTCAATGGAGGCTCTGAAGCAGAAGGCACGACGGGGCAAGCTGTTCTTCTCGGTAGCCGTTGGCTATGAAAAAGTGGGCCGCGACAAAATCGAAATGGATCCCGACCTGCGCGAGGCGATTGGGTTGGTCTTCACCCGTTTTGCCGAGATGCAAAGCATCCGCCAAGTGTTTTTGTCGCTTCGAGGTGACCTGATCGCGCTGCCGTACATCGACCCCAAAGTCTCGGGACAACATCAAGTGCTGTGGAAGCTACCGGTCTACACGACGGTGAGCAATCTTCTCACCAACCCTGTTTATGCCGGTGCTTAAGCCTTTGGCCGAACCGGAAGTCGGATGATAATCGAAAATGGCCGCAAGCGAATTGTTCGCGGCCGCCGCAAAGATCGCTCAGATTGGCGGTCTTGCTCGTCGACCATCACGAGGGCTATTTATCCTGGGCTGACTTTGAGAGGAACCAACGGCTGATCGCTGACAACGCCAATGGCAAGGGCATGATGGTGCGCGGACCGGTGCGCAAGGGGGAGGCTTTGCTCGCCGGCCTGCTACGCTGTGGTCATTGCGGCCGCCGGCTGCTTGTCAGCTACAATGGCACCAACGGCGATGTCGGCCGCTATAATTGTGACGCGACCCGGAGCAATCCCGGTGCTGCTCCCTGTATCTCGTTCGGCGCTTTGCGGGTCGATGAGGCGGTCGGAGTCGAGATTGTGCGGTCGCTGCAGCCGCTCGGTGTTGAATGGTGTTGAAGCGGCCATCCAAGCGATCACACAATGCGAGCACCAGTCTGGCGAAAAACAACGCCAGATCGAGTTAGCGCTCGAACAGGCGCGATACGAGGCAACCAGGGCACGCCGACAGTATGACACGGTCGACCTTGATAATCGTCTGGTCGCTGGCGAACTCGAGCGGCGGTGGAATGCCGCCCTTGCGGCTGTACGCGCACTCGAGGAGGAACTGGAGGCGCTGCTTCGACAGCGGCCGGCGACCTTGAGTGCAGAGGAGCGCAAGCGTCTGCTGCAAATGGGCGCTGACCTGGAGGCTGCTTGGCACCATCCGGCGGCCACTGCCGTCGCGCGTAAGCGTATCATCCGGGTCGTGTTGCGTGAGGTGGTAGCCTGCGTCGAGGATGACCAGATTCATTTATTGTTGCATTGGCAGGGCGGCGATCATACCCGCCTGATGGTGAGAAAGAACCGGAGGGGGCAAACACGGTGGGCCGTCGAGCCCGAGACGGTGGAATTGATCCGCGCCTGCGCGCGATTGATGCCTGACAAAGCCATTGCCGGCATGCTCAACCGGACAGGTAAGCGAACAGGCCGATTGAATGGATGGACACAGTCGCGGGTGCGAGGCTTCCGCAACACGCACGGCATCACGGTCTACAGGGATGGCGAATGGGCCGAGCGCGGCGAAGTCACGTCGCCTGAAGCAGCCAGGATGCTCAATCTGAGCCCCCTGACGGTGCTACGCCAGATTCGCGCCGGCGTTATTCCGGCCAAGCAATATTGTGCAGGCACACCTTGGGCAATCAAACGACGGGATATCGAAGATCCGGATCTGATCGAGCGTGTCGGGGCATGCTGCAAAGGCCCGTCATCATCAAATCCAGATCAAAAGACCTTTGGCTTTCAATAACGTAGTGAGATGGGCATTATGACGTGGGATCAGGACCTGTGGTGGCGCTGACCTATCGCGCGACCGTCGACGTGCCAGCCCGGTTCCGCAAATCCAAGTCCGTCGGGGCGGTGTTTGGGCTGACCTGCTCTAGCAGTTTGCTGAAAAAGTTGGAAATTTGAGTTTCTTTGTCTCAGTGGGACGGTCGATCAGGTTTCATGTGCTGTGTTCACTGGCTTGAGGCAGTTTTGTTTACCTGGGCGCGGGCGTTGCTCGCCGGCGCCGCTAGGCAGCCATCAGTTTGGGGATGCGGATCAGGTTATAGGCGATCAGATTGAGCAGGAAGTTGGCGGCGACGCGACCGATGCCGCGATGTTTGGTCTTGCGCATGGTACCGTGCTGCTTGCCCCAGCCGAAGATGCACTCGATCATCGCCCGGCGCGATTGCGACATGCCGTACCCCGGATGCCGCGTGGTTCGTTCGTCGATGGCGCTGTTGCGGGTCTTGCCGGTTTTGGTGACGGCCTGGTTCTGCGTCACATGCGGTGTCACATTGATGGCGCGAAGATTGGCCACATGATCGGCGGTATCGTACGCCTTGTCCTCACCGGCCGTAATGCGGTGGCCGGCAGCTTTGCTTTTGGCCTTTAGCATGATCTCCGAGGCTCGGCGTTCGGCGGTGCCATTGGCGTGCGTGACCATGCCAGCCACCGCGAGCCCATGCCGGTTCTCCATGGTGACGTGGCCCATATAGCAGAGCTTCGCCTCCCGCCCGGCCGCCTTGCGGTAAAGCCTGCTGTTTGGGTCGCTGGTACTCGCATGGGTGTCGTTCTTGCGCTTCTGGCCATGGAAGTTCGCACCGTCATCATCGTCGCCGCTGCCGTCCTTGGGACGAAAGCTCTTCTGTGAAGCCCAGGCTTCGATCAACGTTCCATCCACCGAGAAATGCTCGTCCGACAGCAGCGGCTTGACCTGCGGATGGTTCAGAAGCCTGGTCATGAACTTCTTAAACACCTCGCCGTTCTGCAGCCGGTCCCGGTTCTTGGTGAAGGTGGTCGGGTCCCAGACCGGGTCGTCCGGCGAAAGCCCCACGAACCAGCGGTACAAAAGATTGTAGTCCAGTTGCTCCATCAACTGGCGTTCCGACCGAATGCCGTAGAACACCTGCAGCAGCAAGGCACTCAGCAATTGCTCCGGAGGGATCGAGGGTCGTCCTTCGCTGGCGTAAAGTCTCCCAAGGCTACGGTTTAACTCGCTCAAGACATCCCAGACCAGCGCCCGGATCTTCCGCAGAGGATGGTTAGGAGGCACCCGGGCCTCCGACGAGATATACGAAAACATCCCGCCCTGATCCGCAAACCTGCCACGCATGCTCGTCTCCAGCAATTCGAGATGATAAAGTAAATCACCAAGTTCCCACCGTGGCGAGTGGGTTCTTCAGCAAACTGCTAGGTATCAATCGGGCGAGATCGATTGGAGCGGCAAAATATCGCGCTGTGGCGATGAGATGATGCGGACGATGCTCGACGAAGCAGCTCAGAGCATGATGCATTCAAAAAAATGGTCCTGGCTCAAGGCGTGGGCCATGCAGATCGCCAGGCGCCGCGGGATGAAAAAGGCGATCGTGGCTCTGGCACGCCGGCTGGCCGTGATTATGCACCGCATCTGGGTTGACGGCACCGAGTTCCGGTGGACCCGGGAGAAAGCCGCGGCAGCAGCAGCATGAAAACAGTTCAGGATCAAACCCGATAGGAGAAAACTAGAGCTCCACCGAGCGGTGGAAAGATGTCCCTCGCGGGACGATGGATGAGGTGAGTTCGCATGTCCGCTTGGACCTGCCGTTCGTCTGACGGCAAGGCCGACTAACAGATTGTTCCGCCTCGTCTTCGAACCCCATGGTGGAAGGGCCCTGGTGCCCATTCCGAAGAGAAGCAAGAGCCGGCGGGCGACATCGACATTGCAGCGGTGGCTAGTGTGAAAGTGCTTGACCCCAAATGGCCGATTAGAGAAGAGAAGCGGACATGCGGCAACTGCGGCAGCATGTCCGTTTGGTGCCAATACCGGTAGTCGTCCGGTACATTCGATCAGCTCGTCAGCGTTTCGTTGCCTAACCATACTGAGCAGATCAGGCCGCGCCGCAGCGCGGCAGTATCTTGGTGAGTGAGCGCTGAGGAGCGCAAAAAGCCTGCGGGAAAATTGGACTGCGCAAGTCTGGATTCATCCGATAGTTGGGATAAGGTTGCTACATCCGCAGAAAAATGAGAAACGACGCAGGGAGGAAATGATGCTCGACACCACGCTCAACGCGCGCATTCAAAGCTTTCTTGACAAATTTGATGCGGCACTTGCGGCAGGCGATATCGACGCCGCGGTAGATATGTTCGCGCCGGAATGCTACTGGCGCGATCTCGTTGCCTTCACCTGGAACATCAAGACCATGGAAGGCCGCGATCAAGTGCGAGGGATGCTCAGCTCTTGCCTTGCGCGCGTAAAGCCCCGCAACTGGAAAATCGCCGAGGAGGAAAGCGCAACCGAAACCGATGGCGTTACCGAATGCTGGATCTCGTTCGAGACTGGCGCCGCACGCGGCTTCGGTCTGATCCGCCTGCAGAACGGCCAGATTTGGACGCTTTTGACAACGTTGGTCGAACTGAAGGATCACGAAGAAAAGGCGGGCTACACCCGGCCGCTCGGAGCCCGGCACGGCGTCAATCCCGGCGCCAAAACCTGGAAGGAATTGCGAGACGAGGAAACCGCGCAGCTCGGCATTGAGACCCAGCCCTATGTGCTCATCATCGGCGGCGGCCAGGGCGGCATCTCGCTCGGCGCGCGGTTGCGCCAGCTCGGCGTACCCACCATCATCCTCGAGAAAAACGAACGAGCCGGCGATTCCTGGCGCAACCGCTATAAATCGCTCTGCCTGCATGACCCGGTCTGGTACGACCATTTGCCCTACATCGACTTCCCGAAGAACTGGCCGGTGTTCTCGCCCAAGGACAAGATCGGCGACTGGCTAGAGATGTACACCAAGGTCATGGAGCTGAACTACTGGACCGGCACCACGGCCAAACACGCGAGCTGGGACGACGCCAAAAAGGAATGGAACGTCGTCGTCGAACGTCGTGGCAAAGAGATCACACTCAAGCCGAAACAGTTGGTGTTTGCGACCGGCATGTCCGCCAAGCCGAACATGCCGCAATTCAAGGGCATGGACACCTTCAAGGGTGAGCAGCACCATTCCTCGCGCCATCCAGGTCCCGACAGCTACAAGGGCAAGAAGGTCGTCGTGATCGGCTCTAACAATTCCGCGCATGACATCTGCGCCGCGCTATACGAGGCCGGCGTCGACGTGACTATGGTGCAGCGCTCGACCACCCATATAGTGCGCTCGGATTCGCTGATGGAATCCATAGCCGATCTCTACTCTGAGCGCGCCGTCCGCGGCGGCATGACGACGGCGAAAGCTGATTTGATCTTCGCCTCGTTGCCATACAAGATCCTGAATCAGTTGCAGAAGCCGGTCTACGACAAGATCCGCAAGGACGACGCCGATTTTTATGCAGGGCTGACGAAAGCTGGTTTCCGGCTCGACTTCGGCGACGACGGTTCCGGGCTGTTCATGAAGTACCTGCGTCGCGGCTCCGGCTATTACATCGACGTCGGCGCCTCGCAACTCATCATCGACGGTAAGGTCAAGCTGGTGACCGGCCAGGTCGAGGAAATCACGCCCAACGGCGTCAAGCTCGACAACGGCAAGGAACTGCCGGCTGACGTGATCGTCCACGCCACCGGCTACAGTTCGATGAACGGCTTTGTCGCCGATCTCATCAGCCGAGAAATGGCCGAAAAGGTCGGCAAGGTCTGGGGGCTCGGCTCCAACACGACCAAGGACCCCGGCCCATGGGAAGGCGAACAGCGCAACATGTGGAAGCCGACGCAGCAGGAGGGCCTATGGTTCCACGGCGGCAATCTGCACCAGTCGCGCCATTACTCGCAGTTCCTCTCCCTGCAGTTGAAGGCGCGCTACGAGGGCATCCCGACGCCGGTCTATGGCCTGCAAGCCGTCCATCACAAGGCCTAGGGTTTCATAACGCGCCGTAGGCTCGCACAGTAATCGCCAATCCGCACCAGCCAACTGTCCGCTAACGGTCCGGCCGTGCTCGTGCCCCGCCAGCAATCGAAGCTAGGAAGCGCCATATCTGAGGTGGCGCAACGCCGAGGCCATGATCAAACGTTTTCAGGAGCAATGGAAGACATGCCATGAGGTCGTAGACTTCCGTTGTGGGTCTTGGCCGCGTGAAAACGCCGAAATTGAATTTGCGAACGGAAATTTCGTCTCGACTTCAGTCAATTTGAAAAACAAAAGCGCTGGCGACGGTTGCCGAGACAAGACAATAGAGAAAACAATTCTGCGCGCTTTTCGTGCGCGCACGTTTTCACGCAGCCAGGGTCATGGCCAACATCGATCGTCGTGCCAAAAGGCTATCGCATCGCGCTGAGCATTCGCGGGAAGGACTATGAGTGGCAGGCAATGACCGGCGCGAAACTCTCCAATTTCAAGAACGAGTTGCGGGGATGCGGAGCGTTTCTGCACGACGATCCCCGAAAGGTCGAGGTAGTGACAGGGGATACCGCGGGCGTCCCCGCAACGGCCCGAACCAAGACCCAGGAAATGGTGGAAAAGAACAATGTCCATTGTCTGATCGGGCCGCTTGCGGCCTTCGAGGCGTTGGCGATCGACGACTATATTCGTCAGACCAAAAGTCCGACGCTCGCGGTCGCCGCCGCCGAAGATATGACCCAACGCAACCCTAACCCATGGTTCGTCCGCGCCACCTCCACTTCTTCGCAGTGCGCGCACTCCGTTGGGCGAATATGCCGCGAAAGAGCTCAAATATAAAAAAATTCACTATTGCCGGCGATATCGCCTACGGCCAGGAAATGTGCGCCGGTTTTCAGCGCGTCTTCGAGGACAATGGCGGCCAGATCATTCAAAAGCTGTTTCCGCCACTCACCGTTCCCGATTATGGCAGTTACGTCGGACAGCTGAAGAGTGCAGACGCGATCTTTTTGGGGTTCGCCGGTTCGAACGGTTTCCGTTTCCTTCGGCAATTCGTCGACGGGCAAAAGGATAAACTGCAGGTCATCGGTGGCATGACCGCGCTGGATGAAGCGGTGCTGCGCAACATGGGGGACGAAGCGCTGAATATCGTCACCACCTGCTGGTATTCGGCCGAACTGGACGCCAAGCCGAACCAGACCTTCGCACCGGCCTTTCGCAAGGAGTTCAGTTACGACCCGGATTTTACGCGGCGAGCACGTATGTGAACGGCGCGATTTTAGAAGCGGCCGTCAAGGCCGTCAAAGGCAATGTTGAGGACAAGCCCGCGTTGATGGCCGCGCTGCGATCGGCCAATGTCGACACCGTGCGAGGGCCTGTCAGATTTGACGATCTCGGCAACGTAGTGGGCAAGGTCTATTTGCGAAAGGTCACGAGAAAGGATGGCCGGCTAGTCAATTCGGTCTTCAAGACCTACCCGGACGTCAGCCAATTCTGGACCTACGGCAGGGAAGCCTTTCTCGCCAACCCGGTTTATTCGCGCGAATTACCGCCGGCAAAATATCGGGAGCGATAAGGCTGCAAGTTGAGCGCCCGGGCTAAAACACCGTCCAAACAAAAAGCCGGCAGTCTCGCAGCAATGCTCCGGCTTTCTTCGGACATCGAGAGCGCAAATCACGAATTATGGAACTAGCGCTCGCGACGAACAGAAAATTCAGACCCAAGACCTCACCAAACACTAACCATTGGCACTGACTAAACTGTCCAGCTCCGATGTCCCATTGCGAACAAAGCGAGAATCAGTAACCGTCAATCTACCAGGGGACGGTGCGGACGTGTCAGCTACTGCTGCCTATCTCGAAAACCTCAATCCAGAACAGCGACGCGCCGTTGAACATGGTGCAGTCGAACCGGCTCCGTCTGCGCCATTGCTGGTGATTGCGGGAGCCGGATCTGGCAAGACCAATACGCTTGCGCATCGTGTCGCCCATCTGATCGTCAACGGCGTCGATCCCAGACGAATTCTTCTGATGACCTTCTCGCGCCGTGCCGCTTCCGAGATGACAAAGCGCGTCGAGCGGATCGCGCGCAAGGTGATGGGTGACAACGCCTGCGTGATGACCGACGCCTTAACCTGGGCGGGCACTTTCCATGGCATCGGTGCGCGGCTGCTTCGCATGTACTGCGACCAGATTGGGCTCGGCTCCAACTTCACGATCCACGACCGCGAAGATTCGGCCGACTTGATGAACCTAACCCGTCATGACCTTGGTTTCTCAAAGACCGAAAGCCGCTTTCCGACCAAGGGGACGTGCCTTGCAATCTATTCCCGATGCGTCAACGCCGAGACGCCAATTGCGCAGGTTTTAGGAGTTTACTTCCCATGGTGCTCCGGCTGGGCGGAGGACCTGAAAGAATTGTTTGCCGCCTATGTTGAGGCCAAGCAGAAACAGAACGTACTCGATTACGACGACCTCTTGCTGTACTGGGCGCAGACGATGAATGATCCCAGCCTAGCCAAAGAGATCGGCGGCCGCTTTGATCATGTTCTCGTGGACGAATACCAGGACACGAACCGGCTGCAGTCGTCGATTCTGTTGGCACTCAAGCCCGGTGGTCACGGGCTAACCGTTGTCGGTGACGATGCCCAATCGATCTATTCGTTTCGCGCCGCGACCGTGCGCAACATTCTCGACTTTCCCGTGCAATTCAGTCCCCCTGCCAACATCATCACGCTCGACCGCAATTATCGCTCAACGCAAACGATCCTGGCGGCCGCCAACGGCGTAATCGATCTGGCCAAGGAACGCTTCACCAAAAATCTCTGGACCGACCGAACATCGGGCGCGAAACCTCAGCTTGTTACCGTCCGCGATGAAGCCGACCAGGCCCGCTGCATTGTCGAACACATTCTGGAAAACCGAGAATCCGGCACGCTCCTGAAGCAGCAGGCTGTGCTGTTCCGGACATCCAGCCACAGCGGTCCTTTAGAAATCGAGTTGACCCGGCGCAATATCCCGTTCGTCAAGTTCGGTGGTCTCAAGTTCCTCGACGCCGCGCACATCAAGGACATGCTGGCGCTATTGCGCTTCACCGAGAACCCGCGAGACCGCGTTGCCGGCTTCCGTCTCATGCACCTTATCCCTGGGGTCGGTCCCGCCTCGGCACAACGGGTGCTCGATCACATGGCTAGCGATGGCAACCCGATTGCGGCGCTTGCAGACGCCCCGACCCCGCCACGCGCCGGCGAGGACTGGAAAGCGTTCACTGATGTCGTTGCGGACCTTCGTCATTCAAGCTGGCCGGTCGACCTCGAACGCGCCCGCCTGTGGTACGAGCCGCACTTAGATCGAATCCACGAAGATGCCGATACCCGCCGCGCCGACCTGATCCAGCTTGAACAAATTGCGAGCGGATATTCTTCCCGTGAACGCTTCCTGACCGAACTGACGCTCGATCCGCCAGACGCCACGAGTGACAAAGCCGGCCTTCCCTTGCTCGACGAGGACTATCTCGTCTTGTCGACGATCCACTCCGCCAAAGGCCAGGAGTGGAAGTCGGTGTTCGTGCTCAACGTAGTCGATGGCTGCATGCCCTCGGACCTCGGCGCCGGAACGGCCGCGGAGATCGAAGAGGAACGTCGGCTACTTTACGTCGCCATGACGCGCGCCAAGGATGATTTGCACCTGGTCGTGCCACAGCGCTTTTTTACCCACGGTCAGCATGCACAAGGCGACCGCCACGTTTATGCCTCGCGAACCCGTTTCATTCCCGATCGTCTGCTCGGACTATTCGAGAAGACGACTTGGCCGCTCGCGGCAGCCGACGTAGGGGTGCGAGCCGCGAGCCAGAAGCCACGCATCGATGTTGGCGCCAGGATGCGCGGGATGTGGCGCTGACACGCGTGTTGCAACAAGGTTGAGATGTCTCTAGTTCTGCAAAGTTAAAATGTCACTCGGCAGCCTCGCTGGGAGCGTGAGCCGGCGCCGCGGAGACCACCATATCGGAGCGGCGCCGGCCTCGGCCGGGAGACTTCGACTTGGCCGCATCGGCCATTCGCAAGGCACGGTTCTTTAGGAGTCCGGACATCTGGCTTGAGCGCCGTGGCCCCTTTGGAATGGTGTTAAGGCGCGGCTGCCGATCTTGCTGTTCCTTGATCCAGGCCAGAATCTCCCCAAGACGCTTGTTCTCGACAATGGCGGCATGACTGACGCGCTGCAGCTTGTCGAAGGCGGAGTAAGGTAACGATCTGCCTTTCCAGCGAACCTCCAGCCGCCCATCCGGAAAGTCATAGATATCGACCATTTTGCCACGAAGGCGAACCGCTATGCCTTCAGGCTTAAGCGTCAGCTTCATACGACTGTAGTTCACCACCAGTTGGTGCGACACCTGACGCTGCTCGCGCCAGCACAGGACTTCATCCAAATCCTGCAGGGGGTCGAGCAATCGGTGGAGATCTTTGTCGCGAGCCGGGAGCTTGGCAAAGCGACCGTTGTAGTTGGCGACGAAGCTGGGCAGAAACGCGTTTGCCGCCTCGATCGTGCTGATGCTGGCGAGTCTCAGCTCCTTCACCAGACGATCCTGCAGCGTATGATGAGCGCGCTCGACGCGTCCCTTCGCCTGGCTGGTATTGGCGCACAGAATCTCGATGTTCAGTTCCGACAACGCCCGTCCGAACTGGGTCATTCCATTGCCGCTGACCGCGTTCTCGTTCGACACCCGAAAGATGGAATGCTTGTCGGAGTAGAAGGCGACGGGTTTACCGTGACGCCGAAGATAGGCCTTCAGCGCCTCGAAATAGGCAAATGTGCTCTCCGATGCGACAAAGCGCAGCTCCATCAGGCGGCTTGTCGCATCGTCGACGAACACCAGTAACGTGCAGGCAGCTGCACGATCCTCGAACCAGCGATGCTCTGAGCCGTCGATCTGGACCAGCTCACCAATATGCTCGCGGCGATGCCGAGGTTGCTGGATGCGCTTGCGTTCAGCGCGGGACATCCAGATCCCCGCCTGCCGCATCCAGCTGCGCAGCGTCTCCCGCGAAACTTTGAGATCATGACGCTCTGCCAGCTTCTCGGCCGCGAATGTCGGTCCAAAGTCTGCGTAGCGTTCCCGCACCAGAGCGATCGCATGATCGCGAACCACATCCGGCAAGCGGTTGTTCGAGGGACGACCACGGCGCTGGTTGGCGATGGCTGTAGCGCCACCATCGCGATATCTTCTCAACAGCCGATACGTTTGCCGCGGCGTTATCGCCATCAGCTCAGCAGCTGCCCGAGCCGTTAATCTGTCGCTGTCCAGCCGTGCCAGAACATCAAGACGGTTCAGCTCGCGCTTGCTCATCACCACCATGCCCATCGAAATGACAGCCTCCGAACTCCCAAAAAGGAGCAGAAACTGACATCTCTACTTTGCTTAGTGCTGACATTTTAGCTTTGCTGCTACAACGCGCATTCGCTAATCAGATGTTATGGAAGTTTGATGTCCTCCGAAGGCGGGTGCTCATTACAAACCTGATGAATGATCGCGGATCGGGCCGCCATCAATGGTGGCTTTGACTTCCGGCTAGGCCATGAAGACGATGCCGGCGGAGCCAGCTGTCTTGCGCCCTACACGGGGTGGGAGGCGAAGCGTTTCAGCGCCTTGCCTTGTCATCACACAATCTGAGTGATCATCGTGGTTCGCCAGAGAACGCCTGCCGCAGTGCTGACAGACGGTCGAGCGCAGCTTGCGTTAGTGGGCCTTTTTGGACCGCGGCGAGTGTGTCCTCAAACTGTTGGGGCGTCGCCATACCGACCAAGATAGTGCCCATCGCCGGGTGAGACAGCGCAAACCGCGTCGCGGCTTCGGTCAGGCTGGTGGCGAACCCCTCCTTTACCAGCGGGATTAGACGGTGTGCGCGATCGACATCGGCATCATAGCTCATAGCCGAACCAATCGGCTCGGGTGCCGGTCCTGCAATCGGGTGACGCTCGGTCGAACCCGACAGTGCGCCGCCGGCGAGCACGCGGATGCCTACGACTCCAACGCCGGCTGCCCTGGTGTGATCGAACATTTGGCCGTAATCTTGAGCCGGATAGTTCGTCGGCAATTCCTCGGCGGCAGACGGATTAAGCATGTTGTAGACGACCTGAGCGCTGTCGAAGGCGTGTGCATCAATCACTTGATTCAGTGCCGCCGTATCGCCTACTGCCGTGATCCCGAGGAAACCAATCTTCCCCTGCTGACGCAGGCGCTCGAACGCCGGCACCACGTCGCCGAGCACCTGTCGGACGCTCAGCGCCGATCCGCCCCCTGTCTCGGTAATGGGATTGTGCAGGTGAAAGATGTCGACCCGGTCAAGATCCAGTCGCGCCAGACTGCCTTCGAGCGACATCGTTACGGCGTCGGCGATGCGGCCAAACTCGCTGGGTGGCAACCGGACCTTGGTGCCGACGACCACGTTGGTTAGTTTCAGCTTTTGCAAAACGCGGCCAAGGTTCTTTTCCGATTCGCCATTACCGTACTGCACCGCGGTGTCGAAGTAGTTCACGCCAGCGGCGATTGCCCGCGCGATGGTACGCTCCTGGTCGGCAGGATCGCCGCGTACCATGAATCCGCCGACTGCGCCGCAGCCGAAACCCAGCACTGAGAGCTGCATTCCCGTGCGCCCAAAGACCCGCAATTGCATCGCTGTTCCTCCGACCGCACACGAGCCTCAACGGGCTCACACCAACCGAGTTCGCAACCCGCCCCAATCGGGGCCAAAACCAGAACAGACTCTACTTATAAGCGAGGGCAAACAGGGGAGCAGGTCAGCAGGATGTTACCTGCCACGGCGTTACATCGTCTAGCGTTTTGCTGCGAAACTTGCTTGATCGCAGATACGTCTGGCAGAGCGACGCAAGTCAGATGTTATGACATAAGCAGGCCATTGGCCGAGAAGTCGACAACTCCCTTTCGCACCACCGCCAGCACGGCCAGGCCCTCGCAATGGCTCCAAAGGTTAAATGCATCATCGGGGCAGTCGCGCCGTGTTAGCGATGGCCTCAGCCAACATCGTGTTCAACTCCGACTTGCTGAATTCCTTAAGCTGCCTCCCTACTGTCTTCCGCGACACCTTCTTTGCCACCGGGCGGGCACAGGAGGCTAACAACGCCGGTCTTCGCTTCGGCACCGGCCTTATCTTGGGTTTTGCTGTTGGGGGCTTGTGACCACGTTTCAGGCCCAAACGAGTTAGCTTGGCGCTGACTGCGTTACGGCTACATCCGACACGGCGCGCGATCTGTGCTGCGCTCTGCCCCACAGCCCAAAATTCTTTGAGCAGTGCTAGATTTTTCGCATCCCAACCCATGGGAGATACTATACGCCGACTGCCAACTACAGACTAGTCGTCTCCCGGGTTGCTAGGAGGCACAGCACCGGGGCGCGTGCGTTGCTCGCTCCGCTACAGCCAGCCGATAATTTCGTCGGTCGACACAATGAATCTATCAGGGAATCTATCACGGCATGTGCATGGCGAGGTGCCTGAGGCATACTATCCGCTTTGGGCCACAAGCGAACCTTCAGTCTACCCTACCCGAGTCACTTCTACCCGCGGAAAGCGGACATTGCAGCCGACATCGTTCGATCCCGCTAAGGGCCGATATTGTTGCAAAAGTCCCAAAAGGCGCAGCGGCTAATTTCCTGCCAAAGAACGAAACAAGCGAAAATCGCCGATCAATAGGGCTTCAAACGCGCTACCAGAATCGCCCGTGAGTTTAGCGCTTCACGACGTGGTCCCCCACATCATTACTCAATCGCTGCATCTACGGGTCAGAGAATCTGCGTCCCACCTCGCAAAAAGACTTTTGCAACAATATCGACCAACAGGCGACATTCCATATTTCGGACGCCTCGCCCGACAGCGCCGCGGGGTGAATTTTCTGCAATCTCTCGCTAGCGGCGTCCCGCCGGCAACATTAGCCCTGCGATTCTTAACCCTTGCCGTTACTGCGCCCGCCCACCATCATGCTGCCAATTCTTTATCGCGGCTAGGTAGTGACCATGCCGGGCACGAGTAGTTGGCAGCTACGCGACAGCGAGCAAACCATTGCTTGCAATACAAGCCTATTCGGTCAAAAGCACTTTTTGATCGGAATCACCCGCGTTCGCAATGAAGCGCTTATTCTCCGAGACACGCTGGACTACGTCGGCAAGCACGTCGATGCGATAGTCGCCTATGATGACGCGAGCAAGGATCGAACGCTGGAGATTCTTGGCGAACACCCAAAAGTCGCTCTGGTTGTGACAAATCGGTCGTGGGAAGCGGACATCGAGGCACGCCGGATTGCCGAGGGTCGACATCGCGGGCTTTTGCTGCAGACGGCGCGCGAACATTTGCAGTTCGACTGGATATTTTGCTTCGATCCGGATGAGCGCGTTACCGGAGATCTACGCGGATTCATAGAAGGAACGCATTCCGGCGATTACGACGGCGTGCGGATTCAATTGTTCGACGCCTATATGACCCCTGGCGATCATGCACCCTATCAAGCCGATCGCGAGCTATTGGGCTTTCGTCGCTTCTTCGGCCCGGAACGCCGAGACATTCTGATGTTGTGGCGAAACCGGTTGGAGTTCATCTTCGCGAAGCGAGAACCGGCCGGCGTAGAACACGTGCGGACCGGTCTTTATTGCCAACACTATGGTAAGTCGTTGTCGGTCGACCATTGGGAAGAGACCTGCGACTACTACATGCGACACTTTCCGTTCGATACCTACGGACGAAAATGGCTCGAGCGCAAAGGTCGAGCAATCCACACCCAATCTGACTTCATGCGACCCTTGTACGAGTGGGGTGACACGCTCTTCGCGAATGCGGTCAAGATGTGACTTGTCCGAAAATCGAACGTTCCTTCCGCCCCGCGCCAATATGACAGCTTGGTTGACAGGCTAACGCCGAGTTTCTCACACAGAGCGCCGCAATATTTTTGGGCAAAACGGCCAACTAGATCAGCGAATGCAACGCCTTGACCGCGGCCTCGCGGCTCCCGACAGGAACAAACAGATTCACCGAGTGCGGTGACAAACATATTTGTCGGCGATGATCCCGTGACTTTGCAGAATCTGAATAGCCTTGAATGGCAAGTCCGAAGAAACGCCGCCGAAGCATGTGAGACTCACCGAACTCAGGGTTTCGCGCTCTTTGCGCAAGTCCTTGCTCCTCTCCAGCGTGCGCAGCAAGGTGTCGAGCGATTCCGAATCGGAAGTCATCATGATGCGGGAGTTGCAGACGTCGGCCGTTCCGCCACCTTCTACGGCGCCGCTTTGGGGGCGCTTGGTATACGCCGAGTGATGCAGATGCCCGATGATGCGGGGACTCACGGCGTCGGCTACGGCTTCTCACTTGGTTTGCGCGAATCGGTCACTGATTTGCATGTATGGACCTTTTCATCGCACCGAGCATTTGGTTACTGCAGCATTTCGCTGTTGAGAGAGGCGGCGCGATGTTTGTCCCCTTCTATTCCACTATGTTCTTGGCATTCGAATCAGGCAACGTTATCGGTCTTCGAATGATGAAGATGATGTCCGGCGGGAGCGGCTCGCATGACGAAGCGCATTTGATGGTGATGGAAAAAGTACACGCCATGTTTGAGGCTGGTGCAAGCCTTATGGCTGGCGGTACGGCGGGCAGCGTAGTTGATCGGTACCGGGAACACGTCGCCGCAAACGCGAAACGACTATCGCACTAAATTTTACGGGACGTGGTTAGAACAAGTCAGGCCGCGCGGGTGATTCGCGCCGGAACAATCCGATAATAGAAAATGGCAGCTCGCATTGCTGACGCGATGCAAACGCCTGAGTTCCAAGATCATCATACGAACACACAAGCACCGCCTAAGGAACAGAGGGGAACTGCTGGTTTGGAGCAACCATTGGCGATGCGCGCCGTTGGTTCTCTATTAAACAAACAAGGAAACTCTAAAATGTCGAATTCAAACCAGAATAACTCAAATGAGAATTTCGCCCACCAACATAATGGCAAAGAACAAGTCGATACAGCGACCGCGTCAGCCAACACCTTCCCCAGCGGCTTTCAAGCGATTGCCACTGCTTATGGTGACTACACGACGAAATCGTTTGAAGACACCAAGTCGTTTGTCGAGAAGCTCTCGGCCGTGAAATCGTTCGACAAGGCGATTGAAATTCAAACCGAATTCGCGAAGACGGCTTACGAGAGGTTCGTAACTGAGTCACAGAAGATTGGCGCATTGTACGGCGATCTTGCCAAGCAATCCTACAAGCCGCTCAGTGGCATTGTTGCAATGATGACCCCGACAAATCGATAAGTCCTACCCCACGTCCCCGCGATGTCAGAGCAAAATTGCCCTGCTCATCGCGGGACTTTTTCCGATAATCACTCAATTCGTTTCCCGGGCAACTGAGAGCTTGCCTCGCGCCTGTTACAAGGAGCGCCATGTCTAATCCTAATCCGGTTTTCCAAGATCTGTCCTTTGATCCAGAGGAGGCAGCTGCCATGAACCAGGCATACGACCTGGCATGTCAAACGCTTCAGAATATCGGTCAGCTAGAAGTGGATCGCGAGATCACTGCCAGGGGAGTTTTGCAGGCTGCAGAGAGCGGCGAGCGGAACGCCAACAAACTATGCGAGCGTGCCATCCATGGATTGACCGCGTTCGATTATCGGCAGCAGTGCGCCTAAGACAAATACCTCACCAACTGGCTTCGGTGCGAAGACGGCGAAACAAAGTTGGATGTAAAATATAGAAAGCCCTGCTAACAAGCGGGGCTTTCTCTTTGCTGCTCATCGAGCAACCGGTCGGTTAGACTTTGCTTGTTGTATCATCCCGCTCTATCTCGGGCTTTTCATGCAAAACAGCATTTAACAGCGAATTGTGAACTTCTATCTTTCCATTGTAGCTGATTAGCCCAAGTTTGCGGAATTTGTTCATGAAGTGGCTCACGCGGGATCGGGTCGTTCCAATCATCTCTGCCAATGTCTCTTGGCTGATATCCACTAGAATAGGCTGAGGTACGCCTTCGCTTCCGAAATGCGCGAGCAGAAGAAGAAGGCGCGCGAGTCGCTTTTCGCTTGAATTGAAAGCTGGTCGATCAAGTCCTCTTCAACCCGGCTGTTCCGTGTCAAGAGATACGCCATGAACAGCTCGGAAAATTTCGGCTCGGCACGCAGGGTGGCGATCATCGCTTCTTTGGTGATTGAGGTGATCACACATTCTTCCATCGCCGCTGTGGTCGCGACGCGCAATGGATGGCCATTGAGGCAGCCCTCGCCGAAGAACTGGTCCGGCCCTAAAATTCCGACGACCGCTTCCTTACCCTGGTCGGATAGGACAGTGAGCTTGACGCTGCCCTTTTGAATGTAAAAAACCGTATCCGCCACGTCTCCTTGCTCGAAGACGTGCTGATTCTTTTTAATGTTCAAGATCGTTTTGCCCGCCCCTACCTTGGCGAGAAAAGCTTTGGGATCGAACTCTTTAATAGCTGACTTTCCCACAGGAGCCTCCCTTAGCTCCGATGAACGAGCGCGCCTCGAATTATAGCGGTCCCAGCGCCAAAATGAAGCAGACTGCATAGGGTAATGAGGGGAATTTGATCGGCTAGAGAGGGAGTTCCGCAGAGGAAACCCGGACTCCCTCGGGGGAGCCAGAATGGACTGCGCTGACGCTGACCTTGTTCAAAGATTTGTTGGAGATGAGCAATATTGATCAGCGGATCATATTGCCGAGTTGGCATACTGCTGCGATCACAGCACCGTTCCGGCAATTCATCGGTGACAGAGAGTTCGGTAGCGCTCCCGCCCGATTTTGCGAGAGGCATCCATGCCAGATCCACAAACGCTCACTTTATCGCCTCGCGTGGCGGCGCGGCCTCGTTGTCCCAAATGCCAGTCGCGCATGGAGGTTCAGCATATTACCTCAGCACGTTTCGGGTTCGAGCACTGGACCCTACGGTGCACCGAGTGCAGGCTTATCCACGAGGCGCAGTTAAACGCCGACCCGATGAAATCCGATGCTATCGGCTGGTAGCACAGCGACCTGAGAGTGCCACGCACGCCCGCAGACAGGCTCCGAAAGTAAGTTAACGCAAGGAAGTTATGTCATGCCTCCGCTCGACGCGCCCACCGCAGAGCCCCGCTCGAAAGCATTTGATCGGATTCTTTCGCTGATCGCGGCATTCATTGTGGTCGCAATCATTGTAGTTGCCCGGTATTGATCTAGTTAGTCCAACAATCGCGCAACCACCAAGCCAGCGCGCGATCATGAGCGACGCAGTAGCCGCGTCCCGGCTGTGTAAGTTCGCGCTAGGGCTTCCTAGGTAGTTAGATCGCAACCTGTCAGCAAACCAAAACACATAAATCGCAGCGAACGAGAGACAGGACAATCCACCGATCAATAGAACGCTTGCGCTGCAGTTGTCATAGCTCCCTCTCTTGACTCTGATAAGATCGCTTCTCATCGTGGATGCCAAAAATCGTACCGTCACCGGTCACCTACGTCGGCGCGTGCAATTCGCCACGGAGCCAGCCCGCAGTTTCCCGGGATTTCATCGGATCGACTAGCGCGATCACACGCTGACGAACGTTATCGCAGGCCGGGCATTCGAAGGTTCGAATGTCAAAGCCAGAGAAGCCGGGGGTGATACGTGCCAGCATCGTTATTGCTTTGCACTTTGGACATGGTGGCCTGTAAAACGTGCTCATGATGCATTCCCTTTTTGCATCAGGCGGGAGCACAACACTCTCAGTCACCGGTAGATGCCCGTGACGGGCCGGTGATGTAGCCAGCATGCTCTTCCGCGTTTCGAGGTTGCTGGTCAATACGGCTCACTTCAACAACAATGCACAGAAGACTATCGGCACCGCGCCGCAATATAGGGCCGCTTTTGACCGGCATTCTGGGCTAGCATCGCGTTTACCGCAGTGGGCTCTTCAGAAAGGACCTGAGGCGGGTCGATCATTGCCGCCATGCCTGGTGGATCACCGGTTCCGGAAGAGGGAACGCGGTCAGGAGCTGGCGGTAGTTCGCCCAGTTCATGCAGCCTTTTGACTACGTTTGCCGAGCACCTTACGCCAGTCCTTGACGACGCATGCCTTGAACACCCGCAGTGATCGATAATTGAAGATCACTCCGAAGTACTGATAGTGACCGTTCATGACGTAGCCACCGATGCTGTTCCCGTAACGGAGCATGCATGCGCTGCTTCATTTCTTCTCGGATTGCCTTCAGCTTTCGAGCAAGGCGCTTGGCTTGCGTCTTCCTCTTGACCATGAACTTGTGCGCCAGCATCCGCATCAGCCATCCGTGATCAACGGAATCGAAGAAGGTGCGGATGTCGACATCGAGCACAAAGTTCACACGCTGCGTCATCAGGGCCTTGTCCAGGGCAGCCAAGGCCGAATGCGGGCTTCGCTGCGGCCGGAAGCCGTGGCTGAACCCCAGAAAGTCGGCCTCGTAGACGGCATTCAGCATTTCGGCCACCGCGCCCTGGACGATCTTGTCTTCCAGAGTCGGAATGCCGAGCGGGCGGAGACTGCCGTCAGCTTTCGGGATGTAGGTGCGGCGCACTGGGCTGGGCCAGTACTGCCCGCTGTGGATCCTGGCGTGCAGACGCTGGAGATTAAACTCCAGATTCTGCTCGTAGTCCTCCACCTTCACCCGATCGGTCCCTGGACTGGCCGCGGGTCTCTGCCGCCGTTCGTCGGCTACTCCAATGCCACGCTATTCGCCGAAGTCTTGCGCCGTTGCGGTGATAATCTTACGCGCGAGAATCTGATGGCCGTTTCCACTCATTTGAAGGGCGTTCACTTGCCGGCCCTGCTGCCCGGCATCACGGGTCAATACGACTATAATCCGATCAAAGAGATGCGGTTGCAGCGCTTCGATGGGGAAAGATGGGTGCTGCTCCCGGCCATCTTCGATGAATAGGCCGTAGGCGGACATATCTGTCGTGGCGGAAGCTCCTTCGGCCGCGCTTTTGCCCACCTTCCGTCTCGACGGATGGCCGCGGACCGCACCGGTTTCGCACCAGAAACAACCTTGCCAATACGCATCGAACGCGATCGAACTCGGACGAAAACGCAGCAAGATCAACGAAGCTCACCATTATCCCGTCGCTCATAACGCGGTCTGGTTGCAGGTTCGAGTCCTGTCGGAGCCACCAGTCTTCGCTTGTTTCGCGAGCCGCAGCTCGACAAGGCAGTCGTAGTGGCCCGGGGTTCTCCCGATCCCTTTCGTACCAGGTAAAAGATCTTCTGACACTTAAGACAATGGTGAGACGGATCGGGAGGCCAGACGAGTTCTGGCCTGCTCTTGGCCCCAAATTACCTCAGCAGACGCCCTGAGGAGCCTTGCGAAGCAAGGCGCCGCGAAGGATGCTTAGCTCCGCTTCATCAAAGGATCCGCCATGCCTGTCGACGCTCAAGCCGCCACTGACCGCCTCATGCGCTTCCTCGCCGTCGAGGGAGTGACCGGAAAGGAGGCAGCGATTGGGCGCGAGCTTTCCGCAGCGCTGGAGGAAAGCGGCGTGCCGGCGGACGCGATCCGCCTGGACGACGCGAACACACGCATTCCTGTGCCGACGGAGACCGGCAACCTCATTGTCGATCTGCCCGGGTGCGGCGCGATGCACAACCAGCCGCGGATCATGTTCATGACCCACATGGACACGGTGCCGCTATGCGCCGGCGCGAAACCCAAGCTTGTGGGCCGGAAGATCGTCAATGAGGCGAAGACTGCACTCGGCGGCGACAACCGCGCCGGCTGCGGCGTTCTTGTCACGCTGGCGGCCGAGTTTGCGAAGCAGAAGCTTGATCATCCGCCAATCACGCTCTTGTTCTGCGTGCGGGAGGAGAGCGGGCTATGGGGTGCGCGCCACGTCAAGACCGCTGACCTCGGCTCGCCGGTCATGGCCTTCAACTACGACGGCGGCTCTGCCTCCAACGTCACTATCGGTGCCGTCGGCGCGGATCGCTGGCAGGTTGAGATTTTCGGCCGCGCCTCGCATGCTGGCGTCGCACCGGAGCGGGGGATCAGTTCGACCATGATCCTTGCGCTCGCGCTCGCAGACGTGAAGGCGGGTGGCTGGTTTGGCAAGGTCGTGAAAGGCAAGCGGCAGGGCACGAGTAACGTCGGCCCCGTCACCGGCGGCGACGGCCGACCGGCCGGAGACGCCACCAATGTCGTCACCGACTATGTGAACGTGCGCGGCGAAAGCCGCAGCCACGACAGCAAGTTCTTCAAGGAGATCACCAAAGCCTACAAGGTGGCGTTCGAGAAGGCGGCAAAGCGCGTCAAGAACAGCGATGGCAAGTCAGGCCGCGTCAGGTTCAAGGCCACGACCGACTACTATCCGTTCCGCATGAAGGATAGCCTGCCCGTGGTCAATCGCGCGGTCGCGGCGGTATCCAGCATCGGCGGAACACCGACCATCCGCTCCGCCAATGGCGGGCTCGATGCGAATTGGATGGTCCGTCACGGTGTTCCGACCGTGACCTTCGGCGCAGGGCAGAACGAGCCACACACGATCGACGAATGGATCAATCTCGACGAGTACGACCGAGCATGTGCGCTCGCGGTACAGCTCGCGACGATGCGGTGAGCCTCACGGGAAGCCCAAGAGGCGAAGGCGATCTGGCTGCAGGAAAAAATAGTCGGTCAGCCCGTTCGACCTTGCGTTCGCATGCCTGGTTCTGACGCGCGCCATCGCTGGTGGCGCTTGGCGGCGGGCGGCGAAAGCTGCTGGGGCGCCTGTGTGATCTCAACCGAATGAAGAAGTCACTAAGCGCTCTGTGCTTTCTTGGTGAGCTTCTTTCGATACTCTGAAACCGGCACTTCGCCCCAGCCACCGCGCTGCTCGACCGGCCGACGAGGAGTGCAGTGCGCCACCGATCACAATTGAGTCATCACGCCGAACGCAACTCTGCCGATTTCACGCTGCGACTTTCCTCCGGCCGCTTCCACGAGCGAAATTTTGGGCCAAAATCCAAACAGCAAAAAGCCCTCGAAAACGAAACGTTTTGACACAGTGTAGGGGCGGGCCACGAACGACGATGATGAGCAATATTGCTTCGCAGTGGCCCTATGATACCGCAGCGCATAGCACTGCGGAACCCGAGAGTATACGCCTACCTACGATCTGGCGCTGCTCCCATAAGGGGCTCAGATGTCGCGGTCGTCTCTATGAGCCCCGATGGAAGTGCGCCGAACGATCCTAGGAATTGGTGCCATGTCCGTTCCTGGGGGTGGACCGGAAGTCGAAGACAGGGCGCCAAATCGTCGCGATTGACCCGAGCGGACGTGGCCCTAGTCCAACAAGCTTGCTTCTGCCTATTTGGATTGCTCGGACCTGTGACAGTAACGCCACGGACAGAACGCAAACAGTTTGGTATTTCTTGGCCAGACGCGCCGCCCTTTAAGCATTTATTTTATTGAGGAGTCGCAATGCGTGTAAGGATCGTTTCCTGGACCACGGCGGCGGCTTTCGCCATAGGTGGGGCACAGGCGGCTGATCTTCCCGTAAAGGTCAAAGCGGTCGAATACGTGAGGATCTGCTCTCTGTATGGTGCCGGATTCTTCTACATTCCGGGCACCGATACCTGCATCAAGCTGGGTGGTTATCTGCGCGCGGATTTGACCATCAACGGTCAGATCTTCGACGGCCCGTTCTGGAACAGTGAACCCGGCATACGCGATCGCTATACGAACTTCTACAACGACCGTTCGCGCTTGGCGCTGACTGTCGATACCCGTACCGCGACGGAATACGGCGTCGTCCGCACCTTCGGTCAGGCTGACTTCCAGTTCTCGACCTTCGGTGCGACAAGCGCCATCGGCCTTGCCTCAAACGTTCTGCCGAATGCCATGAATGGTCAGGTGAACAACGACACCGTCGGCAACGGCTACACCGCGGTTGAATTTGTGTTCCTGCAATTCGCCGGCTTCACCTTCGGTAAGTCCTCCTCGGCCTACAACACGCCGTGGCATGGCTATCCCGGCAACAACACCTCGTTCCTGGTCGGCGGCTACGACACGGTCAGCGGTATCAACAACGTGCAGTACTCCGCACAGTTCGGCAACGGCCTGTCTGCGACGATCGGTCTCGACGAGAACAGCGCGAGCCAGTTCAACCGCACGCAGATCATCAACGCAATCGGTGGTCAGGCAGGTGGCTCGATTGGCTTCACGGGCGCCTGCAGCGGTTTCTATACGCCCGTTGGCTGTGCGTACGCCGGTACACTCGCACCCGATATCGTGGGCAACTTCCGTGTCGACCAGGCTTGGGGTCTGTTCCAGATCTCCGGTGCTCTGCACGACAACCGCGCTGGTTACTTCGCGGGTGCCAACATTTCGTCCAACCAAGTATTGGTCCTCGGCGCCAACCAGGCTGGTTTCATCAACTTCGGTCACCCGAGCGATGCCTGGGGTGGAGCGGTGAGCGCCGCGTTGCAGATCAAGAACATCCCGACGGGTGCCGGCGATGACATCAAGGTCGAGGGTACTTGGTCGTTGGGTGCGTCGAAGTACGTGCTCGGTACAAGCTCGGCGGATCCGTCCTCGTTCGCGATCTATAACGGCACCAAGCTTGCCATGGGTGTCGTGACGGACTCGATCTACACGGGTACGGCAAACTGCGTCACCGGTACTGCCGGCTGTCCGAATGGCGTAGTTGGCGGCCTGGGCAACGTCGGTCTGCAGCTGACCCGCGGCTGGGGCTTCCACGGTGCCTACAACCACACCTGGGATCCCTACTGGTCGAGCAGCTTGTTCGGCGGCATCGCTGGCCTGAGCTACAACAACACGGCCAAGACGCTATTCTGTAACACCTACTCGACGGCAGCCGGCGCAGCCATCGCTGGTACCGGCCTCTTCACCAACGGTGGTGGTGGTGGTGGCGCTGTGGTTGGGACCTGCGATCCTGGCTTCACGATCTCCGAAATCGGCCTGGTCACACGCTGGACCCCGGTCAAGAACCTGACGTTCAGTGCGGAAGCTCTGTACGCCTACCTGAAGACCAACATGTCGGGTACTGTGACGGGTACGCCGTCGTCAACGCAGGTGCTGCCGAACACGACCTACAACTATGGCAACAACGGCAACGCTTCGCTCTCCCTCCGTGTTCAGCGCAACTTCTGATCCGATTCGTCCGACGAAGGTCTGGAGCAGGGCTACTTGGACGTCCTAATTCGCGTCCGTAGGACTGTGCCCGCATAAGGAAAGTCGTAGGGGCACACTATTCAGGTAAGCCGGCCGCGCGCAGGGCTTTCGCTTTCAAATCAATCAGCACCATTGCGGTTAGGAAGCACTTCGCTCAAGTGTGACAACCGAATGTGAAGCCTGACGCCCAGGCGCTTGGGATCGGCGGCAATCGTGCGCATTGTCTGCGAGGAAGCCTTGAACAAGAGATCGTAGACGACGGCCTTGTTCTGGTAGGCGATGGCGGCAATCCGCGCCGGCAGCGTGAATACGACGTGGAAGTAAGGGACGTCCAGCAGTTCTAAGTTGCGCTGCTTCATCCATGCCAGTGCCTGCGAGCCCTGGCACTTGGGGCAATGCCTATTACGGCAGCTGTTATAGGCGATCTGCGTGTGCGAGCAGTCCTCGCAGCGTATGACATGGCCGCCGAGAGCCAGCGTGCGGCAGCTCTCGATCGCCGACATTACCTTCAACTGGCCGAGACTGACGTGGCCAGCATTGGCTTGCCGCCAAGCCGGTCCATGGTCGCGGAAGATATCCGCGATCTCCAGGGCGGGACGAGCCATGAGCGCCGTGGCTTATGCCGGCGACTTCTTCTCCGATGTCAGCGGCGTGAGCCGATCCAGCGGGCTCATGACCGCGCGGATCACGCTGGTGGCTACCTGCGCGTAGAGCGCGGTGGTAGGCTGGGCCCGACCGTCAGGCGGGAAATGTAGGCCTTGGGGCTCGCAGTTTACATCCGATGACGGCGGTCACGCTGCATTTTCTATCGCCTTTTGCTTGGATAGAAACAGCCGTTCAATATCGCGGGACGGCAACGCACGACTGAACAGGAATCCTTGCATTTCGGTACAACCTTCGGCCTTCACCGCATCCAATTGTTCCTGCGTCTCTACGCCTTCCGCCGTCGTGGCCATCCCGATGCCCTTAGCCAGCGCCGCCACGGCCCGAATAATGTTGAGCGAGCCGATGTCTTCGGCGACGCCCTTGACGAAGGAGCGGTCGATCTTGATCCGGTCGAAGGGAAAGGTCTGCAGATAGCTCAGCGAGGAATACCCAGTGCCGAAGTCGTCCATCGCAATCCGCACGCCGAGTCCGCGTAATTGATGCAGGACAGCCAGCGTCGCCTCGGTATCCGCAAAGAGCACGGTTTCAGTTATCTCCAGCTCCAGACGGCCCGGGCGCAGCCCCGAAGTTGCGAGCGCGCCGATCACCACTTCCACCAACCCCCGACTCCTGAACTGGACCGGGGACAAATTGACGCAAATCTTGGTGTGATCCGGCCATCTGGCGGCGGCGGAACACGCGGTTCTCAGGACCCATTCGCCGAGTGGCACGATGAGGCCGATTTCCTCCGCGAGGGGAATGAACGCGGCCGGTGACACCATGCCTCGCTCAGAATGCTGCCAGCGGATGAGAGCCTCGAACGCGCTGATCTCATTGCTTTGGAGATTTACGATCGGCTGGTAGTGAACCTCGAACTCGTGCCCGACAAGCGCCCTGCGCAGATCGGACTCCATAAGGCGGCGCGCCTGCATCTGCGCATCCATCTCCGGTTCGAAGAAGCGCAACGTGCCGCGCCCCCCACTCTTGGCGCGGTAGAGCGCAAGGTCGGCGTTGCGCAACAGCAGGTCCGGACTTGGTCCATCAGTGACGCTAACGGAGATGCCGACACTGGCGCCGACAACCACCTGATGCCCATCGATCTCATAGGGCTCGCTGACCCCCTCGATGACGCGCTGAGCCAGCGCGGTGGCATCGGACGGCTGAGCGACTTGCACCTGCACGATCGCGAACTCATCGCCACCCATGCGCGCGACGGTTTCGCCCTCCTGGACGAGGCGACGCAGCCGGTCGGCCACCATCCTCAAGAGCTTGTCGCCGACAGGGTGGCCGAGGGTATCGTTGACGTTCTTGAAGTAATCGAGATCGAGCAGGTGCGTGGCCACAATCTCGCCGCGGTTGGCGTGCGCGACCGCATGCTCCAGCCGCTCGTCGAGCAGTGTGCGATTGGGCAGTCCGGTCAGGGCGTCATGGTGGGCCATATGGGCGATCTTGGCCTCCGACCGTCGCTGCTCGGTGATATCCTGATGCGTACTGACCGTGCCGCCGTCGGCCATCGGCTGTACCGTTATGGCAATGCAGCGCCCGTCGCTGAGCTGGCTGTAGAACTCGGCGAAATGAGTGTCATTGCGTCTGCGCAGCATGGCGTCGACGATCGCCTCCGGCGACATATCCGACAGCAGCTTGTTGCCAACACGATGTCTAATGATCTCAAGCAGCGTTGTCCCAAGCGTCACCTGGTCGGGGGAGAGCTCATAGATTTCCGCATAGCGGCGATTGCAGAGGACAAGCCGCTGGTCGGCATCGAACATGGCAAGTCCTTGTGCGATGTTGTTCAATGCTGCGTCCAATTGGACATTCTGGGCCCGCAGTTGCTGTTCCTGCACTTTCAGCAAGTCGTGTTGCTGCTGGAGGCGTGCATTGAAATCTTCGATTTGCGCCGCCGCCTCGCGTCGTTCGCGCAAATCCCGGATTGCGTAGACCTCGAACTCGTGCAGATCCGTACGCAGTGGCTCGTAGGTTACTTCTACCGGAATCCGTACGCCCGACGCAGTTGTCAGCTCCGTCTCCCAGCGCCGCATCGTCGCCGCAGGTTGCCGAGTTTGCGAACACTGCAGAAACTGGCTGATGAAGCACCCGCCGAGCAGTTCTTCCGGGGTGCGATCGCACAGCTGAGCGGCCAATTCATTGACGTTGACGATAGCGCCGGCTTTCGCGACGAAGAGAGCCTTGTTCTCTCGCGCAATGTTGAGTGCATCCCAGATCGCCTGCGGGGGGCTTTCGTCGATTTCCGACGACTTGCGCCCACGACCGATGGCGCCCGGCCTGGCAAGCCTGAAGCCGTCCGACATTTGCTACCTCCCGCTATTCGAGCGAAGTAGGCTTAACAGCGGCCGCTTAACGCCTTTTTAGAAAAATGAATTTGCCGGAGGTCAAGCTCGCTGATGGATAGCAAATAATTAACATAACAAATAACTAACATATGACATGGCTGGACCTGCAGCTTGCTCCGCCCGGTTGCCACGCGGCAACCACAGGTCGGCACCCTCAAAAAGAGCTTGCTCCGGCCCAGGCTCAGCGCGATCATCATGTTGTCACGGCTGCTGGTTTCTCATCCTGATTGCCGCGCCGTTCTCATCCAGATTGTCGCGCCATACGGCAGCATACACATGATGACGCGGCGGCCGCTGCGGTTCATTGAATATTCGGCGAAGAGTTGTCAGCGCGGGACGATGTCGCGATGATCGCGTTAATTGTCTCGCCGAGGATTGATATCGACACCGGCTTTTGCAGCGCTGGTCGTTCAATGAACTCTTCTGGTCGGCTCGCTAGCCCATACCCGCTGACAAAAATGAACGGCAGCCCGCGCCTAGCGATGATCGTGGCGACCGGGGCAATGCTGGAACCGGCGATGTTGATATCGAGAATGGCGATGTCAAAAAACATCGTTTCTGCCAAAACCTGCGCATCTCGGATATTGCACGCCTCGGCAACCACACGATGCCCAAGCTCTTCGACCATGTCGGCAAGCATCATCCGGATCAGAACTTCATCTTCGACCAAAAATATGGATGCTTGGCCGAGCACTTTAGCGGTCGCCTGTGGAACTATCGAAAGCGGTTTTGTTCATCACGAAAACTATTCGCGCATCATTTCGTCATGTTTGCGCGATTTATCGATTAGACGATCAAGGTAGGGCGGCAGAGGCGAGGCTTCGAGACTACGGTCTTGTTGTAGCCGCTCACCCCACTTCGTCGCAGATCGACCGGCTTGTCTTGTGGTCGATGTCGATGTTGTCCGAGATTCTGCTGTCGGGTTCCATTTCGCGGCCCTCTCGGTTAGTTAGGCCGCACGAAGCACTAAGCCACCGGTCGGTAAATGTTTCGCGCACCATGGAACCATTGCGCCTATCTTTATGCAAAGATGTCGATGGTTCCGCTTATCGGAACTCGTTCCGAGAATCGCGTGAGGAAAAGTTAGCGGACGCGGCTACTAGGCGATGCCCCGGAATGCTTGGGCGGGCATTCGGTTTATCGAGCGCTACTGTCTGCAGTGGGGGCGAAATCGTGTTTGGCTGGTTTAAATCCGAGAAGCGGGAGCAGCAGAGGAAAATTAAGCTTGATCGCAAACACCTTGAAGCAAGGTCGCGGCGCTTTCTGAAAAATTACCTAAACGCAGATGAAACGCGAAAGCCTCAATTCTATCGGGCTGTCGAAGAGGCGTCTAAGCAATGTCAGCCCGTGAAATCAGGTTTACCGCCCCCCGAATTAGAAGATGCCCAAATCGCCGAAGCCACTTCCGGTGCAGCGATGAAAATGGTCTTGGGGCGTGAAGAGTGGGCTGCGCTGAAGAAAGATGAACGCATTTCCGACTTCGTCACCGACGCTTACGCTACCGTAGGCATTGCATACCATCGCGCAGCAGGTGTCTACACGATTGACAAAGAGATGCAGAAATTAGGAACTGCTGCTGTTCACCTTCTCACGATGGCGACCTCATACATCAAGGCGCAAAACGACTGACGGGCGAGTTCGGTTTCGAGGCCGTTCAGCGGAATTGTCCCCGAACAGATGCGGCGATGAGCGTGACGACGGGCCCTGCAAAGTCTTTTGAGTATTTCGTACATCGAAATATGTCTGCGACTCGGATTGACATATCTTATAGCACGGGAGTCCGGTGGGGGCTCCTAACCCGGCTTGTCGGATTGTTGGCTGCAGGAGCGTTGATGTGCAGGAAATAGGTTCGTGAGATGGCGAATCAGGACGAGAGGCCGAGAGACAATCTTACGGCGCTTCATGACTATGAAGAGAGCCTCCTTGCTGAAAGCCTGGCGCTGATCGTACGGACCTGACGGACCATCTTGCGCTGGTCCAGGAGGCGATGAACGTAGTCTGGGCGTTCACGCAAGAACATGTGCACAACAGCGATGATGAGCTGACGTCTCAGCTTCTAGGTATCCGCCTGTTCAATGCCGCGGCTGTCTCGATGGAAAAAGGCTGATAAAAGGCAACGTGCGCGTGAGTTTAGCCGGCGAAGATTCGGGAGGAGTTGGACAAGCGCAGCGCCTACGTCGAGGGCGCCCGCAAGGCAGCCCATGATCTCATTTCGGAAAATGCCTCGCATGCGACGTACCGAGGATTTCATCTGACGACGCAGGGCGGTCTTGGAAAAGATCGGCCCCTTCATTGATGAAGTGAAGCTGCAAGCTTGGCTGGAAGAGATGGCTAAGCGCTTCGGGCATGCCGCGATAGTGCTCTTGTCCGATTTCGAAGGACCGGATTTGCTTGATCAAACACGCGGGCATTATCTCAAAGTGATGAATGAGTGGGGAAAGAAGTATTTTGGGTCGTCGTTTCCAAACGGTTAGCGGGGGTCATTGGACCGATACCCAACAACTTCCGCGAGCCCACGAGAGCGGCTCAAACCAACCCGACAATTCACCACCGAGACTGTGTACAGTGTCATGCACGTGATCAGGATCGGCGAGGTTTCATCCGAACCTACAGGCCAGTCCACAAGTCACTCTCGTTCACCGCGCTTCCCAAGTCCGACAACGATCCGGTCCAGACGCGTCGGGCCAAGTTCGTCGCCAAGCTGAATGACTGCGAAGGCATCGTGGCCGACTTTCCCGTCGGGCACCAAGTAGTACGGACGAACGAGGTAACGGGGATCGATGTCGCTCTTAGGGACAAACTCGTTGATGTCGATCGTCCGCGTCGATTCCAGAGCGATGTTTTCGAGCTCTTCTTTCGACACCTCCACGTACGTGTCGGTATCGACCTTGTAGCCCTATCGTGATGTCTTCGTTGGAAACTTCCTCGCCCGTGTCTGCATCGACCTTCACATACTTGATGCGGTGGCCGGTAGTCTTGTTGATCTGATTGAAACTGATTTTTTCCGAATCGGAAGTGGCCGGATACAAAGCGGCCGGGCAGGTAACGAGGGAAAGGCTCAAAAAGCCCTTCCAGTTGGCACGCGGGGCCATCGAAATACTCCAACGCAACAGAACTTCTGGATTCAAGACGATCTTGCCGGCTTGGTTCCGACAATATCCGTCGTCCGGTCGCCGTGCGCGCCTTTGTTTTCCATTGTAGCCATCGACGTTCGCAATTACCGGATTTCGAACGGGCCGGCTCAATGGATCGACCGCGGCCGGCTGCTTTCCGGCGCCAACGCCCTCTGAGCTAATCGATAGGCTCCCGGTCTCCTTAATTTGGATTCTCGCCCATTGAACGGAAATAGTGTTCCACGTGCTGGAAGTAATTCTCCGCCGCGATCCCATCCCCGGCCAGAGCTTCGGCGCGGGCGAGGGCCAGATAGCGTTCATAGTTTCTTTGAAAGTTTCGAGCGTTTCTCGCCTGGGGGCGGGGGAACCCCGAAGATTCATTTCTCTGGGTAGGTTGGCATCTCCTTCGCGGCATAGCGTTGGTCATAACCTCGTATTGGGCGTGGCTGCGCCACGCTGAATTGCTTCCTGAACGCAGTGGACCTTCTTAATCGGCGCGCGGGTCCGACATAGCGCGGCATACTTGGGAATAGCAAGATTAGTAAGTCAACAGGCTCAACGCACCTTAGGTCCTCCGTTGCGAGAGTTTATTTAAGAGTGAGCAATATTGGATGATATTGCGCGAGTTGGGCGATCTGGGATCACCCGACGCGGGTAGCGCTGGCCTTCCGTGGCGAGCGTGCGGGAACGGAAACTGACTTTGTCGGTTAGCTCGCCGGGACATAGGAGTGAGTTCAATGGACAAGGATCGAATTGCCGGCTCGGCGAAGGATTTCGCTGGTAAGGTCGAGGGCACGGTCGGCGATATCGCCGGCGACGCAAAAACCCAGGCAGAAGGCCGCGTCCGCGAGGCCACAGGCACGGCGCAAAACCTATACGGTCAGGCCAAGGATGCAGCACGCGAAGCTACGGATGCCGCTGTCAGCTACGCCAAAGACACGTATGAGAACAGCGGCGATACTTTCCGTGACGGCTCGCAAGCGATTGCGAAGAAAGTGCAGGAGAACCCGCTCGGTTCGATGTTGATCGCGGGCGGGATCGGTTTTGCGTTGGCATTATTGATGTCGCGCTCGCCGCGACGCCCGCCGCCGCGCCGCTGGCGATATTACGGCTAAGATCGCCATATCGGAACGATTCACGCTTGATTGAGTGTTTGTTGGCCTGGAGATCAAATCGTGACTGAGGACATCCCGCTGGCCCCTTTCGCCTACGAACGCTTGGATCCGGTTCCAGAACCGAAATCCACCATCGCGGAGGTCTCCGAAGCTGTGAAAGGGACAGTCCATCGAGTTAGCGGCGCGATAGAGGCGGGTCGAAGGCCCGGGATGCCGTTGAGCATCTTGTGTAACATCGCGCGCGAGGCGCCTCTTGGTTCGCTATTAGTCGCATTCTTGTTAGGAGTTGCCATCGCCCGCCGCCGATGATGGTTTGGGGGGCGCGCTAATCGTCGCGGGAGAAAAGATCTGCTGACCGCTCGGCGGATGCTCAAACTCGGCTTGACGATGTCCGCGCGGGATTTTTCTTTCTTTGTCCGAGCACGAAACCTTTGCGCTGCTCATCTATTGAGTATGCAGCGGCGGAACCGGGAAGCCGGCAGTCGTTTATGAAGGCCGCGCGGAGTCATGCCCGAGCGGCTTTTCCTATGGAGGTCGGCACGCGTCCTCATTTGAATCAGATATTGGTAAATAATTCAGTAACAACCCAGGTTATGGAAAGCAGATGAGGCCTTGTGATCAGGCAGCCATTCAAAGCGCGTACTACTGAAGAACTTATGGCACTGCTCAGCGCGGTGGCGACTGCAATCCTCGCTGTCATCATTATCACGATGCTCTATTTTGGTCGTGAGATCTTCGTGCCCATTGCATTGGCGATTCTTCTCAGCTTCGTGCTGGCACCAGTGGTTGGAATTCTGCAGCGTATCCATGTGCCGCGCGGGTTAGCGGTCGTGAGTGTGGCTATACTTGCCTTCGCGCTCATTTTTGCGATGGGGAGTCTTCTCGCCGCGCAACTGACGCAACTCGCCGGAGATCTGCCACGTTATCAATCGACGATAAGCGAAAAGATCCAGTCTTTTCGGAATACAAAAGCTGGCAGCGGGACGCTGGAACGCGCCTCCGACATGTTGAAGGATCTCAGCAAAGAAATCGACAAGCCGAAAGACGCCGCATCTGCGCGGGCGTCAAACTCGATCGTTAGTTCTAATGCCCCGGGACCACAGGCGCCCGTTCCGGTGGAAGTACGCCAGCCCGATCCTGGTGCGCTGGAGAGTCTGCGGACTTTGATCGCCCCGCTTGTTCATCCCCTCGCGACAACCGGCATCATCATCATTTTCGTCATCTTCATTCTGCTTCAACGCGAAGATCTTCGTAACCGGCTCATTCGGCTTGCCGGCTCCTATGACCTTCAACGTACTACAGCGGCGCTCGACGACGCGGCTCGGCGCCTTAGTCGGCTTTTCCTGACTCAGCTCATTCTGAACAGCGCCTTTGGCGTGGCGATTGGGATAGGTCTGTGGTTGATAGGCACTCCAAGCGCGATCCTGTGGGGCATTCTGGCGGCTGTCCTTCGGTTCGTACCCTACATCGGCGCCGTCATCGCGGCCGCATTCCCGCTCGCTCTGGCGGTAGCCGTCGATCCCGGCTGGTCGATGCTGCTGTGGACGCTCGCGCTTTTTCTTATTGTGGAGCCGGTCGTGGGCCATGTCATCGAGCCGATGGTCTACGGCCACAGCACAGGGCTTTCTCCCGTTGCTGTGGTTGCGTCGGCGACGTTTTGGACCGCACTTTGGGGTCCCATTGGGCTCGTTCTCGCAACGCCTCTGACGGTGTGCCTTGTTGTGCTTGGGCGTCATGTGGAGCGCTTGGAATTTCTCGACGTTATGTTTGGGGACCGACCAGCTCTTTCTCCCCCGAAATCTTTTACCAGCGGATGCTGGCTGGTGATCCGACGGAAGCTGCCGAAAAGGCCGAAGAATTCCTGAAAGAACGGTCTCTGGCCTCATACTATGATGAGGTCGCTTTGAAGGGTTTGCAGCTCGCGCAAGTTGATGCCGATCGCGGCGCGCTTGACCAGGAACGTCTCACAAAGATTCGAGACGCCGTCAGCGAATTTGCCAGCGACCTTGCCGATCAGGATGACCGGCCGCCGGCGAAAGTCAATTCAACCACCGATGCAGAAGCCTCGTCCGCGGTAGAAAGCGTGGCTGAAAATGCGGCGCATGAAAATTTACCCGTGATCAGCAAAGAAGACCTGCCGCCAGGATGGCTGGGTGAACATCCCGTCCTCTGCATGGCCGGACGTAGTCTCATCGATGAAGCGGCCGCGATCATGCTGGCTCAGCTCTCGACAGCACATGGTCTCGCGGCACGGGTCAAAGGGGCGGAAGCGCTCTCTCCCACAAATGTCTTCCAACTCGATACCACCGGCGTTGCGATCGTCTGCCTAGTCTATCTCGATTCGAGTGGATCAGCGCACATGCGTTACTCCGTTCGTCGCCTAAGGCGGAAATTGCCAAAGGCAATCATTATCTTGGGCTGCTGGGTCAAGGACCTCGACCCAACGGCGTTGGAAGTGTTGCGGGATAATGCGAAAGCTGACTTCGTTGCCGCTGGCGTGGGCGAGGCGGTCAAGCTTTGCATCCAGGCTACGGGTGTGGAGGACCACTCTCACGTAGCTTCCGCGCGGGAAAAGTCTACTACCGCCGCCGCGTGAGATTTTGGTGGCGAACGACACGGCGCCGACAGACGTCTTGTTGTCCGTAAAATGTTTTCGCTTCTTCCGTCACGACGGCAACATCGCCTCGATGCTCCAATCAGGGATTCTCTGGGCTAGGCGGAACTTAGTCCGCGATCGGTAGTTCACTATTTGAAGTCGTTACCATCAAGGAGACTACCTATGGAATTGATCCTCGTTATCGTTGTTTTGGTGCTGTTGTTTGGCGGCGGCGGATACTGGGGTCGCCGCAGAGGTCATTGGTGAAATTCGACATGGCGGTATACAACAGGACACCGCGCTTAATTGAGCAAGCGCAAACTGCGCTAATTAGGTGTCCGCTTGCGCCGCGCGCTACGAAAGGTCAAAGATGACCACGGCCAGTATTGTTCAGTGACCTGCCCGAACCGTCGCGCGTTCTGTTGCCCCTCGAAGCCGCAACGTCGCGCCAGATCGCCGTACGTGGTCGGGTGGAACCCTGCATTGTAGTCCTCAATCATCATCGTGAGCGCCTGTTCAGCCACTGTGTGGGTCTTCATTTGCGTCTTCGGCGCTTTACTGCGCGGTATTGACGCCTTGTTGGGGGCGGAAATCTTGTAAGGCTTGAGTGTCTTCGCCCGTTCTTCGCAGGCAGCAACCAGCTCCAACAGAACTGCCTCCCTAGCCCGCTGCGCGAACAGAAAGCAACGATCTGCATCGTGGATGTTCGCGACGGTAGCGATCAGTTCGGCCTCGGTCTTAGTTCCCTTTTTCACTGCCACCGTCCCAGTTTGATTTTCCATAGCTGTGGCGACCTGATTGGGCTGAGTTAGCTGCACTTTCAACTTATTCTCAGCCGCCGTCGGGACGTCTCAAAGGTGCCCATAACCGGAAGTCCCGCTCCTCCCTGATCGAGGTCGGGCTTGAGCAAGTGACATCCTTAGTCCGCGCTGACATTAACCATGGTGGAGCTTCTCTCGGTCAGGGGGCCGAGCTTAATGCGCGTTTAACGCTTTTGCACGTCTGATGGATGATCAGCGCGAACATTATCACGCAGCAAGAATTGCGGGCGGAACTCAGCCTCTTTTAGGAGGATTACATGAGAACGCTCCTGGTCGGCGCGCTGGTTGCGAACTTGGCCGGCTGTAGCCATCAACCGCCGCCAGCGCAGACGGCCGCGGACTACTGCGCTAGTAGAAACCCATTGGCTTGTTGGATGTCTGTTCGCGTTTCGACACTCACGACCAATTCCCCGACACTAGAAAGCAAGCCGGCCATCGCGCGGAAGGCCCGAGAAACGGCCGTCTGGTTAGGAACAGCGAAACAGCGCCCGCGGGCAGATGTAAAAAATGTCGACGGGAAGTCGCGTCATAGCTCCCTCATGGCTGCGCGGTAGAAAAGTAGAAGAAGGTCTGCTAGGTCACGACCGATAAAACTCAAGTGAGCATAGTTGGTCCGCTTTCGGCCGAACAGGTCGCCGCTCCAGGCTCACTAGGCGCTTCGCCGCCGCTTTTCATTTGGAAGCTTCGCGAAGCTTAACAGACGCTCCATAGGGCCCTCAGCCCGCGCGAGCGCCGTTCGGAACCGGCCTCTCCGGCTGCGCCAGCACTGGCCTGATCTCATCGGCATGGCCGATATCGAACAGGAGACCTTCGGAAATCTCGCCTGCCACCTTTCGCGGCGCGAGGTTCACGACAAACAGCGCCTGCCGGCCTTCAATCTCCTTTGGAGATGGCCGCTCCTTTTTCATGCCGACTGGAATGGAGCGCGCGTGGTCGCCGAAATCGACACGCAGCCCTACGAGCTTCTCCGAATGCGCCACGTCCTCAACAGCGAGAATGGTCCCGACGCGGACGTCGATCTTGTCGAGGTCAGAGGTGGAGATGAGGGGTTTGATGGGCGCCGGATTCATGTTCCACGCTTTGCTGAGGCTCGGTCGATCGCGTCGAACTCGGTCTCACTCAAGCGCCAACCGAGCGCATCGAGATTGGCGCTGGCGTGATGAGGCTTGGTGGCGCCGGGGATGGGAATCACGCGACTGTCGCGCGCCAACAGCCAGTTCAGGGCGACCTGGCTGATGCTGGCGTCGTGCGCGCGGGCAATATCGGCGAGACATGCCAGCAGCGCCTTCGTGCCCATGCTGTCCGACGGCTGCGTGAGGCGGCCGGACGCAAGGGGAAAATACGCGACCAGTGCCACATCGAGCTCACGGCAGGCTTCTAACACGCCATTTGTTTCCGCTGCTCGTCGGAGCAGGCTGTAGTTGACCTGATTGGCGGCGAGCGGAACGCCTGCCCTTGCGAGGTGATCGGCGATGCGGCGCATCTGGTCCGCATTGAAATTTGCCACGCCGACCGCGCGTGCCTTGCCGGACTTCACCGCTTCGACGAGGCCTTCCGCGAACACTCCCACGTCAATCAAGGGCAGCGGATAATGGACATAGTAGAGATCGATTGTCCTAAGGCCCAGGCGCGCGAGCGAACCGTCAAGCGCGCTCATCAGGCGGCGCGGAGAGGTTCGGCCCGGAAAGGGAAGGAATTTCGATGCTATCACCGCGCGGATGGGACCGGCGCGCAAGCAGTCACCCACGACGCGCTCCGAGAAATAGATCTCAGCCGTGTCGATCATGCACGGGCCGGCATCATGAATGGTCCTGTATGTTTCCAACACGGCCCCACGATCGGCACGCCGCCACTTGTTCGTGCCAATGCCCAAGGGCAGCACATGGATGCCGGTTCGACCCAAGGGACGCGTATCATGATCTTCGGGCATCGCTGGACCTCTCACAAGCGAAAGCGCCGTTGGCTGGTTGGTGTGAGGACGCGGGCGCTTCAAGGTTACGCCATAGCGACTACGGCCGCATCATCTTCTGCGGCTACGTCCGTACCAGGACGACGCCACGGATTATGAAAGTTGCGTCGGCAAGCCGGATGCCTGTGGAGCCTGTCATCGGGCGGCGCTACGCGCCGACCCGTTGGCGTATCCCGGAATGACAAACAGGAGCGGCGCGTCTCGCGCCTGCGAGACGCCTGCATCCTTCGGCTAACGCGACCACTCCTTAGGGAACGCCTGTTTCGCTACGGCGTTCCAACTCATGAGGAGGAACTCGCCATGAAACTGAGAGGATTGTTTATTGCAGCAGCCGTGCTGCTGATGCCGACCGCCGCACTGGCGGCGCCGGGCATCGTCACCACCACGGTCGGCCTGAGGGCAGGGCCCGGTGAAGGCTTTCCGACAGTCGACCGCATTCCCGGCGGCGCTCGTGTCAACATCCATGGGTGTCTCAGAGGCACCGCCTGGTGCGATGTGAGCTGGTCGGATGATCGTGGCTGGGTGTCGTCGCAATATCTCGAATATCTCTACCGCAACCGCTACGTCTATCTGCCCGACTATGTCGACGAGATCGACGTTCCCGTCGTGCCGTTCGTGCTGACCTCGTACTGGTCGAGCTACTATGCGGGACGTCCCTGGTATCACCGCCGCGCCTACTGGAGCGGCTACTGGCAATCGCATGAGCGTTTCGCGACGCGGATGACGATCGACCGCTCGGCGGCCCGGATCGGCCGCGCGGCGGCAGCGCGCGACGCTGCGCTCCCCGAGGCAAAGGCGCGTGTCGGTGTCGAGGAGAGGTCGCGTGCCGGTGTCGAGGAACGGACGCGCGCCCGTGTGTCGGAACGCGTGACGCGGGAGAAAGACGTTGCTACGCGTAGCGCGCGCGAAGGGCACGAACGCGCGGCGGTGCAGACCCGCATGACGCGCGAGAACGCAAGAGCGGCCGTGCGCGAGCAGCCGACCCGCGCCCGCACGCAGGCGCCGCCGATCATGGCCCGCGGTCATGACGAACCGCGTGCGGCTGCGCCGCGGATCGAGCGTGCCACGCCCCACATGACGCAGCCCAATGCGGCGCGCGGCGGCGGTGGCCCGCCGATGAACGCACGCGCGCAGATGCCGGCCCCGGCCGCCCCGCGCGCAGCAGCGCCCGCGATGCCGCAGGGCGGCGGCGCGCCGCACATCAACGCCGCACCGCGCGGTGGCGGCGGGCCGGGCGGTGGCGGAGGCCACGGTCAGGACAAGCGCCAATGAACGAAAAGCCCGGCCTTGAGCCGGGCTTTTTTTGCTCGACGAGCTGCTGGCGGCTTGACGGGCTACGCGTTGCTCCCGGTGCCGAGGACAAGCTTGTCGTGCCACTTCGGGGTTGGTTTAGCGAGGGCTTGGAAACGAGCGATCTCCTGGAAGTTCGCACATTATTGGCGGACTTATAGTGAGCACAAGTAACCGCCATGACTGCGCGATCTGACGTCCTCTTCATTACCGACAAAACAAAGCTCTTGAAGTCGGCATTGGGTCTTCTCGACCGAAATGGCCTGCCCGCGTCATGTCTGCTTTCCCCCCGATAGCGACCATTCAGCGGACATCTGGGGAGGTCCGTTTCGTGCTATTTCGGAAGTGGGACCGGCATTATTCAATCGCTTCGGCGGCATTCAATCGCTGCACCGAGTTGCCCCCGGTTCGATTGACACTCCGGGGCTGCTTACTCACCCTTAAGCGTCAGCGTTCTGGCTCGCTGTTCAGAGCTTTCGCGGCCGTTGCTACCCGGCTCGAATGCGTTGCTCAATATTGGCCGCCGGTCCCCCTGCGCGGACGTTGCGAGCGCCGGATGGAAGTGTTTGTGAGCCCGCGATGCTTTTCCACGGGCTAATAGTTTCGACGATGATATTAATTCCGGCCAGCGCGCTGTCGATTTGGCGCTGCACGTTGTCGACCTCGGACTTCAGGAATTCTTGCATTTTTTGGAGTTCGGAAGCTAACCCCTGAAGTTCGTCTATCGAATTTGAGGTCAACCGGGCGACGGAAGAGCTGAATTCGTTCGGCGCTGATCTCCAGCGGGCCAGAGGGTTTCGACTTCTCTTGCGTTGCCGATTTGCTGAGTTGTGTCGCCAAAGCCAATTCCAGCGGAGGCGTTTTTTCGTCGGGTGCGGCAGACGTTGGGGTATCCATCAGCTTCTCCCTTGGTGCCGGTTTGTCGCGGCGCTAATCCCGAACCTTATTGGTTAATAATTCGTTTACGGCGTTGTCTTGCCACCTGGGCCCTGGCTGCCGCCCGTGGGGTTCCGGTCCGCAAGGTGTTGCGCCAGCGCGGCTGGTCGAAGTCCACCTTCTACCGCAAGTTCGACGGCGGCGCCGCGCGCATTGCCGCCATCCTGGGCGAGATCAATGAGCAGCCGAATGTTCTTTTCCCGGTCGAGTTTGCGCGCCGCGCGACCCGGTTGCGTAAGCTCGGCGTCGATGTCGAAGTCCTCGATGTCAAGGCGATGACGAAGCTCGGAATGGGCGCGTTGCTCGGCGTGCGCAATGGTGGCATTGCCAGCATGCTCGAAGCTGGTCAGTCCTAGACAACGATCCAAAACGCAACCGGCTGCAGCCGCGCAACGATCGGGAAGATTGCCAAGCGCCTCAAGCAAGCCGCCTGAGGACGGCGTATCAGCGGTCCGCTCGCCACCCGCAAGCGCCGTCCAGCGCGTGCTTGGGTCATTTGCCTAAACCTGCGGAGAGCAAGCGTAACAGAGCATTATCACCCTCAATCTGGGCGGTTTCGCGCGAGGTCTCAAAGCCCGTCATCAATGGCGTATCGCCTTCGTAAACTCGCCACTCCCATCGCGTTGGCTCCAAGGGGATTACCGCGACTTCAAGCAGGCGTGGGTGGGACTTCTTGGCCATCCAGGGAATATGCAATGCGATACTCAACATTCCAGCCCGCCCGGCGGGCCCGATGCCGGCATCGGCGATCTGACCACACCGCGCCGCGCCAAGTCAGAGAGGGCCGCCGCAAACGGCTTCACAGTTGAGGGATCGCCGACATCATGGAAGAGCGCAGCCGCAGAGGTGTTATTCTCCGTATACCCACAGGGATTCCACAGCGGAGGAGAACACACAATGTCGAGCTCTAGGCTCCTTGGCGTGATGGCTGTTCTGTCGACCGCGATCGTAACGCCGGTTACCGCGCAGCCGGTGATTTCCGGACCCGGCTATTGCGCACAGTTCTATCCGAACGCAAATTGCCAGAATAAAGGACCGGGCAACCCCTATACGGATCCGAACTTCCACCGCAATCAAGGGGCGCAGGGCTGGTCGAGCGGCGAAACCGTCGGAATGGCGCCGAAGCGGCCGCGGACGCATCGGCATCACTCCTCAGCGGCGCGCCTGCAGTAATGCGACGATTTCCCCTTGATCAGCGCTACATCGGCGGCCCGGACGTCATCACGACCGGGGTAGGAGGACTACGGGACACGGCCTATCCAATTGGGCGACATTTCCGGGCTTCACATTCATGCCCTCAAATGAAGAGGCCGATACCGGGGCTTTCGCCGTCACGATCACGTCTGGTGTGGCGTTGATCCGCTTCTTGACGGCCTCTTCAGCACCCAGCCGGTCTGGAAGCACCAGCGCCGTCCAGCGCGTTATCGCCGCGGGCTGACTTTCCCCGCCATCCGGCGGCCAACGCATCCAGCATAGGCCACGCCGACCTTTTATGCTGGAAGCCGCTCCCACGCGTCTCGGTACGGTTCAGCCAATTTATAATTGAACCCCGTCACCGGGTAATCGTTGGCACGCTTCAGGCGCCCGAGTTCGCTTTCGAGGTAGAGTCGGAATGTGACGCGGTGGCTTTAGGCTGAACATATCTGTTGCCGCCTCTTTCGTCTGGCGGTGCCTTAGTGGTTCGACCATTGACTCCGTTTTCACATCCCGCTCATCGAACCGGACGGGCAAATCTCTCGCATCCGGCTCTCGGACAAGAGCTCACGCTTTCGCGTGCAACGCCTTCTGCAGTTTCTGACCATTTATCGGAGTTGATAGGTTTCCCAATCTCCATGGTCCTTCCCTACGTATTGCGTCTGTCTTGAACTGAGGTCCACTGGGATAGAAATCGGGCGCGCCCCGCTGTAGGTGAGGGGTTTCCGCTCCTGCTCTTTCGATTGCAAGACGGGTTCACAGTCCCACCGTGGCTTACGTTTCCCGAAGCCCCCCTATAATCCCGGACGGCCAGATTTCCCGGGTCCGGTTTGAAACCTTGGCTTTCTTCCGAAGGCCTTCCCAAGTTTGGAGAGGTTTAAAGCTGGTCCGTGTACACCCCCGCCATTCTGGTTTGCCTTCAGCCTCGCCTCCTGAGCTGTCGTGGCGTTGCGCCGGTTTTATCAAGCCGGCCGCCATACAGCCAAGTAAGCCGCCAAGTGTCCTGAGCCCCTTTGCCCAACTTCGGTGCTACCTCCGTTGGGGAGATGTGAGTGCCATCTCCTCCGAGGGCGTTACTCCTCCGTCATCGCTACTACGGGCTCATGTGCCACTCCCGTTGGGCTCTCTCCTGCTTCGGCATTTAGCCTCGTTCGAAGAGTCCTGGCAGGATGTACGCAGTCCCTGCTGCCCCCGGGAGCTTCCCGACGTTATCTCTGAGAATCTTTCCTTGGATGCTGGATCCCGTACCCCGGCGGTACACCGTGTGCTCTCACCTGTTTCTTCCACGATGTCATCGGCCTTCCCCAAGGAAAGAGTGGGTCGGCTTCCCGCGTGTTTTTGTCCCACGAATTACGACTTCTCGCAGGTCCGTGTTTCGAGGATGCAGATATTCCTTGATGTTCCGGCCTCCAAGTTTGCTCTCCCCCCAGATCGTTCCTACCGCTGCGATACTGCTGCAGGGCAGCCGGGGATTTTACGTCCGGGCCTATCGTGCTTTGTTGCCTCCGCACGCACCGGATATGCTAACCGTCCGAATACAGGTAATTGACGGTACAGGGACTTTCACCCTGTCAAACTCTCAGCCTTGTCGGCTGCTCACTTTCCTCCACCGGAGTTACCCAGCTTCAGCGGTACTACGAACCTCTCCGCCACCCCAAGGCGCCCAGTCTGTCCCTCGCGGGCTTCCGGTTGGTCATTGCTGACCACGCCATGGGGCTTCCCGTGTTGCGTACGCTTTCCTTGTGTACATGCTGTCGCCACTACCCCGGCGCAGCGGCTGGGCGTACTCTTCGCTCTGCTTCACCCAGCCGTATCAGCCTTCCCCGAAAGGGTTGTCGGGTCGGCCTGCGCATTGTCCTTTTCGAGGATTGCTCAGCGTATCGCGGTAGGGAGGGCCATTGCTGGCCGCCCCCCGCACAGATCCGGACTCGCCCAACTAAGGCATCCGGCTCCTACCTTGGGTGTTTGACGTCGAAGCGTATGTCTGGCCAGGGATGAAGGATGCGCGGCGGGGGGAGCCAGTCATTGACCAACTTCGCCATGCGCTCCCATGTGAATCCGTCTCGCTGGCTGCGCCGCCGAAGCGTGCGTCGCCAGAGGTCGGTCACGCAACGTCGGAACGCCGAGAGCGCCCGGCTATTGGTTGGGACCGCGTAGTAGGCGAAGTGGCCAGTCACCACCTGGCTCAACCACTTTCCCTGTTCGGGTATCGGCTGGTGCATTCGACGCTGCAACTCCACCTTGATGTCCTTCAACTTACGCCGCATGCGGTCGCGTCGGGTCTTCCGTTGAAGCACGAAAGTGCCGCGGCGCGCTCGTCCACAGATGAAAGTGAAGCCCAAGAAGGTGAACGTTTCTGGCTTTCCAAGCCCGCGCCTCTTTCGATCGGTCGTTGCAAAGCGGCCGAACTCAATCAAGCGCGTTTTAGCCGGGTGAAGCGACAGCGCAAATTCCCCAAGCCTGTCACGCATCGCATCGAGGAAACGCTGTGCGTCGTCCTTATGCTCGAAACCGATCGCTAGATCGTCGGCGTAACGCACGACGATCATGTCGCCTCGGGCTTCTCGCCGTCTCCAGCGTTCGGCCCAGAGATCGAAGCAGTAATGCATGTAGACATTGGCGAGGAGCGGTGAAATTACCGAACCTTGGCCCGTCCCCTTGTCATCGACTGTTACAACTCCGTCTTCAAGTATACCCGCCTTAAGCCACTTCTGGATGAGGCGGACGATGCGCTTGTCGCCAATTCTGTGTTCTAGGAAGCAGATGAGCCATTGCTGGCTAACAGCTCCAAAGAAGTTCTGGATGTCGGCGTCAAGTATCCAGTTCACCTTCTTTATTTTGATCGCTGTCGAAAGTGCATCCAACGCATCGTGCGGTCCCCGTCTGGGTCGGAACCCATAGGAGAAACCGACGAAGTCGACTTCGTAGATCGCGTTGAGCACCAAGACAGTTGCGCCCTGGACGATTTTGTCTTCCAAGGCGGCGATCGCTAGTGGCCGCTGCTTTCCATCCGCCTTCGGGATATACGTCCGGCGAGACGGTTGCGGCCGGTAGGCTCCTCGATGGACCCGTCCGTGCAGATCCTCGAGCCTGGGCTCAAGATCCAACTCGTAGTCCTGCCACGTGATGCCATCCACCCCGGGGGCGGCTTTACGCTTCAGCGCGTAGAACGCCGTCTTCAAGGTATCGACATTGATGTGGTGGAGAAGCGCGGTGAACCGCTCCTTCTTTCTTTGCCTTGCTGCTTGTCGTACGCGGTCCAGCGCCTGGGTCACGCGAATCCGGCTCTGCGCCCGGTGCGTGCTTTGCTGGCCCACGTTTCCCTTGGTCCCCGGCCTTGGCTCCACCGGCTCCGCAGCCGGTTGCCCGGCCTTGTTCGTCGGCTTCGTCGCTACTATGCCGGAGTCAGACTTCTCTGGATCGTGCATCAGCGGCTACGGCTCCTCGCCTTCCCGCCACGGACCATCGGCCCGGAAGGCTTATGGCCGATCCAGAGATCTCCCGGTTCCCGCACAAGGAGCGTCCGTACATGCCAGGGTCTCAGACCACGCCGAGCTCGGTGGGCACTCGCAATATCGCGCCTGCCGATTTTGCCTTCCGTCAAGTGAACAACGTCGGCACTCGGATTTATAACGGTTTCGCGGCTCAATGGCTGGCCTATACGCTCCCCCACCGACGCTTCGCCGACGTCCTCACGGACGCCTGCGCACGGATCAGGGGCGACGTGGATTGCTACTCCTTCATCGCAGTGGACTTTCACCACATACTCCTTGCCGGTTTCTCCCGGCGCACTCACTCGCGTTACGGCCTGCACACTCGCGCTGTCACCAATTCGTGACACGCTAACCAGAGGCTTCAGCCATTTCGTTACCTCCATGACTGCTCCGGTTGCTTCCAGCTGGAGCGTTTGCCGGGTGGGACTTGCACCCACTGGAAAGCGCCGCCTTTGTCACGGCGCACACCCAACTGAGACATCAAGCTTTAGCGCGTCTGAGACTGGCTGGGTGCCATTTGTTCCCTGGCTGACCGGTCGCAAAGTGGTACTACGCAATTGCGCATTTTGGCTCCGCAAATCCCTGATGCCCTAGTCTTACTGTGTCAACTCAGTAGGACTAGGCGGTGTGTTCGCCTTGGAATCATTGCGAAAAATCGTCTTGCTGGACCGTGTTCGCTAACAGAGGATTCAGGCGGAGGTCGCGACGGCGGTAACACGAAGTCTCATCCGCGGCGGCGTAATTTCCCTACCTCTCGCGGCCCCGCGAAGAGCGCGGCAAGGGAACACACCGCCGTTGCGATGCCCTTAAGGAACATTCAAAACCCCGCCACGTTCATCCCTCGCGCGGACAATCACGTTCCAGCCGTGGAGGAAACCGAACATGCTCGCGCCTTCGAGCGATCTGCTGCGCGTTGGGCTGCGGCTGAAGCTCAACCAGGTCAAGCAGGCAACGCGGTCCTATTTGCGCGACCGGACCGATCAGGCGACCGGCATCGCCACGTCCTATGCCGTCGCCGCCGGGCTGTTCGCGGTGGCCGGGATTTTCCTGGTCGCGGCCTGCCTCGTCGGCGTCATCGCGCTCTATCGCTGGGTTGCGATCAACTACGGCGAGTTTTGGGGGTTCGGCGCCGTAGGCGCATTGCTTGTGGCGATTGCGGCGATCTGCGCCGGCCTCGCCGCCATGAAACTCCGCCGCCAGCCGCCGCGGTTCCCGTCGCTGGCGAGCCGTCTGCGCGCTGCCGTCGCCACCAATCCGCTGAGGTCGGGCCAGATCGACCCGACAAAGGACACCGCCCGAAGCGCTTCGGCGGCGCCATCTGCACGCGCAACCTACGCCCCACGAACCCAAAACGCACCTTCTCGGGGTCTTCGGCTCGACCGCAATGTGCAAACCGGCCTAGCGGTCGCTGGAATCCTGCTTGGCTTGGCTGTCGCGCGGCGGCGGCAACAGGCGCGCCGAGTGGCAATGTGATGTTTCGCGCGCGATCCGAGCTGACCGACGATCTGCTTCTGGTCGTGGCGACAACGATCCTGGTGCTCACGGCGCAACGCTATTTTCAGGCACCCGCGCCGCAGGCGTCGCCCGCCCGCGTGCCGAATTCACCCGCCGCCCAGCGCTGCGCCTTCACGCCCGAGCTGTTGCAGCACGGACGCGGCCGGTACTCGACCAATCCGCTGCGGATCCCCTGGGCCGGCTGGAAGGACATTCTGTGGCGCACCTATCAGCGCACCACCGACGACCGCCTGCTCGCCACCGCCGCCGGCGTGGTGTTCTTCGGCCTGCTCGCGGTGTTCCCCGCCATCACCGCATTGGTCTCCTCCTATGGCCTGTTCGCCGATCCCTCGACCATCGGCGCCAATCTGCAAACGCTCGCGCTGATGTTGCCCGAAGGCTCGTACCAGATCGTGCAGGACCAGATCGCGCGCGTGCTCTCAAAGGGCACCACCGCGCTGAGCACGACATTCCTGTTCGGCCTGCTGCTCGCGATTTGGAGCGCCAATGCCGGCATGAAAGCCGTGATCGACGCGCTCAACGTCGTCTATGAGGAGCGCGAGAAACGCAGCTTCATCCGGCTGAACCTGCTGTCGTTGGCGTTCACGATCGGCTGCATCGGCGCGCTGATCATGATGGTCAGCGCAATGGTAGCGTTTCCACTCGCACTCGATCACCTCGGGCTGAAGCCGCAGAGCCAGCTGATCGTCAGCCTGGCGCGATGGCCGCTGATGCTCATCGTCTTGCTGGTCGCACTCAGCGGCCTCTACCGCTTTGGTCCGAGCCGGCGGGCGGCGCGCTGGGAATGGCTGAGCGTCGGCACGCTGGCGGCGGCAACGCTCTGGATCGCCGGTTCCGCGGCACTGTCCTGGTACCTCTCCAACTTCGGCAATTACAACGCCACATATGGCTCGCTCGGCGCCGCCATCGGCTTGATGATGTGGATGTGGATGTCGGCGATCATCGTGCTGTGCGGGGCCGAACTGAACTCGGAAATCGAGCATCAGACCGTGCGGGATTCCACCATCGGGCCGCCGAAGCCGCTCGGCACCCGCGGCGCCGTGATGGCCGATACGGTGGGACGCGCGGTTCCCGACTAGCCCGCCGCGGTAAGTAGGTACTACGCAATTGCGCATTTTGGATTCGCAATTGCGCCATCCGCGCGCGGCCACCTCAGGGCGACGGCGGAACGGACACCGAAGCTTCATCGACTTGGCCCCGCCGACGTCGGACAACAATCGGTGAGAGCGACGTCCGACCGGCGTGGGGGCCCTCGACGCGTCGCCGCGACCCACTCAGCCGTGCTTCACCATCGGGCACGCGCTCTCGCTCAGGGGGCGCGCCGCTTCCTCGGCCGGCACCGTGGCGAGCAGCTTGAGATAGTCGAAGGGATATCTGGATTCCGAGGGCTTCTTCACCTGCAGCAGATAATAGGGCCGCATCACACGCCCGTCCTCGCGCACCGTGCCCTTGGTGTAGAAGTCATCGATCGGAAGCTCCTTCATTTTGGCAACGACCTTGGTGGCGTCGGTCGTGCCGGCCGCCGCCACCGCCTTGAGGTAGTGCAATGTCGCGCCGTAGGTCCCGGCATGGATCATGCTTGGCGGCTTCCCGTTGTTGCGGGCTAGGAATCGTTTGGTCCAGGCGCGGGTCGCGTCGTCGAGGTCCCAGAAGAAAGTCTCGGCGGCGGTCAAGCCCTGCGCCGCTTCGAGGCCAAGCGCGTGGGTGTCGGGAAACTGCAGCAGGAGCGCCGCTACGCGCTGGTCGCCGCTGCGGCTCAGGCCGAATTCCGCGGCCTGTTTGATCGCGTTGATGGTGTCGCCGCCGGCGTTCGAGAGAGCGACGATCTTCGCCTTCGAGGCTTGCGCCTGCAGCAGATAGGACGAGAAGTCGGCGGTATTGAGCGGATGCCGCACGGCCCCCACCACCTTGCCACCGGCGGCCGTGACGAACGCTGAGGTGTCGCGCTCGAGGGCGTGCCCGAATGCGTAGTCGGCGGTGATGAAAAACCAGCTATCCCCACCCTGCTTCACCAACGCCTGGCCGATCGTAGCCGCAAGGCCGTAGGTGTCGAAGCTCCAGTGCACGCCGTGCGGCGAACAGGCTTTTCCGGAGAGATCCGAGGTGGCGGCGCCGGTGTTGATGTCAATGGCGTCGTGCGTGCGCGTCACCTCGCGCACGGCGAGCCCCACGGCCGAATTGGGAATGTCGAGGATGACGGTGACGCCCTCGGTCTCGATCCATTGCCGCGCGATGTTGGCGCCGATGTCGGGCTTGTTCTGGTGGTCGGCGAAGATGATCTCGATCGGCCGGCCCAGCACCTTGCCGCCGTAATCCTCAACCGCCATGCGTGCGGCGTGGACCGAGCCCATGCCGGTCAGATCCGCGTATAGTCCCGTCTGGTCGTTGAGGACACCGAGCTTCACCGGTTGCTGAGCGACCGCGGCGGTAGTCAACCCCGCTCCCCACAACATGAGCGCAAGCGCGGCGATAACGTTGCGACGCATGAAAATCCTCCCCTTGCCGTAGCGACCGTGCTGAATGCCAGTCGTGTTGGCGCGATGGTATAGGGGGAGAGCACCACTGCAAAGCGGGGCGATGGCTTTTTCCCGCGCCGTGCATCAGCGCGGCAGGGCAGCGACAGGGTAGTGATAATAGATTGATCGGCGAATCCGCCCGCGTGCCGAAGGGGAATTCGCGCGCCGTGCTATGCCGCAAACGGGCCAACACGTGACATACCAAAGAGGTCCACGACGGGAAGCCGCTATGGTGTATTCCCTAACGACGACCGAATGTCGGTTGAAAGCAGTCATCAACTGTCGCCACTGCGACGTCCTTGAAAAGGGTCAGGCCGTTCGCATCCGCGTCAGTTTCACCAAAGCATCGATAGCGTCTTCGCAATCGCTAAGGGCACCGTCCAAGCGTTGCCTAGCGATTGAATTGTATATGGACCGATCAGTTTCATTCTCATTCAGCGATCGTTCGGCCCGCTGATTGGCCTGAAGCGTCGCGACCATTTGCAAAATTAGTCCGCCTGCTATCCCCAACACGTGTAACTGATCTAGCCGCTGCAGGACTTCGTCCGGCGGCTCGAGTTTGCTTTCTTGAATGATGGCCGCTTCGATTTTCGGCTTAAACGAAATCAGCAAAGGAACAAGAACCAATGCCAGTCCCTGTGCTTTCCTAGTCCGGTCAATTTCTTCGTGTGATCTTGTCCGACGGAATTGGAACAGCGCAAAAAGATAAACGAACACGATGGCAGCGATAGAGCCAACGGCTTGCAGCCAAACGGCAATGCCCGGATGCGCTTCAAACCATTGCAGCGCCGCGGATAGCGAACCTCTGATCCATGCGATCCAGTCCATATTTCCAGCTTAGCGGCACCGGTAACCGTTGACCATGTTGGCGACATGCGACATGCGTGAAGTTCCAGCCCCGTAGCGTGCTGGCAGTCGGCATGTCTCAAAGGTGCCAACAGGACGGCTGAGGATAGCGAGCCGCTTCTTGGTATCGGCTGGACAAAGTCAAAATACATTGGAGACGCCGATCCCCCAATTAGCTCGGCAACAATGGGCGCCGACCTACGGCAGCCTCACTGACGAGGTAATGTGAGAAGCCTGCGGCTGCTCCCCGAAATTTATTAGAACGAACCACAGGGGCTGGCATAGGGCCCACGGCCGGCCTATCGCCAGGCGGCGTCGGTTCGCGCCGGTATATGTTCGGGTTACGTCAGGCCGCCTCGAGCCGCTTTCCGGATCCATCGAGCAGGCCTGCCGCCACCAGTGCCTCGCGAATGCGCGCGATCTCCGTATCCCTAATCTTGACCAGCGGCGGCCGCACCACGGCGCGCGGCAGGCGACCGAGAATAACGAGCGCCTCCTTCATGCGGTTGTGCATGTCGACGAAGGGTTCGGCGTAGAACGCGCTCGCCACCGGATGGATCCGATCGTTCAGCCGACGCGCCACGGCGAGGTCGTAGGCGGCAACCGCCCGGAACAGTTGCGCTTGCAGATCGGCAATCACGCTGCCGCTTCCCGACAGCAACCCGTTGCAGCCGAGCACCAGCGAGCTCAGTAGCCAGGCGCTGTTGGTTGACAGCACGTTGACCGGTCGGCTGCGCGATTGCAGCGCCCTCACCTGCGTCTCGTGCTGAGGAACGCTCGGCGTCCAGTCCTTGACGGCACGGATGGTGGGAATTTCGTCGAGCAGGCGGGTCAGCGTCGCCGCGGGGTAACCCTGCCCGGTCGCGAGCGGATACTGAAAAACGATCAGCGGCAAATCGGAGGCCGACGCGATTGTCTTGAAGTGCGCAACCGCCATGTCCGCGGTCTGGCCGAGCGTGAAGGGCGCCGGCGGAAACACCAGAAGCGCCGAAGATCCGCCCGCCTGCGCCCGCCTCGCGATCCGGGCCGCCTCGAGGCTGCCGTCCGCCCAGATCCCGTGGATCAGCGGCAACCGATCGCCGACCTCCTCGCCTGCTATCTCCAGCACGCGGCTCTGCTCATTGGCTGTGCACGAAGCCACCTCGGTCGAATGCGCATTGATCGTAAGCGCCGACAAGCCCTCGACCGCCTTAACGTCCCGCAAATGGCTGCGGAAGCTCAGCTCGTCGATTGACAGATCGTCGTGGAACGGCAGCAGCACCGCGGGGATCACCCCTTGGGGAACAAAGTCTTTAGAGCGAGCCATAGCGATCTCCCATCATGTCTTTCGCAAGTCAGGCCGGTCTTTGCAGCCTCATGGGCGCGCGCTCGTGGAGCGGCGGCCACAGAGGGAAAGGCGGGATGCAGCCTCCGCGGCGAGCGGCCGTCCTAAAGCCTATCACTTCGCGACTGGGCTGCGAGGGAGAAATGAAAGACAATCGGTTTTGAATCCAGGACAGGACCGATGGTCCGCTCCGGGTCTCCAAAAACCGACATAGCACGTCGAATCCGTTTCATAGTCCGCTGTCACCAACCACTCGAGGGTCGATCCTGCTGATCAGATCCGAACGGAGGACCTCGGCCGCGCCCATGGCGTCGCAACGTACTGACGTTCGATCCGAACGACACGATTGCGCCTAGCACCACGGCAATCGATCCGATGGCGGCGACCTGATTGGATCCGAATAGGCCGAGCACCATAACGAGCAGCAAACTGACGTCGCCGGCGATTGCCACCTTGGAAACCAGTATAATCTTTCGGCATCGCTCGGAGACCTCGGCAAGCTCCTCGAGCCGCGCTTCGATCCGTGAAATCTCGTCGATGGGGTTGTCCTCGTCCATCAAATTCAAGATCGAGGTCCGCAAGATTTATTGCCGGCAGTGGCGGCACCAAGCTGAGCGTAAGCAATTTTCGTGGAACGTCAAAGCCTGCGAAACGTCCGCTTGGGGTCAATCGCGTCATTGTGGGAACGTCCGGTTGAGCCGGTAGGCGCAAAGCGGACATTCGGCAAGTTGCAGATATGGGCTAACTTGCAGATGTGCGAAGGGCTCTTTTGACGGAACGCTTAGCTCGAACTGCTATCTCTGCGGGCCCGACAGCTTTACCTCGCGCTCAGCCCGAAAGACATTGCTATGGAGGTTCGCGATCCATTGCCGGCCGCTGGAGGTCACATTGAGATATCGGATGGCAAGCTGGATCTGCGGCGCGACATTGGTCCAGTAGAATTGCGGGAATTTATAAATGATGTCGGCGGGCGTTGCGTAGCCCAGCGTCTTGTTCAGGCCGATTTCCTCGAACTCGTAAAAAAGCGCGTTCGACTTCCGCATGTAATTGGGGTCGCCGAGTTGGCCGATCAGATCGGCGGCGCGCAGTAGCAATCCCTCTTCCTCGTTGAGATCGTCGGTGTCGGCCTTTGGTGTCGTCGCATAGGGAAATCGGGTGTACTCGATCGCCCGGGCAATCCGGGCCGCGTCGACTTCCTCCACGTCGTCGAGCCGCTCAATCACGAACAGCTTTGAGCGGTCGACATGGTAAGGGGCAAGCGCGGCGTCGGACGATCCAACCGGCAACTGGACCTTCCGGCCGCTGAGGTCCGCGACATGGGCGTCTTCCTCGTCGCCTTGGACGATGCCGCGGACGTATCCGATGTCATGGGTGAGACAGGCCATAATGAAGTTCGCATAGTCGGTAGCTGTGGTGGTGCGCTGCAGGGCCCGCCCAGCCAGAATGTCGTGCCCAACCAGCGTCACGAGCATGGTGTGCTCGATATCGTGATAAAGTGCATCGCTATTCCCAATGCACTCCAGCGTTAGCCTTGCGGCAAAGGGCAGCAGTTTCGTCAAATCGGAATGCGAGGAGCGGAACCGGCCCTCGGTTTCCCGCGACAGGAACGAACCCAGGGCTTGCGCGGTCAGTTGGGGAATTGTGATCATCTCGGCACCCACTCCAGTCTTGCTGTGGTTCGCGCCATGATCGACAGGGTTCGCGCGAAAATACCTGCGGCTTTCGCTTCGGGTGTCCTGTCGATCGAAACTATCTTACCCGTTATCCCCAGGGCGCGAACCCATAAAATTCGGAGTCGTCGGCGGACGAGGATATTGCCTGCCGGTTGCTGTAGGTTACCAGGGTGATTCACGATGAGTGATTGAGGCGCTACAGGGAGGAAGCTGATGAGTATCTTCAGTGAGCAAGACCCTCTCGACCCCGACGATCCTGAGCTCGACTACACGCCTCTCCGATTGCGCGAAAGAGCAGCGAAGCTAGGACTATCCGTCTCGCAGGGAGCAAGATCGGAGCCCATCAGGTCGTCCCCACTCTCCGGTCCCGCCTCGCTCGACCCCAAGGCGATTGACGAACCTGCTAGGCGCACGCGTGACTAGGACCGGCGAGCCGCGCTGTTCAGCGTTGCCGCTGGGGTCGCTGGCGTCGTGGCGGTCGTGGCGCTGCTGTTCGTCATCATGAAGCCTGCCCCACGGCAATCGGTCGCCGGTTCAACCCCTTCCGACATAACGGGATCGACGACCACCGCTCCGCTTCAGTCCAGCCAAGGAGACGTCGAATCGAAGCCCGCGCTCGCAGATCCGCCTCAGTCTAGCCAAGGAGACGTCGGATCGAAGCCCGCGCTCGCACAGTTCAAAGCGCTCCTCGCGTCACCGCTTAGCCAGCCTGCTACTCACGAACAGTCCCAGCAGTTGCTTCAGCGCTTTTTGCAATGACGTAAAAAAGCCAACACGACCGAAACATCTCAATAGCGACCACTACCGCGAGATGGGCGCGCCTAATGTGCGTGGCGAAATTCTAGGCGTGAAGCGGGTCGCCGAAAGCTCCGCGAAAGGCGAGGGAAGCCGCTGCATTTATTCGTAATGGTGGCGGCGCTGCGCCAGAAGCGACCTCGCGCTGCTCACCTGATGAATCTATCGTTGATCGGATCACAGCGTTTCTGGCCAACGAGTTTAGCCCGCATAGTCTTAACCAAGATATAGGAGGGATCCATAAGCTGGGGCTTCGAGCTCTAGTCTGCCGAGAGCTACAAGTAGGGGCTGTTAACCCGGCCGGTCGTTGGCAAAGTTGCGCCACTGCGTCGGGGAAATTCGAGGGCTTTTCAAGCGTGAACCATCACTGGTCCGTGGCCGATCTGCTGGGCCGATCTGCTGCGGGGCGACTACAAGCAGTCGGATTAATCCTGCTCTTGGCCAATGTGCGTGGTTTCTTTTTCAACCCGCATCGGCCCGATGGGCTGACCTTTCGTGCCGAAGCTCCTCCTGCGAACATCTTGATCAAGCCTGCTCGCCCGGAGCAGGATGGGAGCGGATTGCACAGTGGGCTTGAATGTCGCGCTTATGGCAGTAGGACCGTCGATCCCGATCTGCGAGCGTTTGCGATGGATTTGATGGATGGGCGTTTCAGGGTGCACTCCGAAGTGCGCTAGCAAAGGGCTTTTTGCCTCCGCTAGAGCTGTACCCGCCAGCCTTGCAAAGCGTCTGCGATGAAGTAGCTGGCGAACTGCGTTCAGAACTGGAGAGGTTCTTCAAACTCATTAGATGGCAGCAGGAGATTGATGGGCCTCACGATGTCTTCGAGTGGAACCCCATCCTGTATTGGAAAACATCGACAGTCGGCAGTTATCACGCCGTTGGAAGAAGGCCGCAAGAGTGGATCGGCAGATCACCGGCTGGGATCGAATGGAGCGAAGTTGACCAGCTTGAGTTTCAGCAGCTTTGGGCTAAGGCCGACGCCACCGAGCCGCTTGTGCACGAACTACTTAGGGAAGCGCGAGGCTCTGCCCTGTCCGCTCCTCGAAGCGCACTGCTTCTCGCGGCCAGCGCCCTCGAAGCAGGCGTTAAGATGCACCTCGCAAGGCTAGCGCCGAGACGGAGTGGCTCATGATGGAGGCGCCTGCACCTTCCATATTTAAGATGCTACGTGACTACTTGCCCCAGCTCCACGCTACGAAAGGGATCGGCCTCCCAGAATGGAGCAAGCTGCGCCCACTGTTCAAAGAGGTGGAGGAGCTTGCGCAGCGCCGAAACAAGCTGACGCACACCGGCGAGATGCCGGAAGAAGCTATTTCGAACATGCCCAACTTCTTGAACGCGGTCAGCGACCTCCTGTACATCCTTGATATCGTCGAGGGCAACGACTGGGCCCGTGAGAACATTCAGTCCTCCACGCGAGTGCTGCTTGGCTGGCCCACAACACGCCGTAGAAGAAGCTATGATTTGCGAGTGACACACCCGGAAATGTTCTTCGACTGATGCGACGTGTCGGCCTGGGCGATTGCGACGCTAGTCGCTCCGCGTGAACTTGAACTAGTTTCCTGAAAATCTAGCTCGCTTTAGTGACCTGCTTGCCTGCTCTTGCCGTCGCGCGAAAATGAACGCCCAAACCGCGTCCACTATCTCGTTCCAGACAATCTCCGGGTAAGGCTCCTCTGGCAATTCGTTGAGGGTGAAGCGAATTGTGGTCTGGACCGCGGTCGCTCCAAGTCCGTTCTGCACTCAACTTCGGACGTGATAGCGCGCGCCTGAAGCATCTGGCGAGAGGATCGGTCGCCGTTTGATTGATAAAGATCGTGGGTCATTTTCCCCTCCCGGGCCGTCAATACACATTGACGAATTCTAGGCCTTAAGGGTGCGGCCAGAAGCTCCGCAAAACCGGGGGAACCAACGGTGTTGGTTGGTCAAACTCGTAGCGGTGGCGTGTTGACTAAACGTATATCTCACTGCGCCCCGAAATGCGGCTTACCCGTCTGAGAGTGTGGAGGCAAATTGTTGATTGCTACCCTTGAACCTGCAACATCTCCTGCGATCAACAACCAAACGAGGACCACGGCTGCACATAGGCTGGAAGCGATCAAGGCGAAGAATGCAAGGTTTGGGCGGCTGTTTGGCATTCAATGACAACCCCGCCCAAGGGCAAAGGTTGCCTAGCCGCGAGTGACCTCGGACAATAATCGTCGAGCCAATGCGCCGTGCCCTTCGCTCGATCGGGCGGCTTGCTGGCGTCTACAGCAGCGTTCCCCGCAGGATGATGGAAGCGACGGTGAAATAGATCACCAATCCCGTGACGTCGACCAGGGTCGCTACGAATGGTGCCGAAGCGCTGGCCGGATCGAACCCGATCCGTTGCAGGATGAACGGGAGCATTGATCCGGTCAGTGAGCCGAACATGACAATGCCGACCAGGGCGACGGCGACCGTCAGCGCGATCAGCATCCAGTGCTCGCCGTAGTCGTAGAAGCCCAGATACTGCCAGAGCGAAATGCGGACGATGCCGACGAAGCCCAGCATCGCCCCGAGAGCCAGTCCATTCGGGATTTCCCGCAGCGCCACGCGCCACCAGTCCTTGATCTCCAGTTCACGCAACGCCAATGCGCGTATTAGAAGGGATGTGGCTTGCGATCCGGAATTGCCCCCCGAGCTCATAATTAGCGGGATGAACAGCGTCAGCACGATCGCCTTCTCGAGTTCGCCTTCGTAGCCCTGCATCGCCGACGCCGTCAGCATCTCGGACAGGAACAGCGCGCACAACCAGCCGCCGCGCTTCTTCATCATCTGGCTGAAGCCGACCTCCATGTATGGCTCGGTGATGGCTGCCATGCCACCGAACTTCTGCACGTCCTCAGTGTTTTCCTGCACGATGGCGTCGATGACGTCGTCGACCGTGACGATCCCAACGACGCGACCGTGATCGACGACCGGCACCGCAAGCAGGTCGTACTTCGAGATCAGGCGCGCCACATCTTCCCGGTCCATGAGGGGAATGGCGGTGATCAGACGGCCTGGACGGGCTACCGAGAGCACCGGTGCTTGCGGATCTCCCGTGATGAGCCGGCGCAGGCTGATCGCGTTGACCAGCTTCTTGCTGAGTGGATCCAGCACGTAGATCGCGTAGACGGTTTCCCGGCTGCTTTCGACGTGACGGATATAGTCGAGTGTCTGTTGGACGGTGTAGGTCGAGGGAACGCTGGCGAATTCCGTCGTCATGACCGATCCTGCGGTGTCCTTCGGATATTCGAGCAAGCGGCGGATGTTGACCCTTGTGTCGGGGTCCAGCAGATCGAGCAGCTCGGAGCAATGCGGCTCTTTGACCTGGCGGAAGATTTCGGCGAGGCGGTCGGCCGACACGCCGGCCAGCAGTTTTGCGGCTGCTTCCCGCGGCATCAGCGTGACGAGTTCTGATTCGCGTTCCAACCACGGCTGGTCGAGGACTTCAACGGCGCGGTCGGGCGGCAGGTGAAGCAGAACCGCTACCGCGAGTTCCGAAGGCATGTCGTTGAGGGCTTCGACGATGTCAGCGGCGCGTTCTTCGATCATGCTTGCGGCGAGGAACGCCGGATTGACCATGTTGTCGGCCTTCGCCGCCGCATCCTGGACGTCAAGGTCGGTCATGATTCACATCTCCGTGCACACGACGGACGGATATCATTTCTGATCAACCCCGATAAGCAGACAATTTCAGAGCCCGGTAGCACTTCAAGAAGCTCAAGGCGCTTTGCCTCTAGTGCGGATCCGATCAGACTAGCACCGGTGACGTTACCCTCGGGTCGATTGAGACTGACAACGAGGCCGGTCTTGACCGGGTCGGCAGCACTGACAAAGGCAATTGGTATTGTGGATGTGGCGGCTTTGGCAACCCGCGCTGGGTCGCCACCGCCAACGGCAAAGATGACGGCGACGCTTTAAGGGTGCGGCCGGGAGCTCCACAAAAACGGGAGAACCATCGGTGTTGGTTGATCAAGCTCGTAGCGATGGCGCTGTGGCTCCAGAGGGACCTAGCGACTGCTACACCTTGCCCCGATATACCGATTGCTGCGCCAGCGAGGGGCGCTGATGCGACAAATGCCGAGAGGGCTACCCACTCCCCTATAAACTGACGGACGATCACGGACGGCTTTCCGGGAGCGCCCTCATGCCGGTGGACGAACGGTCTATCGTACCGCTTCATCCGGACGCGGATCGAGAGCAAGCATCCGCAGCGAGACAACCTAAACCCGGGTAACCTGACGCAGGGGCTGCAATCGGTGCCCGCTTTGCAGGCCAAGAAGAACATCAAACCGTTCGTCCTCGACTATGATCGGAGCAACCTGCGCCTCAGCGTCGTCGACAAGGGTTTCCTGATCTGGCTGGCAGCGCAAGACCGGAAGCGACTGCTCGACGTTCTCGGCCTACCGATTATCGACAATGGCGCACAGTGACTTGGCGCTAGTTTGGGGATCGATTTAGGGGCCAAATATTTATGTGCGGTGGGCCAACAGGTGTCGGTTCACGGCGCGCCGGCCGTTGACAATCGGGCCTCTTAAGGGGGTCCCAAGAATTTCCGCGCGAACCGTTCGAAGGCCCAATAATCATTGAGCGAAATTGATGCGACGGCATCGGGTGGCGCACTGGCATTATGGAGCGATGTTAGGCTGCCAGAAAAGCGCATGCCCATTGGGTTGCTACAACTTGCAGGTTGGGCAATCTTGAGGAACTCAAAGTTTCGGACTTGCGCCGCAGCCAATTTGCGGACGAGATGAGATAATTTGGACCCGAAGACGAAACCAAACATGTGCAGGCGAGACGACTAATCCCGGTCCGAAAAATTTGCTGGCTCAATGCCGTGTCGCGACCCGATCGTTGGCAGACGGATTTCTGAAACATTTTCGCTCAACAAAAAGGCCGACATTTCTGTCGGCCTTTGTTCTGCTGGAAATGTAAATCGAGGTCAGTAATGCGCGGTCAGCGGTGCGCCGTAACCACCGAAACGGTAGTTGATGCGCAAGGTGACCATGTCCACGTCCTGGCTGATCCGGTCGTTGAGTATGCCTACGAGGCGCGGGTCGGCCACGGAGAAGGAGTTGTTTGCATTTCCCATCCACAGATGGTCGTATTCAGCGCCGATCGACCAGTTCGGCGCAAAGCCGTACTCAAATCCGACACCCAGGGTACCGCCCCAGCGCGTCGCACTTGCCGAGACCAGACCGATGCCGGTGAGGTTGTCGATTACGGTAAGGCGATTGTCGGTCACCGCCGCGCCGCCCTTGATGTAGAAAAGCGCCGCAGTCCACGCCGCCCAACCGATTTGGCCCGTGAAAAGGCCGATGGCGTCAGTTTTCACGTTGGTTGAGAGCGTCGGGTTGAACAAGCTGACGCGACTGCTGCTGAGGTCGGCCCAATCGCCTTGTGCTTCCAGTCCGAACACAAACTGATTAGTTTGCCAGCGATACCCGATTTGCCCGCCGAAGAGGCCTCCGGAACGATCACCGCAACCGCCGATGAAATCTGTCCCGGCTGCATTAAAGAAATCCACGCAACTATGGCTCTGGCCCCAGCCGCCATTGGCGCCGATGTAGAAGCCGCTCCAATTGTAGATCACCGGAAGCGGGGCCGGGGGCGGTGCCTTGACGGCCATGTCAGCGGCCAACGCGGGGGCGGCCATGCCCAACAAGGCTATTGATCCAACGGAGGCCAACAAAAATCTCTTCATTGTCTTTTTCTCCCATGCCGTCGCCTCGTAGCGACCGCCAATGCTTGCGATTACAACCCGAACTGCAACTCTAAATTTGCATGATTTTCCCGGAAAAGGCGTAACTCTTGGGCAACAGTCCATTTTTAAAATGTGACGGACCGTGACAAGCGGGTGACCGAGGCGGCGGGGCATCGGACGAGAGCCCGATCCAAAAACGATGGGCAGGCTCGCGTCAGGCAATCCGCAGCGCCCGCGCATGGCAGGTCGGAGCGTCCGTCCGGGTCAGGCCGCAGCCTGCAAGCTGGCGACGAGCCATCATAGGCCGTCACGGATTTGCTTGAAGTTTCAAACGTCTAGGAGGCGGTTTATGGGTCGCCCGATTGGATCATTGAACAAAGCGAAGCCATTCACGGACATGCTTCGGATAGCGTTGCTAAGCGACGGTGGTCGCCGTCTCCGGATCATCGCCGAAAGGCTGTCCGAGGCAGCAGAACGGGGCGACTTATATTACAGGCAATTCAGCAGATCGGCGACAGGCTGGACGGCAAGCCGTCGCAGGCAATTGAACGCGGCGATATCCCGTTGGAGGCAATGACCGACCAACAACTTCTGGCGATCATTCGGGGCGTATCATACGAGCCGCCGCGCGAGACCGCGCAGATTTATGGCCCGCCTTCGGCAACGACATAGCCCTGGACTGCATTTTTTGGGGGCTGATTTGGGGACCGCGCGCCAGCTTATCTAAAATTATTTAGTGATTTGAATGCGATAGATATTTTGGATGGCGGAGAGAGCATCAGTCAATCCCCATTGAAAGATCAAGCATTTTCGATCGTCCTAGACCAAAATCCACCGTTTGAGCTACCGCCGGAAAATGGGATTTCGCCTTCGACAAAAGCCTGTCCCGTCCAATGGCCACTCATCGACAACAGTGCCATCAAGCGACTAGCGAAAGGCAAATTGCCGTCGCACCGCTCGACCTGATCGCCGTCCAGTCGCGGAATCTGATGGTGGCTCATCCAGTTCTGGCCCAGCCCTTCAATTTCCGTCGGCGGTCGACGTCATGAAAGAGCCATAGCGCGGTTTCGCAAGGCAACGTAGCGCGGAGTAAGGAGGCAAGCTGCGGCGTGGTTGCCGGGGGCTTCCAACACCCCATTCTTGCGATCGAATAAATGCGTTGTTCCGGGATTGGGGGCATGGGCGTCTGCCCTCCGAAGGCAAAGGTCACAGGTTCGAATCGTGTCGGGTGCGCCAAATTGCCACCATTCAGAATAAAACCGCAAACCCGGTCATTATGGGGGCTTGAGATCCTGCAACAGTAAACCGGCTAGAGCTTCTTCGGCAATGGAGAGCCGGTGTCGCTGCATGGCAGCCATCAACTCTTCGTCCCACAATGCGCGGACAGCCGTTCCCGTGAGAGTCTGTCCAAGACCTGTGGCCCCGTCGACGGCGGCCTCATAGTCGGCCGCGCCGAAGCGCCAGGATTGGGCGCCGTGCTCGCGCATGACGTGGTTGCCGATCCGTATTCCCGGCCAATCGAAATCACCATGATAGCAAAGCTGCGCACGTGCTTTCGCCAGTTGCGACAGCAGGCATCGCTGCGCCGCGGCGGGCATGCCGTCGGTGCAGACCAGCGGCGCGCAATCGGGGCCCCAGCGATCGGCGGCGATCGCAACCATGTTGGGATTCTCACAGACATAGACCTTGCGATTCGCTACATCCCACTGCGGCGGCGAACGCAACAGCGACCGCAGCGATGCGTAGACAGGCTCTCCCGGCGATGGATCGCGGCGTTGCGCATCGCGCATGGGCAGGTTCAGGAAGAGCGCCGGGCGCGCCAATTCATTGACGAGCACGCCGGCCTTGGCCCAGACGTCGCGGTCGCGTTCCGCGCCGTTGTCCAGTCCCATCTCGCTGCCTTCCGTGGGCTCGATATCGACGCAATCATGGTTGGCGTCGATCTCGGCGATCACCTGACGCCAGGCAGCCAGCACCAAGGTCGCCGTCGGCTGGCCGCTGTCGAGCGCGTGCGCGTCGCCCAGCACCTCGGCGGCCAATTGCGAACGCGTGATGCCGCTCGCCGGCAGGCGTTGCAACACCGCTTCGACGCGATGACAGAGCTGCAGCGCCGCCGGCGGGCACTGCCTGGAAAGACGCTTGAGCAGCCCGATGCCCGCCGGAGCCTGCAGCAATTCAATCAGTTCACGATTGGCGCAGGCGCTCAGCACGTCCGACCACAGCGCTTGTAGCGTGAGGCGCGTCGTGGCCAGATTCGTAATGGGGCCATCGAGCTGCACGAGTGCGTCGCGCAGCGACGTGGCGATGCCGGCGTTCCGAAACGCAGCATCGACGAGGCGAACATCGACTTGCAAGGAATTGGCGTAACGCAGCGGACGGCCGAGCAGCGAAGCCAATGCGGCATGTTCCTCTCTGGTGAGCTTGCCGATACGAAAGGTGTCAACCACGGCGTCGAGCGGGGCGCGTTCGAAGCGCCGACGCAGGCGCTTGCGCAGCACGGCGAAATGGTCGCCGCCAAGCAGGCGTTGCAGACGTGAGTCGGCCGAGGAACTCATGGCCGCGCAAATCTGCGGTCGGGATCATCCTGGCGGATCTTGGCGCGGCCGTCCCAGCTCCAGCGCGACACGAACACCGCGTCGATGCCTTCACGCCGCTGCAGCTGGCAGATGGCGACGCCGGGCAGTTCGGCGTAGCAGGCCCATTCACGTTCGCTGGTGATGACGAAGTCGAGATCAAACTCGCGGATCAAACCCATGCAATGCGCCCGTGCGGTATCGTCGATGCCGGCGAAGGCTTCATCGAGCAGCATCAGCCGCGGCGCCAGGGAGGAACTCCCCTGGCTGTAGAAGCTGGCGACCGCGGCGAACAGCGGCACGGTGAGGCCGAGCGCGCGTTCGCCGCTGGAGGCCGGGCCGGACAGCTTACGCCAATGACCGTCCTGCCAGCGCTCGACCCGGAAGCGATGCCAGCGCCGATAGTCCAGCGCGCGGGCGAGCTGCTCGATGAGGCTGCCACCGCCATCCCTGCCGGCGCCCGCATCGGCGCGCTCGCGCTCGGCGGCGATTCGCTGCTGCAGCATGGCGCCGACCACCGCGCGGTCCTCCGCCGACCACAGATCCGCATTGGTGTTGAGCAGGCGCTTGCGCGCCGCTTCGAGGCCAACCGGCGCGCCTTCCTCTTCGGCCAGCGGCTGCCACAGCAGACGATAGCGGACCCCGGTGGAGGTCGGGCGGGCGTAGAGTTCGCGGTTGATGGCATCGCGCTGAGTATCGGCCGCCTGCAGCAGCCGCTGCACCTCGGCGGCGATTTCGGCCTGCAGGTGATTCTCCAGCACCGCGCGCTCTTTCGCGGTGAGCAATTCGCCACGCTGGGCGATCTCCTGGGCCAGCCGCGCGGCGAGGCGATCTGGGCGCTCGGGCCGATTCTGATAGATGATGTGGGCCACCAGGCCCCAGTCGCTCTGCTCAGCCTGGGCCTGGTGGCCAAGCGCGCTGAGCGCGCGCTGCAGCTCCGTGAGGTCCTCGCCTATCTGCCGTTGCACCCGGGTCCAGGCGTCGTCGTCGTCCTTGAGCTCGGACAATGCCTGTTCGGTGCGGCGCGCCAGGGTCAGCGCGGGGTCGATGGTCCAGGGGCTGTCCGGATCGGGCAGTTCGGTCTGCGGCAACGCGGCTGACAGCAGGCCGGTAGCCGCGAAGCGCTGGAATCGCGCCACCGCTTCGCTGCGCGCGTCGCTGCGATGCTGGAACGCCGCGTTAGCTGTCGTGGCTTGCTCACCGGCGATCGCGCGGGCTTCGCCGGCGGCAGCCAGCGTCCTGCGCGTCAGTTTCAAGGCCTCATCGCTGGCAAGCACGGCGGCGCCGGCCTCGGCCAGTTGCCAGTGCAGTTCCTCGACCTTGGTCCCGACCGCATCGCGCAACACCTGGTGCCGGACCGCGGCCTCTTCCGCCTCGATACGGGCCATCGCCAACTGTTCGTCCTGCCTGACCAGTTCGTCGCGGGCTTCGCTCTCGCGGCGGCGATGCCGCTGCAGATCGGGCAGTGCGACACGAACCTCGCGGATCGCCTGCGCGAGGCCGAGCTGGGCATCGTGATACTGGTTGAGCGCTGTCTCGACTGCCGGCAATTCCGCCGCTGACGCGGGCAGCCGCAGATCGGCGGCATCGGCGGCCAGTCGTTGCCGCACCGTCTGCAGCGCTTGGTCGGCCTCCTGGTGCTGACGGTCGGCCTCGGCCAAGAGCTGGCGAGCAGTCTGGACTTCGCGGGCGCTGGCGGCGGCGGCGAGATGGGCGTTGCGTAAAGCCTCGTCGGTCGGCGCCAGCCGCCATTCCTCGGCGGCCAGATCCTGATCAAGGGTAAGTTGCGCGGCCATCGCCCGCACGACTTCGAGGTCGTCGGCGAGTTGCGTCAGGCGCTCGGCGATCTCGGCTAGCCGCCGCGCTCGGGCCGCGGCGCGGGCGGCATAGCCGATATGGACCGCCGCGGGTTTGGCCCAGGCGCCGGCCAGCGCGGCGAGGCGAAAGCGGCCGTCGGGGGCGACCCAGGCTTCGCTGTCGGCGGGATCGTCGTCGGCGCAGGCGATGCCCGCCAGCACCTGCTCGATCAGCGCGGCCGGCACCGTGCCATCGGCCGGCACATCGGGGTGCAACCATGCGGCCAGCGATTGCGGATGCGGCTGCCGCTGCAGGACCTGGGTGTCGTGCAACAGCACACCTCTGTCGCCGGCCTGCAGCCGGCCGTCGGGCGACACCCACGCATCGAGCAGGCCGGCCGCTTCGAGCGCGGCTTCGAGGCCGGCGCGCTGCGCAGCGGTAACGGTGTCGCGAAAATCCACCAACTGCCAGAGCGGCGCACCCGCGCGCGCGGTTCTTGCGGCGGCGTCACGTGTCGCGGGCAATGGCGGCGCGGTATCGATGCCCGCTTCGAGACGGTGGCGTTCGTCGTCGAGGGCGTCGCGCTCGGCCTGCAGGGTCTGACGCTGCCCGTCGAGCGAGACGCGCCGTTGCGCCAGACGCAGGCTGGCCTGCTGCTGCGCCGCCTGCAGGCAATGTCGCGCCGGATTGTCGCCATCCAGCCCGAGCACCCAGTCGGCCAGCGCCGCAAGCGCTGCGACACTGTCGTCGGGGCTGACGTGCAGCTGCTGGATGCTGCCGAAGTGACGCTCCCAGGCCTCGATCAGTTGGCGGCCCTGCTGCTCGACCTCCGTATCGGTCTGCTCGCGGCGTTGCGCCGCCGCCTCGACGGCATCCTGTCGTTGGTCGCGGGCCTGCCGGCATTGCTGCTGCCGGGATTCGGCCACCGCTAGCTCGGCGTGGCGCTGCCGCAACACCGCGATCTGTTCGCGCCGACCGAGCACCAGGCTGCGAAGCCCGGCGCAGGCCTGGTCGAAAGCCAGTGGCGCCAACGCCGCGAGATCGGCGGCATCGAGAACCGCCAGCGGGCTCTCGCTATGCGAGACGGTCAGGCCTGCGGCTTCGGCGTGGGTGGCGCAGTCGCGACGCAGGCCGGTCATGTGACGTTCGGCTTGCGCCATGCGCTGCGCCGCGTGTTCGGTCTCCTCGGTGCCGCGTCGCAGTCGCCGCCGCGCCTGGTCGACCGCGGTGGTGGCGGCCTCGCGCGCACGTTGCCGCGCCATGGCGTCTTTCGCGGCGGCGTCCAGCCGATTGGCGTCCTGCATCGTCGGGTCTTCACGCAGGGTGTCGAGCCGAGTGCGCTCACGGGTCAGCGCCAGCTCCGCCGCCTCGTGGGCCTGCTCGGCGCCGGCTTCTGCGATCGTGGCGGTTTCTAGCCGGGCCTGGGCTTCGCCGCGCGCCCGGCTGGCGCTGTCGAACTCGCTCTGGGCCTGGCGTAGCGCGCGGGCCTGCCGCCGGCTCTGGGTGCCGGCATACACGCGGTAGCGCTGATCGAAGCGCTCGACGGCCCGGGCCAGCGCCTGGTATTCCTCGAGTTGGCGGCGATCTTCCTCGAGCTGGCCAAGCGCCTCGGCGACGTCGCCGAGTAATTCAGGGGCCAGCGGCGGCAGAGCTTCGGTGAGCGCATCCGACAGCGCGCTCTCGTCGGGTTTCTTTGACAATTGCGGCTGCCGCAGCTGGATCAGCGTATTTATCAGGGCGTCGTAGCGCCGGGTGCCGAGATGATACAATCGCTCATCCACGGCGCGGCGGTAGCTCGCGGCAGTCTCGAACAGCTGGCCGCGGCCCTGCAGCGCGTCGCGCAACCGTTCCCTGGTCAGCACCACGCGCTGGTCGCTGGTCAACCAGAGATCCTGGTTGATGCGTGCGCCGCTGGCATCTTCCAGCACGAAGAACCAGCTGTCGACCTGCGGACGCGCCGCGACCGCGGAAAGCCCGGCGCCGAGTGTAAGGTAACGCGGCGTGCCGTCGTCGGCGAGGCGGCCGAACTCGATCCAGGCATAGCCGATGCGGCGGTCATAGCTGCTCATCAGCAGGTTCCAGGACATCCTCTTGCCGCTGTCGCCGTCGGGCTCGACGCGCGAGGACTTGAGCTGGGCATCGAGCAGGAACGGCAGGGTCAGCGACAGCACTTTGGACTTGCCGGTGCCGTTATTTCCGCGCAGCAACAGGTGGCCGTCGCGGAACCAGAATTCCTCGCTATCGTAATGGAATAGCTCCACCAGTCCGAGCCGCAGCGGCTGCCAGCGTTGCCGAGTTCGGAATCGGCAATGCGGGTCGCTCGGACAGTGCGGCGAATTCAGCCGGGCGCTCGTTCATATCGGACCGAACGGCAGATCGGCGGCGGCGCGCGGCCGGCCCCGGGTTTCACTGATTTCGGCCGCGCCGAGCGCGAAGCGGGCGAGCGCCGGGCGCAGGTGGATGGTGTCGGCATCGCGCACGATCAATTGCAGCTTTTCCAGTCGCTCAAGCGCTATCTCGGCTAGTTCGCGTTCGGCGCCGGGTTCACGGGCCGATTTGCGCCAGTATTTGCCATAGCTGTTCTTGCTGTCGCGCAGGAAATCGATCACGTCCCGCCCGCGGATGATCGCGGCGAACAGCCGCGCGGCGCACGGGATCTCCCGCCGTCGCCGCTCGGCGGTGGCCAGGAATTCGGCGACCAGTAGCGTGGCGTGGGCATCGGTGCCTTCGGCGGGCATCGCCACATCGGTCAGTGCACCGGCCTCGTCGGCCAGAGCCAGGCCTTCGGCGCGTTGCTCGGCGATCAGCCCGGTGGCGTCGCACAGCCGGGCGGCCATCACGCCGCGCTGGTTGATGAAATAGGCCCGGGCCTCCGCATCCAGGCTGTCGATATAGACCACAGGATCGTCGAGCAGCCGGCGTGCCAGCTGGCGGCGCAGCGCAGTGCGTCGGCCCTCGTCGCTGTCAGCCACATGTTCGTCGACCAGGGCATGCAGCCGCTGCTCGAGCGTGACCGGCGCATCTTCCAGCCGGAACGTCGACGGCCCCCGCACCGCAGCCAGCATACCGGCGAGGGCGCGGCGCTGCACGTCGTACAGCGCATCGGCTTGATCGCCTCTGGCATTCACAAAGGCGTCTTCGTCGCCGGCGACCCGCTGCAGCACGCCGAGGTCGAGCAGGGTGCGGCACACCGCCACCAGTTCGCGCCGCTCGTGGACAGCGCCGAGCGTGAAGGCGAAGCCGGCAGCTGCCAGCGACGGTTCAGCGGCAAAATGCAAAAGTCGCTCACCCAGCAGGCGCAAGGTGATCTGCGGCTCGGCGCGCTCCAGCACAGCGCAGGCCAGGCACAGCAGTACGTAACGGCGGCGATCATACTGCGGCAGGCCGCGCATCGTGCTGGCGAGGTCTGCGGGCCGCTTATAAAGCCGGGCACCTTCGTGTTCGATCTGCAGTGGCCAGCCGGTTTCGCGCGCAAAGAAGTCGCGCAGCGCATCGGCGTGGCGGCGGATCGCGGGAAAATCCTCGTGGTCCGGGCTGATCAGCGGCTTCATCAGCAAAGCCCGCACCGCGCTGCGAAATTCCTCGTTCTGGAACCGGCGCTGCTGCTGGCCGATGCTGCGGCTGTCCCTGCTGCTGCCGACAGTGGCCGTCATCTGGTGTCTCGCGTCGGAGTGATGGTGACCAGATGGTCGCGCCCGGCGAATACGCCACGCGGCGTCCGGATCGTGGCGTGGCTGTCGGCGGCCAGCGGCGTCAGGCTGATATGCAGCAATCCGTCGCCGGTCTGCCGTTGCGCGCTGCTGTCCGGCCCGGGCTGCTCGGTCAGCACTTCACCGAGCAATCCCAGCAACAGACTGAAGGCATGGACGTCGAGCTCGCCGAGATCCGACAGCCGGGTCGGCTGGCCGGTGGCGAGGCGCTGCCGCGCCGCCTCGATCTGCAGCGACTCCTCGGCGAGTTCCAGCGCCAGCCGCGCGCGGGCTTCGGCGCGATCGCACACCCGTGCCAGCGCGCCGCGCGGCGCGGCCTCGCCATATTCGCGCAGCCGCGGATGGATCGTCAGCGGCGGCGCGTCGGCCCATCGCGTCGAGGCCGGCAGGTCGGCGTCGGCATCGGTATTGAGCGAAAAATGCCGTGCCGGATTGAGTGCGAAGGCGGCGCGCGCCAGCCGGTGCGCCTCGCCGTCGTCGGCACAGCCCGCAAACCAGCCGCCGAGCACCCGGAAATCCGCGGAGCGGTCGCTGCGGCCGCTGCGGCGCTCGTTGAGCGCGGCGATCGCGCCCAGCAATTGCGGGATCGCCGACCGGGCCCGCGCCCGCAACAGTTCGGCTTGGGAGGGCTCGTGGCCATTGCGGAAAAACCAGCCGCGCAGACCGGTCCAGCGTTCGCGCCAGGCAGTCCAGTACAGCGTCTGGGCGTCGGCGCGATCCTGCGCATCGCCGGGGGCGGCATCGCGCGCTTCGCGCGCGGCGACCTGCTGCAGCAGGGCGTCAATCTTCGGTTCCAGGACGACGATCAGACTGGCGATGGTGTCGGAGCGCCGCACCAAATCGCCCATGAAACGCTCGAGATAGTCGATCAGCCGGCGCTTGTAGCTAGCCACCGCATCCGCCTCGGCCTGCTGCAGCTCGATGCTGCGGGCAACGCCGGCCATGAAGGCCTGGGCGTTTTCGGCCAGGCTCTCGAACACCCGCACCAGGTCGCGCAGCGTCTCGTGGATCTTGGCCACGTCGGCCTCGGGGGCATCGGCCAGCGTCCGCAGCGCCTGCAGCCGGCTGGCGATGTCTTCGAGCGCCACGGTTTGCAGTTCGGCGCGGCGCTGCAGGGTCTGCACGAACAGGGCCAGCGCTGCCTCGACCGCTTCGCCGCCCTGCGAGAGCCGATAGAGAAAGCGTGCGCGGTAGAAATCGCTCAGGCTGGAAACCCGCGCAGTATCGGGCTGAGATTCAAGGTTGCCCCAGGCTGCAAGCTGGGTGAGTGCTGTGCTGACGTCTTCGATGCGGGGCGGAGCGTCAGGCCAGCGGGCTTCGGCAAGCACCTCGTCGGGGCGGAGTTGCAGGCGATATTGTCGTTTGGCCGCGGCGAAGACATCCATGATGCAACGATAGAACGCCGCTTTCTCGGCACTCACATGCCTGAACAGCTCGGCTGAATCGCTGACGACTTCGCATCGGCTTCGTCCCGAAGACTTCCCATTATAGGTTGCCGGTTCGCACACAAAGTTAATGTATTTGCTAGCTCGTTGCAGCCAAATTGGATTCCGTCCACTGTTTCTGGAATTGTGCTCGGCGGAGATGCACTTTCGCTTCGGTCAGACCCAGTTCTCGGCTCTGATTCCCGGCATGCGGCTGAACTCGCGCATATTATTGGTCACGACGATCAGCCCCTCGCTGCGGGCATGACCGCCAATCTGCATGTCGTGCGGGCCGCAGGGAGCTCCCGCGCGCTCCAGTTCCGCCCGAACCTGCCCGTAGTGCGCAGCAGCTTTAGCCTCGAACGCCAAGACATCGAGGCGCGCCACAAAATGCTCGATCGCGGTCAGATTGTCGGCGCGGCGAGCTGATTTCTCCGCACCATAGTGCAACTCGCCAAGCGTGATGCTGGAGATGCAGAGTTGGTCGGCAAGTGCGTTGAATTTTTCCAGCAGATTCGGCGGATAATTCTTCATCACATAGATGCAGATATTGGTATCGAGCATGTAGGTGAGCATTAGAGCGGCTCGCGCTCCTCGGCCTGCGGCTGCTCACGCACGACCATGAAGTCGTCACTTGCGCGCGGACCCTTCTGAAACAAGTCGTCCCACCGTTTGCCCTGCGGTACGATCAAGCGGCTGCGGCCAATCTTCAAAATATCCACCTGATGTACTCCCGCCGGGAAGGCAACGGCTTTCGGCAACCGGACGGCTTGGCTGCGATTGCTCGTGAATATCGTGGAAGTTGTCATCGCCTTATCTCGTGTATATCCAATTGGGATATACATTTAGATGGGCCGCCGCGATTTCGCAAGGGCGTCGCGCGAAAGGTCCGGTTGGGCCCAGGGGGGCCGCGAATGAGCAAGCGCTATCCGGGGTTACGAGGCATCGAGCACACGTTACAATGCTCCTTCAGCAGCCGCCTGACAATCGAGCTTAGCTACTTATCTTGTAATATCAATAACATACGAGTTCGTGTTTTTGTTCTGAATGGCGCGCCAACAATATTGAGGCGCGATCTCGATGTTTGGTGACGATAAAAAGCGAAGCTCATCACAGTCTCATCAAGACTCGGACAACGCAGGCGCCGGGTTGGCGGCTTAGATCGCCTCCGACGCGCGTCGCGCGCCATGATGAAATCGGCGGTCAAAGAGACCGGTGCACGGCGCCATCGATGGATAGGTTCAAATCGGGGAGGCGCAACACCCGATCTCTAATTGTCCCCAAGACGCGAAAGGCGACCCTTCTGGGTGGCCCGCGCCGATATCGCAAGAATCGGTGGTTGCGGTGGCAGGATTCGACGTTTGCAAGACCCACCGGACGAGAAAGGCAAACCTTAAGTGATGGCGGAGCGCGCGCCGCCATTGGGGGTATGAAATCGCAAGCCATCGTAGATTGGCATGACAAATCTGAGCGGCCCGAGACATAGGTGACATTTCGTACCGGACGCATGGGTTACACTTTTCACTTTTTTGCAAGCGGGAGGTGTGGATGCCGTGGAAAGCGAGTTCGGTTATGGAAGAACGCCTTCGCTTTGTCGCCCGCCTGCTGGACGGGGAGCCATGACAGAGGTCTGCCGGGAATTCGGGGTATCCCGCAAGACCGGCTACAAGATTTTCGATCGCTATAAGGAGCACGGGCTTGAGGCCCTGAGCGACCGCTCGAGGCGCCCGGTGCGCTATGCCAACCAGCTGCCCCAGTAGCAGGTCGAAAGCCTGATTGTTCAGCTCAAGGCCGAGAAGCCGCACTGGGGCGCGCGCAAGATCCGGGAACTACTGGTCAGGAGGCTCGACGGCGACGTCCGGGTTCCGGCTAAAAGCACCGTCCATACGGTCCTCGATCGCCATGGCCTGGTCAAGCGCAGCGGCGGGCCGCGCCACCGCGCGCGCGGCACGCCGCTGTCCGCGGGCAACGACCCCAATGATCTGTGGTGCGCCGACTTCAAGGGCGAGTTCAAGCTCGGCAACGGCCGGTACTGCTATCCGCTGACTGTCACCGACCATGCCTCGCGCTTCCTGCTGTTGTGTGAAGCGCTCGATTCGACCCGCGAAGACACAGCTCTTACGGCCTTCGAGCAGCTGTTCCGCGAGCGTGGCTTGCCGCTTGCCATTCGCTCCGACAACGGCGTGCCCTTCGCCAGTCCCAATGCCCTGTTCAATCTCTCGAAGCTCTCGCTCTGGTGGCTCAGGCTCGGCATTACGATCGAGCGCATCAAGCCGGGCCATCCGCAACAGAACGGCCGCCACGAGCGCATGCACCTTACCCTCAAGAAGGAAGCAACCCGCCCACCGGGCTTCAACAGCCTGCAACAGCAGGACCGCTTCGATGCCTTCGTGGGTGAGTTCAATGCTGAACGGCCGCATGAGGCACTCGGTATGAAGTGCCCTGCCGAACTCTACGCGGCTTCAACACGCCGTTATGACGGATTGCCGGAACTGACCTATCCGTTCCACGACCGCGACGTCATCGTCACAGCTTGCGGGCGGCTCTGTCTGCATCGCAAGCGGATCAACATCTCAACTGTGCTCGCCGGTCAGAAGCTTGGCATCAAGGAAGTCGACGACGGTATTTGGCTTGCGAGCTTCATGCATTATGATCTCGGGTACTTCGACCTGGAGCAGAAAACCCTACAACCCCTCGACAACCCGTTCGGCACAAGGTTGTCACCTATGTCTTAGGTACGGCGTGTTACCTATGTGTCCGGGCCGGACAATCGCGGTGCTGCGTAGTGGGGAAGGAGCTCAGCCTGATCGCCGTCCAGTCGCGGAATCTGATGGCGGCTCATCCGGGTTCTGGCCCGGCCCTTCCATTTCCGTCGGCGGTCGACGTCAAGAAAGAGCCATAGCGCGGTTTCGCAAGGCAACGTCGCGCGGAGTAAGGAGGCACGCTGTGGCGTGGTTGCCGGCTTGGAACACCCCATTCTTGCGATTGATTAAATGCGTTGTTCCGGGATTGGGGGCGTGGGCGTTTGCCCTCTGAAAGCAAAGGTCACACGTTCGAATCGTAGAATCGTATCGGGACCCGAAGCTGCCGTTCGGCTTCGCCTACGGCAGTCAAAATGCAAGCCAAACGGCCACCGTCAATTTGTTGACGGCTTTTTTGGCTCGACGATTTCAAAATTCGGGTTGAACGTGTCGAAGAGCGAGAACAATTCGGCCACCTTTTCGGCCTGTCCGGCCACCTTGATTTGGCCGGACCGAACACCATCAGGAAATGTAACGCGGCGTTGCATGATCCCGTCCAGGGCATCACGGGCCAACGTTAGCGAGGCGTCGGCCGCAGCATCTTGCTTGTTCGCCACATAGGTCAATGCGGAATGCTCAAGGGTAAGTACAAAAGACGTCTTGGCATCGGTGAAATTCCAATTGATCACGATATGCCTGCCATCGGCTTTTGGCCCGTTAAGCTGTACCCCCAAGAGATCGAACATCATTTCAGTGGGAATTGACTTGACCGTTCCTGGATTCAACGCCTGGCCACGGCCAACTTTAGCGGTGCCGTGACGCAATTCAAAAGCCGCATAAAGATATGCATTCCGCCACGTGGCGGACTCCGCCAAATAGCCGAGCTGTTCGTACGCGTCGGCGGCAAGATCTCGTGCCTCCTGGTTGGCCGCGTCGGCAAACACAAGCTTGTTTGCGACCTCCGCCACGAAACGGTACTCGCCGTTTTTGAAGTCTTCGCGTGCTCGCCTAAGGACGGCATCCGCACCGCCCATATAGGCTACGTACTTTTTGGCCGCCTCAACGGGCGGAAGGGGATCAAGGTTCGCCGGATTGTCGTCGTACCATCCAAGATATTTCTGGTAGATCGCTTTCGCATTGTGACGCACGGTGCCGTAGTAACCGCGGTTCTCCCACTCATTGGCGAGGCTTGCGGGTAGTTCCAATTGCTCGGCTATCTCAGGCGCTGTAAAGCCCTGGTTCATGAGCCGAACGGTCTGATCGTGCTCGTATTTGTACAAATCGCGCTGATTGATCAAAAAATTCCGGGCACGCTCTTTGCCGAATACCGGCCAATGGTGTTGGGCGATCACCGCCTCCGATTCGTCACCAAATGTCTCCACGGCTTCGCCGAGGTGTTTTGACCAAGCGAGTGCATCCCTCACTTCGGTGCCACGTAACGGCAGCAAATTGTGGAAATTGTGGGTAGCGATCTCCGCCATGTTCAGGACCTTGAATTGCGGATAGTACATATAAAGCTCAGCTGGCGCTTCGGTTTCGGGCGCCATCGCAAAGATGATCTCGACGCCGTCAATAATGCGCTTTTCGCCAGATTTGCGGATGAGGTCGGTTGGTGGGATCAACGACAGACTGCCTAGCGAGACCGTCTTGCCGAGGCCGCCGTCCACCTGGCCGCGTTCTCCCTTGGGGAGCAAAGGCCCAAACTGGTAGAGCGAACGACGACGCTGTGCATTCCCGGCAATCATGCCCTCACTGGCCGCGTGTTCCAAAAAGCCCTCTGGTGCGAGAACGGCGACCTTCCCAGAAGCAACGTCGGCTTCAGTTGTCACACCTTTGACACCGCCCCAGTGGTCGGCGTGTGTATGGGTGTAGATGACCGCGACGACTGGTCTTCGTGGACGATGCTGATAGTACAGGTCCAGCGCGGCCTTCGCCGTTTCCACTGAGAGAAGGGTATCGACCACGATCAATCCCGTATCGCCTTCCAGAATGGTCATGTTGGAAAGGTCGATGCCGCGAACTTGATAAACCCCCTCAACGACCTTGAATAGCCCGTGCTGATGGTTGAGCTGCGCCTGCCGCCAGAGGCTGGGATTGACCGTGTCGGGTGCCGCTTTTTCGAGGAACGCATAATCTTTCTGGCTCCAGACCGCATTCCCGTTCGGTCCGGTCACAATCGCGTCGGGCAGCGTAGCAATGAAGCCGCGCGCGGCGTCTTGAAAGTCGTCTTGTTTGTCAAACGGGAGCTTCGAGAGGACGGCATTATTCAGGGCCTTGACGGCCGGCTCCGCTGGCTTCTCTTGACCGAAAGCGGTGTCGGCGGCACCCACGCCGAAAGCGATGATTGTAAGTAGCGAGTAGCGACAGAGCCAGCACAGCACGCATATCAACCTGGTCATTTTCTGTTCCGCCTGCTCCCGCCTGCGGATATCGCCGCGTTTTTCTGAGGAAGTTCAGGAGCTATACTGGCTGCGAGCGATTTCGCTAATCACTCTTCTTTTACAAAAGCGTGAGTCTGCTTATGGCCGTTATTGGGAGACGATCCCTGGCTACGCCAACCGGCATCCGGTTTCCGGGGTGCGGCGGTTGTCGCTGAGCCGCCTATACGCAGATCGCATGAGTTGGCGGCAATCCCGGTCGGCCATGCCTCGAAGGGGCCGGACTATGTTTCGAAATTGGGAAGATTTCCGCCAGCAAGGCGTAGCGTGAAATCGCAGGCCATCGCAGATTCACTGGTTGGATAGCAACCAAGGCTTCTGCATCATAGCGCTGCGCCGATAGGGGGCAGTTTCCAATGCCGCGGTCGTCTCTTTGCCCTCAATCCCGGATGTCCGTAGTTGGAGGTGGACCGGAAGTGGCTGACAGGGGGTCAAAGTGGCGCGATTGACCCAATGGGACATTCGTCGCCCCAGTGTGTGCGGCGTGCAATGGCGATTTGATGTGGTAGGGCTGTGAGGCGAAATCGGGGCGCAAATTGCTGCGCCACATATGCCGCCTGTTGTCACTTGCCGTCGCGCGTGTCGAGATGATTCTCGGAGTGACTCTGCAGTTCGTTCGGTAGGCCTTCCTGTAGCTCATTCAACCCGGTGGAATCGCTGGCAGGCCCATCATACGCTTTCGCGAACCCAGTGAGCGGCAAAGTGAAGCTGATTGGCCTTCCCTTATCGAAGGCCTGGATCGCCAGAGTCCGCCCTTTTTTCAGCTTCTCGATCAAATCGGCGTCGGCTTTGTAATCCGCCATGCAACCATTTTTAGGCAGGCAGACGATATATGGCGCTGTCATCGCCTCTTTCTCGTCAATAACAATGCGGGCGCCTGGGACTAGCGCCACGCCCAAGGGCAGCGTGACGCGTAACAGCTTCGTATCGGCCCGCTCCGGCTCTATCAGCAGGGCGATAACGAGCTTTTGGCCCGATGTCAGATGGCCGTCCGCAGCGGTGAAGCAGACCTGCTTGGCCCTAATTTCGGAAGATTGTCCTGTCGGGCCCTTGGCGCAGTATCTGGCCCAGGGTGAAAAAATCATTTGCATATGCTGCTGGCCGTTCTGCACCGTCTCGGCCGGCGCTGCCTGCTGCGGCTGTTCAGCGTTTGGCCCGGGCGCCGCTTGCGCCGACCGGACTGGTGGATTTGTTGACGGCTGCTGGGCAAACGCTTGCGACCCGGCCGTGAGGGCGAGCGCAATCATTGCCAGTGTGCCGACCACGATAGTCTTCGCCGCGACCGATGCGGTCCGATACATCATGAAGCAGTTCCCTTGGTTTTAACGATGCCAAATCCTGATAAATCTTGCGCAAGCGCGGTTCGGGAAGTCAGGCGTGCGAAACGGCCCTTTGATCACCGTCCTAGACTGCGGCAGCAGCGTAAAATCGCTGCTGTGAATTCCTAATCCCGGTTGAGTTGCCCGACAAACCAACGAAACAAAACGCTCCAAACCCCGCGCACCGGAAGGTGCGAAAACAGGCGCGCGCATCGCTGCGCACGCCTGCTGTCGTTCTTCCACTTTCAGAGATAGCGACCGTAGCCGTCTCTGTTTGTTTGCTTCTCATCAATGTCCGGGCGGTCCGGCGATGTGGCAGATGGCCGGGTTGACGCCGCTGCCCTCATAGTCGAGCGGTCCGTTGACTTCGTGCTTGTATTTGACGAGGACGTCGTAACACGCCACCGGTTGGCCCGGTGACCCCGAAAGCGGAGGACCGACGGGAGTGTCCTTCTCAAGGTCGCCGCCGCAGTGCCAACTGGCAGCGTCGTTAATATTTCCCGAACCGTTATACACCGCGGTTTGCGGGTAGGGGCACAACGGACGTGTAAGGGTCGTCGCTGCCCCGGGGATGAAGGCAGGCGCCGCCGTGTTACCCGACCCGATCACTTCGCTCGGTGCAACACCCTTCTCGACCCAGTTGATCACCGCATTGAAGTCAGCGCTGCTCTGCGGCCACGGTCCGAGGCTTTGGTGGTTCAGAATGCCAAGGCCGCAGTGACTCACCCCAGGAGCATGGAACAGACGATAGAATTTCTGGATGCCTCGGAACCGATCAGACGGACCGTGGAACAAATCGTGGTCAGATTCATCTGCGAAACGTGCAGCGATCAACGGATCGTGGTCAGACCCCTCTGCGTAACGTGCAGCCATTACCCGATAATAGTTGATCACGCCGCGCGGCATGATGAGGCCGTCGTTTGCACCGACGACGGTGATCATTTTTGCGCCGCTCGCCTTGAATGCATCAAGGTCGTCGAAAGTATCAGTCAGGTCGGCTACATTATTCGACCCAGCCTGCGCGACGGCCGCGTAGGTTGTCACGGTACCCGGAGCCGATACCGTCGAATTCAGCGCGACGTTTCCCCAGTAGCCAGGATAAGGAGCCGGGAAAGCGCCAGCATTGTAGTAAGCCGGATTTTCCAAATCCCATCCAAACTGCACCGGTGCGAGCCCAAACGGCACGTTTCCATCCCAGAACGTGAAGTCGGTGCCGCGATCGATCGGGAACCAGATTCTCTTGCCGGAATCGTTGCGCGGGCCGTCCCACATGACGTTGACTGCATCGGCTTCCGTTGAGGTCAGACAGTTCGGAGCCGCCGGCGCACCCGCCTGACCGCAGACATTGGCCTTTGCGTTGAACGTGCAGGTCCGCGGGTCATTGATAATGCCGTCTTGCACACCGTCGTTTTTGTCGCACGCGGCGATCGCCGCGTTTTGCACGGCCGCAAGCTTCCCTGCCGGAATCACCTCATGGGCGATATCGAACATCGCAATCTGACCCCACATCTGGGCGGTCTGGAAACGCGTCCAGTACATCGCAGGCGCGTTGGCGAGGATGCCATCCAATTCGCCGGCGAGCGTTTGAGCCAACGCATAGCCCTGATGACCGCCGGTCGAACAACCGTTCCAGTAGTTGTAGAGTGGCACCTTGCCGTAATACAGCTTGGCAACCTTCTTCGACCAGAGGATTTCTTGCTGGGGTCCGTTATAAACCCAGTCCTGAATATATTGGTGGTTCAGGTGACCGAGGCTGAGGACGCCCTGTTGGCACGTGTTGCCAGGATCGTTAGTAGGATTACCGTGCCCGCCATCGGTGCCCGATCCGACAAAGCCGTTGGCTACAGCACCCGCCGAATTGACGTTGGTATTGCCGGTGCAACCACCACCGCCTTCACCCTCGGTGCGACCGTTCCAGTTGCCTTCCACCGTAGTGAAGTTCAAGGGGGCATCAACTGTAGAACCGGTTGCGCCGCCGTCAATCGAATTGAGGGGCAGGCCGACGTAGATGGTGATGTTCTGAGGCGTCGGATCGTTTGCGGGGGTGCTGCTATAGCTTAACACCACCAAACAATAAGTGACGGGGACCTTTGCCGAGCTCGCGGGCGTGCCGGTGAAGTTGTTAAACTGCGGCCCGGGCGCTGTATTGGCCGGCACGATCTGCGCGTTCGCGTATTTGATATTGCCGCCTAACAGTTTGGCCGGCAGCTGCGTGCATGTCGTTGGCAGCGATGCCTGCCGTTCAGCAGCCGCACGATTTGGTAGCGCGGCTACGCCGCCAGTGATAGCGAGTGCGGCTATCAACGATAGGCGTGCAACGGCTTTTATACCCGGCATGAGTTCCTCCCTCATTGATTAGGCTTGACGCCTCTGGGCGAGCTGGCCGACCATCCTAAGGCCAAGAGATTTGGAACGAAACACCTATTGGGTGAAGGATTGCGCTCACTGGACAAGATTGCGCGTTTGGGATTGAATTTAAACGAGCTTGGTTGGCAGATATCTCACCTTGAGCCGGCGTGACCTCATGTTTACCAATCTCTCCAGCCGCGAAGAAAGCTTTGAGAAGTTTCTCAGTACATTCCATCTGCTCGCGCCTCATGCAAGAATAGAGCTGAATTCCGGCCAAAGCGCTTTTCGCTGGAAAGGCAAATTTGCATCGACAAGTGGCTTCTCCTGGTGGGAGGTCGAGTCCGAGATCGACTGGACATGCCGGTTTGCACAGCAGAAGGAGAGACTCGGCCTCGTGCTGCCAAGCGCAGGAACCATGAGTGCAAGAATTCGAAATCGGACTGTGGCAATCGACCGAGAATACGCGCTCGCGCTGAGCGTGCCGGACGTTAGCTCGATCTCATATTCTGGTCGCGGCAAGCACGGGCACGTCACTCTCGAATTCGATGTAGCTGCCGTGCAAAAAACCTTTTCCGCTATTTTCGAGGGTGCCGCACTACAAAACATCGAGCTTAGACCGCAACTCGATCTTGCCAGTCCAGCAGGAAGGGTGCTCAAAGCGCTGGGCGAGGCCGTCGGCGCCGGCATGCATGATACGTGCATACGGTCTGAAAAATCGATGGCACTACTCGGCGAGTCCATTCTGCGACTGGTTTTTCTGAACTTCCCACATGGCTTGAGCAATCGCCTGCTTCGTCATCAAATGGACGCCACGTCGCGTCAGATCATGAAGGCGGTCGATTTCATGCGTGCCAACTTGCATCAGCCGCTGACTCTGAGCGAAGTGGCGGAAGCAACCGGGATCAGCGTGCGATCGTTACAATATGGATTTCGCCGGTTTCGGAACATAACACCGCTCGCCTATCTGCGCGAGATCCGCTTGGAGGCGGCGCAGGCCGAATTGTCTTCGCCTCTGAATATGTTGTCGATCAAGGATGTGGCGCTGAAGTGGGGCTTCACACACATGGGACATTTCGCGGCGAGATATCGTGCAGCCTACGGCGAGATGCCTTCCGAGACGGCTCGACTGGGGCGAGCCGAGGCCTCAGGGGCTTTGCGAGGTAACGCGCGTGGTGAGGCGTAGCGTAGCGAGACGTTCTGTCGGATCACCTCGTCTCCGATAAAGCTCTCATGTACGCAGGCGTCAGTTCCTTGTTGTTCTTAAGTGAAGCGTCCAAGTTGAGGCCGCACTTTTCTCCGCAACAGCCGCAGTCTTGCAACGACACCGTCACTTCCTTGGCTTGCGCACCATAGAACAAATTCGAGAAAAAATCGTACAAAGCGGTGTTTCAGCTGTGTTTCGCCAATGACAAAATTGACGCACGAAAAGCCAACTCCACAAAAATCGTTCTCATTCGAAGGCGTGCTCATTTGTCGGGGAGGTTTACACTTGCGGGCAAGAAAACAGGGGAACGCATTTGCGTGTGGGCAACGACCGAACGGTCGATTTTTTCCAAAATTCGCACTCAAAAATTCGCTCATCGCGAGCAGCCACGTCTCCTCAATCACGCTGAAGCAGCCAAACAGATTTAGGGAGGAACATTCACGGCACGTTCGAAACTGCTGATGGGTGTGTGTACCGAAAACCTAAACACGGGCGTAGTTGTGATGAAGTCCGCCCAGGATGGCAAGTGACCTGACCACACCGGTTCGCTGAACTGGGCGAGAAACGGGCGCATCCTTATCCAAGGCCAAGTGCGTCCGCGTCTCATTATAGTAGCGAGCATAGAATTTCAGAACCCGGCGCAGATGTGCCTCGCCCAGGACAATGATGTGGTTCCACACATTCACGCCGGATCGATCCGATCAGCCGTTCGACAAAGCCATTCTGCCAGGGTGAGGCCGGTGCAATCTCCCGGATGCCCATGGCACGCATTCGGCGTGTGACGACCGCACCGTAGATGCAATCCCGGTCCCGGATCATGTAGCGCGGAGCCTCGTTCCAGGGGAATGCCTCCGTTATTTGACGCGCGACCCATTCGGCGGTCGGATGTGCCGTGACGTTGATCCAGACAAGATCTCTGCGGTCTAGCCGAACGATGACGAAGACATAGAGCAGGTCGAAACCGATAGTTGGAACAACGAACAGGTCCATGGCGGCAATGTCCGGCGCGTGGTTACGCAAGAAGGTTCGCCATCCCTGGCTGGGTGGCCCCCGTCGTTTGACCATGTACTTGGCGACGCTCGACTGCGCGACTTCAAACCCGAGCTTGAGCAGTTCGCCGTGGATGCGCTGCGCACCCCAAAGCGGATTTTCGACGCTCATCCGCCGGATCAATGCGCGCAGCTCCGTGTGGATCTGCGGTCGCCCTCCCTGTGGGCGCGACTTCCAACGCCAGTAGGAGCGAAAGCCGGCCCTGTGCCAACGCACGAGTGTCTCGGGCCGGATGATCGTAAGAACCTGCAGGATAGAAGGAAACCAGCGATACAGCTGGATAAAGAACCAGCGATCATTGTTCGTGAGCCGAACGTGACCATGCGGCCTACGCCTCAAGATATTCAACTGATGTCGAAGCACTGCGTTCTCAGCTTCAAGCCGCAACGTCGACTTGAATGGCGAGGCCAGGACGGCCAGAACGAAACAGAGCAGCCCGATCATTCAGCCAGCTTAGGCGATTCCATCACGTCATCAACTCGAATACGGTTTTCGGTACACACAGGCGATCGCAACCGTCGAGCGAGGAACGTTATCACCGATCGTGGTGCGGGCCCTGGCAGCCGTCGGCAACCGTCTGCCGGACGGCGAGCGGATATTGCGCGCCTTGGGCCGGCAGATCGTGGACCAGAAGGGCTTCTTCGCCTTGCACGCCGACGAACGCTCGCACCTGATGTACGGGCTGATGTTCTGGCTCTATTCGAGCCTCTGTACCGCCAGGTCCTACGAGGCGTTCGTGAACTATCCCGAGACCGGTCCCTCCTACGACTCGCCCTGTTACCAGCTGATGATCCCTTTCAGCCTTGTCGCCGCCCCCTACAGCTTCAGCACCCGCGGGTATGCCGAGGGCTTTCTGAGGGACTGGTGGAACGCGTGGGTCGCCGGCGGCGACATCGTCGAGATGGCGGAAGGCTACCGCCTGACCCCCAAGGCCGAGGCGACCCTGCTCGGGCGCTTGGCAACGACTGCTGGCCTCGAGGTCAATAAGCCAGCGTGAAGTTCCTCCGGAACCTCGCCGCATACTGCCGTTCCCCATCACAGCCGATATGTTCGCACATGGGGTACGCTGGGTCCTGATCTCGCTCGCGGGCGTGAACGTCGCGACCGGAGCGCTAATCGCCTGTATACTGGTGAGCGTCATGGTCACGCCAGTCGTCGACCGCCTACATCCTGCCGTTCGCTACGCTCGCCTTTTCCACCGCCGTCTCGATGATTCCGGGCTTCTTTCTTTTCCAAGCAGCAAGTGCGATCGTCGAACTCGCTCGATGGGCCGCCTGCGCCAGCAACTCTGCTGACGAACATCGGCGCAAATGGCGTCACGGCACTTCTGGTCATACTGGCGATGACCTTCGGGCTGATCCTGCCTCGCGTGCTGCTCGAAGACCGCTCGTGACATGGCACGCGTCGATCAAGAGCCGCACAAGGCGTAACGGGGCGAGCGGCTCGCCCCGATCCGAACATTCTGCAGCAAGCTAACGCCGCGCGTGTCTATGCTTAGCTGGCCCGCCAACAAACTGACGCACGAACCACCGCGGCGGCCTCTCCGCAATAGACCCGCAGCAGATTGCCAAGCGCTCCTCGTCGGACGATGATTTGAGATTGATGCGGCTCCACTCTCAGAGAGTCCGTTTTGCTCGCCCTGATATCCTATTTTACGATGCGCATCGGATCGAACTGTGCCGATCGATGTGCGCGCTGTATCTCATGCGGTGAAAAAAAAAAAATGGCGCACATATTTTGCGGGCCAATCCGGGGGGTAAAATCTAAAAACGTTATTAAAATCAATATGAGTTGGCGGAGGGAGAGAAACCAGAAAGAAATTTGCTCGTTGGCACTCTCTCAGGTGCTCTCCCAATGTCGAGAGAACCCTGCTCCAGGATAAAGCTTAGCCTCTCCAGTCTCCTCTAGCACACCCCCTCGGACTGAGACTGCTAGCGTCACTGCTGCCGTGCAAAAAAGCGCGTCTAAAGGGGGACTGTTTACCCCTCTCTGGACCGCTACGCGGGCCAAGCCGAGACCGCTTACCGCGAAAGTGCCCTTCAGACGACGGATGAGCTTCCGCCGTCGACATTGAGGGCCGTTCCGGTGACATAGGAGCCGGCGTCGGAGGCCAGAAAGCAGGCAACCTTGGCGAATTCCTCGGCCTTTCCCATGCGCCCCAACGGAATGGTCTTAGCGCGCTGAGCCATGAAATCCGCATAGGGTATATTGGCCTTGGCCGTGCTGGTCGGAGTCGATCAGGCCCACCAGCAGCGCATTGACAAGGATGTTGAACGCTGCGCCCTCGCCGGCCAGCACCTTGGTCAGTGCCATGCCGGCGGCGCGCGAGATCGAGGTTGGCGCGCTGGCGGCGCGCGGCGCCTTGGCGCCGATGTTGAGGACGTTGATCACACGACCCCAGCGCCGCTCCTTCATCTGCGGCCATGCCAACCGGGTCAACCGGATCGCGGCGAAAAGTTTCTGATCGAGATCTTCCTGCATCCGCTCGTCGGTCAACGTCTCGAACGCGCCAGAGCGCGACACACCGGCGTTGTTGACGAGAATGTCGACCTGCCCGAATGCCTTCGTCGCTTCAGCATGGATGCGTTTGATGTCGGCGGCCTTGGCCACATCGCCGGCGACCGTAATGATGCGGCCGCGCGCATTACCGCCGAACGCGGTCGCTGCGCCATCCGAAATGGCTTTGGCCGCGGACTCCAGCGCTTCCGGGCCGCGGGCTGCGATCACGACGTTGGCACCGGACGTCACGAACTGGGTAGCGATTGCAAGGCCAAGCCCCTTGCTGCCGCCGGTCACAATCGCCGAACGGCCGTGAAGCGAGATTTCCATGGCGGTTTCCTCTGATTTTCCTTTCTGCCCTCGCTTGACTGCAGGCCCACCGCGGACACCTTGAGGATGGCGGAGGGAGGCCTCACAGAAGACGACCTTCGCAAAATGGTACGAAAGCTCGAAAGCTCCGTCCGCGACCAATACGGACCTTCGGTTGGACTTTGCGATTGCGGCTTACGTTTCTAGAGCGAGCAAATGTGTTCCGGTTGGTACTCAAAGCAGACAGCTCCCGCCATTGGTATTTTATCGAAGCGAAGACTGTCCGACTATGCGGCCATCAGCACGCGGATGTCGTGGTCCTCGTCCAATTCAGCAATTTGGCGCTGGAGCATGCCGGCTCTTTCGGCTCCAATTACTGGGTCGGCGAGGCTATGAAACTTGGTCACGAGGCGCCCGCCTTGGCGGTCCAAATCTCGATCCGGAATCGCCACGTCGAAGGTTGCCTCAGCAGTTTGACCGCCGGTAGTCTTGATCACGACGTGGGCATCTCGGCCTGCACTGCGATCGCCGTGCACAGTTACTCGTTCGCGAACCATGGCGAGCGTCGCATCAAGAGCGTTCTCATCTGAATAAGTCTGGATCGCGGCAGTATCTTTGCCGCAAGCCGCAAGTGCCGCGGTGTGGCGCAGGCTGAACTTGGTTTCGAGCCCGCTCCGCGGTGAGGCAATGTTGCAAACCGACAGATGTCCTGGCGCGACATGGGCGTCGATGCTTGCCACATCAGGGCCGCTGAAAGACAACTGCCGGCGCAATAACTTGATCGCCTCGATGCTGGAATGGGTTAGATAGCAGGCGGCGTGATATTTGAAGAGCGTTTCCACGACCAGGCTGCCCGGACGCGGCAATGGCGCATCAACCGACGGATCGCCATCGCTCTGGGTCGCGACGAAGCCCTGCGCCACCTCGAGCACGCCAGGATTGGCTGTGAATCCGCGAGCCGCAAGGCGTGCGGCCAGCACGCCGTTGGCCGCGGCGCGACCGGCGTGGAACGGCTTTGCCATGGTGCCAAACATCGATTTAAGCCCAGCTGCCTGGGTACCGGCAAGACCCAGCGCAACCGCCATCTGCGCCTCGTCGAGATCGAGCAGGAGCCCAGCCGCCGCGGCAGCACCGAACGAGCCAACCGTAGCGGTAGAGTGAAAGCCACGCTCATAGTGCGAGCGCATCACCAAGGAACCGACAAAACCGGCCGCCTCATAGCCTGCGACGAAAGCACGCAGCACGTCCATTCCCGAACGTCCCTTCGCTTCGGCGATCGACAGCACGGCCGGCAGCACTGCAGCGGTGGGATGACCGATCAACGGATGAACGTCGTCGTAGTCGAGCGCGTGGGAGGTCGCGCCATTAATCAATGCAGCATCGACCGGCGAGCAGCGGAGATTGAAGCCCACGATCGACGCTGGTCCTTGCTCAGAGGTCGCCATCTCCTCACGCAGAATGCGCGCTACTGGCTCGTTCGAACCTGCGAGCGTAACACCATACCAATCCAAAACGCACTGTTTAGCCACCGTCAGCGCCGCCCGATCGAGCTCGGCGCTACGATAGCCAACGATATGACGGGCAAGCTTCGCCGTTAGGTTCGGCATTGTCGCTCCCATGTCCCCTGTTCGACTCTGTCACCAAGTCGCGCCGACCTCAATGGTTGAAGGGGCACAAATCCGCCCCTCCCCGGCAGGACTAACCTATGAACCGTCGGGGTCAGCGTTGCCCATCGGTCAATAGGTCAAGGGCATTTTGAACTATTTCATGTTTGCTCAATAGGGTCCCGTGTTTTCGAAAGCCGTCCGCAGTAATAATCTCGATAGGTTCTACGCAATGGCCCGGTGTGGAATAGCCGCGGCGGCTCGTCTACTCGTGTTGGAATAGCCCGAAAAGATTTTAGCGTGACTTCGATTCCCAAACGCGCCCGTCCCCCTTCATTGTTGAGGCTGCTCCACGCAAAGCCTTGGCAGGTCGCCATGATCGGGCTCGGCACGGCCACGACGCAACTCGACACGTCAGTAAATATCGCCTTCCCCGCCATTACCAAGGGATTTGATATCTCGATCAGCGACATCCAGTGGGTCGTGATCTGCTACGTACTGACCTATGCCAGTTTACTTCTGGCACTGGGACGCATTGGCGACACGGTTGGTCATGCAATCATTTTCCGGATTGGTCTGATCTGGAGTACAGCTGCACTACTCCTTGTCAGTTATTCGCCAAGCTTTGGCGCGATGCTGTTCTTTCGCTTCCTGCAGGGTGTCGGCGCTGCACTGGTGCTGAGCTGCAGCGCAGCGCTGGTCGTAAGTCTTTATGGCGAGGAACGACGTAGTCGGGCGCTTGGCATCTACACCATGATGCTTTCGGTTGGTTTGATGCTCGGTCCCCTTCTTGGCGGCGCGCTGACGGCGGCTTGGAGTTGGCCAGCGGTTTTTTGGTTCCGAGTTCCGCTTGCCGTTGGGGCGCTGCTCATGTTGCGCGGCATGCCGGCATCGTCACAGCGCCAGGCGGCCGATCGCTTTGACATTTTGGGTGGCGTTTCTCTGGTATTGGGCTTGGTAACGATGCTGCTGGCGCTCAATCGCCTTCGCGAATTGTCCGCCATCTGGTTCGGAATACTGTCCGCAGTTGCGTTTGCGGCTTTCATATCCCGCGAGTCACGCGCTGCACGTCCGATCATCGCTCTCGAAATCCTTAGGCAGCCGGGTTTCGCACTGCTCAATCTTGTCAGCGTGCTGGCCAATCTCGCAGCGTTTTCAGTCTGGCTGCTGGTGCCTTATTTCTTGGCGCGGGTGCCCGATTATACGCTGACCGAAAGCGGCATCATTCTGGCTATGGCCGCGGCAGGAGCCGTGCTGGCCGCCCCGATCGGCGGGCGCATCACCGGGCAACATCTTTCCACTGAACGATTGGCGATTGCTGGCGCCGCAGCAATTGGCTGTGGTCTGCTGCTGCTCGGGGCGTGGACGGAGCAGACTCCGATGATCCTACGGATTGTTGGACTCGCCGTGCAGGGCGTCGGCCTCGGCCTATTCCAGCTGGCCTATTCGGATATCGTCATTGCAGCGCTTCCACTCAAGGATCGCGGCGTTGCGGGCAGCCTTGTGCTGCTGACGCGAACGCTTGGCACTGTCGCTGCGGCTTCGGTGGTCCTGGTGACGTTCGAAATGCTGAATATCCAATATGGCTTCCTTGCGGGCTTCCAAAAGACCTTTCAGCTTGCAGCTTTGCTGGCATTTTTCGCAGCGGGACTATTGGCGGTTTCACGGCGCAGGATTGGTGATCCAAATTCGAAGATCTAATCTTACCGCAGAACCCGACGGCGCATGACGCCGATGGACGCATAATACGGAACGCGAAGATTGATCGCGCTTGGGTTGTGAAGGCGACGTCATCGGCCCCACCTCAGCCAGGCCGAAATTCCGCGCTGCAGCGAGCCCTGATTGATACCCGCCAACCCGCTGGCCAGCAGCAGGGTGAGATTTCCGCTAGACGAAACCGCCGACGCAGGTGACATTCGACGCCGACATCTGCGAGGCCAACACGATGATCACGAAATTCGATAGCTCCTATTACGGCACAGTCGACATGGAGAATCTCGGGTACGCCGGCACCCCGATCAACGAGCGCCGCTATTCGCAAGCGGAATTGGGCGGCGCGCTGCACAAGGTCGTCGAGTACGCCAAGTGGATGGATGAGCGCGGTTATGACACGCTCTGGATGGCCGAGCACCATTTCCAGCCGGAAGGCACAGAGCTGATCCCGAATCTGCTGATGATGGCGATGCACTTGTGCGGGGTGACGAAGAACCTGCGCATCGGCTGCGGCTTCAATGTCGTGCCGATGTGGCACCCGCTGCGCCTCGCGGAAGATTATGCGATGGCCGACATCCTGACCGGTGGCCGGGTGATCTTCGGTGTCGCGCGCGGCTATCACACCCGGGAGGTCGAGACGTTCGGCGCGCCGCTGCTCGACCAGCAGGCCAACCGCGAATTGTTCGAGGAAGGCGTTGATATCCTGTTCAAGGCGTTCGAGGGCAAGCCGTTCTCGCACAAGGGCAAGTACTATACGATCCCGCCGGAGGTGCCGTATCGCGGCTATACGCTCAAGGAGATCACGCTGGTGCCGGCGCCGGAGCGCCTGCCGGTCGAATGCTGGCAGCCGATCCAGAGCGGCTCGGAGCAGGCCTTCGACTTCATGGCCAAGCACGGCATCGGCGGCATCATCGGCGGCGGCTCTGCCGAGGGCGGCGCCGTCGAGCGGCACATGATCGGCTTCCAAGCTGCCTATGCGCGCCGCGGTATCGAACTTGGACTTGGCGAGCGGCTTGCGCTGGGCTTCCAGTTTCATATCGCAAAGAGCCGCGAAGACGGCATGCGCGAGGCGGCCAAACACTACGAGGAGAACATGAAGATGTTTGGCGAGTTGCGCCTCGTGCGGGCGCTAACCGACGAGCAAATCACCGCGATGCGCGATCCACAGCTCGCCGCCACGACGAAATTGCCGAGCATAGAGGACGCAGTGAAGGCCGGCGGCTTCCTGACCGGTACGCCCGCCGACATCATCGAGCAATTGAAGGCCGTTGAAAAGCGCTATCCGGGCGTCGACCGGGTGGTGTGCGCCACGCCGCTGGGGACCCCCCTTGAGGTCCAGCTGGAAGACCTGGATCGATTCGCAAAGGAGGTCATGCCCGCCTTCCAAACGACCAAGATAGCCACAGCGGCGGAGTAGTACAGCGCAGGCGGCGCGCCCATGAATCGCACACGCTCGACGCCGTCGGTCACGGTCCACTCGGCGGTTCATCTCGGCTAAGTTTACAGCCGCTATCGGAGGCGCTGCGGATCTGCTGGGAAACGATCGAGGCTAAGGCCAATCCAGCCTTTTGACCCTTTTCGGACCTCCGGCGACATTCGTTCATTGACCGCTTTCGCAGGAACAGTTGCCCGGGCGTCAGCCGGGCGGGGAAAGCCACGCGGCGCGCTCGACAACTCCCTCCTGGCGTAGGCGTTTCGCTTCATCAGGCTCGATCCCGCACAGGGATTCAAGCAGCACGTCGGTGTGCTCGCCCAGCAGCGGCGGACGGCTGACCGCGACGGGTGAATCCGACAGTTTGATCGGGCAGCCGACCGTCTGATAGATGCCGCGGGTCGGGTAGTCCACGTCGACGATCATCTCGCGCTCCTTGAGATGCGGATCGGCCAGCACCTCGCCGGTGTCTTGGCAGGCGCCGCAGGGAACGCCCGCATCCCCCATCAGGCGCATGACTTCGTGCTTGCCGCGCTGGCGCGTCCACGCCTCGACGATGACATTGAGTTCTGCCCGATTATCCCAGCGTGCTTCCACGGTTTTGAAGCGCGCGTCCTCGGTCAACGCCGGCTGCCCCAGCACCTTCGCCACCGCCGGCCACATCTGCGGCTGGGCGTAGAGGAAGACGTAGTCATTCGGGCCGCCCGGCGCGCAGGGGTAAGTCGTGCCAGGCACGTTGCGTCCGAGCTGATTGCCGTTGCGCGGCATCGGACGGCCGAAGCGCTGGTGGTCGCGCAGGCTCACCCGCACCAGGTTGACGACCGCGTCCTGCATGGACACCTCGACCTGCTGGCCGCGGCCGGTGGCATGGCGCTGCTGCAGCGCAGCCAAAATGCCGATCGCCATGTGCATGCCGGTGCCGGAATCCCCAATCGCCGGATAGACATAGGTCGGCGGATTCTCGGGGAAGCCGGTGACGCTCATCGCTCCGCCCATGGCCTGTGCGATCGGCTCGAAGCTCTTGAATCCGCTGTAGGGCCCGTAGGTGCCGAAGCCCTTGATGGTGGCGTAAATCAAGCGCGGGTTGATCTTGGCCAGCGCTGCGTAGCCGAACCCGAGGCGATCGAGCGCGCCCGGTCCGAAATTCTCCACCAGCACGTCCGACTGGGCGATGACCTTCCGGAACAAATCCTTGCCGACGTCGGTCTTGAGATTCAGCGTCAGGCTTCGCTTGTTGGCATTGAGGATCAGGAAGAACAGGCTGTCACTGTTCTTCTGGTCGCGCATGTTCACCCGCGCGACGTCGCCGCCCTTGGGCTCCTCGAGCTTGATCACATCGGCACCGAGGAAGCCGAGAATTTGCGTGCAGGCGGGCCCCGCCTGGTTGTGCGTCATGTCGATGATGCGGATGCCTGACAGGGCCTTGTCCATGTTCGCGCTCCGGATGGACGGAATGGGATGATCGAGTATTAGCGATCGGGGCGGATTACGGTAGCGTAATCCATGAGGAGTGCCATGACGGTCCGTAATAGCTCTCCACCAATTGCGCGGGTCTCTTGGGCAACTGCTGCGCCGGGGTCGAACGCCGACTCTTGGCTGGCGAAGCCGAGCCAGGTCGTGCAGTATCGCCGCGATTGAAAGTCATCGCGCGGCGGACCGTCACGTGTTGTCAGACCACGAACGCAGATTTCTGCTGACGCGACGGGTCGGACATCTTGCCACGGCCGATAGCCGGGCCGTTCCGCATGTCGTGCCGGTGTGCTTTACAATTTCGCAAGGCACCCTTTACGTCACCATCGACGAGAAGCCGAAGCGCGTGGCTGGACCAGCACTCAAGCGCATCCGCAACATCGAGCGCAACCCGATGGTCGCTATCGTGGTTGATCGGTATCACGAAGACTGGACCCGCCTTGGGTGGGTGATGTTGCGTGGACGGGCTGAGATCCTGCGCGCCGGGACGGAGCACGATCGCGCGCAGGAGTTGCTATGCTCTCGGTACCGTCAATTGGCGGCTATGCAAATTGCAGAACTGCCCGTCGTCGCGGTCCGCCTGGAGCGGGTCACAAGCTGGGGCAACCTGGCCGTGGGCGAGGACGAGGTCGACTATGATGGTCGAGCGTAGAGGCAGTTGCGACCTTAGTGACGTAAGTCCCGGTCGTCGCATTCTGAGATGCACGACGCTCGACAAGCCGTCGCGGCGATGAACAGCGGTACCTCCGCTCATTTCTCTGATAGGGTTGAAGGACACGCCCGGATGTATGCAACCATCACGGCGGTCGCGTGTGATGAGGCCTGCTGTAACCGTAGGAGCACTGAACATGCATGTCGGGCTTACGATGTTTCCGACGGATTACTCAATTCCACCGCACGAGCTTGCCGCGGCGGCGGAGGCTCGAGGTTACGAGTCATTGTGGTTGCCGGAGCACAGTCACATCCCGACCAGTCGCAAATCGCCGTGGCCCGGCGGCGCTGAGCTGCCGAAGTACTATTACGATACCTATGATCCGTTCCTCTCGCTAGCCGCTGCCGCCGCAGTGACGAAAACCATCAAGCTTGCGACGGGGATCTGTCTTGTCGTCGAGCGTGATCCCATTCACACCGCAAAGGAGGTATCGACCGTCGACCGGCTTTCCTCGGGCCGGTTCATTTTCGGCGTTGGCGGGGGTTGGAACGAGGAGGAGATGGCCAATCACGGCACTGCGTTTGCAACCCGCTTCAAGCTGATGCGTGAGCGGATCGAGGCGATGAAGCAAATCTGGACGCAGTCGACGGCGGCATTCGACGGCGAATTGGTCAAGTTCGAACCCATGATGCAGTGGCCCAAACCGATTCAGAAACCTCACCCGCCCATCATTGTTGGGGGTGCATTCCCTCACGCAGCAAGACGGGCGATCGCCTACGGCGACGGCTGGATTCCGATCGGTGGCCGATCCGCCGATCCTCTCGAGGTACTGCCCCAATTCCGTCAAATGGCAAAGGACGCCGGCCGCGATCCCGCGTCGCTCTCCTTCGACGTCTTCGGCGCGCCCCGAGACCTGGAGATGTTAAAGCGCTACCGTGACGGCGGCGTTGATCGAGTGGTCCTGATGCTTCCGCCCAAGCCCCGGGACGCGATTTTGCCCATCCTGGACGAAGGCGCCGCCCTGGTGACGGCTCTCTAAAATCGCGCGTTTGCGAGTGACCATTTTTTTCCGCAGTCGGAGCAACGTGCTGACGGCTTCGACCCCGCGCCGCCAGCTTGGCATTTGATTCAAGGCCGCTTCATTCGGATAGACGTTTCCGGTTTACTCTCAAGAATCTGTATGCTGTTTCGAGCGGCGGAGAGCACAACATGAAGACAACGAGGAGTTGACGGAGGAAACGAATGGATTTCGGCATCGCCCTGCCAACGGCCGCAGATTCCTGGAGGGTCACCAAGGAATCCGAGGAGCTCGGCTTCACCCATGCCTGGTTCTACGACACTCAGATGCTGAGCGCCGATTGCTTCGTCGCCATGGGCGCGGCGGCCGTGAATACCAGGCGCATCCGCCTCGGCACCGGCGTGCTGGTACCGTCGAACCGCATTGCCCCGGTCGCCGCCAATGCGCTGGCGACACTGAACCAGCTCGCGCCGGGCCGCATCGACTTCGGCGTCGGCACGGGCTTCACCGCGCGGCGAGCGATGGGCTTTGGCGCGATCAAGGTAAAGGACATGGAGACCTACATCCACCAGGTCTACGGCCTGCTGCGCCGCGAGACGGTCGAGTTCGAGATGGAAGGGCAGAAGAAAAAGATTCGTTTCCTCAATCCCGAGCTGCCTCTGTTCAACACCAAGGATCCGATCTCGCTCCATCTCTCGGCCTTCGGGCCGCGCACCCAGGCGCTGACAGCCAGGCTCAAGGCGGGCTGGATCAACTTCGTCGGCAATGTCGAGAACGGCATCAAGGAAGTCGAGGCCATGCGCGACGCCTGGTCGAAAGCCGGCCATGCGATGGGCGATCTTCAGGCGACGGCCTTTGCGCTAGGCTGCGTGCTGAAAGACGGTGAACCCGCTGACTCCGAACGTGCGATGGCACAAGCGGGCCCGCGCGCGGCAGTTATGCTGCATCGCGCGGCGGATGAGGCGCTGGCCGGACTGGCGCCAGGTGTGACGATGGTGTCCAGGACCAGGCCCGAGATGCAAGGCTATGTCGACCTAGCGCGCGACTTCGAGCCCAAGGATGCGCCCTACCTGCAGAACCATCGCGGGCACTTGATGTTCGTAAAGCCCGAGGAGAGGCGCTTCGTGAGCGCCGAGTTAATCAGCGCCACCTCTTTTGCGGCAAGCGAGGCCGAGATCAAGCAGCGCATCGAGGCGCTGCGCAGCGGGGGCTACACGCAGTTCACCATCCAGCTCGTGCCCGGACATGAACACGCGCTGGCTGACTGGGCGCGCATCCGAAAAGCGTTCGCCTAAGGTGCTTAAGGCCTGAGTCGGCGAAGGGCTGGATCGTTTCGTTCCCTGCGCCGCCACCTGGGCTCGACAGGGTTCCGAAACCTGCCCTAAGTGTCGGCAAAGCAGGCTTGAAATGGAGTAGGGCGATGGGGAGCCAGATGGAGGCAGAATCTTACGACTACATCGTGACCGGCGCCGGGTCTGCCGGCTGTGCGGTGGCAGCGCGGCTTTCGGAGACGGGGCGCCACCGGGTGCTCCTGCTCGAAGCGGGCGGGCGCGACAGCTCACCATGGATACACATTCCAGTTGGCTATTACCGGCTCTTCACACACAAGACCTACAATTGGACGTTCGAGAGTGAGCCCGTTGCCGGCCTCAACGGGCGCACCTCCTACCAGCCGCGTGGCAGAATGCTCGGCGGGACGAGTTCGCTTAACGGCATGGTCTATATGCGCGGGACGGCGGCCGACTACGATGGCTGGCGTCAGCTCGGCTGTGTCGGCTGGGACTACGAAAGCGTTCTGACTTTTTTCCGCAAGGCCGAAAACCAGGAGCGGGGTGAGGACGAATTCCACGGCGTCGGTGGCCCGCTCAATGTAACCGAGCCGCTGCCTTTCCGGAGGCGGCGGCTTATTTCCGTGCGTCAGCTCCCTGGCTATTTATTCGTAAACCAAAGCGTTTTGCAGGTTTTTGCCGAAATTGCATATTGGGTCGCTGGGCCATATGCTAGTTTTCTAATGATCACTTGTCCGACCCTATCCGCGATGGCCAAAGCCTGAACCGTAGCTCGGAGAAGCCAAATGATGACCCGATCAATCGCCAGGACGTTTACTCTAGGATTGTTTCTCGCCACGGTCTTATCGTCTGGCGCGGCACTTGCCGCCGACAGCATCAAGGGGCTGGTCGCCTTGGGACGTGCGCCGGTTGCAAAGTCAACTGTAACTTTGTAGGAAGCCAGCGCCGGCGCGCCTAGACAAATCGCTCAAGTGAAGTCCCTGGATGATGGCGGCTTTGAGGTTCGCGCCGAGGGTGCGCGCGCCGACGGCGTGCTTTATCTCGTGGCCGCTGGTGGCGTAGCCAAGGCCAGCAATGAGGGTCGCGAGAACCCGGAAATGGTTCTTCTCTCTGTGCTGGGGAACAAACCCTCGCAAGAAGTGGTGGTCAACGAATTGACCACGGTCGCCTCGGCCTTTACCGCCGCGCGTTTCATTCAGGGCGAGGCTATTTCAGGAAATGCGCTCGGGCTGCGGATCGCTGCCGCGAATGTCCCGAATCTCGCAAACCTGCAAACGGTTGTTGGGGATCTGTCATCATCGATGGACTCAACCTCACGCGCAGCACGACGCTTGCGACCTTCAACACGATGGCCTCGCTCATCACCTATGCCAGCACATCCGCTAGCGGTGACTGGCGCTCGCGGTTCTACAAGGCGGCAACGCCAAGTGGAGGAACGACGCCGTCGAACACGCTTTCAGCGATCGCCGGCATTGCACGCCAGCCTTGGGCGCATCCCAAGGACCTTTTTGCACTCTTCGAGGAAGCGTATCCGAAGACTAAAGAAGGAGAACTCGACGCAGCGCCGCTCGCGCCTTACCTGCAGTACGCGCTGGATGACTTCGCGCTCATCTTGCGTTTTTCGGGCGGTGGCATCTACGCACCCGGTCGGCTGATGTTCGACGTCGAGGGCAATCTCTGGAGCGGTGTGAACTGGATGCCGGGTTCGCAGTCTAACGCTCTGAAAGGCATCGGCGGAGGCGTTGCTAAGTTAGGCATTGACGGTTCCGCACTCTCTCCACCGGTTACGGGCTTCATGGGTGCAGGGATCAATGGAATCGGATGGGGGACCGCTGTGACCCGGGAACATGTCTGGGCATCGAGTTTCAATGGGAAGATTCTCGTCACGCGTCTGGGTCTCCAATTCACGATCCGATACCGTCATGCGGTTCCCGGCCAACGATCCGACCCAAGTGCAGTTCTTCCGGGTCGGAGTAGCGCCCCGTGCGTTGGCCCTCGATTCGAAGAGCAACGTCTGGGTGGTCAGTTTCCTGTCGCCAGACTTTCCGGGCCTAAAGCCACTCCCGCCGCACGCGACGATCATGCAAGAGTTCGCGGCGTTTGGTCACCTCCTCGGCGCTCTCCAATCAGGGCGCGTGAAGGCCACGGGCTTCGTCAGCATGATCCGTGCGGACGGCACGCAACAACCCTCGCCGGGCGCTGGCTTCAGCGGCGATGGGGCCGTCACCTTACCGTGGGGAGTCAATGTCGACGGCAACGACGACGTCTGGACGACCAACGGCTTTTCGCGCGGGATCGCGTACCTGGCCGGCGACAACCCGAAGGGGCATCCCGCCGGCACCAAGACCGGTGACCTTCTGCATTCGTTCAGCAGCGGCGCCTTCGAGAATTTCACGGACGTAACCATCGACGCCGCAGGCAATGTCTGGTGTGCCAACAACTGGTATGATATCCCCGTCGCAACGGGCCTCGCCAAGGAAAACCTTGCACATTCCACGTGGGGCGGAGGGACCGGAATCAATGTCATCTACGGAGTGACTGAGCCCGTGCTGCCGCCGCGCATTGGCAAGATGCGGCGGACCTAGGAATTAGCGTGTGCTGAAGTGACTTTCCTGAACGAAGAGAGCCGCGGTTCAACGCGGCTCTCTTCTCAAGCGGCGCTTGGAGGTCAGGGGTAGCCGTGGCCAGTAAAGAGGATCACACCATGAGCCGGGGTAGCGAAAAGCAGTTCGGCGGAACCATCGGTCAGACTGTTACCAACTCAAAACCTTGGTGGCCGACGCCAAACCGTCCACCAGAAGGTGCACCCAACATCCTTGTCGTGCTGTTCGACGATGTTGGTTTCTCCGATTTCGGTTGCTACGGCTCACAGATCCGGACGCCGACCATTGATAAGCTTGCCGCCGAGGGTCTGCGCTATTCGGGTTTCCACACCACCGCGATGTGCTCGACCACGCGCGCTGCGCTGCTGACCGGCCGCAATCATCATTCAGTCGGCATGGGGTGCCTTGCCAATTTTGATTCCGGCTATCCCGGTTACCGCGGCAAGATCGCACGTGAGGCGGCGACAGTTGCTGAATGCTTGCGCGAGCATGGCTACCGCAACTACATGGTCGGTAAATGGCACGTCACGCCACTGACCGAAAGCGGTGCCACCGGTCCCTTCGATGGCTGGCCGCTTGGCCGTGGCTTTGACCGCTTCTACGGCTTCCTCGATGCCGAGACCGATCAATACGCACCGGAGCTTGTTTCCGACAACACTCATATCGATCCGCCCGGCACCTATGCCGAGGGCTATCATCTAACGGCCGATCTGATCGACCAGTCGATCCGCTTCATCGCCGATCACACCGCTGACCGGCCCGATATTCCCTGGCTGACCTGGGTCGCACTCGGTGCCTGCCATGCGCCGCACCAGGCGCCGGCCGATCTCATCCGGGGCTATGACGCGACTTTCAGCCACGGCTGGGACGTCGAGCGCGAGCAGCGCATCGCGCGCCAGAAGGCGATGGGGCTGGTGCCTGAAGATACCAAGATGCCGCCGCGCAATGACGGTGTGAAGGCGTGGGACGAGCACTCTGCCGACGAACAACGCGTGTTTACGCGTCTGCAATCAGCGTTCGCGGGCATGCTCGACCATGCCGACCGGCATCTCGCGCGGCTGGTCGCGTTCCTGGACAAGGCTGGCATCCGCGACAACACGCTGATCATCGTGATGTCCGACAATGGCGCAAGCCAGGAGGGCGGACCGCTCGGCTTCATTAATGCGATGGGACCATACAATCTCCGTCCCGAACCGATGGCGGAAAAACTACTGCGGATCGACGATATCGGCGGCCCGGACACGCACACCAATTTCCCGCATGGCTGGGCGATGGCGTCCAACACGCCCTTGCGCCGCTACAAGCAGAACACTCATGGCGGAGGCATTCGCGACCCCTTCGTGATGTCGTGGCCGAAGCGGATCGCGGCCAGGGGCGAACTGCGCCACCAGTTCGCGCACGCTTGCGACCTGACGCCAACCTTGCTTGACCTGTTTGGTATCGGCTTTCCAACGGAGATCGCAGGCATTGCCCAGATGCCCATCGAGGGCGAGAGCTTTGCCCGCTCCGTCACGGATCCCGCCGCACCCTCAAAATCTTCAGCCCAATATTTTGAGATGTTCGGACATCGCGGCATCTGGCAGGACGGCTGGAAGGCCGTCGCCTTCCATCCTTCGGGCACACCGTTCGAGAGCGACAAATGGGAGCTGTTTCATCTCGATCGCGATTTTTCGGAGGTCGATAACCTCGCGGAGAAGGAGCCGGCGCGCCTCGAAGAGATGATCAAGCTGTGGTGGAGCGAAGCCGAAAAGCACAACGTGCTGCCGCTCGACGATCGTTTCGGTGCGCGGTTTGCCGAAAACGCCTCGCGGTTTCAAGGCGCACGCACCACGTTTATCTTTCACGCCGGCATGGGGCACGTGCCGACCGACGTCGCGCCTGACGTGCGCAGCCGCAGCTACACCATCGAGGCCCATGTCGAGGTCGGCGAGGTCGGCGCAGAGGGCGTGCTGATTGCCCATGGGGATGCCACATCCGGCTACAGCCTCTACATCAAGGACGGGTTGCTGGTGCACGACCTCAATATTGGTGGTGGACATGAGATTGTAACGTCCAATCGCAAGATTCCAGCAGGCGCGCATCGGCTGGGCGTCAAGGTCGAGCGATTGGTGCGGAAAGAACATCCGGCTATGGGGACGCGGACCGGCGCCAGTGAATACACGCTGCTGATTGATAGCGAACCCGCCGGCACGCTGCAGACTGAACTCGGCTTCCACCTCCTGATTTCCTGGTCTGGTCTCGATATTGGACGCGACCGCGGCAGCCCGGTATCGCATTACGAGGCGCCGTTCGAATTCACCGGCACATTGCTGCAGGTGACGGTTGTCATGCATCCCGACCAGGATCTTGATGGCGAGGGCGTGGGCGACGCGGAGATGGCGCGCCAGTAACTACTTCCATCCAATCGCAACGACCCCGGAATGAATGGAGGAGCCTGCTTTCTGGTTGGACCGCGTCTTTCAGACAGTAAGCGAGCTGCGGCGCCCGCCGGCCAGGCCGTCGACGAGATCACAGCGCGTGTCGACGCGATGCGGCAGGCCGGCGGGCTCAAGCGGGTCAATGCCGCTTACAAGCGGTACCGGGCCGAGCCGATGGCCAAGGCCGAGCGGGCTGTTCCTTACGCCAAGTTTTTGGAGCGGCCGTGTCCTCATGCCCAAAATCCTGCCAGCCGTTCAACGAACCAGAACGCGGCCACGACGCCGACCCCATAGGCCGTGACGGTCCGCAGCCGACATTCGACGATGTCGGAGATTCGAAATTGCTTGGCCAAGTGCATCACGCCGAGAACGGCGGCGATGAAAGCAAGCTGTCCCATCTCGACGCCGATGTTGAAGGCGAGCAGCGCTATCGGAACGTCGCCTTGAGGAAGACCGATATCGATCAGCGCGCTCGCGAAACCGAGACCGTGCAGAAGACCGAATGAAAAAGCGACCGCCCATGGCCAGGTAGCGGTCAAGCTGGGCTCCCCCCGCTGCCGCCGCAGGATCTCGCTCGCCAGAAGCAGAATGCTGAGAGCAATACATGCCTCGACCGGAGGCCCTGGTACATGGAGAATGCCCAAGGTCGCAAGCGAGAGCGTGATCGAATGTGCGACAGTGAAGCCCGTCACCGTCAACAACAGCATCCGCGTGTTGCGCACGATGAGGATAAGCCCGAGCACGAACAGAAGATGGTCGAAGCCGAACAGGATGTGCTCTATGCCGTGCGACAGATACGCGCCGGCGACCGCGAGAGGCCCCAGCGATGTCGCGATGTCGACCCACGGCTGGGACGGCCGCACCAGCGTGGTCGAATGTGTACCGTCCAGCATCTGCACGCGCACCAGCACGTCCGTGACGGTTGCCTGAAGCCCGACGAACTCGATGCGCCTTTCGGCCAGTCCCTGGGTGCCGGCGTCGAATAAGCGGCGTTCGACCAGGGAATCGGACAGCTCCTGCGCGGCAGGCTCGACGATGTCGTGAACCTCGTCCGGGAGGCGCAGCACGACCGGCAAGCGCATGCCGGCAAGCACGGGTGTTCGCCAAAGCAGTTCGTAGCGGCCGGGCCCGACTTCATCGATCTGCAGATAGGCCGGGCGGACCTCGTGAGCGCGCGCGAGTGGCATTGGCACCATCAGCATCGCCAGTAGACCCGCCAACGCGACCAAAAGCCGCCGCCAATGTGTCGATCGCGCCGTCACTGCGGTAACACGCCTGTCGACGCGATGGGCGCCTGAGGATTCCGCAGGCTCCCAAAGTCGACCGATTCAATGGGCGGGACAACGATCGTGTAGCGCGCACGCATCGCTTCAAAAGCAATCCGCTTGATCTCGTGCTGCTTTTGATCGAGCCACGCGGATTTGACGTCGGGCTCGACTTCCTCGAACGCAGGCACTCGGCCCGGCTCTAGTGTGTCGACGAAGACGAGATGCCAGCCATAGCCCGACTGAATCGGCCCCCGCCATGCACCGGGCTTGAGCTGAAACACCGCCTTTTCGAAACCTGGGCCAAACTCCTTGGCGATCTGGTCGGGAGCGCGTTCGGCGTAGTAGTCCTGGAACATGAAGGGGTCGGCAACCGTCGCGACCTCAGGTGCGTCGGCCGGCTTACCGGAGATCTTGTCGAGTATTCCGGCAGCCCTGTCGCGAGCACCAGGCCGATCGAAGGAGAAGTACAGGTGGCGAAAGCTCGCGCGCGGCGGAAGCGCAAAGCGATCCGAATTCTGCGTGTACCAGGCTCGCAGTTCGGCATCGCCGGGATCCTGCAAAGCGGCAATATCTGCTGCCAGGAAATCCATCTTCTGCGCCAACCGGCGCTTGATGATCTCGTCATCCTTGTCGAGCCCGAGCGCCACGGCTTCACGGGAGAGAATCTCCTCGCTTACCCGCTGCTCGATCAGGGCGTGCATCTGATCAGCCGTCGGCAGTGGCCGACCTTGCGCGAGCCAGTGCACCGCCAATTGGCGGAGATCGTCCTTCGTGAGCGCGATCTGACTAGTTCGGCCGGTCTGGCTGGCGGCCGGGTTCAGCAGTTGGTAGATCGCGAAGATCAGCGCACCGGCAACAAGGAAATGAAGCAGGGGTTCCCGCAACCACCTGCGCACAAGGGTTGGCGGTTTCGGCCCAGTCTGTGACTCATCCAGCGCTGACTCGGACGGTTCCGAGGTCGGCTGCGGTCGGACAAGCGGCTGCGGTGCCATGGGGTTGGCCTGTCAGGATGGGGGATCTATTCAAGAGCCGCGTTGGCGGAAGCTGCGCGCTGCAAGTAGTTGACGACGGCAAATTCCGAGGCCGGATCCGCTATCGTGTTGGACTTGAGAAGCGCCGCGTATTCCGTCGCGGCGTCCCAATAGTCCCAGTCAGCCAGTTGCTGCGCCACGAACCCGGCCATTGGTGGGCGCTCCCTGATGAAAGCTCGGTACGCCTGGATCACACGCTGGCGGGGCACGGTACGATTCGCATCGCCGTGAACGTTAAGCGCAAGCAGGGCGGCCTCGATTTCCGGCATCGTCCGGCTGCGATCGGCAAAATACATCGCCTCGACCCAGCCAACGCGGGATGGTCCGCGCAATTCCAGGTCAGCGCCAATCATCGCGGGGAGGTTCGTGGCATCGTGCGAACTCCATGCGGCTTCGATGTGCTGCTCGAGCCGCGCGACATCGGCCGAACCGCCGACAAAGCCGAGCAAGAGAGTGTAGGCGGGATGGCGTGAGGCGAGCTTTGGATCGTCCAGCCAGCTCTCAACCGCCGCCGCATCGATCCGCGATCTAGCGACGTCCACGGTCGCGTAAGGGGCGCGTGCCAGCTCGCCCCATGCGATCCGGGCAGCCAGCGGATCGGAGTTTTCGAGGTAGGGCAGAACAAGCGCAATACGTTGCCGCCAGCCGGCGTAGCTGAGCGTGGACGACGTCTGCATGTTCGACGGCCAGGTGGGCCGTGGACGGTCGCCTTTGACGAAAACGGTCGCGACCAGTTGTCGGAGCCAATTCGCGTATTCAGCCCGAATGGTGCCGAGACTGGTCCATTGCGAAGCAAGCGGGTCACGAACGAGTAGGTAAGGATCGGAGCCCGGTGCCGCTGTCGGGTCGAGGTCCGTCGGCGGGTCCGCGATGATGTCGCCGACGGCATCCTCGCCCTTCACGACCTCGACCATCCGGAGTTGGTTCGCGCCGGCGACGGGCACGGCCAGCACCACTCGATCTGCCATATCCAACCGCTGGCCGTTGGTCACACTTTGGCGAGCAGCTTCATAGCAGAGCTGGCATGCCACCGCGGCCGCTGCCGAGATCAGGAGGAAGAAGGCGGCCAGCGTGCACTTCAGCCGCCTCGGAGCGGGAGACCGATGCAGTGGAAACGACATACGCGCCTCCTCAGCGTAGCACGGGCTTACCCGGCAACGGATTAACTTCGGCCACTTCGGGGATGATCTCGTAATTCGCGTAGCCGAGCTCGGTGCTGCGCGCGCCGTAATACTTGTCTCCCAGCTTGTAGGCGGTGACCTCGATCGGCGTTCCCGCGATCACGGTGACGATCTTGCCGTTGTTGATGTAGTAGGCTGAAGGTGTGCCCCGATAGCTGCTCTGCGCCGGATCGCCGACAGCACTCGGCTGGATGGCGCTGCGGCCGGCGTGATCGATCAGGCTCTGACCTTGGTTTTGGGCGAATTTCGACGTCGCGTAGCCTGGATCGATCGGCGTGAGCGTTTGCGTGGAATTGGAGATTCCCGATGCACTATAAATGATCTTGAACTTCGTGCCGGTCACGTTGTTCTGCAGCCACGGAGATTTGTCGACGATCAGTGCCTTGAGCTGAGCATCGGTGAGGGCGACTGCCCCCTGTTTCTTGAGATCGTCGATGGTGGGACCACGCTTTGCGACTTTCCGCGCTTCGGCGGTCGGGGTGTACCAGATCGGTGAGCTCCACGCCCGCTCCTGGACGGTCGCCGCCACCACGTCGGGCGGTGCGATGCCGAGTTTCGCGGCCTGGATCGTCGTCCAGCGCGGCGTCGGAACCTCAAGCACGCGCGCATAGTAGAACGCCGGAACGCTCGGATCGAACTCGGAATCGGTCCACACAGTCTTCAATTCGACGGCGCCGACGCTGTCCGTGTATGTGGCCTTCTCGACATCAACGGTGTTTGCGACCGGCGGCACGACACCGGTCCATTTGTCGGGCTCACGATCACCCGCCCAGGCGACGTCGAAGATTTTCTCGAAGCTCTGACCGCCCTTGGTCCAGCCCTTGATGATCTGGATACGATCGAGATTGCCAGATGTGGGATCCTTGACCGCCCACAGGGCAAATGAAGGTGCCTTGTCGCCCCCGGGCATCGGGGTGAGATCTCCGCCCATGGGCACGCCCTGCGCGTAGGCGGCCTTGATCCATTCGCGGTCCTTGATCCACTCCGGCACGAACTTCCAGAACTCCCGGCGCTGCTCGGCCGTCGCAGTCTCGGCATAGCTCCAGCCGCCGAAGAAGCGAACCTTGATGTGCGGGCCGCTGACCGCGAAGGTCTCCTTGCGCTTCATGGCGTTGAAGATCGACTTGCGCGTATTCTCCTCCGCCCACACGCCGGTGAGCCCGGCGGTGCTCTCCAAGCGCGGATCCAGGCCCGCGAAGAGATGTCCCGACATGCGCGTCTCGATGGCTCCGTCGGCGACGCCGTGGCCCCCGAAGAAGTTATCCTCACGATAAGGCACCCCGGTATTGTGCGAGTTGGCGGCGGCGCCGAAGCCGAACCTGTAGGGGTTGAAGCCCTTGGTGTCTTCGAGTGCGAGCCCATCTTTCAGAGCCTGGCGGGCATAGCTGCCGATGACATGCGGAATGCGGCCATCCGGATTGCCCAGGAGATAAGTAAGGATCTCGAAGTTGGCGAACTCGTCGTTGGGCGAGAGCAGAGGATGGGTCTCCGATTGCCCCTTGATCTGCTTGATCTCGATCAGAGGTTCATTGCGCATCCGCGATTTAGCGTAAGTCTTGTCGATCGGCCGCCCCTTAAGGTCGACATCGGTCGGATACATGCGCCCGTCGGAGAGGTTGGCGTTATGCGAGATTGCGAGAAGCTCGTTGCCCGCCTTGCGCTGTCCGTCCATCCAGGTCCACAGGTCGGTCGGGTCAGACGAGTTCGAGCGCGCTGAACGGCATCGCCGGCACATGCGCGCAATCCTTGAAGAAGATGTTGCGGTGGAGGTTCATGTTGTTCGGCATGGATGTCCACTCATAGCTGCAGAAGGCGGTGAACTTGCCCGGTTCGTTCGCCTTGTCTGCGAATCCGTTGTTCTGCTGCCAGACCGTGTGCGCGATCTCGGGACTCGCGAGCGCCGCGACCGGCGCACCGCTGACCAATTTTACAGCGTAGAGATAGACTCTTTGAACCTCTTCAGGACTGTTGTTCTTCATGATAAGTGGCGTCGCGGCCGGATTCTTGCTGATCGGCGAACTCGGGTCATTGGCCAGCTTCATCACGCCGACATATTCCGAGTGGTCGGTGACACCGGCAAAATCGAGCGGCGTCTCGATCTTGATGTCGTAGCCGAGCGGATGCTTGATCGTCCCGCCCTTGAAATATTTGTAGGCATCGCCGGGCTCGGTGATCCGATTGCCCATCATCCAGGCGTCGAGCGACCAGCTGGTGTGAACATGCGTCTCACCAAAATACGCCTCGCGAAGGGGGTTACCCTGGCCGAACGCGGGCGAAACAACGAGGTAGACAAGTCCGGCTCCCAATACGGTCGTTGCGAGACAGGGTTGCTTAGACGTCCGTTTCATCGTCGCCTCCCATCTTTGATTGTTTTTGCTCGGTCACGCTCCGCAATTTCAAAACTGTCTTGTCAGCGCCTGCGGCTTGCGTGGCATCGGTTGCAAGCTTCTGGCGCGCAACAATGAGTATAGCGCGACTTTTTGCCGCATGAAGAAAAAATGACGCTGAACACTACTGGCCCTTAGCCCTTCGGTAACCCATTGGTGTGCCGCCATTTTTGGCATCATCGTTGATCGAGCGGCCAACGGTATGCGTCTACTCGTCGTCGCGCTCTTTTTTTGCCATGAGTTCGCGATGGTCGGTTCGTCATCGCGGAAGCTCGGCCCATGTCGCTTACGGGTCTTGGCCGCGTGAAAACGCCGAAATTGAATTTGCGAACGGAAATTTCGTCTCGACTTCAGTCAATTTGAAAAACAAAAGCGCTGGCGACGGTTGCCGAGACAAGACAATAGAGAAAACAATTCTGCGCGCTTTTCGTGCGCGCACGTTTTCACGCAGCCAGGGTCATTCGCGTCATTTTGACCGTGGGCCAGCCACTTCCGGGCACTCCAACAACGCAAATGCGTGCGTTGGATAGCAGGAAAAGCGCAGGACAGTTTCGCGCGCAAACTTGCCAGCGATATTCCCGGATCTCGGAGTATTTTTTATAAATCAACGAAAGCAGCCAAGTTCTGGTCCAACTGCCACCGCCCTTCATTAGGCGATGGCCCGGGCGTCATGGGTCCCTTTTTGGAAATCCTTCGAAGATGAAGAATGCGGTGCCCATCCCCATGGAAATATATAGAGGGGTGCGGGATGCCGTACTAGATCGGCTTACGCGCAACCAGCTTTTGTTGTCCGGGGCCGTTCGCAGGTGAAGGTTGAACCTCGCGATCAGCATGATCAGGTGCGGGATGCCGCACTGGTCCAGTACCGGAAGCCGTACCAGATAGCTGTTTTCGGGCGACCTTTTGTTTGCGGTGTAGGTCACGAGCACGTTGGTCGGCACGAAGCTCCGCTTTTCGCGCTCGCACTGTGTCTTCGGTGAGCCGCTTCCAGTCATTTGTGGCTGGAATGCTGTCCATCGGCAACCATGTCAAGGTGTAGACGCTGGGCGCTTTCACCCCGCCCCATCGACCACCGCGCTGGTATCGAAGCCATCCCAAGCATTCCAATTCGCGCAGCGCTGCAGGGATAAGCTCTCGGGATGCCCCGAAGGCGATAAAATCCGAATATGTGCACTTGAGCCGACCGTTCTCTACGCCGCCATGGTTGATATGCTCGCAGCACAGCCGGTCAAGAATAACCGGAGGCCTCGATAATAAACCGATTGCACGAAGGTCGAAGTCCTACTGTCAATCGGCTTGCAAATTTGACCCCTCATCGGCGTCCAATATTGACCCCTTCGCGCGGCGGGGTTTGACGGCAGCGCTCGTCTCGTCGGAGCTGGCCGGGATTGCGGAGACGAGACGAGCGCGGGTTGTTTGGTCATCGTCGCGGCTTTTAAATTGCCAACTGTCGTTACCGGTCTCGACGATGTCACAGTGATGGCTCAAGCGGTCGAGCAGCGCAGTCGTCATCTTGGCGTCGCCGAACACGCTGGGCCATTCGCCGAACGCCAGATTGGTGGTGACGATGATGGAAGCGCGCTCGTAGAGCCTGCTGATGAGATGTAATACAAACCGACGACGGGTTGGCTTTGGTAAGAAAACAGTCGTCTTAGGAGTATGAAGAGGCCGGCAATCCGCACCGGACCATGCGTCGGCTGCGCCTACACGTTGATCTCGCCCGCGGCCCGCACAATCGCTGCAATGGCTGCCTTGGCTGCCGGCGACGAGGTTCTCCCTCGCAAACGCACAATGCCCGTGGTCGACGGCGGCGACAGCCAGCCGTGCACGACAAGCCGGACGAGCGTGCCGGATTCCAGCTCCTCCCGTACCGCCGCGTTCGTCGCACCCAGAACGGTATCCGTGGTGAGCGCGACCGTCTTGAGCATGCCATAGTTGTCGCACTCGAGCGCAATGGTGGCCTCCTGGCCCTCAGGCAGGCCCAGCAGGACGGCCAGTTCCACCTTTGAGGGGCTCAGCAGCTTCGGTACCGCGAGACCGTATGCCCAGACTTCCTGCAGCGTGTGCTCGCGCCCGGCCAGCGGATGGCCTGCCCGCACATAGAGGTTGGCCGGCTGCCCCCCGATCAGCTGGATGTCCAGCGCGGCATCCCTGGGCATGTCGCGCACATCGGCGGCAAAGAACTCGATGTTCTCGGTACGCAGGCTCTCCAGCAACTGCACCCAGTTGCCGACCTCCATGCGCAGCGCCACCTGCGGGTGCTGGCGGCGCAGCGCCACAAGCGCGCGTGGCATCAGGGTGGCCGTCAGCAGCGGTCCGACACCGAAGGGCGTGTCGCCGAGCCGGCTGTCGCGGTAAAGATCCACGTCGCGCTGCAGGCAACGTGCCTCGAACAGCAGCTTGCGCCCCCGCTCGATAACGAATTCGCCGGCCGGGGTGGGGCGGACGTCACCAACGTCGCGGTCGAACAGGCGGATACCCAGGTCCCTCTCGATGGCCTGGATGCTGCGGCTGAAGGCCGGTTGGCTCAGGTGGGCGGCTTCGGCGGCGCGGGCGAAGTGCAGAGTGTCGGCAAGGGCGACGACGTGGTTCAGGCGGCGCAGATCCATGGCATTGCTCTCCATGCATTAAAACGATGCGAATTATGCATTGGACGCATTGTGATGGCACTACTAAAGATCGTTCTCACAATACAAAACATGAGAGCGGAGACGCCCCCACATGAGCTCGCAACTGCAATACCTCCTGATCGGCGCCTGCATCCTGGGCTTTGCGGCCATGGAGTTCATCACCCGGCGCTACCAGGCCGCCGTGCGCGGCAACGCGACAGCCAACGACACCTGGCTGGAGGTGCTGATGTTCGTCAGCCTGATCGCCATCACCCAGCCGATCGCACTGCTGGGCAGCAACGCGCTGTGCAACTGGCTCATGCCCGCGCAGCACAACGCCTGGGCCAACCTGCCGTGGTGGGCCATGGCCGGCCTGCTGCTGATCGGCGATGACTTCACGCAGTATCTCTGGCACCGCGCCTCGCACACGCCGCTGCTGTGGCCGCTGCACCGCGCGCACCACAGCGCGGCCTACATGAGCGTGCGCATTACCTACCGCAACAACTTCTTCTACTACCTGATGATGCCGGGCCTGTGGATCGGCGGCGTGGCGGTGTACCTTGGTTTCGGCCCGGTCTACGCGGCGTACCTGGTGATCAAGCTGGCGGTCATCCTGGGCGCGCACTGCGCCTGGGCGTGGGACGCGCCGCTGTACCGCATCCGCGCGCTGCATCCGCTGATGTGGGTGCTGGAGCGCACCATCTCCACGCCGGCCACGCACTGGGCGCACCACGCGCTTACCAACGAAGATGGCATCGGCCACTACAAGGGCAACTTCGGCAACCTGCTGTTCTTCTGGGACGTGCTGTTCGGCACGGCGCATATCACACGCAAATATCCGGCCAAGATCGGCCTGCAGGACGACATCCTGTTTGGCCCGGAGCCCTGGACGACGCAGATGTTCTACCCGCTAGTCCACTCCAAGCGCGAGCATTCGGCGCTGCGCCCCGGCGGCTATGGCTTCACCGAAGCCGACCTACAGACCGAAGCTAAACAGGAGGCCGCATGAACGACCGCGCCAGCTTCGACGTACTGGTTTGCTCCCGCCCGTGTGGGTAGCGTAATCGAGGCGCAGCAGCAGGCGTTCGCGATGCCTCGGAAGGAGCTAAAATGCGTAACCATCTAGTCCGCGAGCGGCCTCTTGGCTACGCCGAGATGACCGAATGGAAACCATCATGCTTGCGGCTGGGTGGAGCACCGCGCTTGTGGCGGTCTTCATCCGACTCATTGGTATTGGTTAGGAGAAGGCGATGATCGTCTGTTCTTGCAATGTGTTCAGCGACCATCAGGTGCGGTCAGTGGTCGTAAAAGAGGCGCGACGGCCCCGTATGAGCGAGGTGTATGCCTGCCTCGGATGCAGCGCCCAGTGCGGCCGCTGCGCTCACGCTATCAAGCGGATCATGGATGAAAGGCCCGGCTCCGTTCATGCGAACGCAAGCATGCACTCTTGGAGTTGATACAGTCACGGTCACACGCGCCCTCGTTATTTCGCTTGGAGGACACGCGAAAAACCAAGAGAAAGGGAGCATCATGAACGTGCCTGTCAATTCCCGTTCGATCGACATTCCCACTGAATTTCAGTCCTGCTTTGACAAGCAGCGTGCGGCTTACCTGGCGGCGCCGGAGCCATCCTATGCTCAGCGCATCGCTGACTTGAAGTCGCTGACGCGTCTCCTGAAGGACAATAAGGACGAGTTGGTGGCAGCGATCAACGCCGACTACGGCAACCGGTCTGAATTCGAGACCCTGTTCGCCGAATATTTCGTTGTCCTGGAGACCGTCGCCGACGCAGTCAACCATTTGAAGAAGTGGATGAAGCCGCAGCGCAGACACGTCGACTTCGTGACCTATCCGCTCGCGCGAAATCGTGTCATCCCGCAGCCGCTCGGCGTTGTCGGGGTCATCGTTCCCTGGAATTTCCCGCTTAACCTCAGCTTCTGCCCGCTCGCAGCGATTCTGGCGGCCGGCAATCGAGCGATGGTCAAGATGTCGGAAAATTCAAAAGCGCTCGCAAAGGTTCTCATGCGCGTTTCCCCGAGGTATTTCCCGATCGAGAAGCTTGCCTTTTTCGAGGATGGCGGCGGACGAGGACCGGGATTTTCGTCATTGCCCTTCGACCATCTGCTGTTCACGGGATCCGGTGCTACCGGTCGCTCGGTCATGGCCAACGCGGCCCGCAACCTCACCCCTGTCACGCTTGAACTGGGCGGCAAGGCACCTGCGATTGTTGGGCCTGACTTCCCGGTCAAAACAGCGGCGGAGCGCATTCTCTGGGTGAAGATGTTCAATGCCGGTCAGATCTGTACGAATGTCGACTACATGTTTCTGCCCAAAGGGAGTGAGGACGAGTTCGTCCGCCATTGCCGGCGACTGTTTGCCGAGCGCTTCCCGGACATCAACGGCCAGGACTACACGTCGATCATCGATGAACGGTCTTTCACGCGGCTGCAGGCGACGCTGGAGGATGCCCGTACAAAGGGCGCGGTCCTGGTCAATCTTGCGGAACAGCAGATTCCGGACGCGAAGCGTCGCAAATTTGCACCGCATCTTGTGCTAAATCCGACGGAAGACATGATTGTCATGCAGCGCGAGATCTTTGGCCCGATCTTGCCGATCAAGACGTATGCAGATCGGCAGGAGGTCGCCGATTATATCAATAGTCACGACCGCCCGTTGGCAATCTATCCATTCACTCACAATGCCGAGCTGCGCGACTTCTACATCTCGCGGGTCATGTCGGGTGGCGTATCGGTCAATGAAGCTCTCCTGCACGTCGGCCAGCACGACCTGCCATTCGGTGGGGTCGGGGCGAGCGGCATGGGCCATTACCACGCGCGCGAGGGGTTCAACACCTTTTCAAAATTGCGCCCGGTCTTCTACCAGGGCCCTCTCTCGCCGATCCAAATGCTATTTCAGCCGCCCTACGCCGGCCGCGCAATGAGCGTCCTGCAGACGATGATCAAGTGGAAGACGTGATGCGTGACGTGAGCATGTCTGGGGCAAGCGGACAGGGTAAAGTCGTTGTCATCACAGGCGCGCTGGGCGCGCTTGGCAAGGTGGTCGCCGAGGAAGCCCTTCCGCGGGGCGCGAGAGTGGCCGGTATCGATCATGCTGCGTCGCAGCTCGCGGCAACAGCCGAGCGGATCGAATTTGGCCGCATCGACTTGACTGATGCAGCACAGGCGAAAAAAACGATCGATGCCGCCGCCGCTCATTTCGGCGCGATCGACGCGCTGATCAATATTGCCGGCGGATTTACCTTCGAGATCATTGCCGACGGCGATCCCAAGGCCTGGCAGCGCATGTATGCTCTCAATGTCGAGAGCGCGCTGAATGCCTCGCGCGCGGCGATCCCGCATCTTCTCAACTCGCGGGCGGCCCGCATCGTCAATATCGGCGCGATGGGCGCTCTGCAGGCCGGCTCCGGCATATAACGGTTCTGGGGGTCGGCACAGAAAACGCCGGTCCCTGCAATACGCGCGGCAAGGACGCGGGTTCGGGTCCGACGCCGGGCTACACAGGTCAGACGGTTGGCACAAACACGGCAGATACAAAAGAACATCCGCCCACTGACACAATGAACCGCGTGAGCGCAGCGAAAGCAGCGTCGTCGCAAGATGCACAAAAGCAAATGCAAGGCCAGCCAACAACGGCTCAGGAAGCCATGGGCGCTAAGCCTGCGGCGCAAACGGCGGACCAAGGTTGCTGACCAGGATCAAAAGAAGGCGTTTATCGCCACGTCGCCCGAGGCGACGGCCCAGCTTTCCACCCCGAGCTGGGGCCGTTTCTTTGGAACACTGGCCGGTCTGGCAGCTCCTCAACGTCATCCGCGTCCTTGACGAATGCTCTGCTCATGGTGGGCAACATAACTGCGGCCATGTGTTGATCATGCACGTACCGCGCTCTGCTGAAGATCAAACTAAACGCAGATGCAACGAAACAGCGTCATTGCGAAATCGCCGCAAAATCGTGGCTGGGCTGCAACAGTCAGCGAGAATGCGGCGCTAACGTCCGCACGAACGAGGACAAGCGCCACGCAAATGCTGAATGTAAGCGGGCCTGCACGGATAGATTCGAGCCTCACGCTCACCTTGATGCGGGCAGAAATCGAACGGCAACCATGATAGTTCGATGCATCGATAATTTGCTCCAGGCTGACGTTCTGGACGTGGGCGGCGAATACGAAGTCCGCGCGGAACGGGACGGCTGCTACATCCTTTCCGGCTTCGACAAAGGATTCAGCAAGACGCGGTTTGAGATCGTGTCACGGCGGACGATCGAGTTCAGCGGTCGCGTCGCTGCCGCGTGAGATCGAGGTCGAGGCGCGCGGCAAATGCCATCTGCGAAGTCTACTCGACAGACTTTTTCGTCGTGGCCCGGCGCGCGCTTGAGGCGATCCGTTCGAGCTGTTGCCGCCGGACACGGTCGCCATGTCCGCTTTACCCCAACGAACCGACGTCATCAGTGAGGCTGGCTATGTCGGTTGGGTGCCAATAGGCGAAATAGACTACCTCATACCTTTGAACGAAAGAGGCCGCCAACTGGGGCGGCCTCTTTCGTTCTTGACGCGATTTTTTGTTACTTTAATCCCAGACTGCTACAATACCATCCGTTTTCAGAGCTTTTCCAACCGACTTTCAGTCCGTCTTCCATGCACGCGGCGTAGGTTTTCCAGTTGCCGACGTTTCTGCACGTTGACGACAACGCTGGCCAACCAGACCCGGAGCATCCGATCCGGCGTCGCCTGACCTAAAGCTTGATGGGCAACCACCGACGCAACCGCCAGCGGCATTCGCGGGTGCGGCATTAGCGGGTGCAATCGACATGGCCGCGACAGTTAGACCCGCAACGCAGAGTGACGATGCTTTCATGGCTATCTCCTTCCAAATCCTAAAGGACAGCAATGCCGTCCCGGACCGTACAATTTTGTTTTCAGACTTTATAAAGGGTCAACACGAAACTGCGGGGGGCAGGATTGCGGTCGGAGCTGACCTGCCTGCAGCGAGAGCGGCCACACTCTGGGCTGGTAGAAGTTGTACGTCGTGTTGCTGATTGATCGCCCATCAGACTGGGTGAGATTATCGCCCCAACGCTGGAGAGACGCCGACAGGCTGCCCGCTTTCGATCTCCGCGCCTCCGACCTCAGCCGCGCGCTCAACATACTCGGCGGCTTAGTTTCCGCACCGGCATTTGTCGGCTTGGTCAAGCAGATACATTGCGCGTGTGGACACGCGGACGGGCCTTAGATGCCAAAGTTCACCCTAGCACTACAGTTGCAATTTTTTCTTGAGATGGGCCCTGCGCGCGTTGGCTTGATGAGCCCTGCGCCAGGAGGACCAAGCAAGTAAGTATGCATGCGAGATGCGTCGCTGGGCGAGCTTCATGGCGATGCGCCTGACTTCCTGGATCGACCAGCGGATTAAGAACGAAGCTTCGGTCGAGCCCGCGTTCGCGTTTTTTTGGGCGCGGTGTTGGCCCGAGAACGGATAACGGCCATTATGGCAAAGGCAAGCATGACGAGTGAGACATGGCGATGCCAGCCATGCCAGGAGCGGGTTTCGTTGTGGTCAAGACCGAGCTCGTTCTTGGTCGTTTCGAAGCTGTCCTCGACGGCCCAGCGATGGCCTTCCACTAACACCAGCTTTTGGATGGACGTGCCCTTAGGGCACCACGTGGAGTAAAATGCCAGGCTGCCGTCGGCAATGTTGCGGCGGATCAGAAGACCTCGCGTCCATTCCCTGGCAAGGTCATCATCGTATTCACTGCCGTCGAGATCGGCAAGCTCGAGATAGGCCCAGTCGTGCCAGCGCGGACCTTTGGTCCCTTCGCCGGACGACAGGCGACGCCAGGCATGCTTGGGAAGGCTCTGTGCGATCGCGGAGGCGGTGCCGGCGACAGGCTGCCCCTTGCCCCAGGAATAGAACACGTGATTGGACGCAACACCCAGAACATAGCCTTTGCACGCCTTGCGCAGCAGGGTTTCAATCTCTCCCGTGCCATACACGCTGTCCGCCGCAACGAACGAGAACGGCACCTTTGCGGCGATCGCGCGAGCGATCATGCGACGCGCGATTTTAGGCTTCGTCGCAAAGCCCGCATCGCGCGGCACATGCGCTGCCTTCAGGCGAACGCGGTTGTCCGTCCATTCCTTTGGCAGGTAGAGCGCACGGTCGATCAAGACATGGCCATACCGCGACACATAACAAGCGAATACGCCAATCTGGCAATTGGTGATCTTGCCCGCCGATCCAGTGTACTGACGTGCCACCCCGCACGACGCCTTGCCCTGCTTCAAAAAGCCGGTCTCGTCGATCACTAGAACCGCGTCTTCATCGCCAAGCGTTTCCAGCGCGTACTCTCGTACGATGTCGCGTAGCGCGTCGGCATCCCACCGTCCCCGACCAAGGATCGCCTGCTGGCGCCACGGTCCCTGATCACCGGCTGCCTCCGCCCTCATCCAACCCGTCTTGCGCGGCTCGCTGCCCAACAGTCCATCGAGAAACTGCCCCGCCGAGATCGCGACCCGCTCCTGCGTAAACAGCGGGCGAATTCGTTGCTTGGCCTCTCGCAACAAAGAAGCCCACAGCGTCAGCGTATCTTCGACCGACGCGCCACCAATCATCAAATCCCGAATCATGGTCGCCCATTGATTTAGAACCACCCAAAACTTGCAACTGTAGTGCTAGGGCAATGACTACCTAGTCTTACTGTGTCATAAACTTATTGCGGTTAACCGGCTTGGTGCAGCAAGGACATCTGTGCAGTCGGTTGATGATTGCGACGATCAAGCGTCGTCGCATCGTTGTGATCGAGTTTGGGATGTGCCGTTCGGTCCGGAGTGGCGGAGCCTCTGGGTCGGTAATTTTTGGGAAAGGCAGATTTTTTGAACGGTGTGGAGGAACCAGGTCCTGAGGGGGGAATTGTCTCCCTTTCGGAGACGAGGAATCCGTAGGCTGCAATGCAGAGCGAGGCGTGATGATGCAAGCCACGCCATCCACGGCCTTCAAAATGTCCGAGCCCGACCTCTTGCTTGAGCTCAAGATAGTCACGCTCGATGCGCCACCTGAGCTTGGCGGTGTCAACGAGGCGACGAAAGTTGATGTCTGCCGGCAGGGTCGAGAGCCAATATTTTGTCGGCTCCTTCTCGCCCTTGGGCCATTCGATCAGCAGCCATTCTTCCGGCCACGGCTCGCTACGATCGAAGTCGCGCTTGGCGATGCGAATGCGTAATCGAGCAAAGCGCGATCGCAACGGCACATTCGTGCCCTCGCGCCAAGTGATGGTCTTCCAGGCCCTGGCCGGCAGACTGAAGGCGAGCTCTTTGACGCTAACTGGTCGGTGCTTCTCATCACGGCGCAAGCGTTTGGTCGGTCGTCCAAGGCCCGGCACATAGAGCTTGGGCGGCAACGGTCCCGTGCCGGGCGCCCAGACAGTGGTGGTCGACAATACGCCTGCGACATAAGGCAGCCCGAGCTCTGTGAGCGTCGTGCGCAACGCGACATCCGCCCCATAGGCCGGATCGGTCAACACCGTGCCGCGCGGAATGCCGGCCTCACAAGCCCAGCGGATTTGCTCAATGGCAATCTCCGACTTGGTCTTGAACGTGATCTCGTCCGGAACACCAACCTTCTCTCGCCGCTTGCGATCGCCCGCCCACTCCTGCGGCAGATAGAGACGATAGGCCAAAGGCAAGCTGGCATAATGATTGGCGATCGACAGCGACACGGCTACTTGACAATTGTCCTGCTTGCCGAGCTGACCGCAATATTGACGGGCAACTCCGACCGAGTGCCGTCCCTTCTTGGGGAAGCCCGTATCGTCAATGATCCAGGCCTCGATCGCACCGTGCCGCTCGATGCTCGGCAGCACCATCTCTCGCACCTTGTCCAAAACTGCCTGGTCCGACCAAGGGGCTTGGCCGACAAAATGAAGGAGCGATTGATGCTGGGCTGCAGTTCGCGTCGGCGCCGTCATTGCCGCCATCGGTTCGACGCTCTTGCGCTCAGCCGGCAACATCAGGCCCATGCAATAGGCCTCTAGTGGCCCCGCTCGATCAGCGTGACCAACCACACCCACAAGACCATCGACATAAGCGGCAAAACGCGCCTCGCTGCTATCGTTCCCTCGGCGACCCATCTCAGCCCCCCTTGGCTTGCATGAATCCCCTCAGTAAGCGATTCTTGCTCCCCTCAGCCCGCGACTTTCTGACTCAGTAGGACTAGGCGCTGTTCCAAACGGAACACCCGGCCTGTTCTGCGAATTTGAGATCGGTTTTGAAGCCGGATTTTTCCGTCGCTTTTGTCGAGCGAATTCGACCCCCTAACAATCATTCGTCTGACGATCAGAAAACAAATGGATGCGCAACAGAAAGTTGCGCGTGCAGGGAGACAGGCTCAAGGCGAAGCAGCTTCCTAAGATTGCCAAGATCAGTATTCCTAATCGTTCGCTACTATCCGCCGCCTGCGTTGTGGCCCAATCGAGGAGTTTGTCATGCCCATCGTCGATGTAAGACCCACTGTCGAAGCGCCGGACGATGATCCCTACCTCTGGCTTGAAGAGAGGGAAAGCCCTCAAGCACTGGTCTGGGTCGAGGCGCAGAACGCCGCGACAATGAAACGGTTCAGCGACAGCCGCTTTGCTGCAGACCGCGATGCGCTCAAACTTATTTTCGACCGACCAGACAATATTCCGTTTCCTAACCGGCGCGGCAAGAAGCTGTTTAATCCTTGGCAGGATGCTGAACATCCACGCGGTTTGTGGCGGACGACATCGTTCGAGAGTTTTCGAAGTGAGACCCCAGAATGGGACGTTCTCATCGATCTCGATGCGCTAGCTGCCAAGGAAGGCGAAGATTGGGTATGGCGCGGCGGGCTGTCGCTGCCGGGAACGCATGACCGGGCTATCGTTCATCTCTCGCGTGGAGGTAAGGATGCGGTTGTCTTACGCGAGTTCGATCTCACAACCCGCGAATTCGTTGCGGATGGTTTCAATCTGCCCGAGGCCAGAAGCCAGGTGGTCTGGTTTGATCGCGACACGCTCCTGCTTATGTCACCGCTCGGACCCAATATGGCAACCAACACAGGTTTGCCGCGCACAGTAAGGCTTTGGCGGCGCGGAACCGATCCACTGGCAGCTCCTGTGATTTTCGAAACTAAAGAGGACTATTTGGGGACCTGGGCCCAGGTCGATCGCGACGCCCCAGAGGAGCGCGTATGGTTTGTCGAGAAGTCTGGTCTTATCGACACCAACTATTGGATCGGCGATCGTACCGGAGCTAGAATCAAGATCGACGTTCCTCCTGATGCTAACATATGGGTGCACGGCCATTGGCTTGTCGCGAAGCTGCGGACAGCTTGGACCATCGCGGGGGAAACATTTCAGCCCGACAGCGTCATCGGCATTCCCTTTGCCACATTTCTGGTCGGCGGCCGTCATTTCGTAAAGCTGTTCGAACCAGAGGAACGGCGCGCTTTACAGACTTTGTTCTGGGCCGGCGACCAGCTGATTTTAAGCATTCTGGATGATCTCAAGCCGGCGTTCGAAGCGCTGACTCCGAACGAAGGCGCTTGGGCGCGTGAGACACTCACGGGCCTGCCGGAGATTGGCTCGGCCAACGTCTGGCCTTTTGATACCGAAGAGGATGAAAGCAATGGCGATCTTCTTGCCATTGCTCACGACCCGCTGACGCCGCCGTCATTATTCTTCATCGAGCCCAAAGCTCCACCTGTTCTATTGAAGCAAGCGCCACGAGCTTTCGATCCGGCCGGGCTTGCTGTCACACGGCATGAGGCGATATCGAGCGATGGCGTCCGCATCCCCTATGTGCATGTCGGTCCGCCTAGCGAAACCGGCAACGCGCCCGTACATCTTTACGGTTATGGCGGGTTCGGAATCTCCATGCCCCCTTTTTACAACGCATCGCTTGGCAAGCTCTGGCTCGAACGCGGCGGCACATGTGTGATTGCCCATTTACGTGGCGGAGGCGAGTTTGGGAAGGACTGGCATGATGCGGGACGCCGCGAAGGCAAACGACTTTCTCATGATGATTTCGCTGCGGTCGCCGCCGATCTTGTAGCGCGTGGCGTAACCCGGCCTGAGCGCATCGCCGCCGAAGGCGGATCGAACGGAGGTCTTCTCATTGCGAATATGCTGACCCGTTATCCTGAGCGCTTCGGCGCATTGCTCTGTGCCGTGCCGGTCATCGACATGCGCCGCAGCAAGAAGCTGCTTGTGGGCAATATCGGGATTGATGAATATGGCGACCCAGACAAACCGGAAGACTGGAAGTTTCTATCAGAAATCTCAGCCTATCACGTTGCCTCCCCCGGAAAGCCCTATCCGCCGATCCTGCTTACGACAAGCCGCGCGGATGACCGCGTTCATCCCGCTCATGCGCGAAAGATGGCGGCCAAGCTACAGGCCATGGGCTATGAAGCCTATTTTAGTGAGCCCGCTACGGGCGGCCACAGCGCCGGCAAAGACAACAGCGAACGGGCCACCCTTCAGGCGCTTGCTTGCACTTTCCTGCGCCGCGCCATCGGTTGGGACATGAACGATTCCGGTCCAAGCTAGCCTTCAGTCGGTATCGGGAGCCTCGGTCGATGTCAGCGGACGGTAGTCCCGCGTCGTGATTGTCTTCCAGGTCATAAAGGCAAGTTTGTATCGCCCCCCTTGATGTCGCAAATGGGTCCATTCGCGTCGTTTTGACTACCCGACAGTGACTTCCGGTCTACCCGGATAAGCGGACCTTTTCAGCGTCTGTCGGCACGTCTCAAAGGTGCCACGAAGAGACATTGTCAGGTAGGCGGCGACGTCCGAAAAGTGCCAAAAAGCTGACATCGTGCTTGTTGCATGAAATAACCAAAGAGGCCGCCGACTGAGGCGGTCCTAGCGAATTCTGGAATCAAAAATGGCTTACGTACGAGCTGTGCTTCATAAACTTCGGATTATGACCATGATATTGGTCGTGTGCCTTTTGCTCGTCCCATTCGTGTTCTATCCGGCGGCGACCATGGGCGACGTGACGGGTTGGTATAGAATCGAATATTACATAAGCCATAACGATCATTAGCGATGCGATGATCTTCAAATCCAAATTCGGACAACCTAATCAGCGATGGTCGATGACGGCCATGGTTTTCGGCGCGGCTGTTTTTGCTGGCTGACGGCCTGTTCGCATATTTGAAGATGGAGACGCAGCTAAAGCTCGCCGATTTGACGAGCGGCAATCCGAGGTGGGTTCGACCTATCCCCACACGCTTTGACGAATTTATCCTCGGGCTTCCTGTCGGTGCGCTTCTGATTATAGGAGTAGTGCTGCTCCGTTGGGTACGTCGGAAAGCGGTGCCAGAAATTTTGAAGAGGGTGTATGGCAAACCCAGCTATAAGAACGACCGTTATAGTTTTTCTTGGCGCTCTTTCTGTTGTCTATTTTTTGGCACTTCCAATCTTAGGCTATATGATCTTCACCCCAACCAGTGTCGCCCTTGTCCATCTTCAACGAGGGGCGTATTTCGACCGAGCGGCGAGCACTCAATCTCGTTTTTTGCTCACAAGAGGCCTACTCTCGTCCGGGAGGCTTCGGCGGATAATAGCGCCTTCGAGATTGAGTGCTCGCCGCTCGGTCGAAATACGCCCACGGTATGAATCCGCGGCTATGCGGCCAAGGCCGGACGATCACGCAGCTTCATTCTTGACCTGATCTCATTAGGGCAGCCGACGATGCTCCTTCGAGCGACAGCCCATATCCAAGTTCTCGCACAATGCGCTCCTTCAATGGTTGAATGAAGTGGATGCGCGTGTCGCGGCGCGTCACTTCCGGAGCCTTCAAGTACAGCGCGGCCAGTTCCCGCGCCCGACTGAGCGCCTGGCCGTTCGGCACGACTTCTGCCACGACTCCCCATTCATATGCGGTGCTAGCTGGCAGCGGCCGTGGGTTGAGCAGGAACGCCTCGGCTCGTCCTGCTCCAGCGCGATAACTCCACGTCGTAAAGATTCCGTCGCCGGGCACGACACCCACGGCGAAATGCCCAACATCTTGGAAAGTCGCGCCCTCGGCCGCCACAATCACGTTCGCAAGCAGCGCATAGTCTGAATGGATATGCGCACGTCCTTCGATAGCCGCGATGACAGGCACACGTATGTTGGCGATGTTTTCCAAAACCTGACTGCCTTCGTCGTGAATCTGACTCCAAACGCCGGGATCGGAAACATCGCCAAAAGAGTTCCAATCGACCCCAATAATGAAGTCGCCTTCTGCACCCGTCAGTATGACGATCTTGTTTGTTCGATCTTGCGCAATGCGGTGAAAGGCATCCACGACCTCCGTATGGTGTTGTGCCGAGAACGTGCACCGCCCGCCATTGCTGTGAAATTTGACAACCAGCACGCCGTTGGTATCTCGCATCATCTTCATGGTGCGATAGGCACCGAAGTAGTCAGCTTGATGGGTTTGCATAGCACTCTCCCTGGATTGCTTGGCTTTGCTCGTAATGACATTCCGGATCGGAGTTTCAACCGGATCGAAGTTCCGCCACCGCTGCAATTATCCAGCCTATCCTCAGGTGCGCACGCGCTACCGGTCGCATGGCGCTGGCGAATTGCCGAAGTAACTAAGAACGGTCTCAAGAGTTCCGCGGAACGTGGACCGCTATCGTTTTCCTCAGTCTGTCCGCCTTGGGTCAATCGCGTCGTTTTGACGTGGTGCCGACCACTTCCGGTCTTCCCCGCACAACGGACATCGTCAGCGCCCGCCGTCATGTCTCAAACGTGCCACAAGCGGCTCTTACCGCCAACTGTCGGTGCTCCCGCGCGTAGTCGCATGAAAAAGGGTTGCGATGATCGTACCTCCAGCTCAATGTTCATGGGCAACTCTCTACGCGCTCAGAAGCCACTTTCGCCAAACACGTCAAAGATTGGCTTGACGCCGAACCATGTCATCGTCGTGAGAAGATCGAGCACCAAACAAACCCGACTTGGCGCGGCTGAAGGATAGCAAGGTTTGCGCTTGCGGTCCTCGAGCCCAAAACATCCGCTATGATTGCTTGCTTGAGCGATACGAACTGGGCTGGCCAATGCCAAAAGCCTCGGACAAAAGGCGTATTGCGGTCGGATTGACCCGCGCAGGCCTTGGGACCATGATCATTGCGTTACGCACTCAACCCGGCCGCGCGGGCTCGCGGAGCACGCCGGCGGGAGCATACCCATGCGGACTGACGCCTTGGCGCGATGCCGCTGAGCAAAACGAGGTTGTTGCGGACGACACATCGCCAAAGGAAAGCACGGAGGAGGATGCCTATGACGTTGCAGCGGCTTCTATTGGCAATCATTACGGCAAGTCTTGTCCCGGCGGCGGCCTCGGCGGCCGACACCATCAAGATCGGCTATCCGATGCCTCTGTCCGGTCCCGCGTCGGTCTACGGCGTGCCGATCGTGACTGGCGCAGAAATGGCGGTGCAGGAAATCAATGCAAGCGGTGGCGTGCTCGGCCGCAAACTGGAGCTGCTCAAGCGCGATAGCAAGGCAAGCGCCGACGAGGCGGTGCGGCTCGCACGCGAAATGATCATCAAGGACAACGTCGACTTCCTGTCGGGGACCCTGACCTCTGCGGAGGCGCCGGCGGTGTCGACCATCGCCAAGGAAAACAAGATCGTCTTCATGGCGCCGACGTCGAAGACCGTCCAACTCACATCGCCGGCCAACTTGCACCCCTATATCTTCCGCCTCGCGTCCAATACCGATATCGACGGTCGCACCGGCGCTTCGATCATCGCCCGCTGGAAGGAAGTGAAACGGGTCGCGACCATCGCGCCTGACTACGCCTACGGCCGCGATGCCGTCGCTGCCTTTGTCGACTACATCAAGAAGGCGCGACCCGACATCGAGATCGTCGATCAGCAATGGCCGAAGCTCGGTCAAAGCGACTTCACGCCCTTCATCACGGCGCAGATGGCCAAGAAGCCCGACGCGGTGTTCTGCGATGTCTTCGGCGGCGATTTCGTCACACTCGTCAAGCAGGCGGCCCCGCTGGGCTATTTCAAGGCGATCAACAATCGTCTGGCCGACGCCGGCGAGGTCGGGACCACGGATGCGGCAAAGGCGCTCGGCAACGACTATCCCTATGGCATCTGGTCCGATGCCTATGATCCCGTGATCTGGCCGGAGAACGAACCGGCGGAGCACAAGGCCTTCATCGAGCGCCTCAAGGCCTACACCCATGAACAGTATGCCTCCGGCTGGGCCATCATGGGATACGCGTCCATCTTCGCGCTGGTGGAGGGAATGAAGAAGGCAGGCAGCACGGATTCCGACAAGGTGGCAAAGGCGCTGCTCGGGCTCTCCTTCGACACGCCGATCGGCAAGCTCACCTTCAACGAAAAGACCCATGAGACCGACATGGGCGAGTTCTGGGGTCAGATGGTCAAGGACGACCGTTATCCCTTCGCCACCATGAAGGAACCCAAATACCTCTCTCAAGGGCCGTATACGAACTGACGGCACACATCCGCGGAGACTGAGCAAAGCGGCACGCGCGGCACGTCCCGCGCGTTGGAAGACGGCGCGCTGCGGCGCGGGCTGGACGAAGGGGCTGGGCCATGGTCGACGTGTCGTTACTGTTCGGGCAGTTTCTCGGCGGCCTCACCACCGCGATGTTCCTGTTCCTGATCGCATCGGGATTGTCGCTGGTCTTCGGCGTGATGCGCGTGCTCAATTTTGCGCACGGCTCGTTCTACATGATTGGCGCGTATCTCGCCTGGCAGGCCGTACAATGGTTCGCACCCCTGCTGCACAGCTTCTGGCTCGCTGCGCTTGTTGCGGCGCTGGGCGTCGCGCTGCTCGGCGGGCTTGTCGAGCGCCTGCTGTTGCGCCGTATCTACGGACGCGAGGAGCTGTATCAGTTGCTTCTCACCTATGCGCTGGTGTTGATTCTGGGTGACGTTGCCAAGGCCGTCTGGGGCACGCAGCAGCTTTCGGTGTCGCGTCCCCCGATCCTCTCCGGCGGCTTCGAGATGCTCGGCGTGACGCTGCCGGCCTACAATCTGTTCATCATGGTGGTCGGCGTAGCGATCGCTGTCACCGGCTGGCTCGTGCTCACGCGCAGCCCTGCGGGGCGGATGGTGCGGGCGGCGGCACTCGACCGCGAGATGCTGGGCGCACTTGGCGCCAATGTCGGCGCGCTCTACACCGGCATGTTCGTCGTCAGCTCCTTCCTGGCGGGCCTGTCCGGCGCGCTGGTCACGCCGATCCAGAGCATCGTGCCGGGAATGGACGTCGAGATCATCGTCGAGGCGTTCATCGTCGTGGTGATCGGCGGCCTCGGCTCGTTCTGGGGCACGTTCTGGGGTTCGGTCATCTATGGCCAGGTGCTCTCGTTCGGCATCCTGATCCTGCCGAGCTTCTCGCTGTTCTCCGTGTTCGCGCTGATGGCTGTGATCCTGATCGTCCGCCCCTGGGGCCTGTTCGGGAGACCGCTCTGATGAAGCGGCCGCCCGTCACGGCACTGCTCCGGCGCATCCCGTGGACGCTCATCGTCTTTGTCGCGGCGCTGACCATCCCGTGGATCGGCTCGCGCTACGATACTTTCCTGGCGACACAAATCGCGATCAGCGCGCTGTTTGCCGTGAGTCTCAACCTTTTGCTCGGCACCACCGGCCTCGTCTCGTTCGGTCACGTCGCCTATTTCGGCATAGGGTCCTACGTGTGCGGCATCCTGATGAAGACCTATGCGATGCCGTTCACCATCGCGCTGCCGGCCGCGGCGATCGGCGCCGGTCTCGGCGCGCTGGTGTTCGGCTTTTTTTGCGTTCGCCTTACCAAGATCTACTTCGCCATGCTGACGCTGGCCTTCTCGCAGATCATCTGGGCGATCTGCTTCAAATGGAATGACGTCACCGGAGGCGATCAGGGACTTCCCGACGTGCCCTATCCCGATCTCGGCTGGATGTCGTCGATCCCTCTGCTCGACGGCTTGCGCATCGGCGGTCAGTTCTACGTCCTGACGCTCATGGTCGTCATGCTGTCGCTGGCGGCGATACAGCGGATCATCACCTCGCCGTTCGGTCTCATGCTAACGACAATCCGGGAGAATCCGGAGCGGGCGGCCTCGATCGGCCTCAACGTCCGCGGCTACGAGCTTGCCGCCTTCGTCGTCGCCGGCGGCTTCGCCGGCATCGCCGGCGCCCTGTTTGGCATCTTCAACCGCGGGGTCTTTGCCGACTTCGTCTATTGGCCGAAATCGGCCGAGGTGATGATCATGACCATCCTCGGCGGCATCGACCATTTCTGGGGTCCGGTCGTCGGTGCAGCGACCCTCGTGCTGCTTAACCAGGAGATCACCTCCTACACCGAGTATTGGCCGTTTGTGCTTGGGTCCATGCTCCTCGTGCTGCTGTTCGTCTTCCCCGGCGGCATCGTCGGCGGCCTGACGACAGGCGTGGCGTGGCTGCGCCGCCGGTGGGGAGGGTCTGCCGGTGCTTGAAGTTCACGGTCTCTCAAAATCGTTCGGCGGTTTCCGTGCCGTGTCCGATGTAGACCTCGCCGTGGCCGAGGGCGAGATTGCCGCGGTCATCGGCCCCAACGGCGCCGGCAAATCGACGCTGTTCAACCTGATCACGGGCCACCTGCAGCCGACCGCCGGCCGTGTGCTCGTCAACGGCCGCGACGTCACCGGCGTGGCGCCCTACAAGATCTGCGGCATGGGCATCGGCCGCTCGTTCCAACGCACCAATATCTTTCCGAAGCTCACCGTGCTCGAGAACGTGCGTGCAGCCCTGCTTGCCCATCGCCGCCAGGGACCGAACTTCTGGTCCCGCGCGAACCAGCTGTGCCACGGCGAAGCTGAGACGCTGCTCGCCTCGATCGGCCTTGCCGGGCAGGCGCGGGCAATCTCCGGCACGCTGTCCTACGGTAACCAGAAACAACTTGAGCTCGGCATCGCGCTGGCGAGCGATCCTAATATTCTTTTGCTCGACGAGCCGACCGCTGGCATGTCGGCCAGCGAAACCCACGAGACGATGGCGCTGATCGCGCGGATTGCGCGCGAACGCCGGCTTACGCTGCTGTTCACCGAGCACGATATGGCGGTAGTATTCTCGGTCGCGCAAAAAATCTCAGTGATGCACCAGGGACGCGTCATTGCGCACGGGGACCCAGCCACGGTGCGCACGGATGCGCAAGTCCGCCGCGTCTATCTTGGCGACCAGCCGATAGGTCCGCGATCGTGAGCGCGCTGCTGGAACTGGAGGACGTGCATGCGGCCTACGGGCTGAGCCGCGTTCTGTTCGGCGTCTCGCTCGAGGTCAACCAGGGCGAATGCGTCTGCCTGCTCGGCCGCAACGGCGTCGGCAAGACCACCACCATGCGTTCGGTGATGGGGCTGACGCCGCCCGGCGTCGGCCACGTCCGCTTCAAGTCGCGCGACATCACCGGCTGGTCGCCGCACCGCGTCGCCCGCGCCGGCATCGGTTTCGTGCCGGAGGATCGCCGCATCTTCGCCGAGCTGTCGGTCTGGGAGAATCTCGACGTCGCCCGGCGTGCCGCGGCACGCCCCGGGCGCTGGACGATCGAGGCCGTCGTCGACCTTTTCCCCGTCCTAGGCACGCTGCGCGACCGGCAAGGCGGCTTTCTGTCGGGCGGCGAACAGCAGATGCTGACCATCGCCCGCACGCTCATGGGCAACCCGGAGCTCCTGCTGCTGGACGAGCCGTCGGAGGGGCTCGCGCCGCTCGTGGTCGAGGCGCTGCTCGCCAAGATCAGCGAACTGAAGGCACAGGGCCTCACCATCCTGCTTGCGGAGCAGGGAATCGGGTTTTCGCTGGCGCTGGCAGACCGCGTCTACGTGCTCGAGAAGGGCACCGTACGTTTTACTGGGCCCTCCGCCGCACTCAGGTCCAACCGCAGCGCGCTGGATCAGTTGCTGGCACTGTGACGCCGATTCCCGCGGTTGAGAGCGCTGCGACTGATTTGCGCATAGCGTATCGCTACCGACAAGTGGGCCAGTGTATCAGGTCTTTCTAGACATCCATTTCTTCCAGGAGTGCTACAATTCTCAACTTATTCGGATCGCGTTCACCCTTCGCCGCCGCTGCGAGGATACGCGAGGCAAACTTCGCCTTCATGGCAGCCGTTCGCTCGATCTTAGGCAGGATGATTGTTGCCTCATCCAGTGCGGACCCCATCAGCATGATTTCGTCGGGCTGAAATACCATTTCTGGTTCCCTCCAACGCCACAGCACCAGCAATGATGTGGAACCCGAAGTGGGTTTGTTCGGGTCTCCCTCGCATTCCCGGAACAGCGCCCGTCCCTCTCGGACCGCACCGGTCAGTTCACCCCATTTAGGGCACAAAAGGGTCGCGCAGGATGTTCTCTTTTGAACACCCCGGTTGATTTTCTCGCGGTCCAACCCGTCGCTGCCTGGCTTGGTCGAAACGTCTCGCCGGGACCCGCCGCCGTCGAAACCTTCAGCGGTGCACCTTGCGCTCGGCGCGCATGGCAAGCCCACCAAATTGAGGTCGCCGCGGGCGGCCGCCCGCGCCGCCGCGCGGTTGGCGGTATCTTATCGGTTCGAACGAGGACATTGATAGGGGCTGCAACGCAACCGGCATCAAAACCGTTGCCGCAGTGCACAGCCAATGTCGCAGTTGGTCGGGTAGGATCGAGGCGCGGATCGGGCTTCGAATGATGCCGACGTTTCCTCGATCCCCCCTATCATCCGTACGGCGGGTTTTCCCCAGTACGGCTGGAAGGCTGGCTTTCCAAGCAGTGCCTTCCTGGATGATCAGCGGCTTAAGCCTGCTCCCGACATGCGCCGTCCGACATCCAGTTTGCATCCACCCTTCGTGCATTTCGTGGTCGCTACGGTGGTCCGCTCTGAGTCGGGCCTGAGGACTCGATCATGCACCGCCATGCGGTGGAATACTCCACCTACCCCAGGGGCCCTCGCTCGGGTCCGGGTTGTAGTGTCCCGGTCCGTCATCACTTAATCGGCCCCATCCGCCCCACTCGCAGGCACATCGCGATTTCACCGCATAGCGACTTATACGCGATGCCTTCGCTGTGCGGGAGCGCCTAGGCGACCCGCGAGTGGTTCCGAACTTTCACTGCACATTCCTTCCTGGCATGCCGTCCTCTCCGACCCCGGGGAGTCCAACATCGATATGTTCCAGAACTTCGATGCCGACATGGCCTTCGCCGTTTGACCACCGGCTCGGCACTCCCGACACTCCCGCAATCCGTTCCGCGCGGGTTTCCGATTTCGTGGCTTCACTGGTTCGCTTCCGCTACGGCCTGCCAGGTTGCTCGCCCCCCTGTACGGATCGGACTGGATCGCCCAGCCTTCGGGGACTTTTACTTCCAGGCTTTCAACGGATCAGTCTCCCTCTCCGTTGCTGGATATAACTACAACAGTAGCTGGATCTCCTTCTGTTGGCGGGACTTGCACCCGCTGGAATGGCAGCTAGCTTCGCTGCACGGTCAAAGTCGGAAGAACTCAGTCTGAGCAAATGTCTTTCGCGGTAGGGACGCGAGTTACCTCGCGCCCCCCGCACAGATCCGTATGGGCCCAATTCGGGCATACGGCTTGTATGGGGCTTTCTTTGTCAAGGAGGCATCACGCCTCTGTCGTCCTTTGTCATTCCATTCTTTTGTTCGACCTGCGCCGCAAGCATTCTTTCGTCCCGACCGCATATTTGCATCGCCGTCGCGCGTAGCGGCGGTCAAGGACGGCGCTTAACTGCGCTTTGCCTTTGTTTCTGCACCCTTCACACCAACGAGATACCGCGCACAGACCCATTGGTACAAGGTCGACTACGTGCGCGTCGTGGATTTGGATATTGGGGCGAGCAAATCGGACATCTGCGCGATCAGAGTGGTCACCATTTAAGCACAACGGCGGTCGCTGTTCGGCCGGTCCTTTTGCCGGCCCCGCGCCCACTTCGACGGGCGTCACGATCGCCAATTCTGCAAATTCACCTCATCCTGCGTTGGTCAATGCGCATGGTTCCGACGATGGTGTTCCTGTTCGGTCACCTCTCGATAACGTGAGTATATGACGATCATCATGCTATTGACCAACGAAGACGTGCGACTAATTCAGCGGCTACTCAAATTTTTTATGAGGAGAATTTCAGTGATGAAACAGACCAAACATTCAATCAAGTATGATCGCTATGAACTCGTGCACAGCGAAGATGCCGACTTTATCGCCTATCAACGGAAATTTGGCGATGGCTTTTGGCAGACGATCTCAGCATGGATGATCCCGCGTACGGAGTATCGGTAGCTAATCTTTCTTAGAAACCTGCCTGCTGGAGACCAACCGATTTCTTGCTGAGGATCATACGTGGGCGAGGGACATCTCAAGAGTATCTCAGGGAGAAATGACGATTAAATCATGGTTTGCTGAAAGTCTGGGATTGGCAACCATGCGAATACTTTCGTCAGTGACCTCGCTCGGGCGAGGTCGGCACAGAGGAGCATGACAATGCCGCTGATAGAGGTCCATCTGATCGAAAAAGTGTTCGACCCCGAGCAAAAGCGACAGATCATTCAGAAGTTGACCGATGCCATGGTCTCGATCGAAGGTGAGAACATGCGGGGGGTGACTTGGGTGAAGATCTCCGAAGTAGCCAGCGGCGAGTGGGGCATCGGCGGCAAGCCGCTGACCACCGAAGCGGTTAAGGAACTTGCCGCCGGCCGACGCGCCGCGTGACGAGCCATCGGGTTGGCATCGCTGGAAACGAATAGTCCCGAAAGCGGCGCCAGCTACGCAAGCGCACGGGACCGCGAGGGTCAGTGATCGCAACAGATCGGAGGAGATTATGGCCCCAACGCAAAAGATTAGGGCCCACATTACACTCGCGCCCCAAGCAACTATTCCTTTGCCCCATCACCAACTATCCGTGCGAGGGCGATCTTTCCTATCTATGCGAAGAATACGGCTGCGCTCGCAAACGAGGCTTATCGCCACGCTCCGATGAAAATTCATAAACCAAAGCTCTTGTGATTGTCGCCGTTCGTCCAAGACGCGTTCCTATTTTAGCGCCTGCACGGGCGCGTATTTCGATCCTCACATTAGGCGGGCGCTCAAGCCCGAACACGAATAGAAAGTCAAAGAGGTTGCGAGCGTGCCTTCAGATTTGGCGCCATGGCGGCGTGAACTCGATCGTCCTGCGGCGGTGCCACCCGAACGGGTCGTGCTCGTTCATTGTTCGGCGAGCTCGGCAAAACAATGGAAGCTTCTGACAGAGGAGATGACCGGCTTCTTGTCGATTCCGATCGATCTCCGGGGTCACGGAAACCAGAATCACTGGCACGGCGCCCGACCTTTGAGTTTGTCGGAGGAAGCCGCCGTGATTCTGGACGCCTGTCCCGACGCGCCGTTTCACCTGGTTGGTCATTCCTATGGTGGTGCGGTCGCACTCCGGTTCGCATTGAACTACCCGGAACGCCTGCGTTCCCTGACCCTCATTGAGCCGAGCTGCTTCCATCTGCTGAAGGAGGCAAACGACGGCGCAAAGCTACTCGGGGAAATCCGCGCTGTCGCGGAGGCGGTCAATCGCGGCGTCATCTGCGGCGACTATCGCAGCGCCATGCAGACCTTCATCGACTACTGGAGCGGAGCCGGCACATGGGCAGATCTGCCTGACGGCAAGAAGACGCAGTTCTCCCAGCTGGTGCTCTATATTGCACATCATTTCTGGAGCTTGATCGAGGAGCCGACGTCACTGGCCGCGTATGCAGGCGTCAAGGTGCCGACGCTGATCCTGTGCGGCACGTGTTCGCCGGGACCATCGCGCACCATCGTCCGGCTTCTGGCCGAGGCGCTGCCTTGTGCTCGGCACTGTACGGTTCCCGATGCGGGCCACATGTCGCCGACCACGCATCCGGCCGAAGTGAACCGGTTCATCCTTGAGCACCTCTCGAAGAACGGTGCCCGGACCGACACGCGCGGGCAGGAAGAGAATTCCGCCGCTCGTTCCGACGGTCGCTCCCACGCTCCTGCGTGAAGCTTCCGTCGATCCGCAATCCATTGCAAGCAGCTCAGCAACCAGGAGAAAGAGAATGACCAAGACGACAGGTTCGAACACCGCGAAGATCAACAACGGCGTCAACGTCGATGCGCTGTTGGGTGCCCGCGAGGCGCTCGAGCAGACGCCCGAGGCCGCCCAGTTCAAGTGGCGCGCAAGCTGCGAATGGGTGACCGGAACGCACAGCCGCTCCGTGATCGGCAACTTCTTCGGCCTCGGCGCCGAGCAGTCCCGCGACAAGAATTTCCGCGTGGAAGCCGATCATCCGAAGGTCTTCGCGTCCGAGGACAACGCGCCGACTCCGGTTGAGATCGTTCTCTCCGGGCTCGCGAGCTGCCTCACTGCCGGGATTGCCGCTGTCGCCCAGCGCCGCGGCATTCAGCTTCACTCGGTAAAGGCCACGGTCGAGGGCGACATGGACATCCAGGGCATCCTCGGCATGGATGACGACATTCGCAACGGCTTCGGCGGCATCCGCGTCCACTTCGATATTCGTGCGGATGCAAGCCCGGATGACATCAAGTCGCTGGTCGCCCAGTCGCAGAAGCGGTCGGCGGTGTTCGACATCGTCACCAACCCGACGAATGTCTTGGTCACCGTCAACTGACGACGAGCGGAGAGGCGAGGGAGTATCGTGCGGCACGTAACGACCCTCATCATCGGCGCCGGCCAGTCCGGACTTGCCACGAGCAAGCACCTCACCGACCGCTCGATCGACCATGTGTTGATCGAGCGGGGCGAGGTCGCCAACTCCTGGCAGACGGAGCGGTGGGACTCGCTTCGCCTCCTCACGCCAAACTGGCAGAGCCGCCTTCCCGGATACGCCTATGACGGCGACGATCCAGACGGCTACATGAGCGTGACAGAGGTCGTCGGCTATCTGAAGAGATATGCCGGCGCCTCGGGCGCCCCTGTCCACGTGCGCACAAAGGTCACGCGCGTGCGCCAAGTGGACGGCGGCTACAAGGTGGAAACCGACCAGGGTCCGTGGCGGTGTCGGACGCTCGTCCTTGCAAGCGGCGCCTGTAACATCGCGACTGTCCCGGCTGTCGCGGCGGGCCTGCCGCCGGAGATCGCCAACCTCACGCCGATGCAATACCGCAAGCCGGAAGAACTGCCGGATGGCGGCGTGATGGTTGTCGGAGCATCGGCGACCGGTGTGCAGCTTGCACGCGAAATCAGGGCCTCTGGCCGAAGCGTCATTCTCGCGGCCGGTGAGCATGTTCGCGTGCCCCGGATCTACCGTGGCCGGGATATCAAATGGTGGATGGATGCGATCGGCGCCATGGATCTGCGCTACGACGCGGTCGACGACATCGATCGGGCAAGGCGTCTGCCATCGCTTCAGCTGATCGGCACGCCCGGGCGCGAAACCATCGAATTGAACAGCCTGCGCAAGGCCGGCGTCGAGATCGTCGGGCGTCTTGCGGGGATGCATGATGGAAAGGTGCAGTTCTCCGCGGCGCTCCCGAATCACTGCGCGCTCGCGGACCTCAAGATGAACCGGCTGCTGGCGAGCATCGACGCGTGGATTCTCGCGAGCGGGCAGGAGGATCACTTCCCCGCGCCGCATCGCTTCGAGCCGACAGAGATTGACCCGCATACCAGGCTCGGCATGGACCTGAATGATGGAAGCGTCAGAACCGTGATTTGGGCTACCGGATATCGCCCCGACTATTCGTGGCTCGATGTCCCCGTCCTCGATCGCAAGGGGCGCATCCGTCACGATGGCGGCGTCGTGGCGGCGCCCGGGATGTACGTCATGGGCCTGCCGTTCATGCGCCGGCGCAAGTCGTCCTTCATCGACGGGGCCAGGCAGGATGCCGCGGACCTTGCCGCGCACCTGAATCTCGGCCTGCGTCGTTCGGCCGCCTGATGGAGCAGTTCAGATGGGATACGCCTCGTCATTTCCAGCCATTTCTACCAGTGTGGCGCGGACGCGCGCCGACCTACAACGCAATCACGTTTCACGTGTATCGGGCGATTGCTTGCCGGTTTGGGTCAGTGTTTTCACACCTGGCCGGCAATCGCATTACGCGCACGATCTTGTTTTGGCAGTTCTTCGGTCGGCTGTGGGTAATACCAAAGGCTGCGGCCATTGAGGCATCGAGCGCCTTTGCAAATGCACCAGGTTTTGACGCGATCCTCTCGGCCACTTCGCGAGAGCGCTTCCACGGCGGGAGCGCAATCGACGTTCCCGTTTCGATCGTCTGGGGAGCGAGAGACGTCTTCCTTTTACCGTGGCAATCGCGATTCCGGGACGAGCTGCCTCCTCGGGCGCGGTGGAGCATATTGGATCGTTGCGGCCATGTCCCCACTTTCGACGACCCACATGCGGTCGCGAGTGTCATTCTCGGCACTACAGCGTGGGCGCTTGACGGACAAAGGCGAGAGGTAAAGTGATGAAGGCCGCTTCCGCGGAGGTGGATAGCCGCACGGCCTGGATCGTTGCCGGCGCGTCTCTCGTCATCCTGACGATCGCCTACGGCGCGCCGTTGCTCTCGGCGGTGGCGCTCAGGCCGATTGCCGCCGAGTTCGGCACCGAGCGCGCCGCGCCCGCCGCCGCCCCGGCGTTCACCTTAATCGGTGCGGCCTTCGGCGGCGTCGCGGCGGGCTGGCTCTCCGGCTGGCTCGGAATCCGCCGGATCGTGCTGTTCGGTACGGCAATGATCGCCGCCGGCCTCGTCCTCTCCGCCTCCGGCGGACTCATCCACCTCTATGTGGGACACGGTCTGCTGATGGGTCTGTTCGGCACCTCCTGCATATTCTCGCCGGTCGTGACCTATGTCAGCCGCTGGTTCGATCGCAGCCGGGGCGCCGCCGTGGCCATGATCTCGTCGGGTCAATCGCTGTCGGGAGCTTTGTGGCCGATCCTGTTTCAGACCGGCATCACCGAGTTCGGCTGGCGCCGGACCATGCTGGTGTTCGGGCTGTTCGTTGGCGCCTCTATTGTGGCGCTGGCCGCGATCTTTCTCCGCCCTCCGCCCGAGGCGCGGCCCTCCCAAGGTGGCGGCGAACCCGATCCGCAAGCAGGTGCGCCCGTCTTCGGACTTTCGTCGAACCTGGCCATGATCGCCCTGATGATCGCGATCTTCTGCTGCTGCGTGCCCATGGCCATGCCGTCGCAGCATATCGTGGCGTTCTGCGGCGATCTCGGCTTCGCATCGCAGAGCGGCGCTGCCATGCTGTCGGTGCTGCTCGGCAGCGCGTTCCTGGCGCGCCAGTTCTGGGGCTGGCTCGCCGACCGGATCGGCGGCTTGCAGACGCTGCTCTGGAGTTCTTTGGCCCAGGCCACGGCGTTGACCGGATTCCTGCTGACCCAGGACGAGGCCGCCTTGTTCGCGGTTTCCGCGGCCTTCGGGCTGGGCTTCTCCGGACTGTTGCCGGCCTATGTAATCGTGATCCGCAAATTCTATCCGGTGAAGGAGGCGAACTGGCGGGTGCCGACGGTATATTTCGCAGGTTTCCTGGGAATGGCGGCGGGCGGCTGGGGCGCGGGCGCCCTCTATGATCACTTCGGCTATTACCAGCCGGCATTTGCCACAGGCATCGGCTTCAATATCGTCAACCTGGTCATCCTCCTGACCCTGGTCTTTCGCCAGCGCGACAATGGTCTGCGCACGGCGATGGCTTGAACTCGAGAGGTAGCCTTTCGGTCCTTCCTGCTTGTGGCTTTCTCGCCATAAGTGAGCTGGTGCCGACGCGGCAAAACGCATGGGCCGATCCCAGGATCGCTTGCCAGCTTTAGCCGCCGAGCTGGTCGCTCTCGGCCCCGATCTGCTCGTCGCCGGCAACCCACAATCAGCCATAGCTGTCCTTGTCGGAAAACCTCATCTGGTTGGCAGTTGACCGAGAATCGGGCGATGCTGTCGTGTAATGAGGGATCTTTTCAGGCTCATTGGTTGGGCGGTTGTCGATCTATCGGACCGCTGTCGCGGTGGCTGTTCAGCGCACTTGCCGAAGCCGAGTTGCCAGTAGTCTGCGTTGAAACCCGGCACATGCAGGCGGTGCTGAAGGCGCAGATCAACAAGACCGACCGCAACGATGCGCGCGGCATCGCTCAGATGATCCGGGTGGGACTGTACCGTCCGGTGCATGTAAAGACGCTCCGCAGCCAAAAACTGCGAATGCTGCTGACCCATCGCAAGCTTCTGCAGTCGAAGGCCATCGCCATCGAGAACGATCTACGAGGTACTTTACGTAACTTCGGCCTCAAGGTCGGAATGGTCGGAAAGGTGAGGTTCGAGGCCCCGCGAGCGCCATTCTGGCCGGCTCTCAGCCGGCAGCGCCCACGCTCGCATCGCTGTGCTGGATTCACCAGCAGTCGCGCGACCGATCTTGTCGCGCGACGCCCAGAACGCTCGTTCATACCGACGCACACCCCTACGCGTGGCAGAAACCCGATCATCGCAACCGCTCCGGTCCAGTCTTCTCAAGTCCGAGCCCGCGGCAAAATCCCCATAGCGCCCGCTGCACCGTCGGTGCCCCACCTCCCGCGATTTCGTGCCTTGGCGCTTTTCGGACGCCGGCCGTCGGTGCCCGGGGATAGCTTCGTCATCCCGGCGTCCGAAAACCTGCACAATTGCGGAAGTGAGCACTTCGATCACGCTCCAGTGTCATTTCGGATTACGACGGCTGATTTCGCACGTCTGGAACTGCATCGAGGGGCAGTGAGAAGAGGCGCGTTGATGCTCCCCCGCATTATAGGCTCCGCCAGATCGCCGATAAGTGTGCTCACCTTCGGTGGGTCGACCATCTTCCATGTCGATTAGCATGGATGATCCATAGGTCGAGTGCGGCTGAGGAAACAGCTCACGCCCCGCGGTATTGAAAGCAGGCAACGGTGGGTATCCCACCGCGGCCGGGTGCTGGGAGCGGGCTCGACGGACTTCATGCGATGTCAGTCCCGCGCCAACGCTTCTTGTAATACTAATCCTTTGGGGGTGGTGCCTTGGGGAAGGCAGACAGCATCCTGATCTTTAAATTCCACCATCGCGAACATAAGCTGCAGTCCAACGGCCAATGACTTCAAGAGCCTCCCCGCTCTGCTTTTTGCCGGTGATGTGATATTCGCCCATCGCGACGGCTGCATCAGCTCCAAGCGGCCAAGCCTGATCTACTGTTGCCTCCTCGTGATTAAATCCAGCCTTGAACAAACCCTGGTAAAACTCTGCAATATCCGCTCGTGGCCCCATGGGATTAATATGTACGCCACCACTCGCGTATAGTGCAGCGATCCCCGCACCATCTTGCTTGTTGAAGCTTTCAACGTATGCCGAGGCGATCTTTTCCACCTCCTGCTTGAGATCACCAGCCGCCGCAGGCACTGAAAATGCTGCCAGCAAGAAACACAAAACGTAAGAAACTCGCACTGCGATCCTCCTCCATCATAGAACCCAGCATCGCTAGACAGCGATAAAAGATAGCACGACATCGTGATAATTTGATGAGAGATGTTGCCCGTATGACTACGGTCGAGTACGCAGCGCACCATCGCCCACTCTCGCGCCCTGAGTTATTCGATGAACTTCATTGAGGAGCGTCAACTCGGCACGCCCGCTGTTGGTCAATTTCAGACGCGACGCTCCGTCCGAGCCAAGTCCGCTCTTCTCTCAGCAGCGGACATTCGTCGATTGCGTAAGCAAGTCCGCTTCGTGCCAGGGCACTAAATCGCTGCGCGATAGCCCGCTGCGCGGGGAGTCCGACCGCGAGCACGGTAGCCGGGGTCAAGATCGTTGATAGCGCGCGGGTCGCCCTGTCTTGAAGATCGAGGTGTCGTCAACCTCATTCAAGACAGGAGTTTGCTATGAGTACGGATTCTGTCAGCCCGCTGCGCCAGCGCATGATCGAGGACATGAATGCGCGCAAGCTCTGTGCGGGCACGCAGAGAGGCCATATCAGCAGCTGCAAGCGGTTCGCGGCGTTTGTGAAGCGGTCCCCCGACACGGCCACACTCGAGGACATCCGCCGCTTCCAGCTGCACCTGGCCGAGACTGGCGTGAGCATCTGCAATCGCAACCGCATCATGACCGGGCTGCGGTTCTTGTTCCGCGTGACGCTGCGGCGACTGGATCTTGCCGCCGAGATCTATCACATCCGCGAGCCGCAGAAGATCCCGCTGGTGATGAACCAGGACGAGACGCGGCGCCTGCTGGCCGTCGCCAGCAGCCTCAAGGCTCGCACACTGCTCAGTCTCGGCTATGGCTGCGGGTTGCGCGCCGGCGAGGTGGTCCGGCTCAAGATCAAGCATATCGACAGCGCGCAGAAGATCATTCGTATCGAGCAGTCCAAGGGCCGCAAGGACCGCAATGTCATGCTGTCGTCCGAGACGCTCGCTCTGTTGCGGCAATGGTGGAAGGCGCGCCCGTCTTGGCACGATGCGGGAACGCCCCTGGAAGAACGTTGGCTGTTTCCCGGTCTCCGGCGCGGCAAGCCGATGACGACCCGCCAACTCAACCGCCTGTTCCATGAGGCGGCCAATGCGGCCGGGATCAGGAAGGGCGTGACGCTGCACGCGCTGCGCCACAGCTTCGCGACCCACCTGCTTGAGGATGGCACCGATATCAGATTCATCCAGGCGCTGCTGGGTCACGACAAATTGGACACGACGGCGCGCTATACCCGTGTCGCCACCGGCATGATCGCCGGCATCGAGAGCCCGCTCGACCGGCTGTCGCAGCCTCGCAAAAGACCCAGGAAGAGCAGGAAGGACCAGCCGCCGGCGTAACGGCTGGGAGCTGTGTCGCGTCTAGCGCTGGAGGTCGCGGATATCTTCCGCGACCACGGGGCGGCGTGGCGGCGCGCCAATGCGGGCCACGTCAGTCTCGGCCAGTTGAAGGTCATGAGTGCGATCGCGCGCTGCCGCACGGCGGCGCTCGGCGGCCATGTCGCGCGCTGCGAGAAGTGCGCGCACACCCAGATCTCGTACAACAGTTGCCGCAACCGGCACTGCCCGAAGTGCCAAGGCGCAGCCGCCAGGGAGTGGCTGGCCGCGCGCGAGGCCGATCTCCTCCCGGTGCCGTACTTTCATGTGGTGTACACACTGCCGGCGCAGATCGCCGACATCGCCTATCAGAACAAGACGGTGATCTACGACCTGCTGTTCAAAGCCTCGGCCGAGACCACGCTCACGATCGCGGCCGATCCCAAGCATCTCGGCGCTCGCATTGGCTTCATCTCGGTGCTCCACACGTGGGGCTCCGCGCTCACCCACCACCCGCATGTCCACATGGTCGTACCGGGTGGCGGCCTGGCGCCGGATGGATCGAGGTGGATCGCGTGCCGCCCACGCTATTTTCTGACCGTGGAGGTTCTCTCGGCGTTATTCCGCCGGCTGTTGCTGCAGATGCTGGTCGCGGCCCACGACGCCGGCCGCCTGCAGTTCTTCGGCGAGCATGCGCGGCTCGCCGACAAGGCTGCATTCAAGGCCTATCTGGCGCCGCTGCGCGAGATCGATTGGGTGGTCTACGTCAAGGAGCCGTTCGCCGGGCCCAGGCAAGTGCTGCGCTATCTGTCGCGCTACACCCACCGCATCGCGATCTCCAATCGCCGGCTGGTCGTCGCCGACCACAAGGGCGTTACCTTCAAGTACAAGGATTATCGCATCGAGGGGCCCGCCCGCTACAAGACCATGACGCTGGCGACCGATGAGTTCATCCGGCGCTTTCTGATCCACGTGCTGCCGAAGGGCTTCCATCGCATCCGGCACTATGGCCTGCTCGCCACCGGCGCCCGAGCCGCAAACATTGCCCACGCACGCGAGCTGCTCGCCGTGCCGTCCCGCCCAAAAGAACCACAGACGCCCGAAGCAGCGATCGACCAGCCCCGCGTGCTGCCGCGTCCATGCCCGTGCTGCGGCGCCCGCATGATCGTCATCGAGACTTTTGAGCGCGGCTGCGAGCCGAAGCACCGCCCCACACCGGCACCGGCGGCGATCAGGATCGACACATCATGAGACCATCGCCACCGATCGACGACCGCAGTGACGAGCGCCATTCTGGCCGGCTCTCAGCCGGCAGCGCCCACGCTCGCATCGCTGTGCTGGATTCACCAGCAATCGCGCGACCGATCTTGTCGCACGACGCCCAGAACGCTCGTTCATACCGACGCACACCCCTACGCGTGGCAGAAACCCGATCATCGCAACCGCTCCGGTCCAGTCTTCTCAAGTCCGAGCCCGCGGCAAAATCCCCATAGCGCCCGCTGCACCCTCGGTGCCCCACCTCCCGCGATTTCGTGCCTTGGCGCTTTTCGGACGCCGGCCGTCGGTGCCCGGGGATAGCTTCGTCATCCCGGCGTCCGAAAACCTGCACAAGAACGGAAGTGATCAGTCTGAAAGACGTGGGCAGGTCGAATGCTTTTGTCCCACCACACGACTGCCCAAACCCTTCTTTGCTTTTCTCAGAATAGTCGGCCTTGCAAGACGGCAGGACGCCCGTTTGATCTAGGTCAACCGATCCGTTCTGCGAGCACGTAGTTTAGTGGGAGGAATGTTCATTGCGAAGCGTAAAGCCCCGACGCGGACAGCCGTCAGAGAGAGCTGGAAATAGGGTTCGCTGCGCAATCCCAAAGGGGCCAATAAGCAGTACCATTCTGGATTCAACGGGGGGCGAGCGGCGTTGGCAAAAGACGACAACAAAATGAAGCGCAAACCCTATGAAAAGGAGCTGCGCAAACTTCAGGTCCAGCTTTGCCACCTACAGCGATGGGTGACAACCAAAGGGCTGCGGGCCATCATCCTGTTTGAAGGACGCGATGCCGCCGGAAAGGGCGGCACAATCAAGGCCATCACCGAAAAAGTGAGCCCGCGCGTGTTTCGCACCGTGGCCCTCCCGGCACCTTCCGACCGGGAAAAGACGCAGATATTCTTCCAGCGTTACGTGCAGCATCTTCCTGCCGCCGGAGAAATCGTGATTTTCGACCGAAGCTGGTACAATCGCGCGGGCGTCGAATACGTCATGGGATTTTGCTCCAAGGAAGATCACAAACGCTTTCTTTCGTTGGCTCCCGAGGTAGAAAAGTACATCGTGGATGCCGGTATCATCCTGATCAAGTACTGGCTGGAAGCTGGCATGGAGGAGCAGGAGAAGCGGTTCGCTGCCCGGATCGATGACCCGCTCCGGCAGTGGAAATTAAGTCCTATGGATGTCGAGTCTTATCGGCGCTGGTACGAGTACTCAAAAGCGCGCGACATGATGTTCAAGGCCACAGATTCCAAACATGCTCCGTGGTACGTCATTCGCTCGGAAGATAAACGACGAGCGCGCTTAAATTGCATCTCGCATTTGCTGAAGACGATCCCTTTCAAGCGCGTCTCGCCGAAACGGGTCGAACTGCCAAAGCGGTCCAATAAAGGCCAATATAATGATCAGGCGACGTTGCGCAGAATGACCTTTGTCCCTGAATATTTCTAGGGGCGCGCTCCTGGAGCTGTTCGACCCGCAGAAACCTCGTCTTGCCGGAGCTAGTTCGCTGAAATGTGCATCCTAAAATATATATTTATGACTGCGGCAGCATCGGTCGCAGTAGTCGGCTCAGCTAATGCCGAGCAACCCTGCAATCCGATTATCGACGGCACCTTTTGTGCCACCCAAATGCCGAAGAAGAAAGTTAACTCAGCGTATTCTTCCGACCGGATGAGACACATCCAAGATATGTCTCGCACAATGCCGTCCAACTCGGTGGGTAGCAGTCAGCCAGCAACTCTGGGCGGTATCAGCCTTCAAGGAAAGAGTCGCTGTGTCGGACTTCTGCGCAGGTCTGACTGCGACTAGGCATAAGCTCGTTCAGTCCGAGGCCGAAGTCCGCTGTGGGGTCAAAGAAGGGAAGCCCACCCGCCAGCCTTCAGAATATTGCCGTTACCGCTACTCGCTTTTGTGGCGAAGCCGTAAGAAAAAGGTTCCAAAGGGCCTCAGTTTCACCTCCTGATGCGGAGAATCTCGCGAGAGATGATCAAGTCAAGACAGAACACCGTGCCTTCGCCATCGGTTTGGAATTACGCGAGAAAGCGACAAATGCCGGAGTGGCGGTCAATTGATCGTCTTGCACCGCGCGGACTTTCTTCACCTTTGCAGCTTTACTCTGGCGGCCTTAGTTCGCTCTTCAGCCAGCCAGCTGCTTTGTTCGATTTCATCGGGTCCGCTACCAGCGCCTTGTAAGTCAGTTCGCACTTAGGACATTCAAATGTCCGCAAATCGGGACCAGCAAAGCTGGGCTCGTTACCGACCAACATCAGGCGAATCTGGCACTTGGGGCAGCGAGGCCACTTGATCATGGTAAGCGACGACTTAGGGGAATGAGTTTGATGCATGTGATGCTCTTGGATCAGGTTGGAGTGAAACCTCTTAGTCACCGATAAAGCGGAGGCACTAGCACCGCACCAAAAAGGATCGTTATTAGATCACCTCGTCTGCATGGCCCGCGTAAACTCAGACCATTCATAAGCCTAAGCCGGAAGCCGGTCTTGATGTACGTCAAACTGTCGGGGGGCAAAGTGGCTAGTAGTAAGGTCTTCCTAGCCAGCGTAGGAGCGCGACATGATAAAATGTGGTGTAAAATGGCTGATAATTACCAGTCTTACCGCTGGTTTCGCTGTTGCGGCTCAGGCCGACGACTTGGACGTCGGTAAATCAGAATTTCAGTCTTCGTGCGCGAGTTGTCATGGTACGGATGCAAAAGGCAAAGGACCGGTCAGCGACCAGCTTAAGATACCGCCTCCCGATTTGACGATATTGGCCAAGAGCAACAACGGGGTCTTTCCCACGAACGCTGTTTATGAAACCATAAATGGATTGAAAGCAATCCCCGCTCACGGCACTCGTGAAATGCCAATTTGGGGGGAACAATTCAACCCGATTATCAACTTGCCTCACTATGTTGATCCGTATTATTGGAAAATGGCCGGGCCGGATCAAAGCCCGGAAGTCGTCGTGCGAAAACGCATCCTCGCTGTTATTGATTATCTGAGTCGTGTTCAGCAAAAATAGCACCCGACGAGCATCAGATTAGTTGCCCGTCCTGCTGATCGCCCTCTAAAGCGGGAGCTGATAGGGGCGCCCGGGAATTTTGCTGCCCTGCTTGCCAAACCTCGATGTATGAAGTGGGTCATTCGCGTCGTTTTGACGATGTCCGCGCCATGTCCGGTTTACCCCCGATAGCGACCGAACTGCGGACATTGCTAGAGGTCCGGTTCGTGCCAGGAGCTGACGTTCCAAGCTTGCTGTTGAGCCTATCAGATGGTGGTGGTGAAACCCCCGTCAACCACGATCTGTTGTCCGGTGACGTAGGAAGCGGCGTCCGATGCAAGAAAAATTGCGACACCCGCGAGATCACTCGGCTGTCCCCAGCGTCGAAGCGGCACCCTGCTATTGAGCCGAGCTACATATTCCTCACTTTGCAAAACTGACGCGGTGAGCTCCGTTTCGAAATAGCCCGGGCAGATGCCGTTGCACGTTATGCCGTACTCGCCAAGCTCGCAGGCAAGGGAACGTGTAAGACCAACAAGTCCGCTTTTGGAGGCGGCATAACCGTGAATTCCACCGCGTGCCTGAACGCTCACAATCGACGTTGTAAAAATAATTCGTCCATGACCTTGCCGGCGCATGGAAACTGCGGCTTGCTGAGCGAGGAAAAAGCAAGCTTTCAGGTTGGTGGTTAGAATCCGATCCCAATCCACACTGGTCCAATCATCTAACGGAGCGCGATGGATGATGCCTGCGTTGGCAACCAGAATGTCAAGCTGGCCATGCCGGGCGACGATGGCATCGATGGCGACTTGGGCGGCGTGATGGTCAGTCACGTCGAAGGGTGAGGTTTCGGCTTCCAATCCGCGACCGCGCAGAGTGCTCGCGACCGTTTCGAGTGTGTCCGCGTTGCGGCCGTTAATTGCGACGGTTGCGCCAGCTTGTCCCAGCCCTTCGGCCATGGCAAGGCCAAGGCCGCGCGAGCCGCCTGTAATGAGCGCAACGCGTCCGTCGAGAGAAAACAACGCTTTACCGGCAGTCAAACTTGAGTGCCTCCTGGCAAATTGATCTACGCAGTTTTGCTCGCGTTCCTGTTTCACGCAAGGTCCGTTCCGGGTCATTCGCGTCGGATTGGCCCCTGTGCCGCCCACTTCCGGTGTAGCCCAGTCAACGGACATTGCCGACTGGGCCGGCCAACTCGGTTTCGTGCCACAACCGGACGTTCCCACAAGGACGCGATTGACTGCACTCGTTCAAGTCCGTGTTCGCAAACGACGGCTGGTAGCGCGGCACAGATACCTTTATGCGGACTCGATGTCAGGTGCGCTTGTGGCACCAATTCCATTCCAGGCGGCGCCTTGGTCTCGATTACGCAGCGTGTGCCAACAACAGAACTTATCCAACCGAGCATCAACAAGCGCCCGCCTTGCGGCGCCAAAAGCAGTTTCCGGCATGCCGCTCACTCGGCAGCGAAGCCCGGCATGACCGTCTCGGCGAACCGCCGCATGTTCTCGCGCGAACCCTGGCCGAACAGCAGCACATAGGCAACGCCCTGCGCCTTCAGCGCGGTCAGCTTGCCTGCGATCTCCGCAGGCGAGCCGATCAGCGAATGCGCCTCCCGCGCGCCGGCTGTGTCCGAATAGGCGAGAATGTGGGACGCGGGACGGCTTTCGGACCCGCGCGAAAGTGCGAGAAGCCTCTCGTGCACCCGCGCCTGGCGGCCGATGGCCTCGTCGCGGTCGGCCGCATCGAGCGCGACCCAGCAGTTGCGCGCAACCGCAACCCGCATCGGATCATAGGCGTGACCCGCCGCCTGCAGTTCCTGCCGGTAGAGCCCGATGCGTTCACCGATTTGCTCGGGCGAAGCGAACTGATCGAGCAGCAGGTTGTAGCCGCCACGAGCGCAAAGCGTGATCGAGTTTGCACTCGAGGCCGCGAGCCAGACTGGCGGGTGTGGCCGCTGGTACGGCGCCGGCTCGACCACGATGTCATCGAATCGCCAGAAGCGGCCGCGATGCGAAAACGGCTCGTTAGACGAAAGCGCGCGGCAGAGCACTGCCAGAACTTCCTCGAAACGAGGTTCGGCCTCTTCGGGCGGCATTGCAAAGCCTGCAAACTCGTTGTGGCGATAGCCTTTGCCGACGCCGAGATCGAAACGTCCGCCCGACAACAGGTCGAGCGTCGCAACCTGCTCGGCGAGAAGCACGGGATTATGCCAGGGCAGCACGAGCACCGCCGTACCCAACCGGAGCCGCGTCGTGCGCGCGGCGATGAAGGCTAGCATCGTCAGGATCGCGGACATCTGACCGATGCCGGTGAAATGATGCTCGGTGACGAAGCTCGAATGAAAGCCGAGTTCTTCGGCCTCGACGTGAGCATCGACGACCCGCTGGAGCCCACAGGCGCTCTCGGCGGCATCTACGTCGCGCGGCGCGGACGCGCCGCCGAACAATCCAAATCGCATGGGAAAATCTCTTGGAGCGGGAGTACGGGCGGCGGCTCTCGCCACCGGCGGATCGATTCAGGCGACCATCGATACTCGCCGTACGCCCGACGACACGCGCGCGAGCGGACTAACCGAAACAACAAAAGCGACGCTGGACATCGAATACTCCCTTCGCTGGCATGACCCAGACAGGTTCAACGGGTTTGATCTCAGCCCGCTCAATGCAGGCACCCCGGTCGTGAGTTGATTTACGGCAAAAACGGTCGAATTGTCAATCGCGATCCCGGCATGGCTCGAACATCGACCGCTGCGATCGGCCCACCGGGTCGATCGAGGTGACGTAACCCTGCGAAAGCCAACGTCGCAAACATCAGTCGACTTCGCCTTTGGGGTCAATCGCGTCGGTTTGACGGTCGGACAGCCACTTCCGGTCTACCCCGAACAACGGACATCGCTAGACCGGGCCGGTTGGTCCGGTTCGTGCCAGAAGCCGACTAATCAAGTGGTGCGCCAAGGCCGCTCGGCAGTATGACTGTGATAACGTTCTGTCCTTCCTCGGGGTGGCGCGAGATGTGTCCTTTCCCGTGCGTATCCTCGACGAGAACAGCTTTTCCCGCCGGAAGGCGTCTCACCTCTCCATCGCTCGTTTCAAATTCCACGTGGCCATCCAGCCATATGGCGAGGAGCCGATCCGGCGGCGTGTGAAAGCCCGCTTCGCGCACCCCGGCGGGGATGTGAGCAAAACGGATGCGTGACGCTGGGTAGTAAGCCGAAAGTTCAAACGGCGCTACGTTGGGAAACGCCGGCGTCATCGTCATCGCGATATCGACTTCTCCAAAATGGGACTCCCCGTCAGGCGTTGCATATATGCGCAGGCACCTCATCCCCGGCCTCCAATCGCTCCATCTAGCTTGGCATATGGTGTGGCCTCTGTGTGTGCAATGCAATGTCGGGGTTGGGTCAAAAGGCGAAATACTCGCTGCGAGCGGATGTTTTACGCTGTTCACCCAACAACGGACATCGCTCAATAGGGTCGGCATGTCCGTTCGGTGCCAACAACGGACCCCATGAATTGCAGCAAATCGCCTCGCTATTCGATCACCTCGTCGGCGCGGGTGAGCTGCGAAGGCGGCACAGCGAGGCTGAGCGCTTTCCACGGTTTTGGGGTTGATCACCAACTCGTCTACGCCGATTGCTGAACGGCCAAGTCCACCCTTACTGGACCAGCTTGGCGCGAAGGCGTCCGTACTCGACGTCGGTTATTGATCCCGACTTTTTTAGCTGATCAAGCTTAGTAATTTCGTCTGCGACACTAAAGCCAACGATGTGTCGCAATTCATCGCGTGCCTGTTGAGCCTGCTGAGCGTTACGCTCGGCCATGCCTCTCCCTTGGGTGATTAAGTAGGCAAGGATGCCGAAGTAGGAGGTTAGAACCGGTGCTAGCACCCATAGCGCTTTACCCCAACCGGAGATGTCGTGACGTCTGAACAGGTCGCCGTAGATTACAGCGAGCAGCCAGAACCACACGACAAATGCGAACACCGCAATCATATCCATCAGGAAATTTCGATAGGTGAAGCCTTCTTGAAAGAAGAACATCGCGATCCTCGCCACTGCGGAGGTTTTCAACAGGAAGGGGGGAAGCATTCGTTTTTCAACGTCTGCAATGCCCTTCGAAAGCCCACTTTACGTAATTGAATGCGCTGGGCCACAACTTCTAAGGAGGCTTCCATGGCCAGAGCCCTGATAACCCTATGTTGTTTACTCACGATGGGAACGCCTGTGTTCGCGGACAGCGCAGCAGCCTTGTCTGAAGCAACTCTCACGGGAAACGACGCGAAGGCCGCCGCCATCGCGGAGAATGAGTTGGCTGAGGAAGAGAGTTTTCAAGATCTCGTCCAGACCGTGCAATGGGGTGGACGAACGTGGACTTGCTTTGCTCGCAGCCGCCGCAGCGGACGCTTTTCGGGTCAAAGCCGCAACGCGAATACAGCCCGACGAATCGCGCTTAATCGTTGTAGGAGTCGATCCAGCGGTTGCTTCATCACCAGTTGCCGGTAATTGACTAATCTGAGGGCGCGAGCCCAAGCGAGCGCGCGGGCCTCTGCGGGAGCGGCGCGCTCGGCTCGCGCCCTCACACAGTCTAGGTCAAAAGCGGTCATCTTGAAAGTCGGCAATGATTTCCGCTCTTCCCCCCAACAACGGACATGTGGCGACTGCTTCGGGATGTCCGTTTCGTGCCAAAGAGCGACATCGACTTTGTCGGGGTTATCAAGGAGTCAATTCGGGCTAGTACAAAAGCGGGAAAGGACTAGAGGGTAATCTTTCGCTGCCCACCGTGTCTGCATCGGCGTGAGCGCCGATGCAGCACGTATGAACCGGATTGCCACGACGACAACTTAGGCCGACCTGGTAAATCCAAGATCGTCTTCGATCACGGCGTTGGGTCCGACCGGCACCTGGCCTGAATTGGCTAGATTGAGTTTGCGGAAGACGATCTTGTCGCGCCAGACCTTGCGGAGGAAATCTTCGAAGACCTGAATCGTCAATTGCTCGCCTGGACACCGTCGGTATCCGAAGCCGAATGGTGCGAAGCCGGCATAGTCACAAACCGGAAGGCTCTTTCCGTCGACAACACCGAAAACCGTCCCAAAACCGCTATTCGTCATGTTTGCCTTGCGTCCATCCTTGACCTCGAAATTTGTGATCTCAAATGGGCATCGCGCGAGGCCGATCTGCTGGCATTTATCTTCATTAATCTGGGCGCTGGTAGGAACGCTAAGATACCTTGATGGATCGAACGCATTCGGGTCCTTCCAGTGGACTGGGTCCAGGCTGGTACTTGTGTGGGGTGTGCTGATGTAGCTATGGCGTTCCATAGGCAAGCCAAACCTTTGCTGCGGAGATGCGCCATAGGCGCTTGTCCTAGCATCCTGGATAGCCGAGATGCTCCCGCCGTTTGGCGATATAACGCGGAATAATTCCATGACGAACAATTCCAGTGGCGAGAACGGGGCGCCGTTGGCGTTATCGAAATTTCCGCTCATAGTCTTCTGAAAAGATGTTCGCACAGCTGGATCGCCGCCATCTTCGGATAAGCGCGACATAATCCCGAAGATCGAGTTGCCCCATTGGCTGAGCGCCACGAAATTGTGGAAACACTCGAACACGACGTCCTTCTTCGCAAAGTGACGGCCGTCACCGGCGTTCTTCAACCAATACCAAGCTATCGTCTTTTCGGGATCCTTGGTTTTGCCACTTTCAATATCGGTGAGTCGATCATCGATCCATGATTTCAGAAAGTCGAGGCGCTCACGAACTATCATGTAGTTATCATACGTGATGGGCAGCAGAGGATTCCTGTATGCAAGAACCGTGTTGAATGCTTCGCCAATCTGCCGTACCTCGAAGGGAATGGCGTCTGCTGTCACTCCAAGGTGAAGGTCCCAATAGAGGTTGAAATAATAATCGAGGTAATGTCGCATGAACGGCTTATTGGCAAATTGCTTGTCCATGAGTTTGTCGAAGAACGCGACGACCTTCGCACTATACATTGGCTTGTAAAGGTCCGGCGTCACCCCCGAGAAGTAAATCCTCTTGCGGAGATTATTGGGGCCACGTTTCTCAAGACCCTGCAAAAAGACCGTAACGCCGTCTTCGGGAGTCGGTCGCCAGTCCCGGGTAATGAGTCCCCATAGGTCGTAAGGTAATGCGTTTTCCTTACTGAAGGTGACGTCGATCACCGGCAGCATTGGACGCTCGCCTTCATAAAAACTCGTCAGGAAAAACGGTCTGATGACCTTCTCGACATACTCATGATCGAAGTTTGCTGGAATGGTTTCACGGAAACGTTGAAACGCAGCTAGAATTTGATCCGGAACCGACGATGGCGGCGTATCGGCAGATGCCTGCTTTACGCCCGCCACCATTGAAGCGGATGCGCCGCTCCCCAACATACCGACAGCAGCTGCGCCTCCCTTAAGAACCGTCCGACGTTCCACTATTTTCCGTTCCATTGTATCCTCCTTCTCGCGGGAAAGGTTCGAATTCAACCCAACTGGGGAAGCTAAGGCGATCAGGGAAAACCCTCGGTTACATAGACAGACCTCAATCAAAAATGTCGCCAAAAGGCTCCGAGACAACCTGGGATTTTAACGAACTTCACAGCACAACGGTATGCAGAAACGGCAGCTCGCCGCCTTTATTGGCGCGGTTCCCGAACGTCCGAGTCGGGTGTGCGCCGTGACAAAGGCGGCGCTTTCCAGTGGGTGCAAGTCCCACCCGGCAAACGCTCCAGCCGGAAGCAACCGGAGCAGTCATGGAGGTAACGAAATGGCTGAAGCCTCTGGTTAGCGTGTCACGAATTGGTGACAGCGCGAGTGTGCAGGCCGTAACGCGAGTGAACGCTGAGCAATCCTCGAAAAGGACAATGCGCAGGCCGACCCGACAACCCTTTCGGGGAAGGCTGATACGGCTGGGTGAAGCAGAGCGAAGAGTACGCCCAGCCGCTGCGCCGGGGTAGTGGCGACAGCATGTACACAAGGAAAGCGTACGCAACACGGGAAGCCCCATGGCGTGGTCAGCAATGACCAACCGGAAGCCCGCGAGGGACAGACTGGGCGCCTTGGGGTGGCGGAGAGGTTCGTAGTACCGCTGAAGCCGGGTAACTCCGGTGGAGGAAAGGGACCTCAGTTCAAGACAGACGCAATACGTAGGGAAGGACCATGGAGATTGGGAAACCTATCAACTCCGATAAACGGTCAGAAACTGCAGAAGGCGTTGCACGCGAAAGCGTGAGCTCTTGTCCGAGAGCCGGATGCGAGAGATTCGCCCGTCCGGTTCGATGAGCGGGATGTGAAAACGGAGTCATGGTCGAACCACTAAGGCACCGCCAGACGAAAGAGGCGGCAACAGATATGTTCAGCCTAAAGCCACCGCGTCACATTCCGACTCTACCAAAAGCTGACTTGACGGCCCGTAAGTCGGACTTCCGCTCTACCCTTGAAAGCAGACATGGCAAGAGACGGTCGAGACTTCCCCAAACTTCATACACTGATGATCTTTGGTCTCTTCTATCATCAGTTGGTGCAACGGCCTGACGGGATTGGGCTTGCTCGTTACCCCGATTTCCGGCCAACGGCGACTGATGATGATTGGTGAGATTGAGGTCTTTTTATCATCAGTGTGATCAAGGAAGATGTTGTCTGACGTATTGCCCGCTGAAGTAGCATGCAGGAAGCTGACTTGTTTTACCGGGTAAAAACGGGACTCATCAACGAACCGGTCTTTGACCTCGCTGGCGCGAGTTCATCATGCGCCCTCGGCAGGAGCAGGATCCCCTCGTCGTACGAAACACGCCCCCTCAGGATCGTCTTGAACACATAGTCGACCACACACTCGTGAGTTTCCGTGACCGGCCGGACGTCCAGCTCCCGGATCAAACGACGCTTGCCGAGGTACATGTCCCGGTAGTCACGAAAGTGCTGCTCGACGGGGACATCGAGCCGGGTATAGGGCGGAACGAGCAACAGGACATGGAAGTGAAGGCCTCCATTGCAGAGGATGAGTGGGGAGGATGTGGGATCCCGCTTGTAGACCTGCAGGTCGGCAGTCCCGATGAGGATCGGAAGCTCGTCGGGAGAGGCGGTCCGAGGCTTGCGGTTCGTCCTGGTCACGAACGTCGAATAGACCCTTTGGAGTTCATCCTTCATCGCCTGGATGACGGCGCCGCGAGGGCCGGGAAGCTGGGAGAACGGGAACGTCATGAGGTGGCAGGACCATCCGCGATCCACCCGGTCGATGACGAGTTGGGCGTAACCATCCACGAGTTGCCGTGTGGTGGGATCAACTCTGCAGATCCGGTCGTATTCGTGAACTGCCCGGTTGGACTTGATCGATTGGCCGGTATGATCAATCTCGGATTTGTGTTGGTTGAATTTGTACCGGTTGGATTCGTTGGTATCGTGGGATTGGTTTGAATTGGATGTAGATGACCAATTGCCGCGGAAGTGACCCGACATTGCGAAGCTCCGATGTCGCAGGCACGGTCCAGTGGCATATCCATCAAGATCAGTGGGTCTGCCTCGTATTTAGATTTGGAGAGCCCTGAAAATGGTCCTATTTGAAGGATTTTTTTGAGGGCAGAGGCTCCTAAATCGTGCCAATGGCCGGGTCGCTACCCGCCAAGTTGCCTAGAGCAAAAGTGTTCGTAACTGAAAAATTATGTGGGGCAAATTGTGGGGCTTATGGCCGGTTACTATCAAAAAATGATATATAAATCAGTGTATTATGATAATTTCGTGGCGGAGAGAGTGGGAT
>CAVYLU010000008.1:0-178307 GCA_963769365.1 uncultured Alphaproteobacteria bacterium | reverse complement strand
GGAAGTCCCTTTAACTACGACCAACGCCTGCGCCGCTTCGACGGCGAATATCGGTGGTTTGACAACCGCGGCGTCCCAATTCGCGATGACTCCGGGCGCATCGCGCTGGTACGTTCTGCTGACAGACATTGAGGATCGCAAGCGCGCCGAGCACGCATTGCGTTCAGCACTTGACGGGATCGCCGGTCTCGTTTCGATCTTGGCCCCGAACGGTGAAGTTGAGACCGTCAATCGCCAAGTCGTCGAGTATTTTGGCCGATCGCTGGAAGAGCTAAAGAACTGGGAAACAACCGATGCGATCCATCCTGAAGACCTTCCTCACGTTGTTGAAATTTTTACGAGAGCGCTAGCCTCCGGGATTCCCTTCCAGCACAACCAACGCCTGCGGCGCTTCGACGGTGAATATCGATGGTTTAACAATCGCGGCGTCCCCATTCGCGATGACTCCGGGCGCATCGCGCGCTGGTACGTTCTAATGACGGACATTGAGGATCGCAGGCGCGCCGAGCACGCATCGCGTTCAGCAATTGACGGGATAGACGGTCTCGTTTCGATCTTGGCCCCGAACGGAGAACTCGAAGCCGTCAATCGCCCACTCTTCGAGTATTTTGGCCGATCGCAGGAATGGCTAAAGAACTGGAAAACAAACGATGCGGTGCATCCTGAAGACCTTCCCCGTGTTCTTGAACTTTTCAAGAGAGGGATGGCCTCCGGGCTTCCCTTCAACTTCGAACTGCGCCTGCGGCGCTTCGACGGCGAATATCGGTGGTTTGACAACCGCGTCAGACCGATTCGCGATGACTCCGGGCGCATCGTCTGCTGGTACCTCCTACTGATGGACATTGAGGATCGCACACGAGCGCTGGCGCAATTGCAGCAGATGCAATCGGATTTCGCCCACATGAACCGCGTCGCGACGATGGGCCAGTTGACGGCCTCGATCACCCATGAAGTGAACCAGCCGATCACAGCGGCAGTCACATACGCGTTAGCCGCTCGGCGTTTCCTAAGCGCGGATGCACCGAATTTTAGCGAGGTGAATGACGCGCTCTCTCTGATTGTCAAGGAGGGGAATCGCGCAGGCGAGGTCGTCGAGCGAGTTCGTGCGCTCGTTAAGAAGGTGCCCACACGAAAGGACGCCGTAGCGATCGACGATGCCATCCTTGATATTATTGCTCTCACCCGTACGGAGGCCGCAAACAATAGCGTGTCGGTGCGGACGCAATTTGCGGAGGGCTTGCCGCGTGTCCAAGGCGATCGGGTCCAACTGCAACAAGTGATGCTGAACTTAATCGTTAACGCCATTCAGGCCATGAGTGGTAATGGGGAAGGCGCGCGCGAATTAGTGATCAGTGTCGACGCCGTCCCGTCCGAAGGTGGCGTGCGCGTCGGGGTGCGGGCCCGGGGCTGAGCTCGGAGAGCCTCTAGCGTCTGATCGAGCCATTCTACACGACCAAGCCCGAGGGCATGGGCATGGGCCTATCGATCTGCCGCTCGATCATCGAAGCCCACGGCGGACGGCTGTGGGCGATCCCGTGCGAACCGCAAGGTGCTCTCTTTCAGTTTACGATCCCTGCCACCTGAGCGGACGGATCGTGATCGAGTTGATGTCGCTCTTAGGCCGCCGTCAGGCTTCGACCAGGCGCCACGGCTGCCCTGGGTCACGCTCCAGAATGGCGCCACGCGCGCCGAACGGCTCCGCCGTCACGCCGCGCACCCAGAGCTCGATGCGCTCGGCTTCGAGCTGAAGATCGAGGTCTCGTCGTTGGCACCGGCGGGAAAGAAGTGGTTCCAGGCCGGCTGCCAGCGCGCCCGCAGTAGCGCGCGGTCGGCGACGATGACGCCGCGCCCGATCAGGGTGACGTAGCCGTCGTCAGCGTCATGTTGATAGAGGACGCTCAGCCGGCCGGTCCGGCCGATCTCCCGCGCCTTGCGGGAACCGCTGCGGGTGAGGAATAGAATGGCGAAGGGATCCTCGCGCGACGGCGATTTCTGTGGACCCATGGGCCCCGCGTTGACGCTGCCGTCCTCGGCGATGGTCAGCGCCCAGCAATAGCGCGCCTTTGCCATGGTCGCCGCCGCCGCTGCCAGCAGTTGCTCGAGCGACGCAGATCCTGCCTTCATGGCGCACCTCCAATGAACCGGGAAGTGCCATCTTATACATGCGAATAGGGCCTGCCATCCATGCTGCACCCTGGCCTCAAATTCGACGCCAATGACCCAACTCGGATAGGAGACATTAGGAACTGTTCCGGGTCACTCTCGAAGAAGGTCATCTCGCTCGTGCCGCGTGGCGCCCGGCCGAGCCGTGGCCGAGCGCCCGTGACGCTTCACGCATTGCCGTAGTTCGCCTCGTGCGCGATGTCCTTATTGGTCTGGTCGGGGAGCAGCAGGGCGGCGCAGATGCTGATCGCCGCGCAGACACAGACGTAGAGGCCGATCGGGATCGCGGAATGATATGTCGAGAACAGCCAGGTGGAGACGAACGGCGCTGGTCCGCCTGCGATGATCGAAGCGAGCTGATAGCCGATCGAGGCACCGCTGTAGCGCAGCCGCGGCGTGAACGCCTCTGCGATCAGCGCGGCTTCCGGGCCGTACATTATCATCACCGGAATGAACGAAAGCGCCACGGCGAGGAAAATGAGCTCCGGCACCTTGGTGTCGAGCATCGCGAAATAGACAAACGTGAACGCGGCAACCAACACGCAGCCGCCAATGTAGACCGTCCTGCGGCCGATGCGATCCGACAGTGCGCCGGCTAGCGGGGCCGTGATGAAGCCGAGCGCGGTCATGGCGACCAGTCCCGTGAGCAGGAGATCGCGGGACGCCCCCACCACCAGCGTGCCGTAGGTGAGCACGAAGGCGTTGAAAATGTATCCGGGAGTTTGCTCGGCCATCCGCAACAGCGCGGACAGGATGACCTCGCGCGGCTGACGCTTGAGCACTTCGATGATCGGAGCGCGCTCGACCTTGTTCTCGGCAAGGATGCGCTGGAACACCGGCGTCTCGAGGATGCCGAGACGGATCCACAGCCCGATGGCCACCATGACAATGCTCATGAGGAATGGGATGCGCCAACCCCAGGTCAGGAACTGATCGCCCGAGTACCAGCTGAAGAACAGCACCGCGACGTTGGCGAGGAACAGTCCGGCCGGCGCGCCGAATTGCGGCCATGAGGTGATGAAGCCGCGGTTCTTGTTGGTCTGCGCCCACTCCATCGCCAGCAGCACGGAGCCGCCCCATTCGCCGCCGACGCCGATACCCTGGATCAGGCGCAGCACGGTGAGGATGACCGCACCCCAGATGCCGATCTTGTCGTAGCCCGGCACCAGCCCGACCGCGGCGGTCGCGATCCCGGTCATCAGCAAGGTGACGATCAGGGTCGCCTTGCGGCCGATGCGGTCGCCGTAGTGGCCGAAGATCACGGCTCCGATCGGCCGCGCGACGAAGCCGACGAAGTATACGCCGAACGCCTGCAGCGTGCCGATCTATGGGTCGGAGCCCGGGAAGTAGACCTTGTTGAAGACCAGCCCGGTCACCGTGCTGTAGATGAGGAAGTCGTACCATTCGATGGTGGTCCCTACAGTGCTCGCGATCACGGCGCGGCGTAGGGCCGACTGATGCTCGACTTCCGACATTGAACCAAGGGCGATGGTCGTCGCAGTCATGGTACTTCCTCCTCGTTATTGTTCGATGGCGTTTCCCTGTGCTTTCTTGCTGTTGTGCGGCATTCCCTGATCAGCGGGAATGCGACGGAATAATGAACCAATTCGGCGCTTTGGGCTACCTTTGAACTTGCGGCGTGAGTCCCGATGTCGGCGCTTTTGCAGCCCTTTGGGAATCCCTTTACGCGCTTGCGTGGCACTCGGCCGAGATGGAATATTGCCGCAAATGGATTTGCCAGGGAGCTGCTCGCATGGGCGCTTGGTCCATACGTGCGATCATTTTCGGCGGACTTGTCAATCTTGTCGCGACCGGTTTTGTGGCGGCGCAGACGATGCAGCGGCCCCCGATCGGCGATTTCGGTTCGCCGCGCAATGCCATGATCTTTTATGTCGCGCATGGCGCCCCCGGCGCATGCGGGCAACGCTGCTCGGAATGGATCGCGGCAGAAGGCACCGTGCAGTGGGACACCCACAAGCGGCTGATCGCGATCCTCGACCGGCAAGCCGGGCGCAAGCTGCCGGTCGTCATCCATTCCTGGGGCGAGTCCAATCTCAATGTGGCGACGAGCCTGGGCCGGATCCTGCGCGACCGTGGGATCGACACGACGGAGGGGACGACCGAAGTCGAAGCCTGCGATGGAAAGTCCGAAGCCGACTGTTTCGCGCTCAAGCGTCCGGGCGGGCCACTCGACGCCAGGATGAACTTGTCGCAGGCGAGCTGCGATCTCGCCTGCGTGCTGATGCTGGCCGGTGGCGTCCATCGCCGTCTGCCGCCCGCCACCCGGATGATCTTGACCAGCATGGCCATCCGGAACCGGCTGGCGCCCAATGTATCCGACGAGCAGCGCGAAAGCCTGACGGCGCGATTTGGCGAACAGTTCCGCCTCTACCTGCGAGAAATGGGCGTCGACACCGAGCTGCTTGACATCGTCGAGCGGAATTCAGAATCCCGCCATCAAACCGAATTGCCGCCGTCCGAATGGGCCAGGCTGCGGATCGTCACAACCGCGCCGCCGTAACTGCCCCGGCTGCTGGTGGGACGCAACGCCTAGAGCGGGATGACTTTTCTTCGAATCGTCATCCCGCTCTATCTTTTTGTTTGAGCACGATCTCCGCGCAAACGCGTTCCGCGTTTGTCATGAGGGAAAACCGGTGTCCACCCATCGGGTCGTAGCCCGAGGGCATGCTTTTCCGGATCATGCTCTAGCCCTCGCTTTACCGCCCTTGCGACCAAGCGCGACCGCCGCTGGGTCTTTCCCGTCATTTGGCGGTGGTGCTGACATGTCGTTCTTTCCAGTGGCAATTGCCGACAATAACGGCATAGCCGATGACGTCGGCAGGACGGTTCTCGCCTTTAGGGCGTCTTCGCAACCCGAGATCGTTTCGAAACGTTCTGATATTGGTCGGTGGGCTCATACACGATGACACTAACGTTGCTTAGGGAACCAAGAGCGGCTTCAATTTTCGGCCGTACTTCCTCCCATTTCAAACCACCATTCCCGCTTCCCAAGGGCGGGATTGCGATAGACCGGATACTTTTCTCAACAATTGTTCGCTTCAAATCTTCTAGGCCAGCGTCGATCCACTCCATTTTAGAATTGCCGCGCCAAGGCTGCTTTGTTGGAAAATTGATGATGCAGTTGGGACCAATACGGTCTCCGGTCTCTGTCACAAACATGTGGCCGACTTTTACCTCTTTCTGTTTGCAGGCAGCTTCGTAAGACTTAAAGTTTTTTGGAAACGCTTCCTTGAACATCGAGGCCAGGCCCTTACCCATAACGCCGACGTATTCACGGTGTTTACGAGCGCACTCAACCTTGGCCTCTAGAAGATTTCCGCGTGTGAATTCTATCATCAGAAGTACCAGTCCGATTTCTTTACCACTTTTGTCGTCAGTTGGCGTGCGGTAAGCGCGGTCGTTACGATATTCAGAGCCTCGTCATTATAACAAACGAATCCGGAGAGCGCTTCGATCGGCAAATGCATAGGAGCGAGTGTCAGAGGAGTTGTCCGGGTCGTTCTTAAAGTCCCTCCGCCGAAGCATGCCCCAGTCGATTTGATCCAATCGCGCCAAATCCGAATAGAACTGTGCCGCAACTAGGGCGTATACTCATAAACCCGCGGCGCAGTCAGGGCGCATCGTCGCCTTTAAGCCCCGCGCAGCTGGAACGATCATGAGCAGGTGCTCGTTAATTTGCTCTGTGGCAAGGAGGTCGAGGCATGAGGATAATGACTGTAGCTCTCGGAACGGCCCTGATCCTGTGTAACCTGGGAACGTTTAGTGCCGCAGCGCATGCGCGGAAGGCCAAAGTCGTTAGTGAACCGCGGGAGAGGCTTATCGTCAGGCCCGTGGCAAGGATAACTCCTTACTGGGATTATTATATCATTCCACGATATCGTTATCGCCCTGAGGACGACCGGGTCGATCCATACGGCCCGCCCGTAGCGCCGGTGATACGCTATGGAAATCAAGAGGAATATATTCCGGCGTGGAACTGAATAGGACGCAGAGATACAAGCGCGCACCGTGATGCTGTCGTTGTGGCTGAGACCGCTTTGGGTCAGCGGTAATGCTATGACTGATTTTCTAAAGCGCGGTGCGGCCCGTGCCTTCCACTACCGGCCTTGCTACCGCGATCACTGGCGTCCGTAACGGCAGCGGCCGGCTGCCCGGTAGCCTGAGGCCCCCTACCACCTGCAACAGCCGGATAATTCCCTGATCGTCGGCAAACCCAGGTCGGGGGCGGCTGAGGTGCAGTGGTCGGCCGGCTGATTTCTTTGTGAATTGTTTTTGAGGTGAGCAAAACGGGACAGCCGCGAGATCGTGATGGTTCCAGGATGAAGCCATCGCCGCCCCGCAAGCAGTGCCAACAATCTGACCAAGAAGGGGTCGTCGCACCGCAGCAAGATCAACATGTACGAGGATGGAGTAAGAATCATGAAACGTTCAATGATCGCATTGGGCTGCATTCTCATCTTGGGCTGCATTCTCGTCGCTGGGACTGCACTGACGCAATCCATTGGCGAGAGAACCGGCGTTAATTCGGCGCTCGGCATTAGTCCGACCATGGCTGATTTCATCAAGGAAGCCGCAAATAGCGACATGCTCCAGATTGCCGCGGCCACGTTCGCGCAGGAGAAGGGTAACGCCGAGGAGAAGAAATTTGCCGAGCAAATGATGACCGACCACAGCAAGACAAGTTCCGATCTCAAGAGTTTGGTCAGCAGCGGCGCCGTTAAGGCCGATATCCCCACAGCCCTCGACTCTTCCTCCCAGAAAAAGCTCGATAAGCTCCGCGATACAAGGCGTCAGGCCTTCGCCAGCGAATACGACCCGATGCAAGTTAGCGCTCATAAGGAAGCCGTCGCGCTGTTCGAGCGCTATTCAAAATCTGGCGACAATCCAAAGCTCAAGGATTGGGCCGGCAAGACGCTGCCCACGCTTCAGCATCACCTCGACATGGCCGAGGCAATGAACAAGAGCCGAAAGTGACGGGCGGTCGCGTCCTTGGCGCCGTCCTTAGACGGCTGGCACGCCAGTCCCCAAGACCAGAAAGCGCGCCAGTCGCGACCAGATTCCCTACGCGCTGCGCGCCCCCGTCACGCCTCCCCCAGATCCGGCGGCTCGAACCAGTTCGTCAGCGCGAGCCCGCCATCGACCGCGAAGGCCGCGCCGGTGACATAGGCCGAAATGCGATTGGACAAAACCGCGAGCGCCATCGGTGCGAGGTCCTCAGGCCGGCCGAGGCGGCCGAGCGGAATGTGTCTGGCAAGCGCGGGATCGGCTGCGAAGCCGCCGGCAGCAATGGCGCCCGGCACCAGCGCGTTGACCCGGATGCCATGGCGGCCGAATGTCTTGGCCAGCTCCTTCACCAGCATTGCCATCGCCGCTTTCGCCGTCGAATAGTGCGGAAGGTTGCGCGGCGTGCCGGCATGCAGCGAGGTGAGGAACAGAAACGAGCCGGCCGATTTCGCCGCGATCAGCTTTCGTGCCAGCTCGCGGGAAAGATGAAAGCTGGCGTCGAGGTTAACCGCGCGCATCTGCTCCCAGGTCTCGAGGCTCACCGCGAGAGCGTGATCGGCCTCGCGGCGCGGCGGCGAGGCCGCGTGAACGAAATGCGTCACCTGCCTTACGGCCGCCTGGGCCTCGGCCAATAGCGCCTCGCGCGCTGCGGGCTGGGCGAGATCGCCCACGAAAGGGATCGCCAGCTCCGGCCGCGGCGAGTTTTTGGCCGCGACCATGACCGTATCGCGGTTGATGTCGGCGAACACGGTTCGCACGCCCTCGCCGACCAGCGCTTGCGCGATCGCGCGGCCGATGCCGTTGCCCGCGCCGGTCACCAGCGCCGCCTCGCGCGCGGGATCGAATGGATGATCGAACAGGCTCATGTCGGTCGGCTCTCCCTGAAAGCGATTACGTTGAAGCAAGCGATTACATTGAAGGACGCATCGGCGTGTCTCACTTCACCGCCCCCGAAAATTCGGCTTCCTGCGCTCATTGAACGCAAGCACCCCTTCCCTGCGGTCTTCGGCTCCGACCCGGCGATTGTGGGCCTCGATTTCACCTATCGTCTCTTCCCGGTATTCGCCGCCAGCGACAACAGCGCACCGCGCCGCTTCTTGTACGCTGCCCGCAGCGACATCACTAATTTGCCCGACGAGGGGGCAAATCAGTTGATCAATTCGCCCCGACTCATCTCGCTGGTCCGGCCTCGAAGGCGCCAAATCGCCTGCGCCTAAAAGCCAATTTCGTGAGTGGATTCAAGCTTATTGAGGGTTTCCAGTCCTAGGGCCCGAAATATTTATTTGCGAAAATCAGAAATTGTGGTACGTGTTCCGCCTCGACAAGAGGGGCGCTCGCGATCGTCACGAAACGTGGGGCGGGATGCAATGGACGTGGAGGTGCCGTTGACGAGTGGCGTTGAAGCGGACGGCGAAGTCGTGTGGTCCTGATCTCGCGACGCTGGGATCAAGTCTGCGATAAGAAGCGCAGGCGACGGTGGCTAGCAAGCCCGGACACCGGGGAGAGCGCGTATAAGCCGTAACCCATTGCGCAGGAAAGGCCGGGTAACTCCGGTGAACCTGTAGTGACTAACTCGTGTGCTTTCTACTTTTGCACGCGAGGCTGCGGGTGCATTGGGCACCCGGTCTTCCCTGCGCCCTGTTTTCTTTGGAGGGACAATGTTCGACACAGCTCGGGCGCGATTTGCGCCGCGAGAATGCGGATGCTCGTTTACGTCGACGAATTTTCGCTGTTTGACAACTGTATCCGAAACTGCGCCGCGGAACCGTAAAATTGTACGCGATTCCCGTAGTTTCCCCCATTTTCCGCCGGGATCGCGGCTGCTACCCATGCCGCGCAAGATTTACTCCCAGGGGGCGGAACATGGCTCAGCTCTATTTCCAGTACACCAGCCTCGAGCGGGAATTGACCGATCGACACGCCGCGGTGGTAGCCAACCCGGCTGAGGCGCATGAGGCCGCCGCCCTCGTCGTACAATCGCTGATCAGCGCGCCCATCGCGGAAGATTGGCGCAGCTGGGTGCTGCACGTCAGCGATGATTCCGGCGCCGAGATCTTTACCCTGCCGTTTGCGTCCATGCTCGGCAAGCCGCATTGAGAGGACGCCATGTGGGTCGCGCAATCGCCATCGATGCCGCTTCGCCGATGCGTCAATGCAATCGTGACGGGATGGCACAGGCTGATCAGGAGCGCCCGCAGTCCCTATCGGCCCGAGCTTCATTACATGCGGGGACCGGGGCCAAAATGGCACGCCAAGCATCACGGCTATGGCGGAAATAGCGCGCTTTGAGGCGCGGCCTTCACGACGCAGCCCGCCGCTTTCATCCCCCAGCCTCCGCCAATCATGGTATGTTCGTGGGGCAAGTTCCTTGGCCGGAACGAATCTGGCCGCCGCGGCTTATCGCGCATACCAAACCCGGGAGACTGCCATGAAAATCGCAACGATCATTTTGGCTGGTGCGGCGGCCCTCGCGATCGTCGGCTCGGCGGCTCTGGCGGAACAGGCGCTGACCGGAAAGATTACCAAGCTTGACCGGATCAATAGCACCGTCGCCATACAACAGACGCAAAACGGGACCGTCGGCGCCAATACCGGCGGCGCTGCCGAGGAGTTCAAGGTGCAGGACGCCTCGTCGCTCGACAAGTTGCATGCCGGCGATACCGTCACCTATTCCGCCACCGAAACCGGTGGCGCCAAGACGATCACGAAGCTTCAGAAGCAGTAAGCATTCGGAAGGTGAAAAATGCCGTGAAACTGGCGATCGCGGTCGTCCCCACGGCGATCGCGACGGCGGCTGTCAGCGAACCCGTCCTCGCGCGCGGCGGCGCGCCAAATATCATGGATTTGCCGGGCTACCAGCGAAGGCTCCAGGAATTGCGGCAGCAATTGCCGCCAACCGGCGCGCCGGCATCCCCGCACCGACACCAGCCGAGACACAGGCATCGGCACTGACGGCGGCGGTGGCGCCGCCGCTACCGTTTTTTCGCAAACCGCGCTCCAGGACCGGCGTCAGTTGGTCCAGGTATGGCGCAAGCTTCCAGTCGTCTGAATGTCATCGACCGAAGCGAAATAACGGTTCAACCCGTATACGGCAATGAATGAGAGCAGGACGCCCAGCATCACCGCCAACCCTGTCGCAACGATAAACTCCCGCTTGCGCGATGAACTACTCGACATGACTTCTCGCTGGTTCGGCCCCCCAGCGCGCCCATCAAAGATGATTTGAGGGCGCCCCGGTATAAAATCTTCGGTTGCGGCATTGGTTTTCGCAACATCGATCGGCGGTCCCGGCGATTCGCGCCGCCGCGTTTTTGACGTTGTTCGACCATAACCTCCTCAGGAGTTAAGAGTTGGGGGAGCCGGCATTGCTTGACATCACGAGGACGGTTTTTGTTGCGGCATTTCTGGGCGCAATTTCCGTGGCGACCGGCGGCGCGGCGCTTGCCCAAAACCTCGATCAGGGCAAGCCGGCCCCAAAACTGTTCGCGGACGGTTGCGCGACATGCCATCACAGCGCGCGCGGTCTGGCCAAGGGCCGCTTCAGCCTCACGCTGTACCTGTTCCTGCAGGATCACTACGCGAGCAATTCGAGCTCGGCCTGGGCGCTCACCTCCTATCTGGAGTCCGTCGACAGTGCACCGCGCGGCCGGTCGCGGGCCGCCGCGGCGAAGGCCTCGCCTCCTGCGACCAGCCCGTCGCGCTCGTCGCTGCGGCCGCCCGCGCCGGTGCCGGTGCGTTAGAGCCTGTCGGCTGCAAGGTACGAATTGGCGAGGCGCCAGCTTAAGCCGCAATGTTATCCAAGTTTCCGACTACTTTCCGGACACATTAGATCTGGCTGATTTGGCGGTAGGTCCAGGGGTCCGCGAGGGTGTTGTTATGGCATTTTTTAAGCGTGAGCTCGGTCCGGTCGAGCGGTTCGAGGGTGCGCTGAAGGATAAGCAGGCGGCCCGCGCCAAGCTGGCCGTCCGGTTGAGCACAGCCGAAACGGTACTTGTAGAAAAACGCGCCGCCGCCGAACGGCTGGCGGTGGCCGGTGCCGCCAATGCCCGGCTCGATTGGGCGGAGGCGAAGATGCGCGCGGTCGAGGAACGCGCCAAGACGCTGCGCGCCGCATTGGCGGAATTCGACGAGCAGATCGCCGCAACCGAGCGCGCCTTGGCGGACGCCACGACGCAGCGCGACCGCGAGCAGGTAGCCGACGCCATCGAGGCGATGGCCGCGGCGATCGAGCAGGCTGCCCCGGGATTTGGTTCCGGCGCCGCCGCGCTGGTGGAGGCTGTCACAAAGAGCGCAGCGTCAGTCCCCGAAGCGACCAGTTTCTCGGCCAGCGTCGATGCGGTGCGTCGCGAGGTTCTCGCGGCTGCGGACTTGATCTGCTGGCAGCTGCGATCCGCCGCGGTGCGCACGCGCGCGGGCAACGCCAACGTTGCCCTGCCCGCGCCCGCCGAGCCGGCGCAGCCGCCCTCTCCCGGAATTGAGCGGCAGTTGATTTACACCCTCAATCCGCTGCTTTGGCGGGAGGGCGGCGAGGTGCGCAGAGTGCCTGCATTCGCGATGGTCGGGCTGCCAAGGATGTTGCTGCCGGTCGCGCTGCGGTATCAACACGTGGACTATCTGAATGCCCGGCGCGTGCAGACCCTGATGCACGTTCATGGCAGCAGCAGCGGGTTCAATGGCGAGATCCCTCAAGATGCTCCGCAGCTCGTCGATCTCGATGCGCTCGCCGCCGAGGAAGACGACAGCGCCCGCGCCGATGTTGCGTGAGCAGGCAACAGGCGGGGAGGATCAATAAATTCCCGCCAAGGGCAGCACGCGCTGCAAGATCGCGCCCAGGCAAATGAGCACCACCAGCAACTTGAGAAGGTTTGCCAATCGGCCGTCCCTGGCGAATTTGTCGATCGCCCAGAAACAAATCGCTCCAATGACGACAATAATCAAAACCCCGATCAAAACCGAAATCATTGATGTCCCCTTTCGCCTTGCCCGCCAAGCATCGGCAGATGATACCCCCAACGTCAAGGTCAGGATGACGGGACAAGGCCGCGGGCCTCGCGATTTACCCAGAATTGTACTCTTCCCGCCGCATTTTTCCGGTACTGCGCCCCCTTGAGACGAGGGGAACTCGTATGAACAAGATGATCGCGTTCGCCGCTTTGGCCCTGTCGCTGATTTCTTCGGTGGCGGCGGCGGACGGGCGCCGTGGAGGCGACGCCGCGCTCGGGGCGCTATCCGGCGCGGTGGTTTTTGGACCGGTCGGCGCGTTGGCGGGCGCGGTCGTGGGATACACCGCCGGACCGTCGATTGCTCATTCGTGGGGCTTCAGGCGATCAAGCACCGCCCGTCAGGCACGAGGATCCGCCAGGCAGGAGGCGGGCGTTTCTCCTGTTCAAAGTGAGCCTGTGCCGAACCGCCAGGCCGCTCCGCCGCCGCCTGCACAGGCGCCGTCGCCGCCGCCGCCGAAAACTGCGTCCACCGCGCCGCCGGTCCAGGGTCTCGAGTAACGGTTGCTGTTTGAAATTTGAAAAGCTCAATACGGCGGGGCTTTTCTCGCCCGCTGCATCTTCGCCGCTTCCATCCACCACAAGAGATCATCGGCGAAGCGCGGAAACGCCTGTTCCAGCGCTTTGCCACCCTCGCCGATCGGCTTGCCCTCCACGGACAAGGTCTGCGCGATCGGCCCCGCCGCCATCGTGGATGAGACCACCACCATGCCCATCTCCGAGAGCGTGCCGTGCCAGGCGGTGGCGGCGCGCGCGCCGGCGAAACGGCCCGCCGAATAGCTGGCGATGGCGGCGGGTCGCCAGAACCACTCCTCAAGGAAATGATCGGTGAGATTCTTCAGGCCCGGCTGGACGCCCCAATTATATTCGCCGGTGATGAACACGAAGCCATCGGCTTCGCGGATTTGGCTTGCGAGTTTTTCCAGCGGTGGCGGCGCCCCGCCTTTCGGATATTCCTTGTACATCCGATCCAGCATCGTCAGGCCAACCGCCTTGGCGTCGATCAGTTCGACGTCCACGCCGCGGCCGCGAAATCTTTCGACGACGAAATGCGCAAGACGGATTCCCAAGCGATCGGACCGATAGGAGCCGTAGAATACGAGAATGCGGTTGCTCATGGCGTGCGCACATTATCATGACCGGGGAGATAGGTCCCGCGCAGCCCGGCAAGGTTTCGGCTCCGGCCCGCACCGCCGCCGTCCATCCCTCACCGGATCAGCCCGGCCAGCCGCGGCAAGGTCAGGCTGATCGCGGGGATGCAGATGATCAGCAGCAGCCCCGCAAACAACGCCAGCATGTACGGCACATAGGTGCGAAAATGCTGGGCGACCGTGAGGTCTGCGAAGCGCAGCGCCATCAATAGCCCGACCCCCATCGGCGGCAGGAACAGGCCGATGCCGACGGCGGCGGTTTGCACGATGTTGAAATGGATGGGATCGATGCCCATCGCCTCCGAGATCGGAAACACCACCGGAATCAGCACGACGGCGGCGGGCAAGCCCTCCAGCGCCATACCGAACAGGCAGCTCATGAAGGCGGTTCCAGTCAAGAACAACCATGGATGATTTTTCAGCGGCGTCAGCATCTGGCCGAGCAGTTGCGGTACCCCGCTGACACCCATGAGATATTGATAGACCGAGGCGACCGCGAGCAGGAACACTACCGCTGCGGTCAGGATCGCGCTGTCATAGGCGATCTGGCCCATCTGCCGCCACGAGATGTTGCGGTAGTAAAGTTTGGCGGCGAGGAAGGCGTAGCCCGCGACCACCGCGCCGGCCTCGGTCGCGGTGATGATGCCGAGGATGAAGCCCGCGAGAATGACGAACGGCACCACCATCGGCACCGCCGCGTGCAGCAACGCATGCCCGAGGCGTTTGAGGCTTGGGCGGGTATCGACCGGCCAGTCGTTCTGCCGCGCGCGGATGTAGACCACGCCCATCAGGCAGACCATGATGACGAGCGCCGGCACGAAGCCGGCGACGAACAGCGCGACCGCCGAAGTGTTGGTGACCTGCGCCATCACGATCATGAAGATCGCGGGCGGCACCAGCATGCCCATCGCGGTACCGGCAGCGATCAGCGATGCCGAATCCCGGCGGTCGTAACCGGCGCTGGTGAGCGGCGGCATCAGCGCCGAGCCGAGCGCGGAGACCTCCGCCATTTTCGATCCGCAGATATCGGAGAAGAAATACGCGACCACGATCACCGACATGCCGAGCCCACCCTTGACCCAGCCGATCAATGCGCGCGCGAGCTCCACGAGCGCGTGGCTCATGCCGCAGCGTTCCATCAGATTGCCGGCGAACACGAAGGCGGGGATGGCGAGCAGCACCCAGCTTTGCGAGCCCGACACCAGCGCGGAGGATAGCTGCTGCATCGGATAGCCGCCGATCCACAGACCGGCGATGCCAGCGATCCCGAGCGCGAACACGATCGGCATCGACAACAGGATCAACACGACGAAGACGATGGCGACGGTTGCGAGCAGCATGACAGGTCCCGATCAGCGCTGCGGCGCGGGCGGCGGCCGCGGGTTTATCGTCACGGCGACGCCGTAGATGGCGATCAGGATGCCGCCGACTACCGCGGAGGCGTAAAGCCAGGCAAGATTGATCTGCAGGCCCGGCGTCGTCAGCGTCCGGTTGAGCAGGCACAGTTTCAGGCCGTACCACGCCACCAGCAGGCCCATGGCTGCGATCAGCGCGTGGTTGAACCGGTGGATCCAGAGCTGCGCTGGCTGCGACAGCCGATGCACGAACACTGTAAGTGTGAAATGCGAGCGCGACTGGATACCGATCGCCGCACCAATCAGCGTCAGCCACGCCAGCGACATCTCCCCCACCTCCTCGACCCAGGTAAACGGCACCGGGTCGACGTCGAGCCAGTCGGTGATGGCGCCCACGAAATAACGCAGGATCACGCCGACCAGAAGGTTGGCGATGGCCAGGATGATCAGCGCCGTGACTGCGATTTTCGGGACGGCTGCGAGGACACGCGGCATGTGCAAGAGGATGCCTGCTTCTCAGGCCTTGAATCCCTCGATCTCATCCCACAGCGTGCCAAACTGGCTCTTGTAGGCCGGCCAGATTTTCTGCTGCGCCACTTTGCGGAATTCGTCGATCTTGGCTTCGACCACGGTCATGCCGAACGGCTCAAGTTCCGATTTGGCCTTGGCGAAATTGTCGACCGACTCGGTCGCCTCGCGGATCTTCTGTTGCGCGGCGCGGGCAAGATCCATCATCAGCTTCTGCTGATCGGATGACAGCGAGTTCCATATCTCGAGATTCATCACCGCATTGGTCGGGCCGTAATTGTGATAGGTCATCGAAGCATATTTCGAGACGTCATAGATTTTCAGTGCCTTCATGTTGACGATCGGAAGGTCGCCGCCGTCGATCACACCCTGCTTGGCGGCGGTAATGACTTCGCCAAACGCCATTGGCACGGCGTTGCCGCCGAGCCCATTGATGGTGTCACCGAAAATCCTGGCCTGCTGCACGCGGATCTTCATGCCCCGCAGGTCTTTCGGTTCGACGATCGGCTTTTTAGAGGTCCAGAAATGCCGAAAACCGTAATCGAAATAGCAGACCACCTTGAGCTTGTAGTTGTCCTCGATCTGCTTTGAGAGCTTGTCGCCGATGGACCCGTTCAGCATGCCGTAGGCCGAAGCATAATCCTTCACCAGATAAGGCACGAGCAGCGCGCCCATTTCCGGAAACACGGTGGCGGCCGCACCCGCCGGACTGCCCATCGCGACGCTTCCCGACTTGACCGCATTCATGATCTCGAGCTCTTGCGGGATAAGGGTCTTGCCGAAGAACTGCACGTCGAGCGCGCCTTTCGATTGTGTGGTGGCTTCCTTGGCCATCCAGTCGAAGGCCACCGCCGCCGATTCCGGCACGGCGTTGATGTGCGCGAATACCAGCTTCTTCGGCTGGGTCTGCGCGAAGGCCGGGGCACGTCCGGTAGCGAGAATGCCGGCCATGCCGGCGCCGGCACGCAGCAGCGTGCGGCGATTGAGCGTGATGCGGCTCACGGGAGCTGACATGGGCGGATCCTCCAAGCTGGCTTTTCTTTTTGTGGGCCAGCGATCGCCAGGAGACGCCAGCCCATCCGCGAGCAAGCTTACAGCATGACCGACACGTTTCCAGAGGGACCGTTCGAGAAAAACATATCCTTGTGGTCGTCAGCTCCGCAAACCCGGCGCCTCCTGCCCGGTGCGCGCGACATATTCGGTGTAGCCGCCGCCATATCGATGGATGCCTTCGGGTGTCAGCTCCAGCACCCGGTTAGACAGCGCCGCCAGGAAATGCCGGTCGTGCGAGACGAACAGCATGGTGCCTTCATATTCCGACAGCGCCGTGATCAGCATCTCTTTGGTCGCGATGTCGAGATGGTTGGTAGGCTCGTCGAGCACCAGAAAATTCGGCGGGTCGTACAGCATCTTCGCCATCACCAGCCGCGCCTTCTCGCCGCCCGACAGCACCCGGCATTTCTTCTCGATATCGTCGCCGGAAAAGCCGAAGCAGCCGGCGAGCGCCCGCAGCGAACCTTGGCCGGCTTGCGGAAATGCATCCTGCAGCGACTGGAACACGGTGCGCTCGCCGTCCAACAGATCCATGGCGTGCTGGGCGAAGTAGCCCATCTTCACGCTGCCGCCGATCGCGACCGTGCCGTCGTCCGGTTCGGTCGAACCCGCCACCAGCTTCAGAAGCGTCGACTTGCCCGCGCCGTTGACGCCCATCACGCACCAGCGCTCCCGGCGGCGCACCTGGAAGTCCAACCCGTCATAGATGCGTCTTGCGCCATAGCCTTTGTGAACGCGCTTCAGGCTCACCACATCCTCGCCGGAACGCGGCGCCGGCAAAAATTCGAAGGCCACGGTCTGGCGCCGCTTCGGCGGCTCGACGCGCTCGATCTTCTCCAGCTTCTTGACCCGGCTCTGCACTTGCGCTGCGTGCGAGGCGCGCGCCTTGAAACGATCGATGAATTTGATCTCCTTGGCCAGCATCGCTTGTTGCCGCTCGAACTGGGCCTGTTGCTGCTTCTCGTTCAGCGCACGCTGCTGTTCGTAGAATTCGTAGTTGCCGGAATAGGTCGTGAGCTGACCGCCGTCGATCTCCACCACCTTGTTGATGATACGGTTCATGAACTCGCGATCGTGCGAGGTCATCAACAGCGCGCCTTCGTAACCTCTGAGGAATTGCTCGAGCCAGATCAGGCTTTCGAGGTCGAGGTGGTTGCTCGGCTCGTCCAGCAGCATGGCGTCGGGACGCATCAGCAGAATGCGCGCCAGCGCAACGCGCATCTTCCAGCCGCCGGAGAGCGCGCCGACGTCTCCCTCCATCATTTCCTGACTGAAGCTCAAGCCAGCGAGCACCTCGCGGGCCCGCGTCTCCAGGGCGTAGCCGTCGAGCTCCTCGAAACGCGCCTGTACCTCGCCGTAGCGGGCGATGACGTCATCCATGTCATCGGCGCGCTCGGGATCGGCCATGGCGGCCTCGAGCTCCTTCAGCTCGGTCGCCACCACGCTCACGGCGCCGGCGCCGTCCATCACCTCGGCGACCGCGTTGCGGCCCGACATCTCGCCGACGTCCTGGCTGAAATAGCCGATGCTGACGCCGCGATCGACGGCGACCTGGCCCTCGTCGGGCTGGTCCTCGCCGGTGATCATCCGGAACAGCGTGGTTTTGCCGGCGCCGTTCGGGCCGACCAGGCCGGCTTTCTCCCCCCTTTGCAGCGCCGTGGAGGCTTCGATGAAGAGAATCTGGTGGCCATGTTGCTTGCTGACGTTATCGAGACGGATCATTGTTACCCAGGCATTGCAGTGGTCGCGGCCGCTCTTATGCTATGTGGCGCTCCGGTGGAAGCCTCAACCGCCGGCAATCGCGGGCAGCGGAAACATTCCGCCAACCATTCGCATCAGACCGGAAGGCGCGGTGTGTGCGATCAATCTGCGGGGTCAGGTATGGCAAGACGAAACGTCGACGAAACTCGCAAGCGACGTGCTGGTGGACATTCCAAGGGCGCACGAGCGCCGCTTTGGCTGCTCCGGCAAGCTGCTGAAACCGAGCCGGGGCAGCGTCGAGGCCCTGGTCAGGAAGGTCCCGCGCAGTCGGGTCCTGACGACGACGCTGTTGCGGGAGGTGCTGGCGAAACGGCACAAGGCGCAGGTCACCTGCCCGTTCCTCACCAAGCGCGCGCTGATGGCAATCGCCGACGACCCCAAGACCAGCGCGCCGTTCTGGCGTGTCGTGACGGCAAGCGGCGAGATGATCTCGGCCTATCCCGGCGGCGGCGCCGCGCAGGCAAGGCACCTCAGAGACGAAGGCGTGACGGTCGCCACCAGGTCCGGCAAGAGCCGGGTTGCCGAGCTCGACGCCCGGCTCGTCCGATTCTGACGCGCGTCAATGCCGCTTGAAATACTGCACATCCCGCTCGTGCTTTTCGGCGGCGGCACGCGACTTGAAGGTACCGAGATTGCGGCGCTTGCCGGTCTTCGGATTCACTTTCCGGGAATAGAGGCGGTATTCGCCCGATCGCAATTTTCGGATCATGGAAGGAAGCCTCGCTGGCTGGAAACCTCCCGCTTGCAACGGGGATGGCGAGCGCGGGTTCCCTGGACGTGATCGGGCAACCTTCGAACCGGTCGCAAGTCGCCTATGACTGGAATAGCCGCGGTCTGGCTGCGACATCTAGAAACAAAGGTTCGTTACCAAATTCCCGCGCTTGTCCTTGATGGCATAGGGACACCGCAAGCGCTCCAGTGCCTTCTTGGCGTCCTCGTCGCCAAGCGCCGCCGCTCTTTCGTAGTAGGCTTTCGCGGCGGCCGAGTCCTTCGGTCCGCCACGGCCCTCTTGCGAGAACGCGCCCATCCGCTCCAGCGCGCCCGGGTGGTTTTGCGCGGCGGCCTTTTCAAACAGCGCCCGCGCCCGCCCATCATCCTTTTCGCCGCCGGTACCCTCCGCCAGCATCAGGCCAAGTTGATATTGCGCTTCGGCATTGGTCTCGGCGGCTTTCGCGAGCAGCTCCCTTGATCTTGCCGGATCGGCCGGCGCGCCACCACCGCCGCCGCCAAGCGCGGCAAGATTGCTGACGCCGCGCGGATTGCCGGCTTGCGCCGCATGCTCGAACAGTTTGCGGGCCTGGGCTTCATCCCTGGTGACGCCGGCGCCCGTGCCATAGAGCACGCCAAGCTCGACCATCGCCGATGTGGAGCCTTTGTCGGCCGCCCTGCGCCAGGCGGCGATCGCTTCGGGCATCTGCCGGTTGGCGGCATAGGCGCGACCGAGCTCATACATCGCGCGGCGCGAGGCGCCGGCCGCATTCTTGCAGAACTTGATCGCGGTTTCGATATCGGCCGGCGCCACATCGGCCACACCCTTGATGTCGGCCGGCTTGTCGGGGTCGGCCGCATCGGCCGCGAGCCTATCGCACAGCACGAGATCGGCGGATTGCGCGTGCGCAGACGCCGGAGCCAGCGCGACGATCATCGCGACGAATGTCAATCCGTAAAGTCGTCTCATCATGATGCGCAGAGGTTGCTTCGAGGCTCCGGCAAATTCAAGGCTCTAACCCGGCGTCGCGCAGCACCGGCGCGACCTCGGGCGACACGAGATACTTCAACAGTCGATCGGACTGATCGGCCTTGCGCGATGCCACCATTCGTCCGGCGGAAAACACCGCCGGCGTTTGCAGCTCGAGCGGTATCGCGCCGACGACTTCGATGCCGGCAACCTGTTTCAGCTCGCTGATCTGCTGCACGGCGAGATCAGCCTCGCCCGTGACGAGGCGTTCGGCGGTAAAGCCGAGCGGGGTAATAGTGGCTTTCGCGCTGATCTCGGCGGCGATGCCCATCCGCTCAATCAGTTGCGCAAAGAAAATGCCGCTCGCCCCGAGCCGCGAATAGGCGACCGAACGGGCGCCGAGCAACGTCGCGCGCAGCCCGGCTTCGGATACGATATCGGGGTGAGGAAGGCCTTCGCGGACCGCGATGCCGACAAACGAGCGTGCGAGATCCACGCAACTGGCCGGCACTACGCGCCCCTCTTTGGAGAGCGCATCAAGGCCCTCGCGCGTGAGGATGACGACGTCGGCATTCTCGCCGCCGCGCAGGCGATCGAGCAGCGCAAGGGTCGGCGCAAAGTCGGCATCGATCCGCGTTGCGGCCGACACCTCGTATTGGCCGGCAAGGCGATGCACCGCTCCCTTCAAGGCCAAGGTCGAGAGCAGGCGAACCGTGTCGGCCATCGGCGGCTTTGGGCCCGGCGCATCAGTTTTAGCACCAAACATGCGCGTCCCCGGCATTCCAATGAACTCGCTATCCATATCTAGCGTGGTTCATAATGCAGGGAAATGGATTTGAAGCATGTCACGAAAAAGCAATGATCCGCCAAAGCGGTGAGGCTTTGACGGATCAGATTGTAGCCAGGAGCTCCCGGCCCCTCCTGGATTAAGCGGCCGCCTTCGCGCTGGTCGGCACCGAGGCGATCGTCTTCAGGATCTGCGAGGCGATCTGGTAGGGGTCGCCCTGCGAGTTCGGACGGCGATCTTCCAGATAGCCCTTGTAGCCGTTGTTGACGAAGGAGTGCGGCACGCGGATCGAGGCGCCGCGGTCGGCGAGACCGAAGGTGAAGGTATCGATCGAGGCGGTCTCATGCTTGCCGGTCAGGCGCATGTGATTGTCCGGTCCGTAGACGGCGATGTGATCGGCGCGGTTCGCCTTGAACGCTTCCATCAGCTTGTCGAAATACTCCTGGCCGCCGACCTCACGCATGTACTTGGTGGAGAAGTTGGCGTGCATGCCGGAGCCGTTCCAGTCGGTATCGCCGAGCGGCTTGCAGTGGAATTCGATGTCGACACCGTACTTTTCGGTGAGACGCAGCATCAGATAGCGTGCCATCCACATCTGGTCGGCGGCGGTCTTGGAGCCTTTGCCAAAAATCTGGAATTCCCACTGACCCTTGGCGACTTCGGCGTTGATGCCTTCGTGGTTGATGCCGGCGGCGAGGCAGAGATCAAGATGCTCTTCCACCATCTTGCGGGCGACGTCGCCAACATTCTTGTAGCCGACGCCGGTGTAATACGGACCCTGCGGCGCCGGATAGCCCGATGTCGGGAAGCCGAGCGGACGGCCGTCCTTGTAGAAGAAATATTCCTGTTCGAAGCCAAACCAGGCGCCCTCGTCGTCGAGGATGGTGGCGCGCTTGTTGGAGGCGTGCGGTGTCTTGCCATCCGGCATCATGACTTCGCACATCACCAGCACGCCATTGGTGCGCGCGGCGTCGGGATAAAGCGCGACCGGCTTCAGCACGCAATCGGAATTGTGGCCTTCGGCCTGCATGGTCGAGCTTCCGTCAAAACCCCACAGCGGAAGCTGTTCCAGCGTCGGAAATGAATTGAAATCCTTGAGCTGTGTTTTGCCGCGCAAGTTCGGTGTCGGCGTGTATCCGTCGAGCCAAATATACTCGAGCCTGTACTTCGTCATTGAGCTCTCTCTGTGTTGGTCATGCGAACAACGGGCGCCAAGTCCTATTGATCCGCACAGGTGTACCCGGCCACCATCGGCCGTTAATTTCCAAGCAATTAAAATGCCAGATCGCTGCACTGCGGGACTTATCCACACACGCGAAGGTCTCCGGCAGCCGCGGTGTCGACCGTCTGCGAGGGTGTGGCATAGAAGCGCGGTCCGCGCCTTCAGCGGGCGACCGGATGCGCGCTTTGGGCAGCAATTACGCCCCTTTCTGCGGCAGTTCATTCTCCCGATTAAAGACGCGGCAATGATCGGCAACTTCCGCGGAGAATGCCGGTTTGGTTTCGCAACCTTCACGCCGGCCCACGCGTTAATCATCTGCCTATTGCCTCGCAGGGTGCAGAGCCGGAAATGCCTACAAATTATACATCCGATGATTTTCTTTTGATCATGTTGCATCAGCGCGGGCACGAACGATATCGGACTTAGTAACCACAAGAGAACGAGTTGGGCGCACCATGGGATCAAGCGCCCGACGCAAGGAGAATGAGAGATGAGTACGAGTTTGAATCAGGGCTCCGCCAAGATCTACCAATTCCCGGCCGGGGGTCGCGCGGCCCTCGGCGGACGTCGCTACGACGAAGTGAAATCCGCGGGCGCGCTTGGCAACTATCGCCTCAACGAGGCTGCCTGCAGCGACAGCTGGTACCACGAGGCGGCCATTCAGGAAGCCAAGTCCGGGCCGACGACCAAGCCGACCCGGGAAAGCTGATGCCAGGTGCAAGTCGGACATCGGTGCACGGCGGCCTGGCGGATATCAAGTACTGAAAACGGGTAGGAACGAAATCGTTTCGGCCCTTTTGCTTTAGGCGGGCTCGCAGACCGTGGCCGGCCGCCTCGCGCGCCTGACCGTGGTGCCGGCCTTGGTGATCTTCAGCGTCACGCCGCCTCCCGAGTAGCGCCAGCCTGACAGCACAAGGCGCCGCCTTGCAAGCGTCACGGGTCTGCCGTCGATCTGCATATAGGCGCGTGTATCATAGGGGTAAAAAGCGACGATGAACTGCGTACCGTCGGCGCAACGGTAGGTCTGAAAGCTCTGCGCCGTAGCCCGCGGGGCGGCGGCCAGAATTCCCGAGGCCGACATGGCCGCGGCCAAAATAATCGTCTTGCGCCAATTCATGTTTGCCCCCCAAAAGCTTCCACCCGAACGCAGCGCGGTCATTTCAACGGCGCAGAGCATGGCTTAAGCTCATCCGATGTCAAATTCCCCTGCCCGCCACCTCAATCTCGAGGGCGCCAGCAATTTCCGCGATCTCGGCGGCTATGCCGCCCGCGATGGACGCACGGTGCGCTGGCGGCAAATCTTCCGCTCCAATCATCTCGGCCATGTCACGGAAGCCGACATCGAGATCTTGCGCGGCCTCAAGATGAGAAGCGCGTTCGACTTTCGCGGCACCGAAGAGCGGGGCATCGCGCTCTGCGGCATCCGGGAAATCGCGGTCCATTCGCTGCCGATCGAGCCGACCGTGGTTGCGTCGTTGCGCGCCCGCGCCGCGGCCGGCAGTGCGCTGTCGCCGGCCGATGCGGTCGATGTGATGCGCGATTCCTATCGCAACTATGTGCGCTACAACACGCCGAGCTTCCGCGCCCTGTTTGCCCATCTCCTGGAGGATCGCGCGCCGCTGGTGATACATTGCAGCGCCGGCAAGGATCGCACCGGATTTGCCTGCGCGCTCATCCTGCATGCCCTCGGCGTGCCCGACGACGTGATCGCCGACGATTATCTGCTTACCAACCGCTTCTACCGGCGCGACCCCAATTCCAGCAGCGACCTTCCCGATGAAGTCAGACAGGTGCTGGGATCGGTCGAGGCGTCGTTCCTCGCCGCCGCCTTCGAGGCGATTGCCGAAGAATATGGCGATCTCGAAACCTACTTCAGCGACGGGCTAAATCTCGGCGCGCCGGCTCGCGCGCAGCTAAAGGCGCGTTACCTCGAATCCTGAACGAATTCGTTACGCCGCGGCTTCCATTTCCGCGTCGAGGTCGGCGATGACGTCCTCGAACGCCGAGATCGCCTGCTGAACCGCGGCAATCTGCATCAATTCCCAGCCGCTGACCGGGCCGTTGCGATTTTGCAGCGCGACAATCAAATCCCGCCGCTGCTCCTTGAGCTGAACAAGCGGTAAACCGTGGTCCGACAGATGTCTCATCATGGTCTTTTCCAACCCCTGGAGTGAACGCCTTGACGTATAGCGGGATGATTTTGCCGTCGACTTACAAAAATCCGGCAGATTTTATCGACTATCGTGAAAGCCGTATTAATACGTGGTGGTTGGATTCCAACGTTCGCATCCCAGGCGCTTCGACGGTGACGTCAAACTCAAAGCGCAACCGCGCTTCCGCCGCTTCCCGGCCACCGGATCCCCCGTTGAGGACATCGATCATCCGGCCGCAGCAAAGCTTCCGCAATACAAGCTCAAGCCGGTGCGGAAAAGTCACGATCTTGACTTCACCATTCTGCTACAGCTCCCCGCTGTCGAGGACGAGCCGATCGCCGCCACCTTGGTCTTTCGCTGTCGCCTTGGGATGCGGATTTTCGGAGCATTGCAAATGAATTTCGCTTCAGTAGTGTGAGCGTCCTCGGCGCCGGAGACCCGATCATGGATGGAAAAGTCGTTGTCGTGACCGGCGCCCTAGGCGCGCTTGGCAAGGTTGTCGTGGAACAGGCGCTGGCGCGCGGCGCCCGGGTCGCGGGTGTCGATCACGCCCCATCGCAGGCGCGGGCAACACCGAACCGGATCGAGATCGGCAGCGTCGATCTGTCCGATGCGGGGCAGGCCAAAAAGGCGATCGACGCGGCAGCGGCACATCTCGGCAGGTGCGACGCGCTGATCAACATCGCCGGCGGATTTGGGTTCGAGGCGGTCACGGACGGCGATGCGCAAATCTGGCAGCGGATGTTTGCGCTCAACGTGCTGACCGCGCTGAATGCCTCGCGCTCGGCGATCCCGCATTTGGTGGCCTCCGGCGCCGGCCGCATCATCAATATCGGCGCCATGGGCGCGTTGCAGGCGGGTTCCGGCATGGGCCCCTATGCCGCCTCGAAAGCCGGCGTCCACCGCCTTACCGAGGCCCTTGCGGCGGAATTGAAGGGCAAGGTCACCGTCAATGCGGTGCTGCCGTCGACCATCGATACCGCGGCAAACCGCGCCGGCATGCCGAAAGCGGATTTTTCGAAATGGGTCACGCCCAAGGAACTTGCCAACGTCATCCTGTTTCTCGCCAGCGACGCGGCGAGCGCGGTGACCGGCGCGCTGCTGCCGGTAAGCGGGCGGGTTTGATCGAGCCGGAGTTGTCCTCGCGCGATGGCGTCCGGCACACCCTCCGACATGGCACGATTTGAGAAGCCTGCCACGACCGCGAGCGCCTGGCGGCCGCCTATGTGATCATATTCGGGCTTGTTGCGTTTTTCGCGCCCAACACGCAACAGCTTCTCGGATATGACCATGCCAGCCGCAAGGTCGGTATCTCGTTTGCCGATAATGTCACATCGTCCGGATTGTTCTATGCCGCCGTATGCCTGCTGGCGTTCGGCATTCTCGGTATCCAGAAGCACAGCGAATTCATTTATTTCAGGTTCTGACGAATGACCGCAGCGAAGTTTCTTGTTGTCGCGCTGTGCGTGATTGGCGCTGTCGCCGGCTTCAATTTTGTTGTCGATCCCCTGCAAATATTTCATCCAGCGCGATTTTATCGACCGGTATATCCGTCCGAAGAGCGAATGCATAATGCCGGCCTCATTCGCAGCCAGACATTCGATACGGTATTCATGGGAGACTCGATCGCGTTGCACGTGCGCAGTTCGGAAGTCGACGAGCACCTTGGCACGCATACCGTGAAGCTTGTGATGTCGGGTGCGGCATCGCGTGAGCAAAATTTCGTGCTCGGGATAGCCGTTACCCGGCATCCGCGACGGGTGCTCTGGGAAATGAACGACTCGACGTTTGTCGATTCCCCGGAGATCGATGCGCTGCCCTACTTTCCGGCCGATCTCTATCGAAAGAACCTGAAGGGAATGGCCGGCTATCTATTCAACCTCGAAACCGGGCGCGAGGCCGCCTGGTCGATCCTGCGATCATGGAAGCCACGGCGGAGGCTCAGTTACGCCCTGCTGCGCGCCGGCTACATCAAATACGATAACGACGATCCCAACGAACTGAACACATTCGACCCCGCTCTTGTCGCCTCAAGCTATGACGCCAAGCGATCACTTGCGGCTTACAAATACTACTCGGTTCCAGAAAACGGCCAGCGGTTCAGCGCGGGTTATTCCTATGACGCGCTGGTCAGGAATTTCGAACGGGACGCCTTCCAATTCATTCAAAGCCATCCCGATACGAGCTTCACGATCTATTTCCCGCCCTTCTCAATCGTGCAGTATGCGGCGATGCAGGATTTCGGTGCACCCGACATGCTCCCGACATTTTATCGCTTCAACGCTTACGCGTTGCAGCGGCTTACCCAACTGCCGAACGTCACCGTGTTCGACTTCCGCGACGATAGCGACATCAGCCACAACCTGGACAATTTCGCGGATGCCATTCATCACTCGCCAGCCATTGGCGTTTTGCTGTTGTCGCGCATCGCGAAGGGCGAAAACCGCGTCGAAAGAGCCGATCCGGCCCGCTCGATCGAACGGCTGAAGCGGCAGATCGATGCTTACACGGTTCCCCAATAGGTAAACGTCAGTTGCGAGGCTCGGCAACCTGCCCGACGCTTTGCGGATTTTCCGCTAGACTTGAGCACATTGAGTTCGCGGGCCGCATCCGCGGCGCCGGAGTTTTGGCTTGGAAACCGCGCTCTATCTGCCCGTCAAACGATTCCTGGAAAACCTGGGCTTCACGGTCAAGGGCGAGATCGGCGGCTGCGATCTGGTCGCGCTAAGCGGCGATGACCCCCCAATCGTCGTGATCGGCGAACTAAAGCTTGCGTTCAATCTCGAGCTCATCCTGCAGGCGGTCGATCGCGCCTGCGCCGGCGACGAAGTCTGGATTGCTGCTAAAATGTCCGCGCGCGGCAAGGGCCGCGAGAGCGACGCACGCTATCGCAATCTCTGCCGCCGGCTCGGATTTGGCATGCTTGCGGTGACGAACAGCGGCGCCGTCGAAGTGATCGTCAAACCACCGACGACGGCGCCCCGCCGCGATCCCAAGAAACGCTCACGCCTCGTCGCCGAACATCAGCGGCGCCAAGGCGACCCGGCGATGGGCGGCAGCTCGCGCGCGCCGATCATGACGGCCTACCGTCAGCAGGCGCTGGCCTGTGCCTCCGCACTGTCGCAGGGGCCGCGGCGTGTGCGCGACCTCACGCCAAAATTTCCCGACGCGCCGAAAATCCTGCTGCACAACGTCTATGGCTGGTTCGATCGGGCCGAGCGCGGGATCTACGTACTTACCGACTCTGGACGCGCCGCGCTGAAGCGCTGGCCGCAACCAGTGCCGGAAATCGGCTGATACGGCCATCACAAATGAAATCCAAAAAAGGGGGCAGGAAATGATCGTCATAACGGCCAGCGTGAGAAACCATCAGTGCATAGGTGGATTGCCACACCAAATTCATATTGCAATGCAACATAAGGGCATCTAGGTATCCCGGATCGAACGAGAGGCCGCCATGAGTGAAGACTGGAATACCAAATATGGCACGCGGCGCGTCAGACGCGACCCGCCGACGCTGGACGAAGCGATTTTCGCAGCGGTCGGCATCACCGACGACCAGAACGAACAGGCGGAAATCGCGGCGTCGCTGATGGGGCTGCCGCTCGAAACCGTGCAAGCCGAAGTGAAGAAGCTTGGCCGCGCCTCCGCCCGCGTCGCCTCGACACGCGTGATCGCCGGCGAACAGGGCGCGCAACGCTCCATCGTGGTCGAGCGTCGCATGGTGCGGAAGTTCGGTAATGACAAGCGGACCGGGACCTGATCCTCCGACCGCCTGAGCCATTCGATTGATCCGAGATTACCGAACGGCTCAGGGCAGCATCCTTCTCAGGCCGCCCGGCCCCAGCCATACATCCGCAGCAGCATCCGCCAATAGGTGCGATTGAGATTCGCGATCGTGCGTGCGGCGGCGAACGTAGCTTCGGAGCCAGCGGGTGCGGGTTTCGACTGATGTTGCTCAATGAGATCGATGGTGCCGGTGGATTCACCCTGGCGGAACGTCAGATTTGCGCCGAACTTTTTGGCGAGCGCCCGCATCGCCTGATTGTGCGCGCCGGTCGTGATCCGCAAGGAGCGATAGCCCTTTGCGCGCGCTTCTGCGATCAGCTGCCTGAACAGGAAGCTGCCGACGCCGCGCCGACGCACTGACTTTTCCACGCTGAACGCGATCTCTGGTAGCATATCGGGCGATTGCTCCGGCGGATGCAGTTCGGCCGCGCCGCGCACCATACCATCCTCGAAATAGGCGATGATGATGGTGCCGTCGTTGGCACACTTTTCGGCATAGCGCTCGACAAAACTGTCATCCATGTAGCCATGGAAGCGATCGCGGCGGCTCGCACGGTCAAGCCGCAACAGATGATCGCGCAGCAGCGGTAATTCTTCGTGCTGGCTAAGCGTCCGGACGTGGCTCCTGGCACGCGTCCGGCCCACAAGATCTCCCTGTTGCATATGTCCAAACTCCTCTCAGATTAACCCTCGAGGAGGCGTCGAATCCCTAGATTACCGATATTGTGCATCGCAACACGGAAATTCAAGACCGCAGAACGGCATTTCGGCAGGCGATCACAACATGGTCAATGGTTAGTCACACCGACGGGATCCGGTTACAGCACCATTTGCGTCTGGGTCACGATCGCGACCAGCTTGCCGTCTTCGGTCTCCAGCCGTGTTTGCCAAACCTGGGTACGCCGTCCGCGATGCACCGGCGTTGCGGTCGCAATCACGGTCATTCCTTCCTTGGCGCCGCCAATAAAATTGGTCTTGCTCTCAAGCGTCGTGGTGCCCTTAGCATCTTCCGGCAAATTGATCACGGTCGCGGCGGCGCCGACAGAATCCGCCAGCGCCATGATCGCCCCGCCATGAATCATATGATTGATCGTGCAAAGATCCGGCCGCACCAGCATCCTTGCCACCACGCGGTCCTTTTCGGCTTCGGTGAATTTGACGCCCTTCAACTCCGCAAAGGGCATTTTCATCGAATGGACTTTTTCAAGCAGCGTCATGAGCCCTCCTGTCCGTCCTCAAGCAATTTCTTAAACAGCATCGATTGGCTGAGCAAACTAGGCAATGACGCCTTGGTTCGCTGCTGCGGTTTCCCCTGGGTGTTCCGTGCCATCAGATCAAAGCACATCTTGCCGGCGCTTGCCGAGACCGGATCGCTTTCAGAATTGGGGCATCATCCATAGGCTCTCGCGAAAGTTTCGCGCTGCGTGGAGGCATGGGGATGATCGGAAAATTCGGGTGCTGCTTTATCCTGGTGATCGATCTGATGCTTTCTGGATCGCCTGCGCATGCGATGATCGATCAGGTGCCGCGCGAGCAGGACATCGTCGATCTGCGGCTCGGTCAGCGCGTTCAGGTCGATGATGGAACCTGTCCGCAAGGTCAGATCAAGGAGGTGTCCGGCGCCAGGATGGGGCCCAACGGGATCGAGCGCGCGCGCAAGTGCATTCCGCGCAAGAAGAAATAGGCTCGTCATCGCCGAGGTGAAGCGCAAGCAGCCAACAACATAGCGGATGTGCGGCCGAGCCTAATGCGCGGGCTCGAACATGCATTGCAGCGCCGGTTTTGCGATCTTCGTAAACGTCGCGCCGATCTTGGATTGTTTCGACGCCGGCACCCACTGGGTCTCGATGGTCGGAACGCCGGTCTCGCTGATGCCGCGCAGCAGCGCCTCGCGAAGATCGTTGTCTTCGACGGCGGCGACGGCGTGGTCATGCAGGCAGCCGCAAACTTCTTCGGGATGGGCCCAGCGCCCCAGCATGTGCGGGGCACACGTTCGCACGAAATCCTCGCGGGGATCCGGCAGCTTGATCGGCGGTCGTACCTGGGCCTGCGCCGAGCCGGCCAGAACGCAGGAAGCGACAATCGCTACGGAGCAAATACGGAGAAGCATTACGTGGCCCTTATTGCCAGTTTTTTTTGGATACTCCCGGTGCGCCTTCAGTTGGCGGCAACAACCATTGGGGCGGGGGTAATGATCGGCGAGCCACTATAGGAGAAGGTGCCGATGCCGGGCAGACCGTTGTCCGAGGAACCAGCCAGCGAGGCACCAACCATCAAAAAGGCGAAGGCGAGGATGAAGCTCATGGACCGCATTTGACTGTCTCCGGGCATCAGGTTTCGGGCGCTGTCCGCCGTTTTGTTGCAGCTTTGATAACCATCCCCTGTTTCCTGGGTTCTGCGCCAAAAGAGGAAAATGGTTTCTTCGCACACTGAATTGTTTCGTCGCCCCGGGCGCCGACGACATAATTTTCAAAAACATAAGTTATTTCAGTTGGTTAAGTCCGTACGGAAGCCGGTCGGCCAGTGGCCCGGCCCGCTTGGTTCATTGGCCTGGTCCGAATCGAGGGATCGGCGTCAGGCGATTATTAACCCGTCTCTGGTGGATAAGTGCGACCGAAGGCTGAACCACAGCGTCCCCAGACCTACTCACCGGAACTAGCTGCAACTTTTCCGGGCAGATGCGCGTTGTAAAAACTCAACAAAGGATGGCAGTCATGGACCGTGACAACATCGTGGTTGCCAGCAAAATTCCGCCCCCGAGACCCGCTGCGACAATTGCCGAGAAACCGACCCGTGGGCCCGCGGTCCGTGGAGCCATGACGCAACAGCGCGACGACTTGAGCAACCAGTCGGCGCCGCAGAAATTCGTGCGTCTGGTGGGGTGCCGAGCGTCGGCCAAGCCCTAAATGCCGCAAATCAATGAATGAAATCGCCACACTTCTGAACCATATCGCCGGTGCCCCACGGCATGATCGGCACCGAGGAGGTTGAATTCTTCGGCGATCCTTCGATCAGCTTGTCCGAATAGACCATATAAACCAGCACGTTGCGCTTGACGTCGCAACCGCGGACAATCTGCATCTTCTTGAAAAACAGCGAGCGGCGCTGCCGGAACATGTCGTCCCCCTGCTCCATCTTGTCCCTGAAATGGATCGGTCCGATCTGGCGGCAGGCCAGGGAAATATCCGAGACCTGCTCAGCAAGCCCCAGCCAGCCCGTGAAGCCGCCTTTCTCGGGAACCGTGAAATGGCAGGCGACCCCTTCCACTTCCGGGTCGTCGACACCATAGGTTGCAAGCTTGTCGTTGGGGCTGAGCAGCTTGAACACGGTCGAGCGGCGGAAAATCAGGTCGGGCTCGTCGTCCGCGAATGCGAATGCAGGTGAGGCGAACGATAGCGCCAGCGCAAGCAACGCCAAGACCCAGAGTATGCGTCGAATGTCACATTCGCTTCCGGTTCGAAATGGCATGAATATGTCTCCCTGGTGTCCTGAATCCGAAGTTCGCATCATTTTGCCACGCCCTCTCTTGCGAACTTCGGATACGGGACACTGGCGCCGCGCATGCAGGGGTTCGCAGGACCCCGTCCGAAGGTGCAGATCGTTTAACGCAATGTGAGGCTTTTTTGCTACGCTTGGGGCGAAAACCGCGGTGTGCCGGAGCCTTATGCTGGTGAACGCGTTTCGTGTCTGCAACAACCACCGATAATCGAGACTTGGGAATCAGGATAATGCGTGTGAGTTGGCGTCGGGTTTCCACCAGGACCATTTCGACCGAACGGTTTTGGCAGATTGCGATCCTGACGGCGGCCAGCAGCATCGGCGCGGTTTCGCACGCGGATGCTGCCCTGTACTATTGGCCGGATTCCGACTCCGGCTTTTACCGGCCCACTCCGACGGTTCAGCCGCGCCGGCAACGAACGCTCCACCGCTCGAGCGGCAAGACCGCGGCAAAGGAACCCGCCACCAAGCCGCAGGGACCGCTCATCATCGCGGTCTCGATCGACAAGCAGAGGGTCAAAATCTTCGACGACAACGGCGTCTTCGCGGAAGCTCCGGTGTCCACCGGCATGCCCGGCCACCCCACGCCGACCGGCGTGTTCAGCGTCATCCAGAAGCACAAGCTTCACCATTCAAATATCTATAGCGGCGCGCCGATGCCGTACATGCAGCGGATCACCTGGTCCGGCGTCGCCATGCATGCAGGCGTCCTTCCCGGTTATCCGGCGTCGCACGGCTGCATCCGCATGCCGATGTCGTTCGCGGTGAAGATGTGGAACTGGACCAGGATGGGCGCGCGGGTCTTCGTGACCCCCGGCGAAATCATGACGCCGGTCGCCTTCTCCCATCCGCTGCTCGCAACCATGAAGATCGTACCGCAGCCGGTCGTGGCCGACGAGCCGCTAGCCGACAAGCCGGTCGCCGTAAAAGCCGACAAGGGCGCTGCCGACGCCAAGCCCACGGGCTCGGAAGTGAACCTTGAGCTGAGGTCCAGCGTCGGACATGCCAATGCAGCGAAGCCCGGGGCGAATGAAGCTGCGGATTCCACCTCGTTGCGCGACCAGACCCACACCGCTGATGCCGGCGGCGATGCCCGCGCCAGCAAAACTCCGGTCACGATGTCGGATGCGCGGGCGCGCAACAACGCGCCGCTGCGTGAGGCGATTGCCGCCAAGACTGGCAGCGCGCCTTCGGCGATCGAGGACGGCGCTGCCGTCGGTACCGGCAATGCGCCAAAGACCGAAGCGACAACCGGTGAAGCCAAGTCTACAGAGGCGGCCGCCGCCGGCGCGGTTGCAAAACAGCCGGAAGAGGCGACGACAACGATGAGCGATACGCCGAAGGTCGAGGCGAACGCCAGCGATGCAGCCACGGCCCGCGTGACGGCAGAAGCGAGGGCCGAAGAAGGGCCGGCGGAGGCCGAGATCGAGGCCGCAAAGATCAACGCGAGACCTAAAGAACCGAAGGCCGGGCCAGGGGAGCCAGAGCCGGCGGAAACCGAAGCCGTCAAATCGGAAGCAAGACCTTCGGAAGCCAAGGCTGAAGAACAGCTCAAGCCTGACGACAAGGTCAAGGCGGTCATTACACCCGATGCGAGAAAGGATCAGTCCCGCCCGGCAGACATCACAGCGCCGGTGGTCACCAGGCCCGATCCGCCCAAACGCACCGGCCAGATCGCGGTGTTCATCAGCCGCAAGGATTCCAAGCTCTATGTGCGCCAAGACTTCGCGCCGCTGTTCAACGTGCCGATCACCATCGCCGCGAGCGACCGGCCGCTGGGAACGCATGTTTTCACGGCCGAGGCCGACAGGAACGATAGTAATATCCTGCGCTGGTCGGTGGTTTCGTTGCCGATGTCGGCTCGCAGTCTCCAGCACAGCCAGGAGGAACGTGTCTCGCGCCGCCGCAAGGTCGCGGCCGCGGGCCCCGTCGAGATGAAGGCGCTGCCGGTGCCGGATAGCCCGGCGGAAGCCCTCGACCGCATCACCATCCCCGCGGATGCAGTGGCGCGTATCACCGAAGCGCTGACTACTGGCGGCTCGATCATCGTGTCGGATCAGGGAATCAACCAGGGCGAAACCGGCGAAGGAACGGATTTCATCGTTTCCCTGCGCTAGAGCGAGATGACTTTTCTTCGAATCGTCATCGCGCTCTATCTTTTTGTTTGAGCATGATCTCCGCGCAAACGCGTTCCGCGTTTGTCGCGAGGGAAAACCGGCGTCCATCATGCTCTAGCGGTTCGGTCGCCTTGCCGCGGCGGTTAAGCTAAAACACTGCCGGTATGACCCAGCTTTCCGCACCCGCTTCCCTCGCCGCGACGCCATCCGGCGCCGCCAAAGATGCGCTCGACCGTCTGACTTTCCTCGGTTGGCGAGGAGGATTGACCGCGATCGTCGTCGGCCTGGCGGTGTCGTTTTTTCTGTTCGGCTTTGCTGTGATCTACTGGCGCAACGCCGACATGGATTTCATGGTGATCTACAGCGCACTCGCCATGAACGATGGCAAGCCGCAGCAATTCCTCGATCACAACGCCTACCTGACCATCCTGTCCATCAAGTCCTGGTTTCAACTGCTGCATGGTCTGGGCCTGCTCGACGCCTATACGCTGCCGGCCGTAACACCCGCCGCCGATGCACCCGCATTCGATGCGGCCATGGCATCAGCGGTTCGCGCCGGCCGCGTGCTCGCCTTGCTGATCGCAACCGGCTGCGTGCTGATCTTTGCAGGTCTTGCCCGCCGCATCCTGCGCGATTGGCGCGTGGCGCTGCTGGCGACCCTTGCCTTTGCCCTTTCCGGCGGCGTCGCTGTGCATTCTCGCAGTTTGCGCAGCGAGCTCGTCGCAGCGCTGCCGGTCATCTTTGCATTGATGCTCCTGATCGCCCACGGCCGCCGCCGGATTGTGCGTGCTCGGCCTCGAAAACAAGGTGCAGGCGATCCTGCTGATCGGGCTACTGCCGCTCGTCATTCTGCCATTCGGCAGCGCCGATAGCGCAAGCGTCGCGTTCTGGAACGAAACGCGCTCAAGCTGGCTCGTGGCCGCCATTGCGGCGATCGCCGCCATCGTCGCCGCGTGGGCCGCCTGGCCCCTGGTTGGCACAGGCCTCGACCGCGGCCTGCTGGACGCCGCGCATTTCGCTCCGCTCGTGGCCGGGCGCTTCGGCATCTATCAGACAGCGCTGCTGCTCCTGATCGGCGGATGCATGGTCGCTTACGCCGCGATCTGGCGGGTGAGCGCCGCTGAGGCGCTGGCCTCGATGTCGGCGGTCGCCGCCGGCGCATCGATCGCGCTGCTCGTCCTCAACGTCGACTACAACGCCAGCAATGTAATCGCCGTCTTCAATCCGCTGGAGAAGATGATCACCTTTGCCGACACCACCACGACCAATGCCGCGAACGGATCGAACCTGTCAGCGATCCTCCTCTTGCTGCTCGATGGCGTTGTCTCGGTGCTGGCGCGCTACACTTTCGTGCTGCACTCCTCGCCGCGCCCGACCGTATTCCTCACCTGGTTGATCATCCCGGGCGTCATTTATGCGTGGCGGCGCGGCGAGAGACAGGCGGCGCTGCAGGCGCTGCCGCTGATGCTGGCCGCGATCGGCATAGATACGCTCGGCGTCCGCCGCGGGCTCAAATCGGAATATTTCATTTTTACCGATCCCCTGATCATCCTGGCCGGCGCGATCCTGCTCGATGCCCTGCGCGATCTGCATTTCACCAAATGGACGTATCCGGTCGCCATGATACTGTTTGGCCTGCATCTCGCGGTGGGACAGGCCGAACCCGTCAAGTACGCCTTCAAGCGCACCGGTCCGGAATCGATCTGCGAATGGAATCCGTATTACATGCCGCTGATGCCGCTGCCCTGGTGCAAGCGGTGACAGCAGCTGCCATAACGGCTTGTTGAAAGGTGTTCGCGCAAGGGCTGCGCTATCATCGCTCCATCCAAATCGCGGCAGAGGGACACCATGATCGACCGTAGGACCGTTGTCACAGCTGCACTGGCCGCCATCGCGGCGCCGGTTTCGGCGCGACCTGCGCTGGCGCAGGCGGCCATGAGCCGGATCACGGCTTACGCTTTTTCTTTTCCCGCGCTGGCTGGCGGCGACATCCGGCTCGCCGAATATGCCGGCCGCCCGGTGATGGTCGTCAACACCGCGTCTTTGTGCGGCTATACCCCGCAATATGCCGGGTTGCAGGAATTGTGGACCGAGTTTCACGATCGCGGCCTTTCGATCATCGGGGTTCCCTCCAACGATTTCGGCGGCCAGGAACCGGGCGGCGCGACCGAAATCGCGCAAACCGCACGGCATGACTATAGCGTCACCTTTCCGATCGCGGCAAAAGCTATGGTGGTGGGGCCGAATGCGCACCCGTTCTACAAATGGGCTGCGGAAGCGCGGCCGAAGGATGTGCCGCGTTGGAACTTTCACAAATATCTGGTCGGCCGTGACGGTTACCTTGCCGAAGTGTTTGCCTCCGCGGTCGAGCCATCGGATACCCGCGTCAAGACGGCCATCGCAAAGGCGCTCGCCGACACCTGACGTCATCAACAGAATTAACCGGCCCAGCGACAATTCGGCCACTTTAAGGGTGCAGCCGTTGCCTTGGCGCGGCCGTTTCAACTAGGGTATTATCCATTGCGGCGGAAACGGTTCGGGACAGCGGGCGATTGAGCCGGCGGCCGGCGACGGGACCAACGATTTGAGGGAAACAATATGCGTGTTGCGGCAGGATTGATCTTTGCGGTTTCGCTCTGTGCGTCCGGCGTCGCCTGGTCGCAGAGCGCGTCAACACCTCAACCGGCGGCCGCCACGCAGACGGGGCCTGCGACCGCCGCTTTCCTCGCGGCGACGTCTGCATCGGCCCAACCCGCCCGTCCCGCCTGCACTAACCCCAACGCGCTCGGCGTCGCGCGTACCGTGGAGATCGACACCACCGGTGGTCCGGGGTTTGGTTTCGAGCACTTCAAGGAACTCGATTTCCTGCGCGACCATGAAGTGGTGCTGACCTTCGACGACGGCCCATGGCCGGAGAACACACCTTCGGTGCTCAAGACGCTGGCGGAACAATGCACCACCGGCATCTTCTTCTCGATCGGTAAGCACGCGACCTATTATCCGGAAATCCTCAAGCAAGTTTACGCCGCCGGCCACACCATCGGTACGCATACCTGGTCGCACGCGACGCTGACCAACAAGAAGCTGACCGAAGACCAGCGCAAGGAGGAAATCGAAAAAGGCGTCAGCGCCGTGAAATGGGCGCTGGGTGGCGTATCGCCGGCGCCGTTCTTCCGATTCCCCGCGCTGCAGCATCCACCGGAAATGGTCACCTATCTGGGCAGCCGCAACATCGCGATGTTCTCTTGCGACCTCGACTCGTTCGATTTCAAGGCCCGCAACGCCAAGCAGGTGATCGACGTCACATTCAAGAAGCTCGACAAGCTCGGCAAGGGCATCATCCTGATGCATGACTTCCACAAGCACACCGCCGAAGCGCTGCCCGAGCTGCTGCAACGGCTGAAGGCAGGTGGCTACAAGGTGGTGGCGATGCGCGCCAAGGCGCCGGTGCAGTCACTGCCGGAATTCGACGAGCTGATCCTCAAGGAGGCCAAGCTGCCGACCGTGAGCCAGCGGCCGGTCTCCAGCGTCGTCACCGACGTCACGCAATAGCTTCGCCCGGCTGGGCCATCCCGGTGCCGGCACTTCATATCGACGGCTATGTCATCGTCTCGGCGGACGGCATGCTGACGAACGCCGATCGCGTGATGCCGGACGAGTTGAAGTTCGAGGGCGACAAGGAGTTCTTCACCGCGGCGCTCGACCGCGCCGACCTGATCGTGCACGGCCGCCATTCCGGCGAAAGCCAGCCGAATTCGCCCAGGCGAAAGCGGATCGTCCTGACCCGCAGCGTTGCTTCGCTTGCGCCCGATCCGTCCAATCCGAAAGCCAGTTTGTGGAATCCGTCCGGCGCCTCGTTTGAAGCGGCCTGCGACTTCGCAGGCGTACGTTCCGGCAGCGTCGCCGTCATCGGCGGACCCGGCGTGTTCGGCATGTTCATGGACCGCTATGACACGTTCTGGCTTTCGCTCGCACCAAAGGTGCGACTGCCTGGTGGCACACCATGCTTCCCCGGCGTGCCGCAACGATCGCCGCAACAGGTTCTGGCCGCGAACGGCCTCAAGGCCGGCGAGCCCAGGGTGCTCGATCCCAAGGATGACGTCAGCGTCACGCCCTGGCGACGCGGCAATTAGATCTTTTTCTGCTATCGTTTCGCGGGTTTCTTCGTCTGGTTTGGCGTCCGTTAGAACCGAATTGTTCGCTGCGCCACGGACAATGACAAGGTCTCGAATACGACCCGGCCGGCTTCGAGTTCCTGCTTTGTGACCGCTGCGCAATCGGGGCGATGGTGAATGATCATGGTGGTCGTCGACCAATTCAGCCGGGCGGCTTTGCAGGCGACGATCAGCCCGTCCAGTTCGGCGCTCTTGATCAATGGCGCGATGACTTCAATCGGCACGGCGGAAAGGAACGAAAGCGCGGCCACCACATTTTCGTATTCCCGACCGACCGCGAATTGATTCACCGTCGAATCGTTGAGCCTGCCCGCACGGCTGAGCTCGGCGATTTTGGCCTTGGCTTTGGCATAATCTATCGGTTGCGGCGCGGGAACTTCGAGCTGGTCGGCGGTTGTCGCGACCGTCGTTTGGATCTTCTCCCGCATTGCAGGCGGCACCGATTGGAGGAAGCGCATCCGGGCGTCGCCAAGTTTTGCGATGAGCTCACGTCGCGGCCCCGGTGGAACGTCCGATCGACGTACAAGTCGTTCCGCAAGCTCGCAGTCGCCCCTTGCTTTCTCGACAAGCGCGGCGCAGCCGGCTTCGGAGAGGCGCACGCCCAAATTCTGAATAAGCACATGATGGACGGCTGGTTCGCCGCGCTCCACCAGCGGATCGCTCAGTGATTTATGGATGGTTTGTCTGCCGGCGATCGCCAACAAATGTTGCTGGCCGCAGGTGTTGGCGATTTCGACAAGATCCTTGTCCGGCAGATGGTTGGATTTTTTCAGGACCGGCGCGGCAATCGAGGCATCCTGGTGGAATGCAAGCTGGCGTATTGCCTTTCGCGGCGGCGAACTCGCCTGGCAAAGATTATTGCTGAGCAGGACCAAGGTTCGCGTGTCGGCCCGCTCAATCAACCGGATGAGGACATCGTCGAATACGCCGATCTGACTTTCGCTGAGACGATGCGCGTCAGACAAAAATAAATTGGTCACCTGCCGCAAGATTTCGGCACGCTGTTCTGGCGAGCGACCATCAACAGCTTCGTCCAACTCCGCAATCAAGGTTGCCGATACCGCAGCCATTACCAGTTTTAAATTCCGGTCGAAAATCCAACCAATTGGGTGTCAAAAGCAGCGACGCAACCGTCACTTCCCCTGAAAATACGCGACACTGGCTAATGGGACATTAACCCATCCTAGAAGGCCACCCCAACGCGCCGCCCGGCCTTCCAGATCAGCCGACAACGCTTTCTCATGCGACCGTGAAGCAACTCAAACCGCCAGGGGAGAGATATCTGGCTCGCCAGCTCCAGGCAGGCGCCACCTGCGGAGTAGTCGACGATGCTGCAATCGATGACAGGCACTCTGCGATCGACAATGATCTTGGCCGCGCTTGAAACCTGACCCGAAGGCCTAACGCATGCGAATTGTCGCGGATGCATGATCGGGCCCTTGCAATTCCTATTCGGACCCGAACTCATCGGGGCTTCATTGATTCAAATCAGCGCTGCGCGACAATCGACCCAAAGAAGCCGTCGGGCACCGCTTGGTCCCTCGAGGGCTGAAAGCCCCGGGGGCGAACTCAAGGATTCCAAGAGAGCGATTGAATTGCAAAGGCGGTTAAGAATTTCTTTCCCAATATCGTCCGATGGGGGAAATTACGACGATGTAAGGTCGTTTCGCACCAACCTTGGGATCTTTTGGCGGTTCAACCGGAAGCGGCATTTACCGAATTGTTCCCCCTGATGTGCACATTCAGAGGTGTGGCACTGCCGTCACGGGGTCGCGAAGGGTGGATTTTTTTGAAACCACCGCGCAGCGATCATTCGGGGTTTTGCCGGATCGAAACGGCCAGCGCGGAGGAACGCTCAAGAGCCGTCGATTTCCTCGATTGAGACAGCGAAGGAGAACTTCATGACCTTCGGGATGAGGAAGAACGAACGCGTCAATTTCGAGCGCGGCGTCGACGTTTTCATCATGGGAATCGACGGGACGTGGCGCCGCAGTTGCCGGATGATAGACGTCTCGCAAACCGGGGCGCGGCTGTGCGTCGAAAACTCCATCGAAGGATTGGATCTCAAGGAATTCTTCCTGCTTCTGTCTTCGACCGGCCTCGCGTATCGCCGATGCAAGCTGGTTCGAGTGACCGGTGATCAAATCGGCGTCGAGTTTCTGGCACGGGACAAGGAAAAATCGAGCAAGAAGCGAGCCCTGAAATGACATTCGGTCGAGGCGATCGGCGGGCAAGAGACCTGGCTAGACGTCGCCATAGGCCGGCTCGGCGGTCCGTGTGTCCCTGCCATATCCCGCGATCATGAACAGCGCGCCGATGATCGACAGGTTTTTCAGGGCGTCCACCAGGGTCTTGCCATTCTCGGGCGGCGCCTGGTTCCAGAAATCATAGAAATAGAAGGTTGCCGCGGCCACATAGACGATCAGAACGAGGGAAAAAAAGCGCGCGCCAAAATTGAGCGCGATCATCAATCCCGCAATGATCTCGAAGGCTCCGCCGGCGATGGCGAGCAGTTGCGGTGTTGTCATTGCCGTCATCGCCTCCAACTGTGCGGTGTACGGCGCAAGCGCGGCGGGGATCGTTACCTTGGTCGCAATAAAGTCCGCGGTGGCCTGAATGCCGAACAGCTTGGTCGCGCCCAGATAGATAAAGAGCACAGCGAATAGAATTCGCCCGAAAGTTATGAACGCTGGCATTGTTGGCCTCATCGAATGCTTTTGAGGCGGGGGTCGCCAAAAGCTGCTGGATTATGCGGGTTCCGCCGCGGCTTTTCAAACCTTCAAATCGGGCTGCAAGATATCCCCGCTTCCCAACGGGAACCCGTTTTTGATCTAGCCAAACAGGGTCGGTTGCTGGCGGCCGGCCCGCTCTTGGGCTTCGACCGCCGCTACAGCCGTCATATTCAGCACACCGCGCGCCGTGACCGACGGCGTGAGGATGTGCGCCGGACGCGCCGGGCCGATCAGAATCGGGCCTACCGGGAGCGCTTCGGCCAGCGACTTGATCATCTGATAGGCGACGTTGGCGGTGTCGAGATTCGGCATGATCAGGATATTGGCCTCACCTTTCAGCTTCGAATGCGGCAGGATCAGCTGTCGTGCGGCTTCCGAAAGCGCGGTATCGCCTTGCATTTCACCATCCGCCTCGATTTCCGGATGCTTCTCTTTCAGAAGCACGGTCGCCCTTCGCATCTTGCGCGAGGAGTCCGTATCAAAACTTCCAAAGTCGGAATGTGACACAAATGCGATCTTCGGCTTGATATTGAAGCGCTGGACGTGGATCGCGGCCAGCGACGCCACTTCGGCAAGTTCCTCCGCGCTCGGATTCGGCCTCACCTGGGTATCGGCAATGAAATAAGCGCCCTTGGTGGTGATCATCAGCGCGAGCGCTGCGAAGTCGCTGACCCCTGGCAGAAAACCGATGATCTCGCGCACGTGGCGCAAATGGGCGCGGTAGCTCCCTTCGACACCGCAGATCATGGCGTCCGCTTCGCCGCGGATCACGGCCAAGGCTGCGATCACGGTCGCGTTGGTGCGAACGGCCGTACGGGCAGCGTCAGGCGTCACGCCGCGCCGGCCGGCGATGTCGATATAGGACTGCACATAGGAGCGGTAGCGCGGATCGTCCTCCGGATTGACAAGGTCGAAGTCGCGGCCGGCCTTGATCGCAAGCCCGAACCGCTTGATCCGCGTTTCCACTACCGACGGCCGCCCGACCAGGATCGGCCGCGCCAGCTTTTCCTCGAGCACGACCTGGGTTGCGCGGAGCACGCGCTCGTCCTCGCCTTCGGCATAGATTACGCGCACCGGCTGGGTTTTTGCCTTCGCAAACATCGGCTTCATGACCAGACCGGAGCGGAACGCAAAGCGCTCGAGCAGCGCGGTGTATTCGTCAAAGTTCTTGATCGGTCGCGTCGCGACGCCGGAATCCATCGCCGCTTTCGCAACCGCCGGCGCGATCCGCAGGATCAGCCGCGGGTCGAATGGACTTGGAATCAGCGATCCCGGCCCGAAGCCTTGCGCCTCGCCGCTGTCAAAACCTTGCGCGACCGCGTCCGACGGCGGATCGCGCGCCAGTTGCGCGATCGCGCCTACCGCGGCGTGCTTCATGTCCTCGTTGATGGCGGTAGCGCCGACATCGAGCGCACCGCGGAAGATGAACGGAAAGCACAGGACGTTATTGACCTGGTTCGGGAAATCGGATCGGCCGGTGCAGATCATCGCATCGGGACGGGCTTTGCGCGCTTCGTCCGGCATGATCTCCGGCGTCGGATTGGCGAGCGCCATCACCAAAGGCTTATCCGCCATCTGCTTGACCATCTCCGGCGTCAGCACACGGGGCGCGGACAACCCTAAGAAAATATCGGCGCCGCCGATCACCTCGGCAAGCACGCGCTTGTCGGTCTTCTGCGCATAGACCGCCTTCCAGCGGTCCATCAGCGTGTTGCGGCCCTCATGCACCACGCCATCGATATCGCAGACCCAGATGTTCTTGCGCTGCGCGCCCAATGAGACCAGGAGATTGAGGCACGCAATCGCCGCAGCACCTGCGCCGGAGGTGACGATCTTGACGTCGGAGAGCTTCTTTCCGTTCAGCAACAATCCGTTGGTGATGGCGGCGCCGACGATGATGGCGGTGCCATGCTGGTCGTCATGAAACACCGGGATCTTCATGCGCTCCTTCAACCGCGCCTCGATCTCAAAACATTCCGGTCCCTTGATGTCCTCGAGATTGATGCCACCGAAGGTCGGCTCCAGCGCCGCCACGGTCTCGACCACGCGGTCGATGGTATCGGCGGCGATCTCGATGTCGAAGACGTCGATGCCGGCGAATTTCTTGAACAGGATGGCTTTTCCTTCCATCACCGGCTTTGCGGCTAGCGGGCCGATATTGCCGAGTTCAAGCACCGCGGTGCCGTTCGAGACCACCGCCACGAGATTGGCGCGCGAGGTCAGCGACGCCGCTTCCGCCGGATCGTTGGCAATCTCGGTGCAAGCGGCCGCCACGCCCGGCGTGTAGGCCAGCGCGAGGTCACGCTGATTGGCGAGCGGCTTGGTCGCCTGAATCTCAAGCTTGCCGGGCCGCGGCAGCCGGTGATAGGCCAGCGCCGCGGAATGCAGATCTTCGGAATAGGACATTCGCTCCCCCGCAGGCTCTCTCTCGGCCCCGAACCTTGGATTTCGGTATCTTTGGATCGTTAGTTTTGCGGCAGATTGAGCCGGATGTGAAGCTCGCGCAACTGCTTCGGCGTGACCTCCGACGGCGCCCCCATCAAGAGATCCTCGGCGCGCTGGTTCATCGGGAATAGCGAGATTTCGCGCAAGTTGGTGGTGCCGCAGAGAAGCATGACGATGCGGTCGACGCCCGCGGCCATGCCGCCATGCGGCGGTGCACCGTACTGGAACGCGCGATACATGCCGCCGAAACGCTCGACGACTTCCTTCTCGCCATAGCCTGCGATCTCGAACGCCTTCACCATCGCCTCGGGGCGATGGTTGCGGATGCCGCCGGAGGCGATCTCGTAGCCATTGCAGGTGATGTCGTACTGGAACGCCTTGATGGTCAGCGGGTCCTGGGACTGCAACGCCTCAAGGCCGCCCTGCGGCATCGAGAACGGATTGTGCGAGAAGTCGATCTTCTTGTCTTCCTCATTGTATTCGTACATCGGGAAGTCGACGATCCAGGCAAGTTCGAACCGCTCCTTGTCGATGAGGTTCAACTCCTCGCCGAGTTTTGTGCGCGCCAAACCTGAAAACTTCCAAAATTTTTCCGGATCGCCGGCGACGAAGAAAGCCGCATCGCCCTCCTTCAAGCCGAGCTGTTCGCGGATCGCCTTGGTCCGTTCCGGGCCGATGTTGTTGGCGAGCGGACCTGCGCCCTCATCGCCTTCGCGCCACATGATGTAGCCGAGGCCGGGCTGGCCCTCTCCTTGCGCCCAGGAATTCATGCGGTCGCAGAAGGCGCGGCTGCCACCGCCTTTTGCCGGGATCGCCCAGACCTGGTTCTTCGGGTGTTCCAGCATCCGCGCAAACACCTTGAAGCCGGAGCCGCGGAAATGCTCGGAGGCCTCCTGCATGACGATCGGGTTACGCAGGTCCGGCTTGTCGCTGCCATATTTGCGCAACGCGTCGGCGAACGGAATCCGCGGCCAGTTCCTGGTGACCGGCTTGCCGCTGGCAAAGTCCTCGAACACGCCCGTGATGACCGGCTCCATTGCCGCGAACACGTCGTCTTGCGTGACAAAACTCATCTCGACATCGAGCTGATAAAACTCGCCGGGCAGACGGTCGGCGCGCGGGTCCTCGTCGCGGAAACACGGCGCGATCTGGAAGTAGCGGTCGAACCCCGACATCATCAGCAGCTGCTTGTATTGCTGCGGCGCCTGCGGCAGCGCATAGAATTTTCCGGGATGAATCCGCGACGGCACCAGGAAATCGCGCGCGCCTTCCGGCGATGACGCCGTCAGGATCGGGGTCTGGAACTCGAAAAAACCCTGCTCCTTCATCCGCCGGCGCATCGAATCGACAATCCTGCCGCGCTTCATGATGTTCTGGTGCAGCTTCTCGCGACGGAGATCGAGGAAACGGTACTTAAGCCTTATGTCCTCAGGGTATTCCTGCTCGCCGAACACCGGCAGCGGTAGCTCGCCGGCAGGCCCTAGCACCTCGATCCCGCTGACATAAAGCTCGACCATGCCAGTCGGCAGTTCCGGGTTGTCGGTACCTTCGGGGCGGCGCCGCACCCTGCCCTCCATCCGCACCACCCATTCCGAGCGCAGCTTTTCGGCGTCCTTGAACGCCGGCGAATCCGGATCGGCCACGCATTGCGTCAAGCCGTAATGGTCGCGCAAATCGATGAACAGAACGCCGCCGTGGTCGCGAATGCGATGGCACCATCCCGACAGCCGCACGGTCTGATCAATGTGGCTCTCGCGGAGCGCGCCGCAGGTATGGGTCCGGTAGCGATGCATGGTGTCCTAAAGATCAATGTCGAGGAGCGAATCGGGAGCTAAAAGCGTGCCCAAAGCGCGTGGAGGGTTTACCCGAGGCCGCGAGGGGCGGCAACCGAATGCGCGGACCGATTTGGGCTCGAAAAACGCCCGGAGCGTGCCTATCTTGGGCGCATGACGGTGCATTTCCCCTTCCAGAACACTTATGCGGCGCTGCCGGCGAATTTTTTTGCTCGCGTCGCGCCGACGCCGGTTGCCGCCCCGCGGCTGATCAAGCTGAACCGGCCGCTCGCGCTCCAGCTCGGCCTCGATCCGGACCTGCTGTCGAGCCCGGAAGGCGCCGAAATCCTTGCCGGGAAAACCGTTCCCGCCGGGGCCGATCCGATCGCCATGGCCTATGCCGGCCATCAGTTCGGGCATTTTGTTCCTCAGCTAGGAGATGGCCGCGCCATCCTGCTCGGCGAGGTCATCGACAAGGACGGCATCCGGCGGGACATCCAGCTCAAGGGGTCCGGCCCGACACCGTTTTCGCGCCGCGGCGATGGCCGCGCCGCGCTCGGTCCGGTCTTGCGCGAGTACATCGTCAGCGAGGCGATGTTCGCGTTGGGCATTCCGACCACGCGCTCGCTTGCTGCCGTCATGTCAGGTGAAAGCGTGATGCGCGAGACCGCGTTGCCGGGCGCGGTGCTCACCCGCGTCGCTGCCAGCCATGTTCGCGTCGGCACCTTCCAGTATTTCGCGGCGCGCGGCGACACCGAGGGCGTGCGGCGGCTCGCCGACCATGTAATCGCGCGGCATTATCCGCAACCGGCCAATGCGGAGCAGCCCTATCAGGCGCTGCTGGAGGGCGTGATCGCGCGCCAGGCCGAGCTGGTCGCGCGTTGGCTGCTGGTCGGCTTCATCCATGGCGTAATGAATACCGACAACACCTCGATCTCGGGCGAGACCATTGATTACGGCCCATGCGCCTTCATGGACCATTACGACCCTGCGCAGGTCTTCAGCTCGATCGACGAGATGGGCCGCTATGCCTATGCCAACCAGCCGCGGATTGCGCTCTGGAACCTGACGCGGCTTGCGGAGTGCCTGCTGCCGCTGTTGTCAGACGATCAGGAAAAGGCGATCGCGGAGGCGCAAGGCATCCTCGGCGCGTTCCCGCAGAAATTCAGCGCAGCCTATCAGGCCGGCCTGCGCAACAAGATCGGCCTATTCACGGTGCGCGACGGCGATGAGGCGCTGGTGCAGGATCTCTTGGATGCCATGGCGAAGAACCAGGCTGATTTCACGCTGACTTTCCGACGGCTGGGCGAGGCTGCGCTTGATCCCGCCGGCGATGCCAAGGTTCGCGCGCTGTTTGCCGAGCCGGCAGCCTTCGACGAATGGGCAGCGCGCTGGCGGCAGCGGGCTGGCGAAGAGCCGCAAACTCCTGCCGAACGGCAGGCCGCGATGCGAGCGGTCAATCCTGCCTTCATCCCGCGGAATCACCGCGTCGAGGCAGTGATCCAGGCCGCCATGGTCAACGACGACTACGCGCCCTTCGAAGAGCTTCTCGCGGTGCTGTCGAAGCCGTATCAGGACCAGCCTGAATTCGCGGCCTATACCGAGCCGCCGCAGCCGGATCAGCGCGTGCTCCAGACCTTTTGCGGGACGTAAACGACTGACGATCTCAACGGACCATTTGATCGGCGTCAGGTCGAACCCCGACCTGAGTGAGTTGCCGCGATCAAGCCTTGCGAACGCCCCGATCAAACCCAAATGCAAGGCGCGAAATTCGGTCCAAGACCCTTGACATTGCAGCGCTTTCGGACGAACGCCTGTCCGACGCGTCATGGATCGTTCATGGATCTGATTACATCCACTTCGGAACTCGCTGCAGTCTGCTCCCGTCTCGCCCGACACCCAGTCATCACAGTCGATACGGAATTTCTGCGTGAGACTACCTACTATCCCCTGCTCTGCGTCGTTCAGATGGCAAGCCCGGAGGAAGCGGTCGTGATCGACACGCTGGCCGAGGGCATCGACCTGAAGCCCTTCTTCGACCTGATGGCCAATGAAGCGGTGTTGAAGGTGTTCCACGCCGCGCGCCAGGACATCGAGATCGTCTGGCATCGCGCCGGCACCGTTCCGCATCCGATCTTCGACACGCAAGTGGCGGCCATGGTGCTCGGCTATGGCGAATTGATCGCCTATGACCAGCTGGTCGAGCGTATCACCGGCCATCGGCCCGACAAGACCCACCGCTTCACCGATTGGTCGCGGCGGCCGCTGACCAAGGAGCAGGTGCACTACGCAGTCTCCGACGTCACCCATTTGCGTGACGTATTCACTGCGCTCGATGCCGACCTCAAGAAGCGCGGCCGCAACGATTGGGTGAGCGAGGAGATGGAGGTCCTGACCTCGCCGAAGACCTACGATTTCCATCCCGAACGCGCCTGGGAGCGGTTGAAGACGCGGGTGCGCAAACCCAAGGAGCTTGCGGTGCTGATGGAAGTCGCAGCCTGGCGCGAGCAGGAGGCGCAAGGTCGCGACGTTCCGCGCAGCCGCGTTCTGAAGGATGACGCGGTCGGCGATATCGCTACCCACGCGCCGACCAGCCTCGAGCGGCTGGCCAATCTGCGTTCGCTGCCGAAGGGCTTTGACCGGTCGAAATGGGGCACCGAGATCGTCGCCGCCGTGCAGCGCGGGCTGGCGCGCGACCCGGCAACGCTGCCCAAGATCGAAAAGCCGCGCAACAATTCAAATGGCGCGGCGATCGTCGAGCTTCTGAAAGTGCTGTTACGCATGACCTCGGAGCGCCACGCCGTCGCCAGCAAGGTGATCGCCACCGTCGACGATCTCGAGCAGATCGCGGCTGACGATGATGCCGACGTCGCGGCACTGCACGGCTGGCGCCGTGAGTTGTTCGGCGAGGCCGCCCTTTCGCTGAAGCATGGCCGGCTCGCCCTTGCGATCGAAAAAGGCCGGGTGGTCAGGGTCGATCGCAGCTAGCATTATCTGCCCGCACTATCGCCTCCATCTTCCTCCTTTTTCAAGGCTTCGATGACCTCGAGCAGAGCCATCGACAGGAGCTAGACGCTGGTGGTCAGATCCAGCAGGCGCGCCTTCGAAATCGTCGCCGAGAGATCTGCTGCCAGCTCTTTGAGGCCGTCCTCCCGGGTCGCCATCTCTACCGCAGTCGCATTTCCCGAACTAGATCTTGTCCGGCGCAGGTGGCGGCCGGACGGCGTGCAAAGTTGCTCAGCGCAAAGCAAGAATCCCGCAGTCACTCATACTGTAACCTTGCCGCTTGACCCGATAAGCTCGGAGCTTCCCTGAACGCCTGCGAAATTGGCGATCACCCTGACAACGGCCTGCTTATATGAGGCCGCATCGCCGACGCCGGGACGCCGGGACGCCACCGCGTCACTGACGATGCAATAGCGGTGGCTGCGGTGAAACCCGTCGACAACGGTAGACAGAATGGTTTCATCGAGCGAAAAACCCGCGAGCACACAGCGAATGTTCCTCATGTTGGCCATGTATTCGGCAAAGCGGGCCGAACTATAGGCCGACGGCAGCGGATGCTCGAAGGCGAGTTCGCCCGGCCTTGGCTTCAACTCCGCGATCCAATCCGTCAGATTCGATGCAGGGTTGAACCAGGCTGCCTGGGCGATCCGTTTCACGTGCATGAGCGGCCAGAGCTGGCCTCGCCACAGCGTCATCAACTCGAGACAGCGCGACATGATCGCGTCGGCGTCCGTGATCACGTGGCACCGACCCTCGGTGAGGTATTCAGCCTGCAGGTCGGCGCAAATCAGGATGGGCGGATCGTCGTCAAGGGAAGCGAGCATCTTCGCACCAGGAATCATGATGGCGTCACAACTGGACTGAGCAGCGGAGAGGATGCCGCGCGGCCGGACGAGAGATCGAGAACGCCGGGTCTGTCCCAATCTCCCTCGGGACGGATGATCATGTAAGGATCGCTGTCGAGCGTGATCGCGTCCGGGCCCGGCTCGATGTCGAGAACCATCTCGGTGTAGGAGAAATCGGAGAACGTGATCTTGCGGTTGTGACCGAGTGGCTTGGCGCCGAAATGCGCCCAGAAATCCACCAGGCGGTCCTGCGCGTGACCATAGATTTTCCGAAATCCCTTGCGCTTGACGTATTCGACGCTGGCCTGAACCAGCTTGAACGACACGCGCGAGCGTCGGAACTGGTGCCGAACCGCCAGGCGCTCGACCTTGGCGAATTCTCCGAAGAACCGCACCCGGAGGCAGCCGGCAGGTTCCCTGCCCACAAAGCCGATGAAATGGGCGGCGACCAGATCGTTGCCGTCAAATTCCTCTTCGATCGGACAGCACTGCTCCGCCAGGTAAACCGCCGAACGGATCGCGGTCACCAGCATGAGATCATTAGGATCGCGCGCAATCCGGACCGAGATCGCCCGTGACTCCAATTTGGGTTGAGAGGGAGATCTAGTGCCGTGCATGGGCAAAACTCCCCGGTGAGATACTCGGCGCCGGCAAAATCAGTGGAAGCCGGTTCCAGGGCCGCTCGTAGCACCAGAGATCGGGCTGAAAACTCGGAACTCGCCGGAAGCCCAGCGCGACCAGCAAATCGCGGCCTGGGATCGTCGATGGCTGAGCGAAATAATCCGCGTTGACAAAGCGCGGCCCTCGCAAATAGGCACTGACGTTGCCCAAGCCGGCGACGGCGCGTCCGTGGCCGGCAAGCGCCCAGACATAGATCGCCGAGACTTCCTCGTCCGGACGGGCGAGGTATTCGCGGGTCGGGTTTTTCAGATCGATGCTGTCGAGCAGCAGTGCGTCATGGCCTCGGCAATTGAGATAGAGGAACGCGATGCCGCCAAGCAACTCTCCGCGGCGCTGAAAGGCAAAAATCGACTCGGGATCGTCGCGCTGGAACCGGTTCAGGCCGGCTACCGACGCATTGACTCCAGGGATTTCCTTCCTTGCAACTGCCGCCAGATCGGTCAGTTGCGCTTGCGTTGCCAGCTCGGCAGTGATCGCAGGCGTCGGCGCGAGCCGGTCCAACTCATGTCGCAGGGCAAAATTACTACTTTCTAGATATGTTTTCTGCATCTATGTTCTCCTGCGTGTGTCAGTAATCATACCTGACGGGGATAGCGGGTATGCCGCAACATTTGCATCAGGACGCTGCATTGGCGCAACACAGGAGACCGGATGTTCTCAACGCCTCCTGGGAGGATTTGCGAGCATTTCTGCTTTGCACGCGGCATCAGAGTTTCAGAAACGCCGCGGAGGTGCTGGGACTGACCGGTACCACGCTGATGCGCAAGATCGACCGGCTCGAAGAGGAACTGGGTTTCAAGCTGTTCCTGCGCGCCCAATCGGGCCTGTCATTGAGCGACGAGGGACGAGCTCTGTTGTTCGACGTGGAACAGATGGAGCGCCTCAGCTTCAATATCTTTCGCCGCGCGTCGCTTTCGACGGACACCAGGGGTTCGGTGCGCGTCGCCGTGACGGAAGGACCCGGCAATTTCTGGGTGCTGCCGAGACTGATCGATTTCCAGAAGACCTACCGCAAGATCATGGTCGACCTTCGCTGTGCGATGGAACAAGCTGATGTGTCGCGCCTGGAGGCGGACATTTCGATCCAGCTCGAGCGGCCGACCAACCCCGACCTCATCGTCACCAAGCTCGGCCGGCTTCATATCTACACCTTTGCCTCGGAAGCCTATCGCGACGCCTACGGAGTCCCGCAATCTATTGCTGATCTCAGGAATCACCGCATCGTCAAGCAGCATGGCGTGCAACTCGACGAAACCGGTTATGCGCGGATCCTGGGCCTTGAATTGCTGGAAGGCATCGTTGGCATATCGACAAACTCGAGCGTTGCTGTGCTCTACGCCATTGAGCGCGGCGCGGGCGTCGGATTTCTGCCGACCTCGGCAATAGCGCTCGGTGCGCCCCTGGTCGCGATCGATCTCGGCATCAATTACCACATGGATTTGTGGCTCACTTATCACAAGGAGTTTCGCAACTCCGATCGCCACAAGATCGTGATCGATTGGCTCAAGAGTATTTTCGATGCCAAGGCCTACGCGTGTTTTCGCGATGAGTTCATTCATCCCAACGATCTCGTGCGGCTGATGGCGGGTTCGTGCAAAAATTACGGGCTGCAGGGATATACCGCACCGAAGCCGCTTTGAACCAAGCGCCGCGCTTGAGGGCGCTACCATTTGACCTCGAGCCCAACCGTCCCTTGGTGCGACTGCAGCGCGGACCGGAATCTGCCGTCATAGTTGAGATAGACGCGCGCCGTGTTGCTCAGGCTGAGCGAGGCCGACGCGCTGGCATCGGCGCTGAGCTGGCTTTCGCCAATGCCCTGCACCGCAATGCTCTGCGGGCCCAGGCTGACGAGGATCGAACCGAAATTCTGCGCGAAATTGTCGACGAATTTGCCGTAGGCCGACAGGTCCAGAACCTTCCGGTCGAAATCCAGTAGTGCCCGACCTCGGCGCCGATCAGCACTCGCGAGCGCTCCACGGTTGCACCGCTCGCCATCACCGGATCGAGGCCGCCGACTTCCTGGAATGATCCGGTCGAGGCGCGCACATACTCGAATGCGGCCTTCGGCACGATGCGGCTTTGATCGATGTTCCAATAGTAGCTGAGCTCGGTCAGCGCGCCGTCGATTTGGGCGTTGTAGCCTGCGGTCGCGAGCCCCTGACCGGTGTCCCTGTTGGAATTGACCTTGCCGAAGCCGTGGACCAGCGCAACCGCCCACGTCCAGGGCCCCTTGTCGACCGAGGCGTTGAAGCCGAGCTGCGTCAGCTCGAGGGTCGCCGATTGAAACGCCAGCGGCGCGTCGATCGCGGTACGGCTCTGGTCAGCTGAGAACCGACATTGACGCCGGGCGCAACGCGCGCGCCGATACCGGCTACGCCGCCCCAGGTCTGGCGGCGATCGCCGACAAAGAAGCCTTGCGCGCCGGTCGTCGCAGAGATGCCATAGGCCTCGCCCCAGGCGCGAAACTGCGGGCCCTCCGCGGCTTCCGAGGCGTCGCCGCCTCCCGGGTCGGTTCGCAAGACGCGGTTGAAGCCGCTGGTCGCCTGGTTTCCGAGCCGCTCCAGGAAACTGCTGCTGCCGAGATTCGCCACCGTTGCGCCCGACGACACATCAGAGTTGATCATCGTCGGTGTCGGAATTGGGGTGGGCGACGGCGTTGGTGTTGGGGTTGGCGTCGGCGATGGGGTCTGGGCGTGAGCGGCGGGTATTGCCGCCATCGTCAGACCGAGCACCAACGCAATCGCGGCCGCCGTCGCGAGCCAGCGGCTAATCCGCTCTCCGTTGTTCGCGAAGGCCGCCAAGGCCGCGATTCCCAAAACAGGCGCCGGTTCGACAAATGCACAAATTACTTGGTCGGATTTGCCCCCAGTCGTCCCGGAGGGGTCAATCGCTCCCGGCCGGCGTCGAGGGCATTGCGGTGCATTGTGGGTCCGGTGCCACAGATCGGCTTGTGCGATCTGATGCTCGGTCGATTTCGGCGACCCGGCCAAAAGCTTGCTAACGCGCAATTTATGATTGCACCCGCGGCCGTTGCCAAGGGATTTGTTTTCATTGCGCCGACCCGTCAAGTCACTGCGGGCGAAATCAGAAAATTCCCCGAACCGGCGGTTTGCTCGATTTTGCAGATCTCGCCCTCGAGCCGGATCTTGCCGCCGGCGAGGAGCCGCAGCGCATCGGGATAGATGCGATGTTCGACTTCGAGGATCCGCTCCGACAGCGTCTCACGCGTATCGCGATCGCTCACCGGGACCGCGCCCTGCATCACGACCGGACCGGCGTCGGTTTCCGGGATGACGAAATGAACCGTTGCCCCGGAGATTTTCACGCCCGCGCGCAGCGCCTGGCCATGCGGGTCGAGGCCGGGAAACGAGGGCAGCAGGGAAGGATGGATGTTGAGCATCCGCCCATACCAGCGCTTGGCGAATTCGGGCGTGAACAGACGCATGAACCCGCCGAGGCAGATCAGCTCGATGCCGTGCCCATCAAGCGTCGACTGCAAAACGGCCTCGAACCCCGCGCGATCGCCGCCGAACGGCTTGCTTTCGATGACGAGGGTCGGAATACCGCTGGCCTTGGCCTTCGCAAGACCAAGCGCATCGGCACGATTTGAAATCACCAGCACGATTTCGGCGGGAAATTCCGCAACGCTAGCCGCCTGGATCAGCGCGACCATATTCGAACCACGTCCGGAGATCAGGATGGCGACCCGGCGTTTCATTGCTTCACCGCGCTAGATCGAGGTGACCGTTATAGATCACGCGATGTTCGCCGGAAGCCTCGATGACCTCACCCAATAGCGTGACGCTTTCGCCGGCGTCTTTCAGGATGTCGGAGATCTGTTCGATCGCGTCCGGCGGCACGATCGCGATCATGCCGACGCCGCAATTGAAGGTGCGCAACAGTTCGAACTCGGCGATGTCGCCCTGCTCCGCCAGCCATTTGAACACCGGCAGCACCGGCAAGCGCGCGAGGTCGATGCCGACGCCAAGTTGTTTCGGCAGCACACGCGGAATGTTGTCGGTGAAGCCGCCGCCGGTGATGTGGGCGAGGCCCTTGACCGCGCCGGTTTCGCGGATCGCGCGCAGGCAGGATTTCACGTAAAGCCGGGTCGGCGCCAGCAGCGCGGCACCGAGCGTCATCACCGGCGAGAACGGCGCCGGCGCATCGAGAGCAAGACCCGATCGCTCGACGATCTTGCGCACCAGCGAGAAGCCATTGGAGTGAAGGCCGGACGAAGCAAGCCCGATTACCGCATCGCCTGCGGAGATATCGGGCCGCGGCAACAGCGTGCCGCGCTCGGCGGCGCCAACCGCAAAGCCGGCGAGATCGTAATCGCCGTCCTTGTAGAGGCCCGGCATTTCCGCGGTCTCGCCACCAATCAGCGCGCAGCCGCATTCGCGGCAGCCCTCGGCGACGCCGGCAACGATCGCGGCGGTGGCCTCGGGGTCGAGCTTGCCGCAGGCAAAGTAGTCCAGGAAGAACAACGGCTCGGCGCCCTGCACGACGAGGTCGTTGACCGACATCGCGACCAGGTCGATGCCGATGCCGCCATGCAGCCCGGTCTCGATTGCGATCTTCACCTTGGTGCCGACGCCATCGGTGGCGGCGACCAGAACCGGATCCTTGAAGCCCGCGGCCTTGAGGTCGAACAGCCCGCCAAAGCCGCCAATCTCGGCGTCAGCGCCGGCACGGGCGGTCGCACGCACCATCGGCTTGATGAGCTCGACCAGCCGATTGCCCGCATCGATATCGACACCCGAATCCGCGTAAGTGAGCCCGTTTTTGCGCTCGGCCATGCCAAATTCCGCTAATATTAGCGGCTCGTTACGTCGGAATCCGCTTCTGCGCAATGGCTCGCAAGCTCTTCCCGCATATACTATGTAGATAAGCGCCGGTTCCGCCATTGAATGAGCCGGGTCTCTTGCGCCGGGAAGCGCCGTGTGAGCATTCCGAACATCATTACGCTGGGCCGCATCCTGCTGGTCCCGATTATCGTCTGGGCGATTGCGTCAAGCGAAATGGAGATCGCATTTGCGATCTTCATCATCGCCGGCGTCAGCGACGCGGTCGACGGCTTCCTTGCCAAGCGCCTCAATATGACCAGCGAGCTAGGCGCTCTGCTCGATCCCTTGGCGGACAAGGCGCTGTTGGTCTCGATCTACGTCGCGCTTGGAATCTGGGGCGCGATACCGCGCTGGATCGTCATCCTCGTGGTCTCGCGCGACATCATGATCGTTGCCGCCGTGATCGTATCGTGGCTGTTCGGTAGGCCGATTCCGATGAAACCGTTGATGGTGTCGAAGCTCAACACGGTGGCCCAGGTCGCTTTCGCGGCGCTGGTGCTCGCAGCCCTCGGCTTCGGTTTCAAGTCAAGGCCCTATGATGTGATCCTGATGGGATTTGTTACCGTCTTTTCCCTGGCGTCCGTGTCACTTTACCTCGTGGAATGGGTGCGGCACATGAGTACGATCGAAGCGAAGTAGTGCGTTTGTTTCGACGCGTTTTCCTTCACCTTTGATGCTTTCTTCACGCGAACCGGTGTCTACTTCGCTTGAAGACGCTATAGATTTGTTTTGACGCGTTTTCTTCACGCGAACCGGCATCCATTTCGCTTGAAAACGCTATAGATCGCCGAATCTTCCCGGCTGGAGTCTTGCGTGGCAGGCTGCGTGCAACCTCGTCAGTTAGCGTTTGCGCTACCGCATGCGGAAAGCCTGACGCGTGACAATTTCCTCGAAGGGCCGGCCAATGCCGCCGGTATCGCGCTGGTCGATGCTTGGCCGGAATGGCCGAACCGGATCATGCTGCTGGTGGGACCGGAAGGCTCGGGGAAGAGCCATCTCGCCGCCATCTGGGCCGAGCAAGCAGGCGCCCGTTCGAGCGCTGCCCATGCGCTTGACCCTGCCTCGGTGCCCGGCGCATTGGCCACCGGCGCACTGGTCGTGGAGGATTTGAAGCCGGCCGCGGTCGATGAGCGCGCGCTGTTTCACCTGCTCAACCTCGCGCGCGAGGACGAAGCCTACGTTCTGATTACCGCACGCGTTCCGCCCACTGCTCTTCAGATAGAGCTGCGCGATCTCAGGTCGCGTCTGCGCGCCGTGCCGGTAGTGTCGCTGTTGCCGCCGGACGATCAGTTATTCCGCGCGCTGATCGTCAAACTCTGCGCCGACCGCCAATTGACCGTCGACGAGGCCGTGGTGAGCTATCTCGCAACCAGGATTGAGCGGTCTTATGCGGCCGCGCGCCAAACCGTGGAACATCTCGACAGCGAGGCGCTGCGGCTCGGCCGGCCCGTCACGCGGGCGCTGGCCGCCGAATTACTACGCAAGGACTGATCTCATCCTGCATCCCCGACTTGACGGCGCGGGCGCTACGAACATCAATGTCATGAAAGCGTTATCCCGATAACCCATGCTTTGCGCGGCACCTGTTAGATGGTGCTGCTAGATGGTGCTACCCTGCGCACCCAGTTGGATAGAAACTTTATGGAACTTGCACAAGCTATTGAAAGCAAAGAAAAAGAGGCGGATACTGCGGCTCTGCCTTCGATCGCCGCGAGCCCCGAGCGCTTCATAAATCGGGAGCTGTCCTGGCTCCATTTCAATCGGCGGGTGCTGGAAGAATCGGTCAATCCAGGCCATCCCGTGCTTGAGCGGGTGCGCTTCCTGTCGATTTCGGCCAATAACCTTGATGAATTTTTCATGGTTCGCGTCGCCGGCATCAAGGCGCAGGTACGCGAAGGGATCGCCGAGCGCAGTCCTGACGGCCGCAGCCCGGCGGAGCAGCTTGTCCTCGTCAATGAAACCGTCTCGCAACTCGCATCCGACCAGCAAGCCATCTGGCGCGACTTGCGCGGCATTCTGGCCGAGGTAGGCATCGTCCTGGTCGATGGACGCGATGTCACCAAGGCCGAGCGGGCGTGGATCGAGGACCATTTTCTCCACAACATCTTCCCGCTGCTGACACCGCTCGCGATCGACCCGGCGCATCCCTTCCCGTTCATCCCGAGCCTTGGTTTCACCATCGCGCTGCACTTGACGCGCACGTCCGACGGCAAGCCGATGAATGCGCTGATCCGCATGCCCGGCAAGATCGACCGGTTCATCCGCATTCCCGCCGGCAAGGATGGCGTGGTGCGGTTGATCACGCTCGAGCAGGCCACCGGGTTGTTCATCGGCCGGCTGTTTCCGGGTTACACCGTCAACGGCCAGGGCGCCTTCCGCATCATCCGCGACTCCGAACTCGAAATCGAGGAAGAGGCGGAAGACCTGGTGCGGCTGTTCGAGACCGCGCTGAAACGGCGGCGGCGCGGATCGGTGATCCGGCTCGAAATCGACGCCAAGATGCCGGAAGAACTGCGGACCTTCGTGCAGCGGGCGCTTTCGACCGCGGACGACGAGGTTTTCCTGGTCGACGGCGTCTTGGCCATGAACGAGCTGTCGCAATTGACCCGGCTTGACCGGGCCGATCTCGAATTCGCCCCGTACGTCCCGCGTCACCCCGAGCGCGTGCGCGACCATGGCGGCGATATTTTCGCGGCGATCCGGCAGAAGGACCTGATCGTCCATCATCCCTATGAATCCTTTGACGTGGTGGTCCAGTTCCTGCAGCAGGCGGCGCGCGATCCCGATGTCGTCGCCATCAAGCAGACGCTCTACCGCACCTCCAACAACTCACCGATCGTGCGGGCGCTGGCGGAAGCCGCCGAAGCTGGAAAGTCGGTGACCGCGCTGATCGAGCTCAAGGCGCGCTTCGACGAGGAGGCCAACATCCGCTGGGCGCGCGACCTCGAACGCGCCGGCGTGCAGGTCGTCTATGGATTCCTCGAACTGAAGACCCACGCCAAATTGTCGATGGTGGTGCGCCGCGAGGGCGGCAACCTCGCGACCTACGTCCACACCGGCACCGGCAACTATCATCCGGTGACCGCGCGCATCTACACCGATCTGTCCTACTTCACCTCCGATCCGACCATCGGACGGGACACGGCGCGGGTGTTCAACTACATCACCGGTTACGCTGCGCCGAGCGATTTGGAGAAGATGGCGGTATCGCCGCTGACGCTGCGCAAGCGCATGCTCGAGCATATCCACGGCGAGACCAGCCACGCCCGCCTTGGCAGGCCCGGTGCGATCTGGATGAAGATGAACTCGCTGGTCGACCCCGACATCATCGATGCGCTTTATGAAGCGTCCCAGGCCGGCGTGGCGATCGAGCTGGTGGTCCGTGGCATCTGTTGCCTGCGGCCGGGCCTGCCTGGACTATCGGAAAATATCCGCGTCAAATCGGTGATCGGCCAATTCCTCGAACACGGCCGAATCTACTGCTTCGGCATGGGACAAGGCCTGCCGAGCGCGAAAGCAGCTGTGTATATCTCGTCTGCCGACATGATGCCGCGCAACCTCGACCGGCGCGTCGAGGTGCTCTGTCCGCTGCAGAATCCCACGGTACATCAGCAGGTTCTCGAACAAATCATGGTCGCTAACCTGAAGGACAATGAGCAGAGCTGGCAGTTGTTGCCGGACGGGTCGTCAACGCGTATGAAGGCCGCGAAGGGTGACGAGCCGTTCAACCTGCACAACTACTTCATGACGAATCCGAGTCTCTCTGGCCGTGGAAAGTCGCTCAAGGAATCTTCGCCGCGCCGTCTCACGCGCCGTACCGAACGTCATCACCCCACATAAGGAACTTTTCCGGTGAAGCGACCGCGCAAGCGCGCTTCCAGCGTCGCGGTCATCGACATCGGCTCGAACTCGGTTCGTCTCGTGGTCTACGAATCGATGTCGCGAAGCCTCGTCTCGGTCTTCAACGAGAAGACGCTGTGCGGTCTCGGCCGCGAGGTTCAGAGCACCGGCCTGTTGGCGCCGGACGCCGTCGCCAAGGCCTTGACCTCGCTCAAGCGGTTTCGCGCGCTGTGCAAGGTGCAGAAGGTGGGCCGCGTCCATGCGATCGCCACCGCCGCCTGCCGCGACGCGACCAACGGTCCCGACTTCATCGCCAAGGCGGAACGCATCTGCGGCGTAAAAATCGAGATCCTGTCGGGACCGCGCGAAGCCAAATTATCGGCGCTCGGCGTTATCTCGGGCATTCACAAGCCCGACGGCATCGTCGGCGATCTCGGCGGCGGCTCGCTCGAGCTGATCGACGTGCGCGGCAACAGCGTCCGCGGAGGTGTCACGCTTCCGCTCGGCACCCTCGCCTTGCAGGACTTGTCGCACAAGTCGCTCAAGCGCGCCGAGCGCATCGTCAGAAGCGAACTGTCCGATTTGACCCGGCTTAAGGCTGGCCGCGGTCGCACCTTTTACGCGGTCGGAGGCACCTGGCGCGCACTTGCGCGCATCCATATCATCCAGAGCGGCTACCCACTGGGCGTGATGCACGGCTATTCAGTACCGGCTTCCGACGCGCTCGATTTCGCGCGGCGGGTGCGGCGGCTTGCGGCAGCCAATATGCTCGCCAACATCGAAGCCGTCTCCGATGCGCGGCGGCCGCTACTGACCTATGCAGCGCTGGTTCTCGAATATATCATCCGGGTCGCCCAACCGAAGACCATCGCGTTTTCGACCTTCGGCGTGCGCGAAGGCCTGCTCTATTCGATGTTGCCGGAGGCCGAGCGCGCGATGGACGGGCTCCTGTGCGGCGCGCAGGCGCTCAACGAGCTGTTGTCCCGATCCGCACGCCACGCCCAGGAATTGATCGGATGGACCGATCGGCTGGTTCGGGTTGTGAGGTTGCGGGAGAACGACGAGGACCGCCGGTTGCGTCATGCCGCCTGCCTGTTGTCCGACATCGGCTGGCGGGTCCATCCCGACCATCGCGGCGAGCAGACGCTCAGCCTCATCGTCAACGGAAATTTCGGTTCGATCAGCCATCAGGGCCGGGCTTTCGTCGGACTGTCGGTGTTCTTCCGTTATGCCGGCTTGAGCGAACAGAACGAACCGCCGGTGGTGATCCAGGAGCTGGTGACGCCGGCCCAACTCGAGCGCGCCCGCGTGCTCGGCGCCGCATTCCGGGTCGCGCATCTGATTTCGGCGGCACGGCCGGGCGTGTTGCCCGCGACGCATTTTCGAAGCCAGGGCCGCAAGCTGATGCTGGTGTTCGAGCATAAAATGGTCGATATCGTCGCCGATCGCGTCGGTAGCCGCTTCAGGCAACTCGCGCGGCTGGTCGGCCGCTCCGGATTGATCGTGCGGCGCTAGAGCGTGATGACTTTTCTTCGAATTGTCATCCCGCTCTACCTTTTTGTTTGAGCATGATCTTTTCGGAAAACGGGTGTCCACTTTCCGGATCATGCTCTAGCGGATCGCTACCTGGGCTCTATCGGCTGCACCGCCTCGACACCAGCTCGCGCGGCAGGCTCGGCGGTGCTCAAAGAGCGCTTCCGCCAGACCGATCCCGCGACCAGCACCATGGTCGCGCCCAGCACGGACGCAATCGATTCCATCAACTCGCCGCCGAGGCTGAAATGCGAGCTGCCGAACAGCGCTGACTTGGCGTCGACATTGAGAACCATCTGGCCGTCAAGCAGATGTTTCAGCAAGGGCTCCACGGCCGGATCGCTCGCGATCACGTCGCCCGCGATCCATCCGAGCAGCATCGCGCCGAGCCAGATCAGCAGCGGAAACCGGTCGAGCACCAGCATGATCAGCGCGGCTCCCGCGATGATCATGGGAATGCTGATGGCAAGGCCGAGGATCAGAAGCGAAAACTGGCCGTTGGCGGCGGCGGCGACCGCGATCACATTGTCGAGGCTCATCACGATGTCGGCAATCACAACGATACGGATGGCATGCCACAGCGTGGTGCCGGCGGCGATCTCGTCGCCCTCGTCTTCGGGCACGAGAAGCTTGGCCGCGATGACCAGCAGCGCAATTCCGCCGATCAGCTTCAGGTAGGGCAGCAACATCAACGTGGCAACGATGCCGGTGAACGCAATCAGCAGCACCACTGCGATGCCGGCGCCGACCACCATGCCCCACAAGCGATGGCGGCCATGCAGGCCGCGGCAGGCCATCGCGATGACGAGCGCGTTGTCGCCGGACAACAGCACGTTGATCCAGATGATCTTGCTGACCGCAATCCAAAACGTCGGCCTCTGGATATCGGCCTGAAGCTGCGTAAAGAACGCGCCGATATTGGCGGGATCAATGACCTGCAACAGCAAATTCAAGGTTTTGCCCCCCGGTCCCTCGGCCGCGTCGGCCGTTGCTGTTGATCAGCCGACGATCTCATTGCCCGAGAAAAACTGCGCGATCTCGACCGCAGCGGTCTCCGTCGCATCCGAACCGTGCACCGAATTTTCGCCGATCGACTTCGCGTGGAGCTTGCGGATCGTTCCTTCAGCTGCCTTGGCAGGATCGGTTGCGCCCATGACTTCGCGGTGTTTGAGCACGGCGCCCGCGCCTTCCAGCACCTGAACCACGACCGGGCCGGAGATCATGAACTCCACCAGCTCGCCGAAGAACGGGCGCGCCTTGTGGACGGCGTAGAAGGTTTCGGCCTGCTCGCGCGTCATGCGAATGCGCTTCTGGGCGACGATGCGAAGGCCCGCTTTCTCGATCAGCATGTTGATCGCGCCGGTGATATTGCGCGCGGTCGCATCGGGCTTGATGATCGAGAAGGTGCGTTCAATCGCCATGATTTCGTCCTTGAATAGCGGGTTTTTGGGATTGCGGCGCTTATATCGGCGACGTCGGCAGACGGCAAGCGATCACGGCGACCTACGGGAGAGCACGAGTTGAGGTTAACGCCCGGAATTACAGTAATTTCACGATTATGAACCCACCCTGCAACCGCCGTCGCGGTTTCGTTCAGCTTGGCAAGCGTAGGCTTCCATCGACCGAACGCCTCTTAACTCGGAGGCGCCACCGGGCACAAGATTTCACCGATGGCGCGCGATCCGCGCTTGAACCTTGAGGAGACAACCATGTTACGCAAACTCTCGCTCGTTGCAGTCGCAGTCGCATCGCTGGGCGCGGCCGCGTTGGCGCCGACCTCCGCCTCCGCTTGGGGTTATGGTTACCACGGCGGCTGGCACCACGGCTCGTGGGGTCCGCGCGTGTATGTCGGCGGTCCCGGCTACGGTTACGGATATGGCGGCTGCTATGCGCGGCGGTTGGTCCCAACTCCCTGGGGACCCCGCTGGCACCTGGTCAACCGCTGCTACTAAAAGTCCTGCGGCTCAAAGAGCCCCTGCGTCCCCGCGCCGGGGCTCTTTTTTGAGCAACCCGATGTCACGCAATCTTTGCAGCCGAGGCATGCGATCCTGGCCTGACCGGAAACCATGTCGCTTAGAGATTTGCAGCGGAACCCGTCATGAACGGCCGAATCGAACACAGCAGGGAAGCGATCGACGGCAAGACCAGCCGATCGATCTGCGATGCCGTGGGCGAGCGGCTACAGCAGAGCCTGCGGCCGGTGCCGCTAGGTCCATCTACCCAGCTCCAGCATCTCTTGGATGAATTGCGCAGCCGGGACGGTGACGGCCGCCGCCCGGGATCGCCAAGCTAGTCGCGTACCGGAATTAGCCGCGTAGAATTGTCCAGCATAGCGGCCCGCGATTTTTCGCGCACAAAGCGGTTGCGTTTGGCAGCCGGTGCGGTGACAACCCGCGCATGCTTTCCATCAACGAGATCTCGATCCGCCTTGCCGGACGCCTCCTGATTGACCACGGCACGGCGCAAATCATGCCCGGCGCACGGGTCGGCCTGGTCGGACGGAACGGCACCGGCAAATCGACGCTGTTCAAGGCGATCCGCGGCGAGCTGCCGACAGAGAGCGGGGCCATCACGATCCCGCCGCGCTGGCGCATGGGCAGCCTCGCGCAGGAGGCACCCAACGGGCCGGAAAGCCTCATCGATGTGGTGTTGAAGGCGGATCTCGAGCGCGATGCGCTGTTGCGCGAAGCCGACACCGCGCACGATCCGCACCGGATCGCGGAAATCCAGACCCGGCTGGTCGACATCGACGCCCATTCCGCGCCGGCTCGCGCCGCGGCGATCCTTGGCGGCCTCGGTTTTTCGACCGAGGACCAGGCGCGACCATGTTCGGAATTTTCCGGCGGCTGGCGGATGCGCGTCGCGCTCGCGGCGACCCTGTTCGCGGCTCCCGATCTTCTGCTCCTGGATGAGCCGACCAACTATCTCGACCTCGAAGGCACGCTCTGGCTCGAGGATCACTTGGCGAATTATCCGCGCACCGTGATCGTCGTCAGCCACGACCGCGATTTGCTCGACACTTCGGTGGACCAGATCCTGCATCTGGACCGCGGCAAGCTCACGCTGTACCGCGGTAGCTATTCGTCGTTCGAAGAGCAGCGCGCAGCTCGCGAAATGCTCGATGCCAAGCAGGCCAAGCGGCAAGAGGCAGAACGCAAGCGTTTGCAGGCCTTCGTCGATCGCTTCAAGGCCAAGGCCTCGAAGGCACGCCAGGCCCAGTCGCGCGTGAAGATGCTGGAAAGGATGAAACCGGTCGCCGCGCTGGTGACGCAGGATGTGCGCGAGATCACTTTCCCTGCGCCGGAGAAAATGCTGTCGCCGCCGATCATCGCCCTCGACAATGTTTCGGTCGGCTATGACCCGAAGAGCCCGGTCTTGAACCGCGTCACCTTGCGGATCGACAACGATGACCGCATCGCGCTGTTAGGGGCCAACGGCAACGGCAAATCGACGTTGGTCAAGCTGCTCGCCAACCGCCTGCCGCCGTTCTCGGGTTCGGTCACACGCGCCGAAAGGCTTTCGATCGCCTATTTTGCACAACATCAGCTCGACGAGCTGAACGAGGAAGCTTCCACCCACGATCACATCCGCAAGCTGATGCCGGGTGCGCCCGAGGCCAAGGTACGCGGCCGCGCCGGCGCGATCGGATTTTCAGGCAAGGCGGCCGATACGCTGGTCAAAAGTCTGTCGGGTGGCGAAAAGGCCCGGCTGCTGCTGGGGCTTGCGACCTTCTTCGGTCCCAACATGATCATTCTCGACGAGCCGACCAACCACCTCGATATCGACAGCCGGGCTGCGCTTACAGAAGCGATCAACGAATTTCCTGGTGCGGTCATCATGGTCTCGCATGACCGCTATCTGATCGAAGCCTGCGCCGAGCGGTTGTGGGTGGTCGCCGATCATACCGTCACCACCTACGACGGCGATCTCGACGATTACCGGCGCATGGTGCTGTCTGCCCGCGGCATGCGCACCATCTCGCGCGAGCGCGCAGCCGCCGATCGCGAAAAACCTCAGCGCGGAAAAGCCGAAAGGCGCAGCCCCCTGAAACAGAGGATTTCAGTCGCGGAAGTCGAGATCGAGCGCATCAACGGCATTATCGCCAAAATCGATACCGCGCTCGCCTTGCCGGATCTGTTCACGCGCGATCCGAAGCAGGCCGCCCAACTTGGCAAGGCGCGCGCCAGCGCGGCGGAGGCGCTGCAACGCGCCGAGGAAGCATGGCTCGAGGCGAGCAGCCAATATGATAAAACAGCGTGAGCAGACGGTGGGCTGAGCCCGTTCAGGCGCGGCAAGCGAGCCAATACCGGATACGCTAGGTCGCCGCCGGCTTCTTCTTGGTTTTCGGTTTGGCAGCCGCCTTCGGCTGGGCCACCGGCTCCTCCCCACGTTCGACCGAGCTCAAGCGCCCTGCGGTGAAGGTATAGATGCCGGCGCGCGGGCCGCGCGACCAGTTGACAACGGCAATGCGGTCACCGCGCGCATTGTTGGAAATATTGACGTTATTGGGGGCGCCGATGCCGCGCACGACGTCGCACTCGGTGTGGCCAAGCGCCACGGTCCCGCTCTGAGCAGGTGGCGTGCCGGCAGCGCCCTCGGTCATGGCGTTGGCATCGGCCGGTGCCCCGGCGGGCGCCATGCCTGGGCAAGCCCCGTCGGCGCTAACGAGATCTTCGGCCGAGACCGGCTTGTCCGGCGTCAGCGGCGGTGTCTCGATCGATACGCTCTTGATGAACAGCCGACCGGGGCGAGAGAACCATTCCGCATCTTTCGACAGCAGGTCTGACTGAAACAAATTGGACGAGCCGCTGCAGCCCGTGACAAGGGGGACCAGCACCAGCAGCGCGATGAGCTGCCTCCGATGAGGTTTTCTATTGCTCACGAATTAAGTTCCGACCCCAAGATAGCGCTGTAAACGTCTGTCCCAACATCACTTTGCGGCACGACCGTGGCTTACGGCAATGCCGCGCGCGGAAACTGCAGATTATCATCAATTGCCTTGCAGCGCTAATCCCGCCGTTGCCAGCGGCCACGCTCGTCGGCCTGCCAATAGGTCACCTCGAAACCGCGCGACTTGCACGCCGCCCAGGTGCCGCGGGCGGCTGCGAGCGCGTCGGCGTCCTCGCCGTTGAAAATCAGGACGATGCGCTCATAGCTGCCCGAGTCCGCCGGCAATTCGGCATTGTCGATCAAGAATCTGACATGGGCCCGGTTCGGATTGCCCTCTTCGACCGCGAGCACAATGGGCTGGTCCTCCGCGTCGCCGGCGCGCCAGGTCGCGTGCGGCAAGAATAAATCATCACGATAGGTCCACAGATGCGCGTCGAGGGCGTCAGCGCGCTCCTGCGAGGTCGATTGCACGACAACGCGCCAGCTACGCTCCAGCGACTTCTCGAGCAGCGGCGGCAACACGCTCTCGAGCGACAGGTTTTGCAGATGGTAGAACAAGACTTCCGTCATCTCTCGTAATATTCCGCGACCAGCCGCTCTAGCAAGCGCACGCCGTAACCGGACCCCCAGCTCTGATTGATCTCGGTCTTCGGCGCGCCCATCGCCGTTCCCGCGATATCCAGATGCGCCCACGGCGTATTGTCCACGAAGCGCTGCAGAAACTGCGCAGCCGTGATCGAACCGCCGTTGCGCGTGCCGGTGTTTTTCATGTCCGCAAACTGCGAATCAATCTGTTTATCGTATTCGGGGCCGAGCGGCATGCGCCAGACGCGCTCGCCGGTTTCAAGCCCGACCTTGACCAGGCGCTCGGCCAATTCGTCGTTGTTGGAGAACAGGCCTGCATATTCAGTGCCGAGCGCCACCATGATCGCGCCCGTTAGCGTCGCAAGATCGACCATGAATTTCGGATTGAATTTTTTCGTCACATACCAGAGCACGTCCGCCAGCACCAGGCGGCCTTCGGCGTCGGTGTTGATGATCTCGATGGTCTGGCCCGACATCGAGGTCACGATGTCGCCGGGGCGCTGCGCATTGCCGTCGGGCATGTTCTCGACAAGACCGATGGCGCCGACCGCGTTGACCTTGGCCTTTCGCGCCGCGAGCGCGTGCATCAGGCCGACGACACAAGCCGCACCGCCCATATCCCCCTTCATGTCCTCCATGTTGGCGGCGCCTTTGATGGAAATGCCGCCGGTATCGAAGCAGACACCCTTGCCGATGAAGGCGACCGGCCGATCGCCGCGCTTGCCGCCGTTCCAGCGCATGATCACGGCACGGCCGGGCTGGGTCGAGCCCTGCGCCACGCCGAGCAGCGCGCCCATTCCGAGCTTCGTCATCGCCTTGACATCGAGGACTTCGACATCGACGCCGAGCTTGCGCAACCGGGTCGCGCGGCGCGCAAACTCGACCGGGAAAAGCACATTCGGCGGCTCGTTGACGAGTTCACGCGCCATGATGACGCCATCGACGGTATGGGCGCTCGGGGCGAATGCCTTGCGCGCTGCCGCCAAATCATCGACGGCGATCGACACATCCGCACGCAGCGCGCCATCCTCGCCGTCTTTCTTCTTGGTCTTGTAACGATCGAACTTATAGGCGCGCAACCGCACGCCGACCGCGATCGCGGCTGCCGAATTCGCCTTTCATGGCGCCGCCAGGTGATTCGGCGATGATGGTGAGGGCTTCGATGCCGGGATGCAGCTTGCCGGCGGCTATCCCGCCGAATTTGAGAAAATCCCTCTCCTTGAGGTCGGAAACCTTGCCTGTGCCGATCACAATCAAACTTTAAATCTTGATTCCTTCTGGCGCCAGGATGTCGAGCGCAGAACCGCTCTTTCCCTTGAACTGGCTGGTGGTGGCCGCGCGCTTCACCAGATCGGCCGCCCCTCCCAGCGCCTTGCGGGTGGCGGGCCCGAGCTTCAGCGCATCGTCGCAGAACACGACAAGGATGCCGCGGGGCACGGCGGAATAGGGCACGAAGCCGACCTTGACGGCGTCGGACATAGGTAAATCCTCCAAAATCAGGGCGTTAGCTGGCGATCGGGCGCCGCGGCGTGGCTTGAATATCGACTATGACCCGGCAGCTGCCGCGCTGCCAAGCGCCGGCGTGGCAGGGCCGCCACAACGGGCGAAATATTAACCATCTGTTGATGGCGCCATGGCGCAGCCATTTTGTTGACGGATCAAAGGGATGGTAGTCAGAAATTAAGCCGGCTGGGTGGATATCGGCGCGACCAACGGGGATCCCGCGCGAGGGATTGGTCGCAAGCCGCCGTTCCAGTCGCGAGGTGGGAACCGTGCGGTAAACAATGGGGTCGATCGACAGGTACATTTTCCGCACGACGCTCGCGTCGTTTGCGCTGGTCTTGGTCAGCCTCACGGGCGTGATCTGGATTACCCAAGCGTTGCGCGGCATCGACTTGATGACGAGCCAGGGCCAGACCATCCTTACCTTTCTCGGCGTCACCAGCCTTGTCATTCCGGCGCTGGTGCTGATCATCTCCCCGATCGCACTGATGATCGCCGTGTCGCACACCCTCAACAAGCTCGCGACCAACTCGGAAATCATCGTGATGAACGCGGCGGGTTTCTCGCCGTTCCGCCTGTTCCGCCCGTTCTTGTATGCGACTTGCGTGGTGGCGTTGCTGGTTGCCTTCATCGCAGCCTATCTCGCGCCCGACGGCATGCGGCGGCTCAAGCAATGGGACGCCGAGATCACCGCCGACGTGCTCGCCAATATTCTGCAACCCGGACGTTTTGCGCAATTGGACCAAAATCTGACGATTCGCATCCGCGAGCGACAGCCTGGTGGACTGCTCTCCGGCATCTTCATCGACGATCGCCGCGATCCGAACGAGCACGTCAGCATCGTCGCCGATCACGGAACGGTGGTGAAGACCGAGAGCGGCTCGTTTCTGATTCTCGAGGACGGCAATCTCGAACGTTTCGAAGTCGGAAAACGCGATCCTGCGCTGGTGGCGTTCGGCCGTTATGCGTTCGACATGTCGAAATTCTCCAATCAAGGCCACGACGTCGCGCTGGGTATTCGTGAACGTTATCTGTGGGAGCTGATTGCGCCGGACGATCAGGTCTACAAGGATGTGCCCGGACAATTTCGCGCCGAATTGCATGACCGCTTCATGGCGCCGATCTATCCGTTCGCGTTCGCGGCGCTGACCTTCGCCTTTCTCGGTGCGCCGCGCACCACGCGCCAGAGCCGCAACTTTTCGATCGGCAGCTCGATCCTCGCCGTATTCGCGCTGCGCATGATCGGATTCGCCTGCTCGGTCATGGCCGTCAAATCGCCGCTTGCTCCGGCCGTCCAGTATCTGATGCTGTTGGGCGCGATCGGCGCCAGCCTGTGGCTCATCATCGGCGGCATCGTGGTGGAGCCGCCGGCCGGGCTGCTTGAGGCCATCGACAAATCGAATGCGCGTCTTCTGCGACTCCTGGGACGGCCGGCCACAGCATGAGCATGATGACCAACACGCTCGGACGCTATTTTGCCACGCGCTTCGTGGTCTCGGCGCTCGGCGTGTTCGCCAGCATCTTCGTGTTGCTGGTGCTGGTCGATTACATCGAAATGGTCAGGAAGACGTCCGGGCTGGCTTCAGCTTCCCCGATCGCGGTCGCGGAGACCTCGCTGTACCGCGTACCGCAGTTGCTGGAAAAGATGATGCCGTTCTGCATTCTGATCGGTGCGATGACCTGCTATCTTGCGTTGTCGCGCCGGTTGGAGCTTGTGGTGGCGCGCGCGGCCGGCGTATCCGCCTGGCAGTTCATCGCGCCGGCGCTGGCAAGTGCAATCCTGCTCGGGATTCTGGCGACCGTCATTTACAACCCGATGTCCGCCAATCTGCGAGAATTGTCCAAACGCATGGAAGCCGAACTGTTCGGCGCCGCTCCCGGCGGCGGCGTACAGGATGCCGCCGGTTTTTGGATCAACCAGGTCAATAGCGACGGCCAGGTCATCATCAACGCGGCGCGAAGCGAGCACCAGGGCGTGCGCCTGACCGGACTGACGCTGTTCCGTTTCGATACGGACTATCAGTTCAAGGAGCGAATCGAGGCGCGTGAGGCGACGCTTGAGGACGGCGAATGGCTGTTCAAATCCGTCCGCCGCTACTCCCTCGATGCTCCTCCGATCGAGCAGGACAGCTTCGTGCTTCCGACCACGCTGACGCCGGCCCAGGTCCGCAACAGTTTCTCCACGCCCGAAACTGTGTCCTTTTGGCAACTTCCGACTTACATCCGTTCGTCCGAGAGTTCGGGGTTTGCGACTGCCGGCTATCGGCTGCAGTACCACAAGCTTCTTGCACAACCATTTTTACTCGCCGCCATGGTGATGGTGGCGGCATCTGTAAGCCTGCGGTTCTTCCGTTTCGGCGGCGTGCAGAAGATGGTTTTAAGTGGCGTGGGCGCGGGCTTTCTGCTCTATGTTCTGTCGAAAGTAACTGAGGATTTGAGCAAGGCCGAATTGATGCATCCGATCGCTGCGGCGTGGTTACCCGTGCTTGTGGGCGGCCTCACCGGTTTTTTGGCCTTGCTGTACCAGGAGGACGGGTAGTGGCACGGGTCGCCGCCCGCCAGAGCACTGTGTTTGCGTTGCAGCGTCGCACCGTCGTGCGCCGCGATGGATGCCGTTTGGCTGCGTGCTGGGGCTCCTTGCTCGCCCTGATGTTCGGTTTGATCCTTGCCGTCGTGCTCGATGTGGCGTCGACCGCGCCGGCATCGGCACAAGGCTTCACCTACAATCCGCAGCCGCCTCGCCCGAAACCGCCGCGCACCGCCAACGATGGACAGATGCTGGTCCAGGCGGTCGAGGTCGATTACGACTACAACAATTCGCGGGTGTCGGCGGTCGGCAACGTCCAGATGTTCTACAACGGCACCAGCGTCGAAGCCGACAAGGTGATCTACGACCAGAAGACCAAGCGGCTGCATGCCGAAGGCAACATCCGCATGACCGATGCGGACGGCAAAATCACCTACGCCGAAATCATGGATCTGAGCGACGACTATCGCGACGGCTTCGTCAATTCATTGCGCGTCGACACTGCGGACGCGACGCGAATGGCCGCGACGCGATCGGACCGCAGCAACGGCAACTACACCGTGTTCGAGAACGGCGTCTACACCGCCTGCGCGCCCTGCAAGGACGATCCGAAGAAGCCGCCATTATGGCAGGTCAAGGGCGCGCGAATCATCCACGACCAGACCGAGAAGATGCTGTACTTCGAGACCGCGCAGCTCGAATTCTTCGGTGTGCCGATCGCCTATATCCCTTATTTTTCGACGCCCGATCCGACCGTCAAACGCAAGACCGGTTTCCTGATGCCGGGCTTCACTTCGGTTTCAACCTACGGGTTCGGCGTCGAAGTTCCGTTCTACTGGGCGATCGCGCCGGACTACGACATGACCATCAATCCGCGCATCACAACCAGGCAGGGCGTGCTGTTCCAGGCCGAATTCCGCCAGCGCCTGATCAACGGGTCGTACCAGATCCGCGCCTATGGCATCGACCAGCTCGATCCCGGCGCCTTTGCCGGCCAGCCGGGCGACCGCCAGTTCCGCGGCGGCATCGATACCCACGGTCAGTTCTCACTGAACGACAAGTGGGCCTGGGGCTGGGACGGTGTCGCACTCACCGACTACATGTTGCTCTCGGACTATAGGCTCGCCCAATACCGGGATCCGATGGCGTCGTTCGTGAACCTGCCGACCGAGGCCACCTCACAACTCTATCTGAGCGGCGTCGGCAATCGGAGCTATTTCGACGCGCGCGCGATCTACTATCTCAGCCTTTCCGGCCTTCAGTCCCAGGTGCCGATCATTGCGCCGGTGGTCGACTATGCGAACGTGGTCAACCATGCAGTGCTCGGTGGTGAGTTCAGCTACAAGACGAATTTCGTCAATTTGAACCGCGAGACGGCGGTGTTCGATCCGATCACGAACGCGGCTAGCATTAATGGCCTGTGTTCAACGACCACTTCCGCCGATCCCGCCAGAAGCATCGTGCCTGCGAACTGCCTGCTGCGCGGAATTCCCGGCGACTACGCGCGCGTAACGGCCGAAGCGCAGTGGCGGAGGTCGTACACCAACTCCTGGGGCCAGATCTGGACGCCGTTTGCGAGCTTCCGCGTCGACGCGATCAACGCATCGATCTCGAATCAGCCGGGCGTTTCCAACTTCCTTCCGGTGGGCGATACGCAGGCGCTGCGCGCGATGCCGGTGGTCGGCCTCGAATACCGCTACCCCTTCATCAACGTTCAGCCGTGGGGCTCCACGACCGTCGAGCCGATCGCGCAGGTCATCATCCGGCCCAATGAAAGCTATGCCGGCAAGATTCCCAACGAAGACGCGCAGAGCCTGGTCTACGACACCAGCAACCTATTCAGCGTCGACAAATTCTCCGGCTATGACCGGATCGAAGGCGGCGGCCGCGCCAATGCCGGCGTGCAGGCCACGACGCAGTTCGACCGCGGCGGCACTATCACCACGGTGTTCGGGCAATCCTACCAGTTGTTCGGCCTGAATTCCTACACGGTCCAGGACATGACCAACACCGGTATCGATTCCGGTCTGGCCAAGCCGAAATCCGACTATGTCGCCAGCGTCAGCTATTCGCCTAATCGGACCTATACCTTCAGCACCCGCGCCCGGATGGATGAGGCTACCGGCAGCGTGCAGCGCTTCGAGACCGAGGGCCGCGCCAATTTCGACCGTTGGTCGGTTGGCTTGCTGTATGGCGACTATGCCCCGCAACCGGATATCGGCTATCTGACCCGCCGTGAAGGCCTTCTGGGAAGCGGATCGGTCAAGGTGGCGGCGAACTGGGTGGTGACCGGTGCTGCCCGATGGGACCTTCAGGCGAATCAAATCAACCAATACGTGGTCGGCGCCGGATATGTGGATGATTGCTTCGTGCTGGCGGCCAACTACGTCACGTCCTTTTCCTATGCCACTACCGCATCGCCGCCTATACTCGGCCACGCCTTCATGCTGCAGATCGGCCTTCGTACGCTCGCCAATACGACGTCGAGCGGCACGGGAGGCATTCAATAGACCCGGAGGCGCATGGCCGCGAGGCCCAGCTTCAGTTCGGATCGGTTGAGATCGCGATTATGACGATGACGACATTCCCCCATCGGCTTTGGACGCTCCTATTGGGTTGTACCACGGCGCTGATCCTGATCGGCGGCGCGTCGCCGTCGCATGCACAAGCCGTTGCCTGCATGGTCACTGGCGAGCCCATTACCGATTATGACATCGAGCAGCGCAGCAAGCTCGACTTCATTTCGACGCACAAGCAACCTGTCCGCCAAGACGTGATCAACGAGCTGATCGACGAGAAAGTGAAGATCAGGGAGGCAAAGAAATTCGGCGTCGACCCCTCCTCCTCCGATATCGAGCAGTCCTACGCCGCGATGAGCGCGCGGATGCGGATCACGCCGGATCAGTTGACCAAGTCCCTCGAAAGCCAGGGTATCCGGTCCGACACGCTCAAAAGCCGCATCAAGGCCGACATGGTGTGGGGCAGCCTGGTCCGCGGCCGCTACAAGGAAAGCCTCCAGGTCGGCGAGAAAGACGTCGACGAGAAGGCCAAGTCCGAAGGCGACGACGCGCAGCGGGCCGAAGCCTTCGAATACAAGATGCAGCCGATCGTCCTGATCGTGCCGCGAGGATCGGCGGCGGCCGCCATCGAAACACGGCAAAAGGAGGCCGAAGCGCTGCGCGCGCGCGTGCAGACGTGCGCCGACGCCAATGCCCTCTTCAAGAGCATGCAGAACGCCGCGATCCGCGAAACCGTCACCAAGACCTCGGCCGACATACCGCCGGTTCTTCGCGAACTGCTCGATAAGACCCCGATCGGCCATCTGACCCCACCCGAGGTGACCAAGCAGGGCGTCGAGATGGTGGCGTTATGCGCAAGAAATCCAACCAAAATCGACACGCCGAAGAAGAAAGAAATCCGCGACAAGATGTTTGTCCAGAAATATGAGGCGAAGTCGAAATCGTACCTGCAGGATATCCGCAAGGCCGCGATGATCGAATGTCGCTGATCCCATGGTAAAGCCGCTCGCGCTGACCTTGGGCGAACCCGCTGGCATCGGGCCCGACATCGCCATCAAGGCGTGGCTCAGCCGCAATGAGCTGAAGCTCCCGGCATTCTACTTGCTCGGCGACCTGGATTTCGTCGCAAGCCGCGCAAAAACCCTCGGAATGAACGTCGATCTCGCCGACGTCGGCGCAGAGGGGGCCGTCTCGGCTTTCACGAGCGCTTTGCCGATTGTCGCAACCGGCCGCGTCGCGACGGCGCGACCCGGCGAGCCCGACGAGACCAGCGCGGAGGCGGCGCTCGCTTCCATCCGCCACGCGGTGGCCGACGTCGTCGCCGGACGCGCAAGCGCGGTCGTCACTAACCCGATCGCCAAGAGCGTTCTTTACCGCGCCGGCTTCCGGCATCCCGGTCATACCGAGTTTCTGGCGGAGCTGGCGGCATCTGGCGGAGACGTGCCGCAGCCGGTCATGATGCTATGGTCGCCCGTGCTCGCGGTCGTGCCCGTGACCATCCATCTTCCGCTGCGCGATGCCCTCGCCCATCTCTCCAGCGATCTGATCGTCACCACGGCGCGTATCGTGGTTGCGGATTTGAAAGCCCGGTTTGGCGTCCAGACGCCACGCCTTGCGGTCACGGGCCTCAATCCGCACGCCGGCGAAGAGGGCACCCTCGGCACCGAAGATCAGGAGATCGTGGCGCTGGCGGTGGAAATCCTGCGCGCCGAAGGCATCGAGGCCAGGGGACCGCTGCCGGCCGACACGCTGTTTCACGACGCCGCGCGCAAGGCCTATGACTGCGCGATCTGCATGTACCACGACCAGGCGCTGATCCCGATCAAGACGATTGCCTTCGACGACGCCGTCAACGTGACGCTGGGACTGCCGTTCATTCGTACCTCGCCGGATCACGGCACCGCGTTTGATATCGCCGGCACCGGCCGCGCCAACCCGGCGAGCCTGATCGCGGCGTTGCGGCTGGCCGCACGTTTGGCTGCAAGCGGCGCTCCATGAGCGCCATCGACGATCTTCCACCGCTTCGCGAGGTCATTCGCGAGCATGCGCTGTCGGCGCGCAAATCGCTGGGCCAGAATTTCTTGCTGGACCTCAACTTGACCGTGCGGATCGCGCGCGCCGCAGGCCCGCTCGGGAATGCGACCATCGTCGAGATCGGGCCTGGCCCGGGCGGGTTGACGCGGGCGCTGCTGGCGCTGGGCGCGCGGCGCGTCATCGCCGTCGAACACGACGCGCGCGCGCTGCCTGCGCTGGAAGCAATTTCAAACCGCTATCCGGGACGCCTGGAAATCGTCCACGCCGATGCGCAGGCCTTCGATCCGCGCCCGCTGCTCGGCGCGGAGAAGGCGAAGATCGTCGCCAACCTGCCTTACAACATCGCGACCCCGCTGTTGATCGGCTGGCTGTCGATCGAGCCATGGCCGCCCTGGTACGACATGATGGTGCTGATGTTCCAGCGCGAGGTGGCCGAGCGCATCGTCGCGCGGGAAAATGACGACGCCTATGGGCGGCTCGGCGTGCTCGCGAACTGGCGCGCCGAGACCAGGATATTGTTCGACATTTCGCCCGGCGCTTTTGTGCCCCAGCCCAAGGTCACCTCGTCGCTGGTGCGACTGGTGCCGCGCGTCACGCCGGAGCCCTGCGATCGCAGGGCTCTGGAGCAGGTGACGGCAGCGGCGTTCGGCCAGCGCCGGAAAATGCTGCGGCAGAGCCTCAAATCCTTGCCGGCGGAGCCTGACCGGCTGGCTTCGGCGGCGGATGTCGATTTGACGCGGCGGGCCGAGACCATTCCGGTCTCCGGCTTTGTTGCCATGGCACGTGAATTGGCCAATATACGCAGCCAAAAACTCGAAATGCCGTAAGGAGAGAACACCGTGGCACAGATGCATCGCCAGTCACTCGTCAAATTCGATGCGCCGCTGTGCGAAACGATTGTCGAGACGCCAAAGCCGCAAGGCAAAGAAGTTTTGGTTCGCATCGAGCGCTGCGGACTGTGCCATTCCGATCTGCATATCCAGGACGGTTACGCCGATCTCGGCGGCGGCAAGAGACTCGACACCACGCGCGGCATGACGCTGCCGTTCACGCTCGGGCATGAGATCGCAGGCGTCGTCGAGGAAGTAGGTCCGGACCTACCGAAGGATCTGGTCGGCACCAAGAAGGCGGTATTCCCCTGGATCGGCTGCGGCCAGTGCCGCGACTGTCTCAACGGCGACGAAAATCTCTGCCTCAAGCAGCGTTTCCTCGGCGTTTCCATCGACGGAGGCTTTGCCAGTCACGTGCTGGTGCCCGACGCCAAATATCTGCTCGATTACGATCCGCTGCCGGTCAATCAGGCCGCGACCCTGATGTGCTCAGGCGTAACCGCCTATGGCGCCTTGAAGCGTCTGGTCGACCGACCGCGCCAGCGCAATCTCTTGCTGATCGGGCTTGGCGGCGTCGGCATGATGGGCCTGTCGTTCGCGCAAGCCATGTTCACGCAGAAAATTTCGGTGGCTGATGTAAGCCCCGCCGCGCGCGAGGCGGCCTTAAAGAATGGCGCCGCGATCGCCTATGATCCCTCCGAAGGCGACATCGCCAAGCGTATCCTCAAGGAAACGGAGGGTGGCTTTGACGAGATCGTCGATTTTGCCGGCAATGAGAAGTCGATGGCGTTCGCAGTTTCGGTGGTCGCGCGCGGCGGCAAGATCGTGGTCTCCGGCTTGATGGGCGGCAATTTCAGCCTGCCGATGGTACAGTGGATCTACAAGCGCATGACCATCGAGGGCTTCATGGTCGGCACGCTGGCCGAGGCGGGTGAGCTGATGGCGCTCGCGCGCGCCGGCAAGATCAAGCCCACGCCGATCAGGGAAGAGCCGATGGGGGACGTCCAGAAATGGATCGACGCGTTGCGGGCGGGAAAAGTGGTTGGACGTATCGTGTTGAAGAACTGAGGCGAATCGATAAGCTCCGCAAAAAGGGGCGCGTGCTGCGTGGGCCTCAGCCGGACGGGGAGGATTCGAATGACTGGGAGGAATCGTTCGACGTGGAGCGCACTCGTGGTGCTGACGCTGGCCTGCATCGCCGCGCCGGCGCAGGCGCAAAAGCAATATGGCCCCGGCGTCACCGACAGCGAAATCAAGATCGGCACCACCACGCCCTATAGCGGCCCGGCGTCGGCCTATTCGGCGGGCGCGATCTCGGCGACCGCCTATTTCGCAATGATCAATGACCAGGGCGGGGTCAACGGTCGCAAGATCAATTTCATCAGCCTCGACGACGCCTACAGCCCGCCCAAGACGGTGGAGCAGATCAGGCGACTGATCGAAAGCGACGAGGTCGCCTTCCTGGTCAATCCAGTGGGCACCGCGCCCAATATGGCCGTGGTCAAGTACATCAACCAGAAGAAGGTGCCGCACCTGTTCGTCGGCTCGGGCGCGACCGTCTTCAACGATCCCGAGCATTATCCGTGGACGATGAGCTGGACACCGCACTATGCGTCGGAAGGCGAGATCTATGCCAAGTATATTCTGTCGGAGAAACCCGATGCGAAGATCGGCATCCTCGCGCAGAATGACGATCTCGGACGCGATTATCTCATGGGCTTCAGGCGCGGGCTCGGCGACAAGGCCGAGACAATGATCGTGTCGACGCAGGCCTACAACACCACCGACCCGACCGTCGACTCCCAGGTGGTCTCGCTAAAGGCCTCGGGCGCCGACGTATTCTTCATCGTCACGATTCCGAAATTTTCCGCGCAAGCCATTCGCAAGGCCTACGACGTCGACTGGCATCCGCAGGAAATCGTGGTCAGCATCGGTTCGTCGATTGCGGGCGCGATCAAGCCGGCCGGGTTTGATGCGGCAAAAGGCATCATCTCCGCCGCCTATCAAAAGGATCCGGCCGACCCGCAGTGGAGGGACGATCCGGAAATGAAGGCGTGGAACGTCTGGATGGACAAGTACAACCCGCGGATCGGCAAGAGCGACTACTACGCGCCGTACGGCTACAATATCGGTTACGCCGTGGTGCAGATCCTCAAGCAGTGCGGCGACAACTTGACACGCGAGAACATCATGCAGCAGGCCTCGCATCTCAACATGGAGCTGCCGTTGCTGCTGCCGGGCATCCGGTTGCAAACGAGCCCAACCGATCTGCGTCCGATCAAGCAGATGCGCCTGGTCCGCTTCAACGGCGAGCGCTACGTGCTGTTCAGCGACGTGATCGAGAGTAATTGACCGCCGCGGCGAAGCCAGCGCCAGCGCTTTTCGGGGTAGACGGCGGCTGATGGTTGCCGCCTTTATCCTTGGGGATGCGGATGAGCCGGCCATTGGCGATGGCCTCAGGGGAGCCGTCAGTCCGAGCGGGGCCGCGAGCTCCGTCGGCAATTGCGGCGGCATCACCGTCGTCAGTTCCGGGCCTGTTTCCGGCCGCAGCGGCTCCGGGAGGTTCAAGCGATCCGACGGATGTGTCGGGCGCTGGACCTCGTCGAAACAATAGCGCCACATTTTGTTCTTGGTGAACGAAAACCAAGCCCGAATTAAGCCCCATCCTCTCCGGAATTGCGGCCCATTGCGACCCAAGTCTTTTCCGAGATTTGGCACGCGTAGTGTTGCGTAGCGTCACCGGAGTTATCTATGTCAAGCCGAGCCGCAAGAATTGCGTCCGCCGTTTTCGCTGCCATCCTCATGGGCGCCCCCCTCACCGCGATCTTGCACGTTACGGCCGATGCGGCCGACGCCTGCCGCACCGAACCCGGGGATCAAACGCCGGATGGCCAGCATTGGTATTTTCGCATCGAGCGCCCGAGCAATCGCCAATGCTGGTATCTGCGCGGTATAGATGAACGGCCGGCCCAAACTGGGCTGGCGCAGCCGTCGGAGAAAGCGGTTGAACCGAAGGCTCAGACCCCCGCGGCGCAGCGTTTGCTCGCGGACGCGCATGCTGAGCTGCCCTGGCCGCAAACGCGCGTCGAGCAAAACGCTACGGGCACCCCGCAACGACCGCAGACGGTGCCGGCCGATGCGGCGAATACCGCCAGCGCGCAGCGTCCGAATGTGCTGGAAAGCACGACGCGCGGATCGCTGATCGGCACACGCTGGCCCGACCCTGGCGCGAATTCGACGGCCAGCCCGCAACCGGCAACATCCAATACGCTCGCCGACGCGCAGCCCGATCAGGCGACGACGCCGGCACAAACCGCTGCCCCCGCCGCGGCGGACGCTGCGCCCGCCAAGCCAACCGGCACTTTACCGACGCTGTTGATGGTTGTTGCTGGCGCGCTGGCGCTCGCGGGCCTGATTGGAAGAGCGATCTTCCGGCTCGGCAGCCCGCGGCGGCCGGCACCAAATCCTCATCGTGGACGCCAGCGCGTGGTCTGGGAAACGGCCGACGGCGCCCGCCAATCGCCGTCCCGCAGGCCGCTGCGCCAAACGGCGCCTTGGGTCGATCCGGATCAGATCGCGCGCCGCGCGGATTTCTCGCCCGGCTTCCATGAAGCCCGCGATCCTAACGAAAGGCTCGGCAGGATTTCGGAATTTATGGAGCGCATGTCAAAGCAGCCGTCGCACTGAGGCTCGCTATTTTTGTAGCTGGCTCTGCAAGCCGCGAACGAACCCCGACAGGCCGACCTGCCGTTCGCGCTTGAGTTGCTCCGCACGAAGGATCGCCTTAACGGCCTCGAAGGCGATCCCGATATTGTCGTTGACGACGATGTAATCGTAGGCGTCGAAATGGCTCATTTCATCGCCCGCCTTCTTCATGCGGCCGCGAATTACCTGCTCTGAGTCCTGCGCGCGGGTGTGTAACCGCTGCTCCAGTGCCGCCACCGAAGGAGGCAGGATGAAAACGCTGACGACGTCGTTGGGCGAACGGCTGCGCAATTGCTGCGTGCCCTGCCAGTCGATATCGAAGAGAACGTCCCTGCCCGCGGCGAGCGACGCCTCGACCGGCGCCCGCGGCGTGCCGTAGCGATTGTCAAATACATTCGCCCATTCAAGAAGCTCGCCATTTGCCGCCATCGCGTCGAAGCGCTTCGGGTCGACGAAGTGATAGTCCTTGCCGTCGACCTCACCTGGTCGCATCGGCCGGGTCGTCGCCGACACCGACATTTGCAGACCCGCGGTCTCCGCTATCAGCATGCGCGACAGCGTGGTCTTTCCCGCGCCCGACGGCGACGACAGCACGAACATCAGACCGCGCCGCTCAACCCCGTCGAAGCCAACCCCGTCCAAGCCCTGGCCGCCCGCCGTCATGTCTCACTCCAGATTCTGGACCTGCTCGCGAAACTGTTCGACCACGTTCTTCATTTCGAGGCCGGTATTGGTCAATTCGATGTCGTTTGACTTGGAGCAGCAGGTATTGACCTCGCGGTTGAATTCCTGCGCCAGGAAGTCGAGCCGCCGCCCGACCGGTCCGCCCTTGCCGATCATCTCGCGCGCCTGCGAGATATGGGAAGCAATGCGGTCGAGTTCCTCGCGAATGTCGGCCTTGGCCGCGATCAGCAGCGCCTCCTGCGTGAGCCGGTCGGCATCGAAGCGGTCGGACAACTCAAGCAGTGCCGTGATCTGCTCGGCCAGCCGCGCCCTGACCGCCTCGGGCTTGCGGCCGGGAGCAGCTTCCGCCCGCTTCGCCAGGATCTCGATCTCATCCATCCGTTGGATGAGAATTTGCCCAAGTGCCGTGCCTTCGCGGCGGCGCATCGCAACCAGATCGTCCAGCGCCTCGTCAAAGGCTGCCGCTGCCGCCACCATCGCCGCCTTGTCCTCGGCCTCGTCGCTTTCCGGCTCGACGAGCTCGATGACACCCTTGATGCTGAGCAATCCATCGACGCTCGGCGCCACTGCGTCGATCTTGCCGGCGAGCATGCTTGCCACCCTCACGACCGACGCCAGCACATCCTCATTGACGCGTACCGCCGAAGCCGCATTGGTGCGCTTCATGTTCAAATTGGCGTAGACGGTGCCGCGCGACAGCACCTCGCCGGCGCGCTTCTTGGCAAGTGCTTCGATCTCGTCCCACCCCGGCGGCAGCCGCATGCGCAGGTCAAATCCCTTGGCGTTGACCGACTTCAATTCCCATTCGAACGCATAAGGCCCGCTTGCGCCTTGGCTTCGGGCAAAGCCGGTCATGCTCGACAGCGCCATCAGGTGAAATTCTCCGCAAGGAAACAGGCAGGATGTCAAATTCGCCTGGCGAGGGCGCGCGGACCTTAGTGCGTTTTCGCAAAAAGTGGAATCGGTTCCGAGCCGCGCGCGGGCTTGGCCCGTTATCGCTGAACCACGGGCGGCGTGGTCGTCGACTGCGCCGCGCCCTGCCGAGGCGGGGCTGCCGCAGGCTTGGTCGGCTTTTTCGGCGCCGGCGGCCTCGTCGTCGCCGTCGGGCTGGGGTCGGCCGGGGCGCTCGCCGCGGCCGGCGGTACCATATCCTCCGCCGGTTCGGCCGTGTCGTTCTGAATCTGCTTTTCCATCGAGCGCAGCTTGGCGACGTTCTTCTGGTGCTGATCGTAGGTTTCCGTAAAGGCGTGGCCGCCGGTCCCGTCCGCCACAAAAAAGAGATCGCGGGTGCGTGCCGGATTGGCCGCGGCCTCCAGCGAGGCGCGCCCGGGATTGGAGATCGGCCCCGGTGGCAGGCCTTCGATCACGTAGGTGTTGTAAGGCGACGGCTGTATGATTTCGCTGCGCTTGATCGGCCGGCCCAACGTCCCCTTGCCGCCCACCAGTCCATAGATAATGGTCGGGTCCGACTGCAGCTTGACCTTCTGCCGCAGGCGATTGACGAATACCGCTGCAACCCGGCTGCGCTCGTCGGGCTTGCCGGTTTCCTTCTCGACGATCGAGGCGAGGGTGACAAGCTGGTCCGGCGATTTGAGTGGAACGTCCGGGCTGCGGCGTTCCCAGATTTCCGCAAGCGCGCGTTTCTGCGCCTGCTGCATGCGCTGGATCACCTGCTCGCGCGTGGTGCCGCGCGGGAATTTGTAGGTCTCCGGCAACAGCGTACCCTCGCGCGGGGCCTCACGCACCAAGCCCGCAAAAATATCGTTGTCGGAAAGCCGCGCCACGATCTGCTCGGACGTCAGCCCTTCAGGGATCGTGACAGAGTGCTGGACCACTTTGCCTTCGACGATGGTGCCAATAACATCGCGCAGGCTGGCATTCCGCTGGAACGAATATTCGCCGGGCTTCAGCTCCGAGCGGGCCTTCAGCGCAAGCACCGCGCCGATGAATGCCCAGCGGTTGTTGCCGATTACGCCTTCGCGCTGCAGGACGTCGGCGATATCGGCCATCCCGGCACGTGAGGGGATGTTGACGATCTTGTCTTCCGGCAGCGGACCCGGCGCTTCGAGCTTCTGCCTGCCATAGTAGTAGGCGGCGCCGGTGCCGATCATCCCGACCAGCAGGATCGTGATGATGGCGTTGCCGACTACGACAAACGGATTGCGGGCACGCTCCGACCGCCGCGGCGGCGGCGGAACCTGCTCGGGCTCCAGCGCGGCGCGCGGGCTGCGTGGCGAAATGGGCGGCCTCTCACTCATCGATGCAACCTAAAATCCTGCCGGTTCAATCGTGGCCTGATAAATCACTTGTCCTGCCATAGCACACGCCGGCCGTTTGCGCATGATCCACCAAAAGGGTGAAGCGGTTTGGCGAAAAAGATCATGCGCGCATTAATAGTTGAGAGCGCGATCGGACGCAAAACCGGAATCCACTTTTGCTGGCGCTCTGCAGTCATCGCCGAATGAGGCAAAACGGTGGATTTCCAATGACGGGTCAGTTGACCACGCGCTGCAGGATCACGGAGGCGTTGGTCCCTCCGAAACCGAAGGAATTCGACAGCGCGATGTCGATTTCGCGTTTGCGCGCCAATTTCGGCACCAGATCGATCGAGGTCTCGACCGACGGGTTGTCGAGATTGATGGTGGGCGGCGCGATGTTGTCGCGAATCGCAAGGATGGAGAAAATCGCCTCGATCGCGCCGGCGGCGCCGAGCAGATGTCCGGTCGACGACTTGGTCGACGACATCGACACCTTTGAGGCGGCGTTACCCAGCAGGCGCTCGACAGCCCCGAGCTCGATTTCGTCGCCGACCTGCGTCGATGTGCCGTGCGCATTGATATAATCGATATCGGATGGGTTGATCCCCGCACGCTTCATTGCGGCGCTCATGCTGCGGAATGCGCCGTCGCCGTCTGGCGCTGGTGAGGTGATGTGATAGGCATCGCCGGACAATCCGTAGCCGGTGACCTCGACATAGAGTTTCGCGCCGCGCGCCTTGGCGTGTTCATATTCCTCGAGCACCACGATGCCGGCGCCCTCTCCCATCACAAATCCGTCACGATCCCTGTCGTAGGGCCGTGATGCTTTTGCGGGCGTATCGTTAAAGCCGGTCGACAACGCGCGCGCCGCGCAAAATCCCGCCATCCCGAATTCGGCAAATCGGTGATTCCGTGCCGCCCGCGACCATTACATCGGCATCGCCGAGCGCGATCAGCCGGCTGGCATCGCCGATCGCGTGCGCGCCGGTCGAGCACGCCGTCACCACCGAATGATTCGGACCCTTGAGGCCATGTTCGATCGACACATAGCCGGAGGCCAGGTTGATCAGGCGCCCGGGGATGAAGAACGGCGATACTCTGCGCGGTCCGCGTTCTTTGAGAAGCACCGCGGTGTCGGCAATGCCGGAGAGGCCGCCGATCCCGGAGCCGATCATCGTTCCGGTGGCGCAACGGTCTTGCTCGCTCGCGGGGTGCCAGTTGGCATCATCGAGCGCCTGGCGCGCCGCGCACATCGCGAAGATGATGAAGTCGTCGACCTTGCGCTGGTCCTTCGGCTCCATCCACTGGTCGGGGTTGAATGTGCCGCCGCTACCGTCACCGCGCGGGACCTGACAAGCGATCTTGCTGGTCAGGTCGGAGACGTCGAAGGTCTCGATCCTCCTCGCGCCGCTCTCGCTTCCCAGGATGCGCTTCCAGGTCGGCTCGACGCCGCAGCCGAGCGGCGACACCATGCCGAGACCCGTGACGACGACCCGCCTCATGTCCAGCACTCCAGCCCCGAATTGGCGGCCCAGAACAAGAAACCGGTGGACCGCTGGTCGGCGGCCCGTCCGGTTTCGTCAATGGCGCGCGGGGGCGTCAGCTTTTCGCGTTCTTCTCAAGGAATTTTGTGGCGTCGCCGACGGTCAAAATCGTCTCGGCCGCGTCGTCTGGAATTTCGCAACCAAATTCTTCTTCAAAAGCCATTACGAGCTCGACCGTATCGAGACTGTCGGCGCCGAGATCATCAATGAAGCTCGCGTTGTCGACCACTTTTTCGGGTTCAACACCAAGGTGTTCGACCACGATCTTCTTAACCCGCTCGCCAATCTCACTCATCGTTCAACCTCGTGCTTGTTCCTTTAACAATCGACCCCCGTAGCGATAAGCGCCATCGTGGTCGCTAAACTTTCCCCAGCAATCGCGCATAGTCTTGATTTGGCCCTTAAGGGCCCAGCGAACGACGCAGGCTCCGCACCGCCAATATACAGGGATTCAACATCCTGCAATGGCGTTCTTTGCCCATCCGATGGGGTTCGGTTACCATACTTCCATAGCCTTGACTACAAGCCTCGATCGCCCCCTTCGAAACCGCTATTCGCCGCATTGCAATGCCCGACAAGGGCTCAAAACATGGCCATTCCGCCATTGACGTAAATCGTCTGCCCGGTGACATAAGCCGCTTCATTCGAGCTCAGATAAACCGCCGCCGCGGCAATATCCTCGGGCGTCCCGAGCCGTGCCGCAGGAACCTTCGAAAGGACGGATTCGCGCTGCTTGTCATTGAGCGCGTCGGTCATGGGCGTCTTGATGAATCCAGGCGCGATGCAATTGGCGGTCACGTTGCGCTTGGCGTATTCGGCGCCCAGCGTCTTGATCATGCCGATCAGTCCGGCCTTCGAGGCGGCGTAATTGCCCTGCCCCGGGTTGCCGGTGACCCCGACAACCGAGGTGATGGCGATGATGCGGCCGAAACGCTTGCGCATCATCAGCTTGGTCGCGGCGCGGGCGAGGCGGAAAGTCGCGGTCAGATTGACGTTGATGACCTCGTCCCAGTCTTGGTCGCGCAATTGCACGAATAGATTGTCCCGCGTGATGCCTGCGTTGGCGACGAGGATGTCGACCTGACCCATGGCGCTTTCGGCCGACGGGACCAGAGCCTCGACCGCGGCGGCGTCGGAGAGGTTGCACGGCAGCACGTGAACCCGCTGCCCCAATTTGGCGGCGAGCGCGTCCAGGACCTCGCGGCGCGTCCCGGAAATCGCGACGCTAGCGCCTTGCGCGTGCAGCGCTTGCGCGATCGCAGCGCCGATGCCGCCGGTCGCGCCGGTGACGAGCGCCGTCCTGCCAGTCAAATCGAACATCAATGTCTCCTCTCGGCCGCTTAGGCCGACCGCGCGGAAGCCAATGCGGCTTTCGCGGCAGCAATGTCGTTCGGTCCGCCGACCGAAATGCCGACCGCGCCGTCGGCGATGCGCTTGACCAGTCCGCTCAGCACCTTGCCGGCACCGATTTCGAAAAATCGCGTGACGCCGTGGCTGGCCATATAGCTCACCGACTCGCGCCAGCGCACCGTTCCCGTGACCTGTTCGATCAGGCGGCGGCGGATCTCGTCGGGATCGGTGAGCGCTGAAGCCAGCACGTTGGACACCAGCGGCGCCGCCGGCGGCTTGATCGTGACACCGGCCAGCGCTTGCGCCATCGCATCGGCGGCCGGCTGCATCAGCCTGCAATGGAACGGCGCCGACACCGGCAGCAGCATGGCGCGTTTGGCGCCCTTCGCTTTGGCGATCTCCACCGCGCGATCGACCGCGGCCTTGTCGCCGGAGACCACCACCTGCCCGCCGCCATTGTCGTTGGCGGCCTGGCAGACCTGACCTTGAGCAGCCTCATCGGCGACCGCGATCGCCGTCTCATAGTCGAGGCCGAGCAAGGCGGCCATGGCGCCGGCGCCTACCGGCACCGCCTTCTGCATGGCAAGACCACGGGTGCGCAGCAGCCGCGCGCCGTCGCTGATGCTGAGGCTACCGGCCGCTGCCAGTGCGGAATATTCGCCAAGGGAGTGCCCGGCAACAAATGTGGCGTCCCGCCCGACCGAGAATCCGGCCTCGGTCTCGAGCACGCGCAACGTCGCCAGCGAGACCGCCATCAGCGCCGGCTGGGCGTTCTCGGTGAGTTGGAGGGTTTCGGCCGGGCCGTCCCAGATGATCGCGGTCAGCCTTTCGCCGAGCGCCGCATCGATCTCGTCGAACACCGCTTGCGCGGCCGGAAAGGCCTCCGCCAGGGCCTTGCCCATGCCGACGGTTTGGGAGCCCTGCCCCGGAAAAGTAAATGCTGCCGTCATCGGGCTCCCCGAACGTCCTCAATCCCGCGCATGATCCGCCCAAGTGTAAGCGGTTCCGCAAAACCGGATTGCGGTTGATCGCGCTCCGAGTTTGGGCCGTAAGACACCGCGGGAGATGGTCATGTCAAGCCACGGGGGCGATTCCGGGTCAAAAGAGCCGATTTTTGGCGGCACCTTCCCTTGCCATCGCGCTCAAAATCCTTATAAACCGCGCCATCCGTGGGTCCCGGCCGGGAGCTGAACGGACGGTCTCAGCAATCTCACCTTTTTGGCGATATTGATGTGGCAGGGCCAGTTGGTCCGTCGTCCCGTGCTTCCGCCTTCTGAGCAGTATCGAGTCCTTTCCGAAGGTCTCGAAGGGCTTGCCGTCGGGAACCGCGCCAACTTAAGGAAAGGACACCATGCCTCTCTATGAGCATGTTTTTCTCGCGCGTCAGGATGCGAGCGCCCAACAAGTCGAAGAGCTGACCGCCCAGATGACCGGGGTCGTCGAAGGGCTCGGCGGCAAAGTCACCAAGACCGAAAACTGGGGCGTGCGCTCGCTCACCTATCGCATGAACAAGAATCGTAAAGCGCATTTCGTGCTGCTGAACATCGATGGTCCCTCGACGGCGATCTCGGAAGTCGAGCGGCAGGAGCGGATCAGCGAGGACGTGATCCGCTACTTGAGCGTTCGCGTCGACGAGCATGAGGAAGGCCCGTCAGCAATGATGCGCAAGGCCGATCGCGACCGCGAGCGTGACGATCGTGGTGGCGGCTTCCGCGGCGACCGCGATGGCGGCTTCCGTGGCGACCGTGATGGCGGCTTCCGTGGTGACCGCGGCCCGCGCCGTCCGCGCGATGATGTCGAAGTAGCGGAAGAGGAGTAGCAATCATGGCCGAGGCTGGTGCACGCCGTCCGTTTTTCCGCCGCCGCAAGACCTGCCCGTTCACGGGCCCGAATGCGCCGAAGATCGACTACAAGGACTCCAAGCTGTTGATGCGCTACGTCTCCGAGCGCGGCAAGATCGTGCCGAGCCGCATCACCGCCGTTTCCGCCAAGAAGCAGCGTGAACTTGCGCGCGCCATCAAACGCTCGCGTTTCCTTGGTCTGCTGCCCTACGTGATTAGGTAAACTCGCATGATCCGGAAAACCGGGTAGCGGCTTTCCGATCAAGGTCATGCGCTAGTGGAGAGCGACCTGCGGCGGAAACGCCGCGGGACCAAGATATTCATAAGGCTTCCGGGTCGTCCGGTCGCCGATGGTTGGGGTTCAAAAGACCTCTAACCGCTCGAAAGGGGCGGGACAGCTGATGATCGCGATTCTTCTCGTTGCACTAGCCGCCGGCTGCGCCTCGGCGCTGATGTTCGCCTCGATCATTTCGGGCGCGCTGATCTCGCTAATGCTGTTCTACCTGGCGCCGCTGCCCTTGATGGTGGCGGCGCTTGCGTGGGGACCACTCTGCGCCAGCATCGGCGGCATTGCCGCGGCGATAAGTCTTGGCGCGATCTTCAGCCTTCCCTATTGCCTCGCCTTTGCGTTGACCGTCGCGCTACCCGCCTGGTGGCTCGGGCATCTCGCGCTGCTCGGCCGGCCCCTGCCGAGCGCCGTTTCGTCCGGCAATGGTGCTGTGCCGCCAGAGCTCGAATGGTATCCGGTCGGCCGTATCCTGCTCTGGATCGCGGGCTTTGCCACCCTGACCACGATGGCGGCGCTGCTGACGCTTGGCACTGACGCTGCCGAGATCACCGGCGCGTTGCGGCGGTTCCTGCTGCGCATCCTCAGGCCGGCAGACGCGGCTCCGAGCGGCGAGATCGACCAATGGATCGACTGGCTGGTGATGGTGGCGCCGGCCGGGGCCGCCGTCGTCGCGATCATGACGCTGACGCTAAATCTCTGGTTATCGGCGAAAATCACGGCGACGTCGGGACGGTTGCATCGCCCCTGGCCCGACCTGAAGAGCGCCGCGCTGCCGCCGATGACCCTGGCGGCACTATGCGCCGCGATCGCGTTCTCTTTCAGCGGCGGTTTGCTTGCGATCCTGGCACAGATCGTCGTCGCGGCGGTGATGATGGCCTATGCGCTTACCGGTTTCGCGGTTCTGCACACGTTGACGCTCGCCTTGAAGAGCCGCGCATTCTGGCTCGGTTCGACCTACGCCGTCGTGGTCGTGTTCGGATGGCCCGTGATTGCGATGGTCGCGCTCGGGCTCGCCGATGCCCTGTTCGGCTTTCGTCAGCGCTATTTGCGAGGCAGGCCGCCGCCCCTTCCCGCACCCTGAAATCCAACCCTTCTACCCAACCTCAAATCGCCTCAAACCAGTTCGTCGAAACACATCAACTTAAGGAGAACCACCATGGAAGTCATTTTGCTGGAGCGTGTCGCCAAGCTTGGCCAGATGGGCGAAGTCGTCCGCGTCAAGAACGGATTTGCGCGCAATTTTCTGTTGAAGCGCGGCAAGGCGCTGCGTGCCACCGCCGACAACCGCGCCAAGTTCGATGGCATGAAGGCCGAACTCGAGGCCAACAACCTCCAGGCCAAGTCCGAGGCGAGCAAGGCGGCCGAGAAGATCGAGGGCCGCGATATCGTGATCATCCGTCAGGCCTCCGAAAGCGGTCAGCTGTTCGGTTCGGTCTCGGTGCGCGACATCGTCGCTGCGTTGGCCACTGACGGTGTCACGGTCGGCCGGACGCAGGTTTGGCTCGATGCGCCGATCAAGGCGATCGGCCAGCAGAAAGTCACGATCGCAGTCCACCCCGAGGTCGAGACCAGCATCAAGGTAACGGTCGCCCGCAGCGCCGATGAGGCCGAGCGCATCAAGCGCGGTGAAGACATCTCGGCGCGTCGGGAAGATCAGGATGCGGCTGCCGAAGCGATCGCCGCCGCGGGCGAGTTCTTCGATCCCGAAGCACAGCCCGACGAACTCGCGCAGCCGCAGCCGGAAGCGCCTGCCGAGACGTAAGTTCGTCCCTCGCCTTGAAGTGAACGCGCCCGACCACGGCCGCTTCAGGCGGCCGGGCTTGTCATTTTGACGGATACCTCGTCGTTCAGCATCGCGATCGATGCCAGTGCGGTCGCGGTGTGCTTTTCGATTCCATCCGTCACGCAAAAAACATCCGCCGCCACCACGGCGACCTGACGTTCCGGCTTGATCACCCGCGCGCGGCAGATCAGGCGCTCGCCGGCGGCCGGCGACAGCAGATTCAGTTTGTATTCCGCCGTCAGCGCCGACCGGCCGCGCGAGGTTGCCGCCGCGATCGTGGTCGCGTTGTCGACCAGGAAGGCCGTGACACCGCCGTGGAATAAGCCGTGCTGTTGCAACAGCTCCGCGCGACGATCGACGACAAGCGTGCACGTCCCGCGCGCCAATTCCGATATCTCGGCGCCGACCAGACCCATGAACCCCTGCCGGCCGACGCCTTCTCGTATCCTCTTTGCGATTGCCGCGAAATCGGCATCGGGATCAGCCGTCACGACGCGTCTGCCTTGTCATCAGGTGTCAGCGCGCGGATCGCGCAGGCGATGAGCGTATCGGCCTGAAGCCTCGGATCGCTGCGATCGCGACCGGCGAGATACGCGCGGCAGAAAATCTGGGCGAGTCCGATGATCTGGCTAAGAAACAGCGCCGGCGTCATCGCTAGCAACTCGCCACGTGCAACCAGCGGCGCGCGCCAGCGCTCGATGCCGTCGGCGAGACTTCGCATTCTGCGCTCGCTGCACGTCGCGCACTGCTTCGCTCCATTCGTTGCGGGAAATCTCAAAGAGGTAGCGCGCCTCGCGCCTCCTGTTCACAACCCAGTCGAGATGGGTGCGGATCAAACGGCCGATGCCGTCCCGCCCGCTCGGCGATGGATCGAGCGCCGCCAGCATGGCGGCGTGATAGCGCTGCAAAATTTCCAGAAACAGCGTGCCGGCGAGTTCCCTCTTCGATCCGAAGAAGTGGAAGAAACTGCCGTTCGACGCGCGTGCACGCGCGCGAATGGCCGCGACCGTCGCGCCCTCGAATCCGTCGCGGTCGAACACCTCTAACCCCGCGGACCATCAAATCGTCGCGCACGTGAGCGGCCATCCAAGAAACGGCCGCGCGGACGGCGGTCGCGTGCTTCAGAAGACTATTGCGAGATCGGCGGCGCCGGCGGCCCCGCCGGGGTCACCGATGGGGGTGGCGGCGTTGAGGCCGTCACGGTCGGCGGTGGCGGTTGGGACGCGGGTTCCGACGGCGCTGCCATCGGCTCTGGCCTGCCCGTGACCGCAGCCGTCGTGGACGGCGGCGGCGCAGGCGTGACCGGCGGAACTGGGTCCGGCCGGGTCGCCAGCGGCTCCGGGCTGCCCTTGGCGGGTTCGACCGTGGCGTTTTCAGACTTAGCCGATTTCAGGCTTGGCGTCGGTCGACGGCTTGCCCTCATCCTTGGAGGCGGTCTCGCTCTTCGGCGGCTCGCCGGGAGGTTCTTCGGCCTTCGGCGGCTCCTCCGCACCAGGCTTGCTGCGTTTGCTCAGGCGCTGCTTGGCCGACAATTTGCGGCCATCGGGGTCGCGATCGCTCTCGGCCTGCACGGGAACCTGACCCTCAGCGCTGGGCCTAGCACCATCCGGCGCTTCACCTGGCCGCGCCAGCCGCTTGCTGTGGCCGGGACGCCCGGGATCGGCTTGCGGTGGCAGCCCTTCGGCTTCGGGCTTTGCGGCCTGCCGCTCCGCGGACGGCGCGGGCCGCTGGCGGCGGCCGAACCGATCAAGCTGGTCGGGCGGGCCGTTGGGCCTCGCCTCTTGCTTTGCTTCCCTGGCTCCGTCCTTGGTTCCTTTGGGCTGGCCCCCGGTATAGCGGGTGTCGGTCGCCCCGTTGGAGACGAGAAAGGAGGCGAGCACGCCAGCCATTTCAGGGCTCGTGGTGTAGTGCTGCCGCAGGAAGGTCGGCAGCGAGCCGGCCGGCACCGTCTTCAGGAGGCCGCGCGGGCTCTTGTGGCAGGCATTGCAGGTGCCCGCGAAAATTTGCGAAGGGCTCTTGCCGGCCTCGAGATTTGTCACCTGCGCCTGCGCCTTGTCCGCCGCGAGACAGCCGATCAGAAGCATCACCGTCGCTAAAGTGAGCGCTCGGCTCAACATTCCCTACTCTCCAGCTACGGAAATCGCTTCCAGCGCTCCCCGAATAAGGACGCGGGCGGCGGTCACCTTTTAGCCGATTATCCCGCGAATGGAAGCAGGCATATCGCGCAACTGCGTGAACGTGACAATTTGGAATATCCGCTTTGTCTCCAACGCCGTAGCCGGTACGAACCACCGTTATTATTATTATGATTAAAGTTGGGCACTTAGGAACCATTCGGTTCCACGAGAGTCTGGAAGTGACGGCTGATAAAGTCGGGGGCGTACGGGATCGTTTGACCTGGTGGTTCGATGGACCGTTTGTTGCGTAGCTTTCTAGGGCAGTTCGTTCGCCGCGGCTCGATGACGTTCACGACCGCAAGCGGGGCCAGATTCACCTGCGGCGACGGCACTGGCGACCCCGTCTCAGTGCGGTTCGCGACCACCCAGACCGAGCGCCGAATTCTCCTCAATCCCGAACTTGCCCTCGGCGAGGCCTACATGGACGGCACATTCGTCGTCGAGCACGGCGATATCGCCGGCGTGCTGGCGATCGTGCTCGATCAGCCCGACGTGCTGCCGCACTGGGCCAAGCCGCAATGGTGGATGCGCTATCTGATCAGGCATGTGCGTCAGTTCAATCCGCCTCAGCGCGCGAGAGACAATGTCGCGCATCACTACGATATCGACGGGCGTCTCTATTCGCTGTTTCTCGACGCCGACAAGCAATATAGCTGCGCCTATTTCGAAACGCCGGACGCGGGCCTTGACGATGCGCAACTGGCCAAGAAGCGCCATCTCGCGGCAAAGCTTGTGATCGGACGCGGCGATCGCGTGCTCGATATCGGCTGTGGCTGGGGCGGGCTTGGCCTCTATCTCGCCGAGATGACCGGTGCCGACGTCACCGGAATAACGTTGTCGACCGAACAGTTGCAGGTCGCCAATGCCCGCTCGGCCGAAAAAAAGCTGACGCGGTCGGCCAGATTCCTGCTGCAGGACTATCGCGACGTCACCGGGCCGTTTGACCGCATCGTGTCGGTCGGCATGTTCGAACATGTCGGCGTCGACTTCTACGAGACCTTCTTCAGGCGTTGCGCCGAACTGCTCACCGACACCGGCGTGATGATGTTGCATTCGATCGGCCGCTCGACCGGTCCCGATGTCACTAGCCCCTGGATCTCCAAATACATCTTCCCCGGCGGCTACATTCCGGCCCTGTCGGAGGTTTTTCCCGCGATCGAGCGCGCCGGACTTCTGGTTTGCGACACCGAGATCCTGCGGCTGCATTACGCCGAGACGCTAAAAGCCTGGCGCGAGCGCTTCATGGCGCGCCGCGAAGAGGCGGTGCAGCTTTACGACGAGCGTTTCGCGCGGATGTGGGAATTCTATCTGGCGGCATCGGAGATGGCGTTCCGCAAGCAGAACCTGATGAATTTCCAGATCCAGCTCGCCAAACGTCAGGACGTGGTGCCGATGACGCGCGACTACATCACGCGCGAGGAGGCGAAGCTGCGCGCACTCGAGCGCCGTAGCCGGCCGCAGCTGAAGATCGCCGGCGAGTAGGATTAGTTGCGGAAACTGAAGGCGGAACCGCCGTAGGGATATGACGACGCGGGCCGCGCCAGCTGCGCCCGAACTGCCGCCAGCACCAGCCTGTCACTGGGCAGCGCGCGGTCGTCAGGCCGGGCGATCTTCTCCATGGTGTCGATCAACATCGACAGCCATTGCCGTTCGCCCCTTCCCGATCGTCTTGGTTGAAGCCGCTGAGCCATCCTCTGTCCTTGGCTGAACCCCACCACGTCACTAACCCGCGATCCCAGAACCTGTTCCTGCGGGCCTGCCGGAAAAAGGTGAGCCAATGTGAATTACTTCACATAACGCCGGTCCGACCTACCCTAAATTTCGTCGATGGCCAGGAAAGACCGCCAACCAGTGTTCGATCCGCTCGACGACCTCCGCACCGATTACGTCCTGATCGCCACCGGCATCGGGGCCACCCTGTTTGCGCTGCTCTATCTCTTGTTGTTCTGAGCAGGCTTCCGAGACGGCGGATCGGTACTTATCGCCCGTGGGATAGGTATTTCCCGCGGGCGATAAGGTTCAGCCCCTAACTCGAGATTTTCCCTGCCGCGGCGCACCGGCCCGCTCCGGCCCGATTTCGGCCAGGAAAGCCGTCAAGCAGAATGCGCCGCGCGTCCGAGATTCCCACCCCGTATGTGTGAATTGGGCATAAGGCCGCTTCGTACTTTCGCGGTCCCGGCGATTGGCGCTTTATCGCCGCCCCCGATCCAACATCCCAATAACGACCAAATCCAAAGAACAATCTTTTTCATGGCCTTGACTGATTCGAACGTCCTCAAGCTCGCGCCCGATTCCGGAACTCCCGCCTTTCGGAGCGCACCGCACAATATCGAGGCGGAACAGAGCCTGTTGGGCGCGATCCTGGTCAACAACGATGCCTTCTATCGTGTGTCGGACTTTCTGGAACCGAAACACTTTTACGAGCCGATCCATCGGGCGATCTACGAGACCGCCGGCAGCTTGATCCGGATGGGCAAGATAGCGACCCCGGTGACGCTGAAGACCTTCTTACCCGCCGAGACCGACATCGGCGGCATGACGGTTGGCCAATACCTTGCCCGCCTCGCCGCGGAAGCGACCACCATCATCAACGCGCACGACTATGGGCGCACGGTCTACGATCTCGCGCTACGGCGTGACCTGATCGGGATTGGCGAGGAGATGGTCAACGTCGCCTACGAGGCGCCGGTGGATTTCGCGCCGCGGGCGCAAATCGAGGACGCCGAGCGCAAGCTCTATGAGCTCGCGGAACTCGGTCGCTACGACGGCGGGTTCCAGCGGTTTTCGCAGGCGATGAAAGTCGCGCTCGACATGGCCGCCAATGCTTACCAGCGTGACGGCAAATTGTCCGGAATCGCGACCGGTCTGCGCGATCTGGACTCCAAGATGGGCGGGCTTCAGCGATCCGACCTGGTGATCGTCGCCGGTCGTCCCGGCATGGGAAAGACCGCGCTTGCGACCAACATCGCCTACAACATCGCCAAGGCACAGCGCGCGGAGATCCAGGCCGACGGCACGTCGAAATCCGTCAATGGCGGCATCGTCGGCTTCTTCTCCTGCGAAATGTCCGCCGAACAGCTGGCCACCCGTATTCTCGCGGAACAAACCGGCATTGCATCGAGCCTGATCCGCCGTGGTGGGATCAATCAGGACGAATTCGAAAAGATTCGCGACTACACCATCCAACTCGAGCACTTGCCGCTCTTTGTTGACGAGACCGGCGGCCTTTCGATTTCGCAGCTCACGGCACGCGCGCGGCGGCTGAAGCGCCAGAAGGGGCTGGATGTGCTCGTCATCGACTATATTCAGCTTCTGCAGGGCACCGGGCGGCGCGCCGACAACCGCGTCCAGGAGGTCACCGAGATCACGACCAGCCTGAAGGCACTCGCGAAAGAGCTCAATATTCCGATCATTGCGTTGTCACAACTGTCGCGCCAGGTGGAAAACCGCGACGATAAGCGTCCGCAACTTGCTGATCTGCGCGAATCCGGTTCGATCGAGCAGGATGCCGACGTCGTCCTGTTCGTGTACCGCGAGGAGTATTATCTACAGAACAAGGAGCCGAAGCCGGGCACGGTCGAATATGAAAAATGGCAGACCGAAATGAGCCTCGCCCACCGCAAGGCCGAGGTCATTATTGGCAAACAGCGCCACGGGCCGACGGGTACGGTAAAATTGCAATTCGACGGGCAATTCACACGATTTAGCGATTTCGTGGAAGAGGATAATTTGCCCTACCGGATACCGTAACATCGGTCTTTTTGCGCGGTTGAACCGGCGCAGCCGCCCGCGTAAAACGGCGGCATGAACGTTGTTCCCGATCCCAAGCCGGGGGTGATGCCGGTCGCGACGCCGAGCTTGGCCGGCACGGTGCTGTCACCAGAAGCAAACCAGGCGGCGGCGCTGGCCACCTCGACCGGGGTCTTGACCGTCGACCTCGACGCCATCGTTGCGAACTGGCGCAAGCTGGAGAAGACCGCCGTGCCGGCCGAATGCGCCGGCGTGGTCAAGGCCAACGCCTACGGCTGCGGCGTCGAGCCGGTTGGCCGCGCGCTTGCCGCCGCCGGCTGCAAGACATTCTTTGTCGCTACGCTCGAGGAGGCGCGCGCGTTGCGCGCAGCGGTCCCGCCAGCGCTGATCTATGTGCTCGACGGCTTCTTCCAGAATGCCGGCGAGGCCTATGCCAAGATCGACTGCAAGCCCGTGATCGGCGACCTCAACGAGCTTGCCGAATGGGACGTGTTTTGCCGGCGTTCGGGCTGGAATGGCGGCGCCGCCATCCACATCGATACCGGCATGAACCGGCTCGGCCTCACGTCAGCGGAAGCGCAAGGAATCATCCCGCGCATCAAAGCCGGCGATCACGGCATTGCGCTGGTCATGAGTCACCTCGTTTCCGCCGAACAGCTCAACAGTCAGCTCAACGCCAAACAGCTCACGACTTTCCGCGAAATCGCCGGCCTGTTTTCCGGCGTGCCGGCGTCGCTGTCAAACTCCTCCGGCGTCTTCCTTGGCGCGCAATTCCAGTTCGACATGGTGCGCCCGGGAGCGGCACTTTACGGCGTCAACCCGACACCGGAAGCCGACAATCCGATGCAGCCGGTCGTCGAGGTCAAGGCCCGCATCGTGCAGATCCGCAATATCGAGCGCGGCGAGACCGTCGGTTACGGCGGAACCTGGACCGCGCGGCGGCCGACCAGGCTCGCGATCGCGTCAGCCGGCTATGCCGACGGGTACTTTCGCGCGGCCAGCGCCAATGACGGCACCCGCGGCGCCGATGTTGTCGTCGCCGGCAAGCGTTGTCCGGTGGCGGGGCGCATTTCGATGGACCTGATGGCCGTCGACGTCACCGATCTACCCGCCAACGCGGCGCGGCGCGGCCACATGGTGACGCTGCTCGGCGAGGGCATCACCGTCGATGAGCTCGCCCATCATTTCGGCACCATCGGCTACGAGGTGCTGACGAGCCTCGGCTCGCGCTACGCACGGGTCTACAAGGGCGGCGCCGGCCCGATGGAGCGACCGGCCGCGCCCGCCGCTTCGAGCTAACGCGCGTTCCTGCTATTTCTTTCGGCTGTCGAGGGCTTTCCTGCAGGCGTCGCTGAGCTGATCGCGCTGCTTGTTCAGACAGGGAACGATGTGTCCGGTGCCAGGCGCCGTGCCCGCACAAAATTTCTCATAGTCGGCCTTGCAAGCGCCGCGCCGATCGGGAGCGGGCGCCTGCGCGAAGGCTGCACCGGAGAATCCGATTGCGCAGATGATGATGGCCAACGGGTCGCGCAGAATGCGCGCCCGATGATAAACTCCGCGTAATGTCGACATAGGACCTCCGATAACGGGCGACAGCCCTGGCGCCGACTTCTCTATATGAAGATTGCAACATTCAACATCAACAATATCAACCGCCGCCTGCCAAACCTGTTGCGCTGGCTGCGCGCGGCCAAACCCGACGTCGTTTGCCTGCAAGAACTGAAATCGACCGACGCCGATTTTCCGATTGTCGCGATCGAAAACAGCGGTTACGGCGCGGTTTGGCGCGGGCAAAAGACCTGGAACGGCGTCGCCATCCTGGCGCGCAATGCCGATCCCATCCTGATCAGGACGGAACTACCGGGCGATGCAAGCGACAACGAGGCGCGCTATATCGAGGCCGCCGTAGCCGGCGTGATCGTGACCAGCCTCTATCTGCCGAACGGCAATCCGCAGCCCGGGCCGAAATTCGACTACAAGCTCGACTGGTTCGCCCGGCTGCGCCGGCATGCGGCGAAATTCGTCAAGCAGGATTTACCGGTCGCCCTGGTCGGCGATTACAACGTCGCACCCAGCGAGCTTGACATCTATCCGACGCGGTCGTGGGACCATGATGCGCTGATCCAGCCGAAGAGCCGCGCCGCCTTCAAGTTGCTGGTCGCGCAAGGCTGGACCGATGCGATTCGAACGTTACATCCCTCGAAGCCGATGTTCACGTTCTGGGATTACAAGCGCAACCGCTGGCCGCGCGACGCCGGCCTGCGACTAGACCATGGGCTACTGAGCCCGAAGCTTGCGCCGCGTCTGATCAAGGCAGGCGTCGACCGCAAGGTGCGCGGCGAGGAAGGCGCCAGCGACCATGCGCCGGTCTGGATTTTGCTCAAATAGCGCGCATTCCGCAAAACGGATCCAGCTCCACGACCAGAATTCGCCGATCAGGCTAACAGACGTGCGACAGTCTCGGCACCGACACGAAGTGGCTCGACGGACTGGGAAACCCGCGATGTGACGAGGGCTCCTTCGAAAGTCGCCAGGATCGTCATGGCGAGGTTGGAGACGCGATCCTCCTCGACACCGCTTCGCCGCAACCCGTTCGCAAGCGTTTCCTCCCAGAGCGCAAACGCCGCGCGGCAAGCCGCTGTGATGGCAGATGATGAGGGAACGGTTTCAAGCGCCACAGTCGTGATGGGGCATCCGCTCTGAAATTTGGACCGCACCATTTGAGCTGCGCTTGCCGCGAAAAGTCGGCGGACGCCGTCCGCCGCTGAGCCCGCCTCCCGAAAGCTATGCTCGATCAGCGCGGCGACACCGCGCCCGCCGAGTTCGATGGCTGCGACGCCGAGTTGTTCTTTCCCTCCCGGAAAATAATGATGTGCCGAACCCCACGGCTCGGAAATTGGAATGGCGCCATGTCCCCGATCCGGTCATTAGCGGCCCGAAAGCCGCCTTGGTCAGGCCAGTCGCGGTCGGCGTCTGTGATTTCGATCGAGGGCTGGTATCGGGGCGATACGCGGCCCTGCCCTATCCCATTCCGTTAGGCCATGAAGTGGTGGCGGAGGTTATCGCAGTCGGTTGCGAGGTGCGCGACATTCAGCCTGGCATGCAAGTCGTTCTTCCCTTGCACATATCTTGCGGCAGCTGTGCGAGTTGCAATTTGGGCCATACCAACAGCTGCACCTCGAGATCGCCTCTGTCCAACTATGGCTTGGGGCGCGCGTGGCGGGGATTGGGGCGCAGGCATGTCGGATATCAAGCTCGTTCCCTATGCGGACGCCATGGCTGTTCCAGTGCCTCGCGGTCTCACTGCTGTCGACTGTGCCGCCATCGGCTGCAATCTGGTGGACATGTTTCGAACGATCGCGCCGCATGTCGGCAAATTTCCGGATCCACGGGTTCTGATCGTTGGTGGGCACGCGCACAACATGGCGCTCTACGGAATTGCGATGGCGCGCGCACTTGGCGTCGAGAAGATCGACTTTCTCGACGATGATCTCGACAGACTTGCAGCCGCCGAGGCGCTGGGCGCACGTTCGATCGCCCTGTCAGGCGCGAGCGGCCTCTATCCGATCGTTGTAGACTGCAGCGGCGATCCGAAACGCTTTGCCATGGCACTGTCGCGCGTCGGTCCCAACGGCGTATGTACGTCAGTGTGGCCTTATGTCGGTTCGTTCGAGCTTCCGATAGGAGCGATGTTCATGCGCAACGCAACCCTCGTCACCGGCCAGCCCGCACGCGCGAACTCACTTCGCGCCGGTGTTGAAGCTCATGCAGCGCCGCAATCTAAGCTCAACTTCTATCCCGTTCGAAGTCTTGCCTTGGGAAAGTGCCGACCACGCGTTCGGGCGGGGCGAAATCAAACGGATATTTATGCGACAATAGAGCGGCGGTTCGGCTTAGCCTCCGGTGACGATCGCACCAGAATTGAAATCGACGAGCGGACGGGTCGCCTCGTGGACCGCAGAATCCGCGGCGACGCATGCGCCGGTATGGGTCCAGTTGAGCTGAGCGACCTGCGCGGTTGGTCGCAGTTCAACGCGTTCTGATTCGAATTTCAAGCAGCCTGTCGCTTCCGCGACCGTCATTGCGAGCACCAGCGAAGCAACCCATAGCGCGGCGTAAAGAAAGAATGGATTGCTTCGCTGGCGCTCGCAATGACGATGGATGCACACCAGCGCTCTCGCGGCGCGAAGTGCGCCCGAGCTATGCAAGACCTTCTGCCCTCGAAAAACAGAGGGCGCAGGGAAAGCCGGGTGCCCAATGCACCCGTAGCCTCGCGTGCGAAAGTAAAAAGCACACGAGTTAGTCACTACAGGTTCACCGGAGTTACCCGGCCTTCCCTGCGCAATGGTTTTAACGCTTATAGCACGCTCTCCCCGGTGACCGGGCCCTTTTGCCACCGTCGCCTGCGCTTCTTATCGCAGACTTGATCCCAGCGTCGCGAGATCAGGACACACGCCTTGGCCGTCCGCTTCCGGCACCGCTCGTCTTGCGATGCCATCCGCGTCCATTGCATCCCGCCTCGCGTTCGTGACGACGCGTACGCCCCTCTTGTCGAGGCGGGATGTGCGCAACGTGCCGCGACTTCCGATTTTCGGAAAGAAATATTTTCAGGCCAGGACTGGAAACCCCAATCAGCTCCACGAAATTTGCATTTGGGCGCACGCGATTTGGCGCTGTCGAGGGCAGACGAGCGAGATGAATCGGTGCGAATTGATCAAGCTGATTCGCCCGGTCGGGCAACGACGACGCCGGTACGGCCGGCGCGGGTCATCCTTAATTAACCCTGCGACAGCCGCTTGACGTTGGCGGCGACATGCTCGCGGTAGCGGCCGACGATCGCCGCGGGGGTCGCCCCGGCCAGCCAGCTGGCGCCGGCCTCGAAGGCGGCAAAAATCTTCTCGCTCACCATCAGGCTGGCTTCGCGCTCCGAAGCCTCGTCGGGACAAGCGAATTTCAAAAGCCGCAGGTTGACGACCTCGCAGGATTCCATCGCCAGCATGGCGCCGGCAAACCAGGGAAAGCCGTCATCCGAGCCGCCGAGGACGGCGTGGCGGTCGAGGCTTGAGAAGGATTCGTTCATCATCGCGGCTCACTCAATTTCTTTGACTGCGAGATGAATTGAATACGCTTCAAATTCTAACAAGCCGGCCGCGACATCGCGGGCATTTTTGCATTCCCCGATACGGCACATTAACCAGGGGCCGCTGCGGCCCGCGTCACCATAAATTCTTGCCGTCGATCACCGTCAGCGGCACGGCGTCGAGATCGAAATCATCCAAAAGCGGCGAATTGACCGCGACGCGCGGATTCTCGAAATCAGGTCCACCAGTCCGGTGACTCGGAATAGGTGCCAATTGGCGCAAAAATGGTGTTTGACGGTACGGCTGCCCCATAGATAGGTCGCCACCTTCTCCGTCGGAGTGGTCAGGCGAAACTGCGCCGGCTTGTAGTACGCCCACAATGCGCCGCGCTTCGAGCACAGCGAGCAGGTACAGCGCGTCACGCTGTGAGGCGCCTCGCTCGCTTCGAACTGCGTGTTGCCGCAATGGCAGCTTCCCTTGATCGTCATGACGTGGTCCTCTTTTTGGCCGGCTAAGTGCCGATATTCTTGGCTCAATTCTTGGCTCGGCGTATCTAATCAAGCCCTGCTGCTGGCATGGAGTCAGTAACGATGGCTGGTCGGCCGTACTTCAGTTGTCCCAATCACCCAAGGGATCGCGGGGTTCCCACCCCTTGAACTTCATCTTCGTCCTCGCGGTCGGGCTTATCGCCGGCACCATCTCCGGCATTGTCGGCACCGGCTCGTCGATCATGCTGATGCCGGTCCTGGTCTATCAGTACGGGCCGAAGCAGGCGGTGCCGATCATGGCGCTGGCAGCCGTGATGGCCAATTTCGCACGCATCCTGGCTTGGTGGCGCGAGGTCGACTGGCGCGCCTGCGCCGCCTACTCGCTTCCCGGCATTCCGGCCGCCGCGCTCGGCGCACGCACCTTGCTGGTGCTCCCGTCGCATACGGTTGATATCGCGATCGGCCTGTTCCTGATCGCGATGGTGCCGGTGCGACATTGGCTTGCCCGCCACGATCTCAAGGCGCGGCTTTGGCATCTCGCGCTCGGCGGCACCGTCATCGGCTATCTCACCGGCATCGTGGTCTCGACCGGACCTTTGAGCGTGCCGCTGTTTCTGTTCTACGGCCTCACCAAGGGCGCGTTCCTCGCCACCGAAGCGGCGAGTTCGCTCGGCCTCTTCCTGAGCAAATCGGTGACGTTTCAGCGCTTTGGCGCGCTGACATCCGATATTGCCCTAAAGGGCCTGGTCGCCGGCGCCTCGCTCATGTTCGGCGCCTTCATCGCCAAGCGCTTCGTGCTGAAGCTCGAACCTGAAACGTTCCGCTTGGTGATGGACGCCATCATGGTCGTGGCCGGGCTTTCCCTGCTCTGGACCGCGGCGACCTCTTAAAAATCGTGTGTGTGTGTGTGTGTACGTGTACGTGTACGTGTACGTGTGTGTATCGATCCGCCCCCTCGCGATCGTTCCTGCGATGGCAAAGGTCATAGCCGGAACCTGCTGCAAGCAATTGGAATCCGCGGGCAAGCAGTTGGAATCCGCTGCAAGCATGGAACCTTCAAGCATCATGTCAGTTGCAAGCGACACATGGACGCGATTCAACTCAACCATAATGTTGACAATTTGTAGTTGTCTATCGCAGACTGCACTCGTTTATCCTCAATCCGTGTCCATGAGGGATCAAATGATCGCCCGATATATCGCGACGACGTGCGCCATCCTTGCCGCGGTTCTCATCACTCCCGCCACCGCCGAAAACCGTATCGATCCAAGTTCCAAGCTGCCTCACGAGAAGATCGATCTCGTGGCACCGCCCTTTGCGCCTGCGCACGAGCAGGCCACCAAAGCGGGGCCGAAAATCCTGGAAGTCACGCTTGCGGTCGAAGAGAAGCAAATCGTCATCGACGAGGAGGGAACCAAGCTGCAAGCGATGACTTTCAACGGCTCGATTCCGGCACCCCTCATCGTAGCCCACGAGGGCGACTACGTTGAGGTGACGTTGGTCAATCCCAAGACCAATTCGATGGCGCATAATATTGATTTTCATGCGGCAACCGGCGCGCTAGGCGGCGGCGATCTGACCTTGATCAGTCCTGGCGAGCAGACCGTGTTGCGCTGGAAAGCGACGCGCACCGGTGTGTTCGTTTATCATTGTATTCCGGGCGGCGTCATGATCCCCTGGCACGTTGCCTCCGGGATGAGCGGAGCGGTGCTGGTCCTGCCGCGCGATGGGCTCAAGGATGGCGCCGGCAATCCGCTGCATTACGACCGGATCTATTACATCGGCGAGCAGGATATGTACGTCCCGCGCGACAAGGACAGGAAGTTCAAGACTTATGCCGCGCACGCGGACGCTTTCGCTGACACGATGGATTTGATGCGCACGCTCACGCCGAGCCATGTCGTGTTCAACGGCAAGGTGGGTGCGTTGACGGGGAAGAATGCGCTGACCGCCAAGGTTGGTGAGAACGTGCTGATCCTGCACTCTCAGGCCGATCGCGGGTCAAATGTGCATTTGATTGGCAGCCACGGGACTATGTGTGGACGAACGGCAAGTTTTCCAATCCGCCCCAGACCGGTCTTGAGAGCTGGTATGTCACCGGCGGCTCTGCCGTCGCGGCAATGTACAAGTTCCTTGAGCCGGGCATCTACGCCTATGTCAACCACAACATGACGGAGGCTATACAACTCGGCGCCACCGCCATCTTCAAGGTTGACGGCACTTGGGACAATGATCTCATGACGCAAGTTCGTGCGCCGGGGTCGATCGAAGCTACCACTACGGCGCAAGCACGGGCAAAGGAACCTGCGCCCCCGAAATCCAAGCCTGTTTCCGTGACCGCGGACATTTTCCAGAGCCAATCCTTTCTCGCTCGCCTGCTTCTTGGCGACAACTTCCCGACGTCCTGCCGGGTTTCTGGCAAGACGTTTTGGGGCAAAGCCGCGCGGAACGGTGTCCCATCATGTTTGCCTGGCAACTCGGAGCCACCACCAAGTTCAGTATCATATCAAGCATCGCATTCCCTGGCATTGCGGTTCTCGCCATGGGAACGCCGCTGGCGATCTCCGCTTTGGCACTCGCACGCGCATCTTCCGCCGTCTCGCAGCCAAGCCTGGTGGAATTGCGGCCCGGCACGTTCGCCTATCGGGCGAGCGGCGAATTCACCAGGGATGGAAAGCCTGTCAGCGCTCCGATCGCGAACGTCAGTATTGCACGGCCGCTGTCCATCATGAGCCGTCAGGTCAGCGTTGCCGATTATCAGCGCTGTGTCGACGCCAAAGCGTGTCCGCCGGTCGTTCAAGACGCGACGCCGCCCGATCGCCCGGTGATCAAGGTGAATTTGCAAGATGCCAATCTCTATGCGGCTTGGTTGTCACGGCAGACCGGTATGTCGTTTCGTCTGCCGACGGACGAGGAATGGGCTTACGCCGCCGCCGGCCGGTTCGGGGATGATGCGGTGCCGGACTCTACCGCTCAATGGAGATCCGGGCCGGCGCGCGCTTGCGAATTATGCACTTCATGAAACTCGCGCAGGGGGAATCGACAAAGTGCCGCAACCGATCGGGAGTTTCGGCGTCAATGAGAACGGCCTTCTCGATATCGCCGGCAATGTCTGGGAATGGACGCAAAGCTGTTACGTCCGCATCGTCCTTGACGCGCAAGGCGATGTCGCCGCGACGACGGTCAATTGCGGTATTCGCATCGCCGAGGGGCGTCATCGCGCCTACGTGATCGACTTCATTCGCGATCCGCGCGGCGGCGGTTGTTCCGGTGGAACGCCACCGAGCAATCTGGGCTTTCGGCTGGTGCGCGATGAAGATCCCTGGCGCAGGCTGCAATCGATGCTGACGACGGCGCTGGCGAATTTCGTGCCGAGCACGGTGATTCAGAAGTTCTCTTCATTATCGCTACGGCCATCACCAATTCGCTGAAATACGATCCGATGATCGTCATCGAAAGCGTGTTAACTGGAGAATATCGAGTCTTCCGCCAACTATCTGCATTCGATCGAGCAGTCCGTAGGGTGGGGCGAGCCCAACGGGTCCGCGCAAAGCGCGGCCCGATGACAGGCTCCGGCGTAACCCACCTCTTTGTCGCCGATGAACGGCGGATTACGTTTCGCTCATCCGCCCTACGCGCTTTTCCGCAATTTTCAGCGTCATTTGCTTCGAACCCTCTCCGGGAAGCAGGAAAGCCGCATGACCTTGTGCGCGGCGCCCGGCGCTAAGCGAGTTTTCTATCGCGAACTGATCTCAGATGAGGTATAGAACAAAATAGGAACATAAATAGATTCAATTCATCCGAACCCATGGCCAAGTCCACCCTTTCCTTTGTCTGTCAGAATTGCGGCGCGGCCTATAATCGCTGGCAGGGCAAGTGCGAGGCCTGCGGCGAGTGGAATACGCTCGCCGAGGAGGATACCGGCTCAACCTCGATGCCGGTCTCGATCCGCAGCAAGCGCAAGGGCCGAAAATTCGCGCTGGAGAGTCTAACCGGCAAGAGCTTTGAGGCCCCTCGCCTCTCCTCGGGCATGACCGAGTTCGATCGCGTCACCGGCGGCGGTTTTGTGCGCGGCTCGGTGCTGCTGGTCGGCGGCGATCCCGGCATCGGCAAATCGACGCTGCTCACCCAGGCCACAAGCCTGATGGCGCGGGCCGGCCATCGCGCGGTTTACATTTCAGGCGAGGAAGCGGTCGCGCAGGTGCGGCTGCGCGCCGAGCGGTTGGGGCTGGCCGACGCGCCGGTACAGCTTGCGGCGGAAACCTCGGTCGAGGATATCGTCTCGACGCTGTCGGAAGGCGCGGTGCCGCGGCTGATCGTGATCAATTCGATCCAGACCATGTGGACCGACACGGTCGAATCCGCGCCCGGCACGGTGACGCAGGTGCGCGCCTCGGCGCAGGCTTTGATCAGGTTCGCGAAAAAATCCGGTGCCGCGATCATCCTGGTCGGCCATGTGACAAAGGACGGCCAGATCGCCGGTCCCCGCGTGGTCGAGCACATGGTCGATGCGGTCTTGTCGTTCGAGGGCGAAGGCTCGCAGCAATTCCGCATCCTGCGCGCGGTGAAAAACCGCTTTGGGCCGACCGACGAGATCGGCGTGTTCGAGATGACGGGCTTAGGCTTGCGCGAAGTCCAAAACCCTTCCGAGCTGTTCCTGTCCGAGCGCGATCTCGGCAGTCCCGGCACGGCGGTTTTCGCCGGCATCGAGGGCACCCGCCCGGTGCTGGTCGAGTTGCAGGCGCTGGTGGCGCCGACCGCGCTCGGCACCCCCCGCCGCGCGGTGGTCGGTTGGGATCCAAGCCGGCTGTCGATGGTGCTGGCGGTGTTGGAGGCCCATTGCGGGGTGAAGCTTTCGGGCCACGACGTCTACCTGAACGTCGCAGGCGGCCTGCGCATCCAGGAACCCGCCGCCGACCTTGCCGCGGCCGCAGCCCTGGTGTCCTCGCTGGTGAACGCGCCGCTGCCGACGGATGCGGTCTATTTCGGCGAGATTTCGCTGTCCGGCGCGGTTCGTCCGGTGGCGCAGACCGCGGCCCGGCTGAAGGAAGCGGCAAAGCTTGGCTTCGGCCGGGCGGTACTGCCCAAATCGGCCCGCGGCGAGATCGGCGGCGATGCGGGGCTTGCCCTCAATACGGTCGGCGGGCTGACCAGCCTGGTCGCCGAAATCGCCGCCCGCGGCAGCCCCAAAAGCGATATCACGGGCAATCCCGGCCGCAACCGGGAGGGTCCCGTTGGCGAGAAAAATACCACACCTGCGAGATTCCGGCGGCAGGAAGGCTAGGTGGGCGTGACGTTCGCAGCACCCGCCACTATACAACCCGCGCGTAAAAGTGCGTATGGACGGCGCGACCTTTGGCCTTGCCGGATGCACCATCCGCCCGTCAGTTAGGACGGCACCGACGCGCCGATTCGCGAAGCCTTGAACGTACGAGCGGACCTGACCAGCCGATGCCGATAACGATACTCGATCTGATCCTGCTCGCGGTGATGCTGGTCTCCGGTCTGCTTGCGATGGTCCGCGGCTTCATGCGCGAGATCCTGTCGATCGCGGCATGGGGCACGGCGGCGCTGGTCACGCTCTACTCGTTCTCCAAGCTGCTGCCGACCGCAAAAACCTATTTCAACAACGACACGGTCGCCGCCGTGGTGGTGGTTGCCAGCGTGTTCGTCGGGACCCTGATCGTGGTCTCCGTCATCACGGTGCGGGTTTCCGACATGATCCTGGATTCCCGAATCGGTGCGCTGGATCGCACCCTGGGCTTCCTGTTTGGGCTTGCCCGCGGCCTCTTGATCGTGGTCGTGGCCTTCCTGTTCTTCAGCTGGCTGGTTCCGGACAAGCAGCGGCCGGACTGGGTTAACGGGGCGAAGTCCCGGGTGGTGCTGCAGGGAACCGGCGACTGGCTGATGTCGCTCTTGCCGGACGACCCCGAGAACACCATCTTAAAGAGATTCAAGAAGAATAAGCCGGACGACGACCAACCTGACGCCGAGCCGGCCCCCCCGGGCAGCCCTGGCGATGGCTACAGTAAGCCCGCCCGCGACAGCCTTAAAAAGCTGATCGAGAAACCCGCGGCGCGCTGACTTCGGCCAAAAAGAGAGGCGCAATGGACGAGATGCAAAACCCCTCCGATGACGCCCAACTCGATCTGAACCTCGGCTTAGGCAGGATCCAATTGCAGGACGATCTCGAAGGGGATACGCTACGCGAGGAGTGCGGCGTGTTCGGCATTTTCGGCCACCCGGAAGCCTCCGCCATCACCGCCCTCGGGCTGCACGCCCTGCAGCATCGCGGCCAGGAGGCCGCCGGCATCGTCTCCTTCGACGGCGCCAGGTTTCATTCCGAGCGGAGGCTTGGCCTCGTCGGCGACACCTTTTCCCGCCGCGAGGTGATCGAGCGCCTTCCCGGCAGTATCGCCATTGGTCATGTCCGCTATTCGACGACGGGTGCGACCATTCTGCGCAACGTGCAGCCGCTGTTTGCCGAGCTCAACGCCGGCGGCTTTGCGGTCGGCCACAACGGCAACCTCACCAACGGGCTGACCTTGCGCCGCGAGCTGGTGAAGAACGGCGCCATGATGCAGTCCACCACCGATACCGAGATAATCCTGCATCTGGTCGCGCAATCCAAGCGCAACCGCTTCATCGACCGCTTCATCGAAGCGCTGCGCGCCATCGAGGGCGCCTATTCGCTGGTGTCGATGACCAACAAGAAATTGGTCGGCGCGCGCGATCCGCTCGGCATCCGGCCGCTGGTGCTCGGCGAGCTCGACGGCTGCCCGATCCTCGCCTCGGAGACCTGCGCGCTCGATATCATCGGCGCCAAATATGTCCGCGACGTCGAACCCGGCGAGATCCTGGTGTTCGACGAGCGCGGCGCGCAAAGCCACAAGCCGTTTCCGCCAAAGCCGCCGCGGCCCTGCATCTTCGAATATATCTACTTCTCGCGGCCGGATTTGATCGTCGGCAGCCGATCTGTTTATGAAGTGCGAAAGGCCTTTGGCGCTGAGCTGGCGAAGGAAAGCCATGTCGAGGTCGACGTGGTGGTGCCGGTGCCGGATTCCGGGGTGCCCGCCGCCATCGGCTACAGCCAGCATTCCGGCGTGCCGTTCGAGCTCGGCATCATCCGCAACCACTATGTCGGCCGCACCTTCATCCAGCCGACCCAGAGCATCCGCGAATCCGGCGTGCGCATGAAGCACAACGCCAACCGCGCGGCGATTGCCGGCAAGCGCATCATCCTGATCGACGATTCGCTGGTGCGCGGCACTACCTCGAAAAAGATCGTGCGCATGATGCGCGACGCCGGCGCCCGCGAGGTGCATTTCCGTCTTGCCTCGCCGCCGATCCTCTACCCCGACTATTACGGCATCGACCTGCCCGACCGCGACGGTCTGTTGGCGGCAAGCCATTCGCTCGAGCAGATGCGCGAGATCATCGGCGCGGATTCGCTCGCCTTCCTGTCGATCGACGGCATGTACCGCGCGATGGGCGAGCCCGGCCGCGATCCGGCCAATCCGAAATTCTCGGATCACTGTTTTACCGGCGTCTATCCGACCCACCTCACCGACCAGACCCAGGTCGAGCCGCAGCCGCGCCAGCTTTCGCTCCTGGCGGAGGCGAGCTGACGCGAAGCGCCATTCCGGGGCGCGCGTGAAGCGCGCGAACCCGGAATCCCGATGTTGTATTTCGCCATGGCCGGGCTTGTCCCGGCCATCCACGTCTATAAAACCCTCAGCGCAAGCACCACGTGGAGAGCGGAAGCGACGCCGTCCTTCGGACGGCTATGCCCGGGCATGACGGAGAAACAATGACCGCCCCACCCCTCACCTCCCGTATCGCGCTGGTGACCGGCGCCTCGCGTGGCATCGGCTATGCCACCGCGCGCGCGCTGGCAAAAGCCGGGGCGCATATCGTGGCGGTGGCGCGTACCCAAGGCGGTCTCGAAGATCTCGACGACGAGATCCGTAACGACGGCGGCAGCGCCACGCTGGTGCCGCTTGACCTTACCGATTTCGACGGCATCGCCCGGCTTGGAGCTGCGCTGCACGAACGCCACGGCAAGCTCGACATCCTCGTCGGCAACGCCGGTGTCGCCGGCCCCTCCTCGCCGCTCGGCCATATCGATTTGAAGCCGTGGAACGAAGTGATCGCGGTCAACGTCACCGCGAACTTCCAGCTGATCCGCTGCATGGATCCGTTGCTGAAAAAATCCGACGCCGGCCGGGCGGTGTTCATCACTTCGGCGGCTTCCAACAAGGCGCTGGCCTATCGCGGTCCCTATTCGGCCTCGAAGGCGGCGCTGGAAACCTTGGTGCGGGTGTGGGCCAATGAAACCGCATCGACAGAGATCCGCGTCAATCTGATCAGCCCCGGCCCGGTCCGCACCCGCATGCGCGCCACTGTTTTCCCGGGCGAAGACCCGATGACGCTGGAGACGCCCGAGCAGGTCGCGGAATTGATCGTGCCGATGTGTGCGCCCGCGTGGGATGAGACCGGCAAAGTCTACGACTACAAGACCCGCACGCTGCAGGATTTTCGCGCGCCGGCTTGAGGCCCGTCGCTAAGCTCTCGATACGTAGATGGGCAAAAGCGCATTTTGCGCCGTGCCCACCATCTAGCTCGCCATCTTCAATGGCACGGTGGGCACGCTCCGCTTGGCCCACCCTACGATCTAACGATCGTCAGCGTGCGCGCCGCGACGGCAAGCGCCAGCAACAACAGCACTGAGGCCAGCAGGAACGGCGCGCCCGGCAATTTCAGTGGCGCGTCGCTGCCGATGAAATAGGCGAAGGTCAACGTGAACAGGAACGGGCCCACGAGCTGCGACACGCTCTGCACGCTCGAGGTCGCGCCCTGCAACTGGCCCTGCTGATCGGGCGCGACCTGCCGTGTCATCAGCGCCTGGGTCGCAGCACTGGCGAGACCCCACAGCGCCATCACGGGAATGCCGAGCCAGAACAGCGCGCCGGTCGGCGCCGCGCCGAAAATCAGGAAGCCCGCGGCACCGCAGGCAAGGCCCAGCAACAAGGCCCGCCGCTCGCCGAAACGCTTGACGATCGGCCCGATCGCCGTGCCCTGCACCACCATGGAGCAGATGCCGACCAGCGCGAGCGTCGCACCGACGGTGGTCGTACCCCAGCCGTAGCGATAGGTCGCGTAGAGCACGAAGGTCGAGGGCAGCACCACATGGGCGAGCTGGCCAAAGAAATTCGCAACCGACAGCCCCGCAAGCACGCGGTCGGCGCGCAACAGGTGCAGGGCACCGACCGGGTTGGCGCTCTTCCAGCGAAATGGCGAGCGGCGATCGCTGGGCAGCGACTCCGGCAGGATCAAGAGGCCGTAAAGCCCGTTGGCAAAACTCAAGCCCGCGGCGACCCAGAACGGCAGCCGCGGCTCGATGCCGCCGAGCAGGCCGCCGAGCGCGGGCCCGAGAATAAATCCGGCGCCGAAGGCGACGCCGATCTTGCCGAACACCGCGGCGCGTTTTTCGGGCGCGGTCAGGTCGGTGATGTAGGCGTATGCGGTCGAGATGCTTGCCGAGGTGATGCCGGAAATCACCCGGCCGACGAACAGCCAGGTCAATGACGGCGCCAGCGCCATCAGCACATAGTCCAGCGCCAACCCGAAATTCGACAACAGCACCACCGGCCGCCGGCCGAAGCGGTCGGACAAGGCGCCGGCGATCGGCGAGAAGAAGAACTGCATCAGCGCCCACACCGTGCCGAACAGGCCGAAGAGGCGCGCCGCGTTCGCCGTGTCGTTGTTGACGAAGCTCTCGATCAGTTTTGGCAGGATCGGGATGATCACGCCGAGCGCCAGCGTATCGAGCAGGACGGTGACGAAGATAAAGGCAACCGCCGCGCTGCGTAGCGGCGCTGCGCCTGCAACGCTTTCGGATGCATCCCTGCTCATGACGGCCGCCTGCGCTTGTGCGCGAAAGGATTGGCCTTCTCGCGCAGCGTGATCCGCACCGGCGTGCCCGGCAGCTCGAACACCTCGCGCAAGGAGTTGGTGAGGTAGCGCAGGTAGGATTGCGGCACCGCGTCGGCACGCGAGCAGAACACCACGAAACTCGGCGGCCGCGCCTTGGTTTGCGTAATATAATTCAGCTTCAGCCGCCTGCCCGATACCGCAGGCGGCGGGTTCGCATCGACCGCTTGCTCGAACCAGCGATTGAGCGCCGCGGTTGCCACGCGCTTGTTCCAGACCGCATAAGCCTGTTCGATCGCACTCATCAGGCGATCGATCCCCTCGCCCATCAGGCCGGATACGGCAATCACCGGCACGCCCCTGAGCTGCGGCAGGAGGTGATCGACCTCGCTCTGCAACGCCGAAATCTGTGCGGGCTTTGCCGCCATCAGATCCCATTTGTTGACCGCGATCACCAGCGCCCGGCCCTCGCGCTCGATCAAGTCGGCGATACGCAAATCCTGCTCCTCGAATTTGTGCTGGGCGTCGATCGTCAGGACCACGACTTCGGCAAAGCGCACCGCGCGCAGCGCATCCGCCACCGAAAGCTTTTCCAGTTTTTCCTCGATCCGCGAACGGCGCCGAAGACCCGCGGTATCGAACACGCGAAAGTCGCGGTCCTTCCATTTGATCTCGACGGAAATGGAATCGCGGGTGGTGCCGGCTTCCGGGCTCGTGAGCAGGCGCTCTTCGCCGAGCAGATGGTTGATCAGCGTGGACTTGCCGGCATTGGGGCGTCCGACGATGGCGACCCGGATCGGCCGTTTTGCAAAATCCTCATCCGCTTCGATGATGTCGTCGTCGTGAAACTCTTCGGTTTCGTCGACGGGCTCGGGCATCAGCACGCGCAAGGCATCGTAGAGATCGCTCAGTCCCTCGCCGTGCTCGGCCGAGATCTCGATGGGGTCGCCGAGGCCGAGCGCGTAGGATTCCATCGCGCCGAGCTCGCCATGCTTGCCCTCGGCCTTGTTCGCAACGAGGATTACCGGCTTGTCGGCGCGCCGCGCGAAGTCGGCGAAAGCGCGGTCGTTCGGCGTGAGCCCTGCGCGCGCGTCGATCACGAACATCAAGGCATCGGCGAGCGCGATCGCGGTTTCGGTCTGCGCCTGCATCCGCGCCGTGAGCGAGCCCTTGGCGCCCTCGTCAAGACCTGCGGTGTCGATCACGGTGAATTCGAGATCGCCAAGCCGCGCCTCGCCTTCCCTGCGGTCGCGCGTGACACCGGGCTCGTCATCGACCAGCGCAAGCTTCTGCCCGACCAGCCGATTGAACAGCGTCGATTTTCCGACGTTGGGCCGGCCGATGATGGCGATCGTGAAGGGCATCGATGATCCCGGCGCATTTTATGATGCGCATGTCAATGAGACCGAGAAGCGAAAATCAGCGCTGGAAGGTGCTGCTCGGCAGCGGCGCCGGGAATGGCGACGCAGATTGCTGCGCCGACTGCGCCGGCTGGGCCTGCGGCGCGGCGGACTGATCGGGCGGCGGCGCGGTGGTGCGCTTGCGCGCGATCTTCTTCGGCTTCGGCGCCGGCGGCGCGGCGGGCGCACTATCCTCCTCGGGCGCCGCTTCCGCATCGGGCGCTGCGGCAGGCTGCTCGACTGGCGCGGTGTTCGCGGTAGCGGCCGGCTTGCCCCTGGATTTCGACTTCGCCTGCTTCGCGTTCGGCGGCTCCGGCGGGGGAACGGAAGCGGTCGCGGCGGTCTCGGCGTTCTGCTGCTCTCGCTGTTCCTGTGCGCCCTTGTACAAATCCTTCGGCACGCCCTGTTCGAGCCCCGGCACGCCCTCGGGAAACACCGGCTTGCGTTCGCCGGGCAGCTTTTTCTTGGTGTCGAGGAAATCGAGCATATCGGTCGGGTCGAAACTGGACAATCCGCCGGAGCAGCCGGCGAGCGCGCCCGACAAGGTGACGAGAACGGCAGCTGCGATCAGGCGTTGCGAGCGGCGCATGGTCGATTTCCCGGTCAAAATTCTTCTCCCCGCCGTCAGCTCTTCGCGACCGGCGGCAGCAAAGCCTGCATCGCTTCGGCGCGCGAGCGCATGCTCGCCGGCGTCTCGGCGTCATTGGCAATCATGTCCAGCCACTGCCGTGCCGCCGTCATGTCGTTGGCACGAAAGGCCGCCAGCGCCAGCAGTTCGCGCGCGCTGTGACGGTAGGTCGCGCCGGGTGCGGCCACCGCCTCGAGGCGCTGCAGAATGGTGGGATAGCTTGAAGTATCCAGCAGCAATCCGGCGGCGCGGACCTTTGCGAGGTCCTGTTGCTCCACGCCTACGCCGCGGTCGGCGGCGATGTCGTCGAACATCTTGGCGGCTGCTTGCGGATCGCGGTTGGCGACCTCGCCCGCGGCGCGCAGCCGCGCCAGCATGCGATAGCCCGAAGGTCCTTTGGCGGCGAGATCGGCAAAGGCGGCTTCCGCCTCGGCATGCTTGTTCTGTTCGGAAAGCTCGACGGCCTTGTCGAAGGCGGCTCCCGCCTCGGCCGCCTTCTTGGCTTCCAGGTACTGGTAGCCGCGCCAGCCGCCGACCGCCGCGATGATCAGAAACGCGCCCGCGATGATGTAGATCGAATACTGGTCCCACAGCTTTTTGAACTGGTCCCGACGTACCTCTTCGTCTACTTCATCAAATAATTCAGACACTTAACGACATCCCATCCCAAGGCCGCGGCCCGATCGCAACTGCCTGTTCCCAGCGTGGCGCGGCGTTACCCTATCGATATGGCGACCGCAAGGCAAAGCGAGCGGGATCAACGCGTTAACGGTGGAAGACAGGGCCGGCTCGGTTCCGAAACGCCCTATTTCGTCCCCAGCGCCGCGCGCAGTTGCCGTTTCATCACCTTGCCGTTGGCGTTGCGCGGCAGCGGCTCCGCCGTCAGATCGATCGTCTCCGGCACCTTGTAGTCCGACAGCCGCTCGGCGCACCAGGTGCGCAAGGCGTCAAGGCTGACATCATCGCGCGTCACGACCACGGCATGCACGCGCTCGCCAAGCACCGGGCATGGTTTGGCGATGATCGCGCTCTCGACCACACTCGCGTGAGATGCCAGCACCGATTCGACCTCGGCGGAATAGATCTTCAGGCCGCCGCGGTTGATCATGTCCTTCTGCCGATCGAACACGCGCACGAAATTGTCGGCGTCGATCGAGCCGAGATCGCCGGAATGCCAGAAGCCGCCGGTAAAGCTCTCGGCCGACGCCGCCGGATTGTTCCAATAGCCCTTGATGACCTGGGCGCCGCCGATCCAGATCTCGCCGATTTCGCCGCGCGGCAGCTCGCGGCCGTCCGCATCCATCACCACGATCCGCACGCCCGGACAGGGCAGACCGACGCTGTCGATATGAGCGGCCGTCAATTCGCCGGGCATCAAGGTCGATGGCGAGGTGGTCTCGGTCGCGCCATAGGCGTTGATCAATTTCAGGCCGGGAATTTTCGCGGCGAGCTTTTCGATGGTGGCGATCGGCATCGGCGCGCCGCCATAGCCGCCGATCCGCCACGCCGAGAGATCGTAGCGGTCGAAATCGGCCTGCAGCAGGCAAAGATTATACATCGCCGGCACCATCACCGTGTAGGTGATCCGCTCGCGCACCGCGATCTTGAGATATTCCGCGGCCTTGAATTCCGCGACGATGATCAGCGCACCGGCGCAAGCCGCCATGCTCATGATGTTGGCGACCACGCCCGTCACATGCGCGAGCGGCACCGCGGCGATCGAGCGATCGGCCGAGGTCAGTTCCATGCAGGCCTGATAGATCATCGCCGAATGGATGATGTTGCAATGCGCGAGCATCGCGCCCTTTGGCCGCCCGGTAGTGCCGGACGTATAAAGGATCATCGCGGTGTCCTCCTCGCCGACCTCGGCGGGCGCATGCGCCGGCGCGTTGTCGAGGAGCGCGGCGAAAGGCGACGCAGCTTCGTCGTCGACGGCAATCCGATGGATCAGTTCCGGAACATCGCGCGCGGCGGGCAGCCGGTCCGATAGCGCCGCCTCATGGATCAGGATCTTCGCGCCGCAATCGGTCAGGACATAGGCGATCTCAGGTTTTTGTTGGCGCGTTGAGAGCAGCACCGTCACCAGGCCCGCATGGGCGGCGGCAAACATCGTCAACGGGAATTCGATGCGATTGCCGAGCAGGACCGCGATGCGGTCGCCGCGCTTAAGTCCGAGTTGGCGAAATCCGGCCGCGATCCGCGCCGATTGCGCCGCGGCCTCGCGCCACGTCATCCGGCTGGCGCCGCAGACCAGCGCCTCGCCATCGGGATTTCGCGCCGCCGCTTCCGCCACCATGGCCCAGATGCTCTTGGGTCGCTCGCAAAACGCGGGCACCACGCGATCGCCGAAACGCTGCTCCAGCCGCATCGGGGGAATCGGATAGTCGGACCAGTCCATCGCTTTGCCTAGTGGAGTGGATTTGACATTCGCTACCCGGTTAGCCACGAGTTCGCAAGCGAGTGTCAAATCCAAAACTCCACTAGAAACTTATATTTGCTAGGGCGTGTACTCACAAACTTAGTATGTCCATGCAGACGCGGCGAGTGAATACAGGGCTCGGGAGCCGCATTTCCTGCAGCATCCGAGCTGGTGCGCACCGTTGCTCTAATCGGTCAAGAACGCACTTCGAAGATCATGTTGAACGGCGTCTCGGTCGCTCGGCGGAAACGCCTGAAGCCCGCTTCAGTCGCGACCTGACGTAGTCTGCTTTCACCCGCCTGGGCACCGAGCCCCAAGCCCACTTCCTGAGAGAGTGATGCCGGCGTACAAATGAATGTCGAGGCGTGATAGAAGATGCATCCGACTGGGTTGAGATTGTCTTTGAGATTGTCATGAGCAAACGGCTCGACGATCATCCACGACCCGTCCTTGGCCAGCGTTTCCTTGACATGCTTGCCTGCACCCACGGGGTCGCCCATGTCATGCAGGCAATCGAAGAACGCCACCAGATCATAGTCTTTCGCCGGAAACTCCTTGGCACCGGCCCGCGCGAACGTGATGCGGTCTCCAACCCCCGCTTCCTGCGCCAGGACCTTCGCGCGTTCAATCGAAGGCTTGTGGTAATCGAACCCGAAGAACTCTGAATTGGGGTAGGCCTGCGCCATCACGATCGTAGAGGCGCCGTGGCCGCATCCGACATCGGCCACCCTGGCGCCAGCTTTCAGTTTCGCTTCGACGCCTTCCGGTGAGTTCATCGCTAGTTGCTGTGGTCCCCCGCACGATTATTCGATCGCCGCGCCCACGGCCCGGAGAATTTGAGTTCAGCGATCCAAAAAGAGTTTTGCAACACTATCCCCCGATCAGCGGACATCTCGCAGCGGTGAACTCGCTCGGCCCTGACATAGAACTGCACTCCGAACATTGGTACGGCAATCCGCGATTACGAATTGGCGCAGTGACGGCAGAGGGGGCGCTAAGGCTGTTTGGCCCGCGCTTCACACGGATTTCCCTTGAGCGCTGGAATCCTCAAATCCGTAGTTACGACGGCGTGCACGGTGCCTATTTCAGATGTGACTCAACGCAGATTACTCGGTGGCCGTGCAAGCTTGCTGCCTACGTGGGGTCGATTGGCGTCTCTCAGCCAGGCGCAGATGATGATGGCCAGCCGTACGTCCCTCTCTTCGAGAGATAGGGGCAATGCTACCCCACAGTTGCCAAATCTGCGCTGGCCACAATGTATGCTGGCGATGGATTTGGCCGAGCGCGCAGCCCCAGAGCTTTTGATCGACAGAAAGGACACGATGGTAACACGGATCGCGCTCTCAAAGTTGCCCCTATTCCTGTCCCCGATGTCGCCTTCGGGCCAAACTGAGAAGAATTCAGCATGAGCATGTCTTACGGGTTACCCCTGAAAGATGGACATTGCGGAATGCAGTCGGCATGTCTCAAACGTGCCAACAAGAGAGACTCATGCACCGCAGCAATCGCCTGCAATTCGACGGGCCCCCACGGGCTGGTATTTATACGGGCCACTAACTTAACCGTTGCGTTGGCTAGCCACGTCATAATCGCCCCAAAATTGGGCTGCTGTCGGTTGCGGCGCGCCAGTCCGGGCGGCCTCCTGCTCATTTGGGTCAGCCTTTCAACGGGCATTCGTGTTGCTTGCGTAGTCAAGGTTCCTGTCATCATGAAATTATCAACCCGGCTTATCGATGCGTTTCCCACCCAATGGTTTGACTGGGAGCGTCGCGACACGAGGGATGCCATCGTAATTGTGGGGATTGCGATTTTCACATATGCCGTGGGGACCTTCTACGACTTCGCTTTAACACTATTTCAGTTTGGCATAGCGCACGCCGATCAGGAGGCCGACGACATCATTTTCGTGGTGTTCATCCTCGGTATCGCGATGACTGTTTTTGGATTCCGCCGCTATCAGGATCTCTCCCGTGAAATCAAGGCGCGCTCTGCCGCGGAACGAGACGCCCGCGATCTGGCACGGCACGACCCATTGACCGGTCTGCCGAACCGTCGTTTCTTCGACGAGAAGCTTGATGAATATCTTGGCGCCGTCAGCGCGACACATCAGATGGCGGTGTTCATGCTCGATCTTGACGGCTTCAAGGTAGTCAACGACACATATGGCCACGCCGCTGGAGACAAGGCGCTAGGCGAATTTGCCCGCCGCGTTTCAAAGGTTCTGCGCCCCGGCACATTTCTGGCCCGAATCGGCGGCGACAAGTTCGCGATTGTCAAATCGAAGATTGACTGCCTCGATGAAGCTACAAATCTGGCGCGGCGCATCGCGGCCGCCGTCGCAGAACCTTTTGTCATCGACGGGGTGACGGCGGAGTTTGGCGTTGGAATTGGCGTCGCTGTTGCTCCGAACGACGGAACTGACCCCGAGGAGCTTATTAGGCGCGCGGATCGCGCGCTCTATCGCGCCAAGGCCGCGGGCCGATCGTGTGTTTGCTTCTTCGAAACAGAGATGGATGCGCGTGTCCAGCGTGCGCATGCAAATCGAACGCGAGCTCAGGAGCGCGATCGCAGCCGATGTCATCATCCCGCATTACCAGCCACTCGTCGCGCTCGACGGCGATCGGGTCATAGGTTTCGAGGCGCTGGCGCGCTGGGAAAGCAGCAGCCTGGGGCGCATCGGCCCCGACGTCTTTATTCCTATGGCCGAGGAGATCGGCCTTATGCCGCTATTGAGCCGGCAACTGCTCCGCCGCGCTTGTCTCGACGCCATGACGTGGCCGTCAACGTTCACTCTTGCTTTCAACATTTCGCCCGTTCAATTGCGGGATCCGACGGTTGGACTGCGCATTCTGTCGATCCTTGCCGAATCCGGGTTCAGCCCGCTACGCCTGGAGATAGAAATCACGGAAAGCGCCCTTGTGGAAAACATCGCCCTTGCGCAAGCCACCATTGACGAACTACGCGCAGCCGGGATCCGCATCGCGCTCGATGATTTTGGAACCGGCTATTCCACCCTGGGCCAGCTGCTTTCGTTTCGCCTGGACAAGATAAAGATTGATCGCAGCTTTGTGTCGCGCCTCAATGAAAGCAACGATGGCCGGGTAATCGTCCGCGCCATCCTCGGCCTCGCAAAAGGATTTGGCTTGACGACTACTGCTGAAGGCGTGGAAGACGCCGGGCAATTGGCATATCTGAAAGCCAATGGATGCACGGAAGGGCAAGGATACCTGTTCAGCAAAGCCGTCCCTGCGGCCGACGTCCCGGCTCTTCTGAACTGCATGCCGTATACCTCTGCCGCTGCCTGAATTGCTGTCGAATGGCAGGAGACGCGCCACGTGTCCGCGTTGGGTCAAACTGAGAAGAACTCAGCATGAGCACATGTCTCCCGGGTTGCCCCTGAAAGGGGACATCGCTCTATGCGGGTTGGCACGTCGCAAATATGCCAACAGCGGCCGCCGCGGCTCGCCGGTTCACTGCGGCGCGCCGGTGAAGCTCGGAGCGAGCGTAGCGCGCGGGGAATAGCTGGACTGCCGGGATAGGCGAGATCAGCTTTCGTTTCCTCCCCGACAATGCCGCAATATATGAGTGAGGAGGCGAGGACGCGGTGTATGTGGTGTAAGCTGGTGGCGAGATAGACATCCATGTCAAATTTTTACATCCGGGGGATACTAGCCAACCTGGTAACGCTCGCAATTTTGGTCGCCTGCCTGTTCATTCCTGCAGGTACGCTCAACTATTGGCAGGCGTGGGTCTTCGTGGCCGTGTTTGGGGTGTCCGCGCAGGCGTTGGGCATCTATTTTCTCGTGCACGACCGAAAGCTCGTTGAGCGCCGCATGAATATCGGACCCGTGGCGGAGCAGCGACCGGCTCAGAAACTCATCTCGGCGCTTTTCATCCTTGGGTTTGTAGGGTTCGTGGTGCTTCCCGCTTTCGACCATCGCTTTGGTTGGTCGCCGGTTGCGCCGGTCGTGTCAGTTATCGCAGACGCAATGATTGTACTATCTTTCCTGTTGTTCTTCGTGGTGATGAAGTCGAACAGCTATGCCGCTTCTACGATTCAGGTAGAGGAGGAACAACCCGTCGTGTCGACGGGCTCGTACGCGTACGTCCGGCACCCGATGTATTCGGGTGCATTGCTCCTGCTCGCCGCGATGCCGCTCGCACTCGGTTCGTGGTGGAGCGTTCTCCTCGTCCTGCCGTTCTTCCCAGTACTCGTTTGGCGCATCCTTGATGAGGAAATCTTTCTTCGCAGTAATTTGCCAGGGTATGCCGAGTATATGCAGATGGTGCGATATCGTCTTGTTCCTCGGGTGTGGTAAGGCATTGACGTTGGGGAAGCCTCCTTACGGTCGGCCTGTGGCTCTATCGAGTCGCCGACCGTTTCTAACATTCGCAAAGAACCCTGCCGAAGCGGGATGCGAACGTTAGAATCGGACCACTAGTCAGCTTTTTGTCTTCATGCCGTAGACATGCTCGGGCCCGGGAAACGCGCGGGAGCGCACGTCTTTGGCATAGCCCTCGATCGCAGCCTCGATCATGGGGCCAAGGTCGCCATAACGGCGAACGAATTTCGCCGTCCTCGGCGACAGCCCCAGCATGTCCTCCAGCACCAGGACCTGGCCGTCGCAGGCGGCGCTGGCGCCGATGCCGATGGTCGGGATAGAAACAATCCCGGTCACACGGCGGGCCAGTGGCTCCGCCACGGCTTCGATCACAATAGAAAATGCACCGGCCTGCTCGACGGCGCGCGCATCGTCCTGAATGGCACCGCTGCCATTATCACCCTTGTCGAGTCTGGCGGCTTCATCGCGGCCCTGCGACTTGAAGCTGCCGATTGTGTTGATCGATTGCGGTGTCAGGCCAATATGCCCCATCACGGGAATGCCGCGCTGGCTAAGAAATGCAATCGTCTCCGCCATCCGCACGCCGCCTTCGAGTTTTACGGCGCCGCACTGCGTCTCCTTCATGATGCGCACGGCGGAATGGAACGCCTGCTCTTTAGAGCCTTCGTAGGAGCCGAAGGGCATGTCGACCACGACCAGCGCCTGGCTGGAGCCGCGCATCACCGCGCGTCCCTGCAGGATCATCATTTCGAGCGTCACCGGGACCGTGGTCTCGAAACCGTGCATCACATTGCCGAGGCTGTCGCCGACCAGGATAACGTCGCAGTGGCGGTCGACCAGTGCCGCGGTGTGCGCGTGATACGAGGTCAGCATCACGATCGGCTCACCGCCTTTGCGGGCACGGATTTCCGGCGCGGTCTTGCGCCTGATAGCGGATTGCACTGACATGTCAAACTCCAATCACGGGAACGCCGATCACGACCGGATGGAACGCGAAGGCGAGCGCAAGGTAGGCGACCAACCCGACCGCGACCGCGATCAGATCGTTACTGAGGCCGCCGACCGGGATCGGCGGCGCGCCGGCGTCGGTACGGCGCTTTAGCGAGACCCGGTCAAATACCGCCCATGTGAGAAACGAGCCGAACAGGATGATCGAGCCGAGATCGCCATTGGCAAGCAGGTGAACCGCCGCCCACAACTTGACGCCGGTCAGCATCGGGTGCTTCAGCGCGGAAAAAATGCGGCCGCGGATATAGGACGACACCACCAGGATCACCGCCGGCAGCATCAGCGCGACCGTGATGTGCTTTGCGAATTTGGGCGGATACCAGACATTGGTCATTCCGGCCGCACGGTAGTGCGCAAAGCCCCAGACGACCAGCGCAAGGCCCGCCAGCGAGGCCAGGGCATAGCCGATCTTGTAGCCGCTCTCGCCGATCGAGGCGATCAAGCTTCCGCGCAAGTCCCGCTGCGTCGTGAGCGTATGGACGCCGAGGAACAGCAGCAGACCCAGGATCATCACCAACAGTCCCATGAGCCCTCCTTGCGCGCCCGGTTTCTCGGGTCCTCGCGTATCATTTTTTGCAGAGCGCACGCAATGCCGGCCGGCGACGCACGATCGTGGGTCAAAGCATTGGGTCCATACATCGCATTTCCCAGGAAGATACTTCTTTCCATAACTACCCGAGCGTGTATTTTCGGTCCGGATTTTTCAAGGTTCATTTTTACGTTGGCAACTTGCCGATCATTTGAGGGGTACGCCATGACTGATCTTGCCGCTTTAAAAGCATCGAACGAACAGCGCTGGGCAAACGCCAAGCTAACGCGCACACGCGCGCCGGAATTCAAGGCGCCGGCTCAGAAGGCTGTCACCAACAAGGCGAGATACCAGTCGATTGAGGCGCGAACCGGCGTCAGCTGGATTTTCATCGCTGTCTCGCACTATCGTAAATCAACCCAGAATTTCAGCAGGAGCCTGGCGCAGGGCGACCCGTGGAACAAGGTCTCGACGCATGTGCCGGCCGGACGCGGACCGTTCGCGAGCTTTGAAGATGCTGCCGTAGACGCGCTGGTGAACTGCGCTCCGCATGCCGCCCGCAACACGGATTGGTCGATCGGGGGCATGCTCACTCTGCTGGAGCGTTACAACGGCTTGTCCTATGCCAACGCCAATCGGCCAGGCCCCTATATCTGGTCGGGCACGGACCAGTACACGATCGGCAAAGTTCTGGTCGATCACGGGCCGATCGAGGAAGTCGTGGACAAGCAACTCGGATGCGCCGGCTTGATCATCGCCATGATGGGCCTCGACCCGAACATCAAATTCGATCGTTCGTCCGCTTCCGTCGCCGCACCCGGGCAAACCCTGGATGCGACGTGGCTGCAGACTTCCCTTAACACGCTGGGAGCGACGCCGCCTCTGGTCGTGGATGGCATTTTCGGTGCCGCAACAAGAACCGCCTTGCGCGCATTTCAGAAAAGCAAGGACGGATTGACGGCCAACGGTGTTGCCAATGCCGATACGGTTGCGGCAATAAAGGCTGCTCTTGAGGCTGCCGGGGCAACATAAATGGCCCCGCGCTACTGTTTCTCGGGCTTGCCCAGCTCGCGATTGTCGACATAGCGGATCGCGATCGGCCGCCCGGCGAGCGCGCCGCCAAGCCCGTCGGTGAATTTTAGCGGCAGGCAGCCGTCGAGCGACGTGTTGATCGCCTTGAGATAGGTGGTGCGGGTGTCGGTCGGCACGCCCGCGGTGGCAAAGGTCATGCGCGGCGGCCCGATCATCCCGCCGGATTTGTTGAGGGAAAAGCGCACCGACATCTGCATGCCCTCGCGCGCGCTGTCGGCCGGCGGCGGCGACCAGCAGGAGCGCAACGCCGCGAAGAGATCGCCGATCGTATCGAGATCGTGGTCGGGCTTTTGATATTTCGGCGCATCGTCCTGCGAGGGCACGGTTTGAATCGTAAGCTGCAGGTTTTCACCATAGGGATAATCGATCTCCGGAATGCACGGGCCGTGGTTGAAGACGCTGCAGAACGACGGCGTGCAGGGACGGCCACTGAGCACGCTGCAGGGCTCGTGCGAAAACGGTATGGGATTGATCTGCCGCCGCCGCGCGTTGGCATTTCCCGACATCGCGACGGCAACGATAAAGACTGACATGACAACGACGCGCCGCAGCATGACACGCGACCTCGCAAGCGACAGACCGAAAATGATGCGCCCGGCAGCCGCCATCAAGCCCGGTCGCGTTCACATCCGCGCGTTCACCCAACCGCTGTCATCGTCCGGCATAGCCGTCCGAAGGACGGCGTCGCTTCCGCTCGCCTATGACCGGACGATCCAGTATACCAGAGGCGGTGGTGATAGAATCGAGAAGTCCCCCGCTTTCGCGGGGGACGACGAGACGTTGCCGACTACACCTTCTTCACGTCCTTGATGCTGGAAAAAATAATGCCCTCGGCGCGCTCGCTGATATAGCCGAGATAGAACTCGTTCTTGGCCAAGAATACCGGATCGCCGTCGACGTCGTCGGCGACGCCGGAGCCATTGGCGGCGATGAACGCATCCAGCTTCTTGCGGTCCTCGGACGAAATCCAGCGCGCGAGCTGGAACTCGCTGACTTCAAACTCCACCGGCAGCGAATATTCGGCATCCAGCCGCGCCTTCAGCACGTCAAGCTGCAGCGGGCCGACCACGCCGACCAGCGCCGGCGCGCCGTCACGGGGACGGAACACCTGCACCACGCCCTCCTCCGACATCTGCTGCAGCGCCTCTTTCAGCTTCTTCGCCTTCATCGCGTCAGTCAGCCGCACCCGGCGGACGATTTCCGGCGCAAAACTGGGAACGCCGACGAAGGTGATATCCTCGCCCTCGGTCAGGGTGTCGCCGATGCGAAGCGTTCCATGATTGGGAATGCCGACGACATCGCCGGCAAAAGCTTCGTCCGCCAGCGCGCGATCTTGGGCAAAGAAGAATTGCGGGCTCGACAGCGACATGTTCTTGCCGGTGCGCACCAGTTTTGCCTTCATGCCGCGGGAAAGTTTTCCCGAGCACAGCCGCGCAAACGCGATGCGGTCGCGGTGGTTCGGGTCCATATTGGCCTGGATCTTGAACACGAACGCGCTCATGCGCGGCTCGGCGGCTTCGACCTTGCGCAGATTGGATTGCTGCGCCCGCGGTTCCGGCGCAAAACGCCCGAGGCCTTCCAGGAGATCGCCGACGCCAAAATTGCGCAGCGCGCTGCCGAAATAGACCGGCGTCAGGTGACCCTCGCGAAACGCCTCGAGCTCGAACGGCTTGCAGGCTTCCGTCACCAGGGCCAGTTCATCCTTGATCGCGGCGACGTCGAGATTTGGATTGTGTCCCGCGAGATCGGCGATATCGATCTGTTGGGCCGCGCCGGTCTTGGCGCCGCCGCCCTCGAGCAGCCGCACCCCGCCGCTGACGACGTCATAGGTGCCGAGGAAATCGCGGCCGCGGCCGACCGGCCAGGTCACCGGCGCGGTGTCGAGCGCCAGGGTTTTTTCGATCTCGTCCAGAAGCTCGAACGTATCGCGGCTTTCCCGATCCATCTTGTTGATGAAGGTGATGATGGGAATATCCCTGAGCCGACACACCTCGAACAGCTTTCGTGTGCGGGCTTCGATTCCCTTGGCCGCGTCGATCACCATCACGGCGGAATTGACCGCGGTCAGCGTTCGATAGGTGTCTTCGGAAAAGTCCTCATGGCCCGGCGTGTCCAAGAGGTTGAACACCAGGCCTTCGAACTCGAACGTCATCACCGAGGTGACGACGGAGATGCCGCGCTCGCGCTCGATCTTCATCCAGTCGGAACGGGTATTGCGCCGCTCGCCCTTGGCCTTGACCTGACCTGCGAGGTTGATGGCGCCGCCGAACAGCAGCAGTTTTTCGGTCAGCGTGGTCTTGCCGGCGTCGGGATGCGAGATGATCGCAAAGGTCCGCCGGCGCGCCACTTCGGTTGCAAGCGGCGAGCGGGACGGCGATTCGGCGGTGGCGGCAATGTCGGACATGATGCCTTAGTGTTTGGGCTCGAGCGTTTGGCAGGGAAAGTGCACGGAATCGAGGGATTCCCAAGCTGTTGATATAGGAACTCAGCAGGCCAGCTCCAGTCGGCGCGATGGCGACTATCTGATCAAAGATACCGTCCAATAGGCCAAGGCCGCCACGATGGCGGACGCAGGAATCGTGATCACCCAGGCGTAGACGATCGAACTGGCGACGTTCCAGCGCACGGCCGAGACCCGCCGTGCGGCACCAACGCCGACAATGGCGCCGGTGATGGTATGCGTCGTCGACACGGGAACCCCGAGGAAGGTCGCCATGAACAGCGTCGCGGCACCCCCGGTTTCGGCGCAAAAGCCCTGCATCGGCGTCAGCTTGGTGATGCGCAATCCCATGGTGCGGACGATGCGCCAGCCGCCCATCAGCGTACCCAGCGCCATCGCCGCCTGGCAGGCCAGCACCACCCAGAACGGGATTGAAAACTCAGCGCCGAGCTTGCCCTGCGAATAGAGCAGCACCGCGATGATGCCCATGGTCTTTTGCGCGTCGTTGCCGCCATGGCCAAGCGAGTAGAGCGAGGCCGAGACGAATTGCAGGATGCGGAAGGCGCGGTCGACCGCGTATGGCGTCGAGCGCACCGATAGCCAGGAGACGATGGCGACCAGCATCATCGCCAGCAAAAATCCGACCAGCGGCGACAGCACGATCGCGGCAAGCGTCTTCGATAGCCCGCTCCAGACCGCGGCCGAAACTCCGGCCTTGGCCATGCCGCCTCCAACCAATCCGCCGATCAGGGCGTGCGAGCTGGAAGAAGGAATTCCTAACCCCCAGGTGATCAGGTTCCAGACGATGGCGCCGATCAGGGCGGCAAAGATCACCTGGGCATCGACGATCGAGGGCTCGATGATCCCGGTGCCGATGGTTTGGGCGACATGAAGTCCGAACACCAGAAAAGCGACGAAGTTGAAGAAAGCCGCCCAAAACACCGCATATTGCGGACGCAGCACGCGGGTCGAGACGATGGTGGCAATCGAATTGGCGGCGTCGTGCACTCCGTTGAGGAAGTCGAACAGCAGCGCGACCGCGATCAATCCGACCAGAACGGGAAGACCCAGCGTGGCATCCACGGCGCGGCCCTGCCCTATACCTGTTCGATCACGATTGAATTGATCTCGTTGGCGACGTCGTCGAAGCGGTCGGCGACCTTCTCGAGATGGTCGTAGATCTCGGCGCCGACGATGAAATCCATGGTGTTGGCGTTGCGGTGCTTGAGGAACAATTCCTTCAGACCGATGTCGTGGAGGTCGTCGACCCGCCCCTCCAGCTTGGTCAATTCCTCCGTCATCGCGGTCAGCATCGCGACATTGTTGCCGATCGACTGCATCAGCGGCAGCGCGCGGACGACCAAATCGGCGCACTCGACCAGCAGGGTACCGATTTCCCGCATCGGCGGCTCGAACGTTCGGACCTCGAACAGCACCACCGCCTTTGCCGTCTGCTGCATCTGGTCGATGGCATTGTCCATCGCGGTGATGAGGTTCTTGATGTCGCCGCGGTCGAACGGAGTGATGAAGGTACGGCGCACCGCGGTGAGCACCTCGCGGGTGATATTGTCGGCGTCATTCTCGAACTGATTGACGCGCTGGCAGTACACCGGCGTCTCGTCGCCGCCGCGCAGCATGTCCTGCAACGCCAGCGCGCCCTGTACCACCGTTTGCGCATGGCGGGCGAACAGGTCGAAGAATCGCTCCTCCTTTGGAAGAAAGGCGCGAAACCAACGCAGCATAAGCTATGTCCACCGTTACGGAGCGGCCGTCAGCGACCTGTCACAAAACTGTCATAGCCCATTCCAGCTGAAAAGCCCGCCTCGCCCGGCTCCAGAAGCCCGTCATCCACCACTTTATGGGACAGAAAAGTTCCGGAAATCGGGAGCTTAGAGCGATATCCGGAAGAAATGCGCGATCTCGCCGATCAGGCCGCGGCGGAACGTCAGCACGCAGGCGACAAAGATCACGCCCTGGATGACGGTGACCCATTGCCCGAAGCTCGCCAGATATTGCTGCATGGCGATGATCACGAAGGCGCCCACCACAGGGCCGAATACGGTGCCGAGACCGCCGACCAGCGTCATCAGCACGATCTCGCCCGACATGGACCAGTGCACGTCGGTGAGCGAAGCGTTCTGCGCGACGAATACTTTTAGCGACCCGGCAAAACCCGCCAGCGTACCAGAGAGGATGTAGGCGAGCAGCTTGTACTGATCGGTCTTGTAGCCGAGCGAGATCGCGCGCGGCTCGTTCTCGCGGATCGCTTTCAGCACCTCGCCGAATGGCGAGTTGATGGTGCGATAGATCAACAGAAAACCGAGGAGGAATCCGATCAACACGACGTAATAAAGCGTCGTCGGTTTCGAGAGATCGAAAATTCCGAACAGATGTCCCTGCGGGATGCCTTGAATGCCGTCTTCGCCATGGGTGAACGGCGTCTGCAAATAGACGAAGTAGAGCAGCTGCGACAGCGCCAGCGTGATCATCGAGAAGTAGATGCCCTGCCGGCGGATCGAGACGAAGCCGGTGACAACGCCGAGCGCCGCTGCGCCGGCAATACCGGCCAAAATCCCGAGCTCAGGCGGCAATCCCCAGACCTTCAGCGCGTGCGCGCTGACGTAGCCCGCGGTCCCCAGAAACATCGCGTGGCCGAACGAGAGCAAGCCGCCATAACCGATCAAGAGGTTGAAGGCACAGGCAACCAGCGCAAAGCACAGCGCCTGCATCACGAAAAACGGATAGATGCCGGTCCATGGCACGATGGCCAGCAGCGCCGCCATGACCGCGAACACGATCATCTCGTCGCGCATTGCGCGCGGGGTTATCGGTATCGTATCGTCGGTGATTGCTGTCATTTTACGCCGCCCGTCCGGTCAGTCCCGTTGGCTTTACCAGGAGCACCAGCACCATCAGGACGAATACCACGGTGTTGGAAGCCTCGGGATAGAAGTATTTCGTCAGTCCCTCGATCACCCCCAGCGCGAAACCGGTGATGATCGATCCCATGATCGAACCCATGCCGCCGATCACCACCACGGCGAACACGACGATGATGAGATCGGCCCCCATCAGCGGCCGCACCTGGTTGATCGGCGCCGACAATACCCCGGCCAGCGCGGCGAGGCCGACGCCCAGGCCATAAGTGAGCGTGATCATGCGCGGCACGTTGATGCCGAAGGCCCGCACCAGCGTCGGGTTTTCGGTCGCCGCGCGCAAATAGGCGCCAAGCCGCGTCTTCTCGATCAGGTACCAGGTGGCGAGGCACACCACGAGCGAGAAGATGACGACCCAGCCGCGATAGATGGGCAAGAACATGAAGCCGAGATTCATGCCGCCCTTCAGCTCATCGGGGATCGCGTAAGGCAGGCCCGACGAACCGAAATAATTCTGGAACACACCCTGGATGATCAGCGCCATCCCGAATGTCAGCAACAGCCCGTAGAGATGATCGAGGCCGGACAGCCATTGCAGCATGGTCCGCTCCAGGATCATGCCGAAGATGCCGACCGCAATCGGGGCGATGATCAACGCGGGCCAATATCCGATGCCCGCGACGTTCAACAGAAAATAGGCGCAGAACGCCCCCATCATATAGACCGCGCCGTGGGCGAAATTGATGATGTTGAGCATGCCGAAGATCACGGCGAGCCCGAGACTGAGCAGCGCGTAGAACGAGCCGTTGATCAGTCCCACCAGAAGCTGGGCGTAGAGAGCCTGCATGTCGATCGATCTTTCGCACTCAATCCTGGATCACGCGGGTGGCAGACATCCGCCGGCGCAAGCGCCGGCGGATCGTCGATCCTACTTCTTCACCAGCGGGCACGCACTTTCCGACAGCGGCCGGAAAGCCTGGTCCGCAGGCGTCGTTCCGACCAGCTTGTAATAGTCCCACGGTCCCTTGGATTCCTCCGGCTTCTTGACCTCAAACAGGTAGGCTGGATGAATCTTGCGGCCGTCCACGCGGATCGAGCCCTTGCCGAACAGCGGATCGTCGGTCGGCAGTTCCTTCATTTTCGCCACCACCTTGGCGCCATCGTGCGGATTGCCGCCCATGGCTTCCAGCGCCTTGAAGTAGTGGATCAGGCCGGAATAGACCCCGGCTTGCACCATGGAGGGCTCCGCCTTGCTTTTCATGCGTTCGGAAAACCGCTTGGAAAACGCGCGCGTGCCGTCGTTCATATCCCAATAGAAGGTTTCGGTGAAGTTCAGCCCCTGTGCCACTTTCAAACCGAGTGCGTGCACGTCGGTGATGAACAAGAGGAGGCCGGCGAGCTTCTGGCCGCCCGCGACGATGCCGAATTCCGAGGCCTGCTTGATCGTGTTGGTGGTGTCTCCGCCGGCGTTCGCCATGCCGATGATCTTGGCCTTGGAGGCTTGCGCCTGCAGCAGGAAGGACGAGAAGTCGGAGGAGTTGAGGGGATGCTTGACGCTGCCGATCACCTTGCCGCCCGACTTCACCACGACCGCCGTGGTGTCGCGCTCCAGCGCCGCGCCGAATGCATAGTCGGCGGTCAGGAAGAACCAGGTATCGCCGCCAGCCTTGACCAGCGCCTGGCCGGTGCTGTTGGCCAGCATGTAAGTATCGTACACCCAGTAAATCGTGTTCGGCGAGCATTGCGCGTTGGTCAGATCCGACGTCGCCGCGCCGGTATCGATCAGAATCGAGTTTTTCTCCCTCACGACGTTGTTGACCGCAAGCGCAACACCCGAGTTCAGCACGTCCATGAAGATGTCGACCTTTTCGACATCGATCCACTGGCGCGCAATGTTGGTGCCGATGTCGGGCTTGTTCTGGTGATCGGCGGAGATCAAATCGATCTTCCAGCCTTTTGCCGCCATGCCGGAATCCTCGATCGCCATCTGGGCCGCAACGGTGGAACCAGCGCCCCCGAGATCGGAGTAAAGACCCGAATTGTCGGTCAGCACGCCGATCTTGATGGTCTTGTCTTGCGCCAACGCGCCGACCGACGCGGCCAGCGCCAGCGCGGTACCGAGCAGAAGCGCGGAAATTAGATGTTTCATGTTTTCTCCCTCAATCTTGCCTAAAATATTTTCGTCGTTCAAACGCCGAGATAGGTGTGAAGCTTGTCCATGTTGGCCTGCAGCTCCGAATTCGCGAAGCCGTCGATCACCTTGCCATGCTCGACGATGTAATAGCGATCGGCGACCGTGGAGGCGAAACGGAAATTCTGTTCGACCAAGAGGATGGTAAAACCTTGCGTCTTCAGCCGCGCGATGGTGTGGCCGATCTGCTGGATGATGACGGGGGCAAGGCCCTCGGTGGGCTCATCCAGCATCAGAAAGCTCGCGCCGGTGCGCAGGATTTGCGCGATCGCCAGCATCTGCTGCTCGCCGCCCGATAATTTGGTGCCCTGGCTGGAAAGCCGCTCCTTCAAATTGGGAAACAGGTCGAAAATCTGATCCAGCGACAGGCCGCCGGCGCGCACAATCGGCGGCAACAGCAGATTCTCGCGGACGTCGAGGCTGGCGAAAATCCCGCGCTCCTCCGGACAAAAGGCGACGCCCATGCGCGCGATTCGGTCCGACGTCGCACGGATGATCTGCTGGCCCTCGAAATTGACCGAGCCGGTACGCTTGCCGATGATGCCCATGATCGATTTCAGCGTCGAGGTTTTGCCGGCACCGTTGCGGCCGAGCAAGGTGACGACCTCGCCGGCATTCACGTTGAAATTGACGCCATGGAGAATGTGGGATTCGCCGTACCAGGCCTCGAGATTTTGAACCGACAGCACCTGCGCGCCGCCAGTCGCTGGCGCCGGTATCACTGCCGCGGCTTCGGCCATTTTCAAATCAGGCATGGCCCGCCCCCAGATAGGCTTCCTTGACGCGCTCGTCCTTCGAGAGATCGGCATAATTGCCTTCGGCCAGCACGTGGCCGCGTGTCAACACGGTGATGATGTCGGAGAGGTTGGCGACCACGCTTAAATTATGTTCGACCATCAGGATCGTGTATTTCGCGGAGATGCGCTTGATCAGGCTCGCGATCTTGTCGATGTCTTCATGGCCCATGCCGGCCATCGGTTCGTCGAGCAACATCATCTCCGGATCGAGCGCCAGCGTGGTTGCGATCTCAAGCGCGCGCTTGCGGCCATAAGGCATCTCGACCGCAGCCGTATTGGCGAATTCGCTCAAGCCCACGTCGTCCAACAGCTCGAGCGCGCGGGCGTTGAAGCAGTTGAGCACCGATTTCGAGCGCCAGAAATCGAACGAGCTGCCGTGCTGGCGCTGCAGCGCGACCCGCACATTCTCGAGCGCAGTCAGATGCGGAAACACCGCGGAAATCTGGAATGAGCGCACCAGGCCGAGGCGCGCCACTTCGGCCGGCGCCAGGGCGGTGATGTCCCGTCCCTTGTAGAGGATCTGGCCTGCCGACGGCCTCAGAAACTTGGTCAACAGATTGAAGCACGTGGTCTTGCCGGCCCCGTTCGGGCCGATCAGCGCATGAATGCTGCCGCGCCGTACCTTGAGCGCGACATCGCGAACGGCAAAGAATCCCGCAAATTCCTTCGTCAATCCGTGCGTTTCGAGAATGAACTCATCGGCCAAACAAATTTCCCCCATCAGCCATCGTCGCGAGGATCCCCCCGCGCGCGGGCTCTTTTTCTCCTCCCGGCGGTATGCGCCCGGGGCGTCTTGGAACGCGCCCCGGACCGCCGCCTCCGGCCGGAATATGCCGTCAACGCGAGGGATTAGGCAAGGTGGAAAGCTGGGCAGACCGCCGCGCGGACAAGGGAACGAATGCGCCATTAGTCGAACGTTCGAACGGCGGACGACCGCACTTCCTTGGCGTAAATCTCCGGCTTGAATCCGACCAGCAGCTTGCCGCCGAGATCGAGCACCGGCCGCTTGATCATCGAGGGCTGCGCCTGCATCAAGGCGAGCGCCTTCTTCTCGTTCAGGGCCGCCTTGTCCGCATCGGGCAATTTGCGAAACGTGGTGCCGGCACGGTTGAGCAGCGTTTCCCAGCCGAGCTGCTCGCTCCACTGCTTGAGCTTGTCCTTGGCGATGCCCGCGATCTTGTAGTCATGGAAATCATATCCGACGCCGTGGTCGTCGAGCCAGGCGCGGGCCTTCTTCATGGTGTCGCAGTTTTTGATGCCGTAGATGGTGATGGGCAAAGCTATTCCCCGCTTGAGTTCGCGGGGACCAGGCTAACCCCGCAGCGATCATCGCGCCAGATCCGACCGGTTGCCGCGCGCCGATTGGCACATCATAAGTCACCTCCTCAACGCGGCCCGCTGCTCACGACGGCAGCTCCTTGCCGGCCTGCTCCCGGACGATGTAGTCGGCGTACCAGTCCGGCCAGTTCGCATCATGCTCGCCGGTCCGCTTCTCGTGCTCGCCGTGCGCCGCCGCCGCACGTCGCAGCGCAGTCGCAAGCTCAGCCGACGAGGCGAATGTCGTGTCCGCCTCCACGCGTCCCGGCAATCGCGCGGTGACCTCCTGGAACAGCCAGCCGTTGCCGTCCGGATCTCTGAACGAGGCGAACGAGCGGTAGCTGCGAAGCTCGGGATCCGGACCGTTGACCTGGAGCCGCCCAAACAGATAGGGCTCGTCTGCACCGGCATACTTGTCGCCGGCACCGTGGAACACCTCGCCGATCTCAACGCCGCGACCGAGCAGCTCGGCGCGCGCGGCCTTGATGTCGGAGACGATCAGGTACAGTCCCTGCGCCGAGCCGGGCGCCGCCGCGGTGACGTTCTTGCCGAAGATGACCGAGCACCCCTGAGCCAGGCGGCGTGAACTGGATCACGCGGTAGTCATCGCCGGCGGCGAAGTCGGCATCCAACCTCCAACCCAGGCCGCTGTAAAAGCGCTTGGCGCGATCGACATCCGAAACAGGGATGACGACGATCTCGAACTTCATGTCGACTCCCCGCGCTTTTGGGGCCTCGCTTGCAGTTGTCATGGCTCTCTCCTTGATGCTTGCGAAGGAACCGTGCGCGAGCCGCGCCGATCGCGAGCGCGTAAGCATCGTTACTCTCGCTAGCTTCGTTTGCGCGGGTCGTCGGCGGGGTCGAGGTAATCAAGGCCGAGCGGACCGATCGCCGTTACTTGCGTGACGTACTCGCCGGATTTCGCCCAGTGGAAATGCGACGTGTTGCCGGGCAGCACGATCACGCTTCCCGGCGGAAAAGCTTGAACCTTGTCGCCGTCGAACTCATCGCCGAGCCCGATGTAGAACACGCCCGACATGACCGTGTAGATGCGGTCTTCCGGATGCCTGTGCGGCATCAGTTTTGTGCCGCCGGGCGCCTTCACCCTGATTACATAAGGGCCGGGCTCGGAGGGATGCCCGACCATGACGGCAAGACGCACCGCAGGCGGAAAGGCCGGGAAAGGCTGCCAGTCGATGTCTTCAGGCAGGATCGATCTGAAAACCGCCTGGCCTGGCTGATGGGTCCCCACCATGTGATCCTCCATGAATTGTTGGTGGCGTTGTCCGCTCGAATTCTCAAACTAGCTTGGCGTCGAGCGTGATCGCAGCGTTGAGGACTTTCGAGACCGGGCAGTTTTTCTCCGCTTCACCGGCCAATCGGGCGAACATGGCCTCGTCCAGGTTCGGCACTTGGGCGCGCAACGTGAGCGCCGAGCCGCTGATGCGAAACCCCTGGCCCTCCGGCTCGAGCGTGACGGCAGCCTCGGTGGTGAGCTCCGTCGGCGTAAATCCGGCGCCCTGCAGCCCAAAGGCCAGCGCCATGGTGAAGCATCCTGCGTGCGCGGCTGCGATCAGCTCTTCGGGATTAGTGCCCTTCTCGTTCTCGAAGCGGGTCTTGAACGAATACGGTGTGTCTGCGAGGACACTGGAGTCGGTTGTGAGATTGCCGCTGCCGGCACGGCCGGTGCCACGCCAAACTGCTTTCGCCTTGCGGATCATGTGACTTCTCCTTTTGCTGCGTGTTTCTTGGTCCGATCGAACGTTCTGCACCCGTGATACGCACGCTCTCTCAAACGCAACTCGGTTATCGGCCGAAGAGTACGGACGGGCCAAATTGCGCGACGGCGAGAAGCACCACGACCGCGATTACAACGAGGGCAAGGATCTTACCTATTTTCATCGTCGAACGACCTTTCTTGTCGGTCGGTCCGCTAGCGATGGGCGCGTCGTGTTGCCTTTCGCGGGTTGGCTCATGATGCTCTCCTGCTTACTTTCATGCTCCTTGTTGCGCCGGCCTCGATCAGCTTTCGGCAATGTCGACGACGGCTTCGGCGAAGGCTTGCGGGGCTTCCTGGGGCAAATTGTGCCCGATGCCGCCCTTGATGGTCCGGTGCGAATATTTTCCGGAGAACATCTTGGCGTAGGCACTCGGCTCCGGGTGCGGTGCGCCGTTGGCATCGCCTTCCATCGTGATAGTGGGCACGGTGATGACAGGGGCTGCGGCCAGCCGCTTTTCCAGATCGTCATATTTCTGCTCGCCTTCGGCGAGGCCGAGCCGCCAGCGGTAATTATGGATCGCGATCGCGACGTGATCGGGGTTGTCGAAGGCGGCGGCGCTGCGATCAAAAGTGGCGTCATCAAAATCCCACTTCGGCGACGCCAGTTGCCAAATGAGTTTTGCAAAATCGTGCCGGTATTTTTCGTAACCGGCGTGACCGCGTTCGGTGGCAAAGTAGAACTGGTACCACCATTGCAGCTCGGCCTTTGGCGGCAGCGGAATCTTGCCGGATTCCTGGCTGCCGATCAGGTAACCGCTCACAGAAACCATGGCCTTGCAACGCTCGGGCCAAAGCGCCGCGATGATGTTGGCCGTGCGTGCACCCCAATCGAATCCGGCGAGCGTCGCCTTCTCGATCTTGAGCGCGTCCATCAGAGCAATGATATCGACCGCGAGCGCCGACGGCTGGCCATTGCGCACGGTTTCGGCCGATAGAAAGCGAGTCGTGCCATAGCCGCGCAGATAAGGCACGATCACCCGGTGGCCGGCCTGCGCCAGCATCGGCGTCACATCGACAAAGCTATGGATATCGTACGGCCATCCGTGCAGAAGGATGACGGGGGGACCGCCCGCGGGGCCGGCCTCGGCATATCCGACATCCAGAAGGCCGGCTTCGATCTGCTTCAGCGAGCCGAACGAGGTGTGCGTACCCGGCTTGGTTTTGGGCAGGTCGGCTGGCTTTGCCTTGCCGGATTGTGCATCGGCAGAACCGCTCAAGGCGAGCTGGGCGGCTGCAAGGGTCATGGCTGCCGTGCCAAAAAAGCGGCGACGATCGCGGTCGATGTCTTGAGACATTTTGAAATCTCCCTGGTTGGAAGGTTAGCCCCCGAACCGGCAGCACTATCCGTTGTGCGATCGCAGCGATCGAAACGCCGCCCGCATCTCGCCGCTGAACAGTTGCGGCTGTTCCCACGCTGTGAAGTGCCCGCCTTTGTCGAGCTTGTTGTAGTAGATGAGTTTGGGATAGGCCCGCTCTGCCCAGCTTCTCGGGGCCGCATAGATTTCGTCGGGGAATGCGCTGACGGCGACCGGGATCGTGACGCCCCTGACGTCGAAGAAGCCTCCGCCGGTCGAAATCTGCGTGGTGTCCCAGTAGTGCGCCGAGGAGATCGCGGTGTTCGTCAACCAGTGGAGCGTGACGTTGTCGAGCACGTCGTCCCGAGAAAGCCCCTCCGTCTTTCCATCGAAGACGCGTGAGATCATGCCGTAACTGCGGATGTCGTGATCCAGCATCCACGCGGCGAGGCCGACCGGCGAATCCGCGATTCTATAAAGCGTCTGTGGCCGGTTCGACGTTTCTTGGGCGTAGGCCAGGCCGTGCTTGTAGAAATCATCGAGTTGGTCCCATGCATGTTTTTCCTCGGCCGAGAGGCCGGCCGGCGGCGGGCCGCCAACCGAAAGAGCTTTTGAAACCTCCGCCGGAACCGTGGCCGCCATATTGGTGTGAATGCCGAGCAATCCCGGCGGCTTCTGCAGCGCCATCACCTCCGAGACCGCACTCCCCCAATCCCCGCCCTGCGCCACGTACCGTGTGTAGCCGAGGCGTTGCATCAACGTCGCCCACGCACGAGCAATGCTGACGGGGGTCCATCCACCCGCGCAGTCGGCTTGCCCGAAAAGCCGTATCCAGGCAGCGACGGACTCGCCAGATCGAACGCGTCGGATGCGGTTCCGCCATGGGCTGTGGGGTTGGTCAATGGATCGATGATCTTGAGCTGCTCGATGATCGAGCCGGGCCAACCGTGGGTCACGATCATCGGCAACGCATTCTCATGTTTCGAGCGAACGTGAATGAAATGAATGTCGAGCCCATCGATTTTGGTGATGAAATGCGGCAGGGCTTTCAGCTTCGCCTCGCACCTGCGCCAATCGTACTCTGTCGACCAATACTTCGCGAGTTTCTGAATCGTCGCGAGCTCGACACCCTGCGATGGATCGGTGACCGTCTCCCGATCGGGCCAACGTGGCGCCTTCACGCGCCGGCGGAGATCGACGAGATCGGCTTCAGGGACGTTGATGTGGAAGGGACGGATGGCGCTGTCTTCGGTTGCCGCGGCCAGATGCTCGGGAAGCAAGCTGGCCGCACCCGCAGCCGCGATACCCATCGCCGCGGTGCCCAAAAGCCGGCGGCGATCCTGGTTGATTGTTTCGGTGGTTACTGTCGCGCGCATCGCTCAATCTCCCTGGTTTGGTGATCGATCATGTCGTCACGTCGCGGTTCCTTCGAAAACATGCGGGAGGTTTGCCTTGCCGGCCTGGGCATCCGCGGAACCGATCATGCCGAATTCCGCGGCGGCAAGGCTGAGAGCGGTCACTCTCCGCCATTCGATGGGCGCCGCCTGTGATGAAGGGCGGCGCTCACATAGCTTAGCTCACAGCCGCGCGCTTAGCTTGTAGCCCCGCGTCAGGCCTGCCCCGCGCCGGGCGCAAGGGCCTCCTCGCCGAGCTCGATCGGATGGGCCATCGCCTCGTGCAGTTTTGCGGTATCAAGCTCGCCCTCCGAGAGGCTGATGACGATACAGGCAACGCCATTGCCGATCAGATTGGTCAGCGCGCGGCATTCGCTCATGAACTTGTCGATGCCGACAAGAATGGCGATCGACTGGATCGGTATGTCCGGCACGATGGACAGGGTTGCCGCGAGCGTGATGAAGCCCGCGCCGGTCACGCCGGAAGCGCCTTTCGAGGTGATCATGGCGATGCCGAGAATGCCGAGCTCCTGCCAGATCGTCAGATGGGTGTTGGTCGCCTGCGCCAGGAACAACGTCGCCAGCGTCATGTAGATGTTGGTGCCGTCGAGATTGAAGCTGTAGCCGGTCGGGACGACGAGCCCGACCACCGGCCTTGAGGCGCCAAGATGCTCCATCTTCTGGATCAACTGCGGCAGCACGGTTTCCGACGAGGAGGTTCCGAGCACGATCAGGAGTTCGTCCTTGATGTAGGCCAGGAAACGAATGATCGAGAAGCCCGACAGGCGCGCGATCGCGCCGAGAACGATCAGGACGAACAGCGCGCTGGTCAGATAGAATGTGCCGATCAGCGCGATCAGGTTCCACAATGCCTTGAGCCCGTAAGCACCGACCGTAAACGCCATCGCGCCGAAGGCGCCGAGCGGTGCGACCCGCACGATGATGCGGATGATGCCGAAGAACATTTTGGCGGCCTGGTCGATCGCATGCGAAATCGGCTCGCCGGCCTTGCCGAGAAAGGCAACCGCAAAGCCGGAAAGGATCGAGATCAGCAGGACCTGCAGCAAATCCCCGCGCGCCAGCGCCCCAAAATAGCTGTCGGGGATGATCGCAAGAAGATGGGCGACGATCCCCTCCTCCTTTGCCTGGGTGACGTAGGTGGCAACGGATTTCGGGTCGATCGCTGCCGGATCGATGTTGAAGGCGCGACCAGGCTGAAGGATTTCGCCCACCAGCAGGCCGATCGCCAGCGCCACCGTCGAGACGGTCTCGAAGTAGATCAGCGTTTTCAGGCCGACGCGGCCGACGCGCTTTAAGTCACCCATCGAGGAAATACCGTGGACGACGGTGCAAAAGATCACCGGCGCGATCATCATCTTTATCAGCGCGATGAAGCCGTCGCCGAGCGGCTTTAGCTGCTTGCCGAGATCCGGATAGAAATATCCGATCGCGATGCCAAGCGCGATCGCGATGAGAACCTGGACATACAGGATCCTGTACCAGGGCGGACGATGGACGGCGGTGCGGATCGCTTCTTGGGTCATGATGGGCGTGCGATCGGAACGAACGAGACTGGCGCGGCCATCATGGGATGAAGCGGCGCGGCGGACAATGAAAAACTCGCGCCCGCGATCTCTTTCCCGCATGATCGACAGCTTGACGCCATTCACCGGTTTCCTTCGCGGAAAACGTGTTTGCGCGGAGATCATGCGCAACCCGACAACGACACAGAGGTCCGTATTCCCGCGGCGCGGAGTGCGCCCGGGTTATGCAAGAACGTCGTCCCTCGAAGAAACAGAGGGCGCAGGGAAAGCCGGGTGCCCGATGCACCCGCAGCCTCGCGTGCAAAAGCAAAAAGCACACGAGTTAGTCACTACAGGTTCACCGAACTGGTCCGGCCTTCCCTGCGCAATGGTTTTAACGCCTATAACGCGCTCTCCCCGGTGTCCGGGCTTGCTAGCCACCGTCGCCGGCGGAATTGCTTCCGCCGACTTGATCCCAGCGTCGCGAGATCAGGACCACACGCCTTAGCAGTCCGCAGGTTAGCGCCTTCGTCTTTGGCGCCGCCCGCGTCCACCGCATCCCGCCCCGCGTTTCGTGACGATCGCGAGCCGCCCCTCTGTGTGGGACGGGACGCCGGAGAATATACAACTGATTTGGGTCTTCTGACAATCAGAACTTTTTGGGGTGCAAGGCATCAAAGTCGGAGATCGGTCTCATTTTTCCGATTCACTCAAGTATGAGTTCAAATCTATTCAATATTCGAATATCCGTGGATCGTTTACCCTCGAGTTTGGCGATACGGCAAAGCTCATGCGAGAAAGCATCGAGGTCAGAGCCTTTGCGTTCGCAGCAATCAAGGGCTACCGGACGATCCTCAGTGACCACAGAACCCGGAGCTGATGACGGGCCGCAGGTCAACGAAGAGGATCGTCAATGACGGCGAAACTCGAGTTCTTTTTCTTCTACGGCAGCATTCACACATATCTGTCGGTGATGCGCATCGACAGCCTCGCCGCGACGGCGTGCGTCGAAATTGTCTGGCGACCGTTCAATCTGCGCGAAATCCTGATCGAACAGAGCAATACATCCTTCGTGAAAAATCAGGTCCGCTTGACCTATAACTGGCGCGACATCGAGCGGCGAGCCGCCCGGCTCGGCGTGCCGTTTTCAGATCGTCCCCCTTATCCGGTCGATCCGGACTTGCTGGCGCTGCGCGTCGGCGTGGTGGCCGCCACCGAGAACTGGTGTCCCGAATATACCAAGGCGACGTTCCGGGCCTGGTTCTTGGAAAAGAAGGCAAGCGGCACGCCGGACCATGTCGAGGCAATTCTTTCCGCGCTCGGCAAGTCCGCCCGAGATGTCATCGCAAAGGCCCAGGCGCCCGCGACCGACGAACACCTCAAAGCCTCGACCGAGGCCGCGCGCCGGCTCGGAATATTCGGATCGCCGACGTTTGCCGTGGGACAAGAGATTTTCTAGGGTGACGATCGCCTGGAAGAGGCCATCGACTATGCGGCGAGCTCGTCAGGGAAATAGGGGTGAACGAGACGCTGATCGATCCGATAAGTAGTCTCACCATGTCCCACGCGTCGCTCGCGGCATCGGAAGAGACGATGCATTGATCCGCGCACAACGACAGCCCGGGCACGCCAGCGCGTGCCCGGGCATCCGGCTAGAGGGTGAGCACCGCTCTAGCGGCAGCCGTCCTCACATCTCCAACAACATCTCGAATCCGCCATGGATCAGTCGCTTGCCATCGAACGGCATATCTCCCTTGAGACGTGCGTCCGCCATGACTTTTTCGTTGATCTTGTCGCGCTCGGCGCGGGACCGATAGACAATCCAGGAGAAGATGACGACCTCGTCGTCCCTTGCCTGCACGGCGCGGGGAAACGAGGTTAGGGTGCCATGGGGCACATCGTCACCGATGCACTCGACGAATGCGAGCGCGCCATATTCCTTCCAGATTTCGCCGGCCTTGCGGGCATGCGCCTTGTAGACCTCGATCTTGTCCCGGGACACCGGAACCACAAAACCATCGACATATGACATGGGACCTCTCTTTTTTCGATTGCGACCGAAGGACGATTTGCCGAACGGAAATCCGACACCGCCTCTAAAAAAAGCCGTCACGAGGAAGTCAACACCGACGTGCCGTGCGGTAGTCCGACTGCGTCATTAACCCTCATGGTGAGGAGGCGCGCATGCGCCGTCTCCGGACGATGCATTGCATCGCCGGGAGAACCATGAGGCCACGCTGCCTATTTCCGGGCCTCGTCCTTCGAGACGCTTGCTTGCGTAAGCTCCTCCAGCGACAACGGCGAAGCCGTTGCGCGGGGATGAGGGGATAAGCCGATTATGACGCAGTAAGACTAGCCAGGCGGGGCATCACAGCGGGCTTGGCGTCCGGCGCCGTCAGCCCACGGCGCCGTCGCCCGCGGCCCTGGCGTCCGGCGCCAGGACCAGCTCGGCGTCATCGATGACGTAGCGGACATATTTGTAGTCGCGGATGAAGCTGATCCGGCCGTCGCGCCACTCGAGCCACATCATGTAGCTGGGCTTCGGCGCTTGAGGATCCTCGTAAACCGCGATCACCTCGCGGCCATCGAGCCAGGCGAGCGCGAGCCGCACCGGCGCGCTGCGCGAATAGATGCCGAAGAACATGCCCACGTCGGCGGCGCCGGCACGCAACGGGTAAGTCGACTGGACCAGCCGCACGTCGTCGGCCAGCATCCCTCGCAGTCCGTCCCAGTCGCGCCGGTTGAACAGCGCGACATAGCGCGCCAGGTCGGGTGACGGCAAGCGCGGCGCGGGCTCTGCCGGCGCCTGCGCGTTGATGGCGTTGAGCCTGGTCCGCCCGCGTGCGAGGTCGGCCTTCACCGCGTTGACCGTGAGGTCGAGCATGGCGGCGATCTCTTCCAAAGACTGGTCGAGCACATCCTTGAGGATCACCACGCTACGCTGCACGGTCGGCAACTCCACGAACCGCGACACCGCTGTTTCGACCGCCTGTCCTCGCATCAATCGCTCCACGGGATCCGGGCTCTGCGGATCGGCGACATCGGAGGCCGCCTCGATCGGTTCGGCCGCGCGGATCGCGCGGCTGCGCAGCAAATCCAGCGCGCGGTTGTGGGCGATCCGGAACAGCCAGGCGCGCATTGGCGCGTCCTCCTCTAGTTCGTTCAGGGCGACGAAGGCCCGCGTGAAGGTGTCTTGCACCACATCCTCGCCATCGATCACCGAGCCCATCAGGCGCGCAGCGTAGCGATGCAGCTCCGGCCGCAACTCGTCGGCGAGCGCCAAGAGCTGCGCATGGCGCGCCGAGGGCGCAGGGGTTGAGCCTTCGCTCAAGCCGCCGCTCCCTCAAGCATTGTGATTCCGGTGTCGCCCTTGAGCCCGAAGGCGAAGCCGTCGGCATATTTCGGGTCGTCCAGCACGGAGACAACCTTCTCGCCGAAGTCGCGGGGCGGCATCGGCGCGCCGAAGCGGGCGAGGTACTCTTCGGTCTTGATGCCCGCAGCGCGCGCATAGGCGTTGGCGCCGGCCTCGCCGACCCCGGTGCCGCCGATGATCTGCATCGGCACGATCGCCTGGAAGCGGATGCCGAGGCCGTTCTGCTCTGAGACACCGTTGGCATACTTGGCCATGATCAACAGCATGCGCTTGGCACCGGCGTAGCCGCCCGACAGCGCTGATCCGTTCAAAGCCGCGCCGCTCGATCCGACCAGGACCCGGCTTCCAGGCTTGAGCGGCACCTTGAGCGCGGCCTGCAGCCAATAGAGTCCCGCCTTGACGTCGGTCTCCCAGGTCGCGGTGAAATCCGCCCAGCTGATCTGATCGATCCGCCCCATGCGCGGGGTCGCCCCCGCGTTCAACACCACAATGTCCGGGCCGACCTGGGCGAGGATGCGGTGCGCGGCGGTCGCGTCCGTCGCATCGGCCGAGATGGTGGCGACGCCCAGCCGCGCGCGGACCGATGCCAGCGCATCAGCGTCGCGGGCGACGACGGTCACGCTGGCGCCGTGAGCGACCAGGGCCTCGACCAGTCCGAGGCCAAGGCCACGGCTTCCGCCGGTGACGACGACTTTCTTGTCTTTGAGGCTCATGAGTTCTGCTCCAATGTTTGAGCATGATCTCTTTGGAAAACCGGTGCCCACTTTCGGATCATACTCCAGATAAGGCTAAGACGATCGAGGCAAGGAAAAGGAGTCAAACGACGGACAGAATTTCCCTTTCCCGAGGCCAGCGCGGTATTCCCAGCATGGGCGAATTCTCCTTCTCGTGTTGGCTCCTGCGCAAGCTTCGCATACGACCAGGTCTTCGACGCGCGTTCGCGCAGGAGTTGGCGTTTAAGCGGCCGACTGGACGGGCCCCGCTCCTACCAGCGCCGCGTACTGGTGCTCGAGGGCCTTGGCCACACCACCGCGCCACCACTCGACCAGGGACTCTGACAAGGGATCCGGGAAGATATCCTCATCGCCTTTCTCCACGCCGTCGCAGATGGCTCGCGCGACGGAGGCCGGAGCGGCCTTCGGTATGTCGAAGCCTCGGGTCATGTCGGTGTCGGTAGGCCCGGTCAGGACGGCATGAACCCTCACGCCCTGCCCGGCCAAAAGCGCGCGCAGCGATTGCGTCATGTTGAACGCCGCGGCCTTCGAGATCGCGTAGGCCGGAGTGATCGGCAAGGGGGCGAACGCCATCATCGACGCGTTGTTGACGATGGCTCCCCGGGAACGTGCTAGCAATGGCAGGAAGGCCTGGGTCACGTCATACATGCCGAAGAGATTGACGGCGAGGTGCCGTTCGAGCGCGGCTCGATCGCTCAAATCATCGTAAAGCGCCAGGCCTGCGTTGTTGATGAGGATATCGAGAGATTCGACGCTCGCGACGGCCGCCTTGATCTGCGCGGCGTCGATGACGTCCAGGATCAGTGGCGTGACGCGCCCATCCAGGTGGGCCAGGGACTGGCGTGTCCCGGCATACACCCGTTTCGCGCCTCTCCTCAAGGCTTCCTCGACCAGCGCTTGTCCGATGCCGCGATTGGCCCCGGTCACGACCACATTTTTGTCTTTGAGGGTCATTGTTCTGCTCCGCTAATATCCAGATGCAGCTAGGACGTTTGACGCAGGGAAAAGGAGTCAGCCAAGGCTGCCGCGGGGTCGCCCGCGACCGTTTTCCGACAAGACGGCGCGTATGGCCGAGCCCAGGACCCGGAAGGCACGGCTTCGCCGGCCGGAGATCAGCCTCAGCCAGGGCGGGACATGGAAGGCGCTCATCAGCAGATACATCGGGACCATTCCACTGAGCGATGACACGCCATGCGCAGCCGAGCAGAGCATATCCGGCTGCCCGCTTCCAAGGACGTTCGTCAGCAGCGCCATGATGGCGAAGGTCGGCGCGGCCGCAAGGCACAGCCAGTGATCGTACGAAACGACTTGATTCTTCATGGCAACCTCCTCTGTTCACGTGTCGCGGTCATGTGCTCGTCATCGCTCTTCTCTCTCGTGGATGTCCTTGGTCGCATGGCCTGGGCCGACGGCGAGCACAGTCACCGCGGCTCCAGCCCACTCGACCACGGCTGTGAGATACGTTGGGGAAAGGATCGTCTAGTCGACCATGACAGTTGCCTCGTTTCGACGTACTGGTTTGTCGTCGTGTGATAGATTAGGACCGGACATCGGACGGTGAGAGTGACAAGTGTGTCGGGATTTGAATGGACTCGCTGATCACGGCCGCAGGCCGGGCGCTTGCCGCGGGTGATCCGCTCGGCGCACTGAAGCGGGTTGCGCTGCGCGACGACGCGCCGGCGCTCGCGCTTCGCGGCATCGCAATGGCGCAGCTCGGCGATCTCGATCGGGCGAAGGCGCTGCTCAAAAGTGCGGCGCACGCCTTCGGTCCGAGAGAGGCCGTGGCCCGCGCGAGGTGTGTCGTCGCCGAGGCCGAGATCGCGCTGGTCTCGCGCGAGCTGGGCTTCCCTGCCAAGGCGCTCGATGCGGCGCGGGCGACGCTCGAAGCGCACGGCGACCGGTTGAACGCCGCGCATGCGCGCTATCTGGAGGGCCGGCGCCTGCTCCTGATCGGGCGCCTCGACGAGGCCGAGCGCACGCTCGCCGGGCTCGACCCCGCGCCCTTTCCGCCGGCGCTGAGGGCCGCCCATGCGCTGGTGGTTGCCGGAATCGCGATGCGACGCCTCCGCACCAAGACGGCGCGCGCTGCGCTCGCGGTTGCCGAGCACGCCGCCCGCCGCGCAAATATCCCCGCGCTGACGGCGGAGGTCGAAAGCGCATCGCTTGTGCTCAACACGCCCGCGGCGCGCCTGATGGCGCGCGGCGAGGAGCGCCCTCTCCTGCTCGAGGAGGTCGAGGCGTTGCTGGCCTCGAAGGCGCTCGTCGTCGACGCGTGCCGTCACGTCGTGCGTCACGCAGGCACCGTGGTCTCGCTCGCAACGCGGCCGGTGTTGTTCGCGCTCGCCCACGCGCTTGCCGAAGCGTGGCCGCAAGACGTGTCGAGGGGCACGCTGATCGCCCGGGCCTTTCGCGGCAAGGACGCCGATAAATCGCATCGCGCGCGGTTGCGGGTCGAGGTCGGGCGGCTTCGTACGGCGCTTCGCACGTTGGCCGGCGTGAGCGCGACCGCCGACGGGTTTGTGCTGGTGCCGCGCGGCGCACGCGAAGTCGTGGTGCTGGCGCGGCCCGTCGAGGAGGAGCATGCGGCGGTGCTTGCCTTCCTCGCCGACGGCGAGTCGTGGTCGAGCTCGGCGCTCGCGCTCGCGCTCGGCGCCAGCCAGCGCACCGTGCAGCGGGCACTCGACGAGCTTGCGGCAGCAGCCAAGGTGCAGTGGTTCGGCCGCGGGCGGGCGCGGCGCTGGATGACCCCGCCGGTGGGCGGATTCACGACGACCTTGTTACTCCCGGCTCCACTGCCGAGTGGCTAGGGTGGAAGCCACGAGCCAGAGACAGGAGCGAAACATGAAAGCATCAGCCGCCGAAATCGTCTGTGAATATGGGCCCTTTCCGGGTGTCGACCAGGTGCATGGGGTCACCTATGACGGCCAGCACGTCTGGTTTGCCGCCGGAGACAGACTGAACGCCTTCGATCCGGCCGATGGCAAGACGCTGCGCTCGATCGAGGTCGCAGCCCACGCAGGCACGGCCTTCGACGGCCAGCACCTGTTTCAGATCGCCGAAGATCGCATCCAGAAGATCGACCCGAAGAGCGGCCGCGTGCTCTCAACGATCCCCGCGCCCGGCGGCGGCGGTGACTCCGGCCTCGCTTGGGCCGAAGGGACACTCTGGGTGGGACAGTACCGGGACCGCAAGATCCATCAGATCGATCCGCAAACCGGCGCGATTCTTCGCACCATCGAGTCCAAGCGTTTCGTCACCGGGGTCACCTGGGTCGACGGCGAGCTTTGGCACGGCACCTGGGAGGGCGATGAGAGCGATTTAAGGCGGATCGATCCGCAAACGGGAGAGGTTTTGGAGAGGCTCGAGATGCCGCTCGGCGTGGCCGTGTCGGGGCTCGAGTCCGATGGCGGCGATCAATTCTTTTGCGGCGGCGGAAACAAGAGCGGCAAGGTGCGAGCCGTCCGCCGGCCGAGGCGGGCCGCCGCCGCGGGCGGGGGCCGCTCGAGCAGGTAATCGGCGCCACCCTCGCCGGGCGGGCTGCCGGCATTGATTCCAGCTTTACGCTGCTCGATGCCCTGATTTGGTTGACATTCGGCGTCAGCGTTGTCGGCTCGGCATGCCCGCGCGCAATCCTTTCGAAGCGCCGCCGCTATCAACGCTCCTGGCGCGCGAGAGCTGCCAGAGCGACAGACCGTGCAGGATCACCGAAAGTGGCGCCAGGAACACCGCGATCATGATCACCTGATAGCTAACACTTACCCCCAGCACCGCCTGATTGACGACATTGAAGGCGATGTCCGAGAGTCCAAAAACGTTCCACGCGATGCCGGCGACGCGTCCGCCCCGGGCGCCAGAATAGACCCAGGCCGCTGCAATCACGGCAAAGAGGCCTACAAGGGTGTCGCCGACTGCCGCGATCAGACCTAGCGCCGACACCGAACGCCCGCTCCACCACAGGGCCAGCATGGCCAGACCACCGGCGAAGCGATAGACCTGAACGGCGAGCAGCCACCAGGCTGGAGTGGCATCCAGCGCCGCAGCGATGGACCGCGAGCGAGTGAGCAGGATCAGCCCTATGATAGCTGACACGAAAGAAAGCGGGCGCGCGACAGCCCAGAACGATGCGTCGAGGCCTGATCGGGCCAGCTGGTCGATCGTCACCCACCAGATCACCAGCGCAGCTGTGGTTGCGATTCCGGTGATACGCGGCCTTGACGCTGCATGACGACAAGGATGCCCGCTCATTGCAACACCTGCGCAATGCAAATCGTCGGGCCGCATTTTCCACTTCTTGGTGAGACAGGGCCGGCGTATTCTTCGGTCCATTTTCAAACTGCAAGCAGCGAGAACTCCTCCGATGAGCGATATCCAGAAACGTTACGCCGGCGGCTGTCTTTGCGGCGCGCTGCGCTATGAAGCTGTCGGCGAGCCGTCGGGGACAGGTCACTGCTACTGCGCCGATTGCCAGAAAGCATCCGGGTCAGGTTTCATCCCGTTCATGGGATTTCCCAAAAGCGCCGTACGTTTCACCGGTGCCAGCAAGCAGTTCGTCTCGAAGGCTGCGCGCGGCACCGACGCGGTGCGCAATTCCTGTCCAACTTGTGCCAGCCTGGTGTTCGGCGGCGTGGTCGGCAAATCGGAGTCTTTCACGATCTATGCCGGATCGCTGGACGATCCCTCGCTGTTTCATCCAAAGCTCGCAATCTTTGCCAGCAGCCGTCCGCACTGGGCGATTATTCCCGAAGGCTTGACAGTTTTCGACCGGATGCCGGCAGCGCGTCCTTCGCAAGCTTGAGAAGGCCGTTCATTGCGGCCGAGTGCGGGGCAAATCCGGTCGCGGGTCTCGCGGGAGACGCTGCATGACCGCGATGTCCAAGATTGACCACATGAAAGGGGCGGCCAACCGTGACGGCCCCTTCGTCATCTTGTCATTGCGTCAATTGCGCAAATCAAACAGGCGCTGCCGCGTGGCATCTGGCTGCTTTTGCCGTCCGCCCGGCCCCCGGGGAGGTTCGCGACGCTGCCTTCAGCAACGCAATTAGTCCGGGATGGGGATAAGCGCCTCAAAAGTCTCGCCGCGGCGCAGCGCCTGGAGCGGCGCCGTGTCGGCCTAGGCGACCTCCTCGATGATCCGGCCGTCGCGCAGCGTCAGCTTGTCGACGCCGCGCCAGGAGCGGACGCGGTCGCCGAACCGGTTGGTCGACTCCCACTCGACCACGATCACGTTGCCGCGCGCTGTCCAGTCGACCATGGACCATTTGAGATCGGGCGAGCGGCCCTTTGTGAGCTCGTTGAGCATCCCGATCTCGTCGCCCCGGCTGACGCGGCTCGCGAACGGATAGTGGAGCTTGCCCTCCGGCCACCACAACCGCAGAAACATCTCGCTGTCTCGGGCCGCCCAGGCGGCGGCGAAACGGGTCACGAACTCTTCTGCGTCGGCAAGAGTCATGTCACGTGCTCCTTGTTCTCTTCGGCAGGCCCGGGCCCCGGTTCAAGCGTCGACGCCGACGGGGGCGGCAGCGGCCGGAGCCGCGCCGGAAGTGCGGGCGAGGAATGAACGGATGAGCGCGTTGATGCGCGCCGGGTGCTGTTCGAGGATCCAATGGCCGGCGCCTTCGATCCGGTGCAGCTCCGGGTCGGGGACCCAGGCGTCGAGGCCCTGCCAGAGCCCGGGATGCAGGTGCATGTCCGCATCGCCGTAGATGATGAGCGTCCGGTGGTCGATCATCAACGAGCCCGCCTCGCGGGCGTAGTTACCCGATGCCGGCGTGAGCCCCTCCGCGGGACCCACGCCCTCCTTGCGATACCAGCCGACCATGCCTTCGACGGTGCCGGGCCGTCGCCAGGAACTCGAGATAGACCTCCCGGTCCGCTTCGGTGAAGAAGTTGTTGCCGTCGAAGATCGTTTTCAGGAGCGCGTAGTCGTTTTGCCTGAGCCGCTCGGCGCTGTCGGCCCTGCGAGGTCATGGCCGATGGCGACGCAGGTCTCGAAGCCGAGATGACGCACCAGAGCCGCCATATCGTCGGCGCAGACCCAAGGCCCGTTGTCGCGCAGTTTCGCCGGATCGGTCGATAGGTTGAATCCGCGAAGGTCGACGGCGACGACGGTGTGATCGCACGCGAACTCTTCGATGACGTGCCTGAAGGCGTACCAATGCTGGGGAAAGCCGTGAATGCAAAGCAACAGCGGCCCCGCACCGGCCTTCACATAGTGAAGCGACACGTCGTCCACCGCCAACGTCCCATGTTCCAGCGCGATCTTGTCCTCGAGGCTCACAGCGTTACTCCTTGAGTTGAGGTCTTCACGTCGACCGACACTAGGAAAGCTGCACCGATGATGCTACGGCCGGCGGCGTAGTATCGCTGCAGCCTGTGCGATAAGATCGCGTCCGCAGTCGGAGCGGCAAACAACGCTTAAGCAGAGCAGGCTCGCGGAGATCGGCGCGCTGATCGGCGATCCCTGCCGGGCCAACATGCTCGACGCGCTCGTGGATGGCCGGGCGTTGACGGCAAGAGAGCTCGCGGCCGCCGCCGGCGTGGCGCCGCAAACGGCAAGCGGGCACCGGTCGAAACTGATCGACGCCGGCCTGGTCGTCATGAGCCCGCAGGGACGCCATCGCTACCATCGGCTCGCCTCCCCAGAGGTTGCGGGCCTGCTGGAAAGCATCGCACACTTTGCGCCGATGGCAGACAGGGAGCCCGCGCCATACGTACGGGGCCGCGCGACGCCGCGATGCGCCTGGCGCGAACCTGCTACAACCACTTTGCGGGACGGCTTGGGGTTGGCTCGCCGACGCCATGCTGGCCCGCGGCCAGATCGAACTGGATCAGGACGGCGGCACGGTGACGGAGGCTGGCCACGACTTCCTGAACAGCTTCGGCGTCACCTTCGGGCCCACCACGCCTACTGGCCGGCTGTTCTGCCGCCCATGCCTGGATTGGAGTGAGCGGCGGCCGCATCTCGCCGGTGTGATCGGCGTTGCGCTAACCTGCCGCTGCTTTGAGCTAGGCAGAAGGATCGACGGCACCCGCGCTGTCGCGATTACCCAAAAAGGACAGCAGGGGTTTCAGAAGGTTTTTGGCGTTCCTGCCGTCGAGCGCTCCTGAAGGACCGGCACACGATAATGAGATCATGAAGAGAATTCGCCTCTCGACAATTTGATTATATGATAACTACCATCCTATTGACCGGCGCAACGTCGCGACTACCTCGCCAGCAAATCCTGAAGAGGAGAAGTGCGATGACGAAGCAAGCCGAAGCTTTCACCAAATACCATCGCTACGAACTCGTGCACGGCGACGATGCCGATTTCATCGCCTATCAACGGCGTCTCGGCGATGGCGTCTGGCAGACGTTCTCAACCTGGATGATCCCGCGCACGGCCTGCAACTAGGCAAATCTGATCGACGCGATGCTGTCAGACGCATCGACGTGGTTGGGCTGCGTTGCGGTTCATCGCAAGCACACTTTCGGAAACGGCAGGCGCGGTTCAGCGCCTGCCGGTTCCGAGGTCGTCGGAATACCCGGCCTTCAGCCGAGGCCACTGCACGATGGGGCGTCCATCGATGCGGTAGCTGTGCTTGTCTTTCGACCATTTTGGCCAGCCGCCCGGCGAGTCTTCCCACGCCTCCTGCCGCCCGTAGACGGTCAAGTCGAGCAACCGATAGCTGTTGTCCATCGCCTCGACGCCGCGAATTGTCGTCCAGTAAGTCTCGAATACATTGGATCCCTGTCGCAGGTAGCAAACGATGTGCATCATGCCGACCCGGCGCCCAACCAGGAGAGTGTCGAGCGAGTCCTGAGCCGAGTACCAAGGCATCTGCCAGCCCATGAAGTCGCGATAGCGCGCGCTCTCTTCATACGGGCCCTGGCAGAACGTGGCATAAGTGACGTCGCGAGAATGGAGGAAGGACAGCTCGCGGACCTGTGATGTATAGAAGGTGCATCCCTCGCACTGCTCCGGCGCGGGGCGGCCGGTGTGCCACATGAAGTAATAGGCGATGAGCATCCGGCGTCCCTCAAACGCGTCCAACAGCGTCACTGCGCCACGTTCTCCAATGAGCGGCGTGGCGCCGTCCACCTCGACCATGGGGAGCCGCCGGCGGGCGGCCGCGATGGCGTCGCCTTCCCTGGTGAGGGCCTTCTCTCGAACGCGCAAGGCGTCAAGCTCGGCCTGAAACGTCGCCCGCTCGACGATTTCGGGCGCTGAAGATTCGTTTCTCGTGAAGTCTTTCATCGTTCTTCTCCCTTGCTACGCAGGCTTTGGGCCCTCTGCGTCGCGCTTTCGGAAGGCGGCTTCTCCGGCGTCTGACACTTTGACCCACTTCGGGTCCGGCGCGGCGTCGGGGACGTAAAGCTCGTGCCAGTTCCACCACTTGTACGGTCGGCTCTGGGGGTAGCCCTCCGGCGATTCTTCCCACGCCTCCTGGCGCCCGAGCGCTGTCATGTCGAGGTAGCTCCAGACGGTGCCCATCGCCTCGTCGCCGCGGCTGTTGATGAAGTAGGTGCGGAACACGCGCTCGCCGTCGCGGATGAACGCGTTGTGGCCGTGCCATTCATCCACCCCGAAGTCGAGGTCGAAGCTGTCGGTGATGCTGTACCAGGGCATTTCCCAGCCCATCTGTGCCTTCAGGCGCGCGATGTCGGCCTGCGGTGCACGCGAGGCATACACCAGCGTGGTGTCGCGGGCGTTCAGGTGGGCGAGATGGGAGACCTGGTCGGCCCCGAGCGAACAGCCTATGCAGGCATGCTCCGGCCAGCCATGCACGCCGGGCTCGAAGAAGGCGCGGTAGATGATCAGCTGACGGCGGCCCTCGAACAGGTCGAGCAGGCTCGCTTTGCCCTTGGGCCCGTCGAACGCATATGCCTTTTCCACGGCAACCCACGGCATCCGCCGTCGCTCGGCAGCCAGCGCGTCGCGGGCGCGGGTCAGGGCCTTCTCCTTCACGAGCAACTGCTCGCGCGCAGCCTCCCACTCCTGTCGCGACACGATCTGTGTTGTACACATTGCGGGCTGTCCGTCTTTTTGGTCGGTCTGATGTGATGTATTCGTGCTCATCGCAACCTCCGAATGAAAGCGATCTCGTGTCTAACGGGCTGGAACGCGGTAGCGTTCCCTGCCGAGCGCTCGCTGTTGGTCATAAGATAGTTTTGCCGAAAGACGGCGAATGGCGGGAGTGACAAATGTGACGGGATTCATTATCGGGCCCCCCTGAAGAGGCTGGAAACACGCGGCCACATCAAGCGAAGCCGGGATTCTGCCGACGAACGTCAGGTCCGCATCAAGCCCGTAGGGCGGGTTAGCGAAAGCGTAACCCGCCATCTGCAGCACGACGCGATGGGAGGATGTGGTGGGCGGTTGACGCCCTTGACTTCGTTGATGATGCGCGTTGCGGTCTCGCCCAAAAATTTCATGTCGAAGGGATAGAAGTCGCCGGTCATGCCGTCGGTCGAGGTCACCGCGCGCAGGCCCACCAAGTATTCGTAGGTGCGTCCGTCGCCCATCACGCCGACGTTTCTTCTTAACCGTATCTGCGAAGGCACGCTATTCACGCAGGTGGCAATCTCGCGAATGGATCGATGACGACGACCCCCAACGGTTCGAAGTGCTTTAGGTTGCGTGAAAGGATCGTCAGCCTGTGACGCGCCGCCGTAGCGGCAATGATGATATCGGCCAATCCCGGTGCTTGGCCTTGGCCGCGCGTGCGATCCGCGATCGTGCCGGCGATGCGGGCCGTCGGCACATCGAAAGCAAGAATGCGGTCGCTGTAAAGGTGCAGGACCGTCTCCAACCATGCCGCGAGGTTGGCGCTCTTGCGGGTCGCACGCTGGCGTCGCGATTTGGCGATTCCGTCCTCGATTTCCGCTATCGTCACAACCGACAGGAACAACGAAGCAGAATGGGCATCCATCCATTTGACAAGTGCCGGCACCTCAGGTCGCGACAAAGCCGCGGCCGAAATGACGTTGGTGTCGACGAGGTACACCGGAAGATCAGAGACCGGTTTTGCGCAGGCCAGAGCTGTCGCGGCCCGGCAGATCCTCGGCCGCAAGTGGCGCTGCCATCAGGAGACGGCCGAAGGTCGGAACATGGGATAGCCGCTCCCACTCCTCATAGCTCACGACCACAGCTTGTCGCTTGCCATGACGGGTGATGACCGCCGGCTTTCCTTGCATCGCTTCATCTATCACTGCCGATAGGCTCGCCTTCGCGTCACGGAGCTGAATCTCGCGCATGATAAACGTCTCACAAATATGACTACTGTAGTCATATAGTTCAGAATCTCGGTAACCGCAAGGACGGGTGGCGGTAGCGCCCAAAAACGATCCAAGTCCGGTAAAATAGAGATTTCTGCCAATTTTGTTTTGTTACCCGATCCGCTCGCAAATTGGCGTTCCGCCACCTCTAAGCAGCGGGACCCGCTGGCATTGTGACCGGCGGGCCGACGACGCTCGGCTCAATTTGTATAGCTTGTCGCACCCTGATAAACGGCGCCATCTTGCGGGCGGCCCCGAATTACTCCCACTCGATCGTCTTGCGTCGACCTATCGTTCTGATTTTAGGATACAAATTCAAGGTGACTAGCTAGCCTAGCTAGTTTCTGTCGCGAAACACCTGCATTTGTGTTGAGGGCGCTAGTTCCTCAATAAAACCAGGGCGAATTAACAGTAGATGTTAGCATTCGCCATGTGTTTTGGCGCGAGTTTCGTCGCGACTTCAATAAGCGTCCGATAGACGGCGCAGTGGTTTCACCAAATTACAGCGGATAAGATTTCCGCGGCAAGCGAAGGTCTTGAGGCGATATTGTCAGGCGGCTTTTCGTCTGCGCGATGATCGTTCCGCCAACAGGGCTGCGATCTTCATGAGGTTGTTGGCAAGCACGGCCGCCGCGACCCAAAGCTCAAAGCGCTCGCGACCTTCGGCGAGACAACGCTTCATGCCGCGACCGCGGAACAACACCGAGATGCGCCCCTCGATGCCCGCACGAAAGCGCTGGCCGTCCTTGAACTCCCGGCTCTTCTCATAAGCTTGGCGGTCGGGCGCCTTGGTGCCACCCCGTTGTGGGATGCACACTACCTTGACGCCTTGCTGCTTGCACGACATCACGTTCTTCTCGCTGAAGAAGCCGCGATCCGATCCATATAATTTGGGAACGTCGCCGAAGGTCTGCCTGTGGCGTACCAGCGAGATAACCACATGCTGTTCGTCGATGGGATTTCCGTCCAACACGTCATACTGCGTGATCAAGCCGCGCGCGCTTTCGGCGAGGAAGACCTTGTGGCCGAACTCGATCGGTGATTGCACCTTACCGCGCTTGATGAGGTCCGTGTGGGGCTCAAAAATCGAATACAGCTTCTCGACAGTTGGAACCTGCTCGCCGTTGAGCACACGGCGGCGCGACTGATCAATCACACGGTCTCCAAGACCACAAAAGTGCTCGATCTCTTTGCGCGTTTCCGCGATAGCCAGATCAGTGATCATATCTTTGCCGCGCGCTTTACGGGTTTGCCGGAGCGCCGTTCGTGCGCTTTCGATGACTTCCTCGGCAATGCCAATGAGTTCGCGATATGTCGCTTGAGAATGGGTATCTGACAAACAAGATTAGCCGGCGAACCTTCATGGTGCTGGCAGCGGCTATAGGCGTCGCCGGTCCGACCTTGTCAGCCTTGGCTGACCAACTCGACGATATCCGCAGCAACCAGGACGCGCGGCGCAAGAGCCTGAAGACAAGCTACGACTACATCGTTTGCGGAACTGGAAGCTCAGGATCTGCCCTCATCGGGCGCCTCGCAACCGACAAGTCGGCAAACATTCTCGTTCTCGAGGCTGGCGACTGGGATACGGCGCCCTCGGTACTCGACCCCAAGGTATGGTTTACCAATCTCGGAACCGAACGAGATTGGGGAGTCGTCGCGGAGCCCTCGCCCTCTGTCAACGGCCGCGCAATTCCTGAGCACATGGGGCGCGTGGTCGGCGGCGGCAGCAGCATCAACGCAACCATCTGGGCTCGCCCCTTCAAGGCTGACCTCGATCATTGGGCGCAGGTGACGGGCGACGAGGCATGGGGATATCAGCACGCACTCGAAATCTATCGGAAGGTCGAGGACTGGCAGGGCCCTCCCAATTCACGGTACCGCGGCAAGGGAGGGCCGGTCTGGTGCCAACCCGCGGCCAATCCGCCCGCGATCGCGCCGGCACTGCTCGAAGCCGCGAAGGAGCTTAAGCTTCCGGTCCTACCAGATCAAAACGGCGCTCGCGAGGAGGGAGCTGGCGGTTTTGCGTACATGAACCAGATCATTCGCGACGGCCAGCGCCGCAGCATGGCGAGAGCCTATCTTTACGATGTGCTTGGGCAAAGTAACGTTACGCTGCTGACAAAATCGCTCGTCCATCGAGTTCGTATTGGAAGGCGATCGCGTGGCCGGCGTCGAGGTCGATCTGGGAGACAGGGTCGTCACCATCGCCGCGACCAGGGAAGTAATCCTGTGCGCAGGCGGAATGAACAGCGCCAAGATACTGATGTTGAGCGGCATAGGCGATGAAGCCAGTCTCAAAGCGGTCGGAATTAAGACGTTGGTCAAGTCGCCGGAAGTAGGTGCGCATTTCCACGATCACATACTGCATGGCGGTTGCCTATGGGAAGCTCCGGAGGCGTTCCAGCTGCAAAACAGCGGCGCCAATGTCGCCGGCTTCTGGAAGAGCAAGTCATCCCTGGTGTCCCCCGACATCAATATCGTGCAGATCGAGCTACCCTATACGAGCGAGGTCATCGCCAAACAATACGCACCCCCGCCAACGTCGTGGGCACTTTGTGCTGGCCTAGTTGCTCCGAAAAGCCGCGGTGTCTTGAGACTGAAATCCGCCAACCCGGCCGACAAGCCGATCGTCGACGCGAAGTTTCTCAGTCACCCGGACGATCTCGCCGCTCTGGCGGCGGGGATCGAGGTTTGCCGCGAGCTCGGCAACTCAAAAGCGATGAAACCGTTCGCCAAGCGTGAAGTCGCGCCGGGCAAGAAGCCCGACAAGGAAGCGATGACTGAGTTCGTCCGTAACGGCGCGACTACCTACTTCCACGAAGTCGGTACCTGCCGGATGGGCAAGGACAAAAACGCCGTTGTCGACGCCAAGCTGAAGGTCAACGGTGTGCGAGGCCTGCGCGTGGCGGACGCCTCGGTCATGCCAAGAATTGCGAGCGTAGCGACGATGGCCACCTGCGTTCTTATAGGGGAACGCATGGCCGAGATCCTAAGCCGGAAAAGCTGAGGTCTCGGGCGCCGCGCCGGCTTGAAATCGGCGCGACGCTCCTAAGCTGTGGCTCCGCCACTCGTCCTTCAGCTGTATTATCCATTATACAATGACGTTTGGGGTTGAAGTCCTTTTGGTACTTTGCGAGGTTTGCCGGGAAACCTCACGGAGGCGCAATGGGTTCAACCGCAAAAAAGAAGCCGTTCACGTCGGCCATCGAGGAGAAACAAAAATCTTCGGGTCGACGAAAGAAAGCACGTCGGGGTATCCAGTCCGCTGACAAGGCGGCTGAGGTGCTTATGGCCCTTGTTGAAGCTGGACAGCCTGCGCCCTTGCGTGACCTCGCAAGAGCGATCGACATGCCGACGAGTCTCGCCCACCGTTATTTGGCAAGCCTGGTGACAAGCGGACTTGCTGTTCAAAACAACGTCACCGGCCTCTACGACCTTGGCCCCAGTGCAATCCGCATCGGTGCTGCAGCTCTTGCACGTGTTGACCCGTTGCGCCTTGCGAGTGAAGCCATGCCGGAGCTGGTCGCTAAAACGGGACTAACAGCCCTCCTCAACGTTCTCGGGGATCGCGGTCCCACAATCGTCCGCTGGGAGCGCAGTTACGTTCCATTTATAACCACCCTTGCCGTGGGCTCAGTGTTGCCCCTCACCGGTTCCGCGTCGGGACGCGTGATCCTGGCGTTCACGCCGGACCGCATAAGAAGAAAACTTATGCAATTGAAAGCCCCTAAAAACGAAGACGAGGCTCCGGCCAAGTTGTCCGAGAGATTTATCCAGATCCGAAAACGCGGATTTGATACCGCCGATTCAACGGTGGTGCCTGGGCTGTCTGCCGTTAGTACGCCAATTCTCGATTTGCAGAATGAAGCGGTAGCTTCCCTAACCCTCGTTGGGTCCCGCTCTGACATGGTGCACGCAGGCTCTCAGGCTGTGGCCGCACTTCTGGAAACCGCGTGCGGAGTTTCACAGGCATGCGGTAGCAGTCTGAAGTTCAGCTAGACGTTCGAAAACCTACTCCGGACGGGGCAGCCTACTTCGATCGGCCACCGATCATACTTCGCAGGGACTGGCGGTCGATCTTTCCCGTCCCCGTCTTCGGCAGTTCGCTCAGGAATTCGATTTCTCGGGGGTATTTGTAAGGCAGCAATTTTCCTTTGACGTAGTCCTGCAGAGCGCGTGTCAACTTGGTTGGCTCTTCAGGCTGTTCCCTGAGCACAACCGCCGCCGTCAGGCTCATCCGTCGATCTGGCAGTTCAACGGCAAACACCGCACATTCCAGGATGTCGGGGTGTTCGGCCAGACAAAGCTCGACTTCAAGCGGATAGACCCACTGTCCGGATATCTTTATCATCTCGTCGGCACGACCGCGGAAGAAGTAAAATCCCTCATCGTCCCTGACGAAGCGATCTCCCGTATAGATCCATCCGCCCTCACGCATAGTTTCTGCCGTCTTGTCAGGACGATTCCAATAGGAAGGAGCGTTCGAGTCCCCGCGAACCCAGAGAACGCCCTCCTCGCCGTTGGAGACTGGAAGTCCCACCTTGTCCTTTAGTTCAACCTCATAGCCTCGCACTCTTAATCCCGCAGATCCCAGCTTCTTTCGGCCAGGCAAATTCGACAGATACACGTGCAGCACTTCGGTCGATCCCAGCCCTTCCACGATCTCCAGGCCCGTAAGGGCTTTCCACTCGTTGAAGACCCCGGCCGAAAGCACTTCGGCGGCCGAGACCGCGAGCCGCAGGGAGGAGAAGTCGCATTCGCTTGCTCCGTCTGCCTTCGTCAAAGCCGTGTAAAGCGTGGGTAACCCGAAGAAGACCGTGGGCCTGAAGCGTTCGATCGCCTTGAAAATCTTGTCTGGCTTCGGTTGTCCCGGCAGCAATATGGTGGTTGCGCCGGCCGAAAACGGAAAGGTTACGGAGTTGCCGAAGCCGTAGGCAAAGAACATCTTCGGCACCGAGAAGCAGACGTCAGTCGAAGTGAGCTCCAGCACATGCCTGGCGAACGACCGATCTGTGTACGCCATATCATGCTGCAGGTGAACGATGCCCTTCGGCCGTCCAGTTGATCCCGAAGAATACATCCAGAATGCCATTTCGTTGCGATCCGTATCAACATCCTCAAGATGATCGGAGAAGGTCGGCAGCCACGATGCTGCAGCGAGACATCGAGAGGCGACATTCGCCTGCGGCGATCCATTCACCACGATCAATGTCTTTAATTGTGTGCCGCTGCATGCGACATTGCTGAAACGACCCGATAACTCCGCTTCCACTACCGCCACAGCCGCTCCGGAATCGGCAAGGTAGAACTGCAGCAGGTCCGGCGACGTCAACGTATTAATCAGCAAAGGTACGAAGCCTGCCCGTACCGCTCCGAAGAATGCCGCCGGATAGGTCGGGGTATCGTCCAGAAACATCAGAATGCGATCGCCGCGCTGAAGGCCGAGGTTACGGAAGCCCAGTCCCCAGTGCGACGCATCCACACAGAGCTCCGCATAGGTGCGCTGCCCCGAGGGGCCAACAACCGCAAGCCTATCGCCGCGTTTGGCGGCTATATTGTCAAACAGAATGCGGCTCGCGTTGTAACGAGCAGGAACTGCGAAGCCGATTTCACTTGTTCCCGGAGCATCATCCGGGACGGAGTCGACGATCTTGCTCGGGATAGCAGACATCACGACCGGTCTCCTGCCAGGGCTTCCGGCCGTCTGCCCTTGACCTTGGCGTAGCGTGCCATGAAGGAGGGCGACATGGCTTCGAGACGCGAGACATCCATTCGTCCAGACCGTGTGATGTAGCTCAAGCCGAAATCGATGGGATCAAGCTTCATGTTGTCGGGAAACGCCTCGTACCAGTCAGCGCTCTTGCGCGCGGCTGCGACAAGCTTCTTCACGATCGGCTTGCGGACCGCCTCATAAGCGGCAAACGCCTTCCCGAGATCGTCAGGGGAGGCCTCGAGTGCCTTGAACAGGGCGATGGCGTCCTCGATCGCCAAACGGGTGCCGGAACCAATCGAGAAATGGGCGGTGTGCAGCGCATCTCCAATCAGGACCATATTGCGGAACGACCAATGCTCAGTCCACACCCAAGGAAAGTTGCGCCAGACAGACTTATTTGAAGTCAACCGATGGCCATCCAGCGTCTTGGCAAAGATATCCTCACAAATCGCCTTGGATTCCTCTGTTGATTTGTCAGCAAAACCATAGGCGTGCCAGGTTGCACGGTCGCACTCGATTAGGAACGTGCTCATGTCCGGCGCGTAGCGATAGTGATGGGCGTTAAAGGTTCCGAGCTTCGTTTCAACGAAAGTCTGCGTTAGCGTGTCAAATGTCTTGCTCGTGCCGTACCAAGCGAACTTGTTGCTCAGATAGGAGAGCGAGGTGCCGAAATCGCCCTCGAAGCTCCGTCGTACCAGCGAATTGAGACCATCAGCGGCGACGATCAGGTCATGACCGGCGAGTTGATCCAGGGAATTGATCAGCGTTTCAAACCGGCAGTTTACTCCTACGTCCAACGCGCGGTTCTGAAGAATTTTCAAAAGTCCCAAGCGACCGATCGCCGAAAATCCAACACCGTCGATCAGCACTTTCTCACCCTTCAAATTAAGGGTGATTCCCTTCCAACTCTCCATGTGGGAAGCCATGGCATTTGCGGTGTCGGGATCATCACCCCGCAGGAATTCGAGAGCCTCCTGGGAGAACACAACGCCAAAGCCCCAGGTCGCATCCGCGGGACTGACCTCGAACAGGTCGACCTCACTGTCGGGATGCTTACGCTTCCACAAATACGAGAAATAAAGCCCCGCCGGCCCGCCGCCGAGCACAGCAATTTTCATGGCCCTCCCCTCGATATTGCACTAAAGATAATCAATTATTTTATAGACAATATCATTCGGAGCGCTCGTGTTCAAGACCGTTGTAACAATTGAGTGGGGAGACTGCGACGAGGCCGGAATTGTGTTCTATCCCAATTACTTCTACTGGTTCGATTGCGCCTTTCAGCGGTTGCTGAGATCGCGAGGCCTGAGCCAGCGTGAGTTGAGAAGGCGCTTTGGCGCGGTGACGCCCATCGTTCAGGCACACTGCGATTTCAAGGCGCCTGCGCGCTACGACAGCGAGCTCGTGATGGAGTTCGAGGTGCAGCCTGAAGGAGACCGAAGGTTTCGCGTCAGCTATCATTTGGCTGTCGATGGCAAGATCATCGGCATTGGCCATGAAATCCGCGCTTGGGCGACGGTCGATTCCAAAGGCGATTTGACTGGAGCTCCGGTTAACCCGGCATTCCTCGACCTGATACGCGCCTGCTAGGAGGCCACATGGCCCAGATGAAAGCGGCGATAATCCGAGAGGCCGGCGGACCAGAAGTCTTGAGGATCGAATCCCGGCCAATTCCTCAACCAGGCAAGGATCGTGTTCTGATCCGCGTCATGGCCTTCGGCCTCAATCGCTCCGGGCTCTTCACAAGGCGGGGACTGTCGCCAGGCATTGAATTTCCCAGGGTGCTCGGCATCGAAGCCGCTGGATTGATAGCAGAAGCCCCGGGCGGTCAGTTTCGAGAAGGTCAAGTCGTTGCGACGGCCATGGGCGGCATGGGAAGACAATTCGATGGCAGCTATGCGGAGTACGTGTGCGTCCCTGCCGCCCATGTCCAATGCTTGCGGACAGATCTGCCGTGGGAGCGTTTGGGCGCCCTGCCGGAGATGTTGCAGACAGCATGGAGTTCACTCTTCACAGCTCTACAACTTGAATCGGGAGACACACTCCTGATCCGTGGCGGAACAACTTCAGTCGGTCTGGCCGCCGCTGCCGTCGCGAAAAGCCGTCATGCCAAAGTCGTCTCTACAACCCGCAATCCGGACCGCATTGAACTGCTCAGAAATGCCGGCGCCGATGAAGTGATCATCGATGACGGCAGGATCGCTGAAAAGGTGAAGGCAATGTCAGGCGGTGGGGCCAACAAGGATCTTGAGCTTGTCGGAACAACGACGCTCTCAGATTCCATTCAATGTGTGAAACGGCATGGAATCGTCTGCATGACCGGCATGGTGGGTGACAAATGGTGGTTGGATCAGTTCAGCCCGATGGACGTGATTCCGACTGCGGTCTGCCTCACCACCTATTCGGGCGCCGCCGACGATTTCATGCAAACACCGCTTCAGTCCCTCGTCGAGCAGGTTGAAGCCGGATCGCTTCGGATCCAGGTGGGGCGCGTTTTCCATCTCGACCAGATAGCAGAAGCTCATCGTTGCATGGAGGAGAATAGCGCAGGCGGTAAGATCGTGGTGCTTACCTCGTAGCGTTATCTTGCCTGCTTTGAATTTTCGGACAACCCCAGCAGCACATCGATGCCTACGTCAACGCTTATGATTACAAAGGGCGGGTTTGTCTGGACTGTGAAATGTCCGGCAAAGCCGGTTCAATGGCCGCCGTTTCACTCAGTTACGATTCCGGGTCCTGGCCACTAGAATTGAAGCTTCGGCCAAATTCAACTCAGCTGAAAGCCGATTAGTCATTGGGGAGAGATGAGTGACAGATTGGATCAAGGTAAGAACTCAAACGGATATTGATGCGATCGAACTGCAAGGTATCGACGCCTTTCTACCCGACGCAACCCCGGTCGATTTGATCCGCCGGGCAGCGGTTCTTTGGCCCGATCGTACTGCGCTGCGCTACGTCATTGAGGTTGGTAGGCCCGAGACCGACGAAGTTATCAGCTATCGCGAATTATTCCGTCTAATTCTTCAGACAGCCAACCTGTTCCATCGGCTCGGCGTCCGACAGACTGATGCCGTGGCAATTCTCGCTCCGCACGTGCCCTCTAGCCAAATTGCGTTGTGGGCCGCCCAACTGGTGGGTAGGGCCTGTCCAATCAATCCTATGCTGCGGCCCGAAGACGTCGTCGCCCTCTTGCTGGCTTCCAAATCGAAGATCGCCGTTGTCCTCGGACAAAATCGCGATCTAACCATCTGGGATTCAATGGTTCCGGCGCTAAGAGCCTCGGGGCTACTGACACACATTCTCGATGCGGACTCTGAGAGCCAGACCCTCGAATCCGATGGCAGCATCGAGAAACTGCGGGCCACCGAGCGGGGCGATCAATTGGATTTCGACACTTCGAAAGATCCTCATGCTGTCGCGGCTTTCTTCCATACCGGCGGCACGACAGGTGCGCCGAAACTGGCTATCCATACGCGCCGCAATGAAGCCTTTGTCGCGCGAGCCGCAGCGTTGATGTATGATCTTGCCTCCGATGACGTATTGATTAATGGATTCCCCCTGTTTCACGTCGCCGGCGCGTTTGTCTACGGCCTCTCTGCGCTTTCATCCGGCGCAGCGTTGATTATTCCGACGCGGCTCGGAATGCGCAATCGCCGGTTTATCGAAACTATCTGGAAAAACGTCGAGCGTTACCGCGTCACAGCGATTGGCGGAGTTCCGACAGTTATTAGCGCTCTGAACGAAGTGCCAATTGACGCAGACATCGGGTCACTGCGGGTGATGTTGACGGGTGGTTCGCCGCTTCCGACTGAACTAGCCGATGCTTTTGAAAAAAACGTATCTAAGCCCGTGCGCAATATCCTCGGCATGACCGAGTGTGCCGGTGTGGTGACCATTGAACCATTTCACGGTCCGCGAATTCCAGGCTCGACTGGATTGAGACTACCCTTTACCGAGGTTGTGATTGTGACCGTAAGAGCAACGGCGGATCGTGCGGATCTAGCCGCCTTTTGCAATCCTGGTGAGACTGGAATTATTGCTCTGCGTGGCCCCAATGTCGGGCCCGGTTATTCAGACTCGGCACGCAACCCGGGAACCTTTGAACCCGGCGGCTGGCTAGTCAGCGGTGATCTCGGACATATCGACGCGGAGGGGCGCGTATTCGTCACTGGTCGCGCGAAGGACGTCATTATCCGCGGGGCGCACAATATCGATCCAGCCGTTATCGAAGACGCATTGCTCCAGCACCCTGCTGTCGCCTTGGCGGCCGCGGTCGGCCAGCCGGATTCTTACTCCGGCGAGTTGCCGGTTGCTTATGTGGTGCTGAAAGCCGGCTCCGCCGTTGAAGGAGACGCGCTGGTCAACTTTGTTACTCCTTTGGTGGGGGACCCCGCGGCTCGTCCCAAGCACGTCGCCATCATATCTGAGATGCCGCTGACACCCGTAGGCAAGATTTATAAGCCCGCGCTGCGGGTTCTCGCGGTGACCCATGGTTTCCAGCAGGCTCTGGCCCATGCGGGGCTCAGTACGTCAGACTATAAGCTATCAGTTTCCGAAAGCTCAGCGAGTGTCGAAGTATTCGACCCGACACTGCGCGAGGCAGCACAGAAGGCTCTTCTGGGCATGCCCGTGAAATATAGCTTCGTCGAGGCCACTTCCTCCTAGGGTTTACGTCCGGTGCGGCACTCCTGAGACAGGCCGACAAGCGGTGACAATGTCTGCTGAGGACGATCACTTCGGAATCGAATCTTTGGCCATCGGTAGCGATCCAGGGCTACTTCGCGCCATTGTCCGGCGGGCCAAAGAGCCTGCCGTCGCCCGCCCAGTTGCTCGGCGCTACGTCCTCGAAGATGACGTAGATGTACTTCGCGTCGGTCCCGGTGTTCCGGACGATGCTCTCCGTGATCTCGGCCGCAACCTTCGTCTTCATATCGTGGTTCTTTCCTTCGAACCAACTCACCCGAACAACCGGCATAGTTCTTGTCCTTTTGCTTGTTATCATCGCGCTGCCGCGCTTCTGGCCGGCCCAACAGCTGGGCGTTCGTCACTAGCGCAGACGTTAGCGACGCCTCTTACCGGATTCTCTTGAGTCTCCGGCCTTAGTCAACGTCGTTCGTCTGATTGAACGAATATGCGTCCATGCTGTATATGGCGCTTGTGTGAAGCCGTTCGGTACGTGGCTTTTCGCCCGCTGCGCCGAGCGACGCGTAGAGCGGCAATAGATGCTCTTCGGTCGGGTGGTTGTCCGGCTGGACATCAACGCCGAGCAATCGCTTCGTACTCGAAATCGCCGCGATCTCGGTTCGATTCCATTCATCGCGCTCACGTCGTCAACAGTCTCGTTCTTCGCCGATTGGCGTATGGCGTCTCATCCACTGCGCGATGGTGATCGCGTACGTATATTCTCTTCTTTCATATCTGACGGCGCCTTTGCGGTTTCGGAGCCTTCACACCATTGCGTCGTTTAGTTCCACTCCGAACAGGCTCTTGCCCTGGATCTCGACGTTTGAGTCAAAGTCGAGCATCGCGTGGTGCGTCGCCGTGTTCATGTCGCGAAAGAAAATTTGCATAACGTGGCTGTCGTGTGCCGCGCCGGCGCCGGCCCCTTCAAAGAGTCGATTGCAAGCTCGCCGACATAGTTCCGTGGCATAAGCGGCATTCCATCGGATCTGCGCACGCGCTGCGGTTGGCATCGGCGGATCGCGGCGCATCGCCTGCTCCAGCAGGTCGCAGTTCTGCTGCGTCAGCGCCCAGGCGCAGGCAATTTCCGCGCTCGACTCGGCCGCACGGCGCTGCATGCCGGGGTTGTCGACCTTTGTGGCCCCGCTGTAGGCGTCCCGGCGTGTCCGTGTCTGCTCGACGAAGACCTGCAATCCACGCTCGGACATCCCGACGATCGTGCCCAGCAGCATCGTGGCGAGGGCAGACCGGATCGGGAGTCGATACAGAGCAACGTCGACACCTGGTACGGTGCCGAGTTGCGCCTCGCTCATCGGCACCGCGTAGTGATCGGGAATGAACACGTTGTCGAGCACGAGGTCCTTGGAGCCGGTGCCACGCATTCCGAGAGTGTACCAGGTGTCGTCGATGATAACGTTTGCCTTCGGCATCACGACGATCAAGGAAGGACAGGATTCGTCCGCTTGGTTGCGAATGCCCTTGCATCCGATCAGGATCCAATCGCCGTGGTCGGCGCCGCTCGCGTACGGCCACCGTCCGTTGAGGATATATCCGCCTTTGGTACGCTGGCAGGTGCCACGAGGCGTCGGCACGCCGGGAATTAGCATGCCCGGGTCGGTGCCGAAAATCTCGTCCTGGCCGCGGCGCGGCAACCGGCCCGCGATGAAGGTATGTGCCGCACACACCATCAGCACCCATGACGCTGCCGTGCTGCCATGCGCTACGACCCGTTCGGCTTCCACTAGGGCACGAACCGGCAACTGATAACCGCCGTAGACCGCCGGGCTTACGATTCGAGTCAGCCCGGCTTCGTGCAGAAGCTCGACGGCTCGAGTACTCAGCGTACGCCTCGCCTCGGATTCGGCCTCTGTCTCCTTCAGCGCCTCAACGATTTTTCCCGCATTCACGGCAGTTTCGATCATGGCTTCCTCCTCTCTTCGTTGAAGGTCGTTTCCTTGGTTATTTCCATACTAGTATGTTAGTCTACGCTTCATAATGGTAGCATTCAACATCGACCTCCCGGACGTTTCAGAAGAGTTGCGGCGGGGCAGCCCGCGCCTGCAGGACCTTGCTTATGGCTACCTAAAGGGCCTCCTATTGAGTGGGGGCCTCGATCCAGGCGACCAGATCTCGTCCGAATCGGTCGGACGGGCACTCTCGATTAGCCGTGCGCCAGTGAGCGATGCGATCCGCCGCCTGACCGTCGAGGGCATGCTGGAAGTCTTGCCTCAAGTCGGCTGCCGGGTTGTTCGCCCCGTCGCAGCCGAAATGGCCGATTTTTATGAAATATTTGGTGCCACAGAAGGTGTTGTCGCTCGTTTCGCGGCCGAACGCCATTCGCCCCGCGAAGCCGATGAGTTCGCACATCTGTGTACTGAACTCGCGTCGCGAGCAAATCTTCCGGATGATCCAGATGCGCGCTTCGTCGAGTTGCGACGGCGCAATCGTCGTCGCTATGAAAAATTACACGAACTCGCGCGATCGCCGCTGAGCACCAGGATCGGTGAATCATTCTGGGATCGAAGCGACTTCTTCATTAGAGTGGCCTTCGGCCCTCGTGATTTGCCCGGCTATGTACGGAATGCGCACAAGGCGTTTGTGGCCGCCGTTGTCGCAGGCGATGGCCCAACTGCTGAGCACGAGACACGGCGTTACCTCGTTCGCCTTGGCCATGACGTCGCCGACCTCCTTGCACGAGGACCTTCAGGCGTAAGGCGTTGAGTTGGCAACTCGAGAAGCTGTCGAAATGGCCCGGCGCATTGAAGCCGCTTGATCCTTCAATAGGACGGCAGTTTGGCTATTCTTCATTGCGCTCTGATCCCGAGTTCCATGAGTGTTTAGTGGGCGAGTGTCAGGATTTAACGCCGACATTTTGGAGAGCAGGCTTGGGGAAGCCTACGGGCGTTCGATCCGATCAGCATGCGCGAGCTTTGGAGCAACCAATCTGACAAGTTCGCGAGCGATCCCGAACTGCAAAAGTTTAAAAGGTATTGGTTCGCCAAATTCGTTCCTCCGACAATTGCGCACGGTCGAGTTTTCTTAGCGACCGGGTCGCGATGGGTGCTCGTTTACGGCCGGCACTAGCAGGGCAAATGGCATCTGACTAGCAAACGAAGCGGGATCAAGCGAGCCAAGGCTCAATTCATGCAGCCTGAAGCGCGAGGAACGAGTTGGATCAAACACTTGCTCACTGACAAGAGCTGTTCGTCGCGGTTGGGGCAGAAGCATTGACCCGGTCGTGACTCTGGCGCCAACATCCGACATATGGACACAGCTTGGTTTTATCGGTGCAGGGCCGGAAATGCGCCCGACCTGCAGCGCCGGATTTGGATTTAGTACGTGAATTGTAGCCAAGCTGGGATACTCGCGCTTTCTCGAAGATCCCGCGACGGGCGGCGCTGCCAAGCTTCGGGCAGTCGGCCTCAGAAAAAGACTGTCAGAACGATCATAATTCTTGACGGTCTTTTCTCCGTCGCGTCTTACGACTTGTGATCAAACCGTCGGAAGAACCGCCAAATGAGCCGGCTTCGTCCGTCCGCCGCGAATGTCGACTCCCGTTAAATCATTTGGACAAACAACGGCACGGAAAGACAATAGAAGACGAATGATAAGCGAGACATCCCGTTACCCTCTATCTTTCCTCCGCTATTTCTCTCCAACGTCCTCCAGAATGTCCAATGCCCCTACTCCCACTCGATCATTTAGGACGACATTACCGCGTTGATTTGCAAGTAAAAGTTCTCAACGCCGACGGTCAAATACCGACGGTTTACCACCCGAACTTTTTAGTTCTGAATTCACAGGAAAATTTGTTTCGTTCAGAGCAAGTACGGCTTCGGCAACTATCGGAGTCAATCGCCAAATCCGACGTGTGCCAGGTGTGACGGCCGCTGCGTCCCTTCTCTCGACTTCCGCCTGGTACCGTCAACTATTCTCAGTCGAGGGATGGCCCGCTTCGCGCTCCAAGCAACTTCACTGGCTACGCCAAACTGCGCGATAGCAACCGGCCGCAAAAGCCGCCGCCGTGCAACCAGACGAGAACGGGCATCGGGCCAGGGCGGACCTTGGGGGCCCAGATATTGAGGATCAGACAGTCTTCGTTGCTGATAGATCTAAAGATTGCTCCAGCGAATCGCGTTCGGCTTGTTGATGCTAAATGTTGTTCTCTGAGAGCGTCGTACATCCGACTTCCTCAAGAAGGGCGGTTGCACTGTTATGATCGGTTAAGACCTGACCGCATCGTTAAGACGACGAAATCGAAGCTGCGGCGTCGGCAGCCTCAGGGCTACCAACTTTCATGGGGGCCTGTTTGTGGTCTTCGAGTATCGCCTTGATCGCACGCGCACAGCGACCGCATTTTGCCGCGCAGCAGAGCGAGGTATAGACCTGCTTCAAGCGCGCACACGGTGTTCCGCTGGCTATCGCAGATCTTATCTGGCTGTCGCTGAGGACGTTGCAACTACAGACGATCACGACACATGATCCTGGATGCCGCAAGAGGCGCCGCGGCTATGTCACTCAACTGCGAGCACAAGCGCCCCCTGGTGCCCGGGCCGATGGCGGCAATCGCCACGGCAGCCAGACCGTGAGGCTGGCGGAACGGACGCGACTTAAGGAATTCCTGAACATTTGTGATTGAAGCATACATGAGTGCTCCTCCCTTCGTGTGCCACACTACCGAGCGAGATACGCGTGGCACAGGATCGTTTTGGTCTATCTTCATACTCACGGGGTATGGCGCCGATCGGCCCTGGATTGTGCTGCAATCCTTCGGAGATCTCGATCAGACGTTGAAGTCAGAGCCGGCGTCTGCCCGTTCATGACAACGACAACGCAGGCGCCCCGAGGCCGCGCGCTGAGAACAAGACGCCGACAGAGCCATCCGGAAGTTCTAATTTTGCCAAAATCAGATCTGAGAACTCTGAACCGCCTGAAGTCTGAGAGAACTCCGCGCTTCGGCAGTCGTCGCTGGCCTGCAGCCGTGCTTCTCGAGCAGCCCGGCTGCGATGCGCACAAGCTCATCGTTGCCGGATGCGAGTCGATCTTTGGCTATACGAATATTATCTTCCATGCCGGTGCGTACAGCGTCAGCTCCGCGTTGCAGGGCCCACTGCATTACCCAGGATTGCTCACGGCCAATGCCGGCGGCCGTCCAACTCGCGCCGGGAATGATGCGCCTAGTCTCCTTCAGGAGAATATCGAGTAGATGCTCGTCGGCCGGGAGTGCATTCTGGACACCCATCACGAACTGGATATGGGGTCTCGGCGACAACAAGCCGGCATCGATCAATCGTTTGGCGCCGTGAATGTGCGACAGGTCGAAGATTTCAATCTCCGGCGCGATCCCGAACTGCTTCATTTTCGATGCCAGATCGAGCACCAACCCCGCCGGGTTCTCGTACACAATCGTGGGAAAATTGGTCGAACCGGTCGAGAGAGAGGCCATATCCGGCCGATGGATGAGCGAAAGACCGCGCGCGGCCGGATCGCGCCGTCGGCCACCTGTCGAGAACTGCACGATCATGCCCGGGCAGTGCTTGCGCACTCCGGCCTGCACTTCGGCGAACCGGTCGGGATTCGAGCAAGAAGACTCGTCGTCGTTGCGTACATGGATATGCACCAGCCCGGCACCTGCCTCGTATGCCGCGTGAGTGGACTCGATCTGCTCAGCGGGCAACACAGGAAGCGCCGGATTGTCTCTCTTGCGTGGGAGAGAGCCTGTGATTGCAACGGCGATGGTGACTGGGCGCATGACGAATTTCCATTATCCTTGATGACCACTGACCGGCAATCCGGCACGATGATGTTGGCGCGGCGCCGGATTCAAGACGCAAGATCGCCGCGGACACTTCGCGAAACAGCACGCAGCTCTTCACAGGGCTGGATCGGACTTTCACGATCCGCGCCTTTGCTTCGGGTTGTGCTCGGCTTGTGAAACCGTAGGCGAGGATCCGATTGATGCACAGGATCAATTCGGTCTATCTTTATACTCGGAAGGTATGGTGTAAAGGAGCGATCCCGTGGAGCTACGTCACCTGCGTTACTTCACCATGGTTGCTGCGGAAGGTTCATTCAGCCGCGCTGCGGAAAAGCTGCATATTGCGCAACCACCACTGAGCCGCCAAGTGCAACAGCTCGAGGAAGAGCTCGGGGTGCGGCTGCTCGACCGGGGGCGGCCGCTTACGTTGACGGAGCCAGGCCGATATCTGTTCGAACAGGGACGACAGATATTGCAGCGCATTGACGAGATGCGCACGATGACCAAGCGAATTGCCAAGGGCATGGTGCTGCAGTTCAACATCGGTTTCGTCGCCTCCACCCTCTACGACGCGCTGCCGGAGCTGATCCACCGCTTCCGTATCGTCGCGCCCGGCGCCGAGATCGCTCTTCTAGAGATGACAACGCTCGAACAGGTCGCGGCTTTGAAGGACGGACGCATCGACGTTGGCTTCGGCCGTCTACGCTTCGACGACGATGCGATCGTCCGCCGCATTATTCGCGAAGAACGCCTCTGCATTGTGGTGCCGCGCGGACACAGGCTGGCGAGCAGGAAAGGAAAGCTTCGGTTGCGCGCAGCTGCAGGGGAACAATTGATTGTCTATCCCAAGTCACCGCGACCGAGTTACGCAGACCAGGTGCTATCGTTCTACCGAGACGCGGGCATCGAGGCGAGAGTTGGCACCGAGGCAAAAGAGCTTCAGACTGCTCTGGGGCTGGTGGCTTCTGGCGGGGGCATTTGCATCGTGCCTGCCTCGGTCAAACGTCTAGGGCGCGACGACGTGCGTTTCATCGACCTCGACGAACCGAAGATGGTGTCACCTATCATCATGAGCCACCGCAAGAACGATACGTCCAAACTACTTCTGCATCTGATCAAACTCGTACGTGAGTTCCACAAGTGGGATGCGTCTTCCGGTCAACCGGCTTCTGACGCTGCGCACTGATGTGGCCAGGAGACAGCACCCAACGCTGAAAAGAGGCCCCGTCGATCCAACAATTCATCCGGTCATGATTGATTTCATTTCACATAGTTGGATTGCAATCCAGTCGCCGTACCCAGCTCCGTTCAACATACGCTGCCGCGTTTTCTTGCGCTCGATATTCTTTCCGATGGGCTGAAAGCGGCCGTTATCCGAGATCGCCGCCAGCGACGGGAAGAACGCTGCCCGTAACATAACTTGCTTCATCCGACGCTAAGAAGAGGATCGGAGCGGATTGCTCCTCGATCGTGCCATATCGCTTGAGGAAACTGGACTCTTTCACTTGTTCGACCACGCCGGACATCCATTCTAATTCCTTAGGCGTGTCGCCCTCGATATTTCGCGGCATACGCCGTGGCGGAGCATCGGTGCCGCCGGGCGCTGTCGCAACGACGCGTATGTTGCGAGAGGCATATTCCATCGCCAAACTTTGGGTGATCGCGTTGACGCCGCCTTTCGCCGCCGAATACGGCACGCGGTGAATGCCTCGAGTTGCATTCGAGGAGACGTTCACAATCGTCCCTCGCCCTGACTTTAGGAAGTGCGGCAGCACCGCGTGACAGCACCACAGTGTCGGCATTAGCGAACGTCGGATTTCGGCTTCGATCTGCCGTGGCTCGAATTGGTCGTAGGGCCGCATCCTGATTGCACCACCGACGTTGTTGATGAGTATGTCGATTCCACCGAAGCGCTTGGTGGCTTCGGCCATGGCCGCGGCAGCTCCTTCATAGGTTTCGAGATCACAGACGAAGCCATGCCCCCTTCCGCCCGCCTCGGACGCGACGTCGCCCACGAAGTCCGCTCGGTCCACGAACAGGACGTTGCCGCCTTCGGCGGCAGCCCGCAGCGCCACGGCTCGTCCGATACCCTGCGCAGCACCGGTCACCACCAGAGTCTTGCCGGCGAAGCGATCTGCGAAGGTCATGCCGTCACCGCTTCGGTCGCCGAAAACTTTTCATAGAAGAAGTGGGAAGGCTTCACCCCTTTTTCCGTGAAAAAGATTCGTACGGCCTCGACCATAGGCGGCGGCCCGCACAGATAGATGTCGCAGACGCCGGCGTTGAGATGTTCGTCCGCAAGATGCGCGGTCACGTAGCCCTTCAGCGGGTGGGAGCTTTCCGGACTGGCGACGCAGGTTGCCCAGGTGAACCTCGGAAGCCTTTTGCCGAGCGCTTCGATCCGCTCGATCTCAACTAGATCCCCGTCGTTGGTGACGCCGTAGATCAGGTGCACCGGCTGATCGGTACCTTGGTCGGCAAGCACTTCGAGCATCGACAGAATCGGCGCCAGTCCCGTGCCACCGGCGAGCATGACGACCGGGCGATCGACCGCGCGCAGAAAGAAGCTTCCCTGCGGACCGACGAACTCCATCCGGGCTCCCGTCTTGGCGTCCTTGGCGAGCCAGCCGCTCATCAGGCCGCCTGGAACGTTACGGATGAGGAAACTGGCTTCGGTCGCACCGACCTTCGAACTGAAGGAGTAGGAACGATGTTCGCTCGTTCCCGGCACGGTCAGGTTCACGTATTGCCCGGGAAGGAATCCCAATGCGTCGGGCTTGTCGATCTTGAGCTTAAGGATGATGGTACTGTCCGAGACGAGTTCGACCGAACTCACTTCCCCTCCATGTTCGGCCGGTTTCACTTTGCAGGCGCTGGACGGCACTGGCACCGCGATGACACAATCCGAGGACGGCACCATCTGGCAGGTCAGCACCATTCCTTCCTCCGCCTCCTGTCTGCTCAATGCGTCCTCGAGATACTCATCGCCGAGGTCGTATTCACCCTGCTCGCAACGACATTTGCAGGTGCCACAGACTCCATCCGAGCAATCCATCGGGAGATTGATCTTGTTGCGATAGGCCGCATCGAGTACCTTCTCGCCTTCATTACATTCGATGAAGCGGGTCGCCCCGTCTTCGAAGTTGAGCGCCACACGATAAGTCATGTTTACTCTCCCTATCCAGACGAGCCGCGTCAGATGTGGTAAATGTCGATCACTTGGTGGATGTAGTCGCTCTTGAGAACGACTTTCTTCGCAACGATCTGCGGTTCTCCGCCGCTCGTGTCGAGCGTGTAGAAGGCGACGCCGAAGAAGCTGTCCGTCTTCTTGTAGCGATGGCTCAGCGTGTGCCAGTTGAAGCGCAGGTCGATTTGCCCATCGCGCTCCTCCACGATCTCTATGTTTGAGATATTGTGGCTGGTCCGCGGCTCCGGAGTGCTCGCGCCGGAGCGTTCGGTCTTGATCCGGAAGACGCGGTCCTCGAGCCCATCGCGATTGGGATAATAGATCAGCGAGACGTGCTGCTGAGGATCCTCGACCAACTGATCGTCATCGTCCCAGGACGGCATCCAGAAGCTGGCCCTGGGCGAGTAGAGTTTGATCCATTCGTCCCATTGCCGATCATCCAAAAGGCGCGCCTCGCGATAAAGAAAGGCTCTGATCTGCTCGATGTCGAATTTTGCCGAAGGCGCAAGAGTGGCGGTCGCGGCGGTCATGCTGCTTCTCCCCGTGCCGGGACGACGTTCGTCGCGTCGCCGTTTCCAAGGACCGCCTCGCGCAACGTCTTTGCCCAGAACTCGTGCTGGCGCACGAATAGCCCTTCATCCTCGCTGCGCTCGCCGCTCAGGATCGGCTTCAATCCGATCGCCTTGGCATTATCGTCCGGGCCGTCAATCCAGTGAACAGCCCCTCGGCTCAGGTCATTCCAGAGCTCGCCGGCGCCGATATACGCCGTCTGACATGCACGGAATTCCTCCAGATCGTCCGGCGTGCCCATACCCGAAACGTTGAAGAAATCTTCGTACTGCCGGATGCGGGTCGCCCGCTCCTTGGCGTCCTCACCCTTTGGCGCGAAGCAGTAGATCGTGACCTCAGTCTTGTCGACGCTGATGGGTCGCACGACGCGGATCTGCGTCGAGAACTGGTCCATCAGGTAGACGTTCGGGTAGATCGCGAGATTGCGCGTCTGTCCGACAATGAAGCCGGCGCGATCCTTGCCGAGGCGAGCTTCCAGATCATCCTTGTGGTCGAAGACCGGCCGTACTTCCGGGTTGAGAAGATTGGTCCAGAGCAGGATGTGCCCGTTCTCGAATCCGTAGACGCCACCAACGCTCTTGGACCAACCATTGGCGTCGACCGTCTTGGTGCCTTCGTTTTCGTAGTTGCGATGACCCATAGTCGCCGAGTAATTCCAGTGCACCGAGCTCACGTGATAGCCGTCGGCACCATTCTCCAACTGGAGCTTCCAGTTGCCGTCATAGGTATAGGTCGAGTTTCCGCGTAGCACCTCGATGCCGTCAGGCGCTCCGTCCACGATCTGGTCGATCACGGCCCTGGCGCCGCCGAGATGCTCTTCGAGCGATGGGACGTCCGGATTGAGGCTCCCGAACAGCAAGCCCCGATAGCTCTCGAACCGAGGCACCTTCGTCAGGTCGTGCGAACCCTGGGTGTTGAAGGAGGCCGGATAGTCGCCCGTCTTGCCATCCTTCACCTTCAGCAGCTTGCCTGCGTTACTGAACGTCCAGCCGTGAAAAGGACAGGTGAAGCTGCCCTTGTTGCCGTGCTTGCGCCGGCAGAGCATCGCGCCGCGGTGGGCGCAGGCGTTGATCATGGCGTGGAGCTCGCCCGCCTTGTCGCGGGTGATCATGATCGGCTTGCGACCAATCCAGGTGCTGAAGTAGTCGTTGTTGTTCGGAATTTGGCTCTCGTGGGCCAGGAAAACCCAGTTGCCTTCGAAGATGTGCTGCATCTCCAGTTCGTACATCTCCACGTCAGTGAAGATGTCGCGGCGGCACCTGTACAATCCGCGCTCCCTGTCTTCGACGACCGCACCGTCGATACGCTCCAAAAGCGTCATCATCGTTTCCTCTCCTCTTCGATATGTGTCTCGTAGATGAGGTGGCTCACGCCACCTCGGCTCGCTGTCGAGCGGAGAACTGCTCGTCAGCGGTGTGTGTGGCGCGCTGCAATTGAAAGTCGAAATTGATGTAGGCGCTTTCGCCCTGACGCTGCGGAACGGGGAGCAGACCATCGCGAGTGGCGAAGGCAAAGTCGTCGGCGGCATGCGGATCGTCGCCGAAATTGATCTGTGTCGTCAGCTTCCGGTAACCAGGCGCTTCGATGAAGAAATGAACGTGTGCCGGACGATGGCCATGTCGGCCGATTGCCTTCATCAGCGTATCCGTGGCGCCGCCGTCGGGCACGGAGTAACCGTTCGGCATCTTGGAATGAAACGAATACTTTCCGTCCGGACCGAGCTTGATGCGTGCCCGATTGTTGAAGGGCGTCTGCTCGCGCGTTGGATCAAAGTGCGAGTACCAGCCCTGCGAGTTGGCGTGCCAAACATGCACCACCGCATCCTTGACCGGCCCGCCGTCCGGGCCGGTAACCTGCCCTCTCATGTAAAGGCTGCCAGTGGCGTCCGGGTCTTTGGTCAGGTTGACGTCACCTTCCTGGAGCGGCGCGCCTGCGACGTACAGCGGACCTTCGATCGTGCGCGGCGTGCCGCCGGTGAGACCAGCTTCCGCGTCCTTTGCGTCCAGGAAGAGATCGAAGAAGTGCTCAAGGCCGGAGCCTGGCACCAACAACCCGAATTCCGGCGCGCCTTTCTGCAGGAAGTTGACCGCACCCCAAAATTCATCCTCGCTGATGTCGTGGCGAACGATGATCTCGGCGCCGGCCTCGACGAGGTCGCGGAATATCGCCTTCAATCGCGGATCGCCACCCGGCTGGTTGAGGCCGGCAGCCTTGTCGAACAATACCTGAACTTCCCGGGTCTTCACAAAGCTCGTATCCATGTCGTCTCTCCCTTGGTTTGAGTCCGCAACGCGGACATTCGTCGTTCTAAATAGTCAGCGGTCGTCGTCGTGGAGCGAGGATGCGTGCCGGCAGAGCGGCACTACTTTCATCTCCATGAAAGGAAAGAGCGGCAGGCTCGTCAGGATGTCATGAAGCTCGGAATTGCTTTCGACATCGAAGATGCTGACGTTCGCGTAGCGGCCGACGACGCGCCAGATGTGTCGCCATTTGCCGGCACGCTGCAGCTCCTGGAAGCGATCTTTTTCGCGTGCCTTGAGGCGGTCGGCTTCTTCCTTGTCGAAGCCCAGCGGGATATGGACATTCATCTCGACCATGGTGAGCATGACCTAAGCTCCCTTGCCCGCGACCACGTGCAGAGTTGGTGCAGTCCGATCGCGACGGAAGCGAGCGATCTTGTCCTCGTCGAGCGCGATGCCCAGACCCGGGCCTTTCGGAACGCCCAAGGAGAAGTCGGCGTAGTCAAGCGGCTCCGCGAGGATTTCTTCGGTAAGCAGTAGAGGGCCGAACAGTTCGGTGCCCCAAGCGAGTTTGGGAAAGGTCGCGAACAAATGTGCGGAGGCCGCAGTGCCGACGCCGGCTTCGAGCATGGTGCCGCCGTAGAGAGACACGCCCGACGCGTCCGCGATGGCGGCGACGTCGCGACCGGCGTGTAGTCCGCCCGACTGGGCAATCTTTACGGCAAATACCCGGGCGCCAGCGCTCGCTGCGACACGGAACGCATCGCGCGGGCCATGCAGCGCTTCGTCAGCCATCAGCGGGATGCCGTGGCGGGCGGACAGCCGTGCCATGGCGGCAAGCGCGTCGCGCGCGACCGGCTGCTCGACAAGATCGCAGCCCGCATCTTCCAGCATCTTCATGCCGACATCGGCCTGAGCTTCGTCCCACCCCTGGTTGACATCGACGCGGACGCTGCCGCGATCTCCGAGCGCCTTCTTGATAGCCGCCACGTGAGCCACGTCTTCGGTCACGCTGCGCTTGCCGATCTTGAGCTTGAAGATCGAGTGCCGTCTGGCTTCGATCATCGCCTGGGCTTCCTCGATGTCGACCGCGGTATTCCCGCTCGCGAGCGTCCAGGCTACCGGCAGCCGCTCGCGCACTCGGCCTCCGCCGATTAGCTCCGAGACGGGCACGCCAAGCCTCTTGCCGGCCATGTCGAGAAGCGCAGTCTCCACCGCGCACTTCGCGATATGATTGCCCACGACGCTGCGGCTGATCTTCGACATTGTCTCGGCGACGTGGGAGACGTCGCACGTCTTCAGGATCGGCGTGATGTAAGTATCGATGACAAGCTTGATGCCCTCCGGGCTCTCGTCTCCGTAGCTCAGGCCACCGATGGTGGTGCCTTCTCCTATCCCCACCACGCCGTCGGAACAGGTAATCCGGACCAAGACCACCGCCTGGCTGCGCATCGTAGCCATCGCCAGCACGTGAGGCCGGATTGTCGGCACATCTACGATGAAGGTATCGATATGGGTAGCTCTCGTTGTCAACGTCTCAACCTCGGATTTGCATTTCACAGCCAAATCCTAGGTATTGCGGGAGCGCCGGGCAAAGACCGATTGAGTTATAATCTATACCTGTGAGGTATAGTCTCGCCCCGCAAGGTATGTTCGCGGCGCACGTCACCGGCAACTTCGTGACATTGGGCGCGTCTCGCTCGTGCTCAGTACGTCGGGCGCGGTCGCGAAGCTGCTGGCGCTGCAGGTGTTCTGCCTGGTCGTGATCCTGAGCCGGCTGCTGAGCTCAGCACTGTTGCGACGCCAGTTGCCGGCTTTAAAAATCATTCTGGGAGTGAAGCTCGCGCTATTAATCGCCAACGCTGCTCTCACGATCCATTTCGGACCATTTAGCAAAGGTGACGATGTACCCGCAGTGTTGACGCGAATGGTACTGATCGCAGCCATGGCGATCCAGAATGCCGCGCACCGGATTCATCTCGGCAGATCTGCGTTGTGGTACCTGTCATCAAGGTCGATGGCGGCGCGCGCCTCCGAGGCCGAGACCGGCGTGCCCGGACAGCGGCTTGCGCATATGGACACAGCTTGGGTTATGCAGGGCTAGAATGCGCCCGACCTACAGAGCTGGATTAGGATTTGGTGCGTGAATCGTAGCAAGTACAATAACTCGCACTTTTTCAACGATCCCGCGACGGGCGGCACCGCAAGCTTCGGGCAGTCGGCCTCAGAAAAAGACCGTCAGAACGATCACGATTCTTGACGGTCTTTTCTCCATCGTGTCTTGCGGCTTGTGATCAAACCGTCGGGAGAACCGTCAAATGAGTTCGCTTGCTCCGTCCGCCGCGAATGTTGACTCCCGTTAAATCAATGATTTGGACAAACAACCGCACGGAGAGACGATGGAAAGCGAATGATCAAGGAGATATCCTGTAACCCTCTACTTTTCCTACGCTATTTCTATCCGGCGCCCTCCAGAATATCCCATACCCCTACTCCCACTCAATCATCAATTGCCATTCTAAATTCTTGTAACAGCAAATGTTTTCTTGGCGTCGATTGTTAAATACCGTCATCCATGCCGTCAGATTTCCCCGCTGTTGAGTTTACTTGCTTAATTTTGGCCCTTCGCAGAACCCACATCTCATCATCCATCGGCTGCAGACGGCTCGACAAGCTGCTGGGTCGCAAACAATCAAACGTAACTTACGTTGAGCGACGAAAGATGTCGCTGGACAACGTTAGAAGACAGAGCGATGCACGATGCGCCCGCCATCTGGGGAAGTCGCCCCATGTTGATATCCTCAAGGGATTCCTCCACGTCGCCACTGGGACGACAAAACTGATCAGAGCTGCGCCGGATGTACGTGCTGGCCTGTTACCACCGCGCGGGACGCCGCGACGTGGTGCTTAATGATTAATTGCCGGGAGGAATATGCTTGATGGTTGGTTCGTCTGGAACGATGTGAAATGATTCGAAGGCAAGCCTTGCTTTTATCGTATTCGCTTGAGGGTGGTGCGTTGAAACGAGATGCTGTACCTCCTTGTGCGTCATGGAACACTCTGCGCCAAGAATGACCTCCGTTAGTTTCAGTTGCTTGTCAAATTTGTAAAAGTGTAAACCGCCTTCGCCAATCGAGTCGCTGAGATTGAGTAGAACCCGCCATTCCTGCTCATAGCGCCAGCTTTCGAATTTCGTAAGTAAGAGCAAGTCTAGAATTTCTTTGTCAGTTTTCCCGCGAATTTCTGCGTCGCGCACCCGATCCTCCCGGTAGACAATTTTCTTTGCGAAGCCGTCCTTCACGTCAAAGCCAAGGCAAATCCCGCGATGTTTGGCGCCATAGTGTGTCCACAAAACCGGGTCCGTCCAATCTTCGCTAAAGCAAAGAATTCCGTTTTCTGAATCCAACTTATCCTTGTCGCGCAGGCCTCGCCGATCCCGAGCATTCGATGCGTTTCGGGCCAAATAGTTCGAACGGATCATTTAGGGAAGAAAATCTCGCAACCTTGAGTTGGCTAAAGACAACGTCGCTGATCGCAAATTCGGCTGACGTCAAATGGTAAAGGCGACGAAAACCATCCGGTAGCCTTAGTGGTTCGACCATGACTTCGTTTTCACATCCCGCTCATCGGTAGGGTCGAGGACTGGCGCGCCGGCAGGCTGCTTGACCGTGCCACGTTTCCAGTCCCCTCCACGTCGGTAGGGTCGAGGACTGGCGCGCCGGCTCCGTCCGAGATACCTCGACCGTGCCACGTTTCCAGCCCCCGCCACGTCGAACGCAGCATGCGGATTTCCCGCACTGCGCTCCCCCATTTGCTTCACGCCGAAGCTTATGGGACCTATCCTGCTGGGGCGACTTTCGGCACTGCCTACTCCATCGTTCCCAGCCGAAGCCCTATCGCTCCTGAGCATACGTACGTATAGACCCAGAAACGCCAGGACGGTTCAGCCTTCGCCTTGACGTATATCCTCCGCCTCAGGTCCTGCAAATCGTCGGACGCCTTTGTCATCTCGTCCTTGCCTTCCCTTATGTCGGAGACTTTGCAAATGGCAGGGCCCCTTCGTTCCGCGGACATTACTCCGCTTCCTCGCTAGTATGGGCCCGTCCGACACCCTCTCGTCTTTGGCCGACTTCCCGGTTTCGCCGGTTATACGGCCTACCTTGCTCCGGCGATTTCTCGCTGGGACGAGGAGGGTCTCTCCAGTTGCTCAGCATGTCCTTGTCACCGTGCTGTCGCTTCCACCCCGCCGAGGTGGCCAGCCGTATCGGTCAGTGTTCGGTTGGTCATGTTGCCTTCGCCCTTGCGTGGGAGGCTCGGCCCTCGGGGATACTCACTTTCGAGGCCATAATGCGTTTACTTTTGTTACGGCCCGGTGACTTGTAACCTCCCCTAGGGAGGTCTTGTCGATAGGCTTCAGAGTTTCAGTTTCCATCACCTCTGCTATCCAAACTACGGGGCTCTGACTTCTACCCCGGCAGGTTTGACCCTGCTGAACACGCTAGCCTTAGCTGGACACACCACGCAACGTGCGGATTTCCCGCATTGCGCGCCCCCTGAACCTCCTCCGAACTGATGGACACCTGTAGTAGGCTCGAAGAGCCAGGAGGTGTCGGATGGAAGGACGTCAACGTCGGTCGTTTACGGACGACTACAAGCGGCAAGCGGTTGATCTGGTTGCATCGAGTGGCCGCTCGATCGGATCGGTGGCCAAGGAACTTGGTCTGCGCGATTCCGTGTTGCGGCGGTGGGTAGAGCAACGTGGGGCCCCAGGCGGGAGCCGACGGCGGCGGCGCGGCGCCCCACGACGCAGGCACGCGCCGTCGCACCACGCGGCGGAGATCGCCCGTTTGCAGCGAGAGAATGAGCGGCTGCGTATGGAGCGCGACATTTTAAAAAAGTCCATAGCGATCTTTGCTGGAGTTCAGAAATGAGATTCCGCTTCATTGAAGATCGCCGTGCCGACTATCGGGTGACGATGATGTGCGACGTGCTCGGCGTCTCGCCTGCTGGCTATTATGCCTGGCGGGCGCGCCCGGAGAGTCCACGCGCCGCCGCCAATCGTGAGCTCGTCGACGACATCAAGCGGGTTCACCGCCAACACCAATGGCCGCTATGGCAGCCCGCGCGTCCATGCCGAGTTGAGGGCTCAGGGCCGCGGGGCGAGCCGCGGTCGCATCGAGCGATTGATGCGCCGCCACGGTATCAGGGCCCATCATGGCGCGGCCACGGCGGGTGCGCACCACCGACAGCCGTCACGACTTCCCGATCGCCCCGAACCTGCTCGAGCGCAACTTCATCGCCGCCGCGCCGAACCGGATCTGGCTCGCCGACATCACCTACGTCGAGACTGATCAGGGCTGGCTTTATCTGGCCACGGTTATGGACCTCTACAGCCGCAAGATCGTCGGCTGGGCAATGGCGGATCATTTGCGCGCCGAGCTGCCATTGGCGGCCTTAGCGATGGCCATTGCGACACAGCGGCCTGGTGCCGGCTTGATTCACCATTCAGATCGTGGCGTTCAATACGCCTCGGCGGAGTATCGCAAGATGATACAGTCCGCCGGCTTCCGAGCTTCGATGAGCCGCAGGGCCGATTGCTATGACAACGCTCCGATGGAGAGCTTCTTCCACACGCTCAAAACCGAACTCGTCCATCACCAGCATTATGCAACACGTGAGGACGCCAGACGTGATATCTTTGCTTACATCGAAGGATTTTATAATCGAACGCGTCGCCACTCGGCCATCGGATATCTAAGCCCGATCGAGATGGAGCTAAAAGCAGCTTAACCCTGTCCATTTTTTCGGGGGAAGATCACCCATTTGCTTCACGCCGAA
>CAVYLU010000007.1:0-19652 GCA_963769365.1 uncultured Alphaproteobacteria bacterium | reverse complement strand
CAAAACTGAAGTGCCGACCGGCTCTGAAGATGTCCGTTGATCGGGGTAGACCGGAAGTGACTGGCCGGTGGCCAAAACGACGCGAATGACCCACGTGTATGGTCCGGCCGTGCGTTGCAAGTGGATTTTGCCGAGCTGGCGGTGAGCGATCTTGCATCAATGTATCCGGCCTTTGATTGGAGCGTGTGGTGCTCCGGGCCATCATGGATATCAGCGCGTGTGCGATCTCGTTAGCGGACAGGCCTCAACGGGCCATTTGGGTCACCAGTGTTGGCATGCGCCGGGAAGACCGAACCTCCATTGGATCTGAAGCGTTTGAGCGGCGGGAGATAATAGGCCACAAACACGATCGCAACGAATATGCCGAATTGGCACGATGTGAAAGTCATGTCACCCCAATAGTGATCACGGGAAATCGAACACCGCAATCTGACAGCGTATTCTATTCGGGGTTATCGCTTTAACCAGACTATTTGTCAGCCGCGCTGGGTACGGCAAATATCACATCTGTCAGCGTGCGCTCGTTGTAGGCCCACGCGAAGGCTGCTGCTGAGATTGCAACGACAATGCCGAAACCCAGGATCTTCCGCAAAAACGGCATCATAATATCCTCAGTGCTGTGCCACAGCTAACGCGGGTGTCCTTGCTAGTCAGTACACAGAAAAGGGGAATCTTTCAAGACATTAGCTTGATGATTGGTTTGTTCACCCACGGCAGCAGCAAAACCAACATGACGACAAGGCTTATCGCGGCAAACCAAGCTACTCGTTTCGCTGCTCGCTCGATGCGAAATTGAACAACTAGCCTGCCCACCGCCTGCTTGGATGCTTCGCGATCGAATTTCGGTTCCACCAACACCTCATATCCCCTTCACCTTCAGTCCTAGCTCTACAAGCCGGGCACCAGATATTCAACAAGGTAGACCGCCCCGAATGCGAGAGTGCCAGGAGCCATCCAGGCCGCCGTGATCCATACGCACAGAGAAAAATACTTCATCGCCACCTCAATTCTGGAAATTATCTGTGGCGGGTTTTTTTCCGTGCGGACAAACACGTTGGTATTTTCGTTAGCTATCAAAGCGCATCGACCTTGTCTGCCGACAATCATTCAGTCATAGGCGTATCGTCTCGCCTCGTCTATGGACGTGTGTGAATTGGTCATCTATTGATTTGCGATTGAGTTGTAGCGTTAACCGGTTCGACCGCACACTATGACGGCAGACGATATTCCACCAACCCGTGATAAGCAGGCCGGCGACGGATGGCGCAAGTTTGGCGTGCTTCTACTTGCATTCGCCGCCGTCGGCCTGCCGGTCAACGATATTCCCGTTTATGCGCTGCTGGTGATTCTGACTGTCGTCGTCTTTACCGGCCAAATTCGTTCGCACGCGCGCGCGTGGCTGGCGGCGATCGCCATCGTTGCAATCGCGGTCGCCGGACAAATCTGGCTGGCGCCGCCGCATATCGATGAGGGCCACAATCTCTTTCTGCCGGGCGGACCAACGCAGGCATTGAAGCGCGGACTGCCGACAGAGGTCTATGACCAGCTGGCGGCTGAGTTCGACGAGCGGTATCCGCCTCAACAACATTGCAAAGCGGAAGAAGCTGGCTGTTGGCTCGGCATGGGCTTTCCCGATCGCACTTTTGCATTTTCCGCAGATGGAATATTCCACAAGTCAGACATGTCACGAGCGGTCACTAGCATCAGCTTTTCCGATCCGGTCTGGTTGCGCCTCGGCTTCACCAACGAGTATCGCTACAATTGGTACCCAGTTAGCGACGTCCAGCGCGCCAGCCGCGATCGGCGTTTCTGGATGGGGTTGCAGCGCTGGCATTTGACCATGCCGTGGTTCGAGATGATCCGGCTACCAGCCGCCTATGCCGGCGGTGAATTGTGTTGGCGCGGCGATCTGATGTGGGAAGGACCTGGCGAGCATTTCTCACTCTGGCGAGGCGATCACTGCCGCGTCATTGAACAGGTTGACGCCGGCCGACGCATTGTTGGCCTCGCGATCAAACCGGATTTGCTGGCGATGCGCCTGACGCCGCCATGGTCGGTGCGGTTGTTGCAGCTCGCACAAGGAGCGTTGGTGCTAGGAGCCTTGGTCGGCCTCCTACTGATCCTGGTGTCTCTAAGAGCACGGCGCCTGATTGTGCCGTTTGTCCTGATTGGGCTCTCCGTCGCGGTCATTGCCATCTACGACTGCAGCTTCCTCGGCGGCGAACGGCCTCTCGACGATGGCGGCGATGGCCTGTTCTACGACGGTGTTGGGCGCATGATCCTGCAGTCCCTGTTGGAGGGGGACTATGTCAGCTTTCTCATCGGTTTTGAAAAAGTGTTTTATTACGGAGGGCCAGGCCTGCGCTATTTCCGCGCCTTCGAGCACATATTGTTCGGCGAGAGCTTTCTCGGCTATCTGTCGATGATCTTGCTGATGCCTTTCCTGGTTTATGCTTTGTTTCGCCGTTTCCTACCCGAGCTTTGGGCGCTCTCTCTGAGTTTGATCTTTATCGCCATTCCGATTGGCAATTTGTTCGGGACAACGTTCATTGACTATGTCGAATGGGCGGAGGCCGGCTACGCCGATCCTGCCGCCTATATTTTCTTTATCGCCGGCCTTCTTCCGCTGCTGGGCCCCAAGCTTTCGGATGCCGCGGCTTTACACGCGAACTCAGGTGAAAGATTTACCCCAGCGCTCTTTGGCGCGCTCCTCGTCGCGCTCGGGATCGCAATGAAGCCGATCATCGCTCCGGCGGCCGCGGTGTTCCTGGGCGGCGCCGGCTTGGCGGCCATCTATTCTCGGCAGTGGCGGAGGCTTGCCGGCATGTGCATCGGCTTTTCGCCGGTCTTTTTAATCACGCTGCACAATTGGGTGTTCGGCCATGTCTTCGTGATCTTCAGCACCAACGCTACGCATCCGTTGGTACTCAATATGCCGCCGGCCGCCTATGCGGACGCATTTCGCGAGCTCGTGACGCTGGATTTCGCCCATGGGCAATTCCAGCGAGCGCTCATGAAAGTTCGCGAATGGCTGTTATCCGGTCCGTACCAATCCTCCCGCGTCGTGATACCTCTAAACGCGGCTGGCGTAGTTATCCTCGTTTATGTCGTCGTATTTGGGCGCCGATTTGATCCGTGGTTACGCTTAATCGGCAGCGCGGCGATTGCCCAACATATGGTGGCGTTCTTTTACGTACCTACCGCCCGCTATCATTTTCTCACTTGGTTCTTGACCATGCTGGTAGTCATGGTCTTTTGGCACGAGGTCGGAATAGACTGGCTGCGCTGTCGTTTTCCGAACGTATCGGCGCGCTTGGGTCGTGTTGCCTCGGTTCGGTGGCTCGCACCAACTCTGGCATGGTTGAAGCAATAATGAGCTGTGGAAGCGGCCGCAAGAGGGGTCGATAAGTGGCATCTCACCCTTTTCAATCGAGATGGGGTGCATTCTCACGCGTGGACACGCGTAGCAGTGAGATGCGCTCTAACTCAACGAACCGATGTCGTTTGGAGCGCTCCCGACTCGCGCGCGGGCTTTGCGCAACGTTTAGAACTTAGATTCACTAGGGCTTCCCCAGCACCTTCTCGAGGCGCAGACCTTCCGCCATGGCGGAAATCGCGGCCGGACTGAGATTGCGGCGCAGGTGAACGGCGTCGCGGTAGATCAGTTCGCCGGCGACGAATTTGTTGCAACGCGTCGCGTCGCAAAGAAAATCCATGGGGTCTACGATCGCCGCTCCCGGGTGGAGCGCCACCAGACGCTTTAGGATCGCGTGGGTTTCGGTCTGCGAATGGATGGTGGCCAGATCGATAAAGGCGGGGTCGATAGTGCACGGGCGTCGCGGTAGGGCGTGCAGGGCCAGGACACAGTTCGCCGGATCTGGGCCCAAGCTTGCGGGCGCATCAGCTATGATGATCGGGCGCTTGCCGGCCGCGATAATCTTGTCGAGAAGATCCTCAAGGCCGGCCCGCAGGATATCGCGTGCTTTCGCCTCGGAATGGAGGTCGAGCAGCGGCCACAAAAAGGACCAGCTGGTCGAAAGCAGCACCGTATCTATCTCGTTGGCGCCCGTGATCAGCGAAAGCACGCGCGTCCGCGAAGCGTCGCACCAGTCCTCATAACGGGGCGTCAAGTCGGCCGCTATGTTGCGCGGTGCTCCCGATTGCGTGATCGCTGCGCAAGCATAAGCCAGGGCGATAGAGGTATCTGTCTTCCTGCCGGCAACGTCCAGAACTGGCGCCAGATGTTCGGCGAGGCTGTCACCCCAGATGATCGCGCGGTGGCGCGCGGTCTTCCAATTGGCACCATACGCGCAGCTTGGGGCAGTAGTTGTCGAGCTGTTCGCCAGAATCCCCAGAGCCACCGACTGCGGGCATGTCCAGGCCCACATTCTGTCCTTGCCGTCGAGTGCGGCCATCTCGGGCGGCAAGCGGCTGGGTAAACCGTCGGCATAAAGGATGGACGCGATCACCCCAAGTGCGATCGCGTCACCACAAAAAGCTGTGGTCAACACGGTCGGGGATGAGATTTTGATGCGCCGTGCGGGTTGCTCGATGAACCGCCACGACAGCACCGAGAGCGCCATTGCGATTGCCACGATCGCCAACATCTCCAACGGGGTCGGGAAAAGACTGTTGCTGTAGACCCTCCAAAACACGATTAGTGGCCAGTGCCAGAGATACAGCGAATACGAGATCAAACCCAGGAAGCGCAGCGGCCAGGCGCCGAGAACGGCTTGTGCCGTCGTAGCACGCGGGAAAATCACCAGCGCGGCGCCAAGCGTTGGCAGTAAAGCGTTGAAGGCAGGAAACGGTGCTTCCGATGAAAGCGTCATCGTCCCGTAGCCGATTGCCCCGAGCCCAATCGCCGGCAGCGCGCCGATCAGACGCCGCGGCAAAAACGATGCCGCCGGTGGCAAGACAACGATAAGGGCGCCGAGCGCCAACTCCCAGGCGCGGGTGAAGGGCAGATAAAAATCCGCCTTCGGGTCGCGGCCGGCGAGCGTCAGTGCTTTCCCGAAGCTTACCAAGATTACCAAAGTGAAGATTGCTACCCAGACCCGCTTCGACCGGCCGAGAAGCTTGCTTCCGGCAACGAGAGCGGCCGGCCAGACGAGATAGAATTGTTCCTCGACGCCGAGCGACCAGGTATGCAAGAGGGGCATCGTCTGCGACGGGATGTCGAAATAACCCGTGTTGTGAAGGAAAAAGATGTTCGACCAGCCAAGCAGGGCAGCGATCGCGCTGGACGCAAACGCCCGATAATCTCCGGGGTAAAGCAGAATGTAGCCAGCAATCGCAGACGCCATTACTACCGTGATCAACATCGGGAGAATGCGGCGTGCGCGCCTGTCGTAGAATCGAGCGAGCGAGAAGCTATTGCCCTCTATCCCCTCGAAAATCACCCCCGTAATCAGGAAGCCAGAAATGACGAAGAACACGTCAACGCCGATAAAGCCGCCGCCGAAGCCCGGGAGACCAAGGTGGAAAAGGATGACGAGTGCGACCGAAATCGCGCGCAGTCCATCGACGTCGCTTCGGTATGCGTTGGACAACAAGCCTCCTTCAGAAGAACAAAGCCGAGTGTGCTCGCAGCGGCGCGCTAGCCAGCGAGTTCTTGACTAGTGCGCCATATCGCCACTCGTCTCGTCTCCCGACAGATGCTATATCTCAGCGGGTTAGAACGGAAAACAACGTTTTGTGGAGCGAAGCATGCGTATCGTTTGTCGTTTCCTGCTTCCAGCGACGATAATGCTTACGGCGATTTCGAGCGCGTCAGCCGCTCCGCTAGCGCTGCGCCCCAGCCTGCAGGACGCAGGGTTCGTCTTGGCCCAGTATGACGGTGGGCTCTGCGCAAATTGGCAGCGGCAATGCGCGAGATACTATGGTGGCGGAACACAGCAATGGCAGCAATGCATGAACCAGCCGCAGGCGAGGTACGATTGCGGAGCGGGTGGCGGATATGGCGGCGGTGGCGGGTATGGATACCCCCGCGGGGGATATTCACAGGGTGTCGACGCGTGCGACAATTGGCGTGAACAGTGCGCTCGCCTGTACGGCGGGAGGACATACAATTACCGAGCCTGCATGCACCAGCCACAAGCCCTTGCAGATTGCGGGCGCTAAGAGTTTGCATCGCCGGAAACGAAGCGCTGAGCGGTCACCATCTAGTCAATGATTCTCTGTTTGACACCACACAAGGATCAAGGGAGCGCCAGCCGCCCGAAAGCGATCATTTAACGCCCGCAATCAGCGCGGGCCTGCGGCTGGCGGATGCACTGTCCGTACTTGCGAGTCCCCGAGCCATAAAAGCGCGCGCACTCGCGACTCCAGTTGTCGCACAAGGGGTTGTCTGGCGGCGGCGCGCCAGCATAGCCACCCGCATCCTGACAATCGTATTTTGCTCGCGGCTGATCCATGCAGGCGAACCAACGCTTTGTTCGCGGACCGTACAGTCGCGCGCATTGTTGTTCCCAATTATCACAGGCGCTGCCGGGAGCAGGCGCCGAAGTCAGTAGGTCTGCGCGAACGGAAATCGGCGAGAAAGATGCAAGCCCGATGACCGGTAAAAGTAACAGTACTCTTGGTCCCCGCAATGCTCTCTCCATTCAGGTATTTTAGGCTGCCAGCTCTAATTTCGGCGCCAGCTTCTGAGGGACCGGAGCGGCCGTATTTCTATCCATGGATGTGAGGTGTCAAACCAGATCATCACCTCCAGCCCATCAGGGGACGAAAGCCGGACAGCTCACAGTTCGCCTAGGATCTCCGATAATCATCTTCAATACGGATGATGTCGTCCTCGCCGAAATAGCTGCCGGTCTGAACCTCGATCAGTTCGAGCAGGATCTTGCCGGGGTTCTCTAGCCGGTGGACGGCGCCGATTGGGATATAGATCGATTTGTTCTCGTGCACCGTCTTGACGAGATCGTTCACAGTGACCCGCGCAGCACCGCGCACCACGATCCAGTGTTCCGATCGATGGTGGTGTTTCTGCAGCGAGAGCCGATTGCCCGGCTTGACGATGATCCGCTTGACCTGGTGGCGATCGCCATTATCGACGGACTGGTAACTGCCCCAGGGACGGTGCACCTTGAGGTGATCCTCGGTTACTTGCGGCGCCACCGTCTTCAGCTTTGCGACCAGCCGCTTTAGGCCGTTGGCGTCCCTCTGGCGCGAGACCAGCACGGCATCCTGCGTCGCCACCACCACGAGATCGTCGACGCCTTCGAGCGCCACCAATGCCTTGTCGGTCGTAACGTTGCAGTTGCGTGAATCCTCGAATACTGCGGCGCCGTGGGCTGCGTTTCCTTGCGCATCCTTGTCCGACAATTCCCACACCGCGTGCCAGGAGCCGACATCGGACCAGCCACACGAAACCGGCACTACCGCGGCGCGGGAGGTCTTCTCCATCACCGCGTAGTCGATCGAGATCGCCTTTGCCGATCCGAAAGCTTCCGGCTCAAGCGTGACAAAGCCGAGGTCGCGGCCGGCTTTGGTCACGGAGTTGGTGACCGCCTGCACGCTTTCGGCATCGAACTTGCGGTATTCATCGAGCAAGACGGAAGCGCGGAACATGAAGTTGCCGCTGTTCCAGAAATAGCCGGCCTTGATGTATTCGGCGGCCTTTGCCGGGTCCGGTTTCTCGACGAATTTTGCGACCGCGCGCACGTCACCGGATACCGCCTCGCCCGGACTGATATAGCCGTATTCGGTTGCCGCCCGTTCCGGCTTGATGCCGAAGGTGACGATGCGGCCGCTTTCCGCCGCAACAAGCCCATCGCGAGAAGCCGCGATAAATGCGCCCGCTTCGCGGACAACATGATCGGCGGCGAGCGCCAGCACCACTGCATCGTTGTCGCGCGTTTGCGCAAAGACCGCGCCGGCTGCGATCGCGGGACCCGAATCGCGCCGCATCGGCTCCAGCAGTACGTCAGCCTCGGTACCGATTTCCGCAAGCTGCTCAAGCACCATGAAGCGGTAGGCGGCATTGGTGATGATGATCGCTCGCTCGAACAACGACGCATCCGAGACGCGGGCGATCGTATCCTGAAATGTCGAGCGCGCCCCAAACAATGGCAAGAACTGCTTCGGACGTACTTCGCGCGAGGCCGGCCACAGCCGCGTCCCGGCCCCGCCGCACATGATCAGTGGAATAATTCGTCGGGTCATCAGCGCCTGCCGTCAGATCTTGTGATACTCACGATACCATTTTGCAAACCGGGCGATACCATCTTCGATTGTCGTTGCGGGGCGAAAACCGATATCGCGGGCGAGGTCTTCGACATCGGCATAGGTCGCCGGTACGTCGCCGGGCTGCATCGGTAACATCTCTTTGTTTGCCGTGCGCCCGAATTCCTTCTCCAGAAGCGAGACGACGTGCATCAGTTCTTCGGGCTTGTTGTTGCCAATATTGTAAATCTTCCATGGCGCTCGACTGGACGCGGGGTCGGGCTCGTCGCCGCGCCAGTCCGGATTGCCCTGCGGAGGACGATCGAGAAGGCGGACGACGGCCTGGCTGACATCATCAATGTATGTGAAATCGCGTCGCATGTTGCCATGATTGAACAGCTTGATGGGCTGCCCGCCCAGGATTGCCTTGGCGAAAATGAACATCGCCATGTCGGGACGGCTCCACGGACCGTAGACCGTGAAGAAGCGCAGGCCCGTGGCAGGAATCTGATAGAGATGGCTGTACGCATGCGCCATCAGCTCGTTGGCTTTCTTCGAGGCGGCGTAGAGGCTGACCGGATGGTCGACATTGTCCTGCACAGAGAACGGCAACTTGGTGTTGGCGCCATAGACCGACGACGATGACGCAAACACCAGATGCTTGCAGCCGTTGTGCCGGCATCCTTCCAGCACGTTGACAAAGCCCTCGAGATTGGCGTCGACATAGGCATGTGGATGCTCGAGCGAATAACGCACACCGGCCTGGGCTGCGAGATGAACGACCAGAGGAAAGCGATGCCTATCAAAAAGCACCTTCGTTGCCGTGCGGTCGGTCAGATCCAACTTCGCGAAACTGAAATTCGGCTCGCGGTTTAAGATATCGAGGCGCGCGTCTTTCAATTTCGGATCATAATAACTGTTCAAGCTATCGAGGCCGACAACCTCGCGGCCTGCCGCCAGGAGGCGCTGGGCAACATGAAATCCGATAAAGCCTGCGGCTCCGGTGACTAGTACCGCTTCGTGCATTTTTTCTCCGGTGCTGCTCTCACAGACGCCACAGCTCGATGCCGGCGGGGCACGAGGCACGATCAAGCTTGGTCTTTACATCGAGTACCAGGCCAGTGCCCTCGCCCAGCAATCGCTGGATGAGCGGCCAGCCGCCTTCTGTGTATCGATCGTGCGCAACGGCCAGAATGACGGCATCGGCCGGCCGCAGGGCGTCTAGTTCCCTCACCGTCATCCCATATTCCTCTGCGACAGCATGAGCGTCTGCGAGGGGATCGGCGATTTGAACCGTCACGCCAAACGTCTGAAGCTCACGCACGATATCGACGACCCTGGAATTGCGCGTATCGGGCACGTTTTCCTTGAAAGTCAGGCCGAGCACCGTAACGATGCCGCTCCGCGACTTGCGCCGCATGAGGCCGCGGACACATTCGCGCGCAACGCGCTGGCCCATGCCGTCGTTGATGCGGCGGCCAGCCAGAATGACTTCGGGATGATAGCCAGCCTTTTCGGCACGATAGGTCAGATAGTACGGATCAACACCGATGCAGTGACCGCCAACGAGGCCCGGCTGGAACGGCATGAAATTCCACTTGGTACGGGCAGCGGCCAGCACGTCACCGGTATCGATATCGAGGGCCTGGAAGATCAGCGACAGTTCATTCATGAACGCGATATTGAGATCACGCTGGGTGTTTTCGATGACCTTCGCCGCCTCCGCGACCTTGATAGAGGGTGCACGGTGGATGCCGGCCGTGACAACAGATCCATAAACGTCGGCAACGACATCGAGTGTCTGCAGGTTCTGCGCGGAAACAACCTTGGTAATTGTCTCGAAACGATGCTGTTTGTCGCCGGGATTGATGCGTTCGGGCGAATATCCCACATTGAAATCGGAACCAGCCTTGAGGTCTGAACATCGCTCAAGGACCGGTACGCATTCTTCCTCGACCGCACCAGGATAGACGGTCAATTCATAAACAACGATGTCGCCCTTTTTGAGCGCGGAGCCCACTAGGCGCGAGGCTTCCAGCATGGCACCGAGATCAGGCCTCCGGGCCTCATCGATCGGAGTTGGAACCGTCACGATGAAGAAATCAGACGCTCGGATTGCAGCTGCCTCGTTCGTGAAGCTCAGCGAATCAAGCCTTAGCTCCGAAGATTCGACCTCGCGTGTGCGATCTCGACCCGCCCTCAATTCCCGGATTCGTGTCTGGTCGATATCAAAGCCCACGACTGGGCGACCCGCGCGAGCAAAGGCAGCCGCTACCGGTAACCCAACATAACCCAGGCCAATAACCGCAATCTTTCGGTGGTGTGACATCAAATGATATTCCGGGCTTTCGGGACGCCATTGACGCCACTCCGCCGACTGTTTAGCCACGCTATGATGGAGATCGCAAGGGGTGAACGCCTTAGGATTGTTAGGGTTATTGCCACGGCGGCCCTAAAGCCATACCAAGGTGGGGAATCGGCTGGGCAGCGCGCGCCTAGGACCATTTTTAAACATCAGCGAATACGGCCTGGAATGCGTCGGCTCCTATTTCTGTCAGCCCGAATAATAGTGTCCCTGGCGCTGCTTTATCTCGCGCTTCGCGGAATCAATTTCGCGGCGATTGAGGCCCGCCTGACCCAGATCAACCTCAGTTGGATTGTGGTCGCTGCGCTGATCAACCTGATTCAGATCTTTCTCGGCGCACTGCGCTGGCGTGAGATCTCCGCGCTTTGCCAGGCGCCGCTGACCGATTTACAAGCCTTCCGCTACAATATGATCGGGGCGTTTTTCAATCAGACGCTGCCCTCATCTATCGGTGGCGACGCCGTGCGGCTCTGGCTCGTCAAACACACCGGCGCAGGATGGCGCGCGGCGACCTACTCAATTCTGACGGATCGGGCCATCGGGCTCATTGCGCTGGCGCTCATTATCGTCGCCAGCCTCCCGTGGAGCTATCAACTGATCGCCGACAGTAATGGCCGCCTCGCGCTCGTCCTTGTGGATTTCGCGGCGTTGGCGAGGCGGACTGGGCTTCCTCCTGCTCGGGCATTTGCCGTGGAGATGGCTGAAAACCTGGTGGCCGACCAAGCATGTCCACGCCTGCTCTGTCATAGCCAACAAGGTGATCTTCAACTGGCGGAGCGGCCCAAAGATTGCGACCCTGTCCCTCTCTATTCACGTACTTGCGGTCGTGATTGCCTGGTGCGCCGTCCGGTCCATTTCGGCACCTGCGAATTTCGAGCAGGTATTCATGCTAATCCCGCCCATCATGCTCATTACCATGATGCCGATCTCGATCGCTGGCTGGGGGGTGCGCGAAGCGACGATGATGGTCGCGTTCGGCTATGCTGGGCTGGCGCAGATGGACGGCACGGTCGTCTCCATCTTGTTTGGTGCGGTGTATTTTATCGTGGGAGCGCTCGGCGGGCTAGTCTGGATACTAAGCACCGAAAAAGCCGAAAAGCTTCCGGACGAGAACCTGGGATTGGACTGATTGATCGGATTTCGCTGAACTAATTCGCTCACGGACCGCTGCACCAGCGATCGGACCAGGCCTGCGCCATCAATACGTTCCACAGCCAGAAGCCGTGATTGCGTCGACCCTGCTGATGCTCGGCCCAGACGAAACTGACGCGCTTCGAGTTCGAACCATCCCTGCCGATTGAGCCGCCGAGGCGCCAGCAAATCCGAGGCCCAAGTCTTCAGTGGTCCACGAAGCCATTCATCAAGCGGGATACTAAAGCCTGTCTTTGGACGATCGATCAGATGTTTTGGAACGTATCGGTCTAGTACCTGCCGCACCAGCCACTTGCCCTGCCCATTCCGGACTTTCATATCCGGCGGCACGTGGCAGCTGAATTCAACAACGTCTCTATCAAGAAACGGAACGCGCGTCTCGAGGCTGACCGACATTGCAGCGCGGTCAACCTTCTGAAGGATGTCATCCGTCAGGTAGCTCAGGGCATCCGAGAGCGTCATCCAGTTGAGTGGATCGATCGGCTGATCAACCTCAGCCATTTGCGCGGCGAACCAGCTTTCCGGCTCGGAGCCTCCCAGAATCACGCTCGCCGGATTATCATCGATCGAACTCAACAGGCGATACATGTCCTCCGACGTCCGCGCACCAACCAACCGCCCGATTTTCGCGATCTGGTCGCCTGCTCGCAGAATTCGATAGCGATTCGGAAGGACCTTGCCAGCAAAATGCCCCACCGTGTTAGCCGGCTCGGGCGCGATCGCACCGATCGCAGCCGCTATCGTGCGTTTTACAGATGCGGGCAACGGCCCCAAATGGGCATGCAACCGTGCGCCCCAAACATGCCGATTGTATCCGCCGAATAGCTCGTCCCCCGCGTCCCCGGAAAGGGCGACCGTGACGCGGCGCCGGGCCAGCATCGCCACCAAATGGCTTGGTATCTGCGACGAATCGCCGAAGGGCTCGTCGTACATTTGCGCCAGTTTCGGGATCACGTCGAGCGCAGCGGACGGCGCGACGATCAGTTCGGTGTGATCCGTCGCAAGATGGTGGGCGATGCCGCGCGCGTGGACGGCTTCGTTGAACGCGGCTTCCGCAAAGCCGATCGAAAACGTCTTGATTGGCCGCGCAGACTGCGCCTGCATCAGCGCGACGATTGTCGAAGAATCGATGCCTCCGGACAGAAACGCTCCCACGGGTACGTCGGAGAGCAATTGGCGTTTCACTGCTTGTGAAAGCAACCGATTGAGTTCGTCCGTAGCTTCAGACGGTTCGCTCAACCGATCACTTTGTGCCGTCACCACGTTTTGACGCATCGACCAATAGGCCTCTGGCTGCGGCAGGTGGTTTGCTTCCGTTGCGGGCGAGAACGTTACTCGCGAACCGGAAGCTAGCTTTCTGATTCCCTCCCAGATCGTCCAGGGCGCCGGCACATAAGAGTACCGCATGAACGCCGTCAGCGCACCGCGATCGATCGTGCCGCTCCAGCGCGGATGGGCAACAAATGCCTTGAGTTCGGACGCAAATACGAGATCGGAGCCGATCCAGCCATAAAACAAGGGTTTCTCGCCGAATCGATCGCGACAAAGTGTTAGTGTGCCATCGCGCGCATCCCAGATTGCGAACGCGAACATTCCGTTGAAGCGCTGCAGCGAGCCCTTAATGCCCCAACAGCGAACGGCGTAAAGCAATGTCTCGGTATCGGAATGGCCCTTCCAGTTCGGCGCGGCACCGACCGCTTCGAGCTCCGAGCGAATTTCCAGATGATTGTAGATTTCGCCATTGAACGTAACGGTGAATCGCCCGCAGTCGCTCTGCATCGGTTGCGCGCCCGCGGCAGTGAGATCGAGAACCGATAACCTTCGATGCCCGAATGAAATCCCGGCGGCCGCATCCGTCCAGACATTGCTCGCGTCCGGGCCACGATGCGCCAGCGTCGCGGTCATCCGCGTAACACAGTCCTCTATCGTGGTCGCGCTACTGCCCCTTTTTCTGAAAATACCGGCAATTCCACACATGGCGCCTACCGCTGACCTGAGGCCGCGAGCAAATCGTAAACCTGCTGCATGCGCTGCGCATAGGTGTGTCCGGTGCGGACCACGTCATACGCCGCATCCGTCACCTGTTGCCGCCTCACCGGGTCGCGAAAGGCGGCGAGCACGCTGTCGATGTTGGAAAAATCCGGTTCGAGTGCGAGATAATGCTCATCTGCCACAAGAATATCGTTGAAGCGCCCGCGAAACATGATCTGGCAGGTCTTGGTGCCGGCGGCATCGAAATGCCGGGAGCTGATGCATTTGCCGTAATACGCAGGGCGCTGGCGTCCGGCGAAGAATTTTTCGAAAATTTCCTTGGGATCAAGCTGTTCATTGATCAAGGCTTCATGCCGGATGGGCCCGCCGCGCATGGCGCGGCGCATGATCGACTTCATCCACCACGGCAATAGATGGCCAAACCGCCGAAAAGCCGAGTCGTTTCGAAGCACAAGGCCTTTGGTTGGTTTCGACAGAACATAATCGCGGATGGCATTTACGGTGGCATCGTCCCGTTCGAGAAACCAGCTTCCTGCCTCGGTGGCGACCGTTCCCTTGGATTGGTTGAGATAATCCGCCCACCCTTTGCGATCGAGCCGCTGATCGGATATTTCGACGTTCAGTCCAAATGTCGATCCGTGATCGGCGAACCATTGCAGCAGGCGATTGCGGTCGTCGTCGCCGAGGTGCGGAAGATAGCGGACCGCCCGCGCACCGACATCAAGCGGGCGCTGATCCGAATCCCGCGTGGGCTGGTAGGCGGCTGGATTCAGGGCATGGGGGATTGCGACCACTGCCCTGGCAGCGACATCGTCAAATAGATACTTTCCCGCTTCAAGCAGAAGTTGCGTCGCAATATATTCAGGCTTGAGGAATTTAAATAGCCTGAGTTTGTCTGCGATGGGCGATCCCGGAAGATTGACTTCATTGCCGACAAACGTGAGCAATGGGACGGTACGGCGCGCAGAGCGCCTCGATGTGCGGCTCCAGATAGATCGTCGTGTCGCCGTTGGTGGAATGTAGCAGCACGACGGCATCGACCTCGCGCAGCAGGCGTGGCAGGCGCGCCTTGGTGTCGGAGGCCACAATATTGAGTGCAACGGCGTCGAATTGCGGCGCGGCCGCGAAGGCGTCGAGCCAATCGTCGTAATACGACAAGCGATCGGTATATTGCGCGTAACCCACGAGTACGCGCATACGGCTGCCGGTCGGTGCTATCGCGGTCACGTCTTGAGCAGCTGCGTGATCCGAAAGGCCGCCCGGCCGTCGCCGTATTCATTGATCTCGCTGCGTTCGACGAAATCGGGACCGTTCCACAATCGGTTCCATCCGTGGGTGATCGTTTCGACCCACTCCGTTTCGCCGCGCATGGTGATGCAGGGAACGCGATGGAAATACGCTTCCTTTTGCAGACCGCCAGAATCCGTGAATACGGCAACAGCGCCCTGCAACAGCCTTGCCATATCGATATAGCCGACCGGGTCGATCACTTTTAGCCCTTCGAGGCTAACTCCAACGCGCTCGGCGTATTGTCGCGTACGCGGGTGGAGCGGAAAAACGATGGGATGGCTTTCGGCTTGCTTCCGCAAATACGAGAACACGGCCTGTAGGCTTTCCGGGTTGTCGGTATTTTCGGGCCGATGAACCGTCGCGACCGCGTAGCTCTTGTGGCCGAGCTTGAGCGTGTCAAGAATATTGGACGTTTTCCCGGCGCGCTCGGCAGCGAACAGGGTCGCATCATACATGACGTCGCCGATATGATGGACGCCGCTGCGTATGCCCTCGCGATCGAGACTTTCGACCGCCGCCCGCGTCGGACACAGGTGCAATGTCGAGATGTGATCGGTCAACACGCGGTTAACCTCCTCGGGCATTCGGCGGTTGTAAGACCGTAAGCCCGCTTCGACATGGGCGATTCGAATGTTCAGCTTTGCCGCCGCAAGCGCGCCGGCGAGCGTCGAATTCGTATCGCCGTAAACGACGACCCAGTCCGGCTTTTCGGCGATCAGCACGGGCTCGATCGCGGAAAGCATTCGTCCGGTCATCTCGCCATGGCCGCCGCCATTGATATCCAGCATGTGCGCCGGCGGCGGAATATCGAGTTCGTTGAAAAAGACGTCCGACATGTTCTGGTCGAAATGCTGACCGGTATGGATCATGACCTCTTCCAGACCGTCGGTTTCGCGGATGGCACGGCTGACGGCCGCCGCCTTGATGAACTGCGGGCGGGCGCCGACCACCGTGAGCACCTTGAGCGTCACTGGTAAACCCTGACCTGCGGGACGAAGCGGGCATGTTGCATCATGCAGCGCAAAATGCGCTCCCTATTGTCGCGCGTCCATGCGATGGTTTTTTCAAGTCCGTCCTTGTGACTGACACTCGCGGCAAATCCGAGCTTCTCGGCAGCCTTGGATGGATCGCCGAAGCGCTGCCCGGACCGGTCCCAGTCCCGCGCCGGGGTCAACGCAATCGGCGTCGCATTACCGGCGAGGGTATTGATACGCTCCGCCAGTTCGCGAATCGTTGTCTCTACCCCTGAGGCGAGATTGTAGATTTCGCCGGGATCGCCTCGGAGTGCGCAAGCCATCAAGCCTCGCGCCATATCCTCGACAAAGATAAAATCCCTGGTCGCAATGCCGCCGTTCTCGACCGGAAGCGCTTCACTGTTGAGGGCCTTCCACACGAAGGTCGGCGTGACGTTCCGCCAGACGGTATGGACCGTACCGCGCCACCGGCCCGCACCCAGAATTTCGCCGGGCCCATAGACGTTCTGAAAACGAGCTTTGACGAACGGCAATTTGTGGCGCGCAAAATAATAGTTGCCGTACATCTCGCCTATCAGCTTCGAAATCGAGTACGGGCTGTCGTGATACAGCGAAACCGGGGCATCCTCCTTGGTCGCGCTGGCGCCATCGAATGTCTTCTCGGCCACCGCACAACCGGCTGCCGCGTAGACGACCTTGCGCAGCGATCCCATGCCCTTCAGCCGCTCGAACAGCTTGAGCGTCGTGATCGTGTTATTGGCGTGGTCGGCCAGCGGATCGGCAATCGACGACTGATTGCCGTGATAGCATGCCAGATGAAAGACGTAGTCGAGATCGGCCGGAAGCTTCTCGAGAACGGCATCCTCGGCGATCGACCCAAGGCGGAAGTCGATGTCGTCGCCTTCCGGCACGTTGGAGATGTCGGCGGACAGAAGATTGTCGACGATGACGATGCGCGCGGGGCGCTGGTCACGCAGCAACCGCACGAGGTTTGAGCCGACAAATCCTGCTCCGCCAACAACGAGAATGTTGGCGCCGGTAAAGCTCTTTTCCTCCGCCACTGATGTCTAGGCCTTCTTTGCTGAGGGTTTGATAGCGTGAATATTCAGGTTCCAGCCCATCAGCCGGGCCGGCCAGCTTTCGCTCGATGGCGGCAAGAAACGCTCCGCGAGCTTGACGAGCGGCGGCAACATCAGGAGTTGCTTCCAGCTCAATTGCGTCAGCGAAAATTCGATGTCGGAGAACCGGTGAAACAGCCGGGCAGCTTCGTTGCGGCTATAGACCAGCGCCAGCGGACACTCGTCGCCATCGTTCATGTTCAAGGCTTCCTGCTGCGTCTTGCCGCGAAACTTGGGATCGAGCAACCGTCGCAAACGCAACAGAACGAGATTCTTCCAGCTGTAACGATGGTAGAGCATCACGATCAGCCTGCCGCCCGGCTTGAGCACGCGATAAATCTCGTCCACCGTCGTTTGCGGGTTCGAAATGTGATGAAGCACGCCCATCGAGCAGACAATATCGAATTGGTCATCCGGAAACGGCAGATGCTCCCCGTCTATCTCTACGAACGTACCCGCGCAGCCCACCCAGCGCAAACCGCTTGCGGCTGAGATCGATGGCAGTCGCCGTGAGATCGACACCCGTGACCTCCGCGCCGTTGCGCGCATATTGAAAGAGAACGTAGCCGTTACCGCAGCCGACATCGAGAACCTTCAGGCCCTCGCGCCGACGAATAGCCGTGTATCCTGTCCGATAAGCCATAAGGCTCGCAATCGTCTGCCTCACGCAATGCATCGAACGCACGAAAATATTCAGCCGTCCCCAATTCGGCGGCAATGCCGGAGGCAGCGACCGGATTCTGCTCCCAGAATTCCTTGACGCTTCCGATCTCCACACTCGGTATCGATGCCAGCGTTCATGCTGTCGAATCTAACCCCTGGCCGAAAGATGGCTATAGACGTCGCTCACGCCATGCGCGTCGTACCACGACAGCATGCGCTTCATGGTCTCGGGAAACGCGACCTTGGCTTTCCAGCCAAGGATTTTTGCCGTCATGGACGGGTCGGGAACGACGGCGGGAACATCGTCGTCGCCGACCGGAACGACCTTGACCGCAGGATCCGGCGGCAAGCCGAGATGCGCGCGAACCGAATCATAGACGTCCTTGATCGAACGTCCCTCGCCGCTTGATACGTTGAAGATTCCGCTCGGCGCCTTCCGGTCCATGACGAGATCGACGGCGCCCAGAAAATCGCTCATATCGAGAAAATCGCGCCGGGCATCGGTGCAGAAGCAGGCTTGCCCGGCCTTGAGCCGCTTATAGAATGTCGGAATTGGCCCGATTGCCAGCCTCGGCCCGCATACGTTCGCAAGCCGCAAGGACGCAAACGGAAGCCCGCTCATCGCAAGATATTGCTCGCCCGCCACCTTGGAAATGCCGTAGCTCGTGAACGGGCGCAGCGGGTGATCGACGGGGATCGGCGACGTCTCGGGTCGACCGTAGCAGAGCACGGTCTGGAAGTTGACGATGCGCTCCACCGCGCACTTGCGCGCCGCGTCCACGACATGGATGGTCCCCAAGACATTTGTGGCCGCGTCTTCCTGCCAGTTGGCCGGGTCTTTATAGGAGGCCGCCGAATGCACGACATGGGTTGGCTTGAATTGATCGAATGTGCGCGTCACCATCTCGCGGTCGGCAACTGACCCTTCGACCAGCGTCAGGCCCGTCAGCGCAGGCACGCACTTCGCGCTTTCCGGTCGCGAAATTGTCGATGACAAGAATCTCATGACCCTGCGGCAGCCAATGCTCGATCAGGTTCGAGCCGAGGCACCCGGCGCCGCCGGTGATCAGGATGCGCATATCAAATCTCTTGCGTCAGGACCGTGCGACCTTGAGGTGCGTATAGCCCCCCTGCACGCCTTCCTTCTTCCAGCGTTCGACCGCCGCCTCGGCGATTTTCGACAGCGGCGTGAATTCGACCGCGCCGAAATCCGCAAATGTCCGTGACGGATCCAAGCAGGATCGACGCGGCATCGTCCTTGCCCAATGGCTTGACCTCGGGTTCCGGGTAGTCGTTCAGCTTCATCGCGCTGACGACCGCATCGTACAGTTCGCGAATGGCGACGTCCTTGCCGGATGAGAAATGGTAAGTGCCGTGGCCGGTTCCATCGGCCGCGCGCACGACGACGTCGCGCCAGATCTTTCGCGTAACAGAAGTCGCGACGCGCCGGCGTCACGAAACACTTCTTTCCCGCGGAGAGACGTTCGAAGAAAATCGGAAGCGGACCGGAAACGTTGCGCTCGCCGATGACATTGGCCAGCCGGAACGTCACCCAATCGACGCCCGAAAACTGCACGTAGTGCTCACCGGCCGTCTTGGAAATCGCGTAGCTGGAATTCACCGGATCGATCGGATGGTCGAGCGTGATCGGCGATTGCAGCGGCTTGGTGCCATAGCACAGCGCGGTCTGGAAATAGATCAGGCGCGAGGCGCCGTGGACCTTCGACGCCTTGGCGATATTTGCGGTGCCGGCGGCATTGACCAGCGCATCCGTGCCCCAGTCGTCGGGGTCCTTGTAGGAGGCGGCGGTGTGAATCACGACTTGCGGCTTGAATTCGGCGAACAAGCCGATCGACGACGGCGGCGTCCGTGATGGTGTCTTCGACAAGCCTGAGATTGGCGTGCGGCGTAAGGTTGTCGCGCCGGCCGGTG
>CAVYLU010000006.1:0-685206 GCA_963769365.1 uncultured Alphaproteobacteria bacterium | reverse complement strand
TAGTAGTTGCTCAAAAGTGTGTCGAACGCGGTAAGTGAACTCCGACTTCCGGACAGGAAAAAAGTCACGACGTAAGCCTTCGAGTGGGGCCTCGAAATCTAAATAAGAGGCAGACCACGATATCTTGATGGATGGCCACTCGACCGTGCCTGCGACATCGGAGCTTCGCAATGTCGGGTCACTTTCGCGGCAATTGGTCATCTACATCCAATTCAAACCAATCCAACGATACCAACGAATCCAACCGGTACAAATTCAACCAACACAAATCCGAGATTGATCATACCGGCCAATCGATCAAGTCCAACCGGGCAGTTCACGAATACGACCGGATCTGAAGAGTTGATCCCACCACACGGCAACTCGTGGATGGTTACGCCCAACTGGTCATCGACCGGGTGGATCGCGGATGGTCCTGCCACCTCATGACGTTCCCGTTCGTTCAACAATCACGGAAACCTCAGACGCGGCTGTGCGATGGTCGACACCGGCGCGGTCTCAAATGAAATTTTGTTTCGATCTCGCTAACCTCGGCCGTCTACTAGGCTACTCGCATTTTTCTCTGAACAGCAACGACCGGAATGGTTCCCTTGCCCTTGACATCGAGATCGCCCAGCAGCTCGCCTTCGAAGCGATCCTTGATGTGCCGCCAAGTTTCATCGGTCACCGCGACGCCCCCTGGCATCGCCTTGCCGGCCATGCGGGCGGCAATATTGACGGTGTCGCCCCAAATGTCGAACTGGTAGCGTTCCTGCCCAACGATGCCCGCCACGACTGGACCAACATGGACGCCAACCCGCACCGCCCAGCCTAGTTGAGCGTCGATCGACGTGGCTGCCATCTCGAGACCGCAAAGCACCGCCGATTCCAGCGGATCACCGGACTCATTGAGTAACCCCGCCGCCGCCATGAAGGCGTCGCCAATCGTCTTTATCTTTTCCAGGCCGTAGGCGGCAGCCACCCGCTCGAACGCAACGAACAAGGCGTCGAGCCGAGAGACCACTTCCTCGGGTTCGTGCTTGTCGCAATACGAGGTAAAATTGACGACGTCGCAGAACAGCACGGCAACGTCATTGTATCGGCGCGGAATTACCGTGCCGATATTGCGGATCTCCTCAGCGGCCGCCTCAGGCAGCAAGCAGTGGAGCAGTTCATCGGCCTGTCTCTGAGATTCCAGCGCCTGTTGCAGCGCCGCCTGCAAAGCGATGTGGGTCTTGACACGAGCAAGCATGATTGGGGCGGAGAACGGCTTGTGGACGTAATCTACCGCTCCGACCTCGAAGCCCTGCTTTTCATCCTCGTTTTCGGTCTTGGCCGTGAGAAAGATGACCGGAATGCCGCTGGTTGCTGGATTTGCCTTCAGCCGCCGACACACTTCGTAGCCGTCCATGCCAGGCATCTCGATATCCAAAAGAATGAGGTCGGGCCTGTCGTCGGCTGAAGCGATTACCAGTGCCTTCTCTCCGTTGGTGGCGACCTTCGTCTTGAACGAGTCTTTGAGAACGCTGGATATGATCCCGATGTTGGTGGGCGTGTCGTCGACAATCAGGATGGTTTTGCGGTCAGATAGAGACATCCGGTTCACTCCAGAGAGAACTTGTTGCGCCGCGCGATACCGGTGAGGCACTCAAGCGCAGCTGCGAAGTCGAAAGCAGACACCTCCTGTTGCAACGCATTCAGGTCGGCCTCGGAAATGATACCGTCGATGCGCTCCCGCGCTTCCAACAAGAAGTCCAGTGCGGTCCCATCATCGTCCGCCAGCAACTGTTTAATTTGTTTCAGCAGCGTTACGGTTTCCGTCAAATCCGGCGTGACGACCCGTGGAAGCGTTCCAATAGTACGAGCTGCCAGGGAATTGCGGATCGACTATATTACCCGCGTCAACTCGACGTCTAAGCCGGATAATGCGCTTTCAAGCGACCCGGCATTGCGGTTCTTCTTAAGCGATCCTTCCAATTCTGCGGCGAGCCTGCTGATAGTCTTCGCACCCAAATTGCCGGAGACACCCTTTAGCGTGTGCACTAGGCGTTCGACCAAAGCGAAGTCATGACATTCCAGGCCGGCACGAACGGTAGAAACGGCATCCGCCTGCTGCGCAACGAACTGGCCCAATAGCGAGCGGTAAAGCTTCATGTTGCCAGCCACTCGTGTAAGTCCATCCTCGACGTCCAGTCCATCAATTTCGAGCAGCGCATTCGAGGGCAAAGAATGGCTGGCCAGCTTGGCTGGTACTGCTGCTTGGCCCGGCCGGCAGAATTGCGCAAGGGTGCGGTACAACAGCTCGGGATCTATAGGCTTGGTGATATGAGCGCGCATGCCTGCCGCCAGACTACGCTCGCGTTCTTCGGCCATTGCGTGTGCCGTCATGGCGATGATAGGAAGATCCGCCAGACGCGGCTCGGCGCGGATGCGGGCGGTGGCCTGATAGCCATCCATCTCCGGCATTTGCAGGTCCATTAGCACCAGATCGTAGCGCATGTCGCCACCCGCGGCCGATAGCTTGTCCACTGCCTCCCTTCCATTGTTGGCAACATCGACGGCGACGCCAACGCCCTCGAGCAGTTCGACAGCGATCTGTTGGTTAATCGCGTTGTCCTCGGCCAGCAGAACACGCAATCCATTCAGGTCATATTCCGTGGTCTCTGCCGCCTCATGAGCGGCCATCATGTGCTCCGGCGCGAAGATCTCGACCAGCGCATCGATCAGCATGGATTGGTTGATCGGCTTTATAAGAAATCCGTTGACACCCGCGCGTTCGGCTTCACTACGTACCTCCTCTCGCCCGAAGGCGGTGACCATAATAATGGCCGGCACGCTCTTGAGAGAGCTGTCCGTGCGAATCCTGCGGGCGGTCTCAACGCCATCGAGGACGGGCATGCGCCAGTCCAGCAATATCACGTCGAACGGGCGGCCTGCATCGGCGCGCTTTACTGCGTCGATAGCCTCCGTACCCGACGCCACCTGCTCTATTTCGGCGCCAATGATTCTTAGTTGCTCCTCCAATACCTCCCGCGCAGCGGCATTGTCGTCCACGACAAGCACTTTAAGTGATCCAAGCCGCGTGGGCACTACCTTGCGCGCGGTCGTTTCGGACAGGCCGAACCAGCCTGTGAAGCTGAAGGTGCTCCCGCCACCCGGCTCGCTGACAACCCAAATAGAACCACCCATCAACTCCACCAGGCGCTTGGAGATGGCCAAACCCAATCCGGTTCCACCATATTTGCGAGACGTCGAAGTATCGGCTTGCGCGAAAGCCTGAAACAGTCGGTTCGCCTGCTCCTTAGTCATGCCGATGCCGGTATCTTTGACCGAGAACCGCAGCTTGACCTTGTTACCCGTCTGCTCCAGCAACTCGCCGATAAGGCGTATCTCACCCGTCTCGGTGAACTTCACAGCGTTTCCAAGTAGATTGATGAGTACTTGTCCTAAGCGCAACGGATCGCCGAGAAGGGCCGGCGGAATATCCGATGAGATATCAAACAGAAGCTCCAACCCTTTGTCCTGGATCTTCTGGGCGACCATGGTTGAAATGTTGTTCATCAACGAGTTCGACTTCAAAGGCGACGTTCTCGATATCGAGCTTACCCGCCTCGATTTTGGAGAAATCCAGAATGTCGTTGATGATGGACAGCAGCGAAATGCCGGCATTGTGAATCTTACCGACATAATCGCGTTGCTTGGCAGTTAGATCCGTTTTCAGGCACAGATGCGCGAGGCCGATGACCGCGTTCATCGGAGTACGGATCTCGTGGCTCATATTAGCGAGGAACTCAGCCTTCGTCTTTGTAGCATCTTCGGCAGCAACCTTGGCTTCCGACAAGGCTGTTTGGATCTTCGTTAATTCGGTGACATCCACTATCCAACCAAGCAATCCCTGCTGCCCCCCATATTCCATATGCATGAGAGTGGAGAGGCAGTCGCGGATCTCGCCATTGGCGCCTCGAAATTGAACGCCAAAATCGCGGACGATACCCTTGCGACTAAGCTCATCCAGTAATGCGCTGCGCTGTTCGGGATGAACATAGAGATCTGGGACGGAAGATCCCACTCTGAGGGCAAACATTTCCTCGGCTCGTGGATTGGTAAAGCGGGCGATGTTGTTGGTTGTTATCGTCACCCCTACTGGCGAAGCGTCGAGTATGCGCTGTAGCCTCTCCCGCTCCTGGCCCAGGGCTTCGGAAGATTGCCGTAAGGCAAGTGTTGCCTCATCGACCTTCCGCTCGATCTGTTTGTTTCGCCGTACTAGAGAGCCTATGAATAAAGTGAGTACTGCGGTCGTCCCCGAACCGCCGAGCAATCCTGCAAGTGGCACTCCGTAGGAAGGGCCGCCGTCAAACTCCCGTGTCGCCGCCCATGAGATTTCTATATCGGCGCCTGCGCTCGCCACTCTCGTGGTTGATGTGCGCTGGAACTGCCGGTCGTTCGGCGGGGTAACTACGGACTTTAGGTCGGGCTGACCAAGAAAGCGTCCCCTTAATCCTGGATAGATGCCCTTCGGAACCGGTCCGGAGCGCATTCCGTCTAGCAGGGTATCGTAATTCAACGTTCCCACGACGATTGCCGTTTCCGGGGCTGCGGAAGCGGCAAGAGCAATCGCTGAAATAGTCTGGCCGCTTTCGGATTTGAAGGGAGGACTGAGAGTGAATTGGTTTGGCCGCTTGGCCGCCAACGACAAGGTCTGCGCGACATCGGGTTTTTGGATGTATCGACCCGGATAACCGAGTGTGTCTGATGTAATATCTGCCTGCCACTGGCCGAGACGGTTAAGTCGAACAAGGCTCGCTTCGTCGAGCAGCACGGTGGTCGACCGAGACTGCATACTTTCAAACGCATTGAGGAATTCGTTCGGTTCCACCGTCTTGGAGTTTTCGACCAGTGCCACTAGTCCTGACACAGGGGCATAGCTTTCCTCCAGCCAAGCCAGCAGCGTGTTGGAAAGGCCCTCAGCAGTTTGATCGACACGAACGTTCCAGTCTTTCTCTGCCTTTTCGAAAAAGAAATAGCTAAAGCAAATCGTCGCCGCCATGCCTGCAACGAATACAAGCGTTGAAAGCAGAAACGGCGACTTCCAGGCATTGCCCTTCGTCATTTTCAATAGTCCAGCCTAGGGGGCGACGCTGAAAATCGGACGGAAGCCGGCCGGAGCAATGCTCGAATTTAGATCGAATTCCGGCAGCGATTTAAGATCCACCATTTTGATGGTGACACTGAGGTGCCGGATCAGCTTTTGCTTTTCCAGTGCGCGCACCGCCTGATCGATCGAGATGCGTGCTAACACGCTCTGACTGTCGCTCGGAGCCGCTAAAATCGCGCCTCGCTTGATGCCACGATAGATTCCCGGACCGAAGTAATATGCGATGACTTTGATCTGTTGTTCCAAATTCCGCTTCTGTAAGACCTGTACGGCAGCTTCAGCTGAAACGGCGGTCCCGGCAATAAAGTCGATATCCGGATGGCTGTCCAGCATCGCCTCGATCAGGCGAGTTTGCGCAGCAATACCGGTGTCGCCAAATCCGCCGTCAATGATGGACAGCGCGGATCCATTCAGTGCCGCCCGAAACCCCTTGTCACCGGCCGCGACCCAAGCCGCGCCGGTGGGCCCTGGAAACCATGCAACCTTGGCCGCCTTGGACGCATCCGGCTGAAGCGTCGTAAGGTATTTTCCCGCCGCCAGTCCCATATCGTAGAAATCGGCAGCCACTCTAGCTGCAATTTTGTCCGAATTGATGCCATTGATGAGATCGATTACGGGAATGCCCTTGTCGCTGTAGTCGGCAATCACGCTATTCAAACCATCGGCCGAAATTGCTCCGATAATGAGAGCCTCCGCGTTGTTTTTCGTGACGCACTCGGCGATCTGGCTCTGTTGTGTCGCGAGGTTCTCATATCCCCCGGCCTCGTACAGATTAAGTGCAACTCCCAGTCGTTTTGCTTCGTCGACCAAACCAAAATTGACTCCCAACCAATAATCGTCTTTGAGGTGCGGAATCGAAGCACATATGCGCCACGGCCGGCTTGCCCGACCGGGCGGAGTATATTGCTGTACTGTATGCTGATGTTCAGAGTTGAATGGCGGTGACCAGACATCGATCGCCATCGGATACCACACGTCCTCTGCCACGGCTGCGGACAATGTCAGCAACGCCCCAACAATCACTAACGAAAATAGACTCGTTAAATTCGTGGCCATACGCATGCATAGGCTCCTGCGTCGTCATAGAACTATCGGGCGCCCGAGGTGGACGCTATGCGTTACCGGCAACCTTTGTTCATAGCAAGGACGCTTGACTGCAGTGTGGTTGCGTTCCGTCAAGCAAAAATGCTCAGCCATATCGCCTTTTGGCACCTTGAGACATGCCGACTGCATAGAGCGATGTCCGCATTCAGGGTAACGGGGAAGACGTGTATCATGCTGAGTTCTTGTCAGTTTTGGTAGAGATCCTATGCAGGCGCGGCGGGCGGGGTGATACCGTTTCGGTGTAACCCCACCACCAAGGCATAGGAGAGCCTGATGACGGTCCGAACAGTAAGCAACCTACCCGCCGCAATGCATGTTGAGACGGCGCGGTGTCTCTTTGCAATCGAATTGAGCAAGCAGAGTTGGGTTATTGGATTCATTACGCCACTTTCCTCGAAGATCAGCCGCCGGATCTTGAGTGGAGGCGATTGGAAAGGTCTACTCGATTTGATGGAGGAGGTGCACGCACGTGTCAGCCGAGAGACGGGTCGGACGGTGGATGTGATCTCGTGCTACGAGGCTGGTTATGACGGTTTCTGGCTACACCGGCTACTCGAAGCGCATGGCATACGCAATTACGTTATTGATCCAGCAAGCCTGCAGGTGGATCGGCGGGCGCGACGAGTAAAAACAGATCGGATCGACACTGAGCGGTTGCTGCGCTCGCTAATGGCGTATCTACGCGGCGAGCCGAAGGTGTGGAGCGTGGTGCGGGTGCTCAGTGTTGCCGAAGAGGATGCGCGGCGGCTGCATCGCGAGCGTGACCGTTTGGTCTCGGAACGCGTTCAGCACGTCAACCGCATTAAAGGGCTTTGCGCGCTCCACGGCATCTACGATTACCAGCCGTTGCGCCCGCAGGCGATGGCGCGTCTGGAGCAGTTACGCACGGCGCAAGGCATCTCCCTTCCACCCCGGCTAAAATCTGAGATCAAGCGGGAATTGCAACGGCTGGAGCTGGTGGTCGAGATGATCGCCACTCTTGAGGCGGAGCGCGATGCGATTGTTGAGGATGCAGCATCAACGCATGTCAACGCCAAGAAAATCCAAAATCTCCATAAGCTCAAGGCGATCGGCCCGGAGTTTGCCGCGGTGCTGGTTGGCGAGGTATTCCATCGTGACTTCAACAATCGCCGCCAACTGGCGAGTTATGTCGGCTACGCGCCGAGCCCGTTTCAGAGCGGAAACGTGGCCCATGATCAAGGGATCAGCAAGGCCGGCAACCGCAAGGGGCGAACCACTGGGATCGAACTCGCCTGGCTGTGGCTGCGCTATCAGCCCGACAGCGATTTGAGCGTCTGGTTCCGGGCGCGTGTCGGTACCACGAAGGGCCGCATCCGCCGCATCGCCATCGTGGCGTTGGCACGCAAGCTGCTGGTGGCGCTTTGGCGTTATCTTGAAACTGGCCTGGTGCCGCGAGGTGCCGTCCTCAAAGGGTGACGAACGAAGATTAAATACCGATAAAAGGAGCTTATGAAATCCAAGGTGGATGTGTGACCGGATCTCGACATGGCTGAAAGACGCCGCGGTAGAGAATGGTCCCGTCCCCCTTGGAGCCCGCGCCCTCGCAACGCGCATGAGGGACCTTGGGACGGGTTGTACCCGGCCGGATATAAGTTGGTGCGGCGAGCGCCGCACGCACGCAAAGGGCTCACCTTGGATCGGAACGAAGCTCAAACAAATGAGGAGCGACAGAGTACAAATATTTGCGATCTCTTCGATGATGTTACGGATTTAGGCGCACCCTCAAGCCCTGCGCCTTTGGCGCACCGCTTCGCGGCTGCGGGACTTGACCGCGCGCCTAAATCCGTAACCAGGAGCTATCAAGATCGCTAAACGCCACCGAAATGCCCTTGACAGCGGCGCCCTCATATAAGTCGAGATGTGGCGCGGGTGGCTTCAAGAGCTGATGTCGTTATTGGCGGACCACCATGCCAAGGTTTCAGCAGACTTGGCAAACAGACGCATGGAAAGCCGACAGAGAAGAGTTTTGTGGGTAATGGCCTTTGGGCGGAATTTATGCGTTGCGTGGCTGAGGCCCAGCCGAAGGTATTCGTCGTCGAAAACGTGTCGGATTTCTTCAAACATTTCGCGTGGCATAGCCTGCGACACGAAGCTAATCATCTTGGATATAAGTTAAACCACGCGGTGCTGAATGCAGCCGATTACGGAGTGCCCCAGAAACGGCAGCGCGCGATCGTAATCGGAAGCAAACTCGGCGCGCCCCAAATGCCGACCCCCACACACGAGTCCGAGGCCTCACTGTTGCAATTGAAGCGGTGGACGACCGTCAGAGATGCTATCGGCGATTTGCCAATAGAGCCGACTGGGCTAAATCGACATGACAAGCGAAATGTCAGTGACCTTGCGTTGCGTCGATACAAATCGGTCCCGCCGGGTGGAAACAGAAAGAATATTCCCGACGAAATCCAACTGCCATGTTGGCTTAACAAAAACCCACGAAGCGGCGGCAGCCCTGATCTAATGGGACGATTACGTTGGGACGCACCCGCGTTGACGATCCGAACGGAGTTTCTAAAACCTGAGAAAGGAAGACCGGTCCCTTTGATTTTGGTATCGTAGGTAGTGCCCTGTCGCCCCATCGGATGGGTCGCTAGAGACGCATCGAAGTGTCGATGCATGGTAAGCGTCGTTCTTAGGCTAGAGCTCTGAGGCGTTGCTTTCGGCAGGCCCAGACAGAGTCACCACTCGTCACTATCTCCGCAACAATCCGCGTCCTGTCTTCGTCGCTCCACTTCCGCCGACGACCGGTTCCGGTGAAAACCTTCAGCCGCGGCACCGGCTAATCCCCTGTGTCCATTCTAAGCCTAACGGTCCGAACCAAACCGCAGAATCGCGGATCAACACAGTCATCCGAAATACTGGCCTTACCGTCCTACGGGGCGGCGCGCCAAAAGGACTGCCCCCAGCAAAATACGGTTGGTGGTGGGATACATAGGTGGTATCAATCAGAGCGGCAGGCGTTTCAAGTTATTCAGCAAATATAAAGGTTTCTGTTGGCCGGCTAGCCCTCGTGTCGGGTGCGCCAGCAATCACAAAAACTCAGCTATTATGCATTAGCTCGATATCTCAAGGGCTTCGTCCTGCCGAACTGCTATGGATCGGCAGGATAAACTATGCGGGCTTGTTCAAGACGGAATACGACGTCTTTCACGTGCGCCGAAGGGTGCCGAAGCGGGTCGAAGGGGCTGAAGTGCGACTGAAGGATGTTCCGACGGAACACCTCTCGTGGCTCAAGCAAATATTGGCACCAAGGACGAGAAGCGGGGACGCTTGAGGACTACAAAGGAGGACCGTCGTGCGAAATTTCTTCGCAGTCTGTGTAACCGCAATATGCATTTTCACGGCAAGCAAAAGTGAGGCGCAGCAGGGGGTTGAGCTTGCCGGAAACCATCCGCCGAGTGACGCTCGCTTGACTGGGCCGGCGTCTCCCAGGGCAATCCTTCAATTGAAAATCGTCTTTGCGGTTCGTGACAAGCAGGCATTGGATCAGCTGCAATCCGAACTTCAAGATCCGACCTCGAAAAAATATCGGCTGTGGCTTCCTCCACGTGATTTCGAGCGGCGTTTTGGTCAGTCACCCGCACGGATTCGGGAAGTAGAACGATGGCTCACATCCAACGGTCTTCGTATTCAGCGCGTTGACGCAAACGAAATAACTTTCCGTACGACCGTTGCGGAAGCCGAGAAAGTATTTGCCGTTCACATAGCCGCATCTTCAGACGGAACAGTATATGCCAACACGAATGATCCGCGCATACCGGCGCAATTTGCGGACGTTATTGGAATGATCGATGGGCTCGATAATTTGCGTCGCGCCAAACCACTCGCAATCCGCAGTCCGGAACTCGAGGGTCTATACAGCTTTAAGCCATCAGACTTTTACACGTTCTATAACGAAAAAACGTTGCTCGACGCGGGGATCGATGGACATAGCTTAGCTCATCCCAAGCCCGGACCTCGTCCGGTTTACGAATGCGGAATGGCATTTGCCGAGACCTCAAATTACCTTGATAGCGACATTGCTCTGTTTAACTCGACTTATATTTTTTTTATCTATCTATCTCTTTTAACATATAGCTATCATTACACTTATCTACGCTTCAGTTCCAGCGCAGCGAAAATGTGCGCGCGCTCGATACTTGCGCTTGCGCTGGTGCTCATGGCTTGACGCAAAACGCGCTGAAACCTGCGCATGGACCGTCAGACCTTGCGGGACTGGGTGCATCGTTACAACGCTGCGGGACTGGCTGGGCTTCGCAATCTCAAATCGCTAGGTCACCGGATCAAAACTCTCGGCGTGGCAGCAAGCCGAATTGGCCGAGCTTGTCGAGGCCGGTCCCAATCCCTCGGTGCATGGGGTCGTGCGTTGGCGGCGGGTCGATCTGCGCGACGAATTGCAGCGGCGCTTCGTGTCACGCTACACGAGCGTTCGGTCGGGAAGGTTCTCGCCAAGCTCGGCTACCGCAAACTGTCGGTAAGGCCCCGCCACCCACAGCTGACGAAGAAGCCCAGGAGACATTTAAAAAAACTTCGCCACGACAGTCACGGCGCAAATCCCCGACCGCGCCAAAGGCAAGCCATCGAAATCTGGTTCCAAGATGAGGCCCGATCGGCCAGCAGGCACGCTGACCCGCGTCTGGCCAAGCGTGAACGAGGCCCCGCGCGCCGCACGACCAACGCTACGACTGAGCCTACCTGTTCGGCGCGGCCTGTCCGCACGTCGCGTCGCAACAGGCCTGATCACCGGCCGCAACGCCGAACCATGTCACTGCATCTCACTGCTATCGCCGCAAGTGCGCAGGTAACCACGCCGCTCTCGTCCTCGATAGCGCCGCTATCACATCGCTGCCGCGCTCACCATCCCCGAAAACATCACCCTTGTGCGTCTGCCACCCTACTCTCCTGAACTCAATCCATCGAAAACTCTAATATCTGCGCGCAACAAACTCGCATCACCGTCTTCACACTACACCACATCGTTGATAAAACCTCACCATAAACTTCTTTAAAAATCCAAACCATCTCAATCACCACCAACATAACAGTCAATAATACGTTTTTCATTGCGCCAACCGCCAAACGGGGCTGCGGTATTCAACGCGTTTTTATAGGTGCGGATCCTGGTTTAACGGGTAGCCAAGACGAGACTGTACTTGACATCAACTGGGGCCATGCGGTTGCGCCAGGCGCGACTATTTGGGTCTATATTAGCTCCGATCTCAATGCTGCAATAACGCGTGCAGTCACTGACGGTCGATGTGGCGCCATCAGTATAAGTTTTTCATGGTGTGCTGCCTCGAGCGCTTTTTATCAGAGCCTAGACACGTTATTTGCGAGAGCCGCTGTGCAGGGACAATCGGTCTTCGTTTCATCAGGAGATGACGGTTCTGCGGCACTAAACTCCTCGTGCCTTCCTACCACTTCAAGCGGCGTAAATGAAATGGCTGCTAGTCAAAATGTGACGGCTGTGGGTGGCACTCAATTCACCGCGAACTTCGATACAAGCGGTAATAACGTTGGCAATGTCGCGGAGCAAGTCTGGAACGATTCATCTGGAGCTACGGGAGGTGGACGAAGCGCAATATTTGGTAAGCCTAACTTTCAACAGGGTAAGACGCCGGTCGACGGCGCACGTGATCTTCCCGACGTCGCCTTGGGCGCTAGCGCCAACACTCCAGGATTCTACATTTTTTTGAACGGGCGGCGTTTGGTTTATGGAGGAACGGCATCGCTAGCCCGATGTGGGCTGGGCTTTCTCGGCTTATCTCTCAAAAGGCTCGTCCGCCAGGTAACCCCCGAGCGCCAAATGCTCGGTTAGGAAACATGAGCCAGGAGATCTACAAGCTCGGCGCGGCCGGGACCGGCCTACGGGACGTTGTTACCGGCAGTAATGCTTCCAATGGAGCTCCTGGTTTTTCTGCCGGTCCAGGTTACGACCAGGCAACGGGATGGGGTTCACCGGACTTCACCACTTTTGTCGACGCCTACACCGCAGATATTTGTCCAGAATGCCCGTAGTGACCGCACTATTAGACCAGGACGAACCGCAAGCCTCGGACCGCCTCTCCCGACGAGCTTCCGATCCTCATCGGGACTGCCGACCTGCAGGTCTACAAGCGGGATCCCACATCCTCCCCACTCATCCTCTGCAATGGAGGCCTTCACTTCCATGCCCTGTTGCTCGTTCCGCCCCATACCCGGCTCGATGTCCCCGTCGAGCAGCACTTTCGTGACTACCGGGACATGTACCTCGGCAAGCGTCGCTTGGTCCGGGGGCTGGACGTCCGGCCGGTCACGGAAACTCCCGAGCGTGTGGTCGACTACGTGTTCAAGACGATCCTCAGGGGGCGTGTTTCGTACGACGAGGGGATCCTGATCCTGCCGAGGGCGCATGATGAACTCGCGCCAGCGAGGAAGTCGGAGACCCGCATGGGCCCCAGGCGTGCTTATGCCGAATTTGAGCAGCAGGGCTTTCTTGTTAATTCTCCGAGGAGTGTTCCATGGTTTGATCCGATGTGATCAGGTTGTTTCAGCGGGCGGAGACAACCGCGCCACAATTTCATTGCCGGCTATCGAGCTGTAGGAGACAAAAGGTTGTGAAAGCGAAAGAAGGCTGGCTGAAGCGGATTACCTCGACGATCGTGGGGCTCGCCGCTTTCATAGGTGCAATTACGACGCTTCTGTTCGCATTCGGGAAGATCCCCGATGCATACGATGCCGCCTGCAAAGTCTTTCCATGTCCATCTCGATTTGCTTGGATCGACGATGGGTCCGTGACCGTGTCGAAATATATTAAGGCCGACACGCTTTTTCCGCTGCCGCAGTTGGTCGGGACGCCCTCTACGGGGCCAGTAGAAGGAAGTCAAAGGTATCTTGCACCGCCGCAAGCGACCTGCGCGCCAGCAAACGCTACCGCGTGGAAGCTTCACAACGGGACACTAATTCTCGAAAACGACCCGCTGCTCACTCAAGGCTGGACTTCGCCATCCTGGGTAGGACGCCCCGAACCGCCCGATTGGAATAAATTCAATAAGATCGTCATGGACGAGTTTGGCTGGACGCCTAACTTTTCCATCAATAACCGCTGCCCCGCCGACGCACGGTGCAAATTGTCTCCGGATGAAATAAAAGCACATTCCGTACGAGTCCTTGTGCCCGTTGACCGCTGCGGTTTGATGAAAATGGGAGACGATTATAATTTCTCGCCGGATCAAAATGCCTTCGCGGTAACGATCCGCGGGAGTGCAGACGCTGACAGTCTTTGGAGTGTTACTGTCCGAAAGCAGACCTATCGTAAGCTTAAGCTATGGTCTGCAAATGTTGCCGATTGACGCAATGCGGCGGAACCTTTGTGAGGTGTCATATCACGCGGGCGCGCCATAAGTCAGACTTACTACTAACAATCTTCGCAACTGACCGCGGCTAAGACGAATGAGTTTTGCGCTGACGCGGTGGCTCAGAAAAATCGCCCCATCCGGCGAAGGCTTCGAAGCCATCGAAGAAACCGCGCAAGAGTGGCAGCGGCCAGAAGGAAATGCTGATGCCGATAGAGGGCAAGAAGGTTGCAAAGGAAGCGGCTGCAAAGAAACCGGCGTCCAAGTCGCAGCGAAAATCAGCCTAAACGTCCGGAGGAGCCGAGGCTATCCGGCGTCAGGCGGGCATTCCGGGCAGATGTCGCCGATCGAGCCAAGCACGTCTTCGATCGCCGCCACCGCCCTTTCCGGAGAGACACCGGGCGGCGGATCCTGGCGAGCGATGAGAAATGCACGATCGCGGGCATGCGGATCGGCGCGGTCCCTCATCCAGCCGTGTTGCTCGCATTCGCGGATAGCGCCGGTCTCGAGCAGAACCGACCTCGCCCATCCTTCAATCGTCCGCGTAGCGGGTCGCCGTGAGCTCCGGCTTTTCCAGCTGTTCCGCCGTTCACACTGATGATGATAAGGCCTCAATCTCACCAATCATCATCAGTCGCCGTTGGCCGGAAATCGGGGTAACGAGCAAGCTCAATCCCGCCAGGCAGTTGCATCGACTGATGATAGAAGAGACCAAAGATCATCAGTAGATCGGTCTGACGCCCCCAGGGATAACGAAAAAGTTCGAAGCGATTCACGATCAAGTCTTTCCAGAGTTTCCTTGATTAGAAATCCAATAGCGGCCGTCACGATTGCGTTTCATTACCGATGCGTGAGCCATAAGAGCGATAAGCTATCGTAAAGTCTTGATCATCATGAAAATGTCTGCCTGCAAACTTGAGCCGGATTGCAGAACGGGTATCCGACAAGCATCTGCACATCGTCCACGTCAGTGATAAATCGTCGGATCGATCACTGTGATAGCCGCCATCATGCCGTTATCCTCATGCTCCAAGATATGGCAGTGATAGACGAATCGCGCGTTGTGCTTCGTGCCAGTTCCATCATCGAAGGCGCTCACTTCGCTCCCGTCAAAGTTCAGACGGATCTCGATCATTCCACTTAGGTCGTATGGTCTGCCCGTACCGTCGCATGCATTGGGATTTGACGGATTGTCTCGGTTGATTACGAAGTGATCACCGTCGGGCAGCAGACTGCTGCTGCAAGTGGCCTCGCCCGAGGCGGGTAGCGTGGACTGTCCTCGCGGCACAAGCACGACGTCGTGCTTGAGGTCCGCGGCGCCGCTGCGGAAGAGCAGCTTGCTGGGTAGGTCGACGCGATCAATGGCGGACGGTGCCCGCATCACGGGCTCGCCTGCGTTGGGGCCGGCCGTTTGGCGCACCACGCTGAATTTCACCTGATGAATGTGAAAGTTATGGACTTCATTCGAGACGTTTACGATCTCCCAAATCTCATCGCCGGCGCCCTTTCGGACGCACAGGCTTGAGAGGGGACTGCTCATGTCGAAGGGGGTCAACCTGACCGGGTTCTGCGGTCCGATCGGCCGTCCGAAAGTGTCGGTCTCGTTGCCGCCGCCGTCCACCAGTGTGTTGCCGATCGCGAAGACATTGGTCGGGTCGTAGACGCCAAGATAGATGCGTCGCTTCGACGGCGAGGTGACATGCAGATGGTCGTGGAAGAAAGCCTTCTGCGGCGGCGTTAAGCTCGGGTCATCGAACCCGGCACATTGGTTAGGCAGGTCGGCAGCGAGCTCGCCTTCGTTGATCGTGGCTGCCTCAACGGAAAGCTGCGATGCTGCTGTCGCCACGGTCGTCCGGTTGGCCTCCACGGCAGTGCGGGACGCCTTGAAGGTGATCGTTGCCAGCGCTACGTGCGGCCAAATATCGGCGTCACCGGCCGCGAACCCGGTCTGGAACGCGTCGTTCACGAGCGCATAGGTCACGTCCGCCGCGTTCTCCTTCGGCGACTGAACAAGCAGATCAACGCGGCTGCTCGGCATCAGCAGGATATCGGTACTCTTGGGCAACAGGTCACCGGTGGCGGCCGTCAGCCCGGCGCCGTCCATATCAAGCACTTGGAAGGGAGCCTTAGTGACGATGTTACTTCCACTGGATTGAGCCTGCAGGCTTAGGTGGTAGGTCACGTTTGCCGATCCGTTTTGTAGGCGCCAAACTTCGTAACGGTCGGGTGCGATATCCCAATGCGGTGCCTTAAGACCGTTGATCGTAAACACCCACCGGCCGGACGCGACGTTGTTGTCGCCGAGGGTCGAGGGGTCGACCGAGCATTCGCCGATGTTGGCTGTTCCGAACTTGTTGGCACCGCAAAAATCAGTGTTCTGATCGGCGTAGTTCGAGTAGACGTCAGGTGTGGTCGGTTGTCCCACGCGTTTCACTAGCTGAGCGTCCTTGAGCATAAGATGCTTGACGGCATCCGCCGGGACAGTCTCGCATTGGGCGGACGTCGGTCCGCCGTCAGGCACTGGCTTGATGCAGAGCTGCTCATTGACATCGCCCACCACGATCATGCTCGCCATTCCGCTTGAGACCTGCGCCTTGGCAGCACCGTGGACATGCGGATGTATCCAGTCGATCCCCATGGGATGCTGCTGGTGCGGAGCGATATCGGCGAGCGTAATCTCGTAGCGCATCGTGTCGCCCACGACGGGACTGCCCGGGCCGCCTGCCCCCTGCGCCGAGGCGCAATGAAAGATGTTGTCGCCGAACCGCAGGCCGGCAGCGTCCTTGGCCGCATAGGGAGAGACCAACAAACCGTGGGTGTGCAGGTTGAGAAGGCTATTGTCCGTACCTTCCATCACCATGCAGCTGGAGCTTGCGCCGCCGCTGGCGGTCAGAGCGTCATGCAGAGTGATAAGCAGAGTGTTTCTAGGCTCTAGGTGCAACACCGCCCCCGCGTAGGGGTCAGCGCAGCGGGTGCCCGCCTTGTCACATACCGTGATGGAGTTGTTGCCGATGACCGCGTAGCCGCCAATCGAGACGTCCCGCGGCGCCGCTTCCATCTTAAGCTCGAGCCGGCCACCCGAGTCAGGCTCGAACACCGTCACCGGACCAATCTCGCCAGCCCAGGTGACCTGCCCGGCGCAGGCTAGAGCCGCGGCGGCAAGCTGGCGATGACCGAACCATCTGGGCAATGAGCGGGTCATGCTGAGTCTCCTGAGAGCAAGGGGTTAAGAGGCTGGATCTCTACTGATCGCTCCGCCGATCTCGCCACTTCAATGCGGCGCGCGACAAAAGAAATATTGCCAATATTGCGTTTCCAAGAGCACACCAATTCCACGCAATAATGGAGGCGGTGCCCAACTCACTTACGACTGGCGCCCACGATTTATATCCGTGGATGAGAAACTCCGAGAAAAAGAAGCAAACTACGCTGGTTGCGCGATCGTCCAGGCCGTAACCCGACGATCAAACTAAAAACAAGCATATGCGTCCTCGATGCCACCAATTTAAGTCATGATAGGGAGGGCCCATTCTATCCAAAGTAGTTGAGTTGGGAAAGGTTGCGCATTCGAAGGTCGCTGGCTAATGGTGCTTGCAAAAGATTCCGCTGGACATTCCGTCTTCGATCGGCGAGTTTAGGCGTACAATTATAGAGTGAATATTTCTAATGCGCGTTTTTAGGTAGTGAGACGCCCTCAGGCGGTTGCGCCGGTTTGTGATGGCTTGTTCCCGAACCATTTCCCAGAGTGGAGCTGATCAATGTCGACAGCGCCCCGTCAATTTGTGTGTCTTGCGATCGGTACGTTGCTCGGATTTTCCACGTTATATGGCGACACGGCCCTTGCGGACTGCCAGGGCGACGCACAGTGGCTTCCGACCACCCCTGCTCCGACGTTCGATCGGCCGCCGCCACACCCTGCTCCCGATTGCGGCTTCTACCGGCCGGCCTGGCTGGCGCGAGGTAACTCGCGTCCCTACCGCGAAAGACATTTGCTCGCATTGAGTTCTTCTCAGTTTGACCCGGACATGGGGAACGCGCTCGCCACGCCAAAATTGATGCCCGAAGTCATGCGGGACGCGTATAGTATGCTAGTTAAGGCGAGGAGAACGTTTGCCCAAAGTTGAGGCGAGCCATGAGGCGGCGCGAGTTCATCGGCGGTTGTTGCGCCAGCGCGGCTTGGCCACTTGCTGCCCGCGCACAACAAGCAAGAACATATCGTGTTGGACTGCTTGCAAGCCGGCCAATTGGTGAGGGGGAGGAACGGCGCAAGGCTATCATAGAAGTGTTGGCGGCCCATGATTTTGTCGAGGGTCGCAATCTTCTTTTTGAACCTCGCTGGGGTGATTCCTTATCTGAAAACGTCGAAGCGCTGAAAGCAGCCAAAGTCGACGTTATCATTACGTTCGGATATCCGGCCTCGTTGGCAGCAAAGACGTTAGCAAAGGACGTGCCCATCGTTTGCAGTGGGGCGGGCGATCCAGTTGCGACCGGCTTGGCCCAAAGTCTGGCGCGACCCGGCGGCAATCTGACGGGCGTTACCGAACTAGCGACTGAACTCAGCGCCAGGCGTCTTGAAATTCTCAAGGAGGCCGTCCCGCACTTAAAGACGGTCGCAATGCTGTTCAATGCAGCTGATCTGGGCATGACTTTGCGCTCCCGTGCCGCCGAAGCCGCGGCTAAGGTTCTCGACGTGAGCGTCCAGACGTTAGGCGTACGTGAACCGAGCGATTTTGGAAATGCTTTTGCTGAAATGACCCGCTCGCGACCCGACGCCATCCTGATGGTCTCAGATACGCTCACTGTGCTCAATCGCAAGCAGGTCATGGAATTCGCCGCGAACAATCGACTGCCCGCCATCTACGAATTCAGCTTTTTAGTGCGCGATGGCGGCTTGATGTCATACGGGCCGAACCTGCGCGAGACCGGCGAAAGAATTGGCGACCTCGTGGCTCGCATCCTTCGCGGCGCACGGCCAGCGGACTTACCCCTCGAACAGCCCACTCACTTCGAGTTTATTGTTAATCTCAAGACTGCCAAAAGCATCGGCCTCATTATCCCACCGATGCTTCTTTCACGCGCTGATGAGGTGATCGAGTGATTGACGCGACTTCCGTTGCTGGCACTTCTCGGACCACACTCAACTGTTGCGGAATGTATGCTGTTTGTGCAGAAGCAGACTTGCGCTCGTGAGCGTGCATGATCAAAAAAGGAAATTCGCGAGAGTGGCCGTGATGCAACACGAACGATCGCTGTTTACAGTCCCCTATTGACGTCCCCAGTTGCTTCTTCGATCGACGGAGGCGATCATCGATATCGCCGCCCCGCTCGACATTTACGTGCACGACCACATTATCGTCGGCCGGGCCGGGCATGCGAGCCTGAAGGGAATGAAGCTGAATCAAAGCTGCTCAATACGGGAGAGAGATACATGCCAACCGATCGCCTGACACCAGGGCTAAAAGCCGAGACTGTCACAATCGTCGACGATAAGCTGGTGGTCAAGCACATGGGAGGCGACGGCGTGCTGTCCACGCCATCGATGATAGCCTTGATGGAGCGTGCCAGCATCCAGGCCGTACAGGATTATTTGCCAGAAGGGCACACCACCGTCGGCTTCGAGGTTCACGTCAACCATTTCGGAGCCACCCCAAAAGGCAAGAAGGTGACGGTGCACGCCGAGCTGATCGAGGTGGATGCGCGCAAGCTGCGATTCAAGGTCGAAGCTCACGACGAGGACAAGAAGGTTGGCGATGGCACCCATCGGCGCGCAATCATTGCCATTCAGCGTCAGGGCTGATGTGTTTCAACCGCGATCATCTAGTTTGCAATGCCGCTTAGGATTGCCTTGCACGAGAGCATCATGGTCGCCGCGACGGTCGCGATCGGCGCTTTTGTGTTTCGACCGCGACAATTGATCGGTTACGATCGGCTGCGATCTCAACCGGCGTGACGCGCCGTTCGAGATCCCAACGGAAATTTGGAAACTCACTCAGGAGGAACGCCACAATGACCGACAGCCCCTTGCGCGCCAAAGGCCGCGCGATGCGCCGCAATCTCATGGGCGCGGCCTACGCCGACAAGCTAGATCAGCAGCTCTACACCGATCCGATCATGGAGAAATTTGCGGCGCTGACGCAGGAGATGGTGTTCGGCACGCTGTGGACGAGGCCCGGGCTCGACCTCAAGACCAGGACGTTGATCTGCGTCGTCTCCGACACCGCAACAGGGCGGATCCCGGAGCTGAAACTGCATATCCGCTTTGCGTGTAACCACGGCTGGACCGAGGACGAGCTCGTCGAGGCGATTCTGCACCTGCTCGGCTATGTCGGCGCGCCTCTTGTGCGCGAGGCGCTGCTGGTCGCGAAGGAGACCTTTGCGGAGATGCGTGCCGAGAATCCGGTCACGTCATAACGGCGAGCTTGTAGTCCTGCGCCACTTCGGGCGAGAAAATGCTCAGTTAGAGTTTATTCGCAGTTTGATAAAAAGCAGACGACCGATCGCCCTCGCGCGCGCCCGGTTCTGACCCGGAAATGGCCGAGGCTGGAGGACTAGCAGCATATGGTACGCGCATTGTCGGCATCTGTCGGACGCAAGTTAGCCCGGCAAATGATCAAGATTTGCGCGGCACGGCGGTTGCCGAAATACCGGTTGAGCGACCGACCGCGTTCGAACTTGTCATCAAACTTGAGAATGGCCAAAACGGCGAACCTTGATCTGGCGACCGGCATCGTCGCTTTGCCGTAAGGTGATTGAAAAGCTTGGGCAGTGAAAGTCCGTTACTGGCACGAAACGGACCAACGGGACCGGTCTGACGATGTCCGTTCTTGAAGGTAAAGCCGACTTCCCGGTGGCCCACCCAGACTTCTCAGTTTGACCCACAACGGACTTCACGCAGCTGTGAAGTTCCGGGACGAGTTTGGATTTCAGTCGCACTCGCGGCCTACAAATAATCAAGCAAGCGCCAAACGCGGGTGCGAAGCAGCGGCCCGGCCAGCTTAAGGAGGGGTTCTATGGAAAGCGTACGTGAGCAGTCCTTAAATCGCCGCAGCGTTAAATTCTGGGCGATCGCCCTGACAGTCGCGTCGGCAATAGTTTTGGGCGTCACTCAGCCGACGGAGGCTCAACAGCGGCCCACGCCAGCATCATCCGCACGCAAACCAAATATCCTTCTAATCATGGCCGACGACATTGGGTGGTTCAATGTGAGCGCCTACAATCTTGGCGTCATGGGCTATCGCACTCCCAATATCGACCGCATCGCTAGAGAAGGAGCGCTGTTCACCGATTGGTACGCCGAACAAAGTTGCACCGCCGGACGAGCCGCTTTTGTCACGGGACAATCACCTATCCGTACGGGCCTGACAAAGGTTGGCCTGCCCGGAGCGGACATCGGTTTGCGGGCGGAAGACCCGAGTGTCGCAGAAATACTCAAGCCTCTTGGCTACGCCACAGGCCAGTTCGGCAAGAACCACCTCGGCGACAAAGACGAGTTTCTACCCACAGCGCACGGCTTTGATGAGTTCTTTGGCAACCTCTACCATCTCAATGCCGAGGAAGAACCGGAAAATCCGGACTACCCAAAAAATCCGCAATTTCGCCAGCGCTTCGGACCGCGCGGCGTGATCAAATCCTCAGCGGACGGGAAGATCGAAAATACCGGACCATTGACCACCAAACGCATGGAGACTGTGGACGAAGAGTTTCTCGGTGCCGCGCTCGACTTCATCGACCGGCAACAAAGGGCCAATAAGCCGTGGTTCCTTTACTTCAATCCCACCCGCATGCACGTGTGGACACACCTCAAGCCAGCGTCACAGGGCAAGACCGGCCTCGGGATTTATCCCGACGGAATGGCGGAGTTGGATGGCTATGTCGGCCAGTTGCTCAAGAAACTCGATGATCTCGGCGTTGCGGACAACACCATTGTGGTGTTCACGACCGACAATGGCGCGGAGGTGATGTCGTGGCCGGACGGTGGCACCACACCGTTCCGCGGGGAGAAAGCAACGAACTGGGAAGGCGGATTTCGCGCACCAACGGTCATGCGTTGGTCTGGCACCATCAAGCCCGGCACCGTCTATAACGAGATGTTCTCGCATTACGACTTCATCCCGACCTTCGCGGCCGCCGGGGGAGACCCTGATATTGTTGCCAAGCTTCTCCGTGGCACTCAGATCGGCAACAAGACATTCAAAGTCCATCTTGACGGCTATAACCTCATGCCTTTCTTCAAGGGAGACGTGAAGGAGTCACCGCGCAAGGAGTTCGTCTATTGGAATGACGACGGCCAACTGGTCGCGATACGCTACAACGATTGGAAAGCCATCTTCTTGGAACAGGACCACAAGGGCATCGGTGTATGGCAAGGCCAATTTAATGACTTGCGCTTGCCAAAACTTTTCAACTTGCGATCCGATCCGTTCGAGCGTGGCGACGAATTGATTCTATACAACAAATGGCTGGCAGATCGCGCCTTCGTTCAAGTGCCCTTGCAGGCGCTCGCTGCGGGATGGCTTGAAAGTTTCAAGGAGTTCCCACCGCGGCAGAAGCCAGCAAGTTTCAATCTCGACGACGTAATGCGGAAAATCGAAGCGGCTGGTGCCAGCGCTAACTAGTGTGAGCTATCGCAGATGTCCGCTATTGGCGGCGTGCTATCGCGCAGCAAGTCATGAGCACCAAAGCGACGTCTCAACACCGCCTACTATCGGGGTGGGTGGGAAAACGTGTCAGGTCGCAGCGCGTCATCAGGCGGGGCCGATGGGGATAGTGATGTGAGATTGAAACGCTCAACGTAATCGCATTTCTATGACCCTGACAGCAAGAACATCTATGTACCTACGCTCCAACGTATCAATGTAATCCTCTGTAAAACTGGCGCTTTCAACCTGTTTGATAGCTTCCAAAGTTGCTTTTCTCTCGGCTACGCAAGATGAGATTGCTAACCGTGCAACCACCGGAGCACTTTCTGTACTTTTTGCGTACCGTACCGCTGCCGCATCTGCACAGGCTCGCCATTTCTCAAGGACCGGCCTCCATTCCTGCGCGGACGCAATACTCGATATTAAACACACTACAGCAACTAGGAGATGTTTCCGCATATCGCCGCTCCAATTAGGTCTTAGCAGTTTAATCAATTAGCGAATGTCGTTGGACGTATTGATGCAGATCAAGGATTTAACGCAGCGTATCACGACTGCTGCGCCGATCACGCTTTTCTGTTGGTGCTTGGTGCCTGTACAGGATTATGTGGGCCAATTCCTGGCGACGTTCAGGGACTTTCCTCAGCGGCAGAAGGCGCCAGCTTCGGCGCAGCGCCCGGTTCCGGTGCCTCGATACGAGAACTCGGAACGTCTCCTTTTGGCACGAAACGGTCATGCCGGTGCTTTTACCGCAAGTCCGCTATGAGGGGGTGAACGGACCTAGCTCTGTTGCGGTCCGAGGGCCGAGTTTGACCCGGAGCGGAAGCCGCACGTTCTCCGGTAGGCGATAACAGAGATTAGTCTGTTTGCCGTGACCGGCGCGACTGCAAAGCGAGGACCATCGCGTCGGCGGCTGCGCGGTCGGCTCGGACGTGACTCGGTCTATGCTCCTGATGCCGTCTTGCTCGTCCAGAGCCGCGCCACCGCGTAAAGCGATAAGCCCGATCCAAGGCAAGCCGGAATTGCGGACCACAGCCACGCTGTGTGTTCGGGTTGCAAGCTGACGATGATCACGCCCTGCCCCGCAGCAACGCCTGCACCGATCACTGCGATTGCCCAAGCTGGGCTGATAGCGGCGGAATTTCCGCTTATTAGGGGACCTAGTACGAGCGGACCGAATGCTAGCTGTGCACAAAGACACGCGAGCTGCAGGTTAAGAAACCGACCGCTGGTGAAGCTCAGGGCCGGATTGTCATTTAGCACGAACAAAGCGATCAGCATGACCACGCAGAGACTGCTGCCTGCAATTATGGCGCGCCTCCTCGCGAGAGCCTCGTTGGACGGCTGCGCCCGTTCCGGCGCCAAGCTTGACCAGACAGCTGGGATAATGTCGTACCGAATAGTTGCTAAAATTGCGGAAAACATCGCACTGCTCGTCAACACAGCCATCGCAATCACGCTTACGAGCAAGAGCCATGAGGCCACATCCGCTAGGTCGTTCTGCTGCGAAGCAAGCCGCACAATGAAAGATCGCAGGACGTCGGCGCCGCCCGGCGTGTTGGTCGCGAGTACTGCGATCGTTCCGAACATGCATATGAGCAGCCACAATAGGGCGCTGGCGCTAGCGTACATCGCTAGTACTCGTGCAAATGTCTCCGGGGTTCGGCCGGTGTCTACGCGACCCGAATGCGGATCAATCTCCAGCGCTGTTATTCTGAGCCAGTTCGTCGTGTCGACAATCGGATAGAAGATCGGCAGTAGGACCAGAGCTAATAGGCCCGAAATCGATGTTTGCGTCTCAGCCCGCAAGGCGGAGACGCTCTCGGTGATCACGGCTGTAACGCCTTGGGCATACAGACCAATTAGAGCGATAACGAGCGTGGTCGCGGCCAGGACCGCTATGAGTTCATTGACGATCCTCGAAAACCTGCGGAATAGGCGGGCGCCGAGTGGTTCGATATCAGTGGCTTCGCCGGAGACCAGACTTCGGAACGGACTAGTGTCGATGTATCGCGATCGTCGATAGATCAGCACGATTGCGCAGCACGCCGCAAGGACGGTCACTGCGAACGTGCCCTGCGGCGGCATTTGTCCAGCCGACGAAATCAGCATGTACAAAACAATGAGGGTCGATCCGATCAATCCAAAATACAGAATTCCAAGTTGCGCCTGCGCCGAACGCATGGCCCCGGAATTCCCGGCCGGTATTGTGTACAGCAGCATCAAGCCTAAAAGACCGCATGCAATCGGGAACGTGGTGTTTAGGCCGCCCGGCAGGATCGGCTCTACCAATGACGCGGCGCCGATCGCTGCGCTGGCGATCAAGCCCGCAAAAGCGCAAACACTCAGCGTCGCCGCGATCAACTGCACGCGTGCATCGTTGCCGTGTTGCCGTGCGATGAAGCCTGGGACGGTGACTGACCGATCGCGTTCGAGTGCCTGGCTCATAAAGGCGCGCATTGGCAGTCGCAGCCTGTGGATCAAATACAGACCCGCTCCGAACATCGCCGAGAAGATCATGGCTCGCCAGAATTCGCCCTTGGCACCCCAGCTAAATAACTGGCCGAAGGTCGCAATCTGTAGAGAATAGGCGATGCAACTATTCCGTACGACGCCGGGGGGCGTGTGCTCGGATGCAACGAAGTACTCTCGCGCTCGGGCATATACTCCACGGCCCAAGAGATAAAGTGGGATGCACGAAATCCCGACGCAGGCAATGAGAGCGAGTAATGCAAAGCTCATCATAAGAGCTTTAGGATTGCAGGTAACTGGATTTCGAGCAATAAAGTCGATGATCCCTTGGTGATGGCGCTGGGGAGGAGGCCTGTGCAGAACGACCGTAATTATGTCGGCAGCTTGTGGGTAGGAGTGGTCGCAGTCATCGCCCTCCTCTATTGCAGTCCCGCCCGTGCTGACGCGCGTGTCATTTTATTGCGGGGTTGGTTCGGCGTATTCTCCACTGGTCTGGACGAGATCGCCGACGCGCTCAAAGCCAAGGGCATCCGGGCGGAGGTAGCTGGTCATCTGTATTGGAGAAAAGCCGCAGACGATATCCTGCGCGAGCGCGCCGAGGGCAAGACCGACGCGCTTGTACTGGTGGGCCACTCGCAGGGAGCCAACAACGTCATTGATATGGCTCGAGTACTTGAGGCGAAAAATGTGCCCGTTGCGTTATTGGTCACGCTCGCTCCATACAGGCAGAATCCCATTCCAAGCAACGTCATGCGGGCGATCAACTATTACCAATCTACTGGTTGGGGGGCTCCGATCACGGCCGGAACTGGTTTCCGAGGCAGGTTATCTAATATCGATGTGAAGGAAGACTCGACTGTTTCCCATATCAATCTCGACAAAAGTACTCGCGTTCAGGCCGAAATTGCGCGTGAGGTCGGGGCGGTCGTCAAGGCCAACTAACCTGCGGACGCGCGGTGTCGCTGACGCGAGTTCCCGCGACGTGTCGCGGGCTGGCGAAGTACCGGCTGCCGCTGGAGCGCATCCACAGCCCGCCCACACCTCTCGATACAACCGGCGAATTGACACAATTTGGTAACCGGGAGTTGAGGGCAACGATGCCGCTCACGCGGGGCCGGACCATAGTCAGCAGCGGGGCGATGAATTATCTTGCCGGCACCAGAGGCATGCTGCCTGCTGAAAGAAAAGCCCAATTTTTGCACCTGCGGGACAGGATCGAGCGCATTGCGTCTGAACTTTTTGACGGAATGCCGATGCTACCAGGCGGGAAGATCCGCATCTTCTACCATCATGTTCGGTAACACGAGCTGGCTGTCATACGCCCATGTCCAGACGCTACTTGCCAACGCAGGCGTAGCAAATGTCACTCTGCCGAAGCAACGCACATGATGCGAGCCGGGTAAGGCAAGTTTTGCGGTCAGGGCGACGGAGACGATGCGGTCCGCGCAGCAACCTTCGAGCAGGCTAGCCCTTGGTTACGATCGGGGCCGGGGCCTTGCCAACTGGATATTTGCCAACCGGATATTTGCCGATCGGGGCCTTGCCAACCGGCGCCTGAGAAACAACCGGCTGCGGGTGAGGAAGGTCCGCGGCAGCGGCGGCGCCCACCAGAGCAAATGAGGCAGTTCCGGCGATCAGCAGCTTCAACATCTCAATCTCCAACTGTCTTTGACTGTCGTGGTTAAAACGAGAGTTGAAGCGAAGCAATTAACGTGGCCTCAATCATACCGTCCACGAGTGTTTTTTCTGGAGGATGTTGCGGAAATGCAACGGAACCGGAAGTAACTATCGCCTTCGACGCGTCTGCCGTGGTGCTTCCGGTCTTGAACACCGCTCGTCAGAAGATCCACGGGATAACGCGGGAAATTTGCGTTATATATTCGCGGCAACGGCTCCGTTTCCAACATCATTCCTTCTTCTCTGGTAACTCGGCCAAAAAACAAAATCCCAAAACCGACAATGCCAGAGAAACCCGCCATGCGGTCACCATGGTCTATTTTGCGCTCGCCAACCATCGCGCGCGGCACGTTCACCGGGAGTCTCGAACGAGTTCAATTGAAACCTGGGAAATCCATGCTCCCGGTGATTCCATGACGAATGATTGTCGGTTGCCTTTTGTCCGAACGGTCAGCAAGGCGGTGATCGTCTGGCCTTCGACTTTCGCTTCGATGAGGCCGTTAACGTTTTGCCCCGAGACGGAGCCTCCTTGGCGATAAGTACTTTCAAACCAGTTACCCGAAAGGGTGGTACCGTTTTCATCGATGTTGGCACTCAGATCCATTTTGTAAGCATCGCTGGCGCAGCGCACATTCATTTTCACGGACTGACCCGCGTTCTTGGGGACGTAGTCGACTTTGCACCGGACATGCTCGCGTGGTCCGTCCGAGGGTTTCATCGAACCGCTACCTGACCATGAACCAGCCACGTTGTCGAAGCTCTGCTGAGCGCAAGCGGGTGCGACGGTAAGAATTGTTATCAACAGTGAGCATGCCAGTATCCAACGAAGAATAGCCCGATTTCTGAACATTACCGTTATCCTTACGAGCGGTGGTAATCGGTCCGCTAGCGTTTTACCGAGACATGGCGCAGATGTCATCCTGATGGACCTGCAATACGCGCCAATGACGATCAATTCCAACGCCCAACAGTCGCAACCGCCCACTGAGAACACACTGAGTCATTTGCCACCTCCTTCATTTCGAGCAAGCGCGCAATGTCGCCTATTGGCACCGAACGGACATGCCGACCCTATTGAGCGATGTCCGTTGTTGGGTGAACAGCGGAAAACATCTGCTCGCAGCGAGTATTTCGCCTTTTGAGGTCCGGCCGTGCGTTGCAAGAGGTTTCGTCAAGCTGGCGTCAGCGGTCTTGCATCAATGTATCCGGTCTCTGATTGGAGCTGTTTTGCTCCGGACCATCATGGATATCAGCGCGCGTGCGGTCTCATTATCGGACAGACCTCAAATGGGCCAGTTGGGTCACCAGTGTTCGCATGCGCCGGGAAGACCGATCCTCCATCTCTTCTCATCCTCTCGCAGACCTCGGCGGGTAACGGGTAAAGGATCTAGGACTACGTCATCGCTTGTCCTTTCAATGCGCCCGGCAATTAGGCGAGTTGAGTGACGGTCGTCGCGGCGAGTTTGCTCGCTTCGAAGGAGCGCCCATGCGCAAGAACGCTCCAGGCGATCCGGGCCAGTTTATTGGCGAGCGCGATCGCGAGCACATCGCGGTGCAGCCGCTTTTTGGCGGCTTCAATCCAGGATTTGAGCCCATGACGCTCCCAGCTTTGCGGCTTGATCAGCACCACCCAGGCCGCCTGCACGAACAGGACCCGCAGATAGCGGTTACCCCGCTTGGATATCTTGCCGAGGATGGTGCGGTCCCCGGTCGAGATTTGCTTAGGAACAAGGCCTAGCCAGGCGGCGAAGTCACGACCTTTGGTGAACACATCACCAGCGCCAATCGCCGCTACCATCGCGCTGGAAATGATGGGTCCGATACCGGGCACGCTGATCAGCCGTTCGCAGCTCGCGTCCTGGCGCGCGATGGCTACGATCTCGTTCGACAAACTCTCGACGCGCTCGTCGAGCCGGCGCCAGTCGCCGGCCAGATCTTCAATGATGTGCACTATGCGTGGCGACAGGACATCTGGTGGCGTGGCCAGGATGCGCGGCAGCTCGGCACGTAAAAACCGTAACCCCTGGCGCACCGCAACGCCGCGCTCCAACAGGAAGGCACGGATTTGATTGATGATGCCGGTGCGCTGGCTGACCAACCGCTCCCGTACGCGGTGCAACCCCTGCAGGTCCAACTGATCGGCGGTCTTCGTTGCCACGAACTTCATCGTCGGCCGCTGCACCGCCTCGGCAATTGCCTTGGCATCGCGAAAGTCATTCTTCTGTCCCTTGGAATAGGGACGAACATACTTCGCTGGCATCAGCCGGGCATCGTGGCCAAGGCTATTAAGCTTGCGGCTGAGATGATGCGCGCCGACGCAGGCTTCGATGCCGACCAGGCATGGCGGCAGGTTGGCAAAGCGCGCTTCCACCTGGCCACGTGACCACTTCTGCCGCAGCACAATCGCACCGCGCTCATCGTGGCCTACAATGTGGAAAGAATTCTTGCCGATATCGATGCCAACCACGGAGATTGCAGCGTTGACTGTCTGGGACATGGCGTGCTCCTTGTCTTTGGTGCCCCGCGCAAGCATCGCTTGCTGGTGGGGCGGGAGCACGGCCGGACCATCCCATTACCGGACATCGTACCGATGCACGTTATGCGCCGCACAATTCTAGGCTGACGATGTGCTAAGGTACGGCCCTTGTCCGAGGGATGACTGATGAGACGGCGGGCGGTCATCGCGGCTCTTGGCGGCGCGGCGGTGTGGCCGCTCGCGGCGCGCGCGCAGCAGCCAGCGATGCCGGTGATTGGGTTCCTCCACGGCGCGTCCCCTGACGGGTTTGCGCCTTACCAGGCCGCGTTCCGTCAGGGCTTGAAAGAAGCCGGCTATGTCGAAGGCCAGAACGTGGCTATCGAATATCGCTGGGCTGCGGGGCAATACGAACGATTGCCGGCGCTGGTGGCTGATTTGATCAATCGACAGGTGGTTGTGATCGCCGCGACCGCCGACCCCTCGGCACTCGCAGCTAAGGCGGCGACTGCGACAATTCCGATAGTCTTCTTCAGCGGCAGCGATCCCGTGAAGCTCGGCCTCGTCGCCGGTCTCAACCGGCCAGGCGGCAATGTTACCGGCGTGAGCATCTTGTCTTTCACGCTACTGTCGAAACAACTGGAGCTGCTTTGCGAGCTAGTCCCCACAGCGGCGACGGTCGCTTTTCTCGTCAACCCGAACAATTCAAATACCGTAGGCAGAACGAGAGAAATGCAGGAAATCGCCAGCGCACTGGGGCGACAGCTCCAGGCTGTAACGGCCGCCACCGAAGCCGAATTAGAACCGGCCTTCGCGGCAGTCCAAGGGCATGCCGGTGCACTCTTCGTCCCCCCCGATCCATTCTTCACCGGCCACCGCGAACAACTCGTCGTGCTGGCGGCACGGCATGCAATTCCCGCGAGCTATCCATTTCGCGAGTATGCTGCGGCCGGCGGCTTGATGAGTTACGGCGCCAACCTTGTCGATGCGTATCGCCTTGTCGGCATCTACACGGGTCGGATTCTCAAGGGTGAGAAGCCGGCCGATCTGCCAGTGCAGCAGTCCACAAAGGTCGAGCTGATTATCAATCTCAAGACCGCTAATACGCTCGGCCTGACGATTCCGCTGCCGCTGCTCGGCCGCGCCGACGAAGTGATCGAATGAAGAGGCCGCTTTGCTGCGGTGCATGAGTCTCTGTTTGTGCAGGTTTTTGGACGCCGGCATGACGAACCCTTCCACGCGCTGTGGCGGCCGGCGTCCAAAAAGCGCCAAGGCACGAAGTCGCGGGAGGTTGGGCACCGGCGGGGCAGCGGGCGCTATGGGGATTTGATGGCGGCGCCGAGCTCGAGTGTGGATGTGACGCCGACGGGATGCGGCCGGCGGATCTGCACGCTGGCGAGATTGGAAGCGTGTAACGGGCATCTCGGCAAGCTCTCGGAACGGATCAACGAGCGCGCGGTGCGTCGAGCACAGTGACCGGGTCGAGAGGGATCGCTGTCGGCGTGAGGCCAGCGCATCGGCACGGGGAAGTTGCGACGCTCACGGGAGGTCTGGCTCATGATGTGTCGATCCTGCTCGGCATCGGGCGCCACCTCGGCTCGCAGCCGGGCGCGAAGGTCTCGATCACGATCATGCGGCCGCCACAGCGCGGGCAAGGGCAAGGCAACACACGTGGCGTGTCGGTGGCGATATTCGGCTGCTCTTGCGGGGCGGCGGCAGGCGGGACGACGTTGAGGAGTGCGCGGGCTGTCGCGATGTTCTCGGCGCGATTGGCGTTGGCAAAGAGCCCGTAGTGGCGGATGCGGTGGAAGCCCTTGGGCAGCACGTGGATCAGGAAACGCCTGATGAACTCGTGCGGGTGAAGCCGCATCGTCTTCCAACGGTCCGGGCCACTGACGCGATAGTCCTTCCAGCGGAACGCAATCGCACCGTCGTCGGCTGCAACGAGGCGGCGGTTCGAGATGGCGACGCGATGGGTGTAGCGGGAGAGATAGCGCAGCACCTGCTCGGGTCCGGCGAACGGCGCCTTGCAATAGACCACCCACTTGATGCGCCGCAGCGGGGCGATGAAACGCTTGAATGTTCTCTTGTCGGCAAGTCCGGCAAGGGTGTTGAAGAACGTCAGCTGGTTGGCGTCGTACGCCTCCATGAGCATCGCCAGCATCTTGCCGCAGAACAGGCGCGCCAGCAGGTTGACGTGGACGAGGAAATTGGAGCGCGAAGCGACCCATCGCGTGCCGTCGAACGAGAGCCCTCCACCCGGCACGATCATGTGCACGTGCGGATGATGGGTGAGCGCCGAGCCCCAGGTGTGCAGCACGGCCGTGATACCGATCCGTGCGCCGAGGCGCTTGGGATCGGCGGCGATGGCGAGCGTCGTCTCGGCCGCCGCCTTCATCAGCAGGTCGTAGATCACGCGCTTGTTCTGGTAGGCGATATCGCGCAACTCGCTTGGCAGCGTGTACACGACGTGAAAGTACGGCACCGGCAACAGCTCCGCTTCACGGTCGGCCAGCCATCGGCGTGACGCCGCACCCTGGCACTTCGGGCAATGCCGGTTGCGACAGGAATTGTAGGAGATCTCGGTATGGCCGCACGCCGCGTTCTCGCAGCGCGCGACATGCCCGCCGAGCGCCGCCGTGCGACAGCGCTCGATCGCACTCATCACCTTCAATTGCTCGAGGCTCACATGCCCGCGGTTGGCCTCGCGCCAGGCAGGACCGTGATCGCGGAGAATGTCCGCGACCTCCAGAGCTGGTCGAGCCATGGCCGGCGGCGCTACGGCGCCGGTGGCAGCGGCTCCTTACTATCCTGCCTCGTACGCCTGCGGCGCGGCGCGCTCAAGCCATCGAGTGGGCTCTCGATCTTGGCAATCATTCCGATCGCTACGCGACTGTAGCGGGCCGTCGTCTCGAGCTTCTCGTGTCCGAGCAACGCCTGAATGACGCGAATGTCCCTGCCGCGTTCGAGCAGATGGGTCGCGAAGCTGTGGCGAAGCGAATGCAAGGAGACTGTCTTGCGCAGCCCCGCGGCTCTCGCGGCCTCCTTGAACAGCCGGCTGAACTGACGCGTGGTCAGAGGGTGATGATTACTGCGACCTGGAAACAGCCAGCAGTGTTCTGGCGCGACGCCGCCGTCATCATACGCGGTCGGCCGCGCCTTCCACCATTGCCGCAACAGCTTGAGGACCTCCGCCGGCAGCATCACGTGCCGGTCCTTGCGGCCCTTTGACTGCACGATGCGGATGATCTTCTGCTCACTGTCGATGTCGCCCGCTCGCAGCCGCACCACCTCGCCAGCCCGCAGTCCGCAACCATAGGCCAGGCTTAGCATCGTTCGCGCCTTCAGGCTCGTCGCCATGGTCAGAACACGCTTGACCTCCTCCGGGCTCAGCACCGGCGGCAGCTTTTGCGGTTCCTTGAGGTGCCAAACCTCGGCTGCCAGATCGTGGCGACGTAGCGTGACGCGGAACAAGAACCGGACCCCGGTCATGATCCGATTGCGATTGCAGATGCTGGTACCGCTCTCGATGAGGTGCAGCTGAAATCGGCGTACCTCGTCGGGCGTTGCCGTATCCGGCGAGCGCTTGAGCCAGGCGGCGAACCGCTTGCAGCTTTGAATGTGGCTGCGCTGCGTGTGTGGGTTGAGCTTGCGCGCAACCATGTCTTCGATCATATGCTGACGCAGCGGACTGACAGTGTTAGTCTCGCTCATGGGGAGCTCCTTCCTGAGTGAGGTTGACGACACCTCGATTCTCAGGACGGGAGCTCTCCACTGCTATCACTATCCTCTCAGCTCCCTACCGGCCTCTCGGCTCTTGCTCCCGCGCAGCGGGCTGGAGCGCAGCGACTTTGTGCATTGGCACCATTGAGACATGCTGACAGGCCCCGAGCATGTCTGCTTGCCGGAGAAGACCGGAAGTAGTCGGCGGAGGGTCAAAACGACGCGAATGACCCTGGCTGCGTGAAAACGTGCGCGCACGAAAAGCGACCCAAAAGAGACCTTGGCCTTGACATCAACACCGTCAAAGGAAACGCTAGTTGAAGTTCGCCCCGGCGGGGAACGGGAAATGGTCGAAGCAACTTCGGGCAACGCAAGGTTCTTTCGCCGAAGTGGACCTTATCCGCTTGCAGTTGTTGCGAGCACGGCACGCGGGATTGCGCGTGAACTCGAACTGCTCCTCGAAGGTGTGGCCCCTCTGCAAACGGCTGGCCCGAATGAAGTAAGTTTCCTGGACAACAAACGTTACACTTCTGCACTGGATCAGACGTTGGCCGGTGCTGTGATCGTGCATCCTGATATGGCGGCGCGAGTGCCAACGGCAACGGTGGCGATCCTAACGACCGAACCATACGCTGCTTGGGCACGCGTTGCTGCACTGTTCTATCCGGTGCCACCGTGTTCTCCAGGTATTCACCCGTCCGCAATTGTGGCGGAGGGGGCGCTCGTCGATCCGTCGGCGGAGGTCGGGCCGCTGTCTGTGATTGAGACAGGAGCAGAGATCGGTCCTGGTTGTCGCATCGGACCTTGCGCGATTATAGGAACCGGCGTGATTGTCGGTCGAGATTGCCGGATTGGCGCACATGCGAGCTTGAGCTACGCGATTTTGGGAGCACGCGTCTACGTCTATCCTGGCGCCCGGATCGGACAGGAAGGGTTTGGATTCGCCTCCATCAAAGATGGATTTGTCTCTGTCCCCCAGCTTGGGCGAGTCATTCTTGAAGACGATGTCGAAGTTGGCGCTAATACGACGATTGATCGAGGATCATCCCGAGACACGGTGATCGGCGCTGGCTCCCGTCTCGATAACCTCGTGCAGATCGGCCACAATGTTATCCTCGGCCGGTGTTGTGTCATCGTCGCACAGGTCGGTATTTCGGGTTCAACCGTGCTTGAGGATTTCGTCCGCGTCGGGGGGCAGGCGGCTATGGCCGGGCATCTTCGGATCGGTCATGGCGCGGAGATCGGAGCGCAGGCGGGCGTCATTTCGGATATGGCTCCAGGCGCTAAAGTGCTTGGAAGCCCCGCTCAGCCAAAAAAAGACTTCCTCCGACAAATTGCCACACTCAAGAATATGGCAAGGCGAGAAGGATAGGACTGCCTGTACTGCACGAGCGGTTTTAAGCCACAGCCTTGCTGCGATGGGTCTTTGCAGACTATCCGCGCGGGAGCAGCAGCCGGTCCATCCCATTAACGGACCTAGATGGAGCGAAGTTCGATTCCGTGAGATCGTTCAGCGCTGCTTCGTACGGCGCCGCGTGACCTCTTTCGGGTACATCGCTACAGAGACTTGCGGCGACCACGGAGGACTGCCACGTGCGTTTGTTGTCCAATCTGCTTCGACGCTTCATCCGCCAGGGCACGCTGCGAGTCCGCGACGCCGACGGCAAGGTCCATGTCTTCGGCGAACGCCTGCCCGGGCCCGACGTCGCCATCCACCTGCACGATCGCAAGCTCTACACCAAGCTGTTCATCAATCCGGAGCTCTACGCCGCCGAAGCCTATATGGACGGCAGGCTGACGCTGGAGGACGGTGCCGCAATCCATGATTTTCTGCTGCTGTTCTCGGTCAACCGCGCCGGGCTTTATTCGTACGGCTCACAGAAGCTGATGCGGCGGGTGTGGCGCGGCCTGCGCCGCTGGCATCAGGCCAATCCGATCGGGCTTGCCGCCGCTCATGCTCGCCACCACTACGACATCTCGACCGAACTTTACCGCCTGTTCCTCGATGATCAGATGCAATATTCCTGCGCTTATTTTCGAGACCCCGAGCATGAAACGCTCGAACAGGCGCAGCGCAACAAGCTGATCCACGCCACCAGCAAGCTGCAATTAGAACCGGGGATGTCTGTCGCCGAGATCGGCTCCGGCTGGGGCGGCTTCGCCATTCATCTGGCGCGCGAAACCGGAGCCCATGTCACCGCAGTCAATGTTTCGCCCGAGCAGATCAAGGCAGCACGGGTTCATGCCGAGACCGCCGGCGTTTCCGATCACGTCGCGTTTCGCGAGTTGGACTATCGCCAACTCACCGGCCAGTTTGACCGGGTGGTTTCGGTCGGCATGATGGAGCATGTCGGCATCGGACACTTTGACGAATATTTCCTCAAGATCCGCGAGCTCCTGACGCCTGACGGCTATGCCTTCATCCATTGCATCGGCCGGATGTCGCAGCCCGGCACCACCGGCCCCTTCATCCGCAAATACATTTTTCCTGGGGCCTATGTGCCGGCGCTATCCGAGACCTTCGCTGCCACGGAGCGCTGCGGCCTGTGGTGCGACGACATGGAAGTGCTGCGGCTGCATTATCGCTATACGGTGAAACACTGGCGCGAGCGCTTCGCCAAAAACAGAGCCCGGGCGGCTGCGATCTACGACGAACGGTTCTGCCGGATGTGGGAATTCTATCTCGCCGCCGTCGAACTCGAATTCCTGCATGGCTCTCACATGGTGTTTCAAATGCTGTTGTCGACCAAACGCGATGCGGTGCCGATCACGCGCGATTTCATGGTCGACTCCGAGCGGGCGGCCTGGGCGAACACGGCCGGCTGAACGACGCCCGATCCGACATTCGGCCGCACGTGTCCGACGGCGACTTTGCAAGCCACTTGCGGACCTACCGAGACGGGGACGATCAGAATTGCAAGATGCCGATCATCCGACAGCGGCGGTCAACCAACAGGTTCAGGTTGTCACCTTTCGGAAAGCGCTTTAGCGGCAGGTAAACCGATTTGAGAGCTCGATCCACTTCCGGTTTTGGCACGAAACGGACTCGCCGGCGCGTTTGGCTGAGGTCCGTTCTTGAGGGTAGACCGGAAGTAGGCGGCGCGCGGTGAAAGTTCCGCGATTGACCAAAGCAGACATTAGGCGAGAGCGATGGCCTCGATGACCGTCGCCATAAACTGCGGCGGCGTGAGTTGTTAAATCGAGTCAGGCTCTTCTTTCGCAACATCTCCCCCGGGGGAAGCAATTCTGCCGCTCATCTGCTTGGATTGTTCTGTTGCTATACCAAACTGATTTCTCAGAAATTCGGTTTGCAGTTGCATCACTTCGTTTATGTCCTTGGCATTCATTAATTTACGCGCATGTTCAAAGGCTGCCTTCAGGTTCTTCTCGGTGATTGCAAGTGCTTGTTGTGCTGCATCATTCATCGGACTCGGGACCATAGCAACAGATTTGCTTGCCGATTCCATAAATGACGAAATTGCTCTTTCAGCTTGGTCGACGCTCTTTACTGCGAAGTCGCGCACTTGTGGGGGCACTTCCATTGTCATTTTTGGGTCTGACATGTCACTCTCCCCTTCAGGCTCATTTCTGCGAAGCGTACCATGTTGAGGGCTGTGCGTCTGTAGAACGACGCTCTCTCGGGGTACCCTCTCCATGCCGAAAGTGACGAGTTCGCTCCGTCTTAGTGGGAAAGTGCTTGTCATAAAGGAACGATTTCTCTCATGCCGGCGTTCTGCTGTTACCCGTCGGAGCAGTACGGGACACCAAACAGAGGAAACACCGTTATGTCCAAGAAAGCAGCCGAGCACCATAAGCAGTCGGCAGAGCATCATACACATGCCGCTCGTCACCACGGCGAAGCCGCTAAGCATCATGAGGCCGGACACCACGAAAAAGCGGCCCATCATGCACACACCGCAAGGGGACACGCGCTTCACGCTAGGCATCACTCCGACGAAGCTGCCAAGATTCATATGGCGGACCACGGCAAGAAGTAGTTATTGAGGCGTGCCCATTAACAGTTTGGATTGGAGGCTGCCTCAGCAGGCGGCCTCTTTCATTGCTCAAGCCATAGGTTGACATCTGCTCGTGGCACGTTTGCGACATGCCGCAGGACCGCGAGAATGTCCGTTTGTTGGTAGATCGGAAGTGGCCGGCGCACGGTCAGATCGACGCGAATGACCCTGAGCGGTCATTAACGCCGCTTGAACCCCCGGTCAGCGCCCGCCTGATGCACGATGTTGTACGCGGCCCCGAACGCAGCGCCTGCCATGGGCCCGGCAAATGCCGCTTGGGGCAGATAGGCTCTCTCGCGATTACCACTCACAGGTCCGCAACAAAGTGCTAGGCTTCTCTCTGTCCCACCGGCGTGGTTACTCTGGCAGTTCGGAGGACGCTGTGGCGGAGCAGCGGGTTCAAAGGCGATTAGCGGCGATCTTGGCAGCCGACGTGGTCGGTTACTCTGCGTTGATGCAACGCGCTGAGGAAGCCACCTACGCCGAGTTCGAACGGCTGAAGCGCGAAGTAATCGAGCCTAGCCTCTCCCGCCACGACGGGCGACTGATCAAGACCACGGGTGACGGCGCGTTGGCCGAGTTCGCAAGTCCATCGGCTGCGGTGCGATGCGCGGTGGAGATACAGGAAAGCATCGCATCAGGCCGAAGCTCCTTTAAGCTACGCATTGGGATCAATCTCGGGGAGGTTATCGTCGGGGCTGACGGCGATCTTTTTGGCGACGGGTTCAACATCGCTGTCCGGCTTGAGGGGACCGCTGATCCGGGCGGCATCCTGATTTCCGAGAAGGTGTACAGCGAAGTTGAAGGTAAGCTGGACGTTGGCTTCGAGGATCGCGGCGAGCAGCAGCTCAAGAACATCTCCAAGCCTGTCCGCGCTTATGCCTTATGCGCGGGAGCGCATGGCGCGCCGATCGAGAAGTTGGGCGCGGCCCTTCCACTCCCAGACAAGTCCTCCATCGCGGTGCTTCCGTTCGAGAACATGTCTGACGATCCCCAGCAGGAGTACTTTGCGGACGGCATGGTTGAGGAAATCATCACCGCGCTCTCGCGGTTCAAATGGTTGTTCGTGATCGCTCGCAATTCTAGCTTTACGTTCAAAGGCAAAGCCGTCGACATCAAGGAAGTCGGACGCAGGCTTGGCGTGCGCTATGTCCTTGAGGGGTCTGTGCGCAAGGCGTCGGGGAAAGTTCGCATCACGGGTCAGTTGATCGACGCGGTTACGGGTGCGCACATTTGGGCAGACAGGTTCGAGCGTGACCTAAACGACGTTTTCGCAATCCAAGACGATGTAACGTTGGCTGTTGTGTCAGCCATTGAACCGAAACTGTTTCAAACAGAAATAGGGATGGCAGCGCGAAAGCGACCGCAGAACCTCACCGCCTATGACCTTTATCTCCGGTCCATCCACGAGTACTCGCCGATGAGCCGCGAAGGATTGGCCGAGGCAATCCGGCTCGCTCATCGCGGTTTGGAGCTTGAGCCTCGGTTTGGAGCCCTCGCTGGATGGGCAGGTTCTTGCCACGCGTTGAATATCAACTTGGGCTATTCGGCTGATCAGCGAGCTGATGCTCAAGAGGCAATCCGGCTCCTTCGGTTGGCACTAAGCGTTGATGACAATGACCCCGACACGTTGGCGGCGGCCGGTGGAATGATGGCATTCATCCTTCGCGATTACGAAGGAGGGTTGGATCTTTCAGATCGGGCCGTCGCCCTCAATCCAAATTCAGCTCGCGTGTGGGCCCATAGAGGCTGGATTTGCTTTATGGCTGGGCGGCCTGAAGACGCCATCCAGAGCTTTGAACGCGCTATGCGGATCAGCCCCCTAGACCCCTTCGCTTACATGGTGTTCTGGGGAAAGGGGCTCGCGCTAATCGAGCTTGGCCGCTTCGATGAAGCAGTTGAGGCAGCTCAAAGAGCACTTCGTCAGCGCCCCTCCCTTGCAGCCCTTTATCGATGTCTCGCATCCGCTCTGGCTCATCTTGGACGTGACGCTGAGGCGCGTGAGGCAGCGGCGCGTCTGCTTGAGTTTGATCCCGCCTTTACAGTGTCGGCGTGGATCGCTCGAGGCGGGCTTGGGAAGCTGATGACAGAGGGCCTTCGGAAAGCGGGGTTGCCCGAATGAGGCCCCACAACAAGGTCCTCGAATGAGGCTCACTTTGTTGCGGCGCATGAGTTCGCAATTGGCACGTTTCGGACCTCCAGCGATGTCCGCAGTTCGGTCGCTATTGGGGGGACAGCAGACATGGGGTGGACTGCCCATTTCGGTAGCGATTGATGCGATCAAGAGCGGAGATTGGATATTCCGTCTTTGAACAACTCCGCGTGCGCAACCAATAATAATCTGAGCGCCCCCACTGCTTGACAGGCGACGGTTCGCCTGTTCGGCTCCGCCAGCATGATGATCGATGATTTTATCTTTGCCCGCGCCGTGCATCTGCTGGCGCTGGTGCACTGGATCGGTGGTGTGGCAATGGTCGCCACCATTGTGCTGCCGCGCGCCCGCGCGCTACCAGACGCGCGTGCTGCGCTTGCAGCCTTCGAAGCGTTTGAGCGCCGATTTGTCGCTCAGGTGCGCCTCTCGATTTTGCTCGCCGGTCTGTCCGGCTTCTACATGCTCAACAAAATGCAAGCTTGGGAGCGGCTACTCGATCCCGCGTTCTGGTGGCTCATGCTTATGGTCGCAGTCTGGGCGGTATTCGCGCTCATGGTATTCGTGCTCGAACCGCTTGTCGTGCACCGTCTTTTTCACAACTATGCTCTGCGCGACAAGGAGCGCGCATTCGCGCTCGCGATCTGGTTGCACGCAGTAGCGCTCACGGTCGCAGTTGTTGCAATTGCGGCCGGTGTGCTTGGTGTCCATGGTGCCTAACCGCGATCAGGCTCGGGTCCGGCGCTCGTTCTCAACGTGCCGCCTTCACTGCTCGGCCGCGCCGATGTGGTGATCGAGTAAGTGTGCAGTTTGCTGCGGTGCATGAGTCCGGAAGTGTATAGGTTTTCGGATGCCGGCATGGCGAGACTATCCCTACGCTCCGACGGCCGGCGTCCGAAAAGCGCCAAGGCACGAAGTCGCGGGATGTGGGGCACCGGCAGTGCAGCCGGTGCTATGGGGATTTGTAAGAGGTGCTCGACTTAGGAAATTCGAAGAGTAGCGACTTCGAATGCGTGCACAACTTAAGCGATTTGGCACGATTGTTGCCCAAGAGGGGATTTAATGTTTTTGGCCCGTGTGATTTCAAATAGTTGCACGTAGCAGAAATGGCACATCCTACAACTGCTGCGCGATTAAACGGTTGATCCACATTCAGTGGCATGGCTTGAATCAATTTCTTGCGAGCAGAAATATACACGGCACATTCAAGCAACCTGGCTGGCGCTTTCGTCAAGGCTTTTTTGTATTTGCGTTATAGGCCGGGTCGATGGTTCGTCGTGAAAGGGTGGCTGGCTTCAGATGATCCTGTTGTTCTTGATCATGCGTTGCACGCCGACAATACGCCAGTTGATCGAGGCAACCCTGCTATCGCTGTCCTCTCCATCGGCTACCAGTCTCTCGGCTCTTGCTCCCGCGCAGCGGGCTGGAGCGCAGCGACTTTGTGCTTTGGCACGAAACGGACATGACAAGCCGGACCGAGAATGTCCGTTGTTAGGGGTGAAGCAGACTTCGCCTAGTCGCCCGTCGATGTGCCTTTTGACCCATTGCAGGCACTGGCTCCACCGCTGGGTTCGTTCGAAGATCTACTCACTAGCCGACCTTCTTGGAGGCCTTATGAGCACAATCAACGCGGCTACGATTTGCATTGCCGCGGCCAAGGCGAACGGCACCACGTAGCTCGTCGCAATGTCCCGAAGCACGCCGAGGACAGCAGGAGCCAACGCAAAGACAGCTTGATTGAACGCCACCACGAGCGCGACGACCGTACCGACGTCGGCCGCACGAAACTCATGTTGCGCGATAAGCGGGGGAAGGGAAACAACGTTACCGACGCCGAGACCAAACAGCACGCAACCAACCAGTACAACCGTGGGCGCAATTGAGATGATCATCAATGCAACGCCGACGCTTTGGAGGAGAAAGTTCGCGGATGCAGCCAGGCGGCGATCACGGCCTCCGATCGTCCAGCCTAGGAGAGTGCGGCCCAAAACAGCAGATGTCGTCACCATACTGACTGCGGCGGCAGCCCCGTTCTCGCCGAGCAATGGGGATATTCGGGTCAGCAAGTGCGTTAGCAGTCCGACTTGAGCGAATAGGGCCAACGCGAAGGCCACTGAAAGTGTCATGAAACCCTTGGTCTTGATGAGGTCTTTGCGAGGACTACGCGTTAATGGGGTAGCGACGTGGGGCTTGCTGTCGATAAGCAGTCCGTCGGGCGCCAGACCGAGTCCTTTCGGATCACGGCGCAGGTAAAAAATCGAAAGAGGTATTATGACCAGCGGCATGGCGATACCTACCGCGACCGCCGCCGCCTCAACCCCAATCTTGGCGATCAGCAAAATAAGCAAGGGCGGAAACACGACGCCGCCGATGCTTGCGCCGTTGAATGCCAAGCCGATGGCCTTTGGTCGATCTCGATCGAACCATGGAGCGACCATCGCGTTGATCGCCGCACCGCTCGTCGCTGCCCAACCACTCCCCGAGATTGCTGCCGCCACGAACAATTGCCACGGAGCTGACGCGACTGACCAGGCCACGATCCCTGCACCTGCGAGAACCGCGCCGATGATCGTTGTCTGCGCCAACCCAATTGATCTGTGAGCTTCGGGTAAGTACACAATCAGTGCTGCCCCGATCAGGAAGTGCGCAGTGATCGCGCTAGAGATCATTGCGACCGGCCAGCCCTTGGAGGCGTGCAACGTCAGCAAGAGCACTCCCGGACTATAAAATCCGACACCCCATCCGAAAACCGCGATTACAAACGCGACCCAAACGACGGACCAGCCCTGAAATCGCGATTGTCGAAGCTCGGGGATCTGCATAGTTGGGTGTCCTGATCTGAGGGCAGGGCGACGACTTGCCAAGTACGCGCCGTATGCGCGATCAACCGCGCGTTTGCTCGTAGGCCTTCAGATGCGTGTAGGCCGTGCGCAGCCGGGGCACCGGAACTTTTGCGGTGTCAGCGCGCGCAATCAGGTCGCCAATCACATGATCGGCTTCGACCGGTTGGCCCGCCTTAATGTCGCGGAACATCGATGCGGTGAGGGGCGAGCCTTCCGTGGTCAACATCCCTGTCGCGCGTTCCAGCGCAGGCGCGCGGGGCGGATAGCCCTCCGCGGTCGCGACCGCCCTGCATTCGTCGAGAATGCCAAGCAGGAAGTCCTTGCCGCCGGGCGCCGACAGGATCATGCCGATCGGGGCGCGCATCAGGCTAGTCGAGGCCGCGTTCGACGCGAGGAAAACCCATTTCTCCCACATGTCCTGCAGGACGGTCTCGCTCGCCGCGCCGTCGAAATTGCAGCCTCTGACGACGTCCGCGATGGCGCGAACCCGGTCTGACATTTTGCCGTCGCGCTCGCCGAAACCAAGCGACTGCACCGGGCCCAGCTGGACCACTTCGCGATTCTCGTTCAGTGTCACCGCAGTCAGGCAGAGCCCTCCGAGCACGTGGCTCGCGCCAAATTTTTTGTCGAGAACGTCCAGATGACGCATACCGTTGAGCAGCGGGATGATCGCGGTCCTCTCGCCTACCGCCGGCGCGAACGACTTGACCGCATCGTCGAGGTCGTAAGCCTTGCAGCTCAACAGCACCGCGTCAAACTTGTCCTTGATGGTGTCGGCCTGGACGACAGGCGGATTCTTCAGCGTTACGTCTCCGTTCGGGCTTTTGATCACAAGGCCCGCGGCGACAAGCTCTAAGGCGCGGCGCGGCCGCACCAGAAAGGTGATGTCGCGGCCGGCTTGCAGCATCCTGCCGCCGAAATATCCGCCAATGGCCCCCGCGCCAACGATGAGAACGCGCATCTCTCAATTCCTCTTGTTGTTGGATACCGGATTGTCCAGAACGTTGCTCATCCGCGGCTCCCGTGTTCCTGGACATCTACATACCAGAAGGGGCACTCTGTGCGCTCGCCGGAATCGGACTTCGTCGCCGGCTATCCTCGAGGAACTCAATGCTCGATATCGAAGAATGCGAACGGGCACGCGTTAGGCGGGATCGTCGCTTCGACGGCCTATTCTTTTCTGGCGTTCGCACGACACGTATCTACTGCCGCCCTGTCTGTCCGGTGCGCCCTGCCAAGGCGGCCAACGTAATGTTCTATCCGTCGGCAGCGGCGGCCGAACTTGCGGGTTTCCGACCGTGTCTGAGGTGCAGGCCTGAGGCTGCTCCTTTCTCGCCTGCATGGAAGGGAACACGCACCACTGTCGAACGTGCGCTCCGGCTCATCGCGGACGGTGCACTTGATGACGGCAGTGTCGAGACTTTGGCCGATCGTCTCGGGATCGGTTCGAGACATTTGTCCCGGCTCTTCCAAATGCACCTCGGTGCAAGCCCGGTTCAGGTCGCCCAGACGACACGCGTGCAGCGGGCGAAGCGGTTTCTGGACGAGACCGATCTCACGATGTCGGAGATCGCCGTGCGCGCAGGCTTCGGTAGCTTGCGGCGATTCAATACGGTGTTCGCTGAGGTTTATCGGCGACCGCCAACGCAGATCAGGCGTGCCCGCAAACCGAGTGCCACGTAAACGTCGGCTTCCGGTTGAAGCGGACAGATCGTCAGCCGAGCGCACACGTCTCTTGTTGGCACTTTTGAGACATGCCGACGGACTGTGACGATGTCTGTTCTTAGGGGTAGAGCGGAAGTCATCGGTACACGCCCAAACCGACGCGAATGACCCAACTGAGACATTAGCCGCGTCACGCAAATTGAACTACGGACTTTTCACACAGTCTGGACCCACAACGGACATCCGGTCTGATCAATGCGGATTGCCTTTGTACGCCACCGGACAGACAAGCCCCGGGAACCAATTATGATTTTCCCGACTTCATTTTAGGGAACGGTTGAATAGAATGCATAATGCGTTTCTCTTTTTGGAGCACCCTTGTCGAGGTTCGTGCATATTGTCGATGACGATCCTTCGTTCCGAACGGCGATTGAACGTCGTTTGAAGATGGTCGGCTATGAAGTTGCGACCTATCCGTCGGCCCAGCATTTGCTGGATAGCTTGCCGAGCAAAAGCGAATTGGGCTGCATCCTCCTCGACGTGCGGATACCGGGAATGAGCGGTCCGGAGCTGCAAGAGCGCCTCAACGAACTTGGTTCGACGCTGCCTGTTATTTTTCTCACCGGTTATCCTGACGTTCCGACCGCGGTGAAGACGGTCAAGGCCGGCGCGGTGGATTTTCTGCTCAAGCCGGTTTCGGCGGACGAACTACTTCCCGCGATTGAACGGGCCATTGCGCGTCATGAAACGACGCTTGCCCAGAAGAATAGGCTGGAACTATTTCGCTCTCGAATCAAAACGCTGACCCCGCGCGAGCGGCAAGTCTTCGAACTTGTCATCCGAGGTAAAACCAACAAGCAGACCGCCAACGCGTTGGGCGGAACCGAGCGCACGATCAAGGCCCACCGCGTCAGGGTGATGGAGAAACTGCAGCCCCGGTCTTTGGCTGAACTGGTTTCCCTTGCTGAACGAGTTGGCCTCTTGGGCGACGTATCCGGTTAGCCAACCGACGGTTTAGGCTCAACAGTTTTCGAGCTGCTATTGACTGTCCGTCGTCAGATAATTTGAGACTGATCAGGCGTTTCGCGAAAGGAGGCTCTGGCTCATCTGGGGTTAGAGTTTAAGCGGCCTGCATCTGATGCTGCAAGCGACGGTTTGCGATGGTTGCAAGCTTGATGCGTTTGCGTTCTGTCAGGATCGTCTCGCGCCCTGCCGAAGTAGACGTCAGCCGGCGTCAGATTGTCGATGCTCTCATGATAGCGGACGTGATTGTAGTGCTCGACGAAGGCGGCGATCTGCCGTTCGAGATCGCCAGGCAGGTAATAGTTGTCGAGCAGAATGCGGTTCTTCAAGGTCTGGTGCCAGCGCTCGATCTTTCCCTGAGTTTGAGGATGATACGGTGCCCCGCGCACGTGCTCGATGCCCTTGGCCTCGAGCCACTTGGCCAGATCGCCCGCCACATAAGATGAGCCATTGTCTGAGAGAAGCCGTGGCCTGTGGACGACGGTGACGTGATCAAGCCCCGAGGCGGAGAGCGCCAGGTCGAGCGTGGCAGTCACGTCCTCGGCGCACATGGTGGCGCAGAGCTTCCAGGCCACGATGTAGCGCGAGAAGTCGTCGAGCACGGTCGAGAGATAGTACCATCCCCAACCGGTGATCTTGAGGTAAGTGAAGTCGGTCTGCCAGAGCTGGTTGATGGCTGTGGTCTTGTCCTTGAACTCGTCCGCCGCCTTGATCACCACATAAGCCGGGCTGGTGATGAGATCATGGGCCTTCAGCAGCCGGTAGACCGAAGCTTCCGAGATAAAATACTTTTTCTCGTCGGTGAACCGCACCGCCAGCTCCCGCGGTGACAACTCAGGAACCTCCAGCGCCAGGTCGATGATCTGGTGGCGGACATCGTCCGGGATCCGGTTCCAGACACGATCTGGTCGTGAACGGCGGTCATCCAGCGCCTCAAGCCCGCCCTCACGGTAACGGTCATACCAACGGTAGAACGTGGCGCGGGGAATGCCGAGCTTGTCCAAGGTGCGCCTGGCGGGCAGATGCGATTGCTCGACCAGCTGGATGATCTCGGCCTTCTCGGATGCAGGATATCTCATGCCTCGTCCTCCCCATCCCCGCTCATGCTTTTTTTAAGCAGGCGGTTCTCCAGGGTGAGATCGGCCACGACCTCCTTCAAGGCTGTGGCCTCACGACGAAGGTCCTTCACCTCGCCGGACGTTGCGGCGCGGGCCGTGTCGCCCGCCAACCGGCGCTTGCCGGCCTCGAGGAACTCCTTCGACCAGCCGTAATACATCGAGGCGGCGATGCCTTCACGGCGGCAAAGCTCCGAGATGTTCTCCTCGCCGCGTAGCCCTTCCAGCACTATGCGGATCTTCTCTTCAGCCGAGTACTGCCGGCGTGTCTGACGCCGAATGTCCTTCAGAACTTGTTCTGCCGGCGCTTTATCCGGCCCGGATTTCTGTTTCATCTTCGCTCCTTGCGGCTACGATGAACCAGAAATCCTCCCTTCGTGAAGACCCTCAGTTTGTCTCAGGGGTGCTGACGGGGAACACTCGGTAAAACGAGTCAGCTTCCTGCATGCTGCTTGGTGACTAGTGGTTCATCACAGTGATTTTGACGTTTTGATACCGAGCCATTCGAGGATCGGCAAGCTTTCGGGCGGCACGAGGATTTCGATGCTTCTGGGGACGCCGGGTTGACGTCGGATGAAGCCGTTTCGTTCGAGGGTGACGATCATCTGGTGGACCGAAGGCGGACTGACGCGGAAGTGGCGCTGGATGTCGGCTTCGGCGGGTGGACGTCCGAACATGTAGGCGTAGGTATGGATGAAGGCCAGGTAATGACCCTGCTTCTCGGTGAAGCGCGCGCCTGATTTTTGACTCATCGTTGGATTCGTCCCGGCCTCCGACAAGGAGGCAAAGCATGAATGTACGTTATCGGGTCGAATTGAGCCAAGCCGAGCGCGACGAACTGACGGCGATGCTCGGCGGGGCAAGCACGCCGCCCGCAAGCTTAAGCGGGCGCAGATTTTGCTGGCGGCCGATGGAGGCCGCCGCGACGAGGAGATTGTCCGGACCGTGAGTGTCAGCCTCTCCACCGTCGGCCGGACCAAGCGCCGCTTCGTGGAAGGCAATCTGGAGCGGGCCTTGAGTGAGGAGCCGCGTCCGGGCGCTGAGCGCAAGCTGACCGGCAAGGAGGAGGCCCTGCTGGTGGCGACCGCATGCGCCAAGCCGCCCGCCGGCCGCAAACGATGGACGCTGACGCTGCTGGCCGACACGATGGTCAAGCTCACCGATCACAACAGCCTGTCGGGCGAGACCGTGCGTCGCCGGCTGGCCGAGAACGACCTCAAGCCATGGCGCAGGGACATGTGGTGCATTCCAAAGGTCGACGGCGAATACGTTGCCCGCATGGAGGACGTGCTCGACCTCTACGCCGAGACGCCGAATCCCGCCCGGCCGCTGGTCTGCTTCGACGAGACCCCCGTCCAGCTGATCGGCGAGGTGCGCCAGCCGGTCCCGGCCCAACCGGGACGGCGCGAGCGCTACGATTACGAGTATCGCCGCAACGGCACCGCCAATCTCTTCGTCACCTTCGATCCACATCGGGGCTGGCGCAACGTCAAGATCACCGACCGCCGCGCCGCCGTGGACTACGCCCACTGCATGCGTGATCTCGTCGACGTCCATTATCCCGACGCCGCCTGCATCCGTGTCGTGCAGGACAATTTGTCGATCCACAAGCCTGGGGCGCTGTACGAGGCCTTCGTGCCCGCCGAGGCCCGACGCATCCTGCGCCGCCTCGAATTCCACTTCACCCCGAAGCACGCCAGTTGGCTCAATATGGTCGAGTGCGAGATCAGCGTGCTGCAGCGCCAGTGTCTCGGCCGCCGCATCGACGACCCCAAAAGGCTCCGAAACGAGATCGCAGCATGGCAAAAGCGGCGGAATAAAACCCGAGCCCGCATCAAATGGATGTTCACAACCGACAAAGCCCGCGCCAAACTCGGCCGCGCCTATCCAGCCACCACCAAAGAGTCAAAATCACTGTGATGAACCACTAGGATAAGCCGCGTAAGCGTGACGCGCTATCCGAAGGCTTCAGCCACTTCGTTACCTCCATGACTGCTCCGGTTGCTTCCGGCTGGAGCGTTGCCGGGTGGGCCTTGCACCCACTGGAAAGCGCCGCCTTATCACGGCGCACACCCGAAGCGGACATTTCGCCTCGCGGCCAGTGTTGGATCAAAATGGTCGATGGTAGCGCCACGGGTAGTTTTGGAGGCCGCCGTAAAGCGAATACGCGAACCGAACTGCGAATCCGGTAGGATCACCAGTCGATCCCCTTCGAGGCGTCGAACTCGATGGCGCCAGCCAAGGTAAAGTTGTCGAAGACGAAAGGCAGGCTTCGCCAGATGAAATTCATTGGCAAGCCTTGCAGCGTCGCGAGGACCATACCTAGCTGCAAGGGGAGGCCAGGTGATGCCGGGGCGGGCATCGGCTGCCGACGCCAGGCTGAAGGAGGCTATGAGATGTCTCGCACACTTATCATCTTCGGACTGGTCCTGCCCGTCGCTGGAGTCGCCTGGCCTTCGATCGACAGGCTCGGGCTCGGGCGGCTACCCGGCGACATCGCAATCGAGCGGTCGGGTTTCGCCCTCTACTTTCCGCTGACGACCTCGCTCATCATCAGCGTGGTGCTGAGCGTGATCTTGTGGCTGGTCAATCGCTAGCCATACGCTAATTGGATATCCTTGGGAACTAGGGTAGAATTGGATGCCCCCGCATTGGAGGACATCGCCGTGAGGTTTTCGTCAACTCTAGCTGTCGCTAGCTCATCGATTGCACTGTTGATGTGCGGCCCAGGCGGCACAGCAATCTCGCAAGCCGCAACCCCTCGGACACCGCTACGAGCCCATCACTGCCCAGGCTGTGCAGTCAACTCTTTCCAATCCGCATGGCGCATTCACGATCTCGGCGGAAGCGAACGCAACGGCCAATCGAACCAGATGGACAAGTAAAATGGCGAAAAACGCTTCATCAATCTCGGAAGCAATTGAGCGTGACCTTCGTCTCGATTTTTACCGGGGCCTCGGCCTGTGGATGATTTTCCTCGATCACATTCCGGACGACGTCGTCGGCTGGTTGACGCTTCGTAACTACGGCTTCAGCGACGCTGCGGAATTCTTCGTGTTCATTTCCGGGTATTTGGCGGGCTACATCTACGGTCCGGTCATTCAAACCGGCAATTTTCTCGCTGCCACCAAACGGCTATTGGTGCGGGCCTGGCACTTGTACATCGCCCACATTCTGTTGTTTCTAATTTTTACTGCGCAGATCGCTCGCGCGGCCAGAAAATTCGACAATCCGATGTACAAGGATGAGTTCAACGTCGCCAACTTTCTCGCACATCCCGATGAGCTGATCTGGCAGGCACTCACGATGCGATACAAGCCGGTCGATCTCGACGTGCTGCCGCTCTTTATCGTTCTGGTGCTCGCTTCACCGCTAGTTCTGTGGTGCCTAGTGCGCCGCCCGAACTTGACACTGCTCGGTTCCGCCATCTTGTACGTGCTGGCGCGCTGGTTCGACTGGAATCTTGCTTCATATCCGCCGGGAACTCATTGGTATTTCAACCCGTATGCGTGGCAATTGATGTTCTTCCTCGGGGCATGGTGCGCTATCGGAGGCGCGGCTAAGATTTGGTTTCTGATCCAGTCTCGGGCAGCGCTAGTCATATCCGTTGCCTGGATTTTCTTCGCGCTCTTCATCGTGATGACCTGGCATAGCGCTTTTCTCGAATCGCTGGTTCCGAAGTGGATGATCAAGGCGATCTACCCGATCGACAAGACCGATCTTGATATGCTGCGTTTCACGCATTTTCTCGCCCTGGCTGTCCTGGTCTCGCGCTATATCCCACGCCACTGGGGTCCCCTGACCTCCCACTGGTTGCGGCCGCTCATCCTGTGCGGTCAACATTCGCTTCCGAATTTCTGTCTCGGCGTATTCCTGTCATTTGGCGTGCATTACTTACTTGTGCAGTTTCCCGGAGGTGACTGGAGGCAAATCGCCCTTAGCATCGCCGGCGTGGCGATCATGACTGCGCTCGCGTGGATTCTCGATCGGGCGGAAAAGGTCCCGAACCTGTTCGTTGATGTATCCGAAACTGAGACGACCAAACCGGCCATGAAGCCGGAGCCGGCTTGAGACCAAAGCTAAGCCGCGGCTCAGCAGTTCGATCGAGGCATGCTACGTGAATGCCATTCTTTCCTTTAGCGATCGAAGGGATGAGAATTGTTTGATCGGAAGAACCAATCTTGGGACACTGTTGATCTATTGGGAGGAACCAGCTTATGTCCAAACGCCTGATGATCATTGGTGTTATGCTTCTTTTTTCGATCTCCACGGCACCAGCGCAAACACCATCACCCGAAGCTTTGGCGGTGGCGCGTAGCCTGATCTCTACGATGAAGTTAACGGATCAGTACAAGGCGCTGCTTCCAGTCATTCTCCTGAGTATCAAGCCGGCGTTGGTACAGGGTCGTCCAGAGATCGAGCGCGATTATGATGCGATGGCAGCGCAAATAGGGGATGCGTACGCGCCATACTATTCCTCGATGGTCGACAGCGCTGCTTCCCTCTATGCCAGCAACTTTACGGTGGATGAGCTGCGCGAAATTGACGCGTTCTACCGTCTTCCGGTCGGACAAAAGCTTCTGCAAAAATCGCTGGCAATCACCCAGCAGAGCATGCAGATCGGCCAGGATGCCAGTCGCAAGGCGGCCCAGGATTTGCGCGTACGCTTGACGGATCTGCTGCGCCAGAAAGGGCACAAAATGTGACGGCCGTGTCGCCGATTTGCTTCCGCCAGTCGATATCATAGAGCTGTTCTGGCAAGCCGCAATCTATTCCGACCGCATCTGCTTGATCCAAGACAGATGACCTTGCGAGAAGCCGTGGATGAACAGGATTTCCGGCCCATCCGGATTTCCCCAGTCCTGTGCGGATATGGTAAGGTCATCTGTCGTCTTTACAGGGACCGCCTTGAATTTTTGCTCCTGAGCAAGGCCGGCTATCGCGAAGGTGACGAGGAACGCTGCGATTAGTGCAACCGCCGACCTTTTGGAGAAAGTGTGCATCTGATCCTCCCAGGATTGGCGAAGCCTTCTTTGAATCTCATAGAGGAATCTAAAATGGCAGGAACGCGATCTGGGCATATTATATTAACAGCGCTGCTGCTGTCAGGTTCTGTCGCAGTGGCACAGCAGGCAGGCAAGCCCTGCGCCGGCGATATCAAGACGCTGTGCGCCGGCATTCAGCCCGGCGAAGGCCGGATCAAAGCTTGCATAAAATCGCATTTGACCGACCTGTCGCCAAGCTGCCAGGACCGCGTGCTGACGGTTGCGGTGACCGGAAAGGTGTGCAAGGCCGACGTTGCGAAACTGTGTGCCGGTATTGAGCCGGGCACGGGCGGTATCAGAGCCTGCATAAAATCGCACATGGCAGACGTGAGCGATCCTTGCAGGGATGCGATGTCCCGGGCCGCGGCGGGCAAGAAGATCTTGGGGGGCGGGGACCTTTAAGATTGCTGTAGCGCGAGCCAGGGCACAGGGTCGGGACCGGTCGCTCCTTCCTTCCGATATTGTGCCCTTCTCGACCGCCCCTGACACCTTTCTCGACGTCGACCGTCAGGGGTAACCCCAACATGGTCAGCTCGTATTCAACCAGAATGCTGCGAGGGCTCTTGGCCTCAAGATGTCGACGTCCCTAATCGCCACCGCCGACGAGCTGATCGAATAATTTGCCGATGTCTTCTGGCAGATATTGTTGCAAAAGTCTTTTTGCGAGGTGGGCCTCAAATTCTCCGACCCCTGGGTGCAGCGATTGAATAATGACGTGGGGGACACGTCGCCAAGCGCCAAACTCACAGACGATTCTGGTAGCCCGTTTGAAGCCCGATTGATCGGCGATTATCGCTTGTTTCCTTCTTTGGCGGGAAATTAGCCGCTGCGCCTTTGGGGACTTTTGCAACAATATCGGCACGTTTGAGACATGCCAGCGGGCGCTGACGATGTCCGTTGTGCGAGGAAGACCAGAAGTAGTCGGCGCCACGTCAAAACGACGCGATTGGTAGAGTCGGAATGTGACGCGGTGGCTTTAGGCTGAACATATCTGTTGCCGCCTCTTTCGTCTGGCGGTGCCTTAGTGGTTCGACCATGACTCCGTTTTCACATCCCGCTCATCGAACCGGACGGGCGAATCTCTCGCATCCGGCTCTCGGACAAGAGCTCACGCTTTCGCGTGCAACGCCTTCTGCAGTTTCTGACCGTTTATCGGAGTTGATAGGTTTCCCAATCTCCATGGTCCTTCCCTACGTATTGCGTCTGTCTTGAACTGAGGTCCACTGGGATAGAAATCGGGCGCGCCCCGCTGTAGGTGAGGGGTTTCCGCTCCTGCTCTTTCGATTGCAAGACGGGTTCACAGTCCCACCGCCTGCGCATGCCCTTTTCGAGGATTGCTCAGCGTATCGCGGTAGGGAGGGCCATTGCTGGCCGCCCCCCGCACAGATCCGGACTCGCCCAACTAAGGCATCCGGCTCCTACCTTGGGTGTTTGACGTCGAAGCGTATGTCTGGCCAGGGATGAAGGATGCGCGGCGGGGGGAGCCAGTCATTGACCAACTTCGCCATGCGCTCCCATGTGAATCCGTCTCGCTGGCTGCGCCGCCGAAGCGTGCGTCGCCAGAGGTCGGTCACGCAACGTCGGAACGCCGAGAGCGCCCGGCTATTGGTTGGGACCGCGTAGTAGGCGAAGTGGCCAGTCACCACCTGGCTCAACCACTTTCCCTGTTCGGGTATCGGCTGGTGCATTCGACGCTGCAACTCCACCTTGATGTCCTTCAACTTACGCCGCATGCGGTCGCGTCGGGTCTTCCGTTGAAGCACGAAAGTGCCGCGGCGCGCTCGTCCACAGATGAAAGTGAAGCCCAAGAAGGTGAACGTTTCTGGCTTTCCAAGCCCGCGCCTCTTTCGATCGGTCGTTGCAAAGCGGCCGAACTCAATCAAGCGCGTTTTAGCCGGGTGAAGCGACAGCGCAAATTCCCCAAGCCTGTCACGCATCGCATCGAGGAAACGCTGTGCGTCGTCCTTATGCTCGAAACCGATCGCTAGATCGTCGGCGTAACGCACGACGATCATGTCGCCTCGGGCTTCTCGCCGTCTCCAGCGTTCGGCCCAGAGATCGAAGCAGTAATGCATGTAGACATTGGCGAGGAGCGGTGAAATTACCGAACCTTGGCCCGTCCCCTTGTCATCGACTGTTACGACTTCGTCTTCAAGTATACCCGCCTTAAGCCACTTCTGGATGAGGCGGACGATGCGCTTGTCGCCGATTCTGTGTTCTAGGAAGCAGATGAGCCATTGCTGGCTAACAGCTCCAAAGAAGTTCTGGATGTCGGCGTCAAGTATCCAGTTCACCTTCTTTATTTTGATCGCTGTCGAAAGTGCATCCAACGCATCGTGCGGTCCCCGTCTGGGTCGGAACCCATAGGAGAAACCGACGAAGTCGACTTCGTAGATCGCGTTGAGCACCAAGACAGTTGCGCCCTGGACGATTTTGTCTTCCAAGGCGGCGATCGCTAGTGGCCGCTGCTTTCCATCCGCCTTCGGGATATACGTCCGGCGAGACGGTTGCGGCCGGTAGGCTCCTCGATGGACCCGTCCGTGCAGATCCTCGAGCCTGGGCTCAAGATCCGACTCGTAGTCCTGCCACGTGATGCCATCCACCCCGGGGGCGGCTTTACGCTTCAGCGCGTAGAACGCCGTCTTCAAGGTATCGACATTGATGTGGTGGAGAAGCGCGGTGAACCGCTCCTTCTTTCTTTGCCTTGCTGCTTGTCGTACGCGGTCCAGCGCCTGGGTCACGCGAATCCGGCTCTGCGCCCGGTGCGTGCTTTGCTGGCCCACGTTTCCCTTGGTCCCCGGCCTTGGCTCCACCGGCTCCGCAGCCGGTTGCCCGGCCTTGTTCGTCGGCTTCGTCGCTACTATGCCGGAGTCAGACTTCTCTGGATCGTGCATCAGCGGCTACGGCTCCTCGCCTTCCCGCCACGGACCATCGGCCCGGAAGGCTTATGGCCGATCCAGAGATCTCCCGGTTCCCGCACAAGGAGCGTCCGTACATGCCAGGGTCTCAGACCACGCCGAGCTCGGTGGGCACTCGCAATATCGCGCCTGCCGATTTTGCCTTCCGTCAAGTGAACAACGTCGGCACTCGGATTTATAACGGTTTCGCGGCTCAATGGCTGGCCTATACGCTCCCCCACCGACGCTTCGCCGACGTCCTCACGGACGCCTGCGCACGGATCAGGGGCGACGTGGATTGCTACTCCTTCATCGCAGTGGACTTTCACCACATACTCCTTGCCGGTTTCTCCCGGCGCACTCACTCGCGTTACGGCCTGCACACTCGCGCTGTCACCAATTCGTGACACGCTAACCAGAGGCTTCAGCCATTTCGTTACCTCCATGACTGCTCCGGTTGCTTCCGGCTGGAGCGTTTGCCGGGTGGGACTTGCACCCACTGGAAAGCGCCGCCTTTGTCACGGCGCACACCCGGAACGGACCTCAGATGCGATGTGGTCACCCCTGCTTCGCCGTTCGCGTGAGCGGAGTATCGGGCGGCAACGAGACCCAGGGGTGGCGTGACTCCTCCCACACCGAGACGGTCGGCGCCGGGAAACTCGGGTCGGCGAAGTTTCCGATAGCAACAATTACGCGTCCAGGAACACTTTCGCTCTCCCAGTAGACCGTGGAGCCGCATGTCGGACAGAAGTTAAAAGTCACCGCGCTCGCGCTTTCGGCTGTCCGATTCCACGTCGCAGCCTTACCGGTGACGGTGACCTGCTCGCGCCGGAAGCTCGCTTGGTTGCTAAATACTGCACCAGTACGGCGCTGGCACGCCAGACAGTGACACGTGGAGATACGCACCGATTCGCCTTCGATCGTGAGGTGAAGCTGCCCACAGCTGCAGGCGGCGCGTCGGGTGGTCATGGCTCAGCTCCTCGGCTGTTGATAGTGGCAGAGTGTAGGCTGGACTTGAGAACAACGCACCAGACGCAGTGGGGCCGCGCCCGTTCTCCTAGTGCTTCGGGTCACTTCGCGCAGCCGAAGAGGTGCTGCGACGACAGCATCGCGCGATGTCCGAGTTCGAGGGTGAAGCGGACCTCATTGTCACAAGCGCTGATTTCGGTTGATGACCCGTTTCGGAAGTGCGACATGGGTCCTGCTCATCAGGGAGACGGCTCTGCGTCTGGACCATCAGCAAATAGTCACCCGTTGTGCCGTTCCACCGAAGACGACGCCTCGGTGTGAGGAGAGGAAATGCAATGAACAAATCGGAGAAGCTCGTTGGGACTTGGATTCAGGTCTCCATCGATACCGTGTCTCTCGACGGCACGAGGCGCCCGCTCTACGGTGAAAATCCGAAGGGCATCGTCATTTACACAAGCGACGGATACTTTTCGCTCATGCAGGCGCGCGTTGATCTTCCCAAGCTGAAATCAGGCCTGCCTTCAAAAGCTACTCCTGATGAAGCCAAAGCCGTGATCGCTGGATCGATCGCCTATTACGGCCGATATTCATTAGACGAAGGCAGCAGTGTCCTCAGTCTCGATATTCACGCCAGCACGTTCGCTAATCTAGCCGGTGACCCCGCCGAGAAACGCACCATTACTCGCTCACCGAAAGCGAACTGAAATTCACAAGGCCTTTTGTGCAGGACGTAATTCTTGAAGCTGTCTTCATGCGGGCGAACTAGCTGTCGGTCCGGTTTTTGGCACATAGCGTCAGTTATTGCGGCGCGGCGATACGTCCGAAGTTTGGGGCAGACCGGAAGTAGACCCAGCGGTTTAGCACCGGTGTCCTACCAGGACGCTCGATAGGAAGCTGGTACGAGCCAGATCACACACAATCGGTTTAGAGAACAAGGTGCCAAACCATTTACTCGTCAACGAACCATCGTTGTCGACCCAGGGGATCGGTGGCAGTTGCGGCAGGTAAGATGCATACGGCAGCACTTTCGAAAGCGTCACTCTGCCCGGAAACTGTGCGAGGAAAGCCTTGTTCATTCCGCCGTCCAGTCCGCTGTAGATTGGGGCGGCTGGCACGTTGTCTTTAAGCAATTGCGCGTATTCGAGCTCGTCGGTGCGTTGTTTCTCCAGCGCCTGCCGCGCGATTTTCGGATTTACGACAAAGGCGGGGCATTTATCGGTGGGATTGAACACAAGAGGATTCGGCGAATTTGGGGGAGGTTGCGCATCGAATACGTAGAGGCGATTGCACACATCCACCTTAGGTTCGAGATGCGTCGTCTCGAAGTGATCGTTGCCGATCTTGAGCATTTTCCAGAAGGCCAAGCTCGGATTATTTCGATGCCGCGCCAGATTCGCCGGCGTCAAGCGGAACGGATAGGCCTGGACCTGGAATGACGGCCGGCCGCCGAGGAATGAGTTGCGCGCCAGCGAATAAATCTCGCTTATCTGTTCGTCGGTCATGGCATAGCAACCGCTCGACGAGCAATCGCCGTGGATCATGAGCAAGCTGCCGTCGCGGTTGTTCGCTTTGTCGAAGCTGTTGGGGTAGCCGACGTTGATCGCAAGATAGAAGTTGGAGTTGGGATTCATCAACTCGGGTGTAACTGCATAGAACCCCTCTGGAGCCTGACGGTCGCCCTCCTGCAACTTCGGCCCAAGATCGCCCGACCACCGACAGATCGGATAGATCTTGAGGATCTGGAAACGGCCGGTGGTGTCCTGTTTCCAGACTTCGAGCTCCGCCTCTTCCTTGAAAAGGCGCACATTGATAGGTGAATATTTTGGCATCTTCTTTTGTCGGAGCAGCGAGAGCAGCTCGGGCGGTAGCTCCTTTGTTGCCTTGGTCGGCAACCGATTGCTGTTTTCGCCAAGGCACGTGACCGGCGTCAACCCCGCGGCAAAAGCCGCCGCGAGCACAAGCGCACGGAGTACCGTGGCGCGGATCATTGCTGTACCTCCGACGTGGAACCTTTCCTATCTGGAGCCTGTAGTCGGTGGCTTTCGTAAGGCAAATCCAGATGGGTGCAGGCGCCGACGAAGTCCGAGCTTATCGTCAACCTCAAGACCGCCAAGGCGCTCGGTCTCGCCGTGCCGCCCTCAATGCTTGGACGCGCCGACAAGGTGATCGAATAGAGATGCCGTTTGTTGCGGTGCATGAGTCCGTTTGTGTGCAGGTTTTTGGACGCCGGCATGACGAACCCTTCCACGCGCTGTGGCGGCCGGCGTCCAAAAAGCGCCAAGGCACGAAGTCGCGGGAGGTTGGGCACCGGCGGGGCAGCGGGCGCTATGGGGATTTGATGGCGGCGCCGAGCTCGAGTGTGGATGTGACGCCGACGGGATGCGGCCGGCGGATCTGCACGCTGGCGAGATTGGAAGCGTGTAACGGGCATCTCGGCAAGCTCTCGGAACGGATCAACGAGCGCGCGGTGCGTCGAGCACAGTGACCGGGTCGAGAGGGATCGCTGTCGGCGTGAGGCCAGCGCATCGGCACGGGGAAGTTGCGACGCTCACGGGAGGTCTGGCTCATGATGTGTCGATCCTGCTCGGCATCGGGCGCCACCTCGGCTCGCAGCCGGGCGCGAAGGTCTCGATCACGATCATGCGGCCGCCACAGCGCGGGCAAGGGCAAGGCAACACACGTGGCGTGTCGGTGGCGATATTCGGCTGCTCTTGCGGGGCGGCGGCAGGCGGGACGACGTTGAGGAGTGCGCGGGCTGTCGCGATGTTCTCGGCGCGATTGGCGTTGGCAAAGAGCCCGTAGTGGCGGATGCGGTGGAAGCCCTTGGGCAGCACGTGGATCAGGAAACGCCTGATGAACTCGTGCGGGTGAAGCCGCATCGTCTTCCAACGGTCCGGGCCACTGACGCGATAGTCCTTCCAGCGGAACGCAATCGCACCGTCGTCGGCTGCAACGAGGCGGCGGTTCGAGATGGCGACGCGATGGGTGTAGCGGGAGAGATAGCGCAGCACCTGCTCGGGTCCGGCGAACGGCGCCTTGCAATAGACCACCCACTTGATGCGCCGCAGCGGGGCGATGAAACGCTTGAATGTTCTCTTGTCGGCAAGTCCGGCAAGGGTGTTGAAGAACGTCAGCTGGTTGGCGTCGTACGCCTCCATGAGCATCGCCAGCATCTTGCCGCAGAACAGGCGCGCCAGCAGGTTGACGTGGACGAGGAAATTGGAGCGCGAAGCGACCCATCGCGTGCCGTCGAACGAGAGCCCTCCACCCGGCACGATCATGTGCACGTGCGGATGATGGGTGAGCGCCGAGCCCCAGGTGTGCAGCACGGCCGTGATACCGATCCGTGCGCCGAGGCGCTTGGGATCGGCGGCGATGGCGAGCGTCGTCTCGGCCGCCGCCTTCATCAGCAGGTCGTAGATCACGCGCTTGTTCTGGTAGGCGATATCGCGCAACTCGCTTGGCAGCGTGTACACGACGTGAAAGTACGGCACCGGCAACAGCTCCGCTTCACGGTCGGCCAGCCATCGGCGTGACGCCGCACCCTGGCACTTCGGGCAATGCCGGTTGCGACAGGAATTGTAGGAGATCTCGGTATGGCCGCACGCCGCGTTCTCGCAGCGCGCGACATGCCCGCCGAGCGCCGCCGTGCGACAGCGCTCGATCGCACTCATCACCTTCAATTGCTCGAGGCTCACATGCCCGCGGTTGGCCTCGCGCCAGGCAGGACCGTGATCGCGGAGAATGTCCGCGACCTCCAGAGCTGGTCGAGCCATGGCCGGCGGCGCTACGGCGCCGGTGGCAGCGGCTCCTTACTATCCTGCCTCGTACGCCTGCGGCGCGGCGCGCTCAAGCCATCGAGTGGGCTCTCGATCTTGGCAATCATTCCGATCGCTACGCGACTGTAGCGGGCCGTCGTCTCGAGCTTCTCGTGTCCGAGCAACGCCTGAATGACGCGAATGTCCCTGCCGCGTTCGAGCAGATGGGTCGCGAAGCTGTGGCGAAGCGAATGCAAGGAGACTGTCTTGCGCAGCCCCGCGGCTCTCGCGGCCTCCTTGAACAGCCGGCTGAACTGACGCGTGGTCAGAGGGTGATGATTACTGCGACCTGGAAACAGCCAGCAGTGTTCTGGCGCGACGCCGCCGTCATCATACGCGGTCGGCCGCGCCTTCCACCATTGCCGCAACAGCTTGAGGACCTCCGCCGGCAGCATCACGTGCCGGTCCTTGCGGCCCTTTGACTGCACGATGCGGATGATCTTCTGCTCACTGTCGATGTCGCCCGCTCGCAGCCGCACCACCTCGCCAGCCCGCAGTCCGCAACCATAGGCCAGGCTTAGCATCGTTCGCGCCTTCAGGCTCGTCGCCATGGTCAGAACACGCTTGACCTCCTCCGGGCTCAGCACCGGCGGCAGCTTTTGCGGTTCCTTGAGGTGCCAAACCTCGGCTGCCAGATCGTGGCGACGTAGCGTGACGCGGAACAAGAACCGGACCCCGGTCATGATCCGATTGCGATTGCAGATGCTGGTACCGCTCTCGATGAGGTGCAGCTGAAATCGGCGTACCTCGTCGGGCGTTGCCGTATCCGGCGAGCGCTTGAGCCAGGCGGCGAACCGCTTGCAGCTTTGAATGTGGCTGCGCTGCGTGTGTGGGTTGAGCTTGCGCGCAACCATGTCTTCGATCATATGCTGACGCAGCGGACTGACAGTGTTAGTCTCGCTCATGGGGAGCTCCTTCCTGAGTGAGGTTGACGACACCTCGATTCTCAGGACGGGAGCTCTCCACTGCTATCACTATCCTCTCAGCTCCCTACCGGCCTCTCGGCTCTTGCTCCCGCGCAGCGGGCGGGAGCGCAGCGACTTTGTGCTTTGGTACGAAACGGACGTGGCGATGCAGTCGCCGCATGTCTGTTGTTGGGGGATGAACGGACCTGGCTCAAACGCGCCGCAAGGTCCGCGTTTGACCCTGGCTGTGTGAAAACGCAATGAATCGAAGGACGACGAGAATAAATTTCCGAAATCAATTGCAACCGGACGAGCCCACGAAGTTTCGACGACCAGAAACGACACCTGGTGGAATGCTCATTCTACGCCATCGCAACGCCGCTGCGTTTTTACACAACCAAGACCGGAAGCTGACTCGGTCGGCGACGATCGGCGAGTTTCGCGGTCCCAGCCATGATGATGATTAGGAAGCAAAAAAATGCCTGTTTGGTTATTCCTTACGCAAAATCATCCTTGAGCTGTCATTTCGATTGGGTATCCTGTCCATCCTACAAAACTAAAACAATCAGGGAGGACAGAATGATGCGTCATCGACCTCATCTCGTCGGCGCGGCTATGAGCCTGTTTGCCTTTGTCGCGATTGCCAGCACGCCCGCGGTGGCGACGCCGTGCACCAATCTCCTGTCATTGAACCTTCCGGACACGACGATCACCTCGGCGACGGACAACACCACCGGGAGCTTCACCCCGCCCGGCTCCTCCACCCCGATCACCGGCCTTCCGGCCTTCTGCCGGGTCACCGCGACCCTGATCCCCACCTCGGATTCCAACATCAAGGTCGAGATCTGGCTGCCCGAGACGACGTGGAACGGCAGGTTCCTCGGCACCGGCGGCGGCGGCTTCCAGGGAGTGATAACCTACAGCGAGCTCGCCAGTGGGATCCAGGCCGGCTTTGCTGCGACCAACAGCGATCTTGGCACCGGTTCATCCGGATGCAGCCCGCTTTACTGCGGTTCGGCCGGCAATATGGGTAATCCCCTGGCGATTGCGTTCGGCGATTTTGCCTCGCCCACGACGGGCTTGTTCGGCCATCCCGAGCGAATCAAAGATTTCGGCCAGCGGGCGATCCACCTAATGACGGTGCGCGGCAAGCAGATCGCCGACGCCTTCTATCAGAAGAGCCACACGAAGGCCTATTTCGCCGGATGCTCCACCGGCGGCCAGAACGCCTTGATGGAGGCGCAACGCTTCCCCAATGACTACGACGGCATCCTGGCGGGCGCGGCAGCCTTTAACCGCACGCATATACACATGGTACCGCTTGCGGTGTGGCAGGATACCCATGCGAGTGCCAGCCGGTTCATCCTCCCCGCCCAGATGACGCTGATCAACAAGGCGGTGATCGCCGCATGCGTCGGCCAGGATGGCGGCGCCAGCACCGACCAGTTCCTGACCGATCCGCGTGACTGTCATTTCGATCCCAAGGCGCTGTTGTGCACTGGCGGCAAGGTGCCCCCGGCATGCCTGACGGCCGACCAGGTCACGACAATGCAGAAATACTATGCCGGCACGATCGACCCGGTGAACGGGCAGGTGATCTATCCAGGCTACGAACGCGGCAACGAGACCGACAACGTGCTCGGGCTCGGCTTGGTGTTGATGGAGAGTCTTCCCGAACCGGCGTTCGACGGCCTGTTCTACTGGGTGTTCGGCCCGAGCTTCGGCCACCCGGCGAGCGCGGTCAATTTCGCGAATTTCGACTTCCACCGCGCCGTCGATACGGTCGATGACCAGCTTGCCGAGGTACTGAACGCGGATAGCACCGATCTCGGCGAGTTCCGGGAGCATGGTGGCAAGCTCCTTATGTATCACGGCTGGGCCGACCCGCTCATCCCATCGCAGAGCAGCATCAACTACTTCAATGCGCTGGTAGGAAACAACGGCCGTGGGTTCCAGCAGGCAAGCGTCAACTCGAACGCCAGTCCGGGGCTGGAGCGGACCCAGAGCTTCGCCCGGCTGTTCATGGTGCCCGGGATGTACCACTGCTCCGGCGGGCCCGGCCCCAACGTGTTCGATGCGCTCACACCGCTCGTCAACTGGGTCGAGAATGGCGTGGCGCCGGAGACGATCACCGCCACCAAGTTCGTCGCCGATACCCCGCCCGCGGTCCAGATGACCCGGCCGCTCTGCGTCTACCCCAAGGTCGCCAAGTACAATGGCAGCGGCAGCACCAGCGTCGCGGCGAATTTTACCTGCGTCACTGACGAGCCCGACTTCAACCAGACGCCGGCCCCCAAATACGGGCCATGAGGAATGCGGCGCCGGCGAGCACGCGGCTCGCCGGCGCGTCGTGCTGGTTCCGCTTGCAGTAATCGGATGGTTATCGCGAGCACCAATTAGTGTGCGGGACACTCGCGACCTCGCGATTTGTCGCGCGAAATGATCGCGCTTCGTTGCGGAGCAGGAGTCCGTTCATGGCACGAAACGGACATGCCGAAGCAGTCGTCACGTGTCCGTTGTTGGGGGAAGAGCGGAAGTCATTGCCGACTTTCAAGATGACCGCTTTTGACCCAGGCTGTGTGAAAACTCCGAAGTCAAACTTTCGCGGAGAATGTTTGTCTCGGATACGTTTAATTGGAAAAGAACTGCTCTGGCCGGCACCGTCAAAATAGGAAAAGAGAGAACACAATTCTGTTCGCTCTCCACGCATGCAGGTTTTCACACAGCCTGGACCCACCCACAACGGAAGTGGTCCGGAGACGGATTGGCCGACAGAAACTTTGCTGAAGGCCACACAACGCAAAGGTTTGCAAAGCCGCCGAAGCTGACCTCAAAGTCAAACGGGATACTTCTTCAAGAGCCTGCTAATGCGAATTCCAAGCGCGGCGAACCGATTCCGCCTCGCCGACCGCTGTGATGTGTCCCAGGCGGTAGGCTTCAGGAACGAGGTTATTGTCCATCATGGCAGCGCCATGCTTGGTAAACACGAGAAACTCGGAGTGGGGTTCGATTACAGCCAAGGTCGCCCCGCTGCCGAACACCGCGTCTAATTCGGTGAGCGGGGCTGCATTCATTGCCGTGAAAAAAGCCGGTCCCGCCTTGTCACGAGCAGTCAGCGCAAAACATGACACGGCAATCACGATGTCGAAGCCGATAGCTAGATCGGCGTTCAGCATGCTCCGCACTCCGCCGTCAATGTATCTTTCGCCGTTTATCGTGATTGGGGGCCAAATACACGGAGCAGCGGTGCTGGCCGCTATCGCTCGTTCCAACGGAGCACCGGAGGACGCATCCCATACTTGGAGTTGCCCGGTTCGTGCATTTACGGTGGTGGCTCGGAATTGGTTCGGCCAAGCCTGCCCGACGAAGGGAGCAAACATCACTCTCGAAACGGATGCTTCCTCGCTGATCGTTTGCGCATCGAGCGCCATCTTGCCTATTTCGGCGCGTATCAGCTCCGGTTCAGGAGACTCGGCCGCCCGCACCATGGCGGCGGCTAAATCGGCCATGCCGTCGGAACGAACCGGAGGCGGCGTAGACGCGATGGCGGCATCAATTTTCGGTGGCGCACCGAAGCCTTGTTTCAGCGCCAGCAGCGCGCCAACAACCGCGCCAGCAGATGTGCCGACGATAAGATCTGCAGTCCCAAGATCGATCCCCTGACCAGCGAAACCATCCATCAAACCAAGTTCCCAAGCCCGACCCACGGGGCCGCCGCCACCAAGCACCAGTGCTCGCGAACGGTGACCTCGAACGTCATCCGTGCCGCCGTCATTTATCATTTTACGGCTCCTTCATTGCGCACCGCCTGGCCTTGGAAAAAGGCAACTTAGAGGCTGACTCAGTTTGCGGCCTCTTTCATTTCCGCTTGTGACCCCATTGCGGACCTCGCGCGCGTGGTAATCTTGCGCTCATGTTCGGCGAGTGTTTGGAACGGTGGAAGTTAACGCCAGTGGCGGCTCAGCCACTCACGAACAACAGAGAAGAAGTTTGGGGCGACGGCCGCTTCGAGCCACGGATAGTGGCCGCGACGATCCAGCTCGTGGCACTCGAGCTGAGGCAGATACGACTGCAGGCCCTTGAAGATGAGGCGGCCAGGAAGCGGGTCGAACGTCCCGTGTATCGTGAGGACCGGGACTTTGATCGCCGCGAATGTCGCCGGATAGATGCCTTCCGTCTGCAGGCGCAACATGTCGTCCCACGTCTGCTGGTGCGCTCGCGCGTCTACCGCCTTTCAGCTCGTCCTCGCCGAGTTGCTCCACCTCCTTGAGCCGCGCGCGGATTCCGTCAGTCATCCGTTGCTCAACCGTGCTAAAGTTCCACACCCGACAAGGATGAGTGGTCCGGATGAACCTGGGTGGGCTGCAGCATAGGCCAGGGCCAGCATCGCACCCCATGACGCCCCCAACAGGGCCGGCCGCGAACCTGCGGCATAGAACTTGATGACTTCACGCAAATCCGCAACGTGCGTTGCGACTGTGAGGCGCTCGCTGCCGCTTCTCCGCTGGAACGGTGACCCGGTACGTGTCTGCCAATTCGCGTGCTACTGGAGCCATATGGCCCGATGCTCGCGGTCCACCGTGCACTACGACAATGGTCGGCCCAGAAGATCCGTACTCGCGAACAAAGAGCATTGGGGCGCTCGGTTATATTGCCTATGCTGGGTGCACATTTAGATGCGAGTATCGGCGGAGGCAAGGCGCCCACCGAAGGGTCGTTTCTGGCACGAATCGGACCACCAGCAATGTCCGCAATTCGGTTGCTTGGGGGTGAACCGTACATGACGGGAACGCCCAATTTGGTTTCGAGATGACCCGGGACGGATTAATCCTGCAGTGCTTTCGCAATCCGGTTGAGCCGCTCGTCGATGGCCGCGATCTGGTTCTTCAGCGCGTCGATTTGGGGTGTCATTGCTGGGTCCAGAATACCAACTGGCGTGCCACAGCTTGAACATTGAACCATCACTAGTTTATGGCTCGCGCCCAAGGGCGTGAACGGTAATAGCTCGAAACTATGTCCGGCACACTTCAGGCATGTTGAGACTGCCATTTTTGGCATCCTACTTTCCGCCGAGCTTCACTTCGATACCATTCACCAAGGTCAATCGGCCAGCAAGAGGCGCGGTATGACTTCCCTTCATGGCACGAAACCGACATGCCGACGGCTACTGAGAATGTCTGCTTCTTGGTGTAGAGCGGAAGTAGCCGGACCACGGTCAGAACGACGAGATTGACCCCAATCCGTCGTTGGAGCGGACGGAGAAATCTAGTCCGTCGCGTCAAGAAATGATCGCTAAAGATCTCACCGAACGACACGCAGCAGGATCGGACCTATTCGCGTAGCCAAATGCCGCCGTGGACTTTTCGGCCGAGTTCCCGAGGGGCTGTCGCGCCATGAGCGGCCCTACACTTTCCATCGTAAAGCCTTGCTTTGGTCAAACCGGCGTGGAGTGTGGACAGAATGTCGTCGTCTCCCGCGGAGCGCTTATGCGGGTGAAATTGGACTAGGCACGGAGCGCTATGCATTCCACGCTGAACCCAAAAACCGATCCGCAACGTGTCTTCGTCGCGCGCGTGGACGAAGAGCTCGCGCACACTTATGAACAGATCGCGCAGGCGGATGAACAGATTGCGCGTGCGGAGGAACAGCTTTCCAAGTTAGAGCAAGATGCCGCGCGCTATCCCCCGGATCATCCGCAGACCCGCACGAACACGCTTCGCCCTGCTGTCCTGGGCAATCGGCCGTCGCCTGGCGGGCCGGCGACACGCGGCTTCATTGGCTTGGTGTTGGCAGCGTGCATCGGTGTCGCTGCTTTCGTATCGCAGTCGTCTCACGGCGATGCGGCCAGGCAGATTATCGAGAGGTGGGCGCCGCAGCTGGTCTTGACTACATCGCTGCCGCTCCAAAACCCAGGGCTCCCGCCGCAGCCGAGCCCACCTCCTGCTCGGGTGGTCGCGGCGCAGACAGCATCTCCACAAGCAGCACCCCTGACTCAAACCGCATCCCAAGACGTCGCGCCGACAGCAGCCCCGGCGTCTCCTGAACTGGCGCAGTTGCTCCAGACGATGGCGCGAGATCTCGCAAACGTGGAGCAACAGATCGAGGGGCTCAAGGCGAGTCAGGAACAAATGGCCAGCGACAATGCAAAGGCCGTTGAGCAGCTCAAGGCGAGCCAGGAACAAATGACGCGCCTTATCGCCAAGGCTTCCGAGCAGAACCAGCGGCCCAAGACATCAGCGCCTCCGCCACGGCCGATTGCCACCCCGACGCGTAAGCCCCGGCCAATGCTTCCGGCGCAGCAAGCCAGAGAGCGGGCGCAGGCCCCGATACAGTTGCAGCCCGACGACCAGTAGTTGTCATCGGCGCCGCGGCCGCAATGGTCTATTATTTTGGTTTCTTGACCGCATGATGCTGGGGACCGCAATGGGCCTCTTTCGAAGAAAGGTGCCAAGTCATCTAATCCGGATCCATCCGGATAACGCCACAAGTAAGGACTGGGTCATCTTGTTGGAGGCGAGAACAATTATTGGTCCCTCGCCTGAAAAACTCCGTGTTGCCCGAGCGACGCAAGAACGAAAGATTGCAAAAAAATACAATGTTTGGCTTCGAGCGGAGCACTTCCTCGTTGTGGAAGGATACGATCCACGGATTCACGCCGTATATTTTTGTCCTCAACTTTACAAATATGATTCTGAGAAAAAACTTGTGCCTCTCCAAGGCGACGAAATCGGTAGGTTGATCGCGAAAGCCCTTGAGGGCGGAATTGTAGATAGGCGACCATGGTACGAGCCAGCGGAGAAGCTGCCCGATCAGCCAATCATCAGCGTTCCATTAGAGGCCGATTATGACTCGCTCGTAGTTGAGATGCCAGCGAGGAACTCCAGCCCGACCGGCTCATAAGTCGGGAAAGCTAGCCCTGGCAATTATCCGGCCCCCCGTCCAAGGGGACCGATAATGCGCGCCTTGCCAAGTTTGTGAATATGTGCCCGGTAATTGGTGGCGACCGCCGAGCACAACTACCTACTATTGTTTAGGCTGCAAATGCTTTGGATCCAGCGTCTGCACTCCGCAGGTGAACGCCCAGATAGAAAATCAAACCGGCGACCGGGGGATCTTACGGGGGTGCGCCGGACCGCACATAGGATCCATTGGATTTCAGCAATATTTGCAATTCTTGTGTTATGTTGAACGCCGGGGGTTCGAAGGTGTAGGACCCTTTTGGCGAACGTAGTCAATAACGAAATTGCCAGCCGTTCCAGCGTTGGGAGAGTGCCTTCCCTTGGCCTTGTGATCGGCTTAAGTCTACTTTCGTTTCCCGCGGCGGCACAGGTTTATCCAGTCAGTGGGGTAAGGGCGGCAATCGATTCTCAGTTTCCCACCGCCGCTAGCGAAACCTGTATTGTGAAAACGTTCGGCGTTGAAGCCGTGTCCAAGAAATCTATTTCGGAGATGATTATCTTTGCGAAGGATAAGCGGTACGACGTCAAAGGTGATGTCCAGATTGAAACAGCCATTAAATCGATCAAAGTTGCGGACGGAGGTTTTCGGATAACTGAGTTGTTCAGCAACGCGGAAGTTGGCTTGGGTTCAGAAAAAAAGCCACATACCTCTTAAAGGTGGTTAACCCGCTGACGATAGAGATTTGGGATACAGCGGGCATGACTCGTGACGCAAAGTGTGGGTCTAAAAGACCACCGATCTGAGACTGTTATCTCGACCGATTCTGTGCGATCGCCTTCCATCGATATCGCGAAAGTCAGAGACCTAAAGAAAAAGGCTTGGGCGCGTCGGAAATTGCGTAAGGCACTGAAAATTGGGCGGGCATCGGTTTATCGAGCGCTACTATCTGCGCCGTGAGGCAGTGGGAGCGAAATCGTGTTTGGCTGGTTTAAATCCGAGAAGCGGGAGCGGCGGAGGAAAGTTAATCTTGATCGCAAACACCTTGAAGCAAGGTCGCGGCGCTTTCTGGAAAATTACCTAAACGCAGATGAAACGCGAAAGCCTCAATTCTATCGGGCTGTCGAAGAGGCGTCTAAGCAATGTCAGCCAGTGAAATCAGGTTTACCGCCCCCCGAATTAGAAGATGCCCAAATCGCCGAAGCCACTTCCGGTGCAGCGATGAAAATGGTCTTGGGGCGTGAAGAGCGGGCTGCGCTGAAGAAAGATGAACGCATTTCCGACTTCGTCACGGACGCTTACGCTACCGTAGGCATTGCATACCATCGCGCAGCAGGTGTCTACACGATGGACAAAGAGATGCAGGAATTAGGAACTGCTGCTGTTCACCTTCTCACCATGGCGACCTCATACATGAAGGCGCAAAACGACTGACGGGAGTTCATGCCGACCGCATCGAGCAATGTCCGAGTTCGAGCAAAGCGGAATGTTCGTAATGAGCGCTTCTCAGTTTAAAACTATTGGGCGAAGAAAAACAAACTAACCGCAAGCATTGATAGTTAGCATGAGCGGGCCGCACCCGTTGTGCGATGCCAGGCACGGCCCTGCCTGCAACAGCGGATTGACCGCGAACTTAGTTAGGTGCGCAAACAGAAAGCAAACAGAAAGCAAAGCGACAACGCGAATTAGGCCGCCCTCTTTTTTTGCGCGTTATGACCAGCGTCCGGGCCGCGTCCCTCAACTTGGTCATCTCGATCATCGACTGGTTAGTTTCCGTGTGGATTGGGCACGCACTAGCGACGCGCCTCAATCGTTTGAAAGGAACCTGAAAATACGCATTCCTCAGCTCGCTTGAGAGCACGTTGATTTCCACAAATGGCACGAAGCCGCCCACCTCAGGTGATCCGCGCCCCGGTCGCAATCGAGGGCAAACCGGACGTGACCTGGGCAGTCCTATTCGGTCGAGAATGACCCAATACTCTCCATCGTGCGGTCATGCTTTGGTCAAAACTGCATTGAGTGTTTGGCGGGTTCGTCGAGCGTAGTGGAAATCCGACCGCCCTTTTTCGGGTGATATTGGACGGCCGGCGAGGTGCCCCCACCGCATTTTGAGATGCCCACCCCAAAGGTCTGTGATGGAAACGGCAAGGTTTGGTAAAGCCAAGATTTCCGTTTTTGGCAGTGTTCGGAGCGCGGCAACCTACTTGGCCGAACTTTCAATAATCGCCGCGAGTTACATTGGCCTTACCGAGTCCGCGCTATTGCTACCTGCAATTAATCCGGCCGCGACACCGTTGTGGCCACCAACCGGGTTCGCGCTCGCGCTGGTCCTGCTGGGCGGCTATCGGATTTGGCCAGCGATTTTAGCGGGGTCCGTTTCTCCTTACCTCATGGCCGGCCGATCGCCCTTAGAGTGTGGCTCCATCGGGATCGGTACTCTGCTCGCTGCGTTTGCAGGGACATGGCTGATTAGTCACTGGTCAAACGGTCGCCAGACGTTTGGTACCCCCTCTGGTATCGCAAAGTTTGCCATCATTTCCTTTGCGCCGACCACGATTATTAGTTCAACGATCGTCTTGGCAGGATTCATTCTCGCCAACAAACGAAATTTTTCCGATTCTGTCTCCACCTGGTCAACCTGGTGGCTTGCAGACGCGGCTGGGACCTTAGTAATTGCTCCGGTCGTCGTGCTCTGGGCGATGATGCCTTTACGTAATTCTTCCAAATGGAATCTATTGGAATCCGTCGCAGTCTCTGTTCTCGTGAGCGTCATCGGGATCGTTGCTTACAGCCCGCTCATCGGCAGTAACCTCGTCAGCAACGACCTCAACGTGCTGCTGCCCTATCGGAGCCTTCTTGGCTTTCTGGTTTTACTACCGTTGATGTGGGCTGGTTTGCGCGGCAATCAATGCAGCGTCGCTGCGACCGCGCTCATTTTCGTCGGGATGGCCGTATGGGGTTTTTCGGTGGGTAACGATCCATTTCCGAAAACGGATCTGAATGGAGCCCTATTATCGTTACTCGTGCTTTCGATCAGTGTGTCAGTGCCGCCCCTCGCTTTAGCTGCAGCAATTGCGACACGCCAAAACACCGAAGCCCATTTGCGTTCTGTGCAGGACCAATTGAACCGTCAGATTGAGCGGAAAAATTTGGCCCTCGAAAGCACTAGGCGCCACTTCCAATTTCTGATCGACGGTGTTGTCGACTACGCTATTTTTGCCCTTGATAAAGAAGGCCACGTTACAAGTTGGAATAGTACCGCACAGAAAATCATGGGCTACACCCCGGAAGAAATTGTCGGCAAGCATTTCGAGATATTTTATCGACCGGATGAGCGCCGCGCGGGCTCACCAACTCGCGCATTGGAGTTGGCAAGCCAAGAAGGCAAGTACGAGGTTGAGGGCTGGCGCATCAGAAAAAATGGCACGCTGTTTTTCATCACCGGCTCGGTCTCTTCGTACCGTGATGACGAAGGAAATCTGCTCGGTTTTATCATTATACTCCGGGACGCAACCGAGCGACGCGACGCGGAGGAGAAACTGGTCGAGGCACGCGAACAGCTCGCAATGTCGCAGAAAATGGAGGCAATCGGCAAACTGACTGGCGGGATTGCGCACGACTTCAATAATCTATTGATGATTATCGGAGGTAGTGCTCAGGTCTTTGCACGCCTTCTTGATCCGAAACTGCCAAAAGCAATTGAAGCCATACAGACCGCGGCCAAACGCGGAGAAACTCTAACGCGTCAACTTTTGACATTTGCCCGTCATCAGCATCTTAGCCCGACGGTCGTTGATTTGAATGCTTCCATAAAGAACATGCGGACCATGATTGAAAGCTCGCTGCGCGGGAATATTGTGTACAACGACAATCTTGGCGATGGTGTTTGGTCGGTCAAAGTGGACCTCGCCGAATTAGAACTTGCGATTGTCAATATCGCCGTTAATGCCCGCGACGCAATGCCGAACGGCGGCACGTTCACGTTATCCATCAATGATGTGACGGTAGATCAGGAAATCGGCGATAATCGCCTCAGAGGAGTCTTCTTTGCGATAGCGTTAAGCGATACGGGCACAGGTATTCCACCAAATCTTATGTCCAAAATGTTCGATCCATTCTTCACAACCAAAGAGGTCGGCAAAGGAACCGGGCTCGGTTTGTCGCAGGTTTACGGTTTTGCGCACCAAGCCGGCGGAACGGTGACGGCCGACAGCAAGGTCGGACAAGGAACAACGATTACAGTCTATTTACCGTATTGTGCAGACGAGCAAATCACCAGCTCCCCTGCCAAAACAAAAACACAAAATTCGCAACGGCAGACAGTTCTCGTCGTCGACGACAGCGATGATGTGGCGGAAGTGACATCCTCGCTGTTCGAGCACCTGGGCTATGAAACCATTTATCGAGACTCGGCCGAAGCGGCATTGCAACTGCTCGAAGCCGGTACGAAGGTCGATTTCGTCTTCAGCGATATCGTTATGCCGGGGACCGTCGATGGAGTCGGGCTTGCGAGAGAAATCCGGTCGCGGTACCCGAATTTGCCGGTGGCCCTTACGACGGGTTACAGCGATGCGGCAATAGCAGCTCCCTCAAATTTGAGAATACTACGTAAGCCGTTCGATGCCGAGGCGCTAAAAGATTTTATCCAGGATATTGCGCCTCCAAAATTAATGAAACCATCCGGCGTGCCGTTGGCGTCAAGTGCGGCTGGCGCGTTGCGCAAAAGTTGATCGACGGCGACCCGCCGCATCGCGGGCATTGCTCGGCCCTGCCGACGCAGTGATCGAATGACGATGCTTTTGCTGCAGCCCATGAGTTCCGCCGGCACGTAGCAGCGTTGACGATGTCAGGTCATTGTCCGGTACCCGACAGAGTCTAGGAATTTTTGCGGTGTGCATATGGAACCGCGCACATCAACTAGCGTTTTTGGCGTGGAGGTTGAAATGCAACTCTTCACCCTCAGCATAACTGATCTGACCACCTTCGAGTCCGTGCCTCACGAGGAGTGGGCTGAGAAGGAAGATCTGTTCGAAATTGGTATCCGCTTCGCGCGGGCAATGCTCGCCGCAAATCCTAATTTTCGTCACCGAGGTATGTGCGTGGCAATTTTCGACGAAGCTGGAATAGCGGTGTCAGTGATGCCCCTAGATACCCTGCAATAGAGTTCTCCCTACCTTGCCCGTTTCGACGGGGCTCTCTTTGACGGTCCGGAGCCAGAAACGCATCACGTTGGAGGTATTGCAATGGCGATTTCCAAGTAGGTGCTTTTATTTCTCGTGGCGTCGATTGCAGTAGGCCTGTCAGGCGTCGCTAACCGGTCTACCGTATCCGCTGACGTTGCGGGAGCAATGTTCGACGCACTCCTTGTTATTTTCGTAGTCCTGCTTGTCTTAGGTTTTACTGTCCATCGACCGGGCTGACCCCGTTGATCCCGGCTACGCAATTGAGCTCCGGCTTTTCCGTTGCCAACCTCGACCATTTGCCAAACCACAAACCGATCCTAAATCGTCCGGTGAGCACCGCAGTCAAAGTGAAGGGCTGATGGATGCACACTTATATAGTCGGGTGCTGATGTTTCCTTCAGTAACTTCGATGGTGGTCGCGTCAACAATCTTCAAGGTAAAAAACGGTCTTTTGGGAAAAGGTAGCCAGCGCTTGCCAAGCGTTTCAGTGATTTGAAAGCCGCCGTCCGTTGTACTCTTGACAGACTTGATTGTTCTTTCGGCCTGAAAATCTCCCTGCACTTCAAATCGCTTGTCCCCGGAAAAAATCATTAATCTTGGGAAGGGCTGAGTTAAGACGGCATCGACACCGAACTCTTTGAGAAGCAAACATGCCCCCGCCGTCGAACCTGGAAAACGATCGTCCTTTGCGACCCACACGCCGCTGACCGGATAGGTCTCCGCCGAAACGGCATAAGAAAAAAACGAAATGGCGATGGCAAGGCACGTCCGGTTTATGAAACCGGAGCGCATGCGGGATGTTAAATGGGTTACGTGGATCATCGGGCTGCCCGCCTTTGATCGACTACACGTACGATACCACCACCCGTCTCCGCCTTCCAGAATTGCACCTGAGCGCCGAGTCCGGTGCAGGATGGCCATCCCGAAATTTCCGGGAAACAGCGGAGGATCAGCTAGAGACTCCGATCGAGTTTTACTCGGTAAAATTGGCGGGCCAGTCAAGGCTCGTCGTCCCCTCGCCTATCGTCCGACGCTGGCCGTACCGCTAACATTCCAATGATGATGTTGCCTGGGCGTTAGGCGGAAAGACCGTTGTAGCCCCTCCGCCGTCCCAATTTGGGGACCCCGAAGCGCACACTGGCTGTTGCTTCGTTTGGTCCGCGCTAACAGCAACGCACTTCACGGTAATCTGAGACTTGTCGTAGAGACTTAGTGCTAGTGGTTCATCACAGTGATTTTGACGTTTTGATACCGAGCCATTCGAGGATCGGCAAGCTTTCGGGCGGCACGAGGATTTCGATGCTTCTGGGGACGCCGGGTTGACGTCGGATGAAGCCGTTTCGTTCGAGGGTGACGATCATCTGGTGGACCGAAGGCGGACTGACGCGGAAGTGGCGCTGGATGTCGGCTTCGGCGGGTGGACGTCCGAACATGTAGGCGTAGGTATGGATGAAGGCCAGGTAATGACCCTGCTTCTCGGTGAAGCGCGCGCCTGATTTTTGACTCATCGTTGGATTCGTCCCGGCCTCCGACAAGGAGGCAAAGCATGAATGTACGTTATCGGGTCGAATTGAGCCAAGCCGAGCGCGACGAACTGACGGCGATGCTCGGCGGGGCAAGCACGCCGCCCGCAAGCTTAAGCGGGCGCAGATTTTGCTGGCGGCCGATGGAGGCCGCCGCGACGAGGAGATTGTCCGGACCGTGAGTGTCAGCCTCTCCACCGTCGGCCGGACCAAGCGCCGCTTCGTGGAAGGCAATCTGGAGCGGGCCTTGAGTGAGGAGCCGCGTCCGGGCGCTGAGCGCAAGCTGACCGGCAAGGAGGAGGCCCTGCTGGTGGCGACCGCATGCGCCAAGCCGCCCGCCGGCCGCAAACGATGGACGCTGACGCTGCTGGCCGACACGATGGTCAAGCTCACCGATCACAACAGCCTGTCGGGCGAGACCGTGCGTCGCCGGCTGGCCGAGAACGACCTCAAGCCATGGCGCAGGGACATGTGGTGCATTCCAAAGGTCGACGGCGAATACGTTGCCCGCATGGAGGACGTGCTCGACCTCTACGCCGAGACGCCGAATCCCGCCCGGCCGCTGGTCTGCTTCGACGAGACCCCCGTCCAGCTGATCGGCGAGGTGCGCCAGCCGGTCCCGGCCCAACCGGGACGGCGCGAGCGCTACGATTACGAGTATCGCCGCAACGGCACCGCCAATCTCTTCGTCACCTTCGATCCACATCGGGGCTGGCGCAACGTCAAGATCACCGACCGCCGCGCCGCCGTGGACTACGCCCACTGCATGCGTGATCTCGTCGACGTCCATTATCCCGACGCCGCCTGCATCCGTGTCGTGCAGGACAATTTGTCGATCCACAAGCCTGGGGCGCTGTACGAGGCCTTCGTGCCCGCCGAGGCCCGACGCATCCTGCGCCGCCTCGAATTCCACTTCACCCCGAAGCACGCCAGTTGGCTCAATATGGTCGAGTGCGAGATCAGCGTGCTGCAGCGCCAGTGTCTCGGCCGCCGCATCGACGACCCCAAAAGGCTCCGAAACGAGATCGCAGCATGGCAAAAGCGGCGGAATAAAACCCGAGCCCGCATCAAATGGATGTTCACAACCGACAAAGCCCGCGCCAAACTCGGCCGCGCCTATCCAGCCACCACCAAAGAGTCAAAATCACTGTGATGAACCACTAGTTTGTGTGGAGGCAAGTTCTCCGTCCTGTGCGGTTCAAGAGCATGCCAGACAAACTAAAAAAGCTGTGCGTCTTTACCGAGAGAGGCCCGCTGATTGCGCTAGCCATGGCAGCGGGGATGGTGCTCGGCATTGTCGGACCTACCTCGGCGCAGTTCTTCAATTTCGGCGGATTTCAGCAGCGGCCGCAGCCACAACGCTGCGGCGGCTGGTTTGGTAACGGCATGTCTGATCCGTTCCAGCAGCAGGTGCCCCAGCCTCGGCGGCAACCGCCCGTGCGCGAGGATTTTTCAAAGGCCCCGCCGCCCGAGAAACGCGACACTGTACCGGAGCGCCACATTCTAGTCCTCGGTGACGCCATGGCAGACTGGCTCGCCTATGGTCTTGAGGACGCCTACACCGAACAGCCCGACATGGGCGTGATCCGGAAGGCGAAAAACACTTCCGGCCTGATCAAATACCAGCCCAAGGGCGATCCGGCCGATTGGGCCGCCGCCGCCAAAAGCATTCTCGCCACCGAAAACCCGGACGCCATTGTCGTCATGCTCGGGCTCGACGACCGTGTCGCGATCCGCGAGCCGGCGACTGAGAAATCCGACAGCACGTCGTCGGAAAAAAAGACCGACAAGAAGGACGCCAAGGCCAAACCGGACGCCAAGCCTGCGGACGGAAAACCGAGCGCCAAACCGAATGGCTGTACAAACGCTATCGCGAAGCCGGATGACAAGCCAGTCGATACCGAATTGTCGCCGGATGACGCCACCGACAATGACGCGCCGCCGGCCATAGCGCCGGCGAAGAGCACGCGCACGCCGAACGGCATCTATGAATTTCGTGAGGAGCGCTGGGTCGAACTCTACAAGAAAAAGATCGGAGAGATAGTAAACCCTCTATGAAATTTGTGAGCCATCAAACCACACTCCATCTCTCCTTCAAGATAAAGTGTTGCGTCGACCGGTTGAGACCACCGGGGTAAAGCGGAAATGAAGAGGAAGCACCCACACTTCCGTTTTTGGGCGCCGCGCTTGCCACCCGACCGTCGATCTTGCAAAGCGCAACAAAATCGATTGGTTTCGTCAAAAGCGCGTCAGCGCCGGCTTCCGAGCCTACTGCCAGTGATCAAACTTGCCGAACTCGGTGGGGGGCCGAGATGCGATCTCCCGCTTGGTCCGGCAAGCCTTGCATTTAGAGACGTCGTCGTAAGTGCCGTCGGCACACAGCGCGACAACCTCGGTATATCAGAAGGCTTGCAGCGCAAGGACACTGCCGGGACTTTCGCCCGGACCCGTGAAAGTCACATAGATGGTTTTACCATCCGTCGAGGTAGTTATGCCGTTGAGGCTCGCATCGTCGAGGTCGCGGCCGTCAGCCAGTACGCGACGGACCGCTACCACGCTGCCGTCCTGACGCATGCGGACGATCGTGTTGTTTCCGCGATTGGCAACGTAGAAGTCTGAACCGTCGTCCAGCGTTGTGTTGCTCGCCCAGTTGACGTTGTCGGCGTCTCTCTGGACGGCCGCAAGATCGACCGGCAACTTCAGCAAAGGGGAGCTGATGCGACTAACCGAGCCCAGACCAAAGACTTCGTTGGGGTGGCTTCCCTGAACCACGAGATTGATGACGGCAATCGTGTTGTTGAACGGCTCGCTGACAAATAGTTGCGGCGCCGCGCCCGTGTAGGGGTTCATGAGGACGCCAAGCCGAGGCTCGACACGATGGTACGGCGGATCCCAGCGCCGCCCGAAGAGCGGCTGAACCGTGCCTGCCGGCGCCAAACCATCGAGCCCCTTGAGCGTGTGCTCCTGCACGATGGCACCGTTGGCGGTGACGACGGAAAACACCGCTTTGCAGGAACCGTCCGGCGATGGGCCAAGGAATGCCGTCCCCACCGCGCCCGTGCTCAGCGAGCCCGGGATGACCTGCGGTTGCGCCGGCACAGCGACGATGTTGCGGTTTGTAAGGCTACCGACGTAGACCCCGCCGATCACCGGGCTCGGGGCCCCGGCTAGGGGAAGCCCGGTCGGATCGAGGATTGAGGACGATCCAACGCCGCTATCGCCAAACGGTGCGTTCGCGGGCCAAATACGACCGAACGCATTGTTGTTAGAGAGGCCCAGGGGATTGCTCACGCCGGTATACGAAGCGGTGTTCGCACCCGTGTTGTTGACACCGTTGTACCAATGAGGGCTGTTCGCGCTGAACATCTGCACGGCGCCGCCGAGGGTTGAGGACTGATCTCCACTCTGCGCAAAGTTCGGTGGGATTTTGAGAATACCTGGGCCGCTCGGGTCGATCGAAAGGAACGAGCCCTCTGGCCCCACGCCAATTGCAGGTGGGGCGCCAAAGTTCGACCGGCTGCCGACTAGGAGGCGGTTCGGATCCAAAACCGCACCCGGCTGGATATACGAGGGAAACTTGCTGGGAATCGGATTTCCACAAGTAACCGGAGGCAGCGGGTGAGCGGGCACGTTAAGAAAGGTGCCGACCTGCGATATGGCTGATGCGCCCGGAATGTGTGTCGCAACGATGCGGGCCTCGATGCCCGGTATCTGCTGCGCTCGAGCTGCGTCGCTCGCCACAGCGGTAATTCCAGTAGCTAATGCCGATATTCCGGCCAAGTTGAAAATGAATTTCTGAATGCTCGTCGAGTGGGCGAAGGCTAAAGCTCCCTGACGGGAAGCGAGGTAATCGTTCATGATCTTCCTCCGTCTGAAAATTGCGCTCATGTAAAGCGAGTGTGGCGCATGGAATGCGGAGCCTGATGGCACCCGCACAGGATCGTGATTGATTTTCCGAGTATTTGCCTGCCGATGGCACTAGCTTCCATATTGTAAATCTGCATCGCTCGCACTCCCGTTGAATAGAGCAGGACGACACAACCTAACCGCCCGAATGGAACTCATGTGTGAAGTGCTTCACCATCGAGATAACAGATAACTTTGCTCTTCTTGGGCCCGGCCTATCGCGACAAATTGGCCTCAGCTCGTCCAAAATCTTTATATGGGCGCGGTCTTTGTCAGCAGGCTGATTTACCCGATAGGGCTAGATCATGCAGCGTGTTCACAAGCGGGTCACTGGCATCTCTGCGACAAACCGTAGCCGCGTGACGAATGGCACGTCATTGCTCGACGGCATCGACGGCCGCAACGTCATCGCGCGCCGCTTCATCCTGCGCGGCTACGAAGAAGAATTCACCGTCGCGACGGAGGCGGAGCGCGTCCTGGTGTGCCAGGCGGCCACGCTCGCGGTCCTGAGCGAGCAGCTTCAGGCGAAGCTCATCAACGGCGAGCTCATCGACGCCGACACCATCTCCAAGGTGAGCGGGCATGGTAGCTATCGGCCGCGTCGTCCTTACGAACCGAGAGCACATCATTGCGCTTGAATCATTGGACAGGGGCCTGATGGGGACGCTTCTCAGGTACCCCTATGAAGTTCGGGACGAGAAAGAATACTTCGACGAGATCCAGGACGTGAAAGTCACCAAGGACATGCTCGACCTGGCGAAGCATATCGTCACCCAGAAGGCGGCGACGTTTGAGCCGGCGAAGTTTGAGGACCACTACGAGGAGGCGCTCACCGAGCTTATCAATGCAAAGCGCAACGGAAAGACCATCGCGGCCAAGCCGCGCCCGCGGGGTGAGAACGTAGTCGACCTGATGGAAGCCCTGCGCCGGAGCATCGGCGCCGCCGGGCCGGCGAAGGCCTCGAAGCCATCGAAAAAACCACGTAAGGGTGCCAGCGGACAGAAGGAAATGCTGATGCCGATTGAGGGCAAGAAGGTTGCAAAGGAGGCGGCTGCGAAGAAACCGGCGTCAAAGTCGCAGCGAAAGTCAGCCTAGCAAGTCAGGAGGATCCGAGGCTATCCGGCGTCGGGCGGGCATTCTGGGCAGGTGTCGCCGATCGAGCCAAGCACGTCTTCGATCGCAACCACCGCCTTTTCCGCAGAGACACCGGGCGGTGGATCCTGGCGAGCGACGAGAAATGCACGATCGCGGGCATGCGGATCGGCGCGGTCCCTCATCCAGCCGTGTTCCTCGCATTCGCGGATAGCGCCGGTCTCAAGCAGAACCGACCTCGCCCATCCTTCGATCGTTCGCGTGGCGGGTCGCCGTTCCTTCATCATTAGCATCGAAATCACTCCTGCGCCGCGCAAGACGAATCCTTCGCGCGCGTTCCCGTTCCGGGCTGCTAACACAGGGCAGGGATTCGGAATCGTGGGAGCTCTGGCTTTTCCACCTGTTCCGCCGTGCAAAAAGACAGGTGACCAGCATCTTCTAGGCTTTCCAAGGTTAGGCAGACTCTGGACGTTTGCAGCGGAATGTAGCCGGCTCATCGATGCGGAGCGAGTTGCAGTCGCCCGAGTAGCTCTTGGGCATCCTCGAGGTCGGGCGTGCGCACCGCCGTCGTGAACCAGCCGTAAATCGGCTGGAGCAGCGTGCGCGGCTCCTCGTTCCGGCCCTCGCTATGCCAGAGGCGGGCAAGACTGACGGCGACGCGCAGCTCTCAGGCGACCGTTCTGGCGCCGCGCCACGGACAGCGCTTGGCGAAAGCTGTTTTCGGCCTCAAGCGCTTTGCCCGTCGCCAGCAGCAAATCTCCGCGGACGCGGCACAACTCGGCTTCCGCCCAGCGGTCTTGTGTCGCCTCGGCGATCTCTGCCGCTTCTGCCAGCCGGCGCAGGCCCTCCTCAGGCTGGCCGGCCTTGCCATAGGCGTCGGCGAGCATCGTCAGGGTTTGCGGCATGGATCTGAGATGCTCGTCTTCCCAGTTCAATGGCAAGCCATTGCTGGCTGCATTTGCGTCGCGTGGCCTCCTTGATGAAATGATCGATCATCGCGCTAGCGACCGCAACAACGGGGGTGCCGGGGCTTCGGCCCGATCATCCGTCCATTGCATTTGGCATTGATCAGTTCGGTCAGCCCTCTTCGTAATGGTCCTCAAACTTCGCCGGTTCAAAGTCGGCGGTCTTCTGGTTGACGATGTGCTTGGCGAGATCGAGCATACAAAGCGACCGGACAGCAACAAGCGAAAGGCGCAAAAAGCCTTTCCAGTTGGCGCGGGGTGCCATGAAAAACTCCTAGCGCAACAGAAGCTTAGGATTTAAAATAGTGTTGCCGGAATTGTTCCGGCTTTCAAATGAAAGGTGTCTTGCTGGGGTTATGGCCCACGCGATTTGTTCTCTTTTAGTTCTTGTCGAGAACGACCACTGCGTGAGCGCGGGCGATAGAGTTCTTAAAGTGGAACGAAGTGGGGCCTGCCCCCATTTTCTCCTGGTGAGAATTCGCTTGTGTGCACAAGCCTAGCGCTAATGCAAAGAAAGGGTTGGGCATGGCGAGCTTGATAGCGACGATCCTGGTCCTGGCATTCCTCGTCTATATAGCCTGGCCTTGGTTTTGGCACATAGTGACGACCCTGGCCCTGGCATTCCTCGTGTATATAGCCTGGCCTTGGTTTTTGCAGAAGCCATGGGAAGATTTGATGTCTTGGCTGCAGCAAATTCAGGTGCCGCAGCGGAAAGCGTCAACGACCAACACGCCGCAACGCACGGACGAGTTGCGCATTCATTTTGAAGAGCTCGGCCAGGAGGAGTATCCGCGTCCATATCCCACACCAATCCTTGTAGATCGTTGGAGAGGACATGATGTCTTCTGGTGGAAGGGGGAGTGTTGGTTTTTGCGGCACAACGAAGAACCGTATCGATTCCTCTGCGTCGTACACGGCAGACTACAGTGGTGTCGGCAGGCGCGGCCGAACGCTTGCGCGGTGCCATGCAAGAGTCCCGATACCGGCAAGGATGGGTGGTGTTGGAGAAATGAGGTCAGTTACCGCAATGATAGCTGATAGGTCTATTTGACATGATAGATTGGAGTGGTGCCTGACCCCACGGACGGCAATGATCGTGCCGGCGTTCCCAAGCACCGCGTGGCGCACCATCGCCAGCCTTTGGCGCAATCGCAAACCGGCGCTTTCAGCCCACGCCGCGCGGCGTCTCCCGCTCAGGAAAAAAGCTTGCGCGTGCTGGCGCTTTTTTCGCTGGCGTCGGGACCGCGGAACGTGCCGAACACACCGTCAAGCGAGGGGTTGCTGACGCCGAACCAGTGCTTCTCGCTGATGAAATGATGACGCAAATGGTACTGCTTGATCCAGCGGCCGAGCCGGGTCCGCGGCTGGTAGGGAATGTGCGCGACGTAATGCGCCCATTCATAATGCAGGATCGCAAGCATCATCCCAAGCAGCGCTGAGAAAGCGGCTTCGAGCCCGAACGCAAGCGCGAACAGTCCCGCGGCGAAAGCGAGGTTCGGCACCAGGAACCAGATCGGCAGGAACAATAGATCCAGCCGGTTGGGCTCGACATGGTGGTCGTAGTGCAGGCGATGCTGCAGCCGGCGCGCCAGCGGCCATGACAGCGGCGGCGCGTGGAACGCAAATCGATGCATGCCATATTCGCTCAGATAGAACAGCAGCGCGCCGAGCACGATCATGAGCGGTTGCAGCGCTAGCATGTCAAACAGCCAGGCGAGCGTTTCGGCCACGACGCCCGCGAGAAGCGCCGCGACGCTGCCATGGCGAAGAAAAACGCGAAGCATTCGCAGGCTGCCTTTCTCCGAAAATCCGAGCTCGTCATCTGTTCGCGCGGAAAGCGCGGGCCATCGCGAACGCGGGCGGCTCGAAGAAAACTAGCAGAGCGGACGGCTGGTCGCCAGCCTTTGGGCGCGCTGGTTGCGCTATCGGAAGCCCGGCATAGCCGTCCAAAGGACGGCGTCGCTTCCGCTCGCCTATGACCTGCGCGCGAATCAGCCCGCTCCAGTGTAAGAGAAGCTACCTGTGTAGCCGGTGCACCTTATGACATCACAGCCAACCGCTGTCTCGCGCGATATCGCCACCAGCGAGGCCGGCTGGGCGCCGCGGCTCGCGCAGGAAGCGAGAGTGACCGAGCTCGAAGCTTTGCTCGCGCGGCAGCCTCGCGGCGGCGATAGCGTCGAACTCGAAGTCGAACGCGCGGCGCTGCTTGGCGTCCTCGACCGGCGCGGGGAAGCCCAGCAGGCTTTCGTCGACATCCTGCGCCGGGCGCCCACGCATTTCAGCGCGCTGAACCAGTTCGGGACCCTGCTCGCGGAGATCGGCGCGATCGACGCCGCCTGCCGCGTCTATTCCGAGGCGATCCTTCACCACCCGGCAAATCCGATGGCGCGCGTCAATCTCGCCAACTTGCTGTTGCGCGCGAGCCGGCACAATGAGGCGCGTGAGCAGTATGAAACGGCGTTGCGGATCGATCCGGATTTTGCCCCGGCACATCAGGGACTCGGCGCCGTGCTTGCCGACATCGGCGATCGTGCCGGCGCGCAAGCTCATTTCCACCGCGGTTTTCGCGACCATGCCGTCTCGACCCTGCCCTATCGCGGCAGCGGTCCGCCGGCGCGCCTGCTGCAATTGGTGTCCTCGGGCGGCGGCAACATCCCGACGGCGGCTTTCCTCGACGACTGCACCTATCTCACCACCGTTGTGGTCGCCGATCATCTCGATCCGGGCGCGGAGTTGCCGCCGCATCAGTTGATCTTCAATGCAATAGGCGATGCTGAGCTTTGCCAGCCTGCACTTGCGGCCGCCATTCGCCTGATCGCGCGGACCAGCGCGCCTGTCATCAACGATCCCAATGCGGTGATGCGGACCGGCCGGATCGACAACGCCAGGCGCCTCGGCGCGATCAGAGGCGTGGTGACCGCGCGCACGGCAGCGCTGGCGCGCGACCTCCTCGCAGGCGCCGACGGCGCGGGGTCGCTTGCGGCAGAGGGGTTTGCGTTTCCGCTGTTGCTGCGCTCGCCCGGCTACCACACCGGGCGCAATTTTGTCCTGGTCGAAGCGGCTGCCGATTTGCCCGCGGCGGCGGCTGGCCTACCGGGCGACGAATTACTGGCGATCGAATATCTCGATGCCCGCGGCCGGGACGGCAGCGCGCGAAAATACCGCGTGATGATGATCGACGGGGCCATCTATCCGTTGCATCTTGCGATATCGCAAAACTGGAAGGTGCACTATTTCACCTCCGACATGGCCGAGCAGCCCGGCCATCGGAGCGAAGAAGCGCGCTTTCTAAAGGACATGCCGTCCGTGCTTGGCGACAAGGCAATGGCCGCGCTGGAGCGGATAAGGGACGCGCTCGGCCTCGACTATGCCGGCGTGGATTTCGCGATTCGCGCCGATGGCGATCTATTGCTGTTCGAAGCCAACGCGACCATGGTGATCGCGCCATTGAGCGGGGACGAGCGATGGGCCTATCGCCGCGGCGCCATCAGTAGGATACTGGACGCGGTGGCGGCCATGGTCATGGCAAGGTCGGCCGCGGCCAAACAGCACGAACATGCCAAGCCACGCGGCTAAGAGCGGCGCGGCAGGCCATTTGGGACTGCCGCAAACGATCAATCGCCCAACGCACGTCAAGAAAAAAGAGCGCGATTACCGCGGGAAAAATGTCCGGTTCCAGGGTGACAAGTGGCCTCAAAATGGCAACAATCCGGTGCAATTGCGTTGGCGGAACCGGCCATGGATAACCGTAAGTGATTCGATCGCGTATAGCGGCGCTGCTTGTTGGTGCGACTGGCGTCTGGATTGTGCTGCAACCGTCGCACGCGTCCGCCCAATGGTGGAGACTCGGGCCGGTCGATTTCGAGGCATGCGCCGACGTCGCGGAGAGGGCGCCGACCAAGGGAGAGCGGACCTCGGCGCTGGCGGAATGCAACGCGAAATTCGCCGGCCGCCGCAAGCCGGGCGGCGGCTACACCTATTACGATTTCATGCAGAACCGGAACTTCGATATCGCGGGGCCCAATCCGACGCCGGAAGAGCAGAAACACATCGACGAACAATATGCCGTCTACCTCGAGAACCAGCGGCGCAACAACATCGCCGCGGCGTTTGCCGCCACACAGCAGCAGGTGCAACAGGTGCAGCCGCTCACGCTGCGCAGCGAATCTGAAAGAGTGCCGCTGCCGACCAAGCGGCCAAAAGCCGCGAACTGCGTCAAGAATTCGTTTTCCTGCGAATGGCCAAAGCTCTCGGAAAGTCTCAACGAACTGAAGAAGAAGCTGTTCAGCTCGTCATCGAGCAAGGGCAAGCGGGGCTGACGCCTTGGCGTCATTCCGGGATGCGCGCCCTTGCGCAGACCCGGAACCTCGAGGTTGTTGCGCGAGATTTTCGGGTTCGCGCTCATGCGCGCCCCGGAATGACGCATTCAGCGCTCGCCGTCGTGAAGGCGTTTCGGAGGATGCCGCGGATCGAAAGCCCGCGGAGCCGGTTGATAGAGCGTGGTAGCGGCCCGCTGCTCCTGCAATCGCGCATCGTAGCCCGGCGATGGCGTCACCGTCGGCGGCACCGCATGGGCCGGCGCGATCAAAGCCGATCCGCCTGACATCGCAACAGCCGCGAAGGCGACAGCCACATAAAACCGCTTCATCTCGTTCCTCCCGCTGCCACAGCGGCGCGACCATTTCAGCAAAATCGCGCCGGATCGGCGCGATTTCAAGGCAGAGGCGAGAACCGAAGGTTCAATTCGTGACGTGGGCGGTCGCGACCGCGTGATTGAACATCTTGTTCAACGCATCGGTGATGCCGGTTGGGGTGCTCGCCGAGTAGTAGAAGCCGGGCGAAGCGCAGGCTTGCAGACTGGGCTCAATACTCGAAATGTTGTTGTTGGCAGCGTCGTCTTCGTCACCCGCAAACGAGGCGTTCACCGGATTGATCGGTACGTAGGGAATATAGAGCACCGAAATGGTGATACCGCGGTCCTTGAGCGGCTTGCAGACCGCAACGGGGTCTATCACGGTGGCGTGGTTGCTGCCCGCCCAGCCGCCGTTGGGAACCCCTTTGGTTTGCGGGTCTTGTGCGCCGTCGGTGACGAGGAAGACGTAAGGCTGCGTGTTGTTCGAGGCGCTGCCGTCACCGACGCTGGCGATCAGGGTGTTGATGCTGCTGAGCGCATTGTCGATGTGCGTGCCGCCGGAGCCAAGATTTGCATTCATATTGGTATCGAGCAGCAAGGGGAGGCCGGCGGCGGCGGAAGTGATGGCCGAGCCGGTGATACTGGTGGTTAGCGGAGAATAATTCGTATCGACAAATCGAATGAACGGATAGATCCCGATCCGGAATTGATTGGCAAGCTTCTCGACCGTGGGATCGCTGGCTTTTTGGAGCAACTGGTTCACGGCGTAGCCGACCGCATCGAGGCGCAACTGGATGCAGGAGTCGGTGCCGTCGGTCGGGCAGGATGAAACCGCTGCCACGCTGTACGGCAGACTGGCAGGGTTGCCGGTAATCAGTGAATTCGACGCGCCAGCCGTAACGTTCGTCGTCAGGCCGGGACGCAGCGCATCCGGCAAGCCAGGAACGGCCGTCTTCGGCACGGCAACTGTCGACGGCTGGTTGATGAGGTTGGCAAGCGCGGCCTGACTGAGGCGCGAATACACAAAGCCCATGCAATAATTGTTCGTCTTGTATCTCTGGGTGCCGGCATCGGTGCACGCGCTGCTTTGCGGCGCAAAATGGCAGGCCAGGGTACAGCCGGTCGGGTATTGGACATAGTTATCCGGGTTGATCGACTGCATCCGGAGCGCTTCGGCTGGTGTCGACGGCAGGCCCATCGATCCCGACACGTCCAGCGTCAGGTAGAAATCGAGATAGGGCGGCTGCGAGCTGCTTGCTTTCGAGATGCCGGTGACCGTCATGAATTGCCAGCCGACGACCTTCATGAACGTCACCGGGACCTGGGCGCTGAACGTGACGGTGGACGCGAGGGCCGGGCCGGTCTTGTTGACGGTCGAGGTCACCGACAAGTTGTTATAGCCCATGGTCGTGGCCATGTTGCCGTTGAAAATGTTGTTGGCTTCGGTGACGCCGGCCGGCACCGGGCCGTTACCTGTCATCAACGAAGCGGCCGTATAGCCGGCCGAATTCACGGCGATCGAGGCGATGGCGGCAGCGTCGGCCGCCGATTGCAGCTTGGCCTTCATCCTTGCCGCGAATGAGTAGTCGACCGCGCATCCGACGGCCGTGAGGATCGGGAGCGTCGCGATGGCGAAAAGAACCGCGATATTGGCGCTCTTGTCGCGACGAAAACGCGCGAGCAGCGCCATCGCACCTTGCAAGTGCCGGGGTGTCGACATTTCAGGCAAATCCTCTCCACGAAGCCGTAGAACGTGCCGGCATCATAGGGGCGAATCCCTTGACAGATTCTATCTACGATCCTCGAAATCGTGCCCTGTTGCGGTGTTTTGGACGGCGATTCCGCAACAATTTTCGGAAATATTGCTGTTTCGCGTAAACTTTAGCTGCGGATCTGCTCCGGCGTCAGTTTTGGCGAGCCTTCCCCTGCGGCCTCGGCCTGCCGGATCAGCTCGATGATGCGGTGCGACAACGTCGCTTTCAGCCCGTGCCGGTCGGCGATGGCCGCGACCACCCCTTGCAGATAATCGATTTCGGTGCGGCGGCCGCGCTGCAAATCCTCAGACATCGACGAGCGGGCCTGCGGATCGATCTGCATCGTCCGTCCCAGCAGGAGGCCGAATAGGCCGTCGGGCAGCCGCAGCAAGGGCGGCATCCATGGGGACGGGATCGGCGTCGGCGATACCGGCGAAATCCCCTCCGCTCTTATCGCGGCGAGGCCTTCGGTCATCTGATCGGCGAACAGTTTTCGCCACGGGCGCTGCGCCAGCTGTTCGCGCAATGGCAGACCGGACAGCGCGTTGAGCGCGTTGTTGAGGTTGACGATCAGCTTGCCCCATTGCACGCCGACGATGTTGCCGCCGGCGCGGATTTTCAGGCCTGGCACCGAAAGTTTTTCCGCGGTGCCCGCCGCGTCTTGCTCGATATAAATGTCGCCCGACGTCGAGCGATGAAAGCGGCCTTCGCCAAGCGCGACGACATTGAACGGCACCATTCCGCCCAACACAAGCCGCCCGGCCAGCCGCTCGCGCAGCATCGCGACATTGCCGACGCCGTTTTGCAAGGAGACGACAGTAGCATCCCTCGGCGCATGGCTTGCGATGGTATCCGCCATATCGGCGGTGTCGGCGCTCTTGACCGTTACCAGCACCAGCGCGGCATCTTCAAGAATGGAAGGATCTTCCGACAGCGCCAGCGCGCCGGCGGCAATTCTTCGGTCAAAACCGTCAAAGCTGGTCAGCCGCAGGCCATTGGCCTTGATTTCCCCGATCACGCGCGGCCGCGCCAGCAAGGCCACGCGATGGCCGGCCGCCGCCACCATGCCGCCGACGAAGCAGCCGATGCTGCCGGCGCCGGCCACGGCGATCGGTCGGTCTGGATTCATTCGCGTTCCCAATCTTCCCGCTTTCCCAACTTGATGCATTGCACCGATAGCAGACTTTGCAATTGGCTGCCCATCGAACGCGCGAGCGCATGGCGGCCCTGCCTTGTAACCGTCATGGGTGACCGTTATGGTTTTCCCGCGGGGGCTTGCCGGCCAAGCAAGGGAGAGAACCATGGGTTTACTCGACGTACTGAACGGCATGCAGCAAGGCCCGCGCGGCCCCTCCAACCCGAGCGCGCAATCCAGCGGTGGGATGTCGCCGATGACGATGGCGCTCCTCGGGTTGCTGGCCTGGAAGGCCATCAAGCACATGACCGCCGGCCAGCCGGGCGCGGCCCCGCAGCCGGCGCCTGCGCCGGCCGGTGGCGGAGCGGGCGGCGGTTTTGGCAGCCTGTTGAAGGGCCCGCTGGGCGGGCTGCTCGCGGGCGGCGCCGCGGGAAGTGTGATCTCAGGCGGGCTCGGCGACGTACTCAAGCAACTGCAGCAGAGCGGCCTCGGCGACACCGCAAATTCATGGGTCAGCGCGGGTGACAACAAAGCGATTGCACCGGGCGATCTCGCCAAGGCGCTCGGCGCCGACCAGATCAATGCGCTGGCCTCGCAAGCCGGACTATCGCGCGACGAATTGCTCAACGGCCTCAGTCAGTACCTGCCACAGGTGATCGATCATCTGACCCCGGACGGCAGGCTGCCGACCGATAGCGAGGTGTCCGGCCGACTCTGATCGCGGCGTCGACGCCTGCCCTTTTGCGACCCTGTTTTCTCGAGGAAAGGACGACCACCATGAGCGGCATTCTCTGGGTCATCATCGTCGGCTTTGTCGCGGGCATCATTGCGCGCATGCTCTCGCCGGGCCCGAACAACCCGGGCGGATTCATCCTCACCACAGTGCTCGGCATCGCCGGCGCGTTCCTGGCGACCTGGATCGGCCAGACCATCGGCCACTATGGTCCCGACCAGGGCGCGGGCTTCATCACCGCAACCATCGGCGCGCTGATCGTGCTGTTCATCTGGAACCGGCTGGTGGCGCGCGGCGTGATCCCCGATTTCAACAGGTGACGGCGTAGCCGTCATCCCGGGGCGATGCGCCAGCATCGAACCTCAGATGTGCAATTGCACACCGGGAGATCTCGAGATTCCGGGTCTGGTCCTTCGGACCATCCCGGAATGACGTTTTCCAACGTTCACGCGATCAGGTGCATGCCGGCGTCCATGCGCACCAGTTCGCCGGTCATGTGTCTCGACGAAGGCCCGGCGAGGAAACACACGAGTTGCGCAATGTCGTCGGCGGATGAGGCGACCTTGAGCGGCACCCTTGACACCACGTTGTCGCGCACCTGCTTGGCGCCGGCTTCGCCGCGGCCCTTGGTGAACCAGGGCGTATCGATATAGCCGGGGCATACGGTATTGACCCGGATCAGCGGCGCCAGCGCGCGCGCCAGCGAATAGGTCATGGTGTTGAGCGCACCCTTGCTCGCGGCATAGGCGACCGAAGAGCCGAGGCCGCTGATGCCGGCCACCGAAGACACGTTGACCACCGCGGACGCCCGGCTGGATGCCTTGGCGGCCGCTTCCAACAGCGACCGCGCCGCGCGTATCATCTGGTACGGACCGATGGTGTTGACGGCAAAAATGCGCTGAAAATCCTCGGCCGACAGACCGTCGAGATTGTCGTGCGCCACGTGCTTGGTGGTGCCGGCATTGTTGATCAGCGCGTCCAGCCGTCCCCACGGCGCGGCGGCGGCCACGATCTTCTTGCAATCCTCGTCGCGCGAGACGTCGCCCTGAACGACGACGATTTCGCCGCCGGCCTCGCGGCAGAGATCGGCGGTCTCTTCGGCTTCCTTCTTGCTATTGGAATAATTGACGACGATGCGCGCCCCGCCTTTGGCGAGAATGGCCGCGGTGTTGGCTCCGAGACCGGATGCGGACCCCGTTACAATCGTGCACAAACCATCCTGCGACATCCGCGTTTCCTCTTGTTGTTGACCCGTTGTACCGGGTGGCGCCTTACCATATCGCGCGCTTTGGTCGCTGCAAATCCACTCCACCGGCAAACTCCGCTATGCGGAATTAATTGCGGCCCTGCATGCATGCCGCCCTCGCAAGTGGCTCTGCGGACGGCGCTTGTCACGGCTATGGCTTTTCCTCATCATAGAGCGCAAGAAAGATCGAGAAAAGATCGCAGGCCTCAAGCCCTGGCGGAACTGCCAGACCGGACGTCTGCCAAATCAATATCGGGGAACGCCGTGGCGGAGAGTGAGAACATCGTCGTCGAGACCGCGGAGAAGATTTTTGCCGATCTCGCCGACGCCCAGACCATCAATCGCGACAAGAAGGGCGAATGGAAAGCGCCGCTGTGGCGGGCGCTGACCGAGGCCGGCCTGCCGCTATCTTGGGTCGGCGAGGATTGCGGCGGCTCCGGCGCGAGCCTTGCGGAAGGGTTTGCCGTGCTCGGCGCGGCTGGGCGGTTTGCGATCGCGGTGCCGTTGGCCGAAACCATGCTGGCCGGCTGGCTGCTGGCGCAGGCCAAGATTTCCTCGCCCGATGGCGAGATGACGGTAGCGCCTGCGAACCCCAAAGACCGCATCACGCGCGATGCCGACGGCAGCCTTTCCGGCCGCGCCCGCGGCGTGCCCTTTGCCAAAGCGGCCAGGCATATCGCCGTGCTTGCAAGCGGCAGCGGCGGCTTCTCGGTCGCGCTGGTCGATGCCGCCAAATTAAGGATCGATGCCGGCCTCAATCTTGGGAGCGATGGCAGCGACACCGTGACCTTCGATCACGTCCCGCCCATCGCCATCAAGCCCGCGCCAAAAGGCTTCGACCAGACCTCGCTGATGCTGATGGGCGCAGTGGCACGAAGCCTGCAGATCGCGGGCAGCCTGCAATCGATGCTCGACATCAGCGTGCGCTACGCCAATGAACGCGTCGCGTTCGAGAAGAAGATTTCAAAATTCCAGGCGGTGCAGCACAATCTCGCACGCCTCGCCGGCGAGACCGCGGCGGCGATGACGGCGGCGAGTTCGGCGGCCGACACCATTGCCAACGCCGCAGGCTTTGACGACGCCGTCTTCCTCGAGGCGACTGCCGCAAAAATCCGCTGCGCGGAGGCCGCCGAAAAGGGCGCCGCGATCGCCCATCAGGTTCACGGCGCGATCGGTTACACGCTCGAGCACATCCTGCATCGCTACACCCTGCGCGCGCTTTCGTGGCGCGACGATTTCGGCCATGAAAGCTACTGGGCGGTGGAGCTGGGCAAGCGCGTCGCCGCGCGCGGCGCCGACGAATTGTGGCCGCTGGTTGCCTCGCGCTAATGATTTAAGGAAGATCACACATGACCGCAGCCCTCCGTTTCGATCCGATCCGCCTGCCGAGCGAATGCGAAACGCTGCGCAAGGAAGTCCGCGCCTTCCTCGCCGAGGAGATCGGCAACGGCACCTTCGATCCGCACAGCCCGCAAGGCGGCGACCGCGACGTTCCCGGTTTTTCCAAGCGGGTCGGCGAACGCGGCTGGATCGGCATGACCTGGCCGAAGAAATATGGCGGCCACGAGCGCTCATTTCTCGAGCGCTATGTGGTGACGGAGGAAATGCGGGTCGCCAATGCGCCGACGCGGCGTTTCTTCGTCGCCGACCGCCAGAGCGGCCCGGTGCTGCTGAAATATGCGCCCGAGCACATCAAGATGGACATCCTGCCGCGTATCTGCCGCGGCGAGGTGTGCTTCTCGATCGGCATGAGCGAGCCGAATTCGGGTTCCGACCTGTTCGCCGCAAAAACAAAAGCCACTAAGACCGACGGCGGCTTTTTGATCAACGGCACCAAGATCTGGACCTCGTCCGCCCACGTCGCCAATTACATGCTGGCGATCTTCCGCACCTCGCCGTCGACCAAGGAAAATCGCCGCCACGGGCTGACGCAGTTTCTGGTCGACATGAAAACACCGGGCATCAAGGTCAACCCGATCGGGCAGCTGACCGGCAAGGCCGAGTTCAACGAGGTGGTGTTTCAGGATGCTTTCGTGCCTGACGATCATGCGCTCGGCGAAATCGACGGCGCCTGGAAACAGGCGACCAGCGAGCTCGCCTATGAGCGCTCAGGGCCGGAGCGCTTTCTCGAAACCTATTATGTGCTGACCGAACTGGTTCGCGCGCTTGGCGATGCGCCCGACGCGCGCGGCGCCGAAGGCATCGGACGGCTGGTCGCGCAACTTCACACCATGCGCCGGATGTCGGTATCGGTCGCAGGCATGTTGCATGCCGGCAAGGAGCCGGTGGTGGAAGCTTCGATCGTCAAGGACATCGGCACCGTCTGGGAACAGCAATTGCCACACCGGGTGCGCGACCTCGCAGCTTTCGTCGAGCCGGATGCCTCCAATCACGAAATCCTCGACACGGTGCTGCCCTACGCGATGAAGGTCGCACCGAAGCTCACCATTCAGGGCGGCACCACCGAGGTCTTGCGCGGCATCATCGCGCGCGGGCTTGGACTGCGCTAGGCGCGCGGCCCGGACTGCGCTAATTTCGAGGGGAAGCTTCATGAGCAAATATACGGATATCGGCGTCGATAAGGTCGGCCATGTCGGCCTCATCGAGATCAGAAAGCCGCCGCTGAATTTCTTCGACGTCGCGCTGATCAACCAGATCGCCGATGCGCTGGAAGATTTCGACGTCGATGTCGAGATCCGCAGCTCCGTGCTCGCCGCCCAAGGCAAGGCGTTCTGCGCCGGTGCCAATTTCGGCGACCCGGCGCGGCAGGAGCAGGAGGCGCGCGCGCAAAACGATCCGGCCTCCAACCTTCCGATCAACCACCTCTACGTCCAGGCGGTGCGCATTTTCCGCAACAAGAAGCCGATCGTCGCGGCCGTGCACGGCGCGGCCATTGGCGGCGGCCTCGGGCTTGCGGTGTCGGCGGATTTTCGCGTCACCTGTCCCGAAGCGCGCTTCTCGGCCAATTTCACCAAGCTCGGCTTCCATCCGGGCTTTGGACTGACGGCAACGCTTCCCGAACTGATCGGCAAGAACAACGCCGAACTGATGTTCTATACCAGCCGGCGCGTCACCGGCGAGGAAGCCTATCGCTGGGGCCTTGCCAATGTGCTGGTGCGGCAGGACGAGGTGCGCGCGGCGGCCATGAAGCTGGCGGCCGAGATCGCCGAATGCTCGCCGCTCGGCCTGGTCTCGACCCGCGCCACTATGCGCGCCGGCCTTGCCGAGCGCGTGCTCGCCGCCACCAATCACGAGCTGGTCGAGCAGACAAAACTGCGCGCCACCGAGGATTTCAAGGAAGGCGTCAAGGCCACCAGCGAGCGCCGCGTCGCCAATTTCAGGGGGCGGTGAGTTTCTTCCCTTCTCCCCTTGTGGGAGAAGGAGGCGCGAAGCGCCGGATGAGGGGTCTGTCTGCGCGGAAAGAGACCCCTCACCCGCCTCGCTTCGCTCGGCACCCTCTCCCACAGGGGGAGAGGGAAAGCGCACAGCGCCTTAATCGTCACGCGGCGAGACGGAAATTCACTCCGCCGAGCAGGAATTCGTTGCCTGACACCGCATAGCCCCTGCCTCTCGCCGCGTCGCGCACCCTGGCGGCATCGGTGACGCGAAACGTCAGCGCGCTCATGATCTCGCTTTCGCCCTTGACGAAGCGGAAGCTGCAATTGGGCAGTTTCAGCTCGGCTTCGCGGTCGCCGCCGCTGCCCGCAGCGACGCCGATGATCTTGCCCCAATGCGAGGCCAAGCCTTGCGGATCCGGACTTTGCATCTCGACGCCAATGAGCGCCTGCGTCACGTCCTTAGCGATGAATTTCTGCCAGTCCGGGCCCGCCGGCGGATAAGGCCCGAGTACATCGTCGCTGCCGTCGGTGTGGTTGAACTCGATGAAGGCGGAGCGGCAATCGCGCGGATGCAGCTGCACGCCATGATAGGGCGCATGCGTGATCACGTTCGCGGTGCGCACGCCCATGGCGTTGGCGTGCTTTGCGCGCGCGGCGGGATCGTCGCAGCAGAAGATCGCCATATAGCCGCCGCGCCCCTCCGTCTTGTCGATGAAGCGCCCCGCGGCCGTGCCTTCGCGGAACGGCGCGACCACCTCCAGCAGGATGGTGTCGACCGGCAGCAGCGCATTCTGCAGCCCGTATTTGGCGACGTTGCCGTCGCGGTAACAGACGGCAAGCCCCATGATCGCGGCGATATCCGAAATCACCGGCTCGAGCTGCGGCGCCACCAGGCAGATCTGCCGCAGCCGCAAATAGGGAGTCATTTTAATGCCCTTGTTAGTGCCCCTGGAACACGGGCTTGCGCTTCTCGACGAAGGCTTTTGCCGCTTCCTTGTGGTCGGCGGTCTCGCCGGCGCGCGAGTGATGGATCGCTTCCGCGTCGAAGCAGGCTTCGAGCGAAAAATGCTCGGCATTGTTGATGTTGCGCTTGATATAGCCGAGCGTCACCGACGGCCCCTGCGCCAGCGACATCGCAAGCTCATGCGCCGCCACCTCGACCTCGGCATCGGGCACCACCGTCGTCACCATGCCGAGCGAAAACGCTTCCTGGGCTGTCAGCACCGGCGAGGTCAGATAAAGCTCGCGCGCCTTGGCGCTGCCGAGCAGATGGGTGAGGAAATAAGTGCCGCCATAATCGCCCGATAGCCCGACCTTGGCAAAGGCGGTGGTGATCTTGCAGGACGCAGATGCAACGCGGAGATCGCAGGAGAGCGCGATCGACAGGCCCGCGCCGGCGGCCGCGCCATCGAGCTGGGCGACGACGGGCTTGGGCATCTCGTGCAGGATGCGCGAGACCTCCATGCCGCGGCGCAAGTTCGCCATCTTGGCTTCGAACGGCAGCGGCGCGCGACCCTCCGCCATCAATTTGACGTCGCCGCCGACGCAGAAGGTGCCGCCGGCGCCCTTGAGCAGCACGGCGCGGACCTCGTGATCTTCCTGAGCGCGGCGCGCGGCTTCGACGAGGCCTCGCGTCATGTCCGCGTTCAGCGCATTGCGCCGGTCGGGACGGTTCATGGTGATGGTGAGCAAGCCGTGGTCGAGCTTCTGCAGGACCATTTCGTTGGCACTCATGTGCGTCGCTTTCGTTGTGTTTGTCATTCTGTCATTCCGGGGCGATGCGAAAGCATCGAACCCGGAATCACGGCCTACGGCCGTCACTTCTTCACCAGCGGGCAGCGCGACTGTTCGAGCGACTGGAACGCCTCGTCAGCGGGAATCGTCGCCAACAGCTTGTAATCGTCCCAGCGCCCCTTCGACTCCGACGGCTTCTTGACCTCGAACAGATACATGTCGTGCACCATGCGGCCGTCATCGCGGATGCGGCCGTTCTTGGCGAACATGTCGTTGATCGGGGTGTCCTTCATCACCTTGATGACGGCGGCGGAATCCGTCGTGCCGGCGGCCTTCACCGCCTGCAGATAGTGCATGACCGAAGAGTAGGTGCCGGCCTGTACCGAGCTCGGCATCCGCTTGACGCGCTCCATGAAGCGTTTTGAAAACGCCCGTGTCTCGTCATTGAGATCCCAATAAAAGGCTTCGGCGAGCAACAGCCCTTGCGCGGTCTCAAGCCCGACGCTGTCGATGTCGGTGACGAAGACGAGCAGCGGCGAGAGCTTCTGGCCGCCCTTGACGATGCCGAACTCGGCCGCCTGCTTGATCGCATTGATGGTGTCGCCGCCGGCGTTGGCGAGCCCGATCACCTTGGCCTTTGAAGCCTGCGCCTGCAGCAGGAACGACGAGAAATCCGACGTGTTGAGCGGGTGGCGGACGCTGCCCAGCACCTTGCCGCCGCTCTTCTGCACGACATTGGTGGTGTCCTTTTCCAGATCCTGCCCGAACGCATAGTCCGCGGTCAGGAAGAACCAGCTGTCGAGGCCCTGTTTGACGGCGGCAAGACCCGTAACATTGGCCTGGGCAAAGGTGTCGAACACATAATGCACGGTGTAGGGACCGCAGGCCTCGTTGGAGAGCCGGATCGAGCCGGGCCCGTTGAACATGTTGATCTTGCCGCGCGCCTTCGAGACCTCGAGTGCGGCCAGCGCGGTTGCCGAGGCCGCCACGTCGAACAGCATCTCGACGCCCTGGTTGTCGAACATATCGCGGGCGATGTTGGCGGCGAGATCGGCCTTGTTGAGATGGTCGGCGGTGACGATTTCGATCTTGCGGCCGAGCACCTCGCCGCCAAAATCCTCTACCGCCATCTTGGCGGCGGTCTCGCTGCCGACGCCCGTGATGTCGGCGTAGAGGCTCGACATATCGAGGATGCCGCCAAGTTTGAGCGGCGGCTTGTCTTGGGCGAAGGATGAGGTCGCGGCAAGCGCCAACGCGCAGGCGCCGATAACAACCCGTTTCATCAGAAGGCCTCCCTGTCGGATGCCGCTATTTCCGTGCGGCCTCGATTTCGGTTGACGGGATCATGCCGCAAGGCATCCATAGCGGCAAGCTTCCCTGGCGCGCGTCGTCATGGGTATTTCCGCTAAGCGGAATGCGCGAACTCTGCGAGCATGGCGCGATGTTGGTTTCACTCAGGCCGTCTCGGTATTGGCACGCCCGTAGCGCGAGCATTGTGCGCTCCGGCGCACTGGTCGCCGCGCCTTTCGTCGCTCCGGCACTTGCGGCGGGTTGCTCCTTCGCGCCGCAGGGCGAAGGACGCGTCGCCGCCGTGACCAACGCACGCGGCTTTCGCCTCGAGGATGGCCGCGAGGTCCGTCTCGCCCGCATCGAACCGGTCTCGTCGGCGACGACCAGGAAGGATCGCACCGCCGCGTTGGCGGCGCTTATTGCCGGCCACGATGTGACGTTGCGCGGCCAGGATGACGCACCCGACCGCTATGGCCGGCAAGTGGCTTTCGTCTATCTGGCAGGCACCGAAACGCTGGTGCAAGCCGAGCTCTTGCGGCAAGGCGAGGCGCTGTTCCGCTGACGCGGCCGATAAGGACTGCGCGATGAGGCTCGCCGCCGCCGAGGCCGACGCGCGGCAGGCCAAACGGGGAACCTGGGCCGATGCCATGGTCATAAAAAACGCGGAAAGTTCAGACGATATTCTGGCTGGGATCGGGCGATTTACGTTGGTCGAGGGCAAGGTTTTGTCCGTACGGCAGGCCGGGGCGACGACTTATCTCAATTTTTGACGGAACTGGACACGGGACTTTGCTGCGACTATTTCAAGGCGCATGATGCCGGCGATAGAAGCTGCTGGGCTGAACCTCAAGTCCCTAGAGAACAAGCGGATTCGGATCCGTGGCTTTGTTGAGGCGCGGGGCGGCCCGCGAATCGAAGTGCTCCAGGTGGGGCAGATTGAAGTGCTGGGCATGAACTAGCGCGAGAAACGCGCGCATTTTCAAGAGTAGCCGAAGTGGACTGGTTGGTGGGACGGCGTAAATGGGGAACGAGCCGCCGCCTTTGGGCCGCGCCCGGGGCGTTGTGCCTTGCGCTCGCACTCGCCGCCTGCGGCGACATGGGCCGTTTCCAGACCGCGGCGCCGCAGCCCGCCCCAGCCAAGCCGACCCGCACGATCGCGCAGACTCCCGCCGCCGAGCGCGAGCATGAACGCATTCTTTCCTCCTATGGTGGCGCCTATGACGATCCGAAACTGGAAGCGCTGATCGGCAAGACCGTCGACCGGCTGGTCGCCGCCTCCGACCGGCCCGATCAGGCCTACAAGGTGACGATCCTCAATTCCGGCGCCGTGAACGCGTTCGCGCTGCCGACCGGCCAGCTCTACGTCACGCGCGGCCTCATCGCGCTTGCCAGCGACACCTCCGAATTATCCTCGGTGCTCTCCCACGAGATGGCGCATGTGCTGGCAAAGCACGCCTCGATCCGGGAGGACCAGGCGAAGCAGGCCGCGATCGTGGCGCGGGTCATGACCGACGTGAGTAGTGATCCCGATCTCACCGCCTTTGCGCTCGCCAAGTCGAAATTGACGATGGCAAGCTTTTCTCGCACCCAGGAGTTCGAGGCTGACGATATCGGCGTCGGCATTTCTGCGCGGGCGCATTTCGATCCGTATGGCGCGGCGCGCTTCCTGACCTCGATGGAACGCAATGCCGAGATGAAGGCCGGCAAGACCCCGCTCGATCCGCGGGCGCAGGACTTTTTGTCGTCGCATCCGGCGACGCCCGAACGCGTGCAGCGGGCGCAGGCCACCGCACGGCAATACACCTCGCCGGACGGCGGCGAACGCGATCGCGAGGACTATCTCGGGGCGATCGACAACATCGTCTATGGCGAGGACCCGAGCGAAGGGTTCGTGCGCGGCCGGCGTTTCCTGCATCCGAAACTCAAATTCACCTTCCAGGCGCCCGAAACCTTCACCCTGGACAATACCGCGCAGGCCGTGATCGGCGTGCGCGAGGGCGGCACGCAGGCGATGCGCTTCGACGTCGTGCGGGTGCCGGCGGAACAGTCGCTTGGCGACTATCTCAATTCCGGCTGGATGGAAAACGTCGACAAGGCCTCGACCGAAGACCTGACGATCAACGGTTTTCCGGCGGCGTCCGCCGCCGCACATGGCGATCAGTGGCAGTTCAAGATCTATGCGCTGCGCGTCGACAGCGACGTCTACCGTTTCATTTTTGCGAGCCGCCAAAAGACCACTGAAAGCGAACGCAACGCGCGGGAGACCGTCAACTCATTTCGCCGCCTGACGCTCGAGGAAATCCAGGCCGCGCGCCCGCTGCGCATCAAGGTCATCACCGTGCAGCCGGGCGATACGGTGGAATCGCTGGCGCACCGTATGTCCGGCGTCGACCATCCGACCGACCGCTTCCGCGTCCTCAACGGCCTCGATAGCCGCGCCCAGGTCAAGGTGCGCGACCGCGTCAAGGTCGTGGTGGATTGACAGGCGACTTGTCCGCCGTAGCTCGAAGGCGGAAGCGTGTCATCCCGGGGCGACGGCCGCCCCCATCGTCGTCATTCCGGGATGCGCCACTTGGCGCAGGCCCGGAATGACGAAGCCCGGTCGTTCAGACCGGGCTTTTGATTTCCTGAGTGCGTGAGCGCGCTTAAGCTGCTTCGTCCTCGACGGCGGCGTCGTCACCGTCGGTTTCTTCGACATCGCCTTCGGCATCGCCCTCGGCGCCGGCCTCAGTCTCGGTCTTGGCGCCGCGGCGCGGGCTCTTGGCGAGCTGGCTTTCGATCTCCTTGACCGCCTCGGTCTCGGTCGAATGCTGCACGACGGCGATTTCGCGCGACAGCCGATCGAGCGCCGCTTCATAGAGCTGACGTTCGCTGTAGGACTGCTCGGGCTGCGATTCCGAACGATAGAGATCGCGCACCACTTCGGCGATCGCGACGATATCGCCCGAATTGATCTTGGCTTCATATTCCTGGGCGCGGCGCGACCACATCGTACGTTTTACGCGCGCACGGCCTTTCAGGGTTTCCAGCGCCCTCTTCACCAGCGCCGGGTCCGACAGCTTGCGCATGCCGACATTGGCGACCTTCGCGGTCGGCACCCGCAGCGTCATCTTGTCCTTCATGAAATTAATCACGAACAGCTCAAGCCTGGCGCCTGCGATCTCCTGCTCCTCGATGGCCAGGATCTGGCCGACGCCGTGGGCGGGATAGACCACGAATTCATTGGTCTTGAAGCCCTGACGCTGGGTCAGCACCTTCTTCTCTTCGACGCGCGGCGCAGCCACCGGCTTTGCGGCGACGACATGCTTGTGCGCGACCGGCTTGGCAGCAGTCTTGGAAGCTGTGGTCTTGGAAGCAGTGGTCTTCTGGGCGGTCTTGGCGGCGACCTTGGAAGCAGTGGCCTTCGAGCCCGTCGCTTTCGCGGCAGTTTTGGCAGTCTTGTTCGGCATTGCGCTTCTTTTGTTCTTGGAGGACTTTGCAGCCGATGCCTTTCGCGAAGTCCGGGCACGGCTCTTGGTGGCACCGCGGCTGGCCGCGGCGGCTTTTTTGGAAGCCTTGGAAGCACTCTTTTTACGCGTTTTCTGTGACACGGCCTGTGCGCGGTACTGCCACGCCCTCTTCGATGTTTTCGCTGAAGCCCACACCAAAGGGTCAAAGCGGCTGACCCGATTCAGCTCAGAATACACTGAATATAGCACATTTTCGGTAAAAATCAATGATTTAGAGGATTTCAGGGCCGCGTTGGGCGATATCACCAGGATTAGGGTTAAGCTCAAACTGGACCTGTTTGCGCGCTTTCGAACAAAATGGTGTGCCGTTTGTGTGAAGAAAGCGCGTCAAAATAGAGACTTAGTCACCGGTACCAGGTTTTGAAGAGAAATACTTCTCAAACTTGCCCTCCATGCCCTCGAAATCCTTGGCTTCTGGGGGGGATTCCTTCTTTTGGGTGATATTCGGCCAGCTCTTGGCGTATTCGGTATTCACTTCCAGCCATTTCTCCAGGCCGGGCTCGGTGTCCGGCTTGATGGCGTCCGCAGGGCATTCGGGCTCGCACACGCCGCAATCGATGCATTCGTCCGGATGGATGACGAGCATGTTCTCGCCCTCGTAGAAACAATCGACGGGGCACACCTCGACGCAATCGGTGTATTTGCACTTGATGCAGGCTTCAGTGACGACGTAAGTCATCCGGGACTCCGAAAGCGGTCAATTTTTTCCAATTTTTCCAAGGTTGCCTAACCCAGACAGTAGGCTGCCGCAAGGGAAGCGGGATGGCCCGCAGATGCGTTTTTCGAACAAGTTATTGCTTGCGCCCGGTGGAGTGGATTTGACGTTCGCTACCCATTTGACCGCGATCTCGCAATGCGAATGTCAAATCCTAAACTCCGCTAGAGGCCCATATTTCTAACGGTCCTTTGATCCTGACATTCGCAGGATGCCAGCCTGGACGGGATGCGAATGTTGGAATCCGACCATTAGATAGTCACTTTCGCTCGTCCTGCAAATCCTCATAGAGCGGGCGCGCGGCAGCCGCATCGCCGCGCCGCTCGGAAAATCCGGTCACCTTGAGCAGGCGTACGCCGCGGTCGAGCCCGATCGTCAAGACGTCGCCGATCTTCACGGGGTGTCCAGGTGCCATCTCGCGCACGCCATTGATGCGGACATGTCCCGCTTCGACCAGCGCGGCCGCGCTGGTGCGAGCCTTCACCACCCGCGCGTGCCACAGCCACTTATCGAGACGCTGACGCTCCAAATAACCCCGTTGGATGACTTGCGAGTTTCTTGGTGACGAGCTTAATCCTTGCGGTTTGCGGTAAGCTGTTCCTTCAAGGCCGCGAGTTTGGCGAACGGCGAATTGGGATCGATCGGACGCTCGCGTTCGCGCGGCGACGCGCTGGTGGCGTATTGACGGTGCGAAGGTCCGCTTTCGCGCTTGTCACGTCCGCCCTTATCGCGCTCGCGGCCGCCCTTATCGCGCCCGCCTCTGTCGCGATCGCCCTTGCGCTCGCCGCGACGTTCTTCCTGGGGTTTATCCCGCCGTCGCTCGCCATCCCGCTCCCTGGCCTTGCCTTCAAAGCGCTCGTGCCGCGACGGTTTGTCCTCGTGCGCTTCGCCTGCGGGCGCGGGCGCCGCGCCGTCGGCTGGCGCGGCTGCCTCGACCGGGACGTTTTCGCGCGGCTTGTGAAAATCCCTGGGGCGCCGTCCGCGCCGATGGTGCTCGCGCTTGTCGCCTTGCTTGTCGTCTTGTTTCTCGTCTTGTTTCTCGCCTTGTTTCTCATCTTGGCCGGCCTCGCCGCTCGCGGCCTGGGGCTGCGCGCCGTCCTGCTGATGACCGCGGTGACGATGGCGGGTGCGAGCATGACGCGGCCGGCGTTCGTCGGACCGGCCGGCGGGCCGCCAGACCTCGACCAGTTCTGGAGTTGCGGCCTCTGGCGCGGCTTCGGCAATTGTTGCCTCCGAAGGCGCGGCCTCGCTAGCGCCGGCAGGCGCCGACGTTGCGTCAACGGCAGCCTGTTCTGGCGGTGTTTCCGCAGGCGGCGCTGCTACTGGAGCCACTTCCACCGGAGCCACTTCCACCGGAGCCGCTTCTAGCGGGGCCACTTCTACCGGAGTCATCTCCACCGCAGTCATGGGCTCCGGCTGCGCCTCCATCGCGGCGGGCGCTTCTTGATCGGCTGCGAGTGCGGGCGGGACATCCGGCAGCCGCGCCGCCGATGGCGCGCCGTCGCCGGAAACCGGCAAGGCAGTCTCGGCTTCCGCGGGCTCGGTAAAACCTTCCGTCGCGCTCCCAGCCGGCGCTTCTGCCGCCCCCTCGAGCGCGGGCGTCTCGGGAGCGACGGTTTCGACCACCACGGGCTTCGGCGGCAAAGGCGGGCGGCGCTCCGCGCGGTAACCGAGCGCGCGCAGGATCGAGGCAAAGTCTTCCCCGGCCGAGCCAGTGAGCGACGTCATCGCTTGTGTCACCACGAAGCTGCGTCCGTCGAACCCGCCGGCGGGCTTTTCGCCCGGCGAGGTCTCGCGCCAGGCGAGTGCGGGACGAATGAGATCGGCAAGCCGCTCCAGGATATCGACGCGCACCGCGCGTTCGCCGCATTGCCGGTAGCCCAGCACGCGGTAGGCGTCGCGGTGAAGCGCCTTGTCGACCGGAAACGAGGTGCGGCCGGAGCTCGCCAGATGCTGGGCGCCCGACAGCACCGAGAGATCGGCATTGTCGGCTTTCAGTGCCCACAATAGCGAGGCCAGCGACCGTGCCGCCGGCTTCAGCAGCGCCGGGAAATAGATATGATAGGCGCCGAAGCGGACGCCGTATTTGCGTAAACTGGCCCGCGACGGCTGATCGAGAGCCTTCATCTCGGAAGCGATCTTGGCGCGCTCCAGCACGCCGAGCGCCTCGACCAGCTGGAACGCGATGCCGCGCGCAATGCCGGTGACGTCCTCGGCCTTGTTGATCTCGAACAGCGGGCCGAGCAACTTTTCGATATGCGTCTTCAGCCACAAATCGAGCCGCGCCTGCACGCTGTCGCGCGGCGCGCCGCTCAAGCGCTCGTCGGCGATGATGCGAAGCCGCGGATGCAGCGCGTCTTCGGCCGCCACAAGCTTGGCGACGGCATCGCCGGTCCAGCGGATGGTGCCGTCCGATGTCAACAGGAACTGATCGTCGGGGGCTGCGGCCAGTTTTTCGGCACGCGCGTCGATCTCGCCGGCCAGCGCCTTTTGCGCCGTCGCGGCCAAGGCTTTCGCGTCGGAGCCGGCCTCCGCGGTGTCGGGCGCGAAGGTGAAGCCGTCGAGGCGGCCGATCACATGGCCTTCGACGATCACTTCGCCGGTCTTGCCGATTTCCGTGTTCAAAACGCTGTTCTCCCGCAGGCGGCGCATCAATACACTGGTACGACGATCAACGAAACGCTCGGTAAGCCGTTCATGCAGCGCGTCGGATAATTTATTTTCGACCTCGCGCGTAATTCCCTGCCAATGCTCGGGATCGGCCAGCCAATCCGGCCGATTGGCGACAAAGGTCCAGGTGCGGATCTGTGCGATCCGGCCCGACAGCGTGTCGATATCGCCGTCGACGCGATCGGCCTGATCGACCTGGGCGGCGAACCAGGGATCGGGAATCCGGCCTTTCTGCATCAGGAAGCCGAACAGGCTCGTCACAAGCTCGGCATGCGCGGCCGGCGAAAGTTTCCGGTAGTCCGGGATCTGGCAGGCGTCCCACAGCCGCTCCACGTTTGCCGCGCCATGCGCCATGTCGCGCACGTCGGAATCGCGCGCGGCGTGATCGAGCACGCGCATGTCTTCGGCGATCGGCGCGCGGGTCAGCGCGTCATGACCGGGCGCCAACGCCAGCGACACCTGCAAGGCCCCGAGCGAGGAAAAATCCAGTTTCGAATTACGCCATTGCAGAACCTTCACGCTCTCGAAGCTGTGGTTCTGCAGGGCGTTCACGAGCTCCGGCTCGAACGGCGCGCAGCGCCCGGTGGTGCCGAAGGTGCCGTCGCGCGTGGCGCGCCCGGCACGCCCAGCGATCTGGGCGAATTCGGACGGATTGAGGCGGCGGAACTGGTAGCCGTCATATTTGCGATCGGAGGCAAAGGCGACGTGATCGACGTCGAGGTTCAGCCCCATGCCGACCGCGTCGGTCGCCACCAGATAATCCACGTCGCCACTTTGGAACATCGCGACTTGCGCGTTTCTGGTGCGTGGGCTGAGCGAGCCCAGCACCACGGCCGCGCCGCCATGCTGGCGACGAATCAATTCCGCGATCGCATAGACCTCGTCGGCCGAGAACGCGACGATGGCGGTGCGCCTCGGCTGGCGGGTGATCTTGCGGTCGCCGGCGAATGTGAGCTGCGACAGCCGCGGCCGCGTGATGATGGAGGCGCCGGGCAACAGGCGCTCGATGATCGGCCGCATCGTGGCCGCTCCCAGCAGAAGCGTTTCGTCGCGGCCGCGCCGGTGCAAAATGCGGTCGGTGAAGACATGGCCGCGCTCGAGGTCGGCCGCGATCTGGATTTCATCGACCGCGAGGAACGAGACGTCGAGATCCCGCGGCATCGCCTCCACGGTGGAAACCCAGAACCGCGGGCTTTTCGGCTTGATCTTCTCTTCGCCGGTGATCAACGCGACGCTATCTGCGCCCGCGCGATCGGCGACCTTGTTGTAGACCTCGCGCGCCAGAAGCCGCAGCGGCAGGCCGATCACCCCGGAGGAATGCGCGAGCATCCGCTCGATCGCAAGATGGGTCTTGCCGGTGTTGGTCGGCCCGAGCACCGCGGTAACGCCGGAGCCTGGAGCCCGTTCGTGGGAGAACGCTGCCTGAGAAGAGAAAGCCATATTTTCCGGGAATTTCTATCGTCGCTTCGATTTAAGATTGTGTCACAATGCGACGCTGGCGAGGTCGCGGCTTAAGCTCTGGAACGAGTTTAGAACGAATCGCGCCCGAATCGCTGACTCCACCCCATGTCCTGCTTCGTTCACCGCAACATCTCGCGTGGACAGGATTACTACGGCACTAGATCAAGTTTGACGCCGGTCCACAAGCGGCGGTTCGGCGGCGAATTTCTTAAAATTTTGTCCGTCCCGGAGTTGAATCAGAAGGCGACAAGAGTCAACTGGATTCGGAGCCTTTAGTTCATCGTCATGCGCGGGCATAGCCGGTCCGAAGGACGGCGTCGCTTCCGCTCGCCTATGACCCGGCAATGACGAGATGATGGATTCTACTGCGTTTTGGCGACCCGCGGCGGGATCGGCTGGGTGATGAACTGGGTCGCCTCTAGCATCGCCAGGCCAAGCGGCGTCGGGACCTTCAGCCAGAACGGCACCAGGATGCGGGTTCCGGCGACCGGCGCAAGCGCGATCTCGATGTTGCGCTGGGCGGCAAGATATTTGATCACCGGGCGATCGGGGATATAGCCCGCCACCGGCGAGAAATAGAGCGCGCAGACCACGACCGGACCGCGATAGCCGCGCTCGGACTTCACCGTCTCCATGCGCTTGAAATCGAGCTTCAGGTCATAGCGCATGCGGCCGTCGAACACCGCGACGCTGCCGTGGCAGGCATCGGAACCGAGCGGATCGGCGTTACCGGGCACCCGCACGAGCGATGCCGTCATCGGATCAGAGACGCCGCGACGATGCGCCTCCGTCACCGGAACGCGGTCGGCATCGACAGGCGGTTGCGGCTCGATGCCGAATTCCTTAACGTTGCCATTGGAAAGAATGATGTGGATCGCCTCGGATTTCTTCGAAGTGATGGTGCTCGCGGAATAATTGGTCGCGACCAGCGCGCCGCCCACGACGCGGCCTTGCGAAGCGCCGGTGCCGCTGCCGTCCGAAATCGCCTTCAGCAAGCCCGACGTGCCGCCGCCTGCGGAAGCGGAAAACTGATCGTCGCCGATTTCGATGGTCCAGGCGCCCCTGCCGACCGGAATGCCCGCCAGCGTCGCCTCGTATTGCGCATCCAGCTTGCCCTGGGCGGAGGCCGGATGCGGCACTGCCAGCAGCATGAGCGCGCCCGCGCACAGAGGGGCCCACGCCGTCCGCGCAGGCCGAGCCGAAATCATCATTTGAGTGGTCACCGACCGACGGTCCCGTGGTAGCGCGCGCTGTCATCCATTTAAGCAAAAATATCCGGCAAACAACTATTTTGCGTGGTTTCGGGCCAAAGCGCCCGCCGCACCTCACCGGCAACCCCCGGTAAGGTCGCCAGCGAATACGCCCTTTATATGATATGTATGTGATATGACCCCCAAGGCGCGGGAACGCTTGCAAAATCGGCTTTGCGTTGCCCCAAACCTTGACGATCCGCGGCTCGCCCCCTATACGTCCGCGGTTCCTGAAATGGACGAGATTTTGAACCCCCGTGCCGCCTTTATCCGGCGCGCCAGCTTGTGGGGATGGAAGAGGATTTCAAGCGATGTCGCGGCGCTGCGAACTGACGGCCAAGGGCCCGCTGGTGGGTCACAAGGTGAGCCACTCCAACATCAAGACCAAGCGCCGGTTCCTGCCGAACCTGTGCAACGTCACCTTCATCTCCGACGCGCTGGGCAGGAACGTGCGGCTGCGCGTCTCCACCAACGCGCTCAAGAGCGTCGACCATAATGGCGGCCTGGATGCGTTTCTGTTGAAGGCGAGAGCCGCCAACCTCTCGCCGCGCGCGCTCGAATTGAAGCGCCAGATCGCGAAGAAGGCGGCCGCGGCTGCGCCCGCGAACAAGGCGGGCTGAGCCTTCATCGGCGATCAAGGAGTTTGGCACCGCCGGATCGCACGATCTGGCCGTTTTGCATTGGCGCGCTCAGCCACTCATCGAGCCGAGATACTTTATTGCGGAAATGCTCGGCAGGAAGGTGTAGGCGCCGCCTTTCGTGGTGACGAAGCGCGGCAGTCCGCGCAGCCGGATCGGTTCGCCCGATGGCAGCGGCAAGTCGAACTTGCTGGTGGCAGGCTCGTTGGCGCCGAGCAGCGGATCGTTCGAGCCGGTCACGCGAGGATCCTGCAGGCCGAGGTTCAGCCAGTCGCACGACATCGCCTCGAATTGCGCACCGAGGTTGGCGCCGATGAAATTGCCGAGCAGCCCGCGGTTCGGTTCGTTCGGATCGCGCGGTTTCGCCGGATCGTGGACATAGGCAGGTCCATAGGGCATGCCGCGCCGGACCAGGCGCCGGCTGTGGTTCGCCACCCGTTGCACGATCTGCGCGCCGCGCGGGTTGCAGCGGCGGATATGGGCGCCGTAAGGACAACGCGATTTGGCATCGTAATCGAAATTGGTCTTGCTGACGGGGGACGCCGGATTGGGCGTATCGGGCGATAGCGCCAGCGGCACGCCGTTACGCCAGCGGCCGCACATGGCGGCAGCGACCACCTCGCGCAACGCGTCGCGACGCGAGAGGCCCTCGCCTATCTTCGCCTCGTCGCCGGGCGGCAGCAATTTTTCGGCATCGCCGTGCACGAGCAACTTGTCGGCGGCCGAGGTGAGATATTCCTCGAAGCCGACCACGTCCTGCTCCAGCACCCGAAAGGCGTTGAAGCTGCCGTTATGGCCCAGCGCCTCGGGCTGCGGGACACGCCATGTCAGACCTTCGAAATTGGTCGGGTAGCCGAGCAGCACCGTGCCGAGCGCCGCCATCGGCTGGCTGTCCCAATCCGGATAGTTGTCGGTGCCGTGAATTTCCGCAAATTTCGGCTGCGAGATGTTGTCGGTATAGTTGAAGTGAACGTAATCGCCGTTGAAGCAGCAGCCGTCGCGCGCAGGCTCAAGCAGCTTGAGGCCCCATTTGTCGGAAATGACGGCACGCTGCAGGCTGTCGAGCCGGGCGACGTCGTCGGCGTAGATCGACGCGATGAGATGGATCCGCGCCGGTTGATTGAAGGGTTTGTCCCAGTTTTCCGGCGCACTCGGCCCGGCATCCCCGAGCTTCACTGCCCGCTTGCTCATGCCCTCGATGAACTCGGTCGGGAAGGTGGCGAGCGAGGCGGCAGGCAGGCCGAGCGCCCGCAAGCCCTGATAGGTCAGGCCGATGTTGAAACAGGTGTCCGGCTTGGTCTGCCAGGGCTCTTCGGTCGTGATCTGCGGAACGCCGTCAGCGCCGGACAGGATGGCGGTGAGCCAGCGGCGGGCTGCTGTGGGGTCGGCGACTTCGAGCATGAGGTAACGCACGCGCGGCTTGCGGTAGCCGCGCAAGATGTTGCCCTGCACGTCGGCGGGATTGAACGCGGTGCTCACCAGCCCACTCCGAATCGTTGGCGGACCTGGGCCGCGGAATAACCGGGATAGGCGCGGTAGCCGCTGCCCAGCGACACGTTGCGATTGACGTTGAGCTGCAGGATCAGTTGACGCGGCAGCTGGCGCAGATCGTCATGGCCTCCGCCTAAGTCGCCGTTCACCGCCTCCTGATCCCGCAGGATATCGGTCGCCACATCCGATACCTGAAACAGGTCGTGGTCGTGCACCCAATCGATGAACTCATCGACGTGCTCTGCGGACGGGATCACCTTGTCGCCGCCTTCGACCAGTCCCACCACGGCGTCGAACACGCTGCCGATGGTGACGATGAAGTCGCGGATGTAGTTGGTGAAATCCCCGTCATAGACGGAGAACATGCAGATATTGTCGGCGACGATCACGAAGCGCGCAAAATGCACGGTGCCGACATTGTCGAGGCCTGCATAGATCTCGTCCTTGTTTTGCGCGATGGCGAGTGCTGCGAGCGCGCGGCCAACCGCCGATTTGTCCTTGAGCGGCATCACCAGGTTCATCATGCGCTGGACATTGTCGCCCGGCTGCACCGATGGCCGCGGGCCGCCTTCCAGACGCTTGACCGGCGTGCGCCACGCCCAGATCGGCACCAGGATCCGCGCGGCGATGAACTTGAACGGGGGGGTGGTGGGAAGCCAATCGACCAGTCGATCGAGCCAACCTCCGTCATTTGCGCTGGTACGTACTCCGTCCACGGGCATCACTCTCACTTCGGCAGAAACGGACATTGCGTGACGCCGCGCCGCTTGCGCGAATCCTCGTAGGCGTCGCGGCGGGCTTGCAGCAGCGGGTCGGCGGAAGGTTCGATGCCGGGCACGAGGCGCCACGGATTGAAGCTCATCTTCTCGCAGTCGGCGAGCTGATCCGCAGCAACCTCCTCCAGCGTCAGCGTGCCCATCACGACGCGCGCGCGCCTCGCCGGCCATGGCACGCTCGGATCCTCGAGCACGTCGCCGGCCTCGCCGATCATCATCATCAGCATCATCCGGGCCGGCCACTGCTCGAGCCGCGCTCGGAGCTCTCCTTGCAGATAGTCGTCGGCCGGCGCTTTGATGGTATCTTTGGTGGTCTCAACACCGGCGACCGGCTTCCAGGAAAACCGAACCGGGCGGCGGACGCCGCCGGGACCAACCACGAAGAAAGTGTGCACGGCGTGATAGACGGCGCGGACATAGCTTGTGGGCGCGCCGAGCATTCCGGCCTGGAACACCGCGAGCTGGGCGAAGCGATGCTTGTCGGCGTATGCAAGCGTGCCGGCATCGCCGCTTTGGGTCTGGCCCGGCGGCGGGTTTTGAAGCGGCGGCTTGAGCGACAGCATGTCGAGGATCTTGCACCACGGCGATTCCCGCTTCACCTTGGTCTGCAGCGCGTCCTTGGTGAAATCGAAAAACTCGTCGACGCTGCGCACGAAGAACCCGCCGAGCGTCATCGCGATCAGGTCGGTGGCGCGGTCGCCTCCCAGGTGGAAGCGGGTCGCCATTCCCCGCACGTCGTTCCAGCCGTCATGCTGGGCGGGACTGCCCGATCCGTTGGAGAATCGCACCGTTACCTTGACGGGATCGGGCCTTGGCTGGAAGTGCTCGGCGATGCAGTAGCTGCGCGCCACCTCCGACGGCTCGAAAGTGCCTTTGACCCCGATGCCGATGGTGTGGATCGGCCTTGTCCCGGCCTTATGATCTGGGAAATCGGCAATGATGCTGTCGACGAGCCGCTTGGCCACGGATGGATCGACCATGCCCCCTCCATTGCGTGCGGACCGGCACACCCTTAAGGCGGCAGCCTCGCGTCTGCTCAACCTGCGCTCATTCTTCTCCAGACGTCAATGATGTACCTTCGAGCCTCCGCGAGGTCAAACTGTGACCCGCGGGCCGCGGCCTGCTCGAATGCGCCTTGACCGAGCCGCACCTTGGCCGTTTCGACGGCGTTTCGGGACGCCCGGTCGAGTTTGAGCGGCGAGGCCTTCAGCGCGCCCGCCAAAACCGCCAGATGCTTGTCCGCCTCGAGCTCCAGCAGGGGCCGGATCAGCGAGCGGATGGTGAGCCAGGTGTACAAAGTCGCGCCATGGCTCGGAAGATCGATCAGATAGCGGACAAGGATGGCGAGCACTTCGGCGGGCGCAGCGTTTGCGGCTTGCAGATCGGCAATCGACTGCTTGACCCGGTGGGCGCCGAGATGATTGCCCGCCATGACGGCCCATTCCGCGGAGGCCTGGTACTCGTCGATCGCCTTTGCTGCGTCCTGGGCGACGCCGCCGCGCGCATAATAAACGTATCCCATCAGGGTGGGCTGCATCGCAGGCTGTGCGATTTGGGTGGCTTGGCTGACCAGATCGCGGGCGCCGTCCATATCTCCCATCCGCGCCTTGACGCGGGCCGCCATGCACAGCGATATCACCTCGCACGCGCTGTTGCCGACTTCTCGCGCCTGGCTCACCGCGGCCGCAAGGTGCTCGACGCACCCTCTGGTGTCGCCGGACCATTGGGCGATCTGGCCGGCGACATGGGAAAGCCAGCCCTGGCTGGTGGCGCGCGGCCCCGCAGCTTCAATCGCAAAACCCCGCTCCAGAAATGCTGCCGCCTTGGTCTGATCGCCCTCGTCGTGGAAGGCGTGACCGGCGGCACCGGCATAGAACAATGGCGCCTGTCCGAGCTCGTCGGCGCCCGGCCGCGCCACGATCCGCTCCGACCAATTGCCGGTTTCCGACCCGCGGTGCGAATAGTTGAACAGGAACAGCGGCGCGGCTAGCTCTGCGGAGAGCTTCAGGTCGCGCGTGATGGCCCGCTCGAAGGCGGCGCGAAGATTGGACATTTCGTCGTAGATCGCATTCGCGGCCTTGGCTTCGTTGACGGTCGCGATCTGAAGGCCGAGCTGCCGGCATCGTGCTGCATAGACCTCGCAATGGCGGGCCTCGACGCTCTGCAGCGGGCTCGCCTGGTCCAGCATTTCGCGGGCAAAGCCCTGCACGGTCTGCAGCATGCGCAGGTGATGACGGCCGGTGTCGCGGACGAGCAGCGAGGTTTCCACGAGTTCGTCGATCCCGCGCAGCACCTCGGGCTCGCTTTCGATGTCGCCGGCGCAGACCGCGAGCGCCTGCTCTTCATGGAAGGAGCCGGAGAACACCGACAGGCGCTGCAGGACCTGGCGGCTGTTCGGATCGAGCAGCTCGTAGGACCATTCCAGCGTCTGCCGCAGCGTTTGGTGGCGGCCGCGGCGGCGGCGGAAAATGCTCGCCTGCAGGTCGAGCGGTTTTGTCACGCCGCTTTCGATGCTGTTCAGGCTATGCCGCCGCAACTGCGCGGCCGCGATCTCGATGGCGAGCGGAATGCAATCGAGATTGGCGCAAATCCGCTCGATAACGGCGAATTCGTCCGCGGTCGGCTGAAACCGCCGATCGCCCAGCCGGCCGCGGTCGGCGAACAGACGCGCCGCCGCGGACTGCCCGGCCTCGCCGTGCGAACAGCAATCCAGCGAGGACACCTCGTAGAGGGCCTCGCCCTCCACCCCGAGCGCGCGGCGGCTGGTGTTGATCAGGAACAATTCGCCGCAGCTCGAGCCGAGCTCGGTGACCGCGTCCGCGACCGGATCAAGCACGTGCTCGCAATTATCCATCACCAGGATCGCGCGCGTATCGTGCAGACGTTCGAGCACCTGGAGGCGCGGCTCGGTGCCCGGCACTGGCAGGATCAACAGCGCCTCGGCGAGGACCGGCCAGACCTCGCTGTCGCGTTCCAGCGCGGAGAGATCGACCAGCCAGGCGCCATCGGGGAAGGTCGCTTCCAGCGCGCGGGCGAATTCGATGGCGAGCCGCGTCTTGCCGATCCCGCCGGGACCGACGAGGGTTAGCATCCGCGACTTCAGCGACATTTGCGCGAGCTCGTCGAGCTCCCGCTCGCGCCCCAGGAACGAGCTCAGGTTGGCCGGCAGGTTGCCGCTGGCCGTTTCGCGTTTTCCCCCGATCGGCGGGAACGCGTTCGGCAGGTCGGTCGCCGAGACCTGGTGCACCCGGATCGGTTCGATGCCCTTGAAATGGTGCTCGCCGAGGTCGGCGAGCTGGAACGGTGTCGACAAAAGGTCGGCCGCGAGCCGCTGCACGGTGACGCCCGACAGCAGGATCTGATCGGCGTTGGCCGCGCTCTGCAGCCGCGTCGCCGTCGGCAAAGCGGGGCCGAAGAAGTCGTGGTTCCCGCGCGCCCGCGTGAGCCCGGTGTGGATGCCGAACCGGACCTGGAGCCGCCCCGTGGGGCCCCAGGCGATGCGGCGCATCTCGCGTTGCGCCTCGATCGCGGCCATCACGGCATCGAGCGGCCGGTCGAAAATCGCCAGCACGCCGTCGCCGGTGGAGCGGAAGGGGTCGCCGGCATGGCGGCCGATGGCGGCATGCAGGATCCGGTCGTGCAGATCCATGGCGTTCATCATGTCGTTGGGATAGCGGCGCAACAGCGCGGTGCTGCCCACGATATCGGTGGTGAGGATCGTCCTTTCCCGGACGCCCGGCGCTTCCGAGGTTTCGGTTCCGGTCACGATTTCGAACTCGGCCACGAGAAAGCCCTGCCCTTTTCCCGGCGCCCAAGGAAAAACAACAAGCCAAATGGGTACCGGTACGCGCCCCGTCTTAAGGTCGTAGGTTCGAGTTCAGAAGACGGCCGGCCCGGCACCCGATCATTGCCAGGGGCCAACGGTCTCAAAGCCCTGAAGATACGGCGATTAGAGGGCAGTCGAGTTCTACGTGAGATCGTATCACACTGCAATCGATCGGTTGACAACCAATCGGATGATGAGGGCGGCCCCGGCTAACCTATGCCATCGTATTATGACGGGCGAAATGGATTTTTGGCGGGCCGGGGTCGGCAAGTTCCTGCCCCGCGCGACTGAGCTGAAGTGGCAGATCGGCTATGATACCCAACGGGAAATATCGAAATCCGTTTCAAACGATCTGAGGGATTAACGTCATCGGAGCAAGCGCTTGCTACGCTTTGCGACAATTCGTTTCTGAAGCTATGGACCTATCCGAATCTCTACAAAAAGCGCGGAAAAAGAGCTAGCAGATATTCTCGTTATCTTCGGGAACGTCGTCATGATTTTCTCGGACAAATCGTGTGGCTATACTGACAGTGGTGATCCGCTGGTCGATTGGTCACGCTGGTACAGCGAGTCCATCGCCAAATCCGCACACCAAATCGAACAGGCCGAGCGTTGGGTCAGGAATTATCCAGACAATGTTTTTCTCGATGCAAAGTGCACAGAAGTTTTGCCGATAGCGTTACCCGCATCTGACATGATGCGCGTTCATCGGATATGCGTTGCGATAGGTGCCCTGGATCGCGCTGAGATCGAGACCGGTCGACGGGCCCTCAAGGTCAAGCCGACGGTCAAAAACGATGAGGAGCTATTCACCGTTGGAAAAATCGATGAAGCGCGTGGATGGGTTCACGTCTTCGACGAAAATACCCTTGCGACGCTAATGAGCCCAAGCTGGTCGAACAGGTCGGCGAGCTGTTGGCGGAGATCGCAAGGCGGGGCGTTGCCATCCTGCTGGTCGAACAGAAACTGACGATCGCCCTGAAGATCTGCGCCCGGCTTTACGTCACGGGCCATGGCCGGATCGTTTTTCACGGCACCCCGGCGGAGCTTGCGGCAAACCCCGCCGCGCGAAAGGAGTGGCTGGAGGTGTGAGGCAAGCTCGCTTATTTCGCCGCCGCCGGCTTGGCCGCTGGATTGGGCTGAATCACCTTGGTGACGACGTGCTCCCTGAGCAATTCATCCTTGTCGGGATACCACATCCCGCTCGGGGTTGCGGTGTTGGCGCGCTCGGCGAACGCCTTGCTGAGGCCGAAGCGTTGCAGCCTTTGAATCTCTTCGGCGATCGTGCCGCGCCGCGCCGACGTCGTCATGCCGCGAAACGCCGGCTGATGAAAGCCGAGCCGCGCGGTCGACAGCAAATAACGTTCCTTGCCGCCGAGGAACACGATGGTGCAGGCCGACAGGCAATCCCTGACGACGAAGGTCGAGAGCGAGCGCGCCTTGATGATGTCGGCCATCCTTTGCGCCTCGCGGATACGGCCGCCGATCGAATTGAGCCGAATTGTCTTGACCCCGCTCATCGCGTCGAGAAAGCCCGCCATCTCGCTCGCGACCCCGAAGGTGATGCCGCCGGAAAATTCCAGCATCTGTCCGTTGGCGAGAATGTGGAACTGATGCGGACCGACCTCGGAATCGCCGGTCACGATCTCGAAAATGCCGGCGAGCTGCGGCGCGCCGACGGTTGCAAAGCTTGCCGCGGTCTGGATCACGCCGATCACGATCATGGTCTTGGCGGCGCCGCCCCAGAACGATTTTCCGCTCCGCTTGTAGCGCGTGGCCGAGCGCCAGACGCCAACCGCCTGCCATGTCGTGAACAACAACACGCAAAGCCAGATGGTGGCGAGCGCAACCAGCCACAACAGCGGTTTCGCGTCATCCCGCCGCGCGATGACAATTCCGAGCCCGGCGATGATGGCGCCGATGGCGATGCCGCCCAGGATCCCGTTCAGCCAATAGGATACCGGCAACGAAAGCTCGCCGCGCCAGTGCCGCGCGAAATAGTTTGGCGATGGCGGTTTCGGCAGAGGCGGCGGCAGCGGTGGCGGCGTTGCCGAGGCCGCCGGCGGGGCGGCCTGCAAATTTTCGACGCTGTCTGTGAGATCGGACAAGATTTCGAGCCCAGCCGGCGCCCCCGCCGATCGCAGCTTTCGATGCTGCGCCGGTTCGGCGACCCTGACAAGTCTGCGTGGCTGGTTCGTCATGCGCGCCATAGCCGTCCGAAGGACGGTGTCGCTTCCGCTAGCCTATGTCCAGGGCATCTACGTCCTCGGCTTGCAAGCAAGAAAGACGTGGATGGCGGGAATAAATCTGGCCATGACGGAGAAGGCGGCCTCCCGCTAAACGCCCCGCTCAAGCAAGGCCCTGAAATCGGCCCGAGCTTTTTGCGCTTCGATCCGCGCCGTCTCGGATGCTTCGCCGAGACCGAAATAGCCGTGGATCAGGCCCGCACCGTGATGATATTTGGTCGGAACGCCCGCCTCCTTCAGCGCCGCCGCATAGGCCGCGCCTTCGTCGCGCAGGGGATCGAACCACGCGGTAGCGACGATCGCGGGCGCAAGGGCGGCATGGCTGCCCACGCGCAAGGGCGACACCCGCCAGTCCGCGCCGTCTTTTGGATCGGCCAGGTAATGGCCGCAAAACCATTGCATCACCGCGCGCGTCAGGAAATAGCCCTCGGCGTTTTCGGCGCGCGAGGGGTAGCGTGCGTCTTGCTTCGCATCGGCGTAGTTCCCGAAGGCATCGGTAACCGGATAGACCAGCAATTGTCCGGCGAGCCTGATGCCGGCATCGCGGCAGGCGATCGCGACACCGGCCGCGAGATTGCCGCCGGCGCTGTCACCGGCGACGCCGACGCGGCTGACGGCGCCGCCGAATTCACTGACGCGTCCGACAATGTCGCGAAGTGCGGCAAAGGCGTCCTCGAACGCGCCGGGAAAGCGCGTTTCCGGCGGACGGCGATAGTCGACGGAGATGACGACCGAGCCGGTCTCGATCGCAAGCCAGCGCGCCTGCCGGTCATGGGTGTCGAGATCGCCGGCAACCCAGCCGCCGCCATGGAAGAATACCACGGTCGGCACTTTCCCGGGCGAGACACGGTAGACCCGCGCGGCGAGCGGACCCGCCGCGCCCTGCACGCTTAAGTCTTCCACAGAGCTTACCGGCGGCGGCGGCACATGCGCGCGCGAAGCCGCCAACGCGCGAAGTGCGTCGCGGGCGCTTTGCGGGGTCATGATCTCCGGATCGCGCAGCGGCAACAGCGGAATGATGCCCGCGATAATGGGATCGAGCGGTACGGTCATGCGAAAACCTTTGGAAAGCGCCAGCACTGCTTGTCCCAGCATAGGTTCGGCCGCTGGCGCCGGCAACCAAGGGGTGCGGCATCTCGCCGTTGCTGGATCGACATCGGCACAGCCGATGTGGAAAGCTCTGTATATCCTGTTCGCAAATGCGCGCGCCGCTGGCGAACCATTTTGGGGCATGTCATCTTTATGATCGCAATGTGGTTGGGTCAGATGAATGGAAACGATGCTTCGGCTTCGGCCGCGCATCGCCTAGCTCGGAAAGGCGCTGCGCACCATGACTAGCCCGGTTCCCACTGGCGCTTCGGCCTTGCTGTCCGCCCTCGATATCTGGTCGACCACCCCTGCTGCGGCGCCGGTTCAACCGCAAGTCCCTGCCAGCACATCAACTAAGACCAAGCTACCCGCCGAGACCGAACTGCCCGCCGAGATCAGGCTACCCGCTGAGACCGAACTGCCGGCGCCTGCGGTCGTAGCCAAGGTGAAGCCGCCCGCGGTCGCAACCGAAGCGAAATCGCCGGCCATCGCGGCCGAGGTCAGGCGCCTCAGCCCCAGCGAACGGCTGGCGGCGGCCGGCGCCGCCGCGGCTGGCCGCCGAAACCTCAGCCCCATCTGCGCCTGGCCACCGCGGAAACTGTCGCTGGCCTTGCAAGGCGGCGGCTCGTTCGCCGCCTTCACCTGGGGCGTTCTGGACCGCCTGCTGGACGAAAGGGACTGCGACCTCGATGCCATCTCCGGCGCCAGCGCCGGCGCGGTCAATGCCGTGCTGCTCGCGTGCGGGCTGGTCGAAGGTGGCCGCCACGGCGCGCAGTCGCGTCTGAGACAATTTTGGACGCGGATGACGAACGACGCGTCGTTCCGTTCGGTGATGCTGGTCGGCGGATTTTCCCCGGCGGGAAGCTCGGTGGCCTTCGGTCCGGCGCTGCGGTCGGGACAATTCGATCCGTTCGACCTCGATCCGCTCCGCCAGGTCTTGGGGCAGGAGATCGATTTTTCGGCGCTGCGCGCGCCGGCCTGCCCAAAACTTCTGATCGCGGCGACGCGGGTTCGCGACGGAGGCCTTAAGATTTTCCGCAACCAGGACATCACGGCCGACGTCGTGCTGGCCTCGACGTGTCCGCCCCTGATCCACTGCGCCGTCGAGATCGAGGGCGAGTCCTACTGGGATGGCGGTTACGCCGCCAATCCCCCGATGGCCAGGCTGATGCATGAATCGGATGCGACCGACCTGCTTGTCGTTCAGATCACGCCGGCACGAGACCGCTACGTTCCGATGACCATGGCGGCGATCGACCGCCGTCTCGATCAAATCACGGCCAATTCGACCCTCAATGCCGAGATCGCCGCCCTCGAGACGGCGCGCGGCGCGGCGTCGGTGTCCCGGCGTGTGTTTCGGATCGCGGCGGAAGACGAGATCGACGGGCTTGCGCAGCGCAGCACGGTCGACCTCGGACGCAGCTTTGTCGAGATGCTGCACCGGAGCGGCCGCGCCGCCGTCGACCGCTGGCTGGAACAGGGGCCGGACCAAAGGCCGTCCGCCACCGGGGGCAAGCCTGCCGAATTGAACGGATCGCCGGTGCGATCCTCCGCCAGGGAGGCCGCCGAGGTCTGATATCCGCTGGGGCGCACGGCACTTCCCGCGACGCAGGCAAAGGCCGCCGGCTTTACCGAACATTCAGGTGTTCCCAATAGGATCCTCCGCCGGCCAGAACAGGCCCCACTAAAACGCTCAGGACGAGCGATGCTGGACGCAGATCGATCCATCGCCGACGAAGTCGAAGCGGCCATCAACGCCGGCTCGGCGGAAAAACATCTCGAAACGATCAAACGCGTCACGGATCTTTTTCTGTCATCTGCCGATAGCTTCAATGGCGAGCAAATCGAGCTGTTTGACAATGTCCTCGAACGCCTCATCAAGACGATCGAGCTCCGGGCGATTGCCGATTTGAGCGCCCGCATAGCGCTCGCCGAAGTGAGCACTCAGCTTGCGTCGGTTTCAAAAGCGCCGCCTTCCGTGATCCGGCTGCTCGCACGAAACGACGAGATCGCCATCGCCGGACCGGTTTTGACCGAATCGGCCCGCCTGACCAACGAGGACCTGATCGAGATCGCGGGAACAAAAGGCGAGCCGCACCTGCTCGCGATCTCGGGCCGCTGGTGGCTGAAGGAGGTCGTTACCGATGCGCTCCTGGTTCGCCGCTACTCGGCCGTCAGCCGTCGATTGGTCAACAACCCCGGCGCGCGGGTCTCCGCCAAGGGATTTGCGATCGTGCTGAAGCACGCGGAAGCCGATCCCGAGCTTGCCGTCGAAACCGGTCTTCGGGTCGATCTGCCGCCCGAGATCCGGCATCAATTGCTGCGCCAAGCGACAGACACCGTCAGATCGCGGCTGTTGTCACGCGCGCCGCCTCATTTGTTCGAGGAAATCCGAAACGCGATCGCAGCTGTGTCGGCAGGCGCCGATCGCGAGATGTCGGCCGTTCGCGACTTCGGCGCAGCCAAGCGCCTGATCGCGCTAATGAGCGAGAACGGCGAACTCAATGAAGCGGCCTTGCTGGCGTTCGCCAGACAGCGGAAATACGCGGAGACCGTCGCGGCACTCGCCGAACTGTCCAAATCCACCTTCGAGGTGGTCCGCCCGCTGATGCAGAGTCTGCGTGACGACGGCGTGCTTGTTCCCTGCAAGGCGGCCGGGCTCAGCTGGGAGACCGTCAGCGCCGTGCTCGACAGCCGCTTCACCTCCGGCTCGACGGGACCGCACGAATTGACCAGGGCCAAAGACCAATTTGCGAAGCTGACGACGGACGATGCTCGCCGCTTGCTCAGATTCTGGCAGGTCCGATCGAACCCTTCGAATCTCAATTGAGGCGCGGGGCGCGGCAGGTCGGATTCCTGCCGCCTTGCGCCGTTTGATTAACATCAGGCGGCGCGGACGAAGTCCGAGCCGAGATGCTTTAAGCGCGGCATCACTTCGTTCTTCAACAGCGAAAGCGAATGATGCCAGGCTTCGGGCTTGTGCTTGTAGTCGAAGCCGAACACCAGCAGAACGCCGAACCCGCCGACCTCGCGATAGATCTTCTCGATCTTCTCGGTGACGGTTGCGGGCGAGCCGACGACCCAGTTGTGACGGGCGCAATATTCGACCGTCACCTCGCTATCGGGCACGTCGGGTGCGGCCTTCAGATAATCCTTGAAACCGAAATGACCGAGCAGCGGCAAGAAATACTCGCTCATCATCCGGCCCATCATGTCGCCGACGGACAGCTTCCACGCCTCCTCGTCGGTATCGGCCACAAACACCTCGCGCACCAGCCGCCAGTCTTGCCGGTTCGGTTTGCGCCCGGACTTGGCGGCGCCCGCCTCGACCGATTCCCAATGGCTTCCAACATAGGCCGGGTTGAGGTTGAGGCTCATCGGGATAAAGCCGCGCTCACCCGCCAGTTTTAGCGTGTCCGACCCCTTGCTGAGGCCCGCGACTCCGATCGGCGGATGCGGCGCCTGCTTCGGCTTGAGGTGGGGTTTGAGGAAGTCGAACATGGTGTCGGGTTTTGTGACCGTCCAGAACTTGCCCTTGTGGGTCCACGGGGCATCCTCGGTCCACATCTTCAAGATGATCTCGAGCGACTCGCGCGTCATCTCCCGGTTCTGGCCACTCATCCCGTCGACATTGAACATCGCCCAGTCGCTCGGCAAGCCAGATGCCGCGACGCCGAAATTCAGCCGGCCGCCGGAGAGGTGGTCGAGCATGGCCACACGGTTCGCGAGTTCAGCCGGATGATGATAGGGCAACAGGAAGCCACCGGGGCCGAGGCGGATGTTCTTGGTCTGCAAGAACGCCTGCGCCAGCAAGAGGTCCGGCGCCGGGTGCGGCTCCCAGGGCGCGGTGTGATGCTCGCCGATCCAGGCTTCCTGATAGCCGAGCTCGTCCAGCCATCGCAGCACCTGAAGGTCGAAATCGTGCCCCTCCTTCAACCCGCACTCCGGCGGATGCGAGGGCATCGCGAAATATCCGAGTTCCATGAGGCTTCCTCTCATTCGTTATTGAAGCGCGTCTTATGCGCGCGAGCGAGAGCATAGCACGCGAACGGTGCGGCGGAGATATGACAAAGCTGCGAGGTGAGATGCGCGCGCGGCACCACGGTTTCTTTCGCTCTCCCCTTGTGGGAGAGGGTGTCTTCGCGAAGCGAAGACGGGTGAGGGGTTGCCTCCACGGATGCAGACCCCTCATCCGGCACGGACTGCGCATAGCCGATGCAAAGCATCGGCGACCTATTGAAGAACGGCGGTCAAAGGCCGCCTATGGCCACCTTCTCCCACAACGGGAGAAGGGAAGAACATCCTCCCTATCGCGCCCCGAACTTGGTCTCGCCGAACAGCGCCTTTTGCGTCGAGGGCTGCGAGCGCCAGTATTGCGGTGGGGCTTCGACCTGGCCGCCGAGTTCGGCGGCGGCGTGCCAGCCCCAGCGCGGGTCGTAGAGCATGCCGCGGGCGAGTGCGACCATGTCGGCCTTGCCGGATGCCACGATTTCCTCGGCCTGCTTTGCTTCCGTGATCAGACCCACCGCCATGGTGGTAACGCCGGTTGCTTCCTTGATGGCTTGCGCGAACGGCACCTGGTAGCCGGGGGAGAGCGGGATCTTCTGCAGCGGCGAGACGCCGCCCGAGGAGGCATCGATCCAGTCGACGCCGCGCTTTTTCAATTCCTTGACGTATTCGATGGTCTGCGTGAGGTCCCAGCCGCTTTCGACCCAGTCGGTCGCCGAGAGCTTGACGCCGACCGGCTTGTTCTCCGGAAACGCCGCGCGGACGGCGTCAAAAACCTCCAGCGGATAGCGCATGCGGTTTTGCAAGCTTCCACCATATTGGTCGGTGCGCTGGTTGGAGATCGGCGAGAGGAATTGATGCAGCAGATAGCCGTGCGCGGAGTGCAGCTCGATGGCATCGAGGCCGAGCCGCTCGGCGCGTTTTGCGGCCGCGACGAAAGCGTCGCGCACGCGCGCCAGGCCCGGCGTATCGAGCGTCAGCGGCGCCAGCTCACTCTCCTTGTGCGGCACTGCGGATGGAGCTTCGGTCTGCCAGCCGCCGTCCGCGAGCGGGATCTGCTGCCCACCATCCCACGGCACGTGGCTCGATCCCTTGCGGCCGGCATGCGCAAGCTGCATCGCCACCGCGACCTTGGAATGCTTGCGCACCGAGGCGATGATCGGCCGTAGCGCCGCTTCGGTGGCATCATTCCACAGGCCGAGGCATCCGGGCGTGATTCGGCCGATCGCCTCCACATGGGTGGCCTCGATGCAGAACATCGCCGCGCCTGACAGCGCCAGCGTGTTGATGTGGGTGAAATGCCAATCATTAGCCTCGCCGTTCACAGCCGAGTATTGGCACATCGGTGCCACCATGACGCGGTTGGGAAGTTTCAAGCCGCGCAGCTGGATCGGGGAAAACAGAACACTCATAAGGGGGATGTCCGGTTGAGGGAAAAGACCGTCGTGCCCTTATGTAACGAGGCGCAGCATATTCCTCAATCCGCGACAATCAGAGAGAGGGAGGCGCGTTTATTGCAGGGCTCGTTGGAGAGAGGTTTGGAGCCGCTCTACTGCTTGATGCCGGCGGCTTCAACCACTTCGAGGTTAGAGGCCATTATTATTGCCAATACCACTCTTCGGCCATGCCGGGCCTTCCGGCGCGCAAATCGATGACGCGGTAGCGATCCCCTGCCATCGTGGCATTGGTGACATGCGCTTCTGCGGCCGTTGTGGTGCTGGCCATGATCTCCGAATCACGCCTCAAGATTGAGCAGCGGTTACGCTCCTTGAGTCATCCCATCCGCATCCACGAGATCGAACTTAAACAAGCAGGCGTTCGCGGTAAACATTTCTTGAAATGTAATGCGGATCACAGGTGGCTTCAGCAACATCAGGTCATCGTGCGCGCGAGCTACCTTGACTTACGGAGTTTCAAAGATGAGACAAGCTCCATTCATCGCAACTGAGTTGACTTTCCAAGAAATTGCAGTCGGTCGCCAAGACTCAAAGCAAGAACTCAAAGAAAGGTATTTTCGCAGCAATATTCGAGGCGTTGCATCACTCGCGCCGACTTCAGGCGGAGCGCACTCTGCGACAGTATCGCCACCTTATCGATAGAGCCGAACGCGATATTCTCCGCGAGCTGAATAAACGTTCCGGAGCATGAGGATGTCATTAAATGAGAGGCTATTTTGGCACAATTGGTGGGCGAAATTACCGGCACCTGGTGAAAAGACGCTGGTTGCAACCTTATTGATCGCATTCTTAATTCTCCACGTTGTTGCGGATACGATTTTGCAGCGCGCTAGTTTGGAAGACGACGCGTCCTTCGGTAAATCTCTTTCGCAATCGAGTGATTGACACGGATCGCGCGCGAGCCGGAGGGGTCGTGGTCGGCCTCGGATCGTTTCTTGGCATCGTCGCATTCCGCAACGTCAACGACGCTACCTTCAGGCGAATCATCCTCATCGTCCTGCTACTGTCGAGCGTGCTGCTTATCATGTGACTGATGCCGAATGCTGAGAGCGAACCAATTCGTTTCACTGGTCCTTGCGACATCTTGCATGAGAACAATGTTCCCCTGCGTAGAACGTCACCCTCGCTCCCGGGAGACCGGCCGATAATATTGCGGCGCCTCGCGCCGATCGAACATGCCGTAGTCACGCTCGACCTCGCACACCCGGACGCTCGTGGTCTGCGACGTGGTACCGTCTCGTTTCGGGCTGGCAAGCAACTCCAATAACATTCTCGCGGCTTCAAAGTCGCCGGCATCGCACAGCGACAAAAATTCGTTCGGCCGATTCAAGCTCTCGAATTGGTCCGACGCTCCACCGCCGCATGGATTTCCGCGCGAGGCCGCAATCACCACGTGGCGGGGCGGATGGGCGCCCGGGTCATTATAGGACGACGGACGTGATGGCTTCCAGTCGCCGGCGTCCAGCGTTCGCGCGAGAACGACATCGGCAATCCGCAGCCTGTAATCGGCGAACACATGCTCGCGGCCAGCGACTTGCGCGTGGTGGTGTTGCTCGAAGGTGCGCCAAGCCGCCAGCGAGGCTTCATCGCGCCAAAGCGAATGTGACAAGATCACGTCAGGGTTCGACAGGCTGCGATAGCGGTCGATGAACAGAAACCCATCATGCGCGTCCAGCGCCGGCCGCAGCGCCGCCGCCATATCGAGATAGCGTTGGTAGCCGTCCCGCTTCGGTGTGACTTCAAACAGCAGAGCGAGCATGTGAGGACTTCCAAGTCGAATGGACCGTTGAAGGCCGCCACCTATCCAGACCACTCGGGCCGTGTCTAGAACGGCATTGCTATTTCTTGCGAGCGCTGTTCTGGTCAAACATTGCTCAACGTCGTCGACTGCGCAACTATGCGCGCCAGGCTGGAACGAAGGCGCGAAAGAAGGTTCCTCCGGAATTATGGGAGAGAACTGGGAGTCGTCTGAACGATAGACGCGCCGACCGTGGGGCGGGCGGCCGAAAGCGCGCTTCGCCTTGTGGCGCCCGGCTGCCGTTGCCGGAGTCGAACTCCAGATCGGAACGCAGATCGAGGCGTATGCCCTTCCAGTTCATTTCCACGATTCCTATCAGTTCGACGTGATGCTGGAGGGCAAAAGGTCCTGGGAGCGGCGGCAGGATCGATGCGTGGTCGGAGCCGGACGACTTAGCGTCGCGCATCCCGGCGAGGCCCATGCTGTCAATGTCGTCGGCAAGGCGAATTCGTTTCGAACCATGCATGTTGACGCCGCAAGGCTTTCCGAAATCTATGAAAAGCTGCGCGGCCGGCGGCAATTACCTCGGTTCCCCTTCGAAATCTCGGCCACGCCAACTGTCGATCACTTCCTCTATGCGCATCGGACGATGGAATGTGGCGAAGGTCCCGCCGCCGAAAATGCCTTGACTGGATTCCTCGATTACCTTGTCCGGAACCACGCTGACGGCGAGTGCTGGCGGGGCGAGGCCATAAAGCACATTCAATTGCGCAGGGCCCGCGATTTCATCGATCAGAATTTGAGCCATCAGATCGCGTTGGGAACGCTTGCTGCGGTGGCTGCGATCAGCAAATTCCATCTCGTAAGGCAGTTCACTTCAGCATACGGCCTGCCACCTCACACCTATCAGCTCCGTGCCCGCATCGCCCGGGCGCGCGAACTTCTCGCTAAGGACGTTGCTTTGAAAAGGGTGTCGGCCGAACTCGGCTTTGCTGATCAAAGTCACTTCGGCCGCCATTTTCGCAAACTCATAGCCCTGACACCAGCGGAATATCAGCGTCGCGTCACCGGTCGCAGCTGTGCCGACCTTGTTCTAGGTCAAACGTGAAGTACCTCATTCCACCAGCGTGAACTGCAACAGCAGCGTGCGCTGGATCATCGAGAAATTGTCGTCGGAGACCATCGTCAGCACGGTATCGCCCTCCGCCGTGACGTGCGCGTCGATGCCCTCCAGATTGTCGATCTCCTGGCCGAGATCGGCATTGAAGATGCTGGGGCCGTCGACGACGGCGCCCGGCGTGAGCAATTTGAGCGGGATGCGCCGGATGCGAATGCCGAGGCCGCCGAGCCAGGAAAACTTCCGCTCCAATATCAGGAGGTCGCCTTCCGGCAGCAGCACCGCGTCGCTGACGTCGAAATTGTCGGTGCGGCGCACGCTGAACTGCCCGGGGGCAGGCCCCCTGACCAGAAACGCGATCAGATTGCCTTTGGCGTCGAGCCCGCGTTCGGAGATCGCAATCAGGGTGCCGGCGAGCGGCATGCCCTTCGGCACGAATACCAGGGCCTCCAGCCCCTTGTTGAACGGAAGCTTCTTCACCGCCGGCGGCATCGGCACCACCTCGCCGCGCGAACGGGTGAAGCCCTTGCTGAAATCAAAGCGTAGCACCTGGTTGACGCGCTCCAGCCCGATGTAGACGAAGGGCCCATCGAGCGCGATCGATTCCGAATCGAACCAGCCGCGCGCGGTGATCGGCCTGCCGTCGGCCCCGAGCATGGGTGCGGCCTCGACGTCGGCAAGGGAGGTCATCTCGTGGCCGGAATAAACGATGCGGCCGGTGAACCAGCTTCCCGTGTCGCTGAAGGAGATGAAGCGTTCGCCCTTCGTGTCGAGCCTTATTCCCGACAGCCCGCCGAAACCGCGGAAATCCGAGGTCAGGATCAGCCCGCTGCGATATTCGAGCGAACCGAAGCGCACATGCTGATGGTCGCGGGTATCGAATGAGGGCAGCGGCCGGGCCTTGACCTCGATCGAGACCGGTGCGGCGACGGAGTATTCGTCCGGCGCGGATGATTTTGGTGGCGGCTGCGCGGCGAGCTGCGCCTGCGCGACGTCGGGCATTGCAGCTGCCGAAAGCCCGGCCGCCGTGAGCTTGAGGAAACGGCGGCGGCTGACGCGTGCACGCATAAAATCAGGAATGCAATCGGCGGCGGTGACTGCTCGTGGCCCGCGGCGCGCCGTGGGTTTCGCTGAAGAGTTCGGCGAGCTTTTCGGTGATGGCGCCGCCGAGCTCTTCGGCATCGACGATAGTGACGGCGCGGCGATAGTAGCGCGTGACGTCGTGACCGATGCCGATCGCGATCAACTCCACCGGCGAGCGGGTCTCGATCTCCTCGATGACGTGACGCAGATGCCGTTCCAGGTAATTGCCGGGATTGACCGACAGCGTGGAATCGTCGACCGGCGCGCCGTCCGAAATCATCATCAGGATCTTGCGCTGCTCGGCCCGGCCCAATAGCCGCTTGTGCGCCCAGTCCAGCGCCTCGCCGTCGATATTTTCCTTCAATAGACCCTCGCGCATCATCAGGCCCAGATTCTTGCGCGCGCGCCGCCACGGCGCGTCCGCCGCCTTGTAGATGATGTGTCGGAGATCGTTGAGCCGGCCCGGGTTCGGCGGCTTGCCGGCGGCAAGCCAGGCTTCGCGGGATTGGCCGCCCTTCCAGGCGCGGGTGGTGAAGCCGAGAATCTCGACCTTGACGCCGCAACGCTCCAGCGTCCGCGCCAGAATGTCCGCGCAAGTCGCGGCAACCGTGATGGGACGGCCGCGCATCGAGCCGGAATTGTCCAACAGCAGCGTCACCACGGTGTCGCGGAAGGTCGCTTCCTTCTCGTGCATGAAGGACAGCGGATGATAGGGATCGGTCACCACGCGCGACAGCCGCGCCGGGTCCAAGATGCCTTCCTCGAGATCGAATTCCCAGGCTCGGTTCTGCTGCGCCATCAGCCGGCGTTGCAGGCGGTTGGCGAGCCGCGCGACGATGCCCTGCAGATGCGCAAGCTGCTTGTCGAGATAGGAGCGCAAGCGCTCCAGCTCATCGTGGTCGCAGAGGTCTTCGGCGGCGATCACCTCATCGAATTTCGGCGCAAAGGCGTGGTATTCCGGCCCGCGCGGCTCGTTGGCGCCACGCGAATTCGGCCGCGTCGCTTCGCCGGGCGTCTCGTCGTCACCGAGCTCGCCGTCGTCGAAGGTGTCGCTGGTGGAGGCCTGGGCGCTTTCCATCGCGCTTTCGGACATTTCGTCCGCGGTCGCCTGCGCCTGGTCGGCGCTCATTTCCTGCGCGGCGTCGGAGTTGGGTGAGCCTTCAGCGCCGGACTGATCGTTCTCGCCGTCGGCATTATTGTCGTCGTTGTCGTCTTCGTCGGTATCCGCATTGCGGTCGTCGCCAAGCTCGAGCGCGGACAACAAATCATGCACCGCGTCGCCGAACTTCACCTGATCCTCCGCGATCCGGTCGAGCCGGTCGAGCCGCGTGCCGATCTTGTCTTCCAGGATCGGGCGCCACAGGTCGACCATTTTCCGCGCCGCCGCAGGAGGGGCGAGACCGGTCAGGCGTTCGCGCACCAACATTGCCAACGCATCCGATAGCGGCGCATCGGCGCGGTCTGTGATCTCGTCGAACTTGCCGCGATGGAAATGATCGTCGAGCATCGCGGTGAGGTTTTTGGCAACACCCGCCATGCGCCGCGCGCCGAGCGCCTCGACCCGCGCCTGCTCGACGGCCTCGAACACGCCTCTAGCCTGCGGATTGCCCGGCATCAGCTTGCGATGCACTTTCGGGTCGTGGCAGGCGAGCTTGAGCGCGATCGAATCGGCGTGGCCGCGCACAATCGCAGCATCGCGCCTGGTCATCTTGCGCGCCGGCTCAGGCAGGCGCGCTTTGCCTGGCGCGAGGCCCGGGCGCTCCGCAGCGAACGTCACCTCGAGCTCGGGCGTCTTCGCGATCGCGCGCAGGCAAGCGGTGACCGCGCGTTTGAACGGCTCGGTCGGGGCTTCCTTGGCGCCGGTGCGGAATTTTTGATTCGAGGTTGTCATCGTCCTCTCACCGCCGCCGTCCCCGCGAAAGCGGGGACCCACAACCACCGGCGGTCATTGTTCTCCCGAGCTTTAGCCCCATCGCGCTACTGAAAATTCCCGGAGTATGGGTCCCGGCTTTCGCCGGGACGACGATTGAGAAGACACTAGCTCATCGCCACGTTGACCGAGGATTCCGCGAGCTCCGCGTTGAAGCAGCGCTGATAGAATTCGGCCACCAGCGGACGTTCCAGCTCGTCGCATTTGTTGAGGAAGGTGACGCGGAACGCAAAGCCGATGTCGGAGAAAATGTCGGCATTCTCCGCCCAGGTGATCACCGTGCGCGGGCTCATCACCGTCGACAGATCGCCGTTAGCGAACGCGTTGCGCGTGAGATCGGCAAGCCGCACCATCTTATTGGCGATATCGCGGCCTTCCTGGGTGCGATAGTGATGCGCCTTCGCCAGCACGATTTCGACTTCCTCGTCATGGGCGAGGTAGTTCAGCGTGGTGACGATCGACCAGCGGTCCATCTGGCCCTGGTTGATCTGCTGGGTGCCGTGATAGAGGCCGGAGGTGTCGCCCAGCCCGACCGTGTTGGCGGTCGAGAACAGGCGGAACGCCGGGTGCGGCTTGATCACCTTGTTCTGATCCAACAGCGTCAGGCGCCCCGAAACTTCCAGCACGCGCTGGATCACGAACATCACGTCGGGGCGGCCGGCGTCGTATTCGTCGAACACCAGTGCGATATTGTGCTGAAGCGCCCAGGGCAGGATGCCGTCACGGAATTCGGTGACTTGCTTGCCGTCCCTGATGACGATCGAATCCTTGCCGACGAGATCGATGCGGCTGATGTGACTGTCGAGATTGACGCGCACGCAGGGCCAGTTCAACCGGGCTGCGACCTGCTCGATATGGGTCGACTTGCCGGTGCCGTGATAGCCGGTGACCATGACGCGGCGGTTCTTGGCGAACCCTGCGAGGATCGCAAGCGTGGTGGCGCGATCGAACCGGTAGTCCGAATCGACTTCCGGCACATGCGGATCGACTTCGGAATAGGCGGGCACCTCGAGGTCGCTGTCGATGCCGAAGACCTGCCGGACCGACACTTTCATGTCGGGCAACCCAACGGATTCCTCAATTCTGGTCATGGCGGCAGTCGTCATCAATCCTCCGAGGTCTCGGGCAGTCCCGAAACCGTAAATATGCTGTCTGGCTGCGGAAGGGTGCTCTAGGATGACCCTATCAGAGAGCGGCGGTCCGCAGAAGCCCGCGGCTCAATCAAAGTTCCGTTGCTTTATCATCTAGATAGGCACCGGACACGGTTTTCGGAAGGCTGCCCTGCGAATCACGCCGTTCTTGCGCTGGGCTACCTTGCGAATCGCCGCCGATGGCACTTTTGGGCCCATCGCTACTTATGTTAAGTCGCGACCCGGACCGGGCGGCAGAGCCAGCATAGGGGCCTTGTGACTTCATTCCTTGACCAACTGATTGCGTTCGTCTCGGCAAATGCCTGGCTTGCGTATCTAACGCTATTCCTCGCCGCCCTGCTGGAGGCTGTTCCGGTGGTGGGCTCGGTGATTCCGGGCTCGACCATGATCCTTGCGCTGAGCGCGCTGGTGCCGGGCGGCGAGCTGAAATTGTGGTGGGTGCTGGCGGCGGCAATCGCCGGAGCATTGCTCGGCGACGGATCGGCATTCTGGGCCGGCCATCGTTCGCAACGCGAAATCCTCAACACTTGGCCGCTGACGAACTATCCGCGCGTCGTGGCGCAGAGCGAAGAATTCTTCCGCCGCTGGGGCACCTGGGCGGTGTTCTTCGCGCGCTTCGTGCCGCCGATCCGCGCCTTCGTGCCGATCACGGCAGGCGCGCTCGGCATGTCGCCGGCGCGGTTTTATGCGGTCAACCTTCCAGCCATTCTGTTATGGGCGCCCGCTCATGTGCTGCCGGGCGTGATGGCGGTGTCCGCGCTCGAGCAATTTGGCGTGTTCGAGCATACCGGCGGTTCCGCCAAACATTTCTGGATGCCGATCGTCATAGGCGCCGCCTTGGTGCTGGCGCTTGCGGTCTGGACCATCCGCCGCCGCAATGGCGGCGGCGTGATCGAGCCGGCAAGGCCGGTCAAGTAACCCTCAAACTCACAAGCTATTGTGAAACCGAACCACGTCCCAGCGCCGGGCCGACATAGCGCGCGCGCGGACGGATCAGGCGACCATGCTGGAGTTGTTCACAGGCATGCGCAATCCATCCGACGGCGCGCGCCATGGCAAACAACGTCAGTTCGCTTCCCGCGGTCAGCCGCAAGCTATGCACCAGCACGGCCAGGGCATAATCGATGTTGACAAATTCCCCGGTGGCTTCCGCGATCGACTGCGGGACCTCCTTGGTGAATTTGCGCGCGGCGCCCGCGCGCGTCAGTGCGTCCAGGAGCGAAATGGCGCGTGGATCACCGCGCTTGTAGACGCCGTGACCGAAGCCGGCAAAACGCTCGCCCAGCGCGACGCGTTCCCGGATCACGGGCGCCACGTCATTGTCGATGAGAGTCCTGACCAGCCGCGAGGCCAGCACGCCCGCGCCGCCATGCCTGGGACCCTTCAGGGCTGCGAGGCCCGCGATGATGGCGTCGTAAAGGTTCAAGCCGGTCGAGGCCGCGCAACGCACCGTGAAGGTCGAGGCGTTCAGCTCGTGATCGGCAAGCAGCACCAGCGCGCGCCGGATCAGATCGGCAGCGTGTTGATGCTCCGGCGCCCAGGCTTTTGCGATCTGCAGATGCAGCGGCTCTGCCGACGGCGGGATGTTAAGCATCGTCGCAACCAGGAGCCGCAGGATCCGCGCTCCGACCATCGCGCGTCCGTCGGGCGCGCGGGTGAAAGCACCTGGATCGGCGCTGGCGGCGAGCGCCAGCACGGCGATCGCCCGATCGATCGGTGCGGCACGGCGCGCGGCATCGGCGATGGCGCGCATTTCGTCCGATACGTGCGGGCCATTGTCGGCGGAAAACGGGTCAACATGGGTCACGTCCCACAACAGCGTGGCCGCGTGTTCGAGCGTGCCTTTTTCCGCGAGATCGACGCAGCTGACGCCACGGTAGATCGGGCCGTCCTCGGTAATCGTCGAAATCGCCGAATCCAGCACCGGCAGATCCGGATCGAAACTCTTGAAGCCACGCGGCTCCGGCGACGGCGCGCGACGCTGCTTCAGCCCGCGAATGTCCTCCGCGCGATAGCGATGACTGCGTGAATCCGGCGAAGGCTCGGAACGGATCAGCCCCCGGCTGACATAGGCGTAGAGCGTGGCCGGCGAAATCGCGAGCTCGGCGGAAGCCTCGCGGGCGGACAAATAAAGGGCATCGGATTTTTTCATATTGATTTACATAATCAAGATTGATCAAGCTGTCGAGAAGAACCAGCTTTGAAGGCCTGAAAGGAGATCCGGTCATGAACGTCCATCTCACCAAAAGCCAGATAGGCCTCGACGGCGTGCCCGCCGCCGAAACCGTGTTGAGCCATGTCGATGGTGAACGCGGCGAACTCGTCATCGCCGGCGAGCACGTCGCCGACCTCGCCGGCAAGTCGAGCTTCGAGGGCGTGACCGCGCGGCTGTGGACCGGCGCGACCGGAAAGGCGCTCAGCGAGGCCAACGTACGCGCAAGCCTCGGCGCCGCGCGCGAACGCGCCTTCCGCCGGCTGCCCGAACTGCTGCCGGCGACGCGCGGCCTATCGATCGTTGACGGCTTTCGCGCCGCCATCGCACCGCTGCGTGCGGAAAACGGGCTCGAGCATGAAGCGACCATCGTCGGCGCATTCCCGGTGATCGCCGGCGCGCTGGTGCAACGGGCCGAGGGCGGCGACCCAATTTCACCCGATCCGACCTTGAGCCACGCCGCCGACACGCTGGCGATGCTGCTCAACCGCAAGCCCGAGCCGCGCGAAGTCGCAGCCCTCGATGCTTATTTCGTGACCGTGTGCGATCACGGCATGAACGCCTCGACGTTCACGACACGCGTTGTGGCATCGACCCAGGCCGATTTGTTCGCCGCGGTCACGGCCGGCTATTGCGCGCTGACCGGCCCGCTGCATGGCGGCGCACCCGAGCCGGTGCTGGAAATGCTGGATGCAATCGGCACGCCTGCGCGCATCAAGCCGTGGGTCGACAATGCGCTCGAGCGCGGCGAACGCCTGATGGGTTTTGGGCATCGCGTCTATCGGGTGCGCGATCCCCGCGCCGACGTCTTGAAAGCCGCAATCGGGCGGCTCGCGGCTGATGGCGCCGATCTTCCCTTCGCCAGCGAGGTCGAGGCCTATATCCGCCAGGCCCTGCGGCGCAAGAATCCGGACCGTCCGCTGGAGACCAATGTCGAGTTCTTCACGGCGATCCTGCTCGACGCGCTCGCCATCCCGCGTCCGGCCTTCACGCCGATCTTTGCGGTGGCTCGCGCCGCCGGCTGGACGGCACATGCGCGAGAGCAACAGCGCACCGGCCGTTTGATCCGGCCGAGTTCGTCCTATGTCGGGCCGATTCCCGGCCCCGCAAATGGCTAGCTGAAGCGGCCTAAAAAGGATCGTGACCGCGCGCGGCCTAGGCCTCGCGCACCACGGTCTTGAGATAATTATACGCCTTGATGATCTCGATCAGGCGGTCTTCCGTCGAACGGTCGCCGCCATTGGCGTCGGGATGGTGCTGCTTCACCAGCGCCTTGTACTTCACCTTGACCTGTTCGAGCGTCGCCTCCGGGCCGAGCCCCATCACCTGCAACGCCTTGCGCTCGGCATTGAAGACTTTGCGGATCTCGCTCTTGGGCGCCGCGTCCGGACCGGGCCGCCAGCGGCCGCGGCCGTTGAGCTCGCTGAACATCGAGAACGGATCGGACGCGCCGTCAAACTCGGCTTCCGCGCTGCCCTTACCTCTCTTGGCGCTGGTATTGGCGCCCATTTTCCAGGTTGGACGATGGCCGGTCAGCGCGTCCTTCTGGTAGCGCGCGACGGCTTCCGGATTCATGCCGGAAAAGAAATTATAGGACTGGTTATATTCGCGGACGTGGTCGAGGCAGAAATGCCAATATTCGCGGGAATTCTCCCGGCCCTTGGGCGCACGATGCGGCGCCTTGTTCTTGCAGCTCGGCCATTCGCATACGGCGGCCGCATCGCGCGCCTGCGCCTGCTGCTTCGCGCTCAGCTTGTTGGGCTTGATGCGAATGGAGTCGAAGAATTTCGATGAATCAATCGGCATGGCTGACTATGACAACGCAATGCGAAAAGCTTCAAGTCTTGACATTGCGAATACCTCACCTTCGATGCGCCATTGACGAAACGCGGTCATGGACGTATTGCCGCGGCCATGAGCGTCGAAAAAACCGTCAAACATATCATCACAAACAAGTTGCGTGAAGCTTTCGCGCCGGAAAGCCTCGACGTCACCGACGAATCACATCTGCATGAGGGCCACGCCGGCCACAGGCCGGGCGGCGAGACGCATTTCAGGGTGTATATTGTGTCGCCAGCCTTCGAAGGGAAGAGCCGGATCGAGCGCCACCGTATGATTAACGCGACGCTGGCCGGGGAACTGGCAGGCACCGTGCACGCGCTCGCGATCCACGCGCAGGCGCCGGGCGAAGGCGGCTGAGGCTAGAACGACGTCCCCGCCCGCTTCGGCTTTTTCTCGTCCACCTCGGCCTCGCCGCGTGGCACCGGGACGATCCGCAGCGCCGTGATGCGGTTGCGCTCCCGGCGCAGGACGCGGAAGCGGAAACCGTGAAAGGTAAAGCTCTGGCCGCGCTCCGGGATGGAACGGGCCTCGTGAATCACGAGTTCCAGCAACCGTCGTCGCCTCTCCATCCGGCAGGTGCCAATCCATCGCGCGATTGAGATCGCGGATCGGCACCGACCCGTCAACCACGACCGAGCCGTCGGGCTGGCCGCGGACACCGGCCACCACCACGTCGTGCTCGTCGGAAATATCGCCGACGATCTCTTCCAGAATGTCCTCCAGCGTCACCATGCCTTCAACTTCGCCATATTCGTCGACCACGAGCGCGAAGTGGGTCTTGCGGCGGCGGAACGCCTTGAGCTGCTCGGACACCGGGCGCATCTCCGGCACGAACCACGGCGGCAGCGCGATGGTCGACACGTCGATTCTGGACGAATCGCCGTCAGCCGCGCGGATCGCGCGCAATAGGTCCTTGGCGTGCAGAACGCCGATGATGTTTTCCGGCTTGCCGCGCCAGAGCGGAATGCGGGTGTATTCGGTCGCGAGCACCTCGCGCACCAGATCCTCCGGCGCCAGGTCGGCGTTGATCATCACCATTTCGGTGCGATGAACCATCACGTCGGAGACCTGCAGCTCGCGCAAATCCAATAATCCGCCGAACATGTCGCGATCCTGCTTCTCGACCTTGCCCTCGCTGTGAAGCAGATCGACCGCGCCGCGCAGACGTTCGAACGGCGACAGGATCGATTGGTGGGCGCCAAGCTTGACGCCGAGTATCTTCAACAGCAGGCGGACGATCGCCTCAACGACGGTAACGAGCGGTCCCAGCAGATACATCATCAGCTTCATCGGACGCGCCACCAACAGCGCGACCCGGTCGGGCGCGTTGATGGCGATGGTCTTCGGCAGTACCTCCGAAAAGATCACGACCATCACCGTCATCACGGCGGTCGCGTAGAGCACACCGACTTCGCCGAACCAGGCGGTGAAGATGCCGGTCGCCAATGCGGAAGCACCGATATTGGCGATGTTGTTGCCGAGCAAGAGCGCACCGATCAAGCGCTGGCGCATGGCGAGCAGGCTGGAGACGATGCCGGCATCGCGATTGCCCTGCTTCGACAGCCGCAACATGCTGGCGCGCGACGCGCCGGTCAGCGCGGTCTCGCTCGCCGCGAAGAACGCCGAGACGAGAAGAAACGCAACCACGATGGAAAATGTAAACCAGTCCATGACCTGCTTATTTCTTCCGCGCCAGCTTTTCCTTCAGAAAATCCCGAACCAGCGCAGGCTCGACGTCGGGAACGATCACCGCGCGACCGAGCGCCTCGAGCAGGATGAAGGTGAGCTTGCCGCGTTTGACTTTCTTGTCCTGCGCCATCAGGGTCATCAGCGCATCCGCGTCAGTAAGCCCTTCCTGGGCAAAGCCGGCGATATCCTGCAAATGGGTCGGCAGACCCGCGTCGGCAAGATGGCGCTGGACACGGGCGGCGTCCTGTCCGGAAATCATCCCGAGTTCGGCGGATAATTCCGCCGCCAGCACCATGCCGATGGCGACGCCTTCGCCGTGGAACAGCCGATCGGAAAACCCGGTCGCAGCTTCCAGCGCGTGGCCGAAAGTGTGGCCGAGATTGAGCAGCGCGCGTTCGCCGGTTTCGCGTTCGTCGCGCGACACGATCGCGGCCTTGGCCCGGCACGAGGTCGCGACCGCGTATTCGCGCGCGGCACTGCCTTTGAAAAGGTCGGCGTGATTTTTTTCCAGCCAGGTGAAAAAGGCCTCGTCGCCGAGCACGCCGTATTTGGCGACCTCGGCATAGCCGGCGCGGAACTGGCGCGGCGAGAGCGTATCGAGCACCGCGGTATCGGCGATCACCAAAACCGGCTGGTGGAACGCACCGAGCAGATTCTTGCCCTGCGGCGAATTGATCCCGGTCTTGCCGCCGACCGAGGAGTCAACCTGCGCCAAGAGCGAGGTCGGCACCTGCACGAAATCGACGCCGCGGCGCAGGATCGCAGCGGCAAAACCGGCGAGATCGCCGACCACGCCGCCGCCCAGCGCGATGACGAGATCGTTGCGCTCGATCCTGGCTGCGATCAACGCCTCGGAGACCCGTTCGAGGCCGGCATAGGTCTTCGCGCCCTCGCCTTCGTCGACGATGACTTGCGCGGTCGCAATCCCGGCCGCCGCCAGCGAAGCTTCGGCCTTTTCGAGCCAGTGCTTTGCCACGGTGCGATCGGTGACGATGGCGGTGCGCGCGCCGGGCCGCAGCGCGGCGACCCGCGCGCCGAGCGAAGCCAGCATATCGCGGCCGATGATGATGTCATAGGCGCGATCGCCGAGCGCAACATCGACGGTGATGGCGTCAGAATGTTTCAGCGTCGCGGTCATCATGAAGCGCCCATGATGCCGGGTGTCTGATCGGTAACCGCCTCGGCGCTGCCGCACAAACGCGCGTACAGGGCATCGATGCATTCATCGACGACTTTCTCGTGTGGCACCTCGCGCGACCAGATCGTCAGATCGGCATGCCGATAGATCGGCTCGCGCTCGCTGATCAGCCGCCCGACGGTGGCTTCGGGATCGTCGGTCTGCAACAACGGGCGATCGGCGCGCCTTCTCACCCTGCGCATGATGATATCGGCGTCCGCCTTGAGCCAGATCGAGACCGCCTTGGCGCCGACGCGGTTGCGGGTGTCCTCGCGCATGAACGCGCCGCCCCCGGTGGCGAGCACGGCCGGGCCGCCCTCGAGCAGCCGCGCGATCACCCGCGCCTCGCCATCCCTGAAATGCGGCTCGCCATGGACTTCGAAAATGTCCGAGATCGACATGCCGGCCGCCGCCTCGATCTCGGAATCTGCGTCGAGGAACGGCGTTCCCAGCCGCGCCGCGAGGCGCCGTCCGATGGTCGATTTGCCGGCTCCCATCATGCCGACGAGCACAATGAGCCGCGTTCCCAGCGCGGCCAGAATTTCGGCCTCACGGGACGCGTTGACGTCGGCCGGCAGGGTTGTCCCAGGCATTTCGTTGCTCAGTTGCCGCACAATGCGGCGTTTCTCGCGCCACCTATACTACCGCCGCCAATCCCCATGCCAGAGAGTCTTGCAACGGCGGGGCGAACATGTTGGATAATTTCATTGGTTAATGAGGCCTCGACATGCCCAGCCTGTTCCGCTTTCTGACGGTTGTCGCCGTGATTGTCGGGGTAATGTATGGCGTGATTTTCGCACTGGCGAACTTCGTCAACCCGAAGCCGCGGGAGATGATCGTGACCATCCCGCCGGATAAATTCCTCAAGAAATAGGCGGTAATCCCGGAGGATGCGTTCCAAGACCTCAGACGCGAAACTCATCAACCTGTTCCTCGACATGCTCGCGGCCGAGCAGGGCGCTGGCCCCAATACGCTGGACGCCTATCGCCGCGATCTTACCGATTTCTCCGAATTCCTGGCCCGCACCGGTTTCGGCTTCGCCGGCGCGCAAACCGAGTCGCTGCGGGATTATCTCGCCGATCTCGACACCCGCGGCTTCAAATCATCCAGCGTCGCACGGCGGCTGTCGGCGATGCGACATCTGTTCCGCTTCCTTTTGAACGAACGGATTTGCGGTGACGACCCCGCGGCGATCCTGTCCGGGCCAAAGCGCGGACGGGGCTTGCCGAAAGTATTGTCGATCGCGGACGTCGATTGCATGCTGACGCGAGCGAAGGAACTCGCGCAAGCAAGCGAAGCCTCCGCGTCGCAGCGGCTTCGCGCGATGCGGCTCTATTGCTTGCTGGAAGTGCTTTACGCCACCGGCCTTCGTGTGTCGGAACTGGTGGCGCTGCCGCGCTCGGCGGCACGGAACGACTCCCGCATGATCGTGGTGCGCGGCAAGGGCGACAAGGAGCGGCTGGTGCCGCTGAACGACGCTTCGCGGCAGGCCATGGCCGACTACCTCGCGGCAACGCAGGCGCTCGAGACGGACAGGAAGAAAAAAGCGAGCGGCTCGAAATGGCTGTTTCCCTCCTTCGGCGAGAGCGGACATCTGACGCGGCAGCATTTTGCCCGCGACTTAAAAGAACTTGCGGCGACATCCGGCCTTGCGCCACGGTTGGTCTCGCCACACGTGCTGCGCCACGCCTTTGCCAGTCACCTCCTGCACAATGGCGCCGACTTGCGCATCGTGCAGACGCTGCTCGGCCATACCGACATTTCGACCACGCAGATCTACACCCATGTGGTGGAAGAGCGGCTCAAGAGCCTGGTGCGCGACCTGCACCCGCTCGCGGAAAAATAACCGCCGAGAACCTCGCGCCTTGACTTACGCCGCGATCTCCCGTGAAAGAGCCGCGTCCCGCCTGCGAGGCCTCAAGCGTGCCCCTCGCCTTGAGATACGCACTAAGCCATTGAACATGCCCGCTTTCCGCAAGCAGACCGAAACCGTTTCGCCTCACACCACGTTCTTATCTATATTGCCTTGATGCCGGACCAGATGCGCTCTTATCTCGATTTCGAAAAACCCGTTGCCGAACTCGACTCCAAGGTCGACGAGTTGCGCGCGCTGGCGGCTTCCGGCAGCGACATCGGCGAGGAGATTTTGCGGCTCGAGGACAAGGCGGGTCAGGCGCTTGCCGAGCTCTACACCAATCTCACGCCGTGGCAGAAGACGCTGGTCGCGCGGCACCCGCAACGGCCGCATTTCACCGACTTCGTCAGCACGCTGATATCGGAATTCACCCCGCTCGCCGGCGACCGCAAGTTCGGCGAGGACGAAGCACTGTTGGGCGGGTTCGGCCGCTTCCGCGGCGAGAGCATCTGCGTGATGGGTCAGGAAAAAGGCGCCTCCACGGAATCCCGCATCAAGCATAATTTCGGGATGGCGCGCCCGGAAGGCTATCGCAAGGCGGTCCGGTTGATGGAAATGGCCGAACGATTCGGCATTCCCGTGCTGTCGATCGTCGATTCCGCCGGCGCCTATCCCGGCATTGGCGCCGAAGAGCGCGGCCAGGCCGAAGCGATCGCCCGCTCCACCGATGCCTGCCTGTCGCTCGGGGTGCCCAATGTCGCGATCGTCACCGGCGAAGGCATGTCGGGCGGCGCGATTGCGATCACGACCGCTAACCGCGTGCTGATGTTCGAACACGCGATCTACAGCGTGATTTCGCCTGAGGCGGCGTCCTCGATCCTGTGGCGCGACGGCACCAAGGCCCAGGAAGCCGCCACCAGTATGAAGATTACGGCGCAGGACATGCTGCGTTTCGGCGTGATCGATGCGATCCTGAAAGAGCCGGTGGGCGGCGCGCACCGCGACTCAGCCGCCATGATCGCGACGACCGGCGAAGCGATCGCGCAGGCCTTCATCGAATTGCGCAATCTCGACGCCGACATGATTCGCCAGCAGCGCCGGCAGAAATTCCTCGATATCGGCCGAAAACTGAGCTGAACCCGTTTATCCTTGGCCGAAAAAGGCTCCCTCGCAGCGCATTGACACTCTTTTTTTGCCCGAATCGGCTATTTCGGCCGCAATTAGGCCCAGACCGCGCTATTTAACCTCTGTTGACCATGGCCTTAGGGAACCCAGCGCGACCCCCTGTTCGGGTTGCAGGCAAGGCGGCCCTAAGTGTAATATTTTAATCAAAGGCTTCAGGGCATGAACGCTGGAGCATGATTCGGAAAAGCCGGCCCCGTAAATGATGCGGGTGGGTTCCGACCGGATCATGCTTGAACAAGAGTTGGGGTTGCGAAAATTGCCCGGTGGGTGTGGAGCTTCGCATTGAACTATCGCACGCTTGTACGCGCGCTCATCGCATCCGCCGCGCTTGCGGCCGGAGTGGTATTGGCCGGCTGCGATAGCGAGGAGATTTCGCTCGCCGCCAACGCCAAGGCCAACCAGCCGGTCCCGCCGAAGCTGATCGCGGCGATGGTCGAAAAGGACATGGATCTGCAATCGCCGATCCTGGTTCGGCTGTTCAAGCAGGAAGCCGAGCTTGAGGTCTGGAAGCAGGATCGCTCCGGCCGCTTCGCGCTGCTCAAGACCTATCCGATCTGCCGCTGGTCGGGTGACCTCGGACCCAAGGTGCGTGAAGGCGATCGTCAGGCGCCGGAAGGTTTCTATTCGATCTCGCCGGGACAGATGAACCCGCAGTCGGCGTATTATCTGTCGTTCAACACCGGCTACCCCAATGCCTACGACCAGGCGCTGGGACATACCGGCTCGCAGCTGATGGTGCATGGCGATTGCTCCTCGCGCGGCTGCTACGCGATGACCGACGAGCAGATCATGGAAATCTACGCACTAGGCCGCGAATCCTTCTTCGGCGGCCAGAAGGCGTTTCAGTTCCAGGCCTATCCGTTCCGGATGACGCCGCTGAACATGGCCAAGCATCGCAACAATCCGAACATGGCGTTCTGGAAAATGATCAAGGAAGGCTACGATCATTTCGAGGTCACGCGGCGGGAGCCGAGGGTCAATTTCTGCGAGAAGAAATACGTGTTCGATGCGATCAAGCCGCCGGATGCCAAGCAGGACCCGGTTTTCCAGGCGTCAGCCAAATGCCCGGCCTACGTGATCCCCGATGAGGTCGCCGACGCGGTGCGCGAGAAACAGCAGGAAGAGCAGGCCGAGACCGCCAAGCTGATCGCGCGCGGCACGCCGGTGGCCAAGCTCAATACCGGCATCGATGGCGGCATGAACCAGGTGTTCGCCGCCCGCCTGCCCGGCGGCAATACCGGACTGTCGGAAGGCGGCGAGGGCCAGAGCTTGTCGCTGCTGGCGCTTTCCCGTGCGCCCGGCACGATACCCTCCACCGTCAATCCGCCGCACGCGCCCGGCGCGGATGAACCGGTCGTCGCGGCGCCAGCGCCAGCATCGGCACCGCCGCCGACACGGGTAGCCTCCGCAGCGCCGACGGCGCAGTCCGACGGTTTTTTCAGTAACCTTGCGCGCAAGATCGGCCTCGGCGGCACGGCCGATACCACCGCGACAGCGCCGCCGCCGCCGGCCAAGCCGAAGGCGGAGGCCAAGCGTGGCGAACATCCGGATGCCACGGCCCCCAAGGCCGCGGCATCGAAACCGGCCGAGATCAAGCAAGCCACCACTCGCCCACCGCTGAAGCCGTCGATAACGGATAGCGCGCCGGCAGCCGAAACGCCTGCCCCCAAGGACACGCTGGTCGCCGGTTCGCGGCCGATCATGCAGTCCAACTCGTTCGACAGCCGCTTCGGGGCGGTGAAATAAGTTACGAATCGTAGGGTGTGCCAAGCCAACGGGTCGCGCGAATGCGCGCCCCGACGAGCGCAATAGCGCTCGCGCAGAGATGACAGGCTCCGCGTACCTACGAACTCACTTGGAAATCGCAAATCGGACGAAAGTAGTGGGCACGGCGCAAGGGCGCCTTTGCCCACCCTTCTGTAACTGCGCGAGGCTAAGCGTGCATTGGCGTCAGCCGCTCACGCATGCTTGCCGTGGCAATGCTTGTACTTCTTGCCGGAGCCGCAAGGGCAATCCTCGTTGCGGCCGACCTTGCCCCAAGTCGCGGGATTTTTCGGATCGCGATCGGCCGAGGCCTGCGGCACCAGCGAGGCACTGGCGAACGCCATCTCGTCCTCGCCCGTATTCGGGTCAAATTTGTGCGCTTCCATCTGCGGCAGGGCCGGCTGCTGCTCTTCCGGCGGCACGATCTCGACGCGCATCAATTGCGCCGTCACCGCCTCGCGCAAGTGAGCGATCATCGCCTCGAACAGGCCGAAGGCTTCCGATTTGTATTCCTGCAACGGATCGCGCTGGCCGTAACCGCGCAGGCCGATCACCTGGCGCAGATGATCGAGCATGATCAGATGCTCGCGCCACAGATGATCCAGCGTCTGCAAGAGGATCGTTTTCTCGACGTACCGCATCACGTCGGAACCCCACTGCGCGACCTTCGCGGCCATGTGCTCGTCGACGCGTTGCTCGATGCGCGAGAGCAATTCCTCGTCGGCGATGCCCTCTTCCTTGGCCCATGCATCGACCGGCAGATCGACGTCGAGCACGCGCTTCAACTCTTCCTTCAGGCCCGCGACGTCCCACTGCTCGGCATAGACGTGCTCGGGCACGTGCTTGGCGACGACGTCCTCGACGAAGGCATGGCGCATGTCGGCCACCGTCTCGGCGACGCTTTCGTCCTTCATCAGGTCGATGCGCTGGTCGAAGATCACCTTGCGCTGGTCGTTCTGCACGTTGTCGAATTTCAGCAGGTTCTTGCGGATGTCGAAGTTGCGGGCTTCGACCTTCTGCTGCGCCTTTTCCAGCGCCTTGTTGATCCAGGGATGGATGATGGCCTCGCCCTCTTTCAGGCCGAGCCGCGTCAGCATGGAGTCGAGCCGATCGGACCCGAAGATCCGCATCAGGTCGTCTTCCAACGACAGGAAGAATTTTGAACGCCCCGGATCGCCCTGGCGGCCGGAGCGGCCGCGCAGCTGATTGTCGATGCGCCGCGATTCATGGCGTTCGGAGCCGATGATGTAGAGCCCGCCCGGCCGGCTCGCGGTCTTGGCCGGCTTGTTGCCCTTGGCGGGTTCGATCTCGATCGCGTCTTCCGCCTTCAGCACGATGTCGCGGAACCGCTCGACGTCGGCCTTGATGCGCTCGATCTTCGCGGCCTTCTCGGCCTCGTCGGTAATCCCGCCGGTTTCCTGCGCAATCCGCATCTCCAGCGAGCCGCCGAGCTTGATGTCGGTGCCGCGGCCCGCCATGTTGGTCGCGATCGTGATCGCGCCGGGCACGCCGGCCTCCGCCACGATATAGGCTTCCTGTTCGTGGAAGCGCGCGTTCAGCACCGCGAACAATTTGGCCGGCCTGCCCGCGCGCGCGGCGGCATAAAGCTTCTCCATCGCGTTTTCGTTGCCGAAATCGATCTGCTTGTAGCCGTGCTTCTTCAGGTACTCGGCAAGCACCTCGGACTTTTCAATCGAAGCGGTGCCGACCAGGACCGGCTGCAACCGCGCGTTGGCGCGCTCAATCTCGGTCAGGATCGCGGCGTATTTCTCGTTCTGGGTACGATAGACCTCGTCGTCCTCGTCGAGGCGCGCCACCTGCACGTTGGTCGGGATTTCCACCACCTCGAGCTTGTAGATGTCGAACAATTCGTCGGCTTCGGTCGCCGCCGTGCCGGTCATGCCGGCGAGCTTTTCATACATCCGGAAATAGTTCTGGAAGGTGATCGAGGCGAGCGTCTGGTTTTCCGGCTGCACCGGCTGATGCTCTTTCGCCTCCAGCGCCTGATGCAGGCCTTCCGAATAGCGCCGGCCCGGCATCATGCGACCGGTGAACTCGTCGATGATGATGACTTCGCCGTCGCGGACGATGTAATCCTTGTCGCGCGTGAACAGCGTATGCGCGCGCAGCGCCTGGTTGATGTGATGCACGACCGAGACGTTCTCGACGTCGTAGAGCGAATCGCCCTTGAGCTGGCCGGCGTCGCGCAGCAAAGTCTCGATCTTCTCCATGCCGGCCTCGGTCAGCGTCACCGTGCGCTGCTTCTCGTCGACGTCGTAATCGGTCTTATCGAGCTTGGGGAAGAAGGTATCGATGGTGTTGTAGAAATCCGAACGGTCGTCGAGCGGACCGGAAATGATCAGCGGCGTGCGCGCCTCGTCGATCAGGATCGAATCGACTTCGTCGACGATGGCGTAGAAGTGACCGCGCTGGACCATGTCCTCGAGCCGATACTTCATGTTGTCGCGCAGATAGTCGAAACCGTATTCGTTGTTGGTGCCGTAGGTGATGTCGCGCGAATAGGCTTCCTTGCGCTCGGCGTCATCAAGCCCATGCACGATCACGCCGGTGGTCATGCCGAGGAAGGAGTAGATCTGGCCCATCCACTCGGAGTCGCGGCGGGCGAGGTAGTCGTTGACGGTAACGACGTGAACGCCCTTGGCGGCGAGCGCGTTGAGATAGACCGCAAGGGTCGCCACCAGCGTCTTGCCTTCTCCGGTCTTCATCTCGGCGATGTCGCCCTCGTGCAACACCATGCCGCCGATCAACTGTACATCGAAATGCCGCTGCCCAAGCGTGCGTTTGGCGGCCTCGCGCACGGTGGCGAACGCCGGAACCAGGATGTCGTCGAGCGTCTTGCCTTCGGCGAGTTGCTTGCGGAATTCGGCGGTGCGGGCTTTCAGCGCCTCGTCGGATAATGCGGCGACTTCCGGTTCAAGCGCATTGATGGCGTCGACGCGGGGCTGGTACCCCTTCACCCGCCGGTCGTTGGCGGAGCCGAAAAATTTGCGGGCGAGCGCGCCGATCATGCCGAATTCCTGTCCTCGCGGTTCACGCGTTGCAGCCGTGACGTGGTCCACCGGATTGCCTATCAACTCACCGTGACGCGTCGCGGCAAAATCCCCGAACCTAAGGACCGTCCGCCAATCAGTAGGAATTAGGCAATCCAAGGTGCAACGGCCAAAAACGCAGCAAAACAAGCGCTATCGCCATTGACACGATGGTGGCAGAGATATGGCCGGGTCGCATGCTTGTCAACGGCGCCACCGCCCCGGCGGTATCGCGAAGCTGTCAAGGAAATCATGATTTTGACAGACTTTTCGCGTTGCCAAGGTCCCATGATTGGGCGAGTGTCCCGCCTCCGAATTTGCCCTTCTCCAAGATAAGGATTTTCCATGACCACTTCGTTTCGGGTAACGAAAACCGGCTTGCGCCTGGGCTTCGCCGCGGCAGTGGCGGGCTGTCTTGCCATCACGCTCTGCGCGGGCCCGGCCAGCGCCGAAGACAAGGTGCTTGCCAAGGTCAATGGCGTTGAAATCCATCAGAGCGACGTCGCGCTCGCCGAGGAGGAACTCGGTCCCAGCCTCGCGCAGATGGACCCGGCGACCAAGGACGAAAACGTGCTGGCGTTTCTGATCGACATGAAGATTGTCTCCAAGGCGGCCGAGGACAAGAAAGTCCAGGACGGCGAAGATTTCAAGAAGCGGCTGGCGTTCACGCGCAGCCGTCTCCTGATGGACAGCCTGCTCGCGAACGAAGGCAAGGCCGCGACCACCGACGACGCCATGAAGAAGGTCTATGAGCAGGCGTCCAAGGAGATCGTGGGCGAGGACGAAGTGCACGCCCGGCACATCCTGGTCGAGACCGAGGACGAGGCCAAGGCGGTTGAGGAAGAGCTGAAAAAGGGCACCGATTTCGCTGAGCTCGCCAAGAAGAAATCCAAGGATCCGGGCGCCTCCGACGGCGGCGATCTCGGCTTCTTCACCAAGGACCAGATGGTGCCGGAATTCTCCACGGTGGCTTTCGCGCTCGAGCCCGGCAAGATCTCCGATCCCGTCAAGTCGCAATTCGGCTGGCACGTCATCAAGGTCGAGGAAAAGCGCAAGCGCAAGGCGCCGGACTTCGCTCAGGTCAAGGGCCAGATCGAGACCTATGTGGCGCGCAAGGCGCAAGCCGATTACGTCGGCAAGCTGCGTGAGGCCGCCAAGATCGAGCGCATGGACAAGGCGGCAGAGACCGCCAAGACCGATGCCAAGCCGGATGCTGCCAAGGACCCGGCCGACTCCAAGATGGCGCCGGCGAAGAAGTAAAAATTCGCTGTCACTTCTGACAAGCCGATAGTATCTACAACCGTCATGGCCGGATTTATTCCGGCCATCTACGTCTTAAAGCTCGTTCAGCGAGAAGGGACGTGGATGGCCGGAATAAATCTGGCCATGACGATCTCTTTTGCCTAGCCGCTCTCGGATTTTACCCATGTCATCAGCTATTTCCCCGCTCGCCCCGACCGAGATTACCGACATGCCCGCGGTCGCAGGCGTGAAGTTCGCCACCGCCGCCGCGGGCATCCGCTATAAAGGCCGCACCGACGTGCTGCTTGCGATCCTGGACAGGGGCACAACCGTCGCCGGCGTGTTCACCCAGTCGAAGTGCCCGTCGGCGCCGGTGGAATGGTGCCGCGCCAAGCTCAAGAGCGGTAAAGCCCGCGCGCTGGTGGTCAATTCCGGCAACGCCAATGCCTTCACCGGCAAGACCGGACGGCAAGCCACCGCGCTGACCGCCGCACTTGCCGCCAAGGCCGCCGGCTGCAGCCCGAACGAAGTGTTCCTGGCTTCCACCGGCGTGATCGGCGAGCCGCTCGACGCCACCAAGTTCGACGGCGTGCTCGCCACACTGGCGGAGACGGCCGCGCCCGGCGACTGGATGAGCGCCGCCAAGGCGATCATGACCACCGACACCTTTCCGAAGCTCGCGACCGCGACCGTCAAGCTCGGCAAGGCCAACGTCACCATCAACGGCATGGCCAAGGGCGCCGGCATGATCATGCCCGACATGGCAACCATGCTGTCGTTCGTGTTCACCGATGCGCCGATTTCGGCAAGCGCGCTGCAATCGCTGCTGAGAGACGGCGTCGAGGACACCTTCAACGCCGTGACCATCGATGGCGACACCTCGACCTCCGACACGTTGCTGGCATTCGCGACCGGCCATGCTGCCGCGAGCGGTGCGCCGAAAATCAGCCGCGCCGGCGATCCGCGGCTGAAGGCCTTCACCAAGGCACTGCACACGGTGCTGGCCGATCTGTCGGAACAGGTGGCGCGCGACGGCGAAGGCGCGCGCAAGCTGATCGAGATCATTGTCGAGGGCGCGGTGTCGAAAAAATCGGCGCGGAAAATCGCGATGTCGGTGGCGAACTCGCCGCTGGTAAAGACCGCGATCGCTGGCGAGGACGCCAATTGGGGCCGCGTGGTAATGGCAGTCGGCAAGGCCGGCGAACCCGCCAACCGCGACAAGCTTTCGATCTCCTTCAACGGCATTCGCGTCGCCAAGAGCGGTGCGCGCGATCCGTCCTACAACGAGCAGGAGGTCTCGGCCGCGATGAAGAATCCAAAAATCCAGATCAGGATCGGATTGGGCCTGGGCAAAGGCCGCGACCGGGTGCTGACCTGCGACCTCACCAAGGAATATATCGCGATCAACGCCGATTACCGCTCCTGAAGCAGCGACGTATGGCCGACGTCAAACTCACTCTGGTGGTTGCCTGCGCGCTGGTCGATGCCGACAAGCGGGTGCTGATCGCGCAGCGGCCGCAAGGTAAGCCGCTCGCCGGGTTGTGGGAATTTCCCGGCGGCAAGGTCGAGCCCGGCGAGCGACCGGAGGCAACCTTGATCCGCGAGCTGCATGAAGAGATCGGCATCACCGTCGCGGAGGCGTGCCTCGCGCCGCTCACCTTCGCAAGCCACGCCTATGACAGTTTTCATCTCCTGATGCCGCTTTACATCTGCCGGCGCTGGGAAGGCAGCGTGACCGCGCGCGAGGGCCAGATTCTCGCCTGGGTCCGCGCCAACAGACTGCGCGACTATCCGATGCCGCCGGCGGATATTCCGCTGATTCCGCATCTGATTGATCTAATGATGTGACCCCCCTGTGGTCATGCGCGGGCATAGCCGTCCGAAGGACGGCGTCGCTTCCGCTCGCCTATGCCCGCGCATCCATCGATCTTCAAGCGAATTCTTGCGAGATAGATGGATCGCCGGGTCAAGCCCGGCGATGACGCGGAGGGAACGCAGGCATCAGCTTCGTTTCGGCGCCTTCTTCACCGCCTCTTCGAGGCTCGCCGTCGCCGACCCAGGCCGCAGCGGCTTTGGCTGACTGTCATGCGGCGCCCAGCCGGACAGCCAGATCACGTCGAAGGTGGCGCGGATGCGGCCGTCCGGATCGGCAAAGCGTTGCGCATAAATCTGCGCCATCCGCAGCATGGTGCCGCGGCGGGTCGGCATGCGCCGCCGCTCAATGAGGATGTTGCTCGCGCCCATCCGCCGCAAATCAGCCATCAGCGCGAACGCGCTGTCGTAGCGCACCACGACGCGATCGACGTCGGTGACCGGCAGCGCCAGCCCTGCACGCTGCAACAGCGCGCCGACATCACGTAGATCGGCAAACGGCGCGACGCGCGGCGACACGCCACCTTCCAGCTCCGCTTCCGCAGCGGCAAAGCATTGCCGCAGCTCGTTAAGCGTATCGCCGCCGATCATCGCCGCCAGCAACAGCCCGTCGGGCTTTAGCCGACGGCGGATCTGCGCGAGCACGCCGGGCAGATCGTTGACGAACTGAAAGGCGAGCGCGGAGATCGCAAGATCGAACTGCTCCGGATGCAGCGGCAGGACCTCAGAGTCCACGAGGGCGACATGCGTGAGGGACTTGAATCGATCGCCCAACGATTTTCGCAAGCCATCGCCGGCGGTCCAGATGTCGGCAACATCGGCAAAATCCCGCTTCACTGCGGCCAGCCGCTCTTCCATGTCTTCCACCACGCGGTCGAGCAGAAAGGTCGCAGGCCCCTGCTTCAGCGCACGCCGCTGCCGCGCCTGCAGCAATGCGCGGTCGAACAGATTTGGCGCAGCGATCGGGTTCGGGGTCATGCTGGTTGGTTACGCCGATCCCGCTACATCTGGCAATCCGGTGCGTGAGCATCGCGCGCCCGGCCGCTAGCCTCCTCGCATGGACGCCGAAATCCCCGCATCCCGTTCCATCGCTACCCATTTTCGCGGCGTGCTGAATTCGTGCCGCGGCGCGTGGCGGAATGCCGCGCGGCTGATGCTCGACATCGCGCTGCCGACGCTGTGCGTCGCCTGCCGCGAACCGGTCGACGGCGAAGGCGTCTGCGCCGCATGCTGGTCAAAGCTTTCGTTTATCGCAAAGCCGTTTTGCCCAAAACTAGGGATTCCGTTTGTTCTACGATCCCGGGCCCGACCTGCTGTCGATGGAGGCAATCGCCAATCCGCCGACCTACGCCCGCGCTCGCGCCGCCGTACGCTATGACGACGTCGCGCGAACGCTGGTGCATGCGCTGAAATACCAGGACCGCACCGATCTGGCGCCGGCGATGGGCCGCTGGATGGCCCGCGCCGGCAAGGAATTGCTTCACTGAAGCCGACTGGCTTATTCCGGCGGGCGTGGCACCGGCGTTTACAATCAGTCCGGCGCGCTGGCGCGAATCATCGAACGCCTGAGCGGCGTCAAGGTGCGAGGAGACGTGCTGCGGCGCGTCCGGGCGATCGAGCAGCAGGTCGGGCTGTCGCGGCCGCAGCGCGCCAGCAATGTGCAGGGCGCATTCAAAGTGTCCGCCAACCGGCAGTCCGAAATCCAGGGCCGCCGCGTGGTCCTGATCGACGATGTCCTGACTTCCGGGGCCACCGTCGATGCCTGCGCGCGGGCATTGTTGCGCGCCAAAGCCGCTACTGTCGACGTGCTGGCGTTCGCGCGGGTTGTGGATACCCACCGCCCTCCCATATAATCAGGTACTTTCCAATAGAGCGCAACATGACCGCTGCCATCGAAATCTACACCCGCCCGGGCTGCGGCTATTGCAGCGCGGCCAAATCGCTGTTGACCCGCAAGCAGGCCGCATTCACCGAATTCGACGTCGGCAAGGATCCGACGGTGCGTCAACAGATGTACCATCGTGCGGGGACCGGCACGACGTTTCCGCAAATCTTCATCGGCGCAACCCATGTCGGCGGCTGCGACGAGCTTTATGCACTCGACCGCGAGGGCAAGCTCGATGCAATGTTGGCGGGTGAAAAGGCCTCTTCATGAGCGACAACCAGACCTTCACTGCCGCCATGGTGCAGATGCGCACCTCGCTCCTTCCCGAGCCGAGCCTCGATCAGGGCACCAGGCTGATCCGGGAAGCGGCCGCGCAGGGCGCGGATTACGTACTCACCCCCGAGGTGAGCAACATGATGCAATTAAACCGCAAGGCGCTGTTCGAGCATCTCGCCACCGAAGAGGAGGATGGTTCGCTCAAGGCCTATCGCGCGCTCGCCACTGAGCTGAAGATCCATCTTCATATCGGCTCGCTGGCGCTGCGTTTCTCGCCGGAGAAGGCCGTCAACCGCTCGTTCCTGATCGGGCCCGACGGCAACGTGCTTGCAAGCTACGACAAGATCCACATGTTCGATATCGACCTTCCGGGCGGCGAGAGCTATCGCGAATCCGCCAATTACCAGCCGGGCGAGACCGCCGTGATCTCCGACCTGCCATGGGGCCGGATCGGACTGACGATCTGTTACGATGTGCGCTTTCCGGCGCTCTATCGCGCACTGGCCGAAAGCGGCGCCTCGTTCCTCACCGTCCCCTCCGCGTTCACGCGAAAGACCGGGGAGGCGCATTGGCATACGCTGCTCCGCGCCCGCGCCATCGAGACCGGCTGCTTCGTGTTCGCGGCAGCCCAGGCTGGATTGCATGAGAACAAGCGCGAGACCTATGGCCACTCGCTGATCGTCGACCCCTGGGGCGAAGTGCTGGCCGAAGGCGGCGTCGAGCCGGGCGTGTTCCTGGCGAAGATCGACCCCGGCAAGGTCGAAACCGCGCGGAAAACCGTGCCGTCGTTGCAGCACGGCCGCCGCTTCAGCGTCGCCGACCCCAAGGCGGGTCCGGAACATCTGCATTTGGTGCGGGGATCGGCATGATCCGATACTCGCTGCGTTGCGAAAAAGATCACTCGTTCGAAAGCTGGTTCCAAAGCTCTTCCGCCTACGACTCACAGGTCAAGCGCAAGCTCGTGAGCTGTCCCGCCTGCGGCTCGGCCAAGGTCGAGAAGGCCATCATGGCCCCGCAGATCGTGAGCAAGAAGGGTCGCGACATCGGCGCGCCCGTGCCTGAGCCTGCGGCTGCCGTGCCGGCGGAAGTCACGGCGCCCGCTTCGACGCCGCTCTTGATGGCGCAGGAGCGCGAGCTGCGCGCCAAGCTCAAGGAATTGCGCGATCATATCGTCAAGAACGCCGACAATGTCGGCGAACGCTTTCCGAACGAAGCCCGCAAGATGCATTACGGCGATATGGAGCACCGCCCGATCTACGGCGAGGCCTCGCCGGACGAAGCGCGGGCACTGATCGACGAGGGCGTCGAGGTCTCGCCGCTGCCGGTGCTGCCGGAGGATCGCAACTGACGCGCAGCGTCATTCCAGGGCGATGCGAAGCATCGAACCCGGAATCTCGAGATTCTCAGATGTGCAATTGCACATCATGGTTCGCTCGCTCTGCTCACGCCCCGGAATGACTGTGAGCCTGCGCCTAGAGCATGATCCGGAAAAGTGGACACCGGTTTTCCCTCGCGACAAACGCGGAACGCGTTTGCGCGGAGATCATGCTCAAACAAAAAAGATAGAGGGCGATGACGATTCGAAGAAAAGTCATCTCGCTCTAGGACTTGGGCCGCATATACGGCACCCTGGGCAGCGCCGGGTCGAGATGGTCCCAATCGTGGCCGCGCGATGCGAACATCACCATCTGCGGCTTGAATCCGGAAGGGTCATCGAGCGTGCCGACATAAACGCCGATCATGTCCGGCACGTTCTGCGGCTTGTTGTAGAGCGGCGAGCCGCACTTGCCGCAAAATCCCTTTCGTTTCTCGGCCCCGCTGTCCGCGGTTCTCGGATTTTCGACGACATCGCCGGTGACCCGCATGGCGGCACGAGGAAACACCGCAACCGACGCATGTCCCGCGCCGGTATCCCTCTGACAGTCACGGCACTGACACTGAAAACCTCGAACAGATTCTGCCGCGATCTCGTAGCGAACCGCGCCGCAGGTACAGCCGCCGGTGTATGAGACCATGCGAGCCCCCGATCTCCGATGGAATTTGGTTAATCAATTGGTAATAGCGCAGGCGCCGTCAAGAGAACGCTGCTGCCGGACTAAGCCGCCACCAGCAGCGCGACCCCGATCACGATCAGCACGATGCCACTTAGTTCCCGTGCCGATAACGGCTGCTTGAACGAGTAATATGCCACGCCCTGCGCGAACAGCACCTCGATCAGCGCCAGCGTGCGGACATTGGCGGCTGCCGTCAGCGCAAATGACAGGAACCAGAACTGCGAGGCGAACGCGCCCATGAAGCCCGCCAGCATCGAAGGTTTCCACAGCGAGAGTATTTTCTTGAGCACGTCGGGCGCGCGGACCAGGAGATAAACCGTCAACACCAGCGTCTGCACGAACAGCCCGAACACCAGCGTGTACGACGCCGCGGTCACGAAGGAGACACCGGGCACCACGATCACGGCGCCGCGAAAGCCTACCGCCGACAGCGCAAACGATGCGGCGGCGCCAAGGCCGATCAGCGTGGGTTTCAAATCCGTAAAACCTTTCTCGGCACCCGGTCGCAGCGCAGCGATGACGACGCCGGCCGTCGCAATCAGGATCGCGACCACCTTCAACAGCGTCAGATGATCGCCGAGAAACACGAAGCCGAAGATCGCGGTCTGGATCGCCTCGGTCTTGAGGTACGCCGTGGTCACCACGAACGAGCGGTCGTTCATGGCGACCAGCATCATGCCGGTGCCAATGATCTGGGTAAGCGCACCGAGCAAAAGCCAGGGCCAGAACGCAGCCGTCGGGACCGGCAAGTGATCTCCCGAGACGGCGAGCACGACCACAAAGAACAGGATCGAAAACGGAAAGCCGAACAGGAAGCGGATATTGGTGGCGCCCCAGGTGCCGAGTGGCCCGGTCAATTGCCGCTGCATCGCGTTGCGCGCGACCTGGCCGAGTGCGGCCGTGAGGGTAAAGGGAATCCAGAGCGTGGCGATTGAGAACATCTGGGGGAATGGTTGACCGGCGGGAAGTCGCCGTACCGTGCCGGGCACAGCTCAAGCGGTCAACCGGACCGGTGTCATGACAGGATTGCGGCTCGCTACACCATCTCCTCCGCCACCACCATGTAGTTGACGTCCATATCGGAGGAGAGGCTCCATCTGTCGGCGAAGGGACTATAGACCACGCCGGTCTCCTCGGTGATGACGAGCCTGTTGTCGAGCAGGTGCTTTGCGAGTTCGTCCGGGGTGACGAACTTGTCCCATTGATGGGTGCCGCGCGGCAGCCAGCGCAGGATATATTCGGCGCCGACGATCGCGAGCGCAAAGCTCTTCCAGTTGCGGTTCAGGGTCGAGACCACCATCAGCCCACCGGGCTTCAGCATTGCGGCACAGCGCCCCAAAAACAGGCCGATATCGCTGACATGCTCGACCACTTCCATGGCGAGCACGATGTCGAAGCGTTCGCGCACATCCATTTCCTCAACCGTGGTGCAGCGATAATCGATCGACAGGTGTCCCTTGTCCGCATGCAGCTTGGCGGCGGCGATATTGCTGGCGGAAGGATCGACGCCGATCACCTGCGCGCCGAGACGGGTGAGCGGCTCGCACAGCAGCCCCGCGCCGCAGCCGATATCAAGGATGCGGAGGCCGGAGAGGCAATTCAGGCTCTTGACGTTGCGCTGGAACTTGCGGCAGGCGGCATCGCGAATATAGGTCAGCCGCAGCGGATTGATCTTGTGCAGCGGAGCCATCTTGCCGCGGGGATCCCACCACTCTTCCGACAATCTGGAAAATTTCGCGATCTCGGCGGGATCGACCGTCGAGCCCGCGCCGGAGGGACTGTTTGCGCGAGGGTTCGGTTGCAAGACCATGGTTGACGTGCCGTTCTATCGCGCGGTGATGTGGCTGCGGAAAGCCAGTGGCGAGGCGATGGTCGAGATGGTTTCCTTGCCTTCGCCGACGCCGAGGATGGTCACGTCGCCGTAATTGAGGATGCGGCCAAGGATGCTCTGATTGACATCGACGCTCTCGACCTTGTCGAGCGCCATTTCGAAGGTCCGCCGCTTGATGAACCCGGTCTTATGCACGACGCGCATATTGGTGACGTCGGTCTCGGTAGTCCAGCGGTGGAACCAGGCTCTTGCCGTCCAATAGAGCGCCGCGAGGGCCACCACGGCGGAAGCCGACAGACACAACAGGATGAGGCCCGGGATCGTGGTCGACCGCGACAGGATCAGCAGAACCAATGCGGCCATCCAGGCCCCGATCGCCGGGAGATAGAACACCCAATGCGCGTTGGTGGAATACAGCACCTTCTCGCCGGGCCGCAGGATATCATCGATATAACGCCCCATATACTTGCCTCAATTACCTACCGCACATGCCCTGGGGTTGGAAGCAACCGGCTTGCCCCCGGCCCCATCGCTATGTATACGCGCGTTTTGGCTCTTGCGCCTCCGGTTTCCGCCGGGGCCATCAACTTATCCTCATTAGGGAATGCGCGCGTCGTCATGGGCCGCCTCGTGATGAAATTCGGCGGCACCTCCGTCGCCAATATCGAACGTATCCGCAACGTCGCGCGACATGTGAAGCGCGAGGTCGATGCCGGCCATGACGTCGCGGTGGTGGTGTCGGCGATGGCCGGCAGGACCAATGAGCTCGTGGACTGGTGCCGCGAGATGTCGCCGATGCATGACGCGCGCGAATATGACGCGGTGGTCGCCTCCGGCGAACAGGTCACCTCCGGGCTGCTCGCGATCGCATTGCAGGGGGTCGGCATCCAGGCGCGTTCCTGGCAGGGCTGGCAGATCCCAATTCGCACCAGCGATGCGCATGCTTCCGCCCGTATCCTCGATATAGACGGCGCCGAAATCATCAACCGCTTCAAGGACCGCAACGAGGTTGCCGTCATCGCCGGCTTCCAGGGCATCAACCCGCAGACGGGACGGATCACGACGCTCGGGCGCGGCGGTTCCGACACCTCGGCGGTCGCGCTCGCCGCCGCCATCCATGCCGACCGTTGCGATATCTATACCGACGTTGATGGCGTCTATACGACGGATCCGCGCGTGGTTCCGAAAGCGCGCCGGCTCGACAAGATCGCCTTCGAGGACATGCTTGAACTGGCTTCGCAGGGCGCCAAAGTGCTGCAGGTGCGCTCGGTGGAACTCGGCATGGTGCACAACATGCCGATATTCGTCCGTTCCAGCTTCGACAATCCAGAGGATATCGACCCGCACGGCACGCCGCCGGGCACGCTGATCTGCAGCGAGGAGGAAATCATGGAAAACCACGTCGTCACCGGCATCGCCTTTTCCAAGGACGAGGCCCAGATTTCCGTGCGCCAGATCGAGGACAAGCCGGGCGTCGCCGCCTCGATCTTCGGGCCGTTGGCGGAAGCCAGTATTAATGTCGACATGATCGTCCAGAACGTCTCGGAGGACGGCAAGACCACCGACCTGACTTTCACGGTTCCGGCCTCCGACCATGGCCGTGCCCGCGACACCATTACTTCGGCGAAGAGCAAAATAGGCTACGCGCGGCTCGACAGCGCCACCGATGTCGCCAAGGTCTCGGTGATCGGCAGCGGCATGCGCAGCCATGCCGGCGTCGCCGCCACGGCCTTTGCGGCGCTCGCCGCGCGCAACATCAATATCCGCGCCATCACTACCTCCGAGATCAAGTTCTCGGTGCTGATCGATGCTGCCTATACGGAGCTTGCGGTGCGTACGCTGCATACGCTCTATAAACTCGATCAAGGCTAGAAGAATTTTCCTTGTTCGGCGCGTGATCTGATCGCCAAATCGGTCACACTCCGGCGGGTCATGCTTAGCAGTCGCAGCATTGGGTCAACTAAGCCGTGATCGCCGCTGGCAGGCGTTTTGCTTGGCAAAACAAGTCTCAATTCGCTATACGGCCTGTCGGGTGGGGTGCCGCAAACCGCGCCACGGTTTAGCTATCCTGATTCGGCCCGTATTAGAGGGCTTGCGACTTCGCCGAATGAATAAAATTGTTGTTCTGGGTGAGTTTAGCGCCGGTTCCCGGCGAGACGGCGAATCGGCTTCACGAAGGGGGATCACAGCACATGCGGAGCACGTCGGGAGGCCCCCGCGTCTTGCTGAGACGGCTCCGCGAAACCATGGCGGAGCAGGTCTCAGCGCAGGAACGATTGGACAAGATCGTGGTACTGATTGCGGCCAACATGGTGGCCGAAGTCTGCTCGACCTATGTGCTGCGCGTCGACAACACGCTCGAGCTCTACGCCACCGAAGGCCTCAACCGCGACGCCGTCCATCGCACGGTGCTGAGCGCGCATGAGGGACTGGTCGGCCTCGTCGCCAGCGAGGCGACGCCGCTCAATCTGAATCACGCCCAAAGCCACCCCGCCTTCTCGTACCGTCCCGAAACCGGCGAAGAAATCTACCACTCCTTCCTCGGCGTGCCGATCCTGCGCGCCGGCAACACACTCGGTGTGCTGGTGGTACAGAACCGTGCCAAGCGCACCTATGTCGAGGAAGAGGTCGAAGCGCTGCAGACCACCGCCATGGTGCTGGCGGAGATGATCGCTTCGGGCGAGCTGACCGCGCTGGCGCAGCCCGGCGCCGAGCCTGCCGCGCGGCATTCGCTGCACAAGACCGGCGCGATCCTGTCCGACGGCATCGCGCTCGGCCACGTCGTGCTGCACGAACCGCGCGTCGTGATCAACAACTACATAGCCGAAGACCTGCCGAAGGAAATCAAGCGGCTCGACAGCGCGCTGACAAAGCTGCGCGCCGACCTCGACCGCATGCTGGAACGTGGCGATGTCGCCGAGGGCGGCGAGCATCGCGACGTGCTTGAAGCCTACCGCATGTTCGCCAACGACCAGGGATGGTCGCACCGGCTGCACGAGGCGGTCGCCACCGGTCTTACCGCGGAGGCCGCAGTCGAACGCGTGCAGTCCGATACCCGCGCGCGCATGCTGCGTTCCACCGATCCCTACTTGCGCGATCGGCTGCACGATCTCGAGGACCTCGGCCATCGCCTGATGCGGCAATTGGTCGGGCAGGATCACGCGCCGTCGCGGGAGCAACTGCCTGACAACGCCATCCTGATCGCGCGGGCGATGGGCCCCGCGGCGCTGCTCGACTACGACCGCAAGCGCCTGCGCGGGCTGGTGCTGGAGGAAGGCACCACCAATTCGCACGTCTCGATCGTGGCGCGCGCGCTCGGAATCCCCGCGGTCGGCGAAGTGCCGAACGCGCCTGGCATTGCCGATCCGGGCGACGCCATCATCGTCGACGGCACCTCCGGCGAAATCTATGTCCGTCCGTCGGCCGAAATCGAATCGGCTTATGCCGAGCGCGTGCGCTTCCGCGCACGGCGCCAGGCGCAGTATCTGGCGCTGCGCGACAGGCCCTGCGTGACCAAGGACGGCCAGCCGGTCGAGCTCATGATCAATGCCGGCCTTGCCATCGACCTGCCGCATATTGACGACACCGGCAGCGCCGGCATCGGCCTGTTCCGCACCGAACTGCAATTCATGGTCGGCCAAAGCCTGCCGCGCACCAGCGACCAGTTGGCGCTGTATCGCGCGGTGCTGGATGCCGCCGGGCCCAAGCCCGTGACCTTCCGGACGCTCGACATCGGTGGCGACAAGGCGCTGCCCTATATGGAAACCGTGATCGAGGAAAATCCCGCGCTCGGCTGGCGCGCAATCCGGCTCGGGCTGGACCGGCCCGGCCTGCTGCGCGGCCAGATCCGCGCGCTGTTGCGCGCGGGCGGTGGCCGCGCGCTGCGCATCATGTTCCCGATGATCTCGGAAGTGGCCGAATTCGATTCGGCGAAAGCTATTGTCGAGCGCGAGCTGACTTACCTGCGCCAGCACGGCCATACGCTGCCGGAGCGCGTCGATGTCGGCACCATGGTCGAGGTTCCAGCGCTGCTCTATCAGCTCGACGAACTCTTGAAGAAGGTCGATTTCGTCTCGGTCGGATCGAACGATCTGTTCCAGTTCCTTTTCGCGGTCGACCGCGGCAATGCCAAGGTCGCCGAGCGCTTCGATACGATGTCGGCGCCGATCTTGCGGGCGTTGCGCGACATCGTCCGCAAGGCGCAGGCGGCAAAAAAATCCGCATCGCTCTGCGGCGAGATGGCCTCAAGGCCGATCGGCGCGCTGGCGCTGATCGCACTCGGCTATCGCTCGCTGTCGCTGTCGGCGACCGCGCTCGGCCCGGTCAAGGCAATGATCCTCGACCTCGATGCCAAAAAGGCCGAGGCGATGATGACCCCGCTGTTGGATGCCCCAGCCGGCACTGTGTCGATCCGGCAAAAGCTGACGCAATTTGCCGAAGCCGAGGGGCTCGCGTTGTAGCGAGGCTGTTGTCCTACAGCGCTCCGCTCCCCATTTCTTAAGTCTTGGAACTACCGATGTCGATGCTCCCCGAGGCCAAACTGGATGTCTTGCTGGCGCACCACGCTTCGCTGGAAGCGCAGTTGCTCGGCCAGGTCAGTTCCGACAAATACGTGCAGATCACGCGCGAACTCGCCGAGCTCAATCCGCTGATCGACGCGGTCAAGGCTTATCGCGCCATCGTCAGGGAGCTTGCCGATACCGAAGCCCTGATCGGCGATCCCGCAACCGATTCCGAAATGCGCGGCATGGCGGAGGCCGAGCGCGAGAGCTTGCAGGCGCGCCGCGTCGCGCTGGAGCAAGAGATTCGCGTCGCGCTGTTGCCCAAGGACGCCATGGACGACCGCAACGTCGTGCTGGAAATTCGCGCCGGCACCGGCGGCGACGAAGCCGCCCTGTTCGCCGGCGATTTGTTTCGGATGTACGAGCGCTTCGCCAATCTGCAGGGCTGGAAGGTCGATGTGATCTCCGCCAGCGACGGCACCATGGGTGGCTATAAGGAGATCATCGCCGAGGTGCAGGGCCGCGGGGCGTTCGCGAAACTGAAGTTCGAATCTGGCGTGCACCGGGTGCAGCGCGTGCCCGATACCGAGACGCAGGGGCGCATCCATACCTCGGCAGCGACGGTGGCGGTGCTGCCCGAGGTCGAAGATGTCGATGTCGATATCAAGAACGAGGATTTGCGGATTGAGACCATGCGCGCGCAAGGTGCGGGCGGCCAGCATGTCAACAAGACCGAATCGGCAATCCGCATCACCCACATTCCGACCGGCATCGTCGTCAGCATGCAGGACAGCCGTTCGCAGCATAAGAACCGGGCGTCAGCCATGAACATCCTGCGTTCACGCATCTACGACGCCGAACGCCAGCGGGTGGACGCGGCGCGCTCGGCGGATCGACGCGAGAAAGTCGGCTCGGGGGACCGCTCCGAACGCATCCGCACCTATAATTTTCCGCAGGGCCGTGTCACCGACCACCGCATCAACCTGACGCTCTACAAGTTGCCGCAGGTAGTCTCGGGCGAAGGCTTGAGCGAATTGATCGACGCGCTGACCACGGAGCATCAGGCGGCGCAGCTCGCCGCCCAGGGCGCAGCCGCGTGAGATCAGACAAATCTTTCGCCGGACAAACCGCCGGAATCGCGCGGCGCAACCTGACTGCGCGCCTCGCATCCGCCGCGATCGAATCGGCCGAGCTTGACGCGCGGCTGTTGATCGGCGCCGTGCTCGGCCTTGATCTTACCGGCATGATCACGGACGCGAACCGGCTGCTGAGGTCGGACGAATTGACACGTCTGGAAAATTTCGCTCGCCGTCGTCTCGCCGGCGAGCCGGTTGCGCGGATTCTGGGCAATAAGGAATTCTGGGGGCTCCCGCTCAAGCTTTTCTCGGAAACGTTGGTGCCGCGGCCGGATACCGAAACCGTGGTTGAGCTCGCGCTGCAAATGCTGCGCGCCGGGCCTGTTGTGAACCGCCTCTACCGTATCGCCGACCTCGGTACCGGCTCGGGCGCAATTCTGCTGGCGCTGCTCCACGAATTGCCGGACGCCCGCGGCTGCGGAACCGACATCAGCGCGGCGGCACTGCACGTGGCGCGAGCCAACGCCGTCGGTTTAGGTCTCGCCGATCGCGCCACTTTCATCGCCTGCAATTACGCGGCGGCGCTAAACGGCCCGTTCGATCTGATCGTGTCGAACCCACCCTATATCCGCTCGGCCGACATCGCAGGTCTTGCCGCGGAGGTTCGCGATCACGATCCGCACCTCGCGCTCGACGGCGGCGCCGATGGGCTTGACGGCTATCGTGCCCTGATCCCGCAGGCGTCGCGCCTGCTCGGACCGCGCGGCGCGCTGATCGTCGAGGCGGGACTGGGCCAAAGCGGCCAGATTGAAGGTTTGATGACGGCAGCCGGGCTAGCGCCCGAAAGCGCCCCCAAGGCTGATTTGGCAGGCGTCCCGCGGGCCGTGGCCGGCCGAAAAAGGCCTCTATAAAAGCTCGATTGGGGCACAAAAAACCACTTGGAATATTCCCCCGGAGCGACTACGTTCCGCCCACAACGTCGGCGCAGGCCCCGCAGACCAGCGGGTGAAAGCCAGAGTTCTCAAAGCGAGAGCAGCGCCGGGTGAAAGGTTCCAAAACGCGGGTCCGATTGAGCGCGATGGCTGACAAAGCTGCGCTGCTTGCGCCCGCAAAGCGAACGAAAGCCTGATATTGCGCTTGAAGACCTACGCAAGAAAACCCGGGCTTGTTTTGGCAGGCTGAATGATTGTTCGCCGGGCGACAGAGGCCGGCGGGTGGGGGAACGCGTCTTTGTTGAACGCGACGTTGACGAAATCGGCACGGGTCGGAACCGCATCGTGATTCGGCGCGCGCAGGGCGCGTGCTCGGATTGATCGAGATGGCTATCAGAACGGCAATTCAACGCTGGTAACTTCAGGGCTGCAATAAAGGCAAGACATGAGAAACGGTCAAAATAACAAGCGGATGCGTAACCGGAACAATAATAACAACAACAATAACAACCGGCGTGGGCAAAACCCGATGACCCGGGTGTTTGAATCCAACGGGCCCGACATCAAGATCCGCGGCACCGCATCCCATGTGGCCGAAAAATACGTCCAGCTCGCGCGCGATGCACGCTCTTCGGGCGATCCCGTTGCGGCCGAGAACTACTATCAGCACGCCGAACATTATTTCCGCTTGATCGCGGCGGCCCAGGAGCAGTTCCGGCAGAACCAGCCGCAGCCACGCCCCGACAGCGAGATGGTCGCAGAGGAGGGCGAGGACGAAGGCGACAATTTTTCGAGTTTCGGGCAGGAGCCCGGCTTCGTTCCAGTGCAGCAGCAACCCTATGTGCGCGATAACGGTCAGCGCGATCATCAACGCGAGGGCCAGCCCTATCAGCGCGAGCAGCAGCCCCGCGAGCATCGTCCGCAACCGCAATATCAGCCACAGCCGCAACCGCAGCCGGTGATCGCCGACAATGGCAGCGTCGACCGCCTGCCCTCGTTCATCACCGGCCCGCAGCCGCAGATCAATGGCGGCCAGGGCGGTTTCGAGGGCGGCGGCGGTGGCGAGCGCTTCCCGCGCCGGCGGCGCCGGCCGCACGGCCCGCGGCCCGAAGGCGCGGCCACGCCGGGTCCGTCCAGCGACGATTTCAATCCGGGGAATGAGTAGAGTAGTAGGGGGCCCCGCGGAAGCGGCGCGTTACCCTCCCCTCGCCGTTGACGACGGCACCAGCACCGGCTCCAGCGCCGGAATTAGTCGCGTGCGCTCGCGTTTGGCCGGGATCGCGCGATAGACCTGTTTGGTCGCCTCCACGATATGCACGCCGGCGAACGGCAGCGAGAGCGCCTCGCCAACCCGCTCCCACGCCAACGCCGAACGCAGGAACCAGCCGCCCGCGACCGGCGGCATGAACAGCGCCTCGCCCCACGCCGTCGGCGTGAACCAGGTCTGCCGCAGCAGTTGCGTGATCTGCGAGCGCGAGTAAGGCCGGCCGTGACCGAACGGGGTAGCGTCGGTGCGGGTCCACACCCCGCGCCGGTTCGGAATGATCCCGATCACCCGCCCCGACGGCGCCAGCACCCGCCACACTTCGCGCAGCAGCCCTTCCGGATCGTCGGACATTTCCAGCGCATGAACCAGGAGGATACGATCGACCGCCGCATCCGACAGCGGCAGCGAGAACTCGTCGACCAGCGTTGCCAGCGCCGGCCGCGCGGTCGGCCATTTCAGCACGCCCTGCGCCGCCGGCATGAAGGCGATACAGCGCTCGCTGTTCTCGCGGAACAGACCGAGATAAGGCGTCGGATAGCCGATCCCGAGCACGCGCTGGTCTTTCGCGTCCGGCCATCGTTCGCGGATGCCGCGGTTGATGAGCTGGCGCGCCACGACGCCGAGGCGCCGCGAATAAAAGTCGCGTAGGTCGATGACGTCCATGGTACTAATCTAACACGGCACTATGCCATCGAGCGTGCAGAATATTGCATTGCTCCGGAAGCGTTAACGCCATATCTCTGACCCGGGCTGGGTTGCCTCACCGCGCACAGATGATGGAGATATCATGGCCGCCGAAATCCGCCTCTTCACCTGCTTTACCGATAATTTCGGCGCCCTGATCCACGATCCCGCGACCAAATCGACCGCCTCGATCGACGCGCCGGAGGCCGGCCCTATCGTGAAAGCGCTGGAACGGGAGGGCTGGCAGCTCACCGATATCCTGATCACGCACCACCACCATGACCACGTCGGCGGCGTCGCCGCGTTGAAGCAGAAATATGGCTGCCGCGTCGTCGCCCCACACGACAGGTCGACCAAGATCGCCAATGTCGATTTGCGCGCCGGCCACGGCGATGTGGTGAAAGTCGGAGGCCTGTCGGCGCAGGTGCTGGAGACGCCGGGCCATACCCTTGACCACATCGCTTACGTTTTCGACGGCGAGAAAACCGTGTTTGCCGCCGATACGCTGTTCTCGATCGGCTGCGGACGGGTGATCGAGGGCACTCATCCCATGATGTGGGATTCGCTGCTCAAGCTGCGCGCGCTACCCGACGATTTCAAACTCTATTGCGGCCATGAATATACCGCCGCTAACGTCAAATTCGCGCTTACGATCGAACCCGACAATGCCGCGCTGAAGGCGCGCGCCGAGGAGGTGGCGCGGCTACGCGCCGCGAACAAGCCGACAGTACCCACGATGATGGGGGAAGAGAAGAAGGCCAATGTTTTCCTGCGCGCCGACGATCCCTCGGTCGCGGCAAAACTGCATATGAAGGGTTCGAACGCCGCCGACGTGTTCGGCGAATTGCGCGAGCGCAAGAACAAGTTCTGATGATGCCATGCTGACTGCTTCCGACATCATTGCCCGACTTGAATTGAGACCACACCCGGAAGGCGGGCATTATCGCGAGACGTTTCGCGATTCCTGCCCCGACACTCAGGGCCGCGCGCGGTCGACCGCGATCTATTTCCTGCTGGCGCGCGGCGAGCGCTCGCACTGGCATCGCATCGATGCGGTCGAGGTCTGGCATTATTATGCCGGCAGCTCGCTGATTTTGCAGATCGCCAATGAGGGCTGCGCGGGGCATGCGGTCAGGCTCGGACCCGACCTTGCCGCAGGCGAACGCCCGCAGGCGATCGTGCCGGCGCAAGCGTGGCAGGCGGCGGAAACCACCGGCGATTGGACCTTGGTCGGGTGCACGGTATCGCCCGGGTTCGAATTTGCCGGCTTGGAATTGGCAGAGCCATATTGGTTCTCCACCCGCTGAACCGGCGCGGTCGGGAATCGGGTGGGTTTCCCTCATCTGCGCAGATAGATTCCGCTTCGAGACGTCACAAGGAGCGGAAAAATGCACGGCACCTTCGGCCCTTCGAATATCCGGATCGAACCGGCGATTCTTTATTTCGGGACGCCGGTCGTTCTGATCGGTTCGAACAATGACGACGGTTCGTACAACCTCGCGCCGATGTCGTCGGCCTGGTGGGTCGCCTGGCGCTGCATGCTTGGGCTGGCGCGCAACTCCAAGACCACCGAAAACATGATCCGCACAGGCGAATGCGTGCTCAACCTGCCGTCGGCGCATCTTGTCGGCGCGGTCGATCGTCTGGCCCGTACCACGGGATCCAATCCGGTGCCGGCCGGCAAGATCAGGCGCGGCTACCGGCATGAGAAGGACAAGTTTGCCCTGAGCGGCCTGACGGCGCTGCCGGGCGAAACGGTCGCAGCGCCACGCGCCGCGGAATGCCCGGTGCAGATCGAGGCCAAGGTCGCGCATGTGCACGAGATGGCGCAGGAGGACGAGATTTGGCGCGGCAATCTCGCGGCGATCGAGGTTCGTGTCACCCGCGTGCACGCGCATCCGCAAGTGATGATGGAGGGCGAGCCCAACCGCATCGACACCGACAAATGGCGGCCGCTGATCATGAGCTTCCAACAGTTTTATGGTCTCACGCCGGAAAAGCTGCAGCGCTCCGAGCTCGGTCAGATTCCGGAAACCGCCTACAAGCCACCGGGCTGGCGGCCGGCGGCTTGATTTACTCCTCGTCATTCCGGGATGCGCCTTTGGCGCAGCCCCGGAATGACGGCCAGTGAAAGCGCGTCAGGACCGTTTCGAAATCATGTCCCTTGCCGCGATCAGGCCGCCGCCGGCGATCAGGACCGCGGCAAGTGCGATATTCGCGCTCGCTTTGGCAAAGCCCGCCATCACGAGGAATGCCGTCGAGAGCAGGGGCGTGGCATAGGAGGCCGCACCTAGCACGCGGATGTCACCGCGCTTCATGCCGATATCCCATGCGTAGAACGCCGCTCCCACCGGGCCGACGCCGAGCGCAATCACGCTAAGCCATTGCAACATGGTATCGGGCCAGACCGTGACCTCGACAAGCCCATGTACCAGTGCGGCAAGCAGCGCGGTTACCGCGCAAAACCCGGCCACCGCATCGGTCGGCACCGAGTTGAGCCTGCGTGACAACACCGAATAGGTCGCCCACACGAAAGCCGCGACGAACGCCGCGATCAGGCCGGGCACCTGGCCCGGGGTGACGCTTCCGGTGTTGCCCGCGAACAGAAGCACCGTGCCGGCAAGTCCAAGCACGGCGCCGATGATGTGATGCGGCGCCAGCCGCTCGCCCGGCAGCAACGACGAGAACAGCACGATCAGAAGCGGCCAGAGATAGTTCAACAGCCCCGCTTCGGCCGGCGGCGCGAAGCGCAGCGCCAGGAAATAGAGCGCGTGATAGCCAAACAGCCCGCCGACGCCGACCGCCCAGGCGGCGAGCGGCTGGCGCAAGGCGCCGACCGCTTTGCTCCGCCCGATCCATGTCAACGATCCCACCAGCGCCCCGATCGCAAAGGTCATTGCCGCGAGCTGAAATGCGGGGACCCTGCCGGTCGCGACCGTCATAACCGACAGCAGCGACCACATCAGGATCGCGGTCAGCCCGATCAGAGTCGCGGTGCGGGGGGTCATCAGAGCTGTCATTCCGGGGCGCGAGGAAACCGAGCGAACCCGGAATCTCGAGATTCCGGGTCCACGCGAAGACGCGTGTCCCGGAATGACAAAGTCAAATCACACCTGATACTGCCCGCCATTCACGGATAGCGTCGATCCCGTGATGAAGCCGGCGTCGTCGGCGGCGAGGAACACCACCGCGCGCGCGATTTCTTCCGGCTCGCCAAGGCGATTGACCGGGATCAGCGGCAGGATGCTCTTCTCCAGCACCTCCTTCGGCACCGCCTGCACCATTTCGGTGTTGATGTAGCCGGGGCAGATCGCATTCACCGTGATGCCGCCCTTGGCATTCTCGATCGCCAAGGCCTTGGTGAACCCGATGTCGCCGGCCTTGGACGCGGAATAGTTGACCTGGCCGAACTGTCCCTTCTGGCCGTTGATCGAGGAGATGTTGATGACGCGGCCAAACTTGCGCGCCCGCATGCCTTCGATCACCTGCCGCGTCATGTTGAACAGCGAGCCGAGATTGGTGTTGATCACGGCGTTCCACTGTTCCAGCGTCATCTTGTGGAAAGCGGTATCCTTGGTGATGCCGGCATTGTTGACGAGCACGTCGACCGGCCCGAGGTCGGCCTCGACCTTCTTGACGCCGGTGGCGCAGGCATCGAACGAGGCGACGTCCCATTTATAGACGGGGATGCCGGTCTCGGCCTTGAATTTCTCGGCCGCGGCGTCATTGCCGGCATAGCTCGCCGCGACCTTGTAACCCGCGGCCTTCAGCGCCTTGCTGATCGCCGCACCAATCCCCCGTGTGCCTCCCGTCACCAATGCAACACGTGCCATGTCGATCTCCTCCTTGGTTGTTTTTTTATAAGCCGGAATTGCCCAGTCTTTTTGACAAACCTCAAATCCAGTATCCCGATGCGCCCTTTGCGCCGGCGCCTCGTCGTCGCAAGACGCGATCAAGACGAAAATGCCCGGCACGAGACCGGGCATTTTTTATCAGCTTGATCTGCGGTTGACAGATGATCTTTTCATCATTCAACCCATCCCGCTGCCTCTTGTTCAGTCGCGTGCAACGCACATGGCAATCCCCATGCCGCCGCCGATGCACAGCGTGGCGAGGCCCTTCTTGGCGTCACGCTTGGCCATCTCGTGCAGCAGCGTCACCAGCACGCGCGCGCCGGAGGCGCCCACGGGATGGCCGATCGCGATCGCGCCGCCATTGACGTTGACTTTGGAGGTGTCCCAGCCGAGGTCCTTGTTGACGGCGCAGGCCTGCGCCGCGAACGCCTCATTGGCTTCGATCAGGTCAAGATCGCCGATGCTCCAGCCGGCCTTCTTCAGCGCGGCGCGGGAAGCCGGGATCGGCCCGGTGCCCATGATCTTGGGATCGACCCCGGCCTGAGCCCAGGACACGATGCGGGCGATCGGCTTCTTGCCTTCCTTGGCCGCCTGCTTGGCGGTCATCAGCACCACGGCGGCGGCGCCGTCATTGATGCCGGACGCGCTTCCGGCGGTCACGGTACCGTCCTTCTCGAAGGCCGGCTTGAGCTTGGCCATCGCATCCAGCGTCGCGCCGTGACGCGGATACTCGTCGTCGCTGACAACAATGTCGCCCTTGCGGGTCTTGATCGTGACCGGGATGATCTCGTCCCTGAACTTGCCTGCCTTCTGCGCCGCCTCGGCCTTGTTCTGCGAAGCGACCGCGAACGCATCCTGCTGCGGACGGGTGATCTGATATTGCCGGGCGACGTTCTCGGCGGTGTTGCCCATGTGGTAGCCGTTGAAGGCGTCCCACAGTCCATCCTTGATCATGGTGTCGACGAGTTCGAAGTTGCCCATTTTGACGCCGCCGCGCAAATGCTGCGCGTGCGGAGCCATGCTCATCGATTCCTGGCCGCCGGCGACGACGATCTCGGAATCGCCATTGAGCAGTGCCTGGTAACCCAACGCCACCGTGCGCAGGCCGCTACCGCAGAGCTGGTTGACGCCCCAGGCCGGGCTTTCCACCGGGATACCAGCTGATATCGAGGCTTGGCGGGCCGGGTTCTGGCCCTGCGCTGCGGTCAGGATCTGGCCCATGATGACTTCGGATACCCGCGCCGGCTCAACGCCGGCGCGCTCCAGGGCCGCCTTGATGGCGACGGCGCCGAGATCGTGGGCCGGCATGGTGGCGAACGCACCGTTGAAACTTCCGACCGGGGTGCGGACGGCGCTGACGATGACGACATCGTCTGACATGGACATCTCCTGGGCTCGAGGGTTGTTGGATAGCGGTCGTCGGATCGACAGGCCTTTATCTCACCTCATCCTGTTAACGGAGTTGAGGCATGTCAATCGCTGAGGGGCCGAAATTACGCCGCGAAACACTTGGACTGACCTCGTTGGCGGTTTCCCGAGCAGCCCTTGTGCTTTGGAATTAACCGTCCCGCACAAAACGGTAGCCGAACCGCGTTGAAAATGCTTACCTTTGCCACAACGCGTTGCTTGTAACCCCGCGGCGACGCCGTCGGGTTCCTTGTCCCGGTGAGCAAATGTGAGCCATGGCGAAATCAGACCAACCCACCACGATCAAGAAATATGCGAACCGGCGGCTCTATAATACCGGTACCAGCACCTATGTAACGCTTGAGGATCTCGCGGCCATGGTGAAGGAAGGCGAGGATTTCCTCGTCTACGACGCCAAGACCGGCGACGACATCACCCGTTCGGTGCTCGCGCAAATCATCTTTGAACAGGAAAACAAGGCCGGCCAGAATCTGTTGCCGACCACTTTCCTGCGGCAGCTGATTCGCTTCTACGGTGACAGCATGCAGATGGTGGTGCCGAAATATCTCGAACAATCGATCGACACGCTGACGCGCGAGCAGGAAAAATTCCGCAAGCAATTGACCAACACGTTCTCAGGCACGCCGTTTGCGCCGCTGGAGGAACATGTCCGCCGCAACATGGAATTGTTCCAGCAGACCTTCTCGATGTTCAAGCCGTTTGCGCCATCGCGCGGTGGCACGCCGACGGAAACGGGAACGGCGCCGGAGCCGTCGGCCGATGACGGCAATATCGACGACCTTCGCCGCCAAATGAAGGAAATGCAGGAGCGCCTCGATCGCATGTCGAAGGAGCCGAAGAAGGAAGAGTGACTTTCCCTTCGGTCTAACCCGCTGCCGGCAGAACGGCTTCGGCGCCCGCGCCCCATGGCCGCTGCGAGGACGCAAGCCCGATCAACCGGCCCTGGATATAGTCGCAGCCCCACTCGCGCAGCATCACGGCGGATTCCTCGTCCTGCACCCATTCGGCGACCGTCTTGATTTGCAGCCGGCGTGCAAGATCTATCAGTGTCTGCACGAAGGCGCGGTCGTCGGCCGATTGGGCGATGTTTTGCACGAAGGCGCCGTCGATCTTCACGATATCGACACCGAGCTTGCGCAAGTTGCGGAACGAGGTGTAGCCGGCGCCGAAATCGTCGATCGCAATGTGGCTGCCGAAATTCTTCAGGCGCGTGACGAAGCCGCGCACGTCGTCGATATCCTGAATGGCGACGGTCTCGGTGATCTCGACGATCAGCCGCTCGCCGACCCCGGGATGGGCGCGCATCAGGCATTCGATCGAGGTCCACCAGTCCGTATCCATCGTCGTGTCGGGCGAGATGTTGAGGCTGAGCCGCACCGCGGGTGAATTTGCAAGCTCCGCGATCACCAGTTCGAGCACGCGGTGATCGACCAGACGGATCAAGCCGAGCCGCTCGGCCACCCGCACGATATCGGGCGCCAGCAGCACTTGTCCGTCATCTTGTTCCATCCGCACCAGGCACTCGTAGAATGCCGCCTCGCGCGAGCGCGCGGCCACCACGGGCTCATAGGCTATTGCGATCCGCCGCTCGTTGAGGGCGGTGACGATCTCGTCGGTGACGCGGATATTGACGCGGCGCTGGGCGTCGCGCTCGACATTCGGCCGCCACACCGAAAACGATCCGGCGCGGCGTCGCTTGGCGCCATCGAGCGCTTCGTGGGCGCGGTTGATCACCTCATCGGTGTTGCGCGCATAGCGCGGGACGCTGACCGCGCCGATCGACGCGGTGACCGAGACCGGGCCGGATTTGGTCGGCACTACCTCGTCGCGAATGATGGCCAGGAACCGCTCGGCGGCGACGTTCATGTCGTCGACGGTGCTGTTCTTCAGGATCAGGCCGAACTTGTTGCCGGAGAAACGGCCGAGCACGTCGCCGGCGCGCAATCGGGAGCGGATACGGTTGGCGACTTCCGCGATCACGGCATCCGCCACATCGAAGCCGAACGCGTCATTGATTCGCGCCAGATGGTCGATGCCGATCAGCATGAAGGCGCAGGAGGTACGGAAGCGCGTGGTTTCCTCGATCGTTGCGGCGAGCGCCGCAATCAAATGGGCGCGGTTGAGCTCGCCGGTCAACGGATCGTGCCGCGCCAGCTTCAGGAGCTGTTGGTCGCGGGCACGACGTTCGTTGTTGATGCGGACGATGCCTTGCGCGCGCGCCGGCTTGCCATCGGCGCCGGCAAGCCAGGACCCGGATTCCTCGATCCAGAGCAGCGGCGCGGACGTGCTCGCCCGCACACCATATTCAATGCGGTACGGCGTGCCGTCGCCGCCATGCACCGGCGATTGGGAAAGCGCATCGAGGCGAATCGCGCGCTCGGGCTCGATCAGTTTTGCGAATTCCGCCCCGCTCGACAGCGAGGCAGCCGGAATATCGGGGAACACCGCGCCGACATGATCGCTCCAATGAAGCGCGTCGGTTGCGATATCCCAGACAAAGGCGGCTTGGCCGAGCGAAGCCAGGATAGTCGAGGTTTGCGGCAGAGCGGATGTCACGGTCGCCTCGTTTCGGGACATGACCGGGTGATTCCCGGCCTTCAGAATAGGGCCTGTTGCACCACTGAGCCTAAGTAAAGTTCATAAATAATCCGGAAACCACGTTTTGCGCCGCTCGGGACAAATCGGCAGGAAACGGTATGGGTTTTGCGGGGATCAAACCGTAACGGGGGCCAAGCGTCCCAAAATGTGACGGTTTGCAAATGTCCGGCGTCAGCGATCAGGTCATAGAAGACGGCGTCTTCGAGGACGTAGAGTCTCCCTGTACCGCGTTGGTGCCGGTCGCGCCGTCGATGCAATGGTCAGCCAAGCTGCCGTTGCCGCGTCCTGACCCGACCTTCGTCAGCCATCTGATCGCGAGCGCCGAGCAGGTGCCGCAGGCCCGCCGCCTCTGCCGGGCCACCTCGGCCGATGCGCAGTCGGCCTACGAATCCAGGCGGAATCAGCACCCGCGCGTCGGATTCCGCACCCGGCAGGTCATCTGAGTTCAACTTGATGGCGCCTCGGGCGAGGCGTGCGAACCGCTGCCCGGCTGCAATCCGGGCGAGGGGATCTGCTGCGAGGCCGTGCCTGATGCGATCTCGGGCTGGGCAGGGCTTGGTTCGGGATGATCGGGCGGCACTGATTCCGCGACCGGCGCTGCCGGCGGCGCGGGCACAGGCATGGGATCTGGCTGAGGCTCAGCCGCAGGCCGAGGCTCAACCGCAGGCGTCTCAGCCTCCTTCGGCGGGCGCTGCAGGGAGACGTCGGCGCGCCGAGCCACCGGCACGCCCCGCCGCGCGCGCAACGCAACGCCCGACAGGAAATCGGTCAGCGCCAGCAGCACCAGCAGGAAATAGGTCGAGGTGCCGAACTTCGGCCACAGCACGAATTCGGCGGCCGCCGCGCCGAACAGGATCAGCGACAGCAGATGATCGGTCAGATATTTCGCGCCGGGACGCGCGCCCTTGAAGACCTCGAGCATCAGCATAAGGATGCCGAGCACCAGCAGCAAGTCGCTCAACGTCACCGACCACTCGGCGCCGGAGACCAGCGTCAGCCTGACCAGCGGGTCGGCAAAGGAAACGCCCGGCATCAGCAAGACGATGATGTTGTAGATCGCGAGCGGAATCAGAAGCAGGGGGAAACCGATCATCGGCGGGGCCTTCTCTCTCAAGCAGGGCGTTCACCGGCGACGCGGCATCCGCTTCGCCACCGGAAATCGGCTCACCTCGCTTGTTGGCGCAATTCGAGCAACGATTGTCGCTACCTGCAACGCATCCGCAATCCAAAAGTATCCGGCCTGATCAAGATTCTTTCTTGACCTTGAGGACCTGACGGCCCTTGTACATCCCGGTCTTGAGATCGAGGTGGTGCGGGCGGCGCAACTCGCCGGAATCCTTGTCCTCGGCATAGGTCGGCTTCTTCAGCGCATCCGCTGAACGGCGCATGCCACGCCGCGACGGCGATGTTTTTCTTCTGGGAACGGCCATATCGGTGTCCTCTAGGGGTTTTGCCGGGGGCATCGTCCGCGGGCCGCGGACGGCTCAGCGCCCTGAAAACCGCGAACCGGGATGCCGATCAAGGCCGCGCTTATAGAGGATGGGTTGGCGTAAAGCTAGGGTCGGCAGCAGCCAAAACGGCTGAAAAATCGGCTCAAAATCCTCAATTTTCGCTCCAGCAGCGCTGCAACGCCGGAGACTCCGCCCTGGCGGTATAGGTCCCGGCGAGGCGGCGCACGCCGGGGCCGGGATTGCGGGCGCTTCGCTTGACCGGATTGGGCAGGATTGCCGCCAGCAGGGCCGCCTCGCGTGGCCATAGGGTGGAGGCGGAGTGGCCGAAGGCGTAGACGCTTCCGGCCTCGGCGCCGAACTGGCCCGACGGGCCAAGCTCGGCGATATTGAGATAGATCTCAAGGACGCGCTGCTTCGGCAGCAGCCGATCGATCCATAGCGCCAGCGGAAACTCGAGCACCTTGCGGATCAGGTCCGGTATCGGCGCGAGGAACAGGTTCTTGGCCACCTGCTGGGTGATGGTCGAGGCGCCGCGAAGCCCCTCGCCTTCCTGGGCATCATCAATCGCCTCGCGCAGCGCGCCCCAATCGATGCCGTGATGCTTGCAGAAATGAGCGTCTTCCGCCGCCACCACCGCGCGCGGCAGATAAGGCGCAATCGCGTCGAAGTCGATCCAACGCCGCGTCACCGGAGCACCCTGCACCCAGCGCCAGGCCATCAAGGTCGAGACCGGATGCCCGATGCGGTACAGCGGCGTCAGCAGATAGGGCACAATGAGCAAGGCCAGCAGAACAAGCAGCAGGATTCTGACAATGCGCAAAATCTAATGTCCCGAATCCGAAGTTCGCATCACTTTGCGGCGTCCCGCGGAAAAGCCGGGCACGACGGCCCCTATCACGCAAATCGACCGGGCCTGTCCGATATCTGACGATAATTCATGGTTTTTCCAGTGCCCTTGTGGCGCATGGCTCCCTCCCCTCGCGATTGACGAAGGCGATGGCATAAAGGATTGTCCGGCGAATTTGCCTTGGATGCCTGCTTCTGGGAGCCCTATTTGATGACCGCTTCTGCCGTACCCGATTTTGCGAAGCGACTGGACAAGACCGCGGAAGACACCGAAGCCCAGCTGGCAAAGCTTCTCACGGATGCCGCATTGCCCGATGAGATCGCGCGGCCGAAGCGGCTGATGGACGCCATGCGCTATTCGAGCCTCGGCGGAGGAAAACGCTTAAGGCCGTTCCTCGTGGTCGAAAGCTCGGCCGTGTTCGGTGTTCCGCGCGAGGCTGCCCTGCTCGCCGGCGCCGCGCTCGAATGCATCCACTGCTATTCGCTGATCCATGACGATCTGCCGGCGATGGACAACAGCGATTTGCGCCGCGGCCGGCCGACGCTGCACAAGAAGACCGACGACGCCACCGCGATCCTGGCCGGCGATGGGCTCTTGACGCTCGCTTTCGACATCATCACCCGCGACGAGATCCACAAGGACCCGAGCGTACGCCTTCGCTTGACACGCGAGCTGGCGCGGGCATCGGGAATCGGCGGCATGGTCGGCGGCCAAATGCTCGACCTCGCAGGCGAGGGCCGGTTCGGCGATCGCGAACCGGTCGATGTGGCGCGGCTGCAGCAGATGAAGACCGGGGCGCTGCTGCGCTTCGGCTGTATCGCAGGCGCGATCCTCGGCCAATCCTCGGCAACGGAATATCGGGCGCTCGACGATTACGGCCGCGCGCTCGGCGAAGCGTTCCAGATCGCCGACGACCTGCTCGACGTCGAGGGCGATGCGGCGGCGCTCGGCAAGCAGACCGGACAGGACGCCGCACTCGGCAAGACCACTTTCGTCACCCAGCTCGGGATCGACGGCGCCAAACAGCGCGTGCGCGATCTCTTGGCGCGCGCCGATTCCGCACTCGCGATCTTCGGAGCCAAGGGCGACGTGCTGCGCGCCGCGGCGCGGTTCGTCGCCGAGCGCAAGAACTAGGGCGCGCCCGATGGCGGACAGGGAAGCCGAAGATCCTCGCCTTGCCCGCTTCCGGAAAATGTCACGCCCGGTCCGCGTGGTCTATGCGCGGCCGCGCACGTTCGGTTCGATCCTCGTCGCCATCGTGGCGTTCTTCCTGCTGCCGGGCTCGCTGCGGCTGGTGACGCGGCTTCTGATCGCCTGGGATACTTTCGCGGGCCTCTATCTGGTTCTCGCCTACATCATGATATTTCGCTGCGGTCTCGTCCATATCCGCCGCAACGCGGCGCTGCAAGACGACGGCCGCTTCCTGATCCTGCTGATGACCGCACTCGGCGCATTCGCCAGCATCGCGGCAATCGTGTTCGAGCTCGGTGCATCCAATCGCAGCGCACCGCAGCTGACGCTGGCGACGCTGACGATTGCGCTGTCGTGGGCGACGGTCCATACCATCTTCGCGCTGCATTACGCCCACGACTATTACCGCGGCGCCAAGCCCGGCGGCTTGCAGTTTCCGAGCGGCGACCAGCACGACCACGCCGACTACTGGGACTTCGTGTATTTCTCGTTCGTGATCGGCATGACCGCGCAGGTCTCCGACGTCGGCATCACCGACAAGATCATCCGCCGCACCGCGACCGTGCACGGCATCATCTCCTTCGTATTCAATACCGCGCTGCTGGCGCTGATGGTCAATATCGCGGCGAGCGCGATTTCGAGTTGATTTCAATTGCAAACCTGAACACGCGGCTGTGGCTATGGGCACACGCCCGACATGATGGCCTGGTATGAATTGCAACCGAGCGCACGTTCTGAGCCCGTAAGCGGCCGGCCTGTCGACGACAGCCCCGGACCGGTCGGTGTCCGCGAACGCCTGACAATAGCTTGCCTTGGTTCCGGAGCCTGCCTTGGTTCCGGAACTTGCCTTGCTTCCGGCCTGTCGCGCCTAGCAACCGGCTTCTTCTCACGGCGTTTCTCGCATTCATTGTCGTCATTGAGGAACGTGCCGTCGGCGCAGACGATTCTGGTGCAGCGGTCGCCATCGGCCTTGTAGCCGTGCTCGCAGACCAGCGGGCACACCCGCGACTGCTTTTGCTTGATCGCATCGAGCGTATCGGTGCTCGCTGTCTTGATGTCGAGTTTCATTCCGGCATTGCGGTTGAACGACGACAGGGAACGTTGCGACTCCGCGGTCCATTCACCATCGGCGGCACCGGCAAGACAGCCGACGCGGCGCAACTCGAGTTGCACCGATTTCGTGACATCGGCCGGCGACGGACCTGCGGTCAGCGCCGCGACGTTCGACCCTTTATCAGGGGACGAAGCGCCGGTCGCCCGGCTGTCCGCACCCGCAGCCGCATTGCTCGCGACCGCCGGGGTGTCGGCCACCTTGTCGGTCCGCTTGCGTTCCGCCTCGGCAGCCTGATCCTGTGCGACCTGCTTGGCCTTTTCGGCGGCAAGACGCGCCTGCTCGGCGGCCTTCGCGTCGGCCTCGGCCTTGGCCTGCGCTTCCTTCTTCGCGCCCTCGGCGGCAAGCCGCGCCCGCTCCTGTTCGGTCTGCCTCGCCTTTTCGGTCGCAGCGACGCGGGTTTCTTCAGCCGCGATTTTCTCAAGCTGAAGCTTCGCAAGGCTCGCGTAGAAACCGTCGGGATATTGCGCGAGGAAGGCGCTGAAGGCGGCGCGGTTGCCGACCTGCAGCGCCAGCTCATAGTCACGGCGCATGTCGGCCTGCCGGCTCGGCACGGGCTCAGACGCCGGCGAGGTGGCACGGGCCGGCGCCGGCACCAGCGGCACATCGTCGCCGCCGAGCGAGCCATAGACGAACGGTTCCTGCCGGTTCCCGGTGGCCTTGAGCACGTCATCGCGGACGAACCCGAACGCCCGGCGCACGTCGAGCCCCGGCGTCGTCAGGTGCTTTGCTAGCGCGATCGTGAAGGGACTGTTCTTGGCGTCGCCGTCCGCTGCGGTCGACCCCGCCTTGGCGGAATAGGCGATCAGCGTATTCGGGCTGGTCGGCTCGATCTTGGCAAGACCGCGCCCGATCGCGCGCGTCGCCACCGTCCGCTTCATCAGCTTGGCAAAGGGATTGTCACGGCAGGCATCGAGGACCACCAGGCGGAGCTGCTTGGCGGGTTCGGCCGCCACCAGTATCCGCTCGAGCGAAAGGGCCTCGTCGAAAACATCGGTGTCGCGTTCCAGCTTCGCGTCGACGGGAATCAGGTAATTCGCCCCGTCGACCTCCATGCCGTGGCCGGCGTAATAGACCACCGCGACGTCGGCGTCGTACGCGGCATCGGAGAAATCGCGCAGCGCCCGACGCGTCTCGATCGCCGAAAGATCGTGGCGGGAATCGACGACGTCGAAGCCGGCACCCTTCAGCGTGGCCGCGATCATCGCGCCGTCATTGACCGGGTTCGAGAGCGGCGGCACGTTCTGATAGGCCGAATTGCCGATGATCAGCGCGACGCGTTTTCCCGCCCAGGCGGGCTCGCAGGCCAACAGCAGCACGGCTGCGAGGAAGAATCCGTACAATCTTGGAAATCCGGCCGAATACATGATGACGCTTCCTCGACTGCCTTCATACCACGAGAACCCTATCAGGAGCCGGCCAACTGACCCTGTGAGCCAGATCACGAACCGAATGAATCTGGTTCCATGCTATCAGCCACCCGGGCAACGGAACTCCCTCTGCTTAGTAACGCCAGCGCGCCGCCGGTTCAGACTTGCCAATCGCGCTTTTGTGCGAATTGCCTCGGTCGGTCGGCTCGCCGACGAAGGTGGAGCGGACGGCGGCGCCGAGGCTGCCAAGTATTGTGCGTGCTACGCAGCTCCCAATGCCCTGAGCAAGTTGCCCATGTTCTCAGAGAGATCCTTTCTCAGTTCGTCGACACAAACCTTATACCGTGCAAGCGTTTTGCGCATCTCGTTCTCCCGCGCCCCTGTATGGGTCGGCTATGTCACCGTGCAATCCAAAGAATTCTTTCAGAATTATGTGTCTTTTCCCGAGGCCGCGTGAATTCGGTGGTTTCGTACAAGCGCTTGTCCATCACCAGGATGAGGTCCGCTTTTTTACCAGATCAGCCGTAAGGGGGAGGGTTTGTGATCCTTCAGGAGGTCACGACCGAACATTTCATTTATCGTGTGCTGGGCGGCGAAGGTCGGCCCGGTTTCAGTTGGGGCCAGGCCAACGGCATAAATATCGATAGGATGCTTCAATCTTCTGCCGACAAGCAGTTGTTCGGTGGCAGGTGCTTCCCGAGCTGACATACACGAGAACTTTGCGGCGGGCCCGCCACGAAGGCAGTATCTGGTAGAGGTACGCCAAGAAGGCAACGACACCAGCTGCGATGACGCCGGCTAGTACTTCCAACCAGAATGAGCTCATCATGTTGAGCAGTTCATGCCAGATATCCATGGCCCGTCCGCTGTGTGCCAATTCCCCTGTGAGAGACATACTCTCGTATTGGTTGTACGACAATTTTCTTTAGTGGGCTGCTCCTTAGCGGAGGGGTTATTGCAGGCGCCGCTGCCGCCAGTTCCCGCGTTGGTCGCAAGTATCCAGGTCTTTACTATCCAGGTCTTTCCGCTCCCGGTTCAATCGCAAAACTGGTATTCGCTTTTGTTGGATACGCGCTAGACTTCCGCCAACGCGATGAAGACGGAGGAAGCGATGCATGGCGTTGTCTTTAACGGCGAACGCGAGCTGGAACTGATGCAGTTCGAAGATCCCACCCCCGATGCACACGACGTCGTCATCGAAATGAAGGCGTCCGGCATGTGCGGGAGCGATTTGCATCAATACCGCCGCCCCAAGGGCCAGGCCCAGGCGAGCGGCATTCCGATGCGCGAGGGCCCCGTCATCGCCGGCCACGAACCCTGCGGGGTCGTGGTCGCCGCAGGCTCCGCGGTTGGCGCCAGGGAGGCGCATATCGGCCAGCGCGTGATGGTGCACCATTATCAGGGCTGCACCCAGTGCAACCACTGCCGCTCCGGCTGGCAGCAGCTCTGCCAGGAGGTGCCGGTCAAGGTGTACGGCAACAACGCCCATGGCGGCCATGCCAACTATCTGAAAGTGCCGGCGAACACCCTGGTCGCCTTGCCGGACGAGTTGTCGTTCGCGGCGGGCGCTGCGATCGCGTGCGGCTCCGGCACCGCCTACAGCGCGCTGCGGCGGATGAATCTCTCGGGCAACGACACTATCGCGATCTTCGGCCAGGGCCCGGTCGGGCTCGCCGCCACGCAATACGCCAAGGCGATGGGCGCCAAAGTGATCGCGCTCGACGTCAGCAAGCAGCGGCTCGATCGCGCCAAGGCATTTGGCGCCGATGCCGTGATCGATCCCGGCTCGAACGATCCGGTCAACGCGATCAAGGATCTCACCCACGGGCGCTACGCGGATCTGGCGCTCGACACATCGAGCAATCCGGATGCGCGGCTGAACGCGATCCGCTCGACCAAGGTCTGGGGCACGATGTGCTTCGTCGGCGAAGGCGGCAGCGTTCACATCGACGTCAGCCCGCATCTGTTGCGCCGGCAATTGACGCTGGTGGCGTCGTGGACCTTCTCCAACATCATTCAGGCCGATTGCGCGCGCTTCTCGGTCGAGCGCGGCATCGATGTCGACAAGCTCTTCACCCATCGCTGGCGCCTCGACCAGGCCGGGGAGGCCTATCAGCTGTTCGACAAGCAGGTCGACGGCAAAGGCGTGTTCTTGATGTGACGCAGTCATTCCGGGACACGCCGCCCGAACTCGGGTTTACCCGAATTCGGCCATATCATTTGTCCAAGTCGGCAACAGCCGACTTGGATGGCGTGGACCCGGAATCCCGAAATTGTTGCGCGAGATTCCGGGTTCGCGCTAAAGCGCGCCCCGGAATGACGAACAATACAACAGGAGCACCAACCCATGAGTCATGACCGATCGACCGTCGAAGCCGTGGTGAAGGGCTATTTCGACGCGCTTTACGAGGGCGACGCCGACAAGATGGGCGCGATCTTCCATCCGTCCGCCGACCTGCGCTGGGTGGAAAAGGGCGAGCTCAAAATCCTCACCGTGCCCGATTGGCTCGGCTGGATCAGGAAGCGGCCGTCCGCCAAGGCCGAGGGCAAGCCGCGCGAGGATTTCATCGTCACCATCGACCGCTCCGATGAGTCCACCGCCTTCGTCAAGGCGCGCTGCCAATTACCGCCGCGTTATTTCACCGACTATCTGGTGGCGATGAAGCTCGCCGACGGCTGGCAGATCGTCTCGAAATCCTACCGCTACGATCTGCGCGAGTAACGATCGCGAGAATTGACCTCGCCCGGTTTCCGCGCCAATTGAGGCGCGGAGGGTTTTTGAGGCCGTGGAAGCCAAGTTCCAGATATTCCTGATCCTGCTTGCCGTGCTGGCGGGCACCGCGCTGTTGGCCCGACGGGTCAACATTGCGCCGGCGATCCTGCTGCTCGTCGCCGGCATCGTGCTCGCCTTTGTCCCCGGCATGCCGTCCCTGGAATTGCCGCCGGAATTGGTGCTGCTGCTGGTGCTGCCGCCGCTGATCTATTCGGCCAGCGTCGCCATGAGCTGGCGGGAATTCAAATTCAACCTGCGCCCCATCATCCTTTTGGCCGTCGGCGGCGTGATCTTTACCGCGTTCGCGGTCGCCGCGGCGACGCACTACCTGATCGGCCTGCCGTGGAGCACAGGATTCCTGCTCGGCGCCATCGTCGCGCCGCCGGACGTGGTGGCGCCGCTCGCGATCGCGCGCAAGCTCGGCCTGCCCCGCCGCATCCTCGTCGTGCTCGAGGGCGAGGGACTGGCCAACGACGCCACCGCGCTGATCCTGTATCGTTTTGCGGTGGTGGCGATCACGACCGGCACGTTCTCGCTGTCGAAAGCCACCGGCACCTTCGCGGGCATCGTCGCCGGCGAACTGCTGTTCGGCGCCGCGGTAGGCTGGCTTAGCTTGCACGCTCGCCATCGCGCCCGCGATCCGCAGGTCGAGATCACGCTGTCACTGATCACGCCCTATGTCGCCTATTGGATCCCTGCGCATTTCGGCGGTTCCGGCGTGATCGCAACCGTTGTTTGCGGCCTCTATATGAGCTGGAACGGGCCGCTGCTGATCTCGTCGGCCACGCGGCTGCAGGGCATCTTCTTCTGGGACCTGGTGATCTATCTGATCGAGGGCTTGCTGTTCCTCTTGACCGGATTCCAGATGCGTTTGCTGTTCGAGAAATCGAAGGCGTTTCCGCTTGACGATATCCTGTCCGCCACCGCGCTGGTCGTGGCGATCATCGTCGTTGCACGCTTCGCCTGGCTCTATCCTGCAACTTATCTGCCACGGCTGATGAGCAAAAGCCTGCGGGAGCGCGACCCCTACCCGCCCTGGCAATGGGTATTCGTCCTCGCGTTCACTGGCGTGCGCGGCGCCGTGTCGCTGGCGGCGGCGCTGGCGCTGCCTTTCGCGCTCGAAAGCGGCGAGGCCTTTCCCTATCGCGACCTGATCCTGTTCGTGTCCTTTGGCGTCATCATCGTCACGCTGGTGGGATTGGGACTGGGATTGCCGCCGATGGTGCGATGGCTCGGCGTCGCCGAAGCCGGCCGCGGCGAGATCATCGCCGAACGCCAATCGGAAATCGCGGCACGGCGCGAGGCGCTCGGCGCGGCGCTCAAGTCGCTCGACGCCATCACCGACGACCGCGAGCTGTCCGACGCGGTGGTGAAGCTGCTGCGGGCACGGCACGAGACCCGCGCCAACCAGCTTCCGGATTCGCTCGATCCCGACAGCCACGACGTCTCGGCGGCGGGAACCGAACTGACGCGCGAACTGATTTCGGCGGAACGCAAGTTCATCCACGGCCTGTTGCGCGACGGCAAGATCACCGACGAGATCAGGCGGCGGATCGAACGCGACCTCGACCTGGAGGAGGCGAGCCTCGCCAACCGCGAGTATCGGAAGGTGCCGTTGTGAGGCGGCGATTCAAATGTCAATCGTCATTGCGAGCGATCAGCGAAGCAATCCATTCTTCCTCTGCGCGGCGAGATGGATTGCTTCGCGGAGCCTGTCATCTCAGCGCGAGCGCTATTGCGCTCGTCGGGGGCGCGCAGTCGCGCGACCCGTTGGCTCGCAATGACGAGGAATTCCAGATATGACTCCGCATTCTCGCGGCGCGGAGTGCGCCCGAGTCATCCATGAAACTTGTCCCTCTTGAGAAAAGAGGGCGCAGGGAAGACCGGGTGCCCAATGCACCCGTAGCCTCGCGTGCAAAGTAAAAAGCACACGAGTTAGTCACTACAGGTTCACCGGGAAACAGCCCGGCCTTCCCTGCGCAATGGTTTACGGCTTAGCGTGCTCTCCCCGGCGTCCGGGCTTTCTAGCCACCGTCGCCTGCGCTTCTTATCGCAGACTTGATCCCAGCGTCGCTGATCAGGACCACACGATTTCGCCGTCCGCTTCAGCGCCAATCGTCAACGGCACCACCACGTCCATCGCATCCCGCCCCACGTTTCGTGACGATCGCGAGCGCCCCTCTTGTCGAGGCGGGACACGAGAAACGTACCACAATTTCTGATTTTCGTAAATAGATATTTTCAGGGCCAGGACTGGAAATCCTCAATCAGCTTAAATCCGCAAACGTAATTGGCTTTTGGGCGCACGCGATTTCGTGCCGTCGAGGGCCGGACGAGCGCGATAAGTTGGGGCGAATGGATCAACTGAGTCGCCCCGCCGCGCGGAATCAACCCGCCACGCCGGCGGTGTTGACGGGTGGTGGTTCAGAAGTTCTCTCCATTGCGGCTGCGGCTCCTTCAAGAGAGCTTCTGAAACAAAACACTTTGTTGCGCTTGCTCACTCGCGGCCATCACCGCTGCCTCAGACTTAAATAAAACAGTAGGGGGTTGTCCCAACCTTCAGTTGTCTGTTAGCTTTTGCGAGCCAGCGCCGAAAAATTAGATCCTACTCGCTCAAACCGTTCGCGACATTGCCGCCCTGGCAAAGTCGGAAGGACGGATAACAACACACGGGGGGTCCCTCATGGTTCACACCGCAAGCGGTGCGCCATTTTTCCGCGCATCTTGTTCCAGAAAGCACAAACTATCCCGGCTTGGCGTTGCAGGCCTTCTGGCGACCACTGTCCTGGCCGCCGCGCCCGTTGCGCACGCGCGCATCACGCAAATCCAGATCCTGACCAGAGCCACTGCCTTCGGGGGCCATTCATTTGCCGGCGTCGGGCAGTATGAGGTCATCACCGGCACCGCGACGGGCGAGGTCGACCCGGCCAATCCGCAGAATGCTGGTATCACCGACATCGCGCTCGCGCCGAAAAACGCACAGGGCCACGTCGTCTATCACCACAATTTCTACATTTTGCAGCCTTTGGACCCAAGCAAGGGCATTCGCAAAATGATGTATGAGCCGCCGAACCGCGGCGGCAAGACGTACCAGACGTTAAACAACACGCCGAGCGGCACCAACGATCCGGCGGCGCTCACCGACGCGACGGTTCTCGACGATTCCTTCCTGTGGACCCGCGGCTACACCACGGTATGGTCGGGCTGGGAAAACAATCTCGGGCCGCTGAGCGGTCTCGTGGCGACGGGCTCCTTCCCGGTTGCAGGCGACCCGAATAATCCGATCACCGGGCCGGGATACGAGTACATCGTGACGGGCGGCGCCACCTTCACGCTGGCCTACCCTCCCGCCTCCGCCAACCAAAGCGACGCCGTCCTGACCCATCGTGTCCATCTCGACGATCCGGCGGTGCCTGTCCCGTCCAGCGGCTGGGCCTATACCAACGCCCCTGACCCCACGAGCACCACGATCCCTCCCAACACGATTCCCAACGGCGCGATCAAATTGACCACGGGCAATTTCATCAACAACGACATCTACGAATTCTCCTACAAGGCCAAGAACCCGACGGTGAACGGGTTGGGACTCGCGGCCATTCGCGACTTCAATTCGTTCCTGCGCTTCGCGTCGCACGACGACGCCGGCACGCCTAACCCGATCAAGGGTCAAATCGACCGCATCTACACGGAGACGTCCTCGCAGCCAGCCCGGACCCTCAATGACTTCGTTCATCTCGGATTCAACGAAGACGAAAACCACAGGAAAGTTTTCGACGGAATGATGCAATGGATTGGCGCCGGCGACGGGCTCAACATGAACTACCGATGGTCGCAGACCAAGCGCACCAACCGCAACCGCCAGGAACTGCTCTACCTCGAGGGCCTCTACCCGTTTGCGAACGTGCCGACCTTCGATCCGATTTCCGGTACCAGCGACTGGCGTTACAAAAAGTGTGAGCAGACCCACACCTGCCCGCTGGCGACCGAGTTCTATTCGGCCAACGAGTTCTGGGTGAAGGCAGGTTCGCTGATGAGCACCGACCCGACGGGAAGATTCGATCTGCCGGATCATCCGCTCACGCGGCTGTACCTGTTGTCCAGCAAGCAGCATGGCGGCGCCGGCGATCCAACATCGAAAGGCCTATGCCAGCAGTTCCTCAATCCGCTCGATTCCGCTCCGGTGCAACGAGCGCTGTGGACCGATCTGGACGAATGGTCGACGCGCGGCATCCAACCCCCGGACTCGGAGGTGCCGAAGCTTCGGGAGCACACCCTGGTGCCGCCCTTGCCTCAGGACGGCGTTGGATTCCCGCACATTCCAGGCGTCACCTACACAGGTTTGAAAACGACCCGGTACCGGTTCAACCTCGGACCGGATTTTTATCAAACCTTCGTGCCGACGATAAATCCGCCGGTCATCACGCCGCCGTATGAGGACAATCCGGCCAACGGCAAGATTTATCCGAGCTACGTGCCGAAGACCGACAGCGACGGCAACGACATTGCCGGCATTCGGTTGCCGGAGCTGGTTGTGCCGCTGGCGACCTACACAGGCTGGGGACTGCGTTCGGGTGTCTGGGCAAACGACGGATGCGAGGCGTCCGGCCAATACATCCCGTTCCAGGCAACGAGGGCGGCCCGTTTAACTACCGGCGATCCACGGCCCTCGGTCCAGGAACGTTATCCTTCCTTCGGGGAGTATCGGGCCAAGGTCGTCGTGGCGGTCGACAATCTGGTCAGAAACCGCTTCCTGATTTGCGACGATACGCAGGACATCGTGAACCGATTGCTGCAGGCGGGACTGAGCGCCGGCGTCCCCGCGCCGGGCGCCAACGAGAACGCGTCTGCTCCCGATCCGGTGCCCGCATGCAGGGGGCGCATGCCGCCCCATTATCACTATCATCTAGGCTTCGATCATGACCATGACGGGGGTCCGGATTCACGCTAGAGCGCGATGACTTTTCTTCGAATCACATGATTGCGGGTGGCGAGCGCAGGCTCGCCACCCGCACCAGTTTTGAGCTCACCTTTTCGCCCAACCGAATGAACGGTTGCGATCGCCGCGCGAGAGGCAGAGCCATCAACTCACCGTAACAACGACTTTCCCTTTAGCGCGCCCGCTTTCGACGTAGGCCAGCGCTTCAGCAATTTTCGCCAATGGATACGTTCTGTCGATGATGGCCTTCAGCTTTCCCTGCTCGATGAGTTCGGCAAGCAGAGCAAGCTCGCTACCGCTTGGATGCATAAAGAGATAGCGATAGCTGACGCCTGCGCGGCGGGCCCGGGATCTGATGCCGTAGCTGATGAGCCAGAAGATGGCCGAAAGAGCTCGGCGGCCACCCAAATCCCTGATCGCCGTTTGCGGTTCTGGAAGCGCGGCCACTGAAACGATCTTGGTTCCAGGCTTCATGATTTCGAACATTTGTTCCAGCGTCTTGCCGCCAATCAGGTCAAATCCCGCATCAAATCTGCGTTGCCCGCTGGATAGATCCTGCACCGTATAATCGATCACCTCATCACAGCCGAGCGAGCGCACCAGCGCTTCGCCTCTCGTCGAAGCGGTTGTTGTCACGTGCGCGCCTAGCCATTTGGCAATCTGAATTGCAAAGGTACCGACCCCTCCGGCACCGCCTGAAATGAAAACTTTCTGTCCTGGCTTGACACGGAGCTCGTCCCTCAATGCCTGCAGGGCGGTCAGCCCCGCCAGGGGTACGGCGGCCGCAGCCGTGAAGTCCAGATTCCCGGGCATGTACGCGGTGTCGTCCTCGTCGACGCTTGCTTGCTCAGCGAATGCGCCAAGACGATCCTTCGCGACCCGGGCAAACACACGATCACCCACGCGGAACCGTTTGACCTCGCGCCCGACGGCAATAACTTCACCGGCGAATTCGTTGCCGAGCACTAACGGAAGCTTTGGCCGCAGGATTGCGCGCAGCTTCCCCTGTCGGAATTTGAAATCTACCGGGTTCAGACCCGCAGCGCGTACTTCGACGAAAATATCGCGTGGCCTCGGCACAGGTGCCGGGACATCCATCAACAGCGAGCCTTCAGGACCGCCGTAATGCTTGACAACGTAAGCGCGCATGCGTCTCCACTCAGGAAGGGATATCGCCACATCGACGGATGCGCGAACTAAATCGCGAGCAGCTCGTGGCCCGGTACGGACGTTTCACATTAGTCATATTTTGGTCACTTGTGGGGACATCGCCGGCTCTACTCTATTACCTCGGCGGAACCCGTGATCGGGCGCGCAGAGAGCAAAAGTGAAGGAACGATATCGCTGACAGTGGGTTTTTCTTGCGGAGCGCGTCATGGCCCAATCACGGCGCGAAGGGCCAGGCGCGGCATATGCGCGGCGGTTCCCGGGCGCCAGTCCACCGATCAGCTGAGTGGGCTCGCGCAATACAATTCCCACCGACGCTTCCTTGCACCATTTACACGCATCAACTGAGGCGACTTGCGGGAGGGTTAAAATGCATTGGCTTCGAAAACAGCCCCCCATCGTCAGGACCATGGTTGGGTTCGTGATGACCGCGACGGTGTTGTGTTTGATCTTTGGTCCCAGCGGCATCCTGTACGCAGTGGGAGTGGAGGTTCTGTACCTATTGACGGTTGGCTTCGCAGCGATTTTGGACCCGGACGTGTACTAAGACCGGGCCGCCATCGGATTCGAAAGGACACTAGCAATCTAATGATGATAGCCTGACCATTCGGCTCGGATTTTCGAAGTGGTCAGCCATGGGAAGCATCGTTCTTCTAGACCTGATGGGTGGCGTTGCGCTGCTGTTGTGGGGCCTGCATATGGTCCACAGCGGGGTCTTGCGCGCATTCGGTCCTGACCTCCGCCAGCTTCTTGCCGGAGCTTTGAGAAATCGCTTCGCAGCATTTGCGGCGGGCGTCGGTCTCACCGCGCTGTTGCAAAGCAGTACAGCGACAGCTCTGATCACCAGTTCATTCACGGCAGAAGGTCTCGTCAGCCTCGTTCCGGCGCTCGCGATCATGCTTGGCGCAAATGTCGGGACCACGCTGATCGTCCAAGTTTTGTCCTTCAATATCGCTGCCGTCGCCCCGGTTCTTTTCATCCTCGGTCTGGTCGCATTTCGAAGCGGACCGCGCTCGCGCATCAAGGACATTGGCCGCGTCTCAATCGGTCTCGGCCTAATGCTGCTGGCGCTGCACATCCTGCTGGAAACGCTGGCACCGGCGGAGAACGCGCCGGGCGTGCGCATTTTCATGAACGCCATCACCGGCGATCCCGCCTTGTGCATTGTCATCGGCGCGGTCGTTACGTGGGCAGTGCATTCCAGTGTTGCCAGCGTTCTCCTGATTATGTCGCTGGCCTTTGCGCATTTCGTCACGCCGTTTGCCGCGCTGGCGCTTGTGCTGGGCGCCAATCTCGGCAGCGCCATCAACCCTATCCTGGAAGGGGCGCGCCGCGACAACCCTGCGAGCTACCGTCTGCCGCTCGGCAATTTCGTCAATCGGCTGGTCGGCGTGGCGGTGGTTGCGCCGTTCCTGCGCCCAATCACCGAAATATTGCAGGCGTGGCAACCCGACCTCGCGAAGATGACCACCGAATTTCACATCGCATTCAACATGGCAACGGCAATACTCTTCATCGGCTTGCTCGACGGCATGGCGCGGCTACTGAGAACACTTCTTCCAAATCGAGTTCAGGAAGCTGACCCGTTGCGCCCGCGCTACCTTGACGAAAGCGCGCTCGAGACCCCCTCGCTTGCATTGGCGGACGCCGCTCGCGAAACCCTTCACATGGGCGATCTCGTCGAGGTCATGCTTCGCAAGGTGATGGCGGCGATGATGAACAACGACCGCGCCCTGGTCGATCAGGTATCGCGGATGGACAACAGCGTCGACGCGCTCGACGAGGCGATCAAGCTTTATCTAACCAAGCTGACGCGCGGCAGTCTCGACGAACGCGAGGGACGGCGAGCGATGGAAATCATTTCCTTCACCATCAATCTCGAGCACATCGGAGATATCATCGACAAGAATTTGAGTGAACTTGCGACGAAAAAAATCAAGCGCAGGTTTCAGTTTTCGCCGGAGGGAGCAGAGGAACTGTCCGCATTCCACAAGCGGACGATGGACTCCTTGCGGATCGCGTTCGGCGTCTTCATGTCGGGCGATGTCAACGAAGCTCGCAAACTTCTCGCGGAGAAGGCTCATCTGCGCAACACCGAGCTTGCCGCTACCGAAAAGCACCTGGACCGCTTGCGCGAGGGTCGCCCCGAGACCATCGAAACCACGTCGCTACATCTCGACGTGCTGCGCGATCTCCGCCGCATTCACTCGCACATCTGTTCCGTCGCTTATCCCGTGCTTGAGGCCAAGGGCGAACTATCTGCCAATGAGAGCGCCAGGAGCGATGTCGTGGCGATGCCCCAACCGGCGGAACTTCCATCAGCGCGGTGACGACGCAAGAACGTGTGACCTGCTCATGTTTGCAGTTTCCATGGGCGGCAATCCCGACGGCGGATCGTTCGGCGCGTTTCCGCTCGGGCGCGGCGCTCCCGATCATGAGGGATGCCCGCGTCTTCGCCACCAGGCACGGCAGCCCGACGCCCTGGCGTGTGGGTGGCGGGATGTTATCCACAGGCTTGCCTAAAGAATGGACTTACGGTAACCCTCTAAAAACCTTAAGTATTCGAGCTAGGGGTAACGGAGTTATCCACAATGCCGACAAACTGGACTCTGTCAACAATTGAGGCGGCACTTTTTGTGGCGTTGGTGGTCATTCTGGCCGGTGCCGGAACGTGGGCGGCCATCGGCTGACGCCCGATCCGGAAATCGCTCACCGACCGAAAGCGGTTCCGTCGCTGGTCGCGGTTATCGGTGCGCAGCGGCGCCGCGCCTCGTCGCCCTCAGAGCGGACCGAGGATGGCCCATCGGGGCTCGCAGAATTCCTTCACGGCCGCCGTGACCCCGCTTGAGATGACATTCCGGTGTTCGGCTGAGTTCATCTTGAGCTCTTCGTCCCGATTGATGATCGAGCCTGCCTCCAAGAGGACGGCAGGCATCCGGGTCGTTCTCAGCACGACGAGCTCATCATGGCCATAGACGCCGGTTTCCTTGTCCAGCAGCGGATGCTGATAGCGGCCCATGATCGGTTGGGTATATTGCTTCGCGTATTGCAGGCCCTGCGCCTTCATCTCCTTAGCCACCAATTCGGCGAACGAGAAGCTCGTCTTGAAGTCCGGATTGTCGCGCGAGACCCAAACCGAGTAACCGCTGAAGCGGTCGCTGAAATGGCTTTTCCTGCCCTCGAATTCCCAGCTCTCGAGCAATTTGTCGGGCACGGAGTCATGGTGGATCGACAGGAAGAGACTGGCGTGCAGATTGTCGGCGGCGGCGACGCGTTTGGCGAGGCTGGGCCTGGCCTTGCCCCGGGTTACCAGAAGCCTGGTCTCGGCAAAGCCTGCGGCCTTCAATTTCTCCTCGATCCGCTGCGCAAGGCGCAGATTGAAATTGAATTCCGGAACGTTGCGGGCGCTGGTCGCGCCTTCTGATTCGGCGGTATGTCCCACATCCAGAACGATCCGGAATTTCGCGGGATCGCACATTGTTGCAACCGGCTTCGAAACGGGAGGGTTCAAGGCGAACGGCCCCAGGGCGGCAAGCTTTGCCGTATGGGGCTTAGGCGAGGCGGCAGGCTTCGCCAAAATGGCTCGCTTTGGCAAGCTGGCCGGCTTTGGGGAAGCGACGCGCTTTGGCGATTTGCCGGGCTGTGACGAGCCTTTGAACATGTCCTGCAGCCAGCCGGCTTCGCTGGCCCCGATCGGCAGCAGCACCAATGCCGCCATCGCGGCAATGATGGTGCGACGGCCGGGCCAAGCGCCAAGGCCTGAGCGTGCGAATTTTCTCGTCAACGACCGCAACCCCTACTCCGCCGCCGCTGTGCGTGGCCGACCGGCAAAACCGGCCTCGTCGCCAAAGCGCTCGACCATGACCGCGGTCAGGTCCTTGGCCTTATTGGTGACGCAGGCGCCGGAGCGCACAGTGTAGCGATCCTGATGTTTTAAGTGCGGCGGCGCCTCGCCCTGCTGCAGCGCGCGAGCCGCATCCATGACCAGCTTTCGGAAATGCAGGATGCCCAAATCGGTGGGGCCGAGATGCTCGCGGGTGCGATCGGCGATCGGGCCCTGGCTGTCCTGCACCGCGGCGTCCTGCTCGGAGACGCCCTTGATGCCGGTATAGCTTTTGGTCTTCTGCAGCTTGCGGTCGATCCGATAGTCGTTGTTCTTGTTGCGCAGCGGCACGTAATTGTCATCGACCTCGGAGATCACCCCGTTGCCGGCATCGTAGGCGGCGCGCTCGGCTTGCGTCAGCGGACGCTCCGGATTCCAGGCATAAGTGTAGATCCAGCAATTGGTGTCGGTGACCGGAATAAAGCTCTGGCCGAAGATGCTCTCGCCCGGCATCGCGCTCGGCGCATAGGAATGCACCGGCATCAGGAATTGGGCGATGCGCCAATAGATGTAGTCGCTGCCGGTGAGCCGGCCGCCCGCGATCGTCAGTCCGGCGTCATGCGGATTGATCTTGATGACGGGGCGCGGGTCCTCGGCGATCCAGCGCATGTGATCGGTCGCGACCCTGACAAGCGGATTCACAAAGTGCTTCTTGATGTCGAGGATCTCGTCCTCTTCCTTCTCGAAGGAGAGATGCGCGAAGGTGAAATGCGCGGTGTCGATCGAGCCTTCCAGCGCCTGCACCCAGTTGCAGTCCTGCCATTTCTTCGAGACGTAGCGGTGCGAGGCCGGCACCAGCGCCATTTCCAGCGCCGGCAATTCCGGCATGGCGTCCACCGGGCCCATATAGGCCCAGATCATGTCGCCCCATTCGCGCACCGGATAGGATTTGATCCGGATCAGGTCTTTCGCGGCAAGGTCGGGATAGGAGGTCGGCATGTCTACGCAGTGGCCGTCGGTATCGAACTTCCAGCCGTGATAGACACAGCGGATGCCGCATTCCTCGTTGCGGCCGAGCCAGAGATTGGCCCCACGATGGGGACAATGCTGATCGATCACGCCGACCACGCCGCGGCTATCGCGGAAGGCGAGCAGTTCCTCGCCCATCACGACGATCTTCTTCGGCGGCCCGTCGGCTTCCGGCAGCTCTTCGGACAAGAGCACCGGGATCCAGAACCGACGCAGCAACTCGCCCATCGGCGTGCCCTCCCCGCTTTCGGTCAGGAATTTGTTGTCCTCTGCGCGGAGCATGACGGACCTCCGGGTAATATCGGTCTATCGCGATTCCACAAGCTTGGCGCAGGTCGCGCCAGCCGTCAACGCTTGCGCGCACCTCCGCCGCGATCACGCGGACGCGTGTTCGCAGATCGCAACCGGCGCCGAAATGCCCTTGACCTGCTCGGTGCCGATTGGACGGACGCGGCTGCGGTCGGCCAGCGCTTGCGCAACGATCTCGGATATCACGCAGCGGGCGTTGTGGGCCCGCGCCGCCTCTTCCATGCGGGCGGCGATATTGATCGCATCGCCATAGATGCCGATCGATCGCTTGGCGTCGCCCTGCTCGCTGACGATGACAGGGCCGCCGTGGATGCCGACGCGAAAGGTGGGTGCCGCGCCAAACAGGCGCTGGTAGGCGTCACGCTGCTTCGCTACAGTAGCGAACATCGCATCGACGGCCTTGAGAATGGCATCGGCCTTGACAGCATCCGCCCAGTTCCAGACCGCGATCAGGCCATCGCCCTTGTAGAGATAGATTTCGCCGCCGCAATCGACGATCGGCTGCGATACGTCCGAAAGAAACTTGCGGACAAAGCTGCGCATCGTCAGCGCGCCGAGCCGTTCGGCGAGCGCGGTCGAGCCGTTGATATCGAGAAACAGCAGCACTTTTCGCTCCTCAACGGGGCGATGATAGGTGCCGATGACAAGATCCAAGAGCGTGCGCAACCCGATGAAATGGGCGACCCGGATCATCAGGATGCCGACGATCGAGAATGTCGTGAAGAACGTTATGCCATAGGGCAGCCGTCGGTAAACCACCGGAAGATCGTCGAGCCGGCCGAGAACAAGATGGGTCACGTGCACGGCGATGAGATACAGCACGATCACCACAAGGATATAGACGAAGATCGCGCGCAGCGGATGCATCTCGCGCATCCAGTTGCCGCGTGAGCCCTGAACGTAGAACTCTTCGAACAGGCCGATGCCGGCGCCGATCAGGACCGCGTTGAACGTGCCGATTTCGACCGGCCGCCCGACCGCGGCGCTGGTCACCGCGCCGAGGGCAGGCGAAGATGATCATCGCCATCAACACGGCTGCGAGCTTGCGGCGCGTCGTCGCGGTCATGGCAAACGTGGCGCCCGGCTCACACCGGCCGTTCGCCCTTGACGGTGACGCGGGTGCCGGCGCGGGTATGCGGCCAGTAATCCCACATCGCACGGTGCTGGGCGCAGCGATTGTCCCAGAACGCGATGGCGTTTTCGCTCCAGCGGAAGCGGCACTGGAACAGCGGGTTTTCCGCGTGCTGGTAGAGATAGGCCAGCATCGCGTCGCTCTCATCGCGCGGGATGCCGACGATATAACGGGTAAAACCGCGGTTGACATAGAGCGCCTTCTTCCCCGTCACCGGATGGGTGCGCACCACGGGATGCTCGGTGCGCGGATAGGCCGGCTTATCGGTGACGCCGTAATTGGCGTAGAGCCCGCGATAGGCCTGCTCGCCGTCATGCAGCGCGGTGAGCCCGGCAAGGTAGGTCTTCATGCGGTCCGACAGCGCGTCATAGGCGGCATACATGTTGGCAAACAGCGTGTCGCCGCCGCGCGGCGGGCACTGCCTGATATAGAGGATCGAGCCCATCGGCGGCTCGAGGTCGCAGGACACGTCGGTGTGCCAGCCCTCGCCATTGGCGCGCGGCGAATCCTTGTCGGCATAGATCTTCATCAAGGCGGGATCGTCGCCCTCATGGGGAGCGGCGGGATGAATATGCAGCTCGCCGAATTTGCGGCCGAAGGCGAGATGCTGGGCGGGGCTGATATGCTGGTCGCGAAAGAAGATCACGAGATTTTCGGCGAGCGCGCGGTGGATTTCGTCCAACTGGCGGTTGGAGCGCGATTCGTCCGAGACAAGCTTGCCGATGTCGACGCCGGAAATCTCCGCGCCGATCACGGGCGTGAGCTTTTCCACCGCGATGGTCTCGTAGGGCTCGGACTCGTCGACCAGATGCCGATAGCGCGGTCCCTGCTTTCCTGACAGCGAACTCATGCACGCCCTCCGAAGCCAGCTTTGTCATTCCGGGATGGTCCGAAGGACCAGACCCGGAATCTCGAGATTCCGGGTTCGTGCGGACGCACGCCCCGGAATGACGCTTCGCGTCATTCCGCCGCCGTCACCGTATCGGCGGCAGGCTTGGCGCCCTTGCCGTAGCGCTGGTCGATATAGTCGATCACCAGCGCCTTGAAGTCGGCGGCAATCGTGGGCCCGCGCAGGGTGCGGAATTTCTTGCCGTCGACGAACACCGGTGCGGCCGGCGCCTCGCCGGTGCCGGGCAGCGAGATGCCGATATTGGCGTGCTTGGATTCGCCGGGGCCGTTGACGATGCAGCCCATCACCGCGACGTTCAGGCTCTCAACCCCCGGATATTGCGTCTTCCAGCCAGGCATTTCCTCGCGGATGAAATCCTGGATCGAGCGCGCCAGTTCCTGGAACGTGGTTGAGGTGGTGCGGCCGCAGCCGGGACATGCCGCCACCAGTGGCACGAAGGTGCGGAACCCCATGGTCTGCAGCAGTTCCTGCGCGACCTGCACTTCCAGCGTGCGGTCGCCGCCGGGCTCGGGCGTCAGCGAAATCCGGATGGTGTCGCCGATACCTTCCTGCAAGAGGATGCCGAGCGCGGCGGCCGATGCCACGATGCCCTTCGATCCCATGCCGGCCTCGGTCAAGCCCAGATGGATCGCGTAATCCGAACGCGCAGCCAGTTCCTGGTAGACCGCGATCAGATCCTGCACGGCAGAGACTTTCGCCGACAGGATCATCTTGTTCTTGGGCATGCCGAGCTCTTGCGCGCGGGCAGCCGACAACAGCGCCGACTGCACCATGGCTTCACGCGTCACCGCGCGCGCATCGCGCGGGTTCGGCGAGGCCGCGTTTTCTTCCATCAGCTTTGTGAGCAGTTCCTGATCGAGCGAGCCCCAGTTGGCGCCGATGCGCACCGGCTTGTCGTTCTTATTCGCGATCTCGATGATGTCGGCGAATTGCGTGTCGCGCTTGTTCTTGAAGCCGACATTGCCGGGATTGATGCGGTACTTGTCGAGCGCCTCGGCGCAGGCCGGATAGTCGGCCAACAGCTTGTGGCCGATATAATGAAAGTCGCCGATCAGCGGCGTGGTGATGCCGCGCTTGCGCAAGCCATCGCGGATGTGCGGCACGGCGGCGGCCGCTTCTTCACGGTCGACCGTGATCCGCACCAGCTCGGAGCCGGCGCGCGACAGCGCTGCGACCTGCGCCACGGTGCCTTCGACATCGGCGGTGTCGGTATTGGTCATCGACTGCACGACGATCGGCGCGCCGCCGCCGACGGCGACATTGCCGACTGTGACTTGCGTGGTTTTGTGCCGGGCGCTGGGGCCGACGACGTCGATGGATAACGGTTTTTCAGGCTTGTTCATGGGGTCAACCGATTATCAGGTTTTGGTGACATTCACCAAGGGTGCGGTTTGCGGCCTGCTGCACCGAAAATGGAACCTTGGCTCGCCGCATCTCATATTTTCTCTTGCTTACTCAATAACTTACGATAGCTGTTCTGAATCGCCAACGCATTATCTGTAACCGCTATATTGGACTGCAATCCGGGAGATTAAAGGCCAGGCGCAGACGGCTATCGGCTTTTCATGCTTGATTGCGCGCCACGGACGACAATGACGGGAGGACGGCGACATGGCAGAGCACGATGGTCTCATATCCACCGCGGAACTCGCCGGCCTCCTCGCCGAGCCCAAGCTTCGGCTATTCGATTGCACCACCACTCTCGAATACCAGCCGGAAGGCAGCCCCATTCCCTATATCGCCGTGCCCGGCAAGCACGCGTTCGAGGCGGGGCATATTCCGGGTGCGGATTTTCTGGATCTGCAGGGCGAGTTCTCCGATCAGAACACCAAGCTCTACTTCATGATGCCGGATCTCGCGCAACTCGAGGCCGCGTTCGGCCGGCACGGCATCGGCGCGGACAGCCGGGTGGTGCTGTATTCGATCGGCACCATGATGTGGGCGACACGATTCTGGTGGATGCTGCGATCGCTCGGCTTCAACGACGCCTCGGTGCTCGATGGCGGCCTGGACAAATGGAAGGCCGAGGGCCGCGCTGTCGAACCTGGCCCTGCGAAAGGCTATCGGCCGGCGATTTTCACCGCGAAACAAAGGTCCGGATATTTCGTCGGCAAGCACGAGGTTCTTGCCGCCAGCCGGGATCGCAACACCGTCGTGGTCAATGCGCTCAACCCGCAACTGCACCGGGGACTTGAGCCGAGCCGCTACGGACGACCCGGCCGCATCCCCGGAAGCTGCAACGTTTCCGCCGCAACGCTGGTCGATCCGCAGACCAAGGCCTTCATTCCATTATCGGAAGCGGAGGCCAAATTTGCAGCCCAAGGCATCACCAAAGACAAGCGCGTGGTCGCCTATTGCGGCGGCGGCATCTCGGCGACGGTCGACCTGTTCCTGCTGCACCGGCTCGGCTACGACAACCTCACCCTCTACGACGGTTCGATGGGCGAATGGGCAAAAGATGCTTCGCTGCCGATCGAGACGGGTTAGCATGGTCGCTTTGAGTTGGGTCGGCGAATGCGCCACTCGCATCACCTCTCCCCGCTTGCGGTCCGCTTGCGGGGAGAGGTCGGATTGCTACGAGCGATGCGAAGCATCATCCGGAGCAATCCGGGTGAGGGGGAGCTTCCGCGCATTCGGCTGTACAGAATTCGCGGATAGAGGCCCCTCACCCCGACCCTCTCCCCGCAAGAGCGGGGCGAGGGAGAAGAGCTGCGCGGCGCTAATCAATCAAGCCGGCACGTTGGGATCCGGAACGATCTTCGGTCCAGTGAGTTCGGGCCGGTTGACAAGATAGAGGCCCGCGATCACCAGCAGCGCCGCGGCGCCGAACACTGGCGTCAACGTATCGTGCATGATGAAGTAGCTTGCCACGACGCCGAACAGCGGAGTGATGAAGGTGAAGGCCGACAGCTTGCTGGCCGAATAGGCCTTCACCAGCGCAACCCACAGCGTGAACGTCAGTCCCACCACCCAGAACGCCTGATAGGCGAGTAGCGACAGCGACAAGAGGTGTGGGACATGGGTGATCTTTTCGCCCGTGATCCAGGCGGCGAAAGTAAAGATCGGGATCGACAGCGCGACCTGGTAGCCCAAGGCCTTTTCCGCGGGCGCCCTGATCAACGCGGTCGCCTTCACCAGCAACGTCGTCGCTGCCCACAGCGCCCCGCCGACGACGATCAGCAGATCGCCGAACAGCACATTGGCATCGACGTTGGCCTGCGGCACGCCGATCGCGAGCGCGACACCGGCGAAGCACAACGCCAGTCCGCTCCATTGCGAGGCGCGCAGCCGCTCGCCGAGAAACAGATGGGAGCCGAGCGCGACAAAGAACGGCGCGGTGTAGAGGAACACCACCGCGCGCGAGGCCGAGGTCAAGGTCAGGCCGCGATAGATCAGCACGAATTCGATGCCGAAGATCACGCCCGCGCTTAAGCCAGGCCACAACGTGCCGTCGCGCGCAAACAGTCTGACGCCGCGCGCCCAGGCGATGACGAGCAATACCGGCAGCGCGGCGGCCGAGCGGGTCAGCGCCTGCAACATCGGCGGCACATCCGGCAGCACCAGCTTGACCGCGATCTGGTTGAAACCCCAGGAGAGGCACAACATCAGCATCAGCGCGACAGCACCGGGTGTGAGCGCGCGCCCGGCGGACGGCATTTGATCGGATGACATTGCTCCCCGTATCCGCCCTGTCACCGTGTTGCTTATTTCTAGGCCGCCTGCTGGCAGTGCGCGCAGGTGCCGGTGATTTCGACGACGGATAGTTTGGGCGCAAAGCCGGTGGCGCGCGCCGCCGAATTGAGGCTTTGCGCCACCGGTAGCGCCGGAATCTCGCCGACCGAGCCGCAGCGCTCGCAAATCAGGAACGCCACCATGGCGGCGGCGTCATGGTCATGCGCGCAGGCGAGAAACGCGTTGCGGCTCTCGATGCGGTGCACCAGGCCGTTCGCCATCAGGAAATCGAGCGCGCGGTAGACCGTGATCGGCGCCGGCCGCGGCATCGATTTCGCGAGTTCGTCGATCACCTCATAGGCCCCGAGCGGGCGGTGGCTGGAAAGCAGCGCCTGCAACACCTGGCGGCGGATCGGCGTGAATTTCTGCGCCCTCGCCGCGCAGACCCGTTCGGCATGGGTCAGCCCGTCCGCGGTGCAGCGGTCATGGTCGTGGTCGGGCGCGGGAAAAGCCGGTTTTGCCGGGGTCATAGCGATTTGTAGCATTTTGCGCCACGATCCCAAAGCCCGGGCGGCGGCGTGTTCCAGCCATGTTCCGATTGCGGGGCAGGTCTCTGTTAACTTGCCAAGAAAAATTAATAAGCTAGCTTATTATATCCTAAGCTTATCGAGACGAGGGGCGAGGAAAACCATGCGCAGTTCCGTCGATATGAATTTCCTGTTTACCCTTGGCGAAGTGCAGCGCCTGGTGCGTGCCTACGCCGACAAGGAGGCCTCGCGCTTTTACATTACCCGCGCGCAATGGGCGGTGCTGGCCAAGGTGGAACGCAACGAGGGCATGAAGCAGTCGGAACTCGCCGAGCAGATGGAAATGCAGCCGATCACGCTGACGCGGTTGATCGACAAGCTTTGCGGCAATAGCTGGATCGAACGCCGCGGCGACGAGACCGACCGCCGCGTCAACCGCCTTTATCTGCGCAAGGCCGGGCGCCAGCTGCTCGGAAAATTGAGCGGGCTGCGCTCGGAGCTGACGGCGACCGCGCTCGAAGGCATCAACCCGGCCGACGCCCACCGGCTTCTTTCGCAGCTCGAATCCATCAAGGAAAACGTCCGCAACGCCATTCAGAACACGACGGGCGAACCACCGAAGAAGGAGCAGCGCTATGGCTGATCCGATACTGAAATTTCCGCCCGAACAGAAGGGCGCCCCAAAGGCCAAGCCGGGGATCAGGCTCGCCGCGGAGCCGCGGCGCCGGCTGATGGCCGGGATGCGGCGCCACCGTCGCTTTCTGCTGCTCGTCGTGTTGCCGATTCTCGCTGTCATCGGCGGGCTGGTGTTCTATCTCAACGGTGGCCGCTACGTGACCACCGACGATGCCTATGTCGGCGCGCAGAAGGTCCTGATCACGCCGGATATTTCCGGCAAGATCGACAAGGTCGTGGTCAAGGAAGGCCAGCATGTCAACGACGGCGACGTGCTGTTCGAGATCGACCCGGTGCCGTTCCAGCTGGCGGTCGACCAAACCAGGGCGCAGCTCGAACAGGCCAAGACCACCTATGACAATCTGGTGGCCAACGTCAAAATCTACGGCCAGATGCTCGATCTCGCGCAGCAAGGCATCGATTTGAAGCAGCGCGACGTCGATCGCAAGCAGGCGCTGGTCAAGAGCAATGTCGGCTCGCAGCTCGATCTCGACAATTCGGCGAACGGGCTCGTTACCGCGGGCGCGCAGGCCCAGTTCGTCAAACAGCAGCTTTCCAACGCCAAAGCCCAGTTGCTCGGCAATCCCGATTTGCCGCTGGCGCAATTCCCGCCCTATGCCCAGGCCAAGGCGGCGCTCGGCATGGCGGAGCGCAACCTCGATCACACCGTGCTGCGCGCGCCGATGGCAGGCATCGCCACCCAGGTCGAGCAGATCCAGCTCGGCCGCTTCGTGGCCGCCGGCACGCCGGTGTTTTCGATCATCGATGTGGCAAACCCATGGGTCGACGCCAATCCGAAGGAAAGCGACTTCACCTATGTCGCGGTCGGCCAACCCGTCACGCTCGACGTCGATGCCTTCCCCAACCACGTCTTCAAGGGCTATGTCGGCTCGCTGTCGCCCGGCACCGGCGCGCAATTTGCGATCCTGCCGCCGCAGAATGCCACCGGCAATTTCGTCAAGGTGGTGCAGCGCGTCCCGGTGCGGATCTATTTCGACAGGGATGACAAGTTCGTGCAGAAGCTGAAGGCCGGCATGAGCGTCTATGCCACGATCGATACCAATCATCGCCGCTCGCTCGCCGCCTTGCTCGGCTTCCGGCCTGCGGTCGCAAACCAGGACTAGCCGGCCATGGCCACGATGGCTGCAGCGCCCATTGCCGTTCCCGGCCTGCGCCGGAACATGGTGACGATCTGCGCCATGACCGCGACCATCATGCAGGCGCTCGACACCACCATCGCCAATGTCGCGCTGCCTTATATGCAGGGCACGCTGTCGGCGTCTCAGGACCAGATCAACTGGGTCTTGACCTCCTACATCGTCGCGGCGGCGATCATGACCGCGCCGGTGGGCTGGATCGCCAATCGTTTCGGGCGCAAGCGGATCTTCATCCTCTGCTCGGGCGGCTTCACCATCGCTTCCGTGCTATGCGGGCTCGCACAGGACATCAACCAGATGGTGCTGTTCCGCCTGCTGCAGGGCGTGTTTGGCGCCGCGCTGGTGCCGCTGTCGCAGGCGGTGATGCTCGATACCTATTCGCTGCAGGAACGCGCGAAAGCTATGTCGATCTGGGGCATGGGCGTGATGATGGGCCCGATCATGGGGCCCTCGCTCGGGGCCTGGCTGACGGAGACTTATTCCTGGCACTGGGTGTTCTTCGTCAATTTGCCGTTCGGTTTCTTCACCGTGCTCGGCCTGCTGATCTTCATGGACGAGACGAAAAAGGACCTCAATCTGCGCTTCGACTGGTTCGGCTTTGCCGCGCTCGCGGTCGGCATCGGCTCATTGCAGCTCGCGCTCGACCGCGGCGAACAGCTCGGCTGGCTGGAATCCAACGAGATCATCGCCGAATTCATCGTCTCCGCGGTTGGCTTCTATTATTTCTTCGCCCACTCGTTCACCACCTCACGACCGTTCATCCAGTTCACCCTGTTCAAGGACCGGAATTTCGTCACCGGCTGCATCTTCATGGCGGTGATGGGGCTTGTGCTGTATTCGACCATGGCGCTGGCCTCGCCTTACCTGCAAAACGTGATCGGCTACCCGATCATCACCGCGGGCGTGCTGCTGGCAAGCCGCGGCTGCGGCACCTTCGTCGCCATGATGATGGTCGGCCGCCTGATGCGCTATATCGAGGCGCGCACGTTGATCGTTTCCGGCCTTGGCCTGACCGCGCTGTCGCTGTTCTACATGACCGGCTGGACCGATCAGACCGGCGTGCCGGAGATCGTCACCTTGAGCATCATCCAGGGCTTTGGCTTTGGCCTGGTGTTCGTGCCGCTCTCCACGGTGGCGTTCCTCACCCTTCCCAACAATCTGCGCACCGACGGCACCTCGATGCTGACCCTGATGCGCAATGTCGCCAGTTCAATCGGCATTTCCGTGGTGATCGCGCAACTCACGGAGGGATCGCGGCGCGTCTATGCGATCCTGTCCGAGCACGTCAATCCGTTCAACCATGCGATGCAGATGCCTGACGTCGCCGGCATGATCAACATGAACACCGACACCGGCCGCGCCATGGCGGATGTGATGGTCGGCCTGCAGGCGCAGATCATCGCGTTTTCGCAGGACTATCAGCTGGTGATGCTGTTCATCCTCGCCACGATCCCGTTTGCAATCATGATCGGCTCGACCAAGGCGACGCTGCGCGCCCAGGCGGCGCCGGAACCTGCGGTGATGGAGTAGGGTGCAAATGCGCCATGCACCAATTCGTCATACGCAGGCTTGACCGGCGTATCCATCAATCTTCATGGGACGTTTTTCAAAAGGGATGGATGGCCGGGTCAAGCCCGGCCATGACGGCAGGGGTGCACTCGTCCGCCCGCTCACACGTCGAAAAACACCGTCTCGTCGTCGCCCTGCAGGCGGATGTCGAAATGATAGACTTTTCCCGCGCCGGCCTTGCGTGTCGCCATCAGCGTGCCGCGGCGCTCGGCCGGCACCAGCGCCAGCACCGGATCGGCGGCATTGGCCGGCTCGCCGTCGAAATAGATGCGCGTATAGAAATGCATCAACATGCCGCGTCCGAACACCGCGAGCAAAATGTGCGGCGCCTGCGCCCTTCCGTCGGGATCGGGCACGCTGCCCGGCTTGATGGTGTCGAACGAATAGTCGCCATTGGCATCGGTGCCGCAGCGGCCAAACCCTCTGAACTTCGAATTCGGCAACGCGCGCTTGTCCTGCGGATCGGCAAACCGGCCTTGCGCATCGGCCTGCCAGATCTCCAGCATCGCGTCCGGCACCACCGCGCCGTCGCCGTCGAACACTTTTCCCTCGATCCGGATGCGCTCGCCCGAGGCATCCTGTGTGACGAGATCGCTGCTGAAAGCGTCGTTCCAGTCATATTTGCCCGATGGCGTCAGCCCATATTTGAAAAACGGGCCGACGGTCTGCGATGGCGTAATCCCTTGTACCTTGGCGGCCTGCACTATCCGGTCTCCGTCGGGGTGGCGTCATGCCCCCGCAGCACGATGTTGAAGCGGTAGCACAGCGCCCATTCTGGCTGGGTGTTTTCCAGATCGAACGAGGAGACCATCCGCATCCGCGCCTTCTCGTCCGGCACCGAATTGAAGATCGGATCGAACGCAAACAGCGGATCGCCCGGAAAATACATCTGCGTCACCAGCCGCGCGACGAAGGAATGGCCGAACACCGAGAAGTGGATGTGGGCCGGCCGCCAGGCGTTGTGATGATTGCCCCAGGGATAGGCGCCGGGCTTGATGGTGACGAATTTGTAGTAGCCGGTAGCATCCGACTGCGCGCGGCCGGCGCCGGTAAAATTCGGATCGAGCGGCGCCGGATGCTGGTCGCGGACGTGGATATAGCGGCCGCAGGCATTGGCCTGCCAGATTTCGACGAGCGTGTTCGGCACGCCGCGGCCGTCTTCGTCCAGCACATGGCCGTGCACGATGATGCGCTCGCCGAGCGGCTCACCCTTGTGCTGGGTGGTGAGGTCGTGATCGTTCTCGCGCACGGTCTCGTGGCCGTAGACCGGGCCGGTCAGTTCCGACAGCGTATGACGCATCGCGATCAGCGGCTTTTGCGGCGCCCGCTTGATCGAGCTTTTGTAGGCCGGCGAAAGCGGCGCCGGATGCGCCGCATTGCTGGCGGTGGGATAACTGAGGGTCATGGTCACATCCTCCCCGTCATTGCGAGCGCTCCGTCATTCCGGGGCGATGCGAAAAGCATCGAGCCCGGAATCTCGAGATTCCGGATCTGGTCCTTCGGACCATCCCGGAATGACGGACTGGATTGCTTCGTCGCTTGCGCTCCTCGCAATGACGTTGCCGTCAGTTCAGCCTCTCGATCGCCATCGCAACACCCTGGCCGACGCCGACGCACATGGTGGCAAGGGCGCGCTTGCCCCCGCGCTTCTCCATGCCGTGCACCGCCGTCAGCGCCAGACGTGCGCCGCTCATGCCCAAGGGATGGCCGAGCGCGATCGCGCCGCCATGCGGGTTGACGAAATCGGCATCGTCCTTGACGCCCAGCTGCCGAAGGCAGGCGATCCCCTGGGAAGCAAAGGCTTCATTGAGCTCGATCAAATCGAAATCGCTGATTTTCAGGCCGAGCCGCTCCATCAGCTTGCGGGTGGCCGGCACCGGGCCGATGCCCATGATGCGCGGCGGCACCGCGGCCGAGGCGAGGCCCAAAATGCGCGCCCGCGGCGTCAAGCCGTGCTTCTTCACCGCCGCCTCGGAGGCCAGAATCATCGCGGCCGCGCCATCATTGACGCCGGAGGCGTTGCCGGCCGTCACCGTGCCGGGATTGCGCACGATCGGCTTTAATTTTGCGAGACCCTCGAGGGTGGTTTCGGGGCGCGGATGCTCGTCCTTGTCCACGGTGATGGGACCGGCCTTGCCGCCGGGCGCCGATACCGCAATGATTTCTTCCGCGAAATAGCCCGACGCGATCGCGGCTCCCGCGCGCTGCTGCGAGCGGATCGCGAACGCATCCTGGTCGGCGCGCGAAACCTGAAATTCTTCCGCGACGTTCTCGCCGGTCTCGGGCATGGCGTCGACGCCATATTGCGCCTTCATCAGGGGATTGATGAAGCGCCAGCCGATGGTGGTGTCGAAGATCTCGGCGGAACGCGAAAATGCTTCGGGGGCCTTGCCCATCACGAACGGCGCCCGTGTCATCGATTCGACGCCGCCGGCGATCGCAAGATCGATCTCGCCGGAGCGGATCGCGCGGCCCGCCGCGCCGACCGCGTCGAGCCCCGAAGCGCAGAGGCGGTTCAGCGTCTGGCCGGGAACCGAATCCGGCAGGCCCGCCAGCAAAAGCGCCATCCGCGCCACGTTGCGGTTGTCCTCGCCGGCCTGGTTGGCGCAGCCGAAAAAGACCTCATCTACCGCCGACCAGTCGAGCTTGGGATGTTTTGCCATCAGCGCCTTGATCGGGGCCGCGGCGAGATCGTCGGCGCGCACTTTAGCGAGCGAGCCTCCAAAGCGGCCGATCGGGGTTCTGACGGCATCACAGACAAATACATCACCCATGGCTCTCTCCCTGGAATGCCGCGCTTTGGCATCGAGTGCGGAATTGATGACGAGTTTTAGGAGCGGCCTTCCGGCAGGTCAATTGACGCTTTTGCACGCTGGCGGGGACGGATATGCAAGGATGGCTCACCGGGCGTGGAAAACACGCAGGGCGATGGCAAAGCGGTAGGACCGGGCGGCGAAATTTTGTAGGTTGCGCGCGCCCATGACGGTCCAGCAATCATTTCCCCCGCCACCAGACGCCACGCCGAGCGCGGAGTCCACGCGCGTCACGCCGATGATGGAACAATATCTCGAGATCAAGGCCGCCCATCCCGGGCTATTGTTGTTCTACCGGATGGGCGATTTTTACGAGCTGTTCTTCGAGGACGCCGAAATCGCCTCGAAGGCGCTGGGCATCATGTTGACCAGGCGCGGCAAGCACCAGGGCATGGATATCCCGATGTGCGGCGTGCCGGTCGAGCGCTCCGACGACTATCTGCACCGCCTGATCGAAGCTGGCCACAGAGTTGCGGTCTGCGAGCAGATGGAAGACCCGGCAGCCGCCCGCGCCCGCGGCAACAAGAGCGTGGTGCGACGCGGCGTAGTGCGGCTGGTGACCCCCGGCACGCTCACCGAGGACACGCTGCTTGATGCGCGGACCAACAATTATCTGCTCGCAATCGCGCGCGCCCGCGGCTCGTCCGGCGGCGATCGCATCGGTCTCGCCTGGATCGATATTTCAACGTCGGAATTCATGGTCACGGAGTGCGCCGCGGGCGAACTATCGGCAACGCTTGCGCGCGTCAATCCCAATGAGGCCATCGTCGTCGACGCACTCTCTGGCGATGCCGAGCTCGGTCCGCTGTTGCGCGAATTGCCGGCGGTGACGCCGCTGACCCGCGATTTCTTCGATGGCGCGACCGCCGAGCGGCGGCTGTGCGACTATTTCGCGGTCGCGACCATGGATGGGCTTTCGGCGATGTCACGGCTGGAAGCAACGGCTGCTGCGGCCGCCGTCACCTATATCGACCGCACGCAGGTCGGAAAACGTCCGCCACTGTCGCCGCCCACGCACGAAGCCTCGGGCACCGCCATGGCGATTGATCCTGCGACCCGCGCCAATCTCGAATTGACGCGAACGCTTGCCGGCGAGCGGCGCGGATCGCTATTGGACGCCATCGATTGCACGGTGACGCCGGCCGGATCGCGGCTGCTTGCGCAGAGGCTGGCGGCGCCGCTGACCGACGCCGGGCAGATCGCGCGGCGGCTCGATGCCGTCAGTGCTTTCGTCGCCGATAGCGCGGCGCGCGAGGATATCCGTAGCATCCTGCGCGGCGCGCCCGATATGTCGCGGGCGTTGGCGCGCCTGTCCGTCGGGCGCGGCGGCCCGCGCGATCTCGCAGGGCTGCGCGACGGCATCATCGCCGCCGACCAGGCGCTGGCCCGGCTTTCCGGGCTCGACCAACCGCCGCAGGACATCGCCGATGTGATGGAGGCATTGCGCAAGCCTTCCCGCGAATTGGCGCGCGAATTCGCGCGCGCGCTTTCGGAGCAATTGCCCCTGATCAAGCGCGACGGCGGCTTCGTTCGCGAAAACTATCAGGCCGCGCTGGACGAGGCGCGCAATCTGCGCGATGCCTCGCGCCTCGTCGTCGCGGCGATGCAGGCGCGCTACGCCGACGACACGGGTATAAAAGGCCTGAAAATCCGGCACAACAATGTGCTCGGCTATTTCGTCGAGGTGACCGCGCAGCACGGCGACAAATTGATGGCGCCGCCCTTGAATGCGACCTTCATCCATCGCCAGACGCTGGCCGGACAAATCCGCTTCACGACTGCCGAGCTCGGCGAGACCGAAGCCAAGATTGCCAATGCAGGCGATCGCGCGCTCGGGCTCGAGCTCGAGATCTTCGAGCGGCTGTGCGCGCTTGCCACCGCCGCCAGCGACGATTTGCGCGCCGCGGCGCATGCCTTTGCGCGGCTCGATGTCGCAACCGCGCTGGCAAAACTTGCGGTCGACGACAATTACGTGCGACCCGAGGTCGACGCCTCCCTGAATTTTGCCATCGAGGGCGGCCGGCATGCAGTGGTCGAACAGGCGCTGAAGCGCGACGGCCAGCCTTTTATCGCCAATGCCTGCGACCTCTCGCCGGGGCCGGGCGAGAGGTCCGGCCAGCTCTGGCTGATCACCGGGCCGAACATGGCGGGCAAATCGACCTTCCTGCGCCAGAATGCGCTGATCGCGCTCATGGCCCAAATGGGCAGCTTTGTGCCCGCGTCGCGGGCGCGGATCGGCATCGTCGACCGGCTGTTCTCCCGGGTCGGCGCCGCCGACGATCTGGCGCGCGGCCGCTCCACCTTCATGGTGGAGATGGTGGAGACCGCCGTGATCCTCAACCAGGCCAGCGAACGCTCGCTGGTGATCCTCGACGAGATCGGTCGCGGCACCGCGACCTTCGACGGGCTGTCGATCGCCTGGGCCGCGATCGAACACCTGCATGAGAGCAACCGCTGCCGCACGCTGTTTGCCACGCATTACCATGAGCTGACCGCACTCTCGGCAAAACTGTCACGGATGTTCAATGCCACCGTGCGGGTCAAGGAATGGCAGGGCGACGTGGTGTTCCTGCACGAGGTGCTGCCGGGCTCGGCCGACCGGTCCTACGGCATCCAGGTGGCAAAACTCGCCGGACTCCCGCCGCCGGTGATCGCACGGGCGAAGGCGGTGCTGGCAAAACTCGAGGCACAGGACCGCGGCCAGACCGCCCGTGCGCTAGCCGACGACCTGCCCCTGTTCGCGGTACCCTCGCGCGCCAGCGCCGAGCCCGCACCACCGAGCGCGGCGGAGCAATTGATCGAAGCCGTCAAGGCGCTGCATCCGGACGAGATGTCGCCGCGCGATGCGCTGGAGGCGCTTTATGCGCTGAAGGCGAAATTGCCGAAAACTTCGTAGTGGTCATTCCGGGGCGATGCGCTAGCATCGAACTACGATGTGCAATTGCACATCGGAGAATCTCGAGATTCCCCGATGCGCAATTGCGCACCTGAGGTCTGTGCTAACGCACCATCCCGGAATGACGGCGGCCTACGTCACCGGCGCCGCCCTTCGCCGCCCGTTCCACCACAAAGCAAGATTCCAGCCGATACCGGTCGCAAACGCGAGACTTAGCCCGATGGCGGAGCCGAGGTGGAGCGTTGCCACATGCAGCACCGCGACCGCGAGGCCAAATCCGATCAGGCCCCAGCCGCTATTGGCGATCACGGCTGCGGTCGGCGGGCCGCCGATGCGCGGATGCAGGATCAGCATCATCGAGGTGAACACCACCGGAAACAGCGCGAGGATGCCGCTCATCACCGGGCCGAGCCATGTCGACAGCGTGACGACGGTGGCCACCAGCGTTGCGACCAGCGACGCCCGCAGCGGGACGTCGTACCAGCGCCGCGTGATCAGCGGCATCTTCACATGACGGAAACGCTGCAACAGCGGCAGGCAGATCGCGATCGCCATCACGTTGACGATCAGGCCACCCGCGAGCGACCACTGCACCGTCCGCGCCATCAGGGCGAGCGCAATCCATACCGCCACCGCGGCGCCACAACTGATCAGCGCGCTATAGCGCTGCGCCAGCACGACATAGGTCAAGCCCAAGAACATCGTTGCGGCATTGATCGGCAGGCTCGCCAGCGCGCCTTGCGCGATGAATGCCGCATCATGGTCGAGCGCGAGGAAGATGTAGGAAGGGCCGGCCGAGATCGGCAAGGTCGCGACCAGCGCACCGATTACCGGACCGGAACGCTCGGCGATGACGGACGCCGTCACCACGAACGCCGCCGTGATCGCCATGCGCAGGCCGAGCGTCAGGATGAAGATGAGTTCGGGGGGCATTCGAGGTGGTCATCATCCGCGAAAGCGGATGTTCCAGCAATCACCGCCGCTAAACGAATCGCTAAAATCTGCGTTTACTGGATGCCCCGCTGGAGCCTGCCATCGGGCGGCCATTCGGCCGACCCGTTGGCGGGGCATGACAATGCCCTACACTCTCCGCATGCTCACCGAGACTTTCGGCCCGTTCTTGATGGTCTGATAGACCACGCAATAGCGCTCGGTGAGTTTTAGCAGCAGATCGAGCTTGTCCTGCGGCGCCTCGGTTTCGACATCGAAACGCAGGCGAACTTCCGCAAAGCCGACCGGCGCTTCCTTGTCGACGCCAAGCGTGCCGCGGAAATCGAGGTCGCCTTCGGCGATCACATTGCCGGTCTTCAGCGGCACTTCGACGGCGGTGGCCACCGACTTCAAGGTCACGCCGGCGCAGGCGACCAGGGCTTCCAGCAGCATGTCGCCGGAGCACAATTCAAGCCCCGAGCCGCCCGTCGCGGGATGCAGGCCCGCCACCGCCAGCGCACGGCCGGTCTCGACCTTGCAGGCGATGCCGTCGTTGTCGATCGAGCCCTTGGCCTTTAGCGTGATGATGGCGGCCGCAGGATCGGACTTGTAGCGTTCCTTGATCGGGGCCTGTGTAGCGCGGAGTTCGGCGGCGTCCATTTTTTTCTCCCGGATATTCTTGTGTCGCCGGATTTAATGCGGAATCGCTCCCGTGTCACCACCACATCGCTTCACCGGCGGTCGATTTTGCGTTCCGGTCCGGCACGCTGCGGTCGAGCGAACGGTCGAGCGCCGTCAGCACGAGGCGCTTGAAATTGTCGAAGTGCGGCGAATTGCGGTCGCGCGGCCGCGCCAGATTGATCGTGATCTCCTCGAACAGCCGCCCCGGCCGCGGCCGCATCACCAGCACGCGATCGGCCAGCACCACGGCCTCATCGACGTCATGCGTCACCATCACGAGCGTCGGCCGCGTATCGGCCCATAGGTCCAGGAGATGGTCCTGCAAATCGCGCCGCGTAAAGGCGTCGAGCGCGGAAAACGGCTCATCCAAGAGCAGCACTTCCGGCTGCGGCACCAGCGCACGCGCGATCGCGACCCGCTGCGCCTGTCCGCCCGACAATTCGCGCGGCCAGGCGTTGGCCTTGTCGGCAAGTCCGACCCGGCTAAGCGCCCGCGCGACCTTCTCGCGGCGGATGCTCGCCGGAAGATCCGACAGGCCGAAGCCGATATTGTCGGCGACGCTGAGCCAGGGCAATAGCCGCGGCTCCTGGAAAATGATGCCGATCTTGGCGTGCGGCGCCGAGATCGCGATCTCGTCAAGGGTCACCGTGCCCGAGGTGGCGCGGTCGAGGCCGGCGATGGCGCGCAACAACGTCGACTTGCCGCAGCCGGAGCCGCCGATGATGGCTGCGATTTCGCCAAGCCCGATCTCGGCCGAAAAACGCGCCAGCGCGTTCACGCCGTTGGGATAGATTTTTCCCAGGCGATCGAGCACCAACATCAACTCGCTCCGCTTTGCCGGCCGAACGCGTCCTGCCAGCGCAGCAATGGCGCGCTGGCGATCTCGATCAGCCAGTCGGTGGTCTTGCCGAGGATGGCGAAGATCACGATCGCGGCCAGGATCTGCGCCGGCTTGCCGAGCTGCTGGCCGTCGATCAGGAGGTAACCGAGGCCTTCGGATGCGCCCATGAATTCGGCGGCGACCACGAACATCCAGCCCAATCCGAGACCGACCCGCAGCGCCACCACATAGGCCGGCAATACCGCGGGCAACAGGATGCGCCGGATCATGGCGGGCCCGGAGAGGCGAAAGGTGCGGCCGACCTCGACGATCTTGCGATCGACCGACAGGATCGCGCCCATCACGCCGAGATAGACCGGGAAGAACACCCCGACCGCGATCAGCGCGACCTTCGAGATTTCGAAAATGCCGAGCCACAGGATGAACAGCGGCACCCAGGCAATCGACGGGATCGCGCGCAGCGCCTGCACGGTCGGATCGAGCAGCCGCCGCGCCAGGCCCCAGTACCCCGAAATGGCGCCGAGCAGCGTGCCGGATAGCACGCCGAGACCGAAGCCCGCGGCAACCCGCGTCAACGTCGCCAGGATGTGGCGCATCAGCTCACCGCTGCGCGCAAGCTCGACAATGGTCGCAAATATGCGTGTCGGCGGCGGCACCAGCCGGCCGCTGGACCAGCCCTCCCAGACGATGAGCTCCCAGATCAGCGCGAGCCCCGCCGGCAGCAGCAGGCCGAGCGCCGGGCGGGCATAGCGGCGCAACCGCGCGGCGGGCGCGCCGCGTGGCGCAATCGCATCGGCCTGTTCAAGTGCCGGCAGTTCGACGGTCATGGCCATAGCAAGAACGCTTCTCGGGCGGGATTGCAAGGTGGCGAATGGGACGAGGTAAACTCTCCACGGCCGTCCTCCCTTCTCCCCCTGTGGGAGAAGGGGGCGCGGACTTGGTCCGCGCCGGATGAGAAGTCTTTCACCGCGGAGACAGACCCCTCACCCGTCTTCGATGCTTCGCATCTCAGCCACCCTCTCCCACAAGGGGAGAGGGGAAGAAAGACGCAGTCTTCAATTCGTCGGCAGCGGAACCTGATCGTCGATCAGCGAATCCAGCGCGGCCTTGACGTCAGTCTTGGCATCGATGACGCCGGCCTGTTGCAGCGCCAAACCGGCGGCAAGAATGGACTCGCGCTGCGGCGCGCCGATCCGGCTGTGGGTCAACTCGGTGCGCTCCTTGAGCTGCTTGTCGACCACATTGTCCGGCAGTTTTGTCACCGCGATGAAGGTTTTCTTCAACTCGTCGTAATTCGCGAGTGAGTATTTGCGGGCATCTTCGTACACCGCGAGCACGCGGCGGACGATATCCGGATAGTCCTTCAAGAACTGCTCGCGCACATTGAGGATGCCCCAGGTGTTGGCATCCGCCTTTCGGTAGAACAGCTTTGCGCCGTCCTCGATTTCCGCCTGCGCCATCATCGGATCAAGCCCCGCCCAGGCGTCGACGTCGCCGCGGATCAACGCGGTCTTGCCGTCGGCATGCTGCAACAGCACCGGCGTGATGTCCTTCTCGCTCAAGCCGGCGCCGAGCAGCGCGCGCACCAGGAAGATATGCGGATCGGTGCCGCGCGTCACCGCGACGCGCTTACCCCTGAGATCGGCCACCGTTGCGATCTTGGAGTCCCTGGTCGTGACCAGCGCGGTCCACTCGGGCCGCGAATAGACATAGATCGACTTGATCGGGTTGCCGTTGATTTTCGCGACCAGCGCCGCCGAGCCAGCGGTCGAACCGAAATCGATCGAGCCGGCGTTGAGGAACTCGAGCGCCTTGTTGGAACCGGCCGATTGCACCCAGACGACGCTGATGCCGTCCTTGGCGAATTCCTTCTCCAATAGTCCCCTCTGCTTCAGCACCATCGACACCGGATTGTAGGTCGCCCAGTCGATGTGAATTTCCTTGAGCGCGTCGGCGGCAAATGCTGTGCCGGGCAGAAGCATCGAAGCTGCGATCGCCCCGGCCGCGGCGCGCCGTGAAATGGCATTCATGTCCGTCCCTCCCTAAAAAACCTTGTGTTTTCTCAATGAGGTAATAGATCACGTCAACCAGAAAATAGCTGCGGCAAACCGGGCACGACGAGAACAGGCTTGCTCAAAACGCCATGAATCCAGCATGGATTCACCGCGGACCCAGAATGTCCCGTGACAGCGCAGGCCACCTCCTTTATCGGTTTACGTCATGGACAGCGTCGTGGAAGAGGCCCGCCCCGAAGGCGACGAACGTTTCGACAGCGCGCGAATTGCGGCGGCGGTCGACGCGCTCGCCGAAAAACATTCCGGCCGCGAGGATGTCTTTCGCTCCAGCGTCGCGCAACTCTTCAAGGCCGAACTGATCGCGGCGCGGGCCACCGCACAGGCCGTGCTGCTCAAAGATCGTCACGGGCGACGCTGCGCCGAGCGGCTGTGCTTCGTGCAAGACGAAATCATCCGCATCCTGTTTTCCGCGGCGACCCGCCATCTCTACCGCTCGCCGATCCCCTCCGGCGCCGAACGCATGGCGGTGGTCGCCACCGGCGGCTATGGCCGCGGCCTGATGGCGCCGGAATCCGATATCGATCTGTTGTTCATCCTGCCCTACAAGCAGACCGCCTGGGGCGAGCAGGTCGCGGAGGTCATTCTCTATTGCCTGTGGGACATGGGGCTGAAGGTCGGTCACGCCACGCGCTCGGTCGATGAATCGATCCGGCAGGCGCGCGGCGACATGACGATCCGCACCGCGGTGCTCGAGACCCGGTTCCTGACCGGCGACAGGCCGCTCTACGACGAACTGGTCGCCCGTTTCGACAAGGAAGTCGTCCAGGGTACCGCGGCCGAATTCGTCACCGCCAAGCTTGCCGAGCGCGAGGAGCGCCATCGCCGTGCCGGACAATCGCGTTATCTGGTCGAACCGAACGTCAAGGACGGCAAGGGCGGCTTGCGCGACCTGCACACGCTGTTCTGGATCGCGAAATACGTCTACCGGGTGCGCGAGACCGACGAACTGCTGGAGCGCGGCGTGTTCGACGCCCAGGAATACCGCACCTTCCGCCGCTGCGCCGATTTCCTGTGGTCGGTTCGCTGCAATATTCATTTCTTTTCCGGACGCGCCGAAGAGCGGCTGTCGTTCGACATGCAGCGCGAGATCGCGATCCGGCTCGGCTATACCTCGCATCCGGGCATGCAGGATGTCGAACGTTTCATGAAGCATTACTTCCTGGTCGCCAAAGACGTCGGCGACCTCACCGCAATCCTGTGCGCGAAGCTCGAAGATCAGCAGGCCAAGCCCGCGCCGGTGCTGAGCCGCATGATGGCCCGGTTGCGGCCGAGCATGAGCCGGCGGCGGGTCGCCGAAAGCGACGATTTCATCATCGACAACAACCGCATCAACCTCGCCACGCCCGATGTGCTCAAGCACGACCCGGTCAACCTGATCCGCATCTTCCGGCTGGCGCAAAAGAACAACCTCGCCTTCCATCCGGACGCGATGCGCAACGTGACGCGCTCGCTGAAACTGATCAACACGCAACTGCGCGAAAATCCGGAAGCCAACCGCCTTTTCATGGAGATCCTGACCTCGAACGACGCGGAGACGGTGCTGCGGCGGATGAACGAGACCGGCGTGCTGGGTCATTTCATCCGCGCCTTCGGCAGGATCGTGTCGATGATGCAGTTCAACATGTACCACCACTACACGGTGGACGAGCACCTGATCCGCTGCGTCGGCTTCCTGCAGGACATCGAGCGCGGCGGCAACGAGGAGTTCACCCTCGCCAGCGATCTGATGCGCAAGATACGCCCCGAGCATCGCCGGGTGATCTATGTCGCCGTGCTGCTGCACGACGTCGCCAAGGGCCGTCCCGAAGATCACTCGATCGCGGGCGCCAAGGTGGCGCGGCGGCTGTGCCCGCGGCTCGGCTTTTCCGCCGCCGACACCGAGCTGGTGGCCTGGCTGATCGAAGTGCATCTGACGATGTCGATGATGGCGCAATCACGCGACCTCTCCGATCGCAGGACGATCGAGAATTTCGCCGCCGTGGTGCAGTCGGTCGAGCAGATGAAGCTGTTGACGATCCTGACCACCGCCGACATCCGCGGCGTCGGCCCCGGCGTCTGGAACGGCTGGAAGGCGCAGCTTCTGCGCACGATGTATTACGAAACCGAACCGGTTCTGACCGGCGGCTTCTCGGAAGTGAACCGTGCGCAACGCATTGCGGTGGCACAATCGGAATTCCGCGCGGCTTTCACCGAATGGCCGGAAGCCGAGCTCAACGCCTATATCGCGCGGCACTATCCGGCTTACTGGCTCAAGGTCGAACTGCCGCGCAAGATCCGCCATGCCCGTTTCCTGCGCGCCAGCGAGCAGGCCGGTCACAAGCTTGCGATCAATGTCGGCTTCGACGAGATGCGCGGCGTCACCGAGCTGACCATCCTGGCCACCGACCATCCCTGGTTGCTGTCGATCATCGCCGGCGCCTGTGCCTCCGCCGGCGCCAACATCGTCGACGCGCAGATCTACACGACGACCGATGGCCGTGCGCTCGACACCATCGCGATCTCGCGCGAATACGCGCGCGATGAGGACGAGGCGCGCCGCGCTACCCGCATTGGCGAGATGATCGAGGACGTGCTGGAAGGTAAATTGCGCTTACCCGAGGCGATGGCGCGGCGCGCCGCCGGGCGCGGCAAAATGCGGCCGTTCGTGGTCGAGCCGGAAGTAACCATCAACAATCAGTGGTCGGACCGCTATACCGTGATCGAGGTGTCCGGCCTCGATCGCCCCGGCCTGTTGTATCAGCTGACAACCGCGATCTCGAAGCTCAACCTCAACATCGCTTCCGCCCATGTCGCGACCTTCGGCGAGCGCGCCCGCGACGTGTTCTATGTCACCGACCTGTTGGGCGCGCAGATCAGCGCGCCGACGCGGCAGGCCGCGATCAAGAGCGCGCTGATACATCTGCTTGCCAATGACGAGGCCGCGGAGAAGCCGGCGGCTTGAGGCGGGCCGTCGTCCGTTCAAAGCGTCGTAATCGGCTCCAGTTTCTCGCCGGAACGAAACGCGCGCAGCGGTGCGGTGTCGCTGTAGACCCGCTCCTCGGCGACCTTGCCGTCCCGGATGCGGAATTTGTCGACGCCGCGCCACTCGAACCGGACGCCGCCAACGTTGCGCGTGGTCTGCCATTCGATGACCACCACGTCGCCGCGCGAGGTCCAGTCGAGCAGCTGCCAGACGAAGTCCGGAGCCGCCGTGGTTTGCACCTCCATCAGGCGCGCGAGCTCGTTTCCTTTGACCGGCCGGTTGACGAGCGGGGTGTGCAACGTCCCGTCCGGATGCCAGAGTTTTAGAAACGCATTGCCGTCCCGCGCCGCCCAGGCCGCCGCAAAGCGGGTCACGAACTCCTGAACTTCCTCGTCGGTCATTGCTTTGTCTCCAGGTTGACTGCGATGGAGACGCTACTACCGGGATCGCGGTCACTCGTCTGGCGATTAACGGACCTGACGTTTCACGTCCACGCCCTCATGCGCGAGCAGCCATCGCTTGCGCTCGAGCCCGCTGCCATAGTTGACCAGCGAGCCGTTGGCGCCGATCAGGCGATGGCAGGGCACGACGACGCTGAGCGGATTCGAGCCGTTGGCATGCCCGACCGCGCGCACCGCTTTCGGCATGCCGAGCTTTGCCGCCAACGCGCCATAGGTCATGGTCGTGCCGGGAGGGATCTTCGGCAAGCTCGTCCAGACCTTGCGCTGGAACGGTGTGCCGGCCACGCGCCATTCGATCGTCTTCAGAGAAGCGAGATCGCCCTTGAAATACGCTGATAGCGCCGCCCGCGTGGCTTCGGGGGCGCGCGCATCCTTCAAGATCACCGCGCCATATTGCAGCCGCAGCAGTTCTTTCACGCGCGAGGAATGATCCTCCCAATCGAAGGCGCGCAGGACGCCGTCGACGTCGGCGACCAGCAGCGCCGTGCCGATCGGCGTTTTCAGCCGATCGAGCAAGAATGTTTCAGGCCGCTTCGCGCTCATGTTCGCGCCTCTGGATTTTCCCGGACCCTGCCGTGGGCTGCGTGCCCGCCGCCCACAGGTGCAGCGCCGCGTAAGCCCGCCACGGCCGCCAGCGTTCCGCGCGCGACAATAGTTGGGCCGGCGACGGGCGCCTTCCGTCGACTGCCATCGCGCGCAGCAAGCCGATGTCGGCGGCGGGGAATGCGTCGGGCTCCCGCAGCTCGCGCATGGCGATGTATTGCGCGGTCCATCCGCCGATCCCCGGAAGCGACCGCAATTTGGCGATGGCCTCTTCGAGACTTGCGCGGCGGCCGAAAATGGCGGGATCGGCGGAGATCGCCTGCGCGAGCGAAGACACCGCCATCGCCCGCGCCGCCGGCATGCCAAGCGTTGCAATTTCGGCGCCAGCGATGCGGGCAGGCGATGGAAAGAGATGACTGAGCCCCTCGCCTTCCCTCATCGCCGCAGGCAGCGGCGCGCCGTATTGCTGCACCAGCCTGCCGAGCAGTTTTGTGGCTGCCAAAACGGTGATCTGCTGGCCGAAAATCGCGCGCACCGCGAGTTCAAAGCCGTCCCAGGCACCAGGCACGCGCAAGCCCGGCCGCGCCGCAACCAGCGGTGCCAGTATCGGATCAAGCGAAAGATGCGCGCCGATCGCATCGGGATCGGCGGCAAGATCGAATACCCGCCGAACGCGTGCGATGATCTGCGGCAGCGCCGCCATGTCGGGAAACCGGACCGTGACGTCGACCCGGTTTTTGTCCGCCGGCACGACCGTGACCACGCCACTTTTTTCGCCAAAGGCAATGCTGCGCTTGTAGCTGTCTTGCGAAACCAGTTCGACGCCGGGAATGGCGCGGTGGGCAAGAAATGACAGCATCGCGTCCCAGTCATAGGGCGGCCGATAGGCCAGACGCACCGACAGCGTACCTGCCTCGCGTTTTCCCTTTTCGCGGCCACGGCGCAGCGTCACCGGCGAACGGGCGAACAACTCCCGAAAGGTTTCGTTGAAGCGGCGGACGCTGTTGAAACCTGCGGCCAGCGCCACCTCGGCCATCGGCAACGACGTCTCGTGGATCAATTGCTTGGCAAGCAGCACGCGCCGCGTCTGCGCCACAGTCACCGGAGACGCTCCGACATGCCGGTGAAACAGCCGCCGCAATTGCCGGGCGCCGACGCCGAGACGGTTGGCAAGTCCCTCGACGTCATCGTCATCGAGCCCGCCGGCTTCGATCAACGCCAGCGCGCGCGACACGGTGTTGGAGGTGCCGCGCCAGAACGCAAGCTCAGGTGAGATTTCCGGCCGGCAGCGCAGGCAAGGCCGGAAGCCTGATTCCTGCGCCGCCGCGGCGGAAGCAAAGAACGAAACGTTCTCGAATTTCGGGGTGCGCGCCGGGCAGATCGGCCGGCAATAGATGCCGGTGGTTTTGACGCCCACGAACAGCCGCCCGTCGAAGCGGGCGTCGCGGCTCGAGATCGCGCGGTAGCAGGCAATGCGGTCCATATCCATCATCGGACTATCGCCCATGCGCGCGGTGGCCGCACCGTCAGTTCTGAAAAATCAGGCATGTGGTTGTGCCATGAGCGAGCAACCGCCCCTTGCCGTCGGTGATCCGCCCTTCGGCGGTGCCAACCCGCCGGCCCCGGGACAATACGATACCTTCCGCCTTGATCACCCCCATCTCCGGGGTGATCGGCCGCACCAGCGAAACCTTGAACTCGAGCGTGGTCTGGCCAACGCCTCTTTCCAGGGTCGACTGGACGGCCAGTCCCATGCAGCTGTCGAGTAGCGTGGCCGCGAAGCCGCCGTGCACCGTACCGGCCGGATTGAGATGAATGTTGCCCGGTTCCGCAGTGACGACGACGCGCCCGCTCTCCACCTCGCTCACGTCGTAGCCCAGGGTCTGCGCGATCGAGTTGAGAGGCAGCGTCCCGTCGACGAGCCCCCGGACAAATTCCAGGCCGCTCATCTCTTTCTGCCGGTCTGCGCTTACAGTCCCGTATGTCTTGTTCATGGGAGAACCATCGTCGATTGCGACAAGCCTGTCTCGCGGATTTCGGACATCACCATTTCAGTGGAAAGCAGGAGACCGTCGCAGCTTTCACCGGGCGTGTGCTAGCGTCCACCCGAAAACTGGGGGAACGCAACATGATCTGGATCGCCAATGCGCTGGTGGCGCTGGTCGCCGCGCTGCACGTCTATTTTCTCGTTCTCGAGATGTTTCTCTGGACCAAGCCGCTGGGCTTGAAGACATTTCACCAGAGCATCGAAACGGCCACCGATTCGGCGGTGCTCGCCGCCAATCAGGGCCTCTATAACGGCTTCCTCGCCGCAGGCCTCGCTTGGGGGCTGGTCCAGGGCAATCCCACCTTCGCATTCCAGATCAAGATATTCTTTCTGCTCTGCGTCATCGTCGCCGGCATTTACGGCGCCGTGACCGTCAGCTGCAGGATCCTGCTGGTGCAGGCCTTACCAGCCGCGATCGCGTTGATTCTGCTTGGTTTGGCGTAATTCCGTTCACCTTTCCACCCCGCCTGATCTTGCATTGCGGAATGGCTTCCTCCACTATCGCAACCCACGATGGCATCCCCGAGATCGGCACCAGAATCTTGAGCGCCAAGACCATCGGCGCAAATCCACACATATGAGGAGCGGAAACGACATGAGAAACGGGATTTTTCACCTGGCGACCGGCGTGGTGCTGGCAATCGCGCTGTCGGCCTCATCGGCCTACGCGCAAAAGAAATACGACACCGGCGCGACCGATACCGAGATCAAGATAGGCCAGACTAACCCGTTCAGCGGCCCGGCCTCCGCCTACGCGACCATCGGCAAGACTCAGGCCGCCTATATCAAGATGATCAACGACCAGGGCGGCGTGAACGGCCGCAAGATCAATCTGATCCAGTATGACGACGCCTACTCGCCGCCGAAGGCGGTCGAGCAGGTGCGCAAGATGGTCGAGAGCGACGAAGTGCTGCTCACGTTCCAGATCCTCGGCACGCCGTCGAACGCCGCGGTCCAGAAATACCTCAACGCCAAGAAGGTGCCGCAGCTGTTCGCCGCCACCGGCGCGTCGAAGTTCACCGACCCGAAGAATTTCCCGTGGACGATGGGCTTCAACCCGAACTATTTCGTCGAAGGCCGCATCTACGGCCAGTACATCATGAAGAATTATCCGAATGCCAAGATCGGAATCCTCTATCAGAACGACGACCTCGGCAAAGACTATCTGAACGGCATCAAGGCCGGTCTCGGCAACCAGGCGGCGACCATGATCGTGGCGGAAGCCTCCTACGAAGTGTCCGACCCGACCGTCGATTCGCAGATCCTCAAGATCAAGGACGCCGGCGCGGACCTGTTCTTCAGCGCTTCGACGCCCAAGCAGGCGGCGCAGACGATCAAGAAGATCGCTGAACTCGGCTGGCACCCCGTGCACATCCTCGACATCAACTCCACCTCGGTCGGCGCCGTGATGAAGCCGGCGGGGCTTGAAGCCTCCAACGGCGTCATCAGCGTCGGCTACGGCAAGGATCCGCTCGATCCGACCTGGAAGGACGATGCCGGCATGAAGAAGTATTTCGACTTCATGGCAAAGTACTATCCCGACGGCGACAAGGACTCGAGCTTCAACTCCTATGGCTATGGGACCACGCAGTTGCTGATTTACGTTCTCAAGCAGTGCGGCGACAATCTGACCCGCGAGAACATCATGAAGCAGGCCACCAGCCTGAAGAATGTCCAGCTCGACCTGTCGCTGCCTGGCATCCTGGTCAACACCACACCGGACGACTACCGGGTCAACAAGCAGTTGCAGATGATGAAGTTCAACGGCGAGCGTTGGGAACTGTTCGGCCCGATCCTCGAGGACACCGGCCCGGCGGGTTAGCTCTCGCCTTACCGGAATGGCAATCGCGGTCCTTCGGGCCGCCGATGCTTTGGGTGTTATTTCGGGATTTCCCCAAAGGTCTTCCCGGTCGGCAGGACGGCGTGGCGGACCAGGCGGGAATCCTCGACCGCCGCCTGGCGGTGTTTCACGGCTTCCCGGTAAACGGGATCGCGGATCATCTCGGCAAACGCACCGACGCTCGGATACTCGGCGATGAAACAATGGTCCCAGCGCTCTTCCGCGGGCCCGATCAGCATCAATTCGAACCGGCCCTGCCAGACGATCCTGCCGCCCAGCCGCGCAAACACCGGCCCGCTTTCCCGGCCGTAGGCCGCATAGGCCTCCTGCCCCGTCGCCTGGCGGCCGTCGGGATAGGCCGCCTGCTTCCTCAAGCGGACCAGATTGAGCATGTGGATCGGACCCGGCCGATCATTGGCCTTGAATTGTGCGAATACTTCCTTGGTCGGATCGACGTGGCCCATGCGGCTCTCCCTTCTCGATTGCGCCCAACCCTTTATCACGTCCCGCCGCAGCCCCTAATCGCGCGTTAACCTTTGCGTAACCGGCCTTTAAACTCCGGTCGCTAGCCTGCGCCTAAGAAGGTAACGGGCGTTTCGCGTATGGCGTGGGGACGGAAAAAGAGCGGCGGGCGCAAGGAGCCACTATTCGGGCTTGCCGCTTCGCTCGCCGAACTGCGCCTTAGTCCTGCGGACCGCGTTCCGACCAGCGAGGAAGACAAGCCAAAAAAGGCCTCCTCCAGGCGCAAAGCGGATGAGCGCAAAGCGGAAGAGATGGACGACGACGATCCGCCGCCGCGCGAGCGCAAGCCCCGCAGCAATCGCGGCGGAGCCAAGCGCCGCGCGAAACCGCGGTCCCGCCTCAGCCTGTCGCGCCTGTTCTATTGGATCGCGGTGCTCGGCCTGTGGGCGGCGATCGCCGTGGTCGGCGTTGTCGTCTGGGTCGGCGCGCATCTGCCCGCGATCCAGTCGCTCGAGATCCCGAAGCGGCCGCCAACCATCGAAATTGTCGGCCTCGACGGCAGCATGCTGGCGCAGCGCGGCGAGATGGCCGGCGCCAATGTTCCGCTGAAGGAGCTGCCGCCATATCTGCCAAACGCCTTCATTGCCATCGAAGACCGCCGGTTCTATTCGCACTATGGCATCGATCCCGTCGGCATTTTGCGCGCAGCGGTCGCGAATGTGCTGCATCGCGGCGTCTCGCAGGGCGGCTCGACGCTGACCCAGCAACTTGCGAAAAACCTGTTCCTGACCCAGGAGCGCACCCTGCAACGCAAATTGCAGGAGGTCGAGCTCGCGCTGTGGCTGGAACGTAAGCATTCCAAGGCGGAAATCCTCGAACTCTACCTCAACCGGGTTTACTTCGGCTCCGGCGCCTATGGCGTGGAGGCGGCCGCGCAGCGCTATTTCGGCAAATCCGCCAGGAACGTGACGCTCGCGGAAGCCGCGATGCTGGCGGGGCTTGTCAAATCGCCGTCGCGGCTGGCGCCAAACCGCAATCCGGAGGGTGCGCAAGCGCGCGCGCAGACCGTGCTGGCCGCGATGGCGGACGCCAAATTCATCACCGAGGCGCAGGCGAAGGCCTCGATCGGACGTCTCGCAATCAACGTGAAGCCGGCCGGCGCCGGCACCATCAATTATGTGGCAGACTGGATCAGCGAAGTGCTCGACGATCTCGTCGGCCAGATCGACCAGTCGATCGTGGTCGACACCACGATCGATCCGAAGCTGCAAGCCACGGCCGAAGCCGCCGTGATCGACGAGCTCGCGGCAAAAAGCGTCAAGTTCAACGTCACCCAGGGTGCGCTGGTGGCGATGAGCCCGGACGGCGCGGTCCGCGCCATGGTGGGGGGACGCAATTACGCCGAGAGCCAGTATAACCGCGCGGTAACGGCAAAACGCCAGCCCGGTTCGGCATTCAAGCCGTTCGTCTATCTGACCGCGATCGAGCAAGGCCTTAACCCCGAGACGATCCGCCAGGACGCGCCGCTCGATGTCAAAGGCTGGAAGCCGGAAAATTACGGCCACGAATATTTCGGTGCGGTGACGCTGACGCAGGCGCTCGCAATGTCTCTGAACACGGTCGCGGTGCGGCTCGGGCTGGAAGTCGGGCCGAAGAACGTCGTGCGCACCGCACACCGGCTCGGCATCGCCTCAAAACTCGACGCCAATGCCTCGATCGCGCTCGGCACCTCGGAAGTGTCGCTGACCGAACTGGTCGGCGCCTACACGCCATTTGCCAATGGAGGGTTTGGCGTCTCTGCGCATGTCGTGACCAGGATCCGCACCCTTGACGGCAAGTTGTTGTACGCCCGCCAGGCCGATCAGCCGAGCCAGGTGATCGAGCCGCGCAGCGTGGCGATGATGAACACCATGATGCAGGAGACATTGATCAGCGGCACCGCGCGCAAGGCGGAAATTCCGGGCTGGACCGCCGCGGGCAAGACCGGCACCAGCCAGGATTTCCGCGACGCCTGGTTCATCGGCTACACCGCCAATCTCGTCACCGGCGTCTGGCTCGGCAATGACGACAACTCGCCGACCAAGAAGGCGACCGGTGGCGGGCTGCCGGTCGAAGTCTGGACCCGCCTCATGAAGGCGGCGCATCAGGGCGTGCCGGTGGCATCGCTACCGAACGCGCAAGGATCGAGCGCCTTCGGCAATCTGGCGCAGGTCGTCTCACAGATCGCCGCACCTTCTGCGCCTTCGGCGCGCGCTCCGGCGCCGGCGGTGCCGTTACCCGTCGGCGGACCAAACCGGGCGGTGCCGACGCGCAACTCCGCGCGCCCGGAAGCTGCGGCGGGATTGGACGGCTGGCTGATGGAGCGGCTGTTCGGGCGGTAAGTTTTTGCACCAAGGCGGAAGCGCAGCATTGGCGCTGCTGCAGCCATATTCGCGCGGCATGGCGTCGAGGCCGCGTTCCGACGCTTCGTTGGTCGACGGGCTGGATCGGACCGGTTGCATCGAATGCCTCCATTCCAGGGCGAAGTAGACCTTGGTGCGCGAATTCGGGGCGCGACCGGGGCAGATGCGCGCTGCAACATTAAACGCCGGTGATGATCCGTCTCCCGCAGTTACGGCGGTTGCTGTGTCCGCAATCGCGCCGCCATCGACCGCGGTACCTCGTCCGGCGGACATTCAGCGGCCAGTGCGTCAAACATCCCGGCAGCTACCGCCGGCTGGCCTTCCATCGCCAGATACGCGGCGAGGTAGCGATCACGCCAGCCGGTTGACGTTCCGGAAGGCCAGGGTTCGAAGACGGCAATCGGCGCGTCCAGACCGCGCAAGACGATGACGCCGAGTGGCCGGAAAAGCGAGGCCTCGCAGCGCGACATCGCAACCGGCCCAACGCAAATCGTCGAGCCGAATTGCTTGTTCGCTGCTTCCAGACGCGCGGCCGAATTAACGGCATCGCCGTGGGCCGTATAGTCGAGTTTGGACCTGATCCCGATGTCGCCGACGATCGCAAGTCCGGTCTCGATGCCGATCCGGGTTCGGCCAAGGCCAATGGCCTTTGCCTCCTGACGCGACTGATAGGTCCCGGCCCAGGTGCGAATTTCCATGGCGCAGTCGACGGCTCGCCGCGGATGATCGGAGAGGTCGATCGGCGCATTGAACAGGGCGTGCACGGAATCGCCGACGATCTTGTCAACCATTCCCCCATTGGCCATGACGATAGTCGTGACGCCTTCGATATAGCCGTCCAGCACCGCGACCAATTGCTCCGGCTCGGCACGGTGGGTCATGGCGGTGAAGCCTTCAATGTCGGTGAAGAGAGCTGTGACCTCACGCCGTTCCCCGCTCAACTTGAGAATGCCTGGTTCCTCAGCAATGCGGCGAACGACCGCCGGCGAGAGATGCTGTTCGAACCGGCTTCGAATCCGGGCCTCGCGTTGGGCGACAAAAGCGTAGGAGCCCACCGACGTCGTTGCGAATACGGCGAAAGCGCCAAGCGAGGGTATCAGCGGATCGAACAGGCGGTCGGAAGCAACAGAAAGCAGCACCGCTCCAAACCACGTCGCGGCAATCGCGATCACGACAACAGAGGCACCGAGGATCGGCGAAAGCGCCACCGCAGCAACCAGACCGATGCCACCCAAGACCGATGTTAGCAATATTTCCTGAAGAAACGGCACACCTAGCGGCACCCGTTGCGTGACAATCTGTTGTACCGCGTCGGCTTGCAGCTGAACCGAGGCTACCAGCGGATCACCCGGTGTTTCGCGCAGTCCGCCCAGTTCCGGGGCCGAACCGCCGATAAATGCTACAACGCCAGCGAGCTTGGCGCGTGTTGCACGATCGGCAATCACATCTACGGCCGAGATCGTTCGTGCATCGCGGCTCCTGGGATCAACCGGCGCCAGTCGCAACAGCCCATCACGGGGCAGTGGAATTTTCTGATGGCCGACGGCAAGAAGCTGCGCATCGGATTCGATGATATAGCTCGACGAATGGTTGAGCAGTCTGACCGCCTCCAGCGCCAGGCCGGGCCGCAATTTTTGTCCTACGCCGACGAACAGCGGAACGCGCCGAATCGCACCGTCAGCGTCGCCCGGCAGCGAAAGCGCTCCCAGTCCCGCGACCGCTTCGACAAGCGGAGATACGGGAGCCGTGCCGGCAGACATGTGCCAGACATCTTCGATCGCCTCCGACCCGCCGCGCACCAAAATCGGCACTCCGGGAACCGGATTCGATCCCCTGGAGTTGAGCACAAATCCAAGCGCGACGGGAACGATCCTGATCGCGTCGGAAAGTCGCTTGTCGCCATCCGGTAACGTGGCGGCCAGCGATGCGACGTCGGGATTTTTCGTGAGGCTTCCGAGCTGACGCGCAATCGCGGCAGGCGATCGCGTATCGGCCTCCGCAAACAGTATGTCAATTGCGACGACGGCCGGTCTGCCGTCGGCGACGGCTTCAACGAGCTGGGCTATCGTGTCGCGCGGCCACGGCCATGGCCCCAACGCTTCAAGCGAACGGCGGTCGATATCGACAATTGCGAGCGGAACTCCGGTTGTCTTCGAATGCCTGATCCGCCGATCGGCACCCAGGACAAAGTCGATTGCGGTCTCCCGCAGGATGATCCGCCAGTCTCTTGGCATCAGCGATATCGCAGCTAAGAAGGCCGCGAATGCCAAAACCCCGCTAGCGAGCGCAGCATGACGCCGTGCAGACTGCCTAAGCATGAGCGATTTCGGCTAGCTTGACCGGATCGCCAAGCGGCAGCGCGGCAAGGACATCCTTCCTGGACATGTCTATAGGTCCAATTGTTGCACGCCCGACGAACAACGGTCGGCCATTTGCGGTCTTGCAATCCGTCGAAATCGGCACGCTCAGCCGGAACGCTTCAGTTGCGAAAAATCTCAGGAACGATCGAAAGAACTATTGCTGCACGCTGGCGAAAGCGGCGCTAATGCGCTCCTTGCCCCACAGCACGGGCGTCGTCGGTGCCGAACCCGGGCTGACAATGTTGGTTCCCTGTCCAGCCTGCAAGGTCACCGTGCCTCCCCCGCCCGAAACATCGACGACGCCATGCTCGACGAATACGCCAAAAACGCCGTTGCTTGGACCTGCAAAGAAACGCGTGCCGCGAACAGCAATGAGAGCGTAGGAACTTCGTATCTGCATCGGAATCCGCGGCCCATCGCCTGGACGGTCGAACAGCATTGGACCGGACTGTAGCGATATCTCGCCACCGGTCGCGGACAAAAATTGATCGATCACCAGGTGTGCCTGCTCACCGAGCCGCACCGTTGTATCTTTGCCCAGATGCATCGTAAGCCGGGCAGCCGGTCCGGTCGTAACGCTGTCGCCCACATAGAGCGGTGAAGCGCGGTCCAGCGAGCGGCGCGCGCCGTTGGCGTCCGCGGACGCCTCTCCTTTGATCTCTTCGACCTGTCCTGCCGTCTCTGCGCCTGTTACGTGGGGCGCCTGGAAAATCAATAATGCAACGGTCGCGATGAGGACACGCGAACCCAGGCGCCCACCCTGCCGTTGTTTGAGCAGCTGCGGCATCCTCGGTACGATCCTCATGTCACAACCCTGGCCCGGCCTGCGCTGGCGGCGGCATGCTATTGAACCATCCAGCGCGGGGCAACTCAGGATATAAGAGGAAGGCGCGTTGGCCGCGACGCAGCCTTGCGATTTCTCCGTTGCGTGTCTTGCCGAGGAGTCACCGCGTTTCCATGAAATTGACCAAAAGGCGGCCTCATTACGAAACGGCTCTGCCATCGCCCCTTTGGTCTGGCAGATGTTAGTGACCCTGCGCGCTAATCCTCGATGCCGTAGCGATGCAGGTCGTTGCCGTAGGTATCGAGCCATCTCTTGGCGCGCTCGACTGAGGGACAAACCCGCGCGACCACCCGCCAGAACCGCGCCGAATGGTTCATCTCGACAAGATGCGCCACTTCGTGGGCCGCGAGGTAATCGAGCACATAGGGCGGCGCCAGGATCAGCCGCCAGGAAAACGACAGTGAGCCCGCCGAGGTACATGAACCCCAGCGGCTCGACTGATCGCGGATCGACAGCCGCTTGACCCGGACCCCGAGCGCCTGGGCGTAGGCTAATGTCGACTTCTGCAAATCCTTGCGCGCCTCGCGCTTCAGGTAATCGTGGACCCGACGGTCGATATAGCCGACGCCGCCTGCGACGCAGAGGATTTTTTCGCCGCTATCGCGCGTTTCCGTCCACACCGTGCCGCGCTCGCCGGCGCGATGCACGATCCGGTGTGCGACGCCACGCAGCGGCACCACGGTGCCGGTCTGGAAGGGTGCGGCCTTCGGCAAGCGACCGAGACGGGCTGCGATCCAGCCGCCGTGGAGCTGCGCGAACTCCTTGGCCTCTCCGAGCGTGCCCCGCGGCGGCATGGTCAGGATGGCCTCGCGGTCGGTGGGATGAATGCGCAAGGTGTAGCGCCGCGCCCGCCGGTGCCGGCGCAACCGGATCGCGAAGAATTGCGAGCCATGTCTGACCAAAAGAGTCGAAGGTTCGGCAGGCCGCCGATAAAGGAGGGCGCGAGTAGCCATATCTGCAAGTCCGGGGAGGAGAAGTTCCCCGGGATTCTGCCATATCCGCCGCCAGTGAAATCGTTCGGCGCAAAAACAAATCATTTGCCCAATATACAGGGGTAGACCTGCCCGCCGCCTCTACAGGAAGGGCCTGGAACCAAAAAATTTGGCTGGAATCGGGTTCCGGTCGCCGCCTAAGAATTGAGGCCACATTCATTCCTTTGGCGGACCGTCAATTCAGGGGGCTATCGGGTGGGCCAATTCGAGGCGATCAGGACGCCAAAACCGCCTGTTTCGCCAAATGATCAGCGAACGCCGCGTCTATTCGGCCGCCGCCGCGGGCAAAGGCCTCGGACTAGCCGCCGAGATCATGAAATCGGCAATACGCGGCACGATTTCCGATTTGAAGCGTGAGCCGTTGAACACGCCGTAGTGCCCGACACCCTTCTGCACATAGTGCACCCGGCGGTGAGCGGGGATTTGGCTGCACAATTGATGGGTCGCTTCGGTTTGCCCGAGGCCGGAAATGTCGTCGTTCTCGCCTTCCACGGTCATCAGCGCCACGCGCGTGATCTTGGAGGGGTCGACCGGCATGCCGCGATGGGTCATTTCGCCCTTCGGCAGCGCGTGCTTGATGAAAACCAGATCGACCGTCTGCAGATAATACTCGGCGGCGAGATCCATCACCGCGAGATATTCGTCATAGAAGTCGCGGTGCTTGTCGACCAGATCGCCGTCACCCTTCACCAGGTTCTTGAACAGGTTCTTGTGAGCGTCCATGTGGCGGTCAAGGTTCATGCTGATGAAGCCGTTGAGCTGCAGGAAGCCCGGATAGACGTCGCGCATCACGCCCGGATGCGGGAACGGCACCTTGGTGATGACGTTGCTGCGGAACCATTCGATGCCGCGCTGGGCGGCGAGATTATTGACCGCCGTCGGATTGCGGCGGGTATCGATCGGGCCGCCCATCAGGGTCATCGACAGCGGCACGAAGGGATCGCGGTTCGCCTCCATGATGGAAACCGCCGCCACCACGGGCACCGAGGGCTGGCACACCGCGATCACATGCATGTTGCCGCCGAGCTCGTGCAGCATCTCGATGACGTAATCGATGTAATCATCGAGATCGAAGCGACCCTGCGCCAGCGGAACCATCCGGGCGTCGGCCCAGTCTGTGATGTAGACCTCATGGTTTGGCAGAAAGGCTTCGACGGTGCCGCGTAACAGCGTGGCGTAATGACCCGACATCGGCGCCACGATCAGCACCCGCGGCTGCGGGCCGCGCAACGGGCGCGTCAGCTTGCGATCGAAGTGCAACAACCGGCAGAACGGCTTTTCCCAGACCGTGCGGATCTCGATTGGGGTGCGGATGCCGTTGACCTCGGTATCGTCGAGGCCCCATTCCGGCTTGCCGTAGCGGCGCGTGGTACGCTCGAACAATTCGCAACCGGCGGCGATGGATTTTCCGAGCTCGGTGCGCGACCAGGGGTTAAGCGGATTTTGAAACAGGATTTTGGTAGCGTCCGTCACTGCCCGCGCCGGGTTGAGCGAGGCGTGGGCCATTTCGTACATCCAGTACATCGGCGTGGTCAGCGCCGGACTGCCTTCGCCCACCAGGGGCGGTGCGCCGCCAAACTCACCAATTGGCATTATCGCTCAATCCTCTTTTGCGACGCAGCATAGTGCCGAATGCGTAATAACGCGTCAATGTGCAGATCGGCATATCAACGGGGTCCGGCAACAGAAGGTTAGGAAAATCCACGGGAAAGTGACCTATTCGCCACCCCCAAGCAGCGTACCGTGACGCCGGGCGCTGCGCAAAAGGGCAAGAAATGCCGCAAATGAGGCCACCAGCAGCGCGGCGTTTATGGCTAACGCTGCGACCATCAGGTCGGTCCGAAATACATGATCTGTTAACAGCGATCTCATGCCCTCGAACACGTAGGTCGGCGGCAGCGACCAGGCGACATATTGCAGCCAGTGCGGCAGCACGTTCACCGGATAGTAGATGCAGGCGAGCGGCATCAGCGCGAACATCAGCGTCCAGACGATGCTCTCCGCGCCCAAACCGTTGCGCAGCACCAGCCCAGAGACGAAAATCCCGACCGACCAGCTGGTGAAGATCAGGTTGCAGAAGAAAGCGATCAGCGGCAGCCCGAGCCCATAGAAATTGAAGTGAAACAGAAACAGCGCCAGCAGCGTCATCGGGATGACGCCGATCGCAAGCCGGATCAGGCTCATCGCCATCAGCGCGAGCAGAAACTCGATCGGCTTTAACGGACTCATCATCAGGTTGCCGAGGTTGCGTGCCCACATCTCCTCGAGAAACGAGATCGAAAAGCCGAGCTGGCCGCGGAACAGGATGTCCCACAGGATCACGGCGCCGATCAGCGTGCCGCCGGCGCGCGCGAAGAAGCCGGCATTCTGCGCGATATAGGTCTGGAGAAAGCCCCAGGTGATGACCTGCAGCGCCGGCCAGTACAACAGTTCCAGAAGCCGCGGCCACGACGACATCAACAGATACCAGTAGCGCAGGATCATCGCGCCGATGCGATGGGGCGCGATGCCCCGATGATGCAGGGCGAGTTGGCTCAAGACGCGGTCTCCTGAACGCGGCCGCGCGCGACATCGAGAAACACTTCTTCCAGCGTGGCGCGGTTATAGCGGGCCATGATGCGATCCGGGCTGTCATCGTCCTCGATGCGGCCGCGCTTCATGATGATGACGCGGTCGCATAGCCGCTCGACTTCGAACATATTGTGCGACGCCAAGAGGATCGTTGCCTCATGCGTCTTGCGATAGGTCTCAAGGTGCTCCCGCACCCAGTCGGCGGTATCGGGATCGAGCGATGCCGTGGGCTCATCCAAGAGCAAGAGCTCGGGCTGATTGATCAGCGCCTTCGCCAGCGCCACCCGCGTCTTTTGTCCCGCCGAGAGCTTGCCATTGGGACGATCGAGGAACTCATCGAGGTCGAGATCGGCGGCGAGCTGCGCGATGCGCTCGCGCAGATTCGCAACCGCATAGAGGCGGCCGAAGATCGAGAGATTCTGCCGCACCGTGAGCCGCATCGGCATATCGACATAGGGGCTTTCGAAATTCATCCGCCCCAATACCTCGGCAGCACCCTCGGGCATCGGATAACCCAGCACCTGGACGCGTCCGGAGGTCGGCAGCACCAGCCCCATGATCATGGCGATCGTCGTGGTCTTGCCGGCGCCGTTGCCACCGAGCAGGCCGGTGATGCTGCCCTGCCTAATCCGAAACGAGATGTCGTCGACGGCGCGAGTGGCCTTGTAGATTTTCGAAAGCTGCGCGACCTCGATCGCCGCCGATCCCACCGGATCGGCCGCGGAGGATGGAAGGCGATCCGCGTCATTTTGCACCATAAGGGCCGTTCATTGGGCCATTGCCGCGCCAAGCGCAAGGGTGCGCAAGCCTTTCAACGTCAGGCCGGTTTGTGATCGGCGGTTCGCGGCGCTAAATTGCGAAAAATGACCGACGTCGCCGCCTCCGATTTTCGCCGTCCACGCCGCTATGTCCGTCTGGACACGATCCTGCGGCTGCGCTGGCTCGCCGTGCTCGGCCAGCTCGCCGCCATCTTCATCGTGGTGCAGGGTCTCGAATTCGACCTTCCGACCGTCCCCTGCGTCATCATCGTCGGCCTGTCTGCCCTGCTCAATCTGGCGCTGCAGATGGCCTTCAATACCATGCAGCGGCTGGAGCCGGCCTATGCCGCGGCGCTGTTGGCACTCAACATCGTCGAACTCGCCTGCCTGTTGTATTTCACTGGCGGGCTGGAAAACCCGTTCTCGTTTCTGTTCCTGGTGCCGGTCCTGATTTCGGCGACCGTGCTGCCGGTGCGGCTGACGATCGCTCTCGGCATGCTCGCGGTCGCCTGCGCCTCCGCGCTGGTGTTTCTCCATCTGCCGCTGCCGTGGGACGCCGACGAGCCGCTGGTATTGCCGCCGATCTATCTGCTCGGCGTCTGGCTCTCGATCGTGCTTGCGATCGGGGTCACCAGCCTCTACGCGTTTCAGGTGACGCAAGAGGCGCGCAAGCTTTCCGACGCGCTCGCCGCCACCGAACTGGTGCTGGCCCGCGAACAGCATCTGACCCAACTCGACGGCCTTGCTGCTGCCGCCGCGCACGAGCTCGGCACGCCGCTTTCGACGATCTTTCTGATTTCGCGCGAGCTGGAAAAATCGGTGCTGGACGGTCCGCTCGCGGGCGATCTCAAGACCCTGCGCGAGCAGGCGCAGCGCTGCCGCGACATCCTGGCCAAGATCACCCAGCTGTCGGCGACCGGCGCGCCGTTCGATCGCATGAAGCTGTCGACCCTGATCGAGGAGACGGTGGCGCCACACCGCGACTTCGGTATCGCGATCAAGGTCCGCATCGCAGTGGCCGGCGCCCCCGAACCGGTCGGCTGGCGCAATCCGGCGATCCTCTATGGCGTCGGCAACATCCTGGAAAACGCCGTCGATTTTGCACGGACCACGGTGGAGGTGAATGCGTGGTGGAACAACGATACCGTCGAGATCATCATCTCCGATGACGGACCCGGTATTCCGCCCGACCTCTTGAACCGGATCGGCGAACCCTATCTCTCGCGCCGACGCAACACCGACGTTGCTCCAAGCGAACATCACGGGCTGGGGCTCGGGGTGTTCATCGCCCGCACCTTGCTCGAGCGCACCGGCGCAAAAGTCTCCTTCTCCAACCGGATTTTCCCGGATCACGGCGCGGTGGTACAGATCGGCTGGCCGCGCGAGCGTTTCGAGGCCCGCGCGGCGGACGTGGAATGAGCACCCCGAGCGCGCGTTGCCGTTCGATGCCGGGATGGGATCAAGGTGGTCGACTTTAGGCGGCCTTGGCAACGCCCGTTTGCCGCGCCATATGTTTCATATCCGTCACAGGAAACCCGGCCTTGACCGCCACCGCCGATCACGCCGACCGCTCGCTCCTGATCGTGGAAGACGACAAGCCGTTCCTGGAACGGCTGGCGCGGGCCATGGAAACCCGCGGGTTTGCCGTCACCTCCTGCGACACGGTGTCGGGTGGTCTCGAGCAAATCGGCAAGGCGGCGCCGGCGTTTGCGGTGGTCGACCTGCGGCTCCGCGACGGCAACGGACTTGACGTGGTGTCTGCTTTAAAGCGCAAGCGGCCCGACGCGCGCGCCATCGTGTTGACCGGCTATGGCAACATCGCCACCGCCGTCACCGCCGTGAAGATGGGCGCGGTGGATTATCTCTCAAAACCCGCCGACGCCGACGACGTCGTCGCAGCGCTGCTTGCGACCAGCACCGAGAAATCCGAGCCGCCGCAAAATCCGATGTCGGCCGATCGCGTGCGCTGGGAGCACATCCAGCGCATCTATGAAATGTGCAACCGCAACGTCTCGGAGACCGCGCGGCGGCTCAACATGCACCGCCGCACCCTGCAGCGCATTTTGGCCAAGCGCGCACCGCGATAGCTTAACGTTGGCAGCGCGACGCGGCCAGGCTCCTGCCGGAACCGGCCGCGTCGGTTATGGATCAGGTCTCGCCACCGGCAAAAATATCCTTCTTGATGACGGCGTGGACGCCCCAATTTCCATCAACCACCTGGGTGATGCCGAAGTCGACGCCAATCGTGATGAGAGAGATTGCCTCATCTTCGGTCAGCTTCTTGGTTGTCATCAGAAACTTGCGCATCTTGCGGAACGCATCGCGCAAGGCAAGGTCAACCGACGATTTCGAGTAGATGTCCGACTGCGCCTTGTCCCCCAGTTCGGTGAGATAATTGGCGAAGCTGAAGCCGTGCACCAGCCACTCGTCCTTGGTTTCCAGCATCGGATAGTCGAGGGCTTCGAGAGCGGTGCCGGCGAGATCGGCCTTCTTGTGCAGGATGATCTGGAAGGTGCCGTTCAGCGAGCATTCGATTGCCGTACCGCACAGCTCGGAATCCCCCTGCGAAGCGTGCGAGTCGCCAACCGACAGCAGGCCGCCTTCGACCGCGACCGGATAATACATCGTGGCACCCTTGCCGATCCGCCAATTATCAATGTTGCCGCCGGTATAGCTCGGCGGAATCGAGTCGACGATATCGGCCTCCTTGGGCGCCAGCCCGATGACGCCGAAATGCGGTCGTATCGGAATGCGCACATTCTTCAGGATGCCGTGGTTCTCCGTAATCGTGGAGTGATCGACTGGAACGCCAGGATAGTCGATGGTTTTGTGCACGACGCCGGAGGGGTCGGTCTGCGGAGTCCATCTGAAATTATACACGGCTTTCGCCCAGTTGCGTTCGCCTGACGCGTCGACCTCGTAGATCGTGACCACTTCGCGCGGCTTGGGTTCGGTGAGCAGGTCCTTATAGTGGAAGCCCCACCATGCGGCCGCGTTGCTGCCGAAAGCCTTGCCGGGATATTGCGGATTGGCGCAAGGCCGGGGTGCGACGTCGATAATGCGCAACTCGATCACGTCGCCCTCCTCGGCGCCACGCACATAGACCGGGCCGGTGCAGATATGCACGCCAAGGCCCTCGCCGGCGCCACGCCCGAACAGCGAGGCATCCATCGGGCCGGCGCCGCGCCGGTTTACGCCCTTCTTTTCCTTGGTCCACAGGAACACGCTTTCGGCGCCGGGATCGCCCTTCACCATGCGCTCGGCGTCGTCATTGGCATGGTGGGTCAATGCCTCAATGGTGATGAAGTCGCCGGAATCGATCTCGACCTGCGGTTTCAGCTTCTTGCTGAAATAGCCCCAATGCACGGTGTCGGCATTCGCGGGCAGATGGTGATAGGACCGTTTTGCGGGCTGGTTCTTCTCGGCGGCAGCCGCCATCTGCGGCGTCACCAGAGAAATGCCGCCCGCGGTCATCGCCGCCGCGCCGCCGGCCGCGGCGAAGCTGGACCTCAGGAACGACCGGCGTTCCCGATCGAGCGTTTGCTTGAACTCGCGGTGGTGCAATTCGAATTCCGGACAGTTCTTGTCGTCGCCCGCGCACATTGTATCTCTCCTGGCTTGAGCCTGCATTTTTGACGTACGCCTGATCCCATCTCAGTTCATAGCAACAGTCAAACTTGTGCGCGCTGTCACGTTGATTGTTGGACAGCGAAATGCAACGTCGCGCACCAAATGAGGTGAAGGAAAAATAGACTTTTGCCTACTGCTTAGGCTTTGCCGTGCTCAAACTTTGAGAAGCATGGAGGCCGTTTGAACGCCAAAGGCTTCCGCCGCCGGGCGGCGAAGCGAACTCCTTTTGCAAAGGAGACTGGACAGGCGGGTCGGCAAATTGCCCGTCCGGCACGGCACGCCTGGATCGATTCGGGAAGTTCCGGGTTGGCGGGTTTGAGCGAATGCGGTTATGAATCTCCATAAGTGCAAGCCGGACTAGAAGTGCAAGCCGGACTGGCCCCGATCAGGTGGGACGCGCATGAGGTCTCGTATTGTGATCGCGAAGCGCAAGCAGGCACGTCTGCGGCCCCCGTATCTTGCCATTGCGGGTCTGGCGGCGCTGTTCGCTGCCGGAGATCACGCGGGCGCCACAGACCGCAGGAGCGAACGCCAGGTCGAGTCCATCGAGTCGCGGACAGCCGGCGAGCCGGTCATGGCGATCGTCTCGCTCCACAGCCAGCGGGTCATCGTCTATGACGCCCAGGGTTGGATCCTTCGGGCACCGGTGTCGAGCGGTCAGAAGGGACGCGAAACGCCCGCCGGGATCTTTAGCGTCATCCAAAAAGAAGCGGAGCACTACTCCAATATTTATGACGACGCCTACATGCCCCACATGCAACGCATCACCTGGTCGGGCATCGCGCTGCACGGCGGCGTGCTGCCGGGGCATGCGGCGTCCCATGGCTGCGTTCGGATGCCCTTCGACTTCGCAGAACGGCTGTTCGACGCGACCAGGCTTGGCATGCGGGTGATCGTGGCGCCAAGCGATGTGGCGCCCGTCGAGATCACCCATCCGGTTCTGTTCCAGCCGAAGCCGGGAGCCGGCGTCTTGGCCGCCACCCGTACCGCGGAGGCGGATGAGGCGACCAGGAAAGCGGATCGGGCGAAACTCGCCGCCGGGACGGCCTACCGGGAGGTCGCGCAGGCCATGGTGCCGGTGCGTTCGGCGGAAAATCTAACGCATAGGGCCGAGGCGCAATTAGCGGCCGCCGAAACCGCGCTTGGGTCCGCCGCCTCGGCTGAGGCAAAGGAGAACGCTGAGCGGAGCAAGGCGCAGGTGGCCGCCAGAATCGTCGATTTGCAGGTGCAATTGGCCGCCGCAAAGGCGGAGCTGCAACCGAAGCTCGACGCCCTCGCATCCGCGCGTGACGCCGCCGCCGTCGCAGAGACTGCGCGGGTCGCAGCAGCCGAGGCGGCGCGCCAGGTCGCGCGCGAGCGCGAGCCGGTATCTGTGCTGATCAGCCGCAAGACCCAACGGCTTTATGTTCGGCAAGCCTTCGAGCCTATTCTGGAGAGTCCGGTCACGATCCTGGATGCCGATCGTCCGATTGGGACGCATGTCTTCACCGCCATGGAGCGGACCAACGACGACGGCAACGTGCGATGGACCGTCGTCTCGTTGGACGACGGACGTCACGGCGGCGCGGTCGAGCCACAGGTCCGGGCGCGCGGGGACCATGCCCGCGACGTTGAGCCGATGCCGACGGACCCGATTAGTGCAAAGAGTGCGCTCGATCGGATCGTCATTCCTCAGGACGTGTTGGATCGTATTGCCGGGATAGCGCCGCGCTCTTCCCTTATCATCACCGACGAGGCGTTGAGCTCCGAGACCGGTAAAGGCACGGATTTCGTGGTCCTCTTGAGCGGCGAGCCTCAGGGAGGAATCAAGATGCGACGACGCGGTCCGGGCGACGAATTCAGTTACGCTCGCTCACGCGGTCGTATGCTTTATTGGCGCTCGCCTTTCGCGCTTCCGTTCTCCAACTGGTGAGCTCGGGTGGGCGAGCCACGCTTGGCGCTAAAACTCGCCGTGGCCCTGCGGATCGACCAGCCGGTTGATCCGTTGTGCCGCGGCGATAGCGAACCGTACCGTCATTAATTTGCGGGTCGGCGCCGGCAGGCGGTGCTCCGGCGCCTCGCAATACAGATGCGCGCCATAGGCGTCGGCCACGATCAGGCCGGTTTCCTTCGGGAAAATCTCGCATGGCAGATCCTGCGTGAACGCAAAAAGCAGCCGGTCGCAATGGGCGCGATAGTCTTCCCATTTGTGATCGGCGCGCAAATCCTCGACCGACGATTTGATCTCGACGATCCATATCTCGCCGCGTTCATTCAGCGCCACCAGATCGGCACGCCGTCCCGAAGGCAGGGGCAGCTCGCTGATGCAGGCAAATCCGAGCGAGCGCAGCAGCCGGGCGGTGCCGCGCGCGATCGCAAGCGCCGTCTCGGACTGACGGCGGTCCGGCGCGGGCACGAGGCTGATCTTTTGGGCGGGCGATTCCACGGCCCAAGCCTAGCCGATTTGCAACAGTTGCCCAACCGCTGATGTCGGCTGAACGACGGGCCCCGGGAACCAGCCGACTGCCAGCCGCTTATCCCCGGCCGCTCGGAAGATTCCGCGCGACCGATAAGAGCACCTCTGCATGATTGACGACCTCTGGTACAAAAATGGCGTCATCTATTGCCTGTCCGTCGGCACCTATATGGATGCGAACGGCGATGGCGTCGGTGATTTCAAGGGCCTGTTGCGGCGCCTCGACTATTTGCACGGGCTTGGCATCACCGCGATCTGGCTGATGCCGTTCCAGCCTTCCCCCGGCAAGGACGACGGCTACGACATCTCGGATTATTATGGCGTCGATCCGCGCTATGGCACGCTCGGCGATTTTGTCGAATTCGCGCATGGCTGCCGGCAGCGCGGCATCCGCGTCATCATTGACCTCGTCGTCAATCATACCTCCGATCAGCATTCCTGGTTCAAGCACGCGCGAAGCTCAAAGGACTCGCCCTATCGCGACTGGTATGTCTGGGCCGACAAGCGCCCGGCAAATGCCGGCAAGGGAATGGTGTTTCCCGGCGTACAGACGTCGACATGGACGCGAGACAAGGAAGCCGGCGCCTGGTATTTCCACCGCTTCTATGATTTCCAGCCCGACCTCAACACCTCAAATCCGCTGGTGCAGGCCGAGATCCTCAAGATCATGGGTTTTTGGCTTCAGCTCGGCGTCTCCGGCTTTCGCATGGACGCCGTCCCCTTCGTGATATCAACCAAAGGCGCAAAGGTCAGGAAGCCGGTCGAGCAGTACGACATGCTGCGCTCATTCCGCGAATTCCTGCAATGGCGGGAAGGCGACGCCATCATTCTGGCTGAAGCCAATGTGCTGCCGGAAACCGACATGGAATATTTCGGCCGCGACGGCGACCGCATGCACATGATGTTCAATTTCCACGTCAACCAGCATCTGTTCTATGCGCTGGCTTCCGCCGATTGCCGTCCGCTTGCCAAGGCGCTCAACGCCACCAAGCCGCGGCCAGCGACCGCGCAATGGGGCCTGTTCCTGCGCAACCATGACGAACTCGATCTCGGCCGGCTGACCAAGGCGCAGCGCGCCGCGGTGTTCGAGGCTTTCGGACCGGACAAGAGCATGCAGCTCTATGATCGCGGCATCCGCCGCCGACTCGCGCCGATGCTGGGCGGCGACCGGCGGCGTATCGAGCTTGCCTACAGCCTGATGTGCACGCTGCCGGGAACGCCGGTCATCCGCTACGGCGACGAAATCGGTATGGGCGACGATCTCGACCTGCCCGAACGCAATTGTGCGCGCACGCCGATGCAATGGTCGACTGAGCCGCATGCCGGATTTACGGAAAGCGACAGGCCGTGCGCGCCCGTGATCGACAAGGGCCCCTACGGCTATGAACACGTCAACGCCGCCAAGCAGCGCCGTGATCCGAACTCGATGCTGAACTGGACCGAGCGTATCGTACGGATGCGCAAGGAAGTCCCCGAAGTGGGCTGGGGCGATTTCAAGGTGATCGCGACCCGCGATCCGGCCGTGCTCATTATCCGCTATGACTGGCGCAACAATTCGGTGCTGTTCGTGCACAATCTCGACGAGCAGCCGCGCGAGGTCTCATTCGCCGTCGGGCTTCCCGGCGAAGCCGGCAACCTCCTGGTCAACCTGCTGACCGAGGATCACAGCCGCGCCGACGGACGCGGCCGGCATGCCATGCTGCTGGAAGCCTACGGATACCGCTGGTATCGCGTCGGGGGCCTCGACTATCTCTTGAAACGCAGCGACATCGATACCGATGCAACCGGCAAGACCGGTCATCCGGCTTGAGCCGGCTCAGCGATCATCACGCCCTCGTTGCCGCGCAAATCCACGACGCCCTGCACGCTTTCGCCAAATCGATCCAGGAATGTCGACAGCAGAATCTCGTTGCCGAAGCCGAGCGAACTCGAGGTCACCGAAACGGGTTCAGCGCTGAGATTTAATGCAATAATGATCGACCCTGCGGCACCATTTCGTCGATAAAGCAGGATATCGCCCTGCGCCGCGACCGGTTCATAGGCCCCGGTCACGAGCTGTGGCAATTTCCTTCGGGTCGCGATCAGCGCCTTATAGAGGCTAAGGATCGATTTGGTGTCGGCCTCGAGATTGACGACGTTCCCGCGAACGAAATCATCCGCGAGCGGCAGCCACGGCGTCACGGTCGAAAAGCCCGCATGCAGCGTCGCGTCCCATTGCATCGGCGTGCGACAGCCGTCGCGGCCGACGCCGATCCCCGGCACGTTCTTCTCGAACGGATCTTGCACCTGATCGGGCGCAATCGCGACCTGATGCATGCCGATCTCATCGCCATAATAAAGCGTCGGCGTTCCGCGCAGGGTCAATAGCAGCATCGCGGCAACCCGCGCCTGCTCTTGCCCGATCCGGCTTGCGACCCTGGGACGATCGTGATTGCCGAGCACCCAGTTCGGCCATGCACCGATCGGAAGCGCCTTCTCGTAATCGGCGATGATCGCTTCGATCGACTGTGCGCGCCACAGCGTCGACAGCAGCGCGAAATTGAACGGCATATGCGCGCCGGCAAGGTCGTTGCCGTAATAGGCGACGAGGCGGTGCAGCGGAAGATAAATTTCTCCGATCAAGACGCGTGATCCAAATTCCTCTGTCACGCGCCGCATCTCGGCAATGATCCCATGCACCTCTGGCCGATCGGTCGAATATTGCGTCAGGATCCTTTCGTGCGGCGGCTGGCCCTCGTGATAATTCGGGTTCGGCGGGTTATCGCGAAATTCGGCGTCCTTGATGAGATGCCAGATCACATCCACGCGGAACCCATCGACGCCCTTGCGCAACCAGAACCGCATCACCTCATAGATCGCCTCGCGCACGTCCGGATTGCGCCAGTTCAGGTCCGGCTGCTGGGCCAGAAACGCGTGATAATAATATTGGCCCGTCGCGTTGTGATATTCCCAACCGCTGCCGCCGAATTCCGACAGCCAGTTGTTGGGCGGCCCGCCGTCCGGCTTGCCGTCGCGCCAGATATACCAGTCGCGCTTCGGATTATCGCGCGAGCTTTTGCTTTCGATGAACCAGGGGTGCTGATCTGAAGTGTGGTTCGGCACGAGATCGAGGATCAGCTTGAAGCCATTTTCATGCGCCGCGCTCACCAACGCATCGAAATCCGCCATCGTGCCGAACAAAGGGTCGATGCCCGTGCAATCGGAGATGTCGTAGCCGAAATCGGCCATCGGCGAAGCAAAGATCGGCGACAGCCAGACGGCGTCGATTCCCAATGCCTTGAGATAGGGCAATCGCTCGATGATCCCCCGGATATCGCCGACCCCATCCGCATTCGAATCCTGAAACGAGCGTGGATAGATCTGGTAGAAAACCCCGTGCCGCCACCAGTCATTGTCGCCTTGATCCATCTTGACCCATTCCAAATCCGATTGCGCGAGGCAACGCGAGAGCGCGGACAAGGTTCAGATGTCGACGCGATCTTCCGGGCTTGGCCCCATGCATCTTTCATATGGCGGGGCGGGTTCGGCTTGGGAAAGGCGGGTGACCGGGCTATCGATGAAGGCTACCGGCGCAATGCGCCTGGGCCGGTGTTCCGGTACAACCGAAGCGGCAATGGGCGCGCAAAGTGCTCGCGCTGAAAATGCAACGCGGCGCACGCGGCGGAGAAGGGGAGGACGAGGACCCGGCCAAGCCTTGATCTGGATCGGCCGCACGCCACATTCAAGAAAACACGGATTGATCTTGTATGACCCAAGAAGCCGAGACCAAGGCGAAAGCCGGCGCGATCATCGTGCCGGTGACGCTGTTCGAGCAGAACTGCACCATTCTCTGGCACGAGCCGAGCAAGAAGGCCGTGGTGATCGACCCCGGCGGCGATGTGCCGAAGATTTCAGGCCGCCATCAAGCAGACCGGCGTTGCCGTCGAGAAGATCTGGCTCACGCACGGCCATATCGACCATGTCGGCGGCGCCGCGGAATTGCGCGACGCGCTGAAAGTACCGATCGAGGGCCCGCATCTCGCCGACAAACACCTGCTCGACAATGTTGTGGCAAGCGGCGCCCGGTTCGGGATCACCGGCGTGCGCGATTTCACGCCCGATCGCTGGCTTGCGGAAGGCGATCAGGTCGGAATCGGCGAACTGACCTTCGACATCCTGCATTGCCCCGGCCATTCGCCGGGCAGCGTGGTGTTCTTCAACAAGGAATTGCGCTTCGCCCATGTCGGCGACGTCTTGTTCAACGGCTCGGTCGGGCGCACCGATTTGCCCGGCGGCAGCCACGCCACCTTGATCAAGTCGATCAAGGACAAACTGTTGCCGCTCGGCGACGACGTTGGCTTCATCTGCGGCCATGGCGCCGGGTCGAGCATCGGCCAGGAGCGAATGACCAACCCGTTCCTCACCGGTGAGATGTAGCTTCGACGATTGGCGCTCACCGATCCGCAGGGCGCTTATTTCATCAGGCCTGCGGCGGTCAGCGCGCGCGTGATGACGGCGCCGACATCGATAGCGCGGCGCGGTTTGGGACGCGCGGCCTTCTTTGGTTGCGGCTGCGGCTTTGACGGTGCCTCGGGGTGGTGATCGAGCGTCGTCAGTGGCCACAGCACCTTTGCGAGATCCGGCATGGGTGCTGCCACAGGAGAAACCTGAGGAATCAGTTTGGCGCTCGGGGAAGCGGGTTGCGGCGGCTGAACGCGCTGCGTCAGGCCGAAGAAATGTGCGATGTGATAGGATGAGGAAATCCCGGCCTCAATCAGGAACGCGCCCTCAGTGCCGATGCGCTGGCCGTTATCGGCCGCACCCAGCGGCGTGCCGTGCGCCATATCGGTGATGGTGTAGGATTCGACGACGGTTTCGCCGTCCGCGTTCCACCAGATTTGCCGGGGATAGCCGTCGACCGTGCCTTCCGACATCGGCGTGGGCGGCAAATGATGCACGTCAAGCCATTGTTTCACGATCTCGTTGGCGTTGCCGGGGTTGACCGTGCGATCGGCGCTGCCGTGCCATACCGAAACTTTCGGCCACGGGCCTTTATGCTTCGAAGCGTTGCGCACCGCATTGCCCAATTCCGTCGCCTCACGCGGGGCCGACTGCATCATGCCGCGCATTGCTTCGCGCATGTTGTCGGCCACGCCGAACGGCAGGCCGGCGATCACGGCACCGGCCGCGAACACTTCCGGATAGGTTGCGAGCATTACCGAGGTCATCGCGCCGCCCGCGGACAGCCCGGTGACATAGACGCGGCGCCGGTTGATGCCATGGTCGGCGGCCATTCGCGCGATCATCTGCCGGATCGAGCAGGCTTCGCCGTGATCGCGCGCGGCGTCTTCCGGATTGAACCAGTTGAAACAGCCGGCAGCGTTGTTCGACGGCTGCTGCTCCGGCATCAGCAAGGCAAAGCCGTAGCGCTTCGCCATCGTCGACCAGCCGGCGCCGAGATCGTAACCGGCGGCGGTCTGTCCACAGCCGTGCAGCACGACGACCAGCGCAGGCCGGTGCAGCACACTGCCGGGTACGAAGGAGAACATCCGGAGCGCGCCGGGATTGGTACCAAATGCGGTTGTTTCGACGAGCGGGCTGCGGACGCGATGTCGCGCACCTATCCCATGCGCGACTACGCCGTTCAGCTTTGTCAGGCGTCTCAGAAACTCGACATTCTTGGCAAGGGACAACAGGTGGCTCCTTGGTGATTGATTCTCCAACTCCACCAAGAGCAGATAGTTGCTGCACTGCAAAATAAAAGGGCCGTGTGCTGTCGATCCCCAGAATTAAGTCGTTAACGGCATCAGGCAGCCGCGCGGCGCATCCACGACAGAAATGCGACGGCAGCAACAATTGACAACGCAAACAGCGCTGACGATGCAAACATTGCTGACTGCGCAGAACGCGTTGATTTCGATCGCAAAAAATACCGCGCCGATGACAGCCACGCCGGTGGCGTTGGCGATCTGCGCCGTAGTGCCGTACATCCCCGAGCCGGACCCTGCGCTGGCAGGTCTTACGGTCGAAAGCACCGCGCTGGACAACGGCGCCATCACAAGCCCCTGGCCGTATCCGAAGATGGTCAGCACCAGCGCCAGCAACCACGCGGAAGGCGCCTTGAGGACCGCAATCGTCAGCACCAACGCCGCAAGGCCCACGATTTGCAGGGCGCAACCCTCGATCAGCACCAGCGTGCCGCGATGCCTTGCCCGCGCGCCGCTATGCCGCGAGGCAACGACAAAGGACAGCGCCAACGGCACGAACACCAGGCCCGCGTCGAGCGGCGGAATCTGCAAGCCGCGCTGCATGAACATGGTCATGACCAGATAGAACGACAAATTGGCGCAGAAGAAGGAAAATGCGGCGCAGAGGCCCCGCATGAAGGCCGCATCGGTCAGCAGCGCAAGGTCGATCAACGGCATGCCGCCGCGGCGCGCCACCGCGCGCTCGAGCCGCAGGAACGCCGCGACGACGGCGACGCCGGACGCCATCACCAGCCACACCCAGGGCGCCCAGTGTACGTCGTGGCCGAACAACAGCGGCCCGATCAGGCACAACAGGCCGATAAACAGCGTGATCGCGCCTGGAATATCGAGCCGCGTGCCGGGCCGGCGCGGCACCGACGGCATGATCCGCATGGCGGCTGCGACAATGAAGAGACCGAACGGCACGTTGACGAAGAACACGACGCGCCAGCCGAGCCCGGCGAGGTCGAGCGTCACCAGTATGCCGCCGAGCGCAAAGCCGGCCGCGCCGGCGAGGCCCAGCACGATGCCGTAGATGCCGAAGGCGCGGCCACGCTGGTCGTCGGCGAACAGCAAATGCAATGTGGCGAGCACTTGCGGCACCATCAGCGCCGCGGTCGCGCCTTGCGCGAGCCGCGCCGCGATCAATTCCGGGCCGGATTGCGCCAGTCCGCACCATAGCGACGCCGCGGAGAAACCCAGCACGCCGGCGATGAAGACGCGCTTGGTGCCGTAGATGTCGCCGAGCCGGCCCCCGCTGACGACCAGCGTCGCGTACGCGATCAGATAGATCGCGATCACGGATTCGATCTGCGCCGGGCTCGCATGCAATTCGACCGCAATCGTCGGGATCGCGACATTGACGATGAAGGCATCGACGCCAAACATGAACTGCGCCGCGACCACGATCGCAAGCACCCACCAGCGCCGCGATGTGTCGACCGGCGCTGAAACGATCTGATGCATAGCGGAGGACCTTTGTTCGAATTCCACCGCAGCGACGATTTCAGCTTTCAGTTATCGGCGCGATTACCTCCGAGGTAAGCGTCGTCATTCCTCAAATCGCCTTCAACTTACGATAGGCGAACCAGACCATCTTCAATAGCAGCCAGCCGTCGCGAAACCGAGAGATCTGGGTCTCGCCGAATGTCCGCGCCTTGTAGTGGATCGGCGTCTCGATGATCTTGAGGTTCTGTTTGGCGGCGCCGAAGATCAGGTCGAAATCGCCGAATGGATCGAAATTGCCGAAATAGCCGCGCTCCCGCGCCAGAACTTCATAGTCCTTGCGCAGCAAAACCTTGGTACCGCACAACGTATCGGTCAGCCGGGTATTGACGAGATAGCTGAACAGATAGGCAAAGCAGCGGTTAGCGATGAAATTGAGCGGACGCATCGCCTCGTTCTCCATGGGATAGACGAGCCGCGTGCCGTTGACGAACTCCGCTTTCCCGCTCTCGATCACCCCATGATATTTCGGCAGCGCCTCCGGCGGCATCGTCAGATCGGCATCGAGAATCATCAGGACGTCACCGGTTGCCGCGGCAAAGCCTCTGCGGACGGCATCGCCCTTGCCCTTGCCGTCCTGCTTCAAGACCTTGATGTCCCATTGGTCCTGGTAGGCGCCGCGGACACGCTCGCATTCCTCAAAAGTGCCGTCGCTGGAGTTTCCCTCGACGAACAGGATTTCCTGACCGGCGGCAAATTTCGGCATCCGCCGGATGGCGCTCTCGATATTGCCGCGCTCGTTACGGCAGGGAATGACGATGCTGACCGAGAATTTGCGGTCGGGAAATTGCCGGACCGGGCGGCCGACCAGATAGGTGCGCAGGCACAGCTTTCTGATCCCCGGCAATGGCGCGATGAAACGGTTGATGAAAGGGCCCAAGCCCAGCCAGCGCTGCGGCAGCAATTGCCGCTGCTCGCCGCTGATCACCTCGAAATCGGCGAGGTCCATCAGATTGAGGAAGTCGGTGGTGGCGATGTAATTGATCTTGGGCTGCTTGCGCCGCAACCCCAGCGCCTCGGCGAGTTTCAGGACCGGCTCCCACAGATGCGAATAATAGGAGATGATGATGCGCGTCGATGGCGCGCACAGATGATGCACCAGCGCGAGCGTGCCGTCGATGTCCTCGAACATGCCGATGGTATCGGCGATCACGATGTAGTCGAACGGTCCTTCGATCGCGGCCAGCGTCGCCGGATCCTCGACGTCGCCGAGCACAAAATCGAGACCGGGATGACGCTCTTTCGCCCTGCCCAAGGTCTTGGCGCCAAAATCGATGCCGACGCCGTAAGCTGGCTCAAGCGCGGCCAGCAAATCGCCGGTGCCGCAGCCCAACTCCAGCACCTGCTTGCCCGGCGAAATCAAAAATCGCATGAACTTGAGGTCGTCTTCGTGGTAGGCGGCGTTGAATTTGCGCCAGCGTTCCTGCTCATCGAGGCTCGCTTCGATTTCTTCCATCAATTGCCGTTTCCGCGGATTGGCGGGTTGAAGCGGAACGGCCGGCGGCATCGAATTCATCATGGCCTCGAGAGCCGTCAGATCGGGTCGGGAATGGTCGCCTTTTAGACCGAACAGGCGCTAAAGCGAACCCGATTTGACCCCGCTTGCCTTCGGAATTGCGGCGTCCTTTGTTTCCGGTCTCGGGCATCTTAAGGTGGCGACGAATGAGCGCGCCAATACCCAAGATTCTGCTTAGCGAAGGCTCCAGCCTGTCCTCGCGCGAGGCCATCACGGCGTTGGGGCTTGCCGGGCACCGGGTTGAGCTGGTGTCGAGCGATCCGATATGCCTTGGACGGTTCTCGCGCTTCGTCAGCCGCACGCATCAGGCTCCCGCATCCGGCGCCGATCCGGATGGCTACCTGGCCGCGGTAACGGATGTCGTCAAATCGCGCCGCATCGACGTGCTGCTTCCGGTGCATGAGCAGGCCTATTTGTTCGCCGCCGCGCGCAAGCAGCTTCCTTCTAGGCTTGGAATAGCGCTCGCCGATTTCGAGGCGTTCGAGCAGGTCCAGAGCAAGGCTGGTCTGGCCGACCTGCTGGGGCGGCTGAAGGTACCGCAACCCAAGACCGACATCGTTCGCTCAGCAGATGAATTCGCCGCCAACCGCCGCTATCCGTTTTTCGTCAAGGCCGCCTTCGGCACCGCCAGCGTCGGGGTCTGGCGGGTGGGCGACGCGCGCCGGCGCGATGCGGTGCTGCTGCAGCTCAAGGCGCAGAATGCGTTCGCCGAGGGCCTGCTGGTCCAGGCCGCTATATCCGGCGCGCTGGAGCGCACGCAAGCCGTGTTCGACCATGGCCGTCTCGTCGCCAGCCATATCTATCGCCAGGTCGCGGAAGGGCCCGGCGGCGGCGACGTGCTCAAGATCAGCGTCGTCGATGCGCCGGTGCGCGAGACCGTCGCACGGATCGGGCAAGCGCTTCAATGGCATGGCGCGCTATCGTTCGATTATATCCGGGATCACGAAACCAAGACGCCATATTTCATCGACGCCAATCCGCGCCTGGTCGAGCCGATGAATGCCTGGTTTTCCGGCGTCGACCTGCCCGGCGCCTTGTTGCAGGTATCGCTCGGCGAGAGCCCGCCAGCACAGGCCGATGGCCGCGCAGGCGTGCTGACCCGGCTTGGTTTGATGGGGCTGTCGGACGTCGCACTGCAGCGCCAGCGCCGGCGCGACATTTTGAGGGAAATCGCCTTGCTCGCTTCCAGTTCCGGGCGATACCGCGGCTCGCGCGAAGAGCTGGTGCCGCTGCTGACCGACCCGTGCTGCGCGATTCCGCTTGCCGTGGTGGTGGCGAGGCTATTGCTCACGCCCCAAGCAGCCATCCGCTTCACCGATTCTACCGTCGCGGCCTACAGCCTTACGCCTCAAGCGATCCATCGGCTGCGCGCATGGCAGCATTCCGCCTGAACCACAACGCCGTCTGCGCGATTGCGCAAGCGCCTGCCAGCACGTAGCCTGCGCGACAGAGCCATCAAGAACAAATTCCGTTCGGGAGAAAATTCCATGGCGCGCCTCAAGTTCGGAGCCTTCCTCGCCCCGCATCACCCGATCGGCGAGCATCCGATGCTGCAATTCCGCCGCGACCTCGATTTCGTCGAGCAGCTCGACGCGCTGGGCTATGACGAATTCTGGTGCGGCGAGCACCATTCGTCGGGCTGGGAAACCATCGCCTCGCCGGAAATGTTTCTGGCGGCGGCCGGCGAGCGCACCAAGCGCATCAAGCTTGGCACCGGCGTGATCTCGCTGCCCTATCATCACCCCTTCAATGTCGCCCAGCGCATGGTGCAGCTCGACCACATGACCGGCGGCCGCGCCATCTTCGGCTCCGGCCCAGGCGCGCTTGCTTCCGACGCGCATACGCTCGGCATCGACCCGATGACGCAGCGCGACCGCCAGGACGAGGCGATCGCGATCATCCGCCGGCTGTTCCGGGGTGAGCGGGTCACCGCAAAAAGCGACTGGTTCGTCATCAACGACGCGGCGCTGCAAATCCTGCCCTTGCAGGAGGACATGCCGTTCGTGGTGGCCTCGCAGATTTCGCCCTCCGGCATGACGCTCGCCGGCAAATACGGCATCGGCATCATCTCGCTGGGCTCGATGTCGACGCAGGGGTTGATGGCGCTGCCGACGCAATGGGGGTTTGCCGAGGACGCCGCGAAGAAGGCCGGCACCAGCGTCAGCCGTGCGAACTGGCGCGTGCTGCTAAGCTGGCATATCGCCGAGACCCGCGAACAGGCCCATCGCGAGGCCGGGAGTGGACTGATGCGCTGGCACAATGAATATAATGTCGCCACGCTGCAGCGGCCGGGGCTCGAGCCGTTCGCCTCGCCGGAGGATGCGATCGAGAAAACCGCCGGCGGTCCGGCTGCTGCCTCCACCATCGGCACCCCCGATGATTTGGTCAAAACCATCAAGAACCTGATGGAAGTCTCCGGCGGCGTCGGCACCATCGTCGGCTTTGCCCATGACTGGGCCAACCTGGAGGCCACCCGCCGGAGCTGGGACATGGTGGCGCGTTACGTGATCCCGGAAATCAACGGCTACATCGCCAAGCTGCGCGAGTCGAACAAATTCCTGATCGAGAACCGCGCGGTGTTCGAGCGCGCAGGCCAAGCCGTGATGGCCAAGATCATGGAGAACGAGAAGGCCGCCGCGGCCCTGCCGCTCACCGGTCCCGGCCGCGTCGCCATCCCCGCCGTCAACGCGCCGGATTTGCAGAAGGAAGCGGCAAAACAGCTGGCCGCCAAGCGCAAGGCATGAGAGGCGAACGGCAGGGCCGCGCGCCTAATCAGCCCTAAAGGTCAGTTGGCGCGGGTGGATGCAGTCTTTGAAGCTGTCGAAGCCTTTCCGCGCGGGCTCGGGCGGATCAAAACCCGCTCGCGGCAGGTAAATCGACGGATCGATCAACTGCATGTCGGGGGTGTAGCGCGGACAATTCGGAAAGATCACGCGCGTGGTGACGCGGACCATGAGCTGCGCGCCGACGGTCCGCTCGAGCAGCGGATCCTCGCTGCTGACCGTTGCGGTGCCGTTGACGCGCAGGCGCTGCGGCTTTCCATGCATAGCGATGAACAGCATGCCGACTTCGACATTGACCAGAATGTTGCCCAGGCTCTTGAACATGCCGTTGCCGTCATAGTCGGGGAAAGCAAGCTCCGACGGCGCTGTGATCATCACGAACCCGGCATGCCGCCCTTGAAGGAGCAATCGGGCCTACCCTCGGCATCTGCTGTCGCGAGGAAGAAATACGGCGCGCGCTCGATGAAGGCCCGATTGTCGGGCGTAAACTCTGTGCGCGCAAAGTTTTCCAGGCGGTCGGCGATCCGCCGGCTCTCGAACTGATCCTGCAGGCGGCGATTCCCCTCGTGAAACATGATGCTATCGGTCATCGATGCTCACCCTGTTCGCACTGGAATTGGCAGATGTCGATTTTTGCGTGGCAATTTATCATTATTGACCCTTTTGCGGAACACACGCGAGGGAGACGAAAGCTGCCGGCGGCTTGAAGCGCTACGGCGAAGCCTTTTCACAGCCGCCGTAGCGCGCTATTTTGCTATTCCCGATGGCCTCCTCCCGGACGCAGGGGCCGCAATAAAGCCCCAGGTCCCGAGGCATTGTATGCGGGATCAACCGGAGCAATCGCCATGTCGATGCAACATGTAGCTTCTCCCGCGATCAGCTTCACGCCACCGAAGCGCAATTCGCTGACGCATATTCCCGGCGACGAGGGCTGGCCGATCATCGGCAAGACGCTCGAGGTGCTGGCCGATCCCAAGGGACACATCGAAAAGCACGCGGCCAAATACGGGCTGATCCACCGCACCCACCTGTTCGGCGAGACCAGCATCGTATTCCTGGGACCCGAGGCCAATGAGCTTGTGCTGTTCGACCAGGCCAAATTGTTCTCCTCCACCCACGGCTGGGCCATCGTGCTTGGGCGACTGTTTCCGCGCGGGCTGATGCTGCTCGATTTCGACGAGCATCGCCTGCACCGGCGCGCGCTTTCGGTCGCCTTCAAATCCGGCCCCATGAAATCCTACCTTGCGCAGCTCGATGCCGGAATTGCGGCGCGCGTCGCGCAATGGAAGGCACGACCCGGCCCGATGCTGTTCTATCCCGCGATGAAGCAGCTCACGCTCGACCTCGCCGCGACCTCATTTCTCGGCGCCGATATTGGATCGGAGGTCGACGAGATCACGCGCGCCTTTATCGACATGATCGCAGCCTCGGTCGCCCCGATCCGCAAGCCGCTGCCGGGCACGCAGATGGCCCGCGGCGTCAAGGGCCGCAAGCGCATCGTCGCCTATTTTTCCGAGCAGATTCCGATCCGCCGAGGGAGGGGCGGCGAAGACCTGTTCTCGCAGCTATGCCACGCCACCCACGAAGACGGCGCGCTGCTGTCGACGCAGGATATCGTCGATCACATGAGTTTCCTGATGATGGCGGCGCACGACACCCTGACCTCGTCGCTGACGTCCTTCATCGCCGCGCTCGCCGCTCATCCGCAGTGGCAGGACAGGCTGCGCAACGAGGTCGCGGGCCTCGGCATCGCACCCGACCAGCCGACCACGCTGGACAAGCTCGAAGCCATGCCGCTATGCGAAATGGCCTTCAAGGAAACGATGCGCATGAAGCCGCCGGTGCCCTCGATGCCGCGTCGCGCGGTCCGCGATTTCAGCTTCAAGGGCTATGCGATCCCGGCCGGCACGCTGATCGGCATCAACCCGCTGTTCACACACCACATGCCCGATATCTGGCCCGATCCGGAAACATTCGATCCGATGCGCTTCACTGACGAGGCGCAGCGCAATCGCCACCGCTTCGCCTATGTGCCGTTCGGCGGCGGCGCGCATATGTGCCTCGGGCTGCACTTCGCCTACATGCAGGCGAAATGCTTCGCCCGGCATTTCCTGCAAAATCTCAGCGTCTCGCTGGAGGACGGCTACAAGCCGGAGTGGCAGATGTGGCCGATCCCGAAGCCGCGCGACGGATTGCGGGTGACGCTGAAGCCGGTTTGCCTCGACCCCGGAAGACACAGTAACCGCGCGACGGGGATAGCTATTCGATGAACGTCGTAAGCTGCGCGCCTTCATCGGCGACGAACACTGCGATCAGCTCCGCGGGCTCGGTGTTGCTCACGTTCGCCGAGACCAGATGCGTCGCTCCGGGCGATTCGAAGAACGATTGCCCCACCTTGAAGGTCTCGACCGGACCGCCGGCCAGCTGCGAACGGATTTCGCCCTTGGTGATGTAGGCGGTGACCGCGCCCGCGTGCCGATGCGCGCGGGTGAATCCGCCGGGGCCGTAGAATACCCGTACGATCGTGATGCGCTTTCCGGGCACATTCGGAAGCGCATAGGAGGCGATCGGCTCGACGGTATCGAGCGCCGAGCCGGCCGGATCGGAGGCCGCGCATAACGGCGCGACGGCGGTCGAGATCGCGTCCATCGCCAGCGGCAACACTTTGCCGATCGCGAAGGCGCAGGCAAGACCGGCAATGATGGCAAAATGAAACGGCCGGGCGTCAGCCCGTGCCAGCCTTGCTTGGGGTGCCGCGAACATCACTGTCCTCTTTTTTTGCCTTTGATGGTTTTCTTGGAGCGCTATTTGTTCTGATCGAACGCCTTGCGCAGCGCGACATATCCCTGCTGCTGCTGCGTCCAGTTGCGGCCGCCGGTGATGGCGCCATCGACCACCAGATCGTGCCCATTGATGAAGCTTGACTCATCGCTGGCAAGAAATACCGCGGCTTGCGCGATATCCTCGGGCAGTCCGGCACGCGGGATCGGCTGCGCGGCCTTGTAGACCTCGCGCATCACGTCAGGCGTCTTCTCCGCTGCCTCGACCGAGAGGCCGAGCGCCTTGCCGAAAATGCCAGTGGCGATCGCGCCCGGAGAAATGGAGTTGACGCGGACGCCGGATTCGCCGAGCTCCATCGCGACACATTTGGTGAGGTGGATCACCGCGGCCTTGCCCGCGCCGTACACCATCGAGGACGAGAAACCGGCAAGCCTCCCGGCGATACTGCCATTGTTGATGATGCTGCCAAAACCTTGCTTTTTCATATAGGGCGCGGCGTGCTTCATGCCGAGCATGACGCTGCGTACCAGCGTGGCCATCGCCGCGTCGAAGCGCGCGACCTCGAGCCCCTCGATGCCGCCGGTCTGTGCCGGGCCGCCGGCATTGTTGAAAAGGCAATCGAGGTGGCCGAACTTGTCGACCGCTAGCGCAATCAACGCGCCCATCTGCTCCTCGATCGTGACGTCGGTCTTAAGGAAGACGCAGTCGGCGCCGAGCTTCTTGGCCAATGCCTCGCCCTCGGCCACGCGGCGGCCGGCGATGACGATTTTTGCGCCCTCGGCCACGAAGACCTCGGCGGTGCGCAGCCCGATGCCGCTGGTTGCGCCGGTGATCACCGCGACCTTGCCATTGAGCCGTCCCATATTGTTATCCTTTTAAGTATCGTCGAAAGCGATTTGAAGCTGACCAGCCGAGCGGTGGGTCCTGTCCGCAACCAATATATTCCCGCAGCGGGGAGGTAACGCAAGCTGTGCTTGCGCGCACGGAATGCTATTTTGCACATGTCCGGCCTTATTTTGGATTCGCTGATCACGTGAAGTGACGACACCCATGAAGAGATTGATCGACGAGTTCTGGCGCGGCTGGCAGGGAACATCACATCCATCGCCGATTTTCAGCATCGGATTTGCAATATGCTGCCTGGCGCTCGCAACGGTCGCGCGCTGGGGCCTGGCGCAGATCCGGCCCGACGTGTTCTTCACGCCGTATTTGCCGGCGGTTTTCTTCGCCACGGCGTTGGGCGGGGCACGGATGGGAATTGTGGCGGCGATTGCCAGCGGCGTGCTGGGGGTCAGCCTCGATTTCAGCGACGCAAGAGCTGATCCTGCCAGGCTTGCGCTGCTGCTGATTTATTGGGTGGTATGCGTTTTCACGATATGGGGCGTCGCGCATTATCGATCGATGGTCGCGCAGCAACGCCAGATTTCGAAGCGCCTGATCCAGGAGGAGGAATACCGCAAGCTTCTGGTCGACGAGCTCCAGCACCGGCTCAAGAACAAGGCCTCGACGATTTACGCGGTGCTGCACCAGGTGCTTCTGGATCAACCGCAAATCTGGACCGGCATCGATCACCGGATCCGGGCGCTGTCGGCAACCGACGAGCTGATCGCAAAGGTCGACGGCACCGGCTGCGATATCAGGGATTTGCTGCGGTCCGAGCTCGGCCCTTATGGCCATGTCCGCTTTACGCTGAACGGCAATCCGCTGTTCCTTCCCGCCAAGCTGGCGGTGAGCCTGGCGCTGATCTTTCACGAACTCGCCACCAACGCCGGCAAATACGGCGCGTTTTCTTCCGCGCACGGGCTGTTGCAGGTGTCATGGTCGGTGTCCGACGATCGCCTCAATTTAACCTGGGACGAGACCGAAGGCCCTGCGGTCGACAATGTCGGCGCAGCCGGTTTCGGGACCAAATTATTGAAGTCGGCGCTGCTTTCATTCGACGGCAAGACCGAGATCGCCTTTTTGAAGACCGGCGTTCATTGCACCCTGCAATGCCGTGTACCGCGCACGGACACCGTTGCTCCGGCCTTCGCCGGAGGACACCGTTGACGTTCTGTTAATGACGACTCCTGGCGCTTCGACTCCCGCCGATTTTATGGTTCCGCGCCGGCATATTTCTCAATTCTGCTTAACCAAAACTAAGAGCGAACCCGTCACAGTCGGCTTTCATGCAAAGTCGACCCACATATGACCTGCAGATCGGCGCGACGCAAAGCGAGTGCGAACGCGCGGCGGAAACCGAGCTCAATATCCTGAAGGATGTGCTCAGGATGCTGCCCGCCGGTGTCACGATTCAGGACGAGCACGGCGACTTCGTGCTGGTGAACGAGGCTGCCGCGGCGCAGCTCAGGATTGACGGCAGCGGTCCGGCTGCGCCACTTTCGCAAGCATTGAGCCAGCGCCGCGAAACCGGTCTCGAGTTGCTCCGTTCCGGCCGCGCGGCGGTTGCCGAGGAATGCGTCACCGGTAGCAACGCCAGACAAGTCCTGCTCACCTCGCACCGGCCGGTGCGGATCGCGGACCGGAACCTACTGCTTTCGGCTTCCTCCGATATCAGCGAACTGAAGGCCTTCGAGGACCAGTTGTTCCGCTCGGCCTATTATGACGAATTGACCGACTTGCCGACACGGCGCGTGATCGAGCATCGCGCCGCCAGCCTGCTCAAGCCCGATGCCGATAGGCAAAAATTCGCGCTCGCGTTTCTCAACATCGACAATTTCAAACACATCAACGACTATTACGGCCATGGCATCGGCGATGCGCTGCTGGTGGAGGTCGCCAAGCGGCTCGGACGCGGCTTGCGCCAAACCGACATGCTGTCGCGGATCTCCGGCGATGAGTTCTTGCTGCTGCTCAGCCCGATCCAGGGCGAGGCCGAGGTGGCGGAATACATCCGCCTGACGCAGCAGCGGCTGACCGCACCGTTTTTCATCGACGGCTCGGAGATCTTCGCGTCGAGCTCGATCGGCGTCAGCCTGTATCCCGATCACGGCAGCAGTTACGACGTGCTGTGCCAGAACGCCGACATAGCGATGTATCGCGTCAAAAGCGACGGCAAGGGCGCCGTGGCCTTTTTCAACGCCAGCATGGAGCGCGAAGCGCAGGCACGAATGAGGATCGAACAGTCGTTGCGGCTGGCGATCCTCGAAAAGCGCTTTTGCTGTGCCTTTCAGGCCAAGGTCGACATCAGGACGCAAGCCGTCAAGGGTATCGAGGCGCTGGTGCGCTTGCGCGACGACGAAGGCGTGATTCAGGCCCCGGGCACCTTCATTAACCTCGCGGTCGAATTGGGACTGATCGACGAACTCACTTTTCTCGTGCTGGCGGAGATCGTCAAGTCGATCGATCTGATCAACGCGACCTTCGGCGCCGAGACCACGATCAGCATCAACGTCGCGGCCAAGCAGGCCGGCAATGCGGAGTTCATGCGTTCGTTCGCGCTGGCGCTGGAGGGGACAGGTTTTCCAGGGCGATTCATGATCGAGGTGACGGAGGACGCTTTCGTCGCCAAAACCCATTTCCAGACCGAAATCCTGCCGATCTTCCGCAAGCTCGGCGTCGGCATCTCGATCGATGATTTCGGTATCGGCTATTCATCGCTGTCGGCGCTCGCCGACATCACCGCGGACGAGATCAAGATCGACCGCTCCTTCATCACCGACATTCATAAACGGCCGCGCAGCCAGGGCATCTTGCGGGCGATCGAATCCCTGAGCGAGGCGCTTGGCATGACGGTCATTGCCGAGGGCATCGAGTCCTTCGAGGAGCTTGCCTATCTGCAGGCCGCGACCAAAATCCGTTACGCGCAGGGCTACTACTTCGCCCAGCCGATCTTCCTGGAAGAGCTAAGGCCCGCTGTCCCGTACGCCGGCGAAGCACGCGTCAGCATGGCGAGCCGCCTGCGAGAGGCGAACCGCATCTCCCATTTGCGCGGGTATGGCAATCGCCGCTGACGGGCACGTCCCGCCGGAGCGACCGCGGGCGCCGAGGCGCATCGGATGCGGACGGGATGCCTTCCGCCAGCAACCCGCCGATTAAGCTTTAAGTAACCGGTTTTGCTAACGGCCCCTGGAATTTATCCATTGTATTCATGCCCCTCCGGAGCAAGGGAATGCACGAATTTATCTCTGAAATTTGGGGCAGAATGTCCCGAACCCAAGCGATTGGGCCACAGCGTGTTGCCGCGTCGGTTCGACGCGACCCGGTGCGCTGGCTGACGATCTGTGGCGGCCTCCTGGTCGCGGCGATCATCATCGGCACCATCGCGATGATCAGCGAGTTCCGCGAGAGGGCGCTCAGCAACGGCGAACGTGAGCTGGAAAATACCGTCTTGCTGCTTGCCCGTCACTTTGACCAGCAGCTCGAGGACTCCGAGATCGTCGCCAACGACCTGATCTCCCAGATGAAGCTTTCCGGGATCGCCTCTCCCGAGGCATTCAAAGAGCGGATGTCCGGCGCCGAAGCGCATGAGATGCTGAAGTCCAGGGTCAGCGGCCTCTCTTATATCGGTGAGGTCACGGTCTTCGATTCGGAAGGACAGATGATCAACTCGTCGGCAGCCTGGCCGGTACCGTCGATCAACGTTGCCGACCGGGAATATTTCAAAGCTTTCAAATCGGATTTGCAATCTGACAAGGTGATCGCCGAGCCGGTTCGCAGCGACGTCACTGGCGGCCGGGGCGCCGTGATCGCCCAGCGGCTGGTCGGCCGCAACGGAGTATTCCTGGGTGTGGTCTCATGGCGCATCGATCCCGCTAGTTACGAGAAATTCTTCGCCTCCGTGGTGCTCCGACCCGGCGCTGCGATCGCCCTGTTGCATCGCGACGGCACCATGCTGGCGCGTTATCCGCGCGTCGACTCGATGATCGGGAAGAAGCTGCAAACGGCGCGACTTTTTCAGAGTGTTTTGACCAAGGGCGGCCGACAAACGCTGCGTGTCGAAAGCCCGGTCGATCACCAGGAAAGACTAGGCTCGGCGGCTGAGCTCAGCCATTTCCCGTTGGTCATTATCGCGAGCAACACGGTTGCGGCCACGCTGTCGGACTGGCGCGAGCAAACCAGGCTTCTGATCGTGGCCGCCGGCCTGTCCGCGTCGATCATTGGCTTCATCCTCTATTCAATCATCCGGCAGATAAAGCGGCAAAATCAGGAATCCCAGCAGCGGCTGGAGTCCGAGAAGCACCGGCTCGATACCGCGCTCAACAACATGACGCAGGGCCTTGTGCTGTATGACGCCTCCGCCCGCGTCGTCATCTGCAACAAGCGCTATATCGACATGTACGGATTGTCGACCGACATCGTGAAGCCGGGTTGCCACTTCTACGATCTGATCCAGCACCGCAAGAACACCGGCTCCTACGATGGCGACGTTCACGAGTTCTGTTCGAACATCATGCGGAACGTGGCACAGGGCAAAGTCTCCTCGACCGTCATGGAAGGCGGCGACGGGCGCGCATTCATGGTCGTCAACAAACCGCTGGTGCAGGGCGGATGGGTCGCGACCATCGAGGACATCACGCAACGCCTCAATCTCGAACAGGAACGCGACCGCAACCAGACCTTCCTGCGCGAGATCATCGATCACATTCCCTCGCAGATCACGGTGAAGGACGCACGCGACCATCGCTATCTGCTGGCCAACCGGGTGGCCGAGGTGCAATTCGGACTGTCGCGCGATGCCATCGTCGGCAAGACCGCCTTCGATCTGTTTTCGAAGCAACTCGCCGAGAGAACCGCCGCCGATGACGAGCGGGCGCTGCAATCGGCCGACGGCTTGTTGCTGGACGAGCATGCCTGGGAAAGCGAGTTGATGGGCCGCCGCTACATTACCTCAAAGCGCATCGGAATCCGGGATCAGGCCGGCGACCCCCGGTATATCATCAACGTGGTCGAGGACGTCACCGAACGGCGGCGCGCCGACGAAAAAATCGCTCATCTGGCGCATTATGATGCGCTGACGGATTTGCCGAATCGGACGCTGTTCCGTGCGCGGATCGAACGCGAACTCGAGAAGGCCGGTGAAGGCGAGCAGTTTGCTTTGCTCTATATCGACATCGACGAGTTCAAGGGCATCAACGACTTGCTCGGACATCACGTCGGCGACGAGCTGTTGAAGACGGTGGCGAACCGCATCAGGGGATGCCTCAAGACAACCGACTTGATCGCGCGTCTCGGCGGCGACGAGTTTGCGGTGATCCAGACGGCGGTCGGAAGCCCCGCCGACGTCGTGGAATTCGTAACGCGAATTCATGAGGCGATCCGCCAACCCTATCAGTGCCTCGGCCACCAGCTTTCGACCGATGCCTCTATCGGCATTGCGCTGGCGCCGCAGGATAGCACCGAGCTCGACCAGCTCATCAAGAATGCCGATCTGGCGATGTATGCCGCCAAGGCCGAGGGGCGGCGTACCCACCGCTTCTTCGAGCCGGCCATGCACGCCAGCTCCAAGGCCCGGCTTGAAATGGAACTGGATCTGCGGGGGACGATGGCCAACAGCGGCTTCGAAATCCACTACCAGCCGGTCGTCAATCTTCAGCGCAATGAAGTGTCGGGGTGCGAAGCGCTGCTACGCTGGAACCATCCGGTACGCGGCATGGTCTCTCCGGCCGAATTCATCCCCGTTGCGGAAGATACCGGCCTGATTAACGAGCTCGGCGATTGGGTACTCAACACCGCTTGCGCCGAGGCCGCGAGCTGGCCAGATCATATCCGGCTCGCCGTCAACGTTTCGCCGGTTCAGTTCAACTGCGCAACGCTGGCGCTGAAGATCACCAGCGCCCTTGCCGCTTCCGGTCTTCCGCCATCGCGGCTGGAACTCGAGATCACCGAGGCCGTACTGATCCGCGACGACGAGGCCGCGCTCGCGATCCTGCACCAGCTCCGCGCCCTCGGCGTGCGGATAGCGCTCGACGATTTCGGCACCGGCTATTCATCGCTGAGCTATCTGAAGCGCTTTCCGTTCGACAAGATCAAGATCGACCGCAGCTTCGTCACCGACATTACGGAAGCCGACGGCTCGTCGGCGATCGTGCAGGCGGTGGTCAACATCGCCGCCGAACGCAACATCACGACGACGGCGGAAGGCGTCGAGACCGAGCGGCAAAAGCAAATGCTTCGCGCCTTGGGATGCACCGAGATGCAGGGCTATTTGTTCAGTGCCGCGAAACCTGCCGCGGAAATGAGGAAACTGCTGGGCGCAAGCTGCGGAAAAGCCACAGCCATGGCCTGATGGCAAGGTCGCGGCGCTCGTCGCCGGCACGATCGCCCGGCGCATTCGCGCCAGCCTTCCTCGTCGCTGTTCCTCCGAAAACGCAACTATCGCCTTCGCCGCCGCCGGTCTATAAGTAACCGGCAATCCTGCCGCGCGACGAGTTCCTCGCATGCAGCCTGTGTCTATCCTCCTCAACATCTTCTGGATCCTGATCGGCGGCGCCTGGATGGCCTTTGGCTGGCTGGTCGCCGCCATCGTCATGGCGATCACGATTATCGGCCTGCCGTGGGCGCGTGCGGCATTCAATATCGCCGTCTATACCTTGCTGCCGTTCGGTTCGAAGGCGGTGCGCCGTGACGAAGTCACCGGCCAGTCGGACATCGGAACCGGTCCGCTTGGTGTGATTGGCAATCTGATCTGGCTCGTGCTCGCCGGCTGGTGGCTCGCGCTCGGCCACATCGTCACCGCGATCATCCTGGCCGCGACGATCATCGGCATCCCCTTCGCATGGGCGCATCTGAAGCTTGCCGGCATCGCGCTTTGGCCGATCGGCAAGGTGATCCTGCCTGCCTGAGCTCTGCTTGCTTTCGAACTATGCCGCCAGCCGGCCGCAATTATGTTCGACGAGAATTGGACGGACCAGCCGCCCAAAACGCTCGGCCTCCTCGTCATGCAGATAGCCGGACAGGCAGAATGAATGGCAGCCGGCGTCAATGAATTGCTGCAGCATATCGGCGCATTGGGCGGGATTGCCGACCACCGCGATGCCCGCACCCGGCCGCACCTTGGTGATACCCGTCCATAGATGCGGCAGCAGGAGGTCGCCGTGCTCACGGGCAAGCGCCTGCACGCGCTGGTTGGCCACGGAATTGTTGTAAAGCGTCTTCATCTCCTGCTTCTGTCGCTCGGTCGCGTGGCGTACCAGTCGATCGGCGGCCTCCCATGCCTCGCTCTCATCTTCACGGCAGATCATCTGCAGGCGCATGCCAAAGCCGATGTCGTTTTCGCGATCATAGGCGTTAGCCATCTGCCTGATCTCGGCGATGTTTTGGGCGATACGCTCCGGCAGATCGCCCCAGAACAGATGAACATCGGAATGTTTGGCCGACAATTCCCAGGCCTGGCGGGAGCCACCGCCCAGGTAGAATTTCGGAAACGGCTGCTGGTGCGGCCGCGGCCTGATGTGTACCCCCGACAGCGTGTGATACTTTCCTTCGAAATGCACCGGCCCGCGCGCGGTCCATAGCGCTTTCAGGATCGAGACCTCCTCCTCCATCAGCGCGTAGCGTTCCTCCTTGGCGTAGCGCACGCCCTCGGCTTCGACTTCGCTTTCGTTCTGCCCCGCGATCAGGTTGATGCAGATGCGCCCGCCCGACATCTGGTCGAACGTCGAGATCATCTTGGCGAGCAGCACCGGATTGATGTAGCCAGGCCTTGCTGCGATCAGCGGCTTGATCTTCGACGACCGCGCCGCCATGAACGCGCCCGATATCCATGCCTCCCAGCACGTCGAGCCGACAGGTATCAAGAGATACTCGAAGCCCGCCTGCTCCGCCGCCTGCACCACGCGGTCGCACAGTTCCGGCGAGCCCGGCACCTGGGCTTCGACCAGGCCATAGGCCGTGGTGTCGCCATGCGTGGGCAGATACCAGCCGAATTCCAGCGGGCGCATGGACCTTCTCCCTCGCACAGCTCCTCGAGGGAGGCAGTCTACAGCCTGCGCCAGGCCGGACAATCCGCTAGCCGCCGCAAGGCCGTTGCCGATATCAGGCCAATCGGCTAAATGAGGCCTCTAACGCACCCGTAGCTCAGCTGGATAGAGCGTTGCCCTCCGAAGGCAAAGGTCACACGTTCGAATTGTGTCGGGTGCGCCAGTTTTTTCGTTATTTTCCAACGCGATATGCACGCTCGGATTGAAACTGTGCCGCGTTCCAGTGAGCAAGCAAAATCCGAAGAAAAATCGTCACCGAATGCAGATTAACGCAGGAATTTCTGGGACTGATGTTTGGCGTTCGGCGCACTTCTGTGACGCGTCGAATGGCGCTCACCGAGCCGCGCCAGGGCGGCGAAACGCAAACCTGATTCCATAACGCGCTGCAAGCGGCGCGACGTGCATGTTCATTGACCAAGGTTTTCGCAGACCGCCTGCACGATGTTGCATCGACGCAATCGCCTGGCCAACTGCGGCTATTTGCGAAGCGACGCGATGTACGCAGCGAGATCGGCCGCTTCCGCCCGGCTCAGTGGGAAATTCGGCATCTTGGGATGCGGATCAAGTAGAAAGAACGCCAATTTTTCAGGACTGAAGTCTGGCGCGCGAGCAATAGTAGCGAACGGAAGAACGTCAGCACTTGCTCGCTTCTGATCACTGTCAACGACGTGACAGGTGGCACACCAGCGTTTCGCAAGTTCCGCTCCATGGTCCGCATCGGCAGCCATTGCGGCGGGTGCTGTCAGCCCAACCGCGACGACGAAAATTACCGTGTGGCCTAAACATTTTCGCACAGATGATACCTTTCGTAAGGTCGCGGAATGAATTACCCGCCCGTTTTGATGTGAGTCAATAGTTTCTCAGCTTTAGCGCCCAGTATCTCAAGTTAGGTCCAGTAAAAAAGCACCGAGAGCGATTGCGGCCATGATGCAAGGTTAGCCGGAACCTAACGCTCGCGATCTTTCGTAGCTTAACCGCAAGGCGCGACAAATCCGATGCATGACAGGTCCGTGTGGGAAAATATTTCGACAGCGCCGTTTGACCGCGATGTTGAGCTTGCGGTGATTGAAGGCAACTCCTTGCATGCGTTGATATTTGCCTGCCGTCGCACCCTGGATGGCTGGATTAAAGCGCAAACCCATGAGCGCATTATCGTAAACCCTACGCATTGGCGTCTTTGGGCCGCTAACGATTAGGTTTACTTCCGGTCTTGCTTGCCAGCGCAAGGGCCAATTTGGCTTCTTCTTCGGCCAGCAGCCGTTGGATCGTTTGCTTTCTGACCGGGTCTGTTTCGGTCTCCAGCAGCTGCTTGAAACGCTGGATGTTCAGCTCTGCTACCGTCTTATCCATGGCTTATCCTACCATGTGGGAGGCGAGTTCGAGAGAGCACCCCCACGCCCGAGCTTTGCGCGCCAACTGATGATAAATTTCGCGAACTTTTCCTCCGATCGCAGCCGAGCAGGCGCATGTGATCGCCTACAGCGTTGGTCGCTCGCGACGCGGCTTCCAGCATCAACCGGATTCGCTCTCAGGAAGGTGAGGAACCGCTCTCTCAGGACCGGGCAGATTGCAACTTCGCCGATCGCATCGCTCTCCGCAAAGGCCTTCGACGTCGCATGGAAACTGATCCGGCGAGCCATATTGGCAAACTCGCTTAACTCAACTTCGGCCGGAACCTGCTGCTTCCAAGCGCCAATGAGGCAAATGCGTATTCCTTGGAAGCAATGGCTTTCCGAAGCATGCCGACCAATCGCAGGCCCCGCAGCGAACAAATCCCAGCTTGGGCGACTTGTTCGACTATCTCCAGTACCCGACATATCCAATGAGCGAACATTTTCTCTGCCCGCAACTGGCGGCATTTCTCGCTCACGCTATGCGGCAAAGCTGTAATCGGCATCGCTGGCGATACAGGCAACGAGCGGCGGCCCACACTCGACCATCATCCATCTGCCAGGACGCCGTCATGACGTTGGCGTGGCCGTTGCGAGCGGTGGTCGGCAGGGCCGCAATCGGTAACTGCGGTGGTGGCCTTGCTCGGCCGCGACGGTGCGCTAGCACCGCCGATGTTCTCTCGCGTTAGAACTGAACCGAAAGCGGCATGCGCACCCCGCAAGTCCGTTAAGAAATTGAGGATAGGCTGCCTATTTGCGGATAGATCACAGAAGGCGCAAGTGATGCAGCCCCGGCAGTTGGCTCGCGTTCGACCGATCGGCAAGATTTCCAGTGGAGCCAAACTGATCGTTGGTCGCACAGTCCCCGTTATCGATTGTTGTATTGTTGCCTGTTTCACTGGCGCGCCGGCCTCGAAGTACCGGGATGGAGGCATGGCTCGGAATCTCTTGGCAAGCGATTGAAGCAATGTCATTTCTGCAGGAACTAGAAGTCGCGGTGTCGCGGGGATCAAAAGAAAGCCGCCAGCGGGCGTTGTGGTTTGCGACGGATTTATTGATAGCTGGCCGGTATACCGACGACGAGATCTGGATGTTTGGAGAGGTAATAGGCCTGCTAGAGCGGGACATTGCCGTGGCGGCCCGCGCCCAGCTCGCGAAACGGCTGGCTCGAATCGACAACGCGCCTACCAGTATCATCAACAAACTGGCCTTCGATGATTCGATCGATGTTGCAGGCCCCGTACTTCGTCAGTCCGAGCGAATCGATGCTCGGGCCCTGATTGCTAATGCCAAGTCCAAAAGCCAGCTGCATCTGCTGTCAATTTCCAAGCGAAAGTCCATTAGCGAGGACGTTACCGATGTGCTCGTGATGCGCGGGAATAAGGAGGTTGTGCGTTCGGTTGCAACGAACGAGGGCGCGCGCTTTTCGGACTTTGGTATCTTGCACATGATCAAACGCTCCGAGAGCGATTCGATTCTGGTCGAGCGGCTCGGACGCCGTAAGGACATTCCCAGGCATCTGTTCCAACAACTGATCGCAAAGGCTTCTGACAACGTAAAAAAGAAGCTCGACGGCGAGCGCACGGATGAGGCAAGCCAGATTCAAACCTTGGTGACGGAGGTCACGGGCGCGCTGCATTCGAAATTCGGACCCGCGTCGAAAAGCTATTTCGAGGCAAAAAGGGCCGTGGCAAAACAGAAACACGTCGGCGATCTGAACGAGAACAAGATTTTCGAATATGCTCAATCCCACAAGCTCGAGGAAGTCACGGCCGGACTGTCGTCGTTGTGTCGCTTGCCCGTCGATGTGGTTGAACGGGCACTGATTGACAAAAGCAGGGAAGCACTGCTGATTTTGGCCAAAGCTCTCGAGTTCTCGTGGGAGACCACGATGTCGCTGTTATTTCTGGGCGCGCCGGACCACCGTATCGTTTCACACGACCTCGACACCATCAAACGGGAATTTGATGGACTGAACGTCGAGACGTGCCGAAGTGTTTTGAATACCTACAATTCGCGCAAGCTTGCAACAGTGGCCGATTCCGGCGAACGTCGCCTGCCGCAACTACACACTCAGTGAAGCGGCAACGTCCTCCTCGCTGTGCCCGGGTGGCGTTAGTCCGTCGGCTCTCCATCTTTCCAAGCTGCTTTTGGCCTCTCCGCGCGACCTAAACCCATCTCATAGGGGGCGCTAGCGAAAATCACATCGAATAATCGGCGAATGGCTCGTCGAAAAATGCGCTTGTTCCAACGTCAGTATTTGATGTGATCAATATGTTGCAGTGCAACATGATCGCTCGCGCTGCCGTCAATATGATTGATGGTGATCAAGGCATGGTCACCTTGAGCCAGCGTCAGGTTGTGGTCGGACTGCGCTGACCCATCAACCACCAGGCCTGTCCAGCTTTGGACGATGTGGCCGTCGGATGCGAATTCCGTCAGATTGAAACTCGCGCCCTGTCCAATATTGTGAAGATCGACGGCATCGGTCCAATTGTTGTGGCCCGTAATCGCGATATCCCCGCTGTGGGAGGCGATGAAGAATGTGTCGTTGTGGTCGGCTATCGCCAAATTAAGGTGGTCGCTGATCGCCTGACCGTGCGCATCGGTCGCCGTCACCGTGATTGGATTGTCGCCGACATCGCTGACGGTCGGGGCGCCCGAGATGATGCCGGTGTGGGCATCGATGCTGAGGCCGGTCGGCAGCGCCGCCGAGAAGGTCAGCGTATCGCCGGCCGCGGGAGCGGCGAAGTGGCTGGAGACGTCGAGCGAGAAGTTCTGCCCTTCGTAAGCGCTCTGGTCCGCGATGGGTGTGGCGGTGGGCCCGCTGTCGCTTACCGCAAGATGGAAAGTCTCGCTGATCGACTGGCCGTGCGCATCGGTTGCCGTCACTGTGATCGGGTCGCTCGCGGGAACGGCGGAGATTGTGAACGAACCGTCCTGTTCGGAATAAGCAGTCCCGTGAGGACTGAGGGTCTCGATGAGCTGATATTGGCCGTTTTGGTAAAAGATATTGTATTCAAGATTGTTGGACGTGAACAGCAAGCCGCCATAGTCGAGTAAAGGGCTGCCGTTTGCAAGCAGCACGTTATCGTAAATGAATACGCCGTCCGGACTTATTGATTCGGCTGCAGGGCTGGGATTGTTTATCAGACTGTCGATCGTCCCACCGTTCGGCCCGACGACGGATCCTGCAATTCCAGTGACGTCATATCCTCCGACAGCATCAAGCGAGCTGGCGGTATTGAGCTGCCCCGTAACCGTAAAGGTGCCGTCGAACGACGTGAAATTAAAATTGAATGCGTGCGCATTGCTGGTGTAGTCGCTGTCGGTCGGGGTGCCGGAGATGACGCCGGTATGGGAATCGATGCTGAGGCCGGCCGGCAAGGAGGCCGAGAAGGTCAGGGCGTCACCGGCGGCGGGCGCCGCGAAATGACTTGAGACGTTGAGCGAGAAGGCCTGGCCTTCGTTGGCGCTCTGGTCTGCGATGGCGGTGGCAGTCGGGCCGCTGTCGCCGACCTGGAGGTGGAAGCTCTCGCTGATCGCCTTGCCATGGGCGTCAGTGGCCGTGACCGTGACCGCGTTGTTGCCGTAATCGCTGTCGGTCGGGATGCCCGAAATGACGCCGGTATGGGCATCGATGCTGAGGCCGGTCGGCAGCTTGGCCGAGAAGGTCAGGGTATCGCCAGCGGCTGGCGCCGCGAAATGACTTGAGACATTGAGCGAGAAGGCCTGGCCTTCATTGGCGCTCTGGTCTGCGATGGTGGTGGCGGTCGGACCGCTGTCGTTGACGGCAAGATGGAAGCTCTCGCTGATCGCCTTGCCATGGGCATCGGTTGCGGTCACCGTGACCGCGTTGTTGCCGTAGTCGCTGTCGGTCGGGATGCCGGAAATGACGCCGGTATGGGCATCGATGCTGAGGCCCGTCGGCAAGGACGCCGAAAAGGTCAGGGCATCGCCGGCGGCGGGCGCCACAAAATGACTTGAGACATTGAGCGAGAAGCTCTGCCCCTCAAAAGCGGTTTGGTTTGCAATGACGGTAGCGGTCGGACCGCTGTCGTTGACGGCAAGATGGAAGCTCTCGCTGATGGCCTTGCCATGGGCGTCGGTGGCTGTGACCGTGACCGCGTTGTTGCCGTAGTCGCTGTCGGTCGGGGTACCGGAGATGACGCCGGTGTGGGCATCGATGCTGAGGCCCGTCGGCAAGGAGGCTGAAAAGGTTAGCGTGTCGCCGGCGGCGGGAGCTTTGAAGTGGCTGGCGACATTAAGCGAGAAGGCCTTGCCTTCAAAGGCGCTCTGATCGGCGATGACGGTGGCGGTCGGGCCGCTGTCGCCCACCTGGAGGTTGAAGCTCTCGCTGATCGCCTTGCCATGGGCATCGGTGGCCGTGACCGTGACCGGGTTGTTGCCGTAGTCGCTGTCAGTCGGAGTGCCCGAGATGACGCCGGTACGGGAGTTGATGCTGAGGCCCGTCGGCAGCTTCGCCGAGAAGGTCAGCGTGTCGCCGGCGGCGGGCGCCACGAAGTGGCTGGCGACATTAAGCGAGAAGGCCTTGCCTTCAAAGGCGCTCTGATCTGCGATGACGGTTGCGGTCGGGCCGCTGTCGCCGACCTGGAGGTTGAAGCTCTCGCTGATCGCCTTGCCATGGGCATCCGTTGCGGTCACCGTGATCGTGTTGTTGCCGTAGTCGCTGTCGGTCGGGGTGCCGGAGATGACGCCGGTACGGGCGTCGATGCTGAGGCCCGTCGGCAGCTTGGCCGAGAAGGTCAGGGCATCGCCGGCGGCGGGCGCCACGAAGTGGCTGGCGACATTGAGCGAGAAGGCCTTGCCTTCAAAGGCGCTCTGATCTGCGATGACGGTTGCGGTCGGACCGCTGTCGCCGACCTGGAGGTGGAAGCTCTCGCTGATCGCCTTGCCATGGGCATCCGTTGCGGTCACCGTGACCGTATTGTTGCCGTAGTCGCTGTCGGTCGGAGTGCCGGAGATGACGCCGGTATGGGCGTCGATGCTGAGGCCCGTCGGCAGCTTGGCCGAGAAGGTCAGGGTATCGCCAGCGGCGGGCGCCATAAAATGACTTGAGACGTTAAGCGAGAAGCTCTGCCCCTCAAAAGCGGTTTGGTTTGCGATGACGGTTGCGGTCGGGCCGCTGTCGCCGACCTGGAGATGGAAGCTCTCGCTGATCGCCTTGCCATGGGCATCTGTTGCGGTCACCGTGACCGTGTTGTTGCCGTAGTCGCTGTCAGTCGGAGTGCCCGAGATGACGCCGGTATGGGCGTCGATGCTGAGGCCCGTCGGCAGCTTGGCCGAGAAGGTCAGGGCATCGCCCGTGGCGGGCGCCATAAAATGACTTGAGACGTTGAGCGAGAAGCTCTGCCCCTCAAAAGCGGTTTGGTTTGCGATGACGGTTGCGGTCGGACCGCTGTCGCCGACCTGGAGGTGGAAGCTTTCGCTGATCGCCTTGCCATGGGCATCGGTCGCGGTCACCGTGACCGCGTTGTTGCCGTAGTCGCTGTCGGTCGGGGTGCCGGAGATGACGCCGGTATGGGCGTCGATGCTGAGGCCGGCCGGCAAGGAGGCTGAAAAGGTTAGCGCGTCGCCGGCGGCGGGAGCCTTGAAGTGGCTGACGACATTAAGCGAGAAGGCCTTGCCTTCAAAGGCGCTTTGATCTGCGATGACGGTGGCGGTCGGGCCGCTGTCGCCCACCTGGAGGTTGAAGCTCTCGCTGATCGCCTTGCCATGGGCGTCGGTGGCTGTGACCGTGACCGCGTTGTTGCCGTAGTCGCTGTCGGTCGGGGTGCCGGAGATGACGCCGGTGTGGGCATCGATGCTGAGGCCGGTCGGCAAGGAGGCTGAAAAGGTTAGCGTGTCGCCGGCGGCGGGAGCCTTGAAGTGGCTGGCGACGTTAAGCGAGAAGGCCTTGCCTTCAAAGGCGCTCTGGTCTGCAATGGCGGTGGCGGTCGGACCGCTGTCGTTGACGACAAGATGAAAGCTCTCGCTGATCGCCTTGCCATGGGCGTCGGTCGCGGTCACCGTGACCGAGTTGTTGCCGTAGTCGCTGTCAGTCGGTGTGCCCGAGATGACGCCGGTATGGGCGTTGATGCTGAGGCCGGTCGGCAGCTTGGCCGAGAAGGTCAGGGTATCGCCAGCGGCGGGCGCCACGAAATGACTTGAGACATTAAGCGAGAAGGCCTTGCCTTCAAACGCGCTCTGATCTGCGATGACGGTGGCGGTCGGACCGCTGTCGTTGACGGCAAGATGAAAGCTTTCGCTGATCGCCTTGCCATGGGCATCTGTTGCGGTCACCGTGACCGTGTTGTTGCCGTAGTCGCTGTCGGTCGGGATGCCGGAAATGACGCCGGTATGGGCATCGATGCTGAGGCCCGTCGGCGGCTTGGCCGAGAAGGTCAGCGTGTCGCCGGCGGCGGGCACCGCAAAATGACTTGAGACATTAAGCGAGAAGGCCTGGCCTTCACTGGCGCTTTGATCTGCGATGGTGGTGGCGGTCGGACCGCTGTCGCCCACCTGAAGATGGAAGCTCTCGCTGATCGCTTTGCCATGGGTATCGGTGGCTGTGACCGTGACCGCGTTGTCGCCGTAGTCGCTGTCGGTCGGGGTGCCCGAGATGACGCCGGTATGGGCATCGATGCTGAGGCCGGTCGGCAGCTTGGCCGAGAAGGTCAGGGCATCGCCCGCGGGAGCGGCGAAGTAAGTGGAGACATTGAGCGAGAAGCTGTGGCCTTCAAAGGCGCTTTGGTCTGCGATGGTAGTGGCGGTCGGACCGCTGTCGTTGACCGCAAGGTGGAAGCTCTCGCTGATCGCTCTGCCGTGGGCATCGGTCGCCGTCACCGTGACCGTGTTGTTGCCGAAGTCGCTGTCGGTCGGGGTGCCCGAGATAACGCCGGTATGGGAATCGATGCTGAGGGCGGTCGGCAGCTTGGCCGAGAAGGTCAGGGTATCGCCCGCGGCCGGAGCCTTGAAGTGGCTGGCGACATTAAGCGAGAAGGCTTGGCCTTCATTGGCGCTCTGATCTGTGATGGCGGTGGCGGTCGAAGTGCTGTCGCCGATCAAGCGGCGGGAGTTCTCGTCGACCGCCCCGGCTTCATGGAACACTTCTGCGGCAGGAGCTGCAATGGATCCAGATTTACTTACGATTGGTGCGGTGCGTGCATACGTGGCTTCCGCGCCATGGTGAAGGTTTGGATTCGTCAGATCGTACCCGCTCTCGTCTCCCTGGTTGTTGCGCGTAGGTTCGACCACGCCCTCTGCCTTCCGAACGGCCTTGCCCGTGCGGGACAGCAAATCATCCAGAATGTTATTATCGGGCATGTATCACCTGCAAACGCGGTCCGTCCGAAGGATCGATTAAAGAACGCTTTCAGCCAAGCTAGTGGCAATTGATTAAATCAGTGCCAAACGATCCAAGGTAGCTCGGCGCCTGGCTTTAACGATTTGGGAAGGGGTCGTTGGCCTGGTGCGAGCGCACGCGAAATCCAGATTTACCTTAACGCGACGCTAAGCAAATCCCGTCAATGATTGTGGCGTTTTTAATGTAATGGCGTACCAGTTGTGTCCCTTAAGCGTTTCATCGCCACCTTCAAGTCGGAGGCAAAGCAGCGGCTTTCCCGTCGTCGGTCGGTTAGCGCCGCGCGTACGACGCCGGTCAGTTTTTTATCATCAGGCGGACGCCTCGTTCATGAGCCGACGGTTCCGGCGGCAGTTTATTTGGCATCCTTTGTCATAAATCTGCTCGCCTTGTCGCTCCCGCTATCGATCATGCAGGTGTACGATCGCGTTATTCCAAACCGATCGTTTTCGACGCTCGCATGGCTCTTCTTTGGTCTCGCGATAGCGTTGGTCATCGACTTCGTCCTGAAAACGCTAAGGTCGGTTCTTCTGTCCTGGCAGGCGACCCGTTTTGCCCGAAATGTGGAAAACGAAGGAGTCGCTCGTTTTCTTCGGGCGCCCAACGGGGGGTTCGAGCGCGAACCTGCCGCCGTACACGTGCACCGCTATGCAGCGGCAGCAGCACTGGCTGACTATCACAGTGGCCAGGCACGGTTGGTCTTAATCGATCTGCCATTTGTGGGTATCGCGCTTCTAGTGATGGCGATCGTTGGCGGCGCAATGGTGCTCGTGCCTGCAAGTCTGTTTTTTGTGTTTGCCGCGCTTGCGATAGGTCGCGCTCGTGAATTCCGCAGAATACTCGATGCGCGGACAACTCAGGACAATCGGAAATATGACTTTATCGCCGAAGTGTTGACCGGGATTCACACGGTCAAGGTCATGGCGATGGAGCCGCAGATGCAGCGGCGCTTTGAACGGTTGCAGGAAGCGGTGGCGAAAACAACGATGTCCTCCATATCGACCGGGCAAGCGAACCAAACCGCGGCACTGCTTTTCGGAAGCGTTTCGCAACTGGTCGTGGTTGCGATCGGAGGCTCCCAAGTCATCAACGACCAGCTTACCATGGGGGCTCTCGCGGCCTGCACGATGCTGTCGGGTCAAATTCTGCAGCCGCTTTTGCGGGCGATTTCTCTCTGGACCGAGAAGGAAACCGTCGATCATCGTCGAGCCGAGGTCAAATCGCTCCTCGATTTGCCTTCGGCCGAGATTCCTGGGGAAACTCATACGTCTATCAAGGGTAATATCCGATTTGAAAACGTCGTCTATCGAAATCCAAACGATCTCAATCACACTTTGGCGGTCCGTGACATTTCGATCGAGGCCGGCGCAATCATAGGCGTGAAAGGAAAGGAAAGTTCCGGACGGACCACGCTGCTGAGATTGATGCAGGGGGAAATCGAACCAACCTCCGGCCGCGTCATGGTCGATGGCGCATCGACATTCGACCCTCGATTTGCGGCGATACGCCGACACATCGCCTATGTCGGAGCTGTTCCAGCGATATTTTCCGGTACCATCATGGAAAATCTCACCATGTTCGGTCCCGAGAAGCGCGATTTCGCGCGCAAGATGGCGCAACTCCTGGGCCTCGAAGCAACCATTAATCTCCTCCCGGATGGCTATGAGACGAAACTTGGAGAAGGCCTCGCGGACGATCTGCCGATGTCGATTGCGCAGCAGGTGAACATCGTCCGCGCGCTGACAAATCGTCCACGGGTGCTTGCTCTGGATGAAGCCAATATGCTCTTGGACGCCATTGCCGAGCCCGCGCTGATCAAGGCACTGAATGTCCTCCGCGGCAGCTTGACCATAATCGTTGTAACGCACCGTCCGTCGCTGTTGGCTTTGTGCGACCATCGGATTGTTCTCGAAGACGGTCGTGCCGACTGGTCTCCTTCTTCCCTCGGCGATTCGCGGAAGGTGGCGACGTGACGACGCATGGTGACCCAGGATCGCCCCTCGCCGGCGCAAACCAGACATCCCCGCCAGAGACGATTGAAAATCCGGTGCACGCAAACCTGGCGCGACTTGCCGCCGAGTTTGCCGATGTTTCAGATGATTTGTCACGCTCCCCGGAAGAATCTCTGATCTCGGCAATTAACGGTATCGTTCATCCCGAGACCGCCGCGGAAGCCTGTCTTGCTCCGACGCTCGCACTATTCGGCTGGGCCGGCGAGGGACGCCTGATTCAGGAAGCCCTGCCGCATTTCGATCGTATCGATAATATCGAGGCTCTGCGTCGCGTCCTTTCCTTGTTGGGTTACGGGACAACCCGTAAATTTCTGAAGCAATCAAAGATCAAGTCTCATTCAATACCGTGTTTGTTTACGCGCGACGGCACGGACATCACGCTGATCGTAGACCGCGAGCCAGACGGAACCCTTCTTGCATTCGACGGCAAGTCCGCTTCCTGGACGAAAATCGAACCAGCGGAACAAGGTGGCTGGGCCTACTTCGTTTGGGACCAGTCAGTTAAGACTGAAGCCGTCGAACAAGGAGCGTCCTGGCTATTCTCCGCGATTAAACAATTCAAGCCGACGATCTTGGCGACCCTCGGGTTTAGTCTGTTGGGAAACCTCGCGGCGCTTGCGCTGCCGATCTTTGTAATTTGCGTATATGATCTGGGGATCGGCACCAAGTCGATAAACACCGTGATTATGCTCGCAATTGGCGCCGGCATCGTAATGGCCACGAACTTGGCATTACGCAGCGTCCGTGCGCGCGCGATGGCATATTTTGGCGCCCGGATCGATGCACTGATCGGCATGAAGGCATTCGAGGTGATCCTCAACATGCCAGTTTCGATGGTCGAAGCCGCCCCGGTCGGCACTCAAATCTCGCGACTGAAGCAATTCGAGAGTATGCGCGATTTCTTCACCGGAACTTTGGCCTCATCGGTCGTCGATATTCCGTTCATCTTCATCTTTCTCATCGCGATCGCACTGTGGGGCGGAAATCTTGTCTGGGTACCGGTGTCGCTCATCACGGTTTATGTGGCGCTCTCCGCCATAACAATTCCGATTACGCGCAGTTATGTTCGCGCGATCAGTTTCGCCAAGCAGCGTCGCAACATCTTGCTTCACGAGATCTTCACCAAGCGTCGTGCGATCCGTTCGCTGAGCGCCGAACACATATGGATCGCCCGGCACCGAGATCTAACCGAACTGATTTCAGACCAGAGCCATCGGGCGCACAGGTTCAATAGCGCTGTGCAAAATATGGGGGAGGTGCTGGTCAGCATTGCCGGCATCGTGACGCTTGGTCTTGGTGCGCTAAGCGTGAGCAAGGGGTCGATGACTTCAGGCGCGCTGATCGGCACCATGGCTCTGGTGTGGCGGGTGCTGTCGCCGCTTCAATCGACCTATCTTTCCCTGCCTCGGCTGGAGCAGGCGCTGCAGACCTTCAAGCAAATTGACAGGCTCATGAAGATACGAAGCGAACGCGACGTGCGGGCGCCACGGTCCTTTTTCCGGCAATTTAGTGGAAAAGTATCCGTACAGCGCCTTGCCTTTCGTTACGCGCAACGCCAGGAGGCTGTGCTCCGTGGCGTGCAACTCGAGATCAAGCCGGGCGAGATGGTCGCCATCACCGGCGCGAGCGGCGTTGGCAAAACAACACTGCTTAGGCTTATAGCGGGACTTTATCCGCCTACCCTTGGCTCTGTCTTGGTCGACGATATGGATTTGCGGCAGATCGATCCGACCGAATGGCGCTCCCAGATAGCATTTATGCCGGAAACCACGAGTTTCTTTTACGGCACCTTGGCGCAAAATATTCGGCTTTCGCGACCGGATGCAAATGACGCAGAGGTAATGCGGGTTCTCAGAGAAATGGGACTGGATAGCGAAGAACAGCTGATGTGCGGGGGCATCGGTCGACGCCTGACGGCTGCAGATCTTGAAAATTTCTCGGATGCGTTGAAGCAACGGTTGGCACTGGCGCGCTGCTTCATAAAGGACGCGCCCGTCTATTTGCTGGATAACCCCGCGGCTTCCCTCGACACCGCGTCAGAATTGCATTTGCTCAATAAGCTTGCGGCGCTGAAGGGCCGCGCGACAGTTCTATTTACGACGTTCCGCCCGAGCCATATGCGGCTGGCCGACCGCGTCATCCTGCTCAAGGACGGACAGGTATTCCTCGACGGTCCGCCGGACAGGGTCTTGGAGCGCATAGCCGCGGCAGCCTGATATTTTTCTAAATTTGGCCGCACATTTTATTAATGCGAACTACCTATAATTGGCGCGTCTTATAGACGCCCATTTTGAGGCTCGAACACCTTGCTGCCAGTACTTACCAGGCGAACTGAAATCGCGAGACGTCTGACCCAACCACTGGTGTTGGAAGATGGTCGGCCGCCTCGTGTGTTGGTCGCGACCCTTATTACCATTTCTGGCTTCGTCATTGCCACGATCGTTTGGGCGTCCATGACGCGGGTTCGGGAAGTTACCATCGCTCAGGGCCAAATCGTGCCACGCGGCCAAGTTCAGACGATTCAGCACCTCGAAGGTGGAATTGTCGCTGAGATCTTTGTCAAGGAGGGTTCGAGGGTAACGGCCGAGCAGCCCCTTGTTCGGTTGCGCCCGGAATTGTCGGTCGGCGAACGAAACCAATTTGAAGCCCGACGCGCGGCCTTGAAACTTCAGCTTATCCGCCTCGAGGCACAGAGCCGCGATGAGACACCGAATTTTGACGATTTGGCAAGGAAATTCCCGGATCTGGTGACGGAGCAAGAAAAGCTGTATGTCAGCGCGATTTTCCAGAGGCGACAGGAAAGGGCAACGTTGGCCGCCAAGGTTGCACAGAAACGCGGTGAGATAGCTACGCTGATATCTGGTGTGGAATCTGCGAACGCGCAGGTGGAGGTCCAGCGTGAATTGGTCGAGATGCAAGATAGCCTGAAGAGCCTGGGGACTGGATCACGAAAGAGCTGGCTCGAGGCCAAATCTGCTTTTCAGCGCAGCGAAGGTGACCGGCTCAATCTTGAGGGTAAGCTCGATACGGCCAAAGAGGCCTTGATAGAAGCTGAAAGCAGTTTGTCGGAAGCCGATGCCAAGGCGCAGCAAAAGCTGAGCGAAGAGAGGGTCAAGGCGGCAACTGATCTCGCAGAAACCGAACAGCAGCTTGTCAAGCTTGCCGATCGCTCCGATCGCCTTTTGGTTCGGGCGCCTTCCGATGGGATCGTACAAGAGCTCGCGCCGAAATCGATCGGCGAAGTGGTGCGACCTGGCGACCTCGTGGCCCGGATCGTACCCACGGAACGCGAGTTGGTGGCCGAGGTTCATATCGATCCGAAGGATGCCGGCCACATTCGTGCGGATGCGGATGCGGAGATTCGGCTTTTGACCTATGACAGCACGATCTTCGGTCCGGTTCGGGGCAGGGTCGAATATTTGTCGGCTACGACATTTTCACCGCCGCCCACTCAGCAGGCTCCTGCCGGCCAGAACAGTGCCGAACCCTATTACAAGGCTACGATACGACTGCTGCAGGACCATGTTCGCTCCGGCACCACCGACTATCCAATTACGCCAGGAATGGTTCTTCAGGCCCACATTCAGACCGGCTCCAAATCGATCATTCGATATATGTTTAAACCGGTCTTCAACTCGTTGGATGTGGCTTTCACCGAACGATAGGCCATCCCCTCTGCCTTGGGGACAACGGCAAGGCGGGCCGCTGGTCGGTGCTTGATGCGTTGCGTGGGTGCGCTACCCGGACCGGACATCGGCGCATTTCGTGGATAGGCAATCCAGCCGCTATCACTCTGGCACGTCTGAGACATGCCGCGGCCCCATCGGCGCTACAGCGAGACCCGCCTTCGGACGGTCTTTTGTTTGGTCCGAGAATTAACCCGCAGCGCCGGCATTCAGCTTAACGAGCGAGTTCGGTTGCAGTGTCATGCCAAAGCGATAGCGTGACTGCACGGGATCATCCCATTCGAATCTACCATTGCAGAGCCGCCGGGCGTCATATTCCGATGCCCCGGTCTTGCGTTAAGCAAGATGGAGCATCGTAGTGAAACAAACGACATCCGGTCGATCCCCTGATTCGGATTTCGAGACGTCTGACGAGGGCATAACCGGCGATCAGGTAGCGCTCTACAAGTTCGGAAGGTCGGCGAAGGAAGACTACCCTTCGCATGAACCCGCCCCTTTATTTCTCTCCGAACACGACGACGAGCCGGATCCGCGGGAAATCACAAATCCGTTGCGGAAGCGACGCCCCTCCGTCTTGTCATGGATTCTCGCGAGCATTTTGGCGGCATCGGCCGTGGCAGTCCTGTTCGCGCTGTTCTCTTCCGACGTGCGCAACATCGTCGTCAATGCCAAAGTTTCGATTGCCGCCATGCTTCCCTCGCCCTTCGCGGCGGCACAAACGGACTCCGCGCAACTCACGGCAAAGGACATTGAACTGTTGAACGATCCGGCCGGGCTATCGAGGCCGGCAACTCAGGCGCCCGGCGTTCCCAGTGTGACGACGGCCATGATGGCGCCGTCGCGCGAGGAAGTTACGTCGGCCTTTCAGAGTGCGATGCAGAGCAAGGTGCCGGCCGCCGTGGCATCGGCCGCAGCCGCAACGAAAGAGCAGTCGGATGCCGAGAAGGAAGCGCTGTTCAAGCAATTCCTAGCCTGGGAGTTCGAGCGAAATGCGCGGGCACAGGCGCGAGTCCGGCCCAAAAAGGCGAAAAGCCGCCTGCTCAAATGATCGCGGCTGCGCTCATGCGCTCGCCTTCACGGCTAATCGCCCCGCACCTCGCGCGGCGTGAGGCCGTACTGACGGCGGAAGCGGCGGTTGAAATAGGAGAGATCGCCGAAGCCGACATCGTAGGCGATGGTGCTGATCGCGGTGCGACTCGCGCCGGACTCGCATAACAGCCGGTGTGCGCGCGCCAAACGCTGCGCCATGAGATATTCGGAGAATGTCGTGCCGTCGGACTCGAACAGACGCTGCAAGTAGCGCGGAGTGACGTTGAGGCTGGCGGCGAGCGTCCCGATCGAGGTATCGCGGCGGTGGCTATGCGTCACGATGTAGGCTTTTGCGAGCTTCAGGCGCGCGGCGCTCAAGCCGCGGGTCCTCGCGGTATCGGCAAAATCCGCCGATGGGCCGACCGCAAGCGCCAGCAGGTCCTGCACGTGGCGGATCGACACGTTGCGCAATTGCTGATCGATCGCGGAACCCGCGTTCAACAGCCAGCCTGCATAATCCGCCAGAAGTCTCAGCGCGCCCCGGTCGCCGGGGATCGGACGCATCAAGGCGTCGTCGAGGTTGACAACCGTCTGTTCGAACATGGCGCGCGGCAGACGCAGCGTGAAGGATCGCCCCATGCTGGTGCGGTGGAACGCTGCCGCTTCGCCACCGCTCAATACGATCGCTTCGCCCTCGCGCAGGCTTTGCTCGCGGCCGCGGGATACGATATTGGCGGATCCAGTCCGGTTGATCGCGACGATGATGTCGTCGTTGCCGTCGGCGAGAAAGCGGCCGCTGCGCGAGATTTTCGCGGGCGACGACGAAGCGTCCATGAGCTGCAACCCCGGGAGCGCCAGCGACGCGATCCGGGCTACGAAGGCCGCGTCTCGCGCCGGCTCAAGATCGACGCGGAGCATGACCTGTCCATAATGTTCACGCCAAAAGGCAGTTCGGTCCTTCTCGGGGATATGATCGGTAGAAAATTCAACAATGCGATTGTCCAAATCCGTCATGGGAGTCACGCCAATCCGTTGAAGCCATTCCGCTCCCCGCGTACCGCATCCTCCGCCCGGCCACCTGTTAGCGCTTTTAGGTGCTACCCGGCATCCCCCGATCGGATGACATCGGCTGCGCTTGCTGTGATGTCGCCCGTCAGCCACGGTTGGTCGCAAGGTCCAGAACTGCCGGCAGCAGTGAGGATCTCTCTCCGGTCGGCAACCCTTGAGATTTCCTTGAGACTATCTTGAGATTCTCTTGTCGCCTTCTTGAAATGAATTCGCGCCGGTTTGTTCCGGCAGCAAATGGCGATAGTCGCGAAGAATTTTCCGCGCCGCGCGTTCGCGTGAATCCTGCAACGCGCCTAGCAGCGCACGCGCCGCAAAGCGCAACAGCCGCAAGCCATTCCAACGCTCGACATTTGACGCTGGCGCGTAAACCGAATCGATTTTTGACAAGGCAAGACCTCGCTAGGTTGGCTCGCGGAATCTAGCGCGCAATGAGCAAACGTGCTTGGACACAGCCGTCAATCGTCCGGGCTAAAGCGAAGCGAAGCGAGTGACGCACCGCACAGAACTCGTCGCGAAACGGTGTTATTTGAACCAGAGCGGCGCTGCAGCGACCAATGACGGGGAATTCCGTCAAACGAATGGGGTTGATCAAATCGCACGCGCCGATTGGCGCGCCTTGCGGGTAGCTGGAGAGGTGATGTTGAGAAGTAATCTTTATGTGCAAGCGGTCGCCATCCCCGATCGCGCCAATGCCTTGGAAGACGCCCTCGACCTTCTCGCCGACGGCGTCGCACTGCTCCGGCGTGACGGAGGGATCGTCTATGCCAACGAGGCGCTGCGGATTCTCGCCGCGCGCGGCAGCGATTTCCGCATCGATCGCCGCACCGTTGAATTTCCGACAATGGAACTACGCACCCGTTTCGCCGCCGCCTTGAGCGCCGTGCAACGGGTCGAGGACCCCCCGGCCGGCTTCGGCCTGGCCGACTTCGCAGTGCCGCGGGAAGGCGCCCTTCCGCCCTTTACGGTGTCAGTGCGGCCGCTGACGCGCGCGCGAATGGAGGCGACCCAAAACCCCGATGCGGTGGCGATGCTCTTGATCCACGACCCGCTCCAGCAAAATTCGGCAATCTGCCGCATGCTGCAGGAGCTCCACGGCCTCACCAATGCCGAGGCGCATTTGGTGCAGGCGCTCGGCACCGGCATGACGGCGTTGGCCTATGCGCGGTCCCGCTGCGTCAGCGTCACGACGGTATATACGCATCTCCGCCGGACGCGCGAAAAGACCGGCTGGAAGAGCGTCGCGGAACTGACGCGACGATTCCATGAACTGAACGTCGCGCTGCGGGCGAACTGATCGCAGTCGTCCGGCGCGTTGCCCGACCGGTTCGCTGTAGCGCTAGAGTGCGGCCCTCGACATCGGGATATCCGAAACGGCTCAGAGGCTCGGAGCTGGTTCAAGCGGCAACGTCTGCAAGCCACCGAAGCGGCGCTCGCGCCGATGGAAGGAGGCCAGCGCTTCGGCGAGATCCTCGGCCTCGAATTCGGGCCACATCCGCTCGGTGAAGTGCAATTCGGCATAGGCGCCTTCCCAGAGCAGGAAATCGGACAAGCGCTTCTCGCCGCTGGTGCGGATGATGAGGTCGACGTCACGAAGCCCGCTCTGCCCGGTGACGAGATCGGAGAACATCTCGCGGGTGATTTTTTCCGCTCCCGCGATCCGCACGGCCGCATTCAAAATCGCATCGCGCGAAGAGTAGTCGACCGCAATGCGCAGATGCAGCACATCGCCGCCGGCCGTCGCTCGTTCCGCGCGCCCGATGGCTGCCGCGATGCCGTCAGGCAGACGGTCACGGCGCCCGATCACGGTGAGACGAACGCCATTGCGGACCAGGCTCTCGACCTCGTTGGCGAGATAGAACCGCAATAGCGTCATCAGCGCTGAGACCTCTGCCTTGGGACGGCGCCAATTGTCGGTTGAGAACGCATAGAGCGTCAGCGTTCCCACGGCTTGGGCGGGCGCCGCTTCGACGATCCGCCGGATCGCTTCGACGCCAGCCTCGTGCCCGCGCAGGCGCGACAGGCCACGGCGGGTGGCCCATCGCCCGTTGCCGTCCATGATAATGCCGACATGAAGCCTGGAGGATTGGGAGTCTGCGGGGAGATCACTTTGCATCGCAAAGTTCCTGTGCAAAAATAAAGACGATCAGGTTGGCAGGATGCCGAGCCGCGCCAGCGGCGCGGGCTCCTTGCCGGCGGCCTTCGCGGCGTCCCGCACCAGCCGTTCGAGCACGGCCAGATAATCCAGGAAGCGACGCCGGCCGGATTTGGTCAGGCGGCAACTGGTATGGGGCCGGTTGCCTTCGTAACCCTTGGTGACTTCGACAAGGCCGGCTTCCTGCAACACCTGCAAGTGACGGCTGAGATTGCCGTCGGTCAGTCCGCAGAGTTGCTTGAGATCGGCGAACGCCAGTCCCTTCGGGTGAGCCATCAGCGAGGTCAAGAGCCCAAGCCGCGCCTTTTCATGGATCACGCGGTCGAGACCGTCGTAGGAGAACGGTGCGCTTTCAGCGGCCGGCATCGGTCTCTCCTGATGCAAAGTACAGGATCGCGGCCATCAACGATTGGCCGACCGCAAACGGCAGGCCCATGGTCCAGGGCGACAGCCCATGGCTTTGGCTCGCCAATATCAATACCGCGAAACCGGCGACGAAATACCAGGCGCCGGCGAGCGCGACGGTGCGCGGCAGCGAGCGAACGGATGCAAATATGCCGAGACTCACGAGCACCTGCCAAAGCCCCGGCAGCATCCACAGCGCCTCCGGCGCAAACTTCCAGAGCATCGCCGCGAGCAACACACCGGCGACGCCCGCGGGAAGGAACTGCTCGATCGCCTGATGAATCATGGCGTCGGCAAGACCCGAATGGTGCCGGCGCAAACGCGCCCACATCTCGGTCCAGATCACCACCGCCGAGAGCACCGCGGCCACGGCCCAGCCGGCGAAGAAGGCGATCGGATCGCGACTGGGATCGTCAAGCCAGCAGAATTGCAGGATGGTGGCGACGAGCGCCACGACGCCGGTCGCGGCCACCGCCGCGGGGCCATAGCCGCGAAACGCGGTCCCGGCGGCTAGCTGGCTGCGAATAGCAATGATATCGGCCAGTGCCTTGTCGAGATCGCTCATTCGGGCGGGGTCCAATTAACTTTGTATTGCAAAGCATACCGAATCGCAAAGCAAATGCAAGGGCCGTGGCGAGCCCGGTTTCAGCGCGCGCATTTCGCCATAATGCAGCTACTCTTCCGACGGAAGCGGCCCCTAAGATGCGGCAGGGGGTGTGGCGTCGAGGTTGCTATGTCGAAAGCGTTCGTTGTTGCGTGTCTTTTCCAGGCAGCCTTCGTCCCCATCGCCAATGCCGCGGGGCCGTTCGGCACCATCCATGTCGGGGCATGGAACGGCGGCGCCTATACCGACAACAATACGGGCGCGTTCTCGCACTGCGCGGCGGGGTCGCAGTATGCAAGTGGCGTATCGCTGATCGTCAGCCAGACCGCCAGCAATTCCTGGCTGCTCGGCTTCGGCAGCACCGCCTTTCATTTCACCAAGGGCGACACGCTGCCGATCGACGTCACCTTCGATGGGCAAACCCAGGCAAAACTGTTTGCCACCGCCAATTCGGCGGTCCTGATTTCGGCCATCATGCCGCCGAACCTCGCGCGGACCTTCCAGAAATCGAGCCTGATGGTGGCGGTTGCTCGCGGCACGCCCCTGCAGTTCAACCTCAGCTCGACGGGGCCGCTGCTTGCGGCGCTTGCCAATTGCGTCACCAGGGTCAAGGCAGAAGGCGTCAACAACGCCGGCGATTTCGCGGTTGCGGCCAATTCGGACGCTCAGAATGCCGCACCAGCCACGCCTAAGGCGTCACAGACCGTCAGCAAGACCGGCACCGGCTTCGTGATCAGCGCCAGCGGCCACATCGTCACCAATTACCACGTCGTCAATGGTTGCACCGGCGATATTCACGGCAATCTGAGCGGCGAGCCGGTCACCACGCTGCGCGTGGTTTCCAGCGACGAATCCAACGACCTGGCCCTGCTGCAGGGGCCGGCGGCCTCGTTCAAAGACTTCGCCAAAATACGTGACCGCGCGATCCGCCCGGGCGACTCGATAGTCGCGATCGGTTATCCCTATCACGGCCTCCTGACTTCGGATTTTACCATCACGACAGGCATCGTGAGCTCGCTGAGCGGGCTCTTGAACGACACGCGATTGCTACAGATCAGCGCGGCGGTGCAGCCCGGCAATAGCGGCGGGCCGCTATTGGATACCAGCGGTCAAATCGTCGGGATGGTCTCCGCCAAGATCAACGCGCTGAAATTTGTCAGGGCGACGGGCAACATTCCCGAGAATATCAACTTCGCCATCAAGACGGGTGCGATCCGCGACTTCCTGGACAACAGCGTCGTGCCCTACCAAACCGCGGAGCCGAAAGGCGAACTCAAGACTGCCGAGATCGCGGGAAACGCGCGGGGCTACACGCTGTTGATCTCCTGCACCGCGCCCGAACAGGCCGACGCCAAGAAATGAGGCATCAGCCTTGGCGACGGCCCCGGTTCCGCGCGCGCAAAAAGCAGTCGAGCCGGGCCTGCAAAAAATTCAATCGTAGTAATAGTTCGGGTAGCGGGGCCGCCGCGGCGGCAACCGGCCGAACGCGACGCGCGGATTGATGTTGCAATAGGCGAACCGGCCCGAGGCCGACGCCTCGCACTGCGCATAGGTCTGGTACGCACAGTCGCCGGGAATGCCCTCGTTCCTGCCCTGCACGCACCAGGGATAATCATAGGCCGCGGCCGGAGCGGACGTTGCCAGCGTGGCAACGCAACCGGCGGTCACAGCCATCATCGCCAATATAAGCATGCGCATGCTTTCTCTCCTTCGGCGCTGACCAACGCATCGCCCTCCATTTGAGCAACTATATCATCGAAAGAAAAGTTCCGGACATCACTCTACCTTGAGGCCGGCGAACTCGACCACCCTCTTCCATTTCTCGGTTTCGGCCTTGATCTGCTCGCCAAAGGCCTCCGGCGACTGGATCAGTGGCTCGCCACCCAATTCGACCAGACGCTTGTTCATCTCGGGTTCAGCCAGGATCGCGTTGATCTCGGAATTGAGCTTTGCGATGATCTCCTTGGGCGTATTCTTCGGCGCGCCCATCCCGAACAGCGCGCTCGCTTCATAACCCGGGACGGTTTCGGCGATCGTCTGCACGTCGGGCAATTGCGGGGATCGTTCCGCGGTTGTCACGCCCAAGGCGCGCAACGAACCGGCGCGGATATGCTGGATGATCGAGGGCATATTGTCGAATATCACCTGCACCTGGCCGCCGAGCATGTCGGTGATCGCGGGCGCCGCACCCCGATAGGGCACGTGCTGCATCTTGGTGCCGGTCATCGCCATGAACATTTCACCGGACAGATGCACCGAGGTGCCGTTGCCGGAGGAGGCCATGTTCACCTTGCCGGGATTGGCCTTCACATATTCGATGAACTCGACGACGTTTTTCGCCGGCACGTCCGTGTTGGCTGTCATCACATTCGGCACCCGGTTGAAGGAGGCCACGGCCGCGATGTCGCGGACGAAATTGAATTTCAGATTGGTGTAGAGCGAGGTGTTGATGTAGTTGGCCGGGTTGATGAGCAGCACGGTGTAGCCATCGGGCTCGGCGTTGACCACCGCCTCGGTGCCGATATTGTTGCCGGCGCCGGGTTTGTTTTCGACCACGAATTGCTGGCCGAGTTTTTCCGATAGCCGCTGGCCGATAAGGCGCGCCAGGATGTCGGTGGCGCCGCCCGGCGGATATCCGACCACGAAGCGCACCGGCCGCGTCGGATAATCCAGCGCCGCGGCGCTGCCCCTCGACACGATCAGGGCCGGAAGGCCCACTCCAATCAGGCCGAGCGCGGTGCGGCGTGAGGTCATGCAATTTCTCCCCATTTTGTTCTCGTTGAACTGAAAGCGGCCGGCGTTGTAACAAACAACCCCCGATGCGGCCAGTGCGGGACATATGCATAAAATCACGACGAAAGGATAATCCATGCCGGTCAAGGTCAGCGCGCTCGATCACATCGTGATCAATGTCTCCGACGTTGCGCGCACCGCTGAGTGGTACCAAAAAATTCTCGGTATGGAGATCAAGGTGTTCGATCCCGGCCACGGCAAGACCAGGCGGACCTCACTGCTCTTCGGCGATCAGAAGATCAATGTGCGGCCACGCCACGCCGACAAGGTCGAGTGGTTCACCGCGGACCATGAAATGGCCGGCAGCGATGATCTCTGCTTTCTAACCTCGAGCACGCCGGGTGAGGTGGTTGCGCATCTCAGGGCGAACGGCGTTGCGATTGAAGAAGGCCCGACCAGGAAACAGGGCGCCCGCGGCACCCTGCAGTCGGTCTATTGCCGGGATCCGGACGGCAGCCTGATCGAGATTTCGTCCTACGAGACAGGTGCCGGCTGACCGTTATAGAGAGGCCTGGATCAGCATGCGCTGAACGCCACCGGCCGGAATGCCTGCAGCAATTGCCGGTCGAGCTTGCCTGTCATCGCCTCCATCAGCGCAAACGCCCTGGCATGGGTGAACGGCAGCCGGTACGCGCGCTTCTCCACCAGTGCCGCATAGATATCCGCGATCGTGGTCAGGCGAACGATGTCGCTGATCTGATTGCCGCTGAGGCCGTTCGGATATCCGGTGCCGTCAAGCAGCTCATGGTGATGCAGGACCACATCCAGCATCTCCACCGGAAAACCGCCTTGAGCCGCGAGCGCTTCGTAGCCGCGGCGCGGGTGTTGGCGGATTTCCTTGATCTCCGCCTCGTTGAGCGCGCCCGCCTTGTCGAGGATCGCCACGGGAATGAACGCCTTGCCGACATCGTGCAGCAGCGCGGCACGGACCAGGCGCCGCTGGTCGTCCTCGCGCATGCCGAGATTCTGCGCGAATGCCACCGCAAAGCCGGTGACGAACAGGCAGTGGCGATAGCTCTCGACGTGATGGCAGCCGACCGTGGTCAGCCATTCGCGCAACGACGTATGCCTGATGGCTTTGATGATCTTGCCTTCGGCCTGCACGATATCGTCGAACGTCAGCGGCTCGCCGGCAGGGAGTCTTTCGAATATCTTGACGACCACCGCATGTGCGGCTTCGACGCCCCGGTTCAATGCCATGCCGCGGTCGGTCGCGTCATAGCTTGAGCTGTCCGGAAAGGCGGAGCGAACGCGTTGCAGGATGGCCGCGGCGTCCAACGGCCGCGAGATCGTATCGGTGGCGCCGAGCGCCCAGGCCTGCATCGAGGCATGGTGAAGCGCATCCGCCAGAACGAACAGCCGAGGCATCGATCGATAGGCCTCCCCGCGCAGCTTGTCGCGGACCCGCTGCACGCTTTCGGACGATCTCAGGTTGATGTCGACAACGATGCCGGAGACCTGGCGCGCCGGAGTTTCGGGAATCTCCGATGTCGAGATCGATTCCACCTCACCGACCGACTGCAGGATAGCAGCCAATTCCCTGCTTTGATCGCTGCGGTCCGAGGCGAGCAGCAAACGGCGTTTATTCTGGTCGGCTACAGCTGTCATGATTCCCCGGCGGCTTTGCGGTGGCGACTGGCTGCAAAGCCTAGCTGAGGAGGCGTTCCCTGTGCCTTAATGGGCGTCATGAATGCTTCGATTGCGTAAACCCTACAAGTTTAACGAGCGCCGCCGGCCGTCGCCGGAGCACAAAAAAATCCGCCGGAGCAATTGCTCCGGCGGATCGTTGCTCTGGTGAGACCTGCGAGCGCCTTCAGGCCTTCATCGCCGCCTTCACCGCCTCCGCCGTGATCGGCAACGAGCGCACGCGGGCGCCGACTGCGTTGAAGATGGCGTTGCCGATCGCCGGCGCGATCACCGTCACCGCGGGCTCGCCGACGCCGGTGGCCTTTTCGCCATTGGCGATGACGCTGACGGCAACTTCCGGCACCTGGCTCATCCGCAACGGGGTGTAGGTGTCGAAGTTGGTCTGCTCGATGCCGCCATCCTTCAGCGTCGCCTTCTCATACATCGCAAGCGAAAGTCCCCACAACGCCGCGCCTTCGACCTGGGCCCGGATATTGTCGGGATGCACCTGCGTGCCGACGTCGGTCGCGACCGTCAGCTTCTTGACCTTGACCTCGCCGGATGGGGCGACCGCGACATGGGCGACGCAGGCGGTCCAGCTGGCGGTCGCCCGTTCCTGTGACGAGACACAGGCGACACCCATGGCTTCGCCCTTGGGCAGTTGCTTGGTGCCGTAGCCGGCCATGCCCATCGCGGCAAGCAAGGTGTTGCGCAAGCGTTGCGCGCCACCGGCATTGGCGCCCTTGCCGTCGAGCATGTCGATCCGATACTGCGCCGGGTCCTTGCCCACCGCATGCGCCAACTCGTCGACCATGCTTTCGACCGCCCAGAAGGTCCAGCCCGGCGCGACCGACCGCAACTGGCCCGACGGGGTGGCGTTGTGCGCCATCTCGTTGCGGATCGCACGGACGTTGTGATTGGGCACGGTATAGAAGAAGTCCGCCCCATTGACGGTGAAGGCGTCGAGCGGACCTTTCTTGTCGACCGAGGGCGACAGGAAATCGGGGATTCCCCAGCGCTGGGTCGGCCATGCGCTGACCACGTCGTGATCGAGCGCGATCAGCTTGCCATCGCCGTCAAGGCCCGCCTTGATCTTCTGGAACGTCAGCGGGCGCGAGAAGTCCATGGTCATGTCGTTCTCGCGCGAGTAGATCACCTTGACCGGCTTGCCGACGGCTTTCGCCGCCTGCACCGCGGGCACCATCATGTCGGCGTCGAGACGCCGGCCGAAGCCGCCGCCCAGCCACGTCTGGTGCATCACGACGAATTTGGGATCGACCCCGGCGGCGCCCGCCGCGATCGCGCCGGAGCGCGTCGCAAACTGGTTGCCGGAATAGATATGCCAGATATCGCCCTGAAGCTGCGCGGTGGCGTTCATCGGCTCCATCGGGGCATGGATGTTGATGTTGGTGGTGTACTCCGCCTCCATCAACTTCGCCGCCGTCCCGAAGGCGGCCGCCGTATCACCGTCCTTGACGAAGAACTGCCCGGAATCGCCGAGCGCCTGCAGCCGTTTGGCTTCCGCAAGCAGCGACTCGCTCGACAGTTTTGCGTTCGGACCGCCGTCATAGCTGATCTTCAGCGCATCCGCGGCCTTGCGCGCATTGGCATAGGTGTTGGCTACCGCCACCACCCAGCCGGTCGTGGTCGCCGTCTTGTCGTCGAGGATGACGGCCTTGATGAAGCCCGGCACTTTCTTGGCCTCGCCGTCATCGACCGATTTCACGGTGGCGCCATAGCGTACCGGCGGCGTCACCACCTTGCCGTACACCATGCCCGGCAGCATGACGTCGATGCCGTATTTCGCCGTGCCGTTGGTCTTCGACGGAATATCGAGCTGCGGAACCGAGACGCCGATCATGGTGTACTTGTCGGGCGTCTTGAGCTTGATCGCCTTGAGCTCGTCGGGCGTGAAGGTCTTGGTCGCCTTGCCGCTCTTGACGATGTCGGCGAACGTCATCGACTTCTTCGACTTTGGATGCGAAACCACGGAGTCCCTGATGACCAGTTCGTCCTTGAAGTATGGCGGCAAGCCCATCGCTGCTCCCGCGGCTTCCGTTAACGCAATACGGCCTGCGGCACCGGCGCGGCTCATCGCATCGAAATTCATCATGGTCGACCAGCTACCGCCGGTGATCTGGGCGCCGAGCACGGGGTCGTTGAACTTCGGATCGTTGGAGGCAAGCTGAACCCGCACGTCCTTCCAGTTGGCACCGAGTTCTTCGCAGATGATCTGCGCCATGGTGGAAGCGATATGCTGACCCATGTCGGCCTTGCCGCAGGTGACGGTTACGATTCCATCCGGCGCGATCGAATACCAGACGCTGGGATCGAAATTGGAGGGTGCGGCGAACGCCTGATCCGCGCCCAACATGGCGGGGACGGAAGAATAGCCGAGCGCGAGACCCGCGGCGGCGGTGCCGACCAGGAAGGTGCGGCGGTTGAGATCGGCAGCTTCAGCTTGGTTGATTTTCACGTGGCTATTCATGTGGGCCTCCGCTCGGTGCCGGCGTTCGAAGCCGTGCGCATTTCAGATGCGGCGCGCATGATCGCCTTTTGGATTCGTGAATAGGTCATGCAACGGCACAGATTGCCGTCCATGTTGTCGATCACTTCCTCCTTGGTCGGATTGGAGTTCTTGGCGAGCAGCGCTGCCGCCTGCATAATCTGGCCGGACTGGCAGTAGCCGCATTGGGGCACTTGCTCGGCGATCCATGCCTTCTGCAGGGGATGGTCGCCCTTGGCGCTGAGGCCTTCGATGGTGGTGATTTTCTTGCCGGCGGCGTCGCTGACCGAAGTCTGGCAGGAACGCACCGCCTCGCCGTTGATGTGAACCGTGCAGGCGCCGCAGAGGCCGGCGCCACAGCCGAATTTTGTACCGGTCATCTGCAATTGCTCGCGGATGGCCCAGAGCAGCGGGAAAGGCGCTTTTGCAATGCGGCAACAGCGCGGCCGCAAACTGCCAACCGCAGCGGACGCTTGCCGAATCCAGCGGAGTGAGCCGCAAGCTGGGTTCGGCGGTTCCCACGGCCAAAAAGATCGCGCTAGGATAGGGCCGAAATCAAAGCCCTAGGAAAACCGAATGCCAACGATCGATCGCGACGGGGTCAAGATCTACTACGAAGTCCACGGCAACGGCCCGCCCCTCATTCTGACCCACGGCTACTCGTCGACATCCGAGATGTGGAAGGGCCAGATCGAGGCCCTGTCAAAACATCGCAAGCTCGTGTTGTGGGACATGCGCGGCCACGGCCGGTCCGATTACCCCGAGGACCCCAACGCCTACAGCGAAGCGCTCACCGTCGCCGACATCGCCGCGCTGCTCGACAAGGTCGGCGCCAACAGCGCCATCGTCGGCGGGCTTTCGCTCGGGGGCTACATGTCGCTGGCCTTCTATCGCGCGCATCCGAAGCGCGTTCGTGCGCTCTTGATCATCGACACCGGCCCCGGATTTAAGAAAGACGACGCCCGCCAGGCATGGAACGAGCGCGCGCTCGATACCGCCGGTCGCTTTAAGCGCGACGGCCTTGCGGCTTTGAAATCGGCGAGCCGGGAACGCTCCACAGTGAGCCATCGCGACGCGGCCGGACTGGCGCGCGCCGCGCGTGGCATGCTGATCCAGCGTGACGCCCGCGTGATCGAGGTTTTGCCCGAGATCAAGGTACCGTCGCTCATCGTGGTCGGCGCCGACGATGCGCCGTTCCTGGCGGCATCCGATTACATGGCGGCGAAAATTCCAGGCGCGAAGAAAGTAGTGATCCCCTCCGCCGGTCACGCCGTCAACATCGACCAGCCGCAGGCCTTTATCGATGCTGTGCTGCCGTTCCTTGACGGGTTGCCGCGCGCAACAAGGGCGCAACGGGTTCAGCCATGAAAAGGCTGGCACGAAGTAATTTTGGCGGTCATTCCGGGATGGTGCGTTAGCACCAGATCTCAGGCGCAATTGCGCATCGGGGAATCTCGAGTTTCCAGGCTCGTCGCTTCGCGCCGCCCCGGAATGACGAAGTACTGTGTACTTCGTCAGAACCAGCGCTCTCCGACCACCACGGTATCACCCGGGTTCAGCGAAGTGCCGAGCGGCACCACGACGCGCGCCGCGCCGGAAGCATCCGTGTGGGTGAGCGTGACGACGTCCCGCCGCGCGCGCGGCGAGAAGCCGCCGGCAATGGCGACCGCGCTTTCCACCGTCAAGTTCGGCAGGTACGGATATTGGCCGGGAGCTGCGACCTCGCCCAGAATAAAGAATGGCCGGTAGGCTTCGATCTCGACCGCCACCGACGGCTCGCGGATGTAGCCGTTGCGCAGTTTGGCTGATATCTCGGCGGCAAGCGAGGCAGGGGTGCGTCCGCGCGCCGGCACGGAACCGATCAAGGGCATGGTGATCGAGCCGCCGGCATCGATCGCATAGGTGTTGGTGAGGCCTTCCTGGCCGTAGACCATGACGCGCAGCTTGTCGCCGGCGTCGAGCCGATAGGACGCGGCATGACTTGCCGGCCCTGGCGCCGCGGCGGTATAGGCCACGGGTGCCGGCGCATAGGCATCAGCGCGCGGCGAAGCAAAATTGTCGCCAAGCGCGCTGATCGCGCCGTCACCGCCGGTATCCATCGCTCCCGCGGGGGCCGGGCCATAAGGCCGGCCGTAAGCGATATAATCGAGATCGCTTGAGGGCTGCGCGACAGCAACAGGGCCGGCTGTCTGCATGCAGCCCGACAGAGCAAGCGCGATCGTGGCGGCAATAATGGACAATCGAAACGCGCACGTAACCCGCACCGGAGCCATCCTTTAGACAGGATACCGCTCCAGTCTTGTACCAATTATGGTTAACAAAGGGTTTTCGGGAGGCCGGCCGAAGACCGTAACACCGGTCTTCCGCCGGCCTTCAAGTAGCGATCAGGCGTTGACGCCGACGCCGATCGGGCATGACACGCCGGTGCCGCCGAGCCCGCAATAGCCGGCCGGATTCTTGGCCAGATATTGCTGATGATAGTCCTCGGCGAAATAGAAATCGCCGGCGGGCGCGATCTCGGTGGTGATCGAGCCCAGGCCCTTTCCGGCAAGCGCCTTCTGATACGCAGCCTTCGAGGCATCGGCCGCTTTGCGCTGCGCGTCATTGAAGGTGTAGATCGCCGAACGATACTGGGTACCGACGTCGTTGCCCTGGCGCATGCCTTGCGTCGGGTTGTGACTTTCCCAGAACGTCTTCAGGAGCTGCTCGTAGGAGATCTTCTTCGGATCGAATACGACCATGACCGCTTCGGTGTGACCGGTGCGCCCCGAACAAACCTCTTCGTAGGTGGGGTTGGGGGTATGGCCGCCGGCATAGCCGACGGCGGTGGTGTAGACGCCGTCACCGAGCTCCCAGAACTTACGTTCGGCGCCCCAGAAACAGCCAAGCCCGAACACCGCCTGCTCCAAGCCTTGCGGATAAGGCGGGAGCAAGCCGTGGCCGTTGACGAAATGGCTGGTGGCGGTCGGAATCGGTTTCGCCCGGCCCGGCAGCGCTTCGGCTGCGCTCGGCAGAGCGGTGGTTTTGCGCATGAACAACATGGACGATCTCCAGGCGAACGGTAGCTGCAAGCGGGAACCGCTGCACTCTCCATCTAGGACATATATAAGATATAGGTCTTTACGTCGCCCGACGCAGCCCTGTTACGACCGGACCGGGGCAGCCGCTCCGTCAGTCACGCGAATAGCCGATCAGCGGCTTGCGCGGACGGAACAGGACCATCAGCAGGATACCGACCACGCCGAGCACCGCAAAGACCGGCTGGTCCAGAATGACCCTGATGACGCTGGTCCAAAGCCAGGGCACATTGCTTTCCACCCAGGTCCGGAACGCCTGCTGGCTGGATTGATGGATGTCGTTCCAGAATTGACCGAAGCGCGTGAAGCGCAGGGTTTGGTCGGCGACAAAGCGCGCGCCGTCATAGACCATGAAGATGAATCCGCCGGCCAGCAGCAACAACCCGATAAGTCGGAAAAAACCGCGGATCATGCCTCACCTTACCTTAGTCGTTGCCAGCCATTACCGGGGCGGCGCGGGAAATTCAACCTCATCAGTATCTTATTGGCGCTCTGCGACCGGGCTTGCCTGCCCTTGGTGGGGCCGGAAAGCGTTGACGCTGCAATACCTGCCCTCTATAAGGGCGCCAATGGCGGCGGGCGCAATCCCGCCGCCGCTGTTCTTTGAGGCGCCGCCAATTGGGCTGCTTGCCCGGCCATGGCATCCTCGGGAACAGGCTCTCATACGACCAGCGTCGACCACAGGATTGAACGGCCGGCCCGCTTGGGCCGGACCAGCAGCGAACGAGCCCGAAGGATATTTGAGACCATGGCCAATACCACTTCCGCCAAGAAGGCGACGCGCAAGATTGCTCGCCGCACCGAGATCAACAAATCGCGCCGCACCCAGATGCGCGGCGCCGTCCGCTTGGTCGAAGAGGCGATCAAGAGCGGCGACCGCGGCGCGGCATTGAAGGCGATGGCACACGCGGAGCCGGAGTTGATGCAGGCAGCGCAGCGCAACATCATTCATAAGAACAATGCGAGCCGGAAGGTCTCGCGGCTTGCGCATCAGATTGCCGGACTGGCAAAATGAACTGATCGAAGCGAATATTCGTCAGAAGCCCGGCGGTGCGCCGGGCTTCTTGTTTTTCGGCCGTTGCTTGGCTCAATGTGCCGTGCCACACTCTCCCGTGCTTCCGTAGTTTCAATGGGTGCAGTTCTGCCGCACCGGAAATTTGCTGCCTGCTCGCGAGAAACCGGCTAATTGCGCGCTCAAGTGCGACAGCCGCGCGACTATTTCCTGAGCGGACCAATCGGGAGTTACCCTGTCCGAGGAGTCGCGAAAAACTCCGCTTCGTTAATCACTTACCCCCATAGCGGGGCCAAGCGTTTGAAAAATTAGGTTTCGCGCCTGCCGCCTTGAAGCATTTGTGAAATTTTTTTGGTGCGTTGCGTGAATTGTAACAATGCGTTCGGCGCACGCGAATCTACACGCTGATTCAAAAACTTGCTTTCGAGTCTCGAAACCGCAGCCCCACCGCAAGGAGCGCTGAACAGCTTTTGGGCAGGACCGTGTTGAATCAAATGCATTGCGAGACGCCGTGCATCGTGTAATTTCAATTTCGTTCGCGGCGCCCACGATCTTGAGACCAGCGCGGTTTTAGAAACGGGGCGGACGTGCAAATCGGCGGCGGTGTGCGCGTTGGCGACGCTCTCCAAGCGATTGTTGGACCGAAACTCATAGCGATATGGGGACGTTAGAGTTGTGTCGAAATTTCTCAGACGGGGCTTTTTTGTCTCGTTCGCGTTGAACAAGAGAAACAGGCGCAAGCGGTCGGCAGCGATGGGGACGAAGCCGAAAGCGGACGGGTTAAGTACGGGTTGAACGAGGCGGCACAGCGGCTGAACGATTTTTGTTCTGAAGCGGCTGAACTTAGAACACACGCGAAATGACAACTTGCCGTGAGCTTTCGCGGTGAGGGGGGAGGTTGTATGCTTTACGGAAACATTGCGCCATCCAATCGACAGCTTTTTTCAAGCGATTCCGCACCAGACGTCACCGGTGCGCGGCTCCCGCGAGCGCCCAATCGGGCGTCGAGTACGCGCTGACCTCTCGAACGCTTCGCTTCCAGCACTGATGAACAGCCAGACGGCATTTCTGCCGCGCGGTCGAGCTACGTCCGGAAGAAGGAAGCTTCACTAGAGGTCACGCCGTGGCAAGAAACCTGCACGGCGATTTCACCAGGCAACGTCACTCTTTCGGAAAAGTTTTCAAGCCAATGACGAATACGGAACAGGATCGCTGGTCACGCGTGAAGGGTCGGTTGCGCTCGAGCGTGGGAGAAGATGTCTATTCAAGCTGGTTTGCACGAATGGACCTGGAAGGCGTGCAGGAGGAAAGCGTCCGCCTCTCGGTTCCAACGCGGTTCCTCAAGAGCTGGATCCAGGCCCATTATGCCGAACGCGTGCTGTCCTGCTGGCAGGCGGAGATGCCGGAGGTGCATCGGATCGACCTCACCGTGCGCACCGCGATGCGTTGCGCGGCACCGGCGAAGGAAGTCGCCGCGCCGCTCGATGCGCGTCGCCTGGAGCGGCCCGACGGCCGTCCCGCGCCCGAATTGCGCGCAACCGCGATCGCGCCGGTATCGGCGAGCCATGATGCGCTTGGCGGCTCGCCGCTCGACCCGCGCCTGACCTTTGCAAGCTTCGTGATCGGCCGTTCCAACACGCTGGCGCATGCCGCGGCGCGCCAGGTGGCGGAGGGGCGGCGGGGCGATCCCGTCATGTTCAATCCGCTCTACATCCACGCCGGCGTTGGACTAGGCAAAACCCATCTGTTGCAGGCGGTGACGTGGGCCGGCAATTCCGGCAACGAGCGCAAGGTGCTTTACCTTACCGCCGAGAAATTCATGTACGGCTTTGTCGCCGCGCTCAAGACACAGACGGCGCTCGCCTTCAAGGAAGCGCTGCGCGGCATCGATGTGCTCGTGATCGACGATCTGCAATTCCTGCAGGGTAAATCGACGCAGGCCGAATTCTGCCACACGCTGAACGCGCTGATCGATGCTGGCCGTCAGGTGGTGATCGCAGCCGATCGTCCACCGTCGGATCTGGAAAGCCTCGACGACCGGGTGCGATCGCGGCTCGCCGGCGGCCTTGTGGTCGAGATGGGATCGCTCGGCGAGGAGTTGCGGCTGGGAATCCTGAAGTCGCGCGTCGCCGCGGCGAGAGCGCATCATGCGAGCTTCGATGTCCCGGATCAGGTGCTGGACTATCTCGCCCGCAGCATCACCCATAATGGCCGCGATCTCGAAGGCGCCATCAATCGCCTGCTCGCGCACTCCAAGCTCAACGCCCAGCCCGTGACGCTGGAAATGGCCGAGCGCGAGGTGCGCGACCTGATCCGGCCGCAGGAGCCGAAGCGGATCAAGATCGAGGACATTCAGCGCGTGGTCGCCCGGCAATACAATGTCAGCCGCTCGGACCTTTTGTCGTCGCGCCGCACCGCCAATGTGGTGCGCCCGCGCCAGGTCGCGATGTATCTGGCAAAGACGCTCACGCTGCGCTCGTTGCCCGAGATCGGCCGCCGCTTCGGCGGACGCGATCACACCACGGTGCTGCACGCCGTTCGCAAGATCGAGGCCCTGGTCGCAAAGGACGTGGCGCTCTCCGAAGAGGTCGAATCGCTGAAGCGGCAATTGCAGGAATAGGTATCCGCCCGGTGACACCCCTCCCCTTGCCCGGCCTTGCCCGGGGAGGGAGCGGAAGAAAGACCCCCGCAAAACGCGGGGAACGGCGCTACCCTCCCTTGAACTTACGCCCCATCCGCGCCACCTTGCGGTCCCCCCGCGGGTTTGATCAAATCCAGTACTGATCCGGCTTTCGGGTTTCAAATGCCGCGGCGCGCCTTCCGGCCGCCCGGCTTTTCCATCTTAAGGGATCGGGCGGGTATGCAATGAAGGTCACCGTCGAACGCGCGCAACTCCTGAAATCGCTCGGTCACGTCCACCGCGTGGTCGAGCGCCGCAACACCATTCCGATCCTCGGCAATGTGCTGGTCCGCGCCGAAAATGCGCGGCTGTCGCTGAAGGCGACCGACCTCGACCTCGAGGTGACGGAAACGCTGGCCGCGGAATCCGCAACCGGCGGTTCCACCACGGTGCCGGCGCATATGTTCTACGACATCGTGCGCAAATTGCCCGACGGCGCGCAGATCGTGCTGGAGGGTGATGGCGACCGCTCGGTATTGGCGATCCGCGCCGGCCGTTCGCGCTTCACGCTGCAGACGCTGCCCGAAAACGATTTTCCCGATCTTGCCGCCGGCGAGATGACGCATTCCTTCACGCTCGCCGCAAGCGACGTGAAGCGCCTGATCGACCGCACCCAGTTTGCGATCTCGACGGAGGAGACCCGCTACTATCTCAACGGCATCTATCTGCATTCGGCCGGCAGCGCCAAGGCTCAAACGCTGCGCGCGGTCGCAACCGACGGCCATCGCCTCGCCCAGGTCGAGCTGCCGCTGCCAAAGGGCGCGACCGGCATGCCCGGCGTGATCGTGCCGCGCAAGACCGTCGGCGAGGTGCAGCGGCTGATCGAGGACAATGAGGCGGAAGTCGCCATCGAGCTGTCGCAAGGCAAGATCCGCTTCACTATCGGCAATGTGGTGCTGACCTCGAAGCTGATCGACGGCACGTTCCCGGACTATGGCCGCGTGATCCCGCAGAACAACGACAAGGAACTGATCGTCGACAAGAAGGATTTCGAGGCTGCGGTCGACCGCGTCTCGACGATTTCGAGCGAGCGCGGGCGCGCGGTGAAGCTGGCATTGTCGCCCGGCAAGCTGGTGCTGTCGGTGACCAATCCGGATTCCGGCAGCGCCACCGAGGAGCTCGAAGTCGAGTACGCCGCCGAGGCGCTCGATATCGGATTCAACTCGCGCTATCTGCTCGACATCGCGGCCCAAATCGAAGGCGAAGTCGCCGTGCTGCGGCTGGCCGATCCCGGCTCCCCGACACTGGTGCAGGACAAGGACAACAAGAGCGCGCTCTACGTGCTGATGCCGATGCGGGTGTGACAGCTAATCGCGAGACGGATTCTGATCTTCCCTCTCCCCTTGTGGGAGAGGGTGGTGCCGAACGAAGTGAGGCGTCGGGTGATGGGTTCGCGCCGCAGACGCCGCACCATCGGCCGGCCGCCAAGCGCATCCGCAACTTCGTCAAGAAGATGCGCCGCGAACCCACCGACGCCGAAGCCGCCATGTGGCGCCTGCTCCGCGACCGGCGCCTTGCGCTTTTCAAGTTTCGTCGCCAAGTCCCCTTTGAGAACTTCATTCTCGACTTCGCTTGCTTCGAAAAGCGCTTCATCGTCGAAATCGATGGCAGTCAGCATGCATCGTCCTGTCGCGACACCGCGAGAGAAAGCGTCCTGACAGCAGCAGGTTTTCTAATCGCGCGCTACTGGAACAATGACGTGCTGCAACAACCCTCCGTGGTATTGGAGGACATTTTCGCAAAGCTTGCCGAGCGGTAAGATCCCCCTCACCCGTCGCCTCACTCCGTGAGGCGCCACCCTCTCCCACAGGGGGAGAGGGAAGAAAGACCGTTTTTCCAGATATGATCCCCTCCCGCATCCGTCGCCTGACGCTGACGCATTTCCGCAACTACCGCGCCGCAGGCGTTGAGGCGCGCGGCGACATGGTGGTGCTGGCCGGTCCGAACGGCGCCGGCAAAACCAATTGCCTCGAGGCGATCTCGTTCCTGTCACCGGGCCGCGGCTTGCGCCGGGCGACGCTCGAAGACGTGGCCGACAATCAGGGCGACGGCTCATGGGCGGTGTCGGCCGAAGTCGAAGGCGCGCTGGGTCTCGCGACGCTTGGCACCGGGATCGACGCGCCGTACGGCGAGGTGCCGGCGGCCACCAGCCGGCGCTGCCGCATCGACCGCGAGCCGGTGACGTCGGCGACAGCCTTTGGCGATCACTTGCGCATGGTGTGGCTGACGCCATCGATGGACGGGCTGTTCTTGGGGGCGGCCTCGGAGCGGCGGCGATTCTTCGATCGCCTGGTGCTCGCCATCGACAGCGAGCATTCAAGCCGCGTCGCGGCGCTGGACCGGAGTTTGCGCTCGCGAAACCGGCTCCTGGAGGTGCGCAATTACGACGACCATTGGTGTGACGCGATCGAGCGCGAGACCGCCGAGCTTGCGGTGGCGGTGGCCGCCATGCGCGGACAGACCGCGACAAGGCTGGCGGCGATGCTGCGCGCGCGAGGCGAAGCCTCCGCCTTCCCGTCCGCCGAGATCATGCTCGACGGCTGGATGGAGAGTGCGCTGTTGAGCGAGCCGGCGACCGCCGTGGAGGATCGTTACCTGCGGATCCTGCGTGACAGCCGCCCGCGCGATGCCGTCGCTGGCCGCACCCTCGACGGCCCGCATCTCACCGACCTTAAGGTGATCTACGCGCCGAAGAACACGCCGGCCCGTGACGCTTCGACCGGCGAGCAGAAGGCGCTATTGATCGGGCTCGTGCTGGCGCATGCCACGCTGGTTGCGGAAATGACCGGCATCACGCCGCTGCTCCTGCTCGACGAGGTGGTCGCCCATCTTGATCCCAACCGGCGCAACGCGCTGTTCGACGAGCTTAAAACCCTCGGCGCGCAGGTCTGGCTGACCGGCGCCGATCCGGGCGCGTTCGCCGAGATCGGCCCATCGGGCGAGATTTTCGATGTCGACTCCGGGCGGATCGCACGGCGAGGCTAGAGCATGATCCGGAAAAGTGGACATCGGTTTTCCCTCGCGACAAACGCGGAACGCGTTTGCGCGGAGATCATGCTCAAAACAAAACGATAGAGCGGGATGACAATTCGAAGAAAGGTCATCCCGTTCTAGGAGAATCACTGCGACGCGCGCGTCGCCGGTCCGGCGTTTTCGCCCAAAATCCGATCGATGATCGATTGGATCAAAAATACCGATCCCTTTTCGGTCAGATGCACCTGATCGGTGGCCGAGATGTCGCTGGCTTTATCGCCGATGCGTGTCAAACAGCCGTCGGCGTTGCACATGATGTCCCATACCGAGATGAATTCGGCGCCGAGCGGCACGAGCTTGCCTCGCAATTCCGCAGCCGACCCGTCGGCTTCCGCGCGAGCGGACCGCTCCGAGATCAGGCGATGGTGCAGCATGAAATAGCGAAGCACCTCGTTCGGCAGCCCGCGCTTCCACCACGGCACCGAACCCAGCACGACGATTCGGGCATTGGTCGTTTGCTTTAGCGCGGTCACGGTAGCGGCCACGCCATCGAGGTAGCGCTCCCAGGCCGAGTGCAGCACTACGATATCGGGCTTGAGCTCATGGGCCAGCGCCAAAACCTTGTCGTTGATCGCGCGGCAGTTCGGCGTGCCCGCCACATCGGTGTTGAGCGCCGGGGTGCACGAACTCGAGGTGAACTGCGCGATGCCGAAGCCGCGGCTTTCCTGGGCCTTGCGCAAGCCGGGCATCAGGGCGCCCGCGGTCGAGTCTCCCCAGATCAGGATCAGGGGACGCCGGCCGCGATCGACGCAATCATCGGCAAACGACATTTCACGGCTGAGATCGATCAGGCATTGATGGACCCGCCATTTCGAGGACTGCGTCGCGACCTTGGTCATGCCGCGGATTTCGTCCGGCAGGCGGAAGTCGAAGCCGCGGTTTGCAACGACAATTGCGCCCGCAACCGCCATCAGCGCCATACCCCCGCCAAGACTGAGTAGCCTTGCCCGGCTCGGCCGGCCGAAGCGGAATGGGATCTCGACGAAGCGATAGGTGGCCCATGCCAGCGCAATGCTCAATCCGACGATCAGTCCGCGCTCGAGCAATGTCAGCGGCGCGAATTTGATGAGCGCGAAGAAGACCAGAAGCGGCCAGTGCCAGAGATAGAGCGGGTAGCTGATCAAGCCGACCCAGACCGTCGCCGGGCTCGCGAGCACATGGCGGCAGCCCCATGCGTGCGGCGCCGACAAGAGCAGCGCGCCGCCCAAGACCGGCAAAACCGCCCACCAGCCTGGAAACGCCCGGTTGGTATCGAGAATGGCGGCGGCAACCGCGACCAGCGCGATACCGATGCCGGCGCGCAGATTGCTCGCCATCTCGGTTTGACCGATGCGGCTCCAGCCGCAGGCGAGCATTGCGCCCGCGAGCAATTCCCAGGCACGGGTGAACGGCAGATAGAAGGTCGCGACCGGGCTCACACCGATCAGCGCTACGTTGAGCGCAAATGACGCAATCCCGATGACGGAGGCCACCGCAAGCAAACTGAGGCGCAATCGCGCGGCGAGCATCAGGATCAGCGGCCAAAACAGATAAAACTGCTCCTCGATGCCGAGCGACCACAGATGCAGCAGCGGCTTTTTGGCGGCCTCGACGTCGAAATAGCCCGATTGCAGCCATAGCGCGATATTGGCGACGAATGCCGCGCTGGCAAACACATCGGCACTCAGTTGCGCGTAAGCCGCCGGCAGCATCCATAGGAAGCCCAGCACCAAGACCGCCGATAGCACGACAATCAGCGCCGGGAAAATGCGCCGGATCCGCCTGTTGTAGAAGCCGAGCAGGCTGAACCGTCGCTGGTCGAGTTCGCGCGCGATGATGCCGGTGATCAGGAAACCTGAAATCACGAAGAAGATGTCGACGCCGACGAAGCCACCCGGCATGGCTTGCGGGAACGCATGATACAGCACCACCAGCATCACGGCGACGGCCCGCAGTCCGTCAATATCCGGCCGATATCGATCTGAAGGCGAAGACAGCACCGGCCAATCCATGAGCAAGAAACCGCAAGTGGCCTTCTCTAGCAGGTCCGCGAGGCTCTGCCATTCACCGTCGAAGCGAGATGCAAGATTGCCGATTTTTGAGCCCGAAACCGACCCTCGAATCATGCATTCTCGAGCCCCCTGAGCGGGCTTTGCGGCGCCTTGAAAAACAGTCGAAAAACCTTATTTATTCAACAGTTTGCTGATGGAGACTTTGCGCTAGGCGCGCCTCGTCTTTCATGGCAGAAATAACTTAAATCAGCCCTTATCTTGCGCCGCTGATTCGGGACATCCTCGAAGGCCTCACATGACAGAACCTGCCCGGCAAACGATCGCCGACACCGAGCATTCCATCCCGATTGAATATGGCGCGGAATCGATCCGGGTGTTGAAGGGCCTCGATGCCGTGCGCAAGCGGCCGGGCATGTATATCGGCGACACCGATGACGGCAGTGGCCTGCATCACATGGTCTACGAGGTCGTCGACAACGCGATCGACGAGGCGCTCGCCGGCCACGCGACGCTGGTGGAGGTTGTCCTCAACGCCGACAATTCCGTCACCGTGCGCGACGACGGGCGCGGCATTCCCGTCGACATCCACAAGGGCGAAGGCATTTCGGCCGCCGAAGTCATCATGACCCAGTTGCACGCCGGTGGAAAGTTCGACCAGAACTCCTACAAGGTTTCAGGCGGCCTGCACGGCGTCGGCGTCTCCGTGGTCAACGCGCTGTCGAGCAAGCTGCAACTCAAGGTGTGGCGCGACGGCAAGGAACATTACATCGAATTCGTCCATGGCGATGCGGTTGCGCCGCTGAAGGTGGTCGGCGAGGCCAACGGCAAGCGCGGCACCGAGGTGACGTTCACGGCCTCGACCGGGACCTTCACCAATGTCGAATATGATTTCGCGACGCTGGAGCATCGCCTGCGCGAGCTCGCGTTCCTGAACTCCGGCGTCAATATCGTGCTCTCCGACATGCGCCACGCGGTCGAGAAGCGCGAGGAGATGCGCTATGTCGGCGGCGTCGAGGAGTTCGTGAAATATCTCGACCGCAACAAGAAGGCGATGGTGCCCGCGCCGATCATCGTGCGGTCGGAGGCGAACGGCATCGGCGTCGAGGCGGCGCTGTGGTGGAACGACAGCTATCATGAGAACGTGCTGTGTTTCACCAACAACATCCCGCAGCGCGACGGCGGCACGCATCTCGCCGGCTTCCGCGGCGCGCTGACCCGCCAGGTCAACGGCTATGCCGAGGCCAATGCGAAAAAGGAAAAGATTCAGCTGACGGGCGACGACTGCCGCGAGGGTCTCACCGCCGTGCTCTCGGTGAAGGTGCCCGATCCGAAGTTTTCGTCGCAGACCAAGGACAAGCTGGTGTCCTCGGAAGTGCGCCCGGTGGTCGAGAACGTCATCAACGAGGCGCTGGCCGCATGGTTCGAGGAACACCCGGCCGAGGCCAAGGTGATCGTCGGCAAGGTGATCCAGGCCGCCGCCGCGCGCGAGGCCGCGCGCAAGGCGCGCGAACTGACGCGCAAGAGCCCGCTCGGCGGTTCCTCGCTGCCCGGCAAGCTCGCCGACTGCCAGGAAAAGGATCCTGCGAAGTCCGAGCTCTTCATCGTCGAGGGCGACAGCGCCGGCGGCAGCGCCAAGATGGGCCGCAACCGCGAATTTCAGGCGGTGCTGCCGCTGCGCGGCAAAATCCTCAATGTCGAGCGCGTGCGCACCGACAAGATGCTGTCGAGCGAGCAGATCGGCACGCTGATCTCCGCGCTCGGCACCGGCATCAGTGACGATTTCTCCGTCGACAAGCTGCGCTACCACAAGATCATCGTGATGACCGACGCCGACGTCGACGGCGCCCACATCCGCACCCTGCTTCTGACCTTCTTCTACCGGCAGATGCGCGAGATCATCGATCGCGGCCACCTCTATATCGCGCAGCCGCCGCTCTACAAGGTAACGCGCGGCAAATCCGAGCAATATCTGAAGGACGAGCGTGCGCTTGAGAATTATCTGATCTCGACCGGGCTCGACGATTGCGTGTTCAAGCCGGCTTCGGGCGGAGACCGCAGCGGACGCGACCTGCTGTCGCTGGTGGAAGACGCGCGAATCATCCGCAGCATCCTGCACAATCTGCACAGTCGCTATAACCGCAAGGTGGTCGAACAAGCGGCGATCGCCGGCGTGCTGAACCCGAAGATCACCGGCAACGTCAACACCGCCAATGCGGCCGCCGGCTACATTGCCAGGCGGCTCGATGCGCTGGCCGATGAAGTCGAGCGCGGTTGGAGCGGACGCTTCACCGAAGGCGAAGGCTTCTTCTTCGAGCGCACCGTCCGCGGCGTCAAGGATGTCGCTATCATCGACGACGCCCTGCTCGGCTCCGCTGACGCGCGCAAACTCGACGATTACGCGGCAAGACTGCAAGAGGCCTATCCGAAGCCGGGCGTGTTGCGACGCAAGGATGACGAGACCGCCATTCACGGCCCGGTCGACCTGTTCGAGGCAGTCACCGATGCCGGCCGCAAGGGCGTGGTGCAGCAGCGCTATAAGGGCCTTGGCGAGATGAACCCGGAGCAACTTTGGCAGACCACACTCGATACCAACGAGCGCACGCTTCTACAGGTGAAGATCAAGGAGGTCGACGAGGCCGACGACATCTTCACCAAGCTGATGGGCGACGTGGTCGAGCCGCGCCGCGAATTCATCCAGGACAATTCGCTCAGCGCCAATGTGGATGTGTAAGAACGACACCAAAATCTGTTAGATTGCCGGTGCCCGAATATTCTCCGAAGTTCGTGTCAGAGGCAACCCGTAGATGGATCACGAACTTCGTAAACGCGGCACCGTCGCGCCGCCGGTCCAATACATCGTCGAGGGCGGTCATCGGCTAGGCGGCGCGATCGAACCGTCGGGCAACAAGAACGCTGCGTTGCCGATCATAACCGCGGCGTTGTTGACCGAGCATCCGGTCACGCTGGAAAACGTGCCGCGCATTCGCGACACCGAAACCCTGGTAGAGCTGATCCGCTCGGTCGGCGCCTCGGCCGAATGGCGCGGCGGCAACAAGCTCTCCATTCATGCCAAGGAAATCCGCGCCGCCGACCTCGATCCCGTCTTGTGCGCGCGGATCCGCGCCTCGATCCTGCTGGCGGCGCCGCTACTCGCCCGCTGCGGCGAGGTCGCATTGCCGCCGCCCGGCGGCGACGTGATTGGCCGGCGGCGGCTCGACACCCATATCCTCGCCTTCGAACAACTAGGGGCCACCGTCACCGCGACCGACCGGCTGGAGTTTCGCTGCCCGCGCTTGCAGGGTGCGGACGTGTTCCTGGACGAGCCGAGCGTGACAGCCACCGAAAACGCGCTGATCGCGGCCGTGGCGGCGCACGGTACGACCTACTTGCGCAATGCCGCGTCCGAACCGCACGTGCAGGATCTCGCCCATTTCCTGGTAGCGCTCGGCGCGCGCATCGAGGGCATCGGCACCAACGCCATGGTGGTGCATGGACCGGCCACGCTCGGTACCGCCAACTATTCGATCGGGCCCGACCACATCGAGGTCGGCTCGCTGATCGGGCTTGCTGCGGTGACGCGTTCTCCCTTGCGTATCATGCGCGCCGGCGTGGAGCATCTGCGCTCGATCCGGATGGGGTTTGAGCGGCTCGGCATCGTCTGCGAGGTCAAGGGCGACGATCTCATCGTGCCTTCCAGCCAGACCCTGAAGATTCAGGATGATTTCGGCGGCCATGTGCCGAAGCTGGAAGATCAGCCGTGGCCGGCCTTCCCGGCCGATTTGATGTCGATCGCGATCGTGACCGCGACCCAGTGCGAGGGCGTCATCCTGATGTTCGAGAAAATGTTCGAGTCGCGGATGTTCTTCGTCGACAAGCTGATCTCGATGGGCGCCCGCATCGTGCTGTGCGATCCGCATCGCGCGATCGTGGCAGGTCCGAGCCGGCTGCGCGGCGCGCCGATGACCTCCCCGGACATCCGCGCCGGCATGGCGATGCTATTGGCGGCAGCTTGCGCCGAAGGCACCTCTACCATCAACAACGCCGACCAGATCGAGCGCGGCTATGAGCGCATCGAGGAGCGGCTCAACGCGCTTGGCGCAAGAATCACCCGGGTGCCGGAGCGGACGCGGTAGGGAACGCCAGGCAGCGCAAAGCCTGTGTGCGAACTGATTTTGCCCGTCACGGGCGATCGCGCTCGTCCGGCCCTCGACGGCGGCAAATCGTCTGCGCCTAAAGGCCAATTTCGTGAGCGGATTCAAGCCGATCTGGGTTTCCAGTGATGGCCCTGAAAATATTTATTTGCGAAAATCCGTACGTTTCTCGTGTCCCGCCTCGACAAGAGGGGCGCTCGCGATCGTCACGAAACGTGGGGCGGGATGCAATGGACGTGGAGGTGCCGTTGACGAGTGGCACTGAAGCGGACGGCGAAATCGTGTGGTCCTGATCTAGCGACGCGGAGATCAAGTTGGCGGAAGCAATTCCGCCAGCGACGGTGGCTAAAAAGCCCGGACACCGGGGAGAGCACGCTATAAGCCGTAAACCATTGCGCAGGGAAGGCCGGGCTGTTTCCCGGTGAACCTGTAGTGACTAACTCGTGTGCTTTCTACTTTTGCACGCGAGGCTGCGGGTGCATTGGGCACCCGGTCTTCCCTGCGTCCTCTTATTCTTTCGAGGAACGTCATTCCGCAAACCTCGGGCGCATCGCGTCGCGAGAACGCGGAGTTGCGTCTATGTCGTCATTGCGAGCTATTGTTGTCCCATGACCGTTTACGACAAAGTCGAGCGGGCCCCGATCGCCAGGTGGACAGGCAATCATATGGCCGCCGAATTGACCGATACGCTCAAGCTGGCGGCGCCGATTGCGTTGACCCAGCTTGGGCAGGTCGCGATGATGACGACCGACCTTGCCTTCATCGGGCGCCTCGGCGAGGACGCCGTCGCGGCAGCGGCGCTGGCGGGCACGGTGTATTTCGTCAGCTTCACCTTCGGAATGGGATTGATGTCGGCCGTGGCCCCGCTCGCCGCGCAGGCCTTTGGCGCGCGAAATCCGCATCTGATCCGGCGTGCGCTGCGCACCGGCCTGTGGGCTGCGCTCTTGATCGCGCTGCCGATCATGGCGTTTCCGCTGCGCGGCGAGCAGATCCTGCTGGCGCTCGGTCAGGCGGGCGTGCCGGCGCGGCTCGCGCAGCAATATCTGTTTGGCCTCGCATGGGGCGTGATGCCGGCGCTGTGGTTTTTGGCAATCCGCGGCTTCATGAGCGCGATCCATCGCCCGCAGCCTATTCTGTGGATCACGCTGGTCGCGATCCCCGCCAATGCACTGTTGGCCTATCTGTTGATCTATGGCGAATTGGGCCTGCCGCGGCTGGAATTGTTCGGCGCCGGGCTTGCCACCACGATCGTCAATTTCGGCACGTTTATCGCGGGCATCTGGTTTGCGACGCGGCGCCGGCCGTTCCGCAAATATCACGTGCTCGGACACGTCTGGCGCATCGACTGGGCGTTGATGCGCCAATTGCTCGTCATCGGCGCGCCGATCTCGGTCGCATTTCTGCTCGAGTACGGACTGTTCTCTGCCGCGGCACTTTTGATGGGGTTGATCAGCACGGCCGCGCTCGCCGCCCATCAGGTCGCGCTGCAGGTCACGGCCATCCTGTTCATGGTGCCGTTCGGGATAGCACTGGCGGCGACCGTGCGGGTCGGACACGCGGTCGGCCGCCATGACGCCAATGCGGCGAGACGCGCAGGGCTGGTGGCGACGCTGCTCGGAATTGTGCTGGCATCGGCCCTGACGCTCGCCGTGGTCGTCGCTCGATTTGCGATCGCGCGCGCCTTCTTTGGCGAAGCGTCCGACGGCGCCGGCGCGGCCGGCGAACTCACCGCGACGCTCCTTTTGGTGGGCGCGACGTTCTTTGTGACCGACGCCGTTCAAACCATCGTTGCCGGATCGCTTCGCGGCATGAACGACACGCGGATACCGCTGTTGCTCGCAGCCATCGGCTATTGGATCATCGGATTTCCCTGCGCCTATGGGCTCGCATTTTTCGCGCAACTCGGCGCTGTCGGGGTCTGGATCGGACTGTCCGGCGGGACCGCGATCTATGCCCTCCTTCTGATCTTGCGGTTTTGGAAGCTGGCAGGCAGGCTTAAGGGCCCATGAAAGTTCGCGAAGTCCATCCCTCTGCTAACTCCGTCAGGCTGTTGGCCGGCGCGCAGTTCGCCGACGCCTTCAGCCTCGAAGTCGGTGGCCGGGCCCTCGATGCGCGCAAGGCCGCGGAGAAGATATTCGCGCGCTCACCCGCCTGGATCGACGCGCTGCTGCGCTTGCGCAACCTGATCGTCACGCCGCTTGGCCTGAAAACATCGGCCGCGAGCGAGACCACGCCGCGAGAAATGATCGGAATGTTTCCGGTCTTAAGCGAAACACCGGATCGCCTTGTCGCGGGGTTTGACGACAAGCACCTGGATTTTCGCGTCGTGGTGGACGTTGCGACGTTAGGCCATGGACAAGACGTCACCGCGACCACGCTGGTCAAGACACACAATCTGCTCGGCCGGGCCTATCTGGCGATCATCCTGCCGTTCCACCGCCTGATCGTCCCGGTTATGATGCGGCAAGTCGCATCACAGGGTTTGCCATGACATTGTCGGTTGATCTGTTCTTTTCGTTCCGCAGTCCCTACTCCTATCTGGCGCTACCGAAGGTGTTGAAGCTGGTGGCCGGCTACGATGTGACCGTGAACCTTCGCCCGGTCTATCCGCTCGCGGTGCGCGTGCCCGGCTTCTTCAAGCGCACCAACCCGCAATTTCTAAGTTATGTCGCGCTGGACTCGCGCCGTGTCGCCGAGCACGCCAACATTGCCTTCCGCCATCCCCGCCCCGATCCGATCGTGCAGGACAGAACGACGCTGGAGGTCGCGGAACATCAGCCTTACATCCATCGCCTGACCCGGTTAGGAGCGATGGCGCAGCTTGAGGGACGCGCGCTGGCCTTTGCCGGCGCGATCAGCCGGGTGCTGTGGAACGGCTCGGTTCAGGGATGGAACGAGGGCGATCATCTCGCCAACGGGGCCGCCAAGGCCGGCTTCGATCTCGCCGCGATGGACGCGGCCATCACGGCCGATCCCGACCACTACGAGAAGGTGATCTCAGGCAACGAGAGCGATCACGCCGCATCGGGCCACTGGGGCGTGCCGACCTTCGTGTTCGAGAGAGAGCCGTTTTTCGGCCAGGACCGCATCGACCTGTTGATCTGGCGCATGCAAGGCAAGGGGCTGACCCGGCGGTAAGACCGATCTAATCCACCGCGCCGGGCGTCGCTTGCGGAGGGGTCTCGGACCAATCCGCAACGCAGCGGCCCAGATCGTTCAAGTTCTGCCGCATTTGCTCCAGCACAAATCCAAGCGCAAAGAACCGCTCCGCAGCATCACCAGGCAGGCCGCGTATCAGACCCTCGCGGCGCAGCGCCGCGACTTCCGCAGCATAGAGCTGCAGCGCCTCGTCGATCGGCGAGGGTGAAGGAGAAGTACCACCGGTTCGCAACGAAGCGGCTGCGGCGCGCAAATAGGTGACAACCGCATCGCTGACCTTATCCAAGGGCGCCGCGAGCCTGGCCTGCAAATCCAGCGGCAACACCACCAGGCACGCGCGCCCGATCATCACGAGATCATGGCGCAACCGCAATATGGTCCGCAGCAGCGGGCCGGTGTCCGGCGCCGCAGACAGATGCGCCGCGCGTTCGCGCTCCGCTTCTGCGCCAAGGGCGTTCAACTCGACCAGCGCCTTGCCGATGCCATCCTGAATCTGGTGCAAGGCGTCGTTATCGAGCCCGCGCGTCAGGCCCGCCAGCAATTCGCTGAATGCGGCCGCGATCAATTCGAGCGTCCGCGCCGCGCTGACGCGGATCTGGTTGTGCGCCCGCGATGGCAGCAGGAGGAAAGATACCAGAAGACCGGTGAGCGCCCCGACGGTGACCTCCATGACACGATCGATCGCGGAAGCGAGCGGATCGACGTGGCTCATGGTCGGAACCAGCAGCACGATCACGGCGGTCACGGTGGCCGCGTTCAGGCTGGGATTGATGGCGGCAACGAGGGCCAGCGGCGCGACCGCCAACACCAGCAACGCAAGCAGGCCGGCTTCCCCGGAATGCGGGATCAGCACCGCGATGGCGCCGCCATAGATCGCGCCGCCCACCGTCCCGAACATATAGTCCCGTGTGGCCTTGAGCGACCGGCCGACGCTCATCTGGGTCACGATCAGGGAGGTCAATACCGCCCATAGCGGCAGCCTCAGATGCATCGCGGTTGCGATCGCGAAAGCGCCCGCGGCCGCCACGGTGACCCGCAACGCCAGGGCCAGTTGCGCTTTCCGGGGCCGTATCAGGTTGGACAGCGGCTTTAGATGTGCGGTCATTCGCCCGTTCCGGAAATATTACAGACGACGCCGCTTATAGACGACATCCGGCATGGCTGCTCCCCGCCTCGCGCGGGCGGCTTGAAACGGTAAATCAGCCCGCCTACCCTATGCGTCAATAGCGAGGAAACGCCATGGCCCATGAAACCGAAACGCTTGCAGGCTATGTCACCGATCTGAGATTCGAGGATATCCCGCCAGAGGTATTGGAGCGCGCCAAGGTTCTGACGCTCGATTTTCTTGGCAGTGCGATCCGCGCGCGGCGCGACGCAGAATCGACGCCGTCGCTTTTGAGGATGCTTGAAGCGCTGGCGCTCGACGCCAAGGGTCACGCGACCGTATTCGGCGACGGCAAGACCTGGACGCCGGCGGTCGCAGCGCTGCTCAACGGCGCACTCGGCCATTCGCTCGATTTCGACGATACGCACGCGGATTCCTCGCTGCATCCGAGCGCGCCAGTGGTGCCGGCCGCGTTCGCGGTCGGCGAAATGGCAGGCAGCTCCGGCCGCGATGTACTGACCGCGATCGTCGCAGGTTATGAGGTGTGCTGCAGGCTCGGCAATGCGCTCGATCCGACCTCGCATTATGCGCGCGGCTTCCACCCAACCGCGACCGCAGGCACCTATGGCGCGGCGGCGGCGGCTGCAAAATTGTTTGGACTGTCGAAAGCGCAGATCATAGCTGCCTTCGGTGTCTCGGGCAGCCAGGCCGCAGGCTCGTTGCAGTTTTTGGTCAACGGCGCCTGGAACAAGCGTTACCAGGTCGGGGCCGCCGCCATGAACGGCGTGATCGCGGCGACATTGGCGCGCAATGATTTCGTCGGCGCGACCGAAGCGGTCGAGGGCAAGCACGGGCTGTTGGTCGGCTATACCGACAACGCCCATCCCGACAAGGCGGTCGCAGGCCTCGGCAAGACTTACGAGACCATGAAGATCGGCGTCAAACCCTACCCCAGCTGCCGCTACACCCATGCCGCGCTCGACGCGATCATCGCCATGCGTCGGGATCACAATCTGACGCCGGACCAGATCAGGCGCGTCGAGGTCGGCCTGCACCGCAACGGCATCACGCTCACAGGCGACGCCGCCACCAAGCGGCATCCGACCTCGATCGTGGGCGGACAGTTCTCGATGTTCTTTACCGGCGCGGTCGCGCTCGATCAGGGCCGCTTCGGCTGGGACGATTACGAGCGGCTTGGCGATGCCGCGGTCGACGCGCTCGCCGACAGGTTCGACGTGGTACAGGACGATCGGCTTGAGATCGGCCGCAGCCACCCCTTTGGCGCACGCGTCAGCATTACCACCGACGATGCCGTGCACGAGCGGCTCTATGCCGACCCCTCCGGCGAGCCCAATTCGTTTCCGGACGCGCAGGCGATGGCGCAAAAGTTCCTGACGCTGGCCCGCCCGGTACTGAACGGCCGCGCCGATCAACTCGCCGACGCGATCCTTTCCCTAGAGAGATTCGATCGCGTCGAAAAGGCTACCCAGCTCGGCCGACAGTAATCCTCCGTCAGTCGCCGCGCGCCAATTGGGCCTTGCTGCCGATGGCGGCGACCACATCGCTGACCAGCCGCGAGACACCGTCGGCATTGAGCGGCCAGTTCGGCGATCGGCCGAAGCGGGCGATCACCAGATGCTCCGACGGGATCACGATGACATATTGCCCGATCGTTCCCTTGGCGAAGAAGGCGTCGCGCGGCCAACCGTGCTCGACGCGATAGTTGGCCCCGTAACTGTCGCCGAGATTAGTCCAGAAGCCGGCGCCATAGCCGACCCATCCGCCCGACGTCGCCGACGCCGAGTAATTCACCCATCCCTCCGGCAGGACGCGCTTTCCTTCGACGACGCCGTCATTGAGATAGAGCATGCCGAACCGCGCCCAGCTACGCGCCGGCGCCAGCATCTGCGTCGATCCCTCGGGCGTCCCGGAGGCGTCGAATTCCAGCGTTACGTTGCGCATGCCGAGCGGATCGAACAACTCAGTCCTCGCGAATCGGAGCACAGCGGCAGGTTTCCCGCCCACGGCGTCACGGATCAGCTGCGACAGGATGATGGTGTTGCCGTCATGATAGTTCCAGGTCGTTCCCGGCGTCGTTTCAAGTCCGATGCTTTCGGCATAGGCGGCCTTGTCGTCTTCGATGTATTTCATGCGATTGACCGGCTCGAAGGCGGCGCCGAGCGATGCCGAAAGCGAGCTGCCAAGTGCCAGGCCCGCGGTATGGCGCAGCAACTGATCGACCGTGATGGCGCGCCTGGGATCGCCTTGCGTCTGCCACGCGGCGATGGGCGCCGGTGAATAGGGCGCGAGCTTTCCCTGGCGCACGAGCACGCCGGTCAAGGCCGAGATCACGGATTTTGTCGCGGAGAAGCCGAAGATCGGCGTATCGATGCCAACGTTGTCCGCATAACGCTCGGCGACGATACGGCCGTCCTTGACCACGACGACCGCCTTGGTGTGGTGGTACGGCGCCTCCGCGGGTTCGGCGAAAGCGCGATCCAGCGCTGCGGCGAGCTGCGCGTTGACAGGCATGACGACCGACGGCCCGGCGATGTCGGGCAACAAGGCCGGCTGCGGTTTGTCTGTCGGCAACGCTATGTCGGCGGCCGCGCGTCCCCGGTCGAGATAGCAACCGAGACCCTCGCGATAGACCGCATGGCTGCGTCCCAGACCGAGCAGCGTCACCGCGACATCCTTTTGGACCCGATCGACCTTGTAATCCATCGCCCAAGTGATCAGGCCGGTGCCTGGCATCGCTTGCATCGTCTCGGCAAAGACGCGTTCCGGATCGAAACCGGAGACAAAAGTCTCCGAGCAGAGGACGTTGGCGACAAAGCCGGTGGCGACTTTCGGCACGTCGCGCGCACGCGCGGCCGCCAATGCCAGCACGCCGAGTGCAGTGGTGGTTGCGAGGATCAGAATCAGGCGTCGTTTGCTCATGGCTTGCTCCAGCAATATGTGCCGGCCATGAACCAGAATGCGCCGTCTTAAAGCTCGCCGGATTTGGAAATCGCACTGGCCGAAAGTCGGAACGCCTCGCCGATTCCCGAAACACCAAGGAAATACCGATATTTGCAACTCAAGCCGCCGGAGCGTTGAGACGGCGATATTGCGTCGGCGTCACTCCTGTTGTCGCCTTGAAGGCACGGTTGAACGGACCGAGCGACTGGAAGCCCGCATCCATCGCGATGGTGATGACGGGTACTTCTGCCTGCGAGGGGTCGGCGAGCGCGGCCTTGGCTTCCTCGATCCGGTGGTTGTTGAGAAAGACGTTGAAGTTGCGATAACCGAGCTGCTGATTGATCAGCCGCCGTAATTTGTATTCGGGTGTCTTGAGCCTTGCGGCCAGGGTGCCGATGGTGATGTTGTCGTGACGGTAGATGCGTTCATCCGCCATCGATCGCAGCAGCGCATCGACCAGCTTTCGATCGGCGGCGGCATCTGCAGCTTCGGCGGCGGTGGACCGATTCGGCGGGCTCGCCGCCGCTGCGACCGGAAACAGCTCGGCGCCGTCGACACGCATCATCACGTAGCAGATCGCGGCAACAATCGCGGCGAGCAACGCCACATTCGCTACATTGGCGATACCGGTTTCATCGCCGGAGATCAGGATTTGCAGGACGGCATTCACCCCGCCGTACAACGCGGCCGCACTGACGATAAAAACCCTGACCTGGCGCCGGCCCTCGACCAGATCGGCGGACCAGGAGGCGACGGTCTGCCTGATCGACAATCCGATAAACCCTAGCGCAAGCAGATTGATCGCGATGATGGACGCCCGTGCATTCCCCATCGGCGCGAGCCAAAAGCAATTGACGAAGCTGAAGGCGGCGACTGCGGCCCAGATCAGCCCGTGCCACCAACGCAAGGCGAAGGATTTGTCAAACAGCGCGCACGTGAACAGCCAGAACACCACGACGTTGCCGGTCGACAGTGCGATCAACGGCGCATGCCAGATCGATACCGGCGATGTGGCGCCGATGCCAAAGGTGATGACGTGGGTCGCGGACCCCAGCGCAAAGGCGACCGCGAGCCGGCTGGCAACGACGTTGCGAAAGTCGCGCGACAGCAACGCCGCAAGCGCCAGCAGCAAAGCCACGGTAGCGGCACGCAACGCAACATCGAGAACGGTAAGTGACATGAATCTGCTCGATCAAACGGCTTGGGCTTCGAAGCAATTCTAGGGGAGATCGGCTGCCATTTCAATTTTGCGAATCAGTCTCCCAGGCCTCGCGTCTCGTCACCCACACATCCGCGGCATGACCGAACAAATCGGTCTCGCCTTGCCGTTCGGCCCCGAGCCGCCGGGCCACGGCCTGCGAAGCCGTGTTTTCACGGTCGATGCAATGGACGATCCGGTCGAGCTCGAATGTCGCGAAAGCCCAATCAATCGACGCCCGTGCTGCTTCCACCGCGTAGCCCTTGCCGCGAAACTCGCCGGCAATGCCCCAGCCGACCTCAAAGCCCGGCCAGCCCGGCGGAAACCATGGGCCTACCCGCCCGACGAATTTTCCGGTGGATTTTTCCTCGACCACAAACATGCCGAAGCCATGCAGCACCCAATGTCCCGCCATGATGGCCGCATTGCGCCAGCCGACCAACTCCTCGGTGACGGGTTTTCCGTCGGCGGTGATGAATTGCGCGGTGGGAGGGTCGGACAGCATCGCGGTGTTCGGCGCGATGTCCGAATCGCGCCATCGCCGCAGGATCAGGCGCTCGGTCTCGATGACGGGACCGTCCGGCTGGGCCAGGGTGACGCCGGGTTTGAGCGGAACGATCATCATGGTTTTCCATTTTGATCGAACTATCGGCTACCCGAATTCAGGCGGCAAGAGCCGTTCGCAGCATCCGCGCAAGGTCCGCCTTGCCATACGGCTTGGCAAGCAGCAACACACCGGCATCAAGATGGCCGTGGTGGATAATGACTTCATTCGAATAACCGGAGGTGAACAATATTTTCAACGCAGGCCTGCGCTGCAGCGCGGCGTCGGCGAGTTGGCGGCCGTTCATCGAACCTGGCATGATCATATCGGTAAACAACAGATCGATTTTCTGAGGCCCATTAATGACGGCCATGGCTTCTGCCGCATTGACGGCCGCCAGCGCGGCATACCCCAAGCTCTTGATTTGGCCCAAGACGAACGTTCGCACCAAATTATCGTCCTCGACCACCAGTATGGTCTCATCGCCGCCGACAAAGTTTGAAGTCGTCACCAACTCGGCCGGCGGAGCGGCGCTTATCGCCTGGGGCAGATAAATTCTCACCGTCGTGCCATGGCCTTCTTGGCTGTAAATCTTGATATGCCCATTGGACTGCTTGACGAAGCCATAGACCATGCTGAGGCCGAGGCCGGACCCCTTGTCGACGTCCTTGGTGGTGAAGAAGGGCTCGAACACGTGGTTCAGAATGTCGGCGGGAATGCCGTGACCGGAATCGGACACCGCAACCATCCCGTAGCTCCCGGCGGCGACGTCGCCGCTCATGTCTGCGTAAGTCTCGTCGACCACCACATTGCTGGTCTCGATGATGAGCGTGCCGCCGTCCGGCATCGCGTCGCGGGCGTTGAGCGCGAGATTACGCGGCTGCAGCGGCTGCTTGCGCGCGAACGCGAGCAAACGTTCGGTCAGATCGGAGCCGCGCGTAACCGCTTCGTTGATCAAACTCGTGATCGCAACGAGTTCCGGCCGATCTGCGACGCTTTCTGCCAGAATCTCGATCGTTCCCATAATGACCGTAAGGATATTATTCAAATCGTGAGCGACGCCGCCGGTCAATTGGCCTACCGCTTCCATTTTCTGGGCCTGGCGGAGCTGCACAAGCGACATTCTTCTCGTACAGTAGACGGTCCTTCTCCTCGACAAGCGCTTGCATCCGATCAATGCCGGATTGCAGCGCCGCTCCTCGGAACGCGGTCGACACGGCCTCGGCCAGCACGTTGGCGAAACTGGTGAGAAAGTCGATGTCGTGCTGGTCGTAATCGTGCTGCTTGTCGTTGTCGATCTCAAGGATCCCGTAAGGCTGGTGGTCGCTGCCCTTGATGATGACGTCGACGATCGAGACGATGCCGTGCTCGGCATAAAACGGCGGCAGGTCGAAACCGCTGACCTTTTGTAAATCGCCGATGATCGATGGTTCGGCGGTGGTGAAGGCGCGTCCCTGCGGCGAGCTCGTGTCGGCGCGCGACACCACGTGACCGATCAAGCCGTCCTGCCAGCCGTAGCCGGCGACGATGAGAAGGTCGTTCTCCTCGGCGCGGTAACGGCATATTTTGCTGAAGGGGACGTTGAGGCCTTCGGCGCAGGCCCGGACTGCTTCCGCCAGGATTTTCATCAAATCCCGCTCGCGCAGCGCGTAGCTGCCGAACGAGGCGATCGCGGCCTGCTGACGAAGCAGTTTTTGGACTTGTGCGCTGGCGTTGGTCGCAGGCGCACGCTCTTGCGGTGCGGCGCGCCGTGGGGCGGTGAGGCCGGAAATCTCCTGGCTGGCAGGGACCCCGTCCGGATCGGCCATAGTCACGGGCCCGGCAACCGCATTCCTCAGCACACGCAAGTCCTCCTGTGCGAAGCCTATCAGTGCGATCCAGCCAAACGGCAGAATCGAAAGCAAACGCAACGAAGGGCGCTTTGGTGCAATGGCGACGCGGGCAAGGCCGTCGAATCGCTTGCTGACGGTGCCCATTGCCCGAATGAAAGTCTGAGCAATATTGATCACAAATGGACAGCCGCCACGAGAAAGATAGCCGCACCGGGGCGAAACATTGCATTGCGACCCAACATGAGGAGAAGCGCGGGCAGCGGCCTGGCCGGCTTGGTCGCTTCGGCCCTCACTCGTTGAGCTACGGCGGACAAGTCGTTCCTTGCAATGACGTCAAGACGCAACTTCGTCATCCCGCGGCGCGGATCGCGCCCGAGTTGTGCAAGTCATTGCCCCTCGAAAGAATAGAGGACGCAGGGAAAGCCGGGTGCCCGATGCACCCGCAGCCTCGCGTGCAAAAGTAAAAAGCACACGAGTTAGTCACTACAGGTTCACCGGAGTAACCCGGCCTTCCCTGCGCAATGGTTTTAACGGCTTATCCCGCGCTCTCCCCGGCGACGAATTCGTCTTGTCACCGTCGCCAGCGGATTGAGGTTTTGAAAGCCCGGTCGGGCTCGCGCACCTCCGCCGACTAGACACCAGCAACGGGTGCCAGGACCACACGGCTTTGCCGTCGGTTGACTGCGCTCGGTCTCCGACCGTGCGCGTGGAAAGCCAACAGACCGGTGAGCGGGCGGGGTCAAGGCCGCAGCCGCCGAAGGCGGGGGCGCGTCAGCGCCAGCCTTGAGGCCGCCCGATCGCCGGGCTACTTCTCAGCATAGTTGCTCTTTCGGGCGGGACAGGGGAATCGTACCACAATTTCTGATTTTCGGAAACAAATATTTTGGCGCCACGACAGACAACCCACATCGAATTGAATCCACTCACGAAATTGGCTTTTTGGCGCAGGCGATTTCGCGCCGTCGAGGGCGGACGAGCGAGATGAATCGGTGCGAATGGATCAAACTGATTTGCCCGACGTCGGGCAAATCACCACGCCCCGTTCCCTTCGTCCGCGACGATCATGATGGGTCTCTTCGGCGAACGGGACGCCACGTTTTTCAGGCGATGCGCGGGAAATTGCCAGGCCTGCGCGATGGTTCCAGCTTGAGCCGGCGCGCACCCCCTCTGTCTTGAGCAAAACGGCGAGGCCTTGGCGCAGGGCATGACGGCTTGTCAGCGTGGCGGTGGCGCAAGATAATGATCGAAACTCGCACGGAGTTCTCCCATGAGCTGGCTTCCCTCGAACGATCCCGTGCTTGGCGATCCGAAATCCTGCGATGCGCTGGAACTCGTCATCGTGCCGCGCACCCGCGATCTGGGCGACGGTTTTGAGGTTCGCCGCGCGCTGCCGCACGGCAAGCGGCAGATGGTCGGGCCCTTCATCTTCTTCGATCATTTCGGGCCGGTGCAATTCATGTCCGGCAAGGGCATGGACGTGCGGCCGCATCCCCATATCGGGCTTGCCACCGTCACTTATCTGTTCGACGGCTCTATCATGCACCGCGACAGCGAGGGCAACATCCAGGAGATCGAGCCGGGCGCCATGAACCTGATGACGGCCGGCCGCGGCATCGCCCATTCCGAGCGCACGCCGGACCTGCAACGCAAGCACGGCCAGAAGATGCTGGGCCTGCAAAGCTGGATCGCACTGCCGGCCGGATCGGAAGAAGTCGCGCCGACATTCCAGCATTACGCCGCGGGCGATCTGCCGATGATATCCGAGCGCGGTTTTACGGCGCGGGTGATTGCAGGCCAGTCGTTCGGCATCACCTCGCCAGTCGCGATGGTGTCGCCGTGGTTTTATACCGAGGTAACGGCCGATGCGGGCGTGAGCGTGCCGCTCGACCCCGATCATGAAGAGCGCGCGATCTATCTCGTCGACGGCGAGGTGGAGATCGCCGGAGATCGCTATGAGGGCCCGCGGCTCCTGATCTTCCGGCCCGGCGACCGCATCACGGTGAAGACGGTTTTGCCGACGCGGATGATGTTTCTCGGCGGCGACGCGCTGGAAGGCCCGCGCCACATCTGGTGGAATTTCGTGTCTTCAAGCAAGGAGCGGATCGAGCAGGCCAAGCAGGACTGGAAAACCGGCCGTTTCGCGCACGTCCCCAACGAACACGAGTTCATTCCGCTGCCGGAGTAGGCGGCAATCTCGATCCGTCATCCTGAGGTGCGAGCCTTGCGGTGCACTTGACCGCTGGGCGAGTCTCGAAGGACGGTCCGGGCCGTCGTCCTTCGAGACGGCCGCGTTGCGGCCTCCTCAGGATGACGGGGATGATTTGTGCGTGCCGCTTCGAGCCACTATGTCAAATAAGGCCTCGTATTTGAAAGCCTGCTGATGACCACGATGCTCACTAGCGACCTGCCGTTGCCAAGGCTCGGGCGCGGCAAGGTCCGCGATATCTACGCCGTCGGCGATGACCGGGTGCTGCTCCTGACCACCGACCGCATCAGCGCTTTTGACGTGGTGATGGCCGAGACCATCCCGATGAAGGGCGCGGTGCTGACCCAGATCAGCGCCTTCTGGTTCAACTTGCTCGGGGGCGTGGTGCCGCATCACATGATCAGCGCCGATACTGAGGCTATCATCGAGCAGGTGCCGGCGCTGAAGGACCATCGCGACGATATTCTCGGCCGCGCCATGCTGTGCCGGCGCACCATCGTTTTCCCGATCGAATGCGTGATCCGCGGCTATATCTCCGGCTCCGCCTGGAAGGAATACGCCGAGCGCGGGACGCTCGCCGGCGAAAAGCTTCCGCCCGGCCTCGTCGAAAGCGCAAAACTCGAGCCCGCGATCTTCAGTCCGGCGACCAAGGCGGAGACCGGCCATGACGAGAACATCACGATCGCGCGCATGCGCGACATCGTCGGCGAGGAGGTGGCGTCCGAGCTGGAAAGCATGACGCGAGCGATCTATGCGCTTGGCGGCAAGATCACCCGCGACCGGGGCATCATCATCGCCGACACCAAGTTCGAATTCGGCCGCGACGCCAACGGCCGCATCATCCTGATTGACGAGGTGATGACCCCCGACAGCTCGCGGTTCTGGGCGGTTGATCTCTATAAGCCCGGCCAGCCGCAGCCGAGCTTCGACAAGCAGCCGTTGCGCGACTATCTCGACGCCGAGCGACGCGCCGGCCGCTGGAACGGCGATGCACCGCCGCCACCGCTGCCGGCGAGCGTGGTCGATGCCACCAGCAGGCGCTATCTCGAAGCTTATCGGCGAATTACGGGGCGGTGAACTCACAGTCTAACCACATCATTCCGGGATGGTGCGCTAGCACCAGACCTCAGATGCGCAATTGCGCATCGGGGAATCTTCGAGATTCCGGGTTCGATGCTCGCATCGCCCCGGAATGACGACCGAAAAGAGAAAACACCAGGGAGCGCCTGACATGACCGACACCGATTCCGTGCTGATCGAACGCGATGGACCCATCACCATTGTTTCCATCAATCGTCCGCATTGCCGTAACGCCGTCGATGGCGCCGCCGCGCGAAAACTGTTCGATGCGTTTCGCGCCTTCGATGCCGACCAGGACGCTTCGGTTGCGGTGTTTACCGGCACCGGTGGCTATTTTTGCGCGGGCGCGGACCTCAAGGCTGTGGCATCAGGCGATCCCAACAAGAAGCGCGAGGTCGGCGGGCATAATTCGATCGCGCCGATGGGACCGAGCCGCCTGCGGCTATCGAAACCGGTGATCGCCGCGGTCGAAGGCTTCGCGGTGGCCGGCGGCATGGAGCTCGCGCTGTGGGCCGATATGCGCGTCGTCGCCGAGGACGCCACCTTTGGCATCTTCTGCCGCCGCTTCGGCGTTCCCCTGATCGATCTCGGCACCATCCGGCTGCCCCGGCTGATCGGACACTCGCAGGCGATCGACCTGATCCTCACCGGCCGGCCGGTCGGCGGCCCCGAGGCGTTGCACATGGGACTTGCCAATCGCCTGGTGCCGAAAGGCGAAGCGTGTGCGCAGGCGATCGCGCTCGCCAAGGATATCGCGCGGTTCCCGCAAACCTGCCTGCGTGCAGACCGGCTGTCGGCCTTGCGGCAATGGGACCTTGAAGAGGAAGAGGCGATCGCCAACGAAATGCGTGGCGGACTGGACGTGATCGCCTCCGGCGAGACGCTGTCGGGCGCAACGCGCTTTGCTTCCGGCGTTGGACGTCACGGTGTCTTTGGCGACAGCTCGTCACCGTGACAAGCCCAGCTGAGGCGATAGGGCCGTAGCCCAGATGGAGCCAACGGGTCGCGCAAATGCGCGCCCGATTGGCTCCATCCGGGCTACATGGCTCACCGCTCGCAGTGACGTGCCTTAGACCCCCGCCATCATCACGTATTTGATCTCGACATATTCTTCCATGCCGTGATGGGAGCCTTCGCGGCCAAGACCGCTTTCCTTGACGCCGCCGAACGGCGCCACCTCGGTGGTGATCAGGCCGGTGTTGACGCCGACCATGCCTGACTCCAGCGCTTCCGCGACCCGCCACACCCGGCCGAGATCACGCGAGTAGAAATATGACGCGAGCCCAAATGGCGAGTTGTTGCACATCGCGATCACCTCGGCCTCGTCCTTGAAGCGGAACACCGGTGCCAAAGGCCCAAAGGTTTCTTCGTGCGCCACCAGCGCATCCGGCCTGACATTGGCCAGCACCGTCGGCTCGAAGAAGGTACCGCCGAGCGAATGACGTTTGCCGCCGGTGATGACCTTGGCGCCACCCTTGATCGCATCGGCGATGTGCTTTTCGACCTTGTCGACCGCTTCCATGTTGATCAACGGGCCCTGCGTCACCCCTTGCTCGGTGCCGTCGCCGATCTTCATCGCCGCGACCTTCTTGGAGAGCTTTTCGACGAACTGGTCGTAGATCTTGTCCTGGGCGTAGAGGCGGTTGGCGCAGACGCAGGTCTGGCCCATGTTGCGGTACTTCGAGACCATCGCGCCGTCAACCGCGGCGTCGATATCGGCGTCGTCGAACACCACGAACGGCGCGTTGCCGCCGAGCTCCAGCCCAAGCTTCTTCACGCCGACGGAGGCCTGCCGATAGAGGATCTTGCCGACCTCGGTGGATCCCGTGAAACCGACGAAACGCACGGCGGGGTGTTCGCACAATACCTTGCCGATATCAGACGAATTGCCGGTGATGATGTTGAATACGCCCTTTGGCACGCCGGCTTTCTCGGCAAGCGCAGCCAGTGCGAGCGCGGACAGCGGTGTCTCATTGGCGGGCTTCAGCACCACGGTGCAGCCGGCGGCGAGCGCCGGCGACACCTTTCGGGTGATCATCGAATTCGGAAAATTCCACGGTGTGATCGCGCCGCAAACACCGATCGGCTGCTTGATCGCGAGCAGCCGCGCATCCGCCCGTTGGGTCGGAATGGTTTCACCATAGACGCGGCGGGCCTCCTCGGCGAAGAACTCGACATAGGCGCCGCCGATATCGACCTCGCCGAGCGCTTCGGTGAGCGGCTTGCCCTGCTCGGAGGTCAGGATCAGCGCCAGATCTTCGCGGTTGGCGGCGATCAGTTCGAACCATTTGCGCAAAATGTTGGAACGCTGCTTGGCGGTGAGCTTCGCCCAGGCCGGAAACGCGCGCTCGGCGGCTTCCACCGCTTGCGTTGCTTCCGCCGTCGCCATGACCGGTATTTTCGCAAGCTCGACGCCATTGACCGGATTGGTGACGGGACGCGACGGCGTACCGACCCAGGCGCCGTCGATGTAGCAGCGGTCGCGCAAGAGCGAGCCGTCCTTCAGACGGTCGCGCAGCGAGGGGGTTGAGGATTGCGAAGCGCGTGCGGCGGCGGTCGGGGTCATGGCGTTGCTCCTCGGATTTTTGGATATTGACCCGAATATACGCCCAAACGCGACGCATTACACCGGCCGCAAACGACCGGCTGCTCCGAGCAATTTTGAGGGGTTCGTCATTCCGGGATGGTCCCAACGGGCCGCGCGAATGCGCCCGATGACAGGCTCCGGACCGGACCCGGAATGACAATCTCAAATCAGGCCGCGCCGCTCATATAGGTTTCGCGGCGGCCGATCATGCGCTCGGCCGCGGCCTTGGCGTCGGCCTTGGACGAGGTGGCGCAGGTGCGGTATTCGAGATCCGGCATCCCTTCGGGTTCGCGACGGCCGAACCACGACTTGGAACCGACCGCGAGTTGCGACAAGGCTTGCGCCACGTTGTCGACCGCGCCGAACGAGTGCAGCGCACCCGAGCCGGCAAAGCGAACCTCGTAGATGCCGGGCGAGATCGGAGCCTCAATATTTTCGCCGCGCCCCGCCCGCGGATAGCGCTTCCATTCGCCCCAGGTTGAAATCATCTTCGGCCCCTCGCGGCATCACCGGCCGCAAAAAATTTGAATCAAACGATTGGTCGGCCAGCGCCGATTCGACTGTGTTCTAAACGCCTTACCGGGAAAATTACTTCAAAAGCCCCTATCGGATCAAGCTTAGCGCCCGGACTCCGGAGGGTCACGGCCATAGACACGAATTCACCGCAAATTGTGGCAGGGTGTTGCAGTTCTGTACCGCATCATCGGCTCGCTCATCACGAGATCGCGACCGGAAAACTTCCGGCCGACGCATGCTTGCAGGGCGGAACTGCCGGGGGGAAGATCGTCCCACTCATAAAACAAACGGGAGGCGCCCCATGCAAAGCCAAGCTCAGATCGATCAGATTCTGCGTCAGAAAACCGATGCCAACGAGATTCCCGGCGTCGTCGCCATCGCCGCGACGGCAAAGGAGGTGATCTATCAAGGCGCGTTCGGCAAACGTGATCTGTCCAAGCCAGATGCCATGACGGCCGATAGTGTATTCTGGATCGCGTCGATGACCAAAGCGATCACGACCGCGGGCGCGATGCAATTGGTCGAGCAGGGCAAGCTCGCGCTCGATTCGCCGATCGGCAAGCTATTACCCGATCTCGCTTCGCCGCAGGTGCTGGAAGGCTTCGATGCCAATGGCGAACCGAAGCTGCGGCCGGCGACGAAGCCGATTACGCTTCGCCATCTCATGACCCACACCGCCGGCTTCTGCTACGACATGTGGAACGGCGACATGGTGAAATATCTGGAGAAGACCGGGCTTCCCGGCATCACCACCTGCAAGAACGACGCGCTGAAGACGCCGATCATGTCCGATCCCGGCACGCGCTGGGAATACGGCATCAACGTCGACTATGTCGGTAAGGCGATCGAGGCAGTGAGCGGCAAGCGGCTCGATGCCTATCTGCGCGACCATCTGTTCAACCCGCTCGGCATGACCGACACCGCCTTCAAGATCGGGGAATCGCAGCGCAAACGGCTGGTCGGCATGCACGGGCGCGGACCCGACGGATCGCTGGCGCCGATCCCGTTCGAACTCGAGCAGGATCCGGAATTCCATATGGGTGGCGGCGGCCTCTACGGCACCGCGGGCGATTACATCAAATTCACCCGGATGATCCTCAACAAGGGAAGCGGTAACGGCAACCAGGTGCTGAAGTCCGAGACCGTCGCGATGATGGGGCAGAACCACATCGGCGAGCTCACCATGACCAAGATGACCTCGGCGGTCGCCTTCGCCACCAACGATGTCGATCTTTACCCGGACATGGTGAAGAAATGGGGGCTCAGCTTCCTGATCACGACGGCCCAGACGCCGGAGGGCCGCAGCCCCGGGAGCCTCGCCTGGGCGGGCCTGGCCAACACCTATTACTGGATCGACCCCTCGCGCGACGTCACCGGCGTGATCCTGATGCAGGTGCTGCCGTTCGCGGACCAGAAGTGCCTGGAAGCCTTCGCCGGCTTCGAGCGCGGCGTCTATGCCGGCCTCGACGCGGCCGGCCAAAAAGCGGCTTAGTCACCTCTTCCTTTCCCGGCGCGCCGAAGCAATCGCGCCGGGAAATTGACCACAGCCGAATTTTGCGCCTAGCTTCCCGACACGTGCGCGCCTTGACGCAAGGAGAGCAGACGTGACCGAAAATGCGGACAGCTATGTTTGCGGCGTCGCCGACGTGCCGCTTTTGGGCAGCACCATTGGCCGAAGTCTCGATCAGGCAGCCAGGCGCTGGGGTGATCGCGAGGCGCTGGTTTCGCCAAGCCACGGCGTCAGGTGGACGTGGAAAGAATTGGCGGAGCGGGTCGATGCGCTCGCAGCCGGCTTTCTCGCGCTCGGCCTCGAACGGGGCGCGCGCATCGGCATCTGGTCACTCAACCGCCCGGAATGGACGCTGACGCAGTTTGCCGCCGCCAAGGCCGGGCTCATTCTCGTTACCATCAACCCGGCCTATCGCCTGAGCGAACTCGAATTCGCGCTTGCCAAGGTCGGATGCACCGCGCTCGTCACCGCCACCGCGTTCAAGACCTCCAACTACATGGAGATGCTGAACATGCTGGTGCCCGAGCTCGCCAAAGCACAACCAGGTGGTCTGCACGCGGCGCGATTGCCGCAGCTGCGCACGGTGATCCAGATCGGCGGGCCGACTTCCCCCGGCGCGATTGCGTTCGAAGACGTGACGCGGATGGGCGGCGCGCGCCATCGCGACGCGCTCGCGGCGCTCGCCGGCACATTGCAATTCGACGATGCCGTCAACATTCAGTTCACCAGCGGCACCACCGGATCGCCCAAGGGCGTGACATTGACGCACCATAATATCCTCAACAACGGCTATTTCCTTGGCCGCGTGATGCGGCTGACCGAACAAGATCGCATCTGTATCCCGGTTCCGCTCTATCACTGTTTCGGCATGGTGATCGGCAATCTCGCGTCCCTTACCTCGGGCGCAACAATGGTCTATCCCGGCGAAGGCTTTGATCCCCTGGCAACGCTTCAGACCGTAGAGCGGGAAAAGTGCACGACGCTCTACGGCGTGCCGACGATGTTCATCGCCGAACTCGACCACCCCGAATTTTCCAAATTCGATCTGTCCTCGCTGCGGACCGGTATGATGGCCGGCGCACCCTGCCCGATCGAGGTGATGCGGCGCGTCAACCAGCTGATGAACATGCGTGAGGTGACCATCGGCTACGGCATGACCGAGACCAGCCCGGCCAGCTTCCAGAGCGCCACCGACGATCCGCTGGAGCGTCGGGTGTCGACCGTCGGGCGCGTCCATCCGCATGTCGAGGTCAAGATCGTCGATCTCGCGGGCCGCGTCGTGCCCCGCGGCGAACCCGGCGAATTGTGCACCCGCGGCTACAGCGTCATGCTGGGATATTGGGACGAACCGGAAAAGACCGCCGAGGTGCTCGATGCCAACGGCTGGATGCATACCGGCGACATCGCCATCATCGATCAGGAGGGTTACTGCAACATCGTCGGCCGCATCAAGGACATGGTGATCCGCGGCGGCGAAAACCTCTATCCTCGCGAGATCGAGGAATTCCTCTATCGTCATCCGAAGATTCAGGATGTGCAGATTTTCGGCGTCGCCGACGATCGCTATGGCGAGGAGCTCTGCGCCTGGATCCGGACGCGATCGGGCGAGACCCTGACGGTCGAGGAGATTCACAGCTTCTGTGCGGGGCAGATCGCGCATAACAAGATTCCGCGCTACGTGGAATTCGTCGACGAATTCCCGATGACCGTCACCGGCAAGATCCAGAAATTCGTGATGCGCGAGGCGGTCGAGGCGCGGCTCGGATTAAAGGCGGCGAAGACGGCGTGAAAACCCGCGCCGTTCTGGCTCCCCGCTCTTCGCGGGGAGCGCCGACGAAGGTGCAGCTACACCGGCAGCCCGTTCTTCTTCGCCAGCTCCTTCAGCGAAGCTAGCGGCCGCGCGCCGATGTGCTGGATCACTTCCGAAGCCGCAAGCGCGCCCAGCCGGCCGGCATTCTCATATCCGGCGTTGCGCACCAGGCCGACAAGAAATCCCGCGGCGAACAGATCGCCGGCGCCCGTGGTGTCCACGAGCCTGTCGATCGCAGACGCGGGCACCGCGACGACGCCATCGTCTGACGCCACGATGCAGCCCTTCTCGCTGCGGGTGACGACGCCGAGTTTGGTGTCCTTGCGCAATTGCCTCAGCGCGGTGTCGAAATCGGAGGTCTGGTACAGCGCGTGCAATTCAGCCTCGTTGGCGAACACCAGATCGACGGTGCCCTTCCGCATCAACTCCAGGAACTCGTCGCGATAGCGGTCGACGCAAAACGCGTCCGACAGCGTCAACGCAACCTGCCGGCCAGCACCGTGCGCGATGGTTGCCGCCTTGACGAAGGCTTCCTTGGCGCTCTTGGGGTCCCACAAATAGCCTTCGAGATAGACGATCTTCGCACCCGCGACCTCGTCGGCATCGATATCGTCAGCCGTCAGCTCCTGCGCCGCGCCGAGATAGGTATTCATCGTGCGCTCGCCATCATCAGTCACCAGAATGTAGGAGCAACCGGTCGCGGGCCCATCGGAAGCGGGGCTGGTATCGAACGCGACGCCGGCGGCGCGGATATCATGTGTATAAAGCCGCCCGATCTGATCGTCCTTGACCTTGCCGACATAGGCCGCCCGCGCGCCGAACCCTGCGATGCCGACAATGGTGTTCGCCGCCGAGCCGCCGGACATTTCGGTCGCCGGACCCATGTCGCGATAGATCGATGCGGCGCGCGCCTCGTCGATCAGCGACATTCCGCCCTTGGTCATGCCGTGATCGGAAAGAAACTTCTCGTCGGTCTTGACCAGCACGTCGAAAATCGCATTGCCGATCCCGAGAACGTCGTATTTTGCTTCAGCCATTCATTAAATCCTGTTTACGGCGATTTTCGAAAGTCTGCGGCCTATCACAGGCAACGCTGCTATAGAAGCCCTGATGATCCGCTCCTTCCTCACGGTATCGACGGGCACGCTGGCCTCGCGGCTATTGGGATTTGCGCGCGATTCCATGATCGCGGCGCTGCTCGGCACCGGAGCGGCCGCCGACGCGTTCCTGGTGGCGTTTCAACTGGTCAACGTCGTCAGGCGATTGTTGAGCGAAGGCGCGCTGAACGCGGCGCTGGTGCCGGCCTGGCTGCGCGAGCGCGAGACCGGCGGCGCGGCCGCTGCGGCCGCGTTCGCAGGAAGCGTGCTCGGCACCGTGAGCGCCGCACTGGTGGTGGCGACGGCCTTGATCGGCCTGTTGATGCCGCTTGTGATGACCGCGCTCGCGCCGGGATTTGCCGGAAGCGAAACGCTGCAACTCGCGGTCGATGATGCCAGGCTGATGCTGCCCTATCTCGCCTTCGCAGGTCCCGTCACGGTCATGATGGCGCTGTTGAACGCGCAAGGCCGCTTCGCGCTCACCGCCTTCTCGCCGCTTTTGTTCAACATCGCGCTCATCGCCGTCATGGCGGCCCTGCTCGGCTGGCGACGGGATGCGCTGTTCGCCGCGCTGATCATGGCTGCCACGGTCGGCATTGCCGGGCTGCTGCAATTGCTGATTCTGGTGTCGCGCCATGGCGCCGGCACCGCAACGCCGCTGCGCATCTTGTTTGACCCGCAGATGCGCGGCTTTGCCGCCAAGGCGATCCCGGGCATGATCGCAAGCTCGGGACCGCAATTGCTGGTCGTCGCCGGCGCGATCATTGCCTCCGGCGCGCCGTCGGCGGTGTCATGGATTTATTTCGCCAACCGCCTGGTCGAGCTGCCGCTCGGCATTGTCGGCGTCGCGATGGGCACCGTATTGGTGCCGGAAATGACGCGCGCGCTCCGCGGCAATGACGCCGGCGCGGTCGCCAGCGCGGAATCGCGGACGCTAGAACTTGCCACAGGCCTCGCTTTGCCGGCGATGCTCGGATTGATGGTGCTCAGCACACCGATCGTGCGGCTGTTGTTCGAGCACGGCGCATTCTCCGCTTCGGACACCACGGCCACCGCGCAGGCATTGATGTGGCTTGCACTCGCTCTGCCCGCCCACGTGCTGGTGAAATCGCTGTCGCCGGCCTTTTTCGCGCGCGAGGATACGCTGACCCCGCTGATCGCGATGCTCAAGGGCCTCGTCGTCGCAATCGTCTTTGCCGTGGTCCTCGGTCATTTCTTTGGCACTGCCGGCATCGCCGCCAGCGTTGCGCTCGGGGCATGGAGCAATGCGGCGAGCTTGGTCCGTCGCGGGGCCGCCACGTTCGGATTTTCAATCGATGCCGCCGCGCGCCGGCGGCTGCCGCGCATCCTGGCGGCCGCGCTGGCAATGGGCGCGTTATTGTGGCTGGCGATCACTTGCGTTCCGGCGCCGATGCATGGCCTCGCGCAGGCCGCCGTCCTTGCGGTGTCGATTGCCGGCGGGATGGCTGCTTACGGCTTTTGCCTTGGCCTGTTCGGGGTGACGAGCTGGCGCGAAACGTTTAACGCCATCAGGCCGACAAAGCCCTGCGACTTGCGCAGCTGAGGCGCGCGTGGCAAACGACGGCGCGCAACAAGCAATCTGGAACTTCTGGCCATGGTTGAACGGGTTTTTTCGGGTGTCCAGCCGACCGGCAATCTGCATCTCGGCAATTACCTCGGCGCGATCGTCAATTTCGTGAAGCTGCAGGAGACCTACAACTGTCTCTATTGCGTCGTCGATCTGCACGCCATCACCCAGCCGGCGGAGGTGTGGGGGGGACCTGCCGAACTCGCGCGCAATACCCGCGAAGTGACCGCAGCCTTCATCGCCAGCGGCATCGATCCGAACAAACATATCGTCTTCAACCAGAGCCAGGTGCACGAGCACGCGGAACTGACCTGGATTTTCAATTGCGTGGCGCGGGTCGGATGGCTCAGCCGCATGACGCAGTTCAAGGACAAGGCCGGCAAGGATCGCGAAAATGCATCGGTCGGTCTCTACGATTATCCCGTGCTGATGGCGGCCGACATCCTGGTTTATCGCGCCACCCACGTTCCGGTCGGCGAGGACCAGAAGCAGCACCTTGAGCTGTCGCGCGACATCGCGCAAAAATTCAACAACGACTTCGTCGACTCGATCCGCGGCCACGGCTTTGCCGACGGCCTGTTCTTTCCGCAGCCGGAGCCGGTCATCACCGGGCCGGCGACACGGGTGATGAGCTTGCGTGACGGCACCAAGAAGATGTCGAAGTCGGACGCCTCCGACAATTCGCGCATCAATCTCACCGACGACGCCGATACCATCGCGCAAAAAATCCGCAGGGCAAAAACCGATCCGGAGCCGTTGCCATCGGAGGAAAAGGGGCTCGAGACCCGTCCCGAGGCCGACAATCTCGTCGGCATCTATGCCGCGCTGTCGGGCCGCAGCAAGTCCGACGTGCTGCGCGATTTCGGCGGCGGGCAGTTCTCCAGCTTCAAGAACTCGCTGGTCGAACTTTGCGTGGCCAAACTGTCGCCAATCGCCGCCGAGATGAAGCGGCTGGTGGCGGATCCCGGCCATGTCGATCGGATCCTGATCGACGGCGCCGAACGTGCGCGCGCGATTGCCGATGAAACCATGAAAATGACCAAGGATATCGTCGGTTTCGTCCGCAAGCGGTAAGATTTTGCGCTGCGAAGGGTCATTCAAGTATCGCGCCGACGACGCTGGTTTCTTCCGATCTGCCGCAATCGCTTACCCTGACCCTCTCCCAAAGGGCGAGGGAGTGTGGCAGCATATGGCGCGCTTGCGCAGCACCGGGACATGCATGACCACTCAGCGACGAAGCTACGAGACGGGTCACAAGCCGAAATGTCTGGTTATCGTTGACGACACCGCGGAATGGGACCGCGCGGTCTATTACGCAAGCCGTTGGGCGATCCGGGCCGGCGGCGGCGTGGTGATGCTGCGCATCATCGAACTGGAAGATCAGAACCAGCAATGGCTCGGGGTCGCGGACATCATGCGTGCGGAAGCCGAGGAAGCGGCCAACGAGGCGCTCGACCGCGCGTCAGGCCGCGCCAACGGCATCGCCGCGATCACGCCGGAGCGGGTAATCCGCGAGGGCGACCCGACCGAGCAGATCCTCGATGTCATCGACAAGGATACCGATATTGCCAAGCTGGTGCTGGCGGCCAATCCCGGGCCGGAAGGCCCCGGCCCGCTCGTTACCGCGATGGCCCAGGCGGTCGGCTCGTTCCCGATCCCGATCACCATCGTCTCCGGCGATCTCAGCGACGCCGCGATCGACGCGTTGTCGTAGGGATGCAGCGCTGGAGCTGGTGATTTGCGCCCCTTGACCGTGCCTTTGCCGTAGCCATCTGGTAGATAGAGCTCACGCGCCGGCCTTGAACCGGCGACGCCGGAGAAAACCATGTTTATTCAGACCGAAGCGACCCCAAATCCCGCTACGCTAAAATTCATCCCCGGGCGTCTCGTGCTCGACAGCGGCACCATGGAATTCGCCAGCCGCGAGGCGGCTGCGCGCTCCCCGCTGGCCGAACGCCTGTTCGGCGTGACCGGCGTGACCGGCGTGTTCTACGGCTCGGACTTCATCACCGTGACCAAGGACGCCAGCGACTGGCAGCATCTCAAGCCCGCGATCCTGGGCGCCATCATGGAGCACTACATGTCGGGCGCGCCGCTGCTCGCCGATGGCAGCGCCGCAAGCGACGAGGCGAGCGACGAGGAAGGCGAGTTCTTCAGCGAGGCCGACGCCGAGACGGTCGAGATGATCAAGGACCTGATCGAAACCAGGGTACGGCCCGCGGTCGCCAATGACGGCGGCGACATCACCTTTCGCGGCTTCAAGGACGGCATCGTCTATCTGAACATGAAGGGCTCTTGCGCAGGCTGCCCGTCATCGACAGCGACGCTGCAGCACGGTATCCAGAACCTGCTACGGCATTTCGTGCCCGACGTGGTCGAAGTCCGGCCGATCTGATTTCGCGCTGAGAGCATCGCCTATATCACCGTCATGCCCGGGCTTGTCCCGGGCATCCACGTTCCTGGGCTCCAGAAAAGACTTGGATGGCCGGGACAAGCCCGGCCATGACGGTGAGAACGGCGGGCCTTTCTCGGCGAATAATGCTACCAATCAATCATGCTGATCCTCGCCATCGATACTGCGCTCGATGCCTGCGCCGCATGCGTTCTCGACACCGAAGCCGACAGGCTGATGGCGCGGGAATCCCTGGCGATGAAGCGCGGCCATGCCGAAGCCCTGATGCCGATGATCGCGCGCGTCATGCAGCAAGCAGGACTATCGTTTTTGGCGCTCGACCGCATCGCGGTGACCACCGGCCCAGGCAGTTTTACCGGGCTGCGGGTGGGACTATCCGCCGCCCGCGGGATTGCACTGGCCGCCGGCAGGCCGGCGGTGGGAGTGACCACGCTGACGGCCTATGCCGCACCCGTGGTCAGCGAACATGGCGAACATCCGGTCATCGCGGCGATCGATGCGCGGCACGATCACGTGTACTTCCAGGTGGTCGGCGGCGACGGCACGTCGTTGATCGCACCGCAGCTTGCGCCGATCGCCGACGCGCTCGCGGCATGGCGCTTCGGACCGCCGCACCTGGTCGGCAACGCCGCCGGGATCCTCGGCGAGCGCTGGCCGGCGCATGCGGCGCCACCCGCCATGGTCGATGCGCAGGTGGCACCCGATATTGCCTGGGTGGCGTGGCTCGGCGCCGCGGTCAGTCCGGAAAGCGCGCCGGCCCGGCCCTATTATCTGCGCGCGCCCGATGCCAAGCCTTCAAAGAAGATGCCGCCAACGACCTTGCAGCCGACCGCCTCATGATGGCGTGGCTCTCCGAGCTTTGGAGTGGCGGCACACCCGCGATCGAAGCCGCGACCTTGCGCGACGCGCCGAGGCTGGCCGAACTTCACGGCGCCTCGTTTCATCGCGGCTGGGGCGAGAGCGAATTCGAAGGCATGATTCGCGAGCGCAATACGCTCGTTCACCGCCTCAGGCGGGGGCGAAAGACCATAGGCTTTGCGGTGTCGCGGATGGCGGAGGATGAAGCGGAGATATTGTCGATCGCGATCGACGCCGCTTATCGCGGCCGGGGGCTTTCCCGTGACCTGCTCTTGACCCATCTCGGCCACCTGGCAGGCCGCGGCGTACGCACCATCTTCCTCGAGGTCGAGGAAAATAACCAGCCCGCACGCGCCCTCTACGAACGGACCGGATTTGGGGTCGTTGGGCGCCGCGAACGCTATTACCCGCAGGGGAGCCGGGAACAATTGAACGCGCTTCTGATGCGCCGCGACTTGTCGTAAACTACGCGTAGTGGCAGAAAGCCGGTTAGGCAAAAGGACCCCATGACCGCCCTGAAATCCACGCCGGCCGTGAAAGCCACCGGGATAGAGGCGCGTTGCGCCGCCACCGGCATGCGCATGACCGAACAGCGACGGGTCATCGCGCGGGTGCTGGCCGAGGCCGTGGATCATCCCGATGTCGAGGAACTGTATCGGCGCTGTGTCGCGGTCGACGACAAGATCTCGATCTCGACGGTGTATCGCACCGTAAAACTGTTCGAGGACGCCGGCATCATCGAGCGCCATGATTTTCGCGAAGGCCGCGCCCGCTACGAGCAGATGCGCGAAACCCATCACGACCACCTGATCAACCTGCGCGACGGCAAGGTGATCGAGTTCACCTCTGAGGAGATCGAGAAGCTGCAAGCCGAAATTGCCCGCAAGCTCGGCTTCAGACTGGTCGATCACCGGCTGGAACTATATTGCGTCCCGATGGACGACGATAAATCCTAATCGCGTGCATAGCCTGACCTCAAACATCGATCTCGTCATTTTCGACTGCGACGGCGTGCTGGTCGACAGCGAAGTGATTTCGTGCCGCGCCCATTCGGAGATGTTGACTCGCCACGGGTATCCGATCGCGCCCGACCAGGTGCTCAAGCGGTTTCTCGGCGTGTCCGACCGTGAAGCGCGACTGATCGTCGAAGCCGAACTCGGGCGCAGCCTTCCCGACGATTTTGAAGCGCAGATGAAGCAGGCCGCCCTGCAGCGCTATGCCGACGAGCTGCAAGACATTCCCTACGTCGGCAAAGCGATCGCTGCGATCGACCTGCCCAAATGCGTGGCGTCGAGCGGTACGCCCGAAAAGATACGTCACGGCCTGACCTGCGCCGGGCTCTATGATCAGCTTGCACCGCATATTTTCTCGGCATCGCAAGTCAGGCGGGGCAAGCCGGCGCCGGACCTGTTTCTGTTTGCCGCCGAACGGATGACGGCATCGCCCGACCGCTGTTTGGTGATCGAGGACAGCGTCCCGGGCATCACCGGCGCACGTGCCGCGGGGATGACCGTGGTCGGTTTTCACGGCGGCAGTCACTGCCAGGCAGGCCATGCCGAAATGCTGCGTAGCGCCGGGGCTGCCGTGACCTTTGACGATATGCGGCAATTGCCAGCGCTGATCAAGCAGATCGGGACTGCGGCCGTAGTAGCGGGCTGACCGTCGCTCGCCGTCATTCCGGGATGGTGCGTCAGCACCAGACCCAGGAATGACGGCAAAGCTGGATTTTCTGCCCTTTAACCTATATTTGAGCACGGTCTCATGCCATTCAGGTTCCATGACGCCGCCGCGCAAGCTGCATATCAAATCATATGGTTGCCAGATGAACGTCTACGATGCGCAGCGCATGGTGGACACGCTGGCGGGCGAGGGCTTTGTCGAGACCGCAAGCGCTGACGACGCCGATCTGGTGATCCTCAACACCTGCCACATCCGCGAAAAGGCCTCCGAGAAGGTTTACTCGGAGCTCGGCCGGCTGCGCGTCGCCAAGGACGAGGCCGCGCGACAAGGCCGGGTGATGAACATCGCGGTGGCCGGCTGCGTCGCACAGGCCGAAGGCGAAGAGATCATCCGCCGTGCGCCCGTGGTCGACGTCGTGGTCGGCCCGCAAAGCTACCACCATTTGCCGCAGCTTCTGGCGCGCGCCAAAAGCCATGGCCGCGCGATCGAGACCGAATTTCCGCTCCTGGACAAGTTCAGCTTTTTGCCGCCGCCGCGGCCCGATGCGATCCGTGCGCGGGGCATTTCATCCTTCGTCACGGTGCAAGAAGGCTGCGACAAGTTCTGCACCTTCTGCGTGGTGCCGTATACGCGCGGCGCCGAGGTGTCGCGGCCCGTCGCCAAGATCATCGACGACGTGATGCGGCTTGCCGACAATGGCGTGCGCGAGATCACGCTGATCGGGCAGAACGTCAACGCCTATCACGGCGAGGGACCGGACGGGCAAAGCTGGCCGCTCGGCAAACTGCTGACGCGGCTTGCCGAAATTCCCGGCATCGGCCGCCTGCGCTATTCGACCAGCCATCCCCGTGACGTTGATGACAGCCTGATCGAGGCGCATCGCGACCTGCCAGCGCTGATGCCGTTCGTGCATCTGCCGGTGCAGTCCGGTTCGGACCGGATCCTGGCCGCGATGAACCGCAAACATACCACAGGCGATTACCGCAAAGTCATCGACCGTTTCCGTAAGGCCCGCCAAGACATTGCATTTTCATCGGATTTTATCGTCGGTTTCCCCGGCGAGACCGAGGAAGATTTCTTGGCCACCCTCGCGCTGGTCACGCAAATCGGATACGCTGGCGCCTATTCGTTCAAATATTCGCCGCGGCCCGGCACGCCTGCGGCGGAGATGCGGGAGACGGTGTCAGCTGAAGACATGGACGAGCGATTGGTGCGGCTCCAGGGATTGATCGACAGCCAGCAATCGGCCTTCAACATGGCTTCGATTGGCAAGACCGTCGATGTGCTGTTCGAGCGCGCGGCGCGCAATCCGGGCCAGATCGTCGGCCGCACCGCCTATCTGCAGCCCGCACATGTGATCGCCGCGCCGGACATTATCGGCCAGGTCTTGCCGATGAAGATCGAAAGCCTCGAGCGCTACAGCCTGCTCGGCGAACTCGCCACACCAATGCACGCGCACACGACGCGGGCCGCTTCCTCTCACATGACCAACGGAGCCTGAACCCTTGCCAAAAAGCGCATCGGATTCGCCTTCGCTCGCTCCCAGCCGCAAATTTGACCGCGACATGCAAATTCCGCCCGAAACGCAGGTCGTCATCGACTTCGACGACAACCGCGCCGCTTCGGCATTGGTCGGACCCTATGGGCAAAACCTGGCGCTGATCGAGCGCCGGCTTGGCGTGGTCGTCGATTCCCGCGGCAATCACATCACCATCGCCGGCTCGCGCGACGGCTGCGACGCCGCGCGGCGGGTGCTGGAAGCGCTCTATGCGCAGGCCGCGCAGGGGCAGGATCTGGCGCAGGGCGATGTCGAAGGCGCGATCCGCGCGGTGATCGCGCAAGGCTCGCTGTTCGAGTTCGATGCCAAGGCGGCGAAGTCGGCGTTCGAAATCGTCAATCTGCGCAAGCGTCCCGTGCGGGCGCGCACCGCCGCGCAGGACTCCTATATCCGCGCGCTGAAGCGTCATGAACTGGTGTTCGGCATCGGCCCAGCCGGCACCGGCAAGACCTGGCTTGCGGTCGCGCATGCCGCGCAATTGTTCGAACGCAAGGAAGTCGATCGCATCATCCTGTCGCGGCCCGCGGTCGAAGCCGGCGAGCGGCTCGGCTTCCTGCCCGGCGATTTGCGCGAGAAAGTCGATCCTTACCTGAGGCCGATCTACGACGCGCTGTACGATCTGATGGATTCACGGGTCGTCGAGCGCGCGCTGCAAGCCGGCGAAATCGAGATCGCGCCGCTCGCCTTCATGCGCGGCCGCACCCTCACCAACGCCGCCATCATCCTGGACGAGGCGCAGAATACCACTTCGATGCAAATGAAGATGTTCCTGACCCGGCTTGGCGAAAACAGCCGCATGATCGTCACCGGCGATCCCTCCCAGGTCGATCTGCCGAACGGCCAGACCTCGGGCCTTGCGGAAGCCGCAAGGCTGCTCGATGGCGTCGAGGGCATCGCACAAGTGAAATTCACCTCCGAGGACGTGATCCGCCACGAATTGGTGGCGCGGATCGTCGCAGCCTACGAAGGATCGCCGCAGCGGCCGGCAACCGGCAAGCCGTGATCCGAAACTGAACGCGCCCGCGAGCGCGCTGGAGGCGACTTACCGTCGCGAAGAATTCTGCACGATGCCGAACTCAATCCTGCCCATGACCGAGGTTCTCGTTGTCGCCGATTGCTGGCACGATGAACCGGACGCGGAGACCGTCATCCAGCGCGCCGTCGCGGCTGCCGCCCAGATCGTCGATCAGGATGTCGGCGAGGCCGAGCTCGCAGTGATGCTGACCGACGATGCCGGCATCCGCACCCTCAACAGCAATTGGCGCGGCATCGACAAGCCGACCAATGTGCTATCGTTTCCGGCGCTGCAGCCCTCCGGCCCAAGCGGTCCGAACGACGCGCCGCGCATGCTGGGCGACATCGCGATTGCCTATGAGACGACGCGCAAGGAAGCCGATGAGGAACAAAAGCCGTTCGATCATCATCTCAGCCATCTCGCGGTGCATGGCTTCCTGCACCTGATCGGCTACGATCACGAGAAGGACGACGACGCCGAGGCGATGGAAGCCCTGGAGCAGGAAATTCTGGCGCAGCTCGGCATTCCCAGTCCGCGTTCGGATCGCGATCCCGATGCGAAGCGGGAGCGGATGGACTGAGATGACCGACTCCGAACCGATCCACGACAACCCGCGCAATACCCGCAATCTGCCGGTGGTGGTGCAGCACGGCGAGGTCGCGCGTCCCGCGGCCGAAGGCTGGCTCAGCCGGGCGATCCGCGCACTGTTCGGTTGGAAGCCCGGATCGGTCCGCGACGATCTGCAGGTCGTGCTCGATGCCTCTACCCCCGATGACGTCGGCTTCACCGCGGTCGAGCGCACGATGCTGCGCAATATCCTTTCCCTGCATGAGCGGCGCATCGCCGACGTCATGGTGCACCGCGCCGACATCGTCGCAGTGAAGCGCGACATTCTGCTCGGCGAATTGATGGACCTGTTCGAGAGCGCGGCGCATTCGCGCCTGGTGGTCTATAACGAGACCCTCGATGATCCCGAAGGCATCGTTCATATCCGCGATCTCCTGGCGTTCATGACCGCGAGAGCGCGCGTGCCCGAGACCGCCAAGTCGAAACGCAAGAAGCCCTTCCCGGCGGGGCTTGACCTGCGCGCGGTCGACCTGGCGCTGCCGCTTTCGGACACCAGCATCATCCGGAAATTGCTTTACGTGCCGCCGTCGATGCGCGCGATCGATCTGCTCGCACAGATGCAGGCCTCGCGCATCCACCTGGCGCTGGTGGTGGATGAGTATGGCGGCACCGACGGCCTGGTTTCGATCGAGGATATCGTCGAGCAGATCGTGGGCGAGATCGACGACGAGCATGACAGCGACGAGCCGCCGGCGATCGTGCGGCAGGCCGACAACTCCTTCATCGCCGACGCCCGCGCCAGCCTCGACGACGTCCGCTCCGTGATCGGCGAGGATTTCGTGACCGGCGAAGCCGGTGAAGAGGTGGAGACGCTGGGCGGCTATCTCGTCAGCCATGTCGGCCGGCTGCCGGTGCGCGGCGAAGTGATTTCCGGTCCCGGCAATTTCGAAGTCGAGGTACTCGACGCCGATCCGCGGCGCGTCAAGCGCCTGCGTATTGCCACTCGCAAGGAACGCGCGACCCCGCGCACCCAGCGCGAGAGCCGCCGCCGCGAGCCGGCACCGGACGGCGGCCAGACGCCGGCCCCCGATAATCCGAGCCCGCCAGCCAGCGACGGAGCCGGCTCGCAGTGACGATCCCTGACAGGCTCCGCGCGGCGGCTCTGGCGATCATCCTTACCTGGGGATGGAAACGCGCGGTCATCGCGCTATTGGCAGGCGCATTGTCGGTGCTGGCGACGGCGCCGTTCAACGCATGGCCGGTGTTGTTCCTGACCTTCCCGGTGATGGTCTTTTTGATCGACGGCGCGGGCGCCGGGAGATGGCGCGGCGTGCCGGCGGCGGCGATGGCAGGCTGGTGGTTCGGCCTCGGCTTTTTCGTGCCTGGACTGTACTGGATCGGCTACGCGTTCCTGGTCGACGCATCGACCTTCGCATGGTTGTTGCCGCTCGCGATATTGGGGTTGCCCGCTTATCTTGCGCTGTTCACCGCCTTGGGCTTTGCGCTGGCGCGGCTGATCTGGACCCGCGACGGCTCGCGCGTGATCGCGCTCGCGGTCTGCCTCACGATCACCGAATGGTTGCGTGGCCAGGTGCTCACCGGCTTCCCGTGGAATGCGTTCGGCTATGCGCTGTCGGAGCCGCTGGCATTAGCGCAGACGGCATCGCTGATCGGCCTGTGGGGCATGACATTCCTGACGGTGGCGATATTCGCGAGCCCCGCCGCGCTGATCGACGGCGGCTCACGTCGTCGAAGCGCCTGGATCGCGCCGGTCGCGGCCATCGTCGCGCTCATCGCGATGGGCGCCTTCGGCGTTGTCCGGCTGTCGCGGCACCCGACCCTGACGGTTGCCAACGCCAAGTTGCGGATCATGCAACCCGATCTGCAGCAGGACGAAAAATTCAACTATTCCGCCAAGGCGGCGGTGATGCAGAAATATCTGACGCTTTCCGATCGCGCCTCGGGACCGCAATCTACCGGCGTGCGCGACGCCAACATCCTGATCTGGCCGGAATCGGCGTTTCCGTTTTTCTTGACCCGCGAAGCCGACGTGATGGCGCAGATCGCCGATCTGTTGCCCAAGGGCACGGTCCTGATCACCGGTTCGGTGCGCGCCCCCGATCTGCCGCCCGGGACAAAAATCACGCGCGCTTATAATTCGATCTACGTGATCGACCATGACGGCACGGTGCTGTCGATTTACGACAAGCTGCATCTGGTGCCGTTCGGCGAATTCCTGCCATTGCAGGATTGGATGGAAAAGCTCGGCTTCGTCCAGCTCACCAAGGTTTCTGGCGGTTTCATCCCGGGCACGCTGCGCCGCACGATGGCGATACCAGGCGCGCCGCGTGCGCTGCCCCTACTTTGTTACGAAGTGATTTTTCCCGCCGACTTGGCCGCGCGCGACGACCGTCCGGGCTGGATCGTCAACCTGACCAATGACGGCTGGTTTGGCATCTCGACCGGCCCCTACCAGCATCTTCAACAGGCGCGGCTGCGCGCGGTCGAGCAGGGGTTGCCGGTGGTGCGCGCCGCAAACACCGGCATTTCTGCGGTAATCGATCCGCTGGGACGGATTGTCGCCCAACTCGGTCTTGGCGTTGAAGGCGTACTGGATTCCACTTTACCGGCGGCGATCGCGCCGACTATCTACGCCCGCTTCGGCGATATTCCCGCCGCCATCATCGTCGCTGCCGCCTTGTTCCTCGTTTTCCGGCGGCGCCTGGCGAAGCCGGGCTGACGAGTGTCGTGATTCGGAAGTTCGCTGCAACGCATCCAGCCTGGCTCGACCAACTTCGAGTTCCGGTGGCTGGTCGCATATTCGGGCTTTTTTCCGGTTGCCCGACGAAAATCCTGCAGTTGACAGACCGGCTGCGCCGTTCGCATTGTTCAGGTGCAAAAAAAATCCAGTCAGTTCATTGCTCAAGTTGTATGCATTTTTTTTGACCTCCGAGCAAGATTTGACGGTGTTGGCGCCTGCGGCATACGTACTTTTGGTATGCCTCATCCCCCGGCTTGGAGGAGTGTTTGGAGATGTCGACCAAAGCGCCCAACCCTGTTGACAAATATGTCGGCAGTCGCGTGCGCATGCGCCGCATCATGCTGGGGATGAGCCAGGAGAAGCTCGGCGAAGCCCTGGGACTGACGTTCCAACAGGTTCAAAAATACGAGAAGGGCACCAACAGGGTCGGCGCCAGCCGCATCCAGCAGATCTCGGAAATCCTCCAGGTCCCGGTCTCGTTTCTGTTCGAGGGAGGACCGAGCGGCACCGCGAACGGCGAAAGTTTTAGGGAAGGCACCTCGCCGGCTTACGTCTCCGATTTTCTCGCGACCTCGGAAGGACTGGCGCTGACCCGCGCGTTTACCCGCATCACGGATGCCAAGCTCCGCCGCAGCATTGTCGACCTGGTCGAGCAGATCGCCGCACGCGAGATAGCGGACAGGCCCTGAGGCCTGCGATCATGCGCGCCAATGTGCCATTGACGCGCCCGGTGGCGCGGGCGCATGACAACGCATCCCAACATCGCGACAGTGGCACACCGATGACCACCGCATCCTTCGATCCAAAAGCCATTCTCGACGGGATCCGCCGCTGGGTCGAGATCGAGACGCCGACCGAAGCACCGCGGCAAGTCAACAAGCTCGCCGACCTCGTCGCCGACGGCTATCGCGACCTGCCTGCCAATATGGAACGGATCGCGGGGCGCGACGGATGCGGCGATCATCTCGTGGCGCGGTCCTCATGGGGTCGGGATAAACCGGGAATTCTCGTGCTGAGCCATCTCGATACCGTGCATCCCCTGGGTTTTATCGAACGCCTGCCGTTCAAGGTCGAGGGTGACAGCGCGTTCGGCCCCGGGATCTACGACATGAAGGGCGGCGCCTATCTCGCCTACCACGCGTTTCGCCAGCTTTGCGCGATGCCTGCGCGCACGCCGCTCGGCGTGACCCAGCTCTATGTTTCAGACGAAGAGATCGGCAGCCCGACCTCACGCGCGCTGATCGAGGCGGAGGGACGCAAGGCCAAATATGTGCTGGTGACCGAGCCCGCCCGCGACGGCGGCAAGATCGTCACCGGGCGCAAGGGCGTCGCGCGGTTCGAGATCTTCATCAACGGCGTGCCTGCGCATGCCGGCACGCGGCCCGGCGACGGCCGCAGCGCCATCCGTGAGCTCGGCAACATCATCCAGACGCTTGAGGCCATGAACGACCCAAAGCGTGGCGTCACCGTCAATGTCGGCGTCGTCAGAGGCGGCACCAAACCCAACGTGATTCCCGAAGAAGCCTATGCAGCGGTCGACATGCGCGTTCCGACGCTGATGGATGCTGACGAACTCGTCCCCAAGATTTCTCGATTTGAAATCGCGCACCGAGGGCGTCAGCATCAGAGTCGGCGGCGAGTTGAACCGGCCGCCTTACGAGAAGAGCAATGCCGGGGCCGCGCTTTACGAGCACGCCAAGACGCTCGCGGCCGAGATCGGCTTCGATCTGGTGGACACACGCAGCGGCGGCGGCTCCGACGGCAATTTCACCGCGCCATATACCGCAACCCTCGACGGCCTCGGCGTCGACGGCCAGGGCGCGCATACCCATTACGAGCAGATGTACATCTCCTCGATCGAACCGCGCGCCCGGCTGTTGTACCGGCTGTATCAGACGCTGCGATGAGCGCTCCGTCCCGCCATAGCGCTGCTCGCAGCGCGTCATCCGATGACGATGCTTCCGTTTCGGCGCGCGGCGCATTCTTCGGCCGTCGCAAGGGACACAGACTGCGTTCGCATCAGGCCGATCTGATCGAACATCTCTTGCCACGCCTGGCGCCCGATATCATTGCGCCGGCCCCCTCGGATCTCGCCGCCCTGTTTGATCCGCAGGCCGATGAAGTCAGACTGGAGATCGGATTTGGCGGCGGTGAGCATCTGGTCGCGGAGGCACTGGCCTTCGCCAATAGCGGTTTTATCGGCTGCGAACCCTACGTCAACGGCATGGCCAAGATCCTGACCCAGATCGAGGCGCATAATATCGGCAACATCCGTCTATTCGCGGGCGACGCCACCGAGCTGTTGGCATGGCTGCCGGCGCGCTCGCTTGAGCGGATCGACCTGATCCATCCCGATCCCTGGCCGAAGCGGCGGCACTGGAAGCGACGCTTCGTGCAGGATGCGACCATCGCCGCTATGGCGCGCACCTTGAAACCCGATGGCGAATTTCGTTTCGTCAGTGACATTGCCGATTACTGCGCCTGGACGCTTGCGCATTTCCAACGCTCGCCCGCTTTTCTCTGGATGGCCGAGCGTGCCAGTGACTGGCGCTTGCCGTGGGACGGCTACACCATGACCCGCTACGGCCGCAAAGCCGAGCGCGAAGGCCGCGTTGCGACTTACTTGCGGTTTCGGAGGCTCGGCTGATTTCGAGCATGATGGCTTGGAGTTGAATTGCCTCGTCGCAGCGCGAAGCATTAACGGTCTCGTGTCCCGGACGCGGCGGGCGCTGCACCGCTGAGCCCGGACCCAAAATTGCGAAAACAACCCCATGCAAAGTAAAGAAGGCGCCGGCCCAGCAGCGCACCGCTACCGCGCCGCGTCCGGCGCACGAGAAAAAGCGGCCCATCTCGCAGCCACCAACCTAATCTCATCCCGCTCTAATCTAACGGCTCTTCCAGAATTGCACCACCCGCTCGGCGGTCGAGGGCATCAGGCGCGCGAAATTCACGCGCGCCGCCTCGATGTCGGCCGGCGCCGGCACGCGATGCGGCCCGAGCCGCAGCAGGAGCAAGGCGCGAACGGTGACCCATTCGAGGCCAATGGTCTTGCCAACGATCAGGATCGGATCGTGGCGGTCGCCCGAGATCAGACGGTCGAGCGTCGCGATCTTCACGCCCGACATCGCGGACAGCGCCGCGAGCGATTCTTCATATCGATGGCTCTTCGCAAAGCCGAGCAGCGCGCCTTCGTTCAGATAACCGTCGCGATGCAGCGTGAGCACCGTACGCTGCGCCGGCATGAAGTCGCGGCGGCTTTCGACCTGCTCGGGCACGCCGGAAATCTCAGCCATCGCCTGCTTGATTACCGCTTGCCGCGCGGGCTTGACGACCTCGAACAGGCGCCGGCGGATGACGTCGATCGATCCCGCCAGTAGTTCCTTCAATAGATCGGCGGAGAGATCATCCCTTTGGCCGAGCTTGAGCGTCAGCACGCCATCCCGGCCGGCGCGCTTGATCAGCGTCGAATATCCGCCTTCCGAAAAATGCGCTCCGGAATTGCCGGCGGTGCGCCTGACCACGTCGCGGTCGCCACGGTGCACCAGCACGTCGGTGAGATCGGTCGAGAGCACCGCCCGCTCCGACATGGCCAAGAGATGCCCCTGGCCCTTGACGCGCGCGATCTCGATCAGCGCCGCTTCGTCGAGAACGGGCGAGCGGCGCAACAGCGGCCCGGCAATCGTGATTTCGTTCTCGCGCGCGAGCTGCCCGACCAGCTCGCGTGGCGCGTTGGCAAGCAGCGACATTCGTTCGGCGAGTTCGGCCCGCGCCGCCAAATCGGCGTGCGGAACGAGATCGATCAACAACCCATCGAACAGATCGATGTGATTGGACCCGAGCGTTGCCGCATCCTGGAAGAACAGCTCGGCGATCCGCCGCGCGGCTTCGGCGCGGCGCTGGGGATCGCCATGCCTGACGATCTCATCGAGCCCTGGGATCAGCAACGTGGCGGCTGTCATCAACACACTCAAAACCGGCGCGTCGCCTGATGGTGCTTCGAGTTGCTCGGGACACCCAGTTTGTCCGCAATTTAGGGGGGCTTCGTGAAGGAAGGGTTAGGTTCGAAAAGCATCCAAAAGAGCCGCAAAAATCGCGCCGTTCGGCTTCGCAGGCCTTGCCGGATCGCACCAAAACCGCTATATTGGCGGCAACTTAATGTTCTCATACGATCGCGTATTGAGAGTGGGCCCCGCGGGACCCGCTCTTTTTTATTACCTGAACGGACCCGGCGCAGCGGTAGTCCGTTCAGTTTCACAACCCAATGCAAAATGGACCGATTTTGACGCTCGACATGACCGATCCGATCGCTGGTTCCGTGGACGATGATCTGTTGGCCGAACCGCGCCTGGTGATAGAACCGGGCGTGGCGGCCCGGGTGTCGGCGGTTGCCGCGCCGGTATTGCTGGGCATGGGTTACCGGCTGGTCCGGATCAAGATTTCGGGCGAGGCCGGCTGCACCGTCCAGATCATGGCGGAACGGCCGGACGGATCGATGCACATCGAGGATTGCGAGGCGATTTCACGGGCGCTTTCTCCCGTGCTCGACATTGCCGATCCGATCGACCGCGCCTACCGGCTGGAAATTTCCTCGCCGGGGATCGACCGGCCGCTGGTGCGCCGCTCCGACTTCGAACGCTACGCCGGCTACCTCGTGAAGATCGAGATGGCGGTCGCCCATCAAGGCCGCAAGCGGTTCCGCGGCACGCTTGCGGGCGTCGAGGGGCAGGCGGTGCGCTTGCATCGCGATGACTCACGTCCGGGCGAAGATGCCGACCCGCTGCTGGTGATGGAGGATATTGCGGAAGCAAGGCTTGTGCTGACCGACGAGCTGATCGCCGAATCGATGCGGCGCGGCAAGAAGGCCGAGCGCGAGCTCAAGCGCAGTCTCGGCCTCGAGCCGCCGCCCCCGCCACACGCGAAGAATTTGAAACCGCAGAAAAAACCGGTTCCGAAAAATACCAAACGCCACCGCCTCGCCGCCGACAAGGCGCTGAGAGCCGTATTCGATACTACCGAGGGAGACTAACCATGGCAGTCAGCGCCAACAAACTCGAACTGCTGCAGATCGCAGACGCGGTTGCGCGCGAGAAGTCGATCGACCGCGGCATCGTCATCGCAGCGATGGAAGACGCCATCGCCAAGGCGGCGCGCGCGCGCTACGGCAGCGAGACCGACGTGCACGCCGAAATCGACGCCAAGAAGGGCGAACTCAGGCTGTCGCGCCACATGCTGGTGGTCGACGTGGTCGAGAATTCGGCGAACCAGATTTCGTTGATCGATGCGCATCGCGCCAATCCGGGCGCGCAGGTCGGCGACACCATCGCCGATACGCTGCCGCCGCTGGAATATGGCCGCATCGCCGCGCAATCCGCCAAGCAGGTGATCGTGCAAAAGGTGCGCGAGGCCGAGCGCGACCGGCAATATCAGGAGTTCAAGGACCGCATCGGTGATATCGTCAACGGCATCGTCAAGCGCGTCGAATATGGCAGCGTCATTGTCGATCTTGGCCGCGGCGAGGCCATCGTGCGGCGCGACGAAATGCTGCCGCGCGAGGTTTTCCGCAATGGCGACCGCGTCCGCGCCTATATTTTCGACGTGCGGCGCGAGACCCGCGGCCCGCAGATTTTCCTCTCGCGCACCCATCCGCAATTCATGGCGAAACTGTTCGCGCAGGAAGTGCCCGAGATCTATGACGGCATCGTCGAGATCAAGGCGGTGGCCCGCGATCCCGGCTCGCGCGCCAAAATCGGGGTGATTTCGCGGGATTCCTCGGTCGATCCGGTCGGCGCCTGCGTCGGCATGCGCGGCTCGCGCGTGCAGGCCGTGGTCAACGAGCTGCAGGGCGAAAAGATCGACATCATTCCCTGGTCTCCGGACATCGCGACCTTCGTCGTCAACGCCCTGGCGCCCGCCGAGGTCGCCAAGGTGGTGATCGATGAAGACCGCGAGCGCATCGAAGTCGTCGTTCCCGACACTAATAACCAGCTCTCGCTGGCGATCGGCCGGCGCGGCCAGAACGTGCGCCTCGCCTCGCAGCTGACCGGCTGGGACATCGACATTCTCACCGAGCAGGAAGAATCCGAACGCCGCCAGGCCGATTTCGAGAACTCGACCCGGGTGTTCATGGAGGCGCTGAATGTCGACGAAGTCGTCGGACAATTGCTGGCGTCGGAAGGCTTTACGTCGGTCGAGGAACTCGCGCTGGTCGACGTCAAGGAGCTGGCCGGGATCGAAGGCTTCGACGACGAAACCGCCACCGAACTGCAGAACCGGGCCCGCGAATATCTGGAGCAGCTCGAAAACGAGCTCGAAAGCAAGCGCAAGGAACTTGGTGTCGAGGACGCCTTGAAGACCGTGCCCGGCATGAGCTCGAAGATGCTGGTGAAGTTTGGCGAGAACGCCATCAAGACGGTCGAGGACCTGGCCGGTTGCGCCACCGACGATCTGATCGGCTGGACCGAACGCAAGGAAGGCGGCGAGGCGACCAAGCATGCCGGCATCCTCGATCCAAACGAAATCTCGCGTGACGACGCTGAGCACCTGATCATGCAGGCACGCGTCAAGGCCGGCTGGATCACCGAGGCCGACCTCGCCAAAGAGACCGCGGAGGCCGAGGCCCCCGAAGATCAGCCTGTTTAAGGGCTCAGGAGAGATGTCGCCCGGATGCTTGCCTTCGCTGACCCCGATCTCGACAACGGACCGCGGACCGACAAGTCCGCGACGATGCGGATGTGCGCGGTCAGCCGCGAGGTGCGGCCGATCGACCAACTGATCCGGTTTGTCGTCTCGCCGTCGGGCGAGGTGGTTGCCGATCTCAAGCGCAGGCTTCCCGGCCGTGGCCTTTGGGTCTCGGCGTCGCACCGCTTGGTTGCGGAAGCGGTTCGGCGTAACTATTTTGGCAGGGGTTTTAAGCGTGACGTTCGCGCGGCGGCAACGCTCGCTGGCGACACCGAAGCCCTGCTGGTGCGCAGCACCATCGACGCCCTCGCCGTCGCTGCCAAGGCGGGCCAGGTCGTATCCGGGTTCAGCAAGGTCGAGGGTGCCCTGGCGGGACCGCGCCCGGGGGGTGCGGTCGAGGCGCTGATCCATGCTTCGGACGGGGCCAGCGACGGAATCCGCAAATTGGATGCGCTGGCGCGTCAAATTCGCGAAAATATTGGTAAATCCGGTGAATTTCCGATCGTCGCCGCTCTGACATCGGCACAATTGGATTTGGCACTGGGCCGGTCAAATGTGATACATGCTGCGCTGCTCGCGGGCCCAGCGAGCAAGACATTCCTGTCGCGCAGCCAGATCCTGGTCCGATACCGGATAGCGGACGACGACAAGACTGCCGGCGCAGCGGGCACGAATTCTAACTGACGACGACGTGAATCAATCGACGGTGCGGCGACGCACGACGCTAACGAAGATTAGGACTGCTGAATGGTGGATAGGAAAACGTCTAGCGACAAGCCGCTGAGTGTCCCGAGCAAGACCTTGACGCTCAAGCCGCGCGTTGAGACGGGCACCGTGCGCCAGAGCTTCAGCCACGGCCGGACCAAGCAGGTGGTGGTCGAAAAGCGCGGCAAGCGCCGGCTGCCGGGCGAAGCGGCTGCGCCGGAAACCCACGCGCCCGAGCCGGTCGTTGCCAAGGCCGCGCCCGCGAAAGCGCCGCTCGTGCGTCCCGCGGCCGGCCCGCCGGCTCAGCCGCGCAATACTTCCGGGGTCGTGCTGCGAACGCTGACCGAAGACGAGCGCTCGGCGCGCGCCAGCGCACTCGCCGACGCAAAGGTCCGCGACGTCGAAGAGCGCAAGATCGCGGAGGAAGAGGCCAAGCGCCGCGCCAGCCGCGAGGGCGTCGAGCAGGCCGAGCGTGAAGCGGCCGAAGCCCGCCGCAAGGCTGAAGAAGAGCGCCATCGGCAGGATGAGGAAGCCAAGCGCAAGGCCGAACTCGAAGCCAAGAAGCGCTTTGGCGAGGCCGAGACCACTCGCCCGGCGGCGACACCGGCCCGCCCGGCAGTCCCTGCCGGCCGAGCGCCGAGCATCGCCGTCGAGGTCGAGGAGGATGAAGGTCCCCGTCAGGTTCGCCGAGGCCCCGGAGGCGCTTTGCGTCCCGCCGCTGCACCGAAAACCACCGCCAAGCCGGCGCCGCAGAAGCAACGCGGACGCCTGACGCTGGTTACCGCCCTCAATGCCGATGACGTGCGCGAGCGCTCGATCGCCTCGTTCCGGCGCCGCACCCAGCGCCTGAAGGGGCATCAGTCGAACGAGCCGAAAGAAAAGCTGGTTCGCGAAGTGATCATCCCCGAGGCCATCAATATCCAGGAACTCGCCAATCGCATGTCCGAGCGCGCGGTCGACGTCATCCGGCTGTTGATGAAGCAGGGCGCGATGCACAAGATCACCGACGTGATCGACGCCGATACCGCCCAGCTCATCGCCGAAGAAATGGGTCACAGCGTCAAGCGCGTCGCGGCATCGGACGTCGAGGAAGGCCTGTTTGACATCGTCGACGATTCCACCGATACCGAGCCGCGCTCTCCGGTGGTGACCGTGATGGGTCACGTCGACCACGGCAAGACCTCGCTGCTCGACGCGCTGCGCCACGCCAATGTCGTCTCCGGCGAAGCCGGCGGGATCACCCAGCATATCGGCGCCTATCAGGTGACCTCGCCGGAAAGCGGCAAGAAGATCACCTTCATCGACACGCCGGGTCATGCCGCGTTTACCGCGATGCGCGCGCGCGGCGCCAAGGTGACCGACATCGTGGTGCTGGTAGTCGCGGCCGATGACGGCGTGATGCCGCAGACGGTGGAAGCGATCAACCACGCCAAGGCGGCGAAGGTTCCGATGATCGTGGCGATCAACAAGATCGACAAGCCCGACGCCCGGCCGGAACGCGTGCGCACCGAACTGTTGCAGCACGAGGTGCAGGTCGAATTGCTCGGCGGCGACGTCGTCGACGTCGAAGTATCGGCCAAGAACAAGACCAATCTCGACCGGCTTCTCGAAATGATCGCGCTGCAGGCCGACCTGCTCGACCTCAAGACCAATGCGGAACGACCCGCCGAAGGCACCGTGATCGAAGCCAAGCTCGATCGCGGCCGCGGTCCGGTCGCGACCGTGCTGATACAGCGCGGCACGCTGCGGGTCGGCGATATCGTCGTGGCCGGCGCCGAAATGGGCCGCGTCCGCGCGCTGATTTCGGATCAGGGCGAGACCATCGATGAGGCAGGACCCTCGGTGCCGGTCGAAGTGCTCGGCTTCAACGGACCGCCGGAGGCCGGCGACCGTCTGGCCGTGGTCGAGAACGAAGCGCGCGCGCGCCAGGTGACGAGCTACCGCGCCCATCAAAAGCGCGAGAACGCCGCTGCCTCGATTTCAGGCATGCGCGGCTCGCTCGAGCAGATGATGTCGCAGCTCAAGACTTCGGGCCGCAAGGAATTCCCGCTGATCGTCAAAGCCGACGTGCAGGGTTCGCTCGAGGCGATCTTGGGTTCGCTGGAGAAACTCGGCACCGAGGAAGTCGCCGCCCGCATCCTGCATGCCGGCGTCGGTGGCATTTCCGAATCCGACGTCACGCTGGCGGAAGGTTTCAATGCCGCGATCATCGGCTTTTCCGTCCGCGCCAACAAGGAGGCGGCGGCCGCTGCCAAGCGCAATGGCATCGAAATCCGCTATTATAATATCATTTATGACCTTGTGGATGATGTGAAGAAGGCGATGTCCGGTCTGCTCGCGCCCACTTTGCGCGAGACCATGCTGGGCAACGCCCAGATCCTGGAAGTGTTCAACATTTCCAAGGTCGGCAAGGTTGCGGGCTGTCGGGTCACCGACGGCACGGTGGAACGCGGCGCCAATGTCCGGCTGATCCGCGACAATGTCGTTGTGCACGAAGGCAAGCTCTCGACACTGAAGCGCTTCAAGGACGAAGTGAAGGAAGTGCAGGCCGGCCAGGAATGCGGCATGGCGTTCGAGAATTATGGCGACATGCGTGTCGCCGACGTTATCGAGTGTTACCGCGTGGAGACGATCCAGCGCTCGCTGTAAGTCCAAACCTTGACAGCGCGCACGGATTTTCAAACTAACTCGTCCTGCCCCGCGAAAGGCGGGGCGTTTAGTAGTCATCGAATTGAAATTTTAGATGCGAAATATCGGATCACCCGCTTTGCGCGAGTGATGACGACAATTGGGATTGGACAATGCCCCGTCACAACCAGAAGGGTGCTGCCGCCGGCGGCTCACAACGACAATTGCGCGTTGGCGAAGCCGTGCGCCATGCGATTGCCGATATTCTCGCCCATGGTGACGCGCACGACCCCGATCTCGAAGGCCACATCATCACTGTGCCGGAAGTGCGGATGTCGCCCGACCTCAAGCTTGCGACCGTTTATGTGATGCCGCTCGGCGGGCGCGACACGGACGCGGTGATAGCGGCGTTCGAGCGCAACAAGAAATTCCTGCGCGGCGCAGTCGCGCGGCGCGTTAACCTGAAATTTGCGCCTGATATTCGCTTCCGTGTTGACGAGCGATTCGATGAGGCAGAACGAATAGAGAAATTATTGCGAACACCTGGGGTGCAGCGAGACCTCGCATCAGATCAGGACAAAAAGTGATGAGCGTGACCCCCGCAGAACGCGCGACCGGCTCGCAAACCGCCGAACAGCACGGTGCGAAAAAAAATATTTTTCCCGATGCGCAGCGTGATGATTTGCGTGGCAACAACGATCCGCGCGAGGCCAAACAACCGCGGCAAAATAATCAGCCGCGCCTCGACAAGCGCGACATCCATGGCTGGATCGTGCTCGACAAGCCGATCGGGATGACGTCGACCCACGCGGTGGCGGTCGTCAAGCGCTTGTTCCAGGCCAAGCGCGCAGGGCATGCCGGCACGCTCGATCCGCTCGCCTCGGGTGGCTTGCCGATAGCGCTCGGCGAGGCCACCAAGACGGTTCCCTATGTGATGGACGGACGCAAGCGCTATCGCTTTATGGTTTGCTGGGGCGAGGAGCGCGACACCGACGACACCGAGGGCCGCGTCACCCATACCAGCGCCGTCAGGCCAACGCCGGAGGCGATTCGCGAGCTGCTGCCGCGCTTCACCGGGGTGATCGAACAGATTCCGCCGAAGTACTCCGCCATCAAGGTCCAGGGAGAACGCGCCTATGACCTGGCGCGTGACGGCGCACGCGTCGAATTGGCCCCCCGGCCGGTGAAGATTCACTATTTATCCCTTGTAAATCAACCGGATAGAGACCTTGCTTTGTTCGAAGCCGAGTGCGGCAAGGGAACCTATGTCCGGGCGCTGGCGCGCGATATCGGCCGCATTCTCAATTGCTATGGCCATATCTGCGGGCTGCGCCGGACGCTGGTCGGACCGTTCGGCGAATCCGACATGATTCCGCTGGAACAGTTACAGGCTTTGTGCGATAGAGCCGCGTCTGGCGAGGGCAGCCTCGCCGACGCACTTTTGCCCGTTGAGACCGCGCTGGACGACATCCCGGCACTGGCCGTCACTCGGGCTGATGCGGCAAGGCTCCACAGGGGTCAGGCCGTTTTGTTGCGCGGACGGGATGCGCCCAATTGTAGCGGCACAGTCTATGTCACGGTGGCAGGCCGACTTCTGGCGCTTGCCGAGATTGGCAATGGCGAACTCATCCCCAAGCGCGTGTTCAACCTGACCGGACTGACTGCCAGTTCCGGTCGCAACGAGAGAATTTGACGATGTCGATTGCCGCCGAGCGCAAAGCGGAAGTCATCAAGGCAAATGCCACCAAGGCCGGCGACACCGGCTCGCCCGAGGTTCAGGTCGCGATCCTATCGGAACGTATCAACAACCTCACCGGGCACTTCAAGAACCACGTCAAGGACAACCATTCGCGCCGCGGTCTCCTGAAGCTCGTGTCAACGCGCCGTTCGCTTCTCGACTATCTCAAGAAGACGAACGAGGCGCGTTACAAGGCGCTGATCGAGAAGCACAACATTCGTCGTTGAGCTTGTTCGAGTACGCGCGCGCCGGTTAGCGCGCGCTTTTTGCAAGATCGTTCGAAACCGCTTTTTGCGATTTTCGAAAGAACGATCATGCCCAGGAGCATGAAACCGGAAAAGTCGACGACGGTTTTTCCGAAAACATCATGTTCAATCGTACAGCGTCCAGCAGCAATTCGGCCGCTGGACGTGACGGGCACGGTGCCCGTGACTAGCGAAAGGATGGACGCCATCCGAAACATCAAAACCATGGCAGGATCGCCGGACGCTGATCTCCTTCGATCAGCGTCCCGCAATCTTGCGCATGGTTTTTGTGTTTTTGGCGACGCCCTTTTCTTTCGTGAACCCAAGAAAGAAGACCACTATGTTCAACATTCATTCAGTCGAGATCGACTGGGGCGGACGTCCCCTCAAGCTTGAAACCGGAAAAATCGCCCGTCAGGCTGACGGCGCCGTGCTGGCGACCTATGGGGAGACGGTAGTGCTCGCCACGGTCGTGGCCGCAAAGACGCCGCGCGAGGGCGTCGATTTCCTCCCGCTGACCGTCGACTATCAGGAAAAGACCTATGCCGCGGGCCGCATTCCCGGCGGCTATTTCAAGCGCGAAGGCCGGCCGACCGAAAAGGAAACGCTGGTTTCCCGCCTGATCGACCGCCCGGTCCGACCCCTGTTCGTCGATGGCTGGCGCAACGAGACCCAGATCATCATCACCACGCTGTCGCACGACATGGAGAACGATCCCGACGTGCTGGCCATGGTGGCGGCGTCTGCAGCGCTGACGCTGTCGGGCGCGCCGTTCAAGGGTCCGATCGGAGCTGCGCGCGTCGGCTTCGCCAATGACGAGTATGTGCTGAACCCGACGCTCGACGAGATGACCGAAACCCAGCTCGACCTCGTGGTCGCCGGTACAGCCGACGCCGTGCTGATGGTCGAATTGGAAGCCAGGGAGCTCAACGAAGAGATCATGCTCGGCGCCGTGATGTTCGGTCACCGGCACTTCCAGCCGGTCATCAAGGCGATCATCGAGCTCGCCGAGAAAGCCGCGAAGGAGCCGCGCGAAGTCAAGATCGCCGATGAAAGTGCACTGGAAAAGGAAATACTCGGCCTGATCGAGCAGGACCTGCGCAAAGCCTATGCGATCCCGGTGAAGCAGGACCGCTACGCCGCGGTCGGCGCCGCCAAAGAGAAGGTGATGGCGCACTACTTCCCGGAAGGGCAAGAGCCGAAATACGACAAGCTGCGCATCGCCGGCGTGTTCAAGGAGCTGGAAGCCAAGATCGTCCGCTGGAACATCCTCGACACCGGCAAGCGCATCGACGGCCGCGACGTCAAGACCGTGCGCAACATCATCGCCGAAGTCGGCGTGCTGCCGCGCGCGCACGGTTCGGCGCTGTTCACCCGCGGCGAGACCCAGGCGATGGTCGTGACCACGCTCGGCACCGGGGAGGACGAGCAATATATCGACGCGCTGTCGGGAACCTATAAGGAGACATTCCTGCTGCACTACAATTTCCCGCCCTACTCGGTCGGCGAAACCGGGCGCCTCGGCGGCACAAAGCGCCGCGAGATCGGCCATGGCAAGCTTGCCTGGCGCGCGATCCACCCGGTGCTGCCGCCGCATCACGAATTCCCCTACACGGTGCGCGTGGTCTCGGAAATCACCGAGTTCGAACGGCTCCTCGTCGATGGCCTCCGTCTGCGGCGCCTCGCTGGCGCTGATGGATGCCGGCGTGCCGCTGAAGCGGCCGACCGCGGGCATCGCCATGGGCCTCATTCTCGAAGGTTCGCGCTTTGCGGTATTATCCGACATTCTGGGCGATGAGGATCATCTCGGCGACATGGACTTCAAGGTCGCCGGAACTGATCAGGGCATCACCTCGCTGCAGATGGACATCAAGATCGAGGGCATCACCGAAGAGATCATGAAGGTCGCGCTCGGCCAGGCCAGGGACGGGCGCATCCACATCCTCAGCGAGATGGCCAAGGCGCTGACCGCCGCGCGCGCCGAGCTCGGCGAATATGCGCCGCGCATCGAGACCTTCAAGATCGCCACCGACAAGATCCGTGAAGTGATCGGCACCGGCGGCAAGGTGATCCGCGAGATCGTCGAGAAGACCGGCGCCAAGGTCAATATCGAGGACGACGGCACCGTCAAGGTCGCCTCCAACGACGGCGAGGCGATGAAGGCCGCGATCAAATGGATCAAATCGATCGCTTCCGATCCGGAAGTCGGCCAGATCTATGAGGGCACCGTGGTCAAGGTGATGGAGTTCGGCGCGTTCGTGAACTTCTTCGGCGCCAAGGACGGTCTGGTTCATATCAGCCAGCTCGCATCTAACCGCGTGCAGAAGACCTCCGACGTCGTCAAGGAAGGCGACAAGGTCAAGGTCAAGCTGCTCGGCTTCGACGATCGCGGCAAGACGCGGCTGTCGATGAAGGCGGTCGACCAGACGACCGGTGAGGATTTGGAGGCCCGGCAGAAGACCGAGGCGCCGCCGCCGCGCGAAGCCGCTGGCGAGTAAATTCTCGCGCGCAGACAAGAAAAAAGGGCGGCTTTTCAGCCGCCCTTTTTCGCACCGCCGAAGATAGCCGAGCCTACCTCTCGTAGAAGGCCTTGCCGATCAGGCCGCCAATGATGCCGCCAACGATCGGCGCGGCCCAGAATACCCAGAGGCAGCGCATCGCTTCAGCACCGCCGAACAGCGCGGTCGCGGTCGAGCGCGCCGGATTGACCGAGGCATTGGAGACGGGAATGGCGACCAGATGGATCGTCACCAGTGTCAGCCCGATGGCGATCGGTGCAAAGCCTTGTGCTGCCTTCTCCGAGGTCACGCCGGTGATCACCACCAGGAACAGCGCAGTCATGACGACCTCGATCAAGGCAACGCTCAGCAGCGGGAAGCCGCTACCGCCATAGGTATTGGATATCGCAAGGAACGTATTCCATTTTCCGGACGCGGGCGCGCCCTGCAGAATGACGTAGAAGACGGCGGCGGCTGCCACGCCGCCCACTACCTGTGCGACGATGTAAGGCAGCGCCTTGCCGGCTTGAAAACGGCCGGCCACGACCAGCCCGCAAGTGACCGCAGGATTGAAATGGCCGCCCGAGATCGGACCCACCGCATAGGCCATCGCCAGCACGGCGGCACCGATCGAAAGCGCAATCGCGATAAGGCCGACATTCGGGGCGGAAAACAGCGCCGCTCCGCAAACGGAGGACACCAGCATGAATGTGCCAACGAATTCTGCGCCCAGCTCTTTCATCATATCGAAATCCTCCCCGTTTTCTTCCGCTTCACTGCGCATCATGCCATCAAGCCGTTGCCAATGACAACGAGGAGCCGGCAATTTCTCCACACGCCGTTGCAGCTGGAAACGGCGTCGCCGGATTCGCGCCGGCTTTGCTTGAATTCGCTCCAATGTCTGGCTACGTCAGGCGAACTTGACATGGCAGACATGTCGCGACTGGGGTTGCCGCATGACACAGCCGACAATCCGCCCGGCCCGCGCCGCGGAATATGACGAGGTCGCACGCGTCTGGATGAGGAGCTGGGTCTCGACCGGGCTTGCGGAGCCAAGCGAATTCCTGCTGGCGAATTTGCGTGCCCGCGTCCGTCATGAGATCGAGAACGGCTGGAGCCTGTTCGTCGCCGACGGTGAGGGACGGATTGCGGCGATGCTGGCGCTGCAGGTGCCCAATCGCTACCTCGACCAGCTTTTCGTCGCGCCGGAATATCAGGGCCGGTCTCTCGGCCGAAAGCTGCTCGCCTTCACACGAACGCATTTGCCCGACGAAATCCAGCTGCGCTGCGTCCGCGAGAACGAAAAGGCATGGCGCTGGTACGAGCGCGAAGGTTTCCTGTTCGAGAAAGAGCAGATCGAGCCGATGACGGGTTATGTGATGAAATATTACCGATGGAAGAAGGGAAACGTCCGATGATGCAACTCTACTGGTCACCGCGCTCGCGCTCGTTCTCGGCGATATGGCTGATGGAGGAAACCGGGCTGCCCTATGAGCGGGTGCTGACCGATATCACGACCGGGGCACAGAAGGCGCCCGAGTTCCTGGCGATCAATCCGATGGGCAAGGTGCCGGCCCTGAAGGATGGCGATGCAGCGCTCGGCGAAGCCGCGGCGATATGTGGTTATGTCGCCGATCGCTATCCCGAGACAAAGCTTGCTCCCGGCCCGGCCGATCCGAAACGCGCGCGATACCTGCAATGGCTGTTGTTTTCGCCGAGTTGCATTGAGCCGGCGCTGATCCAGATTTTCACCAAGATCGAGGTGCCTTCCAGCACCGCCGCCTGGGGAAGCGCGACGCAAGTGTTCGACGTGCTCGACGCGGAGCTTGCGAAGGGGCCCTGGATTCTCGGCGATGCGTTTTCCGCCGCCGACATCATGATCGGCTCGGGGCTGAATTTCGCGGTACGGCTGTTCAAGATGGTCCCGTCGCGCCCGTCCTTCGACGCCTATATCGCGCGCTGCGTGAAACGCCCCGCATTCCAGCGCGCGGAGAAGATCGCGGCGGGGTAATCCTCCCCCGGAGCGGAATGAGGCCAAACGCCCTACTGCCCCTTCAACTCTTCCGGGCGCGGCATCGAGATGATGTTGTAGCCGGAATCGACGTAGTGGATTTCGCCGGTGACGCCGCCGGACAGTTCGGACAGCAAATAAAGTGCCGAGCCGCCGAGTTCGTCGAGCGTCACGCCACGCCCAAGCGGCGAATGTTTTTGCTGGAAAGCGAACATGGCGCGGGAGTTGCCGATCACGGCGCCGGCCAGCGTGCGCACCGGCCCTGCCGAGATCGCATTGACGCGGATTTTCATTCTTCCGAAGTCGAAAGCGAGATAACGCACGGAAGCTTCCAGCGCCGCCTTGGCTACTCCCATCACGTTATAATTCGGCATCACACGAACCGATCCGCTGAATGTTAAAGTGATGATGGAGCCGCCGGCCGCCGGCATCATTTCTGCTGCGCGTCTGGCTATCTCGGTGAAGGAAAAGCATGAGATCACCATGGTGCGCGAAAAGTTTTCGCGCGTGGTGTCGGCATAGCGTCCCCGAAGTTCGTTCTTGTCGGTGAACCCGATGGCGTGGACCAGGAAATCCAGCTGCCCCCATTTGGCGCGCAAGGTCTCGAACACCGAATCGACGCTGGCGATGTCTTCCACATCGCAGGGCAGCACCAGATCGACATTGAGCGATTGCGCCAAGGGCTTGACCCGCTTGCCCAGCGCCTCGCCCTGAAAGGTGAAGGCCAATTCGGCGCCCTGCGCGGCGAGTGTCCTGGCAATGCCCCAGGCAATCGAATGATCATTGGCGACGCCCATGATCAACCCGCGCTTGCCTTTCATCAAGTCTTGCATATTGCCCCGTACGCTCGACTCATCTCTCTGGCGTCATCGCCCGGCCTGACCGGGCGATCCAGTAAACCCGAAGCGTTGCGATGATTCCCGACGGCCGCGGCGTACTGGATGCCCCGCTTTCGCGGAGCATGACAACAACTCTCACGCATCCATCCGCTTGAAAACCAGCGTAGCGTTGGTGCCGCCGAAGCCGAAGGAATTCGACAACACCGTGCCGAGCTCGGCATTGTCGATGCGCTTGCGCACAATCGGCATGTCTGAAAACGCCGGATCGAGCTCGGTGATGTGGGCGCTCTCGCAGACGAAACCATTGTTCATCATCAAGAGCGAATAGATCGCCTCCTGCACGCCGGTGGCGCCGAGCGAGTGCCCGGTCAGCGCCTTGGTCGCCGAAATCGGCGGACACTTGTCGCCGGTACCGAACACCTTTCGTATCGCCTCGATTTCCGGCGGATCGCCGGCCGGCGTCGAGGTGGCATGGGGATTGATGTAGTCGATTTTGGTTTTCACCGTCGAGAGCGCCATCCGCATGCATCGCTCGGCGCCTTCGCCCGAAGGTGCGACCATGTCGTAGCCGTCGGAAGTGGCGCCGTAGCCGACGATCTCGCCATAGATGCGCGCGCCGCGCGCTTTGGCGTGCTCGAGCTCTTCCAGCACCACCACGCCGGCGCCGCCGGCGATCACAAAGCCGTCGCGGGTCACGTCGTAGGGGCGCGATGCTGTCGCGGGCGTATCGTTATATTTCGAGGACATCGCGCCCATCGCGTCGAACAAGACCGACAGCGACCAGTCGAGCTCTTCGCAGCCGCCGGCGAAGATGATGTCCTGCTTGCCGATCTGGATCGTCTCATAGGCGTTGCCGATGCAGTGGTTGGAGGTGGCGCAGGCCGAGGAGATCGAATAGTTCACGCCCTTGATCTTGAACCAGGTGGCGAGCGTTGCGGATGCCGTGGACGACATCGCCTTCGGCACCGCGAACGGACCGACCCGCTTCGGCCCCTTCGTGCGCGTGATATCGGCCGATTCGACGATGGTGCGGGCCGACGGTCCGCCGGAACCCATGATGATGCCGGTGCGAACGTTGGAGACGTCGGAGGGCTCAAGACCGGAATCCTGGATCGCCTGTTCCATTGCGACGTGATTCCAGGCTGCGCCCTCGCCGAGGAAGCGCATCGCCCGGCGATCGACAACGCCGGAGGGATCAAGCGTGGGGGCTCCCTGAACCTGGGAACGGAAGCCGAGCTCGGCGTACTTCTCGGCACGCGTAATGCCGGACTTCGCCTCGTGCAGGCTCGCAAGCACTTCCTGGGTGTTGTTTCCGATGGATGAGACGATGCCCATCCCCGTGATGACAACCCGCCTCATGTTCGCCTCGCCCTATCGTTATGTTCTTGTGCTGTTCCTGCCTTCAGGCCGGTGCCGTGCCCTGCTTGAACAAGCCGACCTTCAAATCCTTTGCGCGATAGATAATCTCACCATCCATCGAAAGCCACCCGTCGGCGATGCCGAGCCAGAGCTTCATGCGCATCACGCGCTTGATATCGACGTTGTATACAACCTTGCGGACGTTCGGCAGCACCTGACCGGAAAGTTTGAGCTCGCCGAGCCCGAGCGCGCGGCCGCGGCCTTCGCCGCCGATCCACCCCAGGTAAAAACCGATCATTTGCCACAGCGCGTCAAGGCCGAGGCAGCCGGGCATCACGGGATCGTTCTTGAAATGACAGCCGAAGAACCAAAGGTCCGGCTTGACGTCGAGTTCGGCACGCACCAGGCCCCTGCCGTATTCCCCACCGGTCAGACTGATTTCGCTGATGCGGTCGAACATCAGCATCGGCGGCAATGGCAATTGCGCGTTGCCCGGGCCGAACATCTCGCCGCGGCCGCAGGCCAGCAAGTCCTCGTATTCGTAGCCGCCGCGTCGATCCAGCATTTAATCAACCCTCTTGCCAAAATCCCGATCGAGCTTTCGAACGAAATCGACCCATTTTGCGTTGGACGCACGTCAACTTTCTTGGATTGACGCAGATTACCGCGGATCAGCACGTTCCCGCGGCAACTAGCGCTCGTCTGCGCCGATCAAGGGGGTTAAGTGGGTCCGCGGGACCTCTATCATAGGCCCCGCCGACGGCAAAGCCGCCCGCCCCAGGTAAATCGCCGCATCGCCCCTCCGGTTCCGGGGCCGGTCTAGTTGCGAAAAACTTGCATCTAACCCATTTCCTTCTTATATTCCACCGCGATAGTGCGCGATAGCCTGTGTGGTGCCCGACGTGGAAATGAGCGACGACGACTCGACTTTGAATGATGACGCTGCCCATTCTGCGTCCCCTCATGGGGGACGGCAACCGGCCTTGACCGGCTGTCCCTGGCACGATGTCAACGAAATGCTGCAGTCGGCCGGCCTGCGCCCGACGCGTCAACGCATGGCGCTCGGCTGGCTCTTGTTCGGCAAGGGCGCCCGTCACCTCACCGCGGAAATGCTGTATGAGGAGGCGACGCTCGCCAAGGTTCCGGTGTCGCTCGCGACCGTCTACAACACGCTCAACCAACTGACCGATGCGGGTCTCTTACGCCAGGTGAGCGTCGACGGCACCAAGACCTATTTCGACACCAACGTGTCGGCGCATCATCACTTCTATCTCGAAAACAGCCACGAACTGGTCGACATTCCCGATCCGCACCTCACGCTCTCGAGGATGCCCGAAGTGCCTAAGGGTTACGAGATCGCCCGCGTCGACATGGTCGTGCGCCTGCGCAAGAAGCGCTGAGTTGGATCGTCATACGCGGGCCTGACCCGCGTATCCATCAATTCATCAAATGTCTTTTCAAGGTCTGATGGATTGCCGGGTCAAGCCCGGCAATGACAAGAATTCACTCCACCCTCTCGTCGGCGTAGACGCCCCACAGCCGCTCTTGCTGGATCCAGCCATCGAAGCCGTTGCCGGCAATGTGACACCAGCCTGACGCGCATTTTCTTACCTGCGCCACGACGCCGGCCTGCAAGCGGGCCGCGACCACGCTCGCCTCGTCAGCGCTGTCGTAAAGGGGCGCGAGGTCATCCTTGCTTTTCATGGTGACGACGGCGGTGCGGCGGCCGGACAGCAGCGAATGATAGACCCAGCCCTCGGCGCCTTCGGAATCGCGCACCCGGCGCCAGTTCTCGAATTCGGCCGTGATTTCGACCGGCAGGCCCGAGCGGGTGTAGACCCAGGCTACGTCATTGTCCTTGGTCGGACCGGCTCTGACATTCACATGATCGGATTTGAGGCTGACGTAGCGCGGCACCGGCAGTCCACTGGTGGTGAGGGTCGAATCCTTTGCCGAAAACCCTGAAGTCACCGAGGCGCCGAGCAAGCCCGCCGCGAGCACGACCGCCGAACAAAACTGCCGCAACGCCATCAACTCGTCTCCCACCGAGATGCCCTGAGCTCAAACGCTTCGAGCTGCACCGTCTGACGCCCTTAAATCCCCTGTGCCCGTCCCGAACGCCCAGGGCTTGTCGTTCCCAAATGGCCCGGCCGTGGTTCTTGTCTTGGCCCGGCCTTCTGCTAGAGAGGACGGAACATCTTTCAAAAACCAGCACCATCCCGCATTTTTCCGTAAGAAGGTGGCGGGGAACCCAGAGGAAACGCCGGGACTACGCGGCAACCGCAGTGTCGAACACCCGGGTTAACGGGGCCTGAATCGCGCTAGTACCCTCTTTTTTTCCGAAGTTCGTGATACATCGCAAGCGTCCTCTTGTACGAATCCCGGAACGCAAAGGACTGGCAAGTCTATGATTTTAGTGCCGCTTTTCGATTTGACGTTCCTGATCGAGCTTGCCGCGGGACGCAGGAACTTCAGATCGGCGGTGCTAGTCCAGCAAGCCACCGCGTCATGAGAGCAGGTCATGTCGGTTAAGAAAAAGCCCCTTGTCGTCGTCACGCGCAAGCTGCCGGACTCGATCGAGACCCGGATGCGCGAGCTGTTCGACGCAAGGCTCAATCTGGACGATACGCCGATGGCGGAGGAGCAGATCGCCGAAGCGGTCCGGACTGCCGAGGTATTGGTCCCCACCGTCACCGACGTGATCACCGAGGAGCTGCTCAAACAGCCCGACCGCAAGTTGAAAATGATCGCCAATTTCGGCAACGGCGTCGACAATATCGACGTCGCCGCGGCGCATGCGCGCGGCATCACCGTGACCAACACGCCGAAGGTTTTGACCGAAGACACCGCCGACATGACCATGGCGCTGATTCTGGCGGTACCGCGCCGGCTGATCGAGGGCACCTCGATCCTGACCGAGGGCAAGAACTGGCCGGGCTGGTCACCGACCTGGATGCTCGGCCACAGAATCGGCGGAAAACGCCTCGGCATCATCGGCATGGGCCGCATTGGGCAAGCGGTGGCGCGGCGCGCCCGCGCCTTCGGCCTGCAGATCCACTATCACAACCGCCGTGCCGTCGCGCCCATGATCGCCGAAGAACTCGGTGCGACCTATTGGGAAAGCCTCGACCAGATGCTGGCGCGGATGGACATCATCTCGGTGAATTGTCCGCACACGCCGGCGACGTTCCATCTGCTGTCGGCGCGGCGGCTGAAACTGATCCGGAAAGAGGCCTATATCGTCAACACCGCGCGCGGCGAGGTGATCGACGAAGAGACCATGACCAAGCTGATCGAAGCCGGCGAGATCGGCGGCGCCGGCCTCGACGTCTATGAACACGAGCCGGCGGTCAATCCGAAACTGGTGCGGCTCGCTAAGGCCGGCAAGGTGACGCTGCTGCCGCATATGGGCTCGGCCACCATTGAGGGCCGGGTCGAGATGGGCGAGAAGGTGATCATCAACATCAGAACCTTCCTCGACAACCACAAGCCGCCGGATCGCGTGCTGCCGAGCATGCTGTGAGCGTTTCGTAGCCCGCATGAGCGTTAGCGACATGCGGGGCAGCCATTCCCCGGGCTACGCGCCTGATTTGGATTTCAAACTGCCAAGCCGTCATTGCCCAGTCTCGACGGGCAATTTTCGCATGGCGGCTATGTGCAAATTGCCGGTCGCGCAAAAAAGACACATCTCTCCCATCGCTTCCCCGCGAAACGTAGGGAAGGATGAGAAGAAGTGTGCTGCGCTGCATGCGGGGCACGTCACCCACCGCTCTTCTTCCTCTCCCGCTTTCGCCATTCGGTGACGAAAGCCACGAAGGCGGCGAGCGCGGGCGGCGGCTGGCGCCGGCTCGGGTAATACAGAAACGGCCCGGGAAACGGCGCGCACCAATCATCGAGCACGCTGACCAGCGCGCCGGATTTGACGCCGTTGCGCACGTAACCTTCGAAGGTCAGCCAGAAGCCGAGCCCGTCACGGGCCGCACGTTGTGCAAGGCCGGGATAGTTCACGATCAATTTCGCCGGCGGTGACACCTTGACCTCCCGTCCCGCCTTCTCGAACTCCCAGTCCAGTAACGCGCCTCTGCCGAAGCGGATGCGGATGCAACGGTGATCGAGCAAATCCTTCGGGTGCCTTGGCTTGCCATGCCGCGCGACATAGTCGGGCGAGGCCACCAAAGCGTAGCGCTGCGGCGGACTGAGCGTGACCGCGATCATATCCTGCGCCAGATGCTCGCCGTAACGAACGCCGGCGTCGAACCCTGCATCGACGATGTCGATGAACGAACTCTCCCCGATAATCTCGAGGTCGATCTGCGGATAGGCTTCGATGAACGGCGCGACCATCGGCGCCAGCACCAGATCGATCGCCGGCGGCGGCGCATTGATCCCCAATCGCCCCGACGGCACGTTACCCAAACCCCGGACCCGATCGAGCGCTTCGCTGACGTCCGATATCGCAGGCCCCACGCCGGCCAGCAGCAACTCGCCGGCCTCGGTGAGCGCGACGCTGCGGGTGGTGCGGTTCACTAGGCGGACGCCAAGCCGCTCTTCCATGTCGCGCAGCCGCTGGCTCAGGCTCGAGACCGAGACGCGGCTCTCGCGCGCCGACCGGCGAAAATTCCGGGTGCGGGCGACGGCTACGAAGGCATCGAGATCGCGGAGGTCGAGCTCATTGTTCGATATGGTGAACAATCTATTCATAACTGTCCAGCTTATCGTCGCAATGAAAAGCCTCATATCAGGCTCATCTTTTCCGGCGCGGGATGTCCGTCGCCATTTTTAAGGAGAGCCCCATGGACAAACGCAAACTCGGTTCAACCGGCCCCACTGTCTCCGCCATCGGTCTCGGCTGCATGGGCATGTCGGATTTTTATGGTCCCACCGACCGCGGCGAGAGCATCGCGACCATTCATGCCGCGCTCGATGCCGGGATCACGCTGCTCGACACCGGCGATTTCTACGGCATGGGCCACAACGAGATGCTGATCCGCGAGGCGCTTTCGGGCCGCGACCGCGACAACGTCCAGATCTCCGTCAAGTTCGGCGCGCTGCGCGACCCGGCCAAAGCCTGGTTCGGCTATGACAGCCGGCCGGCGGCGGTGCGGAATTTTCTTAGCTATTCGCTGCAGCGGCTCGGCGTCGAGACGATCGACATCTACCGGCCGGCGCGGCTGGATCCCTCGGTGCCGATCGAAGAGACCATCGGCGCGATGGCCGACATGGTGAAGGCCGGTTGGATCAGGCATGTCGGGCTTTCGGAGGTTGGCTCCGACACCATTCGCCGCGCCCACGCAGTGCATCCGATCTCGGACCTGCAGATCGAATATTCGCTGATCTCGCGCGGCATCGAGAGCGACATCCTGAAGACCTGCCGCGAGCTCGGGATCGGCATCACCGCTTACGGCGTGCTGTCGCGCGGCTTGATCAGCGGGCATTGGTCCAAGGACCGCTCGGCCGCGCAGGATTTCCGCCGGATGAGCCCGCGCTTCCAGGGCGAGAATATCGACCGCAATTTGGCGCTGGTGGATTCTCTGCGCGCGATCGCCGACGAGATCGGGGCCTCGCCGGCGCAGGTGGCGATCGCCTGGGTGGCGGCGCAGGGCAACGACATCGTGCCGCTGGTCGGCGCCCGGCGGCGTGACCGCCTCTCAGAGGCGCTGGGCGCGCTCAATGTCAAATTGACGAACGCGCAGCTAGCGGCGCTTGCAAAAGCATTCCCGCCCGCCGCCGCCGCCGGTGCGCGCTATCCGGAGGCGCAGCTTGCGCATCTGGATAGCGAGAGGCCGCGGGAAGCGTGAGCGAATGTCACTCTACCCCGCCGCTCATTGCATTCACATCGGTCCTGCCCTCGAATTATGAGACCCCAAGAGACGGGCCAAGAAGGGCTAAATGATTTCGACGTAGTCGCGCAGGTGGCCTACAGATTGCGGCAGACCACATCGCTCCAGGGCCAAAAGATAGTTATCGGCGGGAATTGGCGGAACTTTTAGTCTAGCCCGACATCTTCTAGCAGCGTTTAGAACCGCCGCTTCTAATGGAAATGTCCGCGATGGGGCTTTTTCGCGCCAAATGGGGCTGGATACAGAGTACAGGCGTCAAAGATTACGGTGTATTGGCTGCTAATAACCCGTTCCCTGTTGCTGAGATTGGGCTGCCAGCTCTTCCATGATCTCCCTTCGCCTTTTCTCGGATGAGGCCTTAAACGTCACCAGGTCTTGAAAGCGAACACGTCGGTGAGTCCCGGTCAAATGAAAGCGTATCTTGCCGCCCTCTAAAAGGGAGACAAGATGGGGCCGAGAAACATTCAAATAATCCGCAGCCTCTTGAGTGGTGAGGTTCGCATGGATGGGAATTATTGTGACGGCATTGCCCTGCGCCATCTCCGTCAAGAGACGCGTGATTAGTCGAGTTGCCGATTTGGGCAAAACCAATTCCTGACCATCGTCTAGCCTCACCTTCAATTCTGAGGGTTGATTGGTGGCAAGCGCCCGCGATGCCTGCTGGGCAAGCGCGGAATCTTCCTTGGAAGGAAGGGTGGTTGGTTTTTCTAAGGCTGGCGTGTTCATTTTGCTCTCCCTGCAAATCAGGGCCCACTCTCTCTTATTATTCATAAACGCAATAAACGAAACAAGTAAATGAACTTTTAGTTCCAATCAGGTATATTAGGCTACTTTCGACCTATAACTTGCAAAATATTAGAATATTATTCTCACATCGTCGCTTTTCCCATCGAAGAAAGCAGCGGGTTGCTCAAGAGATTTTGGCTTCGCCAGGTCTGCGGTACATGAGTCGCTTGCCATATAATTGCCCTCCGAGAAGGGTCAGCGATGCGCGCTGAGATCGGTGATGACAAGCGCATCGCCGTTGAGCGGGTTCAGCGGATCGCGCGAATAGCGCAGCGTCTCGAAGCGCATCGTGCGCGCGTCCACCATCAACAACCGCCCGACCAGGCCCTCGCCGAAACCTACGATTTCGCGGATCGCCTCCAGCGCCATCATCGAGCCCAGGACGCCCGCAAGCGCGCCCATCACGCCGGCCTCCGCGCAAGCAGGCACCGTGCCGGGTGGCGGCGGTTCCGGAAACAGGCAGCGATAGGTCGGGTTGAGTTCGCCTTCCGCGTTTCTCTCATGCGCCCGAATCGTGGTCAGCGATCCATCGAACATGCCGAGCGCTGCGGTGATCAGCGGCCGGCCGGCAAGGAAACATGCGTCCGACACCAGATAGCGGGTCTCGAAATTGTCGGAGCCGTCGAGCACGAGATCGTAACTGCCGATCAGCGACATTGCGTTGTCGGCATTGAGCCGCGTGCCATGGGCCGCGAAGGCGACATGGGGATTGAGTGCGTAGATCTGTTGGGCGGCGCTGTCGACCTTCGGCCTTCCGATATCGGGCGTGGTGTGGATGATCTGGCGCTGCAGGTTGGACAACGAGACAATGTCGTCATCGACCACGCCCAGTTGGCCTATGCCTGCGGCCGCGAGATACATCAGCGCCGGCGCCCCCAAGCCGCCGGCGCCGACCACCAGCACGGACGCTTCCTTTAGGGCGAGCTGCCCGGGGCCGCCGACTTCGCGCAGCACAATGTGGCGGGCGTAACGTTCGAGTTCGTCGGCGCTCAGCATGATCGCGATATCCCTACCCTCAGCCTGCTGTCATTGCGAGGAGCGAAGCGACGAAGCAACCCATACCGTTCCCGCGGAGATAGTCTGGATTGCGTCGCGGAGCCCGTCATCGGGCGCGTTCGCGCGACCCGTTGGCTCGCAATGACGAATTACCTCGGGCGCGTTTTGCAAACTCCGTCCACTGAACCGCCACCCGGCTGTTACCGACCAAGCAGATGTGCTTTAATCCCTTCCATTCAATCACCCCCGGGATTTGTCATGAGATCGTGGCTGGCAGCAACCTTGATGTTGATGACGGCTGGGACATCGGCCAATGCGCAGATGACGGCGCCCGCCACGGTCGGCACCAAGCCGAAAACGGTCGCGACCGTTCCGATCCGGCCGCCGGGGCTGCAGAGCCCCGCCGATACCGCGAGCGCCATGGCGCAGGCGGAACGGCTGGCGCTGCAGTCGGACCTTGCCTGGGTCGGGCAATATAACGGCGCGATCACCGGCGAGGTCAGCGACCGCATGGTCGCGGCCATCAAGGAATTCCAGAAATCCCGCGGCAGCAGGCAGACCGGCGTGCTCAATCCGCAGGAACGCAGCGTGCTGGCCGAGACCGCGCGGCGGCGGCAGGACAATGTCGGCTGGAAGATTGTGATCGACCCCGTCACCGGCGTCCGGCTCGGCATCCCCGCAAAACTGGTGCCGCAGCAATCAAGCGACGCCAGCGGCGCCAAATGGAGTTCTCCGACCGGCACCGTCCAGGTCGTGCTGACGCGCCGCAAGGAAGCCAACCCCACCACGGCCAAGCTTGCCGAGCGCGAGAGGAAGGAGCCCACTGGGCGCACTATCGACTACACCGTGGTCAAGCCGGATTTCTTCGTGCTGTCGGGATTGCAAGGCCTGAAGAAATTTTATCTGCGGGGCACATTCAGGGGTGACGAGGTCCGCATCCTCACCATCCTGTACGATCAGGCCACCGAGAACACCGTCGAGCCGGTGGTGATCGCGATGTCGAGCGCGTTCAACCCGTTTCCATCGGGAGCGCAGATCGGCGGCCCGCCGCGCAAGGGCGTCGAATACGGCACCGGCGTCGTCGTCAGCGATGACGGCGCGATCCTTGCCGACCGCGAAATTACCGATGACTGCCTTGCGATTGCGATATCCGGCTACGGCAATGCCGATCGCGTCGCCGACGACAAGGACCGCGGCCTCGCGCTACTGCGCATCTATGGCGCGCGCGGGTTGAAGGCGCTCGATCTCGAAGGCAGCACTGCGAAATCAGCAGTCGAGCTGACCGGGATCGCCGATCCGCAAACCCAGGGCGGCGCCGCTTCCCCAAGCAGCGTGAAAGCCCAGGTTGCGCAGGTTGGCAGCGGCGGCGATCTCGCGCTGTCGCCACCGCCAGCTCTCGGATTTTCGGGCGCGGCCGCGCTCGATGACGGCAAATTCGCCGGCATTGCGCTGTTGAAGCCGGCGGTCGTCGCGGGACCTGCGAATACGACGCCGGCGGCGCAGGCGGTGCTGGTGTCGGCCGCCAGCGTGCAGGAATTCTTGAAGGCGAACGGCGTCGATGCGTCGGGCGGCTCTTCGGATGCGAAGGCGTCCGTGCTGCGCGTGATCTGCGCGAGGAAGTAAGGTAAGGCAATTCGGATCGGACGGCTCATCCTGGCTTCAGGCGGTGACGCGTCCATCAAACATGAATCTTAGGTATTCCTACGGAATAGAAGAAGCTGTCATATTCGGTCACCGTGCGTCGTGAGTGATTCGGACCTCCGCGATTCCTTTGGATCGGGCTGGCACGTCCTGAGCGAGAACGGCTCGGCATCGCGAAGACGATGCACCTCAGTCTGGCGTATCTGCAAGACCCCGTAAGCAATCCGAAGGATTTCGATGCACACGATCGTATTGGCCACCCAAAAGGGCGGCAGCGGCAAGAGCACGCTTGCCATTGGTCTTGCGCTTGCCGCCAAACAGGCAGGACATAGGGTCCGCCTGATCGAGACCGACACGCAGGGCACGCTGTCGAATTGGCAGAGCCGCCGCGGCATCGCCGAACCCATTGTCGAGACCGTTTACGGCGCCAACGATATCGAACACCGGCTGCAATCGATCGAGCGCGGCGGCGTGACGCTGACGATCATCGACACCGCCGGCGGCGTCAGCGCCGCAACCACGGCGGCGATCCGCTACTGCGACCTGTGCATCGTTCCGGCGCGGCCCAGTCTCGCCGACATCGAAGCAACCGCATCGACGCTTCATCTCGCCAGAGCCTGGAAGAAGCCGTTTGCCTTCGTCCTCAACCAGACGCCGACCCGCGGCCAGCGCGTCCACAACGCAACGTCCGCGCTTTCCGGCGAAGCCGCGCTCGATCTGGCCGATGTCCTCGCCCAACCTTTCATCGCCATGCGCAATGACCATCAGGATGCGCTCGGCGTGGGCCTCGCCGTCGGCGAATACGCGCCTTCAGGCAAATCCGCCGACGAAATCCGCAACCTCTGGCGGTGGATCGAGACCAGGTTGAACGGCGGCATCGTCGCCGGCGAACAACTCGCCTGCGAGGACGGCAAGGCCGAGTTTCCCATCATGTTCGTTCCGACGCCCGCGGTAGAAGTTGCCGCTCCGACAGCGGCAGTCGGCCCGCTCCCGGCCCGGCCGGAAGCGGACGCGTCGTGGGATGCGTGCCTGTAGGCGACGCCGTCGTTTTTATTGTCTTGAACGACCGTATCACGCGGCGAGCGCGCGTCGCATATCGGTGGCCGAGGCAGGCTCGCCGCCGCGATCGCGCACCATCCGCACCGCTTCCTCGACCATGACGAGATTGCTCGTCGCCGTCCCCAGCGGGGCATCCTCCAGTCCGACGCGAATATGCTCGCCTTGCGCTACCGCCTCGCCGATCAGGTGGCGGATATCGGCGCAGACGCCTGCGACCATCCAGTGCGACGGGCCGGGCTGTTCGCGCAGCAGCGCCAGATGCGCCGCCAGCGCGTAGGGTTTTGGCGGAAAGCCGATCGCAAATGTTTCGCAGAACATGAAGCGGTAGATCGGCGTCTTGACGCCGGCCACCCGTGCCAGCGCCGCGCCAGCGCGCGTAAAACCCGGCTCGTAGATCGCAAAAGCTGGATGAAGACCGTGGCGCGCGGCGAAGTCGAGCGCGTGCCGGACGTGGCTCTCCGGATTCATGTAGGTGCCGGCCGGTCTTGCCTCCGATGTCGTCGCGACCTGCGTGAAATTGACACTGCCAGGGTCGATCACGGCAAATTCCAGCAATCCGCGTGCGGCGAGCGCCTCGATATGGGCGAGCCGGATCGCGGCCGCCGCAAAGTGAACAGCTCCATTGATGTCGGTGGTCTGAATCGGCGGGTAGGATGGGTAGACGGCAACATCGACTTGCGCACGAATGCCCTCGATGATGCGCGCGTAGACCTGCCAGTCGAAGGTTTGCTGACCGCCGCCATCATAGGCGTGAGTGTGGATGATGGCGGCACCGGCACGCGCGCAGGCGACGCCTTCTGCAACGATCGCGTCGATCGTATCGGGAATGCCCGGCTGCAGCGCGCGGGTCCAGGCGCCGTTCAGCGCCGCCTCGATCCAGATTTTGCGCATGACGCTTCTTTCCGTGTTTCATGGCCCGGCGTCCTCTCCTGCGCGAGCGTGAGCCCGCCGGCGATGAAGCCCCACAATTGCTCCACCAGATGGCCCGGGTCGGGCCGCTCGCGCGCCGAGATCGCCTGCGCAACGGCCAGGTTGACGCCCCCGACAATCGCCGCGCCCGCCACACCCGGATCGATGGCCGTAGCGATAAACCCGTTGCGCTGACCTTGGGCGATGTTTCGCGCGGCCATCTCGGCAACGGCAGACCGCCTCCCTGTATCGACGGCGATGACGGCCGCACTGCTGCTCAGTTTCCCCATCACCACGGGGGCCGCGGGGTCGGCATACAGGAAATTGATACTGGCCTTGAGACGGGCTTTTTCCCGCACCGGCCAGGGCAGCGACCTGTCAAAGTGTTGGTTGACGACTGCCTCGTGGCGATCGTGAAAATCCTTGATCAGCGCCGAGATCAAGCCTGCCTTGGACCCGAAATAGTGATAGGCGAGGCCGACCGACACCCGCGCCCTGCGCGCCACGTCACCCATTTCAAAGTCTCCGTCGCCATCGACAAGCTCCCTGAGCGCCGCGGCAACAATGCGCGTGCGTGCGTCGTCGGGACGGTTGCCCGCTGAGGCCGGCCGGCGAGATAGTGGCTGCGCCATCTTGACTCCTGAATTGAATTCAATTCAATATTAGCCGGACCCAGCGCGGGATGGAAACAAATTGTTTGGCGAGGAGACACGCCAATGCCAACCACTATGGAACAAACGTCGCCCTGGCTGAAGGGACGAACCTTTGGGTCGTGGCGGGAGGAGTTCAACCGTCGCGGCTATTTGATCTTCGAGAAGGTGCTTTCTGCCGACCGGGTGATGGCGATCCGGGCGGCGCTCGCCCCGTTTCTCGAGCAAGACCTCACCGGCCGAAACGATTTCGAGGGGCTGAAGACCAACCGGGTCTATGCCTTGATGGCGAAGTCGCCGCTGTTCGCGGATCTTGCGATCCATCCGCTGGCGCTGGCCTTTGCCGAAGCGGAGCTGGGAAACAGCTGCCTGCTGTCGGCATTGCTGGCGATCAACCTTCATCCCGGCGAGACGGTGCAGCCCTGGCATTTTGACGACAGCGGCATCAGGGCGCCCCGGCCGCGCCCAGCGCTCGGCATCAGCGCCTTCTGGGCGATCGACGATACGACCGAATTGAACGGAAGCACCGAGGTCATTCCTGGAAGCCATTTGTGGGGCGAAGAGACCGTCGAAGGGGCAGTGAAGCCAGCAGACTTTGCCAACAGGAATGAGCCCAACGCGGATTCAGGCAGCCGGCCGGACGCCGTGAAGCTCGTGATGCCCTCGGGATCGCTGGCCATCACCAAGGGGACGCTTTGGCATCGCGGCGGCGCCAACCGGTCGGACCGGCCGCGTCTGATCATCACGCCGCAATATTGCGCAGGCTGGGTGCGTCAGCTCGAGAACATGTGCCTGGCCGTTCCCGCAGAACTGGCGGGCAAATTACCGGAACGCGCACGCGAACTGATCGGTTATTCGATCCATCCGCCGTTTATGGGGTTTGTCGATGGCGTTCATCCCAAGCGACTGTTGCGATCTCAGCTCATGTGAGCGCGGGAGGAGAGCTCGTTCCGGCTGAAGCGGCAAGTCAAAGACCCCGGCGACAGCGCCGGGGTCTTTGACTTCGGCGATAGCACTATTCCGGCACGATCTGGCCGGAGCCGCCCAGTTCGGATGGAAAATCCTTCATCTTGGGAAGTCCATCCTTCATGGGCAGAACCGTTTCGGCGTAATTGACGTGAACGGCGGGACTGAACTCGAGCGACGGGATGGTCGCGGCGAAGACGTCGATCAGTCCGGCAGGCTTGTGGCCGGTCATCAGATGTCCGCCGCAGACGCGGCAATGCTTGCGCTGGCTGAAGGCCGTCTTTTCGAATGTCGCGATATGTTCGGCTCCGGTTTTGACCTGCACGGCCTCCGCCTTCCAGAGGCTGAAGGCGTTGACCGGCCCGCCCGACCAGGAACGGCAGGAATTGCAGTGGCAATAGCCCATGGCTTCCGGCGAACCGGTGACCTCAAGCGTGACCGCGCCGCAAAAGCAGCTTCCGACATGGCTCATGATTTTCTCCTTGGTTCAATCATCAACCGAGCTGCTATCGGAGTTCTGTCACTGCGGTCCAGTTCAGGAACTGTACTGTATCGCTTGCGCCGCAGCGGGCTGCCTTTTCTTCGAATCGTCATCCCGCTCCGTCTTTTTTGGTTGAGCATGATCTTTTTCGGAAAACCGGTGTCCACTTTTCCGGATCATGCTCTAGTCCTACTGAGTCAGAAAGTCGCGGGCTGAGGGGAGCAAGAATCGCTTACTGAGGGGATTCATGCAAGCCAAGGGGGGCTGAGATGGGTCGCCGAGGGAACGATAGCAGCGAGGCGCGTTTTGCCGCTTATGTCGATGGTCTTGTGGGTGTGGTTGGTCACGCTGATCGAGCGGGGCCACTAGAGGCCTATTGCATGGGCCTGATGTTGCCGGCTGAGCGCAAGAGCGTCGAACCGATGGCGGCAATGACGGCGCCGACGCGAACTGCAGCCCAGCATCAATCGCTCCTTCATTTTGTCGGCCAAGCCCCTTGGTCGGACCAGGCAGTTTTGGACAAGGTGCGAGAGATGGTGCTGCCGAGCATCGAGCGGCACGGTGCGATCGAGGCCTGGATCATTGACGATACGGGCTTCCCCAAGAAGGGACGGCACTCGGTCGGAGTTGCCCGTCAATATTGCGGTCAGCTCGGCAAGCAGGACAATTGTCAAGTAGCCGTGTCGCTGTCGATCGCCAATCATTATGCCAGCTTGCCTTTGGCCTATCGTCTCTATCTGCCGCAGGAGTGGGCGGGCGATCGCAAGCGGCGAGAGAAGGTTGGTGTTCCGGACGAGATCACGTTCAAGACCAAGTCGGAGATTGCCATTGAGCAAATCCGCTGGGCTTGTGAGGCCGGCATTCCGCACGGCACGGTGTTGACCGATCCGGCCTATGGGGCGGATGTCGCGTTGCGCACGACGCTCACAGAGCTCGGGCTGCCTTATGTCGCAGGCGTATTGTCGACCACCACTGTCTGGGCGCCCGGCACGGGACCGTTGCCGCCCAAGCTCTATGTGCCGGGCCTTGGACGACCGACCAAACGCTTGCGCCGTGATGAGAAGCACCGACCAGTTAGCGTCAAAGAGCTCGCCTTCAGTCTCCCGGCCAGGGCCTGGAAGACCATCACTTGGCGCGAGGGCACGAATGTGCCGTTGCGATCGCGCTTTGCTCGATTACGCATTCGCATCGCCAAGCGCGACTTCGATCGTAGCGAGCCGTGGCCGGAAGAATGGCTGCTGATCGAATGGCCCAAGGGCGAGAAGGAGCCGACAAAATATTGGCTCTCGACCCTGCCGGCAGACATCAACTTTCGTCGCCTCGTTGACACCGCCAAGCTCAGGTGGCGCATCGAGCGTGACTATCTTGAGCTCAAGCAAGAGGTCGGGCTCGGACATTTTGAAGGCCGTGGATGGCGTGGCTTGCATCATCACGCCTCGCTCTGCATTGCAGCCTACGGATTCCTCGTCTCCGAAAGGGAGACGATTCCCCCCTCAGGACCTGGTTCCTCCACACCGTTCAAAAAATCTGCCTTTCCCAAAAATTACCGACCCAGAGGCTCCGCCACTCCGGACCGAACGGCACATCCCAAACTCGATCACAACGATGCGACGACGCTTGATCGTCGCAATCATCAACCGACTGCACAGATGTCCTTGCTGCACCAAGCCGGTTAACCGCAATGAGTTTATGACACAGTAAGACTAGTTCGTCGTGGTGCTCGCGGCACGAGCCATCGACGGCTCAGCTCGCGAGCTTGCGTTCCTTCGCAAACGGACTGAGACCGAGCCAGGTCTGCATGGAAGCCGCAAGCTGCCGGTTGCCCGTCAGCTCCATCCGCTGGCTTGCGACGGCAGCTCGCACGGTATCCAGTCCCAGCCAGATCGCCGTCATGCTGCGCAGATCCGCGGACACATAGAGGTCGACTTCGAATCCGGGATCGATCTTGCAGAGGTCGTTGCCGAGCTCGGGATCGACGATCAGCCAAAAGCGCCGGTGCGTTGCGGGCAGTGCCGGGTAGACGAATTCCACCACGCTGCGGCGCGCCGGCATCGGCGTGGTGTTGAGGTTTCGCCGCATATCCCACATCAGAAGATCCACATCGAGATGCTGCAGCGACAAGTTCGCTTCGATCCGCCGCTGGCCCCAGATGCCGAACGCCTCCACCAGCGGCCCGAGCTCGCGCCCGGATTCCGTCAAATGATATTCAAGGACGCCAGGCTCGGAGGCTGACGCCTCGCGGGCAACGATGCCGGCGGTTTCAAGCTCCTTCAGCCGCCGCGAGAGCAACGCCGGCGACATCCGTGGCACGCCGCGGCGCAGTTCGTTGAACCGTGTCGAGCCGGCGAACATCTCGCGCAACACGACGACGGTCCAGCGCGCGCAGAGTATCTCCGCGGCCATCGCGACGGGACAAAACTGCTGATAGCTCGCTGTCGTCATGATTTCCTCCAAGGAAGACATCGCAGCAAACGCTACGGCCGGGCCTGCGGCTTTTCCAGTTCAGATTCTGTATCGGGCGGATTCATTTCCTGAACTGGAGGCGTTACTCGGCAGGCCGTATTTGCCACCATGACAAGGGCCGGCCGTCATCCGTTTAGACGCGCGCGGCGCAATTGCATCCGCGGCCCCGCGGCTAATTCTTCAAGTTTGTTAGGAGATATTTATGAGCAAGTACGAAACAAACATTGCCCTACTGATCCAGATCGCATGGCTTGGCGCGATCGTGGTGCTCGGCTTTTGCTTTGCGCCTGGATTCGCTGCGACAATATCGCGCAGCTCGGATCTCGAGGCCTCGCTCGCAGCGATCTGGTCGATGATCGGACCAGCCGATGGCGCCAGAACTTGGCTCCCGCCGTTCAATATCGCAACGTATCAAACCGGTGCGCCGGCGTGACCGCATGATGGGCCTTCATTTCTGGCACTTCGGGCACCAGAAGGTCGAGCGCCCGTTCTGGGTGAAGCGGCGCACGATGCCGCTGCAGCCGGCGCTTTGGCACTTCTCGCCTTCGCGGTCATAGACCTGAAACGAATGCTGAAAATAGCCGAGCTCGCCTGATGTCTGGCGATGATCCCGCAACGATGACCCGCCGGCCTTGATCGCCTGATTGAGCACGGCGTGGATCGCTTCCACGAGCAGCTCTGCACGATCCGTCGGTTCGCCCTTTCTTGTCGCCAATGTTGCAGCCAACCTGCGCGGCGACAGATGCGCACCAAAAAGCGCCTCGCAGACATAGATGTTGCCGAGGCCCGCGACCACCCGCTGATCGAGCAGCGCCGCCTTCAGGCTGGTCTTCTTGTCGGCGCAGGATCGCGCCAGCATCTTCGCGTCGAATTCATTGCCGAGCGGCTCGGGGCCGAGGCCCTTCAGCAGCGGCTCATCCTCGAGCGCGTTCCGCGCGATGATCTTCATATAACCAAACCGCCTGGGATCGTTGAAGATCACATCGGCGCCCGACGACATCCGAAACATCACGTGGTCATGCGCGCGATCGTCGTTGCGCGGATGATGGAATTTGCCTTGCGTCTTCGCGTTCTCGTCCTTGACCACGCGAAACGAGCCGGACATGCCCAGGTGCATCAACAGCACGTCGCCCGAGGCGAGATCGGCCATCAGATATTTGGCGCGGCGGCCGAGACCGGTCACGGTCTGGCCTTCGAGGCGCGCCACAAAATCCTTTTGAAAGGGAAACCGCAGATCCTTTCGCCGGGCTTCGGCCTTGACGATTTTCGAGCCTTCCATGGCGCCCTGCAGGCCGCGGCGGACGGTCTCGACTTCGGGTAATTCGGGCATACCTGATCGTTCACCTTATGAAGGTGACGTGATAGCGCCATTGCGGCGGGCGCGCTATGGTCCGGACCAGTGGAGTAGAGTTGAATGGATCGGCCCGGCGAAACCACCCATTTTGGCTTCCGTGACGTCCCGCTCGAGGACAAGCAGACGCTGGTGAATTCAGTGTTTCACAGCGTGGCACAGCGCTACGATTTGATGAACGATCTGATGTCGGCGGGCCTGCACCGGGTCTGGAAAGACATCATGATCAACACCCTCAATCCGCCGAAGAGCGATGCACCGTTTGCCTTGCTCGATCTTGCCGGCGGCACCGGCGATATCGCGTTCCGCGCCGCCAACGCGGCCGGCGAAGGCTTCCGCGCCACCGTCTGCGACATCAATCCGGACATGCTCGCGGTGGGGCGCGAGCGCGCCGCGGGGCGGCATCTCGACGACCGCGTCTCATTCGTCGAAGGCAACGCCGAAGCGCTCACCTTCCCGGATCGCGCTTACGACGCCTATACCATCGCGTTCGGCATCCGCAACGTGCCGCGGATCGACCTTGCCTTGAGCGAAGCCTTTCGGGTGCTGAAGCCCGGCGGCAGGTTTCTGTGCCTGGAGTTTTCCACCGTCGACGTGCCCGGGCTCGATCGGCTTTATGAGTTGTTCTCGTTCAAGGTGATCCCGCCGCTCGGCCGCGCCGTCACCGGTGACGCCGAATCCTATCGATATCTCGTCGAGTCGATCCGCAAATTTCCCCGGCCAAACGCGTTCGCGGAGATGATCCGCGCGGCCGGCTTTGCGCGCGTCAACTGGCAAACTCTGTCCGGCGGCATCGTGGCGTTGCATTCGGGCTGGCGTTTGTGATCTCGGCTACCACCCACATCGCGCGGCTTGCCCGCGCCGGTTTCGTGTTCGCGCGCGAGGGCGTGTTCGGCGCGGTCGATCCGAGCCTGGTGCCGCCGCCCGGGCAGCTCGCGCTGAAGGTCGCGCGGCTGATCGAGCGGCGCGGCGCCAAGTCCGGCCCGCGCCTGTCGCGCGCGCTCACCCGAATGGGCCCGGCTTACCTCAAGCTCGGACAGTTTCTCGCCACCCGTCCCGACGTGGTCGGCGTCGTCATGGCGCGCGACCTCGAAAGCCTGCAGGACAAGCTGCCGCCATTTCCGCAAGACGAGGCCGAGGCGGTGATCGCAGCGTCGCTGGACCGGCCGCTGGCGCAGGCGTTTGCAAGCTTCGGACCGGCGGTCGCCGCAGCCTCGATCGCGCAGGTGCATCGCGGCGAGGTCGAGCGCGACGGCACGCGCCGCGCGGTTGCGGTAAAGGTGCTGCGGCCCAACGTCGCCGCGCGTTTCCGCCGCGACCTCGGCGATTTCTTCTTTGTCGCGCACAAGGCGGAGACCTACTCCGCCGAAGCGCGGCGGCTGCGGCTGATCGAGGTCATCAATACCATGTCGCGCTCGGTCGCGATGGAAATGGATTTGCGGCTAGAGGCGGCCGCGCTTTCCGAGATGGCAGAGAATACAAGCGGCGACCCGGATTTCCGGATTCCCACGGTCGACTGGGAACGCACTACCCACAACGTGCTGACGATGGAATGGATCGACGGCATCGCGCTCTCCGATCATGCAAGGCTGGAGCAGGCAGCGGTCGATCTGCCCGATCTCGGGCGCAAGGTGATCCAGAGTTTCCTGCGCCACGCGCTGCGCGACGGCTTCTTCCACGCCGACATGCATCCCGGCAATCTGTTCCTCGACGCGGAGGGGCGGCTGGTCGCAGTCGATTTCGGCATCATGGGCCGGCTCGGTCTGAAGGAGCGCCGCTTCCTCGCCGAGATCCTGCTGGGCTTCATCACCCGCGACTATCGCCGCGTCGCCGAAGTACATTTCGAGGCCGGCTACGTGCCGTCACATCATTCGGTCGAGAATTTTGCACAAGCGATCCGTGCCATCGGCGAGCCTATCCATAACCGCACCGCCGAGGAAATCTCGATGGCGAAGCTCTTGACCTTGTTGCTCGAGGTCACTGGACTGTTTGACATGCGAACGCGGCCCGAACTGATTTTGCTGCAGAAGACCATGGTCGTGGTCGAAGGTGTTGCGCGCGGCTTCGATCCGAAACTCGACATCTGGAAGACCGCCGATCCCGTGGTGCGGGAATGGATCGAGCGCAATCTCGGACCCGTGGGTCGCATCGAGAGCGCGATGTCCGGCGCCAGCGACCTCGCCCGCGTGCTCGCAGGCCTGCCGGCGATTGCCGAGCGATCGGTTGCGGTGATCGAGCAATTGGAGATTATGACGCGGGACGGGCTAAGGCTGTCGCCGGAGACCATCGCCGCAATGGGGCGCACGGAGGCGCGCCGGAGCCGCTGGCGCACGCTGGCGCTGTGGATCATCGCCGGGACATTCATTGCGATCCTGGTCGCGGTTCGACAATTGTGATTGCAATGCATGCACAATAGTGCTAGCGTTGCTATCGCAGATCGAGAAGGCGCCGATGGCCAATCTGACGATCCGAAAACTCGACGATGCCATCCGTGACGAATTGCGGCTGCGCGCCGCCCGCAATGGCCGGTCGGTCGAGGACGAGGTGCGGGTGATCCTGCGCGATGCTGCGCAACATCAGGGCCAAGGGCGCGAACAAGGGCATCAAGCGCCTTCCGCTCCGCCGGTCCGCGCCGGTTCGTTGCAAGCTTTTGGCGAGCCCGCCCACGGCCTGCCGCGCGTCACCCTGATCATCGGTGGCGGAATCGCCGCGTACAAGGCGCTGGATTTGATCCGGCGGCTCAAGGAGCGCCACATCCATGTGCGCTGCGTGCTGACCAAGGCCGCGCAGCAATTCGTCACACCGCTCGCGGCAAGCGCGCTGTCGCACGAGCGCGTCCATACCGACCTGTTCGACCCCGAGAGTGAATTCGATGCCGGCCATATCCGGCTGGCGCGCGAGGCCGATCTGATCGTGGTGGCGCCGGCGACCGCCGATCTGATGGCAAAGATGGCGCAAGGCCACGCCGACGACCTCGCCAGTGCTGTCCTGCTCGCCAGCGACAAGCCGATCCTGCTGGCGCCGGCGATGAACCCCTTGATGTGGAACAATGCCGCGACCCGCCGCAATGTCATGCAGCTTAGGCGCGACGGCGTGGTGACCGTCGGACCCAATGCCGGCGAGATGGCGGAAGCGGGCGAAGCCGGGGTCGGGCGGATGGCCGAGCCCACCGAAATCGCCGCGGCCGCCGAACATCTGCTGCGTCCGCCACGGCCGCGTCCGCTCAAGGGCAAGCGCGTGCTGATTACCGCGGGTCCCACCCACGAGGCAATCGATCCGGTGCGCTACATCGCCAACCGCTCTTCCGGCAAGCAGGGGTTTGCCATTGCGGAGGCGGCGCAGGCGGCGGGTGCGGATGTGCTGCTGATTTCGGGACCGGTCGATCTCACCGATCCCGCCGGCGTAGCGGTGACGCATGTGGAATCCGCGCGCCAGATGCTGCAGCGGGTGGAAGCAGCCCTCCCCGCGGATATCGCGATCTTTGCGGCTGCGGTCGCCGATTGGCGCGTGGCCCATCAGGGCGAGCAGAAGCTGAAGAAGACTTCTGGCGGCTTGCCGCAACTGGAGCTCGTTGAAAATCCGGACATCCTGGCCACTATTTCGAAACTGCCGGACAGGCGGCCAACCCTTGTGATCGGATTTGCCGCCGAGACCGAAAACCTGATTGAAAACGCCAAGGCCAAATTCGCACGCAAGGGCTGCGACTGGATCCTTGCCAACGACGTCTCGCCCGCGGCCGGCGTGATGGGCGGGGATCGCAACACGGTGCACCTATTGACGCGCAATGGCGCGGAAATCGCGGTCGATTCCTGGCCGGTGATGACGAAGGAGCAGGTCGCAGCCGAACTGATTGTGCACATCGCCAAGGCAATGGAGAAGGCCTCGTGAGCGCCACGGTCAAGGTCGAGATCCGCCAATTGCCGCACGCCGAGGGCCTTCCCTTGCCGGCCTATCAGAGCGCAGATGCAGCCGGGCTCGATCTTTTGGCGGCGGTTCCGGAAAATTCGCCATTGGTTCTGGCCCCTGGCAAACACGCGCTGGTGCCGACGGGGCTGACGATTGCGCTGCCGTCGGGCTCTGAAGCCCAGGTGCGACCGCGCTCGGGCCTCGCGGCCAGACACGGCGTCACGGTACTTAATTCGCCGGGCACGATCGATGCGGATTATCGCGGCGAGATCAGCGTGATCCTGATCAATCACGGCCAGGCGCCGTTTATGATCCGCCGCGGCGAGCGGATCGCCCAGATGGTGATCGCGCCGGTGGTCCGCGCGGAACTCGTCGTCGCCGCGGCGCTGTCCACGACCGACCGCGGCAGCGGCGGCTTTGGTTCGACCGGGCGCTGACCCCCTCCACGATCCGAATGGTCTGACCCCCTGTTCCCAGAACGGAAAATCGAACGCGGCCATTGACCTTACCTACTAATAGGTAGATAAATTGCACCGTCAATTTCCAACCAGGAGCAGGCCGTGACGACCGAACTTTATTGGCTGACGCTGACCGCACTCATGACCGCCCTGTTCTGGGTACCCTATGTTCTCAACCGCGTGGCTGCCACCGGCCTCGGCGGCACGCTCGCCGGCTCCGCGCCGGACAGCGGCAGGCTGGCGGAATGGGCCCAGCGCGCCATCAAAGCCCATTACAATGCGATCGAGAATTTCGCGATCTTCGCGCCGATCGTCCTGATCGCCCACCTGCTGGGCATCTCGAACGGCGCGACCAAGGCTGCGGTCGTGGTGTATTTCTTTGCCCGCCTCGCGCATTACGTGGTCTATTCCGGCGGAATTCCCGCCGCGCGCACGCTCACATTCACCGCCGGCTGGCTCGCCCAGATTGCGATCATCGCCAGCATCCTGCGCTGGATTTGAACGCGGTGGGCGGATCACGCTGGCGTACTTTGCTCCTGGCCGGAGCCGCCGAAGGTCTCGGTGCCAGCATCGTCGAGACCTTTGCCCGCGCCGGCCACGATGTTATCGGTCTGTCGCGGACCGAGCGCTCGTCAGGGCATCTGAAGCGGCTGGTCGAACAGGGCGGCGGCAGCTACACCCATCTTGCTTGCGACATCGTCCGGCCGCCGCAATTGATCGCGGCGATCGCGCCATATGCTGACCACATTGACGTATTGATCCACAACGCCCATGTGCTGACGATCAGGTCCTTCGTGGAGACCGCAGTCGCTGAGTTCGAGCAGGCGTGGCGCGTGGCTTGCCTTGGCGCGATGGTGTCGGCGCAAGCGGTCATATCGCATATGGCCGCACGCAACGATGGAACCATCATTCTCACGGGCGCCACGGCAGGTTTGCGGGGTGGCGCAAATTTCTCGGCATTCGCCTCGGCAAAGTTCGCGTTGCGCGGCCTCGCGCAATCGTTGGCGCGCGAATACGGTCCAAGAGGCATTCATGTCGCGCACGTCGTCCTCGACGGATTGATTGACGGGCCTCAGACTGACCGGCGGTTTGGGCCGTCGCCATCCGGCCGGATGGATGCGAAAGCGATTGCGCAAGCCTATCTCGACCTTGCCGCGCAAAAGCCCTCGGCATGGACCCACGAGATGGACCTGCGCCCCTTCGCCGAGCGGTTCTAGGGTATGATCCGGAAAAGCATGCCCTCGGACTACGACCGGATGGGTGGGAGCCGGGTTTCCCTTAGCTAACAAACGCGGAAACGCGTTTGCGCGGAGATCATGCTCAAACAAAGGGAGGAGACCGTCCTATGTCGAACGAGCGCGTCAACGCCGACTTCTCCCAGCGTGTGGTGATAGCAACCGGCGAACTGCCATGGATCCCCTCCCCGCAGGCGGGCGTCGAGCGCCGCATGCTCGATCGCGTTGGCGGCGAGGTCGCGCGCGCGACCTCGCTCGTCCGTTATGCTGCCGCCAGCGCATTCCCCGCGCACGAGCACACGCTCGGCGAAGAATTTCTGGTGCTGAGCGGCGTGTTTTCCGATGAGCACGGCGACTATCCGGCCGGGACCTACGTCCGCAACCCGCCGCTAAGCCGGCATTCGCCGCGTACCACACCGGGCTGCGCCATCTTTGTGAAGCTGAGGCAGATGGACCCTTCGGAAAAGGGCCGCCTGGTCATCGACACCACCACGGCCAAATGGCGCCGGGAGGAGCAAGCCGGAATGGCCACGCTGCCTCTGTTCCACGCTCCCGGCGGGGGAGAAAGCGTGGCGCTGGAACGGTTGGATGCGGGCGCTGTCCACAGACAAGTGGACTGTCCGGCAGGCGAAGAGATATTCATACTGTCCGGCGACCTCCGTGACGAAAGCGGAACCTATGGTGGCGGGACGTGGATCAGAAATCCGGCCGGATTCCGGGGCAGTCTCGGCTCGACCCACGGAGCGACCTATTGGGTGAAGCGAGGTCATCTGCGCCCGATGCCATGACGGGAACACCATGACAACCACGGCGCCGAAGCAGAGATCCGAAACCGCCGAACAGATCCTCGATCTCGCCGAGCTGCTGATCCAGACCCGCGGCTACAGCGCGTTCAGCTATCAGGACATCGCCGACAGCCTCGGCATACGGAAGGCCAGCATCCACTATCATTTTCCTTCAAAGGCCGATCTCGGAATCGCAGTCGTCGACCGCTACGTGGCGCGCTTCGGCGCGGCCCTTGTCGCTATCGCCGAAGATCGGTCGCAGACATCGATGGCGATGCTGGATTTCTATGTCGAGCCTTATATCGGCTATGCCAAGAGCGCCGACCAAGTCTGCCTCTGCGGAGCGTTGGCCGGCGAAATCCTGGTGCTGCCACCGGAGCTTCGCTCCCGCGTCGACGGTTTTTTCCGCGCCCACCAGGCCTGGCTGACCGGGATTCTCAAGCGCGGGGTGGCTCGGGGAGAATTCAAGCTCCCTGCCCCGGCGAGCAAGACGGCGAGGTTCGTCTTCGGAGCGCTGCAGGGAGCGCTGCTGGTCAAGCGCGCCACCGGCGAGGCAGCGCAGCTGCACGACGTCATAACGGTGATGAAATTGCAGCTCACCGCCGGTTGCTAAAGGCGGACCAACGGGTTTTCGATGGCATCGATTTTACGAAAGATGGCATCAATTTTACGAAATATGTCCCGGTAAAACCCCCGCTTTAGCGCATTTTCCTGTGCCGGGGTCGGCGTTCACGATCTGGACTCTTACCGCTCGACTTCCGTTGAGGATAATGTGTCTCGATTCGCGAACGGCGCGGCAGGGTGGTCTGCGCCGGGCGTAAATCTGTGCGGTCTTATTGTGCGGCCTTGGGGCAATCATGTCGGGCGTGATCGTGGCGATGCGTCGGACGCTGCTGTCGTGCACATCGCTGGCGCGCAACGGCCTGATCGGGCTTGCCGCATTGGTGCTGTTGCCGGCTGGACCGGCCGCAGCCGCGGACTTGGGCGTCCTCGGCGCGCTTTCGATCTTTTTCGATCTCAACCGACAGGAAATCGCGGTCCTGACCACGGCGCTGGCGCTGCTCGGCTTTTCGGTGGTGGCGGCGATCCTGCTGATGCACACGCGCGTCCGTGCGGCCAACAACGAGGCGGAGCTGCTCGTCGATATCGGGCAACTCCAGGTCCAGGCTGACCGTTACCGCGCGCTGTTGTTTGCCGAGCCGCAAGTCCTGATCGCCTGGGCCGCCGGCGACAATCGCCCGCAAATCAGCGGCGATGTCTCGCTGCTGGTGCCCCAGGAATCGCCGCAACGTATTCTCGCCTTCGGAACCTGGCTGCCGCCGGAACCGGCGCTGCAGATGGATCACGCCGTCGACGCATTACGCGAGGCCGGTGAGGGCTTTTTGCTGCATCTGACGACGTCGACCGGACATGCTATTGAGGCCATGGGCCGGGCGATCGGCGGTGAAGCCATTGTGCGGATTCGCGAACTCTCGGGGTTGCGCCGGGAACTGGCGGAAACCAATCTGCGCCACAAGGCGCTATTGGAGGAGACCGAGATGCTGCGCGGCTTCGCCGCCACTTCGCCGTGGCCGATCTGGGCCAAGAGCGCCAAGGGCAGCCTGGCCTACGCCAATGCCGCCTATGCCCGCGCAACCGAGGCGGCCAGCGTCAGCGATGCGACCGACCGCAACCTCGAACTGCTCGACAGCGACGACCGCGCCGAAATGGAGCACGCGCTCGCGGTCTCGGAGACCTTCAGCGCGCGGCTGCCGATCGTGGCCGGGGGCGAGCGGCGGATTTACGACGTGCGCGCGGTCAAGATCGGCGGCGGCAGCGTCGGCGTCGCGATCGATGCCAGCGAGGCCGACGCCCTGAGTTCGGCGCTGGTGCGGATGGCGGAGGCGCACCGCCGGACGCTCGATCAACTCTCATCCGGCGTTGCGGTGTTCGACGCGCAGCGCCGGCTCGCGTTCTACAACGATTCCTATCGCCGGCTGTGGGATCTCGATCGCGCCTTTCTTGACGGCAATCCGGACGATTCGAGCGTGCTAGACCGGCTGCGCGCCGCGCGCAAATTACCCGAGCAACCCGATTTCCGCGCCTGGAAGCTAAAGCTGCACGAGGCCTATCGCGCCGTCGAGACCGCCAAGGATACCTGGTACCTCCCGGACGGTCGGGCACTGAGCGTCGTCACCACGCCAAATCCGGAAGGCGGCGTCACCTATCTGTTCGACGACGTCACCGAAAGCCTCGAACTGGCGCGGCGCTTCGACGGCCTGATCCGGGTGCAACGCGAAACGCTCGACAGTCTCGCCGAAGGCGTTGCGGTGTTCGGCAGCAACGGCCGGGCGCAATTGTTCAATCCGGCGTTTGCGAAAATGTGGAAGCTGTCGCCCGACGCGCTGCGCGAACAGCCGCATATCGATACCGTGGAAGAGTGGTGCCGGCCGCTGTTCGATGACACCCATATTTGGCGGACGATCCGCGAAGCCATCACCGCGATCGAGAATCGGGTCGACGTGCCGCTGAAGCTGGACCGCAAGGACGGCAGCGTGCTGGACTGCATGACGAGGCCGTTGCCTGACGGCGCCACCATGCTGACCTTCCAGGACATCACCGACACCGAGAATGTCGAACGTGCGCTGCGCGAAAGCAACGAGGCGCTGGAGGCGGCCGACCAGATGAAGGTGGATTTCGTCCACCACGTCTCCTACGAACTTCGCGCGCCGCTGACCACCATCATCGGCTTCGCGCATTTCCTCAGCGACCCCTCGACCGGCCCGCTGACGGCAAAGCAGGCCGAGTACCTCGACTACGTCACCAAATCGACCAACGCGCTGCTCGCGCTGACCAACAATATTCTCGACCTCGCCACTATCGATGCCGGCGCCATGAAGCTGGAGCTCGGCCCGGTCGATATCGGCAAGGCCATCGAGGCGGCTGCCGAAGGCATCCAGGACCGGCTTGCCACCGACCGGATCCGCCTCAAAGTCGACGTCGATCCCAACATCGGAAGTTTTGTCGGCGACGAGCGCCGCGTCGTGCAGGTGCTGTATAATCTGCTTGCCAACGCCGTCGGCTTCTCACCGCAGGACGCCATTGTCGGCATCAGCGCCAAACGGAGCGAGCACGCCATCGTCTTCACCGTGACCGATTCCGGTCCAGGCATTGCGCCCGACGTCAAGGACAAGGTGTTCGACTGGTTCGAGAGCCACTCGCACGGCTCCAGGCATCGCGGCGCCGGTCTCGGCCTGTCGCTGGTGCGCTCCTTTGTCGAACTGCACGGTGGCATGGTGCGCGTCGACTCGGCCGTCGGCAAAGGCACCAGCGTCACCTGCGACTTCCCGACCGATCAGGCCATGCATCGCAACGCAGCGGAATGAGTTCGCCCACGACATTTTTGGCGGCGCTCGCAAACGAGACGGCGACCGCGCATCTGATGGCCGACCTCGCGCTGTTGGTCGGGCCCGGCGACGTCATCACGCTGTCCGGTGATCTCGGCGCCGGCAAGACCGCGGCCGCCCGGGCCATGATCCGCTATCTCGCCGACGACGAAATGCTGGAAGTTCCGAGCCCGACCTTCACGCTCGCGCAAGGCTATGACCTGCCGGCCCTTGCCCTGGTCCACGCCGATCTCTACCGCGTCAACGACGCCAGCGAACTGGAAGAGATCGGCCTGTCGCCATTGCCGGAAGGCGCGATCGCGCTGATCGAGTGGCCGGAACGCGCCGCCGGCGCGTTGCCGCCGGACCGTATCGATATTGCGTTCAATCATCGTCCGGCACTGGGATCGACCGCGCGATCGGCCGAGATCACCGGCTACGGCAAGGCCGCAGCCAAAGTCGCACGGCTGAAGGCGCTGCGGGAGTTTCTCCAAGGTACCGGTTTTTCCGAAGCCAAGCGCCAGCGCATGGCGGGCGATGCGTCGATACGCTCCTATGCGCGGCTGATCCGCGACGACGGCGTCGTCATCCTGATGAATTTTCCGCGCCAGCCCGACGGCCCCCCATTGTATGAGGGAAAATCCTATAGCGGCGCCGTGCACCTCGCCGAGGACGTCAAGCCGTTTGTCGCGATCGCCGAGGGCCTGCGCGAGCGCGGCTTCTCGGCGCCGACGATCGGTTATGCCGATCTTGAGTCCGGATTCCTGATCACGGAGGATTTCGGCAGCGCAGGCTTCGTCGAAGGCGATCCGCCGCAGCCGATCCCCGCGCGTTATGAAGTAGCGACCGATTTGCTGGCCGTGCTGCATCACGAAGGTCTCCCCGAGACCCTGCCGCTGGCGCCGCAGCTCAATTATCCGATTCCGACATTCGACATCGAGGCGCTGCTGGTCGAGATCGGGTTGATGCTCGAATGGTACCTGCCGGATCGCGGGGTCGAGACGAGCGGCGAAATGCGCGCCGAATTCGCCGCGATGTGGCGCAATCTGCTGGAAAAGCCGATCGCAGCCGCGAAAACCTGGGTGTTGCGGGATTTCCATTCCCCCAATCTAATCTGGCTCGGCGAGCGCACCGGTATCGCACAAGTCGGCGTCATCGACTTCCAGGATGCCGTGCTCGGTCCCGCCGCCTACGACTTGGTGTCGCTGCTGCAGGATGCGCGGATCGACGTGCCCGAGGCGCTCGAACTCGCGCTGCTCACGCGCTACATCAAGGCGCGGCGCGCATCCGACCAAAATTTCGATCCCGCCGTCTTCGCCGAGCACTACGCCATCATGTCGGCACAACGCAACACGCGGCTGCTCGGCACCTTCGCGCGGCTCAACCGGCGCGACGGCAAGCCGCACTATCTGCGCCACCAGCCCCGGATCTGGACTTATCTCAGTCGGTCACTGGCCCACCCCGCGCTCTCGCCGGTTCGGCAATGGTATGCCGCCAATGTCCCCCCGCCGGTTGCTTAAATTTACCGGTTGTTAGCCTACCGCGCTTTAGTCTGCGTCCGGCCCAGCGGCGTGGGGCGGGTTATTCTTGACGCGAGAACGCAACGATGGTGGCAGAACGGCGCAAGGGCGAACGCATCACATTCGAACGCGGCATTTCAGCCCATATGATGGGCATCGACGGCACCTGGCGTCGCGACTGCACCATGGAAGACGTCTCCGAGACCGGCGCCAAGCTCACCATCGAGGGCTCCGTCGAAGGGCTGCATCTGAAGGAATTTTTTCTGTTGCTGTCGTCGACCGGGCTCGCCTATCGCCGCTGTGAACTTGCCTGGGTCAATGGCGATCAGATCGGCGTCAATTTCCTCAAGCCGGGCGACAAGAAAAAGAAAGCGACGCGGCGCGCGGCGGCGGATGCTTGAGCCTTTGTCGGCGCCTGCGTCGTACAACCGTCATGCCCCATGATTATCGCCTCTAGGGCACTGTATCGGCGGAATCGCCATGATATGGTTGGCGGAGCGAATTCGAGAATCCCCTGAAGGAATGCCCGTCCATCTCACCAAAGCCATGGTCCTCGCCGCCGGTCTCGGCCTGCGCATGCGCCCCCTCACCGACACCCTGCCGAAGCCGCTGGTTCGGGTTGCCGGCCAGCCATTGCTCGACCACGTGCTCGACAAGCTCGGCAGCGCCGGCGTCACCGAGGCAGTGGTCAACGTGCATTACCTGCCCGACCAGATTATCGAGCATACCAAGGGCCGTAGCCGACCGCGCGTGGTCATCTCGGACGAACGCGACCGGGCGCTTGGCACCGGCGGCGGCGTGGTCAAGGCGTTGCCGCTGCTCGGGCCGACGCCCTTCTTCCACGTCAATTCCGACACGATGTGGATCGACGGCGTACGATCCAACCTGGCGCGACTGGCAGAGACCTTCGATCCCGACCGCATGGACATCCTGCTGTTGATGGCGCCGACGACGAGCAGCATCGGCTATGGCGGCCGCGGCGACTACGCCATGCTGCCGGACGGCGCGTTGCGCAAGCGAAAGGAACATCAGGTCGTGCCGTTCGTCTATGCCGGCGTCGCGATCATGTCGCCGTCTCAATTCGCCGATGCGCCAACAGGCGAGTTTTCGCTGACAAAAATGTTCGACCGCGCCAACGAGCAGGAACGGCTGTTTGGCTTGCGGCTCGACGGCGTGTGGATGCATGTCGGAACTCCCGACGCGATTCAGGCGGCGGAAGAGGCGTTTCTCGAAAGCGTCGCCTGAGATCGTCATGCCCTGCGAAAGCGGGACATCCAGCACGCCGCGGCCTCTCGATTTCATCACACTTACGCTGGAATACTGGATCACCCGCTTTCGCGGGTGATGACAGGCTATATTGGCGCCTGACCTCGCGAATCAGGAAAGTCCATGCGCGTCTTGAGTGTTCCCTTGTCCATGCCATTCCTGCGCAGCGTCATCGCCGCGCTTGTCGACGGCCGGCTGGTCGAGGGTTTCGAGGCACGCCGGGAGCCGGCCAATCTGGCGCGGGCGACGCTTTATCTGCCGACCCGCCGCGCGATTCGCGTGGCGCGAGAAGTCTTCCTCGAGGAACTCAAGACCGATGCCGTGGTGCTGCCGCGTATCGTCGCGCTCGGCGACATCGACGAAGACGAGCTGGCGTTTGCCGATGAAGCCGAGCAGTTCGGTGGCGCGGCGCCGCTCGACATTCCGCAAAAACTTGGCGAGCTCGATCGCCGGCTGACATTGGCAAAACTGGTCGCGGCATGGGCCAAGAGTCCGGTCTCCTCGCCGCTGGTGGTCGGCGGACCGGCCTCGACATTGGCGCTGGCTGGCGATCTCGCGCGGCTGATGGACGATATGGTGACGCGCGGTATCGACTGGGACGGGTTCGACGGATTGGTGCCGGATCAGCTCGACCAATATTGGCAATACTCGCTCGAATTCCTCAGGATCGCGCGAAAGCTCTGGCCGGATCATCTGGTGGAGATCGGCAAGATCGAGCCGGCGGCGCGGCGCGACCTGCTGATCTCGGCCGAAGCCGCGCGTCTCACCGCGCATCATGACGGACCGGTGATCGCGGCCGGTTCGACCGGCTCGATGCCGGCGACCGCGAAATTCCTTCACGCGGTAGCCGCGCTGCCGCATGGCGCGGTGGTGCTGCCGGGGCTCGATACCGATCTCGACGACGAGGCATGGCGGACAATCGGCGGCATTCTGGACGCCCAGGGGAAATTCACCACCGTGTCCGCATCGAACCATCCGCAGTTCGCGATGCATGCGCTGTTGCAGCGGTTTGGCATCAGCCGCGGCGATGTTGAAATTATTCTGTCCCCGGCGCCGCATGGCCGCGACGTGCTGGCATCAGAGGCGATGCGGCCTTCGACCGCGACCGCGCAATGGCATGACCGATTGAGGCAGCCTGAGATCGCGGACAGGATTTCCAACGGCATGAAGGATCTCGCGGTCGTCGAGGCGGAAAATCCCGAAATCGAAGCGCTTGCCATTGCGATTGCGATGCGTGAGGCGCGGCATCTGCAAAAATCGGCGGCGCTGGTGACCGCGGACCGCGCGCTGGCGCGACGGGTGATGGCGGCGCTGACGCGCTGGAATCTCGATTTCGAGGATTCCGGTGGCGACCGGCTTACGGATACGGCTGCCGGAATTTTCGCGCGGCTCGCAGCCGAGACGGTCGCGAAGGGCCTTGAGCCTGCGACGTTGCTCGCGCTCTTGAAACATCCGTTCTGCCGTGTTGGCGGCACGCCTTTCGAATGGAGAGATGCGATCGAGACGCTTGAGCTGGCGCTGCTGCGCGGCACGCGTCCGCCGGCGGGAAGCACGGGCCTCGCGCGCGACTTTTCGCGCTTTCGCGGCGAACTTGAAGAGCTTCGAAAAGGTGAAGCGTCCTCGCTCCACAACGCCGAACCGCGGGCTCGACTGAAAAACGGAGAACTCGATCGGGGCGCGCAGTTGATTGCAGCATTGCAAAAGGCGCTGGCGCCGCTGGAAAGCCTCAGCCCCTCAAAGCCATATGATTTTGCCGAGCTGGCGCGGCGCCATCGCGAAATCCTGGTCGAACTCTCGCGCGACCGTCGCGACATGGCGCTTGCCTTCGAAGACCCCGAGGGTTTGGCGCTCGCTTCCGCCTTCGACGATTTGCTCGGCGAACAGAAGCTGAGCGGACTGATGGTCCGGATCAGTGACTATCCGGAGGTGTTCCAGACCGCGTTCGCCGACCGCGCGGTGCGGCGGGCCGAGCAATCAGGCGCGCAACTCCACATCTATGGCCCGCTGGAATCGCGGTTGATGCAGGCTGACCGGATCATCGTCGGCGGGCTGATCGAGGGCGTGTGGCCGCCGGCGCCGCGGATCGACCCGTGGCTGAGCCGGCCGATGCGGCACGAGCTCGGCCTCGATCTGCCGGAGCGGCGGATCGGGCTGTCCGCCCACGACTTCGCGCAACTGCTTGGCGCAGACGACGTCATTCTCAGCCATTCGACAAGAGCTGGCGGCGCGCCGGCCGTGGCCTCTCGCTTCCTGCATCGGCTGGAAGCGGTCGCGGGCGATGAGCGCTGGACCGCCGCAAAACTTGCCGGCGGAAAATACGTCCGCTTCGCCCATGAGCTGGACCGGCCAACCAAAGTCGAACCGATCGCGCAGCCGGCGCCCACGCCGCCGCGCGCCACGAGGCCGCTGAAATTATCGGTGACCGCGATCGAGGACTGGCTGCGCGATCCCTATACGATCTACGCGCGATACATTTTGCGGCTCGACGCGCTCGATCCCGTCGACATGCCGCTATCGGCCGCCGATCGCGGCTCGGCGATCCACGATGCGCTCGGTGAATTCACGCAAAGCTTTGCCAACGCCCTTCCCGACGATCCGGCGCACGCCTTGCGCGGCATCGGCGAAAAGTACTTTTTGCCGCTGATGGAACGCCCCGAGGCGCGTGCGCTGTGGTGGCCGCGGTTTCAGCGCATCGCAAAATGGTTTGCGGCGTGGGAGATGGCGCGGCGCGGGAATATTTTGGCGATCGACGCCGAAATAAGGGGCGAAATCGGAATTCCCCTCGACAATGCGCGCACCTTCATTCTGTCGGCGCGCGCCGACCGGATCGAGCGTCGGCGCGACGGAAGTTTTGCCATCCTCGACTACAAGACCGGGCAGCCGCCGACCGGCAAGCAGGTGCGAATGGGATTGTCGCCACAGCTCACGCTGGAAGCGGCGATCCTGCGCGAGGGCGGCTTTCCCAACATTCCCGCCGATTCCTCGGTCGGCGAACTCGTCTATGTCAGATTGAGCGGCAACAATCCGCCGGGCGAGTACAGATCGCTCGAATTGAAGATCAAGCAGAACGATCGGCCGCAGCCACCCGATGCCGCCGCTGATTACGCGCGAACGCAATTGGAGGCGCTGATCCGCAAATTCGACACCGAGGACCAGGCCTACACCTCGCTCAATCTGCCGATGTGGACCAATCGCTACGGCACTTACGACGATCTCGCCCGGATCAAGGAATGGTCCGCGGCGGGTGGGTTGGGGATCGAGGAATGGTGAGGGCGCCGCGTCCCATTCCCGACGCCGTTCGCGCCACGCAGGCGCGCGCGTCCGATCCCACCTCATCGTCATTCGTCTCGGCCAATGCGGGTTCGGGCAAGACGCATGTTCTGGTTCAACGGGTGATCCGGCTCTTGCTCGCCGGTGTGCCGCCCGAAAAAATCCTTTGCATCACCTTTACCAAGGCTGCCGCGGCCAACATGGCCGAACGGGTGTTTTCCACCCTCGGCCATTGGGTCACGCTCAACGACGACAAGCTTGACGAGGCGATCCGCGAAGCCGGCATCGCACAGTCGAACGCAAAACTTCGGGCTTCGGCGCGAAAACTGTTCGCCTGCGCGCTGGAAACGCCGGGTGGATTGAAGGTGCAGACCATTCATGCGCTGTGCACGCGGCTTTTGCAGCAATTTCCGTTCGAGGCTAACGTGCCGGCGCGCTTTGCAGTGCTCGACGAACGCGACCAGAACGAGATGATGGAGCGCGCTAATCTTGCCGTGCTGCTGGAGGCCTCGCGCGATCCCCACAGCGTGACCGGCCGCGCGCTCAACACCGCGATGGCGAGCGCCGCCGACGTCACCTTCAAGGACGTCGTGCGCGAGGCTTGCGGGAGCCGCGATCATTTCATGGCCTGGACCGACGCGGCGGGTAGCGCCGATGCCGCGGCAACACAGATGACAGCTGCGCTCGGCGTCAGCTTCGATGATCGCATCGAAGACGTCGAGCGGGAGATCGTCGACGGTCCCTATATCAGGCGATCCGGATGGGAAGAGATCGCCGCGACGCTCGACACCGGCAACAAATCCGACCAGGACCAGGCTGTCAGGCTGCGCGCGGCGCTAGCATCGACAGGCACGACCCAGGTTGACGAATATCTCGGCGTTTTCCTCACCGACGAGCGAACGCCCCGCAAATCGGTGGTGACGAAACGATTCTGCGATAACAATCCGGCGACCGGGCGACTGCTCGAAGCCGAAATCCTGCGTCTCGGTCCGCTGATCGAAAAACGCCGCGCCGTGACGATCCGCGACCGCACCGAAGCGCTGTTGCATATTGCGACCGCGGCGGCAGCGAATTATCGCCGCGAGAAGCAGGAGCGCGGCCTGCTCGACTATGACGATCTGATCGACAAGGCGCTGGCGATGCTTCATCGCGTTTCGTCAGGCTGGGTGCACTACAAGCTCGATCGCGGCGTCGATCACGTGCTGATCGACGAGGCGCAGGACACCAGTCCCCGGCAATGGGACATTGTCGGCCACATCATTTCCGAATTCACCGCTGGTGAAGGCGCGCGCGACGGCGTCACCCGCACGATCTTTGCGGTCGGCGACGAAAAGCAGTCGATTTTCTCGTTTCAGGGCGCAGCGCCTCACGAATTCGACCTGCGCCGCAGGGCATTGACGAAGAAGTTCGAGGATGCCGGACTGAAATTCGATCCGGTGTCCTTTACCTATTCGTTTCGCTCGGGGCCGGCGATCCTGCAATCCGTCGATTATGTGTTCCGCGAGGAAGCGATCTATCGCAGCATCCATTCCGCCGACATTGGATATCCGATCCATCACGCGCTGGCCGATGCCGGGCCGAGCCAGATCGATCTCTGGGAATTGTCGGAACGCGACGACAAGCAGGAGATTCAAGGCTGGCGCGCGCCGTTCGACGGCGTGTCGATAACCAGCCCGGAAGTGAAACTTGCAAAGCGCATCCAGGCCGAGATCAAGCGGCTGGTCGCAAGCGGCACGATGACCGGCCACGCAGGCGACCGGCGTCGCTTAAGCTATGGCGACATGCTGGTGCTGGTGCGGCGGCGCGGCAACGCGTTTGACGCGGTGATCCAGGCGCTGAAGCATGCCAACCTTCCGGTCGCCGGCGCCGACCGGCTGAAACTGACCGAGCACATCGCGATCATCGACCTGATGAACCTCGCCGACGCGCTGCTGCTGCCGCGCGACGATCTGGCGCTCGCGGTGGCGCTAAAGAGCCCGCTGTTCGGTATCACCGAGGACGATCTGTTCAAGCTGGCGTGGCAGCGCAAGGGATCGCTGCGGCAGGCACTGGACCAGCATGGGGCGACCGAATCCCGGATCAAGCTTGCGCTTGAGCGCCTTGAACAATGCGAGCGGCGTTTCGTGAGCGAGACGCCGTTTGCTTTCTTCGCCTGGCTGCTTGGCGGTGACGGCGGCCGTGCCCGTATCCTAAGAAGGCTCGGGCTTGAGGCCAATGACGCGCTCGATGAGTTTCTTGAGCTGGCGCTCAACTATGAACGCAAGGCGCCTGCCTCGTCGCAAGGCTTTATCGCGTGGCTGCGCGCCGCCGACACCGAGGTCAAGCGCGACATGGAAATCTCGCGCGACGAAGTTCGCGTCATGACCGTGCACGGCGCCAAGGGGCTGGAAGCCTCCGTGGTATTCCTGGTCGACACGACGTCGTCGCCGACCGACCTGCAACGGTTGAAGCTTATCCATCTGCCGCGAGGCAACGGTGCCGAAGTGGTGGTCTGGGCGGGCAAGAAAGCCGACGACCCGGCGGTAGTCGCGGCAGCCCGCACGGCGATGCTCGCCGAGATCGAGGACGAATATCGCCGCCTGCTCTATGTGGCGATGACGCGCGCGGCCGATCGCCTGATCGTTGCCGGCTGCATGCCCGGCAACATGAACAGCGTACGCAAAGCCTGCTGGTACGACCTGATCGGCAGGGGGCTCGCCAATTCCGGCTTGCGGGAGCAGGCCATCGAGACGCCGGATGGCCTCGTAAAACGCTATTCGCGCATCGAGGATATTGCTGTTCCCGCAGGCGCGGCGGCGGCTTCTGCTGCAACCATGCCTGCCGAGTTGCCAGCATGGTTGCGCATGACGGTGCCGACCGGGTCGACCGCTGCCAGCCGGCTGCGCCCTTCCGATCCCGGAGACGGCGGCGACCACGGCGTCAGATCGGGAGAGTCGCTGGCCTCTCGCGCGCTGGCCTTGCAGCGCGGCACGCTGGTGCACCGTCTGCTGCAGTCGCTGCCCGATCTCGCAGTCGAGCGCCGCCGCGATGCCGCGCAGAACTATCTCGCCCGCAATGCCGGCGGCTGGAGCGATGGCGAACGCACACTTCTCGCCGAAAAAGTGCTGGCGCTGATCGCCGACCCTCGCTTTGCAGCCGTGTTCGCGGCCGGCAGCCGCGCTGAGGTCGCGATCGCAGGCAGGCTCGCGCGGCCGGGACTGCCCTTAGCCCTGGTTTCCGGTCAGATCGACCGCCTGGTGGTCACACCAAGCGAGGTCTTGATCGTCGATTTCAAGACCAACCACGCCCCACCTGCTGCCGTGGCCGAGGCACCTTCCTCATATATTCGCCAGCTCGCGCTTTATCGTGTTGTCTTGGAGAAGCTTTATCCCCAATTGCCGGTCCGGGCAGCTCTGCTTTGGACTGAAACGCCTGAATTGATGGAGATTTTGGCTCCCGTGCTGGATGCGGCACTGCTATCCCGTCTTGGCGGGGATGACTAAGCTTGACCCGGCAAGGTCGCGTTCATAGGTTTGTTTCATGATTCCGGACGCGATTCTTCACCCCCGCGCCCTTCTCTCAACCGAACGAGGTGTTCCCATGGCCGTTGGCAAGGTTTCTGACGCCAATTTCGAAGCCGAGGTGCTTAAAGCGCAAGGCCCGGTGGTGGTGGATTTCTGGGCCGAATGGTGCGGCCCCTGCCGCATGATCGCGCCCGCGCTGGACGAGATTTCCGGCGCGATGGGCGACAAGGTCAAGATCGTGAAGCTGAATGTCGACGAAAGCCCGAAGACGGCTTCGAAATACGGCGTGATGTCGATCCCGACCCTGATGATCTTCAAGGGCGGCGAGATGGCTTCGCGCCAGGTCGGCGCCGCGCCGAAGCAGAAGCTGCAGCAATGGATTACGGCTGCGGTCTGATCCGCGTTGAAACAACGATCTGAAAGCGGCCGGCGAACAGCCGGCCGTTTTATTTTTCGCCTGCGGGATCGATCCACCCCGTCGCCAGGGCAGACGCCAATTCAGGCTGGCCGTTGCGGCGGGCAGGGGCAGCCATCGCGTCATGGTCGTACGGCACATGGTGAAATGTCACCCGCCAAGCGCCGTCAGCGAATTCGAGAATCGCGTAGCGCGCGTCCGGCGTGCCGGCCTCCATCACGTGCGGAAACGGATGGATGTCGCGGTAGCCGGGGCAACCGACGCTGCCGGGATTGACGATCAGACGACCATCGCGGAGCTGGACCGCGCGCGCGATATGAGTGTGGACGCAGAGAATAAGCCTCTCGGTGATGCCGTCCGCGGCGCTCTCGATCGCTTCCAGCGATGACATCCGCACCGTGCCGTCAGGCAAGACAGTCTCCAGCCAATAGACTTCGTCGTTCGCAGGCGTCGCGTGACAGAGAAAGATTTTTTCGCGGAACACACGCGTCGCCGGCACCGCGCGCAGCCGGTCGGGATGCCGCGCCTTGAGTTGCGCATGCGCGGGCCGGTCCCACGACCCCATTTTCTCCGGCGAGCGGTCGATCAAATAGCGGTCGTGATTACCGAGCACATTCACTGCGTCGACTGCCATCAGCGTATCCAAGGTCCGCCGCGCATCGAGCGCCCCACTCGCCATGTCGCCGAGATTGACGATCTCGTCGATGCCATGCGCGCGGATATCGGCTATGACAGCCTCAAGCGCGAGATAATTTCCGTGCACATCGGCAATCGCGGCAAACCGCATCGGAAACGTGGCTCTATTTCGGCGGCGTGCCGTTGAGGCCGAGTACGTGGCCGGCGAGGTAAAGCGAGCCCGTGATCAGGATGCGCGGCGGCACTTCGTAAGCAAGGCGGGCGAGCGTGCGCAGCGCCGCCTCGACGCCGTCGGATATTTCAACGCGCATGCCGAGCGAGCGCGCGGCATCCGCCAGCCGGTCCGGCGGCATCGCGTTATCCTGGCGCGGGATCTCAATCGCGATGATGTGCCGCGTCAGGCCTGCAAAATTGGCGAGAAATGCGCCGGCGTCCTTGTTTGCCATCATGCCGGCGATGATGACGAGCGGACGCGAGACGCGTTCCTCGAGATCGCCCAGCGCGGCTGCGACAACGCGCCCGCCTTCGGCGTTGTGCCCGCCGTCGAGCCAGATTTCGCACCCCGGCGGCGCCTGCTCCAACAGCGCGCCCGACGAAAGACGCTGCATCCGCGCCGGCCATTCCGCATTGACGATGCCGGACTCGAACGCCGCACTGGGAACCTTGAGTGTTTCGATGGCGCGCAGGGTCGCGATCGCAAGCCCCGCATTGTCGAATTGATGCCGGCCGAACAGTCTTGGCGCCGCCAGATCCATCAGCCCGCGATCGTCCTGATAGACCAGCCTGCCGCGCTCGACGCCGACATGCCATCCCTCACCTGCCGCATGCAGCGGCGCGCGCATTCGGTTCGCCTGCGCTTCGATCACCGCCATCGCCTCCATGGGCTGCTCCGCACAGATCACCGGCACGTTGCGCTTGATGATCGCAGCCTTCTCGCCGGCAATCGATGTCAGGGTGTCACCCAAAAATTCGATGTGATCCATGCTGATCGGCGCGATCACGGTTGCCATCGGCCTCTCGATGACATTGGTGGTGTCGAGCCGTCCGCCGAGGCCGACTTCGAGCAACAGCACGTCGGCCGGATGTTGCGAGAACAGGCAAAACGCCGCCGCGGTCTTCGCCTCGAAAAATGTGAGGGGCGCGCCGGCATTGGCGCGCTCGCAATGTTCGAGCGCCAAGCGCAATTCATCATCGCCGACGAGAACGCCACCGATGCGAAAGCATTCGTTGATCCGTACCAGGTAGGGCGAGGTATAGGCATGGACTCGCAGGCCCGCCGCCTCCAGGATCGCGCGCAGATAGGCGAGCGTTGAACCCTTGCCATTGGTGCCGGCGACGTGGATCACCGGCGCCAGCTTACGTTCGGGATGATCGAGCCGATCCAGCAGAAGCTGTATGCGATCGAGGCCGAGATCGATCCGCTTGGGATGCAGCGCGGACAGCCGCGCGATCAACCCATCGAGCGGTGACGGAGTGGCGGCGGGCGCGTTCACGCGTGGGGTGCTGCCGGCAGCGCGTCCGGGGCCGAGACGATCTGGGCGGGCTCGGAAACCGGCGGCGAAGGTTTTGACACAGTTTCCAGCGCCGGCGACTTGGTCAGCAAGCGGCACAGCCGCGCCAGCGTCGGCCGCAGGTCATGGCGATGCACGACCATGTCGACCATGCCGTGATCGCGCAAATATTCGGCGCGCTGGAATCCTTCCGGCAATTTCTCGCGAATGGTCTGCTCGATCACGCGCGCGCCGGCAAAACCGATCAGCGCGCCGGGCTCGGCGATTTGCACATCGCCCAGCATGGCGTAGGAAGCGGTGACGCCGCCGGTGGTCGGATTGGTCAGCACCACGATGTAAGGCTGCTTCGTCTCGCGCAGCATCTGCACGCCAACGGTTGTCCGGGGCATCTGCATCAGCGACAAAATGCCTTCCTGCATCCGCGCGCCGCCGGAGGCTGCGAACACGATGAAGGGTGACTTCTTTTCCACCGCAAGCTCAAGCCCGCGCACGATCGCTTCACCGGCGGCCATGCCGAGCGAACCGCCCATGAAATCGAAATCCTGCACCGCGATCACGACGGCGGCGCCCTCGAGCTTGCCATACCCGACCTTGACGGCGTCGTTCAGCCCGGTACGAGCGCGCGCATCCTTGATGCGATCGGCATATTTGCGTTCGTCGCGGAATTTCAGGGGATCGACGGCGACCTCGGGCAGCGCGATGTCGTACCAGGTTTCGTTGTCGAAGATCGATTTCAGCCGCGCCACCGCGCCCATGCGCATGTGGTAGTTCGAGCCGGGAATGACGAACTGGTTGGCCTCGACGTCCTTGTAGAACACCAGCTGACCCGAATCGGGGCACTTGATCCACAAATTCTCCGGCGTCTCGCGACGCAGGATGTTGCGGATTTTTGGCCGGACCACATTGGTGAGCCAGTTCATGCTTCGCTCCGAATGGCGATCATATCGCCATCGCCTCTCTCATTTTGACGCGTTTTCTTCACGCGAACCGGTATCCACTTCGCTCGAAAACGCTACGTCTAACATATGGCGGTCCGGACCAAACCCGGCAAGCCGCGATTCGCCGCCCGTCTCGCCCGCATTTGTGGCTTATTCCGCAGCCTGCTTGGCTCCCCGCACCCCCTGCGCCAGCGAGGCCACCAGATCGGCCACCGCCGCGACCGTCTTGGTGGTCGCCTGCCCCGCCGTGTCGAGGCTGTCGCGCAGCGCATCGACCAGCGCAGTACCGACAACGGCGCCATTGGCGTTCTCGGCGATGGCACGCGCAGCCTGTGGTGTCCGGATGCCGAAGCCGACGCAAACCGGCAGTCTGGTATGGCGCTTGATGCGGGCAACCGCGTCGCCGACGACCTTGGAATCGGCGGCCGCACTGCCGGTAATGCCGGTGATCGAGACGTAGTAGACAAAGCCTGAGGTATTGGAGAGCACCGCCGGCAAGCGCTTGTCGTCGGTGGTCGGCGTCGCGAGCCGGATGAAGTTCAACCCGGCCTTCATCGCCGGCAAGCAAAGCTCGGCATCTTCCTCCGGCGGCAGGTCGACGATGATCAGCCCGTCGACTCCGGCGGTCCTGGCGTCGGAGAGAAATCTGTCGACGCCATAGATATAGATCGGATTGTAGTAGCCCATCAGCACCAGCGGCGTGGTGTTGTCGCCCTGGCGAAAGCCGCGCACCATTTCAAGCGTCTTCTTCAAGGTCATGCCGGCTTTGAGTGCGCGCAAGCCGGCGGCCTGGATCGACGGGCCGTCCGCCATCGGATCGGTAAAGGGCATGCCGATCTCGATGATGTCGGCTCCCGCCTTCGGCAACGCCCTGACGATGTCGAGCGAGGTTTTCGGATCGGGATCGCCGGCCATCAGGAAGGTCACAAGCGCCGCGCGACCTTCACGCTTGAGTTCGGCAAATCGTGCGTCGATGCGGGTGGTCACTTCTTCTTCCTGCCCTTCAAGATTTCCGTGATCTGCGGAATGTCCTTGTCGCCGCGGCCGGACAGATTGACGACCATCAGATGATCTTTGGGCCGCTTTGGCGCGAGCTCCATCACCTTGGCGATCGCATGGGCGGGTTCCAGAGCCGGCGGAATGCCCTCCAGCCGTGACAGCAGGAGAAACGCCGCAAGGGCTTCATCGTCGGTGGCCGAAAGATACTTTACGCGGCCGGTCTCGTGCAGCCAGGAATGTTCCGGCCCGATGCCGGGGTAGTCCAGTCCCGCCGAGATCGAATGCGCATCCTGGATCTGACCGTCGTCGTCCATCAGCAGATAAGTGCGGTTGCCGTGCAGCACGCCGGGCCGGCCGCCGGCGATCGAGGCCGCGTGCAATTGCGTCAGACCATGGCCGGCCGCCTCGACGCCGATAATCTCGACAGAGGGGTCGTCGAGGAACGGATGAAACAGCCCCATCGCGTTGGAGCCGCCGCCGATGCAGGCGATCAGCGAGTCCGGCAGCCGCCCTTCGGCCTCTTGCATCTGCTTGCGGGTCTCGATGCCGATGATGGACTGGAAATCACGTACCATCATCGGATAGGGATGGGGGCCGGCGACGGTACCGATGCAATAGAACGTGTTATGCACGTTGGTGACCCAGTCGCGCAGCGCCTCGTTCATCGCGTCCTTCAACGTGCGCGATCCCGATTGCACCGGAAATACCTTGGCGCCCAGCATCTCCATGCGGATCACATTGGGCTGCTGCCGCTCGACGTCGACCGCGCCCATGTAGACCACGCATTCGAGCCCGAAGCGGGCGCACAGCGTGGCGGTCGCAACCCCATGCTGTCCGGCGCCGGTCTCGGCAATGATGCGCTTCTTGCCCATGCGCCGAGCCACCATGATCTGGCCGAGCACGTTGTTGACCTTGTGCGAGCCGGTGTGGTTCAGCTCCTCGCGCTTGAAATAGATTTTTGCGCCGCCGAGGTGCTCGGTGAGCCGCTCGGCGAAGTAGAGCGGCGACGGCCGGCCGACATAGTCCTTGAGGTAGCCGTTCATTTCGGCGTGGAACGCGGGATCGGCCTTGGCGTCGGTATAGGCCTTTTCCAGATCGAGGATCAGCGGCATCAGCGTTTCCGCGACAAAGCGCCCGCCAAAAATGCCGAAATGGCCGTGCTCATCCGGACCGCTGCGGAAGGAATTGGGTAGGTTTGGATTCATCGCACGCTCAGTTCTTCGCTGGCCCGCGCGGCGCGAATGAAGGCGCGGATCATCTCGCCGTCCTTGACGCCGGGCTCGCGCTCGACGCCCGAGGACACATCGACGCCGCCGGCGCGCGTGACACGGAGCGCAGCAGCGACATTTTCGGCATTGAGGCCGCCGGAGACCATGAACGGAGGTTTTAAATCGAGATGTTCGAGCACATGCCAGTCGAACACCGCGCCGAGGCCGCCCGGACGCGTGGCGCCTTTGGGCGGGCGGGCATCGAACAGGATGCGATCGGCCACCGCCGCATAGCCCGGCAGTGAGGCGAGATCGGTCGCGCTTTCGACCGCGATTGCCTTCATCAGCTCAAGTCCGAATTTCTGCTTGATGTCGCGCAGCCGTGCCACCGTCTCCTTGCCGTGCAGTTGTAAAATGTCCGGTTGCAGCGCTTCAACAATATTGGACAGCGTGGCGTCGTCGGAATCGACCGTCAGCGCCACTTTCACCGCACGGCGCTTGGCCTGTTTGCCGAGGTCGCGCGCCGTCTCCAGCGACAAATGCCGCGGCGATGGCGGAAAGAAGACAAACCCCACCATGTCAGCGCCAGCGTCGAGCGCTACCTCGAGCGTCTCGTGCGTGGACAGGCCGCAAATTTTGACGAGCAGGGACATGGCTTCCAGGGATATGGCTTCTTAAGATCACGGTTTCGGGCGGCCGGACCCTATTGAAACGGGGTCCGGCGGGGCGGGTTCTACAACGTCACGCCTTGCTTGTCTCGCCCGGAAGTCCCGTAAGAACCCCCCTGCGAGGGGGGCGGGAGGCGCTCGCGGTCGTAGCGCGTGGCCACCGCCGCCGCGCGCAAATCCGCGGCTTCCGACCGCGCCGCCCTCGCATCGGCCTCATGCTGCCGTGCCGCGCGGCGCCAGCGGCGCTGGCGGAACCAGGTCGCCGAGCCGCCCGCCACGACGCCGATGATCGCAACCAGGATGATGACGATAAACAGCGGAAGGCGGATCGCGACCGAGGGGTCGGCCGAATTGAACGGATCGAACGACACGGTGACGAAATGCCGGTTGGCCACCGCGAAGACGATGAAGATCAAGCCGAGTGGAATGACGATCAGGGCTGTAAGGAATTTTCGCATGACGATCGCTCGTGTTGATCGAGATCGGCCGGCGCCTCCCGCAACCACGGTCACTCGCCTTAGCGACCCACTGAGGCATCGGCTGGAAGCCTTACGCGCCCGCTTCCGGTGTCTCGCGGTTCAGCCGTTCGCGCATTTCCTTGCCCGTCTTGAAGAACGGGACGCTCTTCTGGTCGACCGGCACATGGGCGCCGGTACGCGGATTGCGTCCGGCGCGTGCGGGGCGGTGCTTGACCGAGAAGGCGCCGAAGCCGCGCAGCTCGACCCTATCGCCGCGCGCCAACGCGGCGACGATTTCATCGAGAATCGCGTTCACAATGTTCTCGACGTCCCGCTGGTAGAGATGCGGGTTGTGCTCGGCGATGCGCTGAACAAGCTCGGATTTGATCATTGAGAATGAGACCCGGGGGCGTATGGCCAGCCATTTCCGTGAAAATGCCTTGGACTGTCAAGACGCTAAATCAATTTTGGGCGGCCCGAAATGGCGTGACAAATGCCTTCGAGGCGGATTGTGGCAGTGCCCGCGATGCCGGAAGAGCGGGTCAGGACGGCTTCGGCGGTTCAATTGGTCCCTGCCGGATGCCATAGCGCCAGCATTCCGTCGAGACCGAGGCGATCGACCGCCTGCGCCACGCCGGCCTGCTCGATGTGACGTGCGATCGAGCCAAGGCCGAGCGCATCCAGCGCGATGGAAGCGGCGGTTCGCAGGAACGTCAGGTCGCCGAAGCGCGGGCTGAGCTTGTAATCGCGCACCGGCAGATCGCCCTTGACGTTCTTGTTCGCGACCAGCCATGCCAGCGCGGTTTTCTCGTCGCCGAGCTGGTCGATCAGCTTGAGATCGACCGCCTGGCGGCCCGTGAAGACCCGCCCGTCGGCGACTTTCTCGAGCAATGCGTCATCCATGCCGCGCCGCTCTTTCACCAGTCCGCGGAACCAGGCATAGGAATCCTTTACCAGCGCATCGAGCGCGGCGCGCGCTTCCGGACTGGTCGGCTCGAAGCCATTCGGCGCTGCCTTTAGCGGCGAAGACTTCACTTCCTCGACCTTTACGCCGACGGTTTTCAAAAGCTCGGTGAAATTAGGATACTGAAACAACACGCCGATCGAGCCGACCAGCGAGCTTTGCTGGGCGACGATGTGATCGGCGGCAACCGCCGTGATGTAACCGCCGGAGGCCGCCAGCCCGTCGACCACCACGACCAGCGGCTTCTTCGCCTTCAGCCGTACCAACGCGTCGTAGAGCTGTTCGGAGCCGGCGGTGGTGCCGCCCGGCGAATTGATATGCACGATGACGGCGGCGGCGCGCGAATTCTCCAGCCGCTCCAGCGCCTCGACGCGCTCCTGGTCGCTGCGGATCAGGCCGTCGATGTTGATGCGCGCGATCGAGCCCGAGCTCGTCAGCGCGCCGCGTCCGCCCGGGGTCGCGACCACGCCCACGATGGCGATGGCCGCGATCGCGACAAGGGCCGCCGTCACGCGCCAAAAGGTCAGCTTGCGGCGTATCCTGCGGCGATCGACGATCACATCCGAATCAAGCGACATCGAAATTCTCCTGCAGCTCCCGCGTTTTGCATCCGCAGCGTGAGTCTCGGGTTATCTGATTACATCAATTGCGATGCAATATGAAGAAAACAAGGCTCCGTCCCCACGTGGGAGAAGGTGGCAAATAAAAGGGGCCCCCGTCGAAACCGGGGCCGATTGATGTGAACGAGACGCGCCTTTCGGCTTACTTGTCGCCGCGGTTCTTGAGCGCGGTGCCGAGAATGTCGCCCAGTGTCGCGCCCGAATCGGAGGAGCCGTACTGCGCGATCGCCTCCTTCTCCTCGGCGACTTCGAGCGCCTTGATCGAGACCTGCACCTTGCGCGCCTTCTTGTCGAACTGGATCACCCGCGCATCGACTTTCTCGCCGACAGCGAAGCGGTCGGCGCGCTGGTCGTTGCGGTCGCGCGCCAGTTCCGAACGCTTGATGAAGGTGGTGAAGTCGGTGCCCGAGATCTTGACCTCGATGCCGCTTTCCTTGACCTCGAGCACCTCGCAGGTCACGACCGCGCCCTTCTTGACGTCGCCGGGCTCGGCGAAGGGATCGCCTTCCAGCTGCTTGACGCCGAGCGAGATGCGCTCCTTCTCGACATCGACGTCGAGCACCACGGCTTTCACCATGTCGCCCTTCTTGTAGTTGTCGATCACCTGCTCGCCCGGAAGCTTCCAGTCGAGGTCGGACAGATGAACCATGCCGTCGACGTCGCCCTCGAGGCCGAGAAACAGGCCGAACTCGGTCTTGTTCTTGACCTCGCCTTCGACCGTGGAGCCGACCGGGAATTTCTCGACGAAAACTTCCCAGGGGTTGCGCATGGTCTGCTTGAGGCCGAGCGAAATCCGGCGCTTGACCGAATCGACTTCGAGAACCTGCACTTCGACTTCCTGCGAGGTCGAAACGATCTTGCCGGGATGCATGTTCTTTTTAGTCCACGACATCTCCGAGACGTGGATCAGGCCCTCGATGCCGGGCTCCAGCTCAACGAACGCGCCGTAGTCGGTGATGTTGGTGACGCGGCCGGTGAAGCGCGCGTTCAGCGGATACTTCGCCTCGATGCCCTGCCACGGATCGTCCAGCAACTGCTTCATGCCGAGCGAGATGCGGTGGGTCTCGTGGTTGATCTTGATGATCTTGACCTTCACGGTCTGGCCGATCGTCAGGACTTCGGTCGGGTGATTGACCCGACGCCAGGCGATATCGGTGACGTGCAGCAGGCCGTCGATGCCGCCGAGGTCGACGAAGGCACCGTAATCGGTGATGTTCTTGACCACCCCGTCGATCACCTGCCCCTCTTCGAGATTCTGCACCAGCTCCTGGCGCTGCTCGGCGCGGGTCTCTTCCAGCACGGTGCGGCGCGACACCACGATGTTGCCGCGGCGGCGATCCATCTTGAGGATCTGGAACGGCTGCGAATTGTTCATCAGCGGCGCGACGTCGCGGATCGGGCGGATATCGACCTGCGAGCGCGGCAGGAAGGCGACGGCGCCGTCGAGATCGACGGTGAAGCCGCCCTTGACCTGGTTGAAGATGACGCCGTTGACCTTTTCGTTGTTCTGGAACGCCTTTTCGAGCTTGCCCCAGCTCTCCTCGCGGCGCGCCTTGTCGCGCGACAGCACGGCTTCCCCGAGCGCATTTTCGATGCGGTCGAGGAACACCTCGACCTCGTCGCCGACCTTGAGTTCGCTTTCGCGGCCGGGGCCGGCGAATTCGCGCAGCGCCACGCGGCCTTCGGTCTTCAGGCCGACGTCGATAACGGCCATGTCCTTTTCAATCGCAACCACCTTGCCCTTGATGACCGAGCTTTCCTGCAAGTTTCCGCCGGCGAAGGACTCGTCCAGCATCGCGGCGAAATCATCGCGGGTGGGGTTATAAGAAGCAGCACTAGTCGAAGCCATTTGTTCTCCAGATGCGGGTATTGCCGGCCGTTCGGGTTAAGGGCGTATCGCGCGTGAAGTGTTGGAGGTTCCCAAAAACCTCAAACGACCGCTCATTGCGATGATCGCAATAGCGGGCCGGCAAGATGCCTGCACGTTCGATACGTTGATGTTTTGTCCGGAGACTTATCGATCTCGTCTCAACGAGTTCGAGACATCGACCTTCAAGGGCGGGAGCGGGCTTTCCTCCAATGACAGCAGCGGTTTCGTTTGAAAGCGTTCAAACCCGCTGCCGGCCCGCTCGGACGGCCTCGACAATGTCGATGGCGGCCCGGACGCCGCCTTCTATATCCAGATTAGAATTATCTAGCAAGTAAGCATCCGGGGCCTGTTTTAAAGGAGCAGCCGCCCTGTTCTGGTCGCGTTCGTCTCGCTGAAGGATATCCGCGAGCACCGCGGCCTCGTCGGCGTCCTCGCCTCTCGCCCGAGCCTCCAGGGTCCTTCGGCGGGCCCGGACCGTTGGGTCGGCCACCACGAAAATCTTCACATCGGCATGGGGACAGATCACGGTGCCGATGTCGCGGCCGTCGAGCACCGCACCAGGCGGGTCTGCCGCGAACTGGCGCTGAAAATTCAAAAGCACTTCGCGTACCTTGGGGATCGCCGACACGATCGAGGCAACCTCTCCCACCTTTTGCGTCTTCAGCACGGGGTTTCCGAACTTTTCGGGATCAAGCTCGAGGGCCGCGGAAACCGCAAGCATCTCGTTGGTCAGGTCGGCGCCCGCGCTTAGCAGCGCATAGGCGACCGCGCGGTAGATCACGCCGGTATCAAGATGACGATAGCCGTAATGCTTGGCAAGCCGCTTGCCGAGCGTGCCCTTGCCGGATGCGGCGGGTCCGTCGATGGCAATGATCATGAGAACTCCGCCCCCAGCCCGCGCATCATGAGAATGAAATCCGGAAATGAGGTGGCGATAAATGAAGTATCGTCAACCCTGACCGGCTTGTCGGCGGAAAGGCCCATCACCAGCGCGGACATCGCAATGCGGTGGTCCATGTGGGTCAAGACGAGGCCGCCGCCGGGGACGTGGCCCCTGCCCTCGACGATCAGATCATCGCCGGAGATCTGGACCTTGACGCCGTTGACGCGCAGCATGTCGGCGGTCGCGGCCAGCCGGTCGGATTCCTTGACGCGCAACTCCTTCAAACCGCGCATCACGGTGGTGCCTTCGGCAAAGGAAGCGGCCACCGCCAGCACCAGGTATTCATCGATCATCGAGGGCGCCCGTTCGGGCGGCACTTCGACGCCGCGCAGCTTCGAGGCGCGCACCCGCAAGCGCGCCATCGGCTCGCCGGCATCGCCGCCCGTTTCGCTTTGTTCGATGGAGGCGCCCATTTCGCGCAGCGTCGTGAACAGCCCGCTACGCAGCGGATTGGTCATGACATCGGACAACACGATGTCGGAGCCTTCGACGATTAGCGCCGCCACGATCGGGAACGCCGCGGATGACGGATCGGCCGGCACCACGACATCGGCGCCATGCAGCTCTACTTGCCCGGTCAACGCGATCTTGCGGCCATGGGCGCCCTCCGGTGTCGAGACGATCTCGGCCCCGAAATGCCGGAGCATCAGTTCGGTATGATCGCGGCTTGCTTCCTGCTCGATCACGGTGGTGACGCCGGGCGCGGCAAGCCCGGCGAGCAGCACCGCCGACTTGATCTGCGCCGAGGCCACCGGCGTGCGATAGACGATCGGCACGGGATCGCGTGCACCGTTCAGCATCAGCGGCAGCCGGCCGTCCTGCTCGCTGCTACCTACCTTCGCGCCCATTAGTTCCAGGGGATCGAGCACCCGGCGCATCGGCCTGGAGCGCAGCGAGGCGTCGCCGTCAAAAACCGCCGAAATCGGACAGCCGGCGACGGCTCCCATCACCAGCCGGCAGCCGGTGCCGGAATTGCCGAAATCGAGCGGGCCTTGCGGCTGCGCAAAGCCTGCCACCCCGACGCCGTGCACGACCCAGGCAAAATCGCCTGACCGTTCCACCTTTGCGCCTAGCGTCCGCATCGATTTGGCGGTGTTGAGCACGTCTTCGCCCTCAAGCAGGCCCGAGACCCGGGTTCGGCCCACCGCCAGCGCGCCCAGGATCAGGGCGCGGTGCGAAACCGACTTGTCGCCGGGAACACGCACTTTGCCGCTCAGGGGGCCGCTGGAACGAGCCTCCAGCGAGGCCGGATGGTCGGAATTGGCCAAGATTGTGTCCTCTCTCGAGGCCCGCAGGTACCACATGGCCAATACCACGTCACGCGGCCCTCTAATGCGCGCAAACCGCTATTGACAGCGGCGCTTCAACTAGCCAAGTGAAGCACCGTTTTTCGATAAATTCCCAGGATTCCGCACGTGGCCAAATCCGATCTCGGAACCAAACGCATTTGCCCGACCACGGGCAAGAAATTCTATGACCTGAACAAGAGTCCGGTGATCTCACCCTATACCGGCGAGGTCGTGCCGATCGCCCCGGTTGCGCCGCCCCGGGCTGCCCGTGGCGAGGCTGCGCGCGCCGCGGCTGCCTCCGCCGCAACCGTCGCCGAGGCCGTGCCGGAGCCCGCCGAGGCCGAAGAGTTGGTCCCGCTGGAAGAGGCCGATGCCGAGGAGAATACCGGCAAGGTCAAAGTCGTCGTTCCCGAGTCGGAAGACGACATCGAAATCGACGAGACCATCGAAGACGACGATGATGATGATTCCACCTTCATCGCCGACGAAGAGGAAGGCGACGAGGACGTTACCGACATCATTGGCGACGTCGGCGGCGACGAGGAGACTTGAGATAGCCTCTGAACTGTGTTCAGGGTTTTGACGCCCGGGACGTCGCCCAAGGCGTGCCGGAATCAAGCGACGGGGCCATAGCTCAGCTGGGAGAGCGCTTGCATGGCATGCAAGAGGTCGGCGGTTCGATCCCGCCTGGCTCCACCACGCTTCGCCCTTCGGGCTTCGCGTGGCGCAGCCCATTTGGGCGAAGACGCTACCTGATTCCATCTACTCTCGTTCGGTTCGGGTGCCTTCGCGTGGCGCAGCCGCGTGATGCCCGAAGGGCGAGGTGTGCCCGGCGTAGCCCACTTGGGTGAAGACGGGCTGGAGACGCAGATGTGGTACGTCTACATCATCCGCAGCGTAGACTTCCCAGAACAAGAATATACCGGCGCGACCGCAGACCTGAAGCGGCGAGACCACAACACCGGCAAATCCGCACATACTGCAAAATTCAAACCCTGGAAATTGATTTGATACTGCGCCTTCCCGGATAAATATAAAGCCCTGGCATTCGAGAAATATCTCAAATCGCATTCCGGCCGGGCATTTGCGAAGAAGCGCCTCTGATGCTTAATGGCATCGATGATCGCTCCACAACCCCGTAAGAAACCCCCATGACTGACCCTGCCAGCGGCGCAATAACCGGCCTGCGCGTGATCGATCTCACGCGGGTGCTCGGCGGTCCCTTTTGCACGCAGATCCTCGCCGACCACGGCGCCGACGTGATCAAGGTCGAGCCGCCCGCCGGCGACGAGGTGCGCGACTGGGGACCTCCGTTCCACGAGGACGACGCGGCCTATTTCGTCGGCATCAACCGCAATAAGCGATCGATCGGGCTCGACCTCGCTTCCGAAGGCGGCCGCGCAGTGCTGATGAAGCTGCTCGCAGGCGCCGACGTCCTGATCGAGAATTTCAAGCCCGGCACGCTCGACAAGTGGGGCATCGGCAATGATCTTTTGCGCGAAAAATTTCCAAAGCTCGTGCATTGCCGGATCTCCGGCTTCGGCGCCGACGGTCCGCGCGGCGGCAACCCCGGCTACGACGCCATCATCCAGGCCATGACCGGCATGATCGCCGCGACCGGTTCGCCGCAGAGCGGGCCGGTGCGGATCGGCGTTCCCCTGGTCGACATCACCACCGGACTTTACGCCGCGATCGGCATCCTGATGGCGCTGTCGGAGCGGCAAAAGTCCGGGCTCGGCCAGTTCCTCGAAACCACGTTGTACGAAACCGGCCTTGCGATCATGCATCCGCATACCGCGAATTATTTCATGCATGGCAAGCCGCCAAGCCTTACCGGCAACGAGCATCCGAACCTCGTGCCCTATGCCATCTTCGCGACCCGTACCGACGACATCTTTATTGGCGTCGGCAATGACGGCACCTTCCGCAAATTGGCCAAGGAGATCGGCAAGCCCGAACTCGGCACCGATATACGTTTTGCGCGCAACAAGGATCGCATCGCCAATCGCGAAGCGCTGCGCGCCGAGCTTGCCGCGGTGTTCAGCCAGCACGAGGCCGAGCCGCTGTGCAATCGCCTGCTCGCGGCAGGATTGCCGGCGGGGCCGGTACAGAGGATCGATCAGGCCCTCACCAATGCCCACACCGTCCATCGCGGCGACGTAATCGAAAAGGATTGGTACAAGGGGGTTGCTTCCCCGATCCGCCTGCAACGCAGCAAGCCCAGCCTGCGTCGCACGCCGCCGAAGTTCAGCCAGCACACCCATGAAGTGCTTGCTGAGTTCGGATATTCGAAAAGCGAGATCGATGCGCTTCTCGCCAAGGGCGTGGTCTGCGGGCCCGAACGGAAGCGGTAACCACCCATTTTTACCGCTTCCCTTTTCCGCCGCTTCCCCCGTACCATCCGCTTGCTGATACGGTCATTTATACGTCATCCGGCGCTGCTACGCGCGACAACGATGATGGCGGTCCAACGGGAGGGTTTTGATGGCTTTTCGACGGTTCGGTGCTGCTGCGACAGCTATCACGCTTGTACTTGCGACTTCACCAGCACATGCGGTGACGGAAATCCAGTGGTGGCATGCCATGACCGGCGGCAACAATGAAGTTGTCGTCAAGCTCGCCAACGATTTCAACGCCTCGCAGAGCGACTACAAGGTGGTCCCTTCCTACAAGGGCGGCTACGCCGACACCATGAACGCCGGCATCGCCGCGTTCCGCGCCGGCAATGCTCCCGCCATCATGCAAGTGTTCGAAGTCGGCACCGCCACCATGATGGCGGCGACCGGCGCGGTGAAGCCGGTCTACAAGCTGATGGCCGAGACCGGCGAGAAGTTCGACCCCAAGGCGTACCTGCCGACCATCACCGGCTATTACTCGACGTCGAAGGGCGAGATGCTGTCGTTTCCCTTCAATTCGTCGTCCACCGTGATGTGGGTCAATCTGGATGCGCTGAAGAAGGCTGACATCGCCGAGATTCCGAAGACCTGGCCGGAAGTTTTCGCGGACGCCAAGAAGCTGAAGGCCGCGGGTTACGCGACGTGCGGCTTTTCCAATGCGTGGGCGAGCTGGGTCAATCTCGAACAGTTGTCGGCCTGGCACAATGTGCCGCTCTCGACCAAGGCCAACGGCCTGGATGGTTTCGACACCGTGCTGGAATTCAACGGACCTTTGCAGGTCAAGCATCTCGAAAGCCTGATCGAATTGCAGAAGGACAAGACATACGATTATTCCGGTCGCACCAATGCCGGTGAAGGACGCTTCACTTCCGGCGAATGCCCGATCTTCCTCACCTCGTCCGCCTTCTTCGGCAACGTCAAATCCCAGGCCAAGTTCAACTTCACCAATGCCCCGATGCCCTATTATCCGGATGCGACGGGCGCACCGCAGAATTCGATCATCGGCGGCGCTTCGCTCTGGGTGATGGGCGGCAAATCGCCGGACGAATACAAGGGCGTCGCGAGATTCCTGGCCTTCCTCTCGGACACCGACCGCCAGATCGAAATCCACAAGGCGTCGGGCTATTTGCCGATCACCAAGGCGGCTTACGAGAAGGTCAAGACAGAAGGCTTCTACAAGGATCAGCCTTATCTCGAAACACCGCTGAAGGAACTGACCAACAAGGAGCCGACCGAGAATTCGCGCGGCTTGCGGCTCGGCAACATGGTCCAGTTGCGCGATGTGTGGGCGGAGGAGATCGAGCAGGCGCTGGCCGGCAAAAAGACCGCCAAGCAGGCGCTGGATGCGGCGGTCGAGCGCGGCAACCAGATGCTTCGCCAGTTCGAAAAAACCGCCGTACGCTAGGTTCATGAAATGGCGGGCGGCATGATGCGGCCTGCCACCTTCCGGATATCATGCAGAAGCAATCGGTCTTCCAATCGCGGCTGTTGCCCTATGCGCTGGTCGCGCCACAGCTCGCGGTCGTCCTGATCTTTTTTTACTGGCCGGCTGGGCAGGCGGTGGTGCAGTCGTTTCTGCTGCAGGACGCCTTCGGGCTTTCGACGAGCTTCGTGTGGTTCGAGAATTACCGGGAGCTCCTGAGCCAGCCCGACTATTTCGGCGCGATCATCAGGACATTCGTCTTTGCGTTCGCGATCGCGGGCGCCTCGCTCTCATTGGCGTTGTTGCTGGCGGTGATGGCCGACAAGCCGCTGCGCGGCGGCACCCTCTATCGCACGCTCCTAATCTGGCCGTATGCGGTCGCGCCTCCCGTCGTCGGCGTGTTATGGGTGTTCATGCTCAATCCGTCGCTCGGCATCCTGGCGCACGGGCTGCGGGCAATCGGGATCGACTGGAATCCGCTGCTCGACGGCGACCAGGCGGCGGCGCTGATTATCTTGGCGGCGGCCTGGAAGCAGATCTCCTACAATTTCCTGTTCTTCCTCGCCGGCCTGCAGGGCATCCCGAAGAGCGTGATGGAGGCGGCCGCGATCGATGGCGCCCGCCCGATGCGGCGATTCTGGAGCGTGACCTTTCCGCTCTTGTCGCCGACCATTTTCTTCCTGCTGGTCGTCAACATCGTCTACGCCTTCTTCGACACCTTCGGCATCATCGACACCATCACCCGCGGCGGCCCGGCGAAAGCCACGGAAACCCTGGTCTACAAGGTCTATGTTGACGGCCTGCTCGGCGGCAATCTCGGCGGCTCGGCGGCGCAATCCGTAATCCTGATGATCATCGTCATTCTGTTGACCGCGATCCAGTTTCGCTTCGTCGAACGCAAGGTGACCTACTGATGGTCGAATCCGAGGGTATCCGCCGCTACGTCGCCCACCTTGTCCTCTGGATCGGGATCGCAATCGTCGCGTTTCCGGTCTATCTCGCGTTCGTCGCCTCCACCCAGGACAACGCGCAGATCGCCAACGGACAGATGTCGTTGCTGCCTGGCGGGCATTTTCTGGAGACCTACCACAAGACGATCTTTGTCGGCAGCAGCGGCTCGACGCGCGAGCCGGTCGGCACCATGCTGTTCAACTCATTCGTGATGGCGATGCTGATCGCACTCGGCAAGATCTCGATCTCGATCATCTCCGCCTATGCCATCGTCTATTTTCGCTTTCCGTTCCGGATGCCGATCTTCTGGATCATCTTCATCACGCTGATGCTGCCGGTCGAGGTGCGCATCTATCCGACCTACAAGATCGTCGCCGATTTGCATTTACTCGACAGTTACGCCGGCCTTTCACTGCCGCTGATCGCGTCGGCCACCGCAACCCTTTTGTTCCGGCAGTTCTTCATGACCGTCCCGGAAGAATTGCTGGAGGCTTCGCGCATCGACGGCGCCGGACCGTTTCGTTTCTTCTGGGATACGCTGTTGCCGTTGTCGCGCACCAACATGGCGGCGCTGTTCGTGATCCTGTTCATCCTGGGCTGGAATCAATACCTCTGGCCGCTCTTGATCACCACGCGTGACGACATGCAGACCATCCAGATCGGCATTCGCAAGATGATCACCACCACCGACGCCTTGACCGAATGGCCCGTGGTGATGGCGACCGCGGTGCTGGCGATGCTGCCGCCGGTGTTTGTGGTCGTGGTGATGCAGAAATTATTTGTCCGCGGACTGGTGGAGACGGAGAAGTGACGATGCGAATAACGAATAGCGAATGGCGAATAGAGCGCCGGAATAAAAATGCTCCGCTATTCGCTACTCGTTACTCACTATTCGCCACCACCCTGTTCTCTGCACACCGGTGCCCCAATGGCTAACGTCGCCCTACGCAATGTCCAGAAGACCTATCCCGGCAGTGTCGAGGCCATCAAGGGGATCAGCTTCGAGGTCGACGACGGCCAGTTCTGCGTGCTGGTCGGTCCCTCCGGCTGCGGCAAGTCCACGCTACTGCGGATGGTGGCGGGGCTCGAGACCATCACCTCAGGCGAGATCGACATCGGCGGGCGTATCGTCAACCAGATCGAGCCGGCCGAGCGCGATATCGCGATGGTGTTTCAGAACTACGCGCTCTATCCGCATATGAGCGTCTACAACAACATGGCCTACGGCCTGCGCAACCGCGGCATGCCGAAGGGAGAGATCGATAGCCGCGTCCAGGAAGCCGCGCGGATTCTCGAAATCGGCCCGATGCTGGATCGCAAGCCGCGGCAGCTCTCCGGCGGCCAGCGCCAGCGCGTGGCGATGGGCCGCGCCATCGTACGGCAGCCGAAAGTGTTTCTGTTCGACGAGCCGCTGTCCAATCTCGACGCCAAGCTGCGCCTCGCGATGCGGGTCGAGATCCGAAAATTGCAGCGACGATTGCAGACCACCTCGATCTACGTCACCCACGACCAGCTGGAGGCGATGACACTCGCCGACATTCTGGTGGTGATGAATGGCGGCCAGGTCGAGCAGATCGGCAACCCGCTCGCGATCTACCAGAAACCTGTGACCACCTTCGTCGCCTCCTTCATCGGCGCGCCGCCGATGAATTTGATTCGACTACCCGATTCCGACGTCAAGCTTGAGGCCGCAGGGGTCGAGGCCGGCATCCTCGGAATCCGGCCTGAGGACCTTCTGATGTCAAACGACGCTGCGCCCGCCGGCGGCATCGTACTCGACCTCAACGTGGAAGCGATCGAGCGGGTCGGCGCCGAGACCTATCTCTACGGCGTGCGGACGCAGCAGGGCGATACGCCGGCGGTCAGTGCGAAGCCCGGAGAATTGCCGCCAGGGGAAATTCTGGTTCGTATCCCCGGGCAGAGCGGTCCGGCGATCGGCGAGCGGATCAGGGCGGTGGCCACCGGCGAAAAGCTGCATCTTTTTTCGGCCGATGGCCGCAAACGGATCAATCCGTAGGGTTCCAGGCCGGTTCCGGATGCTTGAAAGGCCCTGAAATCATACCCATATTGGCTGCCAAGGGGTGCCGCAAAGGGCCCTGAAACGTCAAAGTCGCTTCGAGAGGACTTTGTAAACTATGTCTCGTGTTCCTTCGCTATCGAGTCCGTTCCTTCTTGGATTTGACGAAATCGAGCGCGTGCTCGATCGCGTCGTCAAGGGCGCCGACGGTTATCCTCCCTACAATATCGAGAGGTGCGACCGTTCCAACGGCCAACCCGAACGATTGCGCATTACACTGGCGGTGGCGGGATTTACCCGCGACCAACTCGATGTAACCATTGAGGAAAACCAGCTCGTTATTCGAGGCCGCCAGCAGGACGACAAGGCCCGTCAATACATCCATCGCGGCATCGCCGCGCGCCACTTCCAGCGCACCTTCGTGCTGGCCGAGGGGATGCAGGTGCTGGGCGCGGATTTGAAGAACGGGCTGTTGTCGATCGACCTCGCCCGGCCCGAGCCGGAAAAGATCGTTAAGACAATTGCTATCAATGAACACGAATAATGGAACGAGTAGCGGAACTCGACCGCTTAGTCTCACGGAGGAGTCGAGACCATGACCGAAGGTAATGTTGTGTATGAACCGACGAGCGTCTCGCTGGAGGCGCTGGCGAGCCTGGGCGAGGGCCACATCGCCTATGTGAAGCAGATCCGCTCCGAGGACGTGCCGGGGCTGTTTCCCCAGGCGCCGAAGATTGCGCCGGGGTTGAAGCTGTTCGCGCTTCACGCCGCCGACGGCACGCCGATCATGCTGACCGATAGCCGCGAGGCGGCGATCGCCAATGCCTGGAGCAACGAATTGCAGGCCGTCAGCGTGCACTGAGCGCCGGTGATGCTGCTGTCATCGCACTCGCTGCTGTGACGCTACCTGATGACGATGTCATGCGCGGGCTCGACCCGCGTATCCATCGCACTCCCAAAAAGGTTTTTCCAAAAAATGATGGATTGCCTGGGACGCAGACAAGCTTAGCAGTCTGCGAAGGGTAGGCTGCCACGCCCGGCAATGACGCTGCGCGTACCCTACGCCGCGCTCGCCGGCGGCAGCGCCAGCACCGAATAGATCGCCTGGGCGTCGCGCGAGGCGCGCAGCTTCTTGGCGACATCCTGGTCGCGCAACAGCCGCGCGATTCGTGCCAGCGCCTTGAGATGATCGGCGCCGGCGCCTTCAGGGGCCAGCAACAGGAAGATCAGGTCGACCGGCTGGCCGTCCATCGCCTCGAAATCGATCGGGCGCTCCAGCCGCGCGAACAAACCGAAAATCTTTTCCAGCTTCGGCAGCTTGCCGTGCGGGATGGCGACGCCATAGCCGACGGCGGTGGTCCCCAGCTTCTCGCGCTGCAGCAGAACCTCGAAAACCGCCCGCTCGTTCTGCCCGGTCAGGCTCGCCGCCCGCGCCGCCAGTTCCTGCAGCGCCTGTTTCTTGCTGTTGACCTTCAGAGCCGGGAGAATCGCCTCGGGTGCGACCAGATCGGTAATCGTCATGAGGCGTTCCGAGGTGAATTGACCGTCAGGTTGCGAAATAGGTTTTAGCAGGCCGGCGTCAAGAAGCCGTGGCGGGGGGCGGGCTTACACCCGGGGTCCTGATTTGAGGGGCTTCTACTCCAACGTTTGGCCGGTGCCAACTCCCACAAAGCTGTTCCTGCATTGTATCCTCAAAGGTTGCGAACCCGGGCCGGATTGGCCCCAAAACAGGCCGAAGGCGCCTAGAACAGGATGACTTTTCTTCGAATCGTCATCCCGTTCGATCTTTTGTTGGAGCATGATCTTGTCGGAAAACCGGCGCCCACCCATCGGGTCATAACCCGAGGGTATGCTTTTTCCGGATCATGCTCCAGTAACCGCGGGTGGGTCGATCCAGCCGACATTGCCGTCGGTACGACGGTAAATGATGTTCACCCGGCCGCTGGAGCCGTGCTGGAACACCAGACAGGCAGCGCCGGTCAGATCCAACTCCATCACAGCCTCGCTGACCGACTGCCGCTTCAGCGACGTGGTCGCCTCCGCAATGATGACGGGGTTGTAACCGGTGACTTCCTCGTCGCCTTCGCCAGGGGCCTCGATGATGTAGCTCGGCGCATCGAGCGTAGGCGCCATCATTTCTGCCATCGCTGCGGATGCGGCATGCGCCTTGCGCGCCGAGCGGTCCTTCAGCCGGCTCTTATAGCGCCGCAGGCGCTTTTCGATCATCAGCAGCGCCTGATCGGCGCTGGCATAGGCGTCGGCGGCGTTGGACTCCGCCTCGAGCGTAATGCCGGAATCCAGATGCAGCGAGCAGTCGGTGCGAAAACCGAAGCCGTCCTTGCTCAGTGTGATGTGGCCGGAATAATTGCCGTCGAAATATTTGCGCAGCACTTCCTCGGTGCGCCCGCTGACGCGCCCGCGTAGCGCCTCGCCGACGTTGATGCTTTTGCCAGAAATCCGGAGGGTCATGTTGCTGCCTCGATAGATTTTTGTAAGCGGAAAGCGACACTAATCCGATTTGGCCAGAGCGGGATGACTTTTCTTCGAATCGTCCTCCCGCTCTGTCTTTTTGTTTGAGCATGATCTTTTCGAAAAACCGGTGCCCAGTTTTCCGGACCATGCTTTAGGGCGCAACACAAGCCAGACGCCGCTCGCGGGAAAACCTCAGGTTGGCAGCAACAGCGAGCTTTGCTTGTCGCGGCGGCGTTGCACCGATGACGGAATTCGCATGGCTTCCCGGTATTTCGCGACCGTGCGACGGGCGATATCAATGCCCGATGCGCGCAATCGTTCCACGATGGTGTCGTCCGAGAGAATTGCGCCGGCGTCCTCCGCGTCGATCAACTGCTTGATGCGGTGACGTACGGCTTCTGCCGAGTGCGCCTCGCCGCCATCTGCCGAGGCGATCGAGGCGGTGAAGAAATATTTCAATTCGAAAGTGCCGCGATTGGTCGCCATGTATTTGTTGGCGGTGACGCGCGACACCGTCGATTCGTGCATCTGGATCGCATCCGCCACCGCCTTGAGATTAAGCGGCCGCAAGTGCGCGACACCATGGGTAAAGAAGCCATCCTGTTGCCGCACGATCTCGGTCGCGACTTTCAGGATGGTGCGGGCGCGCTGATCGAGCGCGCGCACCAGCCAGGTCGCGTTCTGCAGGCAATCGGAGAAGTAGGATTTGTCGCCGTCCTTGCGGATCGTCTTCGACAGCTCGGTGTAATAGGTCTGATTGACCAGCACGCGCGGCAATGTGTCGCTGTTGAGCTCGACATGCCAACCGCCGTCGGGCCCGGGGCGCACATAGACATCGGGCACCATGGTCTGCAGGCGCGCGGCGCCGAACTTCAGACCCGGCTTCGGGTCGAGCCGCCTGATCTCGCCGATCATGTCGGCGATATCCTGGTCGTCGACGCCGCAGAGTTTGCGCAGCGCGACGATGTCGCGCTTGGCCAGCAGATCGAGGTGCTCGACCAAAGCCTGCATCGCGGGGTCGTAGCGGTTGAGCTCGCGGAGCTGGATCGCCAGGCATTCGCTCAAATTCCGCGCGCAGATGCCGGGCGGATCGAACTTCTGCAGCACCGCGAGCACGGCCTCGACGTCCTCGGGCGATGCGCCGAGCCGCTCGGCGGCCTGACCGAGATCGCCCGGCAAATAGCCCGCCTCATCCACGAGATCGATGAGGTATTGGCCGATCATGCGCTGCGCAGGCTGAGCGAAGGCCACGGCCAGTTGCTCGGCGAGATGACCGCCGAGCGTCATTTCGGACGCAACAAAAGCTTCAAGGTTGTAGTGGTCATCATTGGAGGCGCCGCCACCCCATTCGGTGTACGCGGTCGGCGCGGCGTCCTGGGCATTGCGCGCCGCCGCCTCCGCAGGCTCCTCCGAAAAAACGTTGTCGAGGCGGGTATCCAGCGTCTGCTCGATCTCGGCACGGCTGCCGAGTTCGCGGTTCATCCACTCTTCCTGGGCCGGCTCGCCATCCGCCGAGCCATTCATCATCTCGGAACGATCGGAACTGGTATCCTGGCCATAGGCCGCGCCGGCGGGGTCGAAATCGGAGAATTCGCTCCTTTCCGGGGCCGGTTCGCCGGCCAGCGGAGGCTCGTTGCCATCGCTGGCGCGCTCCAGCAGCGGATTCCGCTCCAATTCCTCCTCGACAAAGGCCGAAAGGTCGAGATTAGAGAGCTGCAGCAGCTTGATGGCTTGCATCAACTGCGGCGTCATCACCAGCGACTGCGACTGGCGGAACTCTAATCTTTGCGTCAGCGCCATGGAGGCAAGAATGATCCCTGAAACTGGTCCAATTCTTGCTTATCCTAGTCCAAAGGCGATGTACACGGCTTGACCGATTGGAAAATCTGATTCTGACGCGATCGCCACAAATGGTTATCAGATTGCTGCGCACACCCCAAAATTAGAGCCGGAATTCCTCACCAAGGTAAAGGCGGCGGACATCCGGATTGTTGACGATCTCGTCCGGATTGCCTTCCGTCAGGATCTCGCCAGCATAGACGATATAGGCGCGATCGGTCAGGCCAAGTGTTTCCCGCACATTGTGGTCGGTGATCAAGACGCCGATGCCGCGATTGGTGAGATGGCGGACCAGATCCTGAATATCGCCCACCGCGATCGGGTCGATACCGGCGAAGGGTTCGTCGAGCAGCATGTAATTGGGCCGGGTCGCAAGCGCGCGGGCGATTTCGACCCGGCGCCTCTCGCCGCCTGACAGCGCGATCGAGGGTGTTTTACGCAGGCGCGTGATGTTGAATTCGTCGAGCAATGAATCGAGCTCCGCCTCGCGCCTTTTCCGTGAGGGCTCGACGACTTCCAGCACCGCGCGGATATTTTGCTCGACGGTGAGGCCGCGAAAAATCGAGGCTTCCTGCGGCAGGTAACCGATTCCGAGCCGGGCGCGCTGATACATCGGCAGCCTGGTGACGTCATGGCCATCAAGCTCGATGGCGCCGCGGTCTGCCTTGATCAGGCCAGTGATCATGTAGAATACCGTGGTCTTGCCGGCGCCATTCGGGCCGAGCAAGCCGACAGCCTCGCCGCGGCGCACATAGATGCTGACGCCGCGCACGACCTGACGGGTGCCGAAACTTTTTTCCACGCCATGTACGGCCAGATAGCCCGGCCGCCGCAATAGCTGCGGGCCCCCGGAGCCGTTGGTTCTGGCGGGCTTGCTGGGAGGTCTATTGGCCGGCGCGGCGCGGGCGCGCGGTTGTTGCGGCCGCGGTGGACGATCGACGCTGGGCGGCGCAGGCCGCGGCAGTTCGAGGCTGGGGAGCGGCCCATCGCGCGCGATCGGCGGCGCATCGCGGACCGGGGTCGTCAGCATCCTGCCAAAGGAGTCGCGAAGCGCGGTGATATCCTCGCGCGAGCGCGCAAATCCCGGCTGGCCGCGTTTCGCGGGGCGCCGACGGAACATGCCGAGAATATCCACCATCCGCGCTTCGCTCAGCCTTTCGAAGGTGTCGCCGCTACCGGCGCGAGCTACTTGATTCGCACCGCAGCATGAATGAATGGATGTCCCTTGCCCAGCGAAACACCCGCGAGTTCCAGGTGCGCATCGCCCGCCGGTAGATACAGGCTCGCGCCGCGTGGTTCAACCACGGCCGGCTGAGGTCGCATACAAGTGACTGATATTATTTCTGTTTGGTTGAACCGGTCGAGCCCGATGGACCGGCCGGGGCAGGCCCGCCCGGCAATGCCGGGCCGCCGGTCTGGCCGGACGATTGGAACAGGCCCTGCACCCGGCCGGAGTCCGATTCGACCCGCGACACGCCGGTCGTCATGTCGACCAGCAGACGGTCGCCGCGCAGCACATTCTTGGCCTGGGTCAGCACGACCCCGCCGAGCATGGTGATCAGATTGGCCTTGGTGTCGAATACCGCCGTCTCTCCGGTCACGACCTGATCCTTCTGGGTCACGACCACATTGCCTCGCGCCTCCAGCCGCTTGATCGACGAGCTGCCGCCGGGACCAGCAGTGGTGGACTGCATCGGGGCCGATTTGGCCGCGGCCTTTGCATTGGCCGGCGGCGCGGCCGCAGGCGTCGATTCGTAGAACACCACCAGCGTCTTCGACGTCATGGTGGTGTCGCCCTGCACCACCTTCACATTGCCCGAGAAGGTCGCTTCCTTTTTCTTGTCGCGCATCTCGAGCGTGGCGGCGTCGATCTGGATCGGCTGGTCGCGATTTTGCGAAAACCCCTGCATCGCATTGGGCACGCCGGTCACCGCGTTCTGCGCGCCGGCCGCGCTACCGGCGATGGTCGCGAGCACGACGGCCAACGCATATGCACGCCTTGCGGTGCATCGAGCCGAAGGAGCGCGCGGAGATGAGATCGGCATCGAGATCATTTCGAGGTCGCGGGTTTGGAGATAGATCGTGACTTCGCAGGTAGCGGAGGCTCGACAGGCACGGCGGGAGCCGCAGCGGGCTGATCAGGGGAACTGCTGTCCAGACTGTCCAGATTCATCACCACATTGCCTTCGAACCGCACCACCTCGCCACCGCCATAAACCCTCAAGCGGTCGGCCCTGAGCGTTCCATTGGTTAGTTTGACATCGACATGTTCTTCCGACGTTACGGTGTTCTTCGCCATATCGACAAAGGCCTGACTAAGGCGGGCTTCATAGCCGGCCGAGGTCTGCAGGAAGATATCCTTATGCAGGTCGAGCGTTTGCGCCTTGTTGTCGAACACGCCAGTGCGGGCATCGAGGATCACGGTTGATTGATCCTCGGTCACAAATTTGGCGCGGAGCGTCTTGAGGTCGACATGGTCGGGATCGGTCACGTCCTGGGTCGCGGTCTTGGCCCACAATTCGTAGGGCCGCCGGTCGGCCGAGTAGCCAGAGAGATGCGGCGATTCCATCGTGATCTTGGTCCCCGAGACGACGAGGTTTCCGATATCGAGCGGCAGCTTTGGCATCAGCATCCGGAACGGATTGAAGACCGACACCGCGACGATGGCCGCCAACGACAGCGCCACCGCCGCGGGAACCGCGATGCGCAGCATCCGCACCATCCGGCTGTGGCGCGCGGCGATGGCAAAGCGCGCCTCCAGTCCGGCCTGATAGGCTGGATTTTGTATCGAATTCACTGCGGCGGCTCCAAAGCGCGACATGAGCGCGCCAGTGTACCCGGGATCACCGGATTGTGCAGCCCGGACACTCCTTGCGAGTGTGACCGAAACGGGGCCATTGACCCTCTCGTCTTGCGGAAAAAGCGAAGAAATCTCACGAATGCGAGAAAATATCCTCGGCCTCCCAGCCCCGCAGATCGAGCCTTGCCCGCGTCGGCAGAAATTCGAAGCAGGCTTGCGCCAGCGCCGCGCGGCCTTCGCGCGCCAGCATGCCGTCGAGGCGTTCGCGCAGGGCGTGCAGGTGCAAGACATCGGAAGCGGCATAGGCCAATTGCGCTTCGCTTAAGGCTTGTGAGCCCCAGTCACTCGACTGCTGCTGCTTCGACAGGTCGATGTTGAGCACCTCGCGCACCAGATCCTTCAGCCCATGGCGATCGGTGTAGGTGCGGCTCAAGCGCGAGGCGATCTTGGTGCAATACACCGGCTGCGGCATCACGCCGAAGGCGTGATAAAGCACCGCAATGTCGAAGCGCGCGAAATGAAAAATCTTGGTGATCCTGGAATCGCCAAGCAACGTCTTCAGCTGCGGCGCATCGGTATGGCCGAAAGGAATCTGCACCACATCTGCGCTGCCGTCGCCGCTCGAGAGCTGCACCACGCAGAGCCGGTCGCGATGCGGATTTAATCCCATGGTTTCGGTGTCGATCGCCACCGAGTCGGTGTAACGGGAAAGATCGGGCAGGTCGCCGCGATGCAGGCGTACGGTCATGAAACTGGGCCTTGATGTCTCGGGTCGATTCGACGCGAGACACTAACGCTCAAATGCCGGAGAGGCGAGCGGCCGACCGCGCCTTCCGCCGGTAAAATCAGCCCAAGAACACCGGCCGGACGCGAAACCCGTCGCTATTTGGCGCACAACTGCCCGATCGCGCTCAGCCAGTTTTCCAGGTGGAAGGTTTTTGCGATTTTGCCGTCGCGGATGGTCTGGATATCGACGGCCATGATCCGAAAACTGTTGCCGCTGTACGGGACGCCGAACAATTCACCTGACGGCGTGCCGGTGACCTCGCCGCGAACGATGACCCGATCGCCCGCGACCAAAACTTCCTTGACGTCGAATTTCATGTCCGGAATCGTGTTGGCGAAGTTCGAGACCACCTTGATCGAGGTGTCGCGGCCTCAGCACTCGCCCGGCAAATATCCGGCGCAGGATTCGTAGTCCTCGGTCAGCACCGCTTGCTGGGTGGCTTCAACGTCGCCACGGGTCGCGATGTTGAACAGGCTGTACCAGGGCGCGACGATCGCGCGGGCTTGTTGTTCGCTGAGATGGGTCATGGCTTTTTCCTGAGCAGATGGACATGGGCGAAGACGGGCTAGGCTATGTCGGTTGACCTATATACTATGAAGGTCGACATACCGACTGGCAATTGATATTTTCAAAGCATGGCAAAAGCCACTGATTCAAAAGGGAAAACGTTGGCGGCCGCGGCCCGCTTGTTTCGCCAGCAAGGCTATCACGGCACCGCCTTACAGGACATTTTGGCCACCGCCGGCTCCCCGAGGGGGTCGCTGTATTTTCATTTTCCCAAAGGCAAGGAGGAGATCGGCGCGGCCGCGCTGAGCATCGCCGGCGAGGCCGCGCGCCAGGCCATCGCGCACGCGGCGGAAACGTCAGAGAGCGCTGAGATGTTCGTGGTCCGCGTAGCGCGCGGCATGGCGTCCGACCTGGAAAAATCGGGATTCAAGGAAGGTTGTCCGATCGCGACCACGGCGCTCGAAACTTCAGCGCAATCCGACGTATTGGGTGCCACTACCCGCAACGCCTTCCAGAAATGGGAGCTTGAGATCAAACGCGGCCTGTTCCGCTTCGGCATCCCGGCGGGGGAGGCGGATTTGACGGCCACTTTGGTTCTCAGCCAACTCGAAGGCGCGCTATTGCTGGCGCGAACCTACTGCACCCTGGAGCCGATGCATCGCGCCGAACGCGCTTTGAAGCGGTTGCTGCGCGCCGACCAGAAAACGGATTGAGCGCCGCTCGACGAACTCGCGGCCATCTCCATCTTGTACCGAGGCCTCGAGAGTCCTGCGGACCAGCGCTGGCTTTGCGACGAGCCCATCGACATCGCGTACGATCGCGTTTTTTTCAGCGCGCTTATGCATCGGATAGTGTTGGTGGTTGAAGGCCGGGACTGTTAGCCCAACGCTCGAGATTCTCGATGACCTTCGCGTGGCTCGGTCGACGCGGCTTGGGCGGTTTTGGCTCTTCCGAAAGCTTGCGCGGCAGCTTGACTGGTTCTGTCATAGGTATGCTCCAAGCCCGCAGCATGCTCCATATCGCACCCGCAATCAACACCTAACTTATTGGTTTTATTATACTATCTTGCTAACTTGGCTCTTGAGTCTGGTTTGGCGGAACCGCTGTCGAGCTGGCGCGTTGAGTAAACTACTCAATCATCTAATTTTGGGTGCTTCCGATGAACGACATGCGGGATGAGCGGTTACAGGTCATGCTTTCGCCTGACGAACTCGCGGCGGTCGACGATTTTCGGTTCCGGCACCGGATGCCGACGCGCGCCGCCGCCGTACGCGAGCTTTTGAAACTCGGGCTGACGATTCAGGCGTCCGATGGCGGCAGCGGGATCAAATCAAGCAATTACGGTGTGTTCAGCCGCGGTCCCGATGGGCATACCCGCAGCGCCTCCAGCACGGATGCGGTGGACGAACGCTGACCCGTCGATGCGCGCACTATTTCGCGCGATGCATCTTTTCGATTGCATCTTTGCGAATTCGGGGCACCGCGAATGAAGGGCTTGGGCCAATGGTGCCCAGGAAAGGACTTCGAACCTTCACGGCCGTTAAGCCACTGGCACCTGAAGCCAGCGCGTCTACCAATTCCGCCACCTGGGCCCGGGCCGGTTACTACGGATGCCTCGCGCGCTTGTCAAATTGGCGAAATGCAGCCGTCTGAGTTCCGAGCATGATCTCCGCGCAAACGCTCCTGCGTTTGTCGCGAGGGAAAACCGGTACCGATCCCGCTATCCAAGTGCGGGGCAGGCTTTTTCCCGATCGTGCTCTGACAGCCTGTCTGTACAGCGCTGGTTTGATGGCGTATCGCGGATCAGCCGAATATCCGGCCGTCCATCGCATCGATCGACAGGAATTGACCTTATGGCATCCAATCTGGACACCCTGGTTACGGTTTTCGGAGGATCGGGCTTTCTGGGACGGAACGTGGTTCGCGCGCTCGCCAAGCGGGATTACCGTATCCGGGTCGCAGTGCGGCGCCCGGAGCTCGCCGGACATCTGCAGCCGCTCGGCAAGGTCGGCCAGATCCACAGTGTTCAGGCCAATCTGCGCTATCCGGCTTCGGTCGAGGCCGCGATGCGCGATTCCCATGTCGCCATCAACCTCGTCGGCATTCTGACCGAGAGCGGCGCACAGACATTCGAGGCGGTGCAGGGCAGGGGCGCCGAAACGGTAGCGAAAGCCGCAACTGCGGTCGGCGCGCGCATGGTGCATGTCTCGGCGATCGGCGCCGACGAGAACTCGCCGTCGCGTTACGCCCAAGCCAAGGCCGCCGGTGAAAGGGCCGTGGCCTCGGCGCTGCCATCGGCCGTGATCCTGCGGCCTTCCATCCTGTTCGGCCCCGAGGACGATTTCACCAACCGTTTCGCGGCGCTTGCAAGGCTGTCGCCGATGCTGCCGCTGATCGGCGGCGGCGAGACGAAATTGCAGCCGGCCTATGTCGGCGACGTCGCGACCGCGGTCGCCGATGCCGCCGAAGGCAAGACCAAGGACGGCGCGGTTTACGAACTCGGCGGGCCGGAAGTGCTGTCCATGCGCGAGATTATGAAGATCATTCTCGACATCGCCGACCGCGATCGGATGCTGGTGTCGCTGCCGTTTGGCCTTGCGAAACTGCAGTCAATGTTGCTGCAATTCGCGCCCGGACCGTTCAAGCTGACGCCGGATCAAGTCGAACTGCTGCGATCGGACAATGTGGTATCGGGCGCGGCAAAAGCGGCCGAGCTTACCCTGGAGGGCCTTGGCATATCGCCGGATTCCATCGAAGCGATCGCGCCGCAATATCTCTGGCGTTTCCGCCCCGCCGGCCAGTTTCAGCGCAAGAGCGCTTAAACCCTATCTTCCCATCGCGAGCGCGATCAGGCCGAGCGTGCCTACGATCACGCGCCACCAGGCGAACAGCGCAAACCCGTGGCGCGTGACGTAGGTCAAGAACGTCTTGACCACGATGATCGCGACGACGAATGACACGACGAATCCGATCGCAATGATACCTAAGTGATCGAAGCTCATGTCGGCGCGGTTCTTGTAAGATTCGTAGGCGAACGCGCCGACCATGGTAGGGATCGCCAGGAAGAAGGAAAACTCCGCCGCGGCGTGCTTGTCGGCGCCGAACAGCATCGCGGCCACAATGCTGGCGCCCGACCGTGACACGCCCGGAATCATCGCCAGGCACTGCGCGAAGCCGATCGAGAGATACATCGGCAGCGGAAATGTCGTGGCATCGTGCTCATGCGGCTTGAGCTCAAGTTGATCGACCCACAGCAGGATCGCGCCGCCGACAATCAGCGAGAAACATATCACCCACGGATTGAACAGATACGCCTTGATATAGCCGCCCGCTGCGCCGCCGATCACCGCCGCCGGCAAAAACGCCACCAGGAGACCGATGACGAATCGCCTGTCCTCTGCATTCGTGAACATGCCCAGCGCTACGCGCCACAATTTGCCGAAATAGATGGCGACAATTGCGAGGATCGCGCCGAGCTGAATCAGAATTGAAAAACTGTTCCAGAAACCGCCTTCGCCGAGACCGAAGAAACGCTCTGCCAGCAAGAGATGGCCGGTGGAGGAAACGGGCAAGAACTCGGTGACGCCTTCGATGATGCCAAGAATCACCGCCCGCACTGCATCTGACATCATTGACCAGGTCCGTTATGAGGATTGATTTCGCCGGGAAAAAGCCCGGTTCTTCTCGCTTATTCGCCCCGCTGCCGCAATCGCAAAATACAAAAAACACGGGCTTGCCTCGCGCCTGCGCTTAGGTAGTTTGGCGCGCCCCGCCGCTTTTGTTGCGAAGACTCAAATCGGCCGCACTCGCGGTGAACGATTTCTTAAGCGCCGCGACGTACGCAAGGGCTGCATGTTCACGCTGTTTCATCATCCGCTCTGTCCGCATTCGCGCTTCGTCCGCCTTGTGCTGGGCGAATACGGCCTCGACCTGCGGCTGGTGGAAGAGCGCGCCTGGGAGCGGCGCGAAGCCTTTCTCGCGCTCAATCCCGCGGGAACCACGCCGGTATTGATCGACGAAGGCCGCCCCGCGATCCCGGGTGCCGCCATCATCGCCGAATATATCGACGAGACCCATGGTGCCAAGATGGGAGAACGCAGGCTGCTGCCGACCACGGTCGGCGAGCGGATCGAGGTGCGCCGCCTGATGGCCTGGTTCAACGACAAATTCTTCGAGGAAGCTTCCAACCCATTGGTCACCGAGCGCATCTACAAGCGCTTCATGCGCGAGGGGAATGGCGGCGGTGCGCCTTCGGCCGATGTGATGCGCGCGGCAAAGACAAATGTGCGCTATCATCTGGCCTATCTCGGTTGGCTGGCAAAGACGCGGAATTTTTTGGCCGGCGACCGGCTGACCTATGCGGACCTCGCCGCCGCGGCGCATCTTTCGGCGATCGACTATCTGGGCGACGTGCCATGGGGCGAGGACGACGCGGCAAAGGCGTGGTACGCGCGGGTGAAATCCCGCCCGTCGTTCCGTCCGTTGCTGAGCGAGTGGCTGGCGGGCGTGCCGGCATCGCGCACCTACGTGGACCTCGACTTCTGAACGCGGTCACGAAACTCTCGCCTGCCGATCTGAAGACGGCGCTCGCCAGTGAGGCGCGCGGGCTCGGTTTCGACTGCGTCGGCGTGACCCAACCGGGCGCGATCGCGGAAGCCGCACAACATTTCCGCGAATTCCTCGATGCCGGCGCACATGGTAGCATGGACTGGCTCGCGGCTCATCCCGAACGCCGCGCCGATCCGCGCGTGCTGTGGCCCGGCGTACGCTCGGTGATCATGTTAGGCGTCAATTACGGGCCCGATGAAAATCCGCTGGCCATCCTGGAAGACCGCTCCCGCGGCGCGATCTCGGTCTATGCGCAAGGCCATGATTATCACGAGCTGATCAAGAGGCGGCTGAAGGCGTTGGCGCGATGGCTGGTCGCGGCGACGGGCTGCGAGGTCAAGGTGTTCGTTGACACCGCAGCGGTGATGGAGAAGCCGTTGGCGCAGGCTGCGGGACTGGGCTGGCAGGGCAAGCACACCAATCTCGTCTCGCGCGAATTCGGCTCATGGCTGTTTTTGGGCGCAATCTTCACCACGCTCGACCTGCCCCGCGAGGAGGCCGATGTCGACCATTGCGGCTCATGCCAGGCGTGCCTCGATATCTGCCCGACGGCTGCATTCCCGGCTCCCTACAAGCTCGATGCACGGCGCTGCATCTCCTATCTCACGATCGAGAACAAGGGCGTAATCCCGCACGAATTCCGCACCGCGATCGGCAACCGCATCTATGGCTGCGATGATTGCCTCGCGGTGTGTCCCTGGAACAAGTTCGCGCAAATGGGGCGCGAAACGAAGCTTGCCGCCCGCGAGGAATTGCGCGCACCTCGACTTGCCGAACTTGCCCGGCTCGATGACGCGGCGTTTCGCGCCTTGTTTTCGAAATCGCCGGTCAAGCGCATCGGCCGCGACCGCTTTATCCGCAACGTGCTGATCGCGATCGGCAACTCCGATGACGCGGCTTTGGCTGGAGAGGCGGGGCGGCTGCTTGGCGATGCTAGCCCGTTGGTCCGCGGCGCTGCAGTATGGGCGCTCTCGCAATTGCTGGAGCGCGAGGCGTTTGAGGCGTTGGCCGTGAGAGCATTGGTGGCGGAAGCAGACGACGGCATCCGTGAAGAATGGCGGCGGGGGCGCCGGCCCCAGGATGCGTCATGATCGAGACTGCTTGCCTGCCTCTCGCCTGTTGGAGAGGGGAAGACAGCCCCGCGATCCGTGCTAGAGCATGATGGCTTGGAGTTGAATTGCCTCGTCGCAGCGCGAAGCATTAACGGTCTCGTGTCCCGGACGCGGCGGGCGCTGCACCGCTGAGCCGGGACCCAAAATTGCGAAAAACAACCCCATGCAAAGTAAAGAAGGCGCCGGCCCAGCAGCGCACCGCTACCGCGCCGCGTCCGGGGCACGAGAAAAAGCGGCCCATCTCGCAGCCACCAACCTAATCTCATCCCGCTCTAGCTAGTACGTTCCTCATGCGTCTTTCCTTAACCACCTGGAATATCAATTCGGTACGCCTGCGCATCAACCTCGTCGCCAAATTCATCAAGGCGGCAAGGCCCGATGTGCTCTGCCTGCAGGAGACCAAATGCATCGACGACGCGTTTCCCTTGAAGCGTTTCAAGCGCCTCGGCTACGAGCACGTCGCGCTGAACGGGCAGAAGGGCTATCACGGCGTCGCGGTGATCTCGAAGCTGCCGTTCGAGACCACGGACATCCGCACCTTCTGCGACAAGATCGATTCGCGCCATATCTCGGTCGCGTTCGGCGAGAAGGCACAGCTCGCAAAGCCGCTGGTCGTACATAATTTCTACGTTCCCGCCGGCGGCGACATTCCCGATCCCGCGCTGAACGCGAAATTCGAGCACAAGCTGCAATTTCTCGACGAGATGAAGGCCTGCGAGCCGCTGCATCCGCGCGGCGAGGATCGGCACGTCCTGGTCGGCGATCTCAATGTGGCGCCGCACGAGAACGACGTGTGGTCGCACAAGCAATTGTTGAAGGTAGTCTCGCATACCCCGATCGAATGCGAAAAGCTTCTGGCGGCACAGGCCCGTGGCGAGTGGTGTGACGTCGCACGGATGCGGATCCCGCTTTCAGAGAAGGTCTATACGTGGTGGAGCTATCGTGCCGCCGACTGGACCGTCGGCGATCGCGGCCGGCGGTTCGATCACATCTGGGTGTCGCGCGCACTGAAAGATGCCGTCAGCGATTTCCGGATCTTGCGCGACGCGCGCGGCTGGGACCGGCCGTCAGACCACGTGCCGGTGACGGTGACGCTCGAGGTGTGATCGGGTTCAGGTGCTGAGCTTGGCGCCCGCCATCAAGATGTCGCTGGCGATCTGGCTGGAGCGGCTGGCGAAGGCGTCGCGCAGCCTTCGCGCGGCGGCGGGATCGCTTTCCAGGACGCGCTGAAACAGGCTGCGCGCGACCCGAATGACCGAGGATTGCTCCAGCGCGATCGCACTCGATGGCCGCTGCATCGGCACGATCAGGGCAAGCTCACCGATCAACGCATCGGGACCCGCGATAGTCTCGGCGCCGGCGCTATTCTCGATCCGGAACGCGCCGCGCTGAACAACAAATCCCGCGTCCGCTTCATCACCCGCGCTGAACAGCACCGCGCCGCGCGCAACTACGCGCTGCTCGGAACCGATCGCCAGCATGCGTAGCGCATCCGTACCTAACAGTCGCAGTGTCGGGACGCGCTCCAACAGCGCCACATCATCTTCGATCGACATTCAGAACCAGTGATCGAGAAAAACAAATTGCTTCTAATCGCTAATTGAAAAATCGTATCACGGCACCAGCTTGTAGCCACCGGCTTCCGTCACCAGGATCTCGGGATTGGCGGCGTCTTTCTCGATCTTCTGGCGCAGCCGGTAGATATGGGTTTCCAGAGTGTGCGTGGTGACGCCCGAATTGTAGCCCCACACTTCCTGCAGCAGCGTCTCGCGCGACACCGGCATCTGGCCCGCGCGGTAAAGGAAGCGCAGAATCGCGGTTTCCTTCTCGGTCAGCCGCACCTTGCGCGCGTTGGCACCGGTCAGCATCTTGGAGCCGGGGCGGAAGCTATAGGGTCCAACCGAAAACACCGCGTCTTCGCTGGCTTCGTGCTGGCGAAGCTGGGCCCGGATGCGCGCCAGCAGCACCGCAAATCGAAATGGCTTGGCGACGTAGTCATTGGCGCCGGATTCGAGGCCCAGGATGGTGTCTGAATCGGTGTCGTGCCCGGTCAGCATAATGATCGGGGCCTTGAAACCGCCCTTGCGCAGAGAGCGAACGACTTCGCGGCCGTCGGTATCCGGCAATCCGACATCCATCAGCACGAGATCGGGGGAATTCGCCTTGGCAGCACTGGCGCCCTTGGCGCCGGTATCGACCGCTGAGGCCTCGAACTCGTCGTGCAGCGACAATTGCTCCACCAACGTATCGCGCAGATCGGTATCGTCATCTACGATCAGGATCTTGCGGGCATTGGCCATAGGTACAATCCTCTTGGGGCGACGGATGCCAGCGGAAGCGGCTGGAGCCAAGCTTGGCAACGTCGGGGTCGTCCAGTGTCGATTCGGCTTGAGGTAATGGGCTGTTAGCGATTCTCAAGCCGCAACGTACTCTACTCCAGAATTTCCAGGTGTTTAGATGAATGTCCTGTAATGAGCAAAAGGCGGCCGCCAGGGCCGTTGGCTAAATCAAGGATTATATGAAAAGACGCTTTATTCCAATTACTTATGAAAAAACTTCGCGCGGCCGGCCGCTTTCCGCGATCACGATTCGCGCCGCCGCCGGCAATCCTCGCCGGGGCTGGCTGACGGCGGGCGGGCGCACTGTCCCGGTCGCGCTGGGACGCAGCGGCATCCGGGCCAACAAACGCGAGGGCGATGGCGGGACACCAACGGGCACATTCTACCCGCGCAAATTATGGTGGCGCGCCGACCGCCACCCGCAACCGCGCACCTTGCTGCCGGTCCGCGCCATCGCTGCTGAGGATGCCTGGTGTGAGGATCCAAGCGACAGACACTACAACAGGCCAGTGCGGCTGGATCGCGATCGCGGCGGCGACCGCTTGCGCCGCGAGGATCACCTCTATGATTTCATCGTCGAGATCGATCACAACTCTAGTCCGCGCGTCGCCGGGCGCGGCAGCGCAGTGTTCCTGCATTTGGCGCGCGACAATTTTGGGCCGACGGCCGGCTGCGTGTCGATGACGAAATCGGCGATGCTGCATTTGCTGCAACGGCTGGGGCCGGACACCCGGATCGTGATTGGATGAAGCGTGCGAGGCGCCTGAAATGCTCGACAGAAATCAAATAGCGGCCGCGTCAAACACCCTGAACGATCATTGGCGCGCCGGCACCAAGCTTGATGGTCTCGATGCCTCGTTCCGTCCGCGGGACCGCGCCGAGGGCTACGCGATCCAGGCCGAGATCGAACGCACTTCGGGGGGAAAGCTGTTCGGCTGGAAAATCGCGGCTACCAGCGAGGCCGGACAGAAGCACATCAATGTCGATGGTCCGATGGCCGGACGCATCCTGTCAGAAACGGTCATCCCCGATGGCGGCACGGCCTCGATGACGGGAAACGAGATGCGCGTCGCCGAGCCTGAATTTGCCTTCCGCATGAAAGCGGATTTGCCGCCGCGTGCGTCGCCGTATGGCGTGCCCGAGGTGCTCGATGCCGTCGCCGCGCTGCATCCGGCGATCGAAATCCCGGATTCAAGATTTGCGGATTTCGTCACAGCCGGCGCAGCCCAGATCATCGCCGACAATGCCTGCGCGCATCTGTTCGTGCTCGGGGCGCCCGCGAGATCAAGCTGGCGTGAACTTGACCTGATAGAGGAAAGGCCCGTCATCACCATGCGCGGCAAACGATTCGTCGGTCACGGCAGGAACGTGCTCGGCGATCCCAGAGTTGCGCTCGCGTGGTGCGCCAACGAATTGCGTCAGCTCGGGCTGACGCTAAGGGCGGGCGAGGTGGTGACGACCGGAACCTGTCATCCGCCACTGCCCATTCAATCGGGCGATCTGGTCGCAGCCGATTTCGGCTCGCTCGGCAAGGTATCGGTGGCGTTCAACTAGGCGGGGATTCGTGGTACGCGCGGTATTTGGCCCGCGCGAGTGTTCCGCCGCAATTGCGGCCAGGATCCGGAGACGAGACAATGAACGATCAGGTCAAGTTGGATGAGATCGCGCCCGCGCTCTCCGCGAAGGAAGCGGAGAACATGATCACCACAAACTTGCCCCCGATCGATCATCACGGCGAGACAGTGGAGCAGGTTGGCCGGAATTCTATTCGACTGCGGCTGCCCTACGATCGGAAATTCACGGGGGCAGAGCCTTGGCAGGACGGCAGCGGCCAAGTGTTTTCAGGCCCCATGGTGATGGGGTTCGCCGACACCGCGATGTATTGCTGCGTCATGGCGGCGATGGGCGCCGGCGTTATTCCAGTGATGGCCAACCTCAACATTACCTTTCTCAGGCCTGCGCGCGCGGCCGACCTGATCGCCGAGGCTCGCATCGTCCGACGTGGCGGCCGGCTGCATTATCTGGAGTGTTGGCTCACGTCGGACGGCGAGGCCGAGCCTTGTGCGCACATCACGTCGACTTATCGCGTATCGAAGCGCTGAGGATTGCCGCACGCGCCCCGAAAATCGCCGAGCCGATGCGCACGTGGGTGGCGCCGAGTTGAATGGCGATCGCGAAGTCAGCACTCATGCCCATCGACAGATTCTGCAGTCCGTTACGCGCGGCGATTTTTGCGGTGAGCGCGAAATGCGGCGCCGGTGCCTCATCGACCGGCGGAATGCACATCAGGCCGGAAACGATCAGGCCGTAGGTTTCGCGGCAGCTTTTGATGAAGTCGTCGGCCTCGCCGGGTGCAATGCCCGCCTTTTGCGGCTCCTCGCCGGTATTGATCTGAACGAACAATTCGGGCCGCTTTTTCTGAGCTTCGATTTCCTTGGCTAAGGCTTGGCCAATGCTCGCCCGGTCGACCGAATGGATGGCGTCGAACAGCGCAACGGCCTCCTTCGCCTTGTTGGATTGCAGCGGCCCGATCAGATGCAGCGCGATCCCGGGATGGGCCGACATTAACGGCGGCCACTTGGCTTTGGCTTCCTGCACGCGATTTTCCCCGAAAACGCGCTGTCCGGCCTCGATAATAGGTGCGATCGCCTCGGCCCCGAAGGTTTTGGACACTGCAATCAACTCGACCGACGCGCGATCGCGGCGCGCCTGCTTGCAGGCGCGCGCGATCTCCTGCTCCGCCGTGGCGAGCGCGCTTGGTGAACGTGCGGTTACGATCGTTGGATTTTCGGACTTCATGTCATCTGATGATCGCGGATTTACAGGAGTAGTTCTAATTTTACCCAGTTCGGGAAAGGCTTTTTGAATCCTTCCCTATAACCTTGGTACGGGGATAGGGAAACAGGGATGTCCAGCGTCAGTCTCAGCCGCAAGACAGCGAAACTCAAGCAGCTTCTCGGAGTCCGCGCGCGGCTGGCGTTGCTGGCGCTAATTCTGGTGGCGCCCTTGATGTTCGAACGCGCCCGTTCGCTCGAGGACGCCCGTTCCAAGCAGCTCGTGCTCGCTTCCGCGGAATTCGCGGGTCTGGCGAAACAGAGCGCCGAGGCGCAACGTGAAGTCATCTCCTCGGTCGAGACCGTGCTGAAATCGGCCGCCTATATCCGTGCCTCGGCCGGCGGCGTCAGCCGCAGCTGCGACCTCCTGCGCGCCAGCCTGCCGGCCAATCTGCCCTGGATACGCAATCTGCTGATTGTCGGCAAAGACGACCGCGTTCAATGCGCGACAACCAACGCACTGGTCGGTCTCGATCTCAGCGACCGCGCCTATCTCAAGAAGGCACGGCAGACCCGTAGCCTTGTCTTCAGCGACTTTCTGCTCGCCAAATCCAACAGCCAGCCGATCATGATGTCGGCCTATCCGGTGGCCGCGATCGATGGCGACAGCGATTTCGTCATTCTCGCGGGCATCAATCTCGACTGGATGTCGAAGCTGATGGGCAATCTCGGCGGCAGGCCGGGCATTTCCGCCGTGCTGGTCGACAGCGCCGGTACGGTGATGGCGGCGCCCGAGGATCAGGCCAGCTTGATCGGCCGGGCGCTCGATACCGTGCCGCTATTGTCAGCCATTGCTGAAAAGGCGATCGGTTCGCAGGAGCCGCCAGGATCGCTTTCGTTCGTCGCCGCCGACGGATCGAGGCGCACGGTGATTGCACGCATCGCAGAGACCAAATCCCGCCTGATCGTCAGCATCGACGAAGCCAAGGTGACTGCCGCGATCAACCGCGACATTCATTCCGCTTATCTGCAACTCGGATTCGTCTGCCTGTTCGTGCTGCTCGGCGCTTTGATCGCCGCGGAGAAGCTCATTATCGCGCCAATCGAGATGATGGCGGCGACGGCGAAACGCTTCGGCCAGGGCGACTGGTCGGCGCGCGCACCGCGAGGCCGGCTTCCGGCTGAATTCGCACCATTGGCGCGTGCTCTGAACGCGATGGCGGCGCAGCTCGGCCAGCGCGAGCGCGAACTGGTCGCGAGCAACGATCATCTAACCGTGATCGCGTCGGTCGACATGCTTTCCGGTCTCGCCAACCGCCGCGGCTTCCAGAGCCGGCTCGATTTCGAATGGATGAAGGCCCAGCAATATGACAGCGAACTGTCGCTGCTGATGATCGACGTCGACCATTTCAAGCTCTACAATGACAGCTATGGCCATCCCGAAGGCGACGCCTGTCTCTCGCGGCTCGGCGAAACGCTGTCCGGAATTGCCGCCGAGACCATGGGCTTTGCCGGCCGCTATGGCGGTGAGGAGTTTTGCCTGCTGCTGCCGAATACTGCCTCGAGCCGTGCGGTCGAGATCGGCGAGATCGTCCGCGCGGCGGTTCGCGATCTTGCCATGCCGCATGCGACCTCCAGCCATCAGCAAGTCACGGTCAGTATCGGCGTGGCATGCGCCCGCCCGAACGAGGGGTTGCGGCCGGGCGATCTGATCGAAGCGGCGGATGCGGCGCTCTACGCAGCCAAGCATCGCGGCCGCAACACCGTGGTCGAGCATGGTTCCGTGCGGATCAAGGACGCCGACGGCGAGATCGCGATGGCGAGCTAACTCGCCAACTCTTGATTCAGTTCGTTCTCGCTCACGACCCGGTTGCGCCCCGTCTTCTTGGCAAGGTAGAGCGCGCGGTCGCAACGATCGATCAAGTCGGCCATGGTCTCGCCGAACTGAAACTGTGCGATCCCGATCGAAACCGTAATGCCCGGAAGAATCTCGCCGGTCGAGCGGCGGGTGATCTGACATTCCGAGATCGAGCGGCGAATGCGCTCGGCGACCGTCGTGCTGACAGCGAGATCGGCGCCCGGGAGAACGGCGATCAGCTCTTCCCCGCCATATCGCGCCGGCAGGTCGACGTCCCTGACACGTTCGCGCAGGGCCTTTGCCACCAGCCGCAGCACCTGGTCGCCGACCCCATGGCCGAAATTGTCGTTGAACCGCTTGAAGTGATCGATGTCGATCAGGAGAATGCTGAGCGCTTCCCCGTTTTCCATCGCCGCCATCTGGGCGCGGCGAAAGAACTCCTCGAGCGCCCAGCGGTTCGGCAAACCCGTCAGCGTGTCGGTCTTGGCCCGCTCCTCCGATTTGTTCAGCGAGTCGCGGATCGTATCCAGCTCGCGGGTTTTCTCGCCGAAACTCGCCTCCAGCTTGGCCGCGCGCGCCGCTGCCTTCGCCAGTTCGCTCATCAAACTCTCGACCAGCGGCCTCGGATCGAGGCCGGCCTCGGTCCGATCGGCGACATCGCTGATGGCCTGCATTTGCGTGCGATTGTCGGCAATGGCGGTCGTCAGGAACTGCTTGGCGGACGACATCACCGAATGGAGCTGCTGTGATGCGTTGTTGAGGGCGGCGTCCTCGGGAACGACTTGCGATCCGGCGTAGGTCGTGAACAGGTCGTGATTGGTGGCGGTGTCGAACTTTCGCTTGTTGCCGATCAGGATATCGATCGTGCGCTTGAGTTCGGAAGACGCGCCGAGGCAGTATTTGAACCAGACTTGGAAATTGTTGGGCGTCGGCGGCACGCGCTGCTCGGCCATCAGCCGCATCGCCTTTTCCGCGACGGAGGTCGCGTACTCGAAATCAAGCTCCTCGAATGCGGCGACCGTCACGGCTTGAGATAGCTTTCTGTGGAGAGACTACGCGCTCGTTTGGAAGGCAATCTCCCACGGAAATCTTAACCTCGCCTCAACCGGGCAACCCCGTAGAGCCACGGGCATGGCGGCAAAGGGCGGCTGCCATCCTCCAACCCGTTGACCCAACAACCGCTTTTATGGCCTAGTCCGCCGTCCTTTAGACCGCCAAATCCGCGAAAACCGCTGCGATTCCATGACCTCCGAACGCTACAACGCCCGCGAATCCGAGCCGCGCTGGCAACGCCAGTGGGACAAAAAGGCGATTTTCGCCTCCAAGAACGACGATCAGCGCCCGAAATATTACGTGCTCGAAATGTTCCCCTATCCGTCCGGGCGCATCCATATCGGACACGTCCGCAACTACACGCTCGGCGACGTGCTTGCGCGCTACATGCGCGCCAAGGGTTTTAACGTGCTGCACCCGATGGGCTGGGACGCGTTCGGGCTGCCGGCGGAGAACGCCGCCATCGAGCGCAAGGTGGCGCCGAAAGCGTGGACCTACGACAACATCGCGGCTATGAAGAAGCAGTTGCGGTCGATCGGGCTTTCGCTCGACTGGAGCAGAGAGTTCGCGACCTGCGATCCCTCTTATTACAAGCATCAGCAGAAGATGTTTCTGGATTTTCTGCGTGCCGGTCTCGCCGAGCGTGAAAAGCGCAAGATCAATTGGGATCCGGTCGACATGACCGTGCTTGCCAACGAGCAGGTGATCGACGGCCGCGGCTGGCGCTCCGGCGCCGTGGTCGAGCAGCGCGAGATGAACCAGTGGGTCTTCAAGATCACCAAATACTCGCAGGAGCTTTTGGACGCGCTCGATACGCTCGACCGCTGGCCGGACAAGGTGCGGCTGATGCAGCGCAATTGGATCGGCCGGTCCGAAGGCCTGCTGGTCCGCTTCGCGCTGGATCCCGCGACAACGCCCGCCGGCGAAACCGAACTCAGGATTTTCACGACGCGTCATGACACGCTGTTCGGCGCCAAATTCATGGCGATCGCGCCGGATCATCCGCTGGCGCAGGCTGCGGCTGCGAAAAACCCCGCGCTCGCAGCGTTCATCGCGGAAGCGAAGCGTCACGGCACCGCGCAGGAAATAATCGACACCGCGGAAAAACTCGGCCTCGACACCGGCGTCAAGGCAATCCATCCGTTCGATCCGAACTGGAAGCTGCCGGTCTATGTCGCGAACTTCGTGCTGATGGAATACGGCACCGGGGCGATCTTCGGCTGCCCCGCGCACGACCAGCGCGACCTCGATTTCGTCAACAAATACGGCCTCGGCAATACGCCGGTGGTATGCCCACCGGACGTCGATCCGAAAACCTTCGTCATCACCGACACCGCCTATGACGGCGACGGCAACATGATCAATTCGCGCTTCCTCGACGGCATGACCATCGAGCAAGCCAAGCAAGAGGTGGCGAAACGGCTGGAAGGCGAACTCCGCGGCAACGTGCCGGTTGGCGAGCGTCAGGTGAACTTCCGCCTTCGCGACTGGGGTATCTCGCGACAACGCTATTGGGGCTGTCCGATCCCGGTGATCCATTGCGAAAAATGCGGCGTGGTGCCGGTGCCCGACGCCGACTTGCCGGTGACGCTGCCGGAAGATGCGACCTTCGACAGGCCCGGCAACGCGCTCGACCATCACCCGACCTGGAAGCACGTCATTTGCCCGAAATGCCGGGGTAAGGCTAGCCGCGAAACCGACACCATGGACACCTTTGTGGATTCGTCCTGGTACTTCGCGCGCTTCACCGATCCCTGGAACGATCAGTCCCCAACCACGCCTAGCGTCGTCAACCGGATGATGCCGGTCGACCAATATATCGGCGGCGTGGAGCACGCGATCCTGCATCTGCTCTATAGCCGCTTCTTCATCCGCGCGATGAAGGCGACCGGTCATATCGACTTGAAGGAACCGTTCACCGGCATGTTCACCCAGGGCATGGTGGTGCACGAGACCTATCAAAAGGCCGACGGCAGTTACGTTACGCCGGCGGAAGTGAGGATCGAGACTGGCGCCAATGACCGCCGCGCGTTCCTGATCGAGACCGGCGAAGAAGTCGCAATCGGCCCGATCGAAAAGATGTCGAAATCCAAGCGCAACACGGTCGACCCCGACGATATCATCGCGACCTACGGTGCCGACGTCGCGCGCTGGTTCATGCTGTCGGACTCCCCGCCCGACCGCGACGTGATCTGGAGTGACGAGCGGGTACAGGGCGCCTCGCGTTTCGTGCAGCGGCTATGGCGGCTGGTCAATGAGTTAACCGATATCGCCCGGTCAGCGCCAGCGGCGCGGCCAACGTCCTTCGGTTCCGACGCGCTCGCACTCCGCAAGGCGGCTCATGGCGCGCTGGACAAAGTCTCCTCCGGTATCGAGCGGCTGCATTTCAATGTCTGCCTCGCCTATATCCGGGAATTTTCGAATGCGCTGGGCGAGGTGCTGGCGCGCAAGGAACCGGCGCCGGGCCTGGCCTGGGCCGTCCGGGAGGCTGTGATCATCCTGGTTCAACTGTGCGCGCCCATGATGCCGCATCTGGCCGAGGAGTGCTGGGCGATGCTAGGCCAACCGGGACTGATTTCGGAAGCCGATTGGCCCCAAATCGAACGCGATTTGCTGGTTGAAGACACGGTAACGCTGGTGGTCCAGGTCAACGGCAAGAAACGCGGGGATGTCACGGTGGCCAGGGATGCGCAGAACTCCGAAATTGAGGCTGCCGTTTTGGCCCTCGATGCGGTAAAATTGGCTCTCGGCGGCAAGACTGTCCGCAAGGTGATCGTTGTTCCCATGAGAATCGTGAATGTCGTTGGCTAGCATCCGCATCGCCGTCCGGTTGGTTGCCGCGGCCGCCTTGGCGGCGCTGACAGCCGGCTGTTTCCAGCCCATGTATGCCGAGCATGCCGATGGAACACCCGGCCTGCGGGACAAGCTGTTGACGGTCGATCTGCCGCCGGTGGACAAACCCAACGCGTCGCGAGATGCCCGGATCGGGGTAGAAATTCGTAACGCACTGGCGTTCAAGCTCTACGGCAACGCCACCGGCGCGCCGCCGCTCTATAAGCTGGTGCTACGCTTCAATACCAGCCGTTCGTCGCTGATGATCAGTCCGACCACCGCGCTGCCGACCAGCGAGACCTACGGCATCGACGCACAATACAACCTGGTCGAGATCGCGACCGACAAATCGGTGATGACCGGCACGACGTTCTCGCGCGTGTCCTTCGACATGCCCGGTTCCTACCAGCGCTTCGCCCGCTCCCGCGCCTTACGCGACGCCGAGGATCGCGCCGCCCAGGAAATCGCGGAAAGGATCCAGACCAGGCTGGCGTCGTTCTTCGTCGCCGGCACCTGATCTTGGTCGCGCTGCGTGGAAAGGACATCGACGCCTTTCTCGCCCGGCCTGATCCGGGCCGTCCGATCATCCTGCTCTATGGTCCCGACGCCGGTCTGGTGCGCGAGCGCGCCGATGCGCTGCTGGCGTCCGCGGTCGATGATCCCAACGATCCCTTCTCGCTGGTGAAACTCGACGGTGACGAATTGTCCGCCGAGCCGTCGCGGCTGGTAGATGAGGCGATGACGGTGCCGCTGTTCGGCGGCCGCCGCGCCATCCGCGTCCGGGCCGGCTCGCGCAGTTTTGCTGGCGGAGTTGATACGCTCGCCGATTTACCCCTCAAGGATTGCCGCATCGTCATCGAAGCCGGCGAGCTGCGGCCGGAATTGCCGCTGCGCAAGGCCTGCGAGCGCGCCAAGACCGCGGTCGCGATCGCCTGCTATCCCGACGGCGACCGCGAGCTTTCGAAATTGATCGACGATGAGCTGCGGATCGCGAATCTGCACATCGCGCCGGATGCGCGCGCAACGCTGATGGCGCTCTTGGGCGGCGACCGCCAGGCCTCGCGCAACGAGCTTCGCAAGCTCACCCTTTACGCCCATGGCAGCGGCGAGGTGACGCTCGACGATGTGATGGCCGTGGTTGCGGACGCCTCCGAGTTGAAACTCGATCCGATCGTGGATGGTGCGTTTGCCGGCAAGCCCGACCTGGTCGAGAGCGAATTCGCCAAGGCCATGGTGGCCGGCACCTATCCCGGCGTCATCATCTCGGCCGCGCAGCGCCAGGCGGCCTGGCTGCATAAATCGGCGCTGGCGGTTGCCGAGGGAACGCCGGTCCCGACCCTCCTCGAGGGCGGGTTCCCGCGTTTGCATTTTTCGCGAAAGTCGGCGGTCGAAACCGCGCTGCGCAATCTTACCGCCGCCCGGCTGGCCTTGATCATCGATCTGCTCGCCGCCGCCGCGCTCGACATGCGTAAACAGCCGGCGATTGCCGCCGCCATCGCGCAGCGCGCGCTGCTGTCGATCGCGGCGAATGCAAAACGGCGGGGGTAGTTTGCGGGCGGGCTATCTGCCCCCTCCCCGCGCCAATCTGCGCATGACCTCGTCGAGCTGCTCGAGGTTGCGGTAGCTGATCTGGACGGTGCCGCCGGGGTCGCGGTGATGGACGCTGACCTTGAGCCCCAGCGCGTCGCTGACCCGCTTCTCCAGCGCCGCCGTATCGGCGTCCTTGGTCTTGCCGCCGCGCACCTTCTGCGGCTTGCGCTCGGGCACTCCCTCGACATGGGCCAGCGCCTCGGCCTGACGCACGTTGAGGCCCTGCTCGACGATGCGCTTGGCGGCGGCCAGCGGATCCGGCACCCCGATCAGCGCCCGGGCATGACCCGCCGACAACCGGCCGGCGGCGATATAGGCCTGCACCTCGGCCGGCAGCTTGGTTAGCCGCATCATGTTGGCGACATGGCTGCGGCTCTTGCCGACGATCTTGGCAATATCTTCCTGGCTGCGTTTGAACTCGCCGGCCAGCGCGTGATAGCCCTGCGCCTCCTCCATCGCATTGAGGTCTTCGCGCTGCACGTTCTCGATGATCGCGAATTCGAGCGCGTCGCTATCACTGACATCCACGGGGACGATCGGCACCTCGTGCAGGCCGGCGGCCTGCGAGGCGCGCCAGCGGCGCTCGCCGGCGATGATCTCGAAGCGGTCCTGCGTGCCCTTCACCGGCCGTACCACGATCGGCTGGATCACGCCGTGCTGCCTGATCGAATTCGGCAAGCTCACCGAGCTCGGTATCGGAAAAGGCGCGGCGCGGATTGCGCGGATTGGGCCTTAGGAACTCGATCGGCACCTTGCGCTGCGCGCGCGGCCGGTCGACATGCGCGGCCTCACCGCCGATATCGCCGATCAGACTTGCAAGACCGCGGCCCAGTCGCGAACGCGCTTCGTCGGCCATCGCCAACTCCCTTGGATTCACTTGGCACCACTCCGGATTGGATGTTGTTATTGTTCGTTCGAAGCCCTGGGGCGGCGTCGTGGATCAGTGCGTCCGCAGCTCGCGCTCGCGCTGGATCACCTCCGTCGCGAGTTTCAGATACGCTTCGCTGCCGACGCATTTCAGATCGTAGACCAGCACCGGCTTGCCATAGGACGGCGCCTCGGAGATGCGCACGTTTCGCGGGATCATGGTGTTGTAGACCTTGGCCCCCATGAACTGCCGGACATCGGCCACGACCTGGTTCGACAGATTGTTGCGCGAGTCGAACATGGTCAGCACGATGCCGTGAATCGACAGATTGGGATTGAGCGTGGTGCGCACCTGCTCGACCGTCTGCAGCAGTTGTGACAGGCCCTCAAGCGCGAAGAACTCGCACTGCAGCGGCACCAGGATCGCATCCGACGCCGCCATCGCGTTGACGGTGAGAAGGTTGAGCGAGGGCGGGCAGTCGATCAGCACGTAGGTGTAATCGGATTCGGGCGTGACGTTGTTGTTCAGCGCCGCGATGGCGTCGCGCAGACGGAAGGCGCGGCCGGGCGTCGTTCCAAGTTCGAGCTCAAGACCGGAGAGGTCCATGGTCGACGTCGCGATATGCAGCCGCGGCACCGCGGTCGGCACCACCGACTCACGCAGCTGCGCCTCCCCGATCAGGACGTCATAGGTCGAGCAGTTGCGGCTGCGGCGATCGATGCCAAGACCGGTGGACGCATTGCCTTGCGGGTCGAGGTCGACAATCAGGACGCGCTCGCCGATCGCGGCCAGCGCGGTGCCCAGATTGATCGCGGTCGTGGTCTTGCCAACACCGCCCTTCTGATTGGCGAGCGCCAGGATACGCGGATGGCCGGCCGGCTTGGGAGACCTATCCTCTTGATAAATTTGATCAATTACGCTCATGCGCAGTCGCTTTTTGCTGCTGTCGCGGATCGATGGCGCCGCTCGATGTGGTCGAGCTCAACGATCCAGCCTTGTCCGCCACTCCGGCTGGAATGAAGTTTCGGTTGGATATTCCAATATTTGGTGGTCTCGGTCAATTCGGCCTCTACATCTTGGCCCTTGAGAAGTAACGCTTTCGCACCTCTCCGGACCAGCGGTTCCGCGAAGCCTACGAGCTGATGTAGCGGAGCCAGCGCGCGGGCGGTGACGCAATCGACCGGTCCTGTGATTCTATCCACAGTATCTCCGATCTCGGCGAGATGCACGACCCCTGGGGCCCCGGTAACGCGGAGCGTCTCGCGCAGGAAGGCGGCCTTCTTGGCATTGCGCTCGACCAGATAGACCATGGCGCCTGGCGTCTCCGCCAATGCGCAAGCCAGTACCACGCCTGGAAAGCCGCCGCCGCTGCCGAGGTCAGCCCAGACTTTTGCGCCTGGAGCGAAAGCCAGGAGCTGGAGCGAATTGGAGACATGCCGCGTCCACAGTTTTGGAAGCGTGGAGGGCGCGACCAGATTCGTTTTCGCCTGCCACTGCAGAAGGAGGCTGACATAGCGATCCAGCCGCGCCTCTGTTTCACGTGAAACAGGAGTCAGCGCCAGCGCCGCCGCTCTGTCGGAAGCGAGCACAGGAGATGCGGTCTGCTCGGTTAGTTTGGGCATGCGTTGGATGGCCTTGGTCGCCCCGAGGGACTCACCAGAGTATGATTGAGCAGGACGCAAACAACCGTCATAGCGCGCCAACTGGTCGCGCCAGTGCGCGCCCGACGAGCGCAATAGCGCTCACGCAGAGATGGCAGACTCCACGAAGCAATCCAGAGCATCCGACGATTCTGGATTGCTTCGTTCGCTTCGCTCCTCGCAATGACGGCAGCGCCTGTAGCTCAACCACTGTTTCACGTGAAACGTTTTAGGCGGTCGCCTTCGAAGTCTTGCGTCGCGCTTCCCTGCGCAGATAGGCCGCCAAAATTCCCAGCGCCGCCGGAGTCAATCCGTCGAGGCGTCCCGCCTGCCCCACCGTTCGTGGCCGCGCGGCCTCGAGCCTTGAACGCGCCTCGTTGGAAAGCCCGGGCACGTCGGCGTAATCGACATCGGCAAGGATCAATCCCTCGTCACGCCGGAAAGCATCCACATCCGCTGTCTGGCGTTTCAGATAGACATCGTATTTGGCGTCGATCTCCAGATGGGTTGCAACGTTTAAGTCAACGGCCGACAGCGCCGGCCATATGTCGGTGACCTCACCCCAGCCGACCTCGGGATAGGCCAACAACTCGAATGCCGAGCGGCGATGGCCATCCCGGTTGAGCGAGAGCCCGTACTTCGCGGCCTCATTCGGCGTGATCGTGAGCGACTTCGAAAGCGACCTGGCCGCATCGAGCGCCGCCATCTTGGCGCGGTGACGCCGCGACCGCGCGCTTCCGACGCAGCCCAGCGCGATGCCTTTGTCGGTCAGACGCTGGTCGGCGTTATCCGCCCGAAGGGTCAGCCGGTATTCGGCGCGCGAGGTGAACATCCGATACGGCTCGGTGATCCCGCGGGTGACGAGGTCGTCAATCATCACGCCGAGATAGCCGTCAGCGCGATCGAATACCACCGGCGCCGCTCCGCTCGCCGCCAATGCCGCATTGAGACCGGCCACGAGCCCTTGGGCCGCGGCTTCCTCATATCCGGTGGTGCCGTTGATCTGTCCGGCCAGGAATAGCCCCGGCACCCGCTTGGTCTCTAGCGTTGGATCGAGTTCGCGCGGATCGACGTGATCGTATTCGATGGCGTAGCCGGGCCGAACCATTTTGACCCGCGCAAGGCCGGGAATGGTTGGGAGGATCGCGAGCTGCACTTCTTCTGGCAACGAGGTCGATATGCCGTTGGGATACACTGTGGTGTCGTCGAGCCCTTCCGGCTCCAAAAAAATCTGGTGGCCGTCGCGGTCGCCGAACCGGACGATCTTGTCCTCGATCGACGGACAATAACGCGGCCCGGTGCTTTTGATCTGCCCGGAATACATTGGGGAGCGATGCACATTGGCCCGGATCACGTCATGAGTGGCAGACGTGGTGCGCGTGATGCCGCACTGGATTTGCGGCGTCGTGATGCGATCGGTCAGGACCGAGAACGGCTCCGGCGGATCGTCGCCGGGCTGCATCTCGGCCGCCGACCAGTCGATCGTGGTGCCGTCGAGCCGCGGTGGCGTCCCGGTCTTCAGCCGCCCGAGCGCGAAGCCCGCGCGTTCGAACGACCTTGAAAGTCCGAGCGCCGGCGCCTCGCCGAACTCGGCCAGCGGGCCAGTTCTTTTCGCCGAGATGAATCAGCCCGCGCAGGAAGGTGCCGGTCGTGATGACGACCGCCCCTGCCCGCATCTGCCGGCCGTCACGCAAGCGAATGCCCGTGACGCGGCCGTTCGAGACCACCAGCTCATCCGCCTCACCCTCGACCACGCTGAGATTGGCGGTCCCGGATATCGCCGCCTGCATCGCTGCCGCGTAGAGCTTGCGATCGGCCTGGGCACGAGGGCCACGCACCGCCGGTCCCTTGCGGCGATTGAGCACGCGGAATTGGATGCCGGCGACGTCCGCGACCCGGCCCATCAAGCCATCCAGCGCATCGACCTCACGAACCAAATGGCCCTTGCCGAGACCCCCGATCGCGGGATTGCAGGACATCACCCCGACGGTCGCAAACCGATGGGTCACCAGCGCCGTCCGGGCGCCGATGCGCGCCGCGGCGCCCGCGGCCTCGCAGCCGGCGTGGCCGCCGCCGATGACGATGACGTCGAATGATTCCTGATCCTTGATCATGGCCGCGACTTCTATCGCGGGACGGCAAAGGCAGGAAGACGTTTCACGTGAAACATCGGATTTCCCGCCACCCGCCCGATCCGTTTCACGTGAAACAGACGTTAACCATAAACGTTAACCAGTCCGTCATCGGTTGAACGAACCACCAGCGCTATTTTCCGATACAGAATTCGCGGAAGACCGCATCCAGGATATCCTCAACATCAACCCGGCCCAGCAGACGTCCCAGTGAATAGGCGGCCGCCCGCAAATCTTCGGCGGCAAGTTCTTCTCCCTGTCCGATGACGGCTACGCAGCGCTGCAACGAAGCGGCCGTCTGCTGCAGCAATTCGCGTTGCCGGATTTGGCTGATGAACCCGCTTTCGGTGGCTCCGAAAAACTCCTGGGCGAATCCGACCAGGCCTGAAATCAGCTCCGGGATCCCATCGCCGCGGCTCGCCGAAATCGCGAACGTCGGCTCGCCCAGCCCTTCCTTCCCGCCACGCGACTGCGTCGCTGTGCCCGACCCGACCTGGTCGAGATCGATCTTGTTGCGCACGAGCCAGATCGGCGCAGGGCCCTCCCCCACGATGGTCTTGTCGTGCTCCGCATCGCTCAGCCACAACACGAGATCGGCCTCCGCCGCGCGTACCCTCGCCCGCCGCACCCCTTCCAGCTCCACGGGGTCCTTGGTCTCGCGTACGCCCGCGGTGTCGATCACCGTCACGGGATAGCCGTCGAGATCGAGCGCCACCTCAATGATGTCACGCGTCGTGCCGGCATGCGGCGAGACGATCGCGACGTCGCGGCGCGCCAGTTGATTCATCAGCGTCGACTTGCCGACGTTCGGTGGACCCGCGATCGCAATCAGCAGTCCCTCGCGGAGCCGTTCACTGCGGCCCTGCCCGGCAAGCACCTTCTGGATTTCGCCAAGCAGCGTTTCGATCTTGGCGAGCGCCGGCGCGATCAGCTCGGTCGGCACATCGCCCTCGTCGGAGAAATCGATGCCGGCTTCAATCAAGGCGGAGGCTTCGATGATCTGCGCGCGCCAATCGCGGACCCGATCGCCGAGCAGTCCCTTCAGTTGGCGCAGTGCCTGGCGGCGTTGACGATCGGTGTCGGCATGAATCAGATCGTCGAGACCTTCGGCCTCGGTGAGATCGAGTTTTCCGTTCTCAAAGGCGCGGCGGGTGAACTCGCCAGGTTCTGCGGCACGCACATTCTCCATCGCCGACAGCGACGCGAACAGCGCCGCAAGCACCGCCTGCCCGCCATGGATATGAAACTCGGCGACGTCTTCCCCGGTCGCGCTCGAAGGCGCCGGAAACCAAAGAACGATCGCGTCATCGATTGGCTGCCGATTCGCATCGCGCAACAACACCCGCGTTGCCCGTCGTGGACCAGCCATTTTGCCCGCGAGCAAAGTGAGCGCCGCGCCGGCCTGGGGTCCCGATACCCGCACAACGGCAATCGCGCTCGGCGCCCGCCCCGAAGACAGCGCGAAGATGGTCTGGTCTTTAGGATGCATCGCCTATTTGGGCCGGAGCTTTTTCGAAGGCAACGCGATTCGCGCGAGCTCCGCCGGTCCAACAGAGTTGATGTTGCAGTGCAATATAACCGTCTATGGGCGTGGCCGGCGACGCAACCTTGAACTCGGAAACGAAGAAGGGCGCTCTCGATTCGACGAGAGCGCCCTTCCCACAAATCCAACCAAGACGACTTAGGTATTCATCGACTCGAAGAACTCCGAGTTGTTCTTGGTATTGCGCAGCTTGTCGAGCAGGAAGTCGATCGCATCCATGGTGCCCATCGGATTAAGGATCCGGCGCAGCACATACATTTTCTTCAGCACTTGCGGATCGGTGATCAGCTCTTCCTTGCGCGTACCCGACCGCGAGATGTCAATCGCCGGGAAGGTGCGCTTGTCGGAAACCTTGCGGTCGAGAATGAGTTCCGAGTTACCGGTGCCCTTGAATTCTTCGAAGATGACTTCGTCCATTCGGCTGCCGGTATCGACCAGCGCGGTCGCGATGATGGTGAGTGAACCGCCCTCCTCGATGTTACGCGCGGCGCCGAAGAATTGTTTCGGCCGTTGCAACGCGTTGGCGTCGACACCGCCGGTCAGCACTTTGCCGGATGACGGCACCACGGTGTTATAGGCGCGGCCGAGCCGCGTGATCGAGTCCAGCAAGATCACGACGTCGCGGCCGTGCTCGACCAGGCGCTTGGCCTTCTCGATCACCATCTCGGCGACCTGAACGTGACGCACCGCGGGCTCGTCGAAGGTCGAGGAAACCACCTCACCTTTCACCGAGCGCTGCATGTCGGTGACTTCTTCCGGCCGTTCGTCGATCAGAAGCACGATCAGATAGCATTCGGGGTGATTGGCGGTGATCGAGTGCGCGATGTTCTGCATCAGCACGGTTTTGCCGGTGCGCGGCGGGGCCACGATCAGGGCGCGCTGGCCCTTACCGATTGGCGCGACGATGTCGATAACCCTTGCAGATAGGTCCTTTCTGGTCGGGTCGTCGATTTCCAGCCGGAAGCGCTGATCCGGAAACAGCGGTGTCAAATTGTCGAAATTGACCTTGTGCTTGGCCTTTTCCGGGTCCTCGAAATTCAGCGTGTTGACTTTCAGCAGCGCGAAGTAGCGTTCGCCTTCCTTCGGACTGCGAATGTGGCCTTCGATGGTATCGCCGGTGCGAAGCCCGAAGCGGCGTATCTGCGAGGGCGAGACGTAGATGTCGTCAGGTCCCGGCAGATAATTGGCGTCCGGCGAGCGCAAGAATCCGAAACCGTCGGAGAGAACTTCGACAACGCCCTCGCCGATAATGTCGATCTCCTGGATCGCGAGTTGCTTGAGAATAGCGAACATCAGCTCCTGCTTGCGCATGGTGCTGGCGTTTTCGACCCCTTTCTCTTCGGCGAATGCAACGAGCTCCGCCGGCGTTTGAGATTTGAGGTCTTGGAGTTTCATTTCCCGCATTGGGGTGGTCCTGTGGAATAACTGGTAGGGAAGGGGTGCGAGGTGGCTTTAGGAAAAGCGGACGCGAATCAGGAAAAGGTCCGCAGGTCTAAGCGAGGAAAGCGCCGGAGAGGCTTCAAACCTGATGCGGCGGCCGGTTCACCTCTGAAGGAAACCGGAACGCAGCCACATCCGCCTGCGTTGGGTGGGATTCCACCAATATAGAAAATCACTCGACCGTTCGCAAGCGGGCCTGACGTCCGAGATTTAGGCTTTAATCACAATCAGAAAGGCTTCACCACTACCAGGATCACGATCAAAATCATCAGCACCGTCGGCACCTCATTGATAATTCGATAGAATTTCTCGCTCCGCGTATTCCGGTCGGCAGCGAAATCCTTCACGCAGCGGGAAAAAAGACCGTGGACACCCGACAAGATGATTACGAGCACAAGCTTTCCATACAGCCAGCCGGACGAAAACCAATGCCCGCTCCATGCGAGATAAAGTCCGGCGACCCACGTCACGATCATCGCGGGATTGATGATTACCCTGAGCAGCCGGCGTTCCATCACCTTGAACGTTTCGGATTGCTTCGACCCCGCTTCTGTTCCGCAATGATAGACGAACAACCGCGGCAGATAGAGCATGCCCGCCATCCACGAGATGACGGCGATGATATGCAGCGCCTTGATCCATTCGTACATCCGTCCAACCCCTCGAGCGCCGTGCTACTCGCATCACCGACGCCGGTCATCGATTTGCGCTGGGATCTATCCGCAAGCAAGCCTTCCCTAAAACTAAATTAAGAATCTAAAGGTTTGAGTTTAAGTAGCGGTGGATTGCACTCGCGCAAAACCATCCCGACGATGTCGGCGGCTTATTCACATCGTTCAACAACTCTTCGGCGATAACCAGCCAACCCGATAACACCACCTTAATCAGCTGCTTGCATCGTTCCGTGCGCAGGTTATGGAGAGACAAGTCCACATAACCTCAGTATCATTGCCTCGACCCCGCAAACTTTTCCGTTGGTGAGGGGGTGTGAAGAAAAGGCCGGCTTATCCCTGATCCGCCAAACGGCCTTTGATTCTCATCACCGAGCTCCACAGGGATTCACAGGACATACAGGCTTCAAGTGCCCACATCAGGCAATTACTTTCACCTTCATCTGGTTTCCGATTCGACCGGTGAAACCCTGATCACGGTGGCACGCGCGGTAGCCGCGCAATACGCCAAAGTCACGCCGGTGGAACATGTCTATCCGCTGGTGCGCAGCCAGAAGCAGCTTGACCGCGTGTTGAATGAAATCGAAGAAGCGCCCGGAATCGTGCTGTTCACCTTGCTCGAGAAGGATCTGGTTGTCCGGCTGGAGGACAAATGTAAGGAGATCAACATTCCGAGCCTGTCGATCATCGGCCCGGTGATGCAGTTGTTCGAAGCCTATCTCGGGGCCGCGACGACCGGGCGTGTCGGCGCGCAGCACGTGCTGAATGCGGAATATTTCAAGCGCATCGACGCGCTGAACTACACCATGATGCATGATGACGGCCAGCATGTCGAAGGCCTGGAGGAGGCCGATGTGGTGTTGGTCGGGGTGTCCCGCACATCGAAGACGCCGACCTCGATCTATCTCGCCAACCGCGGCATCCGCACCGCCAATGTGCCGCTGGTGCCGGGGATCCCGCTTCCGCATCAGCTCGAGAACCTGACAAAGCCGCTGGTGGTGAGCCTGCACGCCGCGCCGGAGCGGTTGATCCAGGTGCGGCAAAACCGGTTGCTCAGCATGGGCGCGGGTTCCGGCAATGATGAGTATATCGACAAGCAGGCTGTTGCCGATGAAGTTGCTTTCGCAAGACGGCTGAGTGCAAAATTCAATTGGGCGCAGCTCGATGTGACGCGGCGATCGATCGAAGAAACCGCGGCCGCGGTGCTCAAACTGTACACCGACCGGCAGCGGCACCGGCTCGCGGAATGATTTTTTCGCCGATGACTGTCTGGCAGGGAAACCAACGTTTGGTCTTGGCGTCGCAAAGCCGCGCGCGGCAACTGCTGCTCGCGAATGCCGGCATCGACGTTGAAGCCATTCCTGCTGATATCGATGAGCGGGCCACTCAGCAGTCGGCCGGCCTGTCGGCGCCCGCCGACATCGCCTTGCTGTTGGCGCGCGCAAAAGCTGTTGCCGTCTCGATACAAAAGCCTGATCGATACGTCGTCGGCGCCGATCAGACGCTGGCGCTGGGCCAGCGCCTTTTCAACAAGCCCTCAGGCCGCGCAGAAGCCGCAGAACAGTTGCGCGGGCTCGCCGGCCGTACCCACGAGCTGAATTCCGCCGTTGCCGTGGCTCACGGCGGCGAGATAGTGTTCGTGCATGTCGCGCTCGCGCGGATGACGGTGCGACCGCTCACCGAGGTGGAAATTGAGGCCTATCTGGACTGGGCAGGGGAGGCGGTTACGTCAAGCGTCGGCGCCTATCAGCTTGAAGGACTGGGCGTGCATCTGTTCGAGCGCATTGAAGGCGACCATTTCACCATTCTCGGCCTGCCGCTATTGCCGTTGCTCGCCTTTCTGCGCAGCGCAAAGCTCCTGGCGGTATGAGCCATTGCAAAATTGGCGATCGTAAAATGCTGATCCTGGGATTGACCGGCTCGATCGGGATGGGGAAATCCACCACCGCAAAACTTTTCGCGGAAGCCGGCGTCCCGGTTTACGATGCGGACGCTACCGTCCACAAAATCTATCAGGGCGAAGCGGCGGCCGCCATTGAGGCCGCCTTTCCGGGCACCACCGTCGGCGGCAAGGTCGATCGCAACAAGCTCTCGGCGCGCGTGGTGCGCGATCCGGTGGCGATGAAGCAGCTAGAGCAGATCGTGCATCCGATGCTGCGCGCCCATCACCAGGAATTCCTCGATGACGCCGAGCGGTCCGACGCGCCCGTCGCGGTGGTCGACGTACCCTTGCTGTTTGAAACCGGCGGCGAGAAGCGGGTAGATGCGGTGGTGGTGGTGACGACCTCGCCGGCGGTTCAGCGCGAGCGCATTCTCGCGCGCCACAATATGACCGGCGAAAAGCTCGATGCCATCCTGGCGCGGCAACTGCCCGATGCCGAAAAGCGCGAACGCGCGGATTTCGTGGTGGATACATCGCACGGGCTCGATCCGGTGCGGGCCCAGATCCGGGACATTCTGCGCGAGGTTGCTAAGATGCCACGGCGGCGGCCCTGATTCGCCGTCCGTCGGTGTTAGCATTCATGCGCGAAATCGTTCTCGATACTGAAACCACTGGGCTTGATCCGTTGCGCGGCGACCGGCTCGTCGAGATCGGTTGCGTCGAGATTTTCAACCGGATGCCGACCGGGCAGAGCTTTCACCGCCATATCAACCCCGAGCGCGACATGCCGGCCGAAGCGTTCGCGGTGCACGGGCTTTCCACCGAGTTCCTGGCGAGCAAGCCGCTATTTTCCGAGGTGGTCGACGAATTCCTCGAGTTCCTCGCCGACGCGCCGCTGGTGATCCACAACGCCTCGTTCGACATCAGCTTCATCAACGCCGAGCTTGATCGCATCAAGCGGCCGGCGATCCCCCGCGAGCGGTTGGTCGACACGCTGCTGTTGGCGCGCCGCAAGCATCCCGGTGTTTCGAACCGGCTCGACGACCTCTGCTCGCGCTATGCGATCGACAATTCCCGCCGTACCAAGCACGGCGCGCTGCTCGACGCCGAGCTTCTGGCCGAAGTCTACATCGACCTGATCGGAGCCCGGCAGTCGCAACTGATCCTGGCGGCCGAGACCCGCGAGATACGCATTGGCGCATCGGGCGAAATGCCGCGGCGCCAGCGCCCGCTGCCGCTGGCGCCGCGGATCACGGATGCCGATCGCGAGGCCCACCGGGCCTTCATCGCCACGCTGGGCGAAAAGCCGATCTGGAACGAGTTTCTGGTTCCGACGGCGTGGTCCCGACCCGGCGGGCGAAGCCAGGTCGGATTGGATCACGCCCCAAATGGCTAGCTCGGTTTCGCGCCGGAAGCCTGCGCCGCGGCAGCCTGCCGTTCCATGTTCTGGCGATAGAGACCGACGAAGTCGACCGGATCCAGCATCAACGGCGGAAACCCGCCGTCGCGCACCGAAGTGGCGATGATTTCGCGCGCGAACGGAAACAACAGCCGTGGACATTCGATCATGATCAGCGGGTGCAGGTTTTCCTTGGGCACGTTCACGATGCGGAAAACGCCGGCATAGGCGAGGTCGAAGCTGAACATCAGCTTACCGGCATTTTCGGCCTTGCCCTCGACCGAAAGCGTCACTTCGTATTCGTTCTCGGCGATATTATTGGCGCCGACATTGATCTGGATATTGATCTGAGGGGGCTGCGGTTGCGGCGCGAGCGAGCCAGGGGCATTCGGATTTTCGAATGACAGGTCCTTGGTGTATTGCGCCAGCACGTTCAACTGGGGAGGAGGGGCTGCCTCGGGAGGAGTGCCGTTGCCATTGGTCATGAAATAATCTCCTGCAGCGAGCGTAGGCCCGGTTTTGTGTCGAAATTTGCTTGGATTGGCAAAAATGCCGTCGCCGGGCGAGTGGCTATCATAGGCCCGCCTCGTTCCACAAGGACGACAGTGGCCCTTCGGCCGTCCAGGTCCGGTGCCGGGCAAAGAGTTGATGGTGGCGGGCAAACCGCCAAGGAATGGACACGTTAAACGATTGAATATGCGTGATTTCCAGGCAGGAACAGGTTTCCTCTCGGGCCCAAAACGCGCTACAATTCGCCTGCGCTTAAACGCGCCATTGGCCGGGCAAGATTTCGTGCTTACATCGAGCGGGGCGTATATCGATGATGCAATCTCTGCCGTTCCCCTAAGATCAAGGAACGCTCTATCGCCAGAGCCGTTGCCGGCAGAGACCAGAAAGCGAAAACGACGTGGATATTTATACTATCATCTTCCTGGCGCTGGCAGTCTTCATCTTCCTGCGCCTGCGCAGTGTCCTCGGACAGCGCACCGGCAGCGAACGGCCGCCGTTCGACCGCACGGCGCGCAACGCGGTGCAGGGCGCGCAGGACAATAACGTCGTTCCGATACCGGGAAAGGTGATCGACCACGCGCCACTGGCACCGGCCGCCGACGTGGCGCCGCCGCCCGATCGCTGGAAGGGCTTGACCGAGCCGGGCACGCCGCTGGCGCAGGGGCTTGATGCCATCGCCGCGCAGGATTCCTCGTTTGATCCCCGCCATTTCCTGAGCGGTGCACGCGGCGCCTACGAAATGATCGTGCTCGCGTTCGCCAATGGCGATCGCCGGGCCTTGCGCGATCTGTTGTCGTCGGAGGTCTATGAAAGCTTCGAGGCCGTCATCAGGGACCGCGAGAGGCACGAGCAGAAGACCGAAACGCGCTTCGTTTCGATCGACAAGGCCGAGCTGGTGGGCGCGGAAACACGCGATCGCTCGGCGCAGCTTACCGTTCGTTTCGTGTCGCAGATGATCTCGGTCACCCGCGACAAGGCCGGCACCATTGTCGACGGCAATCCGGACAAGGTCGCCGATATCACCGATGTCTGGACATTTGCCCGCGACACGACCTCGCGCGATCCAAACTGGAAGCTGGTTGGCACGGGAAGCGCCCACTAGCCCGGTCCGTTTCAGGCGACATGCCGCGGCGTTTGGTGCGATCGCCGTTGCATTGTCGTTGGCCCCGCTCGCCGTGTACGGCGCGCGCACCGCCCGCCATCACCTCACCGATTCCCGCCCCATTCCATATCCCAGTCTCGCCTTGCCGCTCGAGATCAGCGGCAGCCAATATATCCCGCTGGCGTGGGCCGACGTCGCCGGCTGGAGCAACGACGATCATCTCGCGGCCTACCGGACGTTTCGCGCGAGCTGCAAGCCGATCGCGGCGCAACACGCGCTGCCTGCTGCAACTCCAAAGGCCTCAACTCCCAAGGCTTTGGGGGTTTCGCTGCGCGAGCCGTGCCGCGCGGCAAGGCTCGCGGATATCTCCGATGGCGCCAAGGCACGCGCCTTCTTCGAGGAGCATTTCATTCCGCTGCAAATCTCGCGGCTCGGCGAAGATGCCGGCTTCGTCACCGGCTATTACGAGCCAATCCTCGAAGGATCGCGCACCCAAACCGACGTCTACAATGTGCCGGTCTATCGCCGTCCCTCGAATCTGTTCGTTCGCGGCTTCACGCAAGACTCGCCGGACCTGCCGAACAAGGGGCAGGTGTTCCGCAAGATCGGCCGCCGCAAGCTCGTACCTTACTATGATCGCGGCGAGATCGAGGACGGCGCGATCGCCGGCCGCGGGCTTGAGATTTGCTGGCTCAAGGACCAGACTGATTTATTGTTCGCACAGATCCAGGGTTCGGCGCGAGTTCACCTCGAGGACGGCACGACGCTGCGCATCAATTACGACGCGCATAATGGCTATCCCTATACGGCGGTTGGCCGCATCCTGATCGACCGCGGCATCATCCCGAAAGAGGAGATGTCGATGCACAGGATCAGGGAGTGGATGGATCAAAATCCCGATGGCGCCAAGGAATTGCGCCGGCAGAACCGCGCCTATGTGTTCTTTCGCCAGGTGCAGCTCTCCGACAAGGATGAGGCGGTAGGCGCGCAGGGCGTGCCGTTGACGCCGGGCCGGTCGATCGCCGTCGACAAGGCGCTGCATGCTTATGGTACGCCGTTTTTCATCGCCGGCGAGTTGCCGATCGAGTTGGAGAAGTCGAAGACGCCGTTTCAGCGGCTGATGATTGCGCAGGACACCGGCTCGGCGATAACGGGTCCGGCGCGCGCCGATCTCTATTTCGGTGCCGGCGCGGACGCGGGCAAAGTGTCCGGCCGGCTTCGGCACAATATGCGCTTCGTCATGCTGGTGCCGAAGAGCCTCGATCCATTGCCGCGTGGCCGCAAGATGCCGGTGCCGGATGCGCGACCCTCGGAAAAGATCGCGAAACTGTTTCCGCAGGTCGATCCGCTGAAGGATCAGCAGACGCTCACGAAACCGTCGGCAGCTTCGGCGGCGCCGGCGAAGGATGCGCCCAAAGACAACGCGGCGGCCAAGCCCGCAACGCCGGTCGTGCAAACCCCGACGGCTCAAGTACAAGTGACGCAGCCGGTGCCGCTGCCGGAGGCACGGCCGAACATCCAACCGGGCGGTGACGACGACTACCGCCACCGTCGCACTCGCTATCGCTGGCGCGGCCGATGAGACATCCGCCTTCCGAGCCGATCGCCGATCAGCCGTCGCAGCCGCGCCGCAAGCGCAGTTTGAGCGAGGAAGAGCGCGTGCTTTGGGAAAGCGTCGCCAAACAGGTCAAACCGTTGCGAAAGAAACTCTGCGCGGCGAAGGCACACCCTATCGAAGCCTCAGCGGAGGTGCCGGCGGCCGCCAGGCCTGCCTCAGCGGCGAAGCCACGCGTATCGGTTCAGACGGCAAGCCCGCCAAAGCCGGCCACGCCGTCGCTAGCGCCGCTCGGACGCCGGGAGCGCTCAAAACTTTCCCGCGGACGTATGGAAATCGATGCACGGCTCGATCTGCACGGCATGACGCAAGTACGCGCGCATCGCGCACTGTTCGGATTCCTGCAGCGCGCCCATGGCGACGGATTGACCTTCGTGCTTGTCATTACCGGCAAGGGCAAGGTGGGCGCTTCGGAGTCCGAGCGCGGCGTGCTGCGCCGTCAGGTGCCGCAATGGCTTGCTCTGCCTGAGTTTCGTTCGCTCGTGGTCGGATTTGAAGAAGCCCATATCGGCCATGGCGGCGAGGGCGCGCTGTATGTTCGCATCCGGCGGTCGAAACTGTAAGCCTCGGTCAAAATGGCCGCACGATCCCGACGCGCGGGATCAAGGTGACGACCCAGCCGAGGACCGTGGTCTTGCGATCATCCCCTGATATCGGCGGCACGGTTTGCGAGGCAGGCAAGGTTTTCACCGCGTGCATGATCAGGAACATGCAGACCGCCCAGTTCGAGATCCACCGCGAATAATCGAACACGATCACGAACATCACGAAATAGCCCAGGCTTACCGCGGTTAGCGCCGATATCACGACGCGCCGATGCCAATCAACGGCGAGTGACCGGATCAGCCCGGCAAAATATTTCCAGAGCGGCGCATGCAAGAAGATCAGCAATGCGAACATCGGAATGCCCAGCAGGTTCGACGGCATGCGCATCCAGGTATCCCGGAGTTCCTTCGCCAGCGGCTGGTACCAGATATAGCTGAAGCTCAAGAGATTGCTGCGCGATGGATCTGCCATCCGGCTCTGCAGATAGTTCACGAATTGGGCCTCGGGTACCGGCATCGATCCGTAGAACTGCGCGGCGACAAACAACGCTCCGACGGCCGCCGCGGCGGCGACGCCGCCGCTGAGGTTTAGCCGATTCGCGCCCTGGACGAGATAATGCCTGAGCACCACAATGACGACGATGGTCGGCACATACATCAAGAGATGGATGTGGTGGATCAGAACCAGGATCACGGAGAACAGCGCTGCGAGCAGCACAAAGGCGATCGAACGCGCCGGCAGCAGCAACAGGCAGACCGCAAGCGAACAGCCATAGATGTCGAAATGACCGAGCGTGTGCATGAAGTTTTTAAAAAAGAACGGCGAACCCGCTGTGAATATCAACAGCGGCATGTGCTCGTCATCAAGGCCGAAGGTTCGCCGGAACAGTTGGACGAACAGGCCGAGCGTGATCAGCCACGTCGCGCCGCCGAGCGCGAACACCAGCCATACCGGCACCCTTGAAGAAAACAGCGAGACGATCGCGCCGATCAGCGCGCGCTTGGTAAAGCCGAAATGATAGTCGACCAATAGATGGATATAGGGGACGTACGGCGGCAGCGTGATCTTGTGCAGGAAGACCCCGGCGAAGACGGCGACGTTGACGGCCAGCATCCATCGCCAAGGGTTTTTCCGCCCATGCAAATCCATCGAGCCCCCGAAAACGGCAGCGAAATCAGGGCTGGACTATCCCATGGGCGAGCGAGGCGCAACGCGTGCGGGGCAGCACGAACCAATTTTAAAGGATGAACCGGCTCAGATCGGCGTTCTTGGCGAGGTCGCCGACGTGCTTCTGCACATACTCGGCATCGACCTTGACGGTCTCGCCGTTGCGATCGGGCGCGGAGAATGAAATCTCGTCCAGCACGCGCTCCATCACCGTCTGCAAGCGCCGCGCGCCGATATTCTCCACGGTCGAATTGACCGCGACCGCGACGTCCGCCAGCGCATCGATGGCGCCGTCGGTGACCTCGAGCGTCACCCCTTCGGTTTGCATCAGCGCAACATATTGCTTGATCAGCGATGCCTCGGGCTCGGTCAGGATGCGGCGCATGTCGTCGCGCGTCAGCGCCTGCAGCTCGACTTGGATCGGCAGGCGGCCCTGCAATTCCGGCAACAGGTCCGACGGCTTGGCGATGTGAAACGCGCCGGATGCGATGAACAGGATATGATCGGTCTTGACCGCGCCGTGCTTGGTCGAGACGGTGGTGCCTTCGATCAGCGGCAGCAGGTCGCGCTGCACGCCCTCGCGCGAGACATCGCCGCCGACGCGACCGTCGCGCACGCAGATCTTGTCGATCTCGTCGAGGAACACGATGCCATTGTTCTCGACCGCGCCGATCGATTCCTGCACCAGCTGATCGTTGTCCAGGAGCTTATCGGATTCCTCGTTGACCAGGATCTCGTGCGAACTCGCCACCGTCAGGCGGCGGGTCTTGGTGCGGCCGCCCATCTTGCCAAAGATATCGCCGATCGAGATAGCGCCCATCTGGGCGCCCGGCATGCCCGGAATCTCGAACAAGGGCATTCCGCCTGACGATTGCGTCTCGATCTCGATTTCCTTGTCGTTGAGTTCGCCGCCGCGTAATTTCTTGCGGAACGAATTGCGGGTCGCAGTGCTGGAATTGGCGCCGACCAGCGCATCAAGGACACGGTCCTCGGCGGCGAGCTGGGCGCGGGCCTGCACGTCCTTGCGCTTGCGTTCGCGTACTTGTGCGATGGCCACTTCGACGAGGTCGCGGATGATCTGCTCGACGTCGCGGCCAACGTACCCGACCTCGGTGAATTTGGTGGCCTCGACCTTGATGAACGGCGCGCCCGCAAGTTTCGCGAGCCGCCGTGCGATCTCGGTCTTGCCGACGCCGGTCGGCCCGATCATCAGGATATTTTTGGGCAGCACCTCCTCGCGCAAGCTGTCGGAAAGCTGCAGGCGGCGCCAGCGGTTGCGCAGCGCGATGGAGACCGCGCGCTTGGCATCGGCCTGGCCGACGATGAAACGGTCGAGCTCGGAGACGATTTCACGGGGGGAGAAGTCTGTCATCTGGCTTAATTAGGATTTCAGGGCGGCGAGGACAAGCCGCGTTAATGACCATCAAATAATAGGCAGGCCGCCTGCCAGTGCCGGATCGCGTCGAACGGATAGATCAGCATGATGATGTTGAGCGTCAGATTGTCGCGAATGTGAAGTCCGACCAGTACCTCGAAAGCGATCGCAAGCGCCACCGTCAACGCCGCGGGGAGCGTTCGTGCCAGCAGGAAGCCCACGACCATGGCGAGCGTGTCAGAGACCGAATTGACGATACTGTCGCCAAAATAATCCAGCGACATCGTGGCGGTCCGGTATCGCTCGATGATCCAGTTGGAATTTTCGACTTTTCGACCATCATCGCGATGATCAGCCGGGCAGGCCAGGGCAGCCGCGAAAACAACAGCCAGGTTGCACCGTAAAACAGGAAGCCGTGGATCAGATGGGAGAAGGTGTACCAGTCGGTGATGTGCTGTGAGTTTTCCGAGCTTTGCACCACGCCGTGCCAAAACTTCACATAGCCGCAGGCGCAGATCGGCAGCCGCCCCATCGCAAACAGCATCGAAGCCTGCAGCGCGAGCAGGCAGAGGGCGATCAGCGCCCATCGCCACGTCGAAAGGGCGGCGGGTGCCGCGGCGGCGTCATGCTCGAGCGTCATGGGTCGCGCGCCATCAATAGTGCCGGGCCGTCAGGCGTATCAACCATGCGGCCTTTTTCAAATCCCGCTTTCTCATAGGCGCGGATCGCGCGGCTATTGTCGGGATCAGGATCGGTCACGACACGCGGCGTTCCCGACTTCAGCAAATCATCGACGAATTTCCGGATGAAGCCCGAGCCATGGCCGCGGCCGATCATGTCCGATATACCGATGAACTGGTCGATGCCTCGCGTCTTGGGCGGATGCGCGCCGAGGCTGGCGTTCCAGGTGCTGAGCGCGTAGCACTGGATGTAGCCGAACGGATGGCCGTCAAGGCCGACAATGAACTGATCCATGTCGGGATGGTCGAGATCGCCGCTGACCAGCTGGTATTGTTCATCCGGCTGCCCCCACCAGCGCACGACCTCGGGTGTCTCCAGCCAACGCTGGACCATCGCAAGATCGCCAGACGTCATCGGCCGAAAGGCATACGCCATCGATCAGCCGGCCTGCAGCGTCTCGATGGTCACGTTGCGGTTGGTATAGACGCAGATGTCGGCGGCGATATCGAGCGCGCGGCGCACGATGGTCTCGGCGTCCTTGTCCGAGTCGATCAGCGCGCGCGCCGCGGCCAGCGCATAATTGCCGCCGGAGCCGATCGCCATCACGCCGGCTTCCGGCTCCAACACGTCGCCGGTGCCGGTCAGGACCAGCGACACCTCCTTGTCGGCGACGATCATCATCGCCTCCAGCCGTCGCAGATAGCGGTCGGTGCGCCAGTCCTTGGCAAGTTCGACGGCGGCGCGGGTCAGTTGACCCGGATATTGCTCGAGCTTGCTTTCCAGCCGCTCGAAAAGCGTAAAGGCATCAGCGGTGGCGCCGGCGAAGCCGCCGATGACGTCCCCCTTGCCGAGTTTGCGGACCTTTTTGGCGTTGGCTTTGATCACGGTCTGGCCGATCGAGACCTGTCCGTCGCCGCCGATCACCACCTTCCCACCCTTGCGGACGGTCAAAATGGTGGTGCCATGCCAGACCGGCAGATCGTTCTGTGGTGGCTGCATGAAATACCTCGATGCCGGTCAGATTTAGGGGCTTGCGGGCGGGGTTACAACCAGAGCCTTTTCAAGCGAAAGCCTACCCCGGACCTGATCGGGGGTGGGCACCGGTTCGCGCAAAGAAAAACGCGTCCAAACGAAGAACGCGCGAATTGGCTCTCCATCGGTCAAAGTTAAACGCCGGCAGCGTCATCCCGCAGTAGCGAAGGCGGCATCGGCCTGTTAAAAGGGCCGCGCTTTCGGCCCGGGGGCAGGTGAAGGGTCGGTCAAGGAAGGCAGTTTCATGCGCAGCGCCACCATCAAGCGCAAGACCAAGGAGACCGACATCGAGGTGACGGTGAACCTCGAGGGATCCGGCGTGGCCCATGTTTCGACCGGCATCGGCTTCTTCGACCATATGCTCGATCTGTTGGCCCGGCATTCCCGTATCGACATCACGGTCAAGGCGAATGGCGATCTCCATGTCGATCACCATCACACCACCGAGGATGTCGGTATCGCGCTCGGCCAAGCGGTGAAGCAGGCGCTCGGCACCATGTCCGGCATCACCCGTTACGCGTCGATCCACATGCCGATGGATGAGACGCTGTCTCGCGTGGTGATCGACATTTCGGGACGGCCGGTGTTGGTGTTCAAGGTCGAATTTCCGCGCGACAAGGTCGGGCAGTTCGACACCGAATTGGTGCGCGAATGGTTCAACGCCTTTGCCATGAACGCCGGCGTGACTTTGCACGTCGAGACCCTATATGGCGAGAATAACCACCATATCGCCGAATCCTGTTTCAAGGGTTTGGCGAGGGCATTGCGGGCGGCGATCGCGATCGATCCGCGCGCTGCGGGCGAGGTGCCATCTACCAAGGGTCAGCTCGGCGGCTGACTTCCTGTTGTCGGCGGAGAGTTATTATGCCGGTCTATACAGTTCATGCACCTTCGGCGACCGCCGCGAACGTTCGCACGACCGACAAGTTCACCTTCGTTCGCGACGGGTTTCATTTCTGGGCGATGGTCTTCGGCCCGCTCTGGCTGATCTGGAATTGGCTGTGGCTGGCGCTGATCGGATGGATCATTGCAATCGTTTGGCTTGATCTCATCCTGGCAAAGCTCGGTGCCGGTTTCCTGGCGATCGTATCCGCCGACATCTTGATCGCGCTGCTGATGGGATTTGAGGCGGCGAGCCTGCAGCGCTGGACCCTGTCGCGGCGCAACTGGCGTCAGCTCGACGTCGTGGTGGCCGACGATGAAGAGGCGGCCGAGCGGCGCTTTTTCGACCGCTGGACCGCAAAGCAACGCGGGTCCGGCAACGATCCGTTGGCGGTCGATCGCGGCAGCCCGCCGCCGACGCGCGATGTTCCGGGCCAGCCCTTCTCAAAACCACCGCCGCTGCCCGGCAGCAGCATCATCGGCCTGTTTCCGGAACCCGGAGGCCCGGGGTGAGTGTTGCCATCATTGATTACGGCTCGGGCAATCTGCACTCCGCCGCGAAAGCGTTCGAGCGCGCCGCGCGGAGCCTGGAAGACCCGCAAAGCATCGTGGTCACAAGCGATCCCGAAACGGTCTATCGCGCCGACCGCATCGTGCTGCCCGGCGTCGGCGCCTTCGCCGATTGCCGTAGGGGTTTGGACGCGCTTGACGGCATGATCGAGGCGCTGACGGAAGCGGTGCGCACCAAGGCGCGGCCGTTTTTCGGAATCTGCGTCGGCATGCAATTGATGGCCACGCGGGGCAAGGAATATGTGACCACGGAAGGCTTCAACTGGATCGCGGGCGACGTCGAAAAGATCGCGCCGCGCGAAGAAAACCTGAAAATCCCTCACATGGGCTGGAATACGCTCGATGTGGTCCGCGAGCACCCTGTGCTCGAACGTTTGCCGCTGGGGCCGAAAGGCCGCCACGCTTATTTCGTGCACTCCTATCACCTCAACGTCGCCAACGAGGTGGATGTGCTGGCGCGCGCCGATTACGGCGGCCCCGTGACGGCGATCGTGGCCAAGGACACCGCTGTCGGCACGCAATTTCACCCCGAAAAGAGCCAGCGTTTCGGACTGGCCCTGATTTCGAACTTCTTGAAGTGGAAGCCGTGATCCTCTTCCCCGCCATCGACCTGAAGCACGGCCAGTGCGTACGCCTCGAACAAGGCGACATGGCGCGCGCGACCGTGTTCAACCTCGATCCAGCGGCGCAGGCGCGCGCCTTTGCCGCGCAGGGTTTTGAATATCTGCATGTCGTCGATCTCGACGGCGCCTTTGCAGGCCGACCGATGAATACGCATGCGGTCGAGACGATGCTCAAGGCGGTCACCATGCCGCTGCAGCTCGGCGGTGGCATTCGCGATCTTGCTACCGTGGAGGCCTGGCTCGCCAAGGGCGTTACGCGGGTGATCATTGGCACCGCGGCGGTGCGCGACCCCGAATTTGTAAGAGGCGCTGCGAGGAAATTCCCGGGCCGCGTCGCGGTCGGGCTCGACGCGCGCGACGGCAAGGTTGCTGTCGAAGGCTGGGCCGAGACCTCGCAAATCACCGCGCTCGAAATCGCGCAGCGCTTCGAGGATGCCGGCGTCGCAGCCATCATTTTCACCGACATCGCGCGGGATGGCCTGTTGAAAGGCCTCAATCTGGAGGCGAGCATCGCGCTTGCCGAGCGCATTTCGGTGCCCGTGATCGCGTCCGGCGGCCTTGCGTCGATCGACGATGTCAAAGCACTCCTGACGCCGCGCGCGAAAAAGCTCGCCGGCGCCATCGCGGGCCGCGCGCTGTATGACGGGCGGCTGGATCCGTCGGCGGCGTTGGCGCTGATCCGCAACGCGTGCGCCGCGGCCTAGGAGGCTGGCAATGTTCAAGGTGCGGGTCATCCCCTGTCTCGACGTGAAGGATGGGCGAGTTGTCAAAGGCGTCAATTTCGTCGATCTGCGCGACGCCGGCGATCCCGTCGAAGCGGCGATCGCCTATGACGCAGCCGGCGCCGACGAGCTTTGCTTCCTCGACATCACCGCGACCCACGAAAACCGCGGCATCATGCTGGATGTGGTCCGCCGCACGGCGGAGGCCTGTTTCATGCCGCTGACGGTCGGCGGCGGCGTGCGCACCATCGACGATATCAAGACGCTGCTGCGCTCCGGCGCCGACAAGGTCTCGATCAACTCCGCCGCCGTCAATCGCCGCGAGTTCGTCAAGGAGGCGGCGGAGAAATTCGGCGAGCAGTGCATCGTAGTCGCGATCGATGCCAAGCGCGTCAAACGCGCGGGATCGGACCGCTGGGAAATCTTCACCCATGGCGGACGCAATTCCACCGGGATCGACGCCATCGAATACGCCCAGGAAGTAGTCTCGCTCGGCGCCGGCGAAATCCTGCTGACCTCGATGGATCGCGACGGCACAAGGCAGGGATTTGACTTGGCCGTGACGCAGGCGATTGCCGACAGCGTGCCGGTACCCGTTATCGCGTCCGGCGGCGTCGGCAATCTCGATCATCTGGTGGAGGGCATCCGCCAGGGTCACGCCACCGCGGTGCTGGCGGCATCGATCTTCCACTTCGGCGAATTTACTATTCGTCAAGCCAAGGACCACATGGTGCGGGCCGGCTTGCCGATGCGGCTTGATCCATGACGACTTGCCGTCACAAAAGTGCTACATCCCGGGATTGGAACGGCGCCCTGGAAGGCGCCTTTGTTGAGTTTGGGTAGATGCCGCGTTTCACGATCCACGATCTGGCCGCCGTCATCGATGCCCGCGCGGCATCGGGAGGAGAGGGGTCGTATACGCGGAAACTGCTCGACAAGGGCGCGGAGCACTGCGCCAAGAAGCTTGGCGAGGAAGCGGTGGAAACCGTGATCGCCGCGGTCGAGAACGATCGCGATCATCTGATCGCCGAGAGCGCGGACCTGCTGTTTCATCTGCTGGTGCTGTTGAAGTCGCGCGGCGTGAGGCTTGAGGACGTCGAGGCCGCGCTGGCGCAGCGCACGACGATGTCCGGCCTGGAAGAGAAGGCGGCGCGCAAGCGCGATAACTAAGAGGCGGCGTTCATGGATATTCGGGCTCCGGAGCAACAATACAATCCCTATCGGATATTCACGCGCGAGCAGTGGGCGCGATTGCGCGACGACACTCCGATGACGCTGGAGCCGGGTGAGTTCGAGCGGCTGCGTTCGCTGCATGACCGCCTCGATATGAGAGAGGTCGAGGACATCTTTCTGCCGCTGTCCCGATTGCTATCGATCTATGTCGATGCGACCCACCGGCTCTATCAGGCACAGCGCCAATTCCTCGGCATCCGGGATCGCAAGGTGCCCTATATCATCGGCGTTGCGGGTTCGGTTGCGGTCGGCAAATCGACCACCGCGCGCGTGCTGCAGGCGCTGCTGGCGCGTTGGTCGCCGCGCCCGAAGGTCGATCTGGTGACCACGGACGGTTTTCTGTTTCCCACGGCCGTGCTGGAGCGGCAGGGCCTGATGCAGAAAAAGGGCTTTCCGGAAAGCTATGATCTGCCGATGCTGCTGGCGTTCCTGAGCGACATCAAGGCCGGGCGCCGGCCGGTGCGCGCGCCGGTTTATTCGCATCTGACCTACGACATCGTGCCGAATCAATGGATCGAGATCGACCGGCCGGACATTCTGATCGTCGAGGGCGTCAACGTGCTGCAGACCGGCCGGCTGCCGCGGGACGGCAAGGCGGTGCCGGTGGTTTCCGACTTCTTCGATTTCTCGGTCTTCATCGATGCCGACGAGCCGGTGCTGCGCGAATGGTTCATCCGCCGCTTCCTCGCCCTGCGGGATACCGCGTTCCAGGATCCCAGGTCCTATTTCCACCGCTATGCGCTATTGTCGGACGAGGAGGCCGAGGCCACGGCGCTTGCAATCTGGGAGCGGACCAACCGCGCCAACCTCGAGGACAACATCCTGCCGACGCGACCGCGCGCGACCTTGATCCTGAAGAAGGGCGCCGATCACGTGGTGGAAACGGTGGCGCTGCGGCGGCTCTAATGACGGGGGACAAACTGGCCTCAAGCCGCGATGTGCCGCGCGACGGCAAGGCCTGAAAGTGCCTCGGCGAGCTTCTCGCGATTGAGCGGCTTGATCAGAAAACCGTCCATCCCTGCCTCAAAGCAGGCGTCGCGGTCCTCGACCAGCGTATTTGCGGTCAGCGCCAGCACCGGCGTCCGCCGATCCGGCTCTTCGCGGGCGCGGATTTGCTTGGTCGCTTCGATACCGTCGAGCTGCGGCATCTGGATATCCATCAGCACCAGATCGTAGGGGGCTCCCGCGGACTTCGCCGCCAGCCAGGATTCCAGCGCCGCCTCGCCATCGGTGGCAATCACGGCTTGATGCCCGAGCCGGGTCAACAGCGAGCGCATCAACAGCGCGTTGATCTCGTTGTCTTCCGCAACCAGCACCGAAAGACCGGGTGACGGTGCGGTCGCCGGCGCGTCCGCCGGTTCGATCGCCTCGATCAGCGCGTCGCCGGCGAGATTGGGCGCAACGACTTCCGGGGCTGTCGACAGGCGCGCCGCGAGCGAGGCCGCGCGCAACGGCTTGACCAGATAGCCGGTGAAGGCGGAGGAGGGTTTTAGCTCATGCCGCGTGGCCGGCGTGAACATCACAATGCGGTGGCTCGCATGCGCGCGCGCGGCTTCGCCGAGCCGCTCGACATCGGCGGCGCCGAGGGCGCGATCGATCAGCACCGCGTGCCAGGCGCGCTCCGGCAGCAGCGCCTGCGCGACCGGAGCGTCCGTTACCAGACAGGTCTGGCCGCCCCAGCGTTGCAGCCGCCGCGCCACCAGCGAGGACTCGATGCTCTGCGCAGCGACCAGCATGATCGATCGACCGGTCAAATCCGGTGCGGCAACCGCCTTCTGTTCGCCATCGGGATCGGACGCCGGCAAGGGAATCGACACTTCAAAGGTCGAGCCGTCGCCCGGCTTGCTCTCCAGCGCGATGCGGCCGCCCATCCGCTTGACGATGCGTTCCGAGATGCTCAAGCCGAGCCCGGTGCCGCCATAATTCCTGCCGATGCGCGCATCGGCCTGCTCGAATTCGCGGAAGATGCGCGCCTGGGCTTCCGGCGCGATGCCGATCCCGGTGTCGCGGACCAAAAAGCTGATTTCGTTGGGCCAGATCCCGGGCTCGACGATCAGCGCCACGCCGCCGGTCGAGGTGAACTTGATGGCATTGCCGGCGAGATTGAGCAGCACCTGACGCAGCCGCGCCGCGTCGCCGATCACTTGCGCCGGCAAACGCTCGTCCACATAGGCTGCGATCTCCAGCTGGCGCGCCTGCGCCCGCGGCGCCAGCAATTCGGTGATCTCCTCGATCAATGCCGACAGCGCGAACGGGCGTTGCTCGAGGTCGATCTTGCCGGCCTCGATCTTGGAATAATCCAGCAGTTCCTCGATCAGGCACAGCAAGGCATCGCCCGAGGCTTTCACCGCCTTCACGTAGGTCGTCTGCTCCGGCGTCAGTGCGGTATCCAGCAGCAAGGAGCTCATGCCGATAATGCCGTTGAGCGGTGTGCGAATTTCGTGGCTGGCCATCGCGAGGAAGCGCGACTTGGCGCGATTGGCGGTATCGGCCTGGTCGCGCGCCTCGGCAAGCGCGCGTTCGGTCTCGGTGCGGTCGGTGACGTCGCGGCCCACGCATTGCAGCTCCGCCGGCTGGCCCGCATCGGTACGAACAAGTCCCTCGCGCCAGGCGATCCATCGCGGCCCGAGCGCGGTCTTGACCTGCTGGTCGTGGATACGCGTGCCGCTGGTCTCGAGCGCGGCATCGCCCTGCTCCAGCACGGTGAAGGTAAAATCGCTGCCGATAAGCGCATTGCGCGGCTGCTCGGCAAGCTCACAATAGGCGTCGTTGACGAAGGTGATCGAGCCTTGCGCGTCGCGCAGCACGATCAGATCGCCCTGCGATTCGAACAGGCTGCGGGCGCGCTCCTCGGCTTCCTTCAGTTCCCAATTGCGGTCGGCCAGCGCTTCGTTATGGAGTGCGATCTTGCGCATTTTCTTGCGCATCCAGCGCAGCCTGATGCTCAGCGTGGCGAGAGCCAGGCAGGCAACCGCGAACAGGAAGCTCGCGCCGATGGCAAAGGCGTGGGCGTCGTAGCCCGAATTTTCAGACCGGCTGCCGGCAATAAAGCCGTAGGCGCCGCCGAAAGCCGCCGAGAAGATCGTGAGCGAACGGATCGCGATGATGAGCCATGGATGGCGCCGCGCGAAGCGGCGTATGCGCAGTTTGATCCGGAAAATCCGTCCCATGCCGATGATCCCGTCTTGCGCGCCCTGCCCGGCGCCGACGATGGAGCGACGACCTTGCAAAGTGCTTGAGGCCACGCGGACGTCGCGTCGTCAGATAAAAACGTGGTTAATGAACCGTGAAGAGGAACTCGAAAGCGAGGCGGCTTCCAGGCGGCGGTGTCCGCCGCGGGCGATGGCGGCCCCGCGAGCCCAATTCCGATTCGAATTTCAAACAGCCATTTTGCGATCGTCATTCCGGGGCGATGCAACGCATCGAAGCCGGAATCTCGAGATTCCGGGTCTGGTCCTTCGGGCCATCCCGGAATGACGTTGTCCAAACGCAACTCCACGTTCTCGCGGCGCGAAGTGCGCCCGAGCCGTTGCAAAAACCTTGTCCCTCGAAAGAAAAGTCGCGAGATCAGGACCACACGCCTTGGCCGTCCGCTTCCGGCACCGCTCGTCTTGCGATGCCATCCGCGTCCATTGCATCCCGCCTCGCGTTCGTGACGACGCGTACGCCCCTCTTGTCGAGGCGGGACGATTGGCAGGAAGCCACTGATTTGGGGTGGCGGTCTAGATTTTTTCTGTAAATCAGAAATCGCGTTGATCGGACAGGAGAATTTAGCTTTTAGGCGCATGGGCTAGAGGCATGCTTCTCACGCCGCACGCCTGAGATCGTCGGCGAGCGCGCGATACGACAAGGCCTCGGCCAGATGCAGCCGGCCGACCTTTTCGGTGCCGTCGAGGTCGGCGAGCGCGCGGGCGACCCGCAGCACGCGGTGATAGCCGCGCGCCGACAGCCGCATGGCCTCGGCCGCGTCGTGCAGGAGTTTTGCCCCTTGCGCGTCGGGCTGCGCGATCTTTTCCAAGAGCGCTGCCGGCGCTTTCATTGGTGCGGATCTGCGGCAGGCCCGCGGCCATGTAACGCGTCAACTGAATATCGCGGGCGGCCGCGACGCGCGCCGCGACCTCCGCGGAGCCTTCGGCCGGCGGCGGCAGGATCAAATCGGCCGCGGTGACGGCCGGCACTTCGATGCGCAGGTCGATGCGGTCCATCAGCGGCCCCGAGATGCGCGCCTGGTAATCCGAGGTGCAGCGGTCGACCGGGGCGCGCTTGCAGGAATAGCCGGGCTCGAAGGCATGGCCGCAGCGGCACGGGTTCATGGCCGCGATCAGCATGAAGCGCGCCGGATAGGTGACGCGATGATTGGCGCGGGAGAGCGCGACCTCGCCGTTCTCGAGCGGCTGGCGCAGCGAATCCAGCACGCGCGGATCGAACTCCGGCAGTTCGTCGAGGAACAGCACGCCCTGATGCGCCAGCTAAATCTCGCCGGGTTTGGCGCGGATGCCGCCGCCGGTCAGCGCCGCCATGCTGGCCGAGTGATGCGGGCTGCGGAACGGCCGCTGCGAGGTCAGCGCGCCATCCCTGATCTCGCCGGCGACGGAGGCGATCATCGAGACTTCCAGCAGCTCCGACGGCGACAGCGGCGGCAGGATCGAGGGCAGGCGCGCGGCCAGCCTCGACTTTCCCGCGCCGGGCGAGCCAATCATCAGAAATATATGTACAATTAACCGGTTCTTTCCTGATCGTCGAATCCCTCGATCGGCTCAGCCGGGAGCAGGTCCTGACTGCGCAGTCGCTCTTCCTCAGCATCGTCCAGGCCGGCATCAATCTGGTCACGTTGGCCGACGGCCGCCTGTATCCGGCGCGCACGACCGACCTCGGGGACCTGATCATCTCGCTCGTTATCATGAGCCGTGCGCACGAGGAATCTCAGACCAAGAGCCTTCGAGTCGCGGCCGCTTGGAAGAACAAGCGTTCGAAAGCGGCGGATGGCAAACCCATGACGGCACGCTGCCCGGCCTGGCTTCGTCTTTCGGCTGACCGGAGTTCCTACGAGGTGATCCCGAAACGCGTCGAGATCGTCCGCAACATCTTCGAGGAGACGATCGCCGGGGTTGGGATGTACTCGGTCGCGAACCGATTGAACAAAGCTGGTGTCCCGGCGTTCGTGGGAAAGAACGGCTGGCATCAGTCCTATATCGCCAAGACGCTGGCTAACCGCGCGGTCATCGGTGAGTTCCAGCCCCACGTGAAGGTCGATGGCGATCGCGTGCCATCCGGCGAACAGATCAAGGGCTATTTTCCACCGATCGTCACCGAGGAGACGTTCTGTCGCGCTCAAAACGCGAAATCTGAACGCAAGCAAAGCGGCTCCGGAAGGAAGGGCGCCTCGTTCACCAACCTGTTCTCTCGGTTGGCGGTATGCGCTTATTGCCACTCGACGATCGTGTTCGAAAACAAGGGCGAAGGTGCCAAGGGCGGTAGCTATATCGTCTGCGACAGCGCCAAGCGCCATCGCGGGTGTCAAGCAACCAGATGGCGATATAGGGACTTTGAGGCCTCGTTCCTTGCCTTCGTTCAAGAGATCGACGTCGAAGCGATGATCAATCAGGCCGACGAAGCCCAGAAGCGACGGGCGTTAGAGGGCGAAGTCTCAGCAGCCGAAGGCGAACTCCAGTCCATCGAGGCTCTGATGCAGCAGGCGTTCGGAGTGTTGGAAACCGGCGCAGCCGTTGAGTTCGTTTCGAACAAGCTTCGCGAGCTTGAGACGCGCCAGCGTGACCTCAAGGAACGGCTTCGGACCAAGCAGCACGAACTGGAACTGCTCAACAATCGCATCTCGACATTCTACGAGAGCAAGAACGAGGTCCGCAGCTTCGTCGAGCGGCTCCAGAGTCCTGCTGGCGAGGAGTTGTTCAAGCTTCGCGCACAGATCGCGTCCCGGATCAAGAACCTGGTCGAGACGCTCATTGTCGCTCCATTGGGTGACCGGCCGAAGACCAAGAAAGTGATCGAGCATCTGAAAGGAGAAGCCGCCGCTGACGACGTGATCGCTCATCTGACGGACCGCCTGAACTCGAAAAAGGACGATCGGCGCTATTTCGCGGTAGGATTTCGAAACGGGACCGTCAGGGCCGTCTATCCTAGCGACGCTGATCCCCTCAAGTACCATCAACAGGTGATCGCCCGTGAGGGGAAGATCGGGCTCGTGAGCGACGAGATCGATCCCGAGGCACTGGAGTACTCGAACCTACTAATGTCGTGAGCAGTCAGTGGCTCGCTGATACAGGTGGCAATAGCTGTGTCCGCGAGAGTGGAGAAGGAGTCGGTCGCTTTCGCTTCTTTTTGCTTGCAAGAGCGCCATCGTGGTTTGAAATGGGTGGCAGCAATACCAGGGAGAATGCCATGAAACTGGAAGGCGGATGCTACTGCGGTGCGGTGCGCTACGTGGCCGAAGGCGAGCCGATGATGAAAGCACAATGCCATTGTCGCGAGTGCCAATACATAACTGGAGGTTCGCCAAATCTCTTTGTGCTTATGCCACCGGATGGCTTCAAATATACCAAGGGCGCACCGAAACAATTTTCCCGCAGCGATCTGGAAAAGCTGGTGACGCGGGAATTCTGCGCCGATTGTGGCACCCACTTGGTTACTCGGCCACGAGTGACGCCGGCCATCGTGCTGAAGGTCGGTACCCTCGACGATCCCAGTTCGTTCGGCAGCCCGCAGATGGCGATCTATACTGTCGACAAGCAGCCGTTCCACCATGTTCCGGAAGGAATGCCGGCGTTCCAGCGTCTGCCCCAGCGGTAGGTCAGTAGATCGACTTCAGAGTCGCAACGGATATAGATCTTGCAGTACCGCGGCGAAAAAATTCATGCGTCGCACGCAGCGAAGCGATCAACGGCGCTCTTTACCCCTCATTGCAACACCACGCCGTTGCGCTCGATCACAAGCTCATCGCCCGTGCCACCGTAGACTGTATAGCCTGGCTCCAGCGATACCCATTGACCGGCCTGCGGCGTGTCAGGCTGACCGCGCTTCGCTATCTTGACGCCATTGAAGATGACGAACAGGTCGCGCCCGTCGCTCTCGATTTTGCATTCCGATCCGGTCGTAATGTTCTTCGGCTCCAAAGCTGAGCGCCGCTGATGCGCATTTTCAGTGGCGCATTTGGACGCGCCATGAGCACGGCCCGCGCGGCTTATAGGGGCTGACCCGCGGGGCCGTGTCGGGCCGGTCGGTCTCGGGATCGAACCGGCCCTGACGGACAAATAAGCGTTGCCCTGTCATCGTTCCAGAGGGGCGCGATGTGGCCCGCACTAGAGATCCTGGCATCGTGCGGCGGGCGCCAGGTAAACGAACGGCCCAGCGCGCCTTGCCGGAGAGCCGAGCTGAGTGAACGGAAACGATCCAGGCCTATCCACGTTGGCGATGCATGGACACCCAACCAAACACGAAATCTGGGTGATAGCCCTCAGCGCGGCAATCCTCGAGGCGCCGTTCCTCGCGATTGCCGCCGCGTTGTCTTGGGCCACTAGACCGGCGAACGGGGCGCAAGATTTTTCCGCTGTCGGTGCGTGTCCAGGGCGATCAACGGACCAACAATCACCGCCAGCGCTCGGCCAGCCTTAGTGGCGCGGCGGAGTCGGCATCGGTGAAGTGGCTCGGTTCGACGAATTTCATGGGCTCGGTTTTATCGATCTCTAATATAAGAATTTCGAAGTATCACAGTTTCATGGAAAGACGCGCGATCTCTCGCAAGACTGCACTTATGTCTGGGGCAATTGAATTTGCTGGCAGCACCGTTAACTGCTTAGTCATCAACATTTCCATTTCGGGGGCGGCGATTGAGGTCACTAGCTCTCACGACATCCCCGAGCGTTTCAACCTTGTTTTTAAAGCGGACGAGTTGCAGATTCCCTGTCACGTCATCTGGCGCAAAGAGAAGCAGATCGGCGTGGCCTTCGACTGATACGGGATGGCGGCGAAGGGCGGGTGGTGACGAACTTCATGCCGCCACCTTGTCTTCCTTGTCCGCGCCTCGCATTACGATCTTCAACGCATCGTCCGGCAACGGTCGCTGTAGCGCCTTCGCCTCATCCCAGGGTGCGCGCATCCAGACATCACGCTCTTCGTCCGTCGTCAGGATCACCGGCATCGCCTTGGGATGGATCGGCTTGACGACCGCGTTCGGCGCGGTCGTCAAGAAACCGTAGACGAGGTGAGGGCCGGGGATCGGTTTTGACTTCGTGCCCCGGTCGCCTCTGAACTCGGTCCAGATGCCGGCGAATGCGGTCAGCGGTCTGTCGTCGTTGAGCGCGAACCAGACGACGTCCTTCTTCTTGGTCTCAGGATTCGGCTCCGGCGCGTACTCGGCAAAGCTGTTGAACGGGACCAGACAGCGGTTCTCGGGCTTCAGCCAGCCCCGCCAGTGCGGTGACGACGTGTTGCGGATGTTGGTGACCGGTGGCCCGCCCGTGCGCGGTGGCGGCGGCATGCCCCAGCGCATCATAACCATCTCGCGGTCGGCACCGACGTTACGCACCACGGGAGCCGGGTAGTCCGGGAACACGCCGGGCATCGGCGGCAAGTTGCCGACGTAGCGGTTGATCACGCGGAACAGCGCGATGATGGCGGCCTGGTTCGTGGTGATCGAATAGAGGTTACACATTACGTAGCTGAGGACGACCTGCCCAATTTCTGCTGTCGCGGAGCGATCATCCAGTCGATCCCGAGCTGGTGCGCGCGAGCTCTACGCTCCTCACGTTTGAGGCTCATCTCCTTATCGAGACAGCGTGCTATCTGCGTCTTCAGGTCTTCTAGATGGCGCTTGTGATGCCCATTGAGCTTTGCAGGATCTATTGTCATGTGCCGCTCCCCTTGACACTTGCATCATTACTTACGTCAGCCTGCCTACTACCAACAATGCTGTAGGGCTTATTCAAGAAGAAGTCGCGGTTGCCCAAGGCGGCTTCGGCATACTGGTCGATTGCCACGATGATCGCTTGGACGTGATGGTAGCACCAGCCTTCGCGGGTTGCCCTCTGACGGACCTTCGGCGAGCGCCTTGATCCACGGGGGATGGTCATCCTTGGGATCATACCACTTCAGTTCGGTCACCACTGACGTCCCCCCAGGACTTTGCCCCTGGTTGACCCGGGCTGATCTTTTTTGAGCTTGTCTCGCTCGGCACAAAGCTCGTCGATCTTGTTCAGCATCCTTTCCAGGAGAGCTTCTGCCGAAGCTGTGGGGATGCCCGCCCTTTGCAACTGTCGGATCTCCCCGCGCTGTCGGTGGACTTGGGTACGCATCCTCTCTATCTCGCGACGGATAAAATCAAGCTGCATAACGTTCTCGTTCGGCCAAGGCCTTCTCGATCTGCCGGAGAACAGCCGCGACCGGTCGGCCCTCCCGTTCCAGAAGCCGCAGCTGGTTCCAGAGGCGTATGATTTTTCGCTCTCTTGCAGGGTCCATAGCGGTTCACTCGCGGGATGCCGCACCGTGAACGAAAAGAGAACAAAATGCAAGACGCTAATAGTTGGACCTGCAAACGGACGCAGCTACCAGCCATGCCCTGGCGTGAAGGGCCAGCAAGCAATTAATGGGATGGTGTATTGTCGGAACCAAGCCGGCAAGATCGTCTTGAGTCCAGAAGTTCTGTTGCGTTGGAGTATTTCGATGGCGCCGCGTGCCAACTGGAAAGGCTTCTTGCGCCTTTCGCTCGTTACTTGTCCGGTCGCTTTGTATCCGGCCACCTCCGATTCCGAAAAGATCAGCTTCAATCAGATCAACAAGAGTACCGGCCACCGCATCAAGTATGTGAAGGTCGATGCAGACACGGGCGAGGAAGTTTCCAACGAAGACATCACGAAGGGCTACAAGGTCGATACCGACACGTACGTGGAGGTGTCGAAAGAAGAGCTCGAAAACATCGCTCTGGAATCGACGCGGACGATCGACATCAACGAGTTTGTCCCCAAGAGCGACATCGATCCCCGTTACCTCGTTCGCCCATACTATTTGGTCCCTGATGGTAAAGTCGGTCACGATGCGTTCGCCGTCATTCGGGAAACTATCCGCAGCATGAACATGGTCGCAATTGGCACGGTGGTGTTGACGAGCCGCGAGCACATCATCGCCCTGGAGCCTCTGGACAAAGGTTTGATGGGAACGCTTCTGCGATATCCGTACGAAGTCCGCGACGAGAAAGAGTACTTCGACGAGATCCAGGACGTGAAAGTCACCAAGGACATGCTCGACCTTGCCAAGCACATCGTTAGTCAGAAGACAGCCGACTTCGAGCCCGAGAAGTTTGAAGACCACTACGAAGAGGCGCTCACCGAGCTTATCAATGCAAAGCGCGACGGGAAGACCATCGCGGCCAAACCGCGCCCGCGGGGTGAGAACGTAGTCGACCTGATGGACGCCCTGCGCCGGAGCATCGGCGCCGCCAAGCCGGCGAAGGCCTCGAAGCCATCGAAAAAACCACGTAAGGGTGCCAGCGGACAGAAGGAAATGCTGATGCCGATTGAGGGCAAGAAGGTTGCAAAGGAGGCGGCTGCGAAGAAACCGGCGTCAAAGTCGCAGCGAAAGTCAGCCTAGCAAGTCAGGAGGATCCGAGGCTATCCGGCGTCGGGCGGGCATTCGGGACAGGTGTCGCCGATCGAGCCAAGCACGTCTTCGATCGCAACCACCGCCTTTTCCGCAGAGACACCGGGCGGTGGATCCTGGCGAGCGACGAGAAATGCACGATCGCGGGCATGCGGATCGGTGCGGTCCCTCATCCAGTCCGCGTAGCGGGTCGCCGTTCCTTCGTCATCAGCATGGAATCACTCCTGCGCCGCGCAAGACGAATCCTTCGCGCGCGTTCCCGTTCCGAGCAGCTAACACGGGGCAGGGATTCGGAATCGTGGGAGCTCTGGCTTTTCCACCTGTTCCGCCGATCACACTGATGATGAAAAGACCTCAATCTCACCAATCATCATCAGTCGCCGTTGGCCGGAAATCGGGGTAACGAGCAAGCTCAATCCCGTCAGGCGGTTGCACCGACTGATGATAGAAGAGATCAAAGATCATCAGTTGTTACGAAAATTTGGGGCAGCCTCGACCGCCTCTTGCCAGGTCTGCTTTCAGGGGTAACCCGGAAGACATTTACTCAGACTGAGTTCTTCCGAGTTTGACCGTGCAGCGAAGCTAGCTGCCATTCCAGCGGGTGCAAGTCCCGCCAACAGAAGGAGATCCAGCTACTGTTGTAGTTATATCCAGCAACGGAGAGGGAGACTGATCCGTTGAAAGCCTGGAAGTAAAAGTCCCCGAAGGCTGGGCGATCCAGTCCGATCCGTACAGGGGGGCGAGCAACCTGGCAGGCCGTAGCGGAAGCGAACCAGTGAAGCCACGAAATCGGAAACCCGCGCGGAACGGATTGCGGGAGTGTCGGGAGTGCCGAGCCGGTGGTCAAACGGCGAAGGCCATGTCGGCATCGAAGTTCTGGAACATATCGATGTTGGACTCCCCGGGGTCGGAGAGGACGGCATGCCAGGAAGGAATGTGCAGTGAAAGTTCGGAACCACTCGCGGGTCGCCTAGGCGCTCCCGCACAGCGAAGGCATCGCGTATAAGTCGCTATGCGGTGAAATCGCGATGTGCCTGCGAGTGGGGCGGATGGGGCCGATTAAGTGATGACGGACCGGGACACTACAACCCGGACCCGAGCGAGGGCCCCTGGGGTAGGTGGAGTATTCCACCGCATGGCGGTGCATGATCGAGTCCTCAGGCCCGACTCAGAGCGGACCACCGTAGCGACCACGAAATGCACGAAGGGTGGATGCAAACTGGATGTCGGACGGCGCATGTCGGGAGCAGGCTTAAGCCGCTGATCATCCAGGAAGGCACTGCTTGGAAAGCCAGCCTTCCAGCCGTACTGGGGAAAACCCGCCGTACGGATGATAGGGGGGTGTTCCCCGTCAGCACCCCTGAGACAAACTGAGGGTCTTCACGAAGGGAGGATTTCTGGTTCATCGTAGCCGCAAGGAGCGAAGATGAAACAGAAATCCGGGCCGGATAAAGCGCCGGCAGAACAAGTTCTGAAGGACATTCGGCGTCAGACACGCCGGCAGTACTCGGCTGAAGAGAAGATCCGCATAGTGCTGGAAGGGCTACGCGGCGAGGAGAACATCTCGGAGCTTTGCCGCCGTGAAGGCATCGCCGCCTCGATGTATTACGGCTGGTCGAAGGAGTTCCTCGAGGCCGGCAAGCGCCGGTTGGCGGGCGACACGGCCCGCGCCGCAACGTCCGGCGAGGTGAAGGACCTTCGTCGTGAGGCCACAGCCTTGAAGGAGGTCGTGGCCGATCTCACCCTGGAGAACCGCCTGCTTAAAAAAAGCATGAGCGGGGATGGGGAGGACGAGGCATGAGATATCCTGCATCCGAGAAGGCCGAGATCATCCAGCTGGTCGAGCAATCGCATCTGCCCGCCAGGCGCACCTTGGACAAGCTCGGCATTCCCCGCGCCACGTTCTACCGTTGGTATGACCGTTACCGTGAGGGCGGGCCTGAGGCGCTGGATGACCGCCGTTCACGACCAGATCGTGTCTGGAACCGGATCCCGGACGATGTCCGCCGCCAGATCATCGACCTGGCGCTGGAGGTTCCTGAGTTGTCGCCGCGGGAGCTGGCGGTGCGGTTCACCGACGAGAAAAAGTATTTTATCTCGGAAGCTTCGGTCTACCGGCTGCTGAAGGCGCATGATCTCATCACCAGCCCGGCTTATGTGGTGATCAAGGCGGCGGACGAGTTCAAGGACAAGACCACAGCCATCAACCAGCTCTGGCAGACCGACTTCACTTACCTCAAGATCACCGGTTGGGGATGGTACTATCTCTCGACCGTGCTCGACGACTTCTCGCGCTACATCGTGGCCTGGAAGCTCTGCGCCACCATGTGCGCCGAGGACGTGACTGCCACGCTCGACCTGGCGCTCTCGGCCTCGGGCCTTGATCACGTCGCCGTCGTGCACAGGCCACGGCTTCTCTCAGACAATGGCTCATCTTATGTGGCGGGCGATCTGGCCAAGTGGCTCGAGGCCAAGGGCATCGAGCACGTGCGCGGGGCACCGTATCATCCCCAAACTCAGGGAAAGATCGAGCGCTGGCACCAGACCTTGAAGAACCGCATTCTGCTCGACAACTATTACCTGCCTGGCGATCTCGAACGGCAGATCGCCGCCTTCGTCGAGCACTACAATCACGTCCGCTATCATGAGAGCATCGACAACCTCACGCCGGCTGACGTCTACTTCGGCAGAGCGCAGACGATCCTCGCAGAACGCAAACGCATCAAGCTTGCTACCATCGCAAACCGTCGCTTGCAGCATCAGATGCAGGCCGCTTAAACTCTAACCCCTGATGAGCCAGAGCCTCCCTTCGCGAAACGCCTGATCAGTCTCAAATTATCTGACGACGGACAATTGAGACGGAAAATCCAAACGAAAGTTGAAAGTTGGAGTTCTCACACAGCGTGCCGCATCCGGACTCATGCAGCGCAGCATCATTCGCTTAGATCGCCGACGCGGTCAGCAGGACATGGAGGGATAGAGAGGTCGGGCTGGCGTTGCCGCTAGACGGCACAATAGGCACGTCGGTCATCCTGGTCCTAAACCAGTTGCCTATGCCACGCTTTGATTTGGATCACTGTTGACACGCTTCGCTCATGACATTCTTTACGTGTTTTAGAGCAACCCATGGCGGCCGTCGTGGCCAGACGCACAACTATAGCCAATCACTGGTACGTCTCGGTTCAGGCTCCGAGCGAATGGCGACCTAAATCATCGCGAGCACCGTTTCTAAGGAAGACGAAATCATTTCCGACCGAGGGCGGCGCCAAGCGATTCGCGAAGGAGATGTTGTCCGAAGGCTTAAAGGTCACAGCAGGTACGGTGAGCCCTCATCAGCCGAAACGACGCACTATTGCGGCGTCGGAAGTCAATCGGTGGATTGAGGAAAAGGAGTAGTGACGAACCTGCTTAAAGCAGTAGGCCACCGGTGAGTGACCGTTGGCTCTTCACGTGTTCACGAATCCGCCAGCAGATCGGAACGTGAAACCCGACGCAGAGAAACTTCCACACGCTCCTCGTCGCGACGAATGTCTTCGATCGTCTGAAACGTAAAGTTGATGTGTTCGGAGGCTGCTTTCTCTGCTGCTTTGGGGTCCCCTCGAAGGATCTCCTTGGCTATAACAAGGTGCTGTTTCAACAACTGATCGCGAACACCAAATCGGCGGTAGAGTTGGTGGCGGTTGTAAAGCACGTCGTTTCTTAACAGCTCGCCGAACACGCGCATGACGTGCAACAGCACGACGTTATGCGCGGACTCGTAGACGAACTGGTGAAGATCGGCATCGGCAGCCGCCTCCTGGCTGGGATCCTCAATCTCGTGGGCCTTTTCCATCCGTTCGCAGCACTCTTTCAATGCAGCACGATCCACATCGGTCGCGCGCGTCGCCGCCAGCGCCGCCGCCTGCCCCTCAATGATCCTGCGGTACTCGAAATAGTCGGCGGTGACGCGTGGCTTATCGGCAAACAGCTCCGCCAGCGGCCGGGACAATGGCGCCAGAAATTGCGCCACGACTGTTCCCCCTTTGCTTGTCTCGATCAGCCCCTTGCTCTGAAGCTTCTCCAGAGCCTCGCGCAGCGAAGGGCGCGAAACGTCGAGCTTCAGCGCGAGATCTCGCTCGGAGGCGAGCTTTTCTCCCGGCCTGAGCACGCCTTCGAGAATCAGTTTCTCGAGGTGCTCGGCGATCGCGTCTCCAAGTTTCTCGGGCCGAATCATAAGGCAACTCCGGATTGATCGTGCTGTGGTTCAATTTTATATCCAATCTTCAGATTGATCTATATCAAATACCACTCCATAAACTGGTAATATAATCAGTCCAAATTCAATTTGGCAAAAAATTCTAACCATATGCCCATTATGCGGAGATACCCTGATGTTCCAGCAACTTTTGACACCCGTAGGAGACAGCCTCGGGCTTTCGTTCATCGTGGCCATCCTCCCGATCGTTGCAGTGCTGGTGCTTCTCGGCCTGTTGCGCAGGCCGGCATGGCAGGCGGCCCTCGCCGGTCTCGTCACGGGCCTGATCATCGCGGTGGCTGCCTGGAAAATGCCAGTCAATCTGGCGATCCACTCCGTTCTCAACGGCGCGGCTTTCGCGCTTTGGCCCGTGATGTGGATCGTGATCAATGCGCTGTTGCTTTACAACATAGCCGTGCGTTCAGGTCGGTTCGATGCATTCCGGGATTGGGTTGTTGGTCATCTGCCCAATGATCGACGCGTCATTCTAGTCGTGGTCGGTTTCTGTTTCGGCGCGTTGTTGGAAGGTGTCTCGGGGTTTGGAACACCCGTCGCCATCACCAGTTCATTGTTGATCCTGGTGGGCTATCCACCACTCGAAGCGTTGGTCTATGTGTTGATTTTCAATACCGCCCCGGTTGCTTTCGGAGCCCTCGGTGCACCGGTGACCGTGCTCGGCGCCGTGACCGGACTACCCGCCACTGCGCTGGCCTCGATGATCGGACGTCAATTGCCGGTCATTGCGGTTGTTCTGCCGTTTTATGTAATCGCCCTTTACGGCGGTTGGCGCTCCGTTCGTGCGCTCTGGCCGGTTCTGCTGGTCGCGGGCGGCAGCTTCGCCATCACGCAATTCGCGGCGTCCAACTTGATCGATTACACGCTCACCGACGTGCTGTCCTCGCTCGGCTCGCTGATCGCCACCCTGCTATTCCTGCAGGTTTGGCGTCCCGCGCCAGATCCGAAGTTTGCGGTCAAGAGCGCTGCGGCTATCGCGGGCGATCGCTCCAGTTCATCAATCCCCAGCTGGCAGGGATGGCTGCCTTGGATCATCGTATCCGCCATGGTGATCTTCTGGACCTCGTTCAAGCTGTTCGCGATCTTTCAACAAAATATCGCTTGGCCTGGGTTGCATCGCGCGATTTCGATCACGCTCTACAACGGCAAGCCATATGACGCGGTCTGGGCATTCCAGCCGTTAGGAACGGGCACGGCCATTCTTCTGGCGGCCATCATCACAGCGCTTGTTGTCCGTCTGTCGCCCAAGGCGTTTTTTGCCTGCATCGGCGAGACCATTCGCCAGTGCTGGCTCGCGGTCGTCACGGTGATGCTCATTGTCGGCCTTGCCTATCTCATGAACTACTCGGGCCTCGCTTACACGCTGGGGCAGGGTGTTGCATCGACCGGCAAGCTCTTTGTCCTGCTGTCGCCGTTCCTCGGATGGGCCGCGGTCATGCTGTCAGGAAGCGACACCTCGGGCAATGCCTTGTTTGGAAATCTTCAGGTCGTCGCGGCGCGTCAGCTCGATCTCAATCCTGTGCTATTTGCCGCGACCAATTCGTCGGGAGGAGTCATGGGTAAGATGATCTCGCCGCAGAATATCGCGACCGGAGTTTCGGTGACGAACATGGTCGGTAAGGAGGGTGAGGTTTTCGCACGCACCTTCGTTCACAGCGTCGTGCTGACAATCTTTCTCGGCGGGCTCGTAGCCGTCCAGCAATATCTCATTCCTTGGGTTATCCCCGTGGTAGGCAGTCAATAAGCGATATCGCGCCAGCTGTACTTGCAGCTGACGGAACGGCAAGAAAGGCGAATACTCATACAGGAGGGGACGTCATGTCGGGAGTTGATTACGTTGCATTGGCTCGTTCGCTTGAGGACATAACGTCAAAGGCGCGAGTCGCAACCGACCGCCTGCGCACACTATCCTATGGCACCGACGCCAGCTTCTATCGCTTGATCCCGAGAATTGTCGTCACCGTCGAGAGCGAAGCCGAACTAATTGGTGTGATGGCAGCCTGCGCGGAGGTCCGCGCGCCCGTGACATTTCGCGCCGCAGGGACATCGCTATCGGGCCAGGCTATTACCGACAGCGTCCTCATTATGCTCGGTGACGGTTGGCAGGGGTCGACTATCTCCGACGACGGCCGCCTGGTCGCCTTGCAACCTGGCATCATCGGCGCAGAGGCCAACCGTCGTCTTGCGCCTTTCGCGCGCAAGATCGGCCCGGATCCCGCTTCGATTGGCGCAGCCATGATCGGGGGGATAGCCGCAAACAATGCCTCCGGAATGTGTTGCGGAACCGCGCAGAACTCATACCAGACGTTACAATCGCTCCGTGTTGTTCTGGCCAACGGAGCCGTCCTCGACACCGGCAGCCGTGATAGCCGGGCAGCATTCGCGGAGGCTCACCCCGCGCTGCTTGCCGATTTGGCAGCACTCGCCCGCGAGGTGCAAACCGATAGCAAACTTGCGGATCGAATCCGGCACAAATTCGCGATCAAAAACACGACAGGATATTCACTGAACGCGCTCGTCGACTACCAAGACCCGTTCGAAGTCCTTCAGCATCTGATGATTGGATCGGAGGGCACGCTCGGCTTTATCTCGGAGATCACCTATCAGACTGTTCCGGACCACCGTCATAAGGCTTGCGCGTTGCTTTTCTTCGAGACGCTGGTGGAAGCCTGCCGTGCGGTGACACGACTCAAGCGAGAGCCGGTGGCGGCGGTCGAATTGATTGATCGTGCCGGCCTCGCTTCCGTGGCGGCTAAACCCGGCATGCCGGACTTCCTTGCGAGCCTCGGACCTGGTGCGACCGCGCTTCTGGTCGAGATCCAGGGTGCAGATGGCGCAGAAGTCGCGTCTCGCGTCGAGGCCGTATCACTCGCCTTCTCCGAAGCGCCGCCATCCCGTCCGGTCGAATTCAGCACAGATCCTTATCTGATCGAGAAATATTGGAAAATCCGCAAGGGGTTGTTTCCCGCCGTGGGAGCGGTTCGGCCGGTTGGTACGACCGTCATCATTGAAGACGTTGCTGTGCCTATCGAGAGCCTCGCTCCCGCGACCGCCGACTTGCAGGCCGCGCTTGTCAGGCACGGCTATGCCGAGGCCATTATTTTCGGTCATGCGCTTGACGGAAACCTGCACTTCGTCTTTGCGCAGGGTTTCGCCGACGATCAAGCGATCCGCCGTTACGCCGCTCTGATGGAGGAGGTCGCCGAGATCATTGTCGGGCGCTATGACGGATCGCTCAAGGCCGAACACGGCACCGGACGCAATATGGCGCCCTTCGTCGAGATGGAGTGGGGCAAGCAGGCCACCGATCTGATGTGGCGCATCAAGCGGCTGTTCGACCCGCACGGCCTGCTCAATCCCGGCGTAATTCTCAACGAGGACCGGGACATTCATCTCAAGAATTTCAAGCCTATGGTGGCGACCGACCCACTGATCGACCGATGCATCGAGTGCGGCTTCTGCGAACCGATGTGCCCGACCCGCGGCCTCACCGCAACCCCGCGCCAGCGGATCGTTGGTGCACGTGAGCTGGCGCGCCTCGTGCAGGCGGGCGCACCGAAGCGCGAGCGCGACGATTTCCGGCGTGCCTTTCTCGACTTCAGCATCGACACCTGCGCCGCGTGCGGATTGTGCGAACTGGCCTGCCCGGTCGGGATCAACACCGGCGCGATGTCGAAAGCGATCCGCGGCCGCAACCAGGGGCCGCTCGCGCACTCGGTGGCGTCAGTGGCCGGTCGCCACTATGGCGTCGCTATGGCTGCGGTCCGTTCCGGGCTAAAGGTAGCCTCGGCTTTCGATTCGGTGACGGGCGAACGCGGCTTGGATATTGTCGGAGCCATCACGCGAACCGCAACTATGGGCCATGCGCCGCTGGTCTCCCATCGCGTCATGCCCAGGGCCGGAACAAAAATCAGGCCGCGACTACCAGATCGGAACGTGGAAAAGCCGCGCGTCGTCTATTTCGCGAGTTGCGCCGGTCAGATGTTCGGTCCCGCGCGCGACGATCGTTCCGGCGAAACGGTCGCTACCACGTTGTATCGTCTCCTGGACAAGGCCGGGTTCGAGATCATTGCGCCGGCTCGGCAGGACAGCCTTTGTTGCGGCCAGCCGTTCGATTCGAAGGGATTGTTCGGCGAAGCCGACCGCAAGGCCGAGGAGACGATCAGTGCGCTGATTCAGGCCAGTGAAGACGGTCGATGGCCTGTCTTCGTCGATACCAGCCCTTGCTCGCAACGACTGAAGTCAATGGCGGCGGGACCCGTGAAGCTCCTCGATATCGCGGAGTTTCTGCATGATTACGTCATGCCAAATGTCGATATACCGTCCAGGATCACAACGCCGATCGCTTTGCATCTGACTTGTTCGACGCGACGAATGGGGCTCGACGCGGCGCTCATTGCTGTCGCACAGGCGTGCGCTGAACACGTGGTTGTCCCCGCCGACATCGGCTGTTGCGCATTTGCTGGCGACAAAGGATTTGTGCGGCCGGAGATGAATGCTCACGCGCTGCGTTCGCTCGCGCCGGCCGTAGAGGGTTGTGTGGCCGGCTATTCGACCAGCCGGACCTGCGAGATCGGGCTGTCGCTGCATGGCGGAGTGACCTACCGGTCGGTCGCCGATCTTGTTGACCGCGTGGCGCAACGCCGCATCACCCGCTCGTCCGCAGCGCGTGTACCGGCAGAAGGGGCGGAGTCATGAAAATAGGGCTTTTCATTCCCTGCTTTATCGATGCTTTCTTTCCGGAGGTTGGAATAGCGACCCTGCAGTTGCTCGAGCGTTTCGACCTCGACGTGGTCTATCCACCCGATCAGACCTGCTGTGGCCAACCGCTGGCAAACAGCGGTTTCGAGACCGATGCAAGCGGCGCCGAAGCGTTGTTCGTCCGCAACTTCGGCGGCTTCGACTACATCGTCGGTCCGTCGGGAAGCTGCGTCCATCATATCCGTCATCACCTTACGGCCGTGGAACAGACCGAGGTGGTCAGCGATATCCGTGCCCGAACCTATGAACTGGTCGAGTTTCTCCACGATATCCTGAAAGTCGATGCTTTCCCGTGGGCGCGGTTTCCGCACAAGGTCGGCTTGCACAACAGTTGCGGGACGCTCCGTGGTTTGGGTCATGCTCGGGCTTCGGAATTGCGGGAGCCCCCTTTCTCGAAGCCGGAGTTGCTGCTGTGCAAAGTTGAGGGGCTCGAACTGGTGGCAGCGTCGCGACCCGACGAGTGCTGCGGCTTCGGCGGCCTGTTCTCGGTCGTCAACGAAAGCGTGTCCGCCAAGATGGGCTCGGATAAGGTCCGTGACTTTGCGCAGGCCAAGGCCGATTACATCGTCTCGGCCGACAGCTCTTGCCTCATGCACCAGCGCGGCTGCGCCGAGCGCGACAACGTCGCCATCAAGTTCATCCATATCGCGCAGATCCTTAATGGAGCCGCGGCATGACAAGGGACACACAAGGCGATCGGCCAGACAACGCGAAGCCCGAGCCGCAGCCTCGCGGCGCACGTCACAAGGGCAACAGACCAATCAACCAGGCGGAGGCTGCCGAGCGGTTCCTGGCCGCTCCCCGGCATCAGCAGCAGCACGATACGCGGCTCTGGACGTTGAGACAGCGCCGAGACGACCAGATGTGGGCGATGCCCGAATGGGAAGAGATGCGCAGCCTCGCATCCGCCATCAAGGAACACACGCTCAGTCATCTCGACACCTATCTGGAGATGTTTGAGACCAACGCGAAAGCCAACGGCGTGGTCGTGCACTGGGCCAAAGACGCAGCCGAGCACAACGCTATCATCCTGGATCTGCTGCAGCGTCGAGGCGCAAAGACGCTGATCAAGAGCAAGTCGATGCTGACCGAAGAATGTGGTTTGCGCGCCGATCTGGCGAAAGCCGGCGTCGAGGTGGTCGAGACGGATCTCGGCGAACGCATCCAGCAGCTTGACGACGAGGATCCGAGCCATGTCGTGGTGCCCGCCGTACACAAACTGCGATCGGACGTGGCCAAGGTATTCGCGGCGACCATCGGTTCCGATCCGGACAACGATGACCCGCCCTACCTTGCGGCGGCCCAGCGCGATGCGACCCGTCCGCTGATCCTGAAAGCCGGCGCCGGCATGACCGGCGCCAATTTCCTGGTTGCCGAGACCGGCGCCGTCGTCGTTTGCACGAATGAAGGCAATGCCGATCTCTGCGCCAATATTCCGGACCTCCACATCGTCTCGGTGGGAATCGAGAAGCTGGTACCGAGGACGGAAGATCTGGCGATCTTCGTGAGGATGCTGTCGCGAAGCGCGCTAGGCTCGCCGATTACCCAGTACACGTCGCATTTCCGCGGTCCCCGGAAAAGCGGCGAAATGCACGTGGTGCTCGTCGACAACGGCCGCTCCGAACGGCTCGGCATGGAGGAATTCTGGACCTCGTTGAAATGCATCCGCTGCGGGGCCTGCATGAACACCTGCCCGGTCTACCGGCGTTCGGGTGGGTTGAGCTACGGGGCTACCTATTCGGGACCTATCGGGTTGATCATCGATCCGACGTTCAACGCGCGGAAATACAGCAACCTGCCTTTTGCGTCCACGCTAAACGGCAGTTGCACCAATGTCTGTCCGGTGAAGATCAATATTCACGAGCAGATTTACGCCTGGCGCAAGGTTCTGGTGCGTCAACACGAAACGCCGTTCGTCAAGCGCGCCGCCATGAAAGCCGCGGGCGCTCTTTTCGCCCGTCCGGCGGTCTACCGGGCGGCGGTCGAGCGAACCAACGACGCGCTGGCAAGCCTGCCGCGCTTTGCGATCTACAACGGCCTGAACGCCTGGGGCAAACGTCGCGAGATGCCGCACCCGCCGGCCGAGACTTTTCATCAATGGTACTTCCGGAACCGCGGAGGCAGACCATGAGTAGTCGCGACGTCATCCTCGCGTCGATCCGCGCGAACCTTCCAAAGCTGGAGCGGCCGCTGCCCGCGGTGCCGAAATTCGACGACAATCCACCGCCCGATCTGATCGAAGCATTCGGCAATTCCCTCACACGAATGGGCGGACGCATTGTCGCTCTGGATCCGGCGGACGGACCGCCGGCTTCGATCCGGGTTCTGCTCGAACGCAGCCGTCTCGTCTGTTCGTCAACGTCAGAAATCGAGAGCGATCTTGATCTTGCCACGGTTGTCCGTCCGCGGGAGTTGGCCGATGTCGATCATGCCGTGGTGCGCGCCACATGCGGCGTCGCCGAAACCGGATCGGTGTTGCTGACGGACCGGGATCTGAAGGTGAATGCTCTGGCCTATCTTGCACAACACCTGATCGTTCTGCTGGATCCGGCGGATATCGTCGTCAACATGCACAGCGCCTACGCACGGCCGGAGTTCCGGGAGTATCGTTACGCCGTCTTCCATACGGGTCCCTCGGCGACGGCAGATATCGAAGGCATACTCATCCAGGGAGCTCAGGGCGTACGCTCCCTTTCAGTTCTGCTGGTGCCCAGGACTGCCACCGGGCATGCCGAAGCGGATTCATGAGACGCTATATCATCGGCGCGCATCCCGGATATGGGGGACCGAATGTCAGACGATCTGAGTACGGCTCGGCCTGAAGAGGCGTCACAGGCTGCGCTGATTGCAAAGCACGAACGTCAGTTCTTCGATATCCTGGAGCACTGTCCTGCGGGTCTAAATGTTGTCGACGAGGAAGGCCGGCTGCTGTTTCATAACGCCCGGGTGCGTGAGCTGTTCGGGTATGACCGGGATGAACTTCATCTTTTTGATACGCGAAAATTCTGGAGCGACGAAAACGAGCGCGAACGCATCATCAGCAAATTGCGCGAGGGCGGCGGCGTTCTCAACGAGGAAGTACTCTGGAAAACCAAATCGGGCGAGACCGTTCCGGTGCTGGTGTCCTATCCACAAGTTGCCTATCACGGTGGCCATATCGATTTCGTTGGAGGCAAACGGGTCGCATGGATCTACGACGTCACTGCGCTGAGGCAGCGCGAAGAGCAGCTTGCCGAACACGAGCGCCAATTTCGGGAAATCCTCGATTATTGCCCTGCCGGACTGAATGTCGTCGATGAGGACGGCCGTTTACTGTTCCACAATGCCCGTATTCGGGAGTTGCTCGGCTATGCCAAAGACGAAATGAATCTCTTTGATACAAGTAGGTTCTGGCATGACCTCAATCAGCGAGCCGCGATAATTGATAAACTTCGAAAGGGCGACCAGGTCCTGAACCAGGAAGTGCTTTGGAAAACCAGTCAAGGCGAGCCTGTCCACATGCTGGTCTCGTATCCACAGGTCGCCTATCGGGGTGGCCATATCAGCTTTGTCGGCGGCAAGCGGGTGCTTTGGTGTTACGATATCACCGGGCTAAAGAAAGCAGAGGAAGCGCGAGAGCGCAGCGAACAGCGACTGGTCGAAGCAATAGAGACTATTTCCGAGGGTTTTGCCTACTACGATTTGGAGGACAAACTCGTCCTTTGCAACTCTCGCTACCGGGAGATGCTTCACGCCGGTGAGAGCGTCGAATTCCAGCCAGGGACAAGTTTTGAGAGGATCATCCGCCGCGCTGCCGAGCGCGGCGATGTAGTGGACGCCGAGGGACAGGTAGAAGAGTGGATCGCCCAACGCCTGTTTCAGCATCGCAACCCCGGCCCGCCGCAGGTGCAGCGGCGTGCCAACGGACAATGGGTGATGATCAGCGAGCGGCGCACGCTGGATAACGGAACTGTCGCCGTCTATTCGGACATCACCGAGCTGAAGCAACGCGAGGAAAATCTTTCGGAAAAATCCGCAGCTCTCGAAAGTCTTTCCGGTAAGCTGGCGAAATACCTCGCTCCTCAGGTCTACGATTCGATCTTCAGCGGACGTCAGGATGCGAAAATCGTGAGCCAGCGAAAAAAGCTGACCATCTGCTTTTCCGATATTGCCGGCTTTACCGAAACAACCGATCGAATGGAGTTTGAAGATCTCACCCAGTTGCTCAATCACTATCTCACGGAGATGTCGAAGATCGCGTCGGAATACGGCGCTACGATCGACAAGTATGTTGGCGACGCGATTGTTATGTTCTTTGGTGATCCCGAAAGCCGTGGTGTCAAGCAGGACGCGCTGGCTTGCGTCAAGATGGCGATCGCGATGCAACGGCGAATGACGGAGCTTGCGGGACTTTGGCGCGATGCCGGCATGCAGACGCCGCTGCGGTGCAGGATCGGCATCCATACGGATTATTGCACTGTTGGAAATTTCGGCAGCGCCGACCGGATGGACTACACCATGATCGGCGGCGCCGTGAACCTCGCCTCCCGACTTGAGCACGAGGCACCGCCGGGCGAGGTCGTTATATCCTATGAGACTTACGCGCATGTGCAGGACGAGGTTCACTGCGAGGAACATGGAAACATTCGCGTCAGAGGAATTGCCTATCCGGTGACCACCTATCGGGTCGTCGATCTCAAGACCAATCTTGCGGCGGGCGACGTCGCCATTCGCACCCGGCTCCCTAATCTCAGCCTGGAGCTTAAACCTCACCTGATGTCCGCTGACGAGCGCGATCAGGCCATCGCGGCCTTGCGCCAGGCGATCGAGCGACTATCGAACTGATGAACGAACGTACGTTAATGGCACGAAACGGACATAGCGGTGCTGTCACCGCATGTCCGTTGTTGGGGGGTGAACGGACTGCCGGGCCGCGCGTTGACGAGCCAGCATCCGACCGATGCCCTGATGCTGACCCGAGTGCCGGAGCATGCTGTTCACGAGGCTCTGGGGCCCCAACGATCGACACATAAAACCTTACCGCCAGTGAAGGACCACTCGAGGATCGAGCAGTAAGGGGGGATACCTTTTCACCTTGCTATAACTCATTCGGCAATTAGGTGTTGCCGGACTCTGAGTGCAGTTCAAAGGGCAGGATCGTCTTCACAGCAGACGATGAGAATCCTTGCGGGCGGCGATGTCTTCCCGTTAATAGAGTGCTCTTCTCTAGGGTTAGCAGCGAATGATCCTGATCAAGAACGTCGAAACCGGTTTCTACCGGATCCCGCTCCCGTTGATGCTGAGCGACAGTACGCATGGAGAGATCAAGGCATTTGAGCTGATTACCATTCGCCTTCGCGATTCCGAAGGCGCGGAAGGCGTCGGATATACCTATACCGTGGGCCGCAACGGCGGATCGGTAGCCGATATTCTCCGCCGAGAGATCCCCGAATTGATCGAGAGTCGTGAAGCCGACGATACTGAAGCGATTTGGCAACGCGTCTGGTGGGCGTTGCATTACGGCGGACGTGGCGGGCCTTCCGTCCTGGCACTCTCGGCGCTCGACATCGCGCTGTGGGATTTGAAGGCGCGGCGCGCCAATCTGCCGCTCTGGCGCTTGTTGGGTGGATTCGATCGCCGCGTACCTTGTTATGCTGGTGGCATAGATCTCGATCTTTCCATCGAGGATTTGCTGAAGCAGACCGACGACAACCTCGTTAAAGGCTTTCGCGCCATCAAGATGAAGGTGGGCCGGCCGGATCTGGCATCGGATGTCGCCCGAGTAAGGGCGATGCGCAATCATCTCGGTGAGGGTTTTCCGCTGATGGCGGACGCCAACATGAAGTGGACGGTCGAAGAGGCGATCAGAGCCGCCAAGGCGTTTCAGCCCTTTGACCTAACTTGGCTCGAAGAGCCGACCATCCCGGATGACGTGGCTGGCCATCGGCGCATACTGGCCCAGGGCGGACTACCGATTGCGGTTGGAGAGAATCTCCGCTCGCTTTGGGAATTCAAGAACTACATCGTGAGCGATGCCGTGTCCTATCCGGAACCCGATGTCACCAACTGCGGCGGGGTGAGCTCATTCATGAAGATAGCGCGCTTAGCAGAGGCGTTTAATCTTCCCGTGACTAGCCACGGCGCTCACGACGTTACGGTTCATTTGCTTGCCGCCTGCCAAAATCGTTCTTACCTGGAGGCTCACGGATTTGGGCTTGATCGATACATCGAGCATCCGTTGATCTTGGAGCAAGGCATGGCAATCGCTCCGATGCGTCCGGGTCACGGGGTGAGCTTCGATTGGAAAGCGCTTGTTCCGCTCTCCGTCTGAGGCAAGCAAGTTCGCGGGGTGCTGGACGAGGCTACCTTTGCTTCCGAAAAGGTGGCACGGTGCTGTTCGGGAAAGTGTGTTCCGCCTTAGCAATCGCGGGCAGACCTTCCCACCCTTCCACCTTGCCTAGAGACGCTACTCGACACCGGCGATTAATATTTGCGGACTGACCGCAGAGTTGTTGCTTTGTAGCGGGGCGACCAGTCAGAGCAGACCGCACTCGCGTCACGGGCCCTAAGAGTGGAGCGGCGATTTTGTGCGCTTCTTTGTATTCGAGGGTTTCGTGCTGGAGTAGTTTTGAAGCTAGAGCGCAGATGGTAGGCTGGTTAGCGACTACCAGCTCCCACGCTCGATCCTCGAAATGACGAATGCCGTAACGTCGTTTTGATGCTTGTTTATAGTCCGCAAGAACGGCTTCGCCTTGGGCGTAGTCTTCGCTTGCGCCGCAGGAGAATAAGGCAGCCCAACGTTTATCTCTTCGCGAGAGATGGTTGCGGTAGATAGCTTCAGCGAACGGACCCGCAAATGAAATTATCATGGACCACTCCATGGCGGACAGAATTTCGACTTTCAGCCCCAGCCGCAGTTCGGGCTCACGCTCAAAAATCGCTCGGCCAATACCACACGTGTAAATGTCCGGGGCCTCGCACAGGCCTAAACAATTAACCTTACGATTTTTGAGGTCGATGTGGGGCGACGAAGAATTTCGCCGAATGAGAACACGATGGAACGAAGGGTAACTGCGCCCGAGGGCGCGATGAGCTAATATATATGCGACTGCGTGCCCCGCTTCATGGGCAGCAACAGAGTAAAGCGGGTCAACGGAAGTTGGCATAATCGGAATTACCTGTTTGCCCTCATTGAGGTTGTTTGAAACTTCGGCCCCCTCACATACCGGTGGTCAGTGATCGCCGACAAATTGGGTTGCGCGATTGAGTTTGCAAGTTCTGCAGAAGCCGAAAATCTTCAACAGGGTTATTAAGGCAAATTGAAACGTGCGTTGCATGACATGCTACAAAGTCGTGAGCTGGCGCCAGCTTCAGGCCGATGACAAGGTGACAGCCGTCACGGCGATCGCGCCCGGTGGCGAGCAGGTCGCGCGCGAGAATTACTCCTACTCTAGCGTCGGCCGCCCATCAGGCGCAGCATCATCATGAACAGGTTGATGAAGTTGAGGTAGAGCGAAAGCGCGCCCATCACGGCCTTGCGGCCGGCCGAAGTGGCGTCATCGCCGCGGTCGTACATCTCCTTGATCCGCTGGGTATCGTAGGCCGTGAGGCCCGCAAAGACGCCAACGCCGATAATGGAAATCATCCAATCTAGCCCGCTCGATCTCAGAAACAGATTGACCAGACTTGCGATAATGATGCCGATCAGGCCCATGAACAGGAAAGTTCCGAATCCCGACAAGTTTCGCTGGGTAGTGTAACCCCAGATGCTGAGCGCGCCGAAAGCCGCCGCCGAGACAAAGAAAACCCGCGTGATCGAGGACTGCGTGTAGATGTGGAAGATGGTCGACAATGAAATCCCGACCAGGGCCGCATAGAGGAAAAACAATCCTCGCGCAGCTTGCACCGACAACGTGTTAATTCGTGCACTGATAAAGAACACCAGTCCCAGCGGCGCCAGCATGAACACCCACATCAGCGGACTTTGAAGCAACTCAGGGCCGGTGAACTGGTAGGTCAAAAATGCGGCAACGCCGGTCAAACCAACGCCGGCGGCCATGTAATTATATACGCGCAACATGAAGGCGCGAAGGCCGACGTCTATTGCCGTGGCGCCGTTTGCGGGGAAGCCGGGCGCAGCTGCATTTTGATCGTAGTTCGACATGGGTCGTATCCTTTCTGACAGGCTCCTTCGGGAAGTTGCGAGCGACAGCTTAACTCCGACAAACGAGGGAGACGATCACACATTCTGTAGCGTGAGCTAATCCTCGCGGAATATCAGCAGTTTCGCCAAAAGACTGCGACTTTGATCAAATTAACAAATTAAAGCGGACCCCTGTGCGATGCTATGCGATTTCGGCAGGAGCGGATAATTGCGCTCTAACGTCCGAAGCTCTGGTGTCTCCTGTTGGCACAAAGCGTCAGTTTGCGCCGCGCAAGACATGTCCGGAGTTGGGGTTAAAGCCGACTTGCCGGTTAGGCCCCCGGACTTCTCACTTTGACCCAACTGCGACATCAGCCCTTCATCGAACGGCAATACCAAATAGGTTGAGGCCTGATATTGTGATTGGGCTCCAAGGAGCCGAAGCCACCCAGAAGCCAACCATCGAACTGGAGGTTTGTCATGAACATCACTCGTCGCGCCGCAACTCTGGGCGGTTTCAGTCTACTAGCCGGAACATCCGTCAGCACCGTCAGCCGAGCAGAACTCGGCTCTTTTCTTGGGATCGGGGAAGGACTTGAGGATTTCATACTTGCCACCGACGCCTACATCTACGGCTATCCGCTTGTGACGGTGGAGTTGACGCGCAGGGTCATCACCAATGTCGCAGCGCCGGTCGGAACGCGCGGGCCGATGGGCCAAATCATCAAGCTGCGCCAGTACCCAGATGCTTCGTTCCGGGACATAACCGCGCCGAATGCCGACACGCTCTACACGACGGCGTTCTTCGACGTCGGCAAGGAGCCTTGGGTGCTCAGCATTCCGGATATGAATGGACGTTACGCGCTTTTCCCGATGCTGGATGGTTGGACCAACGTGTTTCAGGTGCCGGGCAAGCGCACCACCGGCACCGGTGCGCAGACCTATGCGGTTACTGGCCCCGGATGGAAGGGGACACTGCCCGCCGGGGTTAAGGAGTACAAATCTCTAACCAACATCGTCTGGCTACTGGGCCGTATCTACTGCACCGGTACGCCCGAGGACTATGCCGAGGTCCACAAGCTGCAGGACGAGTTCAAGCTTGTGCCGCTTAGCTCGTACGGCAAACCCTACACGCCGCCCGCAGGTACGGTCGATCCGTCAATCGACATGAAGACGGCCGTGCGTGAGCAGGTCAACCGTATGGATGCGGTGGCGTACTTCACGCTGCTCTGCAAGCTCATGAAAGACAATCCGCCAGCGGCAGCGGATGCACCTCAGCTCGCCAAGTTTGCGAGCATTGGGATCGTTCCTGGTCAGGACTTCGATGCGACCAAGCTTAAGGCGGATTTCGTCAAGCGCGTGCCCGAGGTCGGCTTCGACCGGATCATGCTTCAGTTCAAGATCAACAAGGACGTCAAGGACGAGAGCGGCTGGGCCTATACGACCAAGACCGGCATCTACGGCACCGACTATCTGATGCGGGCACTCGTCACCGCTATCGGGCTCGGTGCGAACCGGCCACAGGATGCGGTTTATCCGACTTCGCTGAAGGACGGAGAGGGCCGGAAATACACTGGTCAGAACAAATACGTGATGCACTTCCCGGAGGGCCAACTGCCGCCTGCGCAAGGCTTCTGGTCGCTAACAATGTACAATGCCAGCTACTTCTTCGTGGAGAACCCGATCAACCGCTACTCAATCAGTGCGCGGCAAAACTTGAAATCCAACCCGGATGGATCGACCGATCTCTACATCCAGAAGGACACGCCCGGTGCCGACAAGGAGGCAAACTGGCTACCCGCGCCTGCCGGCGATTTTGTCCTTATGTTGCGGTTGTACTGGCCTGACGAGAGTGACCCCTCCATCATTGATGGATCATGGAAAATCCCGCCAGTGAAGAAAGTATGACTTGAGGATAGCACTGCGGCTCAAGTAGCCCCGCCTTGCGTTGGTCGCGCCGTTTTGCGCAGACGTCTCCCTTTGGCACGAAACGGTCATGGCGGTGCTGTCACCGCATGTCCGTTGTTAGGGGTGAAGCGGAAAACATCTGCTCGCAGCGAGTATTTCGCATTTTGACCCGACTCGGACATCGGCGAGCAATTTCAAGTTCAAAGCGAGAAAGCCAAGCGCCAGCAACAGAGGCGCAGCGATTTACTGTGCCTTGTTTCTCGTTTCTTGGGCCTTTTGCTGGAGCAGCTGTTCCTCGGCAGCTTTCAAGGGAACCAGCTTGACCGTTAGCTTGTCAATCTTGCCGGTGAACCGGTACGGCGGCTGGTAGTCCTTGTCCTCCACGCCCGTGCGGGTATCCATTCCGACATCGAAGGTCTCGTCGATTGTCTCGACGAACGGAATGGTGTGCGGGATCGTCTTACTGGCGACTTCCTTGCCATCCACCGACAGGACGCCTGTGCCGCCTTTACCGAAACCGGGACCATCATACTTGAAGTCAAACACGACGGTGTGCTTGCCGGGCGTGAGCGCCGCTTGGCCTTCCCAGCGGAAGCGTTCCAGGTCAAAAAAGTTGTACACAAAAACTGGTTTGCCCTTGAGCAAGTAGAGACCATGGCCACCGGCTCGACCACCCAGCGTATTGATCATGCCTTCTGCGCCTCCTTGCGGAATTTCGACCTCGGCGGTGATGGAGTAAGACTTGGCGATAATGTCGGGGGCGCTGCTGTAGGGAAGACCGGACGATTTACCCGAGTAGGTGAAGACGGTCCGACCGGCGGTCGAGCTCGGTCGCGGCGTTGCTGCGCGAGCGGAGAAGCTGTTATCCAGCGGAAACACGTTATATTTCGTCGCCTCGACCAAAAAGAGTTCCTTCATATCGCGCAGCCTGTCCGGCATCTTGGCGGCGAGGTCGTTGTTCTCCGAATAATCCTCGGCGAGATTGTAAAGCTCCCAGGTGTAGCCGTTGACGACATTGGGAAACTTGCCCAATCCCAAATCCCAGGGCGGCACGGGCGGCGTGGTGGCGGCGAGCCAACCGTCGTGGTAGATGGCGCGGTTGCCGACCATCTCGAAATATTGCGTGCTGCGGGTGGATGGCGCGTTCGCGTTGGCTTTATCGAAGGTGTAAGCCATGCTCACGCCTTCAATCGGCTTCTGTGCCACGCCATTGACCATGACGGGCGCTTGAATGCCTGCGGCGTCGAGGATCGTCGGCACGACGTCGATCATGTGGTGGAACTGTGTGCGGATTCCGCCAGGGTCGTTGATGTGACCGGGCCAGGAGATGGCCATGCCTTGACGGGTACCGCCGAAGTGCGACGCGACCTGCTTGGTCCATTTGAATGGTGTGTCAAAGGCCCAGGTCCAGCCCACCGCCATGTGCGGCGTGGTCTCGGCCGAACCCCAAAAGTCATAGAACTTCAACTGCTCTGCGACTGGAATGTTGACGCCTTGGATCGCGGCCATGTCGACCGGTGTGCCGAGGGTGGAACCTTCGGCGCTGTTGCCGTTGTCGCCGCTGATATAGATGATGAGTGTGTTGTCGAGCTTGCCCTCGTCTTCGACTTCCTGGATGACCCTGCCGATTTCATGGTCGGTGTAGGCCGCATAGGCCCCAAAAACGTCGGCCTGGCGGATGAAAAGCTTCTTCTCGTCGGGACTGAGCGTCTCCCATTTCTGAAGCTTCGCTCCGCCGTATTCGGGCTGGCCATCCGGCCACGGCGTGAGCTGGGTATTCGCCGGGATTACGCCGAGCCGTTTCTGGTTGGCGAAGATCGTCTCACGCAGTTTTTCCCAGCCCTGATCGAACAAGTGCATGTCGCCGATCTTCTTGATCCACTCTGGCGTGGGCTGGTGCGGTGCGTGCGTGCCACCGGGCACGTAATAGAGGAAGAATGGCTTGTCTGGCGCGGCGTTATTGAGCCCCTTCAGGTAGTTGATCGCATCGTCGGCCATGTCGGTGATGAGGTTGTAGCCGGGGCGTCCGATCCACGGATAGACTTGTGTCTGGTCGCGGAAGAGAAACGGCGTCCACTGGTCGGTCTCGCCCCCGATGAAGCCGTAGAAGTGATCGAACCCCATCCCGCTCGGCCATTGGTCAAAAGGCCCCGCCGAACTTATTTGATAGCTCGGCGTGTTGTGGTTCTTGCCGAACCACGACGTCGCGTAGCCATTCTCCTTGAGTATCTCGCCGACGGTGGCACTCTCCGGCCCGATGATGGAGTCGTACCCCGGGTATCCAGTGGACATTTCGGTGATCACGCCAAAGCCCACCGAATGATGGTTGCGCCCTGTGATGAGCGCCGCCCGGGTCGGCGAGCAGAGCGCCGTTGAGTGGAACTGTGTGTAACGTAGTCCGGCGTTCGCGATGCGGTCCATGGATGGCGTCGGGATGACACCGCCAAAGGTACTGGTCACGCCGTAACCCTGGTCATCGGTCATAATCAACAAGACGTTGGGGGCACCTTTGGGCGGCACCACGGTCGGCGGCCAATACGGCTTGGAATCTTTGGCATCCAGATTGATCGTTCCGCCAAACGGCGCGGGCGGATGCGGGAGATACTTGCCGTCGATTGTAGTCGTCGCGCTGGGCGAGCCCAGCGTTCCGGTGGTCTGCTGGGCGAAGGTCGAACCAGCTGTAAGAGCCAGAACGGAGGCCGACAATACCAATGCACGGATGGTGGGCGTAGAGTTCATGGTCCGACTCCCTCGGTTTGACTGGCCTCGCGGAATATCAGCAGCCCTCGCCAAAGACCGCGATCTTGATCAACCTGGAAAATTATCGCTGAACCCTTGTGCGAGGCTATGCGATTTCGGCAGCAGCAGATATTTCGCAGTAATTGAATGTTTAGCGGGTCGCCTCAGAGCCAACCGCTAAATGTCGTCTGTTGGCACGAAACGGACCAACGGGACCGGTCTGACGATGTCCGTTCTTGAAGGTAAAGCCGACCCCCGGTGGCCCACCCAGACTTCTCAGTTTGACCCTGGCTGCGTGAAAACGTGCGCGCACGAAAAGCGCGCAGAATTGTTTTCTCTATTGTCTTGTCTCGGCAACCGTCGCCAGCGCTTTTGTTTTTCAAATTGACTGAAGTCGAGACGAAATTTCCGTTCGCAAATTCAATTTCGGCGTTTTCACGCGGCCAAGACCCGGAGCGAGCATTTTTGATCGCAACGCGCGACAGCACGCAGCGCGGACCAAGCGCGTATTCATAAAACGCAACGGCCCGTAGTTACGACCGTCCCCGGTCGCCCCAAGGCGAAAGAGAGGTCGCCTCAAATACCGTTGCCTCCTTGCCCTCGTCCGTGGCAAGCCACTCGTTGAGTTCCTGATCTGACGTCGGCTGACGACCCTTCATGCCTTCAAAGGCATCACGCAGAATTTGCACTTGGGTTTTCTCGGATTTCTCTTTTTCGTTCATGGTGATTACTCCTATGAGGCTGCATAAGACGATCAGCCTATTGATTTACTGCGTCGACCTTACTGAACCGTTTCGAGCGCGAGCGTTATTCCCTGTCGGCCACCGTGACAATTCCGCGCCTGACTTCGCGATCCGAACTCCAACCCTTCAGACGAACGACGCAACCTTGAGCGCCTTTCTGCTCAACGTAATCGCATTTCTATGACGTTGACAGAAAGACGATCGATATAGCGACGTTCCATCGCCTCAACGTAATCGTCTGCAACGTTGGCGCCGTCTTTCTGCGACACCAGTTCCCAAGCTTGCTTTTTCTCGGCAACGCAAGCCAACGCTGCTAAACGTGCAACCACTGGAGCACTTTCTGCACTTTTTGAATATCGCACCGCTGCCGCGTCGGCGCAGGATCGCCATTTGTCAGCGGCCGCCCTCCATTCCTGTGCGGACGCAACAGTGGAGATTATGCACCCGACGGCAGCTAGGAGGTCTCTGCGCATGTCGCTACCCAGATTAGATTTTAGCGTTTTACCGACACAACCGAAATCTATTACGCGAGAGTCATTGAGGAGCGCAAATCAAGCGATCAAATGAACCCAACTTCTATTTCTTTAAGTAGAAGAACCAGATGGCAAGCAGCGCCGCTGCCACGATGCCGAACATCCCAATCGCCCACCGCTGCGAAAGCCGCGAACCATCGATGGCCGTCGCGAGAACTAAAGCGACAATTGCCCCACGAACATCACGGACATGTTCGATGCTGCTCCAGAAGTGGCTCTGCAAAGTTATCTTCGACGCCGAAACGCCGAACGCCTTCGCGGGGACTGAACGGAAGCATAGGGAAAACCGGCAACATTGATCTGGATCAATGTCACACCGGGCGTTGCGGATGCGCATCATACCCAGTGCATGTTGTCAGCCGAGGGACTTGCTTCTTCTGACTTTGACCCAGGCTGTGTGAAAACTCCGAAGTCAAACTTTCGCGGAGAATGTTTGTCTCGGATACGTTTAATTGGAAAAGAACTGCTCTGGCCGGCACCGTCAAAATAGGAAAAGAGAGAACACAATTCTGTTCGCTCTCCACGCATGCAGGTTTTCACACAGCCTGGACCCATTGCGGACCCCATCAGCCATCGTAAGCTGGCGGGCGAAGATGAGGGGCCGGCGGTGCCGGAGCTGCGATGCTAACCACACGGTTCACGAAACTGGTAGGATGTACGGTGCCGATCCAGCAAGCGGGCATGGGAGCTGCCTCGCCGCCTGAACTCGCTGCCGGGGTTTCGGAAGCGGGCGGGTTCGGCATGCTGGGCACCGCGCGCGGGGGACTCAATCCGTCGACGCTCGCCGCCCTGCTTGATCGGACGCGAGAGCTGACCAGCCGCCCGTTCGGCGTGAATTTCATCATCCGCCCGGGGAGCGTCGCGGCGCAGTCGCCGCGCGAGTTCGTCGAGCAAGCCGCCAAGGTCGGCAGGGTTGTCGAGTTCTTCTACGCCGATCCGAGCGATGAGTTTGTACGGATCGTCCACGATCAGGGCGCGCTGGTGTCCTGGCAAGTCGGCTCGCACGAGGAGGCCGTCAAGGCGGCCGATGTCGGCTGCGATATGATCGTCGCGCAGGGCATGGAGGCGGGCGGACACGTTCGCGGCACGATCGGCCTCTTGAATTTGCTTTGCGAGGTGCTTGACGCCGTACCCGGAATACCGGTGCTTGCCGGCGGAGGAATTGGCACTGGCCGAGCGATGGCGGCTGCGCTCGCGACGGGTGCGGACGGCGTACGTGTCGGCACCCGCTTCGTCGCCTCCGCGGAGGCTGGGGTGCATCCGACCTACACTGACGCACTCATCGCCGCGAGTGCTGAGGACAGCGTTTACACCCGCACGTTCCATGTTGGCTGGCCGGAAGCGCCGCACCGCGTGCTGCGTTGCGCGATCGAGGCCGCCCAAGCGCTCCAAGACGATCCCGTCGGCACGGTGATTAACATCGACGGAACCCAGGCCGGCGTTCCACGCTTCGCGGCCACGGTCGCGGATCGGACGGCGACCGGATACGTCGGGGCGATGGCCCTGTACGCGGGCCAGTCGGTCGGTGCGGTAAAGCGTGTGATGCCGGCGCGAGACATCGTCCGCGAGCTGGTCGAGGAAGCGGAGCAGCTTCTGCGACGTTCACACTGAGCGGTCAAGCACGACCGCTTTTGGCACGTTTGAGACATGCCGGCGGGCACTGACGATGTCCGTTATGCGGGGGAAGACCGGAAGTGGTCGGCGCCACGTCAAAACGAGGCGATTGACCCAACTCGGACTAGTGCCGACAGCGTAGACCAACAACTTTAGTCGTTAAAAGCTGAAAGGCCTTGGTCCGTATGCCCAGTCGCCATCCAAATTCGCTCGCTAAAAAGACAATGGCGATGCCAATAAGAAGACCGACAAGAAAGGGGTAGTTGTACAGGTGTCCCACGGCCCCACCTCTGCTGCCAACAAGTTTGCCTGAGTCACCGAGCGATAACAATGTCGGTTTCTGTGCAGGTTTTCGGACGCCGGGATGACGAAGCTATCCCCGGGCACCGACGGCCGGCGTCCGAAAAGCGCCAAGGCACGAAATCGCGGGAGGTGGGGCACCGAGGGTGCAGCGGGCGCTATGGGGATTTTGCCGCGGGCTCGGACTTGAGAAGACTGGACCGGAGCGGTTGCGATGATCGGGTTTCTGCCACGCGTAGGGGTGTGCGTCGGTATGAACGAGCGTTCTGGGCGTCGTGCGACAAGATCGGTCGCGCGATTGCTGGTGAATCCAGCACAGCGATGCGAGCGTGGGCGCTGCCGGCTGAGAGCCGGCCAGAATGGCGCTCGTCACTGCGGTCGTCGATCGGTGGCGATGGTCTCATGATGTGTCGATCCTGATCGCCGCCGGTGCCGGTGTGGGGCGGTGCTTCGGCTCGCAGCCGCGCTCAAAAGTCTCGATGACGATCATGCGGGCGCCGCAGCACGGGCATGGACGCGGCAGCACGCGGGGCTGGTCGATCGCTGCTTCGGGCGTCTGTGGTTCTTTTGGGCGGGACGGCACGGCGAGCAGCTCGCGTGCGTGGGCAATGTTTGCGGCTCGGGCGCCGGTGGCGAGCAGGCCATAGTGCCGGATGCGATGGAAGCCCTTCGGCAGCACGTGGATCAGAAAGCGCCGGATGAACTCATCGGTCGCCAGCGTCATGGTCTTGTAGCGGGCGGGCCCCTCGATGCGATAATCCTTGTACTTGAAGGTAACGCCCTTGTGGTCGGCGACGACCAGCCGGCGATTGGAGATCGCGATGCGGTGGGTGTAGCGCGACAGATAGCGCAGCACTTGCCTGGGCCCGGCGAACGGCTCCTTGACGTAGACCACCCAATCGATCTCGCGCAGCGGCGCCAGATAGGCCTTGAATGCAGCCTTGTCGGCGAGCCGCGCATGCTCGCCGAAGAACTGCAGGCGGCCGGCGTCGTGGGCCGCGACCAGCATCTGCAGCAACAGCCGGCGGAATAACGCCGAGAGAACCTCCACGGTCAGAAAATAGCGTGGGCGGCACGCGATCCACCTCGATCCATCCGGCGCCAGGCCGCCACCCGGTACGACCATGTGGACATGCGGGTGGTGGGTGAGCGCGGAGCCCCACGTGTGGAGCACCGAGATGAAGCCAATGCGAGCGCCGAGATGCTTGGGATCGGCCGCGATCGTGAGCGTGGTCTCGGCCGAGGCTTTGAACAGCAGGTCGTAGATCACCGTCTTGTTCTGATAGGCGATGTCGGCGATCTGCGCCGGCAGTGTGTACACCACATGAAAGTACGGCACCGGGAGGAGATCGGCCTCGCGCGCGGCCAGCCACTCCCTGGCGGCTGCGCCTTGGCACTTCGGGCAGTGCCGGTTGCGGCAACTGTTGTACGAGATCTGGGTGTGCGCGCACTTCTCGCAGCGCGCGACATGGCCGCCGAGCGCCGCCGTGCGGCAGCGCGCGATCGCACTCATGACCTTCAACTGGCCGAGACTGACGTGGCCCGCATTGGCGCGCCGCCACGCCGCCCCGTGGTCGCGGAAGATATCCGCGACCTCCAGCGCTAGACGCGACACAGCTCCCAGCCGTTACGCCGGCGGCTGGTCCTTCCTGCTCTTCCTGGGTCTTTTGCGAGGCTGCGACAGCCGGTCGAGCGGGCTCTCGATGGCGGCGATCATGCCGGTGGCGACACGGGTATAGCGCGCCGTCGTGTCCAATTTGTCGTGACCCAGCAGCGCCTGGATGAATCTGATATCGGTGCCATCCTCAAGCAGGTGGGTCGCGAAGCTGTGGCGCAGCGCGTGCAGCGTCACGCCCTTCCTGATCCCGGCCGCATTGGCCGCCTCATGGAACAGGCGGTTGAGTTGGCGGGTCGTCATCGGCTTGCCGCGCCGGAGACCGGGAAACAGCCAACGTTCTTCCAGGGGCGTTCCCGCATCGTGCCAAGACGGGCGCGCCTTCCACCATTGCCGCAACAGAGCGAGCGTCTCGGACGACAGCATGACATTGCGGTCCTTGCGGCCCTTGGACTGCTCGATGCGAATGATCTTCTGCGCGCTGTCGATATGCTTGATCTTGAGCCGGACCACCTCGCCGGCGCGCAACCCGCAGCCATAGCCGAGACTGAGCAGTGTGCGAGCCTTGAGGCTGCTGGCGACGGCCAGCAGGCGCCGCGTCTCGTCCTGGTTCATCACCAGCGGGATCTTCTGCGGCTCGCGGATGTGATAGATCTCGGCGGCAAGATCCAGTCGCCGCAGCGTCACGCGGAACAAGAACCGCAGCCCGGTCATGATGCGGTTGCGATTGCAGATGCTCACGCCAGTCTCGGCCAGGTGCAGCTGGAAGCGGCGGATGTCCTCGAGTGTGGCCGTGTCGGGGGACCGCTTCACAAACGCCGCGAACCGCTTGCAGCTGCTGATATGGCCTCTCTGCGTGCCCGCACAGAGCTTGCGCGCATTCATGTCCTCGATCATGCGCTGGCGCAGCGGGCTGACAGAATCCGTACTCATAGCAAACTCCTGTCTTGAATGAGGTTGACGACACCTCGATCTTCAAGACAGGGCGACCCGCGCGCTATCGACGATCTTGACCCCGGCTACCGTGCTCGCGGTCGGACTCCCCGCGCAGCGGGCTATCGCGCAGCGATTTAGTGCCATGGCACCTTTGAAACATGCCGACCGCATCGAGCGATGTCCGCTTTCGAGGGTGACCCGGAAGACATTTGCTCAAACAGAGTTCTTCCGAGTTTGACCGTGCAGCGAAGCTAGCTGCCATTCCAGCGGGTGCAAGTCCCGCCAACAGAAGGAGATCCAGCTACTGTTGTAGTTATATCCAGCAACGGAGAGGGAGACTGATCCGTTGAAAGCCTGGAAGTAAAAGTCCCCGAAGGCTGGGCGATCCAGTCCGATCCGTACAGGGGGGCGAGCAACCTGGCAGGCCGTAGCGGAAGCGAACCAGTGAAGCCACGAAATCGGAAACCCGCGCGGAACGGATTGCGGGAGTGTCGGGAGTGCCGAGCCGGTGGTCAAACGGCGAAGGCCATGTCGGCATCGAAGTTCTGGAACATATCGATGTTGGACTCCCCGGGGTCGGAGAGGACGGCATGCCAGGAAGGAATGTGCAGTGAAAGTTCGGAACCACTCGCGGGTCGCCTAGGCGCTCCCGCACAGCGAAGGCATCGCGTATAAGTCGCTATGCGGTGAAATCGCGATGTGCCTGCGAGTGGGGCGGATGGGGCCGATTAAGTGATGACGGACCGGGACACTACAACCCGGACCCGAGCGAGGGCCCCTGGGGTAGGTGGAGTATTCCACCGCATGGCGGTGCATGATCGAGTTCCTCAGGCCCGACTCAGAGCGGACCACCGTAGCGACCACGAAATGCACGAAGGGTGGATGCAAACTGGATGTCGGACGGCGCATGTCGGGAGCAGGCTTAAGCCGCTGATCATCCAGGAAGGCACTGCTTGGAAAGCCAGCCTTCCAGCCGTACTGGGGAAAACCCGCCGTACGGATGATAGGGGGGATCGAGGAAACGTCGGCATCATTCGAAGCCCGATCCGCGCCTCGATCCTACCCGACCAACCCGGACATTGCGTGGCTGCGTCCTCCAGCCCAATCAATTGAGCTTGAACAGTGATTTAAACAATGTATTGACCAACTCCTTTGCAGCTTGCGCTGCCTCCGGATCGTAGCCGGTATGTGGGCCGTGGACGACGCAAGAATCTTTGTATGTGAATGGCTGTTTCGTATCCGCGTTTATGAACAAACCATCGTCCTGTTCTTGGATTCTGCAATTGCGAACGCTTTCGAACGTCGGCTGCACCTTTGCGGGCTGAGCTCCGAGCGGATTGTCAAAGGAGTGGGGAGCGTTTGGATACTCAGTCAATACGACGTCTTTACCCGCAGCCTGAAGGCGCGCTGCATAGGGCTTGCAGGCGGCGATTGGGTTATAGTCGTCTGGTGCGCCCCCGAAGATGCGGATCGGCCGGTCAACAACTTCCGTATCGGATCGGAAGGTCGTCATGCAGTCCGGGTAAAATGGCACATAGACGGCGAATTCAATGCCTGACTTGTTCCAAAGTTCATGAAAACGCCTGAGACTCGCGTAGAGAGCAGCTTGGCCTCCGCGCGAGAAACCCATCAAGCCAATCCGAGTCGAGTTCGACCCGGGGATGTTTGGCCAGAACCTCGAGGGAGCGATAGATGTCCAGGATCAGATTGAGTTGGCCCAGCAATGCCTGGTTCGGATTTAAGTCAGTGAGACCGCGAGCAGTGAAGCCATCGAGCGCGAACGTCGATATGCCGAGCTCATTCAAGTCTCTTGACCAGACATCGATGCGCGCATCGTAGCCACTCGACGCGTGCTGAAGCACGACGACCGGTAAACGGCCAGTACCTTGCGCTATTCGAAGCTGACCAACAATTGTGACCGGCGTAGCTCCCGCACTGTCGCCTTTCAAGAATTGCTGATCTGAAAGCGTCAGTGTTTGAATCTGATAGAGTTCAGTTCGGGTAGCGACCTGCTTGAGAGAGTTATCTAATGCCCAGGAGGAAGACGGGAGGAGCACCAATGCCGCGATGGGCACAAGTAGAAGGTGTCTCCTGGATATGCTCCAATGTGAGCTGGCGAACTTCATTGAGGTCCTCCGAAACGGCTTCTGAGGAGTAACCTACCAGCAAACGACGGCCACTTCGATAGGATCGACCTTAGTCCGCTTATGGCAGATATTGTTGCAAAAGTCGAAAATCGATCAGCCCCAAAAATCTGGCGAAAGTTGATTTTGGGATATCTCCGCGGCTGCGTCACTTTTCAGCGCCACTGGGAAGGTCCGTGGTTGATTTTGGACGAAACGATATGGTCCCCCACGTCGGCGCGCGCAAAATGCATCAGCGGCTCTGAGAATTTTCGCCCGTCACCCCAAAAAGACTTTTGCAACAATATCTGCACGAAACCGACATGGCTGGTCTGACTGCCGAGGTCCGTTCACGAGGCAGAAGCGGAAGTCTCGTTTGAACGACCCGAGTTGATGACCCAAAGCGGTCACAGGCCGCTTGGTCTTATCCTTCGAAAATCGCTACGCTTGGCGGTCACTTCAGAAGTCTTCGACAGAGGAGGAATTGACAATGGCGGATAGCGATTTGTTTCAGAAGGGTCTCAAAAAACGGAAACAGGTGCTCGGCGAGAAATATGTAGATGCAAACCTCGCCGGTTCTGACGACTTCATGATGACTTTTCAACGGGCCGTTACCGAATTGGCTTGGGGTTATGCGTGGAGTCGTCCCGGGCTTGACCAGAAAACCCGGAGTCTTCTGACGCTCGGAATTCTCGGGGGGCTCGGCCGCTTTCAAGAGCTTGGCATTTACATAAATGCAGCGCTTGCCAGCGGTGCAACAGTCGATGAAATCAAAGAAGTGCTAATTCAAATTACCGTTTACTGCGGCACGCCCGCGGGTCGTCAAGCATTCTTGGCTGCGCATGATGCTCTAAAGTCCCACACGGATTAATCCCGTACGAGCCGAGTGTAGAGATTTTGCTTTTTTGGCTATGTCCGTTGTTGGCTGCACAAAAACGGACATGCCAAGGCGTCCTGACGACGTCCGCTCATCGGGGCAAAGCTAACATCCCGCCGGCGGGATCACACTCCCGGTTTTGACAACGGACATCGGTGACGAATTGACGCGACTAGTTTGGACCGCAAAGCCCACTACTTTTCGCCCATCCTTCATTTTTATCCGCGCTACATGATGTCTCCGGCAATCTTCGCCGCCGAGGCGAGGTCTTGCAGCAAAAACCCTCTGACCTGTTCACGCCCTCCGCTGTATTTTTCAGATTTCAGTGGGTTCAAATAAATTTTCCCCCACTCGACGGCGGCGCCAACTTTCTCCCTGTAGTTTGCTTCGCGTTCTACGCCGTCGAAGGCGGGCTTCAGGTTGCCCAACTCTCGCAAAAGTTCATCTTCCCCGATATCGTACTTGCGGATGCGTGTCGCGAGCAGCGTCAAGCGTTCCTGTGGATTCATTCTACATCTCCGTCGGCGTCATTTGAGAAGAGCGCTGAAGTAAGGCCGCCTCTTCTCGCGGTGCGACCTGAGAAACGATGTTTACCTCTAGCTGCTTCGATCCTCAGCGGCCTGATTTGCCGCCGCCTGCCGGTGGTGGTCATCCGAAGCCTGCCAGATATGTTGGCCATGTACCCGAGCCCGATCAGCCTAGCGCGGTGTTCGGAGGGGATTATCGCTGGCGGTTCGAGTACGGCAGACCTGTTAGCGACCTTAAAAGGGACGCCAACTCTTCGGGGGTGAGCGGTTTTGATTTTGAGGCCATGATCCGACTATGACCCCATTCCATTATTGCAGCATGGTCAACTTTGCTCAAATCGACGAATTAGGCCGCCTCCATTGGGTGCCTCCCCGTCGATGTTGCCTATTGGCACGAAACGGATGTGCCGCGGTAGCCTGACGATGCCTTGAGGGTAGAATGGACGTGCCGTTCAAGCGGAGCCACTTCCGCTTTTGGACCCGTTTCGGACATGGGCATAGCCGGACATCGGCCCTCAATTGTGCTATATGAACATTCAATTTCCCCGAGCCCCGGGGGGTGCACCTTGAGCAGCGAGCACGTAGAGCGGCGACTGGCAGCTATTCTGGCGGCGGATGTCGCGGGCTCTTGCCGCTTGATAGGGATCGACGAAGAAGGCGCGCTGGCGCAACTGAAAGCTCTTAGAAAGACGCTTTTTGATCCAAAAATCACTGATCATCGTGGGCGCATCGTCAAGAATACCGGGGACGGCGCTCTCGTCGAGTTCAGCAGCGTCGTAGATGCCGTACGCTGCACGGTCGAAATTCAGCGCGGCATGGCCAAACACAATGTCGATGTACCGCAGGTCAAGCGGATCGAGTTTCAAATCGGCATTCACGTCGGTGATATTATCATCGAAGACCACGATATCTTTGGTGATGGGGTCAATATTGCAGTGCGTCTCGAAGGGATCGCAGAACCGGGTGGTGTTAGTATTTCCGACGATGCTCATCGGCAAATTCGTGGCAAGGTAGATATCACCTTTGAGGATATGGGTTCGCAATCTTTGAAGAATATCGCCGAACCGATGCGGGTCTGGCGCGTTCCAAACGGTCTCGCCGCGTCACCAGTGCCGAACCGCCCGCTCCTTGATGACGCTGAACCGCTTGCCCTTCCTGATCGGCCTTCCATTGCAGTGTTGCCGTTCCAGAATATGAGTGGTGATCGCGAGCAAGAATATTTCGCGGACGGCATAGTGGACGAAATCACAACAGCACTCTCACGGTTCAACTCGCTCTTCGTCATCGCGCGCAATTCGAGCTTTGTTTACAAGGGAAAAGCTATCGACATTAAGCAGGTAGGGCGGGATCTGGGCGTCCGGTACGTTTTGGAAGGCAGTGTCCGAAAAGCAGCAGGAAAAGTTCGCATTACCGGCCAGTTGATCGACGCGCTGTCCGGGATACACCTTTGGGCAGGTCGATTTGAAGGTGATTTAAGCGATATTTTCGCGCTGCAGGACGAGGTGACGGTGGATGTCGTCTCTGCTATTCAGCCAAAAGTTCTTCAAACCGAGATCGAACTAGCGGCGCGGCGGAGGCCCAACAACCTCAGCGCATATGACCTCTGTCTCCGAGCTCGATCGCACCTTTACTCTCTGAAGCGGGACGGAGTGGCGGAGGCCATTCAGCTCTGTTCCCGCGCGCAAGAACTCGACCATCGGTACAGCTTTGTTGCATTACTGGCAGCTCACTCTCATATGTTGAATGTAAGTCAAGGTTGGGCGGTTGATCCGAAGTCAGAGCTATCAGAATCGATGCGTCTTGTTCGGTTAGCACTCAGCATCGATGGCAGTGACCCAGAGGCATTGGCAGGTCTGGGCCGAATGACCGCGTACCTAGCCGGTGATTTCGATGCTGCGACCGAAATGGTTGATCGGGCGGTCGTACTTAATCCGAACTCATGGATAGCATGGGAACAACGCGGTGAGACATTCAATGCTACAGGAAATTTTGAAGAAGCAATCGGGAGTTTCGAACGTGCCATTCGGTTAAGCCCACTCGATCCGTTTCTATTTGCGACTTACACGGGTATGGGACTTGCCCTCATCGGCCTCTATCGTTTTGATGAGGCGATTGCGGCGGCTAAAAAAGCCCTCCGCAAAAGCCCGCTTTATTCGGGGGCCTATCGTTGCCTTGCATCGGCCTTAGCCCATCTAAGTCGTGAAGTAGAAGCGAGGAAAGCAGCGGCCGGCCTGCTTGAGCTCGAACCTAATTTTCACATTTCTGAATGGACTGACGGTCGATGGCGCTCTCAGGCGTATGTCGACGGCCTTCGCAAAGCAGGACTTCCAGAGTGACACGCCGTCTCTCAGTCGTTCTCGCTTCGGCTATCCCGGTCTCGCGGCACCAGCGAATTTGATCGAGTAGGCCGCGACGGCGACTTCCGCTGTTGTGTAGGGTTTCGGATGCCGGCCAACGCCAGCGGCGCGACATACACCAGTGGCCGGCGTCCGAAAGCCGCCAAGGAAAGAACCCGCGGGGGAAGGGTCGCGGAGAATGCCGCGCACTCCGCTATGGGGATTTGGCTGATGCGGAAGGTGTGAGCGCGGGAGCGCCGTATCCTTCGAGGCGGCCGGTTACGCAGCTGGTAGGCAGCCAGAGCTCGGATTGATGATTGAGACTGTTGTTGAGTGTGTCGGTTGCAGGGATGCTTAGCCGTCGGGACGGCGCATCTGCGCGAGCGTGGTCGGCGCCGGTCTGCAACCGACGTTGGGCAAGGTTGTTGGTGCGTCGTTGGAGCACGGCGATCGTGGTCATGATGTGTCGATCCTGACGGCGATGATCGACACGCGCACCCGCTCGATCCGCCGGGGTAGTGGGCACGGCACGTCGGAAAGGTGGTTCGGGTAATCGGGGAAGACCCGTCAAGGGCGAGGGTAGCGGCCTCAACGTCGCGAAGGCGGCGGCCATGACGGGAGTCGGACACGGTCGTATGACCGTCGAAGCCGGGTAATGCTGGCTGAGGAAAGGGCCCTTACTTCTGGTGCGCTTTCGAAGATGGCGAGGTCGTGGTGATTGGCGATAAGCCTGCAAACACCATCAACGACAGGAGCCGCCGGAGATTGCTGTGTCGAGGGGCGAAGGAGAGTTACTCACCGCACCGAAGCCGCGTGCGGTTAGTTTGCTCTCCGTGTGCCTCGCGGTGAAGCCAGTCGTAGAGCCGGATGCCTTAATCGGGCACGTCCGGTTCGATGAGTGGGGATGGGAAACGGAGCGTTGCCGAATGGCCCAAGCTACCGCGCCCATCCTCGACTCTACCGAAACCGACATAGCCAGCCTCACCGACGACGTCGGTTCGTTGGGTAAAGCGGACATGGCGACCGTGTCCGGCGGCAACAGCTCGAGCAGATCGCCTCAAGCGCGCGCCGGGCCACGACGAAAAAGTCTGTCGAGTAGACTTCGCGGATGGCATTTGCCGCGCGCCTCGACCTCGATCTCACGCGGCAGCGACGCGACCGCTGAACTCGATCGTCCGCCGTGACACGATCTCAAACCGCGTCTTGCTGAAATCCTTTGTCGAAGCCGGAAAGGATGTAGCAGCCGTCCCGTTCCGCGCGGACTTCGTATTCGCCGCCCACGTCCAGAACGTCAGCCTGGAGCAAATTATCGATGCATCGAACTATCATGGTTGCCGTTCGATTTCTGCCCGCATCAAGGTGAGCGTGAGGCTCGAATCTATCCGTGCAGGCCCGCTTACATTCAGCATTTGCGTGGCGCTTGTCCTCGTTCGTGCGGACGTTAGCGCCGCATTCTCGCTGACTGTTGCAGCTCAGCCACGATTTTGCTGCGATTTCGCAATGACGCTGTTTCGTTGCATCTGCGTTTGGTTTGATCTTCAACAGAGCGTGGTACGTGCATGGTCAACACATGCGCCGCAGTTATCCTTGAGGTCTATCCGGCAGAGTTCTTTCGGCGACCGTCCAAGGGCCCGGCCCGAAGGAGAGCCGAATAGGTTTGTCGAGGCTCCGGTCCCTGGAAGCCCGGCCCTGCAGCGCCGGTAGCCCGCAAAGGTTTTACCGGGTAAAACCCAAAAGACAGCCTGGCCGACCTCTCGCGTGATCTGAGGGCAAGCCGGCCCCTGTTCTTCCAGTCGTCCTCAGTTTACAGCCGAGGCCTTCAGGTCCCAGGGAGGTCGGGATGGAGTTAGATCGTCGCCAAGCCATCTTGTCCGTAGCTATGGCCCTGGTAGCCAGGCCGGCGCGCGCGAAACCTGAGCGCATCGAGTCCGAATTGCCTGAATGTCATCAGTTGACGCGATCGTTGATCGAGCGAGCCAGACGGGCCAGTGACGCAACGAACCCTGTCGACACCGACGCTATCGAACGCTTGGTCCGTCGGACTGTGGGGGCGTCCGGAAGCCAACCCGTTATAAAATGGATGCCAAGTCCCGAGGACGCATTCGATCACCTCAGAAAACTCGGCTCGTCCGAGCTAGGTACGGGATTGGCGGCGCTGTGGCGCGTCAGCCGATCGTGTCCACCCTGCGATGAAGACGCGTTCGAACGATCCTTTAGGGTCCGGCAGCTCGCGTCCCAGGTACTTCGGTCCGAAGAACACGACCGGACCCTGATGGCACCGAAGTTGAGATCGATCTCCGAAGCCAAGCGTACCGGAGCCTCTCCAACGGACCTGCGACGGGTGAGAGCCGCTTGCTTCGAGATAGGCTGGCTGGAAACGTCCTTGCCGGCTGTCGCGACGGAGTCGATCTGCGCGATCGAAGCTTTGCTGGCATCAGGCGCACGGCCCGGGTCGGACGCGGTCCGCGATCAGGCGAGGGTCTTCGAAGCCTACGAACTCGGCCTGTTGGCCACGTGGGAGACGCCTGCCGAGCTGGTCTGCGTGCCTCGGACCGCCGCCGCGTAGTTGCTTAACGGGTCTCGATCACTCGCTCACGAACACTATTCGGCGGCGGGGACGGCTCCTTCGGTCGAATCAAGCGGGGCATCGACTTCAAGAATCGAACGAGGCCCCGCCACGAGAAGTCCAACAAGACTTCATGGTGCCTTAGCCCCTTGCCGCCCTTTACCGGGCCCAGATCCCGGATCAAGCAGTACTGGCCGCTACTCATTCGAGCTAATCGGCAATTCCTGAACCACACCATGGCGCGAGCATGCACCATGGAGTGATTCCGTCAATTCTTGACAGGGTGATTCGCCAGGTACGACGGCGGATCGGGTCGGGGACAAGCGCGGTTTAAAATCTCGCGTCATGCAATCGCCCCGGCATCGAGCTTCGCACGATGCCGGGCTGACTGATTATCAAGCCGCCTTCCGAGCCTTGCCGATCGCGCCGGTCTTCGCCGCCTGGCTGAACAAATCATCCAGCTCCCCGGCACGGACTGCCGCGATCAGGGCATCGATCACGGTCGGCAGCTTGTCCTTGGAGGGGACCACGATGCCGGCCTTGCCCTTCTCGAACTCGATTGGCCTGGCCCCGAACTTGATGGACATGATGACCTGACCCGCCGGGTCCGTCTTCCACCAGGGGCGGACCGCCTGCTGCTTGTTGACGGCCTGCCTCTCACCGTTGACCTTGGTCCATCGCTGGACGGTTCGGACGTGGTTGGGGTCTTTCAGGAGCAGCTTCTGCTCCTCCAGCTTGGCGACGAACTTGACCCGACGCATCTGGACGGGATCGTTCCCAGACTTGGGAAGCGCGGTGAACGAGAGTGACTTGAAGACTGGCATGTAGGTTCTCCGTGGTTGGATGAAACCTCGCCGATCCTAATCACGTGCATGACACTGTACATGCCAGTTCGCTGAGCGCGTTGCGTATAACTGGCAAGGCGGCAACCAGTGAGACCGGACCCCCGTACAGGGGGACAACAAGTTTCTGGCCATCATTGACCACTGATACCGGCCTGTTGTCCCCCGATCCAAGGTTAATTAGCTACATCATCAGGCTATCGTGCGCGCACCGGCTTGGGCCACCAAGGTTCGCTTGGGTCCGTAAGGCTCATGGGTACCGTCGCGGTGTCTCGCGTTGGATTAGAACCGCTGCTATTCGGGTTCACGGTTGGGCTTTTGCTGTTGACCCGCCGCTGTCTTTTGATCGGTCTCCGGCGGTGACCGGGTCTGCCCGTCGGCGCTCCCCCCTGCCAATGCTTTGGCCCAGACGACTACTCCACCTAGGATCATCAAACACCGCCTAAGCATAACTTTCAGCACTTGGTTCATGGCGCGTTCCTCTGTCCCACCTTCGCTTTGTGGAATGCCTGCCGGTTCGACCGTAGCATAGATCACCGCCGTTGCGCCGTTCAATATCCCTTAGGGCCTTGCGAGACGCCGGTAAGCTTGAGGCGGCATATCGCGGTGCGGGGATGAGATGATGCGGGTTATGCTCTGTGGAGCGGCCCAAATTCTGCGGATGCGTCTGCCGTCGAAATGCGATGACTGCCCTTGGCAGGCACTTAGCGGACATGGCGCGATGGCTGTATTAATTCTGTCATGTACTCATAAGCGGACGTACATCCAACGCTAGCGGCCGGGGCGCGCGCGCCAGCGCGCGGTCGCCGAGCATCGTGGTGGCGCCGAGACCGGCGCCAAGGGCGAGCAAGGACCGGCGCGAAACATGAGTCGTCATGCGTGTAGCTCCAACATTCTTGTGGGAATTGTGTTTCCTCGCCCGGGCAGATGTTGTCGCCGGGCACGCGCAAGTTGCGACCGGTCTTAGGCCTTTGGAAGGCGTGCGGCGGAAAACGGCGCGAAGCGAACCTATGCTAGAGCGAGATGACTTTTCTTCGAATTGTCACCGCGCTCTATCTTTTTGTTTGAGCATGATCTGCGCGCAAACGCGTTCCGCGTTTGTTAGCTAAGGGAAAACCGGTGTCCACTTTTCCGGATCATGCTCTAGGTCCGCTTGTTCTCGATCACGTCCCAGATTTTTGCCGCCACATCCGGTCCGCCGAGTTTTGCGATGGCGCGGATGCCCGTGGGCGAGGTCACGTTGATCTCGGTTAAATTGCCGTCGATCACGTCGATGCCGACGAACAAGAGGCCGCGCTTCCTCAACTCCGGGCCCAGTGCTGCGCAGATTTCGCGCTCGCGCGGTGAAAGCTCGGTGGCCTGTGCCGCACCCCCGCGCACCATGTTGGAGCGCAGGTCGTCCGGCGCCGGCACGCGGTTGACCGCGCCGGCGAACTCGCCATCGACCAGGATGATGCGCTTGTCGCCGTGCTTGACCTCGGGAAGGAAGCGCTGGATCACCCAGGGTTCCCTGAAGGTGACCGAGAACATGTCGAACAGCGAGCCGAAATTCATGTCCTGCGGCATGATGCGAAACACCGCGGCGCCGCCATGGCCGTGCAACGGTTTCATGACCACGGCGCCGTGCGTGTCGCGGAAGGCGTTGATCTCGTCGAGGTCGCGCGAGATCAGGGTTGGCGGCATCAGATGTGGAAAATCCATCACGAACAGCTTTTCCGGCGCATTGCGCACGCTCGCCGGATTGTTCACGACCAGCGTCTTCGGATGCAGCCGTTCGAGCAGATGCGTCGAGGTGATATAGGCGAGGTCGAACGGCGGGTCCTGCCGCAGCAGGATGACGTCAAAAGCGGCCAGCGGCTCGCGCCGGGGCTTGCCGAGCGTGAAATGATTGCCGGGTTCGTCGCGCACGGTCAATAACTGGACCGGCGCCACCAGTTCCTCGCCGCGCAGCGAGAGCTTATCCGGGGTGTAATAGAAAAGCCCGTGGCCGCGCTTCTCGGCTTCCAACAGCAGCGCGAAGGTCGAATCGCCAGATATGTTGATGCGCGCGATGGGGTCCATCTGGACGGCGACGTTCAATTTCATCTTGGGGGTCCGGGTGCCTTGAGGGAGGATGGTTTAAGGGCTGGCATCGAATGCCGCTAACAGATGTCGCGGCGCAATCAGCATGGCGTCAAACCGCAATTCAAAATTCGCATGTTCGGGATGCGCGGGCGAGCCAGGCCTGCGCGGCATCGATGATCCGCGCCTGCCCTGCTGGCGCGGCGTCACCGCAAAGGCCGCGCCATCCAGCGTGGCACGGGCCTTGACCTCGACAAAGGCAACAAGATTGCGCCGCTTGGCGACGATGTCGATCTCGCCATAGGGCGTGCGGAAGCGCTTGGCCAAAATGCGGTAGCCTTTCGCCATCAGATAGGCGGCAGCTCTCGTCTCGGCCGACAGGCCGGTGCGAAACGCCGCTACCCGCGCCGGTGATGCCTCGTCAGGCTTCGCCATGGCCGCCTTTCGCGCGATCATCCTTGGCGAGTTCGAGCGCGCGGGCGTAAACCTCGCGGCGCGGCCGTCCCGACAGTTCGACCGCATGGGCCACCGCATCCTTGACGCTGCTAAGCCCAAGCTGGCTGCGCAAGAGATCGTCCAGCGCATCTTCCGTCATGACCCGTGCATCCGCCGCCGGCGGGCCGACCACCAGCACGAATTCGCCGCGCGTCTCGAGCTCGGCCGTGCCCCGCGCCAGCTCGCAAAGCGATGCGCGCCTGATTTCCTCATGCATCTTGGTCAGCTCGCGGCAGATCGCCGCCTCGCGCGCGCCCATGATATCGGCGAGATCGGCAAGCGTATCCTGCACGCGGTTACCGGATTCGAACAGCACCAGCGTCGCGTCGATCCGCGCCAGTTCTGCAAGCCGCGCCCGCCGCGCGGTTTGCTTTGGCGGCAAGAACCCCTCGAAGAAGAACCGGTCGGTGGGAAGGGCTGCAACCGACAGCGCCGTCAAAACCGAGGAAGCTCCGGGGAGTGCGATCACGGCATGGCCGTGGGCTGTGACCTCGCGCACCAGCTTGAAGCCGGGATCGGAAATCAGCGGCGTGCCGGCGTCCGAGACCAGCGCAATCGAAGCCCCCTCGGCCAGCCATTGCAGGATTTTTGGCCGCGCGGCCTCCGCGTTGTGGTCGTGATAGGGCTTGAGCTGCCCCGATATCGCGTAGCGCTCGGTCAGGCGGCGCGTGATGCGGGTGTCCTCGCAGGCGATGATGTCGACGCCCGCCAGCGTTTCCAGCGCGCGCAGCGTGATGTCGCCGAGATTGCCAATCGGGGTCGCTACCAGATAAAGCCCGGGAACCGGTTTCGGCGCGGTCAGGCTCTGCCCGGCGACGGAAAATGTCCTGTTACCAGAACCCGGCTCGCCTTCAGTTCCGTATACGGAAGTAGCTTTTGCGCGCATAATGCCAATCTAGAGTGGACCCGGTGCTTATGCCATTGCGGATGCAGTGGTGCGCTACCGCGAACGGAAGAGGGGTCCTACATAGCAACCGCGCCGAGGCCATAATCCTTTTGTTTTGGTTAACTAATTCGTCGACAATACGCCCGAATCCGCCCTCCTGATCTTTGGAACGGCGAACATCCTGGCCGATTTCGGTCGGTCAAGAGTGTAGGTCAAGAGTGTAGGTCAAGAGAAGAGACACCATGCTGGTCCCGTTCGATCCCAAGGCTCCAACTTCGGAGTCCCAGCCTTCGGGTGCAACCCGGCGGACGGCGATCGGCTTGATCCTCGGTGCGCCCCTGCTCGGGGCCTGCGGGGGCATGCAGCAGGGTCTTAGTCAATTCTCCAGCTCTTCGCAGGCGCAGGGCCCCTCGGGTCCGCCGCAGCAGCCGCTGGTCGCGGGCAATGGCCAGGTCAAGGTCGGACTCGTGCTGCCGCTGTCGGGATCCGGCAATGCCGGCGTCGCGGCGCTATCGATGAAGAACTCGGCCGAGATGGCGCTGGCGGAATTCCAGAACCCCAACGTCCAGCTCCTGATCAAGGATGATGGCGGCAATCCGCAAGGCGCGCAGCAAGGCACCCAGCTGGCGCTCGACGAAGGCGCCGAGATCATTCTGGGCCCGCTGTTTGCGTTGTCGGTTCCGGCAACCGCACAACTGACGCGCACGCGGGGCGTTTCGGTGATCGCCTTTTCGACCAATTCGAGCATCGCCGGCCGCGGCGTCTATCTCCTGAGTTTCCTGCCGGAGTCCGACGTCAATCGTATCGTCGAATATTCGGCCAGCATCGGAAAGCGGTCGTTCGCAGCGCTGTTGCCCGACAATGCTTACGGCAACGTGGTGGAAGCCGCCTTCAAGCAGGCGGTCGGCCGCAAGGGCGGGCGGGTCGTCGCGTTCGAAAAATACGGTGCCGACCGCGCCGCTCCAGCACGTAGCGTGGCGTCCTCACTCGGGACGGCTGACGCATTGCTTCTCGCCGATGACGGCGACTCCGTGGTGGCAGCCGCCGATGCCCTCACCGGAGCCGGGGCGAATTTGCGCAACATCCAGCTTCTCGGCACCGGGCTGTGGGACAATCCGCGGGTGTTTGCGAGCCCGGCGTTGCAAGGCGGCCTTTTCGCCGCGCCAGATCCAGCCGGTTTCCGCGCCTTCTCCAGCCGCTACCGCGCCAAATACGGCGGCGAACCGGTGCGCACTGCGACGCTCGCCTATGACTCGGTTGCGCTGGTCGCAGCGCTGGCCCGAACGCAGGGGCCGACACGTTTTTCGTCCGACGTCCTGACCAATCCATCCGGTTTCGCCGGCATCGACGGCCTGTTCCGTTTCCGCGCCGACGGCACCAACGAGCGGGGACTAGCCGTGATGCGGGTCGGCTCGGGCGGCGGTGTGCCGGTCGCGGGATCGCCGAAAAGTTTTGGGGCCTAACTCTTTTTGGAGCTTGATCTTTTTTGCGAAAACCGGTTCCCACTTTTCGGGATCATGCTCTACGCAGCCAGATCGGCCACCACCGCGTCGAGCACCGGAAACCCGGCTTGCGTCACGCGCAGCCGCCCGCTTTCATCGACCACGATCGCGCCCTCTTCGCGCAGCACCGCGATTCGATGCGGGTCGAGCGGCCGGCCCGATAACGCCTCATAGCGCTTGGGATCGATGCCTTCGGCGAGCCGCAAGCCCATCAGCAGAAATTCGTCGGCGCGCTCCTCGCTGTTGAGGAGATCGTCGGTCACGACGCCATGGCCGCCAGCTTCGACCCGCATCAGCCAGGTCTCGGGACGTTTCTCGGTCGCGGTCGCATGTCTGAGCCCGCCGATATCGAGCCGGCCATGCGCGCCCGGACCGATGCCGGCATATTCATTAGCCCGCCAATAGACCAGATTGTGCCGGCACTGCGCGCCCTCGCGCGCGTGATTGGAGATCTCATAGGCCGCCAGGCCATGCGCCGCGCAAACCTCCTGCGTGACATCGTAGAGCGCACGCGCGGTCGCCTCATCAGGCGTCTTCAATTTGCCCGCGGCATGAAGGGCGAAGAACGGCGTGCCTGCCTCGATCGTCAGCTGATAGAGCGACAGATGCTCGGCGGCTTGCGCGATCGCGAGTTTTAGCTCGTCGGCCCACATCTCGGGAGTCTGGCCGGGCCGAGCATAAATGAGATCAAACGAATAGCGCGGGAAGGCGCGGCGCGCGATCTTGACGGCATCGAGCGCTTCGCGCGCGGTGTGCAGGCGCCCCAATTCCTTCAGCGACACATCGTCCAGGGCCTGCACGCCGAGCGACACCCGGTTGACGCCGGCTGCGCGGTAGCCGGCAAAACGCGTCGCCTCGACGCTGGTGGGATTGGCCTCCAGCGTGACTTCGGCACCGTCAGCGATGCGCCAGTGCTTGCCGATCGCATCCAGGATCGCGCCGACGGTTCGAGGCTGCATCAGCGACGGTGTGCCGCCGCCGAGAAAGATTGAACTGACGTCGCGGCCCGGCACCCGAGCGGCCGTGGTCTCGATCTCTCGGGCAAAGGCGCGGGCAAAGCGATCCTCGTCGATCGCAGTATGCCTCACATGGCTGTTGAAATCGCAATACGGGCATTTCGACAGGCAAAATGGCCAGTGCACATAGACGCCGAACGCCTCTTTTCTCTCCCCCGCTTGCGGGGGAGAGCCAAGGTGGGGGCCCTCAGCGCGGCGCAAGGCAGATCTCCGCGAGCTTGACGAAGGCGCGGGCGCGGTGCGACAGGCCGAGGCCGAGCGGCGGCAGGCCGTGTTTCTCGATGGAGGTCATCTCGCCGAAGGTACGCTGAAATCCGTCCGGCATGAACATCGGATCGTAGCCGAAGCCGGCCGTGCCGCGCGGCGGCCACACCAAAGTTCCATCGGCGCGCGCCTCGACTTCCTCGAGGTGACCATCGGGCCAGGCGACGCACAAGGCCGAGACGAAGTGTGCCTTGCGCTGCTCCGGCGTGGTTGCGCGGCGCTCCTGCAACAGCCGCTCGATCCGCGTCATCGCGACCGCAAAATCCTTGGTTGGCCCCGCCCAGCGCGCGGAGAAAATCCCGGGCGCGCCGTCGAGCGCGTCGACCACAATTCCGGAATCATCGGCGAAAGCCGGAAGCCGCGCCGCTTTCGCCGCTGCGACCGCCTTGATCCTCGCATTGGCGCGAAAGCTGTCGCCGGCCTCCTCCGGCTCGGAAAGGCCGAGCTCGCCGGCCGAGACCGCCACGACGCCGTGCGGCGCCAACAGTTCGCGCATCTCGGCGAGCTTGCCCGGATTGTGGGTCGCGATCACGAGCTTGCCTGTGATGGGGCGATGCATATCCGATTTGATTACGCGACCGCGAGCTTCTGCAGGTCCACCAGCCGCGCCACGCCTTTTTTCGCCAGCGCGATCAGCGCCAAAAATTCACCTTCCGAGAACGGGGTCTTTTCCGCGGTGCCCTGAACCTCGACGATGCGGCCGTCACCGGTCATCACGAAATTGGCGTCGGTGTCGGCCTCGGAATCCTCGGCGTAATCGAGATCGAGCACCGGCGTGCCGTTGTAGATGCCGCAGGAGATCGCGGCGACGTTGTCGCGCAGCACATTGGCCCTGAGCATGTTGCGGCTCTTCATCCAGGAGATGCAGTCGGCGAGCGCGACCCAGGCGCCAGTGATCGAAGCCGTGCGCGTGCCGCCGTCGGCCTGCAGCACGTCGCAGTCGACGGTAATCTGACGCTCGCCCAGCGCTTCGAGGTCGATGGTGGCGCGCAAGGAGCGGCCAATCAGGCGCTGGATTTCGACGGTGCGGCCATTCTGCTTGCCGGCGGAAGCCTCGCGGCGGGTGCGTTCCAGCGTGGCGCGCGGCAGCATGCCATATTCCGCCGTGACCCAGCCCCGGCCCTGGCCCTTGAGCCATGGCGGCAGCCGATCTTCCAGCGTCGCCGTCACCAGCACATGGGTGTCGCCGAATTTCACCAGGCAGGAACCCTCGGCATATTTGACGACGCCGCGTTCCAGCGACACGGCGCGCAATTCATCTGGTGCACGGCGGCTTGGCCGCATGGGAATTCTCCGAAAAATCCGGCACGGTTAATGGCTCGCGGTGCTTGTAGGAGGGGGAACGGCCAGCGGCAAGAGCGTTTGCGTCCGAATGGACGCTTGTCAGCGGCCCGCCGGATCGACAAGTTAGGGGGTATAAGGAGTTAGCTGTGGCCCACCACGATCCGATTGGCCTGATCGCGCCGAATGCGGGCTTAGCCCAGCTCAACGAGCGCTCGCGCGACATATTTCGTCAAATCGTCGAGAGCTATCTGGCGACCGGCGAGCCGGTCGGCTCGCGCAATATTTCCCGCCTGATCGCCGTGCCGCTGTCGCCGGCCTCGGTGCGCAACGTGATGGCCGATCTCGAGCAGCTCGGTCTGATTTACGCCCCCCACACGTCGGCCGGCCGGCTGCCGACCGAACTCGGTTTGCGGTTCTTCGTCGACGCCTTGATGCAGATCGGCGACCTCACCGAAGCCGAGCGGCAGTCGATCCAGAGCCAGTTGGCGTCCGTCGGCCGGGCACAGTCGGTCGAGGCAGCCCTTGGCGAGGCGCTGACGCGGCTGTCTGGCCTGACCCGGGCCGCGGCGGTGGTGTTGACCGCCAAATCCAATGTGCGCCTGAAGCACATCGAATTCGTGCGGCTGGAACCGGAGCGCGCGCTGGTGGTGCTGGTCTCCGAGGACGGCCAGGTCGAAAATCGCGTACTGGCCTTGCCGCCGGGCGTTCCCTCTTCCGCGCTCACCGAAGCCACCAACTTCCTCAACGCGCGCATCAGAGGGCGTACGCTGGCGGAGGCTCGTCTCGAGCTTGAGACCGCGCTGGGGCAGAGCCGCGCCGAACTCGATCAGCTCACGCAGAAGGTCATCGCGGCCGGGATCGCGAGCTGGTCCGGCGGCGACAGCGAGGACCGGCAATTGATCGTGCGCGGCCACGCCAATCTGCTCGAAGACCTGCATGCGCTCGAAGATCTGGAGCGGGTGAAATCGCTGTTCGACGATCTCGAGACCAAGCGCGGCGTGATCGACCTGTTGGGGCGCGCGGAACGCGCCGAGGGCGTGCGGATTTTCATCGGATCGGAAAACAAGCTGTTCTCCTTGTCGGGTTCCGCGACGATCATTGCCCCTTATGGCGACGGTGCCGGTCATATCGTCGGCGTTCTCGGCGTGATCGGGCCAACCCGGCTCAACTATGCCCGGGTGATACCGACGGTGGACTATGCCGCGCGCATCGTGAGCAAGATGCTGGGCGGCTGATCGACCGGAAGTCGGGCGGGTAATGCTTGATTTTCGGCGCCTAAAGCACGATATCCGGGCCGACAATCCCCACATTGACCCGATCCCAGACGATTTTTTCGAAAAGGCAATCCATGACCGATCCCAACCGGCAGAACGATGAACCGGTGACCCCGGCGCAGGCTGGCGAGCCCGTGGTGTCGAAGCCCTATGTAATGCCCGACGATCCCGAACCAGGCTCGGTGGAAGCGCTCGCCAAGGAAGCCGCTGACGCCCGTGACAAGATGCTGCGCACGCTGGCCGAAATGGAGAACCTGCGCAAGCGCACCAGCCGCGAGGTCGCCGATGCCAGGGTCTACGGCATCACCGGCTTTGCGCGCGACGTGCTCGATATCGCCGACAATCTGCAGCGCGCGCTCGACGCGGTTCCGGCCGAGGCGAAGGCCGCCGCCGATCCCGGCCTGAAAGCCTTGATCGAGGGCGTTGAATTGACCGAACGTTCACTGCTCAACGCGCTGGAGAAGAACGGGGTCAAGAAATTCGACCCGTCCGGCGAAAAATTCGATCCGAATTTCCAGCAGGCGATGTACGAGGTTCCCGATCCGTCGGTGCCCTCGGGAACGGTGGTGCAGGTGGTGCAGGCCGGTTACATGATCGGCGATCGCGTGCTGCGCCCGGCGCTAGTCGGCGTCGCCAAGGGCGGGGCGAAGTCCGCTCCGGTCAGTGGCAATGAGCCGAACAGCGCAGCTTAGAACAGGATGACTTTATCTTCGAATTGTCATCCCGTTCTATCTTTTTGTTGGAGCATGATCTCCGCGCAAACGCGTCCCGCGTTTGTCGCGAGGGAAAACCGGTGCCCACTTTTCCGGATCATGCTCCAGCGCCGTATGCCTTAGACCGCGATGTCAGCGGACTGGATGCGCTTGACGCCTGCCTTGGCCATGTCGGCCCAGGCCTTGGCGAGCGAACCCTGCGTATCGATGCCGCGGCAGGCGTCTTCCACCACATAGGTTTCGAACCCGGCCTTACGCGCATCAAGCGCGGTCCAGGCGACGCAGAAATCCGTGGCGAGGCCCGCCACGAACAAGCGTTTCACGCCGCGCGCCTTAAGATAGGCGGCAAGCCCGGTCGTGGTCTTGCCGTCGGCCTCGGTGAAGGCGGAATAGCTGTCGACGTCCTTGTGGAAACCCTTGCGGATGATGAGTCCGGCCTGCGGGATGGACAGATCCTTTGAAAGCGCGGCGCCATCGGATCCCTGAACGCAATGATCGGGCCACAGCACCTGCTTGCCATAGGGCAGGTCGATGGTCTCGAACGGCTTCTTGCCCGGGTGGACCGATGCGAAGGAGATGTGCCCGGCGGTATGCCAGTCCTGCGTCATCACCACATTGGCAAAACCCCGGGCGATCTTGTTGATCACGGCAACGACCTGCTCGCCGTCCTTCACGGCAAGGCTGCCGCCGGGCAGAAAACAGTTCTGGACATCAATCACCAGAAGCGCCGATGCGTCGTCGGGCTTGATCGATGCTGCCGCCCTAAGCCTGCTTGAAACACAGGCCGCGATCGCCGTCGCGCCGAGACCTGCCAGAAACCGCCTTCGATCCAACATGGTGCCTCTCCGGTAGCTTTTCGGATGGCAGCAGCAAATCAGGTAGGCGCGCAGCCGTAAAGCAGGTTGCATTCGGCGAGAGGATCGAATTTTGGGCGCTGGACGGCTGTTGAATCAACCTCGCGGCTGAATTTCATCGTGCTCGGCGCGGAAGCGCGGAAAGACGCTCGACCATGGTCCGCGCGGGCCGTCTTATTTCAGGCTACAGCCCGTTGCGGCAATATGGCGGGTTGGTTGATGTCTCTAAATTCCTGCTCGGCCTGTGCCTTGGCGGTCTTGAGGATCTGGACGGCATCGGCGATGTTGTTCTCCGAGTGATTAGCCATCACCTGCATTCGGACGCGCGCGGCTCCTTTCGGAACGGCCGGGAATTCAACCAGATTGGCGATCAGTCCGAGCTCCGGCAAGCGCCTGCTCACTAGACGGGCGAGGCCTTCCGTTCCCATCTTGACGCAGACGATCGCGGATGGGTCGCCGTAATAATCGAGACCGGCTTCACGCAGTTGATGGCGAAGGGTCAGGACGTTTGCCATCAATGCCAGACGCTGCACGCGTCCCTCAATTGATTCCACGATCTCGAACGCTTTCAGGATGGTTGCCGCCTGCACGGGCGAAAGCGCATTTGAGAATGTCGCGGGCGCGCTATAAAAGCGGAGATACTCCTTCACCGCGCGGCTCTTGCAGGCGACGAAGCCGCCATTTGACGCGAAGGTCTTGGAAAAACTGCCCATCACGATATCGATCTTGCCCAACATATTCTGGATGCCGATGTGTCCTCGGCCGTCCTGGCCGAGGCAGCCCAGATCGTGCGCAACGTCCACGACGAGGGTCGCGTTGAACTCGTGGCAGAGCGCCTGAAGCGCAGGCAAATCCGGGGTATCTGAGTCCATCGAGAAGAGGCCCTCGGTAACGACCAGAATGCCATTCTCTTTGTCCTTTGCCCTGATCTTGGTCAGGATCTTTCGGCAGTATTCATTATCGAGATGGCGGAACAGATGAATATTGTTGGTGGCGGCGTTAGCTCCTTCCTGAAGACAGGAATGCGATAGCATGTCCATCACCACATGGTCCGCGGAGCGCACGAGACCCTTGATCACGCCGAAACCCGCTGCCCAGCCGGTCGGGTACAGCACAACTTCTTCCATTCCGAGGAATTCGGCGATCTTGCGCTCGAGCGCGACGGAGTAGGACGTATTGCCGACCAAGGCTGGCGAACCGGCGCTGTGCACGCCACAGCGTTCGATCGTTTCCTTGGCGGTTGCCTTGATTCCGGCATGCGACGACAGGCTCAGATAGTCTTGCGAGGCAAAATTTACGCCGCGCATTTTGTTGCCGCTGTCGTCCTGTGCCCAGCAAACCGTGTTAGGTCCGTCTTCGGTCGCGCGAGAAAATGGCCAGAGGTCGTTTTGACGACGCAGATCTTGCCATTTGAAAAAGCCTTCGGTGCGTCCGAGAAGGTCTGCCCCACCGGGCACGCGGAAATCTCTCATGCTGCCGGTCAATGCGGCAGGCGGAATACAAGCGTAGGCATTGTCTGACATCATTATCCCTGTTCGGCATTTTTGGATTTCTTGCCGTCTGGGGAGAACGATGATGGCCCGAAATTAATATTCGGTTCTACGAAAGCGAAGGAAATGGTTCAGAACAGGTTAAACTACGCAAGAGCTAATAGGATTCGATCCGCGTGACTTGGACTTACGGGTTACCTCAATGTTCTTAACCCAATTATATTCAAAAAAGTTCTCAACCCAATTATATTCAAATGCGCGCGCGAGCATACAAATTGCGGCGAACATGTCGGCCGGTGTCCACGTCCGAGCGCCAAATCGAGCGAGCACGCGACCATCCTGGGTCAGAAGTCAGGCGGTCGCGCTTTTGCCCTGGTTTGCAGGCAGGCAGGCCCGGATTTTGCCTAGCAGCCGCTGCATATCGACCGGCTTGGTATCGAAATCGGAACATCCGACCTCGACGCTCTTGTCGCGATCGCTGGCCAGCGCGTGGGCCGTCAACGCAACGATTGGAATTGCTGATGTCGCAGGATTAGCTTTGATCAGCTGGGTCGCTTCCCAGCCGTCCATTTCGCCCAATGCGACGTCCATCAGGATCAGATCCGGCATCTCGCTCAAAGCCATCGCAACGCCCGCCGCGCCATCGTGCGCACAACAGACCGTGAAGCCGTGACGCTGCAGGCGCCGCGTCAGCAAGTCGCGGTTGATCGCATTGTCTTCAACCAGCAGGATTTTGTGCATTGGTCGTTTCCGCGGTCGATTGCAGAGCGAAATCAGAGGCCGCGGGGGCGAGCGTCGCGGAAGCGAATGCATCCCGCTTGCGCCGGTCAGTCAGCAGCGGCATCCGGATTGTGAAGCGGCTTCCTTTTCCGAGTTCGCTCTCGACGAAAATCTCCCCGCCCATCAGCTTGCAGAGTTTTTGGCTGAGTGCCAATCCCAGTCCGGTACCGCCGTATTTGCTGGTGCTGGAATCATCGATGACGGTGAATTTTTCGAAAAGCCTGGTGATCTGATCCGAAGCAATGCCGATCCCGGTGTCGATGATATGGATTACAAGATCATCACTTGGTTCAGCGAGTTGGCGCTCCGCAACAAACTCGACCTTGCCGTCGTGAGTGAATTTTACCGCGTTATCGAGCAACTGACCGACCATATTGCGGAGCTTGCCGGCGTCGCAGAGGGCCATTCCAAGATTAGGAGCGATGGTGCAGCGAATATCGTTGCCGTTCTTCTTGGCCGCCGGTCTCACTACGTCGACAATCTCGCCGAATAAATCGGCCAGGCTGGTCTCCTCCAGGTCCAGGTCCATCTTGCCAGCCTCGATCTTCGACAGGTCGAGTATCTCGTTAACGAGCTTGAGCAGATGCTGGCCGGCGCCGTGAATCCTGTTCAAATCCGCGATGTTTTCGCTGTCGCCTTTTTCCTTGGCGTCCTCAAGCAAGACCTCGCTGTAGCCAATCACCGCATGCAGCGGTGTTCGCAACTCGTGGCTCATCTTGGCGAGGAATTCGGCCTTGGCAGCGCCCGCCCGCTCGGCTTCCTCCGTCGCCTGGCGCAGCGCCGCTGCGGTCGCCATATGCTGGCGCATTTCGCTTTCAAGTTCGGTCTGCGAAGCCTGTATCTTGGCGTAATAGAGCGCCATCATCGCGACGTAGATCGACGCAGCGACGGTCGAGACAAGTCCCAGACCTTGCATTGCTGCAACCGGCAGGCCGTTCTTGAGATGGTAACCATACAAATAAAAGGCGCTGAAGATCGCCAGGTTGGCGGCAAACATGGCCATCACGATCAAGCGAAGCGACTTGGACGAACCCAGGTAGAAGAACGCCAGCAGTGGAATAACGAGCACCCACGGCAGCGTCGGGGACGTTACGCCACCGTAGAAGTAGCAACTCCAGAGAATACAAAATATCAGGTTCTGGATCGAAACCAGCGCGAGAGGATTATAGGGCGCGCCAGCCCGCAGCACGAACGGAAATATCCAGAACGCCGTGATCGAAATTGCCAGCACCGCAACTTGGTATCCTGGTGCCGGGTCAAGCACAAACAGCGCTATCGGCACGACGTTTCCAATGAACGGACCGAGAATATGGCTGACCAGAAAGACATGGGCGCGATTTCGCGCATCGCGGTCGCCGACGAACTCGGCCGGAATAAAATAGTTCACAAGGCGTTCGAGGGACGCAAGCAATTTTGCGAGTTTGGCTTTCATGAATTTCGCTGCGCCTTCTGCGTTAATCTTGAAGAGCGGCCGCCGTGTTCGTTTCGCGCAACACCGCGCAGCTGATACCGAGCACATTTCCGCTCCGGGCAGCAGATTTTCAGGTTCCGCTTAAGGCCGCGTTAATCGGCAGAGCGGTGACTTAAACCAAATATTAAAGCCACTTACGCTAGCGTCCCCGGTCCGACAGAAGTCATCGGGGGCGGCGGGAAATGCTGATCTGGAAACAACTTGTCGCGTTGATCGACTGGTTTATACCGACCGCGGCGAAAGCTGAACGCTCTGAGCATGGCCTCGCGCAAAACTTCGTCTTCACGCACCTCTTCGGCCCGCTGCTGTCGCAATCGATCGCCCTGTTTCTATATCTCAGCGATCCGGATCCCGGCATTGCCTGCTGGACGGTGATTACCTGCATATGGTTGTTCTGGACGTTGCCGGTCGTCTACAAGCGAACAGGCAATCTGCAACTGTCGGCGCTGATCTCGGTCGAATTGCTCGCCTTTACGTCGCTATTTGGCGCCTTTTTTTACGGTGGGGTAAGCTCGCCGTTTATGCCGTGGCTGATTATCGCACTCCTGCTTGGCTTCTTCTACCTGTCCGAACGACCGGTCCTTGTTGTCGGATTGTTCACTCTGAATATTCTTGGTTTCAGCCTCGCTTACCTTCAGTGGGGATTTCCCGAACTCGTGCCGCAGCAACAGCTTGCGACGGTCGGGTGGATCTCCATTCTGTCGGCGACTATCTACATGTCTTGGATGGCGATCTATTACGCCAATATGATTGCAATGCGCTCCGACCTGGAACGCGAAGCGGAACGGCATCGCGAGACTGCAATCCGTCTGCGCGAGGCCAAGGATCTCGCCGACGTAGCCAATCGCGCAAAGTCGATCTTCCTTGCCAAGATGAGTCACGAGTTGCGGACGCCGCTAAATGCCGTAATCGGATTCAGTGAAATTCTCTTGGAGGACGTCGACCTGGACGGCAGGAATCGTCACAAGAAAAGTGACCTTGAGCGCATCAATTCGGCCGGCAAGCACCTGTTGTCGCTGGTGACTGACGTACTGGATCTGTCGAAAATCGAGTCGAATTTCATCGAATTGAAGATCGAGCAATTCGACCTCAACGAGATGGTCCAGGAAGTGATTGCCAATATCCAGCCGATGGTTTCTGAAAAGGGCAACACGCTCGTAGTCAAATGCCCCAAAAACCTCGGAATCGTCTCGACCGATCAAACCAAGTTGCGACAGGCGGCGTTAAATCTGATGAGCAATGCCGCCAAGTTCACCCAAGGCGGTACAATCACGCTATCCGTGCAGCGCCGCAAGAGTTCAGGCCGGGGACTGGATCGAAATTCAGGTACTAGATACTGGAATCGGCATCGCTCAGTCGGATATCGGATGCCTCTTCCAGAATTTCGGCCAGGCTAATCGCGCCACTTCCAGCAAATACGGCGGAACCGGTCTTGGTCTGGCGTTGAGCCAAAAGTTGTGCGCGCTTTTGGGCGGTGGAATTTCCGCGACAAGCGAGCTTGGCCAGGGATCGTGCTTTACGATCCGCGTGCTCGCATGGATGAACCAAGACTGCCGCGACGATGAAAGCTTTTCTGGAACAGTACCGCAACCCGCAAATGCATTGGCGGTCTGAAAGATAATCTAATGCCTGTATCGAAAGCCCCAACGCCGCGCGATACAATGATGCGGCCAGAAGCTCACCAACCCGCGACGACCGACGGAAACGCCGATGTCCGTCACCGTTTGCTTATCGTAGACGACGTCAACGATAACCGCACCCTCCTGACGCGGCGCTTTGAACGTCGCGGCTTCGAAGTGGTAGAGGCAGACAGTGGGTTCGCCGCGCTCGAATTGATCGACAAGGAACCATTCGACCTGGTCCTTCTTGACGTCATGATGCCAGGGATCGACGGCATAGAAACCCTCAGGCGAATTCGCAGACAGAAGTCAGCGTCTGCGTTGCCCGTCATTATGGTGACGGCAAAAACGGGGACCAATCATATCGTCGATGCACTCGAGCTGGGTGCTAACGACTATGTCACCAAGCCGGTCGATTTTGCTGTCGCATTTGCCCGCGTCAATACTCAGATCGGCCGGAAGCGTGCGGAACAGCAGGTATTGTTGGCCAACGAGGCGCTGCGTAAAGCTAACGAAGAGCTGGAACATCGGGTAGCGGAGCGGACCAGCCGCCTCAGTGAGGTCAACCAGCGGCTCAAGGTGGAGATTGCAAATCGCGAAGAATTGCAGGCCAAGTCACAATATCTGGCGTACCACGACTCGTTGACCGGACTTGGCAATCGCCTCTTGTTCAAGGATCAGCTTGAAGAGGCGCTCAACGATGTTTCAGTTACGCCGCATCCCGTGGCGGTTTTGTTCTTGGATCTCGACGGCTTCAAGGCGGTCAATGACACTTTGGGTCACTCCATCGGCGATCTGCTCTTGAAATCAGTCGCGACCAAACTGCGCGACATTCTTCAACGAACGGATCGCATCGCAAGACTTGGCGGTGATGAATTTGCGATCTTGCAGGTTTCAGCCCCCCAGCCCGGTTCGTCCATCGCCTTGGCGGAAAAAATCATCGAAATTGTCGGTCAACCGTGTTGCATCGACGGTCACGATGTAACGGTGGGGGCCAGCATCGGGATCGCTGTTGCGCGCCCAGGCGATATCAATACCGAAACCTTCCTGAAAAGCGCTGACCTCGCAATGTACAGCGCGAAATCCGAAGGTCGCGGCACTTATCGCATGTTCGATCCAGAAATGGACGCGATCGTTCAGGCGCGGCGCGGTCTCGAACGGGATATGCGCACTGCGCTTGTGCAGGACGGATTTCAGGCTCTTCTATCAACCGCTTGTCAATTTGCAGACCAAGAAAGTAACCACCTTCGAGGCGTTGATGCGATGGCGGCACCCCGGGCGCGGCTCGGTGCCTCCCTCCATATTTATTCCGGTCGCGGAGGAGATGGGTCTGATTGTCCAACTTGGTGAATGGGCGTTGAGGCAGGCATGTATGGAAGCGATGGAATGGCCAGATGGGATCTGCGTTTCAGTCAACCTGTCGCCTCTGCAATTCTCCAAGGGCAATCTCGTTTCCACGGTAATGAGCGCTTTGGCTTCGTCGGGATTGCCGGCGTCCCGTCTCGAACTTGAAATCACAGAATCCGTATTGCTGGAGAAGTCGGAACGCAACATTTCGATACTCAATCAGCTGCGGCACCTGGGCGTTCGAATTTCGATGGACGATTTCGGCACCGGTTATTCCAGTATCGGCTACCTTCGTAGCTTCCCGTTCGACAAGATCAAGATTGATCAATCATTTGTCAAAGACGTGCTCGTCGACGAAGGAAGCCTCGCAATCGTCCGCGCGATCGCTGGGCTTGGAGTAAGCTTCGGCATGATCACTACTGCCGAGGGCGTCGAGACCGTGGAGCAGATGCAACGCTTGAATCTCGAAGGCTGCATTGAGGTTCAAGGATATCTATTCAGCAAACCCATACCATCGAACGAGATTGTCGGGCTGCTTGAGAGCTTGGCCGATAGACGATCAGGGCCCGAGGCTTCCGGCGCGTAGTATGGGCGCGGGATGCTCGGTCAATCAGCTTCGCGGCTGAATTCCATCGCGCACGGCGCGGAAGCGCGGAAAGGCGCTCGACCATTGGTCGCGCGGGGCGCTGCCAATGATGCGCAGCGCGTTCGAGTTGCCGAACCGCAGCCATTGCACCACGGTCACGGCCGTATTGTCCTTGCCGCTGGTCGCATCGATACGGGTCTCATATCCGGGCATGCCGTCGATGCGGATCGGCTCCGACATCGTGATCCGCGCCTCGCGCACGCCGGGGATCGCTGTCGCGGTCTGTTGGGCGAACCGGCCGCGGTCGTCCGGCTGCGCCGCTGTCGTGCCGATCAGGCCGATCACCATGAAGGGCGCGGGTTCGAAGCCGGCCGCCTCGTCATTATCGGCGAGGATGACGGCGGCGCCGGGCGCGAGCGTGCGGATGTTCTTGAAATTGCCGAGCTCGGTGACCTTGAACGGCATCAATCCAAGCTGCTCCTCGACCGGAACCTCCTTACGGATCGTCGCTGAGGCAAACATCTGGCGGACCGCATCATCGGTGTAGATCTTACTCGCATTCTCGGGAACCTGCACGGCGACATAGCCGGAGAAGGTGCTGCCCGGCAGGATCATCGAATAACGCCGCACGCTGGTCGCGCCGTCCTTTGCGTTTTCGGCGGTGTAGTAGGCGAGGCCCGCCGGCGACTCGATGCTCTCCGGCTTGATGCCGTTGGTGCCGGCGGGGTTGGCTTTGAACGCATTCGCCACCTCGCCATAGGCCTCCGCCGGAAGCTCCGTCACCAGCACCTTGACGCCATGATCCTCGGTCTCAAAACCGGCGAAGGCCTTGGCCGGAACGAGGCCGACCAGCGGCGTCAAGCCGACCCGGGCTCCCGGCGGGAAGACCGTTTCGCCCGCGAAGGCGGACGAATTGGCGGCGAAGATGAGGGCAACCGCGGTGAGGAGGCGAAGGGGCTTCATGGACAACCTGCCTGGCTTGCTATTTGAGGCCGCTCAATGGTCGGCCGTCGCGGCCCCTCGGGAGGGGTCTGTTTCGGACGCCGCTTTTAGCGGTTTTGCCGGTCCGGCAACAGGGTCAGTCGCGCGGAGGCCAACGGCCGGCCGGGGCGCGGGTGAACCGACACGATCTTTCAAAGACCAATGTTTTCATGGCTCAAGGTTGCGTCCGGTCCTTGCGGGCCGGTACCCCCCTCCTATATGAGGCTCACCGTCGCAATATCGCGAGTATTTGATCTAAGGGGGTTTGGATCGGGCGCCGTCAGGGCCTAACCGACCTGCCGCAAAAAGAGGGATATCTGGACCATGGGAAAGGTCATTGGGATCGATCTCGGCACCACGAATTCGTGCGTCGCCGTAATGGATGGCAAGACAGCCAAAGTCATCGAAAACGCCGAGGGCATGCGGACCACTCCGTCGATTGTCGCCTTCAGCGACGACGGCGAGCGTCTGGTCGGCCAGCCCGCCAAGCGCCAGGCCGTGACCAATCCCGAGCGGACCTTCTTTGCGGTCAAGCGCCTGATCGGCCGGCGCTACGACGACCCGATGGTGGAGAAGGACAAGAAGCTCGTCCCCTACAAGATCGTCAAGGCGTCCAACGGCGACGCCTGGGTCGAAGCCGACGGCAAGTCCTATTCGCCCTCCCAGGTCTCGGCGTTCATTCTGCAGAAGATGAAAGAGACCGCCGAAGCTCATCTCGGGCAAAAGGTCGAGCAGGCCGTCATCACGGTTCCCGCCTATTTCAACGACGCCCAGCGTCAGGCCACCAAGGACGCCGGCAAGATCGCCGGACTTGAAGTGCTGCGCATCATCAACGAGCCGACCGCGGCTGCGCTCGCTTACGGCCTCGACAAGTCGAAATCGGGCACCATTGCGGTATACGACCTCGGCGGCGGCACCTTCGACGTGTCGATCCTGGAGATCGGCGACGGCGTGTTCGAAGTGAAGTCGACCAACGGCGACACCTTCCTCGGCGGCGAAGACTTCGACATGCGGCTCGTCAATTATCTGGCTGACGAGTTCCAGAAGGAGCAGGGCATCAATCTGCGCAACGACAAGCTTGCCTTGCAGCGCCTGAAAGAGGCTGCCGAAAAGGCCAAGATCGAATTGTCCTCGACCACCCAGACCGAAATCAACCTGCCGTTTATCACGGCTGACCAGTCCGGGCCGAAGCATCTGACGATGAAATTGACGCGCGCCAAGTTCGAGGCCCTGGTCGATGATCTCGTCCAGAAGACCATCGAGCCCTGCCGCAAGGCGCTGAAGGACGCCGGCCTCACCGCCGGTGAAATCGGCGAAGTCGTGCTGGTCGGCGGCATGACCCGGATGCCGAAGGTCCAGGAAGTCGTGAAGCAGCTGTTCGGCAAGGAACCGCACAAGGGCGTCAACCCCGACGAAGTCGTCGCGATCGGCGCTGCGATCCAGGCCGGCGTGTTGCAGGGCGACGTCAAGGACGTGCTGCTGCTCGACGTGACGCCGCTGTCGCTCGGCATCGAGACGCTGGGTGGCGTATTCACCCGCATCATCGACCGCAACACCACGATCCCGACCAAGAAGAGCCAGGTGTTCTCGACCGCCGAGGACAACCAGAACGCCGTCACCATCCGCGTCTTCCAGGGCGAGCGCGAGATGGCGGCCGATAACAAGATTCTCGGCCAGTTCGACCTGATGGGCATTCCGCCGGCGCCGCGCGGGATGCCGCAGATCGAGGTGACCTTCGACATCGACGCCAACGGCATCGTCAATGTGTCGGCCAAGGACAAGGCGACCGGCAAGGAGCAGCAGATCCGCATTCAGGCTTCCGGCGGTCTGTCCGAAGCCGACATCGAGAAGATGGTCAAGGACGCCGAGGCCAACGCGGCCGCCGACAAGAAGCGCCGCGAGGCGGTGGACGCCAAGAACCATGCCGACGCGCTGGTGCATTCGACCGAGAAGGCGCTGGCCGAACACGGCTCGAAGGTCGCCGAGAGCGAGCGGCGCGCCATCGAGGACGCCGTCAGCGATCTGAAGGAAGCGCTGAAGGGCGACGATGCCGAGGCGATCAAGGCCAAGACCAACACGCTGGCGCAAGCTTCGATGAAGCTCGGCGAGGCCATGTACAAGCAGCAGGCCGAAAGCGATGCCGCCAAGGATGCTGCGAAGGATGACGTCGTCGACGCGGAATTCACCGAAGTCGACGATGACAAGAACAACAAGAAGTCTGCTTAGGCGGCAACGATCATGACCCTCATGCCAAAGAGCGCGCAGGCTGCGTCTCGATGGGTGGGGGTCATTTTTCATTAAGCCGAAGGCTGCATATTCACGAGTGGCTTCGGAAATGAAAACGAAGTTCGGGCGGATCTGACGGATGTCCACCAAGCGCTGCTATTACGAAACCCTGGAGGTCGACCGCAACGCGGACGATTCCAAGTTGAAGACGGCTTTCCGCAAGCTGGCGATGAAGTGGCACCCCGACCGCAATCCCGGCGATGCCGTAAGCGAAATCCGTTTCAAGGAAATCAACGAAGCCTACGAAATCCTCAAAGACGGCGACAAGCGCGCCGCCTATGATCGGTTCGGCCATGCGGCATTCGAACAGGGCGGCGCGGGCGGCCCCGGTTTCGGCGCCGGCTTTGCTTCCTCCTTCTCCGACATTTTCGAAGATCTGTTCGGGATGGCCGGCCAGCGCGGGCGTGGCGGCCGCGAGCGTGGCGCTGACCTGCGCTACAACATGGAAATCACGCTGGAGGAAGCCTTTCAGGGCAAAACCGCGCAGATCGAGATTCCGGTCTCCGTCACCTGTGAATCCTGTTCGGGCATCGGCGCCAAGGCCGGCACCAAGCCGAAGACCTGCTCGACCTGCGGCGGCGCGGGACGGGTGCGGCAGGCGCAGGGATTTTTCACGCTGGAGAGAACCTGCCCCGCCTGCCAGGGCCGCGGCCAGATGATCGAGGACGCCTGTCCGTCCTGCTCGGGCTCGGGCCGGGTGACGCGCGAGCGGACCTTGTCGGTCAATATCCCGCCGGGCGTGGAGGATGGTACCCGCATTCGTCTCGCCGGCGAGGGCGAGGCCGGCATCCGTGGCGGCCCGCCGGGCGATCTCTATATTTTCCTCTCGCTGTCGGCGCATCAGTTCTTTCAGCGCGACGGCGCCGACCTGCACTGCCGGGTACCGATCTCGATGGTGACGGCGGCGTTGGGCGGCGAATTCGAAGTGCCGACCATCGACAGGGGCAAGACCAAGGTGAAAGTCCCGTCCGGCACGCAATCCGCCAGGCGCTTTCGCATTGCGTCAAAGGGCATGCCGGTGCTTCGCTCGCGCCAGACCGGCGACATGTATGTCCAGGTCGTGGTCGAGACGCCGCAGAATCTCACCAAGAGGCAACAGGAATTGCTGGCCGAGTTCGAAAAATTATCGTCCGGCGCAACCCAGCCCGAGGCGGCGGGTTTCTTCACTAAGGTCAAGGACTTCTTCGGAAACCGCGCTGCCCAGCAGTAACCGTTCTGCTTGACCGTGTCGTCCGCGACCTATACCCCTTTATGACTGTTTTCTGACATTGCCGCGCAAACGCGCGTTTCTGGTAGCGAAATGCCATTGCAGTCGTCCGCGCGTGCGTCAAAAAGGCCCCTTCGTCTCGACGATGAGGTCCGTTTTCTCCGTTCCTGGATAGAGAAGCCGCTGCATATGGGGGCGGTGATGCCCTCGGGCCGGTTCTTGGCCCGCACTATGGCGCAATATGTCGATGTCGATTCCACAGGACCCGTGGTCGAACTGGGACCTGGCACCGGTGCGATCACCTCGGCCTTGATCGAACATGGCGTCGACCAGAAGCGTCTGGTGCTGGTCGAATATAACCCCGGCTTCTGTGCGCTGCTGCGCGACCGCTATCCGCAGGCCAAAGTCGTGCAGGGCGACGCCTATAAGCTGCGGGACACGCTGTGGAATGTTTTGGGCGCGCCCGCGACCGCCATCGTGTCGGGCCTGCCGCTCGTCACCAAGCCGATGATGATCCGGCTCAAGCTCATTCGCGATGCCTTCGTTGCGCTCGCGCCCGGCGCGCCGTTCGTGCAGTTCACCTATTCGGTGACGCCGCCGATCCCGAAATCGCTGCCCGGGGTGTCCACAGAGGCCTCCGAGCGCATTTGGATGAACCTTCCGCCGGCCCGCGTCTGGGTGTATCGCAGGGACTGAGCCGGCGCGTGTTGCGCGGCAGGTTGGTCTTGCGATTTGGATCATGTCCGCGCTGAAAATCCTGGTCATTCCCGGTTCGCTGCGCACCGGCTCGCATAACGCGAAGCTTGCATCGGTTGCGGCTTACGAGTTCGCGCAAGCGAGCGTCGACGTCACGCGCATTTCGCTCGGTGATTTTCCGCTGCCGATCTATGACGGCGATCTGCAAACCAAGTCCGGCGTGCCGAAGAATGCGGTCAATCTCAAGCGCATGATTGGCGCGCATCACGGCGTGCTGATCGTGACCCCCGAATATAATTCCTCGGTGCCGCCCTTGGTGAAAAACACCATCGATTGGGTGACGCGCGTCCAGGATACCCATGAAACCCGCGGCCAGATTTTTCGCGAAAAGCCTTTTGCGATCGCGGCCGCTTCCGAAGGCCGGCTCGGCGGAACACGGGCGCTGGCGGCATTGCGGCTGATTCTGACCGCCTGCCATGCCACCGTCGTTGCCAACCAGCTCGCGCTGTCCTTTGCCGATCAGGCTTATGACGATACCGACAGATTGAAACATCCCGCCGATGCCGAGGCGCTGAAGGCCATGGTGTCGCAATTGATCGATGTTGCCCAACACATGATGTGAGGTGAGATGCAGCCAGCCAATATCGCCGTTTCCGACCGGCTGATCGTCGCGCTCGATCTGCCCAGCGTCGCCGCCGCTGAAGCGATGATCGCCCGGCTCGGCGAGGCCGTGAATTTCTACAAGATCGGCTATCAGCTTGGCTTTGCCGGCGGGCTGCTGCTGGTCCGGCGTCTCGCCGATCAGGGCAAGAAGGTCTTTGTCGATCTCAAGCTGCACGACATCGGCAATACGGTCGCGCGCGGGGTCGAAAGCGTCGCCGCGCTCGGCGCGACGTTCCTGACCGTGCACGCCTATCCGCAGACCATGAAGGCCGCGGTTGAGGCGCGGGCGGGATCGGACCTGAAGATCCTCGCCGTCACGGTGCTGACATCCTATGACGACGGCGATCTTCATGCGGCCGGCTATCGTCTCTCCGTCTCCGATCTCGTCGAGGCGCGCGCCCAACAGGCGCAGGTGCTTGGCGTCGACGGTCTCGTAAGTTCACCGGAAGAGGCGGCCGCCTTGCGCAAGATCGTCGGCCACCAGATGAATCTGGTGACGCCCGGCATCCGCCCGGCCGGTGGCGCGGCCGGCGACCAGAAGCGCATCATGACCCCTGGCCGCGCGATCGCCGCGGGCAGCGACTATCTGGTGGTCGGCCGGCCCATCGTGGAAGCCAGCGACCCCAAGGCTGCGGCAGACGCCATTCAAGCAGAGATCGCACAGGCACTGGCCTGACCCGGGACAAGGAACCAAAATGGCAAAAGGCTACTGGATTGCGCACGTCGACGTTCACAATGAGGAAGGCTACAAGGCCTACGCGGCAGCCAACCCGGCAATCTTCAAGAAATTCGGCGGGCGGTATGTCGTGCGTGGCGGCAAGTTCACCGGCGTCGAAGGCCAAAGCCGCTCGCGCAATGTCGTGATTGAATTTGCCGATTACGAGACCGCGCTGGCCTGCTATCGCTCGCCCGAATATCAGCAAAACATCACGGTGCGGCAGCCGCACGCGATCGCCGATCTCATCGTCGTGGAAGGCTACGACGGCCCGCAACCGTAAATACCACGGCGTCATGGCCGGGCTTCGTCCCGGCCATCCACGTCTTTCGTAACCGGCCGCGGCAAAGACGTGGATGCCCGGGACATAGGCGAGCCGAAGCGACGCCGTCCTTCAGACGGCTATGCCCGGGCATGATGAGTGGTTGGAGCTGGATCGGTTGCCGGAACTGGCTGCGCCCGCTAATACGACGGGAAGAGGAACAGAGATGGCGGACATGCGCTTGATCGTTGCGGGGGCCGGCGGCCGGATGGGCCGGACGCTGACGCGCCTCATCTCGGAGACGCCGGGCGTGGTGCTGACCGGCGCGCTGGAAGCGCCGGGTTCGGAGCTCCTGGGCAAAGATGCCGGCGTGCTCGCGGGCTCGCCCGAAAATGGCGTCAAGCTCTCAGCCGATCTGTGGACGCTGTCGGCCGATGCCGACGGCATTCTCGACTTCACCGTGCCTGCGGCGACCATCGCCAATGTCGCGATCGCCGCCGAGCGCGGCCTCGTTCACGTCATCGGCACCACCGGGCTCTCGGCATCGGACGACGCCGTGATCAAGAGCGTCACCTCGCGCGCCATCGTGGTGAAGTCGGGTAACATGAGCCTCGGCGTCAATTTGCTGGCGGCGCTGGTCAAGCGTGTCGCGCAGTCGCTGGACGAAGGCTTTGATATCGAAATCCTGGAACTGCATCACAAGCTAAAGATCGACGCGCCTTCGGGCACGGCATTGATGCTGGGTGAAGCCGCCGCGGCCGGCCGCAGGATTGCGTTGAATGAGCGTTCGGCGCGCGGCCGCGATGGCGTCACCGGCGCGCGGCGGCCCGGCGATATCGGATTTGCCTCTTTGCGGGGCGGCACCGCCGCCGGCGACCACAGCGTGATTTTTGCCGGTCCCCACGAACGCATCACGCTCGCCCATCATGCCGAGGATCGCATCCTGTTCGCGCATGGCGCATTGAAGGCGGCACTGTGGGCGCAGGGCAAAAAGCCTGGCCTTTATTCGGTGGCCGACGTGCTGGGGCTAAGTGACTTCTAGACATCTGAACGGAATTAGGGAATGAGCGACCGTCTTCTTGTGCTTGTGCGCCACGGCCAGAGCGAGTGGAACCTGAAGAATCTCTTCACCGGCTGGAAGGACGTTGAGCTGACCGAGCAGGGCATTGCGGAGGCGAAGGAAGCCGGCCGTAAACTGAAGGCGAAGGGGCTGTCGTTCGACATCGCCTTTACCTCGGTGCTCAAGCGCGCGCAGCACACGCTCGACCTGATGCTCGCCGAGATCGGCCAGACCGGCCTGCCGACCAAGAAAAACCTCGCGCTCAATGAACGCGACTATGGCGATCTCTCGGGGCTGAACAAGGACGACGCCCGCAAGAAATGGGGCGAGGACCAGGTGTTGATCTGGCGCCGCTCCTATGACGTGCCGCCGCCCGGCGGCGAAAGCCTGAAGGATACGCTGGCGCGCACGCTACCCTATTACGTCCAGGAGATCCTGCCCTGCGTGCTGCGCGGCGAGCGTACGCTGGTCGCAGCGCACGGCAATTCGCTGCGCGCGTTGATCATGGTGCTGGAGAAGCTCACGCCGGAGAACATCCTGAAGCGCGAGCTCGCGACCGGCGCGCCGGTGATCTACCGGCTGAACGCCGATGCCACTGTGGCATCGAAGCTTGATCTGGCGTGATCGGTCAAACCGGCGTCACGCCGCGTTTGCTGCTCCGAGCTGCCCTGCTTCCCAGCCCAGCATCGCCTGCTTACGGGTGATGCCCCAGTGATAGCCGGTCAGCGCGCCGCTCTTGCCGAGCGCGCGATGGCAGGGCACCACGAACGACACCGGATTCCGCCCCACCGCAGCGCCGACCGCGCGCGACGCCTTTGGGTTTTTGATCTTGCTGGCGATGTCGGAGTAGCTGACGGCGCGGCCCATCGGGATCTTCAACAGCGTCTCCCACACCCGCACCTCAAAATCGGTTCCGATCAACACCACGCGCAGCGGCTGGTCCGGCCGCCATAGCCGCGTGTCGAAGATGCGCTGTGCCAGGAAAGCCGTCCCGTCGCGGTCATCGAGATAGGTCGCATTCGGCCAGCGCCGCTTCATGTCGGCGAGCGCGACCTGTTCTTCGCCCGGATCGGCGAAGGCAAGACCTGCGAGCCCCCGGCCGCTCGCGATCACGATCGCCGTGCCGAACGGCGAGGGGTGGAAGCCGTAGCGCAGCGTCATGCCGGTGCCGCCGTTCTTCCATTCGCCCGGCGACATCGCCTCATGGGTCACGAACAGATCGTGCAGCCGGCCCGGGCCTGACAGGCCCGAGTCGAGCGCGGCATCGAGCACGCTCGCGGAATCGCGCAGCAAGCCCTTGGCATGATCGAGCGTCAGCGCCTGCATGAAGGCTTTTGGCGTCAGCGACGCCCAGCGGCGGAACAGATGGTGCAGTTCATCCGGTGTCACCCCGGCCGCATCCGCCATCGATTCGATGGTCGGCTGGGCGCGCCAGTGTTCGGAGATGAAGGCGATCGCGCGGCGTACGGAATCATAGTCCCGCAGCGCTGCGTTCTGGGGGCCCGGCTTGGCCAGGCGGTGGTCATTTATGGCGAGTGTCATCATGGGGTTTGATGTAGGGCGCATGCGAGGTTCAAACCACCCGATTTCCGATAAGCCGCAACTAGACCGGATTATAGGTTACGCCGCGCCGCGCAGTCTGCAATGCGGCATTTAAAGCTTTGATAAAACTAGCCTTTTCGTCAGGCCCCAAAAAACTTGCGATAGCGATGCGGCGACCGCGGGAAACCAGATAGAGCTTTTCGATGCCGAATTCCGCATGCGCCTTCTGGTCGATCTGCACCCACAGCGGATTGAGCACCCATTCGGCCACATGGCCGCGATGGCTCACCCGGCGCAAGCGCAGCTCGGATGGCGTCACCAAAATCTCCTCGCAGGCCCGCGCGCGGCGGAAATTGATTCTAAACGCCCAGTAGATCGCGAGCACGTCGAGCCCGAAAAAGCCGAACACCGGCCAGGCCCCCATCAGCAGGAAGACGACGCCGGCGGCAAAGCTGATCAGGCTCAAAAACGCCATCAGCACCAGAAAGCCGGTGCGGTTCAGCGAGCGGTGCGGCGTCAGCAGCGCCGAGAACAACGTCAGCTCGGCCGTTGCGGGATCAAAATCGTTGCCTGCGGTCATGGCGTGCCAGTATACGAGGGATCATGGCCAAAATCATCCGCTCCCAGCGCGCGCGCAAGGCCCGCGCCCGATCGGCACCGAAGACGGCCGGGGCCAAGTCCAAGAGCAACTCCAAGGCCAAATTATTCCCCAAACGCGCGGCGAAACGGCCGAAGACCTCAAAGCCCAAATCCTTGAAGCCCAAATCTTCAAGACCTTGGACGTCGGCGGAAGTCCGCGAGGCCTTCGAACGCTTCCGCAAGGCTAATCCGGAGCCTAAGGGAGAGCTCGAACACCTCAACCCCTATACGCTCCTGGTCGCGGTCGTGCTGTCGGCGCAAGCGACCGATGCCGGCGTCAACAAGGCGACGCGCGCGTTGTTCGAGGTCGCCGACACGCCGCAAAAGATGCTCGCGCTGGGCGAAGAAAAGTTGCGTGACTACATCAGGACCATCGGACTTTACCGCAACAAGGCGAAAAACGTCATCGCGCTCTCGGAAAAGCTGATTGCTGCGTTCGGCGGCGAGGTGCCGCGCACCCGCGCGGGAATCGAATCGCTGCCGGGCGCCGGGCGCAAGACCGCCAATGTCGTGCTCAACATGGCCTATGGCGAGCACACCATGGCGGTGGATACCCATGTCTTCCGGGTCGGCAATCGCACCGGGCTCGCGCCGGGCAACACGCCGCTCGAGGTCGAGCTCGGGCTGGAAAAGGTGATTCCAGCCGAATTCATGCTGCATGCCCATCACTGGCTGATCCTGCATGGCCGCTACACGTGCTTGGCGCGCAAGCCGCGCTGCGAGGTGTGCCTGATCAACGATCTCTGCCGCTGGCCGGAGAAGGCGGTCTAGATTGGGCGCACGCCCACCTGATGGCGATGTGCCGGGCATTTTCGGCCAAGATCTTCGGCCGATCGCGATCTTGTATGCGCTCAATGGTGGGCATACGCTTGTGACCCAAGGTCTGGATCTAAGGACCGCGCAAAAATTTCGGGAGGGCGCCGTGCGATTGCGGCATGCGTTCATTTCAGCTCTGGCAATCCTATGTCTCGCCTCGTCCGGCGCACGCGCGCAGCTCTCCGACGATGTGGTGCGGATCGGCGTCCTCAACGATCAATCCGGCCTTTATGCCGATCTGGGCGGTCCCGGCTCGGTCACCGCCGCGCGGATGGCGGTCGAGGATGCCGGCGGTTCGGTGCTCGGCAAGCCGGTCGAGATCGTTTTTGCCGACCATCAGAACAAAGCCGATATTGGCGTAGCCGTCGCGCGGCGGTGGTTTGAAAACGAGAAAGTCGACATGGCAATCGGCTTCGACAATTCGGCCGTGGCGCTAGCGGTCGAGCAGCTTGCAGCCGAACGCAACCGGATCGCGATCGCGGGCGCGGTCGGGAGCACCGCCTTCACCGGCAAGAACTGCACGCCGAACGAAGCCTCCTGGATCTATGACAGCTACGCCCTCACCACGAGCCTCGCCAAATCGACGGTCGCTGAGGGGCGCGACAGCTGGTTCTTCATCACGGTTGATTATGCGTTCGGCCATTCGCTGGAAGCCGATGCGACCGCGGCAGTTAAGGTAGCGGGCGGCAAGGTGCTCGGCAGCGTGCGCCATCCGCTGAACACCTCGGATTTCAGCTCGTATCTGCTGCAGGCGCAGGCGTCCGGCGCCAAGGTCGTGGCGTTCGCCAATGGCGGCGGCGATATGATCAATGCCGTCAAGCAGGCCAACGAGTTCGGCTTGACCAAGACGCAGACGATGGTCTCGCTGCTGATATTTCTTTCCGACGTTCACAGCATGGAGCTGCAGGCAGCCCAGGGATTGAAGTTCGTCACCGCGTTCTACTGGGATCGCGATGATGCGAGCCGCGCCTGGTCGCAGCGCTTCTTCGAGAAACAAGGCCGAATGCCGACCATGGCGCAGGCCAGCGTCTATTCGGCGGTCCGCCACTATGTCGCCGCGATCGCCGCGGCCGGTACGGATGAAGCCAAGGCGGTGATGGCGAAAATGCGCGCGATGCCGGTTAGTGACTTCTATGTCAGGAACGGGCGGCTACGGGAAGATGGCCGGCTGGTTCACGACATGTATTTTGCCCAAGTGAAGAAGCCGTCGGAATCCACAAAGCCCTGGGACTATTACAACATGCTCGGCGTCATTCCGGGCGATCAGGCATTCCGCCCGCTCGCGGAAGGCGGCTGCCCCCTGGTCGCGCGCTGACTGCTCTATTCAACTTATAGTGACTGCCGAAAGCGGCCTGGTCGCAGCCGCAGCGAAATATTGGCTTGATTGCGCGGTTCTTATGCTCGGGTAGTAGAGGCGGGGGACAGGACATGGACCACACGGCCGCGCTGGTTTCGCTTGCGACCTCGGTTCCACCCCATTTGTTTCACCAGGGCGAAATCCTCAAGGCGGCGCGGGCGGTGATGGCCGATCGCTATTCGCAGTTTGAAACGCTGGCGAGCCTGTTTGCCAACACCGGCATCCGCCATCGTTACGGCGTCAAGCCGATGGAATGGTATCTCGAGCGGCGCGGATGGCCGGAGCGCACGCAGGCCTTTCTGGAGGGCGCCGAATCCCTCTTTCTCGACGTCGCGCGCAAGGCCATCGCGAGTGCCGATCTTGCGCCCGCCGATATCGATACCGTCGTCACGGTGTGCTCGACCGGCATCGCGACGCCGACGCTGGAAGCACGCGTCGCCTCCAAGCTCGGCTTCCGAACCGACATATCGCGCGTGCCGATCTTTGGCCTCGGATGCGCGGGCGGCGTGTCCGGGCTCTCGATTGCGTCGCGGCTGGCGCAGGCGCGGCCCGGCACCAACGTGTTGCTGGTCGCGCTCGAGCTTTGCACGCTGGCCGTCCGCCATGATGAATTGACCAAGGCCAATGTCGTTGCCGCCAGCCTGTTCGGCGATGGTGCCGCGGCCGTCGTGCTGCGCGCCGGCGATGGCGGCGCGACCCGGATCGAGGCCACGGGTGAAAAACTCTGGCCCGACACGCTCGATGTCATGGGATGGAGCGTCGACCCCGAGGGCTTTGGCGTGATCTTTCAGCGCACGATTCCCGATTTCGTCCGGGACAATCTGGGACCCGCGGTCGCCGAAATCCTGGCCCGGATGGAGCTTCCGATCGACGACATCGACCGCTTCGTCTGCCATCCCGGCGGCACCAAGGTGATCGTCGCGCTGGAGCGGGCGCTTGCGCTCGATCAGGGCGCGCTCGATCAGGAGCGCGAGGTCATCGCCGACTACGGCAATATGTCAGCGCCGACCGTGCTGTTCGTGCTCGAACGCCTGCGCGCGCACGGCCTGCCGAAGCGGTCGCTGCTGACCTCGCTCGGGCCCGGCTTCACCGCAAGCTGCGTCGCGCTGCGGCACGCGGCGTGAGCCTTGCAACGATCATTCTGGCGTTGGTGACGCTGCAGCGCCTGGGCGAGCTCGCCCTTGCGCGCCGCAATACAAAAAAACTGCTGGCGCGCGGCGCGGTCGAGGTCGGCGCCAACCACTATCCGCTGCTGGTTTCGGTGCACGCGGCGTGGCTGATATCGTTATGGATCTGGGGCCGCGATCAGGACGTCAATTTGATCGCGCTCGGGCTCTTCATCGTGCTGCAAGGCCTGCGCGTCTGGGTCCTCGCAGCGCTTGGGCCGCGATGGACCACGCGCATCATCGTGGTGTCCGGCGAACCGCTGGTCCGAGCCGGCCCGTATCGATATCTCTCGCACCCCAATTATGCCGTCGTCGCCGCCGAGATCGCGTTGCTTCCGCTTGCGCTGCATCTGCCCTTGCTGGCGCTGATCTTCACAGCGCTGAACGCCGCAGCGCTGGTCATCCGGATTCGCACCGAGGCCCGCGCACTGTCCGCCATCAGTGGGCAGCTCGCACGTACGGCTTCATGAGCAACGAGCGCGAATGCAAAACCGACCGTCCGGCCATCGCGACATGGGTGGGTTTTCTTCTGATGTGCCTCGGCATGTTCATGGCCATCCTCGACATCCAGGTGGTCGCGACGTCGCTGCCGACGATCAGAAGCGCGCTGGTTATATCTCCCGACGCCATGAGCTGGATCCAGACCGGCTATCTGATCGCGGAGGTGATCGCGATCCCGCTGACCGGCCTGTTCACGCGGGTGCTGTCGCTGCGTTGGCTGTTTGCGGTCGCCGTCAGTCTGTTCACGTTCGCCTCCATCGGCTGCGCCTTGAGCGGCGACTTTGGCGTGCTGCTTGGCTTTCGGGTGGTGCAGGGATTTTCCGGCGGCGTTCTGATCCCGGCAGTATTTTCGGCGGTATTTCTGCTGTTCCCGCCGCGGCGGCATGCCGCGGCCACCACGATCGGCGGCGTCGTCGCGGTCCTGGCCCCGACGATCGGACCCGTCGTCGGCGGCTGGATCACGGACACCTGGTCGTGGCCGTGGCTATTCCTGATCAACATCATTCCCGGGCTGATCGCAGCAGTCGCGACGCCGTTGCTGTTGCCGCGGCAGGACGCGGAATTGAGCGAACTGAAGAAACTCGACATGGTCTCACTGGTCGTGCTGGCAGCCGCGCTTGCAAGTTTCGAAATCGGGTTGAAGGAAGCGCCGCAGCGCGGCTGGCTGTCGCCGCTCGATATCGGCTTGCTCCTCGCAAGTGCCGTTGGCTTGATGGTGTTCGTTCATCGTAGCTTGCACGCCGCCCATCCGGTCGTGCAGCTACTGACATTGCGGCGTCGCTCATTTGCGGTCGGCTGCGCGCTCAGCTTTTGCCTTGGCGTCGGTTTGTTCGGCTCGGTCTATCTGATGCCGGTCTTTCTGTCGTTCGTGCGCCGTCACGACGCCTTCGAGATCGGCACCATCATGCTCGTCACCGGGATCGCGCAACTCGTCACCGCGCCCTTTGCCGCCATTCTGGAAAGCCGGGTCGGCGCGCGCGTTCTGACGGCGGCGGGCTTCGCCCTGTTTGCGGTTGGGCTTGGCTTGAGCGCGGTTCAACCGCGCACGGCCGACTTCGACGAGATGCTGTGGCCGCAAATCGTGCGCGGCGTCGCTATCATGTTCTGCCTGTTGCCGCCGACGCGCTTCGCCCTCGGCGCGCTGCCACAGGCGGAGGTCGCGGACGCCAGCGGGTTGTTCAACCTGATGCGAAATCTGGGCGGTGCCATCGGCATCGCCTTGATCGATACGATCCTCTATGGCCGGAGCACGATCTATGCCGAAGATTTTCGCGTGCGCCTGCTGGCGGGAGACATCAGTGCGGCAAAGGCGATCGGGCTTGATCTGTCATTGTTCCTGAACCAGCCGCCGGGACCGCCCGACGAAGCCGCGATCGCCTATGTGCGCCCGATGGTGGAGAAGGCGTCGCTGGCGCTGTGCGTCAACGAAGCCTGGGCGATGCTCGCTTGCGTCGCGATCGCCGGACTCCTGCTGGTTCCGCTGGCGCGGGACAAGAATTCGGAAGGTTAGACCGTCGGGACGCCGGTCCGCCGCGCCGGCTCGAGTAATTCGGGCCGCGGGCCGGACATCCGCTTATGCATGTGAACCATGAAGGCCATGCCGAACAGCGGTGTCGCCAGATTGACGATCGGGATCGAGACAAAGGCCGCGATGAAGAGCCCCGCGATGAACACCAGCGTCGCGTTCTCTTTGCGCATCGCCTTGGCTTCCGCCGGCGGACGAAACCGCATCGCGGCGAGCTCGAAATATTCGCGGCCCAGAAGCCATGCGGTCGCGATGAAGAAGGCGAGGAAGCCGGCGCCGGCCACGAACACGAAGGGCAGCGCGATCAGATAGACCAGGATTGCGAGCAGCGCGGTCTTGACGCCTTCACGCATGGCAACACCCAACGGCAGCGCCGTGCCCGGACGCTCCGCCGGATAATGCTCGTGCTCGACATGGTCGGCGACCTCGTCGACGAACACGCTTGCGACCAGCGAGGTGATCGCCGGCATCAGGAAGATACCGCCGAGCACGACGCCAAGGCCGGCGGCGATCGACACGATCCATGCGAGTACATTGAGTGGCGTGTGGAAGCCGGGGCCGAGCATCGCTTCGCCCCAACCCTCGCCATAGGTCGCAAACCAGCCTAACAGCCGCTGCAGGCCGATCGCGAGCACCGTGATCAGGACCAGCGCCAATCCGATCGAGCGCCACAGGATCGAGCGCATCGGCGGCGACAGGATCTGCGAAAGCGCCTTGACGGCGGCGTCCAACATGGCGGTCGTACCTCTCTTGTTTCCCGCGAGAGGTAGATATGCAAAGGGCGCCCGGCAAGAGCCCGCGGCGTAGGTGACGGCAGAAACTAGCTGCCGCGCTGATACATCGAGCGCAGCTCTGACGCGGCGACCTCCCGCAACCGCACCAGCGCTCTCTTCAGGCTCTCGACTTCGGTTCCGGTGAGTCCGCGCTTTTCCAGATAAGCCTGCATCAGGGCTGTTTCGGCGGCGTGCGCGGCCAGACCGGTGGCGGCGAAGCCGACCGTTGCGCCGACGCCGTAGATGCTGTGCAAGTGACGGTAGGAATCTGAAACATATTTGATCACGCTGCCGTCGGCGCGCGACATGCGATCGGCCGAGACCATCGCGGTGTCGATCTTGCTCTACAGCGTTGCTGCAAAGCGGTGCCGCACTCTGGCAACGCGTACTTCGAATAGATCAGCGTACATCGCGACCTCCCAAGTTTGCTTGCGGCAAGCTTCCACGCGAGTGCTTAACTGCCGGTCACGTTTTTCGGTTAATTCCATACCGTACTAACATTCAATTGTCCGCGAAGGCGCCGGATGCGCGGGGATCGCGTCGCACCAAATCGCTTCGAGCCGGAATACCTCAACCGTCTACGTATTCGTGCCGAGACGTTTCTTATCCCCGCGTTAAGTCGACCTTGGTCCGATTGAAATGGAGTGCGGAATTCCGTTGCTGTGTTGCGGGATCCGTATTCTCAGGCAGCGTCGGCTACGATCCTTCTTCAAGAAACGGACGGCCGGACGTCAAGGAGGTGTACACAGGAGTAGTCATGCGGCAATCTGCCCTCGCGATCCCACGACCGGACATTGAAGAAGGCATGCGCGCGATTGAATTTCGATCGGGCGATGAAGCTCCCAGGATGCTTATCGCGGATGATGATCCGTCGATCGTGCGGCTGCTTGCGGATCACTGCGCGCGCATGGGCTTCGACGTCGATACCGCGCATAACGGAATCCAGGCGCTTCTCAAGGCAAGCCGAACCAAGCCGGATATCATCGTGATCGACGTCAATATGCCCGAAGTAGACGGCCTATCGGCCTGCGCGCACCTGCTGGGTCCGGACCGGGCGCCGGTCAATGTGATCGTGATCACCGGCAGCACGGACCCGGAGACGCTCGAGAGATGCGAAGGCTTTGGCGCCTACTACACCCGCAAGGGACCCAACTTCTGGAATGATCTCGAAACGGCACTGGCGGAAATTCACCCCCACATGGCCGGCAGGATTCAGCAATCGAGGACGGGTGAGCTCGCGCCCCAAATACGAAAGCGTCCGCGCGTGCTGCTGGTCGATGACGACGCTGACGTCAACCGGTTTCTCACCAGCCGGCTCGAAAAATGCGGGATCGAAGTCACTTTTGCATCCGACGCGCCCCAAGGTTTCCGGTTAGCTTGCCGGGACGAACCCGCCGTCATCGTAACCGATTATTTCATGCCGGATGGCGATGCACAATATTTGCTGACAAGGCTGCGCACTACGGAGTTGACCGCGAATATTCCAGTCATTGTGTTGTCTGGACGGCGATTGAATGAGGCCACCGCAAAAAGCCTGCGGCGAGCCATTGGCGGCCACCCCGGCGCGGCGCATATCCTGAGAAAATCCGAAGATACTTCCGCGCTTTTCGAAACATTGAGAGAATTTTGCGGGTTCGAGCGGGGAAGTATCGCCGTGACCTAGTTTGGCGAGACAGGCAAGAGGCGCCGCGGAATCCGATCAAGCATCGAGCGGCTTGCCCTGCACCTGCGGGCCGAAGGTGGCGACCACGACGATCACGAGCACCATCGCCGAGGTGATCAGGCCGAACACGCCGCTGACGCCGGCGACGCGCAGCATGTGGGCGACGATGAAGCCGGAGAACGTCGCACTGATCCGGCTCATCGAATAGACGAGGCCAGCGGCTCGCGCGCGGATCGCTGTCGGGAACACCTCGCTCTGATAGGCGTGATAGGCATAGGACATGGTCGTGTTCGCGGCCGTCAACAAGACGCCGCTCAGGATCAAGGCCGCCGGCTCCGTGAACTGCGAAAACGCCATCCCGAACACGATGATCGCCGCGCACGCGCCGCAGATGATCCATTTGCGTTCGAGCCGGTCGGCGAAGCTCGCGGCGAGCAGCGGTGCGATCGGATAGGCAAAGGCGACGATGAAGGAATATTGCAGGCTCTTGGTGACGGTGATGCCTTTCTCAACCAAAAGCGTCGGCACCCAATTGGCAAAACCGTAGAAGCCGAAAGCCTGGCAGAAATTGAACACCATGAACAGCGCGACCAGCGACAAATAGGGCGGCCTGAACAGTTCGGCAAAGCCGACCTTCAAGGGCGCGCGGGCGGGTACCGCATCGGCGATGAATTTCGGACGCGCGGATGCGGTCGCGGCGGATGCTTCGAGCATCGCCAGGATCTTCAGCGCCTCCTCGGTCCTGCCGTGGCGCGCGAGCCAGAGCGGGCTTTCGGGCAGGTAGAGCCGCAATACCCAGATCACCATGCTGGCGGCGGCGCCGATCAACACGACCCAGCGCCAGCCGTCGATGCCGTAGGGTGACAGCGGCACCAGCCACCACGACAAGAACGCCACCACGGGTACCGAGATGAACATCGTAGCCTGGTTGACGGCGAATGCGCGGCCGCGCATCCAGCTCGGCACCAGCTCGGTGATATAGGCGTCGATGGTGATGATCTCGACGCCGATGCCGACACCGGCGATGAAACGCCACAGCAGGAGGCCCTCGGACGTGGTCTGGCACACCATGATGACGGATGCTGCGCTGTAGCCGAGCAGCGCGAAGGTGAAGATCGCCCGCCGTCCAAAGCGGTCGGCGAGAAAGCCCAGGAAGAAGGTGCCGGCGAACAATCCCGCAAAAGTCGCCGCGACGAACGCGCCGATCCCTGAAAAGCCGAAGAAGGCCTGGGTGGTCGTGGTCAACAGCCCGCTGCGGATCAGCCCGGGCGCGATATAGCCGGTGAAGAACAGGTCGTAGATCTCGAAGCAGCCGCCGAGCGACAGCAGGATCACCAGCCTCCAGGCGTAGGAGGAAGCGGGCAGGCTCTCGAGCCGCCGCGATATCTCGTCCGGCCCGGTCGATGCGGCCGCGAGATCGGTTGCAGCGTCCATGCTTGCCACGCTCATGCTTTTCCTCCCGTCGAACCGGCGACCGCTTGGCAAGGTATCGCATGGCCGGTCTTTTTTCTGTCTGGCTACATAGCAGCGTTGGCGGCTGTCCTCCACGCATTTGCGCTATGCAGGGGCGAAGACACCGTTTCACAGATTATATTTTCCAGAGGGCGCCTGAAGGCCTAGTCTGGTACCCGAAGCGAAACGGGAGAAACCGATGACCGGGACCGGACTGCCGCTCGACGGCGTGAGGGTCGTCGAGATGACCCACATGGTGATGGGGCCGACCTGCGGCATGATCCTGGCGCAATTGGGGGCCGAGGTCATCAAGGTCGAGCCGCCCGCGGGCGACAAGACCCGCAGCCTTGGCGGCATGGGCACCTCGTTCTTCCCGGTGTTCAACCGCGGCAAACGCAGCGTTGTGCTCGACCTTGCCAAGCCCGAGGATTGCGAGACCATGCATCGGCTGCTCGCCAGCGCCGACGTTTTTCTGGAAAACTTTCGCGATGGCCTGCTGGAGAAGCAGGGTCTCGGCCCCGACGAGCTGCGCAAGAACCATCCGCATCTGATCGTCGCGGGCCACAAGGGCTTTCTGTCCGGCCCCTACGAGCACCGTCCTGCGCTCGACGAAGTCGTGCAGATGATGTCGGGCTTGGCCGCCATGACCGGCACCGTTGCAAAACCGCAGCGGGTCGGCTCTTCGGCCAACGACATCATGGGCGGCATGTTCGGCGCGATCGCGATTCTCGCGGCGCTCTATCGGAAGCGCGGCGGCGTGACCTCCGGCGCCGACATCCGCATCGGCCTGTTCGAGAACTGCCTGTTTTTGGTGGCGCAGCATATGGTCGAATATGAAATGACCGGCAACAAGCCGCGCTCGATGCCCGAGCGCGAGCATGCCTGGCCGATCTACGACATTTTCGATACCGCCGGGAGCGACCGCATCTTCATCGGCGTCGTCACCGAAGGCCACTGGCAAAGCTTTTGCAAGGAATTCGGCTTGCAGGAACTCTTGGACGATCCGAGCCTGTGCAGCACCACCGACCGTATCCTGGCGCGCGCAAGGATCATTCCGAGGGTCGCGGAGGAAATCAAACGCTGGAACGTGGCGGAGCTCTCGGAGAAGCTCGACGGGCTCAACATCTGCTTCTCGCCGATCAACCGCCCGGAAGACCTGTTGAGGGATCCGCACGTGCTTCGCCCCGGCGGCCTCGTCAACAACATCGATGCCGACGGCAAGGCGTTCCGTGTGCCGGCGCTGCCGATCGAATGGGACGGCGACAATATCGGCGAGGGACTGAAGGTGCCGGTGCTTGGCGCCGACACGACGGCCATTCGTGCCGAGCTCGATGGCACTGCTTCAACCGCCAAGACCGCAGGGAGGTGCGCATGAGCCGTGTTCAAGATGTTTATCCCGACGATCGCGTCAGCTTGCGCGAAGTAGGTCTGCGCGACGGGCTGCAGCTGGTGAAATCGTTCCCATCGACGTCCGCGAAGCAGCGCTGGATCCGAGACGAATACGCCGCGGGCGTGCGGCATTTTGAGGTCGGCTCGTTCCTGCCCGCCAAGACATTCCCGCAATTCGCTGACGTCCGCGACATCGTCAAGACCGTTGCAGCGCTTCCCGGCGCGCATGGCGTTGCACTTGCGCTGAATGAACGCGGCGTCAACGAGGCGCTGGCGTCGAGCGTCGCTGAAATCGCGACGGTGGTGTCGGCGACTGAAGAGCACAGCCAGGCCAATGCCAACCGCTCGCGCGATTCTGCCATCGCCAACGTCAAGCGGCTCTGCGAGCTGCGCGACGCAAGCGCGCACAAGCCGATCGTCAACGCCGCGATCTCGATGGCGCTGGGCTGTTCGATCACGGGTCCGGTCGATCCGAACGAGGTGGTCCGATTGGTCGAAAAATGCCTGGAGGCCGGCGTCGATTTCGTCGCCATCGCCGATACCGTCGGCTATGCCGGCCCCAGGCAGGTCGGCGAACTGACCAAAGCGGTGGTCAGGATCGCCGGATCAAAGCCGGTCTGCGTGCATCTGCATGATACCAGGGGCATGGGCATTGCCAACGCGTCGGCGGCGCTGGACGCCGGCGCACGCGTTCTTGACGGCTCGCTTGGCGGTCTCGGCGGCTGCCCGTTCGCGCCGGGCGCGACCGGCAATGTCGTGTTCGAGGATTTGGTGTTCCTCTGCGAAAGCAAGGGATTTTTAACCGGCATCGATATCGAAAGGCTGATCGCGGTGCGCTCGATCCTGCGTTCGGAAATGCCGGACGAGACGCTTTATGGCGGACTCGCGCGCGCCGGCCTGCCCTGCGGAACTTCCGCCAAGGCAGCCTGATTACAGTCTGGTTGTCCGCAACCGCAACGCGTTGCCGACCACGCTGACCGACGACAGCGCCATCGCGGCGGCTGCAAAGATCGGTGACAGCAGAATACCGAACGTCGGATAGAGCATGCCTGCGGCAATCGGGATGCCGGCCGCATTGTAAATGAACGCGAAGAACAGATTCTGGCGGATATTGGCCATGGTGGCCTGCGACAGCTTTCGCGCGCGGACGATGCCGGTGAGGTCGCCCTTCAACAGCGTGATGCCGGCGCTTTCCATCGCCACATCTGTGCCGGTTCCCATGGCGATGCCGACTTCGGCGGCGGCGAGCGCCGGCGCGTCGTTGACGCCGTCGCCGGCCATGGCGACGATCCGGCCAGCCTTATGCAGCTTCGCAACCACCGCGCTCTTCTGATCCGGCAGCACCTCCGCCTCGACATTGGATATCCCGAGCTTCCGTGCGACGGCATTCGCCGTGGTCCAGTTGTCCCCGGTCAGCATGATGACCTTGATGCCGTCGGCCGCCAGCGACTTCAGCGCTTCCGGCGTCGACGGTTTTACCGGATCGGCAATCGCGAACAATCCTGCGAGTTTTCCGTTGATCGCAATGTTGATGACGGTCGCGCCGTCCCCGCGCAGACGCTCGCTCTCTGCTTCCAGCGATTGCACATCGATGCCGATCGAGGCGAGAAATTTCGAATTGCCGAGCGCGATGGATTTGCCGTCGACTTTGCCGGTGGCGCCCTTGCCGGTCGGCGAATCGAATTCATCCACGTTGCCTAGATCGAGCTTGCGCTCGTTCGCCGATCGAACGATCGCGTCCGCAAGTGGATGTTCGCTGGCCCGCTCGACGCTGGCGGCAAGATGCAGGATTTTGTTTTCGTCAAATCCCTTTGCTGGAACGATCGAGACGACCTTCGGCTTACCCTCCGTCAATGTGCCCGTCTTGTCGACCACCAGGGTATCGATCCTTTCCATGTGCTCCAGCGCTTCGGCGTTCTTGATCAGCACGCCGGCCTGCGCGCCGCGTCCAACGCCGACCATGATCGACATCGGGGTGGCGAGACCGAGTGCGCACGGACAGGCGATGATGAGGACACTAACGGCAGCGACCAGGCCGAAGGCTAGTCGCGGTTCCGGCCCAAACCAGGTCCAGGCCGTGAACGCTGCAATCGCGACGGCGATCACCGTCGGCACGAACCAGCTCGCCACCCGGTCGGCCAGCCGCTGGATCGGTGCGCGCGAGCGCTGCGCGTCCGCGACCATCTGCACGATCTGCGACAGCAGCGTGTCGCGCCCGACCTTGTCGGCGCGCATGACGAAGCTGCCGGATTGATTGAGCGTGCCCGCGATGACCTTGCCGCCGGCATCCTTGCTGACGGGCATGGATTCGCCCGTCACCAGGGACTCATCGAGCGATGAGCGGCCCTCGAGAACGATGCCATCGACCGGCACTTTCTCGCCCGGCCGCACCCGCAAGCGGTCGCCGACCTTCAGGTGATCGATCTCGACCTCGTGGTCGGCGCCATTGGCATCGAGACGCCGCGCGGTTTTTGGCGCGAGCGCGAGCAGCGCCTTGATGGCGCCGGACGTCGCCGCGCGCGCGCGCAGTTCCAGCACCTGTCCGAGCAGAACCAGAACGGTGATGACGGCGGCCGCTTCGAAATAAACCGCGAGCGCACCACCATGTCCACGAAAAGCCGCCGGAAAGACTTGCGGAGCGATGGTACCAATGAGGCTGTAGATGTAAGCCACGCCCGTACCCATCGCGATCAACGTGAACATGTTGAGGTGGCGCGTCTTTAGCGATTGCCAGCCGCGCACGAAGAACGGCCAGCCCGCCCACAGCACCACGGGCGTCGCGAACACCAATTGAATCCAGTTCGACAGGGTCTGATCGATCAAGCGGTGGCCGCCGACCAGATGGCCGCCCATCTCCAGCACGACAGGCGGAAGGGACAGCACCGCGGCGATCCAGAAGCGCCGCGTCATGTCCGCAAGTTCGGGATTGGGCGGCGCATCAAGGGACGCCACCTCGGGCTCCAGCGCCATGCCGCAGATCGGGCAGCTTCCGGGGCCTACCTGACGAACTTTCGGATGCATCGGGCAGGTGTAGATCGTACCTGCAGGCACCTCGGACCGAGGTCCTTGCTTGTCGAGATATTTCGCGGGATCGGTGGCAAATTTGCTGCTGCAGCCGGCCGAGCAGAAATGCAAGCTTTCGCCTTGTTGGTCGAAGCGATGGCTCGGCGTGGCGGGATCGACGGTCATGCCACAGACTGGATCGCGCACGCCCGGTCGGTCCTGCGCGCGATCATGATGGCGGCGGCCATGACCGCCGCAGCAGCTCTTCGCCTCGCCGGCGGGCGCGTGTTCGGCGGTACCCATCAATCTCTCCATCCGGGCCTTGAAACCTATACCCGGTAGGGGTATATAGGCGGGATGCGGAAAGACATCAAGGCTTCCTGTCAAAAACGCCTGAGCCGGATCGAGGGCCAGGTCCGCGGCCTCTCCAAGATGGTCGACGAGGACCGTTACTGCATCGACATTGTCACGCAGATCGCGGCGGTGCGCGCCGCGCTCCGCCGGGTCGAGGAAGAAGTGTTGAGGGATCACGTAGCGCATTGCGTCGAAGGCGCGATCGCGAGCGGCAACAAGGCGGATCAGCGTCAGAAGATATCGGAACTGATAGACGTGATCGGCCGGTCGGACCGGTAGCCACGGCCGAAAGGCGTATCGAAATCGGACCGGTATTGCCATTCCATCGCCAATTTCTCCGCGCCCTCTCACAGCGGCCGGAAGAACCTGCGGAGCGCGCGATGGGCTTCTACAACGACATCATCCTGCCAAGGCTTTGCAGTTTCGCGATGCGCAACAAGCAGCTCTTGCCGTTTCGCGAGCGTGTGATTGGCGCGGCAGAGGGCAGGGTGCTGGAGATCGGCGTCGGCTCCGGAATGAACCTGCCGTTCTATCGCCCGCCCGTGCGCGAGGTCCTCGCGCTCGAACCGGCGCAGCGGCTTGTCAGCATGGCGCGAGGTGTCACGAGCAACATGCCTGTCAGCTTTCTCGAGGCTTCCGCCGAAACCATCCCGCTCGATGCCCATTGTGTCGATACGGTCGTCACGACCTGGACTTTGTGCTCAATTCCGCAGGGAGCCACGGCTCTCGCCGAGATACGGCGCGTGTTACGGCCGGGCGGCAAATTGCTGTTCGTCGAGCACGGCCTGGCGCCCGACGAGGGCGTGCGTTGGTGGCAGGACCGGCTGACACCGGCATGGCGGCGCTTCACCGGCGGTTGTCACCTTAACCGCCCGATCCGTTCGATGATCGAGGGCGCGGGCTTCAGCATCGACAGGATCGAGACTGGCTATATGCCGGGGCTTAAGCCGATGACGTTCATGTATGAGGGCAGCGCACGGCCGAATTGATGAATGCCGGTGCGAGCGAAGCCGATTGACGGTGTGGGCCGCTGCCATCTGCGGCCGGGCGCGACGCTCCGGCGGGCGCGCCTCCGTCTATTCAACGACCATGCCGTGTTCGGTCACCGTGACGCGCTCGACAAGCGACGCTGCTTCTTCGCGCACCACTACTTCTGCAGCCGGAACCGGCGCTTCCTCTTCAATCTCTTCAGGAACAAGCGGCGGCGAGAAGATCGTTTCTGGAAACACACCGAACTCGCCCGCTACCTCCTGGAGCGGCTTCTGTTTGTCGGCCCAGTGCAAGGCGGTGTAGTCGAAGCCGTGCACGATGGTGGGTTTGACGACTTCGAAATAGGGCGAGATGTCGAAGTCGCGCGGCATGTACAGCGACGAATCGCGGATATGGAGGATTTCGCGGCGCGCCTGCCGGGAGCCGGCGCGGGTGATCTTCGGCAGGATCGGATAGCGCACCGCGTCGAACGCCTGCGCGATCAGCGCCGAACAGATGATCTTGGTGGGATCGCCGGAGCCGAACGCGATCATCCGGCGCCGCCAGCGCTGCGGGATCGGCAGCGGGATCAGGAATCGCATCAGGTCGAGAATGTTCTTGGTGTCATAACCGAAGCCGATGCGGTTGATGGCGTAACGGCACACCGTGTAGCGGTCTTCGAAGGACAGGCCGACCGGCCGGCATAGTCTCGTGTGATAGGGGAAATATTTCGACAGCGGCGCCGAGGTGACGCCCTCGCCGATATAGGCTTCGATCAGGACATGTGGCTCGCCGTCCGCTTCCTCGGCGCCGTCGACCGGTCCGACATAGAGTGCGGCATGCGACCAGGTGGACTGCGTGAGATATTTGATGATACCGGAGATCCGGTTGTTGCCTTCCACGAGCAGCACGTCGCCGGGCTCGATGACGCCACGCAAATGTTCCGGATCGCTCGGCGTGAACGGCTCATAGCCCGGCACCTCCTTCTGAAGGTAGTCGGCGATCAGCTTGCCGACCGTATCGAGCACAACGCCCATGGTGCAATTCCCCTGAAACAGCCTTTTCCGGCTGCTTTTCCCCTTCCTTATCATGGCCCAAAGCCGTTGCAATTTGGTTCATGCGGCCACGTCGATCAATCATGATTGATTCACCATGAGTGTTGCCGGTTACGGCAAAGTTCGCTAGCTGTTCTATCCGTTTCAAGCGGCCGGAAACCATGACATGACAATGACGCGGCGCGGCTTTCTTTCGGCCACCGCGGCCTTTGCGGCGACGCCGCTGCTGGGGGCGGGCGCCTCGGCGGCGGTCTTGCCGCGCGAGGCTGATATTGTCGTGATCGGCGCGGGCGCGGCGGGCATCGCTGCGGCGCGGCGTATCCTGGCGGCGAACCGCAGGGTGATCGTGGTCGAGGCGGCCGGTGAGGTCGGCGGGCGTTGCCTCACCGACGTCTCGAGCTTTGCGGTTCCCTTCGATCGCGGCGCGCGGTGGATGCATAATCCCGACAGCAACCCGATGATCAAGCTGGCGCGTGCCACCGGGCTCGAGATTACGACGGCGCCGTCGGGTCAGAAAATCCGCATCGGCCGCCGTTACGCGCGCCCAGGCGAGATCGAGGATTTTCTTGCAACCCTGGTCCGTACCAACCGCGCCTTCGATGACGCCTCGCGCAAGTTCGATGTTTCCTGCGCCGCCGCCTTGCCGAAAGAGCTCGGCGATTGGGCAGGCGCAATCGAATTCGCGCTTGGCGCCAATTTGGTGGGCAAGGATCTGAAAGACGTCTCCGTTGTGGACAAGGTTCGCGCGCAGGATCGCAGTTCCGTGTTCGCCTGCCGGCAGGGTCTGGGGGCCCTGATCGCGAAGCTCGGCGAGCAGGTCCCGATTTCACTGTCGACGCCCGCGAACCGCATTGCCTGGGGCACCCGCGACGTCAGCGTGGAAACGCCGGCCGGCAAGATCGCCGCGCGTGCGGCGATCATCACGGTGTCGAGCAATGTATTGACGGCGGGCAATATCAAGTTCGTCCCCGACATTCCCAAGCGCGCGCTGGATGCCGCGGCAAAGCTGAGCCTCGGCAGCTACGATCACATCGCGCTTGAACTGCCGGGCAATCCGCTGGGCCTGTCCCGCGACGACGTCCTCATCGAACAGAGCAACTCGACGCGCACGGCGCAGCTGTTCGCCAATATCGGCGGCTCATCGCTGTGCTCGATCGATGTCGCGGGCGCATTCGGCCGCGATCTGTCCGAGCAGGGCGAGCAGGCCATGGTCGCCTTCGCGAGGGAGTGGCTCACCAAGTTATTTGGCAGCGATGCTGCCGCAGCGGTGAAGAAATCGAGGGCGACCCGATGGAACGCGTCACCTTACGTGCTCGGAGCGATGTCGGCGGCGGCGCCGGGCGGACAGCCGTCGCGCAAGATTTTGACCGAGCCGATCGGCTCGATCTTCCTGGCGGGCGAGGCGACCCACGAAACGCTGTGGGGAACGGTCGATGGCGCCTGGGAGAGCGGTGAGCGCGCGGCGGAGGCGGCACTGCGAAAGATCGGGGCCCTGAAGGATACCGAACCGGTCGAGGCGCCGGCACGGGCACCGCGGCATCGCGCGGCCCCACCTCGCAGAACTGCGACGCCGCGTTCCCCGATCAATTGACGTCGCACCCGAAGGCCTGACCTCGCCAGGACGGCGGCGAGTCAATTACGATCGCAAAGCGCTACACCGGCAGCGCCAGCTCCTTCAGGTCTCTGGCAACGATAATCCGGCCCTTGAAATTCTTTTTCGCCTCATTGGTCCAGTCCTCGTCGGTGACGTCCAGATCGCCCGGCACCAGATGGCTCATCACCAGCACCTTGACGTTGGCGGCGTCCGCAATGCGGCCGACGTCCTCGGCGGTGGTATGGCTCTCCAGCAGATGCTTCTTCAGCGTCGCGCCGTTCTTGACCCTAGCAACCAGACCATCGACCCAGGGGAGGTACAGCGCTTCATGGGCCAGCACGTCTGCGCCCTTGGCGAATTCGGCGAGCTTGGGATTATAGTTGGTATCGCTGGAGAAGACGATGATGCCATCCGGCGTCTCGAACTTGTAGGCGAAATTGTCCGTGATCGGTGGATGCGGCGTGCGGAACGCCGTCACCTTCACATCCTGAGTCTGCAGCACCACGCCGTCCTCGGTGATGTCCTTGGCGATCAGCAGTTTGCGCGGATCGGGTCGGCCTTCGTCCTCAATCCGGGTTTCGACGTCGAACTTGTTCAGCTCCCAATAGGTTTTGGTCATCGCCTCGATGCCTTTGGGGCCGAACGACTGGATCGGCGTCGAGAGGCCGGCAACCCAAGCGTTGTAGACCAGGTTGCCGTACTCAAGATTGTGATCGGAATGGTGGTGGCTGATGAAGATAAATTTCACCGACGGGATCGGCACACCGGCGATGACGAGCTGGCGGCTGACGCCCATGCCGCAATCGATCACGAAGGGCGTGTCGTTCACCATCACGAGATTGGCGGGATTGGACGGGCCGTTTTCGACGCGCGGTCCACCTTTGGTACCCAGGAATACGATACGCGTGCGGGGCTTTGCCGGTTGCGCAAACGTGGTTGATGCCACGAGCGCGGCGGCGCCGGCGAGCGGCAGTTTCAGGGCGACGCGGCGATCGATCATGGAGTTCTTCCCTGAGATTTTCTTGGCTATTCTCGTGAGCGTCGCCCAAGCCTAGCGCCCGCGAAGCACGCCGTCGAGCGCAGGCAGGCCGATGACGAACGCCGCCGCGATCAGGACGTAGCAGATCGAGCGGAACACCTTTTCGCTGGCTTTGCCGAACAGCGACGCGCCGAAGGCCACGCCAACCGCGTAGACCGGTCCGACCATGAAGCTGAACTTGATCGCGTCCGCCGTGATGAGGCCGCTCACGGAATAGCTCACCGCGGAAACAAAATCCGAGGCGACGAAGAACAGGAAGATATTGGCGCGTGCGATGGTGGAAGCAATCGGCCGGCCGAGCCAGTAACCGACGATCGGCGGGCCGCCGGTCTGCGCGAGCCCGCTGCAGAAGCCTGACAAGCCGCCAATGCCGATCGAAAGCGCGACATGATCCCTGCCGCGGTAGCGCCAGCCTGACATCAGAAGCATCAACAGCGCGAACACGAAACCGGAGATGATCCAGCGCGTCGTCACCGGATCGAACCGGCTCAGGAAGTAGGTTCCGATGGGGACACCGATCAGCGCGCCGAACACGATAACAGCGGTCGCCTTGCGGTCGGCTTGCCGCCATGCGTTCGGGATCAGTGGCGCCGCCGCGACGAAATCGATGATCAATAACAGCGCGGCGACGAGACGCGGCGCCGCCATGCTGCTTGCCAAGGGCATGAAGATCAGCGCCGCACCGAAGCCGGAAAAGCCGCGCGCCGTTCCCGACACGAAAGCGATCGCGCAGATGGCGATCGCCGCGCTCGTGCTTACTTCGGTTGGGACGAGACCGAGGAGGCTCATCCGCGCAAAATGCCGCCGGTCTTCCTGGTCACCTCGGCGACGATCCTGATACCGACCGCGTCGATCTCCTGATCGGTCATGGTCTTATCGCGCGGCTGGATCGTCACCGCGATAGCGATCGATTTCTTGGTCTCGTCGATGCCCTTGCCTTCATAGACGTCGAACACGGTGACGTCGGTGATCAGCTTCTTGTCGACGCCCTGCGCGGCACGCACGATATCGCCGGCCCCGACATTGCGGTCGACGATGAAGGCGAAATCGCGCGCCACCGGCTGGAACGCGGAAAGCTCAAGCACCGGCCTGGCGCGGGTCGGCTTCTGCCTGGCCGCGGGAATCCGTTCGAGGGTCACCTCGAACGCCATCAAGGGACCGTCGGCGCCGAGCCGCTCCAGCGTGCGCGGATGCAATTCGCCGAAATAGCCGAGCACATTTTGCGGACCGATCTGGATGGTGCCGGAACGGCCGGGGTGCAGCCAGCTCGCCCCGCCGGGCACGATCTGCAGCGCCTGCATCGGGGCGCCGGCGGCCGCGAGCACCGCAAGCGCATCGGCCTTGGCGTCAAGCGCGTCCGCCGTCTTCGAGCCGGACCAGTGCCGTCCGAGACCTTGCGAGGAGGCAAAGCCGTGGCGCACGCCTGAGGCTGCGGTCAGTTGATCCTCCGGCTTGTCGCCCTTGAAGATCTGGCCGACCTCGAACAGCGCCGCATCTGGAAAGCCGCGGTCGCGATTGGACTGGACGGCCGCGACCAGGCCCGGCAACAGGCTCGGCCGCATGTCGGAGAGTTCGGATGCGATGGGATTGGCGAGCGCAAGCTCGCTCGATCCGCCGCCGAACAACTCGGCCGCAGGCTTTGAAATGAAAGACCAGGTTACCGCTTCCACCATGCCGCGCGCCGCAAGCCCGCGCTTGGCGCGGCGGGTGCGCAGTTGAATTGGGGTCAGCACCGGTTTGCGCGGCTCCTCGCCGCGCTCGAACGGCGTCATCGGCACCTTTTCGACGCCGACAATGCGCACGATCTCCTCGACGATATCAGCCTTGCCGTGGATGTCGGTGCGCCAGGAAGGGACCGCGATCTTCACCGCCGGGCCGCTGCCGGCCACCATGAAGCCGAGATGGGTGAGGATGCGCCGCATCTCGACCAGCGGCACGTCGATGCCGGCGAGCCGCTTGACCTCGGTCAGCGGGAATTCGATCACGTGGTCGTCGCCGAAAGTCCTGCCGACCACGACGTTCTCCGACGGCGTGCCGCCGCAGATTTCCATCACTAGGCGCGTCGCGAGTTCCAGGCCCGGCACCATGAAGCCGGGATCGACGCCGCGCTCGAAGCGGTAGCGCGCGTCGGAATTGATGCCTAGCTTGCGGCCGGTTTGCGCGATGTTGATCTCGTTCCACAGCGCCGATTCGATCAGCACATCGGTGGTGTTCTCGTCGCAGCCGGAGGCTTCGCCGCCCATGATGCCGGCGAGCGATTCGACGCCGTGATCGTCGGCGATCACGCATACGCCGGCATCGAGCGTGTAGCTGCGGCCATCCAGCGCGAGCAGCGTCTCGCCGTCGCGCGCGCGGCGCACGGTGAGATTGCCCTTCACCTTGGCGGCGTCGAACACGTGCAGGGGACGCGCGCGGTCGTAGGTCATGAAGTTGGTGATATCGACCAGCGCGTTGATCGGCCGCAAGCCGATCGAGGTCAGCCGCCGCTGCAGCCATTTCGGCGACGCCCCGTTCTTGACCCCGCGCACCAGCCGCAGCGCAAAGCCCGGGCAGAGGCCCGCGTCCTCGACCGTTACCTTGACGGGGCAAGGAAATTCGCCCTTGACCGGCTTGATGCCGGGATCTTTGAACTTGCCCATGTCGGCGGCGGAAAGATCGCGGGCGATGCCATGCACGCCGGTGCAGTCCTGCCGATTGGGCGTCAAATTGATCTCGAACATGGGATCGCCGAGCCCGGCCCATTCGGCGTAGCCGGCACCGATCGGCGCATCGGCCGGCAGCTCCACGATGCCGTCGTGATCGTCGGAAATTTGCAGCTCGGCCGCCGAGCAGAGCATGCCGCGACTTTCGACGCCCCTGATGGTGCCGATGCCGAGGGTGATGTTCTTGCCGGGGATGAAGGTACCGGGTGGAGAGAACACGCTGACAAGGCCCGCGCGCGCGTTTGGCGCGCCGCAGACCACCTGCACAGGTGCCGCACCATTGCCGGGATCGACCATGCATACGCGCAACTTATCCGCGTTCGGGTGTTTCTCGGCCGAAATCACCCGCGCGATGGTGAAGGGCGCGAGCGCCTTGGCCTTGTCCTCAATGTTCTCGACCTCGAGCCCGATCATGGTGAGCTTGTCGGCAAGCTTTTCGACCGGCTCGTCGGTGTCGAGATGTTCCTTCAGCCAGGAGAGCGTGAATTTCATGGCGCCACCCTGCGGTCCTCGAAAACCTCGACGAGACGAAAACGCTCGCACATCAGTATCATGTCTTCGCTGAACTTACCTTGTCGCCCGAAATATCTGCGATGCGCCGCGCGCCAATATGTGAGGCTACGGTCGCCTTCGCCCTCTTCATAGGCAAAGGCCGCATCCACTTCGAGGTAGCGCCGATAGCTCACTTCGGTGGACTCGATCACGCAGCGCGGTTCGCCGCGGCCGTCGAGCACGATCCAGCGTTCGCCGGGCATCGAGGTGTTCGGTTCGTCCTCGGTCGAGCAGGTCGCGGTCTTGAGGCCCTTCATCACGAGATCGAGCAACTCGTCGGCAAGCTCCGGGCCGTCGCCGAACGCGAACGAGCGCAAGCCCCGATATCTTTCGGGGACAGCGCTCACGAGCTCAACCCTCCCGCCAGGGTCGGGACATCGAGCGCCTTGAAGCTGTAGTGGCTGAGCCAGCGCACATCGCTCTCGAACAATTGCCGCAGATCCGACATGCCGTATTTGAGCATCGCGATGCGGTCGATGCCCATGCCCCAGGCAAAGCCCTGATAGAAGTCGGGATCGATGCCACAGGCGCGCAGCACGTTCGGATGCACCATGCCGCAGCCCAGAATCTCCAGCCAGTCCTCGCCCTCGCCGAAGCGGATTTCGCCCTTGTCGCGCCGGCACTGGATATCGACCTCGAGCGACGGCTCGGTGAACGGAAAGAACGACGGCCGGAACCGCATGTTGATGTGATCGACCTCGAAGAACGCCTTGCAGAACTCGTGCAGGATCCATTTGAGGTGGCCAAGATGCGAACCCCTGTCGATGACGAGGCCTTCGACCTGGTGAAACTGCGGCGTATGGGTGGCGTCGGAATCGATTCGGTAGGTGCGGCCCGGGCAGATGACCCGGATCGGCGGCTTCTGAGCCAGCATGGTGCGCACCTGCACCGGCGAGGTGTGGGTGCGGAGCAGCATCCGCGAGCCATCAGGCTTCGGGTTGAAGAAGAACGTGTCGTGCATCTCCCGCGCCGGATGGCCTTCCGGGAAATTCAGTTTTGTAAAATTGTAGTCATCGGTCTCGATGTCGGGGCCTTCGGCGATGGCGAATCCCATATCGGCGAAAATCGCGGTGAGCTCGTCCAACACCTGGCTGAGCGGATGAATCCGGCCAGCTTCGGCAGGCGCTTCGCGCACCGGCAGCGTGACATCGATGGTCTCGGACTTGAGCCGCGCGTCGAGCGCCGCGGATTTCAGCACGTCGCGGCGCGCGGCAAGCGCCTGGGTCACCTTGTCCTTGGCGAGATTGATCGCCGCACCTTGGGTCTTGCGCTCGTCCGGCGACATCTTGCCGAGGGTTGCGAGCAGCGCCGAGATCGAGCCCTTCTTGCCAAGCGCCGCGACGCGCACGGTCTCCAGGGCCGCCTCGTCGCCCGCGGCGGTGATCTGACAGAGGATGGTGGATTCGAGTTCAGCGAGGTCGGACATGGCAATCCTTTTTCGCCAGGATGCTAAGCCAGTGCTCCTAGCTCCGTCATGCCCGGGCTTGTCCCGGGCATCCACATCTTACGGCGCTCACAGGAAGGAAGACGTGGATGGCCGGGACAAGCCCGGCCGTGACGGCTGCAAAAACCTTGCAGAGCGCAAATCGAGCGGAGGCTTACGCCGCCAGCGCGGCCTTGGCCTTTTCGGCAATCGCCTGGAACGCTTGCGGCTCGTGGATCGCGAGATCCGACAGCACCTTGCGGTCGACCGTGATGCCCGACTTGGAAAGGCCGTTGATAAATCGGCTGTAAGTCATGCCGAACGGACGCACCGCGGCGTTGAGGCGCTGGATCCAGAGCGCGCGGAAGGTGCGTTTCTTGCGCTTGCGATCGCGGAAGGCGTATTGCCCGGCCTTCTCGACCGCGGCCTTGGCGGCGCGGATGGTGTTCTTGCGGCGGCCGCGGAAACCCTTGGCGAGCTTGTAGACTTTCTTGTGCTTGGCGTGAGAGGTCACACCGCGTTTGACGCGAGACATGACTTAAATCCTTGATCAGAAAAGAGGTGACGGATCGCCGCGCGAACGCGGCTCGGCTTGAACGAGAAGCGCGCGATCAGGCGTTCGGCAAGAAGTACTTCTTGACGTTGTCGCCGTCGGTCTTGAACAGCACGCGGGTGCCGCGGAGCTGACGAATCTGCTTCTTCGTCCGCTTGATCATGCCGTGGCGCTTGCCGCGCTGGGCGTGCATCACTTTGCCGGTGGCAGTCACCTTGAAGCGCTTTTTAGCGCCTGACTTGGTCTTCAGCTTGGGCATTTGGCTCTCCTAAAGGCCGCAGAAAGACGCGCCCAGTGGGACGCTTTTGCGGCTAGAATGCTCGTTAGAGCGTTGAAAGTGCGCAGGTTTTCTCCAAAACGAAGAATCCCGCACGGGCATCGACACGGCAGCCCTTGATCAGCCGGGCGATGAAGGCTGGGCTTATGGCAGAGCAAAATCGAATTGGCAACGATGAACCGTGGAATTGTCATGTTCGACACATAAGCTCACGCCATTAGCGGCACAGCCAGAACTCGGAAGAAGATGACGATGTCAGCCCGAATGGACGGCTTTTTCGCCGATTTCAGAAGCAGGCGCACCTTGCGACGGATATTTGTCGCTGCGCTGTTGGCCGCGGCAGCTATGCCCGCCGCCGCCAGGGCGGCCGGCGGCTATGATGGGATCTGGACCGTCCTCATCATCACGCAGGCGGGCAATTGCGACCCCGCCTATAGCTATCCGTTTCGGGTCTCGGGCGGCCGCATCTCGACAGCTGGCGCGGCAGACGTGTCCGGAAGCGTTGGCCGCGGCGGCAGCGTCATGGTGAGGATTTCAGCCGGCGGGTCGATTGCCACCGGCAGCGGCAGGCTCGGCAGCAGCACCGGCGCGGGTCGCTGGAGCGCAAGGCTTTCCGGCGGGAACTGCAGTGGCCGCTGGCAGGCGACGCGGGGCTGATTTTCAGCAAATAATAAAATGGCCCGCCAGATCGTCTGACGGGCCGTTTTCATTTCGGCAATCTCACTAATAGCGAATCAGCGCGGCGCCAGCACCATCACCACCTGGCGGCCTTCGAACCTCGCGTCCTGCTCGACCTTGGCAATCTCGGCAACGTCGCTCTTGACCTTGTCCAACAGCTTGGTGCCGATTTCCTGGTGCGCCATTTCACGGCCGCGATAGCGCAAGGTGACCTTGACCTTGTCGCCCTCCTCGAAGAAGCGCTGCATCGCGCGCATTTTTACGTCGTAATCGTGATCGTCGATCATCGGCCGCAGCTTGATCTCCTTGATTTCGACGACCTTCTGCTTCTTGCGGGCTTCGGCGGCCTTCTTCTGCGCCGAATATTTGAACTTCCCGTAGTCCATGATCTTGCAAACGGGAGGAGTGGTATTCGGCGAAATCTCGACAAGATCCATGCCCGCTTCGAGGGCCATCTTGACGGCGAGCACGGTCTCGACGGTGCCGTGGTTCGTACCATTCTGATCGATTAGCTGAATCTGCGCGTTGCGGATGTCATCATTGGTGCGCGGCCCGTCTTTGGTGGCAGCGGGCGGGGCTCTGTTGGGACGGCGAATGGGTAGCTCTCCAAAGTTGTGAACGAAGGCGATAGTCTGAAGGAAGAAGCCTCTACGGGCAAGCAAACTCACGCATCTGAGCGCCAAAACCCTCAAATGCGAGGCATTTTGGTCACGCCGGCGACATAGCCACCAATCTCCCGTTCCGCGAGCGCATGGAATGCCTTAGGCCGTTATCGGCGTCCATTGATGGATTGCGCCCATTCTAACAAACCGAACCGAGTAAACGTTCCATGACGAGTTCGCCCGCAGGCCCCAATGAGCCACCCGCCTTCATCGAGGTCGGCAAGGATAACGCCATGCGCACCATCGCGGTGCGCGCCCGCGCCGGTCAAGCGCCCGGGCTGTTCTGGCTCGGCGGCTTCAACTCGGATATGGCGGGCACCAAGGCGCTCGCGCTCGATGCCTGGGCGGCCGAACATGGCCGTGCCTGCGTCCGCTTCGATTATTCCGGCCATGGCGAATCCGGAGGCAGCTTCGCCGACGGCACCATCGGGCGCTGGCTCGCCGAAAGCGTGACCGTGTTCCAGCAATTCTGCCGAGGACCCCAGGTTGTGATCGGGTCCTCGATGGGCGGCTGGATCGCGCTATTATTGGCGCGCGAGATCGCAAAACACGGGGCCGGCGATGCCCCGCTGGCCGGCATGGTGCTGATCGCGCCGGCGCCGGATTTCACCGAAGAGCTGATGTGGAAAGGCTTTTCGCCCGAAACTCGCCAGGAGATCGAAACCAAAGGCGTCTGGCTGCGGCCCTCGCCATATGGCGATGGCACCCCCTATCCGATCACGCGTGCCCTGATCGAGGAGGGCCGCAACCATCTGCTGCTCGGTAACTCCATCGATGTCGGTTGCCCGGTTCGCATCCTGCAGGGCGCCCGGGATCCGGATGTACCCTGGAAGCACGCGCTTGCGCTGGCGCATCGGCTGCCGGCCGACGACGTGGTGCTGACCATGATCCAGGACGGCGATCATCGCCTGTCGCGGCCGCAGGATATCGCGCGCCTCATTGCCGCGGTCGCGGAGATCGGGTGAAATGCCTTTCTCGAGGGAGGAGCACGATGAACATTACAGCCATGCTTCGAACGTTCTGCGACGCGGTCGAGCGGCGTGACGGCAAGGCCTTCGCCGACCTGTTCACCGAAGACGGCGTCTATCATGACGTTTTCTATGGTGCGTTCAAAGGCCGCACCGGGATCGCCGAGTTGATCGACGACTGGTTCTACCGCACGGCGACCGATTTCCGCTGGGATATGCACGCGCCGGTGAGCGACGGCGAGACGCTCTATGCGCGCTACACCTTCAGCTATAGCTCGACGCTGCCCGAAGCCAACGGGGCACGCGCGATGTTCGAGGGCGTCGCCATCATGAAACTCAGTGACGGCAAGATTCTCGAATACCACGAGGTTGCGAACACTGCGCCGGGCTTCGTCGACATGAACTTCGCGCCGGAGCGGATCGCCAAGATCGTGGCCAGGCAGGGCGCGGCGTTGAAGGCGCGGCCTGAAATGCGGCGGCATCTGAAATAATGATCATGACGGCGGTGGTTGTGTCATCGGCTTGCGCTGCGCCAGCGCCGCGACCGTCGAGGTCCCGATCGCGCCCTCTTCATCATAGAGCCAGCATTCGCCGATCGCGACGCCAGAGGTGGCGTGGTGGTTCACCACCTCGAAACCGATCCATTGCGTCACCGGCAACCGGTGCAGGTAAAGCGTGACGTCGCTGTTGATGAAGCCGAGCCCCCGATCGCCGGCATTGGCGAAGGGGCTCGCAAAATCCGCCGCCAACGCGACGCGCACGAACGGCGTCGGCGGCACATTTTCCACGAGATTACGTACCTCGCTCATCCATAGCCGCCGCGCCCCCAGCGAGCCCATCGTGCCCGCGATCTGGCGCGTCGCCCATTTGCCGTGCATGCCAAGTTTCGGATCGGGCGGCGCGGCAATGTTCGCAGGGGCCGGCACGTCCCAGTTTGCGGGCGACCAGACATTGCCTTGCGGATTCTCAGTCTTGCGCAGCAACTGACAGGACGCCCGCGCCATCGCGACGCCGCCGCTGTGGAAATCGGCCTCGACCACCTTGATGCGCAGGCCGTCGCGAATGAGCCTGGTCTTCACCTCGATCGGCGCAAGTCCCGGCAGACGATACATATCGACGGTCAGCCGCGCCGGCACAAAATCGTCGCCGCCATGGCGCTGTTCGATGACGAAAGCGAGCAGCCCGATGATGACCCGGCCGTGTAGCGATTTGGCGTCCCACGGGCCGTTTGCGACCGAGGTCGGAATGAAGGCGTCGTTGTCCTGGGTGAAGAAAGGCTGATTTGTCATGGCAAGCGAACAAGAATGAAATTGCGCGATGAAATCAAGGCAGGACCGCCGAGCAAAACTGTCCGATAAGCGAGAGGAAGACGCGTCAGTTCTGGGACCCTGGAAACTAGCCCGGCGGGGTCGTGTAATTGGTGAAGTCGATCTTGAACATGCTGGGATCGATCTTCTTCGACGAATCCAGATTGTAGACCGCAACCGTGGTGTCATAGCCTTGCGGATCGGTCACAGTCCATTGCTTGAGCTGGCCGTCCTTGGCGCCGATCATCAGCATCAGGCGGCTGGTGCCGATCAGCGCCTGCTTCTCCTCGATGGTGACGCTGATGAACAGATCATCCGCCGTCACATTGACCACATTGGTGTCCTTGAGAAGATCGATGCGGTCCGAGAGCAGGAACCGCAGCGGTGTCTGCGACAGCGGATAGATGTCCTGGGTCGAGAGCTTGCGGTCGCGCACGGCGAGCGACGATCCGTCGGCGATGATGTCGATCGGGCTTGGCGCCTCATATTCGAAGCGCACCTTGCCCGGCTTCTGGATGTAGAAATCGCCCTTGGTTTTGCTGCCGTCAGGCCCGACCTGGACGAAATTCCCGACCAGTGTCTGCAGCGACGACAGATAAGAGCTCACCTTGGCGGCTTGGGCCTTCTGACTGGCATCGAAGGTCGCGAAAATATTGGCCGGAAGGTTGCGATGCGGATCGGGAATCACGGGATCGGGCGGCGCTCCCGCCGTTGCTCCGGTTGTGATCGGGCCCTTCTGCGCGTCCGACGCGCTCAGCTGCACGCCGTCGCGTGCCTTCGGCGCCGGTTTTGGAACCGGCACGGTCTGCGCGCCCGACGGCGCGGCGACGCCCGCGATCAAGGAAGCGGTGATCAGGACCGCCGCAATTCGTGCGCCGTGGATCGCGGACGGCCCACTGATTTCGGAATTTCTGATTTATATTCAACGCGTCGTCCTGTTTCAGTTCGCAGCCATTTTATCTTGGTTTGGCTCAAAGGAGATATCGTTTTTCCGTGAGAATATGATGCCCGCGCTCAGAAGCGGCCCTCTTCCTCCTCGACCAGAATCTCGCGTTTGCCGGCGTGATTGGCCTGCCCGACAATACCCTCAAGTTCCATGCGCTCCATCAGCGAAGCAGCGCGGTTATAGCCGATTTGCAGACGCCGCTGGATGTAACTGGTGGAAGCCTTGCGGTCGCGCTTGACGATCGCAACCGCCTGCGCAAACAAATCACCGCCGCCATCGCTGCCCATGCCGGTTGAATTGAATGCCGTGCCGTCTTCATCGGTGGGCTCTTCCGCGGTGACCGCCTCGAGATATTCGGGCGCGCCTTGCGTCTTCAGATGGCGCACCACCTTTTCGACTTCTTCGTCCGAAACGAAAGGTCCGTGCACGCGGCTGATGCGCCCGCCGCCCGCCATATAGAGCATGTCGCCCTGGCCGAGCAATTGCTCGGCGCCCATCTCGCCCAGGATGGTGCGGCTGTCGATCTTCGAGGTGACCTGGAACGAGATGCGGGTCGGGAAATTCGCCTTGATGGTGCCGGTGATGACGTCGACGGACGGCCGCTGGGTCGCGAGAATCACATGCAGGCCGGCGGCGCGCGCCATCTGCGCCAGGCGCTGCACCGCGCCTTCGATGTCCTTGCCGGCGACCATCATCAGGTCGGCCATTTCGTCGACGATGATGACGATCTGCGGCAGCGGTTCGAGATCGAGCTTCTCGTTTTCGTAGATCGCCTTGCCGGTCTCCTTGTCGAAACCGGTATGCACCGTGCGCGTCAGCTCCTCGCCCTTGGATTTTGCTTCCGCCAGCCGCGCGTTGTAGCCATCGACGTTGCGCACGCCGAGCTTGGACATGTTCTTGTAGCGCTCTTCCATCTCGCGCACGGCCCATTTCAGCGCGACCACCGCTTTCTTCGGATCGGTCACGACCGGCGTCAAGAGATGCGGAATTCCGTCATACACGGAGAGCTCGAGCATCTTGGGATCGACCATGATTAGGCGGCATTGATCGGGACGCAGCCGGTAAACCAGGCTCAGGATCATGGTGTTGATAGCAACCGATTTGCCGGAGCCGGTGGTGCCCGCGATCAGAAGATGCGGCATCCGTGCCAGATCGACGATGATGCATTCGCCGCCGATGTTCTTGCCGAGGCAGAGCGGGAGTTTGGCGACCGAATTGATGCTCTCCCGCGCGGTTAAAAGTTCGCGCAAATAGACCTTCTCGCGATGCGCGTTCGGCAATTCGATGCCGATGGCGTTACGGCCGGGAACCACGGCGACGCGCGCCGAGAGCGCGCTCATCGAACGCGCGATATCGTCGGCAAGACCGATCACCCGCGACGATTTGATGCCGGGCGCGGGTTCGAGCTCGTACAGCGTCACGACGGGCCCCGGATGGGCCTTGACGATTTCGCCGCGGACGCCGAAATCGCCCAACACGCCTTCCAGCGCCCGCGAATTCGATTCCAGCTCGCTCCTGCTGAGAGGCTGCCGGTCGGTGGCGCGGGGCGCCGTCAGCATCGACACGGCGGGCAGTTCGAACTTTTCGGACGATTTGCGCGACGCGCGAGGTGCGGCCTTCTTGCGCGGCGCGGGTGCCGCGGCGGCCTCCTCGTCCTCTTCGTCCTCGAAATCCTCGTCCTCGGGCGGCGTCAGCGACGGACCGCCGCGGCCCCCAAGGCCCCGCTCAAGGCTGGGCTCCTGGCGTTCGAATGAAAGGGCGCGAGGTTGCGGTCCGCTAGAAACCAGCGATCGATAGGCCGTCGACAACAGCCATGCGAGCCGGGCCTTGGTGCTCATGACGGCGTGGAACACCCAACCGAGCGAGACCGAACCGCCCTCGTCTTCCTCGACGAACGGGGCGTCGTCATCCGCGATCGGCGTCAATTCCTCGTCGTCGCGCGCGCGCGAGCCGACGCCGCTCGCGATCGGGAATGTCGCGATCAAGGCGGCAAGCAGAATTACTCCGAGCACGAGGCGATAGACGAGGCCAGGCGGCCCGAACACCACCGCGGGCGCCCGCACCAGCGCGTCGCCGACAACGCCGCCGAGGCCAGTCGGCAGCGGCCAGGCGCCGCCATGCGGCCAGCAGCTGGCAAAGCCCGCCGCGATCACCGTGCAGAGGATCCAGCACGCGAGCCGCAGCGCCTGGCGGTCGAAGGGACGGTGGGTCAGCGTGCGCCAGCCCCACACCGCGATCGGCAGGATCAGCATGATCGCCCCTAAGCCGAGAATCTGCATCAGGAGATCGGCGACGATCGCGCCGGGATAGCCGACGATGTTGCGGATTGCGCGCGAGGTCGCGTGGCTCAGGCTTGGATCCTGCACCGACCAGGTCATCAGCGCCGCCGATGCTACGCCGGAAAACGCGATCAAGCCGAGGCCAAAGAGCTCGCGCAAGCGCTGCTCCAGCGCTTCGCGCATCGAGACCGGCAATTGACCGACCAGGGGAATGACACGTTCGATCGCTGGCATGCTCATGGGCGCTCGCGATTAATCCAAGGTTTCGACCAGCCGGTGCAACGCCTCGGCGGTTGATTCACTGTCCGATACCAGCGCAAGGCGGATATAACCGGCGCCAGGATTGAAACCGTCTGCTTGTTGCCGCGCCAGATAGCTGCCCGGAATCACGCGCACGCCGGCATCGCGATAAAGCCTCACCGCCACGGCTTCGTCGCCGCCGCGCGCGGACACATCGAGCCAGGCGCAGAAGCCGCCGGCAGGTCGGCGATAGCCATAACGATTGCCGAGAATCTGGTCGGCGAGATCGAACTTGATCCGGTAAAGCCGGCGGTTCTCTTCGACATGGGCTTCGTCGCCATAGGCCGCGACCGCGACCTGCTGCAGCGGCACCGGCACTTGGGGTGCGGCGACATTGCGCAGCTCGTGAAACAGGCCGAGAAACGTCTTGTCGCCGGCGGCGAAACCGACGCGCATGCCGGGCAGGTTCGAGCGTTTTGAAAGCGACTGAAACGCAACCACGTTGGCGAAATCGGGACCGGCGCATTCGAGCGCGCTGCCCGGCGCGTCCTTGGTGTAGATTTCCGAGTAGCACTCGTCGCTCAGGATCATGAAGCCGAAGCGGTCGGCGAGCCTTTTCAAGCGGCTGAAATATTGGCGGCTGGCGACGGCGCCTTGCGGGTTGGCCGGTGACGCAATGTAGATCGCGACCGTTCGCGCCAGCGTCGCATCTTCAAGCGTGTCGAGATCGGGAAGAAATCCGTTGGCAAGGGTTGTCGGCAGGTAAATCTGCTCGCAACCCGCGGCGCGGGCGCCGGCGCCATAGGCCGGATAAAACGGGTTGGGCATCAGGATCGCAGGCTTCCCCCGCCGCTCCCCGACATGACGGGCGGCGGTCAGGGCTGCGAAAAACAGGCCCTCGCGGCTGCCGTTCAGGACCAGAATTTCGCTCTCGGGATCGATTCCGCGGGGCAGGTCGAATCGGCTGGAAAGCCAGTTAGCCGCCGCCCGCCGGAACGGCTCGATCCCCCTGGCCAGCGGGTAGCGGCCGAAATCGGCGATATGCTTTGCCAGCACCGGTCCGACAAAGTCCGGCACCGGGTGCTGCGGCTCGCCCAATGAAAGCGTTATCAAGGGCTTGGCGGGCCTATAGGGGGCCAACAGCTCGGTCGTTCGCGCAAACGGCGACCGTTCGCTTTGCTGATGTCCGGCACTCTCAGGCGCGCGGGATGAAGCAGTCATGACCATACGTTGAAGCGCCAGCACGTTCGAAAGCCGCCGACCGCCTTTCTTGGGCGCGGGTCGGGATGCGGATCAAACCACCATAGATACGGCGAGGTTAAGACGCGATTAACCATCGGCGCTAGCAGCGATTTTACCGGTTCTGATCCGGAAAAGCCGTGGGATTTGCGCTGGCCGGAGTTTCTACCGCTGCGGCAGACGCTCGAAAGCGGGCAAGCCGTCGGGGACGTGGTGGAAGGGCTGCTTGTCGACGGTGTAGATCGCGACCTGCGGGCCGCCGAACACGCTGGGATCGTCGAGGGTACCGACCTTGATCACGACGATCGGGACCCGCGGCCAGGTCACCAGATGCGTGCCGCATTCGGCGCAAAATTCCCGTGTCACCGGTTTCTCTAGATCGCTGCGGGAAAATTGCTTGGCGGCGCCCTTGGTGTATTTGAAGCCGTCGGGCGGCATCGCCATGAACATATTGGGCGCGCCCCCAGTGAGGTACTGGCATTCGCGGCAATGGCATTGCGCCTTCATTATAGGCTTGCCCTCGGCCACATAGCGCACCTTGCCGCAATAGCATCCGCCTTCCAGCTTCATGGCATTCTCCCTGTGCTTGTCGTTGCCCATTTCGGCGGGAGTGGCCGGTATTGGCAATGCCTTTTCGCCCTTTTGGCAAAAAAGAAAGGGGCTCCAACTTGCGCTGGAGCCCCTCAACGGTCCGGGCATTGCCGGGTATGTGCCCAAACCGTAGTTCTGGGCGCGGTCTGACAGGACCGCGCCCCGGGAGGATCACATGTTATAGGCGCGCTCGGTGTGCTCGGTGATATCGAGGCCTTCGCGTTCGGTCTCGACATTGGCGCGCAGGCCGACGATGACGTCGACGATTTTGTAGAGGATCGCCGAACCCACGCCCGACCACACCAGCGTGGTGCCGACGCCCCAGGCCTGCGACGTCATCTGCGCGATGAAGTCGTAATCGGCGATCTTGCCGACGGTGTAATCCATGATGCCGGTGCCGCCGAGCGCCGGGTTCACCAGGATGCCGGTGCCGAGCGCGCCGATGATGCCGCCGATGCAGTGCACGCCGAACACATCCAGCGCGTCGTCATAGCCGAGCGAGTTCTTCACCACGGTCACGAAGAACAGGCAGACCACGCCGACGACGAGGCCGAGCACGATCGCGCCCATCGGGCCGGAGTAACCGGCCGCGGGCGTGACCGCGACCAGGCCGGCGACCGCGCCCGACAACGCGCCGAGCACGGAAGGGTGACCCTTGATGATCCATTCCGCGAACATCCAGGACAGCGCTGCCGCCGCGGTCGCGACGAAGGAGTTGGTCATGGCGAGGGCGGCGCCGCCGGTGGCTTCGAGATTCGATCCGGCGTTGAAGCCGAACCAGCCGACCCAGAGCAGCGAGGCGCCGATCATGGTCATGGTCAGCGAATGCGGGGCCATCAGGTCCTTGCCGTAGCCGACGCGCTTGCCGACCAGCAGGGCTCCGACCAGGCCGGCGATGCCCGAGTTGATGTGCACCACGGTGCCGCCGGCGAAGTCGATCGCGCCCTTCTTGAAGATCCAGCCGGCATCGGCATTGACCTCGTCAAGCTTGGCCTGAGCCGCCGTCTTTGCCGCCGCATCTCCTGCCGCGGCGAGCGCCTTGACCGCATCCGAGATCGCGTCCGGTCCAGCCCAGTACCAGACCATGTGCGCGATCGGGAAATAGATCAGCGTCACCCAGAGCGGAATGAACAGCGCCACCGCCGAGAACTTCATGCGCTCGGCGAACGAGCCGACGATGAGGCATGGGGTGATCGCCGCGAACGTCATCTGGAAGCAGACGTAGACCAGCTCCGAGATATTGGCGTCGACGCTGAAGGTCGCCGCCTTGGAGTCTGGCGTCACGCCCATCAGGAAAGCCTTCGAGAAGCCGCCGATGAAGTCGGAGCCGCCGGTGAAGGCAAGGCTGTAGCCGTAGAGCGCCCAGATGATCGTGACGATGCAGACGGTGTAGAACACCTGCATCAACACCGAGAGCATATTCTTGGAACGAACGAGGCCGCCATAGAACAGCGCAAGGCCGGGGATGGTCATCAACAGCACCAGCACCGTCGACGTCAGCATCCAGGCGTTGTCGCCCTTGTTGACGGTGGGCTCCGCGTAGGCCGCGGTTGCGGCGAACAGGCCGACTGCGAGGGCCGCCAATCCCGCGCTAAAGGGACGTTTGAACGTCATTTTGATCTACTCCTAAAGTGGTAAGGTTGAGCGCGAAATCAGAGGGCCGCGGCATCGGCCTCACCGGTGCGGATGCGAACCGCATGGTCGAGGTTGATGACGAAGATCTTGCCGTCGCCGATTTGGCCGGTTTTTGCCGCCGACGTGATGGCCTCGATGGTCTTGTCGACCTGATCGGAGGCGATCGCCACCTCGATCTTGATCTTGGGCAGAAAGCTCACCGCATATTCGGCGCCACGATAAATTTCCGTATGGCCCTTCTGCCGGCCATATCCCTTGACTTCCGTCACCGTGAGACCGTGAACGCCAATGGCGGTCAAGGCATCACGGACTTCCTCGAGCTTGAATGGCTTGATGATCGCCATAACAATTTTCATGGGTCTTAATCCCCGCTTGGGCCGGTCGAGGGGCGACCGGGCGTTCTCGACTGAGGTTCACCACGCGGAGAAGTTCACTACGCGGGGACAGCCGGACCAGTTAGAATCAAATGCCGTGCCAGATCGGCGGCATTGCCTAACGGATTATGAACGCGGACCTTTTTGTGCTTTGCGGGAAATGTCCAAAGCCGCGCCATTAGGTCGCGCCTAAAATCTAATCACGTCTGCCTAAACCGTAGGCGCGACAAGCTGCGGACACAATTCTGCTCGTCCGCGAAGCAGAGAAAAGGTATCAGAATGAGGTTGCGCGGCGCAAACGGTCTTCACTTCGGGTGAAGCCAGAGGGCTCGCCCCGAAAGCGCTAGAGCGCGTCGCTGTCGGTCTCGCCGGTGCGGATACGCAAGGCGCGCTCGATCGGGGTCACGAAGATCTTGCCGTCGCCGATCTGCCCGGTGCGGGCGTTCGAGGTGATGACTGCAACCGCCTCGTCCGCAAGGTCGGACGCGACCGCAATTTCGATCCGCAGCTTGGGCAGAAAATTCACGACATATTCGGCGCCGCGATAGATTTCGGTGTGGCCTTTCTGGCGGCCATAGCCCTTCACTTCCGTGACCGTCATGCCGTGCACACCGATGGCCGTCAGCGCCTGGCGCACCTCGTCAAGTTTGAAGGGTTTGATGATCGCAACGACGAGTTTCATGGTCAGGCCTTCGTTTCCTCGATTTTCTGAACGTCGGTCGCGCTTGATCTGCGCCGGTCCAAGTCTGGCATCTTTCCAGGCAAATGGCACAAAAAGTTGCAGCCAAAAACGAAAAACAATTGCTGTGTCGCGCTCCCTCTCGCTAGGCTCGCCGAGGAGCAGGAGATTATCCAGGAAATCCTTTTTTCGCCGGCGGTCCTTTTAGGTCCGCCGGCCGCAACAACCCATTGAGGAAACAAAATGGTCGACCGATCCTGGTTTTTTGCGTCCCAAGGTCAGCAACAAGGTCCTTATCCGGAAGCTCAGCTGCATCAGTTCGTCGCCTCGGGAAGGGTCACGGCGGAGACGCTGGTCTGGACCGAGGGCATGGCGGATTGGCAGAAGGCCAGGGAAATTCCGGGCTTGATGACGGGCGCCTTTGGCCCTCGCGCCGTTGCGCAATCCGGCGCGCCAGCTTTCAGCGGTGACGCCACCGGTTCGCTTTCGATCGATCTGCCGCTTTGGGCCTTCCTCGGGCGCATCCTGCTGCTGATGATCGGATACTTGTTCGTGATTCCCGCGCCGTGGACCGCGACCGGCTTTTATCGCTGGATGGCATCCCGAACAGAGGTGCCGAGCCGGCCCAATTTTGCCTTCACCGGCCAGCCCGGCGATATCTGGTACGTGTTCGTCGGGACAGGGCTCATGTACTATGTGGAAGCCTACGACAACCGCCTGCAACTGATCGTTATGCCAGTTTCGGCATTTCTGTCCTGGATATTGGTGCGATGGCTCGCCGGCAATCTCAGCTCAAACGGGCAGCGGCTTCCGATCGCTTTCAACGGCAGCGCGGTCACTTTCATCGGCTGGCAATTGCTGATGTACATCTCCTTCATCACCATCATCGGCTGGGCCTGGGTCATTTCGGCCTGGATGCGATGGATCTGCCGCAACATCAACGGGACGCGGCGTGAGGTGGTGTTCAACGGCACCGGACTGGAAGTGCTATGGCGCACCGTCCTGTTCGCTATCGGCTGCGTATTCATCATTCCCATTCCATGGGTGATGCGCTGGTATAACCGCTGGTACGTATCGCAATTCGCGTTGGTCGAACGAACCGCTTCTGCCAGCGCCTAAGCGCGATCACTTCCGCTCGCGCACCGAGCCTTCCTGCGCGACGGACGCCACCAGGGTGCCGTCGGGCTTGAAGATCAGGCCTCGCGTGAGCCCACGGCCGCCTTGCGCGCTTGGCGAATCCTGCGCGTAAAGCAGCCACTCGTCGGCGCGAAACGGGCGATGAAACCACATCGCGTGATCGAGGCTCGCCGGCATCATGCGCCTGTCGAACAGGGTGCGGCCGTAGCGCGCCATGACGGCGTCGAGCAGCGAGAAATCCGACGCATAGGCGAGTGCGCACATGTGCAACGCCGGATCGTCGGGCAGTTTTGCGGCGGTGCGGATCCAGACATGGATGCGGCCGTCGTCGATCCTCTCTCCGAAGTAGCGGCCGAGCTCCACCGGGCGCAATTCGATCGGACGATCCAATTCATAGTAGCGGCGGATGAAGTCAGGCATCTCGCGGAACATCGGCTGCTTCGCGACTTCCTCGGCGGTCAATTTCTCCGGCGGCGGCACGTCGGGCATCTTGTCCTGATGGTCGAAGGCGCCTTGCTCATCGACATGAAACGACACCATGATCGAAAAGATCGCATTGCCATGTTGGATCGCGGTGACGCGGCGGGTCGAATAGCTCCTGCCGTCGCGCAGCCGCTCGACTTCGTAGATGATCGGAATCTGCGGATCGCCGGGAAGAATAAAATAGCAATGCAGCGAATGCGGCAGCCGGCCCTCGACGGTGCGGCATGCCGCCACCATCGCCTGTCCGATCACCTGTCCGCCGAACACCCGTTGCCAGCTCGTCTTCGGGCTGTTGCCGCGAAACAAATTCACCTCGATCGGCTCCAGATCGAGGATCGAAATCAGGTCAATCAGTCCTTTGGACATGGAAGCGCTTTCGGCTTTCGTCATTCCGGGGCACGTCGCAAGGCGCGAACCCGGAATCTCGAGCAATAATCGCTGGATTTCCGGGTTCGCTCGCTCCGCTCGCGCCTGGAATGACGATCCGAGGGACGCGACCTCTTGCTTCGCGTATCTGTTTCGCCCAGCTATACTCCAGTAGCAAGAGTATGAGTGAGCAGGTTCCATGTCAGCACAGCGAAGCATCGTTATTTGTGGGGGCGCGTTTGCAGGTCTGGCCCTGGCGGTGGCGTTGCGCCAAGGCCTTGGCGCCGATATCCCGATCATTGTGGCTGATCCGGCGCTCAGCGCGCGGCCGAGCCGCGACCCGCGGGCAACCGCCATCGTCGCGGCCTGCCGGCGGCTGTTCGAAACGCTCGGGGCCTGGGAGGCCGTTGCGGAGAAGGCGCAGCCGATCCTCGACATGGTCGTCACCAATTCCAGGCTGGAAGACGCGACCCGTCCGGTGTTTTTGACCTTCGCCGGCGACGTCGAGCCGGGGGAGCCGTTCGCGCATATGGTCGAAAACCGCCATCTGATCGACGCGCTGGTTGGGCGCGCCGAGGCAGAAGCAATCGACCTTCGGGCAACGGCCGTGACTTCATACGATGCGCGGTCGGGCAGTATCGATGTGACGCTGGCCGACGGCAGCCTCATCGAGGCGAGCCTCCTGGTCGCCGCCGACGGCGCGCGCTCAAAACTGCGCGAACGCGCCGGCATCGCCACCCATGGCTGGGATTACAATCAATCCGGCATCGTCGTCACCGTCGGCCATGAGCGCGATCATGGTGGCAGAGCCGAAGAACACTTCTTGCCCGCTGGCCCCTTCGCAATCCTGCCGCTGAGCGGAAAACGCTCCTCGCTGGTGTGGTCCGAGAAGCGGGCTGAGGCCGCGCGCATCGTTAGTTTAGGCGAAGGCGAATTCCACGGCGAGCTCGAGCGGCGCTTCGGCCTACGTCTCGGCGAGATCAAGGCGCTCGATACGCCGCGTGCGTTTCCGCTTTCCTATTTCGTCGCGCGCTCCTTCATCGCCGAACGTATGGCGCTGATCGGCGACGCCGCCCACGTGATCCACCCGATCGCAGGGCAGGGCCTCAACATGGGGCTGAAGGACGTCGCGGCGCTGGCCGAAGTGGTGGTCGATGCGGCACGGCTCGGCATCGACCTTGGGCAGCAAGATGTGCTCGAGCGCTATCAGCGCTGGCGGCGGTTCGACACCATGGCGATGGGACTTGCCACCAACTCGCTGAACTTCCTGTTCTCGAACCAATCGACGCTGTTGCGCACGGTCCGCGATATCGGGCTTGGCCTCGTCGATCGCGCGCCGCCGCTGAAGAGCCTGTTCATCCGCCAGGCGGCCGGCCTTGCCGGCGAAGTGCCGCGGTTGTTGAAAGGCGAAGCGCTGTAGGAGCTTATTTCGCTGTGCCATTTGCGAGAATGAAAGTCACGAGAGAATCGATCATGGTCGGATCCAGCGGACGGTCGGCCTCATTGTAGGTCTTCAGATCGTCCGTCTCATCGGCGACGTCGACCAAGACGTGGTTCATTTCCGGAAGCCAAAGCGTCTTGGCCGCGAACGATGCCGTCGACAGCGCCAGGAAATCGAGCCTCGCCACCTGACGGTCGCGGCCACCTGCAACAATCAGGGTCGGCACTCCGACCTTTTTCAAGGGGTCGACTGGGTCTTCGGTAAAGGCCGAGGCGATGCCAGGCTGCAGCGAGGGCGGAATCGAAAGTCCCGGCGGCAGCGGGTCGACAATCTGCCCGGCCATGATGCTATCGATGGCTTTTGCGATCGGTGCGAGCATCTCCGGCGAAAGCTGTTTTTCGAGTTGCGCCTTGAGCAGGTCGCCTTGCCGCCGCGCCGCGGTGGCGAGCAAAACCAGACGGTCGACGGGCACCCGCCGCGCGGCAAGAATCGCGACCAACCCGCCTTCGCTGTGTCCGACCAGAACGACCGCCGAGAATTTGCCGCTGCTGCGCAGGTAACCGACGAGCGCCACCGCATCGTCGACATAGTCCTTGAAGCGAAAATCTTCCGGCCGGCCGAATTCCGGCTTCCACCCGCCCGCGCCGCGCTTGTCATAGCGAAGCGTTGCGATGTTGCGCGCGGCGAGTTGTTCCGAAAGTTTCTTCAACGTCGCAGGTTTGATCTGCGGTCCATTGCCGTCATGATCGGTCGATCCAGAGCCCGCCACCAGCAGTGCGACCGGCGGCCGGTCGACTTCCCGTGGGGTTGTCAGGAAAGCGTCGATCGTGCCGACCCGGATTTGGGTTTCTTCAGCCGAAGCGTTCACGGCAAATCCGCAGGCAATGGCAAGCGCGGTGAGCGTCCAAAGGATGATGCGGGAGTGCATCGGCTAGTCGATCTTCCGCGCCTCTTCCGGCAACATGATCGGGATGCCGTCGCGGATCGGATAGGCGAGTTTTGCCGAGCGCGAGATCAGCTCCTGTTTTGCCGCATCGAATTCAAGCGGACCCTTGGTGATCGGACAGACCAGGATTTCCAGCAATTTGGGATCGACGGTGTTTTCGGGGCGTTCGGACGATGCATTCATGGTCAGTCTCCGGCATCATTTTTCGGCCTCCTTTAGCATATTCGAACGTGGCTTGTCGCCGCGACCTATTTTGAAGCAAACCGCAATAGCTCGTCGAGCACCGCGTGCTGTTTCGCCGGCGGCAAAGCTTGGTCCGACAGCGCAAAGCCGACAAAGGCCCAATAGATGATCTGTGCCCGGGCCCGCGCCGCGCCCGGTGCAAACCCGGCCGCCCTGAACAGGCCCTCGACATAGTCGAGCCGGCGCCGGTCGGTGGCTTGCACCGCCATGCGCGCGGCCGGATCGAACGCGGCCCAGCTACGCACCGCCTTCTCCAGTGCCAGCCTTCCACCGAACGTCCGGCGCAACAACATCGGCAGCGGGCTGGTATTCCGGGCCGCCTCGAGGTCGGCGATGACCTGTTCGGCCGCGACCTCGCGCCAGTGCTTGAGGATCGCCGCGTGGAACGCGCCGAGTGAGGCAAAATGCCAGTAGAAGCTGCCGCGCGACACCCCCATCGCCTTGGCGAGCGGTTCGGCCTTCAGCGCGGTGAAGCCGCTCTTGGCCAGCGTCTTGAGGCCCTGGTCGAGCCAGTCCTTTGCGGAGAGTTGGTCGGTCATGTCGGTGCCCTGCGACATCTAACCATACACTACTGTATTGACAGGCACCAGCATCGGGCCTAAGCCTCCATACAGTACTGTATGGAGGCTTAGATGCGCGACCTTCTCCTGCAATGTTCTGGGCTCGCCGCGATCGTGGTTGCCATCATCCACGGCGTGCTCGGTGAAACCAAGGTATTCGCCCGCGCCAGCATCGAGCCGGCGCGGCTGCGCACCCTGATCCGCCTGGTCTGGCAGACCGGCACCGTCGCCTGGATCGGCGGCGGCGTGCTCCTGATCGCGGCCCCCTGGATGGCGTCGGAGCCGGCGCGGCACTGGATCATCGTGACGCTCGCCTGCGTTTATGCGTTCGCCGCGTTCGCCAATGCCTGGGCCAGCCGCGGCCGGCACTTCGGCTGGATGGCGCTCAGCGCGGTGATCGCGTTGGCGCTGGCCGGATATTAGGGCGCTCGCGCGACGAAGCGCGTTTGATCGATCGTAAATTGCTTAGAACGTCTCCAGTTTAGAGGGAGTCTTTTTGCCTGCCGGGCCGCAAGCCGCTAGCTGATCTCCAGAGCTCAAAAATGGCGGTGCAAGAACAAATGCGGGCGCGAATTCCATCTCGGTTTCAATCGATCGCGCTCTGCGTGATTGCCGGTATTTCCGGTTACGGCGGCGCTGCGCGCGCCGAGGACGCAAGCTCCTGGCGCGACATCGAAACCAAGTACATTTTTGGATTTACCACTGGCTCCGGCATCGGCCTCGAGGGTGAAAAGGAATTCACCGTCGACAGCATCGGCCGGTTCGGCAAGCGCGACGGCAACTACGCCGCGACCGAGACCAAATACGAGTTCGAATTCACCCCCTCCCAGTTCATCCAGATCGAATTCGGCGCGCTCGGATCGACCCACAATATCGGCGGCGTGACCGACCTCGATGACCGCAACCAGGTCGCGCTGGCCGGCGGTTTCGCGGAATTCCGTTATCTCGCGCTCGAGCGCACCTCGAACAATCCGCTCGCGGTCACGCTCGCGGTCGAGCCGACGGTGCGGCGGATTGACGAGACCAGCGGCGAGCGGGTGCGCAATTTCGAATTTGAAACCACCGTCAACGCCGATCTCGAATTGATGCGAAATCGGCTGTATGCGGGGTTCAACCTGTTGTACGAGCCCGAGGTCACGCAGATGCTGACCGGCGAGACCCAGCGCGAAGCCACGTTTGGCGGATCGGCGGCGCTGTCGCTCCGGCTCGCATCCAATGTCGTGCTTGGCGGCGAGGTTTGGTATCTCAGGCATTACGACGCCGCAAATCTGACGTCGTTCACCGGGGACGCGGTCATGCTGGGACCGACGCTCTATCTTCGCTTCACGCCGAAAATGTTCATGACTGCGGCCTGGAACGCCCAGGTCTGGGGTCGCGAGATCGGCAATCCGGTCTCGCTCAACCTGGCGGAGTTTCAGCGCCATCGCGCCAAACTAAAGTTCGCCTGGGAATTTTGATCTCGCTCAAGCTTAAAGAAGGCCAACAGGTGTTCAAGGTGACCGACATGACGAGAAAACTGGCTTTAGCCGTGCTTTGCGCAACAGCGACACTTGGGGTGTCGCCGTCCCAGGCACAGCAGGCGACCGAATTACGGCTGACCTATTCCAACGGCCAGTTCCAGCCTAATCAGGTCAGCGCGCCGGCCGACAAACCCGTGACTTTTCGCATCAAGAACCTCGACGCCAAAGCCATGGAGTTCGAGAGCACTTCGCTGCGGGTCGAAAAGGTGGTCGCTGCCAACAGCGAGGGTGTGATCAACGTGCGCGCGTTGAAGCCCGGACGTTACGAATTCTACGACGACTTCAATGACAAGGCGCGCGGCGCCTTGACCGTGCAATAGGCGGCACCACAGATATATAGTTGGTTGGCAGCGCCCTTTTGTTTCCGAGGTTCGTGCAAGGGGGTGCCGCGATGGTTCACGAACTTCGAAAAACGGGGCACTGGTGCTGGCTGCGCTCATCATCGTCTTTCGCGAGGTGTTCGAGGCCGGGCTGATCATCGGCATCGTTCTCGCTGTCACCGGCTCGGTCCCGCATCGCAATCGCTGGATCGGCGGCGGGGTGCTGGCGGGTGTGCTTGCGGCCTGTGTCGTAGCAGCGTTTGCCGGCGCGCTGTCGCAGCTGTTCGCGGGCATGGGGCAGGAGGTGTTCAACGCGGCAATTCTGGCCATCGCCGTGATGATGCTGACCTGGCACAACGTCTGGATGGCGCATCACGGCCGCGAAATGGCGGGGGAAATGCGCGCGGTCGGCCAGGCCGTCGCCGACGGTACCAAATCGCTGCTGGCGCTGGCCGTGGTGGTCGGCGTTGCGGTGCTGCGCGAAGGCAGCGAGGTCGCGCTGTTCCTGTATGGCGTGGTTGCCTCTGGCGGAGGATCGGCGGCCAACCTCGCGATCGGCGGGTTCATCGGTCTGGCGCTGGGAGCCGCGGTTTGCCTCTTGACCTATTTTGGCCTGATGCGGATCCCGCAGCGGGCGTTGTTTGCCACCACAACCGCCCTGATCACACTACTCGCGGCCGGCATGGCGGCGCAGGCGGTGGCATTCCTCGAACGCGCCAACTGGCTCAATTCGCTCGATGCCGTGATTTGGGACAGCGGGTGGCTGCTCCCGGAGACGAGCATTCCCGGCCGGGCATTGCACACCTTGATCGGCTACACCGACCAGCCGACCGGAATGCAGCTTCTAGTCTACGTCGCCGTGCTCGTCGTGACGTTCCTGCTGATGCGGCTGACCGGATCGCAACGAACCGACCGCGCCGTCGCGGTTGGTTGAAGCGTAGCTACTGCAGCGGCGGATCGCCGCTGGTGCGTTTCTTGGCGAGATCCATCTCGGTGACGGCGATCAGGATTTCGGCGCGGGTCTTGAGATCGGGCGCCTCCAGCATCGCCTGCTTTTCCGCCGGTCCATAAGGCGACATCATCGCCAGCGCGTTGACCAGCGCCTCGTTGGGGGCGCTCTCGACGCCCTCCCAGTCCACTTTCAGATTGTTGGCTTTCAGGAAATCGGTCAGCACTTCCAAGAGCGCCTCGCGGTCGACCGCTTCCTCGCCCTTGCGCGCGGTGAAATCGCCGAGGTAGGCGAAGAAATCCACCTTGCATTGCCGATAGGGTGTCAGCACTACCATTTCCTCGATCACTCTAAAGCGCGCAACGCCCGTCAGTTCGAGGATGTAACGGCCGTCGCCGGATTCGGCGAGCTGGGTGATGCGTCCGACGCAGCCGACGCTGAACAGCGCCGGCGTTTCCTCTTTGCGCGAACGGGTGACGTCGGGCTGGATCATGCCGATCAGCCGATGGCCGTCGCGCAAGGCATCGTCCACCATCGCGAGATAACGCGGCTCGAAGATGTTGAGCGGCATCTGACCGCGCGGCAGCAACAACGCGCCCGGCAGCGGAAACACCGGAATGATTTCGGGAAGCTCGCTGGGCCCGCGATATTCGGCATTGATCGGCATCTAGTGCCTCGTTTCCCGAAGTTCGCGGCGGCACGGCGCGGCCCCGGCGTTAGCATGATCTTTTCGGAAAATTGGTTTTCCGAATCATGCTCTAAGAGAACAGGATCGTCGACAGCCGCTTTCGTCCATCCACGGTCGCTTCGTCGGCGCCGCCCCATGCCTCGAAGAACTGCACCAACTGCTTACGCGCGCCCTCATCGTTCCATTTGCGATCGCGCTTGACGATCTGCAGCAGCTGCTCGGTGGCTTCAGTGCGCTTACCCATGGCGTTGAGCGCCGTCGCCAAATCGAATCGCGCCTGATGATCGAGCGGGTTTGCGGCGACTTTCTTTTCCAGCTCGGTCACCGGCCCGAGCGAACTCGCCTGTTCGGCGAGGTCGATCGAGGCCTGCACGGCTTTGACACCAGCGTCATTGCGCTTGGATTCCGGTACCATGGCGAGCGTCTGCCTGGCCTGTTCAATTGCGCCCGTCGTCAGATAGCATTTCGCGAGCCCCGCAAGCGCTGCGATGTTGGTGGCATCGACCGCGAGCGCTTCGGCATAGATTTGGGCTGCGGTCGCCGCATCGCCCTCGGCGAGCACGGTTTCCGCTTCTTTGAGGATTTCCGCGATATTCGGCTCGCCCGCGGCCGGCACACCCTTGGTCAGCTTGTCGATGAAGGCATTGACCTGGCTTTCCGGCACCGCCCCCATGAAACCGTCGGCCGGCTGCCCGTTGACGAACGCGATCACGGCCGGGATCGACTGGATCCCCATCTGGCCCGGTATGGCGGGATGCTCGTCGATATTCATCTTGACCAGCTTGACCTTGCCCTTGGCGGCGCGCACCGCCTTTTCGAGGGCGGGGGTGAGCTGGCGGCATGGGCCGCACCACGGCGCCCAGAAATCGATAAGCACCGGCTGCCGTTTCGATTCCTCGATGACGTCCTTCACGAAGGTCTGGGTGGTGGTGTCCTTGATCAGATCGGGCGCTGCCTGCGGCGCCGGTCCTGAGCCCTGCTCAACTATCGTCACGGGATCCTCGTCTGATGTCTTCGAATTGGGCCCGTTCTAGCACGGCCCCAGCCATGGGTTCAGGTGTTCCATCGCACTAAATGGCGGTCTGGCGACGATTTTCAATCGGTTTCAGGGAGGCTTTCGACCCTCTGCCTGATCGGAGATCGGGTGGGTATTCGCCGCGCCGCGTTCCATTGTTGGCCGCTACCCGAGGCCGGCAAGGGAGTTTTGGAGATGGCAAAAGCCTATTACAGCACCGTCTTTCAGCAGCCGTCGGCGGAGATCTGGGAAATCGTCCGTGATTTCAACAATTATCCGGTCTGGGTCGGCGGCGCCGGCGAGAGCCGGATCGAGGACGGCAAATCCGGCGACGCCGTCGGCGCGGTCAGGAACGTGCTCTATCAGGAGCGCCGCATCCGGCAGCGGCTGTTGGCGCTGTCCGACGTCGATCGCTCGCAGACCTACGAATTCTGCGGTGCGCCATCGCTGCCGGTCCACGGCTTCCAGGCGACCTTGCGCGTCACGCCTATTGTCGACGGCGATCGCGCCTTCGTCGAATGGTGGGCGAGTTTTGATTGCGAGCCCGCCAGAGGCGAGGAGCTTGCGCAAACGCTGCGCGGCTGGTTTGCCAAATGGCTCGAATTGCTGCGAACGGTATTGAGCCGCCAGGGTTCCCTGGAAGCCGTATTGGCGGACCATGAGGGGTCTTAAGCTCGCATTTCTGGGTGATTCGCGGGCGATCGGGGTTGCCAATCCCCGATTTGGCCATGTTCGGAACTGTTGCATTCACGTTGCGCATTTGGCATAGGTCGGCAGCTGTCGGCGAGCGATCGTCGGCCATTCAAGGACGCGGGTGTAGCTCAGTGGTAGAGCACGACCTTGCCAAGGTCGGGGTCGAGGGTTCGAGCCCCTTCGCCCGCTCCAGGAATTCCGCCGGAAAACCTAGGCTTCTTAAGGGTTTTCGGCTCTTGCGCTCCTGCCTCGCAGAGCCTGAACAAGCCGAGAACCGTGCCCAAAAGCCCGGGCGAGTTGGGCAATGCCAGGGCAGTCTGTTCAACGGACGTTCCGCGACCTGAGTTCGAGCCTCTCGAACATTCGGTCTATTACGGCCGCCAGCGCCTAGGCTGCTACCGCCGCGTCGCACCGAAGCTGTACGCGGCCTATGACGCTGATGATCGCCCCCTCGGCGAGTTCGGGAACTGCAGGAATGCGTTTGTCGCGATCGGCCGGGCTGCTGATGGGAACGCACCATGAGTGCATCCCTGACCGCCTCGCCCGAGCTGCAGAGGCTCATTGCCCGGCAGCAAGCCGAGCGGCCATCGTTCGCTCCAGCCCCCCATTTCGCCACATTGGAATTCGTCACGTCGGAATTTGCCACGTCGGAAACCGACCGGCGGCGCAGGTGATGGAGCGCAAGTCATGGCCTTGCCGCAAGAAGGGGAAGCACGGCGGCACGTTGGGCCGTGCAGCGATGGAGGTGCTGCGGACCATGCTGTTCGTCATCAAGAAGATCGACGGCAAGCTATTCCCGTCGATTGAGACGCTGGCCATTCTTTGCCGCATGAGCAAACAGACCGTCGTGACGGCCTTGAAGGTGCTGGAGCAGATGGGATTCCTTACCGTGCACAAGCGGAACAAGCGCATCCAGACGCCGCTGGGCGTCCGCCTGGTCCAAGATAGCGACGCCTATGAATTCCACTTCCCGAAAACCGGATTGGGCGCGCTGGCGATGGCCGGTTTTGTGGACGTTCTTCAGAGTTTAAAAATTCGGATGCAAGTAGTACTTCATATAAACCAAGCGGGGAGCGAGCAACAGCAGAGGCCGAAAAGGGCTTGGCAGGGAAGGAAGCGGACAGGTGGTGGCTGCACGAGCCGCTGCAGACTGGCAATGGAGGGTGGCGATAACATGAAGCAGATACCATTCGAGCACCACATCGCGGTTCTTGGCTGCGATCCCGGCGTGGCGAAATGAATCTGACCAACCTCGTTCGCTTCTGCGCGCGGGAATGGCTCGCGCGGTTGTCGCGCGGGCATCCTCGAGCCGCCGGATAGAGTCCAAATCGGTGAAAGTGGTGAGCACCACGAAGAGCGTAGTTTCGAGAAAGAAAGAGGCAATCAATGAAGAACAGGAATTTGACCCTCAAACCGGCATAGGGTTACGGGCCAGAATAGAGCTACCGCGATGAAAAAGGGCGGATGGATGCACTCCAGTGAGACCCGCGCCAAAATGCGATCGCGGATGACGGACGCTCAGCGAGCCAAGATCAGCGCGGACACAAAGGCGCGCATGGCCGATCCGGCGGTACGTCAACGCATCCAGGATGGAATGCGCGCGGCGTCAGGTGAGGCTATCGAACTTCAGACGCTGAGGGCTGCCTGGCGCGCAGCGCATCCACGTGCACGTAAGCGCTTCTTGGTTGAGATCACTAACGCTGATGGCTAGCGCGCGAAGTCATGAAGAGCTGCAGAGATCAAACTGGTGCTTGTCGGATCACATCGCGTTACGGCAATTCGGTAGTCCCAAACGGCATCCCAGGTTTACGTAACAATGTCTACTCTTAAGACCGTTCTGTACTGTTCCAAAAGGATCTTATCTGCAAAGTCTGCAGGGGCGTGTTCCAGACCATTAGGTTGGATGCTCACTTTTGCTCGCCCGCATGCCGACAGATGGCCTATCGCTTGCGTCGCATTTCGTTGTCGCATGGCCAATAGTCTTCTGTTCGCCCTTCTTGCAATAAGGACGGCTATGCGCGCTGCCGACAGGCAGGGGCGCCCGAAAACTGTTCGCAGGTTTTCCGGGAACCGGTGCTTAATGATGGATGTTTTGCCGCGATTGCTGGAAAATCTTTTTTTTCGGTACCGCACTGATCACGCGAACCCGCTCGATCGATGTGTTGTTCGGCTACTCCTGAATGGCACAACCGGCTCCCTGATGAATATCCGCCGGCATAGCGACCGGTCCAATCGGAAACCATTGGCGCAATGCAGCACGTAGAGCAGACCCGACGTGGATGTGGGTGGTGAAATTCCGTGCAGGCCGTAAAAGGGATCCGCCAGCCGAGTTTCCCTCCTAATGTTGCAATCCCCCTCAGGTTCCGTTGAGACCAAGGCCTCTTGGGCCGTCGCCTCGGTAGCGCTTTTCATCCTTGGGATGTCGTTCGGCGCCGCTTGGATCACCGTGGTAGCGCTCAAGGACATTGCCAACGAGGTGGGCGGGTCGCGCTCCGTTCCAGCGCTCGCCAGTGCGCTGGCGTGGCTCGGCTCAGGCACCGGCGGCATCATCATGGCTCGAATCGCCGATCGGGTCGGCACGCGCTGGACGGTAATCTTCGGCTCCTTGTCGATCGGCCTTGGCCTCTCAATCTCGACCTTCGGCCCGGCTTGGCCGCTGTGGATCGGCCATGGATTGTTCATCGGCTTGATCGGGCTCGGCGGCATCAATGCTCCCTTGTACATTTATGTCAGCCGCTGGTTCGACCGGCGGCGCGGCTCGGCGCTGGCGCTGATCTCGAGCGGCTCCTATCTCGCCGGCGCGATGTGGCCACCGATATTCGAGCAAGCGATCGCCAATTTCGGCTGGCGGCAGGCGATGCTGTGGTATGCTCTCGCCGAGATCGTTGTCATCGTGCCGCTTGCCGCAATTTATTTTCGCGCGCCGCCCGAAGTGATTCATCCGGCGACGTCCGGAGCCAGCTCAAGAAAAGCACGTGTCCTCGGCTGGCCGCCCAATGCTGTGTTCGCGGTGATGTGCGGTGCCGCCGTGCTGTGTTGCCTTCCCATGGCGATGCCGCAGGGCCACCTAGTTGCGTTTTGCAGCGATCTCGGTATCAGCCGGTCAATGGGCGCCCTAATGCTGTCGGTACTACTCGGCACCGCGTTTCTGAGCCGGCAAATCTGGGGCGTGATCTCCGATCGTATCGGCGGTCTCGCCACCGTACTGATCGGATCGGCTTGGCAGGCCGCATCGATGACGGCCTTTCTGTTGACACAGAATGAAGCTGGCCTGTTCACGGTGGCTGCCGCTTTCGGGCTCGGCTTTTCCGGCATCATCCCGGCTTATGTCTTGGCGGTGCGTGAACTGTTTCCGGCATCGGAAGCCTCCTGGAGAATCCCGACACTGTTACTGTTCAGCGGGGGAGGCATGGCCGCCGGCGGCTGGGTCGCCGGCCTGCTCTACGACCATTTCGGATATTATGCGCCCGCGTTCGCCGTCGGCATCGGCGCCAATATTCTCAATCTGCTTATGGTCAGTGTGCTCGTCGGGCGCCAACGCCACCGCGCGGTCTATGCTTGAACGGTCAAAGCGAGCTACTTGAGACGTCCATTTCTAATTTGAACGCTCTTTGTGAACTAGTGAAGACCACTAGGCTTGATGTTGGCCGCCTTTAGGTTCTCCCGGCCGTAGTGACTACCAACGTAAGCGATCGATAGTAACGCCTGCGCGGGTGGGGTAGTCAAATCTTTGGCGCTATGAGGGTGCGGACCGGTGGTTCTGATTCATACTGGGGCCACTTCCGCTTTCGATCGTTACGTCTAGGCCGCTTCCACTAGCTATTGGAGGACGTCAAGTTTGACCTTTGCAACACCCCTTCCAACCATTCCCAGCGTTTCGGCCGCAGAATACGAGACGTCGACATCTCGTCCGGGAACGAACGGACCGCGGTCATTGACCCGAACCGTCACGGACCGCCCTGTAGCGACGTTTGTCACGCGCAACCGGGTGCCGAATGGCAACGTACGATGGGCGGCAGTCAATTCGTGCGTATCGAACTTCTCGCCGCTCGCCGTCTGTGTTCCCTCTGTGTAGAAGCTGGCAAGTCCATGCGACGCAACCTGTGTCTCGGCTGCATTTTTGTTTGACGCGAACGGGGTATGCTTTCTCGTGACCGCCACACGCGTCACGAACGAAGTCTTTCGATTTTGTCCCAGCGATGCCTGTCGACTGGCAGTAAGTAATTCAGATTTTTTGGTGACCACGGAGGACTGAGCGCAGGCCGCAAGCGAGGCCGCGACCAGACCGACGGCAAACAGCTGAATGACGTTCCGAACACCAGCGGCCGAGACCAAAGGCGCGTTAAGATGAATACGGTTTGCTTTAATGTCGACGTACGAAGTTCTGGCACAGCTGATGGAAGACATGTTGTACCCCCAAACCCACCGAAATCCGACAGGTAACAAGGGCGGAACGCAATACGGCGGCACCATAGGCAGATGAAAAAGCTGGGCATCAATCACACAATTCATCTTAGTGTGGTCATTGTGTCACTGCCCGCCGGGAAGACACCGAGCCGCCGGCGTTTGTCTCGATTTTGCCGCACTTGTCTCTCTCGATGTTGGTGGCTTTTGGCGGTTCCTTTGTAGAACGCGGTTCTCCAAGGTGTGGAACCGGGGGATTGGATGACCTACGTCACAGCGACAGCTGACAAGGTTCCATCGGGTCACGGCATTTCAATCTCCGGCACGATTGCATTGGTTATGGTCGCGTTGGCATCCGGCGCGGCGGCCTGGACTGCCTATCCGGTTACTTGGGTTTCAGATTTCGCTTCCTCCGAAGACATCAACACGTCATCGTTCGATGACCGGTTCCCCGCAAATTCGGGGTCCAATTTGCTTCCGACGTACTTCCCGTTACCCGTTGTTCAATCATTGCCGTCAGAACTCGAGATCAAATTTCAACAAGCGAAAGACCGGCTCGCGCAGAAACTGCAGTTTCAAGACCGGCGGGTAGCCCTTATGGAGGAACACACGCCGTCAAGCGTCGCTGCCGTTCCCCTTCCCAGGCCTCGTCCCGTTGAGGCGAACCTCGAGTTACGGGATAGCCCTCTTACTGCTCAACTGGACAATCGCACGCTGCTGCAGAGGCTTTCCGATCTGCTCCCGGCCCGTGTCACGCTTGCGTCTCTATCTCCCGATGGTGGGCTCCTTCGCGACGGGCCAGATCTCACGTCTCTTGGCTACGACAATCTCACCGCCGTCTATGACATCTCGGCGCACACTGTTTACATGCCAAACGGATTGAAGCTCGAGGCGCATTCAGGATTTGGCAGCTTAATGGACGATCCAGGACACGTGAGCGAGCGAAATGTTGGAGCGACGCCACCAAATGTCTATGAGTTGAAACCGCGGGAGCGACTGTTTCACGGTGTCCAAGCGCTCCGTATGATTCCCGTTGGTGGCACCAGTACGCTCGGGCGGTCCGGGTTGCTCGCGCACAGCTATATGCTCGGGGCGAACGGCGATTCTAACGGTTGCCTGTCGATCAAGAACTACGAAAATTTTCTGAGAGCCTTTAACAACGGCGAGATCAAGCGCCTCGTCGTAGTGGCGAGCCTCGGTGACAGCATGTCAGCTGCGCGACGATCAGTTTCACAGTCATGACGCTGGAACTGTTGCCTTCCAAAGCATGAACGATGGCGAAGAATTTGGATTGACATTAGCCGTGCTCGTTGCACAACCGAGGCATGAGCGAGCCATCAAATTCTGACACACCGCTGAAAGCGACATTCAAAGTCAAATTGAATGGCGAAACGGTTTACATTGGTACTGTTGGCCAAGCTTATCGATTTATAACGAATCTCAGCTCAGTTGAGTGGATGGAGTTTAGGTCGCTGCATGGCGGGGCCGTAAGTTCGCTTCAAAGTGCCGCTGAAAATGCGATGTTGACTGTTCAGGCGACGGACGCGTTACGCGCGCTGTTTGTTCGCGCCAGTCTTCTTTGAACACAGAAAGCCGACCGAAGATGGCGCGTAATGTGTTCGTACCGACGCGGCTAACGCCGGACGGTTCCCGCGTATATGTCCGTTGTTGGATTAGGAGCGGAAAACATCTGCTCGCAATGAGGTTTCTTCCGTTTTTGACCGTGCAGCGAAGCTAGCTGCCATTCCAGCGGGTGCAAGTCCCGCCAACAGAAGGAGATCCAGCTACTGTTGTAGTTATATCCAGCAACGGAGAGGGAGACTGATCCGTTGAAAGCCTGGAAGTAAAAGTCCCCGAAGGCTGGGCGATCCAGTCCGATCCGTACAGGGGGGCGAGCAACCTGGCAGGCCGTAGCGGAAGCGAACCAGTGAAGCCACGAAATCGGAAACCCGCGCGGAACGGATTGCGGGAGTGTCGGGAGTGCCGAGCCGGTGGTCAAACGGCGAAGGCCATGTCGGCATCGAAGTTCTGGAACATATCGATGTTGGACTCCCCGGGGTCGGAGAGGACGGCATGCCAGGAAGGAATGTGCAGTGAAAGTTCGGAACCACTCGCGGGTCGCCTAGGCGCTCCCGCACAGCGAAGGCATCGCGTATAAGTCGCTATGCGGTGAAATCGCGATGTGCCTGCGAGTGGGGCGGATGGGGCCGATTAAGTGATGACGGACCGGGACACTACAACCCGGACCCGAGCGAGGGCCCCTGGGGTAGGTGGAGTATTCCACCGCATGGCGGTGCATGATCGAGTCCTCAGGCCCGACTCAGAGCGGACCACCGTAGCGACCACGAAATGCACGAAGGGTGGATGCAAACTGGATGTCGGACGGCGCATGTCGGGAGCAGGCTTAAGCCGCTGATCATCCAGGAAGGCACTGCTTGGAAAGCCAGCCTTCCAGCCGTACTGGGGAAAACCCGCCGTACGGATGATAGGGGGGATCGAGGAAACGTCGGCATCATTCGAAGCCCGATCCGCGCCTCGATCCTACCCGACCAGACTGTGTGAAAACTCGCGCGAGCCAAGAACGCGCAGAATTGTTTTCTCAATTGCGTTCCTCTAAGAAAAGTTGTCAGTGCGATTGGTTTCCATAATTACGAATTGAGACGAAAATTCTGCACGCAAGCTCAACGTCAGAGTTTTTACACAGCCTGGACCCACAAGCGACATTCTGGGGCGCTGAACAGCCGGCTGTAATTCTCTCGCGTTTCAAACCGGCCGTCGCGGTATGTAACCTTTCAGGCTGCGTTTGGCTGGCCTCAGGCTCAAAGAGTGAGCTGCTGTGACGCGAGACTTACTGAGTTTCCCGGTAGCGCGGCGGCAACGCACTCGCAGCAGCCATGCCGGCGATCGGGTTTCCACCTGCCACCCTATGACGCGCGGTTGAGAAACACCGGCAGCCCGCGCTTGTTGACGTAGCTGGGGCGGTAGCGCTCCGTGTTGTACATGCTGGCGACATCCAACTTGCGCGGCCCGAGCTTGGCGTCAGGGATGGGCACGAGGTCGTAGCAGCCCTCCATCAGCGCCGACATGAGGCCAGTCTTGCCTTCCAGGATGGCATCGTAGGCCATGTTACCGAAAGTCAGGGCCACAAGCTTGTCGATGAAGTCCGGATCGCCCGATCGCAGGTCGTAGGTGAGGTCGGAAATGATCGTCTCCTCGCCGACGCGACGCTTGATCTCGTCAGCAAACGATTTGGCCACGCTCGCCTTCTTGCGGTGGCCATAGGCGTCAGGCTCGCCGTATTCCTGCACCTTGTAGCCCTCCCACTCGGCGCCCTCGCTGAGCACGACCAGCGCGTAGTTGCTTGGGTTGGTGCGCTTCTCCTCGAGGAGCATCTGGATAAGCTTGTCGAGGTCGACCTTGTACTCCGGTATGACGCACCGTATTGAGGCGGCGTAGGCGGTGTAGAGCGCCGTAAATCCGGCGTCGCGGCCAAAGATGCGGAAAATGCCGATTCGCTCGTGAGAGCTGACAGTGGTGCGTTGCCGCTGGATGGCGTCGCTGGCGCGGGTGATTGCGGTCGAGAAGCCGATGCAGTACTCGGTGTTGCGGACGTCGTTGTCCATCGTCTTAGGGATGGCGATGATCTTGACGCCGAGGTCGTTGAGCTTGGCTGCGTAACTGAGCGTGTCGTCGCCGCCGATGGCAATCAGATGTTCGATGCCGAGCCCCGAGAGGTTCGCCAGCACCTGGCCGGTAAGGTCCCACGTCTTGGTTGCGATGCCCCCCTTGGTACTCAGGGCGACTGGAAAGTCCTTGCAGACGAGATGATCGGGCAGCTTTTGCATTTTGGACGGATTGGTGCGGCTCGAGTGCAGCACGGTACCGCCGCGCCGGTCGATGGTGCGAGTGTTTTCACGATTCAGCGGGATAATGTGGTGGGACCTGCTGGTCGGGTCCTCGAGGTTCAGGTGCGTGAGGCCTCCCAACCACGGCGGAGACCGACGACCTCGATGTCGTTCTCACTGCCGCGATAAGTCACACTCTTGATGACCGCGTTGAGGCCGGGGACGTCGCCGCCGCCTGTGGGAATGCCGATGCGTCTTCTCACCATGCCCACCTCCCAGGATTGGCATGTCGTAATAATAGGCGGTCCCCTGGCTATCCGCCACCGCCGCGCCGCCGAGCCGAGAAAGATAGCGATGGGCATTATCGCCGAAGCCATCTTGGTGCCGTTACAGATTTATGCGCCGCCCGGCGGAATAATTGCTTGAGGAGAAATGTCCGCATCAAGTCTGTTGTTGGGGGCAGAGCGGACCACATCGGCTCGAAGGGAGTATTTCGCCTTCTGACCCCAACTGAGACATGGGATGCCGCCGTCCGTCTTGCAGGAATACCGAGAAACGTGAATATTCACGCTGGTTCGCGTGTCTTCGGGGAAATCCCGCAATAGAGCGCTGCAATCAATGAGGTGTTTTGTCATGAAGGGGTATTCGCTCACAGTGGCCGCCTCAGTGCTAGGTCTGGCGCTTGTGCTGTCGCCGTCCGCCAACGTGCGGGCTGCCGAACTCAGGCTTCTGGCGGGTGGAGCAATGTCGGGCGTTTGGGCAGATATCAAACCCGAGTTTGAGCAAGCCTCTGGTCACAAGCTTGAAATTTTCTTTGGCACAACTCCGAACCTCATAAAGGAGGCCACATCGGGCAAGCCGTTCGATGTTGGCGTTGTACCTGTCGAGGTTATGCAGGACGCTTCAGCCAGAGCTAAATTCGTGGCAAGTCCGACAATTGATATTGCCCACGTTGGCCTCGGCGTTGCCGTCCGCTCTGGCACTCAAAAGCCTGAGATCGGCAACGCTGACGCGCTCAGAGCAACGCTGCTCAAAGCTCAGTCCATTGCCTCGATCCCGGAGAGCGCCACTGGCTATTCAATCGCAAAGGTATTTGATCGCCTTGGAATCACCGAGCCGATGAAGGCGAAGATGAGGGCGCAGCCCAACCCTGCGCAGGTCGTCGCGGTTGTTTGCCAAAGGTGAAGTCGAATTGGGCATATTCCTTATCAACGTTCTCACCGCTCCCGGTTTGGAAGTCGTCGGTCCATTTCCGGCCGAACTGCAACAAAACGTGGTGTTCACGGCGGCGGTTGGATCGGAAACCAAAGAAACCACCGCTGCCAAGGCCCTCATTGAATACCTTGAAGGTCCGGCGGCAGTTGCAATCATCAAATCGAAGGGTATGAATCCCAGCTGATCCGACGGATCGACCCGTTGCGCGGTAGACGTTCCCCGCGCTTCGGGTCGCGTGATCATCAGCGGTGCCCACCGAAAATGTTCGCCACTTCCGCTGTTGACCCGAACCGACGAGGTCTGATCCAGGGCCGTGGGGTGCATTTCTCACTCGCAGCCCGATGGCGTAGTGGTAGGCTTCGGGTCTAAAGACGGCGTGTTATTGGGGGCACATGCGGAGGCGCGACTTCTTAAGGTTCTTGGGCGCCCCGGTAGCGTGGCCGCTCACAACGCGTGCGCAGCAGCTGGAGCGATTGCGCCGCGTGGGCGTGCTACTTGCCGCCTATACGGAGACTGATCGGGCGGGCCAAGTTCGCATTGCGACATTCCGCGATACATTGCAAGGGCTGGGCTGGAATGATGATCGCAATATTCACTTTGATTATCGCTGGGGCGGTAACACCGCCAACGTAAAAAGCCTTGCGGCGGAATTATTGCAATCGGCGCCGGATGCCGTGCTTGTGGCTGGTGATCCGGCGTTGGCACAGCTTAGCAAGCTGCCGAGTACGATCCCAATCGTGTTCACTCAGGTCTCAGAGCCGGTCGATAGCGGATTTATTCCAAGTTTGGCGCGGCCGGGTGGCCATATCACAGGTTTCCAGAATTTCGAACCTGCGATGGGTGGCAAGTGGCTGAGCGTCCTCATGGAGATTGCTCCAAACGTAAAGCGCGTTGGAGCGATGTACAGTTCGGATGCTGCACCTCATGCATCATTCTTGCGCGCTACCGAAGTCGCCGCGCCGTCACTTGGAGTCTCGATTAGCATAGTCGACGTGCAAGACAGTGGTGGCATCGAGCGAGGGATCACTACCTTTGCCAGCCAACCAGACGGTGGCCTACTGGTTTTTCCACATCCAAATACGATTGCGAACCGTGGATCGATCAATTCCCTCGCGGCGCGTCATCGGCTTCCCGCTATCTATCCTTATCGGTATTTTGCGACTGACGGCGGCCTTATCTCCTACGGCCCCGACCAGATCGATCAATGGCGCGGAGCCGCTCGATATATCGATCGCATCCTTAGGGGCGAAAAACCGGCTGATCTGCCTGTGCAGGCGCCGACGAAGTTCGAGTTGGTTATTAATCTCAAGACAGCCAAAACGCTCGGTCTCACCGTACCACCGACCATGCTCGCTCGCGCCGACGAGGTTATCGAATAGCTATGCCATTACTGCGGTGCATGGGTCCGGTTGTGGCACTTTTGAGACATGCCATCTACACGCGGCGATGTCCGCTTACCTGGGGCAAAGCGGACGTGAAACGGGCGCCGTTAAATCGACGCTAAGGACCCACAACGTACATCAGCAGGGTTTACGCAAATAACCGGGACCGACGCTTACGAACTCCCACGAGTGCTGTTACCGTTGCCGTTCCAGGAGTGGGGGTAGGGCAGAAAGAAAAGGCGATGTCAGCAGAAATTAACATCTACAATCCCGAGGAACTTGGCCCTCCCATGGGACAGTACACTCATGTGACGCGGGTAAGGGCGAACGAATTCCTGTTTATCGCGGGAATGCTGTCGGGCGACGCCGCAGGCAATGTTATCGGCGAGGGCGAATTCGACGTTCAGACTCTGCAGGTCTTTCGCAATATCGAGGCGGCATTGAAATCAGCCGGAGCATCCTGGGCCAACGTCGTTCAGTTCACGACATACCTTGTCCATTCACAGGACATCCCAAAGTTCATGCAGTTTCGGTTGCGCGAATTCCCAAAGATGTTTCCGGACGGCAAGTATCCGCCGAACACCCTTCTCATGATCGACCGGCTGGTCAAGGAAGCTTTCCTAGTCGAAGTGCAGACAATCGCCGCCGTTTGATCAAGAGGCCGCCGGTCCGCCATTTCGGCCAACCGGCCCCGGCCGGCACTCCGGGCAAATGTCCCCGATCCAACCCAGGACGCCCTCGACCGCTGCCTTTGCCTCTTCGGCAGCGACAGCCAGCGGCGGATCCTCACGAGCGTCCACTTAGCTGCGATGCAACGGCGGCAATCAACCGGAAAATTTGCCGCTTGGGAAGCTTCGACGCGGGCAGGGACTTTTCTTTGGCCGTCGAGCACGCGGAACGGCGACGGCCGCTTTCGCCGGGGGGAAGTACTGGTCATTTGTACGGGTGGGTTCGCTCAAGCCACGGGGGTGGTCGAAACTCTAGCGGACTTCTCCCATGGACCGTCCTGATTCATATGCACGGCGGCCGAATTAAATACAAAAAGCCACTCTGCCAAGGCAGCCTCCGTACCCACAGTCTGACCGTCCTATCCGCGCACCATACCTTGCCTTCGGGGAATACGGTTAGCGAGGCCGAGCGGCATTAGATTTATTGGACCGTGACCGCAAAGCGCAGGCAAAAGCTACAGGTCGGGCGTGCACAGCCGTCGCATTCGTGTTCCAAGTGGCTTGCAGCCGCATGTCGCGGTCCGTTCACGCTAGCATGTAGGCCGCTCTCAAGGTATTTCTGGGAGAATGCGCAACAATCCCATCCTCGTGCATAAATACGGCGGTGCCTGTTTGGAAACACCGGCAAAAATCCGCGCGGTTGCGAGCAGTCTCGCCGATTTGCATAGCCGTGGTCATCTTGTCGTGGCGATCGTTTCAGCGATGGGTAAGACCACCGACGAGCTTGTTAAGATGGCCTATCAAGTGAGCCCGCATCCCAATCGCCGTGAACTCGATATGTTGTTAACCACCGGTGAGCGCATCAGCATGTCTCTAATGAGCATGGCGCTGTCTGATCTCGGCGTGCCGGCGATTAGTTTTACCGGCAGTCAAGCCGGAGTGATGACCGACGAATCCCATTCCTCTGCGCGCATTATAGAGGTGCGGCCCATTCGCGTGCGCGAGGAACTCGATCGCGGACGCATCGTGGTTTTAGCGGGCTTTCAGGGCGTGAATCCGGTGACCAAAGAAATCACCACGCTGGGCCGGGGCGGCAGCGACACCACTGCGGTCGCCATGGCCGCGGCGCTAAAAGCCGAGTGCTGTGAAATCATCAAAGAGGTCGACGGAGTTTGCTCGGCCGATCCGCGCATCGTGGCGAATTCAAAACCTTTGCGTCAGCTGGATTTTGCTTCGTTATCCGAAATGTGTTTTTGGGGTGCCAAGGTTTTGCATTTTCGCAGCGTGGAGCTGGCACAAAGCCAAAATGTGCCTTTGGTCTTAAAAAAATGGGGCGGCGCTGAACACAGCACGCAAGTGATGAAAGAGGTCATGGGAATGGAAAGCGGAAAAGTTTTGGCCATCAACTCGATGGCTCGCATTGAGCATGTGGAGATCGATTCGACGGATCTCAATCAAGGTTTTGAGAAATTCGCACGGCATCTCAAGCAAAACGGCTTATCTTGGCCGCAACTCCTCGCCTCGGCTTTCACCGCCGGAAAAACGCGCATTATGATGACTTGCGATTCGGAGTCCCTCGACGCTTTGCTGCGCACACTGGAAAGGAGCAAAGACTTGCGCAAACAGCGTGAGACTTTAAGTTCGGTGAGCCTCACCTGCTTTGGCGGCGTTTCTTCAGACCTGCCATTTAAGGCGATTCAGATTCTGCAACATCACGGGATTATCGCCGACAAATATGTTTTGTCGCCGCATTCGGTAAATCTATTTGTTCCGGTCGAGAGCCGCGAGGCCGCAGTCAACGCTTTGCATTCGCTGATCTAGTGGTTCACCACAGTGATTTTGACTCTTTGGTGGTGGCTGGATAGGCGCGGCCGAGTTTGGCGCGGGCTTTGTCGGTTGTGAACATCCATTTGATGCGGGCTCGGGTTTTATTCCGCCGCTTTTGCCATGCTGCGATCTCGTTTCGGAGCCTTTTGGGGTCGTCGATGCGGCGGCCGAGACACCGGCGCTGCAGCACGCTGATCTCGCACTCGACCATATTGAGCCAACTGGCGTGCTTCGGGGTGAAGTGGAATTCGAGGCGGCGCAGGATGCGTCGGGCCTCGGCGGGCACGAAGGCCTCGTACAGCGCCCCAGGCTTGTGGATCGACAAATTGTCCTGCACGACACGGATGCAGGCGGCGTCGGAATAATGGACGTCGACGAGATCACGCATGCAGTGGGCGTAGTCCACGGCGGCGCGGCGGTCGGTGATCTTGACGTTGCGCCAGCCCCGATGTGGATCGAAGGTGACGAAGAATTGGCGGTGCCGTTGCGGCGATACTCGTAATCGTAGCGCTCGCGCCGTCCCGGTTGGGCCGGGACCGGCTGGCGCACCTCGCCGATCAGCTGGACGGGGGTCTCGTCGAAGCAGACCAGCGGCCGGGCGGGATTCGGCGTCTCGGCGTAGAGGTCGAGCACGTCCTCCATGCGGGCAACGTATTCGCCGTCGACCTTTGGAATGCACCACATGTCCCTGCGCCATGGCTTGAGGTCGTTCTCGGCCAGCCGGCGACGCACGGTCTCGCCCGACAGGCTGTTGTGATCGGTGAGCTTGACCATCGTGTCGGCCAGCAGCGTCAGCGTCCATCGTTTGCGGCCGGCGGGCGGCTTGGCGCATGCGGTCGCCACCAGCAGGGCCTCCTCCTTGCCGGTCAGCTTGCGCTCAGCGCCCGGACGCGGCTCCTCACTCAAGGCCCGCTCCAGATTGCCTTCCACGAAGCGGCGCTTGGTCCGGCCGACGGTGGAGAGGCTGACACTCACGGTCCGGACAATCTCCTCGTCGCGGCGGCCTCCATCGGCCGCCAGCAAAATCTGCGCCCGCTTAAGCTTGCGGGCGGCGTGCTTGCCCCGCCGAGCATCGCCGTCAGTTCGTCGCGCTCGGCTTGGCTCAATTCGACCCGATAACGTACATTCATGCTTTGCCTCCTTGTCGGAGGCCGGGACGAATCCAACGATGAGTCAAAAATCAGGCGCGGGCTTCACCGAGAAGCAGGGTCATTACCTGGCCTTCATCCATACCTACGCCTACATGTTCGGACATCCACCCGCCGAAGCCGACATCCAGCGCCACTTCCGCGTCAGTCCGCCTTCGGTCCACCAGATGATCGTCACCCTCGAACGAAACGGCTTCATCCGACGTCAACCCGGCGTCCCCAGAAGCATCGAAATCCTCGTGCCGCCCGAAAGCTTGCCGATCCTCGAATGGCTCGGTATCAAAACGTCAAAATCACTGTGATGAACCACTAGTTGACCGTCTCGCCACGAGAAATACGAAGCTGCACAATGGTTGCCGAAGTCTTGGGCTCACAGTACGCGGACCACGCATCCGTCAACTTGCGCCGCTTCTCCAGCGCGCTCCGCTCAAGCAGGGGGTGCGGGGTAGTCAAATCCCTATTGAAATATCGCTGCGGACCGGTGGTCCTCATTCGCGCGCAAAAAGTAAAGTTTTTTAACAAAAAGCCCACCGGGAATAGAGACGATTGCAATTTAGCGAATTCGATTGTCGGCGTGAAAGCAGCATGTCGGCTTTCGAGACAATGGCGGACATGATGTCAATATCTCCCAAATCATTGTCGGTTCTGTGTAACGATCCAGAATTCCTGCCAATTTTTTGCATTCATTCGAAAGAGGTCACACGACGAAGTGATAAATCGGCATCGCGCGCCTCCGAAATCAACCGCTGTTTCACGCGGGCATGAGCGATCAGCCCGAACGGCCGCGAAGTGGTGATTTGGCTGCCACGTCAGTATCCGGCCATGATTGGGCGACGGCCTGGTGGGCTATAGCTAAATCAAGAACGAATGCAAAAGCCAGTTGACCATTTTTGGTCTTCGATTCCAGTTGACCCCGGTTCCGGATGAATAGTTCGGTCCCATCGGTGACGAGGAATCGTCGCGGAGCGCTGCGAATGTCTATCCAACGCTCGCACTCCGCGTGAGCCCGCTGAAGCGATTGCTTCAATCTCTTGACCTCAATGCCCCGTGCCAGCAGATCTCCAATAACCTTGAGAAACATAACGTCGCTGAAAGCATATAGGCGCGTTCTCCCGCGGCCCCGGATAGTCGGGCTAAGTATGTCGTGCCTGCCAAGATAGGTGATCATGTCCTTCGACAAGCCCGATAATGCTGATGCTTGCGAGATGGGGATACACGGGTTTTTGTTGTAGGATCTAATATAAGGACCGATGAAGCCAAAGAAAACGACCTTGCCAAGGTCGGGGTCGAGGGTTCGAGCCCCTTCGCCCGCTCCAGATTTCCCTCGACATGCTGAAGTCAGACGAAGGCCCGCCGACAAGCGGGCTTTTCGTTTTGGCGCGACGCTGCCGCGCATTAGCCCCGGCCACGAAGCAAAGGCTGAAACCGGCAGAGCCGAGCCGACGGCGAAAGCCCGCCGCAGAATATAAAGCTTGACTTTTATCAATATATTGATAACAATCAATCTATGAATAAAATAGCTTTGATTACCGGCGCGACGCGCAACCTCGGCTTTTCGCTCGCCGAAGGATTGGCGCAGCGGCTTGAGCCCACTGACACCGTGTATTTGACGGGACGCGACACGGCTCGCGTCGCCGAATCCGTGCTCCGTCTGTCGAACGCCAGGGCGGAGGTGCGCGGCGAAGTCCTCGACGTCGCCCAGCCCGAAGCGGTCGAACGCTTCGCTGACCTGATGGCCAGCCGCCATGGCGGCATCGACATCGTCTTCTCCAATCATTACACGCGGGTGCAGCCTGACGACGATCCGCACGCCGTGATCGATTACTATGTTGAGGCCAATAATCTTGGCACGACGCATGTTCTACGGAGCATTGCGCCGCTGCTGCGCGATGGCGGGCGGCTGTTCGTGGTTGCGAGCAGGGCCGGCAGCCTGCGCGCGCTGGCGCCGGCGCTGCATCCGCGGTTTGAAAATCTGCAATCGCTCGACGATGTCGACCGCGCGGTGTGCAGCTGGCGCGACGCGGTGCGCTCCGGCCGCGCGCCAGGTCAAGCCTGGCCGGCCTGGATCAACATTCCGTCCAAGATCGGTCAGGTCGCGGCAGTGCGCGTTCTTGCAGGCCAACGTCGCGCCGATGATTTGCGGCGCGGGATCTTGATTGCCTCGATCTCGCCTGGTCTGATCGATACTGGAGCGTCTCGCGCCTGGCTCGACCTGACTGGCGCTCCCCAGCCGGACGAGGTCGCAGGTCCCCTTCTGGACCTCGCGCTCGACCCCGCGCCGCATCAATCCCTCTATGGCGAACTCATCCACGTCGGCAGGGAAGAAGCGGGCCTGTTCGGCTCGGTGGTCCCTAGCGGGTCGATCGTGCCGTGGAAGTGAACCGGAAAGGCAAATTGCCGGGGCAGAAATCTTCCGAACGCAAACCCGTCGACCACAAGTCCTCGCTGCGTCCGTCTTTCGAGCAGGAGCGCCTTGGCATGCTCGTCAAGCGCGCCGAGCAGGCGATGGTCCGCGCCAAAAGCGCAGTCCTGAAATCTGTCGGGTTGACCCCGTCGCAATACGTTGCGCTGTTCGAACTTGATCAGCAGCCGGGGATCACCGCAGCGACACTGGCTCGCACCTGCCTGGTCACGCCGCAGGCCATGATGATTCTGCTCAAGACCATGGAGCAGCAGGGCCTAATTACGCGATCGTCTCACCCGCGACATCCCAGCGTGCTTGAACTTCACATGACCGAGGTCGGGCGTGAGGCGCTTCACAGCGCCCGCGAGCGGGTCGACCCGATCGAACAGCGGGTGCTCGGCGTCTTCTCTGCGAAAGATATGGTCGCCTTTCGCGAGTTTCTATCGCGCTTTATAGGGGCATTCGAGGCGAAGTGACCCTTGGGACTGCTCGAGCCGATTGGGCCAAATCTTAACGCCTCATGAAATGGATACCGAGTTGAACCGGTTTTGGAAATGACGCTGGCCGACCAGCATACCTGTCGCGACCGAAACCCACCGCAGCGCAGCAGATCGACACAAAATCGTCTCAAAGAAAGCCGCCTCGCAAAAATCTCTCCTCGATTTTGATCGAGCCCGATCCACCCCGAGCGTCGCGCGCTTCTCACCAGCCATGATTGTGCTAACATTTTCGCGTCTGATCATCACGCAGACAAAATTCGTCTCTAAAAACGTTCAAAATCAATAACGGACGCAGCCGCCCGGCTGCAAAGGGAGTGACGCGATGAAATCGACGTTCAATCGATCCTTAACCGCGCTCGCGGCGGTCGCTGTTGTTGCGGGGGCGAGTCTCGCCAGCGCGCAACAGCAGCAGAACAAGCCGCTTAAGCACTACGAATCCGGCACCAAGGAATTCTGGACCCATCCGCCCGATGACTGGTTCTTAGGCGACGAGACCGAAGCCCAAAAGGGGCTCGCGCCGCCGTCGGGCCCGCCGACCGGCTCGTCGGATACAGAGCTCGCGACCTTGATCAAGAAGATCAAGCTGCCGCCGGGCTTCAAGATCGAGGTCTATGCCTCGAATGTGCTGCAGGCGCGGCAGATGGCCTGGGGCGACAAGGGTACGCTGTTCGCAGGCTCGTTCGACCTCGGCAACGTCTATGCCATCACCGACAAGGACGGCAAGAAAGAGGTCAAAACGATCCTCAAGGGGCTCAACTTTCCCACCGGTCTCGCGTTCCGCAACGGGGCGCTCTATGTCATCGCCGTCAACAAGCTGATCAAATACGACAACGCCGAGGCCAATCTCGATCATCTCGGCGACGGCAAGGTGGTCTATGACGACATGCCGTCTTACGCCGCGCACGGCTGGAAATATCTCGCCGCCGACAAGGAGGGCTGGTTCTATATACCGTTCGGGCCGCCCTTCAACGTCGGCATTCCCCCGACCAGCGTGTCGCAGGTCCGCCGCGTCGATCCGCAGACCGGCAACGCCGAAATCTGGGCGCTCGGGGTACGCAACAGCGTCGGCGGCGACGTCGATCCCCGCACCGGCAAATATTGGTTCACCGAAAACGCGCGCGACTGGATCAGCGACGATCTGCCCTCTGACAAGCTGAACATGATCAACAAAATGGGTGAGCATTTCGGCTACCCCTATTGCCACCAGGGCGACCTGCCGGATCCGAAATTCGCGATGGGTCACAAATGCTCGGAGTTTGTGCCGCCGGTGCTCAATCTCGGCGCCCACGTTGCTCCGCTCGGCATGAAGTTCTATACCGGCGACCAATTCCCGGCCGAGTACAAGAACTCGATCCTGATCGCGGAGCACGGTTCCTGGAATTGGCATAAGTACCAGGGCGCCCGCATCGTGCGCGTCACCGTCGGTCCGGACGGCAAGAATCCCAAACAGGAGGTATTCGCCTCCGGCTGGATCGAAGGCGATCAGGGCTATCTCGGCCGTCCCGACGATATCATCATGGCCAAGGACGGTTCGATCCTGGTGGCCGACGATTGGGCCGGTGCGATCTATCGCATCAGCTACAGCAAGAAGTAAGCGCCCGACGGACAAAGGCTGCGGTTGCTCGGCAACGGGTGGCCGCAGCTTCTTGTTGTCGGGTGGCTCCGGTTGAACCGAACAACCGTCAGTCCGGGCTCGCGCCAAGTGGCGCATCTACGATGTGCAATTGCACATCGGAGAATGACCAACTCGTAGGGAATGAAATGCCGATGATGCCTTGTCGATCCTTAGTTATCGTCTTTTGCGGCGTTGTATCATTGGCACTTGCCGGCATCCCGGCCCAGGCCGCCGACGTCGCCGCCGGCAAGCAAAAGGCTGAAATGTGCGCAGGCTGTCACGGCGAAGGCGGCATTTCGCAAACCGAAAATATTCCCTCGCTCGCCGGTCAACCCGATCAATTCATTCAATGGCAACTGGTCTACTTCCGCGCCGGCACGCGCAAGAACGAGCAGATGCAGCCGGTCGTCGAGCAGCTCAACAACGAGGATATCCGCAATCTCGGCGCCTATTTCGCTTCGCTCGCGCCGCCCAAGGTATCGCAGGACGACGACGATCCAGATCTGTCGAAGAAGGGCGCGCAGGCCGCCGCGGGAAGGCGCTGTGCGTCGTGCCACACCGATAATTTCGCCGGCACCAAAGCGGTCGCCCGTATAGCCAGCCAGCGCGAAGAATATTTGAACAAAGCCCTGCACGACTACAAATCGGGCGTGCGGTCCGGCGGCGGCCAGGCGGCGATGGCCGAAGTCGCCTACCCCTTAAGCGAAGAGGAAATCACCGCGCTCGCGCATTATCTGGCACATTTGTGAGGTGCTACCCTGCCGTCATGGCCGGGCATAGCCCGGCCATGACGAGGGGCTGCAATACCCGAGGATCACCCCCGCTGCCTCTCGTAGGCCTTCAGATGCGTGTAGGCCGTGCGCAGTTTCGGCACCGGAATCTTGGCCGCGTCGGCGCGCGCGATGAGGTCACCGACCACGTGATCCGCCTCGACTTTCGCGCCGGCCTGGATGTCACGGAACATCGAGGCCGTCAGTTGCGAGCCCTCAGTGGTGAGCATCCCATGGGCGCGCTCGAGGGAGGGCGCACGCGGCGCGTGACCGGCGGCTTTGGCGATCGCGCCGCATTCATCGAGAATGCCGAGCAGGAAATCCCGGCCGCCCGGTGCTGCCAGGATGTTGCCTACGGAGGCGCGCATCAGGCTGGTCGAGGCCGCCAGCGACGCCAAAAACACCCACTTCTCCCACATTTCCTGCATGATGTTTTCGCTCGCGACCGAGCCGAACTTGCCTGAGGCAAAGATTTCGGCGATGGCGCGAACCCGGTCCGTCATCTTGCCGTCGCGCTCGCCGAAATTCAGCGATTGCATCGGTTGCAGCTGGACCACCTCGCGCTTGTCGTTGAGGGTCACCGCGATCGCGCAGAGACCGCCGAGCACGCGATCGCGTCCGAAACTCCCGTCGAGCGCGTCGAGGTGCAGCATGCCGTTGAGCAGCGGGACGATCGCGGTGTTCGGCCCGACCGCGGGCGCAAACGACTTGATCGCATCATCGAGATCGAACGCCTTGCAGCTCAACAGCACGACGTCGAATTTTTCATTCAGCGTGTCCGCCTGCACCACAGGCGGATTTTTCAACGTCACATCGCCGTTCAGGCTCTTGATCACAAGGCCGGCGCTCGCAAGCTCCGAGGCGCGCCGCGGGCGGACCAGGAAGGTGATGTCCTGTCCGGCCTGCAACAGTCTGCCGCCGAAATAGCCGCCAATGGCGCCGGCGCCGACCACGAGAACACGCATTAATTGGCTCCTTGTTGCTCTTAAAGGGCGAATAGGGAGTAGCGAATAGCGAGTAGGAAAATCTTCACTTGCTACTCGCTATTCGCCACCACCAGCTCCTCGACCTCGCGCAACTGCTCCTTGCCAAAAAACATTTCGTTGCCCACGAAGAATGTCGGCGAGCCGAAAGCGCCGCGCTCGACCGCGGATTGGGTGTTCGCGATCAGCTTTGCCTTGACGTCGGCATCCTGCGCGCGCGTGAGCAATTTTGCCCCATTGAGGCCAAATGCCGAGAGCGCCTTCACTGCTACTTCCGGGTCGTCCATCTTCTTCGGCTCCCGCCACATGTGATGGAATGCGGCTTCGACATATTTTTCGAACACGTCCTCCAATTGCGCCGCGATGGCGGCGCGCATCAAGTTGAGGGTGTTGACCGGAAAGAACGGATTCCAGACATAGGGCTGGACGTTGAAGCGCTTGATGAAGCGCTCGGTCTCGAGCGCTTGAAACTCGGGCTTGTTCTTGACGCCGGCCAGCGTCTCGGCGGGCGATTTGTTGTTGGTGGCCTTGAAGATGCCGCCGAGCAGGACCGGCACATATTCGAATTTCACGCGGGTGCGCTGCTCGATCGCCGGGATCGCTTCATGGCTGAGGAAGGCGTTCGGGCTGCCGAAATCGAACATGAATTGCGGGCGTGGGGTCACGGCGGCCTCCTCAAGTCGGGGTTTCTTATATGATCGCTATCATTCCTAGCGGCTCGCCTTGACGGGATCAACCATGCGCCTGCGGTTCGTGATTAAACGCCCGTTCGGCGAGCTTTAAGGCGTGCTTGCGAATATCCGCCGGCCATTCGGCGATCGATGTTGCGAAACGAACGGGCTCGCCGGCGAACAGCGCGCGGATCGCCGCTTCGTAATTCGGCCTGTTGCCGGCGATCGTCGACATGAAGCGATAGGCCGCATCCTGCGCATGGCGGACGCGGTCCTTGCCCTCATGGGTGCGCCGCGCCTCGTCGACCAGCCTGCGCAAGGCGACCGATGCGCCGCCGCGTTGCTGCGCCAGCCAGTCCCAATGCCGCGGCAAGAGCGTGACCTCGCGCGCGACCACGCCGAGTTTCGGCCGGCCGGGACCACGCGCTGCGGGCGGTGCCGCTTGATCCGTTGCCGCCGGCGCTTTAGCGGTCTCCGGCAATCGCGCCAGCACATCGGGGACACTGCCTCGAAAATCGATATCGATCGGCGCGCTGGTCGCGGCATCAAAGATCAGGATCGCGGCGCCCTTGCGCCGGTCGAGCCGCTCTTTGGCCGCGCGCGCGACCTCGCGCAGATCGCCGGACGCGATGGCGCGGTCGCCTTCGAAGGCGATGGTGGCGTCAGGCTTTGCGTTCAAGGCAGCCCCCTTCAAGTTCGACATAGATATTACCCGGGTAATTTAGCGGTGTAAATAACACCCGGGTAAAACATGCACGCTCTGAGCCTCGACTTTCCTGCGCCCGGCTGGCACCAAGCGCCGCGCGACGCGCCATCGAGGGGGGACGCCCATGCTGACGGTTCATCATCTCAACAATTCGCGCTCGCAGCGGGTGCTGTGGCTCCTGGAAGAACTTGGGATTCCTTACGAGATCGTCCGCTATCAGCGACAGCCCGACATGCGCGCGCCAAAGGAGCTGCGCGACATCCATCCGCTCGGCAAATCGCCCGTCATCACCGACAATGGCAACACCATCGCCGAATCGGGCGCCATCGTCGAATATCTCATCGGCGCTTACGGCAACGGCCGATTGATCCCGCCGCCGGATACGCCGGAGCGGCTGCGTTACAGCTATTGGCTGCACTATGCGGAAGGCTCGGCGATGCCGCCGCTGCTCCTCAAGCTCTTGTTCACGCTGATGCCGAAACGCGCGCCGGCGCTGCTGCGTCCACTGGTGCGGAAGGTTTCCAATCAGGCGCTGAGCACGCTGGTCAATCCGCAGCTCAAGCAGCACATGGCGTTCTGGGAAGGCGAGCTTGGCAAGAGCCCATGGTTTGCCGGCAATGATTTCACCGCCGCCGACATCCAGATGAGTTTTCCGCTCGAAGCAGCCGCCGCGCGCGGCGGCCTGGAGCAAGGTCATCCGAGGGCGATCGCGTTCCTGGAGCGCATCCACGCCCGCCCGGCCTATGCGCGCGCCTTGGAGAAGGGCGGCCCCTACGCGGTAGGACGCTGACGTCTCACTTCTGCGTCGCCGCGATCGCCTCTCCGACCAGCCGCCCGAGGCCGCGAATGTCGCCGGCCGGATCGGTGGCGTCGCCGAGGCGGACCACCACCATCTGCTGCGACGGGATGATGACGACCCTTTGGCCGAGATCGCCGGAAGCATAGAAGGCGTCGCGCGGAATGCCGAGCCGCACCCGGCCCTTGGCAAACGGGTGCTCGCTGCGGTTGGTCCAGAAGCCGGCGCCGTAATCGGTGTCGAGCGTCGCGGCCGCGGAGAAAGCCACCCAATCCTCGTGCAGGATGCGTTTGCCGCCGACCACACCGTCATTCAGATAAAGCAGACCGAAACGGATCCAATCGCGTGCGCTCGCGAACATATAGTTTGATCCTTGCAGCGTGCCGGTGCCGTCAAACTCCAGCGTCACGTTGCGCATGCCGAGCGGATAGAACAATTCGCGCCACGCATAAGCCAGCGTCTGCTCGGGACCGCCGACGGCGTCACGGATGATCCGCGCCAGGAGCTGTGCGGTCGGGCTGGAATAGGCCCAGCGCTTTCCCGGCGGTGCAATCGGCCTGGCCTTCACGGCAAAGCCCGCCATATCGTTATGCAGATAGACCATCTGGCTTGCGACATCGAAGCCGCTATTGGTCTCGTCAAGCGCAAGGCCCGTGGTCATCCGCAGCAAATGCTCGATCTCGATCTCGTGGCGCGGATCGGACGCCGCGCGCCATTCCGAGATCGGTGCGGGGAGCGATGGGCTGATGAGGCCCTGTTGCGTCATGATGCCGATCAGCGCGTTGACCACGGATTTGGTCATGGAAAGTCCGAGGAGCGGAGTGTCGATGCCGACACCGGGGGCATAGCGCTCGGCGATCACGCGGCCGTCGCGCGCGACCACGACCGCTTTGGTCCAGCGAAACGGCGGCGCAGCGGGTTCTTCAAAGGCGTGATCGAGAGCGGCCACCAATGCAGGGTCCGCCGGTTCGACCACCGCGGGACCTGCGATCTCCGGCAGCAGCGGCGGGATTTTCGACGCCTTCAGCGCCTCGACATCGCTACGGAGCAGATAGGGTTGTTCGGCGCCGAGCAGCATGACGCAGCCAAAACCATCGCGAAAGGCGGCGCGACTTGCGAACAGCCCCGCCACCGATGCATCGACGATTTTTGTCGTGCGATCGAGATGATAGCGCAGCAGCAAGCGCAGGCGGCGAATGCCGTTGCGCTCGATGGTCTCGGCAAACACGGTTTGCGGATCAAAACCGGAGACGAAAGTTTTTGAGCAGACGTTATGGGCGACATAGCCGGTCGCGACGCGAAGCGCGCGACCGGGCTGGAAAATGATCGTCGATGCGACCACGGCCAACAGGACAAGCCCGACAGCGATCCATTTTCGCAAGATCCGTGGTCCTCTCCGGTGAATTGATCTATTCCCCTGCCGCTTCCGCGCCGCGGGACCGGGGATCGGGGGCGCCAAATAGTCCGCCCTCATTGATCGCGATCGAATTGGCCGAGGTCTGGCCCATCGGCTCCACGACATGATGTCCTTTTGCCCGCAAGCCGGCGAGGACGTCGTCGGGAAATCCACGTTCGACCCGCACTTCGTCGGGCAGCCATTGATGGTGCAGGCGTGGGCCCGCGACGGCGGCGGCGACATCCATGTGATAGTCGAGCACATCGACGATCACCTGCAGCACGGTCGAGATGATGCGGCTGCCGCCGGGCGAGCCCGTCACCAGCACCGGCTTGCCATCCTTCATGACGATGGTCGGCGACATCGAGGAGAGCGGCCGTTTGCCCGGCCCGGGTAAATTGGCCTGGTACCCCACGAGACCAAAGGCGTTCGATGCGCCGGGCGCCGCGGTGAAATCGTCGAGTTCATTGTTGAGCAGCACGCCGGTGCCCTCGGCGACCATGCCGACGCCATAGGGGAAGTTGAGCGTATAGGTATTGCTGACCGCGTTGCCCAGGCCGTCGACCACGGAAAAATGCGTGGTGTTGCTGCCTTCGTGCGGCGGCTTGATCGACAGCACGTCGGCCGCCGGCGTGGCGCGATCGAGATCGATGCCGGCGCGCTGCTTGGCGGCGTAGTCCTTCGCGATCAGCGCCGAGATCGGTGCGTTGACGAAGGCGGGGTCGCCGAGATAGCGCGCGCGGTCGGCGTAGGCGCGCTTCATGGCCTCGATCAGCAAATGCAGCGAGGCCGTCGAGCCCTGCTTCATCTGCCCCATCGGAAAGCCCTCCAGGATGTTCAGTGTTTCCAGCAACACCGTGCCGCCGGAAGACGGCAACGGCATCGAGACGATGTCGTAACCGCGATAGCTGCCGCGTACCGGCGTGCGGATGATGGCCTGATATGATTTCAGATCGTCCGCGGTCATGATGCCGCCGGCGTCGCGAACGGCGTTGGCCAGCTTTTCCGCAACCGGCCCCTGGTAAAATCCGCGCGGCCCCTGTTCGGCGATCGCCGTGAGCGTCGCCGCGAGATCGGTCTGGATCAGCGTGTCATCCTGGCGCAACGACGTGCCGTCGGCGCGGGAGAATATCTTTACGGATGCGGGCCATCGCGCCAGCCGCCGGTAGATTGCGGGCAGCGTATCGGCCATGTCGTCGGTGAGGACGAAGCCGTCGCGCGCCAAGGCGATCGCCGGCTGCATCAGTTGCGCGAGCGTGAACTTGCCCGAGCCATATTTTTCCAACGCCAGCGCGAGGCCAGCGACGGTGCCGGGTACACCGATGCTAAGCGCAGAATCCCGCGACTTCGCGTTGTCCGGCTTGCCGTCGGACCCGAGAAAAATCTCCTGCGTCGTCGCAGCGGGCGCGGTCTCGCGATAGTCGATCGCGATATCTTGCGCCATTTCCTGGCCGCGCTCGCGCAAATGGATCACCATGAAGCCACCGCCGCCGATATTTCCGGCGCGCGGATAGGTCACCGCCATGGCGAAGCCGGTGGCGACCGCCGCATCGATCGCATTGCCGCCCTTCCTCAGGATGTCGGCGCCGATGCGGGCCGATATTTTTTCCTGCGTCACCACCATGCCGTGTTCGGCAACAATGGAACGAATGGTGTCGGCTGCGGCAGGCGTGTAGGTGCTGCGATAGTCCTGGGCGGCAGCCGGCGCGACAAATGCCACGACAACTGCAAACACCAGCGCGATTGTCGCCACTATTCTGCGCTGGGCGCCTATCAACGAGATCATCAAAATTCCGCCGCGCGTTCGGGCCAATTCAACGTCGTGACAATGCTATATGGGTCGCGGTTCGCAATGGCAAAACGCGTGGGCATGATCTTGAAGGACATTTTTGATGGCGATGACTGCATTGGAGTCAGGCGAGACCGCCGTTCGGCAGACTTATCCCTCGCGTGGGGCCGTTATCGGCTGGATTTTCTTCGATTGGGCGGCGCAGCCTTATTTTACGCTGATCACCACCTTCGTATTCGCGCCCTATTTCGCGAACCATGTGGCGCCGGATCCGGCGACGGGACAATCGTTGTGGGGCTTTGCCACGGCGGCTTCCGGGATGATGATCGCGCTGATGTCGCCGGTACTGGGGGCGATTGCGGACGCCAGCGGCCGCCGCAAGCCGTGGATCGCCGGTTTTGGCGCGCTCCTGGTGATCGGTGCCTCGCTGATGTGGATCGGCAAGCCCGGCGACGTCGGCGTCATTCCACCCTTGTTGCTCGCCTTTTCGATTGCGACCATCGGCGCCGAGTTCGCCACCGTCTTCAACAATGCGATGATGCCGACGCTGGTGCCGCCGGATCGGATCGGTCGATTGTCCGGCACGGGCTGGGCGACCGGCTATGTCGGCGGCATCCTCAGCCTCATCCTGGTACTCGGCTTTCTCGCGACCAATCCGGAGAGCGGGCTCACGCTGTTCGGATTGAAGCCGCTGTTCGGGCTCGATCCTGTCACCCATCAGGGCGATCGCATCGTGGGTCCCTTGACCGGCGTCTGGTTCATCATCTTTGTGCTGCCGATGTTTCTGCTGACGCCGGATTACCCTGCGCGGCGACCGTTGCGCGACGCGGTGCGCGAGGGGCTGATCGAGCTGAAGCAGACGCTCGCCGAATTACCGAAGCGGAAGTCGCTTGCGGCATTCCTGCTCGCCAACATGATCTACACCGACGGCCTGGTGTCGCTGTTTGCCTTCGGCGGCATCTATGCCGCCGGCACCTTCGGCTGGGACACGATCCGGATCGGCAGTTTCGGCATCATCCTGGCCGTCGCCGGCACCTTCGGCGCCTGGCTCGGCGGCAAGCTCGACGACAAGCTCGGACCGAAACGCGTGATAGCGGCCAGCATGACGATCCTGCTCGCGTCGGTCGTCGCGATTCTCCTGGTGGACAAGGAGCACGTCCTGTTCATCAAGGTCGCCCCGCCTGAGCCGAACGGGCCGTTGTTCGCCGCTGCGGCGGAACGCGCGTATCTCTTTCTGGGGTGTCTGATCGGCGCGGCCGGCGGACCGTTGCAGGCCGCATCACGCACGCTTCTCATTCGCATGGCGCCAAAGGACCGCATCGCGCAATATTTTGGATTGTTCGCGCTGACCGGAAAGGTCACTTCCTTTATCGGGCCGCTGTTGATCGGCATCGTTACGGCCGCGACCGACAGCCAGAAGGCCGGCATGGCCACGATCGTGCTGTTCTTTGTCGCTGGGCTCGCACTGCTCGCACGCGTGAGGGATTGAATTTCCCCTGTCATGCCCGGGCTTGACCCGGGGATCCATCATGCTTCGAAAGACTTCTTATGAAGATGGATTTGCCGGGTCAAGCCGGCAACGACAAGCCGCTATCAATGCCGGAAATGCCGGACGCCCGTGAACACCATGGCAATGCCGTGATCGTCGGCGGCCTTGATCACTTCGTCGTCGCGCAGCGAGCCGCCGGGCTGGATCACCGCGGTGGCGCCGGCTTCGATACAGGCCAGCATGCCATCGGCGAACGGAAAGAAAGCGTCGGATGCGACGACCGAGCCTTTGGTGAGCGGCTCCGCGAGCTTCAACTCGGCTGCTGCGTCCTGGGCTTTGCGCGCCGCGATCCGCGCGGAATCGACCCTGCTCATTTGTCCTGCGCCGATGCCGACGGTTGCGAGATCCCTGGCATAGATGATGGTGTTGGATTTGACGTGCTTGGCGACGCGGAAGGCGAATCTCAAATCGCGCAACTCCGCTTCGGTCGGCGCGCGTTTTGTCGCAACCTTCAGCGCCATGTCCTCGACCACGGCGTTGTCGCGGCTCTGCACCAAAAATCCGCCGGCGACCGTCTTGGCGGTGAGGCCTGCTGCGCGCGGGTCGGGCAAGCTGCCCGCCAGCAGCAGACGCAGATTTCGCCGCGCCGCGACGATCGCGATCGCTTCCTCGGTCGCATCCGGCGCGATGATCACTTCGGTGAAGATTTCGGTGACCGCGCGCGCGGTTTCCGCATCCAGCGTCCGATTGAGCGCGACGATGCCGCCATAGGCCGAGGTCGAATTGCAGGCCAAGGCCCTGCGGTAGGCGGTGAGGAGATCGGCGCCCTCGGCGACGCCGCAGGGGTTGGCATGCTTGACGATGACGCAGGCCGCGGTGCGAGTTGGGTCGAATTCGGCGATGCATTCATAGGCCGCATCGGTGTCGTTGATATTGTTGTAGGATAGTTCGCGGCCTTGCAATTGCCGCGCGGTCGAAACGCCCGGGCGCTTATCAGGCGTCGCATAAAACGCCGCGCTCTGATGCGGGTTCTCGCCGTAGCGCAACGACTGAATCAAGCGCCCACCAAAGGCGCGGAAATCCGGCGCGCCGGTCTTGAGCTCTTTTGCAAACCAGTTCGAGATCGCGGCGTCATAGGCGGCGGTGCGGGCATAGGCCTTGGCGGCGAGACGGCGGCGCAGGTTAAGCGTCGTCGCGCCATCGTTGGCGGCGAGTTCGTCGAGCAGGGCTTGGTAATCCTGCAACTCGACGACCACAGCGACGTCGTCATGATTCTTCGCCGCGGCGCGGATCATTGCAGGACCGCCGATATCGATATTCTCGATGCACTCCTCGAAGCCTGAGCCGTTGTCGACGGTGGCCTCGAACGGATAGAGATTGACCACCAGCAAATCGATCGGCGCGATGCCGTGCGCCTTGATCGCCTCGGCATGTTCCTTGTTGCCGCGGATCGCAAGCAGCCCGCCATGCACCTTCGGATGCAGCGTCTTGACCCGGCCATCCATCATTTCCGGAAAGCCGGTCAGCTCCGACACGTCCCTGACCTTCAGCCCTGCGGCAGCAATCGCTTTCGCGGTGCCGCCGGTCGAGACCAGCTCGATGCCGTGGCCGGCGAGTGCCCGGGCGAATTCGATCAATCCGGTCTTGTCGGAAACGGACAACAGAGCGCGGGCGATGCGGCGGGGATGGTCGGTCATGTTTCAGTCCTAGATGACGAGGCCCGCCGGGTAGCACGGTTTTGTCGGCCGCGGAACCGCGGCCAGCCGCAAGGTTTGGCATTGGCCACAATTTTACAGCGGCAGTTCCGGTTCGGGCGGCGCGCTGCGCCGTGCCGTCACTGCTGCCGCCGATGCGCTCGATCGCGCAAAGCTCCATCGGATCGAGGGAGCGTGGCGCGAATCCTGCCGGATCACGATCTGGGCGGTGCGCCGCGGCCCGTCATTGCCGGCCAGAAACACGCTGTCTTCCAGATCGACTTTGTCGTCGAGCGCCTCGAAGGTCCAGGCGTCGCGGTTCGGCAGCACCAGCATGACGCCGCGGCCGTCGGAAAGCCGGCTCGCTTTCACCGCAGGATGCAGGTGAAACCGCAGCGCATAATCGCTCTCGCCTTTCTTGATGCGGGCGCCCGGCGCTGGCGACAAGGTATCCTCGCCGTCGAGCCGCGATCCGTCGGGCGCGACCATCAGCACCCGGCGATGCACCAAGCCGAATCGCGCCACATAGCCATCGTGCGACGCGGTCAGCAGCACGCCATTGGCGACGACCTCGCGATAGCTCTCGACATTGACCGGGCCGCTGACAACAGGCGCACCCTGCAGCAGCCGCTTCATCGCCGACAGCTCGACGAATTGGCACGACGAGGTATCGTGATAGGTCAGGGTCGAATGCGCCACCGTGCTGCGCGCAAAGCTGCGCCAATTGTCGCGTCCGGTTGAGGGCATGCCGCAATTGATGACGATGCGGCTCGGGCCCGAGGAAAATTCGAATGAGAGGCAGCCGGCATGGGCATCCTGGCTGACGTTCGGCGGTGGCGGCGGACCGGTATCCATGATCACGGTCATCGTGTCGGCGTCGAAGCGCTCGAAGCCGGTGTGCGGCATGCTCGCCATCGGCGCGCCGTGGGCGTCGTCATAGGCGAGCAGCGTCGCCAGCAAATCCGAGGGCGTGCTGCTCATGCCGTTGAACATTGCGAAACTGCCGTCGCCGTGACGAAAGAAGCGGAGCATCGGCATCATGCGATCGATCGCGTTCAACAGCGCCGGCGGCGGCGCGATGTTGCGGGCGGCGAAAGTCTGCCGCAGCGGCAACAGATCGATCAGGAGTTCGATCAGGGCGCCGGGATTGCGCGAGATGTGTCCGCCGTCGGGAAGGATCTGGCGCTGCAGTTCGTCCGCGAGCTTTCGCGTCGCGCCGCGGATGTGCCGCGCCTGGTTGGCAAGGCAGAGCGAGGCGTAGCACAGCGCGACCAGCATCTGCAGCCGCGGCACGCCGTCGGCGATGTCGACCATGGCGTAGCGCAAATAGCGGATTTCGCGCGCCAGTCCGCGCAAGTAGCGGCGGTAAAACTTGCCGTCGGTGTCACCCAGCACCAATGGCGCCTGCGACAACAGCGAGATCACGCGGCGCGCCAGCACGTCGGCGCGGCGCGCGACCGGGCGCTTGCGGCTTGGATTGGAAATCCAGTCGTCAACCAGCGAACGCGCATTGGCGCGGGTCAACGCGGTGTCGGCGGCGCGCAAATGGCGCAGCCAGCCGAAACCGAGCAATGCTACCTCCCAATCTTCCGATGGCGGCTCGAGATCGAAGATCGAGCGGCCTTGGCAGGTCACGATCTTGCCGGCGAACACGAAGCGACCGGCATAGATTTCGGCGGCACGGGTGGCGTCGGCGGTGCGCAGGTCGTGCGGGGCGATGATCAGGCGATCGGTGCGGCCCGGCCACAGCCGCGACAATGCCAACGAGCCGCCGCTTGCGCGGGCGATCAAGTTCCGCGCGAAGCGGCCCATGATCAGCGTCGAAATGCGTCTGCGTTGAGCGACCGACACGCCTTGCCTTGAGAAGGGGAAGGGATTCTTATGCGAATCCTTATTAATCCGGAAACAGGGCCAAAACACCCTCTTGAAAGCGCCCGAATCAGCGCGGTAACGCCAAAATCTGCTGCCAAATCAGGATTTAAACCAACGTCCCACTTGTAACATTGGCGTCGTAGCGCAGCGAGCAGTTTTGTCAAATCCGTCGCAGCAACCTTGCCGCGTAAAAGCCGTCGAGCCCGCCCAAGCGTGGGTCCTGGTGCGGCAGATGGCAGGGCAGGGTGCGCAGGTCGCCCTCCGCGGTGACGATCTCGGCGAGGCCAGAAACCTCGCTCGCCTCGACCGGCGCGCGTCGCAGCGCAGATTCGGTGGCAAGCAGCGCCGCGATCGCCTGCTCGCCCTCTTCCGGTTCCAGCGAACAGGTGCAATAGACCAGCATTCCGCCGGGCTTGAGCAGCGTCACCGCCTTCTGCAGCAGGCGTTGCTGCAACGACATCAGCGCCGTGAAATCGGATTCCTGCCGCAGCCAGGCGACATCGGGGTGACGGCGTATCGTGCCGGTCGAGGTGCAGGGCGCATCGACCAGGACCCCATCAAAACCTTCGCCGCTATCTCCGCCATGCCATTCGAGGGCATCGGCGACGACCGTCTCCGCGTGCAGCGCAAGCCGCGCCAGATTGTCGCGCAGCCGCGCCACGCGGCCGGGCGAACGGTCGACGGCGGTGACGCGTGCGCCGCCATGTGCGAGCTGCGCGGTCTTGCCGCCCGGTGCGGCGCAAAGATCGACGATGGTCTTGCCGGCGAGATCGCCGAACAAGCGCGCGGGCAGCGCGGCGGCGGCGTCCTGTACCCACCACTGGCCCTCGCTGAAGCCGGGCAGCATGCTCACCGAACCGTGCAGCAGCGTCCGAACGGTTTCGGTCGGCAGCGTTTCGCCGTGCAGGCGCGTCGCCCATTGCGCGGGATCGGATTTGACGGTGATATCGAGCGACGGTTCATGGTTGATCGCAAGCGCCATCCTTCTTGCAGTAACCTCGCCATAGTTTGCGATCCAGCGCTGGAGCAGCCACGGCGGAACGTCGAGCGTCTGCGAGTTGGCCTCGCCGATCAGGCCTGCGCCCTCGCGCGCGCAACGGCGCAGCACCGCGTTGACGAGCCCGGCATATTTTGCCGCGCGCCGGTCCGACTGCACCAGCCGCACCGACAGATCGACCGCGGCGTGATCAGGCACATCCATCCAGAGAATTTGGGCAGCACCAATCAGAAGCGCGCTTTGCGCGCGTGGCGCATCGGTCGGAATGCCGCGATCGAGCAGCCGCGACAGCACATGGCCGAGCGTGCCGAGCCGGCGCAGAATTGTTGCGACCAGCCGCCGCATCAAGGCGCGGTCGCGATCGGCCAGCGTCTTCAGCGCGGGATGCGCGCCGGTGCCGTCGAGCTGGTCGTCAAGCGTGCGATGCTTGTGCAGCACGCCGTCGAGAATGTCCGCCGCGATGCGGCGCGCCGCGAGACCGGGCACCTCGGATGGCCGTGCGAATCGTCGAGCAGGCATGGAGCGGGAACATCTCGGAGAGATCGGAGAGCGTCGTGTTTGGTGCTCATGCCATCAGTGAGGAAACGCACCGTTGGCATGGGAATATGCCAAATATAAGAATTGCCCCCTTCCGATTCCAGCTTCGCGACATGATGTAATTGACGAAGCCTCGAGTGGAGGTTGGGCATGACGGATGCCGCTTTACGCCGGGTATCGGATTTACCGCTAGGAGAACGCAGGCCGCCGACGCCGGCGGCGCAACGCGCGCTTGCCGAAGCCGAAGCGCGCCGGAAGGCCGCGGACGCCGGCGCCAGGCCGATGGCAAAGGAATTTCAGGGTCCGAAGGGTCCCGAACCCACGCGTTACGGCGACTGGGAGAACAAGGGCATCGCCTCGGATTTCTGAGCGGATCTTCGAAGGCGAAAACGCGGCGCCGAATTGCCCGTCATCCCGGAATGACGAATGGTAATCAGCGCGTCACCACTACCGTGGTGCCGACCGAAACGCGCTGGTACAGATCGGAAATATCGGTGTTCAGCATGCGGATGCAGCCGTAAGAGACGAAGCCGCCGACCGAACCCGGCATATTGGTGCCGTGGATGGCGTATTCGCCGCCGGCCAAGGTCATCGCCGCAACGCCCATCGGGTTGTGCGGCGAGCCGCCGGGAATGACATCCGGGATGTTCGGCTTGTCGTGCTTGACTTCCCTCGGCGGCGACCACGCCGGATTGCGGTATTTGCCGTCGATTTGGGTGGTGCCCGCCCATTGCTTGCCCGATTTGCCGACGCCGACCGGGTAACGCATCGCGTGACCCTGATCGAGAATGAAATAAAGCCGGCGCTCGTTGGTCTTGACCACGATCGTGCCCGGCGAATAGTCGCCATGAACACCGACCATTTCCGGGCGCGCCTGGGCCCGCTCAGTCATCGGCCATCCCGCCCCGATGGTGGCTGCCAGCGCCACCGCAATCCTCATCGACATTCTCTCTCCGCTTTCTTTCCGCTTTTGCCTCGGTTGCCCACGCGGCCCGTCGGACTCACGCAAGCTCAGGCGGAGATAGAGAAAATGTCGGAAACAAAGTAAATGACTTGGAAACAACACTCGCCGGAAAAAGGCCGCACAGGCGCCATAGTCGCTGACATTAGCGTGATCGCAAGATGCCAGGAGGCAGGCGCTTGTACGGCTTCTTGTTACCCGCGGGCGGTAGCGCCAGCGCTCACGCCGACGCCCCCTTCTTGTTCTGGCGATTCTGCACGAGATCGTCGACCACTGCCGGATCGGCCAGCGTCGAGGTATCGCCGAGGCTTGACGGCTCGTCTTCCGCGATCTTGCGCAGGATGCGCCGCATGATCTTGCCGGAGCGGGTTTTTGGCAGGCCCGGCGCGAACTGGATCAGATCGGGCGAGGCGATCGGGCCGATGTCCTTGCGCACCCAGGCCACCAGCTCCTTGCGCAGCGCCTCGGTCGGCTCCTTGCCGGTCATCAGTGTGACATAGGCATAGATGCCCTGGCCCTTGATGTCGTGGGGATAGCCGACCACGGCGGCTTCCGAGACCGCTTCATGGGCGACCAGCGAGCTCTCGACCTCGGCGGTGCCCATGCGATGACCGGAAACGTTGATCACGTCATCGACGCGGCCGGTGATCCAGTAATAGCCGTCGGCGTCCCTGCGGCAGCCGTCGCCGGTGAAATACTTGCCCTTGTAGGTCGAGAAATAGGTCTGCTCGAAGCGGGCGTGATCGCCGTAGACGGTGCGCATCATGCCCGGCCAGGATTTGGCAATGCAGAGATTGCCGGTAGCTTCGCCCTCCAGCACCTTGCCGTCGGCATCGACGATCTCGGGCACCACGCCGAAGAACGGCCGCGTCGCCGAACCCGGCTTGAGTTTTGTCGCGCCCGGCAGCGGCGTGATCAGGATGCCGCCGGTCTCGGTCTGCCACCAGGTATCGACGATCGGGCAGCGCTCGTCGCCGACCACGCGATGATACCATTCCCAGGCTTCCGGATTGATCGGCTCGCCGACCGAGCCGAGCAGCCGCAAAGTCTTGCGCGATGTCTTTTTCACCGGCTCGTCGCCGCCTTGCATCAGCGCGCGGATCGCGGTCGGGGCGGTATAGAAGGTGTTGACCTTGTGCTTGTCGACGACGCTCCAGAACCGCGAATTGTCGGGATAATTCGGCACGCCCTCGAACATCAGCGTGGTCGCGCCGTTCGCGAGCGGTCCATAGAGGATGTAGCTGTGGCCGGTGACCCAGCCGACGTCGGCGGTGCACCAGTAGACGTCGCCGTCGTGATAGTCGAACACATATTGATGCGTCATCGCCGCAAACACCAGATAGCCGCCCGAGGTGTGCAGCACGCCCTTGGGCTGGCCGGTCGAGCCTGACGTGTAAAGGATGAACAGCGGGTCTTCCGCGTGCATGTGCTCGGCCGGGCACTCCGTCGTAACCATCTTGGCCGCGTCGTGGTACCAGAGATCGCGCGACGGGCTCATGTCGACGGCGGCTCCCGTGCGCTTGACCACAATTACCCAGTCGACGCCGCCGGACTTGGCGATCGCGGCATCGACATTGGCCTTCAGCGGCACCTTCTTGCCGCCGCGCAATCCTTCATCGGCGGTGATGACCACCTTGGACTTACAATCGGTGATGCGCTGGGCGAGGCTGTCGGGCGAGAAGCCGGCGAACACCACGGAATGGATGGCGCCGATCCGCGCGCAGGCCAGCATCGCGTAGGCGGCTTCCGGAATCATCGGAAGATAGATGGTGACGCGGTCGCCCCTCTTGACGTTGCGGGTGCGCAGGATGTTGGCCATCCGGCAGACCTCGTCGTGCAACTGGCGATAGGTGATGTGTTTCGACTGGGAGGGATCGTCGCCCTCCCAGATGATCGCGGTCTGGTCGCCGCGCTTGGCAAGATGCCGGTCGATGCAGTTCCAGGCGACGTTGAGGACGCCGTCCTCGAACCATTTGATCGAGATGTTGCCGGCCGCGAACGAAACGTTCTCGACCTTGGTGAAAGGCTTCATCCAGTCGACGCGTTTGCCGTGTTCGGCCCAGAAGCCTTTGGGATCTGCGACCGAGCGGGCATACATCTCCTGGTATTTTGCGTCATCGACCCAGGCGCGCTTCGCCCAATCCGCAGATACGTCGTAAATCTTCTCGGACATCATCCCCTCCACCTAACTGCGCCACCCTACGCGCGGATCGCGGCAACTGTCTTGATTGTTGGCGCGAGTATGCGTCGCGGGGCCGCGCGCCGACAAGGCGGAAGCGGCTTGGACCTTGGTTGGCTCAGCCCTCGGGCTGGCCGGCGAGCCGTCCGCGCGATCACTTTCGCGTTTGGCCGAAGCGCGAAATCAACGATATCGCGTGAATGGCTTCCATAAATGGTATTTTAACACCATTGTTGGATGATTTGGGACTCGCAATGGCCTCCGTTACCCCCTAAATCGCCTGCCCGGGCCGGAAGGCTCCTGCGGGAACGATGCCCCGGGAATTGGCATTGCCGCGAGACGACACGGAGCAAGGCGTCTAGGACCATGACGGATCAGCAGAATCTCGAGGCTACGCGGCCCGTTTCCGCCGATCCTACCGTGGCTCTGGCGGAAGCGCTCGGCCAGTTGCCCAAGGAGGCGCCCAAGGCGTCTGCGGCAAATAAGGCGCCCGCGGCAAAACCCGAGCTCAACGGCAAGACTTCCGTCGAGGCGCTCGCCCAGGAAGTCGGCCTCAAGCTCGGCGACCAGAACGAATTGACTATCCGCCGCATCAAGCGGGGCAAGAGCTATTCCTTCGTCCGCGCCAACGGCACGGCGATCCGCCACGCCGGCACCGTCCGGCGGCTGAATGCGATGGCGGTGCCGCCGGCCTATCAGCAAGTGCGTTACTCGCCCGATCCGAATTCGCATTTGCAGGCGGTCGGCCGCGACGCCGCCGGCCGGCTGCAATACCGCTATCACGCCGATTGGGAAAAGGTCCGCGAGCATCGCAAGGCGCATCGGCTGGCCAAGCTGGTCGCCGCATTGCCAAAGATTCGCCGCAACGTCTCGATGCATCTGTCCGGCGACGAGCCCACGCGGGAATTCGCGCTGGCCGCCGTGATCGAACTGATTGCGCGCACCGCGATCCGTCCCGGCAATGAATCCTATGCGCGCCTCAACGGCACCCGTGGTGCCACCACGCTGCACAAGTCCAACGTCACGCTGGAAGACGATTGCGTGGTGCTGACTTTCAAGGCCAAGGGCGGCAAGGCGGTGCGCAAGGAATGCGATGCGGCCAAGCTGGTGCGCGCGGTTCGCGTGCTGCGCACGGTGCCGGGCAAGCGCATGTTCCAGTATCGCGATGGATCCGGCACCGTGCGGGCGGTCTCAACCACCACGGTGAACGCGTTTTTGCGCGAGATCGCCGGCATCAAGATTTCGCTGAAGGATTTCCGCACCCTGATGGCGTCCGCCGTGGTCCTGGAATCGCTGTCGCGGATTTCGCCGGCGGCGAGCGCCCGCGGCCGCAAGAAGCAGGTGCTCGACGCGGTGCGCGCGGCGGCCGATGAATTGTCCAATACGCCGGCGATATGCCGCAAGAGTTACGTCCACGATACCATCGTCACCGCGTTCGAGGACGGCATCCTGGAGCGTTTCGCGGCGACCATGAAGGGCTATCGCTCGCAATCGAAGCGCGAGGCGCTTCTGGCGCAGGTGGTGACGGCGGCGGCGGCGTAAAAACTCGTCATGCCCGGACTTGATCCGGGCATCCACCTGAAAAAATACTTCTCGCAACAGGATGGATTGTCGGGTCAAGCCCGGCAATAACGACCTTGGAGTCGGCACTTTCCGATTTCACATTTTCAAACAGCCTGACCGTCATTCGGGGATCAGGACCACACGCCTTTGCCGTCCGCTTCAGCGCCACTCGTCAACGGCACCTCCGCGTCCATCGCATCCCCGCCCCACGTTTCGTGACGATCGCGATACGCCCCTCTCGAGAGGGCGGGATGGCGCGAACTAAAGCCACTGATTTGTCCGACGGCGCAAGCGCGACGCCTGCGACAAAGTAACCCGACGGGCACGGATAGTCAGGGGAATTTTGCACTCCGCTGTATAATGCATATATCTTCCCTAGCGGTTTGCGCGGGAGAATGAGGTTGCCAAAACTGTCCAAAAAGACCCTTGCTTCCCATCTGCAGGCGACGCCTAAGCAGATCGATCGCGAACTGCGCGCATATTCGCGGGCCGCGAGGGTGCTTTCTTCAAATCATTCGCGTCTCGTCGATACCCATCCAAAGCAGTGGGTGGGCATCTACGATGGGAATGTTCGTGCAACCGGAAAATCGTTCACCGCACTTATTTCCCGGTTGAAGAAGCAGGGCCTTTCTCCGAGCGACGCCATCATTCGATATATCGATGTCAGTGGCCGAAAGCTGACCCTGTAGATCCCATGTTGGAGGGCAGGTTCGGAAACACCTCCGGTGCGCCTTATCTTGAAGCCAGAGTTTCGATCCCGCGCCTGTCCTTGAAAGGATTGGTGTCGTTCCTGGTCGATACTGGTGCGGACGGCACCGTGTGTATGCCCGCCGACAGCCGAAGGCTCGGCGTGAATTTTGCGACACTCAAAAATCCGGTCGTGAGCGAAGGTATTGGCGGCCCGGCAAAGGGATTTAACGAACAGGCAATTCTATCGTTTTCCGATCACCGTTATATCTATTCGTATCTTCTGCCGATCGAGATTTCGGCCCCGACGACGCACAACCATCGATTCCCGTCGTTGCTGGGACGCGATATCATCGACCAATGGCGGTTCGTCATGGATCGTCCCAACAACCAAGTGTCGTTTACGCCGCGCAAATGGGACTTGCGGCAAGCGATTTGAGTTCGACTTGATTTTTGCCGATTGTAGATCCGCGGGCGCTTCTGGCTTGACGGTCAAAGCCCGCCCATCTTGCAGACCATCTTCCATTCGTCCGCCGTCACCGGCTGCACGGAGAGGCGCGAATATTTCACCAGCGCCATGGCGGCCAATTTCTTGTCGGCCTTGATCGCGGCCATCGTGACCGGCGTCTTCAAGGGCTTGTCTGCCCTGATGTCGACGCAGACAAACTTGCCGGTCTTGTCGGTCGGATCGGGATAGGCCTCCTTGATGACTTCGGCGATGCCGACGATCTCCTTGCCCTCGTTGGAGTGATAGAAGAAGACGCGGTCGCCCTTCTTCATGTTCACGAGATTCTGCCTGGCGGTGAAATTGCGCACGCCGGTCCAGGCCTCGCCCTTGGCTCCCTTGGCGACCTGCTGGTCCCACGACCAGCTCGAAGGTTCGGATTTCACCAGCCAGTAGTTCATGGCGACCCATCTCGTGCTTGTTACACCACCAATACCAAGACGCAGATATAAGCGCCGTCAAGGGCCAAGCCGCGCCATATTGCAAGCAAGGAAACCGTCATGTTCGTGAGCCGCCGGAAGTTTGCAGCGCTGGCCGCAGGTGGTGCGTTTGCCGCGGCGGCACCGGCCGATCATGGGCTGGCGGCCGATAGTGTGAAAATGAAAATCAAGGCGGTCGCCTTCGACGGCTTTCCAATTATCGACCCGCGCCCCGTCGTCGCCAGGCTGGAAGAAATTTTTCCGGGCAAGGGGCGGCAGTTGGGCGATGCCTGGCGCACCCGGCAATTCGAGTACACCTGGCCTCGGACGCTCGGCGGCCGCTACGCCGATTTCTGGCAGGTGACGGAGGAGTCGCTGGTGTTTGCGGCCAAGGCGCTCGGGATCGATCTGCCCGCGGACAAGCGCGATCAATTGATGCAGACCCATCTCGCCCTGAAGGCCTGGCCCGATGTTGCGCCGGCCTTGCAAGAACTCAAGGCCGCCGCCATCCGCATGGCGTTCCTTTCCAACCTGACCGACGCGATGCTGGACGCCGCGGTGAAGAATTCAGGACTGGAAGGAGTTTTTGAAAGCCATCTCAGCACCGACAGGGTCGGGGCGTTCAAGCCCGATCCGCGCGCCTATCAAATGGGTATCGAAGCGTTCAAACTGGAAAAGAAGAAATCGCTTTTGCCGCCTTCGCCGGATGGGACGTCACGGGCGCCAAATGGTTCGGCTACCCTACCTTTTGGGTCAATCGGGTGAATGCGCCGGCCGAGGAGCTTGGCATGGTTCCGGACGGCGTCGGCCCCGGCCTCGGCGATCTGGCTAAATTCGTTCTTGCGTAACCCCCGTCATTCCTCCGCCCTGAACGGGCGCGTCAAGAGGCCTTCGATCGCCGCATCGATCGTCACCGCGCCGCTCAAGATCGCTGCCACCGCCTGTGATACCGGCATATCGACATGTTGCGAAGCCGCCAGTTCAATCAGCACCGGTGCGGTGAATTCCCCTTCGGCAAGTTTGTCGCTCTGCCGCGGCTCGCCGCGTCCGAGCGCCAAACCCAGCGCGAAATTGCGCGACTGCGGGCCGGAGCAGGTCAGGATCAGATCGCCTAGCCCCGAAAGGCCCATCATGGTCTCGGCGCGCGCGCCGCAGGCTCGCCCCAACCGCGCCAACTCGGAAAAACCGCGCGTGGTCAATGCGGCCAGCGCGGACGCGCCCAGTTTCCGCCCCGCAACGATGCCGGCCGCGATCGCCAGCACGTTTTTTGCCGCGCCGCCGATCTCGACGCCGCGGACGTCCATGGTGTGATAGGGCCGGAAGGTCGCCGAGCCCAGCGCCTGCACCAGACTGCCCGCGAGCGCTTCATCCTTTGCCGCCAGCGTCACTGCTGTGGGGAGACCGCGCGCCACATCGTCGGCAAAGCTCGGCCCCGACAGGATCGCAGCGATCGCCTCGGGTGCGGCCTGCGCGATCACCTCGGTCATGAACTGGTGGCTGCCGCGCTCGATGCCCTTGGCGCAGGCGATCACGGATTTTGCTTTTCCGATATGGGGCGCCAGCGCGACCACGGCCTCGCGCAGGTTTTGCGCGGGCGTTGCGATGAGAAGGATGTCCGCGGCCGCAGCGAGCGCGAGGTCGTGCGTGACGGCGATGCCCGACGCCAGCCGAACGCCGGCCAGCTTGGGGTTCTCGCGCGTCGCCTCGATCTGCGCCGCGCGCGTGGCGTTTCGCGCATAGAGCGTGACGGTGCGCCCGGCGCGTGCGGCGACGCCAGCCAGCGCCGTGCCCCATTGGCCGGCGCCGATCACAGCCACTGAGTTGAACGAGGCCATCGGTCAAAATCCCGCACGCGTATTCGCAAAACCTGCCGGGGCGGTGGCATTGGCGTCGAGCAGCCAGCGCGCGCGGGGGGCTGCGTCCATCGCGTCGATTAGCCCGACCCAGAGCCGCTCCGCACCGGCCCAGGCGATCATCGCGCCATTGTCGGTACAAAGCGCGGGCGGCGGAATGATCAACGTGGTCTCTGCCTTGGCGGCGACATCCTGCAAGGCGCCGCGGATCGCCTGATTGGCGGCGACGCCGCCGGCCGCGACCAGGGCGCGGGGCGCGCCGAACTGCTCGTGAAACAATTTGAGGCCGACATTCAAACGATCCGCGGTGGATTCCAGCACCGCGGCCTGAAAGCCCGCGCAGAGATCGCTGATATCTTTTGGCTCCAAGGGCATCAGCCGGCTCGCCTCGTTGCGGACGGCGGTCTTCAATCCCGATAGCGAAAAATTGGCATCGGCGCGCCCAAGCATCGGCCGCGGAAAGGCGAAGCGCGCGGGGTCGCCGCCGCGCGCGGCGCGCTCGACCTCCGGCCCGCCCGGATAGGGCAAAGCGAGCATTTTCGCCACCTTGTCGAAGGCTTCCCCCATGGCGTCATCGACGGTGGTGCCAAGCCGCACATAGTCGCCGACACCGAGGACGGCGACGATCTGGGTGTGGCCGCCGGAGGCGAGAAACAGGCAATAGGGAAACGCCAGCGCGCAGGTCAGCCGCGGCGTCAGCGCATGGGCCTCGAGATGGTTCACCGCGATCAGCGGTGTGTCATGGACCATCGCGATCGCCTTTGCGGTGGTAAGACCGACGATGACGCCGCCGATCAGGCCGGGGCCGGCGGCGGCGGCCACCGCCGACAACTGCGTATATTTAACGCCGGCGTCCTTCATGGCGCGATCGACGATGCCGTCGAGCAGTTCGACATGGGCACGTGCCGCGATCTCCGGCACCACGCCGCCGAAGCGCGCGTGCTCCTCGGTCTGCGAGTGCACCACGTTGGACAAGGTCCGCCCCGACCCGTCGCCCTGGCGCTCGACCACGGCGGCTGCGGTCTCATCGCAGGTGGTCTCGATCCCCAGCACCAGAATTCGCTTTTCGGTATCCAATTTGAGCCCTTGCGTTATCGGTGAAATCAGCGTTTTTCCTTCTTCCTCCGGTAGCATCATGAGGTCTTAACGTGCAATCGCCCGTTGGTGCGGAAACCCTGTCGGCGGAAGCGTGAAAGCATGGCTGTTCTCGTCACCCGCCCGGATCCTGACGGCGAGGCCACGGCGGAAGCCCTGCGCGCCCGGGGGTTTGAGGTGTTGCTGGCGCCGATGCTGCGGTTCGAGCCGCTGGCGTTCGCCGACGATGCGGAAGCTGACTATGGCGCCGTCATCGCTACGTCGGCCAACGCGCTCCGCGCGATCGAGCGGCAGCTTGCAGCAAGCCGCGTCCGCAAGCTGCCGCTGTTTGCGGTCGGCGAGCATACCGCGTCCGCCGCGGTCAAAGCCGGCTTCGGCCAGGTGATTGCGGCCAAAGGCGATGCCGCGGGCTTGCGCGATCTCGTGCTCGAAAGCGTGCGGGCCAAGCTACTGAAGAAGGCGGCCGTACTGCTCTATCTCGCCGGCGCGGATCTCTCCCGCGATCTCGCCGGCGAACTGGGCGAACGCGGCTTTTCCGTCGTGACGCAGACGACCTACCGGATGATCCCGGTCACCTCTCTGCCGCGCGCGGCCTGCGATGCTTTCACCGCCAACGCGGTCGAGGCGGTGCTGCACTATTCCCGGCGCAGCGCGCACGCGTTCATGGATGCGGTGCGCGCCGACGGCGTCGAGATTTCGGCGCTGGCAATCCCGCATTGCTGCATTTCCGCCACGGTCGCCGCGGTGCTTCGGGATGCCGGCGCCGCGCAACTGATGGTGGCGGCGACGCCGGATGAAAATGCCTTGTTTGGATCGCTAACCCGTGCTTTGCGGCCCGGATTGGCGTAAGACGACCAGCCGAATCCGCTCATGCGCTCATTAATCAGGGAACCGCCGCGATGGTCGATGACAGGCCGGAAGATATTGGTTCGCCGCCGGATCCGGGCCGCGCCAGGCGCGCCCCGCCCACCATCGATCTCAAGGCGACCGACGTGACCGGCGATATCAGGAATGCGGCCGGCGACGCCCGGCCGGAACAGGCGCCGCCAAGTTCGCCTGATGGAGCACCTTCCGAGGCAAGAACTGACGGAGCGTCGGCTGCTGTCTCGCCGGCCACTCGTCCCATTTCTCCGTGGGTGATCGCGCCGTTTTCCGGCGCGGTCGCGGCGGCGCTGGTGATTACGGTCGGCTGGATGCTGGGCTGGCCCGCGGTTCAGGTCGCGCCGAGTGTCCCGCAAATCAATGCGTCCGCGATCGACGATCTCACCGCGCGCGTCGCCGGCCTCGAGCAGAAGGCCGGCAAGCAGGTCACGGATGCCGCCGCTGCCGCCCGCGTCGACGCGCTGGAAAAATCGCTGACCGCGTTGCGCGGCGATCTGGCGAGCCTTCGCGCGCAGTCGGAGAAGCTTTCGGCCGAAGCCAACAACGCGAAATCTGCTTCCGGCGAATCCGTCGCGGCGCCGGACCTGTCCGCGCTCAACGAGCGCATCAGCCAGCTCGAGCGCTCAAGCCGCAATCAAAGCGCGGAGATCGCGCGCGCCGGCGAGAGGATCGCCGAAAACAAGCCCGCGGACGATTTGCCGCTGCGCCGCGTGATCGCCGCCGCCCTGCTCGATGTCGCGGTTCAGCAGGGCCATCCCTTCCCGGCGTTAATCGCGACAGCAAAATCGCTTAGCCCCAATCCGGACGCGCTGAAGCCGCTCGATGCTTTTGCGGCAACCGGCGTGCCGAACGCGCCGTTGCTCAGCCGCGAACTGTTGACGCTGGTGCCGAAACTGTCGCCGCCGGCGGAAAGTTCGAGCTCCGGCTCCGGCATCATCGACCGCCTGCAGGCCGGCGCGTCGAAGCTGGTTCGCATCGAGCGCACCGATGCGACCGGCAATGATCGCAGCGCCATTGTCGCGCGGGCCACGGCGGCGGCGCTGCGCAACGATTTTGCCGAGGCGCGGCGCGAATTGAACACGCTTTCGGCAACCGATCGCGCGCCCGCGCAAGCCTGGCTCGACAAGGCCGATGCGCGCGATGCCGCGCTTGCTGCCTCGCGCCAGTTTGCGGCCGATGCCATGACCGTGCTCGCCAGGCCCGGTCAATAGGATTTGGCAATAGGATTTTCATGATCCGGATTGTTTTGTTTTTGTTGTTGATCGCGCTCGCCGCGGCGGGTGCGGCATGGGTGGCCGACCAGACCGGCGACGTCACGCTGTCATGGGCCGGCTGGCGTGTTGCGACCACGCTGCCGATATTCGCGCTGGCGCTCGGTACCGTCATCGTCGCGGCGATGCTTGGCTGGTCGGTCGTCGCAGCACTTTGGCGCACGCCGAAGCGGATCCGCCGTTCCCGGCGCGACCGCCGTCATGCGCGCGGCCGGCTTGCCATCACGGAAGGTTTGCTCGCGATCGGCCATGGCGATGCGGCGGCGGCCCGCCAGCACGCCGACGTCGCGCGGCGGCATGCGGGGAACGATCCGCTGGCGCTGTTGCTGCACGCGCAATCGGCGCAGCTCGACGGCGACCGCGAAGGCGCCCAACGCGCCTTCCGCGCCATGGCCGCGCGCGAGGACACCCGGCTGCTCGGCCTGCGCGGCCTGTTCATCGAGGCTCAGCGCGCCGACGATGCGGTCGCCGCCGTCATGGTCGCGGAGGAAGCGCTAAAGCTCGCGCCGTCATCGTCCTGGGCGTCGCATGCGGTGCTTGGATTTTGCTGCGCCAAGGGCGACTGGAACGGCGCGCTGAGCATTCTGGACAATAATCAGTCGGCGGGGCTGATCGACAAGGCCACCTATCGGCGTCAGCGCGGCGTGCTCTTGACGGCGCGCGCGCTGGAGTTGGAAAATGTCGATCGCGACCTGTCGCGCAACAGCGCGATGGAAGCGGTCAAGCTGGCGCCGACCCTGGTGCCGGCGGCGGCGCTCGCAGCGAAATATGAGAGCGAGGCGCACCAGGTGCGGCGCGCGATGCGCATTGTCGAGACGGCCTGGCTTAAGCAACCGCATCCCGATCTCGCGGACGCTTACGCTCATGTGAGGTTGGGCGATTCCGCTCGCCAGCGGCTGGTGCGGGTCGAGACGCTCGCCGCCAAGGCGGCCGGCCATATCGAGGGCGCGCTCGCGGTGGCCCGCGCCGCGATCGATGCCGCGGAATTCGCCCGCGCCCGCGCCGCATTGGCGCCGTTTGTCGAGCGGCCGACGCAGCGGGTCGCCATGCTGATGGCGGAGATCGAACGCACCGAACATGGCGACAGCGGGCGGGCGCGGGCCTGGACCTTGCGCGCAGTGCGGGCGCTGCACGATCCGGTCTGGACCGCGGATGGCTATGTTTCCGACACCTGGAGACCGGTATCGCCGGTATCCGGGCGGCTCGACGCATTTCAATGGCAGACGCCGGTCGCCTCGCTGCCTTCGGACAAGGCTGCCACGATCGAAATCTTCTGCGTTCGAGGAAGCGATGTTGGCGCCGCCGGCGCCACATCTCGCAGGCGCAAGTGAAAGTCCGGCCGAGCCATCGCCGGAGCCGACGCCGCAACCTGCGGCGCAAGACAACGCTCCGCCCGCGGTCGCAATCGCGCCTGCGCCGGCAGCGCCAGGCGAACCGTCCCCCCGGCCGTCGGAATTGCCGCCCGTCACGCCAGCGCCCTTGTTCCGCGCCCGCGCCGATCTTTCCAAGGCGAGCGCGACGCCGATCCCGGTGGTGATCCCGATCATCCGCGCCCCCGACGATCCCGGGATCGACGAGGAAGCGCTTGCCGACGAATTCGCGGAACAAATCGGGCCGCCGAAAGCGCAAGCCGGCGGCTGGCGCGGTTTTCTGTCCCGCTGGGGCGGCTAACCAACTCTTGGGAGACCGCGTTTTCCGCGCCAATTTTGCGGACCGCGTTTTCCTTGCCAATCCAGGCGGTGCATCGCCGAGCAAATCACCACCTTCGCCGTCACGGTCCGTAGAACTACGGACAATATTGGCGCGCCAAAAACGCATCGTCATCGACGAAAAGCCAACCCGCTGGCGGTGCTCAACGCCCTCATAAGACAATCATTAAGTGTGACATGCATAATGCCTTTGCCGATTTGTTCGCAGCGGCGCATGGACGATTTTGCCGATTAAGCCGCCGAGGTCATCAAGTGAGTCCGACAAATCTGGCTCTCTCCGCCAATTCGCCTCCGTCATTGGCTGCTACTTCAAACCAAGCGGCGCGCGGAATGATTCGCGGAAGCGGAATTCAAACCAAAATCCTTGGTATCGTCGCGGTCCTGGCTGCGGTCGCGCTGCTCGCGACCGGGATTGGCGTCTCCGCTATTCGGTCCTATCACAATCAGGTCGCGGCGATGACCCAGGCGTCCGCACGCGCCCTGCTGGGCGAACAAATCGATAAGCTCGTAACGGCGGTCGTGATGGATTCCCGTGGAATCTACATGTCAGCTGACAAGGACGAAGCGGAGAAATTCGCGCCCGGGTTATTGAAGTCGCTCACTGCCTTGCAGCAAAGAGCCGCAGAGTGGCTTGCGATCGCGCGCGCCGCGGAGCGCGATAAGTTCGCCGAGGCCGCGAACAAGGTGGAAGAATTCGTTCGGTTTCGGACCGAACTCGTCCGCATTGCTCGGAACGCAAATCTGCAGGAAGCAAGGTCTTATGGCGACAATGACGCCAATCGGTCAAACCGCATCCAGCTGAACAAGGCGCTCAGGAGTCTTGTCGAGGAAAGCAGCTTGAGGATTTCGCAGCTTGGTCGCGATCTCGAAGACTTTTACCGGGATCGCTTGCTGCAGTTGATCGGACTTTGTCTGGTCGGCGTGGCAGCAGGGATAGCGTTGGCGATTGTCGTAATCCGGCGCAGCATCGTCAAGCCGTTAACCGAAATTATCTCGGCGGTGTCCAGCGTTGCCGAGGGGACTTTGGAAACGGAAGTTCGCGGCTTGTCTCGGCGAGACGAGATTGGCGTTCTGGCGGGTGCGCTTTCGAATTTCAAGGAGAAGCTACTGGCCCAACGCAAGCAGGATAGCGAACTCGTGGAGTTGCGCGCCGGCAGCGAAAAGGAGGCGGCAACGACCCTTCTTGAAATGTGCGAAACGCTCGAGTGCGACGTCGAAAGTACGGTGGTCGACGTGCTCCAGCATAGTCAGGAAGCGGTGAAAATCGGCGAACGCGCGGTTGCCGATGGCCGCGCTATCGCCAATGAAGCCCTCACGGTCGCAGCGGCAGCCGAGCAGGCCAGCCAGAATGTCACTAGCATCTCGGCGGCTACGGAAGAGCTGTCTACGACTGGCCGCGAGATCGCAAGAAGCGCCGTTCAGTCTGCCGACGCTTCGCAAAAGGCTGTCGCAGAGGTCGATCAGGCAGGAACAACAATTTCTGCTCTTAGCGCCTCGGCGGAGCAAATTGGTGTCGTCGTCAGCTTGATCTCGGAAGTCGCGGCGCAAACCAATCTTCTTGCCCTCAATGCGACGATTGAAGCGGCCCGTGCCGGTGAAGCAGGCAGGGGTTTTGCGGTAGTTGCGACTGAGGTGAAGGCGCTTGCGCGCAAGAGCAGCGACGCCGCTATCGATATCGGCGAACGTGTCAAGCAAATCTGCAGTGCGACGGGGCAGAGCGTGGATGCCCTCAACAAAATCGGAGCTGCGGTGCGTGAGATCAATCAAGTCAGTGCCGGGATGGCCGGTGCCGCCGCGGAGCAGGAAGCAACCTTGCAGGAAGTTGCGCGCAGCCTTTCGGAAGCTTCATCTGGCGTCAATTCCGTGGCGTCGAGCATGGCTGGCATCTCCAGTCATGCGTCGCAAGTGGAGGCCCAGAGCCGAGCCGTATCGACGATGATTGCCAATACAGACAGGAGGGTCAGCAATCTGCGGGCCAATCTGATCGTCTCGCTGCGATTGTCCGCCGCCGGTGATCGTCGCTCAGTCGAGCATCGAATCCCCGTCAAACTGTCCGGAACGTTGAAATGCGGCGGCAGTGTCTTGGAAGGAAATATCGTCGACATTTCGTCCGGAGGATTGCTGTTCCGAGCCAACGATTCGGACGCGGCCATTGCCGAACGTGGAACGGTCGTGATCGACATTGAGAAAATAGGCAGCATCGAGAGCGGTGTGATCGCCAAGAGCGCGTCCGGGATTCATCTGCAATTCGCAAATATGTCTGATGAAACCAGGCGGCATCTCGCATCCTTCATCCGGTCTGTTGCAGAAGTCGACCAGAAGTTCATTTCAGCGGCGAAGAATGCTTCGGCCCAAATAGCTCAAATATTTGAGGCAGCCGTTGCGAAGGGTCATGTTTCGAACGACGCATTGTTCGATTCGAACTATCGGAAAATTCCGAACACCAATCCGGTCCAACATCTGACCGACTTCGTGGAAATTTGTGACCGTGTTCTCCCGGCGGTGCAGGAGCCGATGCTGGATCTTGATCCGCGCGTGGTGTTCTGCGCCGCCGTCGACCGGAATGGATATTTGGCAACGCACAACAACAAATTCTCTCAGAAGCAACGGCCGGACGATCCGGTTTGGAACACCGCGAACTGCCGCAACCGGCGCATCTTCAACGACCGGGCTGGACTAAGTGCCGCTCGCACGTCCCGAGAGTTCTTGCTGCAAACCTATGATCGGGAAATGGGAGACGGTGTCGTTGTCACCTTAAAGGAGATCGACGTTCCCATTAAGGTTCAGGGACATCATTGGGGAGCGGTCCGACTTGCCTTTCGTGCCTGACGCTTGATCGGCCGGCTGCTCGGAGCATTGGGGTGCTGGCTGAAGTCGAAATGGAAGCCCGGCGTTGGGCGGTTCGCGTTTTCGGTGCGCATCGCGGAGCGCCCGGCCGGATGGCAGTTCGGGGGCGGTTTTTGGGGCTTGCGCCCCTATCGACTTCGAACGTCCCTGCCGATATAACCGCCGCGCATCGTCGGGCCGCCGCTGTCCCATGGTGTCACAAGCTGAGAACGGCCGATGCTCTAGAGCATGATCCGGAAAAGTGGGGACTGGTATTCCGAAAAGATCATGCTCCAACAAAAAGATAGAACGGGATGACGATTCGAAGAAAAGTCATCCTGTTTTGGTAACCGAAGACGCTGATTTTTGAAGCGTTTTCAACGCCGCAATAGCTCAGTCGGTAGAGCACGTCATTCGTAATGACGGGGTCGGGGGTTCGAATCCCTCTTGCGGCACCAATCTCACGTAATTCTCGAAAGGTCTGGAGCGCATCTTGGTGCAATCTGGAGACCAAGCGGGCTGTCCGCGGGGAACGTCAGCGGGTCTCGGTTACACGGCGGTTACTTCCAGTTGGAACCCCCGGAACCGTGTGCTGCATCTCCCTCGGACAATCACGCTGGCTTACGCCCATTGCAACAGGTCAGGCGGGGGGCGTTTTGAATTGCAGAGTCTTCTCAAACTGGAAATTCTCTCACGAAAAGAGCATGAATTCGCTGGAGAAGGGATTTGACTCGGCCTCTTCATTTGAGGCGCGCTGGATCAGACCTTCAGCAATGCTGTCTAGCTCGTAAGCCCGTGGCTTGAGCCACGCAACATCCTCGGCCGAAAGCGAATGTGTGCCCGTAGCGCCTTCCATTTTGTCAGTGCCAAATCGCGAGAGGACGTTAATTCGACGACTGCCGTACTCCACATAAAGAAGCCATAGCTTTCGGCCGACGAAGTCTGCCTTTCAGCGGGCCCTCAAGCTCAGCGTCGGCGCTAACGTTGGGCCAAATGTCGGCTTCGCAAAGCGGCTTGAAGCTGCGCGGAAGATAAGAGGATCAGCTCGCCGCCCGGGGCAGCCATGCCACTGCTGAGCGGATTGAAGGCTGGCTGCACGTGCTATCGGCTAACCGGCGTGGTCTTTAGCACCGCTGAAACGCAGTCGCCGCGAAGACTTGGCGATCACTACCCCAGCGTGTATTCTGAGCCAAAAGCAAGGAGGGGGGCGCGCTGCGTGCGAGCGAATCTATGATTTCCGCCTATGCGGCCAGAGGCGGCGCAAAAGCGGACATCGCGGATGTCTCAGATGGGCCAGAAGGCGACACTGGCGACCTTGCGAGCGTCTTTGCCGTCTTCATATTAATCACGAGTTCATGCTGCTCAGCCTGCCGACAAGCAAGTAAAGTCAATCTCAGAATTGCGTCGCTGGCTACGAAGGTTCGGAATCTTCCACGATGCCGCCCGAATGAAGCGATTGACCTCGGGGCACCGCTTTACGTCATTGCGTTGTGATGTGGATCATACTCAAGGACGAGAATGAAGTGTAAGCTTGCAAGTAACCAAGAGATTGATCGCTGTTTAGGTTGCCCAGATGTGTAAGGCTGGCCCTCGCATTTCTTTTAGCTGTCAAGGCCACCGCAGTCCGGGCTTGTTGTAGACCTGATCGATGAAGCAGGACATCCTCAAAGGTTTCATGGCGTCCATCAGTTGGACGAGACCTGGCGCAGCCGATCACCAGCGGGACCAATAAAGCAACTCTCAGGAGAACCCTTCCGATGGCAAGTCCCTGGAAAAAGCTCAGCAATCCTCCGTCTTTCAGCGTGGATACCATGCTGCTGCTTACAGACGGATCGATTATGTGCCACGAATATGAGACTTCCAATTGGCACAAGCTTGTTCCGGACGTGAAGGGTAATTATGTAAATGGCACTTGGCACCCGATGACACCCCTTCCTGCCAACGCTCCCCTCCCGCAAAACGGTCCTGTGGATGCACCACTCTATTATGCCTCCGCAGTCCTCAAAGACGGTCGCGTATTCGTAGGCGGGGGTGAATACAACGGGGGGGCAAACGTGGATCTCCTCACGGCCGAAATCTACGATCCGGTGGCCGATTCCTGGTCGGCGGTGCCTCCACCGCCTGCCTGGAACAATATCGGCGATGCTCCTTCTTGTGTGCTGCCGGATGGTAAAGTTCTGCTAGGCGACATCAACTCAAAACGCACAGCAATCCTTGACCCCAGTACCAAAAGCTGGTCGTTGGGCGGCGTTAAGGATGATAGGAGTTCCGAAGAGAGCTGGACGCTGCTCCCAAATCACTCGATCTTGTGCGCGGAAGTAGACAACCATCCGAAGGCAGAAAGGTACGATATCAGTACCAATACATGGGTAAGTGCAGGATCAGTTCCGGTCGCATCGGACTTAGTGCTCAACGTACCCGGGGTCTCGATCGAAATCGGTCCTGCCATTCTGATGCCGGACGACCGCGTCTTCTGTGTTGGTGCTTCCGGTCACACTGCGGTCTACTACGTCAAGACCGGAGCATGGACTGCCGGGCCCGATTTTCCTACTGATTCGAATGGGAATCTGTTGCGCGCCTTCGATGCGCCTGCTGTCCTGCTTCCAAACGGCCACGTTCTGTGCGTTGTCGGAGCCGTGGTCACCAGTGGTTCTAACGCTGGTTGGGCAGGCCTCCCTATCAGCTTTTTTGAATTCGATGGCACAAACCTGCATTTCGTGCCGGCGCCTACCAATGCCTCCAACACGCTGACTTACAACTGCCGCTTGCTGGTACTGCCCACGGGCCAGGTCCTCTACTCCAACTGCACGCCTGACCTCGAAGTCTTCACTTCCAAAAGAGCTCCTCACGACCATTGGCGTCCGCACATCACCCAGGTGCCAAAAACACTTCGCCACGGGCAGTCCTACCGTCTTCGCGGACGTCAGTTGAATGGCCTATCCCAGGCAAACGCCTACGGCGACGACGCTCAAATGGCCACGAATTATCCGCTGGTCCGTCTCAAGAATATCGCTAGCAAAAAGGTGTACTTCTCCCGGACGTTTGATCACTCCACCATGGCGGTGGCCACAGGAAAGAAAGTTGTTCACACGCATTTCCACGTGCCGCACGCAATTCCGGTCGGTCACTACGAATTGGTCGCGATCGCCAATGGAATTTCGTCGCGACCCACGAAGGTTCACGTCAAGCCGTGACCGGGTAGTTAGGCAGGGAGGCGGGCATGGCGCGGCAATATCATCGACCTGGCTGGCGATGTGCGTCTGATTGCCGCCTCTTGTGGGGAGCCGAAGAACTCCGGATAGGCTTGCGGCACTGGTCTAGATAACGTCTTGGCCTGTTCGAGGGCTTACGTGAACGTTGCGACTGAAAATCGCAGTGTCGGTATCTCCCGCTACCTCCAGTGAAGCCAGAGCTGCTGATGGCGCGGCACCTCACCTTCGTCACGTGTTCGACCGGCTTGGTTTGATGGAGTCAGTGCTTGCGGTTGCGGATTCGCCTGCGGCGGTGCTGATGTGGGACGCGTTTGACGGCAAGGAATTGGTGCGCATACCGACCGGGCCATCGCTTCGGGCGCGATTTAAATATCCCTACATCATTGTCCATCGCATCGACCTGCATAATGTGCTGCTCGATGCCTGCCGTCGCAGCGACGCTATAGAGCTGGTGGCCGATGCTATGGTCGCCGGCTTTGAGGATAGGGGCGACCATGTGGCGGTCACGACGCAGGACGGTCGAGCATTCTCCGGGGCGGCGCTCGTCGCCGCCGACGGCGTTCGCTCGTTCTTCCGGCAAAGGCTGATTGGCGATGGTGAACCCCGCTCCAGCGGCTATGCCGCGCTCCGCACCATTATTCCAATGTCGGAGCTGAAAATCGACGTGCCGCGCGACAGCGTCCTGCTGTGGGGCGGGCCCGGCTACCACATTATTCATTATCCGCTGCGTCACGGCCGCGAGTTCAACTTAGTCGCAGTGTACCGCACAGCAATGCATGCCGAGAAAGCCGACACTGCCACGTACCGCGCCGAGCTCGACTACATCCACCGCGATGCTCATCCCTTGGTACGCTCGCTCAGCACCATGTTGGACTTCCGCTGGCGCCGTTCGGTGGCGGACCGCAATCCGGTGCGGCACTGGCATAATGGTCGCATCGTCCTGATCGGCGACGCTGCGCACGCGACGCTGCAATCACTGGCGCAAGGCGCCTGCATGGCGATCGAAGATGGACTTTGCCTTGGCGAACTGATTCATGCGGAGGAAGACGATTTCCCCGCGGCGCCCTGGGGCGCTCACATGAATCACGCATTTCCGCAGATGTTTCCGCCCTTCAGTAATTTTGTGTTGACGAAGGCAGGCGAACTGTTCCAATAGTTTCACCAAAGATTGTGCATTACCATAGATTGTACGTTCTGACTGACCAGGGAGTTCGAGCATGAGATTGGTGCTCGCGAGCTTTCCATTCGGGCTGGCCGTCGTCGTAACCGCACCTGTCTTGCCAATGCGGCGCGAGGCCAGGAGCCGGTCTGTCGGCCAAAATTGCTTTGCCGTCAACGATAGCCCGGTTTGCGAAACGATGATCCAGGCTCCGATCGATCTTGAGGACCGAGCGCTGCTGGAGCCTAATGGCCAGCGCTTTCTTTTGCTTCTCGACAGAACAATAAGCCTGCCGGTCGGCTGATCGAACTTGCGCGACAGCGTCGCGCGAGCGTTCTGCCGCCTTCGGAAAAGACAGGCAAACAAATAAGACGTTAACCCGCGGCGACCATCCGGCGGGGCTAATAAGATTTATTTGCAAAGGAGGTAAGCATGTTTTCAAGTCTCTCCAAGAAGTCTGTCGGCGCCCTCGCGCTATTTTGGTCGGGATCCGCGCTTGCTGCTGGGCAATGTTTCGCCCCGAGCGATCCGGTGCGCCTGACACCCGATCAGCAGCGCGCCGTGGTTCTCAACATCCGCGACAATCCCGATGTATTCCAGTCTGACTTCAGTCTCATGCGAACGCTGAAGAACATCCTGGGGACGGTGCCTGGCGGCGATCCTGCGACCGTCACCGACGACGCGGCCAAGGATTTGCTGAACAGTCTGCTCGCGGGCTTCGGGGAGACATCTCTCAGGAATGACGACGGGGATATTTCCTTTACGCTTGTCCCGCGCGATGGCGAAAAGTCACTTACCGCGGACGATCTTCTCGGTCAGACCAGTCCCAATCGGATGGTACCGGTGGCGCTGTTCAACCGTCTGGATTTGACGCCGGCCGATCATTCGCATTGTGGCGAATACCGCATCGTCTATGTCAAAAGCGGGCCCAAGGACGGCAGCGGCAAAGTCATCTTCGACAAGCGCATGACGCTGATTTTCGAGGCGGTACTGCCGAATCCGGATCTGTCGGGCGATCGGAAACAGTGCGAGGCCGTGTGGCGGCTGTGGAGCGGATTTTCCCTGTCTGGTCAGAACCAGGCGCAGATCGGGCAGACGCTCGCCAAGTTCTACTACGAGGGTGGAGCGCTCGACACGCAAATGAGTTTCACCCCCGTGGTCTCCTTCAGTCACTATGGGATCGCAGGCGGGCAGGTCCGTGCGAATGCCTTCGTTCATACAAGCGCAAACGACAACGGACTCAATTGGCATCTGCGACAATGGCGCGTCAGCTTTGACGAAGCGAATCCCACTAAGCCCCCGAGCTTTCAGCTGGAACCGGTCAATGAGACGCCGTTTCGCGGATATTTCAGCGGTGATGCGACGAGCGCTCCCGGGAGCGACCCAAATCGCTTCCGCGCACTCTCGGGCCTGTTCCAGAGCATATTCGTGCAAACAAATGTACCGGAGCTCGTCGCTGTGGACAGCCTGGCCGCAATCCCGATAGGGCCCCAGACCACGGTGGCCGATCTCATCGACAAAGTCGGGGTAGACATCGACGACAAGTTCTACGCTGTTGAGAGCGATTCCGGTCCGTTCGGCGGCCCGGCTCTTGATGATCCGGCTGTTGCAATCGGCGCCAATCCGACGCTGGGCGACTCGATCGACGGGAGCCTCCATAACTTGAAAGTTGACGCTGCGTGCGGACTGAACCGGAGTCATGTGCTCAACCGTACGGCCGCGATGACATGCGGCGGATGTCATCAGTTCGCCAATGGCAAGGAGATCGCACCGGGCGTGCGATGGCCGCTCTCGCTCAATTTTGTGCAGATCGACGAGAACGGCGCCATGTCCAACCTGCTCTTGGATCGGTTCTTGCCGTTCAGGTTCAAGCTGATGAGCAATCTGCCGCCAGCGCCACCGCTGCCGGCGCCGGCGCCATTGCCGCCGGCACCCGCCGCGCAGACATCGGCTCTGCGACAGCAGCTCAGGAGCCAACTCCAGGCTTTTCGGCCGACCAAGGACGCTGTTCAGTCGGTGCAGAGTTTAAGCAACGCGATCAGAAAGGCGGACAAGTCTCAGCCCGGTGCTTTCGTCAAGCAACGGAAGCCTGACTGAACGCAGCCCGCTGGTCGTGATCCACCGCTCGTCGCACAGCGAGCCACGTCGGCATAGGGCTGTCTGAATCGAGGGCTCCCCCCACCTAGTGCGGGAGCCCTCATGTCACCGCGTTGCTCCATCCCACTTGAGCATCGGAACATTGCAAGCTCGGCTACCCCGCGGTACTCGCCGGATGGATACGATACTCGCCGCGATAGAGCACTTCGAAAAGAAGAATTATGAGTGCGCTATCACACTTGCTGCGGCAGGGGAGGGGACAGATCAAAGAGACGACCACCAACCACCTTTTCCGGCTGATACGGGCCAAGTTTTCGAAGGAAGAGACCAATGCGGTCATAAACTGGCTAAAACACCCGTCCGGTCAATATGGCTGCGAGATCACGGAACAGGAAGTTGTGGCCACAATCATCCGCGTCATTCAGAAGTTTGTAGGCACCTACGAGACGACGCACGTAAATTTCCAGTCATTCAGTGAATGGTGCATGCAAAAGGGCTACACCAAGAAGCCTTTGGCCGAGCAAAAGAAGTGAAAAGAGGGGGCTTTCGCATGACGCTCAATCCAGTCGTTTAAATCTGGCCCAGAGACCGGCGCATATTGCGAAAATGCCCAGAGCAAGCACGGACCCTGCTTGGACATCAGTTGCGACGCCAAGGGCGTTAGCTCGCTTCCTGCAGCCCCTGAAACGGTCGCGGCGCATCTTGCGGCGAAGGCCAGGGTCTCAAGGCCATCGACGCTCGGTCACGCGCTGCCGCGTGTTTTGGCCCATATGGGGATAGCATCAAGCGGCGTGCGGTAGAGTTCCGTATTCTCGCCGTCGGTTACTCGAACGGCGCAACCCCTCGAACGCAGCTCGGGACGTACGATCGAAAGCTCGGTTGCCAGACAATCGGCTTTATCGAACGCGATATGAGTGTCTTCGAGGATCATGCCACCCTGATTTTTGAACTCTTCGCCTATGACGAGATCAAAATAATAGTAGGGCATACGAATCGCCTGCATATTCAGTTCATGCAGAAGTCTACCATCGAGCGATCGGTTCCCTGAGAGGAACGGAGCGTCGTTCGTCTAATCATTTCGTCTGTTGCATTTCGGCATTGAATATCCAGGTCCTCGGCAAGTTGGGCGGCCCAACTCAATCCTCAATCTGGTCAACTGTGCAATTGTCGTGCGACTATTTTCGGGGAAGCGGTCCGCTGCAAAGTTGTCTGACGATATGGGGCTGGCCTATCTGATCGAATTGGATACGTGAGAGTAGCGTCGAGTTCATCGATGAGTACGGAAGTGGGGCAGGGGTCAGGATGAAGAGGCGCGGAACGCGATGAGGGGGCTTAGTTCGCGCTGTTAAGGTTTTGTTAAGCACTTATCCGGCATAGAATGCTGCTATGCAACGTAGGAGCTTTCCCATGCAGGATTTGGAGCAAGCAATTCGCGAACGCGCCTATCACTTGTGGATCGCAGATGGCTGCTGCGATGGAAACGCCGACGAACATTGGCTAAGTGCCCAACGCGAAATCTTGGCAGATTCACTTGGAAATTTCGGTCGCGTGACGGTAGGCGACGCTCAGGCCGTCGTGGAAACGAAGCCGAGATCGACCACATCTAAGATCAAAGGTAAGCGACGCGCAGCATAGCCACCGCGCGACCCGCCACATCATCGGGCGTTCACGCGCTGCGGCTCGCTGGGTTCTGGGGTTATCCGTGACAGATCTGCGACTTCAGATAGCCCGCGAACCTGATCGCGGCGCTTTCAATTCATCTGCCTGGAAGACGAACTTCCTTGGGCCGTCGTGAAAGCTTGTTCACCGCCGGTCAAATAGTAGCCGAATTCAGCGATGGATTTTTTCGCTGCCTCAGCGTCCTTGTACCGACTTTCGCCGATTGTTCCGTGATGGACCCAATGTCCCTTTTGGGAAATTTGCGGAAGGATACCCGGTTTGATTTTGTCGAAAACGCAAAAAATCGAGGAAGCTCGCACGTCGCGGCTTTTCCAGACCATGATCGCGAATTCCATCTCTGCGCTCCGAGGATTCGAATTCCCGATTGCGGCGTACCCTATCAGCTGATTCGGGGACAGCAGCGCGCGGTGTGCCGGGAACGCAATTTGCCCGCGGTACCGCCAATTCAGCAGGACTGCCCCGATCACGATAATTACACCCAAACGAAACCACCATCTTCAGATCCGGCTCGCTCGAGATCGAAGCCGCTAGCCACAGGATCGCCTCGATCACTTTTGCGAGGGCGTGCGGCGCCAACGCCGGAACTTGACGGGCGCATGCGCAGTTGACCCGCATGCCCATCACAGAGCCCATCACAGAGCGGAGGGCAAAACGATGTTCATTGTGCAAGGTAAGCCCCGCGAACCCGAAGGGATCGAAAAAGCCACTGCGGATAACCGAGAAGAAGCCTTGGAGACGGCGAGCGATTTCCTAAATCGATTCCCCTTCGTCACCGTCGTGGCCGACGGCCGAATTTACACGGTGGAGGAATTCGCCATGACCGTAAATCAACGGTCGGTAGGCGCGGTCGCTCGATAGAGATCGCGCCGAATGTCACTGAGGAAATCCGCAGCGAGGCGCGCCGACGCCGCGCATCAGGCGGCCGTTCAGACGACCACGAACGCGAAAGCTGCCCCCATAACGATCAGCGTATTTACGCCTGCGATCGCAATGCCGAGATAAACGTCGGCCATGAGGTTCTCAGACAGGAACTTGGTTTGTCTACTGGACACCGCGCTTCTCCGCGCAATTGTCTACGTCAGTGGCAGATGGGAATTCGAGGTGCGAATCCGAGGCAAAGCGGCCACCATTCCGACGGAAGGCGGCCAGCGATTCCGATCGAAAGCGGCCACCCAATCCGAACGAAAGGCGGCCACCCTGTTGATAGGGTGAGGCGGGGAGCGTTGTCGGCAATCTGAACGGGGCAAGGTCCTCCTTTGCGGTTCACGCAAGGGAGGTCTGATGCCCGCCGAGAGATTGCCGATGCGGAAGATTCGAGAAGTTCTGCGCCTGAAGTATGCCTGTGGGGCAAGCGATCGGGTGATCTCCCGATCGGTCGGGATCGGTCGCACGGCGATCGCGGAATATGTCCGCCGCGCCGCGGTGATCGGCATCAGCTGGCCGATACCGGAGGAGCTCGACGACACGGCGCTGGAGCGCAAGCTATTTGCGCCGGCCGGCTACAATCCGCCGCGATCGAAGCCGCTTCCGGATTGGGGGCATGTCCATGCCGAGTTGCGCCGCCGCGGCGTAACGCTGGCGCTGCTGTGGGAGGAATATCGCGGCCATCATCCCGACGGCTACGGCTACAGCCGGTTCTGCGACCTCTACGTCGAATGGCGCCACGGCATCACGGCGACCATGCGGCAGACCCACACGGCCGGAGAAAAGCTGTTCGTGGACTTCGCCGGCGATACGGTGCCGGTGTTCGACGGGCTCACCGGGAAGGTGCGCGCCGCCAAGATCTTCGTCGCGGTCATGGGAGCGTCGAATTACACATTCGCCCAAGCTCGGTTCAGCGAGGCGCTGCCCGACTGGATCGGCGCCCATGTGGATGCGCTTACCTTCCTGGGCGGGGTGCCGAAGGCGCTCATCTGCGACAATTTGAAGGCCGGGGTCACGACAGCGAGCCGCTACGAGCCAGGGGTCAACCGGACCTATCAGGATCTCGCGGCCCATTATGGCACCACCATCATGCCGGCGCGGCCACGCAAGCCGCGCGATAAAGCCAAGGTCGAGGCGGCGGTTCTCGTCGTTCAGCGATGGATTTTAGCGCGGCTGCGCAATCGGCGCTTCTTCTCGCTCGCCGAGTTGAACGTCGCGATCCGCATCCTGGTCGACGACCTCAATGCCCGCCTGATGCGCAAGCTCGGTGCCAGCCGCCGCGAGTTCTTCGACACCATCGATGGTCCGGCCCTGATGCCGCTGCCGGCCGAGTCCTATCAGTATGCCGAATGGCGTCGCGCCCGCGTGGCGCCGGATTACCACGTCGAAGTCCAGGGACACTTCTACTCGGTTCCATCCCGCATGATCCGTCAGATCGTCGAGGTGCGGGCCACCGAGGCTACCATCGAGGTGTTCCATCGCGGCACCCGCATCGCGAGCCATGCACGCTCGGGCGTGAAGCACCGGCACACCACGATCCCAGAGCACATGCCGAGCGCGCATCGCCGATACGCCTTCTGGACGCCGGCGCGTCTACTGGCCGCCGCCGAGAAGATCGGTCCATCAACGGTCGCGCTGTGCGTAGCGATTATGCGGACAAAGCCCCATCCCGAGCAGGGCTTCCGATCCTGTCTCGGTATCCTGCGGATGGAGAAGACCTATGGGGCGCGGCGTCTCGAGGCCGCATGCCGCCGTGGGATCAACATCGGCTCAGCGAGCTATCGGTCGATCGCCTCGATCCTCAAGACCGGCCTCGACAAGGCCTTCCTTCCCGACACCACCCCCGACGCCGATCCCATCCAGCACGGCAACATCCGTGGCCGCGGCTACTACCACTGACCAGCAAGAAGGAGACCTTATGCTCAGCAACCACACCCACGAACGTCTCGCCGCTCTCGGGCTCACCGGCATGGCAAGGGCCTTCGATGATCAGCAACGCCAACCTGACGTCACCGCGCTGACCTTCGAGCAGCGCCTCGGCCTGATGATCGATCGCGAAGCAACCGAACGGGAGAACAAAAGGCTCATCGTGCGCCTGAAGTTCGCCTCGCTACGGCAGACCGCAATCGTCGAAGATGTCGATCTGCGCACTCCGCGGGGCATCGATCGCGCCTTCTTTGCCAAGCTCGTCGATGGCGATTCGATCGGCCGCAAGCAAAATTTGCTCATCACCGGGCCGACCGGCGTCGGCAAGAGCTGGATCGCCTGCGCGCTCGGCCACAAGGCATGCCGCGATAATCGATCGGTCTTATACCATCGCTTGCCAAGGCTGTTCGAAGCTCTGGCGCTCGCCCGCGGCGACGGACGCTATGCGCGGCTCCTCAAGACGCTATCGAGGGTCGATTTGCTCATCCTCGATGATTGGGGCCTCGCTCCGCTTACCGGCGAGCAGCGTCGCGATCTCCTCGAAGTCGTCGATGATCGACACCAGCGCCGATCGACCATCATCACCAGCCAGGTCCCGATCGAAAATTGGCACGAGGTCATCGCCGACCCGACCATCGCCGATGCCGTCCTCGATCGGCTCGTCCACAACGCTCACCGCCTCGCACTCAAGGGAGACAGCATGCGAAAGATCACTGCGCAGCGCGCCAATCTTGACGCAACCACGAAAACCTGACCCAACTCCTCATGCCGGCAACGATACCCCGGCCGCCTTCGTCGGAACAGGTGGCCGCCTTCGATCGGACTGCATGGTCGCGTTCAATCGGAATCCCTGGCCGCAATCCCCGGAATCCGCATTCGAGGAAAGGTCGAAAAGTATACTTTCCAATTCACGATCTGGACACCGCCGCGATTGGGCACGCTGGCGCGCAGCGTACGCGCACGGTAAAATCCGCCTTCCGGCACCGTTGCATCAGCCATTCGCGCTGCGCCCCCGCAATCTTCTTTGGCCTATAGCCGCCGATCTGATCCGGCTTGACGCTGCCAGTCTCGTGGAAGCGCTGTACCCAGTTGATCGCCGTGCTGATGCCCACCCCAAATTGGGCCGCCGCCCGATGCCGCGACAGGCCGCCTTTGATGACAGCCCTCACTACCCGCTCACGAAGGTCGTCCGAATAGGGTCGTCCCATCCATGCTGGCCTCCTTCCCAGCCAGCATGTTGAATCAGAAGCTTTCCGATTTGGGAATCCCCAATCGATTCAAACTAGACCCATCCCGCTCTAGACTAGAAGCGGGTGTTTTCGAAATCCTTCTCTCGTCGTCCGTGAAGAATATTTCTGGACTATGCGAGGCCCCCAGTAAGGTGCCCAACGTGCAACCACTTCACGCCTCGCAACGATGAGACCCTGTCGCATTAGGTTTGCTGAAACGGCACCGTGCCACCTTTCAATTGGCCGCTTGCAGCGCGAGCGAAACTCGCCACGAGCACGCTCACCCTTCAGGCACTCCGGCCAAGCGCATGCCTTCATAGATGCGCTCGCGCTGAGAAAGATAGGTCGGATTGTCGCTCGATGCGCCCGCGCGGACGCGCGCAATGGTGAAGGCCGGAAATATCGCGAGCCCCGCTTGTACCGCTGCCCGCGCTTCATCACGCCGACCCAGATGCGCCAGAGCGGCGGCGAGATAAAAATGCACGAATGGGGGGACATTTCGGTTGGTCTCGATGGATCGCCTGAATGACGCGACCGCAGCATCGTCGTCCCCGAGGTACGACTTGGCGACACCTACGTTCGCCATCCATTCAAAGGTTCTGCTGTCGCGGGGAGAGAGACGGAACGCCTCTTGGACATGGTCCTCGGTTTCCCCGGCTCGACCGGAAAAACACTTGGCGAGACCGATCCATCCGTGAGCCTGGGCCAGATTTCGATCCAACTCTAACGCCTGCTCGCAATCAGCAATGCCTAGGATCGCACGGTTGGTAAAGATTTGGACGACGCCAAACAAACAATGAGCCATCGCGTGTTTGGGCGTTAGCGACAGCACCCTGGTCAAGGTCGCCTCCGCGCCCGCAAGGTGCACGGCTCGGTCGTCGGTCATCATGGCGGCACCGCGCATTGTATCTACAAAGGCGGTGCCGACGAGTGCTTCGATATTGCCGGGATCGAGCGAAAGCGCGCCTTCGAACAAGCTGCGCGCTTGCAAAAGGTTTTCGGGAGTAAATCCTCTGTTCGCTACCGCCATGCCTTGGAAATAGAGATCCATTGAGTTCGGATGCGGGGCCCGTTCTGCCCGCCGCGCCTCGGCGGTGACCAACTCTGTTCCTAATTGGTTGGCAAGGCGCGCGACAACTTCGTCCTGCATGTCAAAGAGGTCGGCCACGGGCTTGTCGAAACGCTCGGCCCAAAGGTGGTTGCCGGTTTCCGCGTCTATCAACTGCACGTTCACCCTAAGTCGGTTACCGCCGCGCTGCACCGAACCTTCGAGCACATAGCGGACGTTCAACTCGCGGCCGATCTGTTTGAGATCAACCGCTTTGCCCTTGAACGTAAATGCGGTGTGCCGTCCAATCACGAATGAGCCGCTGATGCGGGACAAGTCCGTGGTCAAGCTCTCTGTCACTCCATCGACGAAATAGTCCTGCTCAGGATCACCACCGATATTCGCGAACGGCAGAACCACGACGGACAGACGCGGCGTCGATGATGGGCTTGGTGTCATGCTGCCGGCCTGTTTCCCCGCACCAAGTCCATCCCGGACCACGGCGTAGGCTCGTATCGGCCGGGCAATATTCTTGAGTTCCCGCTCGCCGAGATCGGTGAACTCGACAGCGACCTTGCCGCGAACGTGATCATAGGTGGACGACGAGATGCAGATGCCCCCGGGTTCAGCTATACCCTCAAGCCGTGCTGCGATATTGACGCCGTCACCTAGAATATCATCGCCTTCGATGAGGATATCACCAAGGTTGATCCCAATCCGGAACAGCATCCGCCGATCTTCTGGGACGCCGTCATTGCGCTCGGCCATCACCGCCTGCACTGCTACCGCGCATTCGACTGCATCCACCACCGACGGAAACTCAATCAGCACACCGTCTCCCGTGGTCTTGACGATCCGGCCAGCATGCTTTGCCACCAACGCATCGGAGACAGCGCGGTGTTCTCGGAGGGTGCGGGCGGTGCCGACCTCGTCGAGCCCCATCAGTCGCGAATAACCGGCGACATCGGCGGCCAATATCGCCGACAATCTGCGTTCGACCCGACTTGGCTGCTCTTGCACCATGGCGCACGCAAACCTCTTCGCGCGGCAGTTGTACTATGGCTTAGGCTTAAGCGCCAACAATGCTTCGCCAACATCGGCGAGCCCAAAGCGCCGGCCGCGCGTTGAAGGTGCAAAGGTAAAACGCCTCACAACTTTGGCAGATTTATTCACGCCGTTGCTTTTCGCCGATTTGTCTTCTGCAGTATGGGCATCGCTGAGGTCGTGGTCGAACGATGAGTTCGACGATGGCGTGGCGTACGGCCGGCAAGCTCGGCTGAGGCGGTGGACCGTTGATTCTTTTTTTTCCGCCCCGCTTGTGCGAGACGGCGATGCTGGAGGAATGCGTAAGCGATCATGGTCATGAGCGCATGACGATGGAGGCCTTGCCAGGATCGTCCCTCGAAGTGATCAAGCCCGAGTTCCTCTTTCAACTGCTGATGGGCCTGTTCGCAAATCCAGCGCGCTTTGATCGTGGCAGCTAACGTGCGCAGATTCGTCTTGGCCGGCAGATTGGCGAGATAATATTTCTTCTCTCCCGACGTCCTGTGTTCGCCGATGAGCCAGGCTTCGTCCCCCGGAAGATGCTGCTGGCCCATGTCCTTGATCCGCTGAGGTGGTCCATCGGCGGTCCGCACGCGAACAGCGGCGAAGCGAGCTTCCAGCCGACCCTTGGTGCCGTTTCGCCAACTCACATTTTGCCACTTGGCATTGGCCAGCATGTCTTCGGCCGCCCTCGACAGGATATCCGGAATGTGCCGCTTGCGGGGACGACCCCGACCAGCAACCGGCCAGATCAGTTTTACCCCGACCGGATAAACCTTCAGGTGACGAGGGATACCGACGGCCCAGGCCAGGCCGCGTGTCGTGAGCCCCTGACGGAACGGCGCGCTGAGGCCGTAACCGGCATCCGCCAGCACACAGCCGAAGCGCATACCGGCTGCCATCACGCGATCGATCTCCGCCAAGGCGATCTCTGGCTTGGTCCGCGCCGCGCGGTACTCGACTGGAACGCCCGCACGCTTCAAACGCACCGGATTGCTCGTCCAACTCTCGGGAACGAAGAGACGCAATGCCACCATGACCGGCACTTCACCCCGCGCAAGCGTCAGCGACACCAATGTTTGGCAATTGGCCGTCTTGCCGAGAGACGAGGCATATTGCGGAGCGACACCAACCGAACGATCGCCCTTCTTCGGCATCGCCGTGTCGTCGATGACCAGCACCGCATCTTTGCCACCGACGAGGCGATCGGCCTGAACGAGCAATTCTGACTCCAATGGCGCCGCATCCCAGACGCCATCAGCGATGAAATGGTGCAACTGGTCATAGTCGCCCGGCGCCAACCGCGCCGCCATCGGCTGCACGCTCTTGCGATCACCCGGTCCAATCAGTCCCGAAACATACAGCGGACACATCCGCCGCCGCGCCTTGTGACCTAAACAATCCAGGAATGGCTTGAGCCAGCGTCCAAGCTCGTCTTCCCACTTCGACGTCATGTCCACCATGGTCGGCCCTCCAAAAGCCGACCACCCATGAATCATTGAAAATCTGATTCGGGAATCCAGTTGCGCCGATCAATCGCTAAAATCTGCCAAAGTAGTGCTAGGCCGTGTACCCATAAAATCGGGAAGCCCGGATAGGCGCGCGCGTGATGTCCGCTCATCCTTTAGCAGCGGCACGAAAGCGGACATTGGTCAATTCAAGCAGGTTCATCAGCCACCGCTGGAGCTCGAGGGAAAACGCAGGCGATCTTTCAGCCCGCCGGTCCGCAATTCGCGCAAATCCTTACAGAGCGCTTCCATTGATTGGATAGTGGAACGGTTTGGGCGTCAACTTTTGGAGCCGCCGGTAACCCATCCTCACTTAATCTCGTGTAAGATTTCTGGAAAGATGGAGGCCCGCTCGGGAGAGCGGGCCTGACGAACTTATTCATCCGTCTTCCAAATGAAGAACGCAATACATGCAATCCCTTCGGTTGTCTCTGCGAAGCAGACCTGCGTAGGGTTTTCAACATTTTCGACCGAGATCGGTGCGCTGAAATCGTGGCTTTTCCCTTCGCTGTCTTGGCCAGCGATGTGGATAAAGCCTTCTCCGTCGATCCAGTAGGTGCCTTGCATCGAGACTTGCGAAATCGCCCGAGGTCCTGTTGCAGAGCTGTAGCTGCCCTCGCGATGTTCGTCTTTGACTTTGAGGCAGCCGAGCGTCATCCATTCGTCGCGCTCCCAGTCATGCCAGGTGCCCTCAAACCTACAGTCAGGTTCGGAATGCTGTTCGAAGTAGGCTGAAGCCCTCGCATCGGCAGGCGCGACCTGGCCGATCTCTTTCCAAGCATTGTAGGAAGTCGCCGCAGTGAGTACTGCAAGTCCGACTATCACCATAATGGTGTTGTAACGGATAATGATGCTACCTGGCGCGCTCATCTCCCACCGCCCCTTGCGTCAGCGTGGTGCTTGGCCCCGTTTTCCCCAAAGACGGCAACCTCATGCATAGCCGAGTTCATAGATAAACGGTGTGAACTAGCGCACAAAATAAAAAATTAGCAGGTGTGTCCGGTGTCTAGCCTGTCATTTGCAGACCCAAGCACGCTGCTCGGCGCCGCCCTAGTTAAGCGCATCGCACTCGAAGGTCTTCTGGGAAAAGTGAAATACGATTGCGCGCTGTCCTTCGCGCCGGACCGTGCGTCACGATGCCCGGTTTCTAAGATGGTAGTCTTTCTGAGCGTTGGGGACTTCAGCGGGCCGCCTAGTGTCTCCTCCGCCGGTAGCCCCAAATCCTAGCGGCTTGCGGTTTGTTCTCTTTTCGTTCACATTGGGCCCATTGGTCTTGAGTGAACCGATATGGACGCTGCGAGAGAGCGAGAGATCATCCGTCTTTGGAACCTACTGCGGCTTCTCCAACGGGAAGGTCGCGCCGCAAACTCTGTCCTCCGGCAGCTTGAGAAGGCTTTGGCCGAGCGAGAACGTCATGCAGCTTGATTATGTCCGGCGCGAGATTGAGCGGATGCGTGCGCAAGTTCATCGTCAGCGCGGCGAAATCCGACAGCTTCAGAGAGCCGGGATTTCGACGGCTTCGGCTGAAGCGCTGTTAGACCGGATGCTCAACAAGATCGACGAGCTTTGCGCCGAACGTGACCGGCTCAAGAGTGAGCAGGGACCGGTCAGGGGTAGGGTCCTTGGTGGCCGGAGTTGGTGATGCCTCATCAGCCCTTGAGATGGTACGACGAAAAGGAAGACCACCCGCCATGGATAAGAGCGCTGGCCGAAGTCCGGCAGAGAGCAACGCGCGAGGGATGGTGCTATCACCACGTCCAAGCGATCATTGTGGCGATCGATCAGTATGCCGAAGCCGCCTTGGGCAACCGCGATTTCTTTTTGAATAAACCCTACAGCATCGGCGGCAGCCGAAACGAAAATACTCCCTGAAACATGTGCAACCTTTACTCAATCACCACGAACCAAGCCGCGATCATCTCGCTATTCCGCGTCATCAACCGATACGTCGGCAACCTCCCGCCGATGCCGGGCGTGTTTCCGGATTACCCGGCTCCGGTGGTTCGCAACGACCGAGGCGAGCGCGAGATGGTTATGATGCGCTGGGGAATGCCACCGCCGCCACGCGCGGGCGGCTTTCCCGTCACGAACATCCGCAACACTACGTCGCCGCACTGGCGGGGCTGGCTGAAGCCAGAAAGCCGCTGCTTGGTCCCGGCCAACAGCTTTGCGGAATATGCGCCGGAGCCGAACCCCGAGACCAAGAAGAAGGACGTGGGTGGTTCGCGCTCGATGATGCTCGGCCGCTGTTCGCCTTTGCTGGCATCTGGACGGATTTCAAGGGCGAGCGTGGCACCAAGTCAAAACCGATCCCCGGTCCGCATCTCGTCTATGGCTTCCTGACGACAGCACCTAACGCGATTGTCGAGCCTATCCATTCCAAGGCGATGCCAGTGATCCTGACTACTGACGAAGAGTACGACGTGTGGATGCGCGCGCCATGGGATGAGGCGAAGGCATTGCAGCGGCCGTTGCCCGATGACGTGCTCAAAATCGTCGCGCGCGGGGTGGACAAAGAGGATAGGGCAGCAGCATGATTGGGAAGCGAGCGCGCTCTAGGCTGCTTCAGGTCGTGCACTATGTCCCCGGATGAAATTGAACGCATCACTCCGGCCGAACATCTAACATCTGTATTTTTTGGCTTCATCTCGGGGATGCCGGATGCCGACTTTTTGAAATACGTCAGTCGCTTTAGAGACCATTCGATTGTGCGACACGTCTTCTTTAGCGACATACAAAAACGTTCGGAACTGCCTGCCGAAATTGTAGACGAGGTAACAGAAGAGCTTCTGGCTGCCTTGGAGGACGGACGGGAGCGCGCAAAGAACGAGACATTTATCAGGTACCTGCTCCCACACGTGTCGAAACAAATGCGGACAAGAGTGTTTCGCACCGTATTGAAGATCGGCACGAAAGGCATGCGGAACAAACTATTGCGTCGTCTTACTCCGCAGGATGCTCCGGGGGTTGAAGCCGAAATTCTCGACATCGCTCTGAAGGAAAGTGACGAACACGCACTGGTTGGCATCGTATACCGCTGGCCACTATCTTCTTGGAAGGACCATGCTGAGGCGCTCTTTAAGGCTGCAGTAGATTTTCCGTGGCTACAACGCCAGATCGTTTTCAGGTCCGAAAAATCGGATGTGTTCTTGGATTGTGGACTTATCAACGACCCCGTGACCGAACTCTATGTTCGGGCGCGTTATGGTCGAGAAGTTCCCTTGATCTAATAGATGCCGCAATTAAAAAGGCCACATCGGAACGCGGGACGTTTGAGTTTTCAGACCGTGTCGGTTTGGTGGCGTGGTGTCTTGGACGCTTCTCGATGTTCGACAAGCTAAAGGACTTGGGGTCTGGGTATCAAACGATAGTCCAAATGCCGGAAGAAATCTGAACCCGGCTCGATAAGGCGGAGCCTTTCAGTGGCCTTCCAACGTAAGAAACCCGTAACGATAGGCGTCAAAGCCAAGTATCCCGGCTTCATCGACCCGGCACTGGCCACCTCGATTGACCGAGTACCATCGGGCGCGCGCTGGGTCCATGAGATCAAGTTCGACGGCTATCGGGTTCAAGTCCACCTGCGAGAGGGGGCGGCAAAGGTTTTCACCCGGCGCGGTAATGACTGGACCAACCGCTTCCGGAAGATCGCCGCCGACGCTTGGCACATCAGCGCAGGTTCGGCGATCATCGACGGGGAGGTGGTTGCCCCCGCTATCAATGGCACCACAGACTTTGCGGTGCTCCAAAACGAGCTGAGAGGCCGATCCAAGAAGATCGTCATGGTTGCGTTCGATCTGTTGTATCTCAACGGCTATGACCTGCGGACGCTCCCGCTATGCGAGCGTAAGGCACTGCTCAAGAAGATCATCGCGGAGACCGATATTCAGTTCAGCGAGAGCTTCGAGGTCGACGGCGGCGAGATGTACAAGCACACCTGTAAGACCGGCCTTGAGGGCGTCGTCTCCAAGGTTCGAGATAGCCGATATCCGACAGGCCGGTCCAACGATTGGGTCAAGAAGGCATGTGCTCAACGTGAGACCTTGACCATCGCCGGCTTCGCGCTCGATGGCAGTAAGTTCGACGGCATCTATCTCGGCAGGCGGAAGGGCAAGGACCTCGTCTATGCCGGAAAAGTCGATCACGGCTTCGACAAGGCGTCGGCGAAAGACCTACAGGCCCGGCTAAAACCGTTGATCCGGAAGACGCAGCCGTTCAATAAGAGGATTGCGCATCGCGGGATATGGGTCGAGCCCGAGCTGATGGCGGAAATCGAATACCGAGCGAAGTCGGCTGAGGGCAAAGTGAGGCATCCGTTCTTCAAAGGCCTGCGGGAAGATTTGTAAGAATGGCCGAGGGTCGTGGGCACCATTGGCAATATTCGTTGCGGTGAACTGCTCTACTCAACAAGCTCGTCAGCGGCGACCAACAGGCCCGGCGGTACAGTAAGACCAAGGGCCTTTGTGGTCTTGAGGTTGATTGTAAGTTTGAAGCGCGTGGGTTGCTCTACGGGTAAATCCGAGGGTTTCGTGCCTTTGAGTATCTTATCGGCATAGGAAGCGGCTTTCCGGAAGAAGTCTGGGAAATCCTGCCCGTATGAAAAGAGAACACCATCCTCTTTCGTAATCTCTCCGATGACGGACTGAGTGGGTATCTTGTTTAGCAGTGCTAACGCGCCGACCCGCGTTCGTTCGTTAAACAACACCGATCCAATTACGACAGCGCCATCTAATCTGTCACGAGCAAGTTCCGAGAACGCATCGTCAATCGATTTTGGTGTCGTTACTGAAATTTGTCGAAGTTCCAAGCCAAGGGCTTTGGCTGCATTCAGGAAGGCCGGGACGGCGGTTGCCGTTCCTACATCGGTAATAATAACCGAGACACCAGCCACACTCCGGTCGCATATACGGCCAAAAATTGCACGGACCGCGAATACGCGGCCAACCAACAAAGGGGGAAACGATGCGTTATGTATCGACGGTAAAATGTTGCGTTCTAGTGTTCGGATTGATGACCGTCGGGGGCGTCACGGAAAGCCATGCGCAGACGTGCAAAGCGAACCGGGATACGCCCTTGCGTGATAAGGCTTGTGGCGCGCAACAGGGCACTCTTGTACAAGGCACAGATCTTATGCTGGAGGGAAGCAAAGGGAACTGCCCGGCCCCGTGGGCTAGGCATTGGGTTGAGGTGGCTAACATTGGCTGGGGGAGCAACCTTTTCAGAGGCTGGGTCGCGAGGGAATATATTGACTGCCCCGGGGATGGGCAAAGGCTCCGAAGAAATCGGACGCACAGCTACACTGATTTTCTTGCTCCGCCCTTCAGACGATCCAGGCACGTCGTCGGCGTTGAACCTTGGGGGGCGCCCGCCTCAGCCCAGCCGCGATCCCTGCACCCCTGCACGCGTACCCTGCCGCACAGATTTTTTCGATCGGCCGAGGGCGCCCGTCAGCGGCGACCGGCGACCCACGTGGCGTCGGACCGCAAGATCGCGCGGCAGGTAGCGCTGACGGCTACGGACTTGACTACGAGGCCGCCGGAACTGGGTAGGCCCCCCTGAAGCACAACGGCGAAATCGAACTAACTTTTTGAGGGCATTTAGAAACAAAAGCGGCGGGTGCGCCACCTCAATTCACCCCCTTGGGCTCGCGACGCCGTTCTGCAGGTCACTGTCACGCCGCCTTGTGCACCTAAGTTAATCGGGCGGCTGCTCTCGGCAATGTGCACGCGCAATTCGCGTAGCAAACTATAAGAGGGTGTCCCATGCCGATGTTGGACTACGCATGAGGGAAGCTGCATTTTTGCCGACGTTAGCTATCGGGGGCAATCGTGCTTGACTTGGATGACCTTTCAAAACTGATGGCACTTCACGTCGACGCTGTTCCTGAGAGCCTTCATCTCGAATACAAGCCTTCGCTGGCTATAAATCAAAAGGCTCGGGAAGAGATTTCCAAGGACGTTACCGCGATGGCAAACGCCGACGGCGGGCAGATCATCTACGGAATGACCGAAAGCAAACACCTCCCAAATGGATTAGACGGCGGCATCGATCCAAAGATTTTCAACGGGCTCTGGATTGAACAGGTCATTCAGCAGAACGTACAGCCAAAAATTGAAGGTCTGAAAATATTGGCCGTTCCAAAAGGTGACGGCAACCACTATTTCGTCGTTACAGTTCCAAAATCGAAGACAGTTCATCAAGCTAAGGACGGCCGATATTATCGAAGGCGTAATTTCCGTAATGACGTCATGGAGGATTACGAAATTCGCGAAGCCCTAAACCGGAATGCCGCTCCAGAGCTTTATATCACAACAAAACTCCTTTCGGAGCCCTTCGGCTTGACCTATCAACCCGGCGCGGAACACTCTGGCCCGGTCACGCTGTCATTTCATATCGGCAACAGGTCGAACACTCTCGCGCTCTATTCTATCGTGCACCTACACGTGGATCAGAAGTTAAAGATAACTTCGACGGGCGTTTTTGACGGTCCTCTCCCGTATACCGACCCACAAGGCCGAACTTTCGACGTCTACGTCAAGAAGCTGGCTGTACCGCAACACTTTCCGATATTCCGTGAAATGGCGTTTTCACTCAACGAACGAAGTTTTCACGTAGCATTGCCAAAGCTGGCCGCCGGTCAGCGAGCGACCTATGAGATCGTTACCATTACGCGGACACCGGGAAGTTCGACCGAGAACCGATGGCGGTTAGTGCATCTTAATGACCAAGTGAACCTTGAACAGACAAAATAGCGGTTGGCAAAGGTAGAACGCCCTCCCCGCGCGACACTTGGATTTGTCGCGCTTAGGCCGTGGTAACGGTGACAAGGGGTTCACCTCTTAACAGGTCGCCCGCGTGCTGCACGGAGCCTTGGGTCATCCTGCAAGGGCGCTTGCAATCAAAGTTTGGCAATGTCTGCTTTCCCTCCAATAGCGACCGAAGAGCGGACATCGCGGGATGTCTCAAATGTGCCAATCGCGTCATCTGGCACTGCAGAATAGCAACGAGCCTTTTCGCCTTCGGCCGGACGGTACTCTCAGGGTGTGAGGCGCGCCTCGTCTCCTGCGCCCGTGCGCTTGGAATTGTCCGTCACCGGCGCAATGGCCTCAAAAAATTCCGAGGAGAGCTTCGCCCTGGACCGAAGAAGTAAAGAGGCAAAGCTTCAAGGGGTAAGCGTCCTCCCGACACGGAAGCCCAGACCGACGAACCGGAAGTCGGCGGAGTACACCTGAAGCGGTTGGTCGAGCGGACGTACTGCGGACCGTCGAACCAGGAACCGCCGCGGATCACACGGCGACCGCAATCGCTAGTTACCCACGCCGAACCGTCGGTGGGCGCGGCGTCATAGTCACCGTGATAGCAATCTTGCACCCATTGAAACACGTTGCCAACCATGTCGTAGAGGCCGAATGCATTGGGCTTGAACGAGCCGACTGGTGAGGTCTGCTGGTTGTCCCATTGGCTGCCGCACCCATTACAATTAGCGTTTCCCACGCCGACTTCGTCGCCCCAGAAATAGGTCGTCGTTGTGCCAGCGCGCGCCGTGTATTCCCATTCGGCCTCCGTGAGCAAACGATAGGGCTGGCCGGTCATCTTGGAGAGCCAGGCCACATACGTCTGGGCGTCATTCCAGCCGACGTTGATAGCCGGCTTCGTACCCCGCTCCATTCCGCCGTCGCTAACTTGAGGGCACCCTCCAACTGAGACGCAGGCGTCCCAGTCGGCGAACGTCACATCGAACTTTGAAACCGCGAAGGGCCTGGAAATCGTGACCTTGTGCTGCGGGCCTTCATCATCAAAGCGGCCCCGTTCAGTCGTGGGCGATCCCATGGTGAATTCGCCCCCAGGAATTACGATCATCTCTGGACAGTCCTTGGCGCATTCACGAAAGCGCGCCTGCGGCACCAGCAACCGCTCGGCCTCCGCGGTGAGCACATATGGCCGAACCTGTGCGAGCATGTAAGGCCGCATGGTCATGAACCAATTTAGCTGCTCCCTAATGAACGACTGATTGATCCAGCCGACGAGCCCGCCGATTATCCCGACAAACAGCACGTAAATGAGGGCCCGCACGCGCCGCTTCCGGCCTTTGGCGACCGCCTCCGCCTTCCGGCATGCGGCAAGGTACGAGCGATCCGTTGGCTCCAGGTTGGCTGCGAGGTCTGGCCGCTCGCTCAGCCGCTCTGCCGCTACGAGTCGATCTGTCGCGTGCGCGAGCCAGGCGGCGTTCTTGGCGTTCGCCGCCCAGTCCCGTGACTCGCGTTTGACGCCCTCCAGTACGGCTAGGAGGCCGGCATCCTCGGCCAGCCAGCCCTGCAGCAGGCCCCATTGCCGCAGCAGTGCCTCGTGCGCAGGCTCGATGGTGTTCTCGCCCGTGTCTTCGGCCACATCGGTGGAGAGCAGGCGTTCCTCAACAAGGTGCTGGATCAGCGGCCGAGCCTCAGCAGGAATCTCTGACAGCCAGGCGACGCGGCGGCGCGGCGCGCCGGTGTCTGGATCGATGCCGGCGAGCCAAGGGATAAGGCCGCGGTGCAAGAGATTAAGTCGAGCGACGCGGTCCTTCGGGATCGCCGGATCGGCGTCGGCTGCTTTCAGCGCACGCTCAACCGCCGCTTCGATGGAGCCTTTGACCCGTCCGAGGGCGTTGTAGTGCGAGAGCTTGAGAGTGCCGCCAGCGTGGTACTCGCCATAGAGCCGCTCCAGCGTGAAAGCGAGCAATGGCAACGCGTCCTTGGCGCCACCCGCCTCGATGTCGGCAAGCAACGCATCGACCAAGTTATCTTCGATCGTGAGCTCGCGTTCAGTCCCCTCCAGCCGTTGCGCGGGCCCCTTGACCACCACGGCATAGGAACCCTTCGGCATGGGTGGCAGGCTGAGCATATCCTGGCGCGCACCTTCGAGTTCCTTGGCAAGTTGCAGGCGTTCGTAGTTGTCCGAGCGGATCGTGAAGACGGCGATGACGGGAGGCGCATCGTCGTCGAGCAGATCGCGCAGCAAGGCAAGAAAAGGCTGCGCTTCGTCTTGCGCCTCCGTGAGGAACAGTTCCTCTGCCTGATCAATCGATAGGATCAACGCAGGCGCCTTGGGTTTGGCATCGCTATCCAAGGCCGTCGGCGTTGCTTTGTCAGCAAGCGCTTGTAGGAGCGGCCTGAGCTTTGTCGCGCCAGCTTGGATGGCCGCTCGCAGATCGGCGCGTGTCACCGCGATCCCGGCCACCTCAAATGCGCCTTCGAGAGCACGAAGAAGTCCGGTCTCGCCGGAAATCGCGGCCCGCTCCGGTCTGATGATCGGCAATGGAAAAAAGGTTCGGTCGTCGCGCTTAAGCCTCGGCAGGAGACCGGCACGCCAGAACGATGACTTTCCGGCGCCGGATGCGCCGAGGATGACAAGCAGACGCGGTGGCGTGGTCGCACGCAAGCCACGCAGCCGGTCGAGCGCCTCGACGATCGGCGCGTCACGGCCGAAGAAGATACCGGCGTCCTCTGATTCAAGAGGGCGCAGGCCGCGATAAGGCGGTCGGGTCGGATCGCTCTGCGGCGGCCACGCAAAATATTTGGTATCGAGGCCGGCTTCCTCAAGCCCGTGTTTGACACGCTGCAATCCCTCTGCCGAAAAGGTTACGTGCGCCTCCTCGTGGGTGATCGGGAAAACGGCCCGTAGCACGACGTGATCGCGACCGGCGGCAAGACGCACCATTTGCCAAGTGCCGGCGAGGTCTTCGGGAAGCTCGCGGTCCGGCAAGTCCTCGATCAGGACGCCGAACAGCCGCTTGTTCAGGCTGTGTGCCAGATTGAGTTCTTTGCGGCACCAAACCGAAGCGAGCCACGCTTTCGAGACGAGGAACAACACCGCCTCGCAACGGCTCGCCGCCTCATGGAGCTTGCGTTCCCAGCGTTCTCCCGCCGCAATGCCGCGCTTAGGATCGAGATCAAGGAAGACTTCGTCTTTCCAGCCGTTATCCGCGAGCCAGTCGCGCAAGGCGACCGCCTCGGCGTTGTTCGCGCTCGAGTGGCTCAAAAAAATGCGTGACACGCCCAACCGCCTCGAAGGAACGCCGGTCCAAAGCTAATCGTAAAGAGGCGGGTGGCGATTGTCACGATGCGGGACGACAAGCAAGCAGACGCCTAGCTGCTCGCCGCCCGTGCTGCGTTGCACCGATGTCTCGCAGTAAACCGACGTGATGGGTCAAAAGGCGAAATACTCGCTGCGAGCAGATGTTTTCCGCTGTTCACCCAACAACGGACATCGCTCAATAGGGTCGGCATGTCCGTTCGGTGCCAATAAGCGACATCGACGTGGCACCAAGCATTGCCGCTGCCAATTCACCATGTCGGCTCTCGAAGAGCGTCGGAAACCGGTTCTCAATAACTTCGAGTGGCGCTTCGACCTCTCCCGGCCGGCTCCACGCGTAATAAACCACTACCTTTCGGCCAACCATTCCAAGCGAGCAGTCGCGACTACATGCGCGGCCGCCGTATGGATTTCGCGACCAAGCTGGTCGAGCGGAGGACCTCGCTCAGGTCAGTAGGCGGTGCGGGGACCGCCTACCTTTTTCCCGGGCATGAAAACAAAAGGCACATGCTCGTAGCCGGCCACGATGGCTGGCACTGGCGAGGGTCGCAGCCCGGCCTCCTCGACGCGGAAGTCGGGCATGCGACTCAGTATCTGCTCAAACATGATCCGGAATTCGAGGCGAACCATATCGGAGCCCATGCAGCGGTGGGGGCCTAGGCCGAAGGCCATGTGGTGCTTGTTGGCGCGGTCGAAATCCACCTCTTCCGGGTTTTCGAACTCGGTCTCGTCCAGGTTCCCCGATACCCAGCACAAGAGCACGCGGTCGCCCGACTTCAACGACTGCCCGGCCAACTCGACGTCGTGCATCACGGTGCGGCCAAGCGCGTGAACAGGCGAGAAGACGCGGAGGAACTCCTCTATCGCGTGCGGCATCAAATGCGGCGTTTCGGCAAGCCGGCGCCGTTGCTCGGGATTACGCGACAGCCAAGCGAAGCTGGACCCCATGCAGGCCGGCGTCGCGGCCACGTTGCCCATCAGCATCCAGATGTAGGCTTCGATTTCCCAGCCATCGAGCTTGCGCCCATCGACAGTCGCGTCCAGCAGATGGGTGATCGCCCCGCCCGCCACCGGCTGGGTGCGCTGCCGAACCACCTCAGCCGCAACTCGTTCGCGCAGCTCGCGTTCTGACGGGCTCTTCGTTCTGGGCTGGACGCTGCCCGACCCACCGTTCGCCGACTGGATGAACCAGGCGTAGTCCGACCAGTCCTCCAGCGGGAGTCCCAGAAACTTCATCGTCCAGATGCTGGCCAGCGGCGTGCTCAGATCGCGGGAGAAATCACCCTCGCCCTTCTCGATGATGGCGTCGATCAGCTGGTCGTTCAGCGCCAACAGCCACGGAGACAGTTCGGTGACCGCGTGGGGCGAGAACAGCGCCTCTAGGGCTTGGCGGTACGGGCCGTGTAGCGGAGGATCGAGCTCAAGGGGGAGGAAGCTGAGGCGCGGAGCCTCGCCATTCGGGCCGAACGGGCAGGCGCCGAGAGGTCCGGTGCGCTCCTCACCAAGCAGCCCGAACCCTGCCCTGGGCGTATCCGGAGTGACGCCCGGAAAGACCGCATAGAGCGAGGAGAAGGCTTCGTCATCGGCGTCGACGCGCATGATGTCAGCATATCGCGTCACGACCCAGAAGCCGCCACCCTCATCCGTGTGCGCAACCGGGCAATGGGCGCGCATGTGCCTGTAGATATCCTTGAAGTGAGGTCCATACCCGGGACTGAATTGGTTGAACTGTTGCGCAAACGTTGCAGCGTCAAAGCCGTCATCAGTCTTGTCCATGGCTTCCTCCACGATCCGTCATGTCCAATAGGAATAGTCGGCCGGAACGGGCAACTCCTTCGGCCGCGAACAGACGTGCCGTCGCAAGCTCGATACTGCTGCCACCGCTGATCGGGGCCATTTTCCCTTGAAGCCTCATTGCCATCTCCTCTGCGATGTGGATTCGCCCGCATCGGGCGCCCCAAGCGGCGCGCGGCCGCCAATTCAGGGCGACGATAGCGCCAGTTTCCCTGATGGAGATAATCATTCGTTGTCGCGGTCAGGAAATGCCAGACATCGGTGAAGGGACTGGTGGGCATGTGCGCGTGCTCCAGGAATCGAATAGTTATTCTACGTATCGGTTCATGGAATCCTTACTTTGCGTATCGGTTAGCTGACAAGGCGCACCGCGGCGCTGGCAGATAGCGATGCGCCTTAGCCTTCGTCGCTCAGCAGCTCGAACGAACTCCTCCGACGGTTATTGCGCGTTGATCCATTTTTCCGAACCCGTCAACTTAACCGACACATCCGAAATCCAAACGTGGAGGGGCTTCCCGTCTTCAGTCCCGCGATGATCCGTTGAAATCAGGAGCGGGCCAGCCTTCTTGTAGTCCACGTAGGTTGCGCTCACGAGGTGGGGCGGGTTGGCAGCGCCGCGGCGGTAGACGATCTCCTCTATTCGCTTGTCGGCGCCAACGTAGAGCTCCCAGGTGTCGCCGGGCTGGTAGCCGCCCTCCGAAGGGTATTTGAAGACAACCTTTTGAGCGGTCGCGTCACCGGTGGGTCGCTTCTGCTGACCCTCATCGGTCACAGTCGCGCCGTCCCATAGGAGGTGGAACGGGAGCAGCGTCCAATACTGACCGTTGCTGAATGCCGGATCGATTTCGTTCTTGATGGCATCGCTTTGGCTGCTGAGCTGCGAGCGCTGATAGCTAACCTTTACGGGTTTGCCTTCCTTATCTTTCCCCTCATAAGAGACCGTGCCGGTCTTCGGGTTCCATTCACACATGTGAGAAAGTTTGGCGCCGGGAAATTCCGCATTCCAGGTGTAGCGAATTGCCTCGATTTGCCCAAACGAATCAAGGCCGTAGGTCTTCGCAATCTGTTCGGCAATCGGGGGGCTCTGCGCCTCGGAAGTCGTAGGGAAGATCAACAGCATGCCGAAGGCTAAGAGGCGGATCACATTGAGTCGGCTCAAATCGCCGCGCGCCTGAGTGCGAATGCTCATGTCGGGCTCCTTAGGTTTGGATGCAATTGCGTTGACCGAGCCAAGGCTCGGCTAGCCCGCGCAGGATAGCACATGTGCGCGTTGGCGGATGAGTTTGGCACTTTTCGAGAATCGCTGCTTTAGCCAATGTCCGTTTTACGTCTAAAGTTTATGCTTCGCTCGATGCTCATTCTGTCGCGTTCTTGCTGCATCGATTTGCGTACCGCGAGGTGTCTGCGCGCCTATTGGACGATGTTTAATGACCGCTTCGGGTCAAACTCGGACCTCAGGCCGTGTCTGAGCTAAGTCCGTTCATCCCTCAAGGCACAAAGTCGCTGCGCTCCAGCCCGCTGCGCGGGAGCAAGAGCCGAGAAGCCAGTAGCCGAGGATAGCGCTAGCGCTGGAGAGCTCCGTCCTGAGAATCGAGGGTGTGTCGTCAACCTCACTCAGAATGGAGCTCCCCATGAGCGAGACCAACATTGTTAGTCCGCTGCGTCAGAGAATGATCGAAGATATGACTGCGCGCAAGCTCGCCGCACACACGCAGCGCAGCCACCTCCACAGTTGCAAGCGGTTCGCCGCCTGGCTCAAACGCTCGCCCGATACGGCAACGCCCGACGAGGTGCGCCAATTCCAGCTGCACCTCATCGAGAGTGGGACGAGCATCTGTAACCGCAATCGGATTATGACCGGGGTGCGGTTCTTGTTCCGCGTCACGCTACGTCGCCACGATCTGGCGACCGAGGTCTGGCACATCAAGGAGCCCGAGAGGCTGCCACCGGTGCTGAGCCCTGAGGAGGTCAAACGTGTTCTGACCATGGCGACGAGCCTGAAGGCGCGAGCGATGCTAACGCTGGCCTATGGTTGCGGGCTGCGGTCCAGCGAGGTGGTGCGGCTGCGAGCGGGTGATATTGACAGTGAGCAAAAGATCATCCGCATCGTGCAGTCGAAGGGCCGCAAGGACCGGCACGTGATGCTGCCGAGGGAGGTCCTCGATCTGTTGCGGCAATGGTGGAAGGTGCGGCCGAGCGCTTATGACGCCGGCGTTGCCCCGGAACACCGCTGGCTGTTTCCAGGTCGCAGTGATCATCGGCCTCTGACCACGCGTCAGTTCGGCCGACTATTCAAGGAGGCCGCGAAAGCCGCGGGGCTGCGCAAGACGGTCTCTCTGCATTCGCTGCGCCACAGCTTCGCAACTCATCTACTCGAGCGCGGCAGGGATATTCGTGTGATTGCGGCGTTGCTCGGACACGACAGGCTCGAGACGACAGCCCGCTACAGTCGCGTGGCGATCGGAATGATTGCTAAGATCGAGAGCCCACTCGATACCCTGAGCACGCCGCGCCGCAGGCCTACGAGGCGAGACCGTGAGGAGCCGCCGGCGCCCTAGCGCCGCCAGCCATGGCTCGACCAGCTCTCGAGGTCGCAGATATCTTCCGCGATCACGGCCCTGCTTGGCGTGAGGCCGACCGCGGGCATGTGAGCCTCGGCCAATTGAAGGTGATGAGTGCAATCGAGCGCTGTCGCACGGCGGCGCTCGGCGGGCATGTCGCGCGTTGCGAGAACGCGGCATGCGGCCATACCGAGATCGCCTACAACTCCTGCCGCAACCGGCATTGCCCGAAGTGCCAGGGTGCGGCTTCACGCCGATGGCTGGCCGCGCGCGAAGCGGAACTGTTGCCGGTGCCGTATTTTCACGTCGTATATACGTTGCCAAGCGAGCTGCGTGACATCGCCTACCAGAACAAGCGCGTGGTCTATAACCTGCTGATGAAGGCGGCGGCCGAGACGACGCTCGCCATCGCAAGCGATCCCAAGCGCCTCGGCGCGCGGATCGGTGTCACCGCAGTACTGCACACCTGGGGCTCAGCGCTCACCCATCATCCGCACATGCACATGATCGTGCCAGGTGGAGGCCTTTCGTTCGATAACGCGCGATGGGTCGCCGCGCGCCCCGACTTCCTCATCCATGTCAAGGTGCTGGCGCGCCTGTTCCGCGGCAAGATGCTGGCCCTGCTCATGGCGGCGCACGATGACGGCGAGTTGAAGTTCTTCAACAGCCATGCCGGACTCGCCGACAAGAAAACATTCAAGCGTTTCATCGCCCCGCTGCGGCGCATCAAGTGGGTGGTCTATTGCAAGGCGCCATTCGCAGGGCCCGAGCAGGTACTGCGCTATCTCTCCCGTTACACCCATCGCGTCGCCATCTCGAACCGCCGTATCGTTGCAGCCGATGACGATGCGATTGCATTTCGCTGGAAGGACTATCGCATCAACGGCCCCGACCGCTGGAAGACGATGCGGCTTCACCCGCACGAGTTCATCCGCCGCTTCCTCATCCACGTGCTGCCCAAAGGCTTCCACCGCATCCGCCACTACGGGCTCTTTGCCAACGCCAACCGCGCCGAGAACATCGCGACCGCCCGCGCACTCCTCAACGTCGCCCCGCCTGCCGCCGACCCGCAACAGCCGCCGGATATCGCCACAGACACGCCACGTGTGCTGCCTTGCCCTTGCCCGCGCTGTGGTGGCCGCATGATCGTGATCGAGACCTTCGCGCCCGGCTGCGAGCCGAGCTGGCGCCCGATGCCGAGCAGGATCGACACATCATGACCAAGACCTCCCGTGAGCGTCGCGAACTCCCCGTTCTGATGCGCTGGCCTCACGCCGGCAACGATTTCTCTCGCCCCAGTCACCGCGGTCAACGCACCGTGCGTTCGTTGGTTAGTTCCAAGCGCTTGCCCAGACGCCTACCACACGCTTCCGAGCTCACCAGCGTGCAGATCCGCCGGCCGCATCCTGTCGGCATCACATTCACCCCCGAGCTCAGCGCCGCCATCAAATCCCCATAGCGCCCGCTGCCCCGCCGGTGCCCAACCTCCCGCGACTTCGTGCCTTGGCGCTTTTTGGACGCCGGCCAGCTCAGCCCGACGAACGCATCGTCATTCCGGCGTCCAAAAACCTACACAGGAGCGGACATGCAGCGACCGCTGCGGTATGTCGGTTTGGTGCTATGAACGGACTCTTAGCGTAGGGACCACTCTATACGCGGAACCAGCGACCAGGGCTTGGTCGATTAGACAGAGCGCACGGCCCACTTGGCGCGCGCCAGGTTGACCTCCCGGTCAGATTACTTTTCGACGGTGCGGATGCCCGCGGGGCCGCCCGGGACCTCGATCTGGCCGGTCACCTTCAGCGACTTGCCGTCGAAGCTCAGCACGTCGAGCGCCTTGTTGAGCATGGATTGCGCCAGCAGCGTCTTGCCATCCTTGCTCCAGACCACCCCTTGACCCCAACCTCCCACCTTCGCCTCGGCCGCGAGTGTGAGCTTGCCTCCCTCGACGCGGTAGACCATGACGACGCTGTGATCGTTGTAGGACTGGTGGGACTTCGGTTTGTTCGAGCCGTTCTGGATCATCACAGCCACGTGCGAACCGTCGGGCGAGAAGGTGACACCTTCGGGGATCTGTCCGACCGAGTGCAACTCCACGACACGGGGTGGGTTCTTCTTCAGATCGATGACGCTGATGATGTCGGTGTCGCCCTGGCCACCGCCCTGATTGGTGAGCACGGCGAGATCACCCTTGGAGCTTATCGAGATGCTGTAGGGGCGGATACCGGCTACCATGTAGGCCTTGGTATCTTCCACGTTCGAGCCGTCGACCGACAGCACGGAAATACGGTGATCGCCGTCGCGGGTGACGAGCGCACGTTTGCCATCAGGGAGGAAGGCCACGTGAACTCGGGCTGGACTTGGCGTCGCCGAGCTGAATCTTGCCGGTCGGCGTCAGGGTCTTGCCGTTGACGGTGAGGATCGACACCGTGCCATCTCCGCGGTTGGTTACCAACACCAGCTTGCCGTCTGGACTGAACGAAACACCCGAGGGCGAGACACCCAACTCGAGCGTAGCAATCACCGCCTGCGGGGAGGCTTTGAGGTCGATGACGCTCAGCCGGTTGTCGGGGACGGTCTTCTTGGGGTCGGAAGGGTCGATCTTGGTCGTGGCAGCCACCAGGGCAATGCTCTCGTCGGGCGCGACGGCCACGCTCTGCGGGGGGCCGACCACGGAGCCCGGCGCATTGACCTGGCCGACGACCTTAGGGGGTGAGACGCCGAGATCGACAATGGTGACGTTATCGGGCGCCGGGTTTTCGACGATTTTGTTCACGCCGTCGACGTTGATGACTTTGGTGTCGTTCGACGACACGGCGAGCTGGGCGCTCGCCGTGGGTGCAATTGCGAAGGCGGCGAGCCATAGAGCCGGAACGCTGAGCAAGCGGTAGGGAATGCGTTGGGCGCGAGCCTTCATCGTCTTTCCTCCCTTGATTGGCCGATCTGACGTCGGCCGTGAGAGAGGCATAGTATACGAAGTGCTACCGTCACGCACCGAGATACAGGCTGATAGCAGTCAGCTGCTATGTCCGTTCCGGGTCTTGGCCGCGTGAAAACGCCGAAATTGAATTTGCGAACGGAAATTTCGTCTCGACTTCAGTCAATTTGAAAAACAAAAGCGCTGGCGACGGTTGCCGAGACAAGACAATAGAGAAAACAATTCTGCGCGCTTTTCGTGCGCGCACGTTTTCACGCAGCCAGGGTCAAAAACGGAAGTTTGGTCACGTCTGAGCTAGGTCCGTTCACCCCCCAAGAACAGACATCGTCCGGCCAACCCGGCACGTCCGTTTCGTGCCAATAGGCGACATGGAGCGATTGGCCTATCACCCGACGATATTGAGGTCCGCTTCGCGTATTCTCCCCGTTGCGCGAGAATGAGTACATGCCGTCCGCATGCGCCCGGGCAATTCACCTGGAACAGGACATGATGCTCCACATCCTGGATAGACGCTGGTATTGAATGCCGTCGGCGGTCTTTTTGGCATTCTCGAAGTTGCCTTTGTCGATCGCTGGTATGATCTCGTTGTCGCGCGTCGCCGTGAACTGATCCCAGACTGTCTTGAAATCGGCCGCCACTTTGGCATCGGCCCCCGTCATGCTGACAAGCGCAGAATCGATCTTGGTGCTTGCCGCCTGCATCTTCGCTTTGAGCGCATCCTGCGCGGACTTGTCCTTGGCGTACAGCATCGAATAGAGCGAAGTACGAGCCTGTGCGAGAGCCGCGCATGTTTCGCTCGCTGGGGTGGCCCAAGCGACCGGGGCGAATGTCAGTCCGAGGCTGAACGCGGTCATCAGGGCGATTCGGGACCGAGGGACCATACCTGATAGCCCTTCTCTTTCAAGATATGCCGGACTGTCGTCATGACGGCACCAAAGCCAAGAATAAGCAAACATCCGCTTGTCGCTTTGATAGAGATCAAAACAAGACTTATAATGGATCGCTTCTCCAGCATGGGAAGCCAATCCACTGCTGCTACGCGAACGGGCTGTTGTGCGCCGCACTGATTCTGGTAGCCACTTCCGCTAGACTGTATGTCCCTTTCACAAATGAGGCGACTCACCCTCGATGTTGCGACGAGGGTTACCCGGATAGGCCGGGCAGAGCCTCAAACAAGGAGGGTAAGTCGTGGGTCATCATAACGAAGCCTTCGTCGGAATCGATACGTCAAAATCACGTAATGCAATAGCCATTGCCGATGGCGGTCGTAGCGGCGAGGTGCGGTATCTCGGGGAGCTCCCTACCACGGAGGCGGCGATCCGAAAGCTCGTCGCAAAGCTTGCAGCGAAATACCATGATCTGATGTTTTGCTATGAAGCAGGGCCGACAGGATATGGTCTCTACAGACTGCTCAAGAGCCTCGGCCACGAGTGCCTAGTGGTGGCCCCCTCGCTCGTTCCAAAGAAGGCCGGCGATCGGGTGAAGACGAACCGGCGCGATGCGGTAAGCCTCGCCAAGCTGTTGCGCGCAGGCGAGCTCACTGCGGTGTGGGTGCCGGACGAGCGGCATGAGGCCATGCGCGATCTCTCGCGCGCCCGTCAGGCGGTGAAGAAGGACCTCCAGGGCAAGCGCCAGCAGATCTCGTCATTGATGCTGCGGCTGGGACGCATCTATCCGGGCAAGACGACGTGGGGGCCAGCCCACATGAAGTGGCTGCTGGCACAGAAGCTTGAGCATCGCGAGCAGCGCATCACATTCGAAGAACTACTTGAGGGGATACGCCAGGAAAGCGAGCGCGTCGAGCGTTTGGAAAAAGCCATCCGTGAGGCGGTGCCCGAGTGGTCGCTGGCCGAGGTTGTCGCGGCCCTGCAGGCGATGCGGGGGATTGATCTCATTGCGGCTGTGGGGTGCTGGCCGAGATCGGTGATCTCTCCCGCTTTCAAAATCCGCGCGAGCTGATGGGCTATCTGGGTCTCGTGCCCTCAGAAAGCTCGACCGGTGACAAGGTCAAGCGCGGCGGCATCACCAAGGCCGGTAATGGGCGGGCGCGACGCATTCTTGTGGAGGCGGCCTGGAGCTATCGATATCCACCGCGCGTGAGCCGAGACAAGCAGCCAAAGGTCGAGGCCGCACCGAGACGCGTGCGCGAGATCGCGTGGAAAGCGCAAACCAGACTGTGCGGGCGCTTCCGGTCACTCGAGCGGAAGGGCAAGCGGCGAACGGTAATCGCCACGGCGATTGCCCGCGAGCTATCCGCCTTCATTTGGGCGATCAATCGCGAGCTCATGGCACATCGACAAGCGTAACGTCGTTGGGGGCTGTGGACCGCTCGAGTCGTGAGGTGCGCTCGACCGGCCCACAGCCCCCACCCGTTGCAACCAGAATCAAGGGGGATAGTCGCAGACATCAATCGTGCAGAAGTGAAGGCGGGACCACGGCAGGGGAATTCCTGAAACCCATTATGTGGCCGATCATCCGATCGACGCCCGACGCTAGACCAGGACAGCCCCAGACGAAAAAACGGAAATGCGGTATCCAACCCGCGCATCAGAGCCTGTTCACCGACGTCTTTGGGCTCCGCCTTCTCCTCTGCACGATCCATCAGTGCAAGAACTTCACGATGAGTCCTCGTGGAGACGGGAAACCGTGCCTGTGTGCTTGACTGGGGACATCAGAATGGGATGGTCCGGCCGTGCTCCTACCTAGCCAGCGGCGATGCTGGCTAGAGGCACCCAGACAAGGAGCACGCCACGTCCCAAATTCTCAGCACGGTCTCGGTCATCGGCATTGATGAACTCGTTTCACGTCGTCGGCCTGGATGGCCACGGTGCCATGGTGCTTCGTCGGAAATGGTCGCGAGGTCAGGTCGAAGCACGGCTGGCCAATATGCCACTGTGCCTCCTCGGCATGGAGGCTTGTGTCGGTGCTCACCACCTCAGCCGCAAGCTCAAGGCGCTCGGCCACGATGCCCGGTTGATGCCGGCGAAGTATGTGCGACCGTACTCGAAGGGGCAGAAGAACGACTTCCGCGACGCTGAGGCAATTGCCGAGGCAGTGCAGCGTCCGACGATGAAGTTTGTGGTGACGAAAACCGCCGATCAGCTTGACCTGCAAGCCCTGCACCGGGTGCGGGAACGATTGGTCAGTCCGCGCACGGGCATCATCAACCAAATCCGTGCCTTCTTGCTCGAGCGCGGCGTCGCGGTGCGGCAGGGACTTCGGTTCTTGCGTGCCGCGTTACCGCGCATTCTGGCAGCATCACCCGAAGTGCTGTCGCCTCGCATGGTACGCATCATTGAGGGGTTGGCCGAGGACTGGCGCCGGCTCGATGATCGGATCAATTGCTTATCCGGCGAGATCACAGCCCTGGCGCGCCAGGATGCCGGCTGTGAGCGACTGGTGAGCGTTCCTGGCATCGGGCCGATCATCTCCAGCGCGATGGTGGCCGCGATCGGTGCTGGCGATGCGTTCTCTAAAGGTCGCGACTTCGCCGCCTGGCTGGGTCTCGTGCCCAAGCAAATCTCTACTGGGGACCGCACCATCCTCGGCAAGATATCCAAGCGCGGTAACCGCTATCTGCGCGTTCTGTTCGTACAAGCTGCTGGGTGGTGCTGATCAAGCCGCAGAGCTGGGAGCGTCATGGGCTCAAGCGCTGGATCGAGGCGGCTGAGTCCGCAAGAACTATGGGGGTCAGCGTTTGCTCTCTCCATATACGCGACGTTAAGCGACGGGCAACAAATCCGGCAAGGCAAGCCATGGTCGGTTCGAAAGTGATCGTGCGCGGCGACAATCTTCGCAACGCCAATTCGATGTAGCTGTGCGGTCGTCTATGCACAGGCGAAACGAAGAAAGCGGGCGGCATGATGCTTGGCGAGCCTGAGCGATGGTTTGCGAGCGCTGGAAGATTTAATTGAGGGGTGATCGGTGCCCTGCTAAAAGCTAGTGATCAAGGAGAGGCGATGTATACCCATATCTTGATACCCACAGACGGGTCGGAACTCGCCGGGAAAGCCGTCCAGCACGGCATGGCCTTGGCCAAGCTGATCGGCGCCAAAGTTACCCTGCTGACGGTCTTGCCACCCGAGATGATCACGACCGACACGCAGATGAATGAGATACGCAAAGAACGCATGCAGAAGGATGCTGAGGAAATTCTTGGCGCTGTCGTAATGCAAGCGGCAGGCTTCGCATGCGAGACGATCCAGGTCGAGCATGAGGATCCCTACCAGGCGATTATCGATACCGCTGATTTAAAAGGCTGCGATCTAATCGTCATGGCGTCGCACGGCCGCCGCGGCATCTCAGCGATCATCCTCGGCAGCGTGACAGTCAAGGTCCTCACGCATTGTAAGATCCCGGTGCTAGTCTATCGATGACCCTCAGCCGCCTAGGCCCAGCCGCCGCCTTGGACTGCTGAAGTCACGCCGAACTGTTTCATCGTGCGTGACGCCAACGGTCAGGCGGTCGTTTACATCTATTACGAGAGCGAACCCGGCCGACGCTCGCTTCCCCCAGATGCTCCGGGATGTTGTCGATACGCGTCCGGACGCAATGCTTCTCACCCGACGCAGCGCTGGCTTACCAGTTTAAAGGCACTCTGACGAGGATACCGATTATCATCATAGTCCCGATCCAGTGGCGATGCGGTTTGTCCCTAGTATCGCGCATCCCGACGGCAATATCACGGGGGTCGCCATCGACGCTGGGCTAGGCATCTGGGGAAAGCGGATCGGCCGGAATTCGCTCGCCCATGACTGGCAAGCGGCGCACCTCAGTCGTGTAGTTCAAAATCATTGATACCCACACCACACCGTAGAGGAACATGAAACAGCTTGAGTTGATCCCGAGCCAATCCAGGATGATCCCAAACAGAATCGGCAAGACAAAGCCGCCGAGCGCGCCGACTAGCCCGACTAAGCCGGTGACAATACCCATGTTCTCTGGAAAGTCGTCGCCAACGTATTTGAAGGTGGAAGCCATGCCGCAGGCGAATGCGACGCCCAGCGGAAACAGCAGCAACGTGAACGGCAATGTCGACAATCCGATGTGGAATTGAGCGGGGCCGCGGATCGTATGCACGATTAAGTCCGTTTGCGGATAAGAAAGGAGGAAGAGGCTGATCCAAGCCGCCCACAGTACCCACCATGTCACATTGTGGGCGCCATAACGATCGGCCAGCCAGCCGCCAAACGCCCGCAAAACACCGGCGGGGAGCGAGAAAAATGCGGCGAGTAGCGCGGCTTCTGAGATGCTCAGCCCGTACTCCTGCACGAAGTATTGCGGCATCCAGACTGACAACGCGGTGAAACCTCCGAAAACGATCGAGTAGTACTGGCAGTATTTCCAAACTCGCAGGTCTTTGAACACGTTCAATTGCTGCCGCAGCGAAACGCCACTCTTGCCGGGCGCGGAGACGTCTGGCGCCGAAAAGAACCAAAAGATGACCGCCGTGAGCAGTAGCGCGACGGCGTAGAATTTCGGGACAATCTGCCAGCCGTAACGAGTGAGCAGGGCCGGGGCGATAAACATGTTAATCGCCGCGCCGGTCGTGCCCGCGCCGAACACGCCCATGGCAAGACCACGGCGCTCCTTGGGAAAGAAGCGCGCTACATACGGTGTGCCAACGGCAAAAGAGGCCCCCACCACGCCAAGTGCCAGGCCGAGCACGAGGAATTGCCAGAGTTTGCCGGCGTAGCTGGACAACCAGACGGGTACGGCGCAACCCACAAGCAGAATGAACATCACGATCCGGCCGCCGAATTGATCGGTCCAGATACCGAGCGGCAAGCGTAGCAACGCACCTGTCAGTACTGGCGTAGAGCTAAGCAGACCGAATTGGAAACCGTTGAGGCCAAGTTCGTTCTTGATCGGGATGCCAATCACGCCGAACATCAGCCAGACGGCAAAGCAGACAATGAATGCCCATGTGGTTACCGCGAGGACTAAGACAGCTCTAACATTCGACATGCTACCTCGAGGCATTTGCAGTCAGGTCCCTATAATAGACCCGACGAGACGAAGACGCGATGAAGCAGACCCGGCTACTAAATCAATAAGCCCGGTGAGGTGCCAAACGACGACGCGCTTTCTACACGCAAGCTTTTGGAAATCGTGCGGCCGCCTGATGTACCGCCGCTCAAGACATCGGAACAAATAGTCGCTAGGCGTTGAGTGAATGCGGCAAAGGGCGGCGACGTCGGAGATTGGATTGTCACATACCAACCTCCGTCACCGCGGGTCGCTGCGCGCATAGATCGGTATTGGGGAGGATCGTTGATGCCGCCGCCCCGCCGAGCAAGGTGATGAGCTCGCGCCGTTTCACGGGCTTCCTCCCCCGGATCAGAGACTGCGCCTGTTAAAGCCTAGCACAATCTTCCAGATGTACCGTCGCATTTTTCAGCAAAAAGGAGCGCTCGACTTCCGAATCGGGTCTTGGCCGCGTGAAAACGCCGAAATTGAATTTGCGAACGGAAATTTCGTCTCGACTTCAGTCAATTTGAAAAACAAAAGCGCTGGCGACGGTTGCCGAGACAAGACAATAGAGAAAACAATTCTGCGCGCCACAAGCTGACCTCGGAGCCTGCCGCAATCTTGGTCCGCTCCAGCCCCGAAAACGGACTATTGCTGCGCCTCGGGCCGACCTCGGCTGAAGGGCCAGATGCGGACGGCTCCGGGTTGGCAAGAAGGCACCTCATCGACACACGTTGATGCTCGCCATGGTTTAGGACCCACGCGACAAAAATACTGTGGATCGCGACTAAGTGAGAGTCGTCACGGAGTGCGCACTGTCGTTCGCGACATCCTCCGCACGGTTGCGGAATGATCCGCACCATCAAAGGAGACACGAGGATGACACTTCCTAAGAATGATGTTCGTACCACGCACGATGACTTTGTGATCCGCGAACTTTCCGTTGCTGAGCTCGGGGCGATTTCAGCGGGCTTGAGCCCGAGCGGTCTCAACGGCTCGACCACACCACTTTTCAAGCCGCCCCATCCGCACAAGCCGCTCCTCCCGTCGGGAGAACTTCTCCAGCTGGCCCTGAGGTTGTCGACAATCCCGTTCTCAGGAGGTCTCGGACTCTTCTGATCGCGTAGTATGAACGTCTGCGACGCGAACTCCTGGGCCCTGCGCGGTCCAGGAGTTTTTTTGCGGCCGAATCAAAACTCGCTCAATGCAAGCAATGCGAACGGACACATTAAGTAGCCGTCCGATATGCATCTCTCCCGAAAGGAACAAGCAGCGCAACTCTACCAGCCGATGATTAGGATTGCACAGATACTGATGTCCGAGTTGGGTGTGCGCCGTGACAAAGGCGGCGCTTTCCAGTGGGTGCAAGTCCCACCCGGCAAAGGCTCCAGCCGGAAGCAACCGGAGCAGTCATGGAGGTAACGAAATGGCTGAAGCCTCTGGTTAGCGTGTCACGAATTGGTGACAGCGCGAGTGTGCAGGCCGTAACGCGAGTGAGTGCGCCGGGAGAAACCGGCAAGGAGTATGTGGTGAAAGTCCACTGCGATGAAGGAGTAGCAATCCACGTCGCCCCTGATCCGTGCGCAGGCGTCCGTGAGGACGTCGGCGAAGCGTCGGTGGGGGAGCGTATAGGCCAGCCATTGAGCCGCGAAACCGTTATAAATCCGAGTGCCGACGTTGTTCACTTGACGGAAGGCAAAATCGGCAGGCGCGATATTGCGAGTGCCCACCGAGCTCGGCGTGGTCTGAGACCCTGGCATGTACGGACGCTCCTTGTGCGGGAACCGGGAGATCTCTGGATCGGCCATAAGCCTTCCGGGCCGATGGTCCGTGGCGGGAAGGCGAGGAGCCGTAGCCGCTGATGCACGATCCAGAGAAGTCTGACTCCGGCATAGTAGCGACGAAGCCGACGAACAAGGCCGGGCAACCGGCTGCGGAGCCGGTGGAGCCAAGGCCGGGGACCAAGGGAAACGTGGGCCAGCAAAGCACGCACCGGGCGCAGAGCCGGATTCGCGTGACCCAGGCGCTGGACCGCGTACGACAAGCAGCAAGGCAAAGAAAGAAGGAGCGGTTCACCGCGCTTCTCCACCACATCAATGTCGATACCTTGAAGACGGCGTTCTACGCGCTGAAGCGTAAAGCCGCCCCCGGGGTGGATGGCATCACGTGGCAGGACTACGAGTTGGATCTTGAGCCCAGGCTCGAGGATCTGCACGGACGGGTCCATCGAGGAGCCTACCGGCCGCAACCGTCTCGCCGGACGTATATCCCGAAGGCGGATGGAAAGCAGCGGCCACTAGCGATCGCCGCCTTGGAAGACAAAATCGTCCAGGGCGCAACTGTCTTGGTGCTCAACGCGATCTACGAAGTCGACTTCGTCGGTTTCTCCTATGGGTTCCGACCCAGACGGGGACCGCACGATGCGTTGGATGCACTTTCGACAGCGATCAAAATAAAGAAGGTGAACTGGATACTTGACGCCGACATCCAGAACTTCTTTGGAGCTGTTAGCCAGCAATGGCTCATCTGCTTCCTAGAACACAGAATCGGCGACAAGCGCATCGTCCGCCTCATCCAGAAGTGGCTTAAGGCGGGTATACTTGAAGACGGAGTCGTAACAGTCGATGACAAGGGGACGGGCCAAGGTTCGGTAATTTCACCGCTCCTCGCCAATGTCTACATGCATTACTGCTTCGATCTCTGGGCCGAACGCTGGAGACGGCGAGAAGCCCGAGGCGACATGATCGTCGTGCGTTACGCCGACGATCTAGCGATCGGTTTCGAGCATAAGGACGACGCACAGCGTTTCCTCGATGCGATGCGTGACAGGCTTGGGGAATTTGCGCTGTCGCTTCACCCGGCTAAAACGCGCTTGATTGAGTTCGGCCGCTTTGCAACGACCGATCGAAAGAGGCGCGGGCTTGGAAAGCCAGAAACGTTCACCTTCTTGGGCTTCACTTTCATCTGTGGACGAGCGCGCCGCGGCACTTTCGTGCTTCAACGGAAGACCCGACGCGACCGCATGCGGCGTAAGTTGAAGGACATCAAGGTGGAGTTGCAGCGTCGAATGCACCAGCCGATACCCGAACAGGGAAAGTGGTTGAGCCAGGTGGTGACTGGCCACTTCGCCTACTACGCGGTCCCAACCAATAGCCGGGCGCTCTCGGCGTTCCGACGTTGCGTGACCGACCTCTGGCGACGCACGCTTCGGCGGCGCAGCCAGCGAGACGGATTCACATGGGAGCGCATGGCGAAGTTGGTCAATGACTGGCTCCCCCCGCCGCGCATCCTTCATCCCTGGCCAGACATACGCTTCGACGTCAAACACCCAAGGTAGGAGCCGGATGCCTTAGTTGGGCGAGTCCGGATCTGTGCGGGGGGCGGCCAGCAATGGCCCTCCCTACCGCGATACGCTGAGCAATCCTCGAAAAGGACAATGCGCAGGCCGACCCGACAACCCTTTCGGGGAAGGCTGATACGGCTGGGTGAAGCAGAGCGAAGAGTACGCCCAGCCGCTGCGCCGGGGTAGTGGCGACAGCATGTACACAAGGAAAGCGTACGCAACACGGGAAGCCCCATGGCGTGGTCAGCAATGACCAACCGGAAGCCCGCGAGGGACAGACTGGGCGCCTTGGGGTGGCGGAGAGGTTCGTAGTACCGCTGAAGCCGGGTAACTCCGGTGGAGGAAAGGGACCTCAGTTCAAGACAGACGCAATACGTAGGGAAGGACCATGGAGATTGGGAAACCTATCAACTCCGATAAACGGTCAGAAACTGCAGAAGGCGTTGCACGCGAAAGCGTGAGCTCTTGTCCGAGAGCCGGATGCGAGAGATTCGCCCGTCCGGTTCGATGAGCGGGATGTGAAAACGGAGTCATGGTCGAACCACTAAGGCACCGCCAGACGAAAGAGGCGGCAACAGATATGTTCAGCCTAAAGCCACCGCGTCACATTCCGACTTATATGAGGGCGCCGCTGTCAAGGGCATTTCGGTGGCGTTTAGCGATCTTGATAGCTCCTGGTTACGGATTTAGGCGCGCGGTCAAGTCCCGCAGCCGCGAAGCGGTGCGCCAAAGGCGCAGGGCTTGAGGGTGCGCCTAAATCCGTAACATCATCGAAGAGATCGCAAATATTTGTACTCTGTCGCTCCTCATTTGTTTGAGCTTCGTTCCGATCCAAGGTGAGCCCTTTGCGTGCGTGCGGCGCTCGCCGCACCAACTTATATCCGGCCGGGTACAACCCGTCCCAAGGTCCCTCATGCGCGTTGCGAGGGCGCGGGCTCCAAGGGGGACGGGACCATTCTCTACCGCGGCGTCTTTCAGCCATGTCGAGATCCGGTCACACATCCACCTTGGATTTCATAAGCTCCTTTTATCGGTATTTAATCTTCGTTCGTCACCCTTTGAGGACGGCACCTCGCGGCACCAGGCCAGTTTCAAGATAACGCCAAAGCGCCACCAGCAGCTTGCGTGCCAACGCCACGATGGCGATGCGGCGGATGCGGCCCTTCGTGGTACCGACACGCGCCCGGAACCAGACGCTCAAATCGCTGTCGGGCTGATAGCGCAGCCACAGCCAGGCGAGTTCGATCCCAGTGGTTCGCCCCTTGCGGTTGCCGGCCTTGCTGATCCCTTGATCATGGCCACGTTTCCGCTCTGAAACGGGCTCGGCGCGTAGCCGACATAACTCGCCAGTTGCGGCGATTGTTGAAGTCACGATGGAATACCTCGCCAACCAGCACCGCGGCAAACTCCGGCCGATCGCCTTGAGCTTATAGAGATTTTGGATTTTCTTGGCGTTGACATGCGTTGATGCTTCATGCTCAACAATCGCGTCGCGCTCCGCCTCAAGAGTGGCGATCATCTCGACCACCAGCTCCAGCCGTTGCAATTCCCGCTTGATCTCAGATTTTAGCCGGGCGGAAGTGAGAGGCCTTGTGCCGTGCGTAACTGCTCCAGACGCGCCATCGCCTGCGGGCGCAACGGCTGGTAATCGTAGATGCCGTGGAGCGCGCAAAGCCCTTTAATGCGGTTGACGTGTTGAACGCGTTCCGAGACCAAACGGTCACGCTCACGATGCAGCCGCCGCGCGTCCTCTTCGGCAACGCTGAGCACCCGCACCACGCTCCCACCTTCGCTTAGGATCTCTACCAAACTCGGAAGAACTCAGTCTGAGCAAATGTCTTCCGGGTTACCCTTGAAAGCGGACATCGCTCGATACAGTTGGCATGTCGCAAACGTGCCATTAAGCGACATTAGCCGTGTGGCTCGGTCACCCGATCCGTCGTACAATATCTCGTCGGTTGGGTTGCGAGCCATGGTGCAGGAGCGGCCAGTCCGGGTCGAGCGTAGGTTGTCGGCGATATTGGCCGCCGACGTCGCTGGCTATTCGCGGCTAATGCACAATGACGAAGAGGCTACGCATACTAAACTGACGGCGCTCCTCGCGAACGGTGTCGAGCCCGCGATTGCCGAACACGGCGGCCGCATCGTGAAGAACACTGGCGACGGGTTCTTGGCGGAGTTTCCAAGCGCGGTTGAGGCTGTGCGAGCCGCGCTACAGTTTCAGGCCCGCGTCAAGGAACTTACCATCGGTGATGTGGAAGACGCGCGTATTGCCTTCCGCGTGGGTGTCAATATTGGCGACGTAATCGTCGAGCCTCAGGACATCTTTGGAGACGGTGTCAACATTGCGGCGCGACTTGAGAGCATCGCGGAACCCGGCAGCATCTGCATCTCGGCGTCCGCCTATGATTATATCCGGGGCAAGGTCGGGGTTGAATTCGCAGATCTGGGCGAGCAGAACCTTAAAAACATCGCCCTCCCGATCCGGGCCTATGCTGTGGTCTGGAATGACCCTAATCCGACGAGACAGCTCGTGCGGGCGAGGCCGGGCGCACTTTCACCGCCTCGTCTTTCCATCGTCGTGCTGCCTTTCACCAACCTCAGCGGTGATCCCGAGCAAGACTACTTCGTCGATGGCGTGACCGAGAGCCTGACCACCGATCTCTCGCGCATCTCTGGTTCCCTCGTGATCGCGCGCAACACCGCCTTCGCCTACAAGGGCAAGCCCTTCGATGTGAAGCAGATCGGCCGCGAATTGAACGTGCGCTATGTGCTGGAGGGAAGCGTTCAGCGCGGCGGCAATCGGATGCGCGTGAATGTCCAGCTCATCGACGCGGAGACCGGCAATCACCTTTGGGCCGAGCGGTTCGACAAGCCCTTGGCCGACCTCTTCGACATGCAGGACGAAATCGTCGCGCGCCTTGCCGGGGCGCTCAACGCGCAACTCGTCGCCGCAGAGGCGCGCCGCGCGGATGGGGCGCCACAACCCGATTCGATGGACCTTTATTTCCAAGGCAGGGCTTGGCTGAACAAGGGATCGACTGCCGAGTTTAGAGCGCAAGCGCGGGGATTTTTCGAGCGCGCCTTGGCGCTCGACCCCGGCAATATCGAGGCGCTGGTCGGCGCCGCGTGGGTCGACGCGAGGACCGGCAACAGTTATACGACCGACGATCGGGCCGCTCGCTTCGCTGCGGCCGAAGCGGCGCTGACCAGGGCGCTCTCCATGGCTCCCGAGCACGCCATAGCGCATCAAGTGTTGGGCCTCATCCAAATCTCTACCAACCGGGCGGCCCAAGGCATTGCCGAGTGCGAGCGAGCGTTGGCGTTGGATCGAAATTTAGCAATGGCTCACGGAGCTATCGGTCTCGCCAAGTATAATATGGGTCGCGGCGAGGAAACCGAGTGCCATGTCCAGGAGGCGCTTCGCCTCAGTCCTCGCGATACAAGCGCCTATCGCTGGATGATGTACGCCGGCTTCGCCAAACTGCTGCTTGGCGCTGACGAGGAGGCGGTCGCGCGGTTGCGTCGCTCCGTCGAGATCAACCGAAATTTTCCGCTCACGCATTTCTATCTCGCCGCCGCGTTGGCGCATCTTGGCCGGCTCGCCGAGGCGCGGTCCGCGGTTCAGGCCGGCCTTGCCCTCGATCCCACTTTCACCATCTCCCGCTTCGGCGCCCGCGCGTCGAGCGACAATCCGACCTATCTGATTCAGCGTGAGCACATCCGCGACGGCATGCGCAAGGCCGGGCTGCCGGAGGGATGAGCGCGGCCGCCGGCTCGCCGAAATCCTCGTGTAAGAAATAGCATTTTCCAAGCGCGCCCGCTTCTGCCACAAGGTCGGTTTTGACCAGTCGGCCATGCGCCGATTACCCGCCGGGTCATTAATATCTGACGCGCGTTATCGGCTGTCTTGAGAAGCAGCATGTCCGGACCGGGTCAAAATGCGAAATACTCATCCCGAGTAGATGTTTTCCGTTTCGCTCCCGACAACAGACATGCGGTGACTGCACCGCCATGACCGTTTCGTGCCATAAGCCGCGGCAAACAGCGTCCCTATTCGATCACGTTGTCAGCTAGCGCGAGCCGTAGATGCCGAGCCGACTTGTCACTTCATTAGCTCTTTCGCCACCGCGGCAAAGGCCGGAAGCGTGACAGGATCATTGGCGGCGTTGGCAGCGTATGGGTGCGAGGCGTAGCGCACGATCACCGTCTCCGCCTTCGGATCGATGTAGATCGCCTGCCCGTAGATGCCACGCGCCTCGAACGCGCCGTTCTCATTGCGGGTTTGCCACCACATGTCGCGATAGGACCAGCCGGGCAGGGTCTTGTAACCGGCCTTGGCAAATTTCTCGTTGTCCCCGCCCTTTTCGATGTCGGCGACCGCTTCCGCCGGGACAATCTGCTGACCGTTGAAGCGACCCTTGTTGCGGATCATTTCACCGAAGCGGGCGAGATCGCGCAGCGTGGTGTTGAGCCCACCGCCTCCGCTCTCTGTGCCGATGCTATCAACCATGAAATAAGCGTCGTTCTCGGCACCGAGTTTTTGCCAGATCTGCTGCGACAAGAGATCTGCCATCGACTGGCCAGATGCGCGCTTGACAATCCACGCGAGCACCTCGGCGTTCGAGGTCTTGTAGGCGAAGGCGGCGTCATGCTCGCCCTCCTTCTGCAAAGTCACGAGGAATTCGAAGAACGTCTTCGGCCCGGTGTAGCCTGGCGGCTGCGGCACCATGCCGCCCGCCCGCGCATAGTCAAACATCTCGGCCTTGGGGTCGGTGTAGTTCTCCGAATATTTGACGCCGATGGTCATGTCCATCACCTGCCGCACGGTGGCGTCGCCGTACGCGGAGTCCTTCAGCTCTGGCACGTATTTGACGACCAGCGTCTCGGGATCGAGCTTGCCTTGCGCTGCGAGCGTCGCCGCCAGCGTGCCGACGAACGACTTGGTGACCGAGAAGGCGATGTGCGGCCGGTACGCGTCGCCCGCGCCGAAATATTTCTCGTAGATGATCTTGCCCTTGTGCAGCACCAAGAGGCCGTCGGCGTAGGTCAGCGCCGGCATGTCGCCGAAGGTGATCTGCTTGCCGTCCAGAGTAGTGACGGGAACCTTGTCGAGGTCGCGCTCGGCGCGCGGCAGTTGAGCGACCGGACCTTCGCCGCGCCACACATTCGCCGTCGGCCCCAGTTCGCGGATATGGCTGAACGCCCAGCGCGTGCCCGAGAATTTGCCGCTCGATCCGTCGTTGAAGCGCACGGTCTTGTCGGCCGGCGGCGGAAAACCCTGCATCACGCTGTTGGCGACGGGATCGGTCTGCGCCGCGCTAGGCAGTTTCGGCGCATCCTCGGCGCGGACGTCATGGGCAAAGGTTGTGAGCGCGAGCGCGAACAGGCTGGCGCCAGCGAACATGGACGCGCGGCGGGCGCTGAGACGGGTCATGGCGTTTCCTCGTATCGTTTTTGTGCCATTGCCGCGATGGCGGTCTGGCAGGATTCCGTGTACGCGCGCAGCGTAGCGACAACCATGCGGGATAGGGAAGGTTCGATTGAGCCACTTGCGAGGCTATTTTCAGATTCTCGCGGACCTGCGTGACACTGACAGACCGCTCCCAGGAAGCAATATAGCATCAGAGTTGTGATGATGTGATGCCCAACACCTACACAGTGGAGTTCTTAACGACACTGTCTTGCGCCACATAGACGATTGTCAACATTCGCTCGAACAGAACAGCGCGCGATTTCTTAGGCAACGTATTGAAGGCGGCTTCGATGAAAGGCTCCAGCAGCTCACTTCCATTCGCCCTCCACAAGCACCAGCAGCACTCCATGAACTTCTTTTCCGCCTCATCGCCGCCGCGCTTCAAAATAGGTGCAAGCCCCTTCAGAGTCATTCCCAACGATTGATTAAGTTCGACGTCTACAGCATCAACCCCGAACATGACCTTCTCCTCGATGACGCGACGTATTGTTATCAAAATCGAGTCACCCCTCCATTTACTCACATTCGGCTTGCAACGCACGCCCGGTCCATACAGGTGGGTCAATCGCGCCGGTTTGAACCCGGGGCAATCACTTCCGGTCCAGCCCTATGAACAGACATTGTCAGGCCGCCCCGGCATGTCCGAAAGGTGCCAAAGCACAAAGTCGCTGCGCTCCAGCCCGCTGCGCGGGAGCAAGAGCCGAGAGACTGGTAGCCGATGGAGAGGACAGCGATAGCAGGGTTGCCTCGATCAACTGGCGTATTGTCGGCGTGCAACGCATGATCAAGAACAACAGGATCATCTGAAGCCAGCCACCCTTTCACGACGAACCATCGACCCGGCCTATAACGCAAATACAAAAAAGCCTTGACGAAAGCGCCAGCCAGGTTGCTTGAATGTGCCGTGTATATTTCTGCTCGCAAGAAATTGATTCAAGCCATGCCACTGAATGTGGATCAACCGTTTAATCGCGCAGCAGTTGTAGGATGTGCCATTTCTGCTACGTGCAACTATTTGAAATCACACGGGCCAAAAACATTAAATCCCCTCTTGGGCAACAATCGTGCCAAATCGCTTAAGTTGTGCACGCATTCGAAGTCGCTACTCTTCGAATTTCCTAAGTCGAGCACCTCTTACAAATCCCCATAGCACCGGCTGCACTGCCGGTGCCCCACATCCCGCGACTTCGTGCCTTGGCGCTTTTCGGACGCCGGCCGTCGGAGCGTGGGGATAGTCTCGCCATGCCGGCATCCGAAAACCTATACAAGAACGGAAGTCGCTGTCCTCATTCGATCACCTCGTCGGCGCGGCCTAACACCGGTAGTGGAATGGCGACGCCGAGGGCCTTGGCGGCCTTTGCGTTGATGAACAGATCAAGCTTGGTGCCTTGCTGGACCGGCAAGTCGGTTGGCTTTTCACCTTTGAGGATGCGAGCGACGTAAACACCAGTCAGCCGGTAAGAATCGAGAGCGTTGCTGCCATAGCTCGCGAGCCCGCCGGCTGCGGCGAACGAGCGGTTCTCAAAGACTGCGGGCATCGCGTGGCGCGCCGCGAGTTCGCCGAGCCGTGCGCTTCGGCTGGTGAACAGCGGATCAGCGCCGACGACGAGCCCGCCTGCGCCCAGCTCCGTGAGCTTGGCAAAGACGCCCTCGAAATCATCCTCGTTGCTGGCATTCAGAACATGAAGCGTGATGGAAAAGCTGTGAGCCGCGGACACGGCTCCGTTGGTTTCGGCTTCCATCAGGATGGGATTGGCCGGATTGACGAGGAGGCCCACGACATTGGCCTTTGGCAAGAGCTCGTGCAGCAATTCCAGCCTCTTCGGAGTGACGAGTGCATTGAGTTGCGTAACGCCCGTGATGTTCGCGCTTGGTTTGTTGAGGTTTGTGACGAGGCCGAGTTGGATCGGATCGAAACCGGTCTCGAAGACGATCGGAATGGTTGTTTTCGCGGCCTTCGCTGCGAGCGCGGCCGGTGTGCTGGTCGCGGCGATCACGGTCGCCTTCTTCTCCACAAGATCGGCCATCAAGGCCGGCAACCGATCGGAATGGTTCTCCGCCCAACGGTATTCGATCTTCACATTGCGGCCATCGACATAGCCGGCTTCGGCGAGCCCGTCGAGAAAGGCCGCCAGCTGGCGTTGGTAATTTGGGGCCGATTGAGAGTTCAGAAATCCGACGATAGGGATGACGGGCTGCTGCGCCTGCGCGACCAGCGGCCATAGTGCCGCACTGCCGAGCCCTGCGATGAACTCCCGCCGTCGCATCTGTCCCCCTTAAAGGACCACGCATATGGGAGGAACGACCCTAGCACTTAGTCGTGGGGCTGTGGGCCGTTTTGAAGGACCGCTTCGGGTCAACAGCGGTCCTGACAGCCCCGAAACGCGACTTCCGGTCTTCCCCGAACAACGGACATCGCCAGACCGGCACGGTTGGTCCGTTCAGTGCCAAAGCACAAAGTCGCTGCGCTCCAGCCCGCTGCGCGGGAGCAAGAGCCGAGAGACTGGTAGCCGATGGAGAGGACAGCGATAGCAGGGTTGCCTCGATCAACTGGCGTATTGTCGGCGTGCAACGCATGATCAAGAACAACAGGATCATCTGAAGCCAGCCACCCTTTCACGACGAACCATCGACCCGGCCTATAACGCAAATACAAAAAAGCCTTGACGAAAGCGCCAGCCAGGTTGCTTGAATGTGCCGTGTATATTTCTGCTCGCAAGAAATTGATTCAAGCCATGCCACTGAATGTGGATCAACCGTTTAATCGCGCAGCAGTTGTAGGATGTGCCATTTCTGCTACGTGCAACTATTTGAAATCACACGGGCCAAAAACATTAAATCCCCTCTTGGGCAACAATCGTGCCAAATCGCTTAAGTTGTGCACGCATTCGAAGTCGCTACTCTTCGAATTTCCTAAGTCGAGCACCTCTTACAAATCCCCATAGCACCGGCTGCACTGCCGGTGCCCCACATCCCGCGACTTCGTGCCTTGGCGCTTTTCGGACGCCGGCCGTCGGAGCGTGGGGATAGTCTCGCCATGCCGGCATCCGAAAACCTATACACAAGCGGACATCATAGGACGGATCATTTGGGACGGGCGCTTTCCGTGTGTGCCTTGGCTCGTGCCGAGAAATCGAGGCACTGCATGCCAGCGATGACAATGTTTGGCTTTTGGAGACAAGCTTGCTCAAGGGTCGTGTTAAATTCCGGCGTGTAGTACCACTCGAAATACGCGATGCGTCCGTTTTTGACGACGATTGAGCTATCCCATTCGCCGGGCTCTACGCCCAACTCAACGTAAGGGACAAAGCCGTAGGTTTTCCCGTGAGCAGCTACCTTGTCGCCGTCCAGGCGCACTTCAAGTTCTCGGTTTTGCAACCCCTTGATAGCACCAAGCACTCGGCGCAAACCCTGCTCGCCTGTAAGCTTGGCTCCGCCGCTGGTCACCACAACCGCGTCGTTGGCCATAAAACCCATAAGGTCGTCGACGCTACTTGAAGCCAACGCGCCCAAAAACGATCTCGTAACTAAGACAGGATCGCTTTCTCGTGCATCTTCCGCATGCGATGCTGTGAAACTGCACAAGGCAACAATCGCGCCCATGCAGGTGATACCGTGTCCCATCGTCATTCCTCATCGCACTTGCCGCAGCCATATGCAGGGCGGAGTTAGCTCCCCTCTCAGCAGCTTTCCATATGGGGTTTTTGGATGCAACTTCTGAAATGGGTCTTGGTTGCGTGAGGGTCAAACTGAGAAGTCTGGGTGGGCCACCGGGAAGTCGGCTTTACCTTCAAGAACGGACATCGTCAGACCGGCCCGGTTGGTCCGGTTCGTGCCATAACCGGAACTCGTGTCGTCGGCCTGACCTACTCGATGACTTCGTCGGCCCGGATAACAATCAATGGCGGTATTGTGAGCCCCAACATCTTGGCTGTTCTAATACCACCTCCATAACGGCGTGAATCGGTCTATTCGGAAGGTGGTTGGGAGGATGGTTGTATTCCTCGCGCGAGGTGTGATTCGCTTGGACCATCTGATTCGGGGGAAACAGATGGTCAAATGCAGCAAGGCCGAGGTGCGGCGGCTCAAGACTGCGCTGCGATGGAAGATACCGGCGGCGCAGCGCCAACGCATCCAGATGGTGCTGTTGCGTGAGAGCGGGATGTCGCAGCCGGCGATTGCGGCGGCGATGGGCGTGTCGCTGAGCACGGTGAACCGTGCCCAGATGGCGTATGACCACGGTGGCATCAAGGCGCTCAAGCCCAAGCCAAATGGTGGACGCAAGCACGAGAACATGACGGTGGCCAAAGAGAAGGCATTGCTCGCGCGTTTTGCCAAAACGGCCGGAGCCGGTGAAATGCTGAACATCCATGATCTCAAGGCTGCCTACGAGAAAGCCATCGGGCACGCGACCAGCGAGAGCACGGTCTACAACCTTCTGCATCGGCATGGCTGGCGCAAGCTGATGCCGCGTCCACATCATCCCAAGCGCGACCTCGCGGCCCAGAATAATTTTAAAAAAACGGCTTTCCTGATGCTGTGAGGAAGGCCCGGCGGGTTGCCGCGATGCGCGGCCGACGCCTGCGCATCATGTTCGTTGACGAAGCGCGCTTCGGTCGCATGAATCGGATAAGGCCCTGTTGGGCACCGGTCGGCACGCGGCCTGAAGTGGCCGCCCAACTCATCCGCGAATACATCTATTTGTACGGCGCTGTCTCTCCCAAGGACGGCACTTGCGTCTATTTGATTATGCCAACCTCGAATACCGCATGCTTCCAGGCCTTCCTCGATGTGCTGGCCCGCAGATTTACCCGTCAAGACATCTTACTGGTTCTCGACGGCGCGCCCAATCACCGCTGCAGCGACCTTGCCGTTCCCGATAACATCACGCTCTTGTATCTTCCGCCCTATTCACCGGAACTTAATCCAAAAGAAAATCTCTGGGATGAAATTCGTGAGAAAATATTCAAGAACTATGCGCTCAAATCCATGGACGCCGTGCGCACCAAGCTCAAGCAGGCCATCCTCTACATCGAACGCAATCCAGGGCTCGTCCGCTCCATCACCTCCTTTCCCTACATCATCAACTCACTCTGATGTAGAATTGGTATAAGATTGATGCGCAGATCAAATTTGGTGGCTTGCTCGACGGGAAGCGTACCGGGATCGGCACCCTTAAGTACTCTGTCAACATAGCTTGCGAGCCGACGCCAAGATTCAAAGATACTGGTAGCATAGCTCATGAGGCCGCCGTCAGGCACGTAGTCCGAGTTTCCATACACTGTTGGAAGCCGGTGCTTAGCGGCAAAGCCAATGATCTCAGCACGAGAGGCAAGCAGCGCTGCGTCGGATTCAACAACCAGCCCATCGCTACCCGCTGCTTCCATTGCACCTAGTGCTTGTTGCAACTCCACGGGATTCCGTGCCGAGAAACTCTGCAACTGCATGCCAAGTGCCGACGCAGCCCCTCGGATTCTCTCGAGATAGGCGGAACTCGCCGAGCTAATTGGACTCGACAGAACCGCGACATTCTTCACGCCGGGAAAGCTTTCATGCAGCAGCTCAATCCATTTCTCCGCGAGGGCCGCCCCCGCAGTCAATGACATACCTGTGACGTTGCCGCCCGGCCGGGCCAGATTCGCAACAAAACCTGAGGCAAGAAGATCGGGTGTCGTGGAAATAATTGGTATGGTTGATGTCGCCGTCTTCGCAGCCTGCGTAACCGGGTTGCCGGGCGACAGAATGAGATCAACCTTTGTTGAGATAAGTTCTGCGACGATACCAGACAGGCGCTCGGGACGTAAGTCGGCGTAGCGGTCGTCGATAATGAAATCTCGGTCTTCGGTGTAACCTAAATCGCTAAGACCTTTTCGAAGGCCGTCAAGGGTTGAGTGCTCCGAGCCCTTCGACCCGATCCAGATGTAACCCAGTCGCGCGGGTTTGGCGGTCTGCTGAGCCCAAGCCGAGAGCGGCCACACCACTATCGCACCGACAAGACCGATGAATTCGCGCCGCTTCATTGCCAATCCAATCCCCGATGTTCTCGACACGAGCGTAGGCAATTTTCGACATAGGTCCAAGCGGTCGAATGTCCGAATCGGGTCAAACTGAGAAGTCTGGGTGGGCCACCTGGAAGTCGGCTTTACCTTCAAGAACGGACTTCGTCAGACCAGTCCCATTGGTCCGTTTCGTGCCAATAGGCGACATGGGATGACACCGCTTCTCCCGCTATGATGCCCGCAACGGGAAATCGCGACGACCTTCCCCTACCCAGTCTGCTTGCTGGCCGTGCGGATCGTGTTGCCCGAAACACGGCGCACAACTTCATGCTTTTCGCTGCCTTAGCTGTCGTCGCGCATGACAGGCGTTTTCGACGCATCCGGACCTGCCAGAGGCCCGCCGACGCGCGTCGCGTCGATCGCCTCGTGAAGCGTCGCGAAGATCCGCGCTTCTCCAAGCTTCGCGCTTATGCCGTGCCTGTCGAGATCCGCGCGTAGATAGGTGTTCACGCGCGCGAACATGACGCCAACGTTCTTGGCTGTGAGTTCGCCGAGCAAGTCGCGGACAGTCCGAGCGGCCGAATAGTCAAGGTCGGTCACCGTGCCGGCGTCGAGCACGAACCACCGGACCGACGCGGGCGCCTTGTCGACGAGAGAGCGCACCTCGTCGGCGAAGCGATCGGCGTTGGCGTAGAACAGGTCCGCGCCGAACCGATAGATGATAAGTCCCGGTTCGGTCTGTGAACCAGGCGTGGCCGGCGCCGGCTCCCACCGGCCTGTCACGCCCGGCGCGAGCACCATCGTATGCGGCTGGTAGCTGTGGCGGACGTGTTGGACAAGCGAGAGAGCGATCGCGAGAAGAATGCCCTGTTCGACGCCGATCGCCGGCACGGCCGCTGCGGTGAAAAGCGCCAGCAGGAATTCACCCGGGCTTTCGCGCCGGATGTCGCTGAGGCCCTGAACATTGACCATGCCGACCGCGATCGTGAACACGATGCTCGCCAACACGCAGTGCGGCAGGTACTGCAACGGGCCGGTCAGAAACAAGAGCACGACAAGCACGACGGCGGCGAAGGCGAGCTGCGCGACTTGGCTGCGCGCGCCCGCCTGATCCGCCATTGCCGTCTGGGTCGGGCTGCCGTTGACGACAAAGGCCCCGCTGACCGCCGCGGCGGCGTTGGCGGCGGCTATACCCAGAATGTCTGCGTCTTCGTCGACGCGTTCTTTGAAGATCGTCGCGTATACGCGCGAGGTCGCCGCGCTTTGCGCGATGATCATGACGAAGCATGACCCGGCGACCGGCAGCAGATCCAGAGTCTCGCGCCAGTTCGCGTCCGGCCATTTGAGCGACGGCAATCCGCCGGGGACCGGGCCGATTACGGCGAAGCCGTGTTTCGACAGGTGAAACCATGCGCTAGCGGCAATCGTCCCGACAACAACCACCAGCGAAACCGGAAACCGCGGCGCGAACCGGCGGCCGAGGAGGATGCTTGCCACGACGAAGATCGAGAGGGCTGTCGTCTGCGGGCTAAACGCGGGCGCCCCGCGCACGACCTCCCAGAGCTGCCCAAGCGTGTCGTGCGAAATGACGTTGACGCCGAGCATGCCACCGAGCATCGCGATGCCGACCTGAATCCCGACGCCGGTCAGAAACCCGACTAGCACCGTGCGCGATAGGAAATCGGCGAGGAAGCCCAGCCTGAAGACCCGCGCCAGGAGCAAGAGGCCCGCTGTCAGCAGCGTCAGCATGCCCACCAGGGCCATATATTTCTCGCTGGCGAGCGGTGCCATGCGGGAGAGCGAGCTGGAAAATATCGCCGCGGTAGCGGAATCCGCCGCCACGACAAGATGGCGAGAGGAGCCGAAGACCGCGAAGGCGACCAGCGGCAGCAGAACCGTGTAGAGGCCGGTGACGACCGGGGTGCCGGCGATGCGGGTGTAGCCGAGGACCTGCGGAATGTTCATCGACGCGAGCGTCACGCCCGCGAAAGCGTCCGTCAACGCCTCGCGAGGCTTGAACGGAAGAAGCCCGCCAAGCATGTTCAATCGCATCGTTTGGATCCTGTCCGTCCGCCTCTCCCAACAGGACAACCCAGCCGATGTCCAAGGCGTCATAGCCTGATGAGCAGAATGGGACCTTGTTCGCGGACTCCATCAGGGCCAGCAGTCTCAACTGACTGGACTGCACGCGACCAAAGCTACTGCGCCAATTTAACCGTTGTCCACAGAAGACATACCCATGCTCAGGAGACGGCATCTTAGCGGCTCAACCGAGCAATTTGATAGGGGCTAAATCCACCATCAAAACCATTGCCGAAGTGCACAGCCGATGTCCGAAGTGGGTCAATCGCGTCACTTTGGCGGTATGTCGGTCACTTCCGGTCCACCCCCGGAAGCGGACGTCGCTCGATACAGTCGGCATGTCTCAAAGGTGCCGCGACCGGACACCGATTTGGCGCGAGCCACGGCTAAGACGATCTGTCTTTTTCCAAAGAACCTGGACGATTTGGTACAGTCCATTGGGAGTCTACAGATGATCATTAGTTCCCAGATTTTCGAGGCGTATCTCGAATGCCCCACCAAGTGCTGGCTCCGCTCACGCGCCGAACCGATCACCGGGAACGTTTATGCAGAGTGGGCTCGCGCGCAGAACGAAGCCTATTGCGAGGGCGGCCTCAAGCGCCTGCTCGCGATGCTTCCCGAGAGCGACCGCGCGATGAGGCCGCCCATTTCTAAGATTTCCAAGAACGCTACTTGGCGCATCGCTATCGGTTCGAGGTTGCGAACGAATAGCTTCGAAACTCAGCTGCAGGCTGTGGAGAAAACGCCATCTGAAGGACGTGGCAGGATCGTCGAATTCGTTCCATATCATTTCGAATTTGCTAACAAGATCACCAAAAGCGATAGGATGTCGCTCGCATTCGACGCGCTCGTACTCTCCGAAGTGGTCGGACGCAAGGTCTGCCTCGGTAAGATCGCTCACGGCGACGATTACTCTACGCTGAAGGTGAAGCTTGGCACCATCCGCCTAAAGCTGTTCAAAATCGGCGCCCATGTCCGCATCAGCGTCCGCCGGATCAAGTTCTCGATGGCATCGGCGTTTCCCTACACCGACGTCTTTCGTACCGCATGGGCCGCGCTCGACGGTGCGGCCCTCTGAACCCTCGGCCCACAGGAGAACATCCAAGTCTCATGATCCCCGAACAACCCGGCCAACCCGCCGCAGCGGGCGAGACGTCATGCCCAAATGACCGGCGCCGATTGCGGTCTCGCCAAACTCAGCTTGCCCCAGCACTCGACCAAATGCCGTGAGAAATCCGGGCTAAGGGGGCGCGGCTCTCCGAGTCTGAACATTGCACAAACGATCAGTATAAGGCAGAGTTTGAGTCGGTATCGATGAAGCCTGATAAACTTTAGGAACCGAACGCTAATTTGCAAAGCTTGCCTCCGAAAGCCGAAAATACCCGAAATCAGGGTGCCGGTAGCGGAGCGCAGGGCGTTGAAACAGGCGCGGGAAAAGATTCGCGTTCAAGAAGAAGCAGTTCGTCTTAAACGCAGGTTGCTGCAAAGGCGTGAAGAGCAGGTCAAAGTTCAAGCTAACCGCATCGCGGAGCTCGAAAACATGATCGGCTTGAGGACGTCTGTGTGGATGAACGAGCCCTTCATGCCGCCTCGACAGTAAGGTTTCTTGAGGGCCGACGATACCGGGATGTTTCGTTTCACGTTGACGAAAATGACGTGGCGAGCACGCCGTCGAACCGAACAAAACCCAGATCACGTGCCTTGAGCGCGAAGCATGACCCATGTCAACTCGGTCGCCCGCGGCGTAACCGCGAGCGAAGTTAACCCATATCAACGACTGCCGATATTGAGGGGCGGCCAGCGGACGGTTTTCAAGCTTTGCCGCCGCAGATTAAGGGCGCAGCCTTCTGACAACACCGCCCTGATCTCCGTATCGATCTCGCTGATGGTGTGCGCGTTCAGCGTCGGGCAGCGTTGCGCCACCCGGCTCGGCACCGCCAACAGCCCGGCCCTGACCGTCCGCAGCACGCCGGACCATGCGGCCTCGACCTCGGCGGCCTCGACCAACTCGCCGCGCAGCTTCGCCGCCTTGATCTCGGCAACATCGGCCTGCGCAGCCGCCAGCCGCCCGCGCTCGGCAAGTCGCTTTCGCTAGCGGTGCGGCCCTAGCGTTTTGCGGCTTGCCCATCTTTTGTAGCCTTCAATGCGTTCGCTCGACGCGTAACACTAGCTTTGCGCGCCATCTCGCTGCCTATGCCTTTTGCCGCTCTCGTCGCCGCAGCCTTCTTGCCAGCATCCTTCATGAAGGCGTTTGTGCGCTTCCCCTTAACCTTTTGCCAGTGATCGCGCTGTAGCTTCAACGCTGTGATCGAAAATAAACCGATGTCGTACATCCAGTGATGATGATTGCAAAGCCACGCCAAATTATCAGGATCATTATTCGAGGCATCATGATCGAGATGGGCAAGTTGCTCGCCAACGGTTTGGCCACAAAGGCAGCAACCGGGATAAGGGAACGCCAGCTTTGCAACTCGGCGGGCCTTAGCTTGGTTGCGTTTCATTTTTGCCATGTCACCCCCCTGCTAAGGTCAGCTTTTGTAGCAAGAAATTGCATAGACTGACATCGAGCGGTGGTGCGTTCCCCGCGCGGCTACCCTCCGGGCAGAACCTACCATGGATCGCCAGCGGTGACCCTCTGTTGCGTCAACAGCGGCGGCGTTCACGTGCCGGCCCGCTCCACCTTTGGCGTTGCAGGTGGAGCGGGCTGCATCCACCGCTCAGGGTGAAGAACCCGGAGAGCGCGGCAGTGCGGCGGGAACGCGAGGAGGATTGGCGCTAGACCCGCCCGTGGTCATCAGAGGCATGAACTCGGCAGCATCGACGTGATGCGCCTCGACCAGACGCTCGGCCAGTCGCGTCACGTTGCATGCGCATCAGGCTGTATCTCGATTTCGATTAGAACTTCCCTTGAAGAAGGGATCAAGCTTCACAGGTTCGCCGGTATGTTTCCAGAACAGTTTTTGACCGAGGCTGGCCGCCACCGCGAGGCGGTGGTGGCCGCCGATCAGCGTATGGTCATCCGTTGCTTTCGCGATGATCTCGCCGGCTTCGTCCACGATGTTTCTGATGTGCCGCCTCCAATCCAACGCGCCGGCCTGGTTGACGCTCCATTCTGGCAACATCATGAAGGCCGGGACAGACAATTGGATGCCGCTGTACTGTTGCAAAAGTCGAAAATCGAACAACCCTAAAAATCTCGCGAAAGTTGATCTTCGGACTTCTCTGCTGCTGCGTCGCTTCTCAGCGCCACTACGGAAGCCCGAGATCGATTTTGGATGAAACGATATGGTCCCTCACGTCGCAATCTCCTTTGCGAAATTCGACTCCTATGACGAACAATTGGCTCGTCTAGAGGAACAATTGGAGGCGATATTTGACTCATTGGTGCCTATTACTGAAATAACTCCCGGTTTGGCGCGTAATCTAGAAGACGTGATCGAGGGGTCGGAAAATGTAATTCCGTTTCCGACTGACCCGAATCCAAAGAAAAAACGATAATCGCTTGTCCTCGGCCGAGGGTGCAATTCGCGTGTAATTGTGCGTCGAAATTCACGGAATGTTCTGGATTCAATTATAAGGTCGCGGATACCTGAAATCGGTCAAGACTCCTATATTATTAGATTTTTAGAACCGGCGGGAATTGATGGGCAGACCTGTAACAAGG
>CAVYLU010000005.1:0-279801 GCA_963769365.1 uncultured Alphaproteobacteria bacterium | reverse complement strand
GCTAACGCACCTGCAGAGGCGCCGAGCTCGCCATCGCCGCGACGCGGTGCTTCACTGCGTTCTGCACCTTCTCGAAGGCGCTCACCTCGATCTGGCGCACGCGCTCGCGCGAGACGCCCCATTCCTCCGCCAGTTCCACGAGCGCGATCTGTTCCTCGGCGAGCCGGCGCGTCTCGAAGATGCGCCGCTCGCGCTTGTTGAGCACGGTGAGCGCATCGGACAGCGTCTTGCGGCGGTTATCGAACTCCTCGCTCGCGGCGAGCGTCATTGTCCTGGTAGGGGGATTCGTCCACCAGCCAGTCCTGCCACTCGCCGAAATCGCCGTCGCCGCGGATCGCGACGTTGAGCGAGGCATCGCCGCCGAGCCGCGGGTTCATATAAATCACGTCCGTTTCGGTGACGCCGATCCGCCGGGCGATGATCGTCACCTGGTCCGGCCGCATATCGCCATCGTCGAGGATGGAGATTTTGTTCTGGGTCTTGCGGAGGTTGAAGAACACCTTCTTCTGGTTGGCCGTGGTGCCCATCTTCACCAGCGACCGCGACCGCAGGATGTATTCCTGGATCGTCGCCTTGATCCACCACACGGCGTAGGTGGCGAACCGGAAGCCCTTCTCCGGCTCGAAGCGCTCGACCGCCTGCATCAGGCCGACATTGCCCTCGGAGATCGCTTCCGAGATCGGCAGGCCGTAGCCGCGATAGTCCATGGCGATCTTGGTCACGAGCCGCAGATGGCTGGTTACCAGCTTGTGCGCCGCGTTGCGATCGCCGTGCTCGCGCCAGCGCTTGGCTAGCATGTATTCTTCCCGGCGCTCCAACATCGGGAACCGCCGGATCTCCTCAAGATAATGGGTAAGACCGGCTTCGGCCGTAAGGATCGGCAGGGCCGCGTTGCGGGCCATGATCAAGCCCTCCAACTAGTTTCGAAACAAAATTATCTGCTGCTGCTATCGATCGGTTGTCAAGTTAATTTCGAAACGCTATTATCTTCGAAGAGGCAATCATGTCAGCACGCGAAACGGCAGAGCTCCTGCTGCAGGTGGGACGGCTCGTACAAGCTGAGGGTTATGACGGCGAACTCAGTCCGGCCCAATGGATGGCGCTCCGCTTCTTTGCGCGTGCGACCCGTTCTCGCGGACCCCGTCGGCCTTCGCGGAATTTCAAGCGACAACCCGCGGCACCGCAACACAAGCCATTAAGGCGCTTGAAGCGAGTGGGTACTTGGTCCGACAGCCATTCAAGACGGACGGGCGAAGCGTAAGTCTGCGACTGACGAGCAAGGGCAAAAAAGCGCTTGCACGCGATCCGTTCGAAGTTCTGGTGCGCGCCGTGGATTCGCTCGACCCAACAGAGCGAACTGCGATGCGTCGCGCGCTGCACCAAGTGCTGTCTACTCTAGCTGCGAGTGGTGCGCATCGGCGGATCGGTGTTTGCCAGGACTGCACGCACTTCGGCAGAAGATATGCAGCAACCTGCCTAGCACGGGCCCCTCGGCCGCTGAATGCCTGCTCCTCGGTGTTCCGATTCAGCCAGACGACATAGGTCTTCTGTGCGTCCATTTTCAACCAGTGAACGAGCACCGCGAGGACGGACGGACACCATGAATGAGTTCGCCACTGCGATCTGCTGAAAGGAGTCTTAACTGACCTTCGTCGTCAACGAGAGCTGCGCACAATTCGATGATGAAGATATTGCTGTGTTAGAAGTGATCGACGGTGAAAATTACTGGCGGTCTCGATACATCAAGACCGGTTTTTTCAGCGATGCTGGCCGTGGCGCAGTGGCGCGAACTTGCGATTCACTTTCGCGGTCCGGATACGCTTTTTAAGAGGTCGACAGGTCGTCCTTCACAAACCGTTGGCGACACCGCCGCGGCTTAGAAGAAATTAAACTCAACTCGATAGGCTGTAGCTCGGACGTGTTCCGGACCCAATCTATAGGCGATTTGCCAGCCGATCCGGCCTGCGCTTTGATGGCGGAATGCCCGCCCTCACCCGACGCCGATCACCAGACCACCGACAGGAATGCTGGCACATATTTTACGGCGATATCCACGCCGGGACGATCACCGAGCGCGTCGGCAATCCGCACGACACCGCGCAGTGGGAATGGCGCTGCGGCTTCTATCCCGGATCGAATCCGGGCGAGCATCAGAGCGGCACCGCCGCGACCTTCGGCGAAGCCCGCGCCGACTTCGAGAAGGCATGGCAGCCTTGAAACGCTCCAACTAATGCCCTCAAAAATTCCAGAATCAGGCGTCCTTTCAAAGGCAACGCGCAACGCCTGCCGCGGACGCACGGGGCAGAATGCTAGCATTTATAGTCACTCTAGCACCAAAATCTTAAACGCACGCGCATCGCGAGTGATGAAGCATGCTTGTCAGGCAGCGTATCTCAGACGCGGCCTTCGAAGTTGCGACAATATCTCGTTGCTGGGTGCGATCATTTAACCAGGGTTTTGGGCGCTTGGTCGTAGCGCGAGGAGATATGCTGAACATTTGGGTTATAGTCTCAATCGCAGCGGTGATGCTTGCGGTCGTTAGCGTGTTCATCGAGGTACCGATTGTCAGCTATTATGCCTTCTGGTTCGTGATCGGCGGCTACCTCTTGCTCGCGGGCTCGAGGGTTCACTTCCGATAAACTCCTGCCGAAACCAGTGTTCTGCGGAACGAAAGTTTTACTGATGTTCTCGGCCAGACGGACCGAGGCCGACTATCAGGCGTGGCGAGATCAGCAGGATTGGACCGCCGAGAAGTATCGGCGCTTTGATCGCGGCGAGCGCATGCCGCCGGATTGGCGGGCTGGTGCCTAGCGAGGGACCGGTGGTGCGGCGCTGTTTATCGGCGGACCCGGTCGGAATGCCGGAAGCGGTTTCTAGGCCGCTAGACGATTGAAGCAGGTCGCACCTACTAATGTGTTGCGCCGAACAGACGATGCAACAGGCTTCGCCTAAGCTCTCTTGCCGGTCGTAGGACGATATGCAATGCAACATTTCTATTTCCATTTCAGAGTTGGAGATCGTTTGATCGCCGATGAAGAAGGCGAGGATTTGCCGAGCCTTTTAGTGGCACAGCGTGAAGCGATGCGGACAGCCCGCGAGCTTTTGGCTGAGGCTATCAAGAGCGGCAGGCCAGAGATACCGGATGTCGTGGTGATCGCCGATGAAACCGGGCGAGAGCTTTGCACCATACCGCTCGCAATGGTTCTTCCGGAGCCATTAAAGCACTAAGGCTTACTTCATGCTGTACGTTACCGCGCGCCCGGTGGTTGAACGCGCGCTGGAAACGATCATTCGACAATCCAATACTGCTGCCTCGCGGGCCGCCAGCTCGTCACCTTGGATCGCGTGAATCCTTGCTTGATCATGCCTGCCGTAGGCGCATATTTGGAGAATGACCGGGCGGGACCATTGGACCGAAAGTCTCGATTGCCCGAAATGCGGAAAGACTGGCACCGCCCAATTTTCGCAAGCGAACGGGCAGGCATTCCACGAGGGCGACTAAGACATTCGAGTTCGATCTCATTCCCTTCGGTTTCAAGGCTTTCTCGACCGAATTCGGCAGCAGCTTTTACTGCGCTAGTTGCGGCACCTCTGCGGATCACAAATCGGTGCGCTGATGTCCCGCGATCAACGGCTCCTGCGCCCGCGCGAGCCGCGTCCATGCGGCGACGCGGAAGCCGATAGCTTCCTTCCATTGCCTCGAAATTAGAAGCGCTGGAGGTCGTCCGTCGTCCCTTCTCTGCCAAATTCAACTTTACGCCGGATCGGGGACCCAAGCCTGTTCCCCACAATCGCATCGAAATATGCGGATGGTTCGCCCTTTAACGGAGTCGAGCATTCGGCCGACAAAACGGGCCGCGGAGTCGCAGTGAGGGCATCGACGCCCCTCAGCGATTTCCTCCTTCGTATCGACGAACTTCATACGCCAGCCCTTGAGCCAACGCTTCGCGACTTACCGACCTGTCGGAATCCGGCCGCTATCCGCTGCCTGCCGGGCGTGGTCATTCGGAGCCTGTCGGAAAGGTCGACTATGTACCCCAGCCCGATAAGCCGGGCGCTATGTTGGGCGGAAATTACCGGTGGCGGGTCGAGTATCGAGCACTTGCCGACCGTAAGCAGTGAGGCAAACTCTTCGCGTGTAAGCACTTTACGATCTGAGACCATTGATTGAGTATGGCCCGGATTCCAAATTATACATGTTCAATTTTGCTCATACCCTTGAAAGCGGACATCGCTCGGTGCAGTTGGCATGTCTCAAACGTGCCATATACAGACATGCCAAATGCCGGTGGTTCTGTCACGAAACGCCGTCATAAACTGATGGTGTAACCCCCGTCGACCACGATCTGTTGTCCAGTGACGTAGGAAGCGGCGTCCGATGAAAGAAAAACGGCAGCACCTGCGAGGTCACGCGGCTTTCCCCAGCGCCGCAGCGGCACTCTACTGTTGAGCCGTGCGACGTACTCATCGCTTTGCAAATAGGACGTCGTGAGGTCTGTTTCGAAATAGCCCGGCAAGATGCCGTTGCATGTGATCCCATATTCGCCAAGTTCAGAAGCAAGGGAGCGCGTCAGGCCGATAAGTCCGCTCTTCGATGCTGTATAACCGTGGACTTTCCCTAGTCCGAGAATGCCCGCAATCGAGGTTGTGAAAATAATTCGCCCATGTTTCTCTCGACGCATCGATATGGCCGCGTGCTGCGCGAGAAAGAAGCAAGCCTTGAGGTTCGCGGCAAGAAGTCGATCCCAATCCTCTGGCGTCCAGTCTGCAAGCGTCACGCGATGGTTGATACCTGCGTTAGCAATCAAGATGTCGAGTCGGCCATAGCGTACAATGATGGCATCAATTGCCGCTTGCGCGGCACGGTAGTCCGTCACGTCGAAGGGTGAGATGTCGGCCTTCAGTCCGCGCTCACGCAGGGCACGCGCAACAGGTTCGAGTGTATCGGCGCTACGGCCATTTGCGACGACGGTCGCCCCTACCTCCGCCAATCCTTCAGCCATGGCAAGCCCGAGGCCGCGAGAAGCGCCGGTGATGAGCGCAATTCGCCCATCAAGCGAAAAAAGGCGATTGGTGGCAGTCATGTAGTGCACCAAGCCGAGTTAATTCCGCATTTTGCCTGTGCTCCCAACTTTTGCAAGGCAGGTCTGCTGGGTCAAACTCCGACATGCCTGCCCAATTGGGTCATGTCCGCTTTACTCCACATACCAGAAGTGATCCGGCGTCATCGCCAAGGCCGCGCGACCTATCGCCCATGCTGCGGATCGTTGTTGGAGGGACTGGATAGCGGGCGGATTAGCGGCTCTCCAGCGAGCCGCCCATGTCGTCTCACGTTGCGCACGCTGTTGTCGCTCTCTTCGATGTCCGCTTTGCAGCGCATTGCGGACTCAAGCCGGACATCGCGCCATGTCCGGAAAGTGCATTAGGCGACATGCACGTTATCATGCCGCGCCCGAGTACCGACTCACTACCCCCACGCTGGGGCCGTTTCTTTGGACCGGGATTGCTTCTAGTCACGCTCTTTTAGCAGGGGCTTCTCATGTAAAACCGCGCTTAGCAGCGAATTGTTGACCTCGATACGCCCGTTGTAGCTGATGAGGCCCAGTTTGCGAAACTTGTTCATGAAATGGCTGACTCGGGATCGAGTGGTGCCGATCATCTCCGCCAACGTTTCTTGACTGATGTGCGGATTTATCGGCTGCGGGCTGCCTTCCTTTCCGAAATTCGCGAGCAGCAACAACATGCGCGCAAGCCGCCTCTCGCTCGAATTGAATAGTTGATCGATCAGGTCCTCCTCTATCCGGCTGTTGCGGGTCAGGAGATACGCCATAAACATTTCGGAAAATGTCGGCTCGTCATGAAGGGCGGCGATCATCGCGGCTTTCGTGATTGACGTGATCACGCAATTTTCCATCGCCGTTGTCGTCGCGATGCGTAGCGGATGGCCGTTCATGCAGCCTTCGCCAAAGAACTGGCCGGGCTCTAGAATAGCGACGACCGCTTCCTTGCCCTGCTCGGACAGGACAGTCAGTTTGACTCTTCCTTTTTGAATGTAAAACACCGCGTCGGCGACATCGCCTTGCTCAAACACGTGCTGATTCTTGTGGAATTCCAATACCTGCTTTCCCGCGCCCACTTTGGCGAGAAAAACCTTTGCATCAAACACGTCATTCGCTGGCTTTCCCATAGGAGCCTCCTTTGGCTCGACGAACGTCATCTCACTTCATCGGCGCGAGCATGCAACATCTTCGTCTGTTGCTCGATTGAGGCTCCCCCGCCTTTCACACGACACGGGACATCTTTGCCAAAAAAGTGGCGTGAGTGACCGACACGGTCGTTCCCTCTGGGCCAACCAAAGTTTCAACCTTGGCACCGAGCTGTTGCGCGAGCGCCTTGACGATGCCCGTGCCGAGCCCGGTTTTTGGTTGACCAAAGACGCCGTCCGGCTTGCCAACCCCATTGTCAGTGATCGAAAGCTTCCAATCTGTTCCGGAAACGTCATACGCAACGGTGATCTGCCCATCTTTTGTATTTTCGCTGAACGCATGCTTGAGAGAATTGATGACAAGTTCTGTGGTGATCAATCCGAGGCTCTCGGCCTGACGGGAAGTCGCATTGCCGCCTTCGCCAGACACTTTCAGCGAGACTGGCCGGTTCTCGCCGATCATCGAGGTCGCGAGAGTCTCGCACAGCCTTGAGAGATAAGGTCCCATTTCGACGGACCCGCTGGCCGCAGATGCATGGAGGTGTTGCTGTACGGCCGCAACCGACATGACCCGCTTGTGAGCGTCTTGCAGATGAACGCGCGTCTCTTCCGAATCCACCGCCCTTGCTTTCAACAAAATTATGCTTGCAATAATTTGGAGGCTATTAGCGACACGGTGTTGAATTTCCTCAAGCAATACGTCCTTCTGTCGCAGTAGCTCGTCCTTTTCGCGCTCCAAGACGCGCTGCCGGGTGACATCCTCTATGCCAAGCAGAATAGTCGTATGGGAGCCTTCCTCGTAGAACACCTTGCGGGCGTTCAAGCACATCGTGCGTGGTCCGACGTCAGGAAACTCATATTCGACCTCATAGTCCTCCATCACGCCGTTCTCGGGTACGATCTTTTCCAGTAGCAAGCGAAGCTTCGGAATGTCCCAGTGACCATCGCCCAGCTCGTAAAGCAGCCTGCCTTGGGTAACTTCGGGTCCAACCTTGAATGTCCGATAGAAAGAGCGGCTCGCGGCGATCACGCGCAGGTCTTGGTCGAGCACCAAAATCGGTTCACGAACCGTATCTATGATCGCCTGCGCAAACGCGCGCGCTTCTTCGATCTCGGATAACTGATTTTCGGCCAACTTGGCCTCCCAGAAATCCCAGAGGAGCCCGCCACTAGCCCCGCGGTTTACCGATGGTGCGCCAGTTGGGATGTGCTGTCGGTAATGTACATTACCGAATAGGAGGAAAGCTGACTTTGTTACACGTATGTCTTAGGAAGGAGAGAAGCGACGCGCGCTCGGACCAACTTATAGCACTCACAAGACGCCTCTATGAGCCCCTGCCGATCAAGTACCGTAACTTGCTGTCGGCCGCGCTCAATCAAGCCTGCACGTTCCAACTCTCCGGCGGCATTCGTGACGGTTGGTCTCTGTACACCCAGCATCTCGGCGAGAAGGCTTTGGGTGATCAGTAGTGCGTCCCCGTCACTGCGGTCATGCATCATGAGCAGCCAACGCGCCAGTCGCTCCTTGAGGCTGTGCGCGCCATTGCATGCTACAGACACCATGACCTGTTCGAGAAAGGCCTGGACGTAAGCGTACATGAGACTACGGAAGGCCGGCATCGACTCCAGGGCCCGTGTGAACGCTGCGCGCGACATCTTTGTTGCGCTCCCCGGGATTTGGACGAGAAGCCGGACGGAAGAACTCTTGGCACCGAAAATGGCTTGCACACCCGTGCAACCCTCCCGACCGATTGTTGCCATCTCAATGACACTGCCGTCCGCATAAACCGCTACCACCGAGACTACACCGCTGTCTGGGAAGAATACATGGTGGAGCGAACTGTCGGCGTCCATGAGGACCTGCTCGCGTTGGCAGCGAATTTGTTCAAGCTCCGGCTTGAGCTGATTGAGATTGCGGGCTGGCAGGGCGAGTAAAAGCCGATTGGTGGGCCAATTTGAGCTACTCATACCCGGTAAACTCCGCCAGCTCGCTTTAGTTGCAAGACAACGCGCGACGTCGCTCTTAAGCCCCGGTCAATGAATGCCGAGCCCTGAGCTGGGTGATGGAACGTTAGCGAGTGGGTGGGGCAATGTGATCAAAACAGATCACTCGCAAAATCAAACCCGGCTACCAATGGCGTAGCAGACTACAACTCTAACCTTCAACCGACGGCGGCAGCAAATGGTAACTCTCGCAGCACGCGACTGTCCGTTCCGGGTCAATCGCGTCGGTTTGACGCTCCGCCCCTCACTTCCGGCACCCGATCAGCGGACATTGTCAGAGTCATTCGGCATGTCTCAAACGTGCCAGTTTCGAAGTGAAACGCACTCCTTCGATCACCTCGTCGGCCTGGGCAAGCAGCGTCGGTGGAACCGCGAGACCGAGTGCTTTAGCGCTCTTGAGATTGATCACTAACTCGAACCGGGTTGGCAGTTGGACTGGAAGCTCGGCAGGTTTAGCGCCTTTGAGAATCCTGCCGGCATAGACGCCCGCCTTATGATAGGCGTCCGTAATGCTCGCTCCATAGCTCATGAGGCCGCCGGCGACGACAAATTCTCGAAGATTGTAGATCGTTGGTACACGATAGCGTGCGGCAAGTTCAGTAAGTTGGCTTGCCGGGCTGTCGAAGTAGGGGTCGACGGCTACAAGCGGCGCACCGTTTCGAAGCTTGCTGACGGTCGCAAAGGCATCCTCGAAGTCGCTGTCGCTGCGTACGGTCAAAACTTGTATGCAGCGACTATTTCGGCATTTCCGTTTGGTGCCATTAGCGACCGATGCACCGCACCAAACCACATTCCTGTTCGATCATCTTATCGGCGCGGGCGAGTAGCTGCGGCGGCACGGGTGCCCCGTAATCAGCGTCGTATCGCGCGCCAAGCGCAGTAGCCGAGGACCCCCGCGAGAATGGCTATGGCGCTAAGAAGACACGACAAACCGAACCATCGGTAGCCGAGTGCACCGCCGATCGTGCCTCCGAGAAAACCGGCCATGATCGAAAATAGCCCGGTAAAAGGGCCGCGTATGGTCGCGTAATCAGCTTGGACGCCGGGATCGTCTACCATCACACGTTTACAGTACGATGCGATCAGCCATTCGGCAGCATCTATGGCAAGCTGCGTTGTGTTTGTCGTCATCACATTTGTGGAGGCCACGCCGCGCATCAGCAGGCGTACCAATGCGCTTTGCACGCCCATGGCCGAGATGCCGAGAAGACTTGAGACCACCGCAAGCGGAGCATTCTCGTAAACGAACGGCGCCCCTATCATGCCGACTGCGAAAAATGCGACGACCAGAGCCAACTCCACCGCAAGCGCGGCTGTCAAAGCCGTCCAACCCGTGCGCCCGGACCAAGCCAATAGCAGCGTCGTGCTCAAACCCATCAGGAAGAAAGTTGGAATAGCGAGAACGGGCACCAGCATGGTTTTGTCTAATTAAACGAATTGCCCGCCAACGATGACAAAGCTTCCGGTCACCTGAGCAACGAAAAAATGAAACAATGCAAAAAAGGTACAAGCGTCAATAAAGCCGGCCACGAAGCCGAGACACGCGGGCAATATACGCGGCACCGTGAGGGGTTGCACGTTCAAAGGCAGCATTATTCGTCACCCCCCAAAATATCCCAGAGTATGTGCAGCTATGCTTCCCAACAAATGACAGAGAAGTTGGCGGCATAATAGAGCCTGTAATCGGTGGTTAGGCTAACGGTGAAGGTCGCCTATGGGTCTTGGCCGCGTGAAAACGCCGAAATTGAATTTGCGAACGGAAATTTCGTCTCGACTTCAGTCAATTTGAAAAACAAAAGCGCTGGCGACGGTTGCCGAGACAAGACAATAGAGAAAACAATTCTGCGCGCTTTTCGTGCGCGCACGTTTTCACGCAGCCAGGGTCATTCGCGACCTGACGGCCCCTAAGCCCAGACTTCCGCTTTACCCCCGAAAGCGGAATCTGAGCGGACATCGAGCTATTTCCGAGATGTGCCACAGAACTAAACCGCTCGCGCGGTAGGTCACTGCGGCAGGCAGGCTAGCCAAGACGATAGCGCAGCGGGGCGTCCTGTCTTGAGATGAGGGGTTCGCAACCTTCACCCAAGACCTGCTCGAACAGAACACCGATGTCCGGGTGATTCAGGTGCTGCTTGGACATTCCAAGCTTGACACGACCGCACTCTACACCCGCGTTGCCACCAAGACGATCAGCGAGGTCAGGAGCCCGCTGGAGCACATCGCGCTCAAGCTCAAGGAGATCCAGCCGCCCAACTGACGCGCGGCGCATGTCGCGCCCGGCATTGGAGGTTGCGGATATCTTCCGCGACCATGGTCCGGCATGGCGTCAAGTCCATGCCGGCCATGTCAGCCTCGATCAGCTCAAGGTCATGTCGGCGATCGAGCGTTGCCGCACGGCAGCACTTGGCGGCCATGTCGCGCGCTGCGAAGACTGCGCCTATACAACCATCGCCTACAACTCCTGCCGCAACCGGCATTGCCCAAAGTGCCAAGGCGCCGCTGCAAAGCAATGGCTCGCCGACCGCGAGGCCGAGCTGTTGCCGGTGCCGTACTATCACGTGGTGTTCACGCTGCCAGCGGCCATCGCCGACATCGCCTACCAAAACAAGGCCGTGCTCTACGATCTGTTGTTCAAAGTCTCGGCCGAGACCATGCTGACGATCGCTGAAGATCCGAAGCATTTAGGAGCCAGGATCGGCATTACTTCCGTGCTGCACACCTGGGGCTCGGCCCTGACCCATCACCCCCACGTGCACATGATCGTGCCGGGCGGTGGCATCTCGCTGGATGGCCAGCGCTGGGTATCGTGTCGACCCAGCTTTTTCCTTCCGATGCGCGTGCTCTCCCGCCTGTTCCGGCGCCTGTTCCTTCAGAAGCTCATCGCCACGCACCAAGCCGGCCGCCTGAGCTTCTTTGGCGATCACGCCCATCTCGCCGAGGCGCAATCCTTCACGACTTATCTCGCACCGCTGCGCAAGGTCGAGTGGCTCGTCTACGCAAAGCGTCCGTTCGGCGGACCTGAGGCCGTGCTGGCCTATCTATCGCGTTACACCCACCGCGTTGCCATCGCCAACAGCCGCCTGATCGCCTGCGACCGGCGAGGCGTCACCTTCAAGTGGAAGGACTATCGCATCCAAGGCCGCGATCGTTACAAGCAGATGACGCTCGGAACCTTCGAGTTCATCCGCCGCTTCCACGTGCTGCCCAAAGGCTTGCACCGCATCGGCCACTACGGCCTGTTCGCCAAAGGCTCTTGCGCCGACAACATTGCACGCGCGCGTGAGCTGCTCGCCACTTCAAACTCCCAGAGCGAGCCCACCAGTGCCGCCGCAGATTATAGCAAGCTCAGTTGTCCATGCTGTGGCGGTCGCATGATCGTCATCGAGGTCTTCGCGCGCGGCACTACACCACGGCATCAGCCGACAGCCCCAAATCTCATCAGGATCGACTCTTCGTGACCCCATCACAGTCCTGCAAATCTACTCATCACCCTCGCCGGCTCTCAACTGGCCACGGCAGAGCACGCTCAGATATCTGGCCGCCGTCGCAAATCGTTCGACGACTCGTTGACTTCGACACCACACGTCGCTCATTCATCGGCCGCTTTACCGCCGCACAAATCGTCGGACCCTCTCGATCCCAATCAACGAGTTCACCCGCGGGCCCTCAAATCCCCACAGCGCCTGCGGCACCGCTCTCCGTTCCCTAAGCGCGGTTTCCTTCCTTGGAGGCTTTCGGACGCCGGCCGCCGAATACGCGGCGCCGTCCCTCAAAGCGGCCGGCATCCGAAACCCTACACATCAGCGGAAGTGAGCAGCATCGCTCGATGACCTCGTCGGCGGTCGAGACGCGCTTTTCGTTCTGATCGCTACGCTCCGCGATGACCGTCTGATAGAGTCCAATGAAACGTGTTCGCTTGCTCCAGCGGAAGTCCCCAGCGCTCGATCCAGCGAGCTCTTGAATCTCGCGCGACCACATTGCGAGCGCAAATGGCTCAAGCCAGGCAAAAACTCGTTTCATCACCGGCTTAAGGGGATGCCAACGATGTGGCCGATGGTAATCGACGAAGATCACCTTGCCGCCCCACCGCACCAAGCCCAGCATCGCTTTGACGACTTGCACTTTCACGTTGTCCGGGACTTCGTGAAGCAGAAAGAAGCAAGCTACCGCGTCAAATTCCCCTCGTTCCGGGTCAACCGCATTGCCGCATGCCACGTTAACCTGCGAAACAGACCTGCGAGCTTCTGCCGAGTCAGAGCGACCTGGAGCGGAGCAATATCGCGGATATCGAGACGGCCATGCCGACCGATCTGCTCGGCGAGTTGACGGGAGAAGCTGCCATAGACCGCGGCCGGCTGAAAGATGCGATCACCCGACTTCGCCGCAGCCAGGACATCCCTGATCAACCGCTGCGCGTTTCCCCAGAGAATAGTCTGAACCACGACCTGCCGGTCCAGCAATCCAGTGAGCCAGGGCGTGAGATACGCCCAAGCATAGACGTTGCGGAGATAGTCGGGAATCGGATTCCCGGTCAGCTGTGGCGAGGATCGGTCGAGCAAAGCCATTTCCCCCGGTGGAATAGTTGGGTTGCGAACCTGGTCAAAAGCCGATGGCCAGCAGTATCGACGCGGTCACCAGCGTCAGCACTCCTGCGACGCCATAGGTCATCAAGCGCAACACAAGCGAGTTGCCGGCGCGCATATCCTTGAGGGTGAGGAACATGCGTTCGGCGCCGTGCCAGAAGAACAGGGCGATCACCGCGAAAACCACCAGCTTTCCGATGGGGTGACGTGTGAAAGCGAGCATATGGGGAAAATCGCCGAAGTTCGCCGGCAATCCCCAGCCATGCGGGATCATAAATCCGGTCAGGATGATCAGTGCGGGGCCGAACAGTGCCGACAACATGCCGCCGGCGCCGAACAGCAGCCAGAAGACCGGCGCAACGGATCGTTTCGGCGACGTGTGATTAATGGGGGTCAAGACATGGCTCCTATGGCGACGACGACAATCAGCAGGGCAGCTGAACAGACCAAGGCAAATAGCAAAGCCATCGCGGTCACTTGTCGCTGCGGTAGTTGCCGGCCCCGGAAGATCAGCTTTGGCATCGTCTTGGGCAGGATCTGAAACCAGGTCAGCACGTGCCAAAGGACAGCGGCGAGTAGAATCAGATGGACCAGAAAGGACCAATTGCTGGCAAGGATTTGCCGGTACACGGCATACGCGTCCGGTCCACGCCACAGGCAGATCAGGCCCGCCAGCAGGATCGCGCCATATGCCGCGACGGCGACGCCGGAGACTTCCCGCACGGTGTACGAGAGATAGGGCTTATGGGCCCACCAATGGCGCGGCTGCGGGCGAATGAACGGACGCCGCTCGCTCATGACGGGTCTCGCGGCTGAACATAGTGCAGGAAGAAATCAAGCGCGCTATTGGTCTTGTTCTGATTGACGGCGTTGGCTGGATCGACCTGTTTAGGACAGACCTCGGAGCAGATGCCAACCGCGGTGCAAGCCCATACTCCGTCTTCCCCGTGGATCCGGTCCAGCCGGAATTGTCGTCCGCCGTCGCGCGAGTCACCATTGTAGCGTTGCAGCATGGCCATTGCGCCAGGGCCGATGAAATCGGGATTGGCGCCGAATTGTGGACAGGCGGCGTAGCACAGCATGCAATTGATGCAGTCACTGAAGGATTCATACGATGCCATTTGCGCCGGTGTCTGCAGATAGGCGCCGTCCTCGATCGGCTTCGGCACCTTTGGCATGAGGTATGGATAGATGCTCTCGATCTTCTTGATAAAATCGCCCACGGTCACCACGAGGTCGCGCTCGATCGGGAAATTCTGTAGCGGCTCGATGACCGCGGCGTTGGGGGCGAGGTCGCGGACAAAGGTATTGCAGGCCAGTTTCGGCTCGCCATTGATCATCATGCCGCAGCTGCCGCAGACCGCCATACGGCACGACCAACGGAACGACAGGCTACCATCTTGCGCATCCTTGATGGATTGCAGCGCCTGCAGCACCGACATGTCGTCGGAATAGGGCACTCGATAGCTGACCAAGACCGGCTCGACGTCCAAAGCGGGGCGATAACGCAGCACGCGCAGTTCGATGGTATTCGAAAGGATCATGGTGTCAGACATGCGCACTATCCTTGGGAGCTGGTGGGCGCCCTACCTTGGCGGAAACATCCTTGGTTGCGGCCTCTTCGTGCTCGCCCAGAGCACCATAAGCGCGCTGACCCGGTGGCGACTTGGTGATGGTCACCGGCGCGTACGTAATAGTGGGAGCGCCGGCGCTCTGATAGTGTGCGAGGCTGTGACGCAGGAAATTGGCATCGTCGCGCTGTTCGAAACCGTCCAGACGTTGGTGAGCACCGCGGGATTCGGTACGCGCCAAACTCGAATGTGCCATCGCTTGAGCAACGTCGAGCTGGAAGCCGAGTTCGATCGCCGTGATCCAATCGGTGTTCCAGACGCGCGACTTGTCTTCCAGAGTGATCCCTGCATAGCGCCGTCGAAGCTCCGCCAAAGTGTCGCAGGTGTCTTGCATCTGCGATCCAAGCCTATAGATGCCGCAGCCTTTTTCCATGCTGGCTCCCATCTCGGCCCGCAACACGGCATGGCGCTCGCCGTCGCCTTTCTGGTCCAGCAACGCCAACGCCTTGGCCGCCACGTCATCCGCCTGGCCTGATCTGCGGACGGCCGAACTGCCGCGCGCAAATAGGGCCGCCTGCTCGCCGGCAACACGGCCGAATACGGAGAGCTCGGCGAGCGAGTTCGATCCCAGCCGGTTGGCACCGTGGATGCCGACACTGGAGCACTCTCCGGCAGCAAACAAACCGGCAAGCGGCGAAGCGGTGCGGATATCCGCCAAGATGCCGCCCATCGTGTAATGCACAGCCGGACGGACCGGGATCGGCGTTGTCGTCGCGTCGACACCCATGAATTGTTTGGCAAGATCGCAGATCAGGGGCAGCCGTTCCTTGATCCGGGCCCTGCCGAGGTGGCGCAGATCGAGCAACACCGCTTCGCCCTGCGGCGTGGTGATAGTGCGACCCTTGCGCTGCTCATGCCAGAACGCCTGGCTCAGGCGGTCGCGCGGTCCCAGCTCCATATATTTGTTACGTGGCTTGGCCTCGGCTGGTCCCAGCCCGTATTCCTGCAGGTAACGATTGCCATCCTTGTTGAGGAGGAACGCGCCTTCGCCGCGGCACGCCTCGGTGATAAGAATGCCGGTGCCTGGCAGGCAAGTCGGATGGTACTGAACGAATTCCATATCACGCAGTGGCACGCCGTGCCGGTAGGCCAAAGCCATGCCGTCACCGGTCACGATGCCGCCATTGGTATTTTGCCGGAACACGCGGCCGGCACCTCCGGTGGCAATCACCACGGCGCGGGCATTGATGGCAGTGAATTCACCGGTGGACAGGGAAACTACTAGTGCACCCTGGGCTCGGCCGTCTTCGGTCAGCAGATCGACGCAGAAACATTCGTCGAAGCGCTTGATTGACGGGAACTTGGTGGAGGTTTGGAATAAGGTGTGGAGAATATGGAAGCCGCTGCGGTCGGCGGCAAACCAGGTCCGCTCGATCTTCATTCCGCCAAATGCGCGAACATTGATGTGACCATCTGGCTTGCGGCTCCACGGGCAGCCCCAATGCTCGAGCTGCACCATCTCGCGCGTGCAGTGTTCGACGAAATATTCGACGACGTTCTGTTCGCATAACCAATCGCCCCCGGAGACGGTGTCGTTGAAATGGTTGTCGAGGCTGTCATGGTCTTGCACCACGCCGGCCGAGCCTCCTTCCGCCGCAACCGTGTGGCTCCGCATCGGATAGACTTTGGAGACCAGGGCGATGGTCAGATCCGGCGCGGACTGGGCTGCAGCGATTGCGGCCCGCAGGCCAGCGCCGCCGGCCCCGATGATCAGGATGTCGGCGTCAAAATGTTCCATGGCTCGTCCGATCGCAGGAGATGAAGGTCGGCACGCCGACCATCAGGAAAACCTAGTGAGGCATTGAAAATCGTTTGGCACATTGCTCTAGATCAAAGTCCACGACCAGACCTTCGCACAAATCTCTTGCGGCGCAGCGATACGATTGTATCACGCAGCTAAATGAACCCGCAGCATCGGGTTGACCAGGATTTCCAATGACGGACGGCTAGAACTAGTTTGTGTAGTGGCTCCAGTCGCTTACCCGGGCAACATGCCAGCCGATATCGTTACGCGCGTGACATTCCCCCGGTCGGTTAATGTTATCGACGGCTCATGGCCGCGGGCGAAGACAATTGGAATTGTCGAGGTCGGTGGCGAGAGGCCTTGAACGATGGTCTAGTAGGCAGCCTCCGTTCAAAGGCACTCGCACTGAATGACTAGACTCTGCAAACGTCCAAAGGAGGAAAAAATGAAAATGTTACCTCAGGTCTTGTTTTGGCTGGGACTTGCTTCTGTCCCGTTCGCATGGCCTGGTATGGTACTTTGGGTCGGATATGGAAATTATAAGGCCAGTCCTTGCTGGTATTAAGGATCCTGCTTTGAGAGCGGCTTTGCAAGAGGCTCACGCAGAGCGGTTGGGAATTTGGGTCGCGGTTTGGCCAGTATCATTCCTCGTAATGAGTTAGATCCTTGAAAAGAAGACGCAGGGATAGGAAACACCTTCGCCGCTGCTGACGAAGCATTTGGCGGGTGGTCCCATGTCCGAATGGGTCCAGGCTGTGTGAAAACGACGCTCAATGATATGATTCTCCTGTGATTTGGCGGGAGGATTCGATGACGCGCTTTGTCGTTGGCGATGACCGCAGTCAGAGCACGTTATTTCCGGAGCGGCTGGATGACTATTTGGGCGAGGACAATCCGGTCCGGGCGATCGATGTGTTGGTCGATGAGCTTGACCTGGGCAAGCTCGGCTTTGACGGCGTTGAGCCGGAGGCGACAGAAAGGCCGGCCTATCATCCTGCAACGCTGTTGAAGATTTACGTCTACGGCTACCTCAACCGGGTGCAGTCGAGTCGTCGCCTGGAACGGGAGTGCCAGCGCAACATCGAGTTGGTTTGGCTGACCGGCCGGCTGATGCCGGACTTCAAGACCATAGCCGACTTCCGTAAGGACAATGGCGAGGCCATCCGCAAGGTCTGCCGTGAGTTCGTGGTGCTGTGCCGACGCCTTGAGCTATTCAGCGAAGCGACGTTGCGATCGACGGCAGCAAATTCAAGGCCGTCAACACCCGGGATAGGAACTTCACCCAGGCCAAGATGCAGCGGCGGCTGGCGCAGATCGACGAGAGCATTGCTCGCTACCTCTCGCAGCTCGACAGCGCCGATCGTCAGGGGGAAGCGGTGCCGGAGGCCAAGGTCACCCGGCTCAACGAGAAGATTGCGACGCTGCGTGAGGAGATTCAACGCCTGAACGGCCTGAACATCCTAATGATGCAGACTGAAGACAAGCAGATATCGCTGACTGATCCCGATGCCCGCTCCACAAGTGGGCGAGGCAGCGGAATGGTCGGGTACAATGTTCAAAGTGCCGTCGATACCAAGCATCATCTCATTGTTACCCATGAGGTGACCAATGTTTGTTCTGACCGGAGCCAGCTATCCCGCATGTCTGATCAGGCACGCGCAGCGATTGGTTCCGAGACCATCGAGGCTGTAGCTGATCGCGGCTACTATAGCGGCGAGGAAATTGTGGCCTGCGAGCAAGCCGGTGTTACAGTTTATCTGCCAAAGCCAATGACCTCGGGCCTTCTCGCGAAAGGCCGCTTCGGCAAGCAGGACTTCGTCTATGTCGCGGCGGACGACGTTTATCTTTGCCCCTCCGGCGAGCAGCTAACCTATCACTACACCAACGAAGAGGATGGCAAGACGCTGCGGCGTTACTGGACCAACGCTTGCCAAGGCTGCGCGCTGAAGGGCCAGTGCACAACTGGCAAAGAGCGACGGATCTCACGCTGAGAGCACGAAGCCGTCCTTGAGGCGGTGCAAGCGCGCCTCGATCGAAACCCTGATAAGATGCGCGAACGCCGCCAGGCACCGAAATGGCCCTGCACGTCCTGGCCTACAACATGAAACGGCTAATGCACATTCTGGGCGTCGGCCGAGTTGCCGGTGAGCCGCAAACTCGCATCGCTTGGTCACGATGCCAGGTTGATGCCGGCCAAATGTATCGGCTTCCTGCGCACGGAACTGCCCACCATCCTTGCGACGCGCACCGATGCCCTGTCGCCACGCATGTTGCGTGTCATTGAGGAGTTGGCAGGCGACTGGCGCCGGCTGGATCAGCGCATCGATGGCCTATCCGGCGAGATCGAGGCACTGGCCCGTCAAGATCAGGCATGTTCGCGCCTAATGACGGTGCCTGGCATCGGGCCGATCATTTCGAGCGCCATGGTGGCCGCGATCGGCACTGGAGACGTGTTCTCCAAAGGCCGCGACTTCGGCGCCTGGCTCGGACTGGTGCCCAAGCAGATCTCGACGGGAGACCGCACGATCCTCGGCAAAATCTCGAGGCGCGGCAATCGCTACTTGCGCGTTCTGTTTGTGCAGGCGGCATGGGTTGTGCTGGTCAGAATAAAGAACTGGGAACGTTACGGGCTCAAAATGTCCCAAAAGTGTACTCAACAAAGAAAAATCTAGCCATTTCCGCCAATGCGGAAATGGCTAGTTCGTTACGTGGGCGGCTGTAGACCGGGCGATGATAGCCACAGATTGATCTGGGAAGCGGTCTTTAGTTGACTGGCCTCTCGCAGCAGTTGGTCCTTCAGCTTCCCGTATGGCAGCTTGGCCGCTTCTCTTCCTCCAGATCGCTCGCGCCACTTCTGCTCAACAGTTTTCTTCTTGATCATGATGCAGTCCCTTACATCGGGCAAGAGCACAACACTCTCAGTCACCGGTAGATGCCGTGATAGGCGGTGATGGAGCTATCCTGGAACCACCACTATCTCGGCGCTGTTCCGTTTTGCTCACTTTTCAAATAGGCCAGTGGATGATCAGAAATAGGCCACTAGTGGTTCATCACAGTGATTTTGACGTTTTGATACCGAGCCATTCGAGGATCGGCAAGCTTTCGGGCGGCACGAGGATTTCGATGCTTCTGGGGACGCCGGGTTGACGTCGGATGAAGCCGTTTCGTTCGAGGGTGACGATCATCTGGTGGACCGAAGGCGGACTGACGCGGAAGTGGCGCTGGATGTCGGCTTCGGCGGGTGGACGTCCGAACATGTAGGCGTAGGTATGGATGAAGGCCAGGTAATGACCCTGCTTCTCGGTGAAGCGCGCGCCTGATTTTTGACTCATCGTTGGATTCGTCCCGGCCTCCGACAAGGAGGCAAAGCATGAATGTACGTTATCGGGTCGAATTGAGCCAAGCCGAGCGCGACGAACTGACGGCGATGCTCGGCGGGGCAAGCACGCCGCCCGCAAGCTTAAGCGGGCGCAGATTTTGCTGGCGGCCGATGGAGGCCGCCGCGACGAGGAGATTGTCCGGACCGTGAGTGTCAGCCTCTCCACCGTCGGCCGGACCAAGCGCCGCTTCGTGGAAGGCAATCTGGAGCGGGCCTTGAGTGAGGAGCCGCGTCCGGGCGCTGAGCGCAAGGTGACCGGCAAGGAGGAGGCCCTGCTGGTGGCGACCGCATGCGCCAAGCCGCCCGCCGGCCGCAAACGATGGACGCTGACGCTGCTGGCCGACACGATGGTCAAGCTCACCGATCACAACAGCCTGTCGGGCGAGACCGTGCGTCGCCGGCTGGCCGAGAACGACCTCAAGCCATGGCGCAGGGACATGTGGTGCATTCCAAAGGTCGACGGCGAATACGTTGCCCGCATGGAGGACGTGCTCGACCTCTACGCCGAGACGCCAATCCCGCCCGGCCGCTGGTCTGCTTCGACGAGACCCCCGTCCAGCTGATCGGCGAGGTGCGCCAGCCGGTCCCGGCCCAACCGGGACGGCGCGAGCGCTACGATTACGAGTATCGCCGCAACGGCACCGCCAATCTCTTCGTCACCTTCGATCCACATCGGGGCTGGCGCAACGTCAAGATCACCGACCGCCGCGCCGCCGTGGACTACGCCCACTGCATGCGTGATCTCGTCGACGTCCATTATCCCGACGCCGCCTGCATCCGTGTCGTGCAGGACAATTTGTCGATCCACAAGCCTGGGGCGCTGTACGAGGCCTTCGTGCCCGCCGAGGCCCGACGCATCCTGCGCCGCCTCGAATTCCACTTCACCCCGAAGCACGCCAGTTGGCTCAATATGGTCGAGTGCGAGATCAGCGTGCTGCAGCGCCAGTGTCTCGGCCGCCGCATCGACGACCCCAAAAGGCTCCGAAACGAGATCGCAGCATGGCAAAAGCGGCGGAATAAAACCCGAGCCCGCATCAAATGGATGTTCACAACCGACAAAGCCCGCGCCAAACTCGGCCGCGCCTATCCAGCCACCACCAAAGAGTCAAAATCACTGTGATGAACCACTAGCCTAGCCTCAGAAACAGGCCGGTAAGTATCCGGCGGCGTCGCCTAAGGCCGCGCGAGGCTTGCCCGTGCGATGGTGATGATCGCGGGCATGCCGCAGCCGCTCACGGGGGCCGCTGGCCGCTTCAATCGCGGCTTTGAAGCGGGCGGTTCGGCGCGTTTCCAATCGGCGCGGTGCTCGATCATGAGGGACCGCCACAGTAACCGCGGCCCGGGCTAAGCTCCGCCGCGCGGCTAGCGCCCCCTAGCTCCGCTCTGGGTCCCTAAGTCGTTTGGGGTGCTTGTCTGTCATACGTAGTAAGTGCCGACAATGTGCAAAATCCAAACCAGCCCAGCGGCAGCAGTTAGATAGCTGATGACCAAAGTAAGTTCGTTCTTGCGCATCCTATTGATATGCGTCTATGGCGAGCCGGTTCAAGCCAGCATCCCTGCCACAATCAAACTGACACGCTGTCTATTTATGGATCGGCTTGGCAGAGAGTTTCCGCAACTGGGAAGCAACTTTATGTTGCCGTTTCCCGCTGACTGCAATCCGTCCGAAACGAAAGAGGCCGCCAACTGAGACGGCCTCTCGGGATTGATACTAAACTGGCGCTCGCAGCCCCGAAGACATCCACTTCATCGAATAGGTCTCGGTGACGACCTTATCGACGTGATCGCAATTGACAACCCGAAACTTGCGCATCTCGAATCCGATCCGTGACGGCTTGGTGCGTGTTAGGACCGTGGGCCTAAACATTTGGGACAGAACGACCTACCCAATATTTGCTGGTGCCAATTTCGAAATTGGGAGCGCGCGCAAGGAGGTCGAGCGCGGCCAACCGCGCCCTGACCAGCGCCCGGTGGAACGAACTGCCCAGAGGGCAGTTCTTACCAAGCCTTTACCCAAGACCTGAACCAAACCTTGATTTGTGCCGTCCCACAGCGAGGACGAACCGCCCATATCCTTTGATTGTGCATCGGCACTAGGGTGCGCCGCACAATGGTCAGGCGGTCAATTCACAGAGCCTCGAAGCTTGGAATCTGGTCCCCCGAGGTCGTGCGCCGAGGACGAACATGAAACGCGGAATTACTGTTCTGGTTTCGCTTTCCGCGGTGTTGACTGTCGCGTACTTCACCACGAGCAAATGGGCGGTCCGCCACGAGACGCTGACGTTCGACGATCCGGCGCGCGATAACCGCCCCGTGGCGGTGGACATCGCCGTGCGACGCGACAGGGAAATGCAGGCGAATGCCGGCATGATCAAGCTGCCGGTGGCGATCCTCAATCACGGCAACACCGTCAAGTTCACCGAGTACTCTTTCCTGGCGAACGTCTTTGCCGCTCGCGGCTATGTGGCGATCAGCATCCAGCATGATCTGCCGACCGATGCACCTATGGTGACTAAAGTCGGCGAACTATATGTCGGCCGTTTGCCGCAGATTCAGCGCGGCATTGCTAACATCCGCTTTGCCGTCGAGGAAATGAAGAAGGTCGAGCCGAATGCGGATTATGATCATCTGACCCTGGTAGGACATTCCATGGGCGGGGACATCTCAATGTATTTCGCCAAGATGTATCCCGATCAGATCAAGGAGGTCGTGACCCTCGACAACCTGCGCGTGCCGTTTATGACTGACGGCAAATTCAAGATCCTGTCTTTCCGTTCGAAGGATCCGCAGTTCAAGACCGATCCCGGCGTCGTTCCTCCTGAAGAAGTCCGTGAGAAGTCTGGCATTACGGTCATGCAAACCGGCTTCCAGCATAACGACATGCGCGATACCGGTCCTGACGGGGCAAAGGCATCGATCCAGGGCATGCTCGACAAATTCCTGGATGACGACAGCCCGCTGAGGCCGATCGAGACAAAAGCGCCGCCGGCGATGGGCGATCCGGGGCCGGTTGCGCCCTACGTGCCGGTCAAGAACTGACGATCGAGGCATCACGCGCTTCGATGGAAGCAATCACACCTGCCGTGAGAAGGATTGGCGTATCTGTAGCGCTAGTATCATGCGCGCACTAGACGTTGGGCAATCGCACTGGTCGGCCTCAGACTTGGATCCGGCCAAATGTCCGATACTGGGATGGTCCGGCCGTGCTCCTGCCCCGCCGGCGATAGCCAGGGGCGCCAAGACAAGGAGCACGCCATGCCCGCGAGAGCACGGACCGCAATTGCCATAGTCGGCATCGTTATCGGCAAGAACTCGTTCCATATTGTTGGCCTCGATGACCGCGGCGCAATTGCGCTGCGGCAGAAGCGGTCGCGTAGCCAGGTCGAAGCACGCTTAGCCAACATGCCACCCTGCCTGGTTGGCATGGAGGCCTGCTGCGGCGCGCATCATCTCCGTCGCAAGCTTAAGCACTAGGCCACGATGCCCGGTTTCGGCAGTGCGGCTGGCGGCCCGCCAGAGATTTCGCGCATACAGATTCAAATAATGCCTCGAGGTTGAGCTGTTTTGCTCAGACTCGATGCGGACAACGGCGCAACTGTGTGTCGACATAGGCCGCCGGGGCCGCAAATTTTGTTGCATAAATTCCGGCCACCAGCGTGTGCTCGAAAGTCAACCCGCCGAATTCGGCTTCGGCTTTTGGCGAACTTCCGCTGGGAGGATGCAATGAGCCTGCCCGTCAGCATCACTGGCGCTTCGACCACCAATCCACAGCGACCAGAGCGAAGGAAATCGCGGGCCCCCCGGCGACTGCCTGCGACCGAAGCGCAGCAGCACGACATAGTCCACGACATCGTACTGGAAACAGCGGTCACTGTCGCGCCTGATCCAGCACGGGGCCAGGTGCCTGTCGACGGACTGCCCACCGCTGCCGTGATCGACCAGATGTGGCAGGCCAATCCGCTCCAGAAGCTCCTGCCCGTGGATTGGGAAGCGATCACGCAGGCTCTCTCGACGCTGGGTGCCCGGTCGATGGCAGATCCGGTGAACGCGACAACGGTGGCCGCGAAACTGAATATGAAGCTGTGGCAGGAAGCGGCGGAGACGTGGATCGGCACAGCATCGCGCTGGTGGGGACTGGCGACGCCAACCGAAGATAAACTTCGGGGCCCCGCAGCCGACCGCCGCTTCGAGGCGCCGGAATGGGAGCAGCACCCGTTTTTCCGGGTCCTTAAGCAGTGCTATCTCGCGATCGCCGCCCAGCTTCGAGAGGAAGCCGACCGGGAGGTTCCCGATCCGACCGAACGGCATCGCCTCATGTTCCACGTCCAACAGTTGATCGATGCCACGAGTCCTACCTTGTTTTTGCCGACGAACCCGGCGGCTCTTCGCAAGGCGTTGGAGACGGGTGGCGGCAGCGTGGCTGACGGCCTGCGTAATCTGGTTGCCGATCTGCGCGAGGGTCGGATGACTATGACCGACACCGAAGCTTTCGCGCCAGGAAAGAACCTCGCCATCACGCAAGGGAAGGTCGTCTACCGAAACCGCCTCATCGAGCTGATCCAGTACGCGCCGCTCACCACGCAGACCTACGCGGTACCGCTGCTGTTCATTCCGCCCTGGATCAACAAGTTCTACATTCTCGACCTGCAGCCCAAGAACAGTCTCGTCCGCTTCCTCGTCGAGCATGGCTTCTCGGTATTCATGATCAGCTGGAAAAACCCGGACGCATCAATGCAGGGCATCGCGTTCGAGGACTACATGACCGATGGGCCGCTGACCGCGAGCGATGCGGTGCGCGAGATCATGGGGGCGGCATCTGTCAACCCGGTCGGGTACTGCATTGGCGGAACGTTGCTCGCCATGACGCTGGCCTATTTGGCGGCGCGGGAAGACGACCGCTTCGGTCCGGCCACCTTCATGGTTTCGCTGCAGGATTTCTCCGAGGTCGGGGATACAGCTGTTTTCATGGACGAGCCCCAGATCGAGTTCATGGAGCGACGCATGCTTGAGCGCGGCTATCTCGACAGCAGCGACATGGCGAAGATGTTCAATCTTCTGCGCTCCAATGACTTGATCTGGAACACGTTCATCAACAGCTATCTCATGGGGAAGAAGCCGTCCGCCTTCGATCTGCTCTATTGGAACGACGATGGCACCCGTATGGTCCCCTCGGCGCACGGCTTCTATCTCCATAACACCTATCTCGAGAACAACCTGGTCAAATCGGGGAAGATCTCTCTTCTCGATCAACCGATCGATCTACGTCGTATTCGCAAGGACATCTACGCAATCGGTGCCGAGAGGGACCACATCGTTCCATGGAGCTCGGCTTGGCGGATAGCGCAGCTGACAAGTGCGAAGACGCGCTTCGTGCTTGCAGCGAGTGGGCACATCGCCGGCATGATCAACCCGCCGTCCGCAGGCAAAGGCGGCTACTGGACCGACGAGACCGGCGATGCGGCGGCGGCCGGGACGGCGGCGGCTTGGCTGGCTGGCGCGAAAAAGCGCGAGGGCAGCTGGTGGGGCGATTGGACCAAATGGCTTGAGGCCCGTTCCGGAAAGAGGTGCCGGCGGCGGCTGTCGGCAGTGCTGCCTACCCGCCGATCCAGGACGCACCGGGAAGCTATGTTCTAGAAAAATAGCATGGGGGATCTGTCCCTATCGGACATCAAATCTGGAGGCATTTGTGTGCGGATCTTGACAGCAGCCAAAAGTGAATTGCGGGTTTCCGTACAATCCAGGAGGCGGTCCGATGAATGAGCTCGGAGGTTACGGATTTGCAGATCTGCGGGTCGGGATGTGCGCCACGTTCGCCAAGACCGTCACGGAAGCCGACATCGTCCTGTTCGCCGCCGTGTCCGGCGACAACAACGCCATCCACATCAACGAGGAGTTCGCGGCAGGCACCATTTTCAAGGGCCGCATTGCCCATGGATTGCTGTCGGCAAGCGTAATCTCCGCGGCGATCGCCAACAAGCTGCCCGGTCCGGGCAGCATCTACGTGTCGCAAAGCCTGCGATTCAGGGCGCCTGTCCGGGCCCCACGATACTGTCCGTGCGACCGTCACGGTCAAAGAGATGATCCCAGTGAGATCTCGCGTCTTGCTCGCCACGGTTTGCACGGTTGGCGGACTGGTGGTGATCGAGGGCGAGGCCCTGGTCGCACTCCCTGCTCCCTCGCCCCCCGAATATCTCAGTCCGGTCGCGTTCGAAAAAGAGGCTGCCCTTGCTTAGGAGGTCGTCCACGGAAGCGGCAGCAGGCCAATTCAATGTGTCACGCGACACTCGTGGAACCGGTACAGCGCCGACAACAATATCGAGGAGAGGGCAATGACGACGTTATTGGAAATCAACACTCAGAGAGGCGGCCCGTACAGTGCTGGCCTGGGCAAGACCGAGGCGAACTACGCCTCGCTCTCGCCGCTGAGCTTCTTACCCAAGGCCGCCGAGACCTATCCCAACGGGATCGCCGTTATCCACGGCGAACAACGCAGGACCTGGTCGGAGACCTACGCACGCTGCCGCCGTCTCGCATCGGCTTTGCATAAGCGTGGAATAGGTTCCGACGATACCGTCGCGGTGATGGCGCCAAACGTTCCCGCCATTTACGAGGCCCATTTCGGCATCCCGATGATCGGCGCGGTGCTGAACACACTGAACATCCGGCTCGACGCCGAAGCGATTGCGTTCCAGCTCGCGCATGGCGAAGCGAAGGTGCTGATCACTGACCGCGAGTTCAGCGGAACCATAGAACGGGCGTTGCAGCTGATGGAACGCCGGCCGTTGGTCATCGACATCGATGACAAGCTGTACGCAGGTGGCACCCTGCTCGGAGAGAAGGACTACGAAGCGTTCCTGGAGGAAGGCGATCCCGATTTCGCCTGGTCCCTGCCGGAAGACGAGTGGCAGGCCATCGCGCTGAACTATACCTCTGGCACCACGGGCAACCCCAAGGGCGTGGTCACACATCACCGCGGAGCATACCTGAACGCTTTGTCGAACATCGTATCCTGGGCCATGCCGGCACACGCGGTCTATCTTTGGACGCTGCCCATGTTCCACTGCAATGGATGGTGCTTTCCCTGGACGATGGCCGCCATCGCCGGAACGAATGTCTGTATCCGGCGGGTTGACGCGAAGCAGGTCTTCGAGGCGATCCGTGAAGATGGCATCACCCACATGTGCGGCGCTCCGATCGTCTACAACATGTTGATCAATGCTGCAGGTGAATTGAACGGCGGTTTCGGCCGCAAGGTTAGCGGCTTCATAGCTGGCTCCGCTCCCCCCGCTTCCGTCATCGAGGGCATGGAGTGCATGGGCTTCGACATCACCCACGTGTATGGCCTGACCGAAACCTACGGCCCGGCGTCGGTGTGCGCGAAACACGAAGAATGGGGATCCATGCCGCTGACCGAGCGCGCCCGGCTGAACGCGCGCCAAGGCGTTGCCGGTCTGGCGCAGGAGGCGATGGCAGTCCTCGACCCGGACACGATGAAGCGGGTGCCATCGGACGGGGAGACCGTCGGCGAGATCATGTTCCGCGGCAACATCACGATGAAGGGCTACCTGAAGAATCCCTCTGCCACGGAAGAGGCTTTCGCCGGGGGTTGGTTCCACACCGGGGACCTCGCGGTGATCGAGCCTGATGGGTACGTCCGCATCAAGGATCGCTCGAAGGACGTGATCATTTCCGGTGGCGAAAATATCTCCTCAATCGAGGTCGAAGACGTTCTGCACCGCCACCCCGCGGTGGACTCGGCCGCCGTGGTGGCCAAGCCCGACCCAAAATGGGGCGAAGTGCCGTGCGCTTTCATTGAACTTCGGCCAAACACAACAGCAACCGAGGTAGAGATCCGCCAATTCTGCCGCGAGCAGATGGCCGGCTACAAGGTGCCAAAGCGCGTGGTGTTCGGCCCGATTCCGAAGAATGCGACCGGCAAGATCCAGAAGTTCATGTTGCGCGAAGTCGCAAAGGGGCTGGGATCATGACCTATGCAGCCCCCCTGAACGACATGCGGTTCGTGCTCAACCGTCTGGCCGGTTTGCCGGAGATCGCCACTTTGCCCGGCTTCGAGGACGCCGATCCGGAACTTGTCGAGGCCATCCTGATCCAGGCAGGCCGTTTTGCCGGCGAAGTGTTGGCGCCGTTGAACTCAACTGGGGACCGCCAGGGCTGCCGCTGGTTCGATGGGAAGGTCGCTACGCCGGACGGCTTCCCCGCGGCCTATCAACAGTTTATCGAAGGCGGCTGGCACTCGATGCCAGCCAGCACGGACATCGGCGGCCAGGGAATGCCAGCGTTGGTGTCGAGCGCGGTAGCCGAGATGTGGAAGTCCGCTAATCTGGCCTTCTCGTTGTGCCAGATGCTTACCATGGGGGCCGTTGAGGCACTTGCGAATCATGCATCTGACACGCTCAAGCAGCGCTTCCTGCCGAAGATGGTCGCTGGCGAGTGGACTGGAACCATGAACCTGACCGAGCCGCAGGCAGGCTCCGACCTCTCCGCAGTGCGCACGCGGGCAGAGCCGGACGGCGACCACTATCGCCTGTCCGGATCGAAGATATTCATCACCTGGGGCGAGCACGACGTTGCGGAGAACGTCATTCATCTCGTCCTCGCCCGATTGCCGGACGCGCCCGAGGGCACACGCGGGATTTCGCTGTTCGTCGCACCGAAATTCCTGGTCAATTCGGATGGCAGCCTCGGCGCGCGCAACGACCTTGTTTGCGCCTCCATCGAACACAAGCTCGGCATACATGGCTCGCCCACGGCCGTGATGTCATACGGCGACAAGGAAGGGGCGGTCGCCTACTTGGTGGGCGAGCCGAACCGCGGCCTCGAATACATGTTCACGATGATGAACCATGCCCGGCTGAATGTGGGGCTCGAGGGCGTGGCGGTGTCCGAGGCGGCCTACCAGCACGCCGTCGCCTATGCCCGCGTTCGGGTGCAGGGCAAGCCGATCGGCGGTGCCGAACGCGACCCGATCATCTATCACCCTGACGTGCGCCGGATGCTGATGGATATGCGTGCGCGCACTGAGGCGATGCGCGCGCTCGCCTACTGCACGGCCGCTTGCATGGACCGCGCCCGGCATCATCCGGACCCCGCGGTGCGGGCGCCCAACCAGGGCCGGGTCGAGCTGTTGACCCCGGTGGTGAAAGGCTGGTGCACCGAAAGTTCAATCTTGATCGCCTCTACCGGAATCCAGGTGCATGGCGGAATGGGCTATGTAGAGGAGACCGGCGCCGCGCAGTATCTGCGCGATGCCCGGATCACCACTATTTACGAGGGCACCACCGGCATTCAGGCCAACGACCTGCTCGGCCGCAAGCTGGTCCGTGACAAGGGGCTGAATGCGGGAGCGCTGATCCGCGATATGACAGCGGAGTTGGACGCGTTGGCACTCACCAACGACGCGGACCTGTCAGCGATTGCGTCTGCGTTTAAGGCGGCGCTCGGCGCGTTCGAGGAGGCTACCGCTTGGCTGCTGGCGCGTTACGATAGCGACCCGCGCGAAGCGGTTGCCGGGGCGGTCCCGTATTTAAAACTTACCGGTATTGTCGTGGGCGGATGGCACATGGCGCACGCCGCACGGATCGCTCGCGATCTGTTGTCGGCCGGCGAGGAGAACACCGCCTTTCTGCACGCCAAGATCGCCACCGCACGCTTTTACGCCGAGCACGTGCTGCCGGAGGCCGCCGCAGCACGGGACGAAATCACGACTGGCGCTGGCTCGACGTTGGCGATGGAGGAGACGTCATTCTAATTTCGCATGCACGTAGATGAACTGCGTGCCGGCTCGGGGTGGCTCAGGAAGGTATTGAGGCCGCCGTTCGCATTCGCTTTGAGGGTGCTTACGACTCCGAAAACGATGATTGATGGCGGGCGGGTCAAACGGCTCTTAGTGGGCCGCCATGTCGTCCCACTAAGCGACGAACCCTCAGTCACCACCCCGGCAAGGTTCTAGGTCCTGCTCTTCGGCTGGCGTTAACGAGTGATCTTTTCTTTGTGCGTAAAGCCGATCCTTAAAGGCAACGCAACTTTCTCCCGTCCATGGCCTTTTAATTGGAGGGCCTGTGAGCCAGAGCACTAGAAAGATTGCTCCTACAATGGCGATTTCCCGCGATGCCGGCCAGAATAAACGAATGGAGCTCGCGCACACCGAAAACGGCGCCTGGAGCTGCACCGCAGTTGGCTATTGCTCGGACGTTTGCCCGAAGCATGTCGATCCAGCCAATGCGGTCAACCAGAACAAGACCAATAGCGCTTTGGACTTCTTCCTCAGGTTCCTGCCGCGGCGCGGTCAATCCGAGCGAGGTGTGTGATGCGCCGTCCCTACCTACGTCCAATCGATTCGCTTTGGTGGGCTAAGCCACCCTATCTCGCCTATACACTGCGCGAAGCCACCGGCATCGCGACCTCCGCATACGCCCTTGTCCTACTGGCTGGTGTGATCTGCCTTGCCGTCGGCGAGAACGCCTACGACGCCTGGCTTAGATCTCTCGCTAGCCGATGGTCGCTTGCCCTGCACGCGATCTTCTTGATCGCTATGTTGTTCCATGTTTGGACTTGGTTCGCGATCATGCCAAAGACCATGCCGCGCCTCGTCATCGGCGGCCGCTATGTAGAACCTCGGCTGATCACTGCGACCGGGATTGCCGTAGGGGCGCTGGCCTCGCTTGTTCTGCTCGTGATTGCACTGCGGATCCTGCAATGAAGCGCTCCGTCGCCTCGATATTTTGGCTTATGTTTGGCGCCGGCGGCATGCTTGCGGCGTTGGTTGGGCCGGCTCTCGTGATCATGACTGGACTTGTCGTTCCGACTGGCGTCGGTAATAGTACCACTATAATGGACTATCCTCACGCCATCGCCTTCGCTCAGCATCCGTTCGGCAAGCTTGTGCTATTGGCGGTTATATCCCTGTTTGGATGGCATGGCGCAGAGCGGATCTATCTAACTCTCAAGGACATGCATCTCGGGCCGAAATTCACGCTCGCGTGGCTCAGCTACGGGTCGGCCGGCGCAGTGACCTTGGCGACCACTGCTGCGCTGTTAGCAATCGGATTTTGAAAGGTTCGCCGCACCAGCGACAGACGTGAAAATGCCTGCACCAGCGGGTCGCAAACCGCCTTCCCCGTTGCGGCGAATGAACTTGTTGGATCGACAATACTTAAGGCTTGTTGACGCGTCGATAAGGCAGGTAGCGAGGGGTCCAGATGTAAGCGCGGATCAAACCTTCGATCTCGTCGGCATTGATACTCTCAGCGAGGCCCTCATTGTGGGCCTGCAGTGCGACCGCCATCGCGACCGCGGCCGACACATCCCGGAGCGACGTCACTGGCGGCAGCAAGTTGCCATTGGGATTCGTTCGGGCCGGAGACACGTCAGCCAGCGCCTTGGCTGCCGCCATGAACATCGAATCCGTGACGCGCCGCGCCTTGACTGCAATTACGCCCAAACCCACCCCGGGAAATATGTAAGAATTGTTAGTTTGGTCGACCTTAAATTTGATTCCGCCACGCATGAGCGGCGGGAACGGACTGCCAGTGCCCATGACCGCCCGACCGTCGGTCCAAATCTCCAAATCCTCCGGGGTCGCTTCGGCCCGGGAGGTTGGGTTCGACAGTGGAAAGATGATCGGCCGTTCATTGTGTTCCGCCATGGCGCGCACCACTGGTTCGGAGAAGGCGCCGGGCTGGCCCGAGACTCCGATCAGTACGCTGGGTCTTGCGTTCCGCACCACATCCAGGAGCGTGACCTTGTCCGGATGATCCAGTTTCCAAGCACCGGCAACCGATTTTTTCTGCACAAAAGGCTTCTGATACGAGGCGATGTCATCCATACCCTCAACGAGGAGCCCTTCGCGATCGACCATGAAAAAGCGCCCCGCCGCATCGCGCTGCTGCAGACCGGCATCCATCATAGCCTTCTGGATAAGGGCGGCGATGCCGCAGCCTGCCGAGCCTGCGCCCAGTACGACGATACGCTGCTCAGTAAGTGGCACCTTGGTAAGATTGCTCGCTGACATGAGCGTGCCAGTCGCGACCGCGGCCGTCCCCTGAATATCGTCATTGAAAGTGCATAGCCGGTCGCGATAGCGATCGAGCAAGCGGGTCGCGTTGTTCTTGGCGAAGTCCTCCCACTGCAGCAGAACGTGCGGCCAACGCTCGGCAACTGCGTTCACGAATGTCTCGACGAAGTCGTCGTATTCGGGGCCGCGCACACGCTCGTGGCGCCAGCCGACATAGAGCGGATCGGCGAGGCATTCGGGATTGTCGGTGCCAACATCGAGCATTATCGGCAGCGTCGTCGCTGGATGGATCCCCCCGCAAGCGGTGTAGAGCGCGAGCTTGCCGATCGGGATGCCCATACCGCCGGCGCCTTGGTCGCCGAGTCCGAGGATGCGTTCGCCGTCCGTCACGACGATGGCCTCGACCCGGTCGAAATGCGGATTGGCCAAAATTTTCTTGAGACGCTTCTTGTGCGGAAGGCTCAGAAACAGGCCGCGCGGTTTGCGGAACAGACGGCTGAATTGCTGACAACCGGCACCGATCGTCGGGGTGTAGACAAGCGGCAGCATTTGCTCAAGATTTTGCATTACAAGCGCGAAAAACAGCGTCTCGTTGAGATCGTGCAACCCGCGCAGGAATGAATAACGCTCAAGGTCGGTCGCGAAGCTGCGAAGCACTTGCAGGCGACGCGAGATATGCTCGTCGAGCACACCGATGCTTGGCGGCAACAAGCCATGTAGATCGAACGCGTCCCGTTCAACCTCAGTGAAGGCCGTCCCCTTGTTCAAGAGGGGATCAGCGAGAAGGTGGTAGCCGGAGAGCGACGTCGTGACAGTCGTAAGCTCGGCAATAGTGGGGTGTTCTGATAATTGCTGCAACTGGGAACCTTCCTCACAAGTGAGTTAGACGACATAGCCGCGTGCCATGACCAGAGACCACCACGAACGAGAAAGAGACGCTGCAGCGGCGGCTGAGCTCTTTCCGACTTTGTCAGGTGCCCCAATCAGAGATCACCAAGTGCGCCGGCTCGTCAAAGAAGCAATCCGCGCGCACTAGCATGGTCCGACCTGAGATCGGATAAATCGCGCAGCCGGATCAAGCCGCGCACTTCTCGGGAGGCGGGGCGGCGGCCCGGAGCCGGCCCCGGCCGAAGGTCACATCCTTGGCCTCGACGCCGAACCAGGTCATAGCCGCGATGATGATTGCGACAATCACAACGACAAGCGTCAGCGCAAGCGCGTAATCGTTGCCGTAGTGAACCGCGATCGCTGCCTGTATCGTGGCGTTTGCAGAGGCGAGTAGGTTGCCGAGTTGATAGACGAAACCGGGGAAGGTGCCCCGCGCCGCGTCGGGAGAGAGCTCGTTAAGATGTACCGGTATAACCCCCCAGGCGCCCTGCACCATGAACTGCATCAGGAATGCGCCGACCGCCAGCAGTATCGGCGTTGTCGAGTAAGCCCACAGCGGTACGATCGGCAGCGAAAGCAGGGCAGCAATGACAATGGCGCGCCGTCGTCCGATGCGCTGCGACAACATGCCAAAAAAAATCCCACCAAGGATCGCGCCGACATTGTAGATCACCGCGATAGTACCAACGACGTGCGGCGAGAGATGGTGCTGGACCTGAAGGAATGTCGGATAGAGATCCTGCGTGCCATGGCTGTAGAAGTTAAAAGCCGTCATCAACAGCACAGCATAGAGACCGAGTTTCCAATGCGAATGCAAGACGGTGAGCGTCCCGCCTTCGGACGATGCGGTGCGCTGCCAGTTCGGTGATTCCGGGACGGCGCGGCGAATATAGAGAACAAGAAGCGCAGGGAGCACCCCGATCATGAACATGCCGCGCCAACCGATGACCGAGAACAGGGTTGCGTAGACAACCGACGCAATGAGGTATCCGCTCGGATAGCCTGCCTGCAAAAGCCCTGACACGAAGCCACGCGACCGGGCCGGAATTGTCTCCATAGCGAGCGAAGCGCCCACTCCCCACTCGCCGCCCATGGCGATACCATAGAGGGCGCGCAACACGATCAGCACGGTGAGACTCGGCGCGAACCCGGACGCGAATTCGAGAAGCGAATAGAGCACGACGTTGACCATAAGCGTCGGCCGACGACCGTAACGATCAGCTGCGCGCCCGAACAGGAAGGCGCCGAGCGGCCGCATCGCCAAAGTAAGCAGGATGGCAATGGTGACGTCCCCGATATCGGTGTTAAATTCGGCGGCAATGTCTTTGAGCACAAAGACCAAAAGAAAGAAATCGAACGCGTCCAGTGTCCAACCGAGATAGCAGGCCAACACGACTTTTCGTTGTGTGCTCGACAATCCCGAGAGTGGATCAGGCATTTCCGCTTCTTTCACGGCGCATAATAAACGCCCTCCCAAAATGTCTCCGGTGGACATTGAATATGTCCAACTAAGATTTTTGACAGAATACACAGGGGCGCTTCTGAAGTCTGAGCAAAATTGCTCTCTTCCGCGAGACAGGGATGAACTCAGCGCAGAAAGTACGTAACCTCCTGACCTGAGGCCGTTTTGTATTCAAGCTGTCCCCGCGAACTATCACGGGGAAGCGATCAAACCGTCTGACGGCAATCCTGACGCCACGTTACCCGGCCTGATGGCTGTGGGCGAGGCCGCCTGCGTTTCGGTTCACGGAGCGAACAAACTCGGCTGCAACTCGCTTCTCGATATCGTCGTGTTCGGCCGTGCGGCAGCCCTGCGTTGCGCCGAAAAATTGACAGCAAAAGCTAGACAGCCTGAACTGCCACCCGATGCCGAGGAAGAGACGCTGACTCGGTTTGACAGGCTACGCAACGCAAAGGGCGGAACGCCAACTTCCACTCTCAGGCTGCAGATGCGCCTCAGGAAGGTCTAGGTCAGCGGGTTCGGCAGGAGGCGACGAAATCGCAGCGTAGCCTCTGTTTTCGTAGAAGTGCATCGTCCTCTGCTACGGTCGCTCGATTTTCAATCCTGATTTTTTCAGCTCGTCGAGCATCCGCAAGTCCTCTATCAAGGGGGCAGTTGGGGGTTTGACAATAGAGACCATTTCCCGGTTCTGCTTTATCTTCAGCTCAACCTCAGGTGTCGGTGGTGATAAGCGAATCCTTGCCATCGCCGGGGTAATGCATTTCAAGCGTCCATTGCTTTTGCATTTTGACTTCTCCCCTCTTGGCGATGGAGCCATGGGCCACGCAGCAATGTCGTGGCAACGCCATCCAAAAATTCAGGGGCGCGGTGGCCACAAGTATCTCGCACCGTTTTCTTGTCACAAGCCTCGCAGGAAGAGGCTCCTTGTCGGCAGCTCTCACTGCAGAGAGCGCTCGCCTATTTGCTTGCGGGATTGACCTTTTGCGAAGCCACCGCGAGCTTGTGAGATGCTGTCTGGAAGGAGGCTTTGGCGCTATCCCAGTCTTTCTCGCCAGCGGTTTCCAGCCGGGCAGAAGCCGTCTTGGTCTGGGCCCAGGCGTCGTTCAGATCTTTCGAGGCGCTTGCTTTTCATCGGTCGCCCCGGCCTCCACCCTCGCGTCGAAGTCGTGCAGCTTTCGTTCCCAAATGCGCGACAACCTTTTCGTCCGTGTGGTAGCCCTTGCCAACAACACTGAGGTTCTTCATGTCGAAGCCCGCGCCGGTAAGCTTCTTGATAGCCGCTTCGGCAGCGGGATGGTCAGCGAAGACGGCGATGACTGTGTCGGTATTTTCCATCGTAATTCTCCTTGAGGGGTAAGTTGGATTTGAGTGGGGGGTGTCCATACCGCGATTGAGCGGATGCCAAAAAAGGCGCAAATGCAGCGCAACCGACCTGAACCTAGGCCGCCCCGACCAGGGTTTGCCGACGATCAGGGAATTATCTGGCTGTTGCAGGCGGCAGCGGCGCGGCTACCGAGAAACCGGACGCTACCGTTTTACGGACGCCAGTAATCGCGGTAGCAAGCCCAGCGGTGGCCCGCACGGGCGAATGGCGAGCCATGCGCAGGCGTGAATGCCCACACGTTATCCGCAGAAAATCCTCTTGGCATGTTCGAGACTGCGCGGCGGCGAGCCGGCTTTTCGATCAGCGTCGAACAACATCTGGATTTCGGCTTCTGTCGCCTTCGGATATCGAGCGAGCCAGGGCCAAGGGTGTCACGTTCGGCCGCAAGCGGAAGCTGGATGCCGAAATGATCCGCGTCGCTGCTGAGCGTTACGCCAAGGGTGAGACGATGGCGGACACTGGCTGATGTCTATGGCGTCAGCGAGCCGGCGATCTGGCGGGCGTTGCAGTGAACATGGCAATCACGGTGGTCTGCACGCCCTATAAGGCCAAACCAGTTCCCCACAAATACATAATAAGCGCAACCCAAGGGAATAAGCCGATGATCCAGAACGCTAGGGGCCTTTCTCCTAGCCAATTGATCCAATCGGTTTGATGCTTATGGAGGTTATGCATGTGCATGACGGTTACTCCAGTCCGTCGTCCTAGGGCGCTCGGGGTGACCTGTCATTTGTATTTCCCTGCCACGCCTTGGAGTATTCATGCTCCGTAATCCACTTGACCGCGTCATGTTCCGTAATGAAGCCCTTGATGACTTCCGTTTCGCCATCGGGCCATAGAATATCGACCACCCAGCCAGATCCGGGATTTTTTCGTGCCACGAAAGTTGGTCGCTGCTCAGACATCCTTCGAATATGCGTCTATGGCGACCCGGTTCAAGCCAGCTATCCTGCCACAATCAAACTGACAGCGGGGTCTTTCCCGGCATCGGGATCATGCTCGGGCTTCTGGCCTGTCGCTATTCGATAATCGGCTTGGCAAGCTGGTTGGGGTCCCTAGTCCTACTGAGTCAGAAAGTCGCGGGCTGAGGGGAGCAAGAATCGCTTACTGAGGGGATTCATGCAAGCCAAGGGGGGCTGAGATGGGTCGCCGAGGGAACGATAGCAGCGAGGCGCGTTTTGCCGCTTATGTCGATGGTCTTGTGGGTGTGGTTGGTCACGCTGATCGAGCGGGGCCACTAGAGGCCTATTGCATGGGCCTGATGTTGCCGGCTGAGCGCAAGAGCGTCGAACCGATGGCGGCAATGACGGCGCCGACGCGAACTGCAGCCCAGCATCAATCGCTCCTTCATTTTGTCGGCCAAGCCCCTTGGTCGGACCAGGCAGTTTTGGACAAGGTGCGAGAGATGGTGCTGCCGAGCATCGAGCGGCACGGTGCGATCGAGGCCTGGATCATTGACGATACGGGCTTCCCCAAGAAGGGACGGCACTCGGTCGGAGTTGCCCGTCAATATTGCGGTCAGCTCGGCAAGCAGGACAATTGTCAAGTAGCCGTGTCGCTGTCGATCGCCAATCATTATGCCAGCTTGCCTTTGGCCTATCGTCTCTATCTGCCGCAGGAGTGGGCGGGCGATCGCAAGCGGCGAGAGAAGGTTGGTGTTCCGGACGAGATCACGTTCAAGACCAAGTCGGAGATTGCCATTGAGCAAATCCGCTGGGCTTGTGAGGCCGGCATTCCGCGCGGCACGGTGTTGACCGATCCGGCCTATGGGGCGGATGTCGCGTTGCGCACGACGCTCACAGAGCTCGGGCTGCCTTATGTCGCAGGCGTATTGTCGACCACCACTGTCTGGGCGCCCGGCACGGCACCGTTGCCGCCCAAGCTCTATGTGCCGGGCCTTGGACGACCGACCAAACGCTTGCGCCGTGATGAGAAGCACCGACCAGTTAGCGTCAAAGAGCTCGCCTTCAGTCTGCCGGCCAGGGCCTGGAAGACCATCACTTGGCGCGAGGGCACGAATGTGCCGTTGCGATCGCGCTTTGCTCGATTACGCATTCGCATCGCCAAGCGCGACTTCGATCGTAGCGAGCCGTGGCCGGAAGAATGGCTGCTGATCGAATGGCCCAAGGGCGAGAAGGAGCCGACAAAATATTGGCTCTCGACCCTGCCGGCAGACATCAACTTTCGTCGCCTCGTTGACACCGCCAAGCTCAGGTGGCGCATCGAGCGTGACTATCTTGAGCTCAAGCAAGAGGTCGGGCTCGGACATTTTGAAGGCCGTGGATGGCGTGGCTTGCATCATCACGCCTCGCTCTGCATTGCAGCCTACGGATTCCTCGTCTCCGAAAGGGAGACGATTCCCCCCTCAGGACCTGGTTCCTCCACACCGTTCAAAAAATCTGCCTTTCCCAAAAATTACCGACCCAGAGGCTCCGCCACTCCGGACCGAACGGCACATCCCAAACTCGATCACAACGATGCGACGACGCTTGATCGTCGCAATCATCAACCGACTGCACAGATGTCCTTGCTGCACCAAGCCGGTTAACCGCAATGAGTTTATGACACAGTAAGACTAGGGCGGCTGCCGTATAGGCGTTTTCCTGCGAGCCTAGGGACACGCCGCTAGAGACCTGTTTGCCGTTCAACAATATCTCCCATTTCCACGCAGTCGCCTGAGTGTTCTGGGGAGACAGTCTAATTTTCGGCTCATCCATTTACCTGAATATGCACCGGGAACCGTCTGTTATCCAGGTCTGCCACGGTCATTTGGATTTTCGCAATTTTTTGAAATATTCTATCGCCCATAGCAGGACGGTGATCAGGGCGATGGTGGCGGCGCCGATCAGAGCTGAGGTGCGAATGTCTAGACGAGAGACGCCAAAATCATAATGGGCAACGTACCCCACCGCGAGCGCGGCCATCGCCGCTACACCGACGGAAACCAGAAAGCCCGCGATCTTGGGCAGGGATCGGATCATCCATTCCCTGAGCATGCGCCCCGGATGGCCCCTTTTGCCAGCCCGGAATCCCGTCGTAGGGGTTTGGGGGCTTGTCTGTCAGACGTAGTAAGTGCCGATAATATGCAAAATCCAACCCAGCCCAGCGATAGCGGTTAGATAGCTAATGACCAAAGGAAGTTCGTTCTTACGCATCATGTTGATATGCGTCTGCGGCGAGCCGGTTCAAGACAGTATCCCTGCCAGACCACATGTTGGCGCCCGCCCGATTAAACGAATCCACGGTCTTGCCTGAGTCAGCAAACGGCATTCTAAAGAGTGGCGACATGGAAGATCACTGGGGTTGGCGTCAAACGCTGAGCTGGAAAGTTGGCTTTCGTCGCGCGCAGGCTGGTCGCGCCTATAAGTGCCCATGGTGGGCAGACGAACAGGTGTTTGCGCTCGCGTTTCTTTCTCCCATGCGTGCACGGCGTGCACCCTATCAATTCCTTGACCCGGACGGCCTGGCTAGGGAACCCCTTATCGCCCTTTACTCCGCCGGCTTCTCCGCTTCTGGCAACTGCGCTGCATCCAACCCGGTGACCAGCGGGGGCTTTCACGCTCCCTTATGTCAAATCATCGGTGGTCAATCTGACGGTCGGCATTCCTTCGTATTTTTCTGCGTCGAACCCATGGCTATCAAATTTGCGGCTCGCGGCGGTTTCGACCAGCGACCTGAACCGATCGAAAATTTCGAGAGCGGCATACAAATCACGGACATTCGTTGGATCGAGCTGCGACAGAGCTTCGTTGCTGACAAGCACGCGCACTGGCTGAATAGGCCTTCGGCCCTCTACGCTCATCCAAATGCCGATCGATCGCGAGTTGCTGTGCGGTAGCGGCTTGCTTTTTGGATCACTAACGAGTGGCATCGCCCATCCTCAAATCAGGGGGCGGGAAACAGCTTGTCTGTTGCTCGGTCCAGATGCCGTTCGGAAGCGCTCGCGTTCGCGAGGTGCCCAACCAGCTCGCCAGAGAGCTTGTATATTTTGGTACCCCGGAGATCGTAAAGTTTTTCGCCTTTGGGACTGAAAATAGAAGAACCGAGGACGGTCGCTACGCGGACGCCCCGGCTATTGAAGATATTACCGTCCATCGGAAGGTCTCCTATTTCCCCTTCGCCTTCAGCCCTGGCGGCGAACGGGCTAACTTGATCTTGAGTAAGCGAGCCCGCCGGCGCACTGCCTCGGGGGTGCACTTGAGCAGAGTTGCAATCGCGGCGGTGCTTTCGCCAGCCGCCCCCATCGATCGTAGCAGCCCGTCTTCTTCAGGTGTCCACGTATGCCTCGGAGCTCTCATTTCTTCGCCTTGAGCCCGATCTCGACCAGACGGCGTTTCTTCAAGACACTCTTTCGCCAGCCTACAGCCAGCACGGTCCGTTTCAATCTCCTAGCGATTACGATTCTGTCCATTTTGGACTCGAGTAACGCCAGAAGTTGAGCGTCATCCGCGTCAGTCCATTGGCGGCCTGTGGGGTGTGGCCCTGTTTTTGTCACTTCCCTTTCGCTTTCAGCCCCAGCTCCACCAGGCGGGAGTCTGCGCGAAAGCCAACCCGCCGAGGCGCGCATGCGAGCACACTTTCCCCAAGGTGGGGAATTGTCAAATCAGCGCGGCGCTAATTTAGCCTTCTTGGTCTTGGCTTTTTTGGCCGAGACCGGCGTCCCGGCTGCCTCTCGCATCAGCCGCTCGGCCTTGAGCCGCTCCCGATTGGCTGAAAATGCCTTCTGTGCAATTTCGTGCTCAGTCATTGCCTTTCCGGCCGCGACGCAGAAGCATAGCCTTCGCCCCAACGAAAGCGAGGAAGCCATGCCCGCAAAGCAAACGAGCGAGTCAATTGAGGCCGAGGCAGGATTGCCGATTGTGGAGCGGATGGCGGCCCTCGGTATGAGCCAGGCTGCGATTGATCACGCCCAAATCTGGTTGGACGCCCTTTCAAAGGTGGTATCCGGCCGCGCCGATGAACTGCCTGACCATTTGAAAAGAGAACTTGCGGAAGATGCCGACGCCGAGCTTGTGGGCGCCGAGCTACCGGCGGATATCGTTCAGAACCATGGGAAGGGCTGACCGATCAAGCCACGCTGGTGAGCCCTACGGGTGCCGGGATAAAGCGGCCCGCCAAGGTGGTTGCGCACCCTAACGGACCTAACCCAAGCCACGAAAGGGGCCTCACGTGGCCAAGGCTGACGCCGATAATATCACGATCACCAACATCACGAGCCCGCCGCAGGCAGCGTCACTTCGGGCCCGATCTGCTTGAAACGCCGGGCGGCCCCGATTCATTTAAACCGCACCGCCTGTCAGGTTTGCAATTACTTTTCAACCCTGGTGGGCTATTCTGGCGTGCATGAGGATTTGGCGTGACCATGCCGAAAAAACAGCCGCGCCTCGACGGCGCCACGCCCTTCTTGTTGCCTGGCTTGACGCTCTGACCCGGATCGATGGCCCGAGCCACCGGCCCGCCACAGAACTCCGAAAAGAAAAGCGGCCTCGTCCCGGGCCGCCTCGCTTCGTGCCGGGCGGTCCGGCGGAACACTGTCCACAAGTGAACAGAACTGATCATAGGTTTTGAGGTAATAGCAGTCCGCTTTGGCGGTGACTTGTCAAAGCTTCTCGTAAACTTCCATCCCGTCCGCTGCTCCCCGCACGGACGGGATTTTTTTTGGAAGATCGCGGAAGTATCCGAAATCTCGGAGCGCTCCTGAAATCTCGAAGTTTTGCCTCCGAAATCTCGGGGGCTTCGGTCAAACGTTCACGCTTCGTGTCTGATCCGTTGCTGTCAAACCCGTAGGCTTACCGGACTCCCCCGCGAGATGGTTGAAACGCTAAAAAGGGGGGCCGCCCAATTCTTGCATACTGGACGGCCCCTAAGGACCTGGAGGAGAAAACCGGGGTGAGCTCTGGAACCCTCCCGGCGCATTTTTACAGGCAGGTTTCGGGCCGCCTTCAGCCGCCACAACCGCGCTCACGGCTGGGTGATTGCCGACGTCAGGGAAGGGCGCACTCGCCCCGGTGTTATTCTCAGAGTACTCATATCCTTTAGGGGAGAAACCCAATGTCGAGCTCTAGGCTCTTTGCAGTGGTGGCCGTTCTGTCGAGCTTGTCTGCAACCCCGGTGTTGGCCCAGGCGGTGATCCAGAATCCGGGCTATTGCGCACAGTTCTACCCGAACGGAAATTGCCAGAATAAGGGGCCGGGCAATCCCTACGGCCACTATCAACAACCCGGCGTCCAAAGGAATGATTGGGCGAGCGGTGAAACCGTCGCCATGGCACCGAAGCGATCGCGCGCCCACCGATCCGCGACGCGCATGCAGTAACGCAGCGATTGCTCTCGGGCCACCAAAGGCCGCCAAGGTTTCGAGGGCGGTCGGCCCGGTTAGGACACCCTAAAATGCCCAACGCCCCCAAGCTGAATAATGCCTGGTGGCGTTGGTTGGGTCCGGACCGCGCAATCCCCCGGTGATTATCCGTCTGCACGGCAGCGCAAAGGTTCACCGGCTCGTTACAATTGCATGCAGGACAGCGCTCCCGGGAATCAGCGTTGGGCGACGGTGCGATGGCAGTGATCGGGCCGCCCTTCTGGTGCCTCCAAACCAACCCCGCACCAGCGGCCAGTCGTCTGAGGGCGCGGGGCTTCGGTCCCGCGCTTTCGTCCTACCAGATGCGCTGACCTGATTGCAGCCGACACAGCGCTGTCGCACGGTCCTCAATTTGCTCTTTCGTCATTACCTGTCCTTTCCGCGAGCACGAGACGCGCTCGTGCGAACAGCGTACGCCGACCGGCACTCTCCCGCACGGTAGCGCGGATCGTTGGCCATGCGTCCCGGTAGCCTTCGAGGAACTCGATTAACGTCTCGGCGGCGGCCTCGTCCGCCATGCCATCGATCTCCGTCAGCACGTCGCCGAGATCGCTCCAAAAAACGTTCCACGGCCATTTTGCTTTTCCGCGTCGCAACGTCTCTTAAAGCAATAACCAGCCGATGGGTGATTTGCGGTAGGCACCGTGTACCAGGCAGAAGCGCGGCGAGCGCCGTCAGGCGCCAGCGAGCCGCGCGCCGCTTCGCTCTGCGGCCCTGACGGGCACGCTACGCGGCGCTACATGCTGGCGGCATCTTTTAATAAGAAAGGAAGACGTTGCCACACGGTTTTAAGGCTGAAAATTGCAAGTGCTGTCGCAGTTGAAACCCTTTGTTTTCAGGGGTCCGCTAGACGTTGCCACGCAGCGTTTTCGGCTTGTCGCAGTGTCGCAGTGACGAAAGCGCATGGCAACGTCGAGGAAATCAATGGGTTAGCGTCGACGGAACATGTCCATTTCCCATCCGTTTTTGTGCCGGGTCCGCGTGACGTCGACACGATCAGCTAGCGCACCATCCAGTAGGCGCTGGATTGTTCGCTTGAGGGAACGCTCGTCGAGCCGATCTCCCGAACTGGTCAGGAACGCGGGATGGCGGCGAAGCCCCGTCGCGATTTGGCTGATGGTTTTTGGTTTGGTGAGCGCCATGTAGATCGCGCTTGCTCGGGGATTGAGCCCGCCAAACGTCTGCTCAGCCTTGTCGTCCTTCGCCTGCCGGCGCTTGAGTTCCGCAGCGGTCCGCGCTGGCCGGTTGAACTCGTTCTGAATGGCCTTGGCCTCCCGCTTGGTGCGGCCGGCCGGCAGGAACTTAGCCGGGAATGCCCCTGTTGCGATCTTGTACTGTCGATACTCAGCGACGGTCACCTTGGCATTTTTGCCCAGCTCCACAACGTCGTCGTAAAGGCGGCCGTAATCCACACCGTCAATGCTGGCGACACCGCGCAGCCTGGCCAAGGCTCCCAGCTCCTTGCACTGTTTGCCGAAGTGCAGGCGCTGCATCTTGCTCAGCGGAACGTGCGATCGAACGAAACGTTGTCGGCGCGGCTGGTCTTCGGCGTCGGTGGATGTCGGCTGTGCCGACGTCGGTGGTGGCGGTGCCGGCGATGATGGTGGTGGCGGTTTCGCCGCAACGGGCTGCACCGGCTTGCGCACCACAGCGGCATCTAAACCCGTCGGCGTCAACGCGAGGACCGGCCCAGTACCACGGTCGATCCTCATGAGCAGTTCACGGTCGATGCACCCGCCGATGTATTTGCGCGCGGACATCTTCGGCAAGCCGAGCCGCGCGCTAATCGCGCCGATGTCGTACGGTGTCTCGCCGCCCGCTTCGTGGACGGCTTGTAGGATTGCCAGCGACGAAGGCAGGCGCGAGGTCATGCCTCGCGCTCGCGAAGCCATTGCCGCACGGCGGTCACGATCGCCTTGGGCGGCTCGGCGTTGCATGGGCCACGCACTTGCTCGATCGACACCTGCCGGACGTTGCCGATGAATGGCCCAGGCGGGACCAAGGACACCGTCGCGACCCGCTCGCCGTCCTTGCGCACCGAATAGACGTAACAGTCACCCCCTCGGACGCGGTCGGCATAGCTCCCGACGCAGTGGTGCATCGCGTAACCTTCACGGACCAGACCCCCGGCGGTCGTGATCGGAATGATCTCGAAGGCGCCTTGCTTGCCGGCTGGAAACCAGGGCGGCGGCAATGCTGAGCTATCAGTGCTGTCTGCGTTGGACGCGACGGCCTCGTGCCAATCATGGCTGGCCTGCATCACGGCCTTAACCCCCATCGCAGGATTAAACCAGCGAGTGACGAATTGCTTGGGCGCAAATAAATCGTCCGGTTCTGCTGCATTCTTGCAGGCACGCACCCAATCCGCGACGTTGGTAACGGTGGCAACGACTTCCGCTCTTGGCATCTCTGGCACGTGGCGAGCCACCCACCGCGCATAGTCAAGGCCGCCCTCGCGGTAGGCAAAGCTGACCGATCTCAGCCAGAGATGGGCGGCCGGCGTCGTCTCCGGCATCCACTGCAACAATTCAGGGTGTTCGACCAAAATGCCGAAAGCCCAACTCGTCACGACGGGCTTCACACGCCGCAAGGCCATCGGCAAACCCAAGGCCGAGGCAATGTCCCGCAATCGGGCGCCACGCTCGACAAGGTTTGCAGCCTCCTCGCGCCGAGCTGACCGCTCGGACATATGTCGATTGTACTCCGCTGTCGAAGACCAGCCGGCTATGACGAGCGAGTGGTCCGCATAGATGTCGAGCGCTGCCAACGGAAACACGTCGGCCAATTGCAGGGCGCGCCGGCTCAGTGCGCAGGCACGATAGATGCTCTCCCGCCACGAAAGTGGGAAGCGGCGTGCCATCTTAACGGCATCCAGGTCAGCGGCAGCTTCGTGCAGCTCGCCGATCAGGCGGTTGATGACACAGAGTGAGAGCACGCGCAGGCCGTGATAGGTGCCACGGTTCTTGGCCTGCTGCGCGTTGTCTAGCGACCACCACCTTTCGTCGCGATGCCCGTCAGGCGGCGGCCACGGCAATCCGGCGCGCCGCAACGCTTCGTGGTGAATGAACTTCCGTAGATGCTCTTCGGCGCAACGGCAGAATATCCCGTGGCGAAAGCCGCCAGTAATTTTTTGAAGCGCCGCACCACCGAATATCCTGCCACGATCACGCAAACGATCGGGCCGGAGAATGAGCGGACGCGGTGTGCGCTCGATCTCAGGCGGCAGCAACGTCCCACTCTGATCCAAGACACCCAAGCCGCACCGCAGCGCCACGTCTTCGTGGTCGAATTCGTCGGTGATGCCGATACCGTAGATGCCGTGGCGATCGCGCAGCAACTCGACCGGCATGGTGGCGGGGACGCATTGCGAAACCTGGCGGCTTTCGCTATTGGTGGAATCGAGCTGGCTGCCCAGCTGCTCGTTTTGTGGAAGCCCGTCACCGCTGATTTCGGTGACGGGTTTTTCCGTTTTCTGATTGCGCAAGTGGCGTCATGCGCGGATGACGCGCTTGCGCACAGATTGGCGCTCTAAAGACTTTAGCCAATCGCGACTACCGGGTTTAGGGTAGATGGGAGTCTCTGCCGAGCATGGCGTACGGGGGACCGATCTTTTGCTCTCGCCACTTTCGAACGGTGCAGAGCGATTTATTGATCTCCTTCGCAAGCTCCGCTTCCGACCAATAGTCTCCCAAAAGTTCTCCGGCCATTGCCACCTCCATCAAGGGACGGCCATCAAGGGCCGTTCCTTGCATGAAGCAGCAGCCGGTGCCTTTAATCTTCACCACTTAAATAACGGATGCTATAGAAATTCTTGGTTGAAGTCCTTCCCCTGCGAAGAAGCTCTAAAACCTGTGCAGGGTCGGGCCGCTTTGGTGGCTTACCTTCGCGGCTTACAAGCCAATGTTCGTCGAATTCTTCAATTGCGAATTCCACCGCTTGCTCTTGGCTTACGCGTTTGCCTTCCGCGGGGAACCACGTTCGGACGTAGAAGAAGGCAAGGTGTGCCGCAACGCGGTTCGGGTCGGCGCGGAACCGCTCAGCCTTCTCCCTGTCGCTCGATGGCGGTCTCCCGCGCGAGCGTTTCACGAGCCGCGACCGTCCTTGATCGACACTACCTTGGCGCTGCCTTGTCCAACCCCAGCGATGACAGCACCGATCTTGTTCGCTGCCTGCCGCAGCGGGTCGTCTGAAAAATGGCTATAACGCTGCGTCGTCCGCTGCTGCGTGTGGCCAAGCAACCTGCCGATGATTGCCAAGCTGAGCCCGCCACCCGCGCCGATAGACGCGAACGTGTGCCGCAGATCGTAGAGCCGGGCGTCGAGCAACGCTGTCGGCAGAACGACGCCCCGTCGCTTGGCCTCCGCCTGACATTCCGCGACGGTCGGGGCGCGGCCGAAGGCCGCTTGAAGCTCCGTGACGATACTGGCGACGCTGTCGTCTTTAGCCGTGGCCCACAGCTTTACCGATGCGCTGTCTCGGCAGGCGTACCAAACGGCCCACGTCTGTTTGATCGGCTCGCCAGGGACCGCACCGGGGAAAACCCATTCGGCCTTCCTCGTAGCCCTGAGGTCATCGATCAACTGAAGGGCGGCAGCGGAGAGGGGGGCCTTGTGTACCTTCCGCTGCTTCGTGTGCGCGGACGGTTTCACCCAAAAGCCTGCTTCGGCGTCAAAGTCTTGCCAGCGCGCGTTCATTGCCTCGTGCGGCCGGCATCCTGTCAGCATGATCAACCGGACGCAGTTCGCTGGATTTGGATGCACTGCATCGGCCTCAAGCAGCGCGTCGACCAGCGCCGCTAGCTCGGCTGCACTCAGAAAGCGCTCTTTGGCTTCCTCTTGGTTCCGCGCGACGCCCTTGCACGGGTTGCCGTCCACTGCGTTGCGCCACGGCTTGTCTTCTTTCTCACGCGGTCTCAGGGCGAGCGAGAACGCCTTGGAGCAAACGGCGAGGATGCGGTTCGCGCGAACGGGCCGACCCGAGTCACTGATGCGGCGATGCATGGCCTTGATGTCACCGTAGTGGACGTCTGCGACCGGCCGATGCTTCCCAAGGTGATCTGTGATCAACGCGAGCATTCGCCGCTGATTGGTGTGCTCGCGCGCTGCGAGATTCGGCAGATGCTCCTCGATGTACCGCTGAACCAGTTTCTCGACGGTTGGCGCTTCGCGCGCCTCGGTCTTGTCGGCGGCCGGGTCCTCGCCGAGATCGATGCGCTTTCGCAGTTCCTTGGCTTCGTCCCGCGCAGCGGACACCGACCAATCTGGGAAAAGGCCGATCTTGAACCGGCGCTCGCGGCCGTCCTTCCGGTAATTTATGAAGAACGATTTGGCGCCATCCGGATGGCGAGCGGTGGCCGCAAAGATGCGGACCCCGAAGCCCTTGCCGTCCCACAGCGTGATCGAGCCGGTCGCTGGCGCCCGAGCGTTCTTGACGATGTCATGCGTCAGTTTCGTGGACGGTTTATTGGTCAGCGTCGCCGACAACGGTATATCGGACCGTTTACTTACCTGCTTTGATTCAACAGGAGTTTTGCCCGGTTTCGCATTAGTGCACTTCATGTTACTGGGCTTTCTCGTCAGAGATTTGTCAGTGCTTCGCGGTGTCGCGATGTGCCGAACGCTGCCGGAAAATACCGTTTACGTCAACGCGCTTCCCTTGTGTGCCAATGGTTTTTGAGGTGCTGCGGAAATTGTTCGTCAGTGCCAATGGGTTAGGTTTTGGCCTCCAGAAGGGCTGCAAAACCGTTTACACCAGTTCAATTCTGGTCGTGGCCTCCACCTTTGATATCTTTGATATCAATGACTTAGCTCTGTTCTTTGAGACGCCTGGCAGGGCTCTTTCTCGGGTCAGGAACCCCTTGGGAACCCATAACGCAGCGCAGAAAGGCACCCACCGTGCGTCAATTCGGCGGGGGCCGGTAGATCGGTGCCCTGGCCACAGCACCGCGCTCTATGGCTTGCCGGACATTGGCGTCGCAGTTTGGTTCCGAAGCCTAGCTAGACTGCTGGTACGACACAGTAGCCGCAGGTCAGATCGCGAAAGAACCCCTATCAAAGCGCCGGTTTATGAAATTGGGTTTCTCTACCCACGCTTGCAGCTCGTGAGGTTGTGCTAAACCGATCCAAATATGGGGCCGTGCAATGACGATTTTCTGAATTGAAGGCCTTCAACCGACGGCGGCAGCAAATGGCTTCAACCGACGGCGGCAGCAAAATGGTAATCCCACACTGACTGGTCACGCATCGGCGGAGACCATGGATGTTTTCTTCTCAAGCAGGGTTTTGTAGCGCTTAGCTTCTCGCAGTAATTTCTGCCGCTTTGGCCCCGGTTGGCATTTCGCCGCAGCCTCGAATTTCTTGGCCACGATCTTATTCAACTCGTGAACCGTCCAATGCGTGATCGGCCTCTTACTCATTGGCAGGCTCGATGAATTTCGGTGCGCGAGTATCAGTCAGCTCGGCGCGAGGCAGCGACATTGTGATAGATCAATCATTTTACCGTAGACCCACTTTATCGTCGCTGCCGGAACGTCAAAACAGGAATTCATCCATGCGGATCGGTCAGAGTCACCGGAACGCCGAGTGCCCCAACCGAAACGGCCCCAGTTCGGGGGGACGAAGCTGGGGCCATCTTAGGGGAAACGGCGCGGGGGCGGCCCGTGACGTTCAACCACCAGCCGATCACATCAGGCTCGTCGCCGCTGATCAGTTTTGCACACTTTCAAGTTTCCTGTGGAGACGGTCCTGTGGATTACGGGGATAGCGTGCAGTTCCGTCATACGGGCCTTGCGCGGCGGTCCAGTAATCACCTGGCGGCTGCCCAAGCCGCACCCCCGGCCTAGTTTGAAAGTTGAGCAATTTTGTCGATGCAGCGCAACGCTACCAAGCATTATTCGGCTTGTTGGCGTTGTGCGTTTTTACGGATGTCCTAATTCGTTAACTTTTCGAAGGTGAGCAAAACAGCACAGCGCCGAGCTTACGTTGGTCCCATGGTGACTCCCATCACCGCTCATAACGGCATCTATCGGTGACTGAGAGTGTTGTGCTCCCGCCTGATGTAAGGGGACTGCATCATGATCAAGCAAAGAACTACTGAGCAGAAGTGGCACGAGCAATCCGAGGCCGCGAAAGAAGAAGCGGCCAAATTGCCTTACGGGAAACTGAAGAACCAACTGCTGCAAGAGGCCCGTCAGCTACATACTGCTTCCCAGATCAGTCAGTGGCTATCATCGCCCGGTCTACAGCCGCCCACGTAGCGAACAAATCTAGCCATTTCCGCATTGGTGGAAATGGCTAGATTTTTCTTTGTCGAGTGCACTTTTGGGACATTTTCTCGGAACGAATTCCGATCTTCCGCTTGGTGTATCCAAGGATAGACAATTGCACGGGGTCGTGCAGTGTTCGACAGCCAAACCAAGTTCCAGGTTGAGAACGTCATGGCCGACGTTTTTCTCGGCATCTCTAGTTAGTCCAACAATCGCGCAACCAAGGAGCGAAGTGGCCCTTGAAACCGAAAGTAAAAGTAATTGCAAGCCAGCGCGCGATCATGAGCGATGCAGTAGCCGCGTTCCGGCTGTTAAGTTCGCGCTAGGGCTTCCCTAGGAAGTCTAGGCCCCTTCTTTTTTCTCATGGGGCTTGTTCCCGAGCCGACCGGATGACGTGATCCCGTTCAACTGCTTTCAATCGAGCAAGACCGCCGACCGTGAGCCGCTGTTCGTCACGTTCACCCCTATCAACGAGCCCGTAAATGTGTCGGGTAACTATTTTTCGAGCCTGCAAAAGCACTGATTTGTCGCACGGCTTCGGCTGCTGATACACCTCAAGTGCTCGCTCAATGGCAGCTGGCGCAACAATTTCCTCAACTGGGTCCATAATTCGGCACTCACCAAAAGCCAAATTGTTCGGTGGAAACGGAGAGCCGATGCTAAAGTTCCCCGGCTTTAGTCGCACGATAGATCAATCCGCCGCGCTCTATGATCGATATTGACCATGCCTGCGTTAGTCGTTGCGCCTATCCTGTAATTTCGAAGCGAGACGGCCTGCCATTCCGGAGGCTGTTGTCCGCCGAGAAACAGCCGGAGGAAATACGATGGCAACAACCATGCACAAGAAGGCAGCCGAGCTCAATCAGAATGCACCTAAGGCACATCTGGCAGCCGCCGACAGTCACGCCAAGGGCGATGCCGCGAAGGGCACCAAGAATGCCAAGGTGGCCCAGCAGCACTCGCAGCCCGCCGCAAAGCGGACCGATCAGGCCAGCGCGAAGAGCCAGCAGCACAAATAATACACCCAAAGGCCCAGTTCATCGCTGGGCCTTTTTGCACAGCGTGATAACGCAGCTGTCCATTGCTTTTCGGACATGGCGCAATGACTGACTTAGGTCCGTTATGCGCTCTGGAGCGGACATGGAATGCGCTGATCTTACTGAAAAATCACGCACGCCACGGTTGCCACGTGCTATATTGGTTGCGCTGTAGCCAGTACCTCATCGCAGGTGCTGCGCATGCAAACCCTACTACAAGATCTCACGCAGGCCCCATAATGGCGCGGCGCAGCTCGTGGAAACCGCGGGCCATTGCGCTGTATCAGTCTACGGCAGAAATGACGAAGTGCCGCGCTGTCCGCTTTACCGCTGCTGTCGGAAGGAATAGCGGAAGTCGCAAAACCTACGCTAGCTTATAAAAAAACGGAGCGAGCTCAAGATCGCCTGGAATGAACTTTCTCATGTGACCGAAATCAACATCACATGCCGCTGATTGATGTTGTGACGTCAAACGCGCCTCACCATGCAAGCGAGAGAGAGTGCACCACCCTGACTTTCCCGATCAGGAGTACGGCTCATGACCTTCGTTACCACTGGCCTTACGAACAACGGGCAGACCGCGCACTACCAGATCCAATACGACAATTCCCTCTCGCCGGCCGATGGGAAAGACCGGGCAAACGCACTGATTGATGCGTGCGAAAACGATTTCAGTCTGATGAAGGGATGGTTCGGGGGAATTGACCTGACGTTCTCGTACCCCATCACAGTCCAGATCGCCCCTGGTCCCTTCGCTAGCGCCAGTTGGGGCCCGCCCATCGTTTTGAAGCCTGGCAACGGGTCCGATATCGGTCTCGTGCGTTACCTGCTTGTTTCTGAGGTAGTAGAGATGTTCATGCTGGCCCAAAACAAGGGCTGGTATGGTGGCGACAACGAGGGCAGCGCAGGGGAAGGCTTCTCGCGCTTCCTGGCTGCACAGTTCCTGATCGCCAACGGCCTGGGCGTGACAGAACCCGGATTTGCCCTTGCCAACAGCTGGATGACCACCAGCCGCGAGGACTTTGTCAACAACGTGGACCCCGGCGACAACAAAATCGATAAGAAGACTGGCTGCGCCATCCTGTTCATCTATTACCTGAACGTGCAGCTGGGCTTCAGCATCAATGAACTCGTCAGTGCCGCATCAAAGAATCTTTCGGGCGTGTACAAAAACCTCACCGGTGACTTGAGCGATCCGTTCCCTTACTTCAAATCGCTGCTGGATGATGCTTTCCCTGGGACGACCTCTATCCCTGGCTCAAACCCTGACAATCCTTACCCACTGGGGAGCCTCTCCTTTGTGATGAACAAGAGCACTTTCGGGAAGGATGAAGTACAGGATGTCCTCTCGCCGTTGCAGAACGGCACATTTCCTAAGGCATTCTGGCTAACGATAGACGGATTCAACACGCGCGTGCTGGCCGCGCCCCTGTTAACGGGGCCCAGCTTGTCGGGTGCGGCACTAAACTTCCCTGGAATCTCGATCACGCTCAACCCGTCTGGTGCGGAGTTTGAGTTTGGAGTTCTTGCAGATGTCCCGCAACGTGTCCGTTTACCCTTTGACATCAAATTTAGCCCCTCGTCGTTGGGCGGCTTCCCGGCAAAGAACACCGCTCCATTCGAACTAGAACTTGATGCTTCCATGATCATTGCCGGGAAGCCGTACAGCGCCTCAACTCTGCTTGAGTTCACCGCCGGAGCCGACCCATATTTCACTAACGTGGATCCTGCTCAGCATAACGTTTTCTACATGAGCCAGGACCTGCGGGTATTTACCGCTACTCCTGCGCTCAACAACATCCCCGTGGCCGGCGGACCGCTCTTCCTCTCGGACAGCGTCTCCGGGGCATATAGCTATATCCAACAATTGATCAGCTACCTAAATGTGAACTACACAGATCCGACGGGAGTGGATCTCTTTAGCAGCGTTCTGCCCGGACAAACTGAGGCGTACACCGGCTCCTCTTCCGTCACACCAACGACGGTGACGACCAGCGACAGCAAGAATGGGGGCGGAGGGAGACTTACGACCGTTAGTAACTACAACTTCGCCCTCGCCCGAGTGCGGCTGCGTGGCGGGACCGGCGAGCAGGCGAATGATGTGAGAACATTCTTCCGCCTGTGGTCTACGCAGACGGCGGATACTGACTATCAGACCGGCTCTACTTATCCAAGTCACCTGGATTCGAACGGCCTACCGGATTGGCCACTGCCCGTAGCCGACGGCCATACCATCCCGTTCTTCGCCACCAGCAACAACCCTAACCTTAGCGATCCAAACAACCCGGAATATGGAACTAATGGTGTCAACAACCGAACCGTAACAGTTACCGTAGGCGACAGCTGCTGGGCCTATTTTGGCTGCTTCCTCAACATCTACGATCCGGCTAACACGGTCAACGGAGCACCGGTGCAGTCATTGCTGACCGGCACGCACCACTGCATTGTGGCCCAGATAGCCTACGATGATGCGCCAATTATCAATGCGAATGGCATCACTGAAAGCCCGGAGAATAGCGACAAGCTGGCGCAGCGCAACCTAGAGGTCACGCTGTCGTCTAATCCAGGCTCTGCGGATACCCATCGCATCCCTCAAACGTTCGATCTGCGGCCTAGCCTCCCGTTAGTTGAAGGGCAGGGAGATCTGTCGAACTATCCAGATGAGCTTGTGATTGATTGGGGAAACACGCCGCAAGGTAGTACTGCCAGTATCTACTGGCCGCAGGTGAACGTCCCGCAATTGCTTCTGCTCGCATCCCGGCTGTACGGCACCCATCAGCTTACTGCAGCAGACAACCACACCATTCATTGCAAGGTTGGCAGAGGCGTCACCTATGTTCCTCTCCCACCGGACTCCGGGCAGAATTTTGCCGGGCTGCTGACGGTTGACCTGCCCAAGACGGTGTCGAAAGGTGAGGAGTTCAATATTGTCCTGCAGCGGATCAGCACGCGCAGACAGGTCATTATCCTTCGCTCGGCCACCGAGACTAAGAAAGAGTCCAGCCCTGAAGTAGAAAAGAACACGCCAGCATCGCGGAAGACGTCGCGAAAACGGTCCCACTCAACAGAGTTCTGGCCCCATCCCGGCACCCGAAACGCCAGAACGAGAGACCAACCGTACCATGCGCAATTGGCGTTACGTGGTGGGAACGTTCCAGGTAAGGATCCCGGTGAGCACCGAGGAGGCCATGCTGTGGCCAGAGGAAAACACGCTGGCCATATTCAAATGGCGGCTGCAGCTCATGTCGCACTCGAATCGGTGGCATCCTGTCCTCCAGCGATACGTCGACTATCTTTCGGCTAGAGTAGCAGGCCTGGGTGGGCATCCCAGCCAGGTCTTGCCGTCACCCACCGGCATGCCGGCCCCAAGCCTGTTGCGCAAAGAATTCACCGGCAAAGTCTGCGAGGTAATCTATGACTGCTTCGGTGACTTGGAAGGTTTTGTCCTATGCACCTGTGAAGAAGACAGGCATTTGTTCAGGACGCGAGAAAGAGCGATTGGCGAAATTGCGCTACGCGCCTTGAAAGATCGGCTTCTGCTGACGGTTTATGCCAAACAGCAGGATCTGCACACCGTGTGCAGTATCGTAATCAAAGGCTGATGGAGACGAATAGGAGAATTCCTCGGTTGCAAGAAAGAAGGCTCCCTGTGCCTGCGTCTAGCCCTAAGCTGCCGATTAGAGACCGCCTTAACCGGCCTGTCCTTCCCCTAATGATGGGACGCCATGTATGGGTCATGGAGACGTCCGGAAGGTCCGGTTTGATGGGGTAGGGAGGGGACGGGTTCCTTCTCCCCAGCGGATCAGGCCAAAAAAATTGCTAGCAGAAATTCGGTAAAACCTCAGTCGCAGAATGCCTCTTGCAGAGTCCTCAAGCAAGTTTTCCTGTCCCGGCTGTTTTGGGCCTGATTGTCAAAATCGAAAGAAGCCGCTGAGTGGAAACGTAGGTATGCCGGCTTGTATTCCATGAGTTCGGAACTCATATTAGAAAATGCATCTCGACGAAGGCTGGCACCTTCACCAACCTGCCTCACTGCGGCAAGGTGGTTCCACAAAGGTGGGATGTGGCCGTTTTAACGGCAAACTTAGCAGAGTGGTGCCAGCCCTCATTGTGAAAGGAGGGTTGTATGACAGCACCAACTCCTATCGCCGACCACAGCCTCAAAACACGCAGAAGTATCCTCATTGGCGCGGCGGCCTCGCTGTTGAGCGCTCCTGCCATCGTGCGGGCCGATAGTCTTATGCCGGTGTGCCGCGTGTCATTTCCGTATGGGCCTCAATATGCAGGGTTCGTCGAACGCTTATTTCTTCACGCGCTCGAAAGCCACGTGAGAAATCTGAGGCCGGACCAAACGAGTATCTCTTTCAATAACGGTAGGATGACCGTGGACGATGCCCTTCGGAAAGTGGCGTTCGCGCAGGCGCATGGATTTCTGCCACCTTACATTTGCATATATCTCCCAAGCCAATAATTACGCGATCTTTCTTTGACGGATGTTGCAGAAATGGCACATAATTGAGCGATTTTGGTGTTGGCCAGGAGTGATACAGCAGCTCTTGAGACTCTATTTCGGAAGTCGCTCTGTCTTGTGGCAATCTGCCGCCGATGATCCGGCGTTGCGCGCATAAGCATGACCCACCTTACCTTGGCGAACGATAATGTAACCTCGTCGAGGCGATCAAGTGATCTCGGCGTCTTGGGCGTTTTGACTGGCGGGGAAAAACATGACAGCAGCACGCGACAAGCTCGGAAGGCCGATCGTCGTCATCACCGGCATGGGCATTGTGACCTCGCTCGGTGCCGGCAAGACCGATAACTGGGCGAAACTGACTGTCGGCTGTTCCGGCATCCGCACCATCACCCGTTTCCCGATCGAGGGTTTGAAGACGACGATGGCCGGAACGGTCGATTTCGTTTCCGTCGAGCCATTGTCGTCGACCGGTCTCACCGAGCGTCTTGCCGAAATGGCCACCGAAGAAGCGCTGGAGCAGTCGCGCATCGGAATTAAGGGCGATTTCCCGGGACCGCTATTTCTCGCGATGGCCCCGGTCGAATTCGAATGGTCGCAACGGTTCGAGTTGGGCCGCGCCACTGGCAAGCAGGACCCGAACTACGACGATCTCCTGCGCATCAGCGGCGGCGGAAAATTCGCGCCCTATCACCGCCGTTTCACGTTCGGCTCGGTAGCAGCCCGTCTTGCCGAGACGTTTGGCACCAAGGGATCGCCGATTTCGCTGTCGACCGCCTGCGCGTCCGGCGCGACCGCCATCCAGCTCGGCGTTGAAGCGATCCGCCGCGGCGAAACCGACGCCGCGCTGTGCGTGGGAGCCGATGCCACGGTCAATCCGGAAGCGATGGTGCGGTTTTCCCTGCTGTCGGCGCTCTCGACCCAGAACGATCCGCCGCAAGCCGCCTCAAAGCCGTTCTCGAAGAACCGTGACGGCTTCGTCATGGCGGAAGGCGCTGGCGCACTGGTGCTCGAAAGCTATGAAGCGGCGGTGGCGCGCGGTGCGCCGATCCTCGGCGTGCTGGCCGGCTGCGGCGAGCTCACCAATTCCTTTCATCGCACCCGCTCCAGCCCCGACGGCAAGCCGATCATCGGTTGCGTGCTGAAGACGTTGGCGGACGCCGGCATGACGCCGGAACACATCGACCACATCAACGCCCACGGCACCGCGACCCCTGAAAACGACAAGATGGAATATCTGGCGATATCGACGGTGTTCGGTGAACTCGCCCAGCAGATTCCGGTATCATCGAACAAATCCATGGTCGGCCACACCATCTCGGCCGCAGGTGCGGTCGAGGCGGTGTTCTCGCTGCTCACCCTCGAACATCAGCGCATCCCGCCGACCATCAACTATGACATCCCCGATCCAACGATCCTGTTCGACGTGGTCGGCAACAAGGCCCGCGACGCCAAGGTGACCGCCGTGATGTCGAACTCGTTCGGCTTCGGCGGCCAGAACGCCTCGCTGGTCCTGACGCGCGAACCGGCCTAGCCGGCGCTCGATGCACCCGTTGCTTGCCCGAACCAAGGCTCGTGTGCGCGACGCGGCCAAACCGCTTGGCGCAGCGGCGGTCGGCGCGCTGACCGTCGGGCTATTGCGCGCCACGCGCTATTTCGATCCCGCCAAGACCGCCGACCTGTTCGGCCGCCTCTCCCGCTTGATCGGCTCGAAGCTTCGCGAGGACAAGATCGGTCGCGACAATCTGAAGGCGGCCTTCCCGGAGAAAACGCCGGAGGAAATCGAGGCGATTCTTGCCGGTGTCTGGGACAACCTCGGCCGCGTCGGCGCCGAGTTCGCCCATCTCGACCGCATCTGGGACTATGATCGCGATCATCCCGAGAAACTCAGCAATATCGATTTAGCCCCGCGAACCATCGAGCTGTTCGATGGGCTCCGCAATGACGGCAAGCCGGCATTGATCTTCGCGAGCCATCTGGGCAACTGGGAATTGCCGGCGCTTGCCGCCGTGGCGCATGGGCTCGACGTCGCGATCCTGTATCGCCGGCCCAACATCGCCTCCGCCGACCGCATCATTCAGGAGATGCGGCAGATCAAGATGGGCACGCTGATCCCGGCCGGTCGCGACGCACCCTTAAGGCTCGCCGAAGCGCTGCAAAAGGGCCAGCACGTCGCGATGCTGGTCGACCAGTATCTGACCAACGGCGTCGAGGTTACTTTCTTTGGCCGCAAGACCAGAGCTAATCCGATGCTGGCCCGGCTGCTGCGGCAGATCGAGTGCCCGATTCATGGCGTACGCATCATCCGCCTGCCCGGTCACCGCTTTCGCGGCGAACTGTCCGAGGAAGTAAAGCCGGTGCGCGACGCCGCTGGCCAGATCGACATCCAGGGCACCACGCAGGCCGTCACCTCGGTGATCGAGGGCTGGATCCGCGAATATCCGGATCAGTGGCTGTGGCTGCACCGAAGGTGGCGGTAAACGCTCCACATCGTAGCCCGGATGAACGATGCGATATCCGGGAACGAACGCGACGCCTGCTCAACATTCACGCAATGTCATCATCCGCGAAAACGGATGATCCGGTATTCCGCGACATCAGCGATCAATCACCGGCCTCTTTCGGCGTGACCAACTTGGAAACCCGCAGCCCCGGGAAAGCAGTGAGTCACCCTGGGAAATAGTGAAACACCGGATGGGACATGAGGCAGTGGGACAGCGGGTGCCACTCTCTCGGCGCTACCTGACCAACCATTGCGTTTTGGGCGTTTTTAGCCAGTCGGGAGACCGCCTGAGCCATCTGATAGAGCAGTGGAACAGTCCCCATGGGACAGTGCGACACCCAGAAGGAGTTGATCCTTTCCGCCCGCAGGTGATTCCGCCAGGCAGCTATCGGAGGCATAGCGGACCTTGCCGTCCATCCAACAGCATCTTTATGAGTTCACGGCCTAAACTTGCTCATTCCTCCGGTTATTGTTGCCCGTGGCCTTTACCGGACGAGGACGAGCAGACAACTCCGTGGCCCTCACCGGATGCATACCGTCCAGCTCGGCAATGCGGCGGTCAATCTCACTGATGACCTGCTTCGAGAACGGCCCGAGGTGCAGGTACAGCGCCATCTGCATCACGATGTAACGCAGCGCGCCTGGATTGGTCTTGGCGACTTCGACGAAGGTCTTCCAGAACGGCTCGCGAACCTCCGGTAGGGTCCGCATGATCTTGTGTACGCTGTCGATGCCCCCAAGCCTCTTGCGCATGTCGCCATCTGGCAGGTCGCGGCAGCGGTCGGAGCGGTCGAGCATGACGGCGAGCCGTGACAGCCGTCCCGCGTATGCCGTCGGGCAGAACACGTGCCCGAGCACGGCCTTGTAATCCACAAGGATGTCACGAAGCGGACGCTTGGTGTCGAAATTGCAGCCGAGCGTGCATTGGTCGCCCGCCTGCTCGACCTTCATGAGGTCATGGCCTTTGTGCAGGCGGCCTTCCTTGGCTAGCCGCCGCGTCAGCTGTGTGCCAGGCAGCGCATAGAGTAGTCCAACCATGCAGACCGGAATGTTCGTCTCCTCGATGAAGTCGATCATCGCCTGTCCCATTGAAACTTTCTCGGTATCGAACCCGACGATGAAGCCTGCGGTGATGAACATGCCGTAGCCGTAAATCTTATGGATGCACTCGGCGATGTTGCGCCTGGTGTTCTGCTTCTTCTTCATCTGCACGAGCGTCTCTGGATCCGGGCTCTCGATGCCGACGAAAATCGCGAAGAAGTTCGCGTCCTTCATCGCCTGCAACAGCTCGACGTCGTCCGCGATATTGATCGAGGCTTCGGTCGAGAACTCGAACGGATAGTCGCGCTCTTCCAGCCAGGCTTTGAGCCGCGGCAGTAGCGTGCGGAGGTTTTTCTTGTTGCCGATGAAATTGTCGTCGACGAAATCGACATGTCCGCGATAACCGTGATCGTAGAGCGCTTGCAGCTCGGCGAGAATCTGATCGTTGGTCTTGGTGCGCGGCACGCGACCATACAGCTCGATAATATCGCAGAACTCGCAGGTGAATGGGCAGCCACGCGAATATTGCACGCCGATGAAGAGATAGTGATCGAACTTAATCAGATCGTAGCGGGGCATCGGGCTTAGCGTGACGTCGATCTTGAATTTCTCGGCGATGAACACGCCCTTGCGCTCGCCGCTTTCCCAGGCGGCGATGAAGTGCTCGATGATTTGCTCGGCCTCGCCGATCACCTGGAAGTCCGCGTCCGCGTAAAGATGCGGGCTGGAGGAGACGTCAGGCCCACCGACACATACTGGCTTGCCGTGCAGGTGGGCGAGATCGATCAGGTAGATGAAATCAGGCTGCTGGTTGAGCATACCGCCGATCATCACGAGATCGGCCCAGTCGAGATCCGCGTCTGTCAAAGGCTCGGTGTTACGGTTGACGAGACGGATGTCCCAATGCTTCGGCAGCATGGCGGCGACCGTGATCAAGCCGAGTGGCGCGGCCGGATACTTCGCGCCCAACAGTTCGCAGGCTTCCGTATAGTTCCAGAACGAGTTCGGAATGAACTTCGGATAGACCATTAGGACACGACAGCGGATCGTCATGTGACTCCCCAGGGGTTGGGGCATGATGCTGCGGTGCGGGCACGAAAATCCACGTAGTAGGGTCCTTTGGACGCAGACTGAGGCCTTCGAACCGGCTTTGCATCCGATGCGGAGAGTGAGGCCGTCGATGCAGCAGCAATTGTTGTGACGCCAAGTTTTATCGAACGTTTGGCGGGAGTGTCCTGTTGCTGCTGATGATCAGCGCGCGCCGCAAGTTGTTGTGCGCCGCTAGTGCCAATTCCCAGGCCAACCGCAGCCGCAAACATGCCGATCCCGACAAAAGCAAACCCTCATAAACATAAGATGGCCAATGTCACAAGACTGGCCAATGTTCCAGTTTGCCCGTGTTTGCGAGCCGAAACCCCTTCGGCCGCAAACGGCCGAAGATGCGTGAGTCCCCGGAGGATCTTCGGGTTAACCCCTGGTGGTTACCACCGGGGCTTTCCCGACCGGGTATTTGCCAACTGGAGTTTTGCCGACAGGGAATTTGCCAACTGGCCCCGTTTGTACAACCGGCTGCGGATGAGGGAGGTCCGCAGCAATGGCTGTTCCCATCAAGGCCAAAGATGCAGTCCCAACGATCACGAATTTCAACATCATATCTCCTGCCGCCCACTTGCCCCAAGTAAACTCACAACTAACCCAAACGGTCATTACGAGGCAATGAGCGGAGCCCAGACCAGCGATCGCACGGTCTCTTTTTTGACGGGATGTTGCAGAAATAGCACGCAGTTTAGAGGATTGGGTTGCCGCTTCCCTTCGAGATACCGCAGCTCTCGAGATGTACTTCAAACCTGCTTCAGAAGATCAACGGGAAAATCCGGCCGGTCCGCGCCGTATAGGCGCGATAATTGTCGCCGAAGGTTTCCAGCATCATTCGCTCTTCCCTGGCAACGCGGCCGAAAAACAAGATCCCAAAACCGACCAAGCCCGCGCCCGCGGCAACCCAGTTCGGCAGCAGCAATGCCTGAGCGATAGCCCACAGCCAAAATGCTGAATACATCGGGTGTCGAATCCTCCGGTAAATGCCGTCCATAACAAGTTGATGGCCTTCCCTCACATCAAGACTGATCGACCAATTCCGGCCGAGCGCCCGATGCGTCAGTTGAAACATACCCAAGGCCGCAATCGCAAAGAAAACTCCCAGCCAAGCTGGGATGGGATGGAAAGTGTACGCCGCGAAATGAGGAATTGCCGTCGCCACGTAGATGAGCGGCAGAATACCAAGACCGGTAAGGGATATGAGCAGTAGCGCAGTTTCGCGGGGACCACGGGCGCTCCATACAATCGTTTCGCGGCGCGAACGGCGCGCGTATTCGTAGCGTATGAGGTACCACCCGATGACCAATACAACAAACGCAACCTTTGAAAGGGTGGGTGTCACTTTTTGATTGGACCGCTGCGTCGGCTCACCGCTGACGGCGGCACGCTGATAAGGGCTCCATCGTCCCCGAACATCGAAACGGCGCCGTCTTGAGCGAGCGTCTGAGATTTGGCTGAAACAGGCCCGCATACAAGCATGAAGTAATCGTACGCTGCTCGCCTATCATTTCCGCTGATGAATTGGCAATGCAACCGGTAGAAATTAAGGCGGATGCGTCGATACATGGCGCGCTCAAGCATTCGACTGAATTCTACGAGCCTGACGACAGGCTCGCTTTCTGTCGGCAACGCCATTTCGGCCATCGGCCTGGTATCATAAAAATTCAACACGTCAATCCGCGCCTGATAGTCAGCCCAGAAAATACCGGGTGCTCGTGCGACGCTCTCCACCGCCTCGCGAAAGCGGGTTGCCCCGCGGTGCAACCCGACCTTGAGTATCGACGATCCGATCGTGATGAACATGACCGGCATTTTGCGCGCACCAAGGGTGGGGTCTTGCCTCGCCGCGCGATTGAGAAGATCAACCCCGATTACCGCGCCAAGGCTGTGACCTATGACCAGGATCTCGTCTAGCGTCAGAGCCACGAGCTGCGGCGACGATCTCAGCGGCCAATCTGTCTAGTCTTTGCTCGATGATCGAACTACCGCTCCGAACATACTCGCGAGAGAAAATCCAGTCGTCGAAAAGGTCGCCCAGGTGCAGCCAGCGCCATGGACCAACCAGAAGCGCTGCGAGTGCGGGGGGACCGATGCCGATGGCGACAGGTATTGATCCGCCGATTTTGAGGGCAAGCAAGCTAATAAGAAACGCGGCCAGGATGAGGACGGCGAACATAACGAATGGATACAGGAAGAAAACTGCGTAGTGCCAATTAGTTCTTACGTAACCCCGGAAAGCGCCAGACAGAATGAAATCCAGGAAGGCAATAAAGCCGAACAGAACACGGTATCCAGTTGTTCGACGCTTAAAGGTTTCAATTACGTCGTCCCATCGAACGAGACGGTAATCGGTTTCGACCTGCCAATTGGGACCAGTCGTCGTCACTTTCCATTTTATCTGATCGGTACTATCACGCAAACCATCGATGAAGGCCTTCACTGACCAGGTACGTTGGAACCGTCCCATTTCGCGCACAAACCGTCGTTGCGCACCGGCAGGTGGCATGGTTGGATCGTAACCGCCGATATGAAACACCAGCCGCTTTGCGACGGTGGTTCTTGCCATAGTTCTACCTGCGAATTTTTGCGTGCAATTACTCAACGCCCGGCCTTCAGTCGATCTATAATTGCAATAGGTACCAAGCGAACGTCTGGCACAAATGGTTGTCAATAGGGAAGCGGCCAGGTCATTAAGGGAACGCGGGTCGGGTTGTTTGCCCTCCATCCGCTGACCGTCATCGATACCTTATCTCGAGCTGCCCGAATAGCATGCGTCGGCGCAGGGCGCTCATGGGGGCGAGTTTGTTTATGCGAGCACGCTAGGAGAATAGCCGATCACCTTGACGGCCTTTCAAATAAAGGCTTTGTTCCGACGCCGTTAGGGCCGCCGGTTGATGGTTGCCATGATCCGGGGTAGCAAGGTGGCAGCAATCATCGCGTGGCCTTCGCCCGTGAGGTGGATGAAGTCGAAGGTGTAGTAGCGAAGCGGGATCTCCTCGTCGTAGACGATCACTTTGATCGAACGATTTCGCAACCGGCGCTCCATCGTCGCAATGTTGGCGGCGCGCTGTTCCTTCGTCCCGAGGAAACGCCGGTCATTGGCCCCCGGCTGCAAAATCACGATGTCGGTTCCGGTCGGTACATCGCTATCAATACGTTTGAGCATGCCTGCGGTAGTGTCGAATGGCACGCCCGCATTGATGACTTGTGCATCGATCCCCTTGGCTTTCAGTAAGGCCTGTAACTTAGCCGGATAGGCGCCCTGTTTGCCCACATACCAGCCTTGCGTATTGCTGGCGCCAATCGCGACAATGCGAAGCGGCGCTGCAGCAGCGGCGGTCATTGCAGACAGAAGTACTATTACGGCAAAGAGTATCGCCCTAATCATAATGAGCACACATTCTGGCCTCTGGAACAGCTTCGGCTTCGCAGACAATAATGGCTCAGGCTGCGACGGCAATCAGCTTTCTTGGTTGACGCGGTGTGGGCGGGGTTGTGGAGCTATCGGCATTACCCTCTCAGTTCGAGGGTAACAAGCCTTGCCAAAAGCGTCGCCGGATAAAGTTGGCCAATTACGCTTTCGAGGTTGCATAGACTTCGCGCTAACGGCTCACCGTCGAGGGTAAGCGGCCAAGCAACTTAGCGATCGATCGGGCCGATTGATGCGCCGTAATGCCTCTGGAAATCACCTCGCGCTCCCAGAGCGTCAATGCCCAGCCTTGAGCGACGCCGCAAGGGCAGGACGAATCCCACCATGCGATGCCACCAGGAAATAGATCGACGATGAGGGCTTGCCAAATGCTCGTCCGATCGCCTTCAGCGACTCTCCGCGCTTCCGGGGTAGAACGGACATGCCGTTCAAGCAGGACCACTTCCGATTTTGACCGTGCAGCGAAGCTAGCTGCCATTCCAGCGGGTGCAAGTCCCGCCAACAGAAGGAGATCCAGCTACTGTTGTAGTTATATCCAGCAACGGAGAGGGAGACTGATCCGTTGAAAGCCTGGAAGTAAAAGTCCCCGAAGGCTGGGCGATCCAGTCCGATCCGTACAGGGGGGCGAGCAACCTGGCAGGCCGTAGCGGAAGCGAACCAGTGAAGCCACGAAATCGGAAACCCGCGCGGAACGGATTGCGGGAGTGTCGGGAGTGCCGAGCCGGTGGTCAAACGGCGAAGGCCATGTCGGCATCGAAGTTCTGGAACATATCGATGTTGGACTCCCCGGGGTCGGAGAGGACGGCATGCCAGGAAGGAATGTGCAGTGAAAGTTCGGAACCACTCGCGGGTCGCCTAGGCGCTCCCGCACAGCGAAGGCATCGCGTATAAGTCGCTATGCGGTGAAATCGCGATGTGCCTGCGAGTGGGGCGGATGGGGCCGATTAAGTGATGACGGACCGGGACACTACAACCCGGACCCGAGCGAGGGCCCCTGGGGTAGGTGGAGTATTCCACCGCATGGCGGTGCATGATCGAGTCCTCAGGCCCAACTCAGAGCGGACCACCGTAGCGACCACGAAATGCACGAAGGGTGGATGCAAACTGGATGTCGGACGGCGCATGTCGGGAGCAGGCTTAAGCCGCTGATCATCCAGGAAGGCACTGCTTGGAAAGCCAGCCTTCCAGCCGTACTGGGGAAAACCCGCCGTACGGATGATAGGGGGGATCGAGGAAACGTCGGCATCATTCGAAGCCCGATCCGCGCCTCGATCCTACCCGACCAGGCTGTGTGAAAACTCGGAAGTCAAACTTTCGCGGAGAATGTTTGTCTCGGATACGTTGAATTGGAAAAGAACTGCTCTGGCCGGCACCGTCAAAATAAGAAAAGAGAGAACACAATTCTGTTCACTCTCCACGCGTGCAGGTTTTTACACAGCCTGGACCCAGACTGTGTGAAAGCTCGCGTGAGCCAAGAACGCGCAGAATTGTTTTCTCAATAAGCGTCTTGCGACAGAAGTGCCGATGCAATTCGTTTGCGCATCGATGAAATTGAGACAGATATTCTACACGCAAATTGAACTACTGACTTTTCACACAGTCTGGACCTGAGCGGAAATCGCGTAACGGGCGGCCAAAAGGGCAAAGTGCAACAAACCTATCCTGACCTTACGGGTGTACGACGATTTCTGCCGGGCCCAATCGGAATGCATGTACCACGCCGTTGTGCAGTCCATACCCCGTGATCTGGCCTTTATCGTTGACGCCATCGGCCTCGAATAGAACCCAACCACTGTTAAGTGGAACCAGGGTATTGAGGTCGACCATTCCTCCCCTTGAAGTCCAGCTAAAGGCATGTGGAGTGCCGTCGATCAGATTACTTGTGCCAACCACCTGTCCGGTGTTGCTGATCGCGGTCGCACGGCTCGTCCCACCGCCCAAATGACCCAAGTCTCTCATGCCATCTCCCTCAGTCCAGAGGAAAGCGTGGGTGCCAAAGAACGAAAAGCCTTTCACGCGACCGAATGGATGCAAGATCGGTCCCGTATTGCTCTCACCGACGACTTGACCACTATTGTTGATGCCGTAGCCGGAGCTATTTAACCCTCCAGCAAGCGTACCGAGACTGACCATGCCGTCGGCCTCAGTAAACCGGAATGCTAGGGTTCCATCGCGTCGCCCGAAGGTGCTCTCGCCGGCGACTTGGCCTCTCTCATTGATGGATCGTCCGACACTTCGATTCCCACCGGCCAAGGTTCCGATGTCGCGCATGTTCCCCGGTGACCACACAAATGCGTGCGTGTCGCCCGCTTGATTGGAGGCTTCGCCGGTGATGAGCATCACATTGTTAATGTCATACGCAAAGCTAAAATCACCTCCTAGTGTACCCAGATCGACAAGAGCGCTTCCGCTTTCAGCAAGAAATGCATGGGCTTCACTATCTCCCCCTAAGTCGACAAAACTGCCGCCAACGATCTTGCCATGATCATTAATTCCATATCCCCAGCTTAAGTTAAGTGGCGGGAGCGCGCCAACGTCGAAAATGCGGATGCCGTCGTATCGGAACGCATGAACTCCATCGTGCGGATCGACAGACGAAAGATATGAGACGCCGGCAACAGCTCCTGTGGCGTTTATTGCAAGCCCGAAGCTTTCTGCCCCGCCAAGCGTCCCAATATTGTCGATGACGTACCGCACCGGCAATCCAATCATCGTCGCCTCCGTATTTAAAGGGGCAGAGAAAGGTGCTCACGGGGCTTACCAACGAAACAATATTACTGCAGAAACGCTCGATCAGAAAGCAGCGTCTTTGCCCGTTTTTGGACCGCCACTATCATCGAACTTTATCGGCGGATGCGCCGCCGCCGAAACAGCACGAAACGGACATCCCGAAGCAGTCGCCACATGTCCGTTGTTGGGGGAAGATGGGGTAACGCAGACATCCCATTGCAATGACGTCAGGACCGTTTTTGACCCACACCGGACCTTGGGTCGCAGCGTCTAGGTCGATTGTTTGCCCTTTCTCACTCGCCGCCCCGTCGCAAAGTGCTAGGCTTTAGCAATCGCAAATGGCGGCATTTCCTCCGGGAGCTCGGACGATGTCATCAACGGTACTTAGAGAGTTCTGCGAGGCTGACGCGCAAGAAATCAATCGCCTCGCGGTCACTGCGTTTGAGGAGTTCGGCTGTAACTATTCTGATTGGCCGGCGCTTGCGGCTTTTTATGGAAAAATGTCTGACCTCGCAAAGAGTGGGGAGATTGTGGTAGCCGAGATTGCTGCAAACATCGTAGGTGCAGTCGCTTACATACCACCGCACCGAGGGAAGGCAGCCTATTTTGACCAGGCTTGGCCCGTCATTCGGTCCCTGGTCGTTGACCCCAAGAGTAGAGGGGTTGGTGTTGGTCGGGCGCTAACGCAGGAATGCATCAAGCGAGCAAGACGGGATAGATCTCCAGTCATTGCTCTTCACACAAGTGCGATATTGAAGGCAGCCCTTGCGATGTATCTCCGGATGGGCTTCGAATGGCATCACGATGCGCCTGCTGTCTACGGAGTACCGTATGCTGTCTATCTCAAGAAGCTGTTGCCTTGAGGTTGCACGCACAGTCTAATTTTCTCGCGCGCGCCGATTGTAGTGAAATGAGACTTCCTATCGGAGCACGACGCGCTCCAAGTGAGGGTTACCGCGATAGCGGTTTAGTGGTGTGCTGGGCATGCTCAGTAGCTTGGAGATGAAAGTCCTCTACCCAACCTGATGGAGGTGAAGGGTTGGCGACAACGCAAGGGCTGTCGCCGCGAGGCGAGGTCTGAAGGAAGCGTACAGCAAACGTGCGAGTTGATGGACAAACATCGGGTACAAGGCGCAAGCGTCGGACGAGCGGGCCACTTACCGCGAAGTCCATATCCATCAAGGATGCGAGGCGTAGACCCGGCGACTGCGCACGGAAGGCGACTGAGCTTACCCCAGGAGATCTGCTCTGTATCGCTTCGGCGACTGAGAATGCCGTAAGGCGGTCTGACCGCAGGGCAGAAGTCAGCAGAGGGCATAGTGGGCCATGTCGTCGGCAAGGCTAGGTCAGCGTTTTGATGGTTTGAATCATATCAGGCTGCTTCGGCGAGTTTATATGACCAAGTTTGGATGACGGGGTGGCGATTTACGTCGTCGATGCCGGCCATAATGCGCTCTTTGAGCTCGTGTTTTGAGGTGACCCGGATGTGGCGCAAGACCGACCGGGCGAATTTGGAGAAGAAGCCTTCGATGAGATTAAGCGACGAACCATGCTTGGGCGTGAAGGTAAACTGGAAGCGTCCAGACGGTCGAGCGTCGAGCCAGGCTCTTGTTTCTCTCGATATGTGTGCAGAATGATTATCGAGGATCAGCTTGATCGCAGTGCCGGCCGGATAAGCGGCGTCGAGACGCTTGAGGAATTCGATGAACTCCCGGCTGCGGTGGCGGTCTCTGACGAGCGCATGGACCTTCCCGGTAAGCAGGTCGATTCCGGCCAACAGGCTCAGCGTGCCATGACGTTTGTACTCGTAATCCCGCGCAAAGGTGGCGTGGACGCCGGGCTTGGGCGGCAAATCGGGTGTCGTCGTTGCGATGGTCTGGATTCCCGGCTTTTCGTCGTAGGAAACGATCGCCACTGCGCCCGCGATACCCGGCCCGCCGGCTCGGTTCGCGACCGCGAAAGAGCCGTCAATCTTTCAATCTCTTCGTCTGTCATCGCCAATTCGACTGCTCGCCGCCATCCTGCCATGATGTCGCTCCTCGTTTCGCCAACCGCAAAACAAAGAATCCGTCATCCAATCATCTGTTCCACAACGCAGGTTTCAGGGAATCGATCGTCTAGTAACCTGCTTCGATTGTCCGCACGACATGGGCGATCCTGCAGGCGCGGCCGCACACATCCGTCAATCCCTGAAATCCGATGGGACCTGGATGATCGTGGAGCCGATCGCAGGCGACACACTGCAGCAGAACCTGAACCCGGTCGGACGCCTTTACTACGCCGGCTCGACCATGGTCTGCGTGCCCACCTCACTGTCGCAAGAAGTTGGTGCGGCTCTCGGGGCACAGGCGGGCGAAACGAAACTGCGCGAGGTCATCCACAACGGCGGCTTCTCCAGCGTGCGCCGGGCTGCGGAGACGCCTTTCAACATGATCCTAGAGGCGCGACCGTAGGCAACCCGTGCGACCAGGTGGTGGCTGCCAGCGAACTCAGCGTTCAAGAAGTTGCCGATACAAAGACGCCTCGCGCCAGTTTTGACGCGCGCTGAGTAACTGTCGCAGTACTGAGTCCAGATTACGCCATCGCACTGGCTTGCTCATTCGTCCGTACCGACTCAGCAAGGGACCTGAGCGAGGGTTCATGTCCGCGTATGGCACGAACCAGACCACCAGCGACGTCCGACTTGAATCCGCTTTTGGGGAAGAGCGGATATCGGATTTCGGGGACCTGAGGGCCGTTGATGGACCCATAAGAGACATGCAGCGAGCCGCTCGCAGCCTCTGCAAGGTGGCTTTTTGTATTTAATTCCAACTTTTTGCGCATGAAGTAGGACCACCGGTCCGCAGACGAAGCCACCTAGAGATTTGACCACCCCCGGGCGCCCTGAGGCTTTGATGCGGGAAGGTTAGTTGACGGACTTAGCCGGCGGCTGCAGACCGAGCGGTCGAACCGCCCTCGGTCTTCACGTTAACCCTGACCTGCATGCCAAGCTCATCCTCGGCGTCACCCCAATAACTGCCAGAGAGGGGTATCGCTTGTTGTGGCGTTCGGGCAACTCCTACACGGATGAGGTCACGATTACCGACTATCCCGTTGGTCGGATCGAATTCTACCCATCCCGATCCCGGTACATAGATCTGGCACCAGGCATGCGTGGAGCCTCCGCCAAGCCGCAGCGGTCCATCCCGCTTTGGTACGTATACATACCCCGTTACGAACCGGGCCGCGAACCCGAGGGCTCGCGACGCTTCCATCATCAGCAGCGCAAAGTCTCTGCAAGTGCCCTGTTGCTTCCGGAGAGTTTCGGCAGGCAATTGCGTTCCGCTGGAAATCCGTCGTTTATATGAGAACCCCTCTGCTATTGCTTCGTTGAGCGTCATCAGGAGCTGCCCAGTCGGACGGCTAGAGTCCTTCTGCAAGAACGTTTTCAGCCACTCCTCCACTTCGACATCTTGCGGATGGTGTCGACGCATATAGGGCCCGAGATCCGGCGATTCATCATCGGAATATGAGAACGGATGCGAGCGCGCATAGTCCTCTATTCTGAAATCGGGAGCATTTTCGGGCGTATGCTCGAGGCGTATGAACGTCTCGAATTCCAAAAATTCGCACTTCTCGCTAAAATCAACCAGCGTCAAACAGTTGCCGAAGACATCGTGGATCCATCTGACCTCAGCAGGTTCGGGAACGACCTCAATACGGCAATCCATTAATCGCTGATCGAAGCTGTCGCGCGGACGAAATAGGAGCTGATGCAGGCCTGGTCTTATCGGGTTCTTGTAGCGATACGTCGTTTTGTGATGGACCGAGAAGACAGTCATGGCGGCTGCAGAGACCGGGAGTTCGGGGTGCGACACCGTTAACCGTCGAGCCCGTGAGATTCGTACTGATTCTATCCGACTTGTAGCGTCAAGGAAGCCCCAAAGTTCGATATTTGGTGCTGTAACCAGAAGCGTCCGTCTCGGCGCGGAAGTCGAATGCGACAAACCGTATTGACTACCCGAACACTGCGGGACCGTCGAGATGCTGATACGCCAGGCTTTCGGAGGGACTACGCCCACTGCATGCGTGATCTCGTCGACGTCCGAAGCGCATCTGCGGAACAGGAGCGGTTGCGGTACGAAGCCCAGGTGATGCCTTCATCGAAGGCAAGGCGGACGAATTTGCCAGGCTACAGAAGATTTTGTCTTTCAGGGACTATGGTTTCAAGGCAGTACGCGGATGCAGCATCTCGTGAGAAGGATCCCATTTTTAAGCCGCGAACGATTTAGTCGAACGCCTGCGGCGCAGCTTATCTGCCGGCGCGGTTGGACAAGCCTTTGGGGCGCAGGGCCACGGCCGAGGGTGATCAAAAAACGAGAGAACGAACGAGAATCCTCACTGGCTGGCTGGCTACTGGTCGGCGCTTTGTACACTTGCCTGAGGTCGTGACCCGTCCCGGGCCTCCCCAACCCACAGAGGAGACTCTCGGTCGAGCTCCCGGGGCTGCTCTGGCAAAAAATCAGAACCTGTGTCACGCAACACGTCGGCCGTACCCAAAAGCATCCGGAAGAAGCAGCCTTTCCCCAGGCACTGCAATTTATTGGTGCGTGTGGTAGATTTCTGCTTTTCCGGTCCAGAACGGGTAGCGTCAATTCGTGGCGGCCGCCGATGCAGCAGATTGCGGATTGGCTCAATAAGCTCGGCCTATCCGAGTACGCCGAGCGCTTTTGCGAGAACGGCATCGATATCTCGGTGCTGCCGCATCTGACTGACCCTGACCTTAAGGATATGGGCGTCCTGCTCGGGCATCGACGCAAGCTGCTCGCAGCAATTGGCGAGTTGAGCAGCAAACCAGCGGCACGTGCGCCTGCGATGGGCGAGCCTATCGGGTCGGGGCCGCCCCCTACCGCCGTGGCAGTGGCGCCGCTAATCCCGCCAGTCGCGGAAGCAGCCGGCGAACGCCGCTACCTAACGGTTATGTTCTGTGACTTGGTGGGTTCGACCAACATTGCGTCTCGGCTCGATGCCGAGGAGTGGCGTGACCTCGTGAACGCTTATCTCGATGCCGCCACCACGGCGGTGACGGAGATGGGCGGCCGTGTGGCCAGGAAGCAGGGCGACGGGCTGATGGCGCTGTTCGGCTTTCCGGTTGCGCAGGAGAACGACGCAGAACGCGCGGCCCGCGCGGGGCTCTCTATCCAGGCTGCGCTTGCCGAGCTAAACCGTAAGAACGCGGGTGCTGGCAAGCCCGTGTTAAGCGCCCGCATTGGCCTCGAGGCAGGCCCAGTCGTTGTCGACACCGCCGGCGAGATATTCGGCGACGCGCCCAACGTAGCTGCGCGAGTACAGGCGCTCGCCGAACCGGGGGCGGTGCTGGTTACAACGCGAGTGCAGCGCCACGTCGCGGGCCTCTTCGTCGCGGAAGAGCGCGGAAGCCACGAATTGAAAGGCATAGCCGAGCCGCAGACGCTATTCCGCCTCGTAAGGGCGAGCGGCGGCGGTCGACGCGCAGGACAGCGCCAGCTCACGCCGCTGATCGGACGCGACGAAGAAATCGCCGTGCTGATACGGCGCTGGGAGCGGGCGCGGCAGCGCGATGGACAGCTAGCCTTGATCGTCGGCGAGCCGGGTCTCGGCAAATCGCGGCTAATCCAGGAGTTGCATGCGCACTTGCGCGAAACGCCGCATTCCTGGGTCGAGTGGAATTGCTTGCAGCTCTTGCAAAACACCGCGCTGCATCCGATCAGCGAATGGGGTCGTCAGCGTTTCGGTGGTTTGGACGTCGCCGCTGACCGCCGTTTGTCCGACCTCGAAAATACGTTGACGATGGTCCAGCTCGATCCGGCCGAAAACGTCTCGTTGCTCGCGCCGCTCGTGGATGTTCCCTTGCCGAAAGAGCGCGAGGCGATGCTGGCTCCAGACGAATTGCGGCGCCTGCAATTGGCGGCGCTGACGAATTGGGTGATCGCTGGGGCGAGGACGCAACCTGTGGTGCTCGCGGTCGAGGATTTGCACTGGGCCGACCCGACGACGCTTGACGTGCTGAAGGGTCTCGCCGAGCGCGGCGCGCGGGCACCTCTGTTCGTCGCGGCGACGACCAGGCCTGAATTTTGGCCGCCCTGGGGCATGCGTTCGCATCACGGCACGATCTCGCTGGTGCCGCTCGATCCAGCTCAGGTCCGCGACATGGTGGCGGAGCTCTCGGCGCGCCATGCTCTGCCGCCCGAGGTGGTGGACGATGTAGTCGCGCGCACCGGAGGGGTGCCACTCTTCGTCGAGGAAAGGGACATGCCGCTCCAGAAGCCAGGGCGGCTGTGGAGCGGGCACGTCTGCTCATAGAAGAAGCTGAAGCGCTTGGCGAACCTTTGGAAGACCCGTTGCTGTTGTTCTCAGTCCTCTACGGTTCTTGGATCGCGCATTTTGTCGCGTTTAATGGTGATTTAGTGCATGAACTCGCGGCGGAGTTCCTGACCCTTGCCGAGCGGCGAGGAGTGACCGCCCCGCTAATGATTGGTCATCGTATCATGGGTAAGGCGTTGCTGTTTACAGGGCACATAGCGGAAGGATGCGCGAATCTGGATCGCGCAATCTCACTCTACGATCCCGCAGAGCATCGTCAGCTGGCGACGCGTTTTAGCGTCGATCCAGCGGCCTCAAGTTTGCTCTATCAATCGCAGGCCCTCTGGTGCCTTGGCTATCCCGAGGCCGCATGCGCGGCCTTAGGCCGTGGGCTCAAAGACGCACGCCAAATCCGGCACGCCGCGACTTCAATGTTTGCGCTGCATATGGCATCGACGGTCCACGTACTATGCAGAAATTATGTGCAGGCAGCCGCAGGGCTAGATGAACTCGCCGCTTTGACGGACGAAATCGGAGCCCCATACTGGAGAGCTTTCGGAATGTCGGTGCACGGTTGCCTTCTTGCTGCGAATGGCAAAGCCAAAGCCTTGGATGCGGTTCACATGAGCACCACAGGAATCTCCGCGCTACGTGTCACTGGAACAACGGCGTGGACCCCATGGTATTTATCAAGTTTAGCGAGAGCCTATGCGGAGTTGGGCCGCTTCGATGACGCCCGGCGCAGCATTACTGAGGCAGTGACGACGATGGAAACGACGAAAGAAACGTGGTGCGCATCCGAGATTCACAGAACGGCCGGAGAAATAGCACTGATCTCGCCGGATCGGGATGCCACAGAAGCACAAGCCTGCTTTGACCTCGCGTTGACTGTTGCCCGGGCGCAGCAGGCAAAAGTCTTGGGAGCTGCGCGCAGCAATGAGCATCGCACGGCTGTGGCGCGATCAAGGGAGGTCGGATGAGGCGCGAGAACTTCTCGCTCCGGTCTACGAGTGGTTCACCGAAGGCTTCGATACATTCGATCTGAAGCAGGCTAAAGCCTTACTCGCCGAGCTGGCGCAATGAAGCCCCTTGCAGTGGAGGGGCCAGAATGGACATCCACATCGCTTCGAAGCATGCATAGACAATTGGCAGAAGAAGTGTCTCGCGCGAACCGACACATGGCTCGAAAATATGTGGTTTCAACCGTTACGCCTTCCTATCGCGCACGGCGTGATACTGATCAACCTCGGCCAGGACGCCGAATTCGCTCTGAATGGGAATATCGCGCTTAGCTTTATCCTAAATGTGTGCCATCTCGCCGCGAGCCGAAGGCGCTCGAAAATTTGGCAGTCGTGATCAGCGGCGAAATTACGTCGTTTCGAACCGCCGACCGTGCACTCCGCCTTGCGCCCCCGTAAGAGTCAATGAATCGCGCTGTGTTTCAAGACTCGCGAACGGATCATCGATCTCATACTGAATTCCAGTTATGTACGGTTGGTCCGCCGGAGAAGTGAGCTCTCAAAAAGAAGATAGAGTTGAAACGAGCGAAGTCTTTCTTCAGCTAGATAAGTTCTTGCACGTGCCCGACAAAGGGGAGAGGCCGGCCTCGGTTATCAATGGCCTTGAAAGCAAATTTCAGATCGTCAAAAGTTGCATCTGACCGTCCAGCTTGAAAGTCGAAGGACAGCACGTTCGTCTTCTTCTTGATCCAAAACTTGTTGAGAACCTCTTAGCGGACTTGGGAGCACCTGAAGGTGTGCTCGACGGAGGTGTGTCGGTCGATGGGTTTTCCATAATTGCCAACTCCAAACACTCGTCGAGCTTATTGAGATTTGGAAGTTAATGGAGGCGGTTTTGAAAATAGGAAACGTCTCGTAAGCTGCAATGAGTTGATAAAAGCTTGCCGCTAAAAGCGCTTGAAACACATGATATAGATCAAAACGATCAGTCGATTTCGTTCTCGACGCCTCGGAGGCAAGTTGGGTGCGATGCGGATGTGCTGCCTAATCCCAGCGATGTCACCCGAGGAAAGCTTGTTGAGCAGTTGGCAACATGGGGGAAAAAGGTTGGCGGAGAGATCGATCCGGGTTAGGCCAAGGCCCGGGTCAGATCACCCGCGGGAGGCAACCCACTCAGCGGGTTTGTGGCGAATAAAGTCGCTTTGGTCGCAACAAACGCAGTGTGTAACAGGCTCAGCAGACGCGTGAGGAGCTTCGGCGCGTGGTTGGCTTTAGCGCCGCAGATGAAACCGAAAAACTCGATCGGCTTAAAAAAGCAGGGTCGATCAGCGACGCCGGATTTACACGTCTTCGCACCCAGCTCCTTCAGTGATTGGGAGGCTGTCCCCGCCGCCCAAGGAAGCGCATTTAGGAGTGTGACGGCCGGTGATGACAGCGGCGCCAGTGTCCGGAAATGCGATCTGCGTATTTCGCTTATCTCGGCTTGCTCACCATCCGGGATCGAGATGGTGCGTTCGTCCTCGATGCCGCCAGTGCCGATGGCGCCAGTGATACCGATTCGTCGACTTAACCTCAGTTGTCTTTTGCTCGGCAGTAACCACATTCGAATTCAGCAGCGATCGGGCTTCAGCACCTTGGGGCGGACCGGCCAGAAAAACAAACAGGCCAACAACCAGGACGCGGAGTACTGTCTTGATGTTCATCGTCGCTTACCTCCTCCAAGATTATCGAGGCTCAGAAGTGCTATCGATCTAAGGCTCCTCCCCAGATTCCACGACGCGGGCCTGGTCACATTCTGCCCTATCGCCCGCCGTACAGAAATAAAATCCAGCGGCAGCAACTACTGCAAAACGCGGCCAGGACCCAAATATCCGCTGCAACATCAACACCTGGACGAATTCTGTTGGCAAACGCCTGCATTCAATCGCGGATATCCTTCGATCCGCTAACGTTGGATAAAATGCGGCCTCGCGTCAGCGGCATTGAAATCCCGCCATCTCTAAAATTTTAAGAATGCTCGGTTCTGTGGACTTTGTCGAGAGGCTCGCCGCTTCGCGTAATCATCGCGTAGCCATTGAAAGACTATCAGTGGCTAACGTCGCCTACTGGCACGAAACGGACTTGTCGACTCCGTTGCGCAATGTCCTCCCAGGGTGCCGGCTCAACCGGTCGACGCAACACAGGCGTTAAATCTCTCTGCTGGAGTTTCAAATTGCAAGGTCTCACGTGGTCGTTCGTTTAGCTGACGAGCCACTTTGTTCAGATGGGCTTGCGAGTGCACCGACAAGTCGGTGCCTGTTGGAAAGTACTGTCTCAGCAGGCCATTGGTGTTCTCGTTCGATCCGCGCTGCCATGGGCTTTGCGGATCGCAAAAATAGACGTCGATTTTGGTCGCCAACGTAAAGCAAAGATGATCCGTAAGTTCCTTTCCCCGGTCCCAGGTCAGGGACTTATACAGCTCCTTCGGTAGCTTCTTCGCCTGCTTGATGAGCGCGCAGACTACCGTCTGGGTGTCCTTGCCGGCCACCTTGGCCAACATCACATAACGCGTATGACGCTCGACCAGGGTCGCGATGTAGCTGTTGTTCGGCCCGGACAACAGATCGCCTTCCCAATGGCCAGGCACCGCCCGATCTTCAACCGCCGCCGGTTGGCATCTACCCTATCTCCTGGTTTTGGGACTGGCGCTCGCCGGTGTGGCTCACGCGAAACATGTCGCAAAAACCTCTTGCTGGCTATTGGGACTTGCTGGCCCTGATATCCGGCGGCGTGTGTATTTTCACCGAATGGGGCAAGATCGAAGACAAACAGGCGCGTGTCCGCCTGGTTTGGACGCAGGCTGTCCACTGGATTGCTGTCCTCGTTGCCATGAACATCGTGTTGGTGGCCGGTGTTCAGCAGCTGCTACCTGCGCCGTCCACCAGTTTGGTCCTTCTGATGTTGCTGGCGCTCGGCTCTTTTCTGGCCGGGCTCAATCTTGCTTCGGTCGAACTGTGTTTTCTCGGCCTGGTTTTGGCTCTCGCCGTTCCGCCGGTCTCGTGGGTCAAACAATCTATGCTCTTCGTCATTCTCGCCGGAGCCTTCGTGGTCGGCATTGGCATGATCTTTTGGTCAAGCCGAAAAGAAAGTTGATTGATCGGAACAAACCGTTCAAGTCTACATCTAGCCGCCGAACCGCAGGGTAAGTCCGGCAACTCCTACCGAAGGATTGGCGCCGACCTGCCCCGCAACGGAAGGTGGCGGCGGCATCGCAGAGCGACTTGAGACGTCTCAACGGGAGATCGTCGGCAGGGATGCCCGAATGCGCTCTGAGAAATCGGGCGCGCTGTCGGCCGCCTGCGCGGTCTCGTTAATCAGCGAGCGTCGCCGCAGTTCCTCAAACGGCAGCGTCGTGTCGATCCGGCCCGAATAATAGAGATAGCTGTCGACCAGACCATTGAGCAGATGGCGCACGTCGAGGCGGCCGACCCTGCCGGCGGCGTTCGCATAACGCACGATGTTGATGGTGCAGCTGTTGGTCAGCAGGTGATAGTACTCCGGCCGATCGGCGAGTTCGTTGATCCGCTCCAGATAAATCAGGAGCAGCCGGCGCGCGTCATCGGGCGTGGTGTTGAGACGATAGAGGTACACGGCCTCCTGCCGCTGGTTGGTGCGCACGCCGACGAGGTCGCGCTCGTCACCCACCACGTAGATCAACTCGAATTGCTTGAAGAGCGAGGCGATGGGCGCGAAGCCCTCGCCGACCTCCGGTCGCGTCTCGATGGAGATACTTAGCGGGGGCGCGTTATCGAAGATGAAACTCAGGAACGTGTGCCCGACCGGACCAGCCATGAAATAGGACACGTAGAAATCGAGGGCTGTTAAATGCGACAGCAAGACCTCGCGCTCTTCATAGCGCACAGTGAAATCATCCCGTGTGCGGTAGTCGAAATTGCGGACGCCGGTGAGGCGCACACGGTCGCCATCGATGAATGCCCGCGGCATCACTGCGACTTCCGGCCGCCAGTGACGATCGTGCGAGGGACGGATGGTGAACCACCATGCGACCACGCCGAGAAACAGCACGATCGCGATCACGGACAGGCGCCGTTGACGCGAAAGCCAGAGCGCCCAGACCGCGAACGCCGCGAAAGCGACCGCCAGCCCCAGACGCAGCCCGGCCGACGACAGATCCGAATAATAGATGGCAAGGGTGGCCCATGCGACGAGCGCGGCCCGGCACAGAAACCAGATCACCGCCATCAGCCAGCCGAAAGACTTGGACAGGAACTTGCGAAGAGAATTCAACGGCTCCTCCCGCCCACCTCAACAGCTGACGCGTGTTGGCGTAGCAGCTCGCGAGAAGGACATCGCGTGCAGGTTTCCACGACCGGAACGGCCACGGAACGTACGCTTGTTGGACCTCACTTGCTCAGCGTGTTCTTGTAGATTCTGCCATCCTTCATGATGACCACGAAATTCTTGTCGGGATTTGCGACGAGGTTGATGTCCTCGAGCGGATTGCCATCGACGAGTAGCAGATCTGCAAGTGCCCCAACTTCCACGACACCGAGCTTGCCCGGATAGGGATTGATGAAGCCGGACAGGGCCATCAACTCGCCATTGTCGGCGGTCGCCATCTTGAGCGCTTCGGCGGGCGTGCACCAGCAGACCATCATGGCGAGATATTGCCCCTGCCGGCTGGCAGCCCCCGCATCGACCAGAATATCAGCGCCCCAGGCCGTCTTGACCCTGTACTTCTTTTGCGAGCTTGTAGGCGGTCTCCGTATTTCCAGCGACTTCAGTGGGAGCAGCCTCCTCGGGTCCCAGTTCCAGCGCTTCATGCTGCGCCAGACTCTGCTGGCAAAGTCCGATTGAAAAGCGGCGGCGGAAGTAACATGCGCCGCAGGTTCCGGACCGTCGCCAGGGCGAATGGGGTACCCCGAAGATTTCTTGAGTTCATCGTGCATGCTCCTCTTGGAAAGCACGAGACCCGTCACTCCAATACTATCCGTAGCCACTCTCGAAGGGGTGGATGCGGGTACTCGTCCCGTTGTCTCAACCAAGGCCGGCGCGCCAACGGCGGTTACATTCTTTCTTCCGCCCACAAAGCCAGAAGAGAAAAACGGATGCGTTACAAACACGACTCTGGTCGGGGTCGCCCACCAAAATCAGTAGCAAGTGCGAGACCATATCGAAAACGGAAAAGTCGAAAATGGCAAGAAATAGCGATTGCAGCCGGTATCACTTGTTCGATATGTTTCGACTTCTCGTCTCTTGAAGGCGAACGTCAGATAGGTTTTCGTATCGGATGACCCCATGACGAATGCTTCGGACACCTTGAGAAATCCGCAGGCCGGTTCTGATATGGCGCCGCTACGCGCTAAGTCGGGCTGGATCGTCGCACTCGGCGTAGTCTATCTGCTCGCCGGCTTTATCGCGCTTGGCAGCGTTGTGATGGCCACCGTCGCGAGCGTCCTCGTCGTCGGCGTGATGATGATCATCGCCGGCGTCGCCGAAGTATTCAGCGCCTTCCAAGTCAAGAGCTGGGCCAAATTCCTGCTCTGGGTCCTGCTCGGTGTGCTCTACATCATCGCCGGCTTCGTCACGTTCGAGAATCCGCTGCTCGCAGCCGCACTGCTCACCCTCATCCTCGGCGCATCGCTGGTGGCCTCGGGCATCATGCGGATTATCCTGGCCTTCAGCATGAAACGGGAAACACCCTGGATATGGGTACTGCTGTCCGCTGTGATCACGCTGCTGCTCGGCCTGCTGATTTTGGCGCACTGGCCGGTCTCAAGCCTCTATATCCTCGGCGTGTTCCTTGGCATCGATCTCGTCATGGCCGGCGCTGCCTGGATCGGACTCGGCTTCGGCCTGCGCCGCGGTGGTTAAGGTGTAGTTGGCGGACTGCGCACCGCGCGGTCTGTTATTCGACGATACGGACGCATCCATGCGCTGGATCTACCTCGTCGTCATCATCTTGTTCGCCGCCGCGACGATCATCTTCGCGCTGCAGAACTTCAAGATCGTCACCATGTCATTTCTTGGCCGTGCCGCTCGCGCTGTTGGTCGCCATCGGCTACCTTCTCGGCCCGACGACAGGCGGCAGCTCGTTCGCGCCGCTGCGTCGATCGTACGAAGGGTCGAGACGAAACATGATGGGTCCGTCCTGAATAGGTATCGTTTCATCTCCGGCCGAAGAGGGTGATGATGGGCGGAACAGCGCGCAAGCCGGTTCTGGTAGACCTCGCTTTGCAGGGCGGCGGCTCCCACGGCGCGTTCACCTGGGGCGTGCTCGATCGGCTGATCGAGGAGCCGTGGCTGCGGATCGAGGCGATCTCCGGCACGTCGGCGGGGGCGATGAATGCAGCCTTGGTGGCGGACGGATGGACGCAGGGCGGAGCCGAAGGCGCGCGGGCGGCGCTCGAGAACTATTGCGATTGCCATGTCGATCTTGCCCCGGCGCCAGCTTGCCGGTCGTTCAGGATAATCGTCGAGCGCGTATCATTCGATCAACGATGTATAACTCAATGACAATCAGCAGCACTGTCCGAGATCGACCCGTACCGGTTCTGTATGGTTTGATCATTGTCTCACTCGCGGCATTGCTGCCGCTTCCGCCATTGTTGCAGGATCAGAGCTACCATCAGTTTGCCGACCAGCGTGAATTGTTCGGCATACCGAATTTCTGGAACGTGGTCTCGAATCTGCCTTTCATCGCGGTCGGCGCGGTAGGCCTGTTGCGGGTTCGTCGCGACGCAACGACCATTGTGCTGTTTACGGGGCTGTTTCTAACCGGCTTCGGTTCATCATATTACCACTTGAATCCGAATGACGGCACCTTGTTTTGGGATCGGCTGCCGATGACGTTGTGCTTCGCCGCAATCCTCGCCGCCGTCGTCGAGGAGCGCGTGGATGCGAGAGCGGGAGCGATGTTGCTGCGGTCGCTGCTGGCAATCGGCATTTTCAGTCTTCTGCTGTGGCGTTGGACCGATGATTTGCGGCTCTATGCCTGGGCGCAATTTTTTCCTTTTCTCGCATTGGTCCTGATCCTCCAGGTCTTTCCGCCGAAATATACCGGCGCATCCTATTGGGTCACCGCTGCGTCGCTCTATGCGCTGGCCAAGGCGCTGGAGCATTTTGACGAGAAGGTCTATTCGGCAGGCTCGATTCTGAGCGGACATACGCTCAAGCATCTCGCTGCAGCTGCCGCCGGTTTCGCAATCCTGAGACTTTTCCAAACTCGCCGACCAATCGATGGCATCGTGTAAACGACTGCTTCGATCCTCGGGCCGCTTGCGCGGCACCGTTGCCATCAATGGCCAGCTATCATATGGAACGAGGAGGCGATCGATGAAATTCATTTCAATCATTCCGGCATTGGCGGTCATGATTGTGACGTCGCCGGTGTCTGCCCGTTGTCCGGTACGCTCGTCGTTCGCATGGGCTGTCTCAGACCAGCAAGGGGCTTCGCAATCCATAATCATTCCGACGACGAAGGCCGTCGCCTGCGTATCGAATTTGCGTGAGCTTGCGCGCCAGTAGTTCGCGCAACTCTTCCTGATCGCGCCGGTCGAACGTCGACGGCCTGACCCTGCGGCTCGCATGCGGAATTGATGGAAGAGACATGGGGCCGCCTTGCGTCAGTTTGCCGCTCAAGAAAGCTAACACATGTGTCGATGTCAGGACCGAGGGAACAATCGTATTGGTTCGTACCGCGGGAGCCGCGGGCAGTCGCGCCGAGGGCGTTGCTTGTCCGATTGAATAGCGCGACAGCCTTCCGGGTCGGGCAGATGCGTGATGCCGCGCTCATCGAGATGGCGTTTGAAAGATCATCCCTGCAACACAAACGGGGTGCAATGAAATGAAACCCGGATATCGGTCGCGCCGGCCCACTTGGTGGTCCGCTCGAAATGTTAGTTTGGGGTGTGAATCCGTATCGTCGGCCTGGGTGTGTTCGATGCGTGCCTATCGGGGGCAATGGCGTCACCGGTCGTCGAGCGCTGGCCGTGCATCCTCCGTCGTGGCCGCGGTCAGCGACAAAATCCACGCATGGCAAACTCGCGCTCGAAGCGACGCGTCCATTGAATAGTACCGCGGAAGCCGGTATTTTCGAGTACACGGATCGAAATTCCCGAGCACAAGGTGCTTGCATGAATTCGGTGTCCAGACGGTATGTCATCGCCGCCGCGCTTTCGCTCATGGCTCTCGAGCTGGCGTCCGCCGTCCATCCGCAAAGCAATCCGCCGGCCGATATCAGTGCGACGTTGTTCCAGAATGTGCGCATCTTCGATGGCAAAGGCTCCTCACTCTCCGCGCCGTCCAATGTGCTGGTCAAAGGCAACATCATCGAGCGCATCTCGACGGAGCCCATCGCCGCGGAGCCAGGCGTGACCGTCATCGCCGGGAATGGGCGAACGCTGATGCCCGGCCTGATCGACGCGCATTGGCATGCGATGCTGATACGGCCCGATCCTGCTCAGGCGATCGCCGGTGACGTCGGATACAAGAATATCGCGGCGGGGGTCGAGGCGACAGACACGCTGATGCGCGGCTTCACTACGATCCGCGACGTGGGTGGCCCCGTATTCGGACTGAAGAGCGCTGTTGACTCAGGGATCATCGCGGGGCCCCGTATTTATCCCTCAGGGGCTTTTATCACGGTAACCAGCGGACACGGCGATTTCCACCTGTTGTCCGAACTGCCGCGGACGATCGGCGGCATGCTCAGCCGCATGGAACAGCGTGGCGGCAGTATGGTCGCCGACAGCCCCGACGAGGTGCGCATCCGCGTCCGCGAGCAACTCATGCAGGGCGCCTCCCAGATCAAGCTGACGGCTGGTGGCGGTGTTTCCTCGCCGTTCTGCCCGATTGACGTGTCGACTTTCACGGAGGCGGAACTGCGGGCGGCTTGTCGAAGCGGCCGACAATTGGGGGACTTACGTCGCCGTGCACGCCTTTACGCCATCGGTGATTCAGCGATCGATTGCCGCCGGTGTGAAGTGCATCGAGCACGGCTTCCTGATGGACGAGACCACCGCCAAGCTGATTGCCGAGAAGGGCGTGTGGCTGAGTCTGCAACCTCTGCCTGAGGAGTTGAGACAAGGCTTTCCGGAAGGCTCAGTCCAACGCGCCAAGGCCGATGAAGTCTGGCCCGGCATCGCTCGGACATACGAGCTGGCGAAGAAGTACAAGATCAAGACGGCGTGGGGCACCTATGTCCTGTTCTCCCAGGCGCTGGCGCAGAAACAGGGGGCCATTCTGGCCTCGCTCGTTCGCTGGTACAGTCCCGCTGAAGCGCTCGCCATGGCAACCGGCACCAACGCCGAACTGCTGGCGATGTCCGGCAAACGCAGTCCATATCCAGGCAAGCTCGGCGTTGTGAAGCAGGGCGCGCTTGCCGATCTCTTGCTGGTCGACGGCAATCCGCTGGAGAATATCAACCTGATCGCCGACCCCGCCAAGAACTTCAAGGTCGTCATGAAAGACGGTAAGATCTACAAGAACACGCTCGGCGGTTGAGGTCAGCTTCATATCCATTGCGGAGTTGGTGAGATGAGTTCGGCGATCGACGACGCAGCGGCAACGGAGCGCCGGCCAGTTCTTGTCGACCTCGCCTTGCAGGGCGGCGGCTCGCATGGCGCGTTCACCTGGGGAGTCCTCGACCGTTTGCTCGAAGAGCCATGGATGAAGATCGAGGCGATCTCCGGGACATCGGCCGGAGCCATGAATGCGGCGGTGCTGGTGGACGGATGGTCAAAGGGGGGCCGACGGCGCGCGGGCCGCGCTTGATACCTATTGGCGGCGTGTCTCACGGGCTGCCGCCTTCAGCCCGCTGCAACGCTCTCCCCTTGAGCGGCTGATAGGCCGCTAGAGGCTCGACACATCGCCCGCCTACCTCGCCATCGATCTGATGTCGCGCGCATTCTCGCCTTACGACCTCAACCCCATGGGCTTCAACCCGCTTCGGCAGATACTGGCCGAAAGTATCGATTTCGAGCGCCTCATAGCATCTCCGATCAAGCTATTTATCACCGCCACAAATGTACACACCGGCCGCGGACGAATCTTTCGCAACAGCCAAATCACGCCCGACGTGCTGCTCGCCTCGGCCTGCCTTCCCACCATGTTCCAGGCTGTCGAGATCGAGGGCGAGGCCTATTGGGACGGCGGCTTTGCTGGCAATCCGACGATCACCCCGCCTGTCCGCGAGAGCGATGCGCATGATACCATCCTGGTCCAGATCAATCCGCACGAGCGGCAGAATACGCCGAGGACGGCGGGCGATATCCTCGACCGTCTCAACGAGATTTCCATCAACTCGCCGCTCATGAAGGAACTGCGCATGATCGCCCTGCCGCGCCAGGCCTCAGATCCCGGACGTGGCGAGGGTGCGCGCTGGGCGGGGCGAACCCACCGCATCATGACCGACAAGCGCGTCGTCGAAGCTAAATGCCGAATGGGAATTCCTCGCAATGCTCATGGCGGAGAGCCGGAAGAGCGCCGGTGATTTACCCATCATGGCGCCGATCTCGGCAACAGGTCGAGCGCCGATCTCGACGTGCTGCTGGCGGAGTGTTGACCGTATGAATTTCTCTTTGGCCCTTGCCTGCCACAACGATGAGGCACGATGAGCGTCGTCGGAATCCTGATCGCTCTTGGTCTGCTGGTCTGCCTCGCTTATCGGGGTTGGAGCATTCTCCTTCTCGCGCCGCTGTGTGCCCTGATTGCTGCGATCCTGGCAGGCCAGCCGCTGCTGGCAAACTGCACGCAGACCTTTCATGAGCAACGCAGCCGGCTTTGTCGCACAGTTTTTCCCAAGCTCATGGAAGCCAGCGGTTCGGTCGAGGCCATTGCCAAATATCTGACCGAGCGCCTGCGCACGAAGCGCGCTATGCTCGCCATCGTGTTGGCGGGAGCGTTCGTCACCTATGGCGGCGTCAGCCTGTTCGTTGCACTCTTCGTGCTGGCGCCCATGAGCCACGCCCTGTTCAAGGCTGCCAACATACCTCATCGGCTGATGCCCGCGGCCATCGCGCTTGGCACCTCGACCTTCACGATGTCGGCGATGCCCGGCACGCCCGCGATCCAGAACGCGATACCGATGCCGTTTTTCGGCACCAACCCGTTCGCCGCTCCCGGCCTCGGCCTGATGGCGTCGGCGATCATGCTCGGATTCGGCCTGTAAACGCCGCGAAGTCGCGGCACGTCCCGCTGCCGCGTGTGAGTGTCTCGTTCGGGAGCTGAACCCCAAGCGCGTCACGGGAATCATATTTAAATGACCGATAAATGTGAGTATTAAGATGGCTCAGGAGTTCGACGGTGTTGATGACCTGACCGGGCTGGTAGAGATCTCGCAGCCATCTTTGAAGTATCGGTCCATCGTAGGGATAGCTCGGGAGGCGATATACCATCAGATCGATGTGCTTTTCCGGAGGGTATTGGAATGGGAAAGAACGGGCATACGGCGAGATGGGCCATTCGTTGAGGGCGTCGTAGTAAAGATCAACGTCCACTTCGCTTGCGATGCTGAGTTTGTCGGATTTCCCGTCGAAGGTGAGAATGGCGATGGAATTATCGTAGACGTCGCGCAGCCAACTCACTTCTTTCGGCTCGACATTAACGCGCGCTTTCGCGATATGAGCATCGTGCCCCTCACTGGGCCGCATCATCGCTCGGTGGGGGCCGAATGTGACGGGCTGATTGTAACAATACTCTGTCTCATGGATGATGCCGATGCGGTTCATGATTCAACTCCTTCCGCCGAACGAGTATTGAATACGATGGTGCCTGGTGGTGGCGCGATGTCAGAATGTGATCCCGCGCCAGCGCAGTATAGCCGCTCGTCGACGAAACAGCGATAAACATCGTCCTCTGCTGAATGCTCTCGCTAGTCCGCCGTGTCAACTACCGCCGTATTTGATTTCCATCAGCTTAGCGAGACACGCAGCATCGTTCGGATATTCGGCCTGAAATGGTTTGAAAGTGTAGTTGGCCATGACTAACGTCCTGAACGATGCTTCGCGGTTTCAGCTATGGCCCGGGATAGCTCAACTAACAGAGCGTCTGCGGCGGGGACACTCAGTTGCACATAAATCGGTTCTAAGTCCGTATGCCCAGGTAACGCCACGTACATTGTCAAATCTACATTTTCACCGTGGGCAATTGCCGCGATATGATCCACATGCGGGATTGAATATGGCGAGTTGCCTTCAATCTTGATTACAGTCGTCATCACCTATCCCCCTTCTACCTGTGATTGAGGAATAAAAATTTTGGTTGTCGTCGTCATGCAGGCGGTGGCGGCCGTGGCGTTCATCGTCCTCGCGCTGTTCCCGCTGCTCGGCCGGACTACCAGGCCGCCGTTCTGAGCGCCGGATTTACCGGTCTTTCCTTCGGTGCGACGCCGACTGCGATCGCGAGCATGACCGCGGTGACCGAGCACTACGGTCCGTCACCGAACGCCTTCATCATTCTGCCGCTGGTCTCGGCCTTTTTCGTCGACATCATCAATGTGATTGCGATCAAAGTCTTTCTCGCTCTTTGAGCTGACGCGTACGATCATGGTGGAGCGAAGGACGCCGGGTTCCGGGATCCTACGCGTCTTACATGAAGATCTGTCTTCGCGTCCGGATGGCGAGTGAAAAGGCTGGTCTTAGAAAGCTCACGACTTTGTTGCTTGAGCTTGCTGATATGGGCGGTCCCCAAGCCAATCAAGATTACTGCCAAAAATAGGCTAGCAACGAAAATCAGCATAGTCCGCCAACTGAACTTGTACATCAAAATCAGCCTTACAACACCCGTCAGTGGCAATCGAAGGGCGGGCTTCGCGTTGAATGCAAAACGCGGCTCGCTTCTCCGCGCCTGACGTTATCACGGCTTTCGACTTCTAAAAAATGGATAATTTGTTGATCAACGAGCCCCGGTCTGGAGCGATCAGAACGGAAGGTGCGACGCAGCGGTCTCGCAAGCTCTCGGCAAGAAATACGATACTACTTAAACTAACACCACCCTTGGCCGCGCCATTGTGGTATCTATACCGGCCGCCGTTGGCGTGAACATCCAACTGCTGGCCTGTGCGGTGCGCGCGACCGACCACGTCTGTCAGCGGCTCCAAGATATTGTTCAGTGCCCTTGGTATGATCACCGGCGGCAGCATATGGGCATTGATGCGTCGCGCATTCGCAGGAGTGCGATCGACATAGGATCAATGCAGCGCATAGCGAAGAAATTTGCTATGATGGAAGAACTTTACTCGCGGCGGACGCGCTAGCAGAGCCATCCTTCGGGCCGGGCCTAGTTAAGCGCAACTCTTTAGCAGCAGTGTTGGGCCGAGGGTAAAAACGATAGTCACGACGGCCGAAAGCAAGGTCCACACGATCACCCAGTGAAGGAACGAGCCGGTCGGGCCGAACGCCGGATCTGCAGGGGCCTTTGCGTAGTTGCGCCATAGCCACCCGATCAAGACAAGGTGGGCGAGGATGGCCAAGCCGAGGCTAAGGCGAATCGTGTCCGCCGACCAAAAGAAGGTGCAGCCTACACTATGGAGCCCATAAACGGTGATGAGGGCGCTGCACCAAGCGCCGAAGCCCAGCACGAGGAGCCAAAGCCGGTGATTGGGGACGGGACGCGCGCTCATTGGACCCTCCGCCTCTCACGCCCCCACTCCGTTTCTCAGGGCGGGGCGCTATTACGGTCGCATTCCCAAGATGCCCACAAGCGTGGGCAAGGCCAATACAAGACCGATCGCGATCGCGCCTGTGAGCGCTGTGTAGTCAAGCCAGAGCCGAGTGAAGCGCAGATCGATCAGGCGCTGGGGCGATACAAAGCCGGTCGCAACACGCATGAAGTTGCTGAGAAGAAAAAGCAGGCCGATCCCGGCATGCAGTATGACATAGCCGAAAAGCGCGGCGGCTGTCGCGCCGAGCGCATGCTCGCGCGGATGCGGAATGACGTTCCCGGTCAGGACCACCACCGCGCCAATCGCCGCGAGCAGCACGAGGGCCGCGAGCCCGATCCAAGCCTGTGGCACGCGGCCACCGGCTTGGGCGCGCAACGAGCCGCGCGCCCCGCCAGCCGCGACAAAAAGAGCTGCCACGCTGACTAAAGCGAGCGGCAGGTTGGTCATAGGCGTCATCGCCGGGGGCCAGTTCGGCGCAGAGATCCAGAGATAGAGCACTCCGAACACCAGCGAGGTGAATAGCGTGCCGTCGGCAACCAGCGTAAAGATCAGGGCCCACCAGGGTGGAGCGCTGGCCACCTCTGTGTGCGGCGGCAGGCTGAGGCCTCTGCCGATCGGCAGGGAACCGTAGTCGCGGGAATGGCCCGCATTCTGTCCCCACCGCACAAACAAGCCGGCTACCACGAGCGTCATGAGAAACGCCAGAAAGTAAAACTTAAACAACATGGCCAGCACCGCCGCGCAGGTGCAAAGCGCCGTCGATAGCGGCAGGTAGGTCGCGCGCGGCAGCACGATGAGTTGCTCTGGCTCGCCCGACGTGATGTGAACGCCCAGCGTCTCCTGCCAGTTGTTTCGCGCAAATCCGAGATAGCCGTCACCACGCGCCAGCGAAGGCGCAAGTTCGCTGGCGGCAATCCGGTCGGCCCTGGTGTTGATACTGGGGAGCGAGGCAAAAGCATAGGGGGGCGGTGGGATCGGCATGGCCCATTCGAGCGTCGCTGCCTTCCAGGGATCGCGCCTTACCCGGCGCCCATAGCGAATCTGCGCGATGAGGTCGATCACCACCAGCGCGAAGCCGATCGTCATTATGAACCCGCCCACAGAAGACAGGAGATTGAGCCAAACCCAACCCTCGACTGCCGGGTAGGTATAAATGCGCCGGGGCATGCCGAGCAGGCCGACCAGATGCATCAGGAAGAACGTCAGATTGAAGCCCACGAAGATGAGCCAAAAAGCAGGAATAGAGAGCCGGTAGACCGCCGTGCGGCCGGTCAGAAGCGGCAGCCAATAGTAGAGCGCCCCCAATAACGGGAACGCGAGGGCGCCGGCGACCACGTAATGAAAATGGGCGACGACGAAATAGGTGTCATGAGCTTGCCAGTCAAACGGCACCATGGCGAGCATCACGCCCGTCAGGCCTCCTATCACAAAGGTCGAAAAGAAGCCGAAGATGTAGAGCATCGGCACGTTCCAGCGCGGCTGGCCATGAGCCAGCGTGGCGAGCCAGGCGAACAACTGCACCGCGGTCGGCACCGCGACGATCGCCGAGCCCGCAGAGAAGAAGGCGAGCGCGAGATGGGGGATTCCCACGGTGAACATGTGGTGGACCCAGATGCCAAAGCTCACGAAGGCAAGGCCGATGATTGCGACGACGATTGTCCGGTATCCGACGAGGGGTGTGTTGGCAAAAACCGGAATCATCGTGGACAGGATGCCGGCCATGGGTAGAAAGATGATGTAGACGTCCGGGTGGCCAAAGAGCCAGAACAGGTGCTGCCAAAGGAGCGCATCTCCGCCACGTGTCGGGTCGAAGAAGGGCAGGCCGAAGGCGCGCTCGGTTTCAAGCAGGATCGAGCCCAAGATCAGCGGCGGAAAGGCCACGACCATCATCAATGCCGTGACCAGCATGTACCAGCCGAAGATCGGCATGCGGTCGAGCGACATGCCCGGCGCCCGCATCTTAAGGACCGATACGATTATCTCGACGGCCAGCGTGAGCGCCGAAATCTCGACAAAGGTAACCCCCAGCAGCCAAACGTCGGCATTAATCCCGGGCGTGTAGACGTTCGAGCTCAAGGGCGTGTACATAAACCAGCCGCCGTTGGGCGCGACACCGGCGACCAAGGCGACTGTAAGGATGGTGCCGCCGAACAGGTAGCACCAATAGCCGTAGGCGGTCAGACGCGGAAAGGCGAAATCCCGGGTGCCGAGCATCTTGGGTGTAAGGTAGACCGCGATGCCCTCGACCATGGGTATGGCGAAGAGAAACAGCAACATCGACCCGTGCATGGTAAAGACCTGGTTGTAGGTCTCCGTATCCATGAATGTCGCCTGCGGCGTTGCGAGTTGTACCCGAGCCAACATGCCGAGCACGCCGCCAATTATGAAGAACACAAATGCCGTCGCCATGAAGCGTACGCCGATAACGGTATGGTTGACCGCCGCAAGACGCTGCAGCCCTGGGCCCGTGGCCCAGATCTGCGCGAGTTGGCGGTGCAGTCCTATCGCTGTGCCGCGGTTCGAAGAGTTTTCGATCGAGGTATTCATTGCGCTACTTTCCCGGTTGCATCGGGCTTAGCGATCGCAGTCGAGAATTCCGCTGCCGGATGGACAATCACGTCGAACCGCATTCCGCTGTGGCCGCTGCCGCAGAATTCGTTGCAAAGCCCCTGGTAACGGCCCGGTACATCAGCCTGGATGCCCAGGAGATTCGCGTGTCCCGGCACAGCGTCGATCTTGCCGGCGAGACGTGGAATCCAAAAGGCGTGGATGACGTCGCGGCTGGTGACCACGACTTCGACTGGAACGCCCGCGGGCAGGTGCAGCGTACCCTCCGTTTTGATCCCGCCATTTCCGGGGTAGCGGAACGTCCAGATCCATTGCCGAGCCTCTGCCTCAATTCGCAGCGGTTCGGCGCTGTGCCGCGGCAAGAGCCGCTCACCCGCGATCAGCGCGTAGGTGACGAGAGGCGTCAGAACGAGCGCCGGCAGGCACAGCCCTCCGAGCACAATCCAGTGCGTCGGAGACGTTCGTGCTCCCCAACCCGGGCGCAAGATCACGAGTGCGAAGAGGACCATAACGAGTGCAAAGAGCACGACGGCACCCGCGAACATCGCCCACCATAATGTCGCGATCGAAGCTGCGGCCGGCCCAGCGGGATCAAGCGTCGATAGAGGTCCTGTACAGCCAGTGAGTGCCGCGCAAGATCCGGCGTAGACGCCCGCGCGCAGAACGCTATGATCTGGACGGAAAGTTTTCCCCGGGCAAGGAGAGTTGGCGCCATGGTAAAGAGCAACAACGATCCCGCCGCCACGCGAGAAAGTCCGGTCATGCTGGAGCTTCTCCGGCTTGATACCGGATCCGCGGTCGCGCTGGTCGGCCATCCCATCCACGTCATGATGGTGCACTTCCCGATCGCATTCGTGATCGCGACCCTCGGCGTCGACGTATTCTACTGGTGGTCGGGCGACGTCTTCTGGGTGCGGGTCGGACTCTGGTCGGCCGGCATGGCCTTCTGGAGCGGCGTGGCCGCAAGCATCGTCGGCACCGGCGAGCTGTTGCTTGTACGCGGTATCCGGCTTCTTGAAGCAAGCTGGTCGCATGCCGTGGCGGCGATGACGCTGGTCGCAATCGCCGGGGCGAACTGGGGACTGCGTCTTTACTACCCGGAATTGATCCTGCCGCATGGTCTTGCACTCTCGGGTCTCGCCTCGGTGATGGCAGGTTTCGCAGGCTGGCACGGGGGCAAGCTCGTGTTTGATCATGGTATCGGTATTCTGGTTTCGCCTAAAAACTGACGCAGCCCGCCGGGCGCGAATAAATTCTGGGCGAACTGGTTGGAATCGATGTGCGGCTTGCCCAGGACGATCCCGATGATCGCCGTGATCAGCACCAGATAGGCGACAGTCAGCACAACGTAGGAGAAGCGGCCGAAGTGGCCAGCGGGCTCGAACAGATGCATGAGGGTCAATCCGGCGACCACGTGCAGCATCACCAGGATTTCGACGAGCACCATCTTCAGGGAGAACCACTCTAGAAAAGTGGTCTGCAGGAAGATGAGCACGGTTCCACTGCCGATGGCGACGAAGGCCGCCGGGGATGTCATCCCCACATAGACGAATCGTGTCAGCCGATGCAATCGATCGAGTTCCGGTCCCACCTTGATGTCCCGGCGCTGCCAAAACAGAAATGGCAGCACGATCAATCCACCCGACCAGATGGCGATCGTGCCGAGGTGGATAAATTTGAGCAAAGTGGTCATGCGGTTGGCTCGACTGGCCGCAAGCTCGACCAGACCAACCAGAGTCCCACACCGAGATAGGGCAGGGACGCCGGCACCCACATCAGGAGGCCAGCCAACTGCTGGTCGGCAAGCGGATTCATTCCCCAAGCTGCCGTGCTGGCAAAATGCACCGCATAGAGCGGCCGTGGTGCGAAGACGATCAAAGCAGCCAGAAGTCCCATCTGTCCGATCGTCGCGGCGAGCGCAACAAGTGCCGCGCCGGGCTGCGCCGTCGACACGAATATTGCGCGCCAAAGGAGCCATGCACTAACGAGAAGGGATGCTTGCATCAGCCAATAGGCGGGCACGCTGGCGAGCCCCCACCCGTAGGGCGCCGGCATATGCCAGACCCAGAGGATGACCGTGTGAAGGCTGACGAGCGCGGCAAGCGGCGGTGACGGGAAGCGCCGCGCCGGGAAGGCCAGCGCAAGGAGCGGTGCCACAGCGGCGATCAACAGCACATGGTGCAGCACCCTCGCGGAGAATAGCGCCGAAGACAGCGCGCAGAGCGGCGAGATGAAGATCGTCGCCATCAGCAAGAGAGAGGCCCAGCCCGCGCGGGCATTGGCAACGCGACCGCTAGCGATCACGATTGCTAGTGCCGCAAGCGCTGCCATGAGCAGCGGATCGAAATTCCAGCGCGTCAATAGATCGCCTGGCACCGCAGCGGGACCGCAGTACGCGATAGTGGCAGTGTCGCCCATTCGTCGCCTCCGTCTCGGTGATTCGCCACGCACAAAAACTCTCTAGAAATAGTGGCCATCAAATCCAGCCAATCTAATCCGCCCTGCATTTGCCTGTCCAAGTCACGACGTCAAAATGCTCCAAACAGCTTGCCCAATGTGATAACCACAGCCAAGGCGATCAGCGGACCGATCAGACCCACCATCATGATTTCGCGGTAGCTCCCGCGTTGGGTGGCCCCGCAGATAGCAAGCAGTGTCACGACGGCCCCATTATGCGGCAGCATGGCAAGTGTGCCGGAGCTGATGGAGGCCACACGATGCATCAGGTCCGGGTGAATGCCCGCAACGGCAGCAAGCTGGGCATACGTCTCACCCAGGGCATTCAGCGCGATGGTCAATCCGCCGGAAGCAGAGCCGGTGATGCCCCCCAACACATTGGCCGCCACGGCAATTGACACGAGCGGACCACCGGGAATCGCCAGGATTCCGTCTCGGACCACCGCGAAGGCGGGCAAAGCCGCGACCACTGCCCCGAAACCAACAAGGCTTGCGGTGTTGAGAACGGGGAGCGCCGAAGCATTTGCGCCGGCGTCGAGTGTCTTGCGCAGGTACGGCAGACGCCTGCGCAGGATTACCACAAGGACCAGCGAGGCTATCGCCAGCGCCGTCACGACGGACCACACCCCGCTAACCGCAGAGAGCGACGTTTCACCGAAACGCGGCTCCGCTAGGAAGCTTGTATGGGCTCGTGGCAACACGACCAAACTCATGATGAGGTTGACTACGAGCACGATAAAGATCGGCGCCGCCGACAGTGCAAATGACGGCAATTGCTCGCTTCGATGGCCGTGCGTTAGCTCTGCCTGGTCAAAATTATCCGCATTCGCTGCACGTTCCCGAATGATTTGCTCATCGACGTTCGCGGGGGGCGCGAAACCATAGCCCTCGCCTGCCATTCGCGCGTGCACTTCTGTCACCCGCAGCCACCACAACCCGAAGCCTAGGATGATGCAGGACGCGAGAATACCGAGGACGGGCGCGGCAAAGAGGGTTGTGCCGAAATACTTCATGGGGATGGCGTTTTGAATAGCCGGGGTGCCGGGCAGCGCCGTCATCGTGAAGGTGAAGGCGCCAAGCACGATCGCCGCCGGGATCAACCGATGCGGGACCTCGGCTTGCCGAAACAATGCCGCCGCTACCGGAAAGGCAACGAAGGCGACGACGAAGAGGCTGACACCGCCGTATGTGAGCGCGGCGCTGGCCAGCACCACCGACATGACCGCACGCTCTTCGCCCAGCCGTTCCGTTATGCCGCGCGCGATCGAAAGCGCGGCCCCGCTGTCATCCATAAGCTTGCCGAATACGCCGCCGAGCAGGAAAAGGGGAAAGAAACTTATAATGAAGCCCCCGGCGCCCTGCATGAACGTCAAGGTCCATTTGGCCAGTATCGGCTCTCGCGAAAAAGCAGCGGCGAGGATCGCCGCACCGGGTGCGGCCAAGAGCAGGGTGAAACCCCGAAACGCTAGGAAGATAAGCAAGCCGAGGCCAACCAGAATACCTATCAATCCGAGGGTCTGCTCGCTCATGACGCTTCTCTTCCGAATGCCGTCGGCGGAAAGGCTGCTGCAAGATCATCCGCTGCAGGTCGGGGATCCGGCTCAGGCGATACTCGATGGTGAGGGGGCATCGCCATATTCCACTTCGGCCATCAGACCACGCGCGACAGCGCGAACAGCGCAGATATGAGAATGACGGCGGCCCCCGTAGCGAAGACCAGACGGTCGGCAAACAATCGGCGCATGGGCACTCCCCCTAAACAAAACTGTAGCGTTCGGAATGGTATTTGGACATCGGTACTCCCAGCTCTCCGAGCCCCCTTTCGATGGCATCCATCATCACAGCCGGCCCGCAGATGAAATATTCGTGGTCCGCGTACGGCTTTGGAAGATGCCGCATCAGTACCTCGGCTGTTATAAAGCCGCGCTCGCCAGTCCAGCCGACCGGGGGCTCGGAGAGGACGTGGACAACCGTCAGGCCGAGCCGCGCTTTGAGCTTCTCCAGTTCTTCGCGGAAGGTGATCGAATCCCAATCCTGACTGCCGTAAAGCAGGACCACGGCGCGCTTGTCGCCGACATCGGCGAGCGTGCGGATCATGCTCATCATCGGCGTGATGCCGACTCCGCCAGCGATCAAGACGTGCATATCCGCTGGATTGCCGATGGTGAAGGCACCGTAGGGGCCGTCGAGATAAACACGCTGGCCGACCGGGACCTTGTTGATCTCGCGGGTGAAGTCACCGAGATTTCGGATGGATATCTCGACATGGCCATCCGATGTCGCCGCGCTGGACGAGAATGAAAATGGATGGGCCGTGATTTTGAACGGGCTCCCCCACACGGTGAGCCAGCCGAACTGGCCTGGCTTGAAACGAAAGCCGGTATGGCCATCGGGCCGCATCACCAGCGTGGTCGTATCGCCGCGCTCACGGCGCACCTCCTGGACGCGATAGGGGCGACGCAGTATGAACAACGGCTTGACAACACGTACGTAAAACACCAGCGCGATCCAGAAGATCGTCAGAGCGATCCATAAAGACCGCTTCCAGGGGTCCGCCAAATAGAAGCCCCACCCAACCATATGCAGAAGCCCGCCCGTGACGGCGATGATTGCCAGTGCGACATGTGTGATGTGCCACAACTCATAAGGAATTCTCAGTTTGGCGCGCGACAACGCGGTCACCACCAATGCGAGCAGCGAGAACACAGACAGAAAAGCGAAGACAGCGCCCCATGGCACCTCGCCGTATTGGGGGAACGCAAGTAATTCAGGGTGAACGGAAAACATGATCAGAGGATGCACGACCACCAGCGCGACGGCGAAGAGTGAAATCCGCCGATGGAAATGATAGATGACATCCTCACCCCACGGCTCCGTGACAAACCGAAAGCGCGCCGTGAGTCCGAACTGCAGGCCCATTATCGCCAATCCGGAATAGCCGAGCGCCGCTGAAAATTCCGTCCAAAAACCCCGCGCTGGCGGCAGCGATCCTGTCAGGAGAGCGAACAGGGGAAGGAAAATGAAAAGCAGATATATGACCATCCAAACGATGCTGCGCGCGGCATACGTCATCGAGTGGCTTCCCGGCTTTTCCGAAGCGTGGAACAAAAGCGTCATTGGCGAACGGTCTCCGAAGCGCACCATCGTCAACAGCCTTGCCGCGAGTTGATTTTGTCATCGAACCAGGGGGTTGTCATTTGGATTTTGCCACTTCCGGTTTTGGACCCCTTTCAGACATGGCGCGACGTCAGTTCGCAACGGGGAGCAAGGCGGACATTGGTGAAATTGAAAACATGACCGCGAAGACCTCGGTAGGTAAGGGCGCCTGACGCACCTGGTGCGGCGCAATAGTATCGCCAAGATTGGTGTCGTCTTCCGGTGCCTTTAGCCGGGTATTGCCTTTGCGTTTTTTATTTTGAACGATTTTTTAGAGCGCGACCGGGAATGTGTGACGGCTAAGGCAACGCAGCCGAGGAAATTGTTGCGAAGCTTCGAGAGGTTCAGGGGCAAGTCGAAGAGACAGGTCGGCCAATTGCGAAGGCAAGTTGATCAGGTCGATTGGTTGAAAGACTTGGAAGCTGACCGCGCGGCTCTAAGCGGGCAAAGCGAGGCCCGCATCTTTTGGCGCGAACCTATTCGCAACCGCCAACGTGCCTAACTCGTTTGTCTCCAAAGCAATCTTTTGAGCGAGCATGATGTCGCCCGCGACCAGATAACCAACGGGCGCAAAACACCAGCCAACTTTGGGGCGGCCAGCAGTGTCGATCTCATGCACGTTCGTCGCCGCGCCGTAGTGAATACGATATCGCTTTCCGCTGTCGCAGCCGATGACATCGAAATATCGCTTGGCGTCGAACTGGGCGCGTTGCTCGGACGTTAGCCAATTTCTCAGAAGGCACAGGCCGCGAGTCTCAATGTTGTTCTCGAACCAGAACTTTCTGTGAAGTTCGCGCAGGGCCTGAACGCGCAAGCTCACCTCCGCCCGAGCTTGGTGAAACAATAAGAACATGACAAAGGGCGCCGATCAGCCGCCGACAAGCCGAGGGAAGAGCAATGTTTCTTCTGCGGCTGGATCGAATGACCGAATTTGAGAGACTTCACCGGCAGCGGTGCGGACGGCCGCAGTAAAACCAGCACCGGTCAATTTCCTAAAGCGTTCTTCGGCCTTGGCCACTGCTGCTAGGTCATTCGCGTCGAAATGGAGCGTCTCCGGTGTGGTCCATCACGATCTGAGTTGCCATTGCTTCGCTCCTGGTTTCTCCCAAGCCCATTCCCGCTTTCGCAACGTTTTGCGCCGGGCCAGGGTTCCGATGTTTACCCGTCCTCGTCTGGATGCATCGCTTAAAGTGATTGCCGCGATGTATCTCATTAGATCCGCTGCGCCTAAACAAAGCACGTATTTGGAATCAGAAAATTGGCGAAGTTGGAGCAGGAAGGGTGGGGGTGCTACGACTTATTGCAGGGCAGGACTCCATCTACTGATCGGAGATAATGTGCAGAGCATTCCGAATGCCTCGTCTCGTCTCTTACATGCCGACTGCGTCGAGCAATGTCCGATTTTGAGGGGTGGTCTCAACCGGTCGACGCAACACTTTATCTTGAAGGAGAGATGGAGTGTGGTTTGATGGCTCACAAATTTCATAGAGGGTTTACTGCGGCAGAGAAGACTGAGTTATGGGATCGCTGGAAGCGCGGAGAGTCGCTAAAGGCGATCGGACGAGCTTTTGGTAAGCAGTCATCGTCGATCTATTTTCAAAGCGGACCCTGCCTAGCGAGCGAGCCATAAGACGCCCCCGATTAGGGCGACGATTACAATCGAAATAAGAAGCCCGAGGGCTGCCAGCTTTTGACAATTCCCAGTAAGACATGGTGCATTCCAACCGGCGGTTCACTACTGCCGCCCTGATCGAAATGTGAGTTTGAAAGCTACCGGCACCATTAAATTGAAGTTTAGATCGATCACGGCGCGGTCATCTATCATCGCGATTCTCGGCATCATGGTGTCGCCACCGTGCTCGGCGACGAGCAACAGCATCTCGGTTGCGATTTGCCATGGTGCGGCTTGCTGATCGGCCTTCGGCAGGCTCGTGATGTACGTCGCGGCGTCGCGCAGGGTGAACAGCTTGCGCCCGTTTGTCGGCAAGATCTTCTCGACTGCTCTTCTGATCCATGGCGGCCTCCATCTTTATAAGACAATGGAGGTGCGAAATGTTCAAACAGGAGAGAACGGTTGTTCTTGCTTGTTGGCAAACCTCGCAATTCTGCGGGCGTGTTCCCACAGTTCAACGTTATGACCGTCGACCATTTGCTCGGCGCGTTTCCTTGCGGCGTCGTCGGCAGTACAGTTGAGGTCGACAGCTTTGATGGAATGGCCGTCACATCCAATAAGGTATGCTCGATAGTGCGCCATTACCGACGCTCCCTTGATTAGGCGGGAGCCTGCAGCACTCTCTGTCACCGATAACTGCCGTGAGGGATTTCAAAGGTGGGAAAAGAGAGCGCTGGCACCCCGCTCAAGCGACGACGGGAGTAACGCGAAGAATCCCGGTCCCGGAGCGACGGGGTACATCCGCCCCGCCGCGCCGGGGGGTATATCCGCCCGCCGTCGTTTGAAATATCGCGGTCGCCGTGACTGCTGTCAATTCCACCGGTCGTATCGGGCAAGCGCTTCGGCGTTGTGCCCGCTAAGTCGGGATCGGCGAAAGGCCGGGCGGTGACGAACTTCATGCGGCCGCTCTGTCTTCCTTGTCTACCCCCCGCATCACCATCTTCAACGCACCGTCCGGTAATGGCCTCTGCGGCGCTTTGGCTTCCCCCCACGGCGCGCGCATCCAGACATCGCGCTCTTCGTCGGTCGTCAAGATCATCGGCATGGCCTTCGGATGGATCGGCTCGACGACAGCGTTCGGCGCGCTCGTTAGGAAGCCGTAGACGAAGTGAGGGCCGGGGATCGGTTTTGACTTCGTGCCTCGGTCGCCTTTGAACTCGGTCCAGATGCCAGCGAAGGCGGTCAGCGGCCTGTCGTCGTTCAGCGCGAACCAGACCACGTCTTTCTTCTTGGTCTCGGGGTTCGTCTCCGGCGCCCGCGTACTCAGCGAAACTGTTGAACGGGACCAGACAGCGGTTCTCGGGTTTCGGCCAGCCCCGCCAATGCGGTGACGACGGGTTGCGGATGTTGGTGACCGGCGGGCCCCCGGTGCGTGGCGGTGGCGGCATGCCCCAGCGTATCATCGTCAGCTCAGCCATGTCGGTCCTGGTCCAGGTCTCGTCGATTGAAGACCAGACGGCTCGGGTTCGACGCGGTCTTGATATTTTGTCCACTGGGCTCGCCGCCGGGCTACGTTGGGACGATCGCGTTCGCCAGCCACCACGCTTTTTTTTGAAGCTGAGCTCCTCGGCATGGACGAACTCCCACACCGAGCGGTAGTCGACCTTCAGCCCGCGGGCGGCCGGTACCCAAACGGGTCATCTGAGGCGCCCTTACTGGTCGCCCATAAGTGCTGGACCACGTCGCCAGTGTTCGGGCAGCGTCTATCTCGCGGATGTCTGGGCCACGCTTTGCGGTCCCGTAGCCCCTTGATGCAGCGCCGCCGGTGCTTCGTCAGTTCAGCCGTAATACCGCCAGCGCGGCGGCGGGCGGCGCGGCGGGCGCGTCATCAATAGCGCCAGCGCAAAGCCGATGGCGCCCGCGACCAACAGCGAACCGAGCGGGTTGTCCTGCACCTTCTTGGCGACCGTTTGCGAGCCGTCACGGAAAGTGTCGCCGCTGTTCTCGTAAGCGTCTTTGGCGTAGCTGACGGCGGCATCGGTGGCGTCGCGCGCTGCATCCTTGGCCTGACCGTACAGATTCCGCACCGCGCCTGTGGCCTCGCGGGTGCGTCCCGCGGCCTGGGTCTTTGCGTCGCCGGCGATATCGCCCACGGCGCCCTCGACCTTACCGGTGAAATCCTTTGCCGAGCCGGCAATTCGATCCTTGTCCATGGCGTACACTCCCTGAGATGAATTCTCGAAGAGCTAATCGACGACATTGGTAACGGTTCCTGCGCCCAGAAAGTCCGTTTGCAAACGTGGTGTCCCAGAAGGCCAATGGCGCGCCCAGCGTAACCTAAAGCCCTCGCTTTCCATGAACGGCGGAAGGCGGTCGGCCTTACGGCTCACACTCGCTGGTCTGCTCGGCTACGCTGACAAAATGATCGAACAACAGAGCGAATTGCTGCGGTGCATGAGTCCTTGTTGGCACAGAGACTCAACCACCGTCGGTCAATCCAGTTGCCTGTCCTCTGGCAATCTGATCGGACCAGCGATCAAGCGATAGGTCGGTACCCAAGCCGTGTTCCAACTTTCCAGCGTCGATCCGCAGACCGCGCATTCTAAAGCTGGCGATCTCTCGAGACTTGGCCATGGATTCGGTGCGGCGGTAGACGGCACCGCATTGGCGATGGCCCACCCTTGACATGCCTTTTCATAGGTTAGATGGCTCCCGTTTTCCAGCGCGAAGCCAAAGCGGGCCTAACATCATCTCACCAACAAGGGCGCACCGTCACCGCGACCTTCTGTGGTCGTCATGAATGAGCAAGAGCCGCCGCCGTCTCAACCCAGCGGCGGTCTTGCTTTGGCTAACGTCGCGGATTCGTTGGATCGGACGGCATCTGCGCGTCATAGACAAGGCCGCAAGAAGCGCATCGCACAGTGAGATATTCGACGCCGGGCCGAAGCTCGATTGCGCTCTGTACGTTCGGTCGGGACCGACAGCGAGGGCAGCGCACAATCGTACTCAAGGTCGCCATCGTCGTATCTACACCTCCCGCTAAGACTGCGTGGGAGCGCCTCCGGCGCTGTCCATCACCGGGGCCGTTCTCAGCAGCCTTGATCCGCCGTTTGCGCCGTAGGCTTCGCACCAACGGCCTCCTGAGCCGCCGTTGGCTGGCCTTGCATTTGCTTCTGTGCATCTTGCGACGATGCTGCTTTCTCTCCGGTCACCCGGTTCATTGTGTCAGTGGGCGGGTGTGATTTTGTATCCGCCGAATCTGTACCAATCGTCTGGCCCGTGTAGCCGGGCGTCGGACCGGAACCCGCGTCCTTGCCGGGCGTGTTGCAGGGGCCGGCGTTTGCCGTGCTGACGCCCAGAACCATCAAGGCGCAAGCAGCGAGAACGATCTTGTTTTTCGCGATCATGTGGCTCTCCTTGATTCCTAATTCTCTATGGGCTCTTTGCGCCGTCGGCGCTGCCCGATAGGTGCAACAAGATCGTGAGGTAGTAGTTCCGGCGTAAGGAAGCTCACCCGAACCGTTCTGATGTTCGTTGCCAAAAGAGTGGCCGCGTCCGCTATCTCAAATCGAAAAGACCGGTGGCAGGATAGCGAGCAGCGTGCCGGGGTGCCGGCCGTCGTCGCAGGCGCAGGCGATGTGGCCGCCCTCTTTGCTGGTGCGAGCTGTACCAGCGTCCGGAACCATCGCTGCCCGACGGAATTTCTATCATGGCGCGCGTTGCGGTCGGCAACCGGAGGATCGCTGGAATGGGCAAGGCTTTCCTTCTCGGCCCGGCGATCGGGCGTCGCTACGCCCTTAGGGGTGGCCGCATTTGTCATTCAATTATGAAGCGGGTGTGCGGGATGGTGTTACCGCGCTTGGATTAGCAGGAAAGTTGAATGCCGAATCTCGCAAAGCTTCCCACCTGGGCGGATAAAACGCACATCCACGCAGTAGTTGAAACCCCTCGTGGAAGCCATTGTAAACTGGAATACGATCCGAAGCATCGTGCATTCACGCTCGCAAAGCCGTTATTGGCCGGACTGACATATCCCTACGATTGGGGGTTCATCCCTTCAACAGCGGCCGAAGACGGCGATCCCCTCGACGTTCTTATGATCCACGATGCCGCGACCTATCCCGGCTTAATTCTCCGCTGCAAACCGATCGGAGTGCTCGAAGTTCTTCAGATCACCGAGGGTGAGAAAGAGAGGAACGATCGAGTTTTTGCGGTGCCCGACCGCTCGCCATTTGAAGGCGATCTGCAGGACGTGCGGCGACTTCCAGCACGGGCTGTCGAGGAGCTGGAGAAGTTTTTCGAAGCGACCGATGCGCTTGAAGACAAGAAGCTCGAATTTCTCGGATGGCGCGGCCCGACGCACGCGGTCAAGACCATCAAGCGGCTATCGCGGTAGGAACAGGAAAAGGAAACTCCGTACTCGTCGAAGGATGGGTTTCCAGGCCGGCTCAGCATCACCCCGCTGCGTGACCCTCCTTGTCCGCGCCGCGAGCGAGGGCGGCACGGTCTTATCCGTTCTTGGATTCACTCGGCCCTGCCGCGCCGCAAAATTCCGGCAAGGCCATCGTTTCGCCTTTCGGAACCTTTTGGAAGTTTTGTGGTTTTGACGAGAAATAGGAGTTGGAGAAATTCATGAAGCGACAGGTGCCACTCATAACCGACCCCGTTGAATTGGTCGTTGCCCCCGCTGCCATCGAACGGGCACTCCAGATCTTTGAGCAGTTAAAATCGCGCGATCCTTCCGTGATATTACAAGCGAGAAAAATTCTGACACAACATATTTACGGAATGGTCGATCAGGGCGAGCAAGACGAGCAACGGCTGACGGTAGGTGGTCTCGCTCACTTGAAAGCAGTTGAGCGCGACCATTCGATAAAATCAGCCCATGGAGCGCCGAAAAAAACGGGAAGAGACAAGGTATCATCGCCGGCTTAATAGAGCGCGGCCACCGACGTAGATAGAGCGTAGCTCTGCTGGCTGACCCGCGTGGTCCATCGGCGTTTGCCCTCCGAACTTCTCGAGCTTCTCCATAGTCGCGTCGCCAGATGCCTGAGGCGATGTCCAGATCGGCCCAGGACCGACGGTGTAGAGCAACAAATTGTCATTGCAGCGAATTGCGCGATGCAAGCAAAGTCACTCCACAGTAATACCGTTGGAATCGAAATTGCTACGAACGATCTATCGCAAAGTCGTCGAGTGCCGATCAGTTCGGCAGCGAGATAGCTGAAAGTGATGCCGTTGCCGCCATATCGTAGGCCGCAAATACGTTTTTGGCGCCAGGAATGGCTCCTATCAGTGGTAGGCCGTCATGCGTTGTGTCAAATGTGCCAGACCAACGATAATCGATTTCGAGCGCCGCGCGGGGCCAAAGTTTCTTAAGGCTTCTGGCGAGGCGCCGAGCCTTTTCAGGCACGATGGCATTGCGTGCCTCAGGTTCGATGGTTTCGTCGTCTTCGCCGCCGAAAATGATGCGGCCGTCTTTCGTTGTGCGGGCATAGTTGTAGTTCCTGCTGTCCTCCCAGATCAGCACTTCGTCCTTCCAAAGGTTTTGCGGTTGAGGGGTTGTTGCGTTTAGCCCAGCTTGAGGCAACTCTTTGTATGGTCGGGCGAACAATCCCAGGCAAAACGTAACCGGTCGCAAGCACGACAAAACGCGCCTCGATCTCCCGTCCACTATCGAGGACAACACTTATCGCCGAGTTGCCGGCGTCAAATGCGATTGCGTTTGCTTTGAACAGCCGGGCGCCGCGCCGAAGTGAAAGCTCCAATAGGCCTCTCGTGAGTTGCACCGGATCGGCGTCCGCGGCGGCCGGGGAGAGGATCGCGCCTGTGCGCGCGATACCAATTGTCGTCAAAAGCGCGGCGTGATCGAGAAGGTTCCCTGGCAAGTCAACGCGCCGCCGTAACGCCATCTCCTCATGTAGCGGCTTGGCCGTTTCACCAGCCGCGAGATAAAGCGATCGCTTGCGTCGCATCTGGCAGGGCAGTCTGTGCTGGGCGACCAAGTTCTGTAATCCAATCACGGCCTGGAAGCTTGCCCGATGACAGCGCGCCGCGCGGTCCAGGCCGTAAAGTTGAGTGAGCTCCCCGAGAGATCGATCGATTTCCCATAGCAGCATAGCAGTGCTTGCCGCGGTGCTGCCTTGAGTTGGAGCTTCGCGGTCAATCAAGACGACCTCGAGGCCCTGGCGCGCAAGGCTTTCAGCCGTCAGCGCGCCTGTTATTCCGGCGCCAACCACCAGAACTTCGCAGCGAAAACCATTGGCCACGGGAAGAATGTTACTCGGCGGCACACTAGCCCAAGGTGTGCGCGGACTTCGCAAATCGGCTTGCTCGGTCTCGTTGGGATGTGCGGGTAAAGATTGGGTGCCCCTCACTGCAAAGAACCGCGTTTTCCGGCCGTTGATAACGCCGGCGCCAGCCATTGGATCAGATTGATCGGTGAGCGTGCAAAAAGCACGGCCGTTGATCGCGCGGCGCTAGTGTCGCTTGAAATATTGCACATCGCGCTCGTGCTTCTCGGCGGCGGCACGCGACTTGAACGTGCCGAGGTTGCGCCGCTTGCCAGTCTTCGGGTTCACCTTCCGCGAATAGAGCCGGTATTCGCCTGAGTGCAATTTTCGGATCATAGGATGAGGCCTCGCTCATAAAACCCCTAGATTCCAACCGCGATAGCAAGGGCAGGTTCCTTCCTGATGGGAAACCGTTTGTGCCGTTTGGAAAATAAGTTCCGGGCGAGCTAACGCCCCCGGGAACCAGTCGGCGCCCAAAGCGGTTTTTAGTGATGGTGCGTCCGACAAAGGAAAGGCTTTGGAGTACATCATTCGCTTCGGGATCGTTGTCTCAACATTCGCGTTGCTCGGGGACATATTGCGCCCAAAGAGCTTCGCGGGCCTCTTTGGCGCGGCGCCTTACTGTTGCATTGGTAACGCTCGGCCTTGCGCTCTTGACGCAAGGCGGCCAATACGCCGCGGTGGAAGGGCGGTCGATGGCCATCGGCTCGTCAGCGTTTGTTCTACAGCTTCCTGGTTTGCCAACTGTTGATCCGGTTTCGAACTTCAACTCTTGCGGCAATTGCGCTGTCGATGGTTGCCTGGTTCGCAGTCGCCTTTGGCCCCAGGTACGCGCTGTTGAATTGGTAGATGATCGTTCGCTTTAAATGGTCGGCACTCAAACAGAGCAGATGGTACGAGCATGTCATCCGCTTCGGACTTGGCGGGCTGACGACCGTACTTACCGGCGTTGTCGCCCAACGCTACGGTCCGATGACCGGCGGCTTGTTCCTCGTCTTTCCCGCAATCTTCTGCGCAAGTGCGACTTTAATTGAAAAACATAAACGCGAGCGCAAGGAAGCAGGAGGGTTGCAGGGGGTTCGCATGGGCCAGCAGGCCGCGGCGCCGGATGCCGCTGGAGCCGGATGGGGCAGCATAGCCCTTGGCGTCTTCGGCCTGTGCGTGTGGTGGCTTGCGCCGGCATCCTCCGTTGGATCACTTTGCGCCGCCGCGATCGGCTGGCTAACGGTCGCTCTATTGGCGTTGAGGCGCCGATTGCGCAGGATCGGCTAGTCCTCCGATACGGCTTTGGTTCGCCCGGCCCAACGGGCCGCCAAAATGACTTGCCCTTTGCTGCCCTGCCATTGCCGTGCTGAGCGATCCAGCGGTCGCAGCGCCAACCCAACGGTCACGCCAGGGGCCCGGATGCGGACGACTGCGCGCGGGCCGGATCAATCACGATAGTCGCGGCGCTCGATGTATCGTTCACGCGGTGCCGCAGCGAGAAGAACTCCGCCTCTATGGTTCCCGAGGGAACCAATGTCCGTTAAAAACGTCTTTCTTCTTTGGAGCGAGGGAGACACAAGATGGATTTCGGAAGAGGCGCGTTGCTTTGGCTGCTGGGCGTACCGTTGCCAATCATTCTTGTTTTGGCTCTGTTTTGGCACCACTGACGATAGCCACAGATGAGTATCGGCGCGATTTTTGTAATGGGCCGGATCTAGAAGCACCGTCGCGCACAAAGCACAAAAAGCCCCGCTTCCGCGGGGTTTTGGTTTGCTGGGTGTAGCCACGAATTTAGTGTTTGAGGTCCGCGATCTTTTCTAAATAAACATGTTCGAGAAAAAAGCTTCAGGATTTCTTCTTCGGAACCCTTTTTCCCTTCTTGCGGGCCTTCGACAGGCCGATTGCGATTGCCTGTTTTCGGCTCTTCACTTTGCCGCCCTTGCCGCCGCGCCCGCTCTTCGCCTTTCCTTTTTTATAGCGGCGCATCTCGTTCTTCACATCGCTACCCGAACTTTTCGAGTACCTGCGTTTTTTCTTTGCCTTGCGAGCCATGTCGCTTTCTTCAACTAAGGTACGCTTTCCATGTAGCTCGTTGCCTTGCGGTTGGTGCCCTCGCGCGGAGCTATGGTGTTGTGCGCTCAAACCAGATTTCCAATCAACGTTTGTAAAACGGAGCGGTTCCCTTCGCATTCGACACCATCGCTTTGGGAATGTGTAGAAGCAAGGGGAAAATCAATTTGTCTCCGACGCGCTTTCGACATCGATGATTGCTTTGGTAATCTCGGCGCCAAACAGGAAAATCTGGGAAGAGTAATACGTCCAGAGCAGAAGGACGATCAGGGCGCCGGCCGCCCCGTAGCCGCTGCTTGGTCCGGCGCAGCCGAGATACCAGCCGATCAGCGATTTGCCGGTCGTAAACAGCGCCGCGGTGACGAAGCTACCCGTTGCGACGTCGCGTCAGGAGATGGGGGTTTCCGGAAGCACGGTGTAAATGGCGCCAAATAGCAGGGTGAACAGCGCGAGCGAAACGAGGGTGTTCAGCATCGTCAATAATAGCTGAACAAGAGGAAACGCCTCTAAGAGATACTGTCCGAAGGCCGACATGGCGGTGCTAACCGCGAGCGACACGATCATCAGAAATCCGAGTGCCGCCACCAGTCCGAGGCTTGCCGCACGAGTGCGGATTAAAAGGAGTAGAGCGGCTCGTCCGAGGTCTTCACGTTCCAGATGGTATTCAGCGCGGTATGCATTTCGCCGAACACGCCCGAGGCGGTCGCCACCAGCATGACGATGCCGAACAGCGTCGCCGTCGTGCCGGCGGTGGGGTCGGTTGACCGGGCGAGCAGCACTTGACGAGATCGGCACCCTGGTCGCCGACGAGGCTGTTCAATTGCGCGGAAATCGCACCCCTTACCGAGTCCTCGCCGAAAGCGAGGCCGGCAATGGCAGTGATGATCAGCAGGACAGGGGCAAGCGAGGTCACCGCGTAAAACGCGATTGCCGCTCCCCGGCTTACATCATCATGGGCAACGTAGCCGGATGACGCCGCTTTCAGGATCTTCCAAGCCCGGTCCAGGTTCATCAAAGCCTCACGTCGGAGTTTGTCTCATACGGTCTCTCAACATTGCGGCTCGACGGAAACGCCTGTTTCGAGGCAGACAAGGCGCAGAGGAACTCCGGACGGCGTCCAGAATTGCCTGTTTGGGTCAATTGATTGTGGCCTGCACGGCCTCGCCTCCAACCCCGAGTCCAGAGGGGTCAGGCTGTGCTCCTCGGCGAGTGATGATCCATGAGCAATCTGACAAAGCGGGAAAGGCCTGATCGCAGCAAGATCAATGTGCACGACCCGTGCGAGGCAAAGTACTGGGCCCACGAACTCGGAATCAGCAAGGATCAACTTCGCAGACTGGTCGAAAAGGTCGGCAATTCGGCAACCGCGGTACGGAAGGAACTCGAAACCAATGAGCCGCCGCCAATTTTACCCGGTTAGCCGTAAGCACCGCCTGTCTTCAAGTCCTTCGTTCCTGGGCATTCGAGATCGGGGGAACGACCGCCAGCGACGCTGGTTGTTTCGACGGACCGCTTTGGACCGCTTTAATCAAGGCCTGGAACGGACAGCTCGAGATCGCGTTATATGTTACGAGCCGCTACCAATGCTGGTCGAGAGTTCGTTTCAGATCGCTTGGGATTATCTCGAGCGCACGGGTGAACTCGGCAATCCCGAGGTCGCGTCGCAAGTGCTGCTCGAGACCGTCGAGACGATGGTTATGCGCGGTGAGCGACGCAAGCTTTTGCTCTCGAACAAGGCCATCAACGCCTACAAGCACTTCAGGACCGAACGTCACCTAGAACTGGTCTCGTAAGGCGACGTGTCCGCAAAGCTGCCTCAAAAGCATTGGACCACAAAGATAGGGCAGGCGGCCGCCCATCCCGCGGCTTTCGCTACCGTCGTCGTATACACTGCGGTTTGGATTTCGATTGATCGAGCGACATTTTGATTTTAACGTCGTCGCAACGCTTGTAGTGTGGCTTATGACCCTGCTTATTCAGCGGGCGAACCGCCGCGATACCCTCGCGTTGCATGGAAAGCTCGACGAATTGCTCCGCGTTGATCAGCGCGCACGATCAGAGTTGACCAGGCTCGATGAACAGGAGCCCGAGACGATCGCCAAACATAGGGATGCCGAGAGAACTTAAGATGAATAAAAGGCCCGCGAGTGCGTTGTCGAAACCGCGGGGCGACGCGGGCGCGAAAAACCTTCCCAGCTGCAAGAGCTGAAGATCTTGGGCCGCGCTCGGACACCGGCATGGCCCCACATGCTTGTCCTTCTGCTTTAACCGCACCTCATGCCAAAAGTTGACGAAGCTTCAACGCGTCGGCCGGCGCGGCGCTCTTTTGATCGTTGTCGAAATAGACATATACATCACATCCTTGCCGCTTCCAGGATTTGATGCGCCGCGCCCATTCCGCGAGCGTGTCTGGACGATAGTGCCCCTTGTAGTGGCCCCTTGGGCCGTGACCTCGTATGTAGACGAAGTCGGCAGTGCGCTTCCAGGGCGCGGGGGCATCGTGGTGATCGGACAGGCAGAGCGACACGTTTTGCTTTGACAGGAGCCGCAATATGCCCGGTTGGTACCAGCTCGGGTGCCGGAATTCGAAACTGTAGCGCCGCTTTTTCGAGAGCAACTTGAAGAACGAGACCAGCCGGCCGGCGTCGGCCTCGAAATTCGGCGGCAATTGAAACAGGATCGGTCCTGCTCCGTCTCCTAGCAACGACAAGCGATCCTCGAGCAGTTCGAGGCTGTTCACAGAATTGTGCGACAGCCGCTTCCAATGGGTAATGAATTTGGAAGCCTTCCAGGCAAAGACAAATTTCTCGCCGGTTTGCGCGCGCCAATTCTTGACCGCTTCGTGTGTCGGCGTCCGGTAAAAGACGCCGTTAAGCTCGGTAGTTTGAAATTGGCTGGCGTAATATTGAAGCTGGTACTTGAGCGGCAGACCTTTGGGAAAAAACGGCCCGCGCCAGGAATCGTAGTGCCATCCCGATGTGCCGATCAGAATACGCGCCATGCAACCTCGGCAAACTAGCGCTTGTCCCTATCCGGGCCGTAGCCAGTAAATCTTCGCAGCGTCCGCTCCGTGAGGACGCCGATGGCGAGACCGGCCAAAACATCGCTCGTCCAATGTGCGAGCAAGACAATTCGGGTTGCGACCAGGCCGGCGCCGACCAGCCACGCGATATTCCTCTGCCGCCCAGGCAATCTCGAAGCGGCAGAAGCCAGTGCTCCGACATGAACGGCGTGCCCGGAGGGGAAGGCATCAAATCGCTTTCCCGAGAACGGCACGCCGCGCCAGTGGCCTCGGACAGTTAGACGGTCCGGGCGCTGCTGATCGAACAGGGTCTTAAGCAGATGCGGCAGCGCCGACGCGACGAGCGTTGTCAGCAGAACGTGATCAGCCATTCGGCGCATTGGGCCGTTTTGGTTGCGCGTGTATAGCCACCAGGTCGCGCTCAAGCTACATAGAATGTGTTCGTCGGCACCCCAGGTCAGAGCTCCGGCGACTTCTTCCGTCGGGGGATTGGTACGGGTCGCAACAAAGTTTGCGATCGCGACATCTGCGGCTGTCGGCCGAACGGTTATCAACGCCATTTTAGTACACTCAAGTGTCGCAGCAGCAACAACGTCAGGGATCCGGTAAGAGTTCCTGAATGGAACGGTAAATCGCAAGATCCGCGAGCTACTTCCTATATCTCCAACTGTTCCAGTCGCACCGGCAGCTTGCGGATACGCTGTCCGGTGGCGTGGAAGATGGCGTTGCAGATCGCGGCATTGGTACCGACATTGCCGAGTTCGCCGAGACCCTTGATCCCCGCCGGGTTGATCTGATCGTCCCGTTCGGGCAGCATGATGACCTCGACGCTCGGCACATCGGCATTCACCGGCACCAGGTAGTCCGCGAGATTATTGTTGACGTAGCGCGCATAGCGCTCATCAAGCTCAGTGGCTTCATGCAGTGCTGACGACATGCCCCAGATCAGGCCGCCCATCAATTGGCTACGTGCGGTACGCGGATTCATGATGTGGCCGGCGGCAAAAGCGCCGAGCAGCCGCGGAACGCGGATTTCGTGGGTCCATCGGTTGACCCTCACCTCGACGAATTCGGCGCCGAAGGCATAAGCGATCTTGTCCTTCATCTCGGCACCGCCGACCATCCGCATCTTGCCCTGATGCATCGCCCGGAACGAATCCATCGGCGCACCTTCCGGCTTCCACTCGCCATATTCCTCGACGACGCTGACGCCGAGGGCATCGAAGGCTTTTTTCCGATCCAGCGGACGACCGCTCTTCGCGGCTTGCGTGACCGGCGTTTGTCCGAGGCCCACCGTCTCCTTGGCCTTGTCCACCATGCTTTCATTCGGCGTCAACGCCTTGAACAGACGCTGCCTGATCCGATCGCAGACCATCATCACCGCCGAGCATGTGCTGGCGGTGGAATTGGAACCACCGGCGACCGGCGCGGGCGGCAGATCGCTGTCGCCGATGTGAACCGAGACGTTCTCAAAGGCGACGTCGAGTTTTTCGGCCGCAGCCTGGCCGATCACGGTAGAGGCGCCGTTGCCGATCTCATGTCCGGCGATCTCGACCCGGACGCGCCCGTCACGCTGCAGGCGCACACGCGCCGCGGCCGGCGCCATCTGCGTCGGGTAGCAGGCAGTGGCGCAGCCATAGCCGATCAGCCAATCGCCGTCGGTCATCGATTTCGGCGCCGCCTGGCGCTTCGTCCATCCGAAGGCTGTTGCGCCCTCGTCATAGCAAGCCATCAGCGAGCGCGAGGTATAGGGCTTGCCGCCGATCGGTTCGTTCATGGTGTCGTTGACCCGGCGCAGTTCGATCGGGTCCATGTTCAGCTTGACCGCCAGCTCGTCCATCGCGCTTTCCAAGGCGAACATGTAGGGCACTTCCGGGGGCGAGCGCATGAAGCCTGGGGTGTTGCGATCGGCGCGCACGATCGAGACCAGACTGTCGACATTCGGGCAGGCATAGAGCCGGGTGGTGGTTTTCGTGCCGCCGACGGCGTAGGCGTCAGCGCGCGACGAGAGTTCCGCACCTTCGTGGCGCAGCGCGGTCAATTTGCCGTCGCGGCCGGCGCCGATCCGGATCTCGTGCCGGGTCTCGGCACGATAGGTCGCAATCGTAAAGCCCTGATCGCGGGTTGCGACCAGCTTGACCGGGCGATTCAGTCGCCGCGCGATGCTGGCCATGATCGCCGTGCGCGGCGTCATCGATCCCTTTGAGCCGAAAGCACCGCCGACATAGGGATTGATCACCCGCACCTTGTCGGCGTTGACACCGAGCTGCTCGGCGACGCCATTCTTCAGGCCCTGGACATATTGACTTGGCTCGTAGATCGTCAGGCGGTCTCCGTCCCAGACACAACTGGTCGCGAACAATTCCATCGCGTTGTGGTGTTGGGCCGGCGTCTCATAGGATGCGGTGAGCTTGACCTCCGCTTCGTCGAAGGCCTTCGCGAAGTCGCCCACCTTCGGATCGTCCTTGAACTGGGCGAGTTGTCCCTTGGCGCGCGCGGAAGTCGTTCCCGGCGAGTCGAAAGTCGCGGTCGGGGCCGCCGCGGTGGTGTTCACCTTCACGCGGTGCGCCGCCTCGCGCGCCGCTTCAAAATTACCGGCGAGAACCACCGCAACGATCTGGCCTTCGTGGCCGATGTCAGGCGATTTCAGCGGCTGGATGGTGGTGGAGGAATAACCGCCGTTACTGAAGAGCTTTGCTTCCTTCAGCCGCTCGGCGTTTTCGTGGGTCACGATATCGATCAACCCGCGAACCTTCTTGGCGTCCGTCAGATCGAAACCGTCGATGCGGCCCTTGGCGATCGCGCTGGTCACAAGGTACGCATAGACGGGATTCGCCAGCGGCACGTCGGCGGCATAGTCGGCCCTACCGGTCACCTTGGCGACGGCATCGTAGCGCGCAACGGGTTCGCCCATATTGGCTTTCGGCTCGGGAGCGGCAATCGACATCATCAAATCTCCACCGCTACGGCCTGGTGCAGCGCGCGGGCCACCACGCGCTTGCCGAGCGCAATCTTGAACGCGTTATCTTTCCTGCCTTTGGCGCCGCTAAACGCCGCTTCCGCGACGCGCTCGGCGATCGCGTCATCGAACTTCTGTCCCTTGAGCAGGGCCTCCGCTTCGCGGGCCCGCCAGGGCACGGTCGCGACCCCGCCAAGCGCCAGGCGAGCGTCGCGAACGACGCCATCCTGCACCTCGAGCGCAACCGCCGCCGATGACAGCGCGAACTCGTAGGATTGCCGGTCGCGCGCCTTCAGGTAAACCGAGCGCGGCCAGCGTCCGGGAATCACGAAGCCCGAGATCAATTCGCCGGCGGCGAGCGTCGTTTCGATCTGCGGGGAATTTTCCGGCGCCTTGTGCAATCGAGCGAAGGGAATATTCCGGACGCCGGATTTTCCGGTGATCTCGACCGTGGCGTCGAGCGCGATCAGCGCCTGCGCGAAATCGCCCGGATAGGTCGCGATGCATTGCTCGGAGGTGCCGAGTACCGCATGGGTGCGGTTGAAGCCTTCCAGCGCCGCGCAGCCGGAGCCCGGCTCGCGCTTGTTGCAATTACTATAGCTGACGTCGCGGAAATAGCTGCAGCGCGTCCGCTGCAGGACGTTGCCGCCGAGGCTTGCCATGTTGCGCAGTTGCGCGCTGGCGGCAAGTTTGAGCGAGTCCGCCACCACCGGATAATCGCGCTGGATTTTGGGGTTTGCTGCGACGTCGGACATCCGCGCCAATGCGCCGAGCCGCAAATTGCCGCCCTCGAGATCGATCGTGGACCACGCGCCTGCAAGCGGGTTGATGTCGACGATGGTGGCAGGCCGCATCACGTCGAGCTTCATCAAATCGATCAGCGTGGTGCCGCCGGCCAGCGGCTGGACCGAGGCCTGGGTCAGGGGATTGTTATCGGCGGCAGCGGCCAACGCCTGCACGGCTACCGATGGGTCGGTTGCTCTCTGATAGAGGAATGGTCGCATGCGCTAACCTTTCAGGATTTCAGGCGCCGCCTGCTTGACGGCGGCGACGATGTTCGGATAGGCGGCGCAGCGGCAGATATTGCCGCTCATATATTCGCGAATGTCGTCGTCGCTGTTGGCGTGGCCCTCCTGCACGCACGCCACCGCGGACATGATCTGCCCCGGCGTGCAGTAGCCGCACTGAAAAGCGTCCTGATCGATGAAGGCCTGTTGCATCGGATGCAGTTTGCCGCCCTTGGAAAGACCTTCGATGGTCGTGATGTCACAGCCCTCGGCCGCGAGCGCAAGAGTCAGGCATGACACCACCCGGCGGCCGTCGATTAATACCGTGCAGGCGCCGCATTGACCGTGATCGCAGCCTTTCTTGCTTCCGGCCAATCCAATATGCTCACGCAGCGCGTCAAGCACCGTCGTCCGCGCATCGAGCGTGAGCGACTTAATTTCGCCGTTAATGCGCAGCGTCACATTGACCCGCAGCGAAGCATCTTGCGGCACGGGCGAACTGGCGGCAGGTCCGGCAGCCCTCGCCACCAATGGCGTCGCGACGGCGGTTCCGGCCGCAGCTATGAAGGCGCGGCGATTGAACCCGGATGTCGGTGAATTGATGTCGTCGGTCATGAACGGCCTCCGCCGCTGAAATGCAAAGCAGCGCACGTCCGCGCCTCGTCGGCTAACGAGAGAGGAGGAGACTTGTTCCTAGCAGGAAAGCGCTCACCAATCGGAAGCGATCGGTGGAAAGGTCTTCGGGTTCCGAATGTTGTTCAATAGCTCCTGACGGCCGATGCAAACGCGATAGAGGGCCACTGCGATCAATCCGAAACCGCCGAGAAAGGTCGGTTGATATCCGATCCACTGCGCGATCCAGCCCCCGAGCGCGGGGCTCAACGACGCGCCTATTCCCTGGACCGTTATCACGGCGCCTTGCCCGAGATTGATGCGCCCAGTGCCGTTCATCGAGCGCACGACCATTCCCGGCACCGCGACGCTTTGCAAGCCGGCGCCGACGCCGTCAAGGATTTGCACGGGGAGCACGCCCCACCATCCCGTTATCCAGTAAGCGAGAACGCCGCGGGCCGGTAACGCCAGAAACGACACCAGCACAACTGGCCAATAGTTCCGGCTTTCCGCCGCTCGCATGCCGACGATCGACGCGACAACCATGACCCCTTGGGCCACCACGATCGTGGTCGCCACGAAGCTCGGGCCGTTGGCCTCTTTTGCGGCGACGACCGCCAATCCGTAGAGCGGCACGATCGCGGCATTTCCGAGATGAAAAATCGCGAGCGCAAGCGCAAGAATCAAGAGGGGCTTGTGCTTGACAAAAACAGTGAAACCGCTTGGCCGGCTATCGGGATCGTCTTCCCTGGTGCCGCGCGCGACACGATGATCGATGGCCTTGGCAGGAATCATCAGGACACAGACAATGGAGATTGCGCCGCTGCAGTTGTAAGAACCGCCGCTGCAGTTAAGAGCTTCTGTTCATTCGCTGTCTCCGTTGTGGTGACAAGGAGGCAACGGATGGCGGTGGCGACCGTTTCCGGAAATGTCTGGGTTTCATCTCAAACGAGTGTGAAACTGCGGTTACGTGCCTTAAGCCAATCGGTTCCGTCGGACCGCCGCCGTCAATTTAGGGCTGGCCAGATCCGCCGGCGGAACCATAGACTTGGCCGGTGGCAAAGCTGGCATCAGCCGCCGCCAACTGCACGTAGATCGAACCGAGCTCCGCCGGCTGTCCGGCGCGTCCCAGCGGAGTGTGGCTGCCGAACTGTTCCAGCTTTTCCATCGAGGCTCCGCCGGAGACCTGAAGCGGTGTCCAGATTGGGCCCGGCGCCACCGCATTGACACGGATGCCCTTTGGGCCAAGTTGCTTGGCAAGCGACTTCACGTAGTTCATCGTCGCAGCCTTGGTTTGCGCATAGTCGTAAAGCTCGGGCGAGGGATCGCAGGCCTGTTCGGAGGCCGTGCCGATGATCGCCGATCCCGGCTTCAAGTGAGGCAACGCCGCCTTGATGATCCAGAATGGCGCATAGACGTTGGTCTTCATCGTGGCGTCGAAATCCTCCGAAGAGACATCGAGGATGGATTCGCGCGATTGCTGCCGGGCGGCATTGCTCACGACAATGTCCAGGCCGCCCAATCCTTCGACGGCGCGTCGAACCAGGTCCTGACAGAATTTCTCGTCCCTGATGTCGCCGGGTATCGCGAGACCGATCCGGTTTTCAGTCTTGATCAGCGCGATCACTTCCTGTGCATCGGGCTGTTCGGTCGGAAAGTAATTGATGGCGACGTCGGCGCCTTCGCGCGCGAACGCAATTGCTGCCGCTCGGCCCATGCCGGAATCCCCGCCGGTAATAAGCACGTTGCGTCCGGCGAGCCGGCCGGAGCCCCGGTAACTGGTCTCGCCATGGTCGGGACGAGGATCCATCCTGCTCGCAAGGCCCGGCCAGGGCTGCGATTGCTTCTTGTAGGGCGGCTTGGGAAATTTGCCGGTAGGGTCAAACAGTTTTTGATCGACCATGTGTTTATTCTCCGCTTCGGCGAGATCAACGCCGCAGCGGGCGGTTCGTTTCTCGCGAGCAGCTCCAAAGGACAGCCGAACGGCTTAGGAACGATTGGGCACCTGAAAAGTCACGAAATGTGCGTCCATGAACGGTTTGGGACTGCCAATCGTTGGTTTCATCAAAAAGGAGCAGACGATGAATCGATCCAATCAAGGCATGGTCAAGGACGAGAAGTGCCAAGAGCAGCCCGCCGACAAGCTGCGCGCGCAAACGGTCCATAAAACCGATCCAAAGCACTCGGTGTCACGCGAAGCAACCCGCAATTCCGAGCTGAGCGATGCGAACAGGACGCCAAGGTCACGGCATGACCCCTGACGGTGGCACGCGTTCGGAACTATCGACTTCGAAAGCCGTTCCACAATCGCATGACTTGAATGGAGAGTCCAAATGGCGATGGACGAAAAGGAAATCGGTAATCTCATTGGAAGCGCGACAAGGTCGAGGGCACAGCGGTCTATGGCGCCGACGATAGCAAGATAGGTTCCATCGAACGGGTAATGATAGACAAGTTCAGCGGCAAGGTATCGTACGCCGTGCTTGGTTTCGGCGGCATTCTGGGTCTGGGAAACGACCACTATCCGCTGCCATGGCAATCGTTGAAGTATGATACGAGCCTCGGCGGATATCGCACCGGCGTCACCGAGGACCAGCTTCGGAACGCACCAAAATATCGCAGCGACAGTGAATGGAACTGGAGTGACGTGGCCTGGAACCGCGCGCTTAACGCTTACTATGGCGTTCCGATCGCTTGACGAGTAGGCAACGACTTACCACGAGCGTCGGGGACGAAATCCTATTCCGGCGAGTTCAGGAATTTTCACATGAGGTCGAAATCTGTTGCTAGCGGCGCCGAGCGCGTTTTCGTTCTGATCCTCGATCAGGGCGAGGAAGCCTTCAAGGCCATTACCGACTTTGCCGACACGGAGCGCATCGACGGCGCTTCGGTATCGGCTATCGGCGCCTTCGCGGAAGCCAAGATGGGCTGGTTTGATCTTGCGGCCAAGAAATACAGGCCGATCGTTGTCGGCGAACAGTGCGAGGTTCTGAGCTTGATGGGCGACGTGGCGAGGGGCGATGACGGTAGGGTCAGCCTCCACCTTCATGCCGTCGTGGGCCTGCAAGATGGGGCCGTGCGTGGCGGTCACTTTTTATCTGGCTCGGTGCGGCCGACGCTCGAAGTCACGATCCGTGAAACGGTGGCACATCTGCGCCGGAAGAAGCGCGCGGATGTGGGTATTGCTCTCATCGATATGTGACGCACGCGGGCGACATCTGGAGGCACCGGAGCCTTTCCAGTCCCAGACGGTTTAACCATGCAGGAGACAGCTGCAAAACAGGAAAGCGTATAGTCCGGTCGGCAGTGAGCGGCCGCGTGCTGGCGATTTCTCGGATTATGACGGCTTATGGCGCGCTTTCCGCGCGCGCGTTGACGCTATGAAGATCACACGTCTGGAATTGGACCACTTGTCAGGCCTCCAAGAAGGGTATTCCGGCAAGCTGCTGGGAGCCGCTCAAGTTAAAAAATTCGGTAAGCATTCGTTGGGCATGACGCTCGGCGCAACGTGCTGCAAATTGGTGCTTGTCGAAGATCCAGAGGCGACCGCGAAGATGATGGCGCGTGCCAAGAAGCGGCAGCGACCTATTCGTGAGACTAAATCAATCGCGGATGATCAAACGAACGAACCGCAGGTTCGCGTTCGCCGTCTCACGGTCTGAGAGAGAAAAATCGCCCCATCCCGGAAGTGTGCGAGCTACCGGAATGAGGCGAAGTGTGGGTACTCCAACTAAACGTCAGTCAACGGTCGCCCATTGTGAACGCAAAATGCGTTTCTGATTCGGGCGAGCTGGCGACGAGATCGAAGTCAGAACTTCGGAGCAATCGAGTCAGGTTTGGGTAGCGCACCGCGAACGGGTGTGGAGGCGATATCATCAACCCTGAGCACTTTGCCGATCCTTGCTCCGGATTTGTTTGGTAAGTTTGCCGGCCGCAAAAACAGAATTCAAAACTATTGCGAGCAAGATGATCCAACATCCTGCCGTCAAGATCGAGAGCATCAGGCCGCGGCGCCGCGTCATTGAGCTGTCCGTCCAAACACGATTGAGCGGGGCCGCCGTTCCCTCGCGAGCGGCGACCCCTAATCGCACGGGTACGCATGGCCTGGCGGGGGTACGTGAGTGGCAGGCCAAACCGCACGACTACGACAACGTTAGGAGTTCGAAAGGCCGCTGCAACGAAACTCGCTCGTTAAGCTGAATGCTGGCGCTACGGGTTAATGCTTGAACCACGCCAAACAAGGAGATCGCCTTCGGGTGGTCTCCTGGGCTGAGAACTTCTCAGAGTTCGAACGTGCCGAGACGAAATTCATCCCCGATGTCGGTGATCGCCGTCCTGACGAGCGTAAACGCCGCATTTGGGTGCTGCTCCCACACAGCGAGATCTTCAGCTGAAATCGTCAGCCAGCCGAATCTAAACATATATCGGCCCGGTTCGGTTACCCGTCCGACTTGTGCCCAGGTGATCTTATTGACGGCCAATCATTTCCCCTTGCCTTATTCCAGAACCTCATATTCGAACGCCACGCCTTCGGGATCGTTCTCTTCAAACCACGTTTCTGCAGCATCCGCATTTGCGAACACCTTGAGATGATCGGCATCGCCGACCTGTTTGTTGGTGTTCGACATAGATAAGGACTGTCATTGGTCCCTCTTAAGCTTTCGCTTTCCCCAGTGATGGGGCTTACGATCCGTATTGAATTCACGAACGTGGTGGCGGTTCAATGCCTGCATGACGCCGATGCGCGCGAACATCGTCGGACCTCCGTGCGACGCGACCAGGATCAAGGCTTCCACAGCTGCCTGCCATTCTAGGGCCTCATGCTCGGCCTTCGGAAGCTTCGTGATGTAGGTGCCGGCGTCCTGCAGCGTGACAAGCTTGCGGCCATCGGGCAGCACTATCGGATCATCAAAGCGGGTTGACCAAGGCATGGTTCATGCTTCACGATGGCACGGCATTTGGTAGAAACTCAAATTCTTTTCTCTTTTTTCTGGAGGGGGCAATGTCGCGTCGTTTGTCACTTGCGATCTTTTCCACGGTGATCGTCTGCGGGCTATCCTTTGTCTCCGCGCGCCCCGCGCTGGCGGCTGGTTGCGACGTTAGTATTTGCATAAGCAATTGCCAGAAGCGGGGACCCGCGTTCGCCGCCGGAAATGCTTGCACGTCGACGTGCTTGCAGACGGTAGATAAACGCAAAAAAGCTGGGCAGTGCAAGTAACGCGTTCTGGCGGCGGCGATTACCTATAGCCCATCGCTGCGACCGGCTTCTTGTCCCAATAAAAATTGGGCCGGACGTCGGCGCCCCGCTTGCCGCTGGCTTGGCAGACGAACCGCGGCTCGAGATCGGAGAGCCGGACGTCATCAGGCCATTGGTCCGCGCTGATCGCGATCAAGTGGCTGCACTTGTAATCCGAGCAATAGATCAGGAGACCGCGCACGCCAGCTTCGCGCATCTCTCCGAAGTGATTTTCTGCGGGCGGGTGAGGGCGGGCATGCGCCCATGATCCCGCCGATTTGAACGATTGTGAAGGCGCTACTTGGGGTTATGGCCGCCCGAACCACATGATCAATAGCGGGCAATTTCTCTTCCAGCCCCCAGAGCCGCCCGCTGAAACGGTCCCAGCTCGCCCTCGCGCCCCCCGGCTGTGCGATGCTGGGACCGTTCGCGTCGCGTTAGGCGGGCAGTGCGACCCGCGCAGAATGGCGGTAGGTCGATTGGAGCATTGCGATGCACTACAACGATCCATCGAAGTTTGGCGGCTAGCACACGCGCCAACGCTCTTCGCGGGCATCCGGACCGTGGCAGCGGGTGATGGCGGGCATGCGCTATTGAAGCGCGGTTCGAACGGGCACGCAAATCGACCTTGGGTTAGTGGGCAGATCCGACCTACTGCGAATCGGTTTAGCTCTCAGGTGGGGAAAATAGATCAATCATCGATCTGAAAGCTCCAGACGTTCATACCACCGAGATGCGTCCGCTTTGACATCAAACACCTCCCACATGTACGAAAAACGAGCCGAAATGCCCCTTCGTGAGATATGTGCCCGGAGTGGATCCGACTTGTCGTAGGCGTATATCGGTGGCTCTTTTTCATCTGGCCGCAATTGCGTCGGTGAAAATTGCAGCGGTTCGGTTAGCTTTTTGTCGGACGGCACTTCATATTTTTCGATTTGCACGCGGATCATGCGAAGATCATCCGCTAGTCTCAAGAATTCATCAGCCGATAATATTTTTCGATCCTTCAGCGTGTAGCATATCGCGTAGGCCGACCCGATCCACCATTCCGACAAAACCGCGAGGTAGTTTAGACGCAAATCCAAATCGCCAGCTTGTTGCGGTTGCGTCATGAGTTCGGTTTCAAGTGCTCGGCAGACTAAGTCAACTTCACCAAGTCTTTGGATTGAAATCGACAGAAGTGATTGGGGCAGCTGCGAACCAATTCGCCAAGACGTGCCGATCCAGCGTTGGCTTAACTGGCTGTTTTTGGGGCCATCTCGTCGAGCAGCCCAATCCGCGCCCGTAGCTTGGCCTTCCCAGCCCACAACAGGGCACCATCGGCTCGTGGCACAGCTCATGCGCCTCGCGCAGATTCTGAGCCTCGAACGTCAGCGTCGGTGTGTTTCCGATCTCTATTGTGAAAATTGTGGGCAGGACGTTCGCGATCATTTTCCCTTCGCCTTCAGCCCCTGATCATCGGCATGGCGAGCCGACAACCGTTTTCGGCCATCTCGCCCCTTCAAGGTGAGGCCCAGCCTTTTGGCCGTTCGTTCAATTGTTTTGACCGAGGTCCTAAGTACTGCGGCGGCTTCCTCCAAGGTGGCTGAGGCTGCTGCCATTTGAATTAGCTGCCGATCTTCTTTCAAGGAAAAACTGCCCCTGCAATTCTTCGCCATCTAATTTGTGGCCTTCACCATCAGCCCGAGCTCGACGCGCAGCTGCCCAGCGCGGCGCCTAACACCACGATTCCCAGAATTCGCATTTCACTGATCCCCCAGACCAGCCGGCATCCAAGCGCAACCTGCGGTCGACGGCAAGGGAGAACGCGCGAAAGCCGCCCGTGAGGGCTAAGGCCAAACGTCGTACAATCGCTTCAACCGCTCGGTGATGATGTCACAAAAGCTATGCAGCTCGGCCTTATTGGACACGGAACCGGCATCGACCCCAAAAGTCAGCATCGAATTCCATGGATTGAGACCGTAGACGGTTACGGTGACTCCTCGCTTGGGCCAACCGTCCATGTTGCTTAAGTCTTGGAGGATCATCGCCGCCAATTCTTCGGCTGTTTTCTTTTCTTTGGTCATCGCGTCCTCCATTTCAGGGCAACGCGTTCGCGGTCATTTTCCCTTCGCCTTCAGCCCCTGATCATTGGCATGGCGAGCCGACAAACGTTTTCGGCCATCGCGCCCCATCAAGGAAAAACTGCTCCTGCGATTCTTCGCCATCTAATTTGCGGCCTTCACCCCATCAGCCCGAGCTCGACCAGGCGGCGGATGGCTTCCGAACGGGTGACAGTCATGAGCTACAGCGCTGCCGTTGCGAGAGCAAATTACATCGAGCAACGATAAAAGGTAAGCTCCATTCCTGCCAAAGCCGGATCCGTGAAAATGCGGGATACGCTGTTGGCATCGAGGATTTTCAGACGCAGATTAGTGCTCGTCGCCATGATTTCCGAGGCGCATGCGGCCTGAAAATCGATGGTATCACCCGTCTCTTTCCTCGACATGATTGTACATCGCGCAGTTTTGCTTCTGACGTCATTTCCATCTGCGACAAAGCCGCCGCCGAACTCTTCGGAAAATTGAGCAAAGCTGATTTTATCGCCTTTTTTGACAAAGACTTTGCTGCACTGGTCAGCGCTCGTCGCCCAGGCTCCGTTCAAATCGAAAGCGTGTGCCTGCGAAGTTAACAGGAGGCAGCTGCAAAACAGGAAAGCGTATAGTCCGGTTGATCGGCTAACGTTGAACATTGCTCGACTCCTCTCAATGGAATGCAAAATTTTCTTATGGGCCCTTTGCCCGTAACAGTGTTTCGCATAGAGGGTTTTGGCGCAAAGGGGCCGCGGCGGATGACTTCGGAGAGGTAACCGGAAGCCGGTTCGCAGACTGAGATAGTTGCTGAAAGTCATCAGGCTGGCGGAAACCTTCCACAGCTCGACGAATCATTTTGACCGTGCAGGGCCCGTCCCCCTTCATCAAGGGATTAGGGCGGGTATTGACCATGCTTACGACTATGATCGGAATTTTTATCGTTCTGAGTATCGGTATTCTAGTTGTTCACGCTCTGGAGGCCTTTCGCTCGGATTCTCGAAATTGATATCGGAACGGCATGTGAGTCATGGGCGCGGTAGCGGACGCCTCTTCGGTAAGGGGATTTGCTCAGCGGTAGGTGGCTCATTGACACCGACGGACGCCTGTGACTCCGGTGCTTGCTTTAGGATCGCCGCGGCGGCTCGCTCGAAGGCTGCTTTTGCTTCCTCTTCAGCACTTGAATGCTGATCAACATTCGTCTGGGTCGCCCTGTCGGGGCCTTTCATAACGGGCGACGTCGGCGGCAATCGCTGAATGGCTTCGCCTGGCGATGACGGGGTGACAAAATACGTCAAACACCCTGCTATGGCAGCGGCGACTAGAACGGCTGGAACAATAAGTCGCCAGCTGATCATTTCTTCACCTTCAGATCGAGCTCGACCAGGCGGCGGATGCTAAAATGCCCCAACGCCAACAGGCTGAATAATGCCTGGTGGCGTTGGTTTGGGTCCGGACCGCGCAATCCCCCGGTAACTATCCGTCTGCACGGCAGCGCAAAGGTTCACCATCGAAAACGACGACCGGACACGGTCCACAAGTGGACAGAACCGCTCGCAGCTCTCAGGTAATAAAAACCGGCTTTGACGGCTGGGATATCCGTCAGAGCGTCTCGTCAACCTCCAACCCGTCCGTTGCTCCCCAGAACGGACGGGATTTTTTTGGAAGGTCACGTCAGGATGGGGAAGTATCCGAAATCTCGGAGCGCTCCTGAAATCTCGGAGTTTTGCCTCATAAATCTCGGGGGCCTCGGTCGGTGCCCGGAACGTTCCATGAAGAGGACAGATTGTCCTAGTTCGTATCCTGCGAACTTACGGAACGGACCGGCAACCATTGAACGGGCAAACATGTGGATGATCAATCCGGAAGGTGGCGCCGGGACATTCGCGAGGCGTAGCTTTTGAACAGCGGAAAGAGAGGCACCGATGAGTTGCGATATTCATATTTACGCGATCGCGCACGATCAGCCGGATGGCTATTTCCTCGTTCGCGAAAAAGGCCGACCGGATCACCGACTGGAGATTCCGAAAGACAGGAGCTTGTTCGACACCTTGAAGGCGATAGCCGCCGCGCACGGCGCGGACTCAATGCACATTCAGCTGACCAATGATCCGACGGTCCCGGCGCAGGTCGAAATCATCGCCTCTATTCCCTTGGACGAGACGAAGCCGGTTCGATGGCCGATCTCACATTGATGGCCGCTGCGTGGTGGAAGGGCGGCCCGCCGCCTGACTGAGCCGATTTCCTGAGCCGTCCGGCAACCTGACAGCCTGCCGCCGAAACCCGCACCCAGCGGCCGTCCTAAAGTCGTGCAGGGCTATCAATCTCGCCGGTCAAACTAGGCCGGCCGGCCCGCTTCGCGCGGCGCCACCGCGTCGACTGCGATTGGATGCTCACCGGCAACCTTCGTGGCTTGCTGCGGACCGTTCGCCGCTTGGCACCCTGACAACCACCCCGCCCGCTAGCGTGCAAACGTTCGGCGGGCGGACTCTTCTGGATCAGTTTTATTGTGGCACAGTTACGGGCCGAAAAATGCCTGACTCTGGGGCGCATATTTCGGCGATGCGTGAGCACTGGACTGAAGATCTTGTGTGCCCAAACTGTCAAAAGACCGGCCGAGCTGAGCTTTCGCAAACGGACGACCAATCGGGGGACATCGAAGCAGAGTTGGTCCCAGCAGGCTTTAAGGTTATTCAGCTAGAGCACAGCATCATCTTCCACTGTGCCTCCTGCGATGTCGCTGTGAAACCCTAATGACCATAGGCCAGCTTACCACGCTGGCGAGCCATGAGGCGGCACCGATCGACCGGCACCCATAAAGCCCGCAGCAATCCGACTCACCAGCGGCCTTCCTAGACTCGTGCAGGGGCCCTGGCGCAGCCACGGATTGGCCCAAGCCTTCCTTAACTGGTCCGCAGTAAATCTGACGGCGCGGCGGGAGGACTGCCGCAAGTTTGAACTGAACCCGCCGGCGGCTTACGTCGGCGGGGCTTTTTTGCGACCTGGTAGGCCCATGCCCTTCACGAATACGATTTCAATTGATCAGCGGGGAGAGGTCGTCCGCTGCGGCCATTGTCGCGCCAAGGCTGAGCTTTTCGTCAGCATGGCAAATCCGAAGGACGGCCGCATCCTCTGTATCTTTAGGTGCCACTGCGGGAAGCTGACTTCCACCGACAATCGAGCACCAGAATAGGGACGCGGGGCTTCGGTCCCGCGCTTCGGTTAATTGGCCGCTGCGGGCTTAAGCACCGGAGCAAATCGTTGGGAAAATGTCGCTGCCTTGGCATCCCGAGCAGCAGCAAGTGAGGCCGAGATCAGGGTGTGAAACCCTACAGCGGCGACTGCAACTAAAATGGCGCCGAAAACCAGAGAACGCATTCCGTCCTCCCTTATGGGTGTGGCTAAGAAGAAAGGTAGGACGGCTTTGTTTCAGGAAGGCTTCGCGATCTCAGGCAAAGAGTTTCGTTCACGGCAGAGTGTTGGGCGTTGGGCTGGCGCGGCGAGGGTCGGTCCCACGCCGCCACATTCAGGGCCGTCCAGCTTCGTGCCGAGCGACCCTGTTCGTTTCACACCGCCGGGGCAGACCTGAAGCCCGTCGGCTTAGCCCGGCGGGTTTTTCTATTGGCTTTGGCGGGCGCGGCAACCTGTTGACTCTCGCCTTCAGGCCGATGCCTTTGAGGCGCCGCCCGTTGGAACCGGCCGCCCAAATCTGGCGGCCCACCGCTGCTCGAATTTTCTTTGAAGGTCCAGAGGGATGTCGCGCATACCCACCTCCGGGTTCGCGGTCCTGCCCCGGCACTACGGCCTTAACGCGCTCGGAGCTCTAAAGGTCCGAAACGGCGCCGCGGGGAATCAGCATCGGACGCCCATGAGGTGGCCGGGATCGACCGGCAACTCCGGGCCCGCCAGCCAAACCCGCACCAGGGAGTCTCCTAGGGGCCACAGGAAGGCCGGTGCCGAGTTATCGAGTGCCGCGTTTCTGCCCTGTGGGGGCTGGCGCGGGCGCGGGCGGAGGAGAAATCTGCTGGTGAGCGCTGGCGGCGTTCAGCGCGGCGATCGCTTCCTGAAGGGCTTTCAGTTGGTCGATGACTTGGTATTGCGACGCCTGCAGGTCACGGATTGCAAGCGAAGTAGCCATGGATGCGAAGACGCCGATCATCGCAGCTGCGGCAACAGCTATGAGCAGCCATATGGTTCGCGGCGAGAGGTTCGCACCAGCGCGGCCCCCGTTATTTGATTGCTCGGTCATGGAAGCTCGCTCTTAGACGCCAGAGTATCAGGCATGGGACAAATCGCCGCACCAGCGGGCCTTCCTAGGCTCGTGCAGGGGCTATCGCGGCCAAGCGTCGCCGGCGATCCAGGCGGCCAGATGGCCCAGCCCGGCGTCAGCGGTCGGCGCGGCTTACCACCCCTGATATGCACGCCGACGTTGCGGCTGCCATCCATATGCAAAACGCGGCTGCCTTCCATATGCAAAACGGGGGTTTGTACCACAATACGAAAAAGTCCCAGAAGCTGTGGCTTCGCATTGCCAGTAGTAGGTAAATTGACAATTGCCCGGGTAGCCCCAATCTCGGCCTTGCAGGCAGTAAGGATAATCTTGGGCGGTTGCTGGCGCGGCGGTAAGAGCAATAGCGATAAATGCCGCGGCTCCAATGATCTGGCGCATATCCATTTCCTCTTTTGAGTGGTTCAATCTCGCTTCCGTCAGGTTCGCCAGTTCGCACGGCTCACAAGCGAACGGCCCCGGCGGGGGCTGGATGTGCCGAGGCCGTCCTTTGCGAGATTGTCGCGCCCGGTGGTACGAGACGCGACGAACTACCAACCTCTATTGGTAGAGATCGTTCGCTGGCCTGCTACCATTTTTGCTACCCAACTCGCGAATATTGGTTGAGATTGGAAGGTATTAGTTGGTTTGAGGCGTATCCTAAAACCGAATAAGATCAATCATTTCGGGATGAGCGCTGACTACTCGGTACTGCCTCACGAGAACTGCAAAACGTTTACACCAGTTCAATTCTGGTCGTGGCCTCCATCAATAAAATCAAATAGTTAGCGGCTGATCGCAGTCGGTCCCAAATCCCCGTCGATGAAGAGTGAGGTTTCGGGGAAGCCTACCAACAACCCGACGATGTTGGCGCGCATCGCGTCGTGCGGGCACTGGACAGGCATCGGAACCAAATCGACGGAATGGGAGTTATAGGCCGGATTTCCTGCGGGGGGTTCCGGCAAAGTGCTCGAAAATTTCACCTGGCGTAATATCGCATTCTTCGTGGTCGCGCTGCTGATCCTCAGTTACGTCATGGTGTTGGGGGTGATCCTCGCGGTCGACCGGCTCCTTTACAGCAATTGGGACCGAGAGGTAGACGCGCCAATAGTTCAGCGCGTGAAGTTCTAGGCGGATCGACTTTGGCGCTTGGCGGGTGATTTAAAAGACCGTCGAAAGTTCCAGCCAAGTCAGCCGGCGGCGTACCAGCCATCGGGGAACGGGATCAGCGGCCAGGCCATCTGGTTGTCGTTGGCGGCCTTGGGCGTCACACTGCCGAACATCGGCTTTTGCGCGAAATCCTCGTCCGGAACGGGCGCAACGGCTGCTCGCACGGCATCCAGCAATCGGTCGAATTCGACTTCGCTCATGGCGCTCTCCCACTTTCCGAAGAGCACGGTCGCAAAATCCCTTTGTTTTCCGATTGCGCAAATCATTCGAATTTTACCGATCCGGCGATCGCGGCCTAATTGGTTACTGATCTCTTTCAGTTCCTCGCAATTTCTCGCCGGAGAAATAGGCGGTTAGTCGGCGTAGCAAGTGTGAGAAGAATCACATTTGCGTGGGGACGGTTCGCGTATTGGGCGGTGCAGACGTGGTGTTGCCGACAGCGCCGCGAGATGAGGGAACACTGCCATGGACGCAAGATTTGCCCGATCCTTCGAGCTCATTCGCCGCGCTGCCGTGGCGCTTGGCCTGATGCTCACGCTGTTTTCGATCGGTTCGGCGTTTGCGCTCGGCACGCCCGAGCAGCGAAAGGCCTGCACGCCGGATGTTTATCGGCTCTGCGCTGGCGAAATTCCGAACGTCCGCGCCATTACGGCCTGCCTGCGGCGGAACAAGCCGAGCTTGAGCGACGCCTGCCGGGCGGCATTCGAGCAGTCGCGGAACTGACGCCGCCTGGCGCGTCGACTGCAGGCGGTGTCATTTCAGTTACACAGAATTGACATCATCGAAGGCTGTGAATTTGTGCGCCGCAAGTCATTGTTCAGTCGTTCAGATTTTCGTCTTGTGAGGCTGTGGAAATGCTGCGGATAAAGATCGGCGGCTTTGGAGGCCTTCGAAATTTCTCAATGTCTGACGAAGTATAGCGCCGTTCTGATCGTCAACTGATCGGATGGCTTCGGCACCCATGAGATCTGGGTCGTCACGCCGTGAAGGCATAGCCAATCCTGCCACGGCACGAAGTCCTTGTTATGGGCCGGCCGCGGCGACCGCCCACCCGCGCTCACTTTTTTCCATAGTCTTCGTCAGAGCCTTCCATCAGGCCACACACAGAAGTCTGTACTTCGTCTGCCGAAGAATGCTCGTCAAGTTCGATGCCGCCCACGAATGTGGACCAAGAAACGGATCGACGCGTAATGTGAACACTTCGGCGGTACACACGGATGCCGTTTGTATCCTCCGGATACGGCCTTGCCGCTACGAGTAGTGAACCATGGAATGAGGGGTAAACCACGTGAAACCCTCGCGCACGCAATGCTAAAGCCATGGTTTCAAGCTCGATCTCAACGCCCATGATGCATAAGTTTCTGTCTGAGAGTTGCCGCCTGGCCGAAGTGGTAGCTCACTCCAACCGTTGCAACGTTGATTTGGTCGAGTTTAGAGCTTTCTAGCACCGCGTTCGCAAGTTCGACGCTTGCGACGTGCGAACAACTCGTCGAGGCCCGCACTCTGACCGGTATCGCAATGACAGACGAAAACAAATCAAGCGGTCTGCTGCCGGAAGCTCCAGAGCTTGGGCCGCCTGCAAGTTACTTCCACGGTATCTGGGTCGACGCGCCAGAGGAGGAGGCCGTGGAGTGGTATGATGAGTTGGATGCGTTGCGCTGGTCCATACGTTGTGTGTGAAAGTTTCGCGATGGCTCGCTGAAAGCCTACAGCTATGCGAGACCAGATTGGCGCTACTACATGCCGGATCAGCCATTCCTCCTCTTGAAGAGATCAACGAGAACGCCGGCTTTCTCGGCAAGGAGATCACGCAGGCCGAGTTTGAGGCTGTTTGGGAAAGAGCAACCGCATCGCGTCCGTGACTCTCGTTACTCCGCAACTGTGATCCAGCAATGTCCGTCGCCCCGAGAGCAGGATCTTATCGGGTGTCGCGGGCGGGCAAAGACGCCATGCGATGCGTCGCGGTCAGCGCTCGACGCCTGGATGGCGGCAGGCTACCACGCGGCGAACAAGCCATCGGCCGCAAGCCCTCCAATCGAACTTACTTGGACTTAGTAGCCACCGCCACCACCTTGAGTGACGATATCGGTGATACCTCTGGGTTCACTCGGCGCGTAACCGGAAGGGCCCGGATAGCTTGTTTTCGATCTATTGGCCTGCATCCTGTGGCCATGATGATGACTAGCTTTCTTTCCGTGCTTTTGCGTCGCTTCGCTGATTGCTCTGATCAGACGATAAGACAAGCAATCTCGCGCCCATGGGGCGCCGCAAGCGTTACGTCGCGATCGAGGCGAAACAAGCGCTAGCTTATTTTAGCAGGCGCATCAGTTTCTGACCGGCTTTGCTGGTTAATTCCCTCGCATCCAGCGTGCCGTCATTGTCCAAATTCGCTGTATTAAAACGCTGCTCGACGACAGCCAGATATTCGTCCTTGGTCAGCGTTCCGTCGTGATCGGGATCGGCAGCGGCCAACTCTTTCGCGGTCAATCTGCCGGCAAGCTCGCGCCGATCGAGCGTGCCGTCATGATCGCGGTCCAATCTATCGAACAACGCTGAGGCTGCTTTCTTGGCCTCCGCCAGATCGACGGTGCCGTCGTTATCCGTATCCAGCATTTGCACTGGACCGGAGCGGCTCGATTTTCCGAACGCGGGGAGGCTGCTGCCGACCAACGTCGCGGCGGCCAAGGTATGTAGAACGGTGCGTCGTGATATCATCGAGAATCCTCCGGGCTTGCATTTGTTGAAAGCGTGCTTGCCTTGGCGGCTGCACTCGGAAGTCATAATCTTTTGGCGGCAGCATTCATAATGCCCCGCCCGCCAATGAATGGAGGACGAGGCACGAGAACAGCCGGAGGAACGCACGACGAAGCTGGAGACGCGGGGAAGCCGATGACCGCGGGCACGGAGGTGGTCCGCAAAATGCAGCCGTCCTTAAGCAGTCGTCCTTAAATTGCAGTCGTCCTTTTTGGACACGACACCGCAACGACGGTCCATCTCCGCCGAATGCGGTGGTTATCGCAACGAGCTATTTGCGAGCCGCGCAGGCGTACATGTTGATTTCCATCCCCACCGGAACTTCCACGATTTTTGGAGTTTTCCAAGTCATTTTTGATCTCCTTTTGCGCGGAACGACAGGTAACCGCGCGCGACAACGATAGGACTGCCGTTGCAACGGCGCAAGTAGACATTGTGCGCTCGCCGTTTTGAGATCGTGCCCACCAAGATGGCGAAGCGATGGCATAAACCATCGCGGTGGGCGTGATCCAATGGCGCAGTGGGCAAAACACGATCCCCGAGAGCGCATTAGCGAATGATCCGCGACGACAAAAATCGCTGCTGCGGTGCCTTCATTTGAGTTTGCATTTAGTCTCGGGGCGATCCAGACCGAGCGTATCAAGCGTTGATACCTGATGAAGAAACCCTTCCTGAGGTGATACCGATACAGTGTTCCTGCCGTCAAACAGCAGGATCGGCTGCCGAAGTTGCAAGTTCCAGTCGCGAATGGTGAGCTTCTGTCCCTTAAAGGCCGCAACCGAGAAGTCCGGGCCTTTCATGTAGGCGAGCATCTTGCCGGAATCGTCAGAGCCGGTTCGGCTCGCCGCTTCGCCGATCATGCGTACCGCCGTCCAGACCTGCATGTCATGTGCCGTCATGGATCGCTGGAACTTCTTCGTGAAGCGGTTCTGCAACTGCACGGCGCCCCATTGATCGAACGCGGCGTCCCACGTGGTGGGCACCAATCCAGCCGAACCGGCAACCGGGCGAGGGTCCCACGTCCGGTAAGGCAGATAGCCAGCAAAAACCTCGCTCTCGTCCGCCGCAACCAGCACATCGTGATCGGGCGCGCTTTGCGTCACTATCGGCATTTGCTGCTGAATCTCGGCGACCCCGCTGTCGGTGCGCCGCGCCCCCCCGGTGTCCTTGAATACCCGCTCCTCGACGATCTTGGCGCCGAACCGCATCGCAGCATGGCGGAGTGCCTCTGCGAACAACCCGTCGCTTTCGTGCGAACCTGACAGCAGCATCCATTTGCGCCACTTCTTCCAGACCAGATATTGCGCGAGCGCATCGGCGAGCATGGAACGCGTGGGGGCAACATGAAAAACATTGGCCCGGCAGTCCTGCTCCCGCAGCCGTTCATCCAGCGCTAATGCGTTGATCAGGGTCTCGCCGCGCGCTTTACCGGCATCCGCGATTTTCAAGAGCCGATCGGCGTCAAGGCTCGTCACGATAAATGACACCCCTTGGTCGGCGAGCCCCTGCATCGCCGCCACGGGGTCATCATTTTCGCCGAGCAATTTGTCGATCAGCGTGTAGCGCTGATTGAGGAAGCGGCCCGTGGCATTATCGTCCTCGGCCGCCAATTGCGCCCCGGCAAGGCCGTCATTGGCGGCAGGAACATCGATCAGCGAGATCCTGATCCTTGATGGCGCCTGACGGAGGTAGCCGATTTTGATTTCCATCTGCTGCTCGGAAATGCCGGCTTCGCAAAACCCAATGAGCGCGAGGACAGAAATCAGAAGGCGGATCAAATCAAGCCTCCTTGCAATAGTTGGACGCCCCAAATGGCCGATCGCGGCGCAACGTCGCCTCCGGTTCGTCCTGTTTGAGCTTTCAGGCTACTCTATCTACTGTCTGACGCAAGGAATGCCAGATGCGGTTCAGTACACCAGGCTGGACCTGACAAGGTTGGAGAATGCCACATGTCCGATCGGCGTAGGATCGCAGTGTTCGGCCTTTCATTGCTTGGGTTGCTGCTTGCGTTCGATCCCGCACAGGCCTTCCTCGCGTATGTTTCCAACGAGAAAGGCAATACGATCTCGGTTATCGACACCGACAAGATGGAGACGGTTGCAACCATCAAGACAGGGCAGCGGCCGCGCGGCATCGAAGTCAGCCGGGACGGCAAATTTGTCTTCGTCGCACTCGGTGACGATGACGTGATCCAGGTCTTCGACACCAAGACCCGCAACGACGCTGGTGAGCTGCCGTCCGGTGCCGATCCCGAACAATTTACGCTCGACCCGGCCGGCAAGCTTCTCTACGTCGCCAACGAGAACGACGCGATGGTGACGGTCATCGATGTCGAGAAACGCGCGGCCCTCGGCCAGGTATTGGTCGGAACCGAACCCGAGGGCATGGCGGTCAGCCCGGATTCCAAGGTGTTGATCTGCACGTCCGAGACCACCAGCATGGTCCATTTTATCGACACGGCTAACCGCGAAATCATCGGCAATTTGCTCGTCGGTTCCCGGCCGCGCTTCTCGGCCTACAAGTCCGACGGGTCGGAGCTGTGGGTGACCTCAGAGATCGGCGGTACGCTTGCTATCATCGATCCGGCAACACGACAGCTCAAACAAACCGTGACGTTCGAAATCCCGGGCCTGCGGTCGGAGGCGATCCAGCCGGTCGGGATCAATATCACCAAGGACGGCAAGCTCGGCTTCGTCGATCTGGGGCCTGCCAACCGCGTCGCGGTAATTGACGGCGTCACCCATGCCGTCCTGAAATATCTCTTGGTTGGACAGCGGGTTTGGCACGGCGCCTTTACACCCGACGAGAAATATTTGCTGGTCGCCAATGGCGTCTCGAATGACGTCTCGGTCATCGACGTGGCGTCGCTGCGGGTGATCAAATCCATTCAAGTGGGCGAATTGCCTTGGGGCATTGCCTTCGGTCCGAACTGATCGCCGCGTTGTACGCCTGCCTGGGCGGCATCAAATCCGCCGCTTCTCGTGGCCTGGATAGTCGCAGCTCCACTTCCTAGTGACCCATTCTGGGTGTCTGCCGATCCACTCGGCGATATAGGGCTGTGCCGCCATCATGCATTGGCGCAGCGAACCGTCCCAGCCGAACTGAAGATACTTTTCTTCGCAATTCGCCGGATTGGCGATGGCACAGACGGTCAGGATGATTTCAATCATTCCCTTGTGTCCTTCGCGTTCAAAGCGTCATTCTAGTACAATACGCCGAATTGGTCGGCATGTTTCAATTTCGGCAGAATTTTGTCCTCCACTCCACCAATGGTTCCCACATCGGTCGCCGAGAGCGCCGTGGGCAGGCCGTTGCGGGACATAAAGATAGCGCGTTGCATCATCATACCCTGAGCAGTTGGCGAGCCGACGGCTCTGCCGCATTGCAACTTCAGTCAAAACCGTTGGACCGCAAGCCTCATCGCGATCGCTGCATTTCAATTCCTCGCAGGGATGCAAGACTTGCGAAATCACTACTTGCGAAATCACCGGCCTTGACATTGAACGCGAGCGTGCAATGTTTCCAAAAGATAACATAGCATGGCCTGGATTTTTGCGTTTTATCCCTGACGCTGGCGCGTAACACGACGGCTTGTCACTTAGTCGACGCTCAACTTTCCAGACGGTCGAGGACTTTCAAAAAACCGTAACTAATCCGGGCTCAAGAAAAAAAATTGAGTGGAGGAACGGTATATGAAGACACGCGCCGCAGTCGCGTTCCAGGCCAAGAAGCCGCTTGAAATCGTCGAACTCGACCTGGATGGTCCCAAGGCGGGCGAAGTCCTTGTCGAGATCAAGGCGACCGGAATTTGCCATACCGACGCCTACACGCTCGACGGTTTCGACAGCGAAGGAATCTTCCCTTCGATCCTCGGGCACGAGGGGGCCGGCATCGTCCGCGAGGTGGGGCAGGGCGTCACCTCGGTCAAACCCGGCGATCATGTGATCCCGCTCTACACGCCGGAATGCCGCCAGTGCAAAAGCTGCCTCAGCCAAAAGACCAACCTGTGCACCGCGATCCGCGCCACGCAAGGCAAGGGCCTGATGCCCGACGCTACCTCGCGCTTCAGCCTTAAGGGTCAGACCATTTTCCATTACATGGGCTGCTCGACGTTCTCGAATTTTACGGTGCTGCCGGAGATCGCGGTCGCCAAGATCCGTGAAGATGCTCCCTTCGACAAGAGCTGCTACATCGGCTGCGGGGTGACCACGGGCGTCGGCGCGGTGGTCAATACAGCCAAGGTCACACCGGGTGCCAACGTCGTCGTGTTCGGCCTCGGTGGCATCGGGCTCAACGTCATCCAGGGTGCCAAGATGGTGGGCGCCGACAAGATCATCGGCGTTGACGTCAACGATTCCAAGGACGCATGGGGCCGCCGCTTCGGCATGACGCATTTCGTCAACCCGACCAAGATCGGCGGCGATATCGTCCAGCATCTGGTCACGCTGACCGATGGGGGCGCCGATTTCACCTTCGACTGCACCGGCAACACCAATGTGATGCGCCAGGCGCTGGAAGCCTGCCATCGCGGCTGGGGCGTATCGGTCATCATCGGCGTGGCGGAAGCCGGCAAGGAGATCGCCACGCGGCCATTCCAGCTCGTGACTGGTCGGGTCTGGAAGGGCACGGCGTTCGGCGGCGCCCGGGGCCGTACCGACGTGCCCAAAATCGTCGACTGGTATATGAATGGCAAGATTCAGATCGATCCGATGATCACCCATGTCCTCAAGCTCGAGGAGATCAACAAGGGATTCGACCTGATGCATGAAGGCAAGTCGATCCGTTCGGTCGTCGTGTTCTAAGTCGCGTTCTAAACCAAAAACGTCAAACACAAGGAGGATACGCCATGAATGTTCATATCCACCCATCGGTTGACAACGGCGTCAAGAAGGGCACCGGCAGCTTCGCTGGCGGCACGCTCGTCTGCAAATGCAAGGACCGGCCGGTCAAGGTCGGCATCAAGGGCGACGTCGCCCACAACCATGCCTGCGGCTGCACCAAATGCTGGAAACCCGAGGGCGCTGCCTTTTCGGTCGTGGCCGTTGTGCCGCGCGACAACGTGACCGTTCTCGAAAACGGCGACAAGCTCCAGATCGTTGACACGTCCGCGGCGATCCAGCGCTACGCCTGCAAGGTTTGCGGCACCCATATGTACGGCCGCATCGAAAACAAAGGGCATCCGTTCCACGGTCTGGATTTCATCCACCCGGAGCTTTTCACCGAAGGCGGCTGGGCGGCTCCGGGATTTGCGGCATTCGTATCTTCGGTGATCGAGTCCGGCGTCAGTCCCTCCGAGATGGACGGGATCAGGTCGCATCTCAAGCAGCTCGGGCTCGAGCCGTACGACTGCCTGTCGCCGGCGCTGATGGATGCGATCGCCACCCATGTGGCGAAATCTAAGACAGCGGCAGCGGCCTGACGCGGCCAATCCGTTGCGAGCTCCGCCGGTAGCAACAACGGCCGGCGGAGCCGCGATCGTGTCCGATATCTGACGATCTTCGCGTCGCTGCGGCGCCGGAGCCGAGAAGCCATGACCATTGAGACCGTGTCGCTGAACCGCTCGCATGGCGGCGTGCAGGGTGTTTACAGGCATGCCAGCCGCGAAACGAAGACGCCCATGACCTTTTCGGTCTATGTCCCGGCGCATCAGGCCGGCGTGAAGCTGCCGATTGTTTGGTATCTGTCAGGCCTGACCTGCACCCACGCCAATGTGACGGAGAAGGGCGAGTTTCGGAAGGCCTGCGCCGACCTCGGACTGGTCCTTGCTGCGCCGGACACCAGCCCGCGCGGCGAAGACGTGCCCGGCGATCCCGCCGGCGCCTATGATTTCGGGCTTGGCGCCGGCTTTTATGTCGACGCCATCGAGCCGCCATTTGCGCAAAATTACCGCATGTGGAGCTATGTGACGGAAGAGCTTCCCGCGTTGGTCGCCAGGCACTTTCCCGTCGATCCCAAACGTCAATCGATCTTCGGGCATTCGATGGGCGGCCATGGCGCGCTCACGATTGCCTTGCGGCATCCCGATCGCTATCGCGCGGCAAGCGCCTTTTCGCCTGTTGTCGCGCCGTCGCAGGTGCCGTGGGGCATCAAGGCATTGGGCGGATATCTGGGCAATGACCGCGCGGCCTGGCGCAAGCACGATACCGTCGCCCTTATCGAGGACGGTGCACGGTTTTCCGATCTCTTGGTCGACTACGGCGACGCCGACCCATTTTTGACCGAACAGCTTCGCCCCGAACTTCTCGAGCGTGCGTGTTCGCAGGCCGCTATCCCACTGCTCCTGCGCCGTCAGGCCGGCTATGACCACAGCTATTATTTTATATCGACCTTCATGGAAGATCACTTGCGCTGGCATGCCGCGCGGCTGGCTGCCTGACCGGGCGCGCGACCAGCCGCAATTGACTATTTAATCTGCGCGCCATCAGGCGGGGGATCATCGGCCGGCAGCCTGTTCCGGACCAGGAAGCGCACCCCGTGTTCGTAAGCCTCTGCGGTGTCGCCGCGGATCTGACCACCCAGGTGCGCAACGCCGGCTCCGCTGGTGGCGTCAAGGATCCAGATGTCCATCGAAGAAATCAGTGACGATACTTTGTGCACCACCGGCACGACGGCATATGCCGCGCCGGCCTTGCGGGCGACAGCGAGAAAGCAATTGCCGCATCGGTAGCGCGGTGCTGTTGCGGCGACCTCGGTGCCGAATGGCCCGAGATCGACGAGCGAATAACGCCCGGTCTTTTCCAACGTTTCCGACAGGACTCGCGTCGCCATCGCTAGCCTCTCGGTGCGGTCGGATTGCGGAGCCTCGCCGCTGGTGTCGTAAATCTCAAACGGAAAGATGGCCGTGGCTGGAGCGGCTGTGGCGCCGCCGGCCCAGCCCACGATACCGCAAACAACAGCCGCAATTCGGGCCGACGCTCCCTGGGACATCATCGTTCTCAACCGTACGCAGACAATTTGCCACGACCGCCGCGCATAGTAGCATGCCTTCCGGCACTGCCGGAAAGATGCAGCGCAGCGACATTTGGGAGGAGCACGAAAATGGCGAGAGCGATGGCTCTGATAGCCTTCCTGTTGGCGTTTATTCCGGTGGGCGCTTGGCCAAAGGACACCCAATTCTGGAACTTGACCGCCAATACCATCACTTCACTGCAGCTTTCGCCGCCCGGCAAGAACGAGTGGGGCCGCAATCAGGCCGACAACGATCGCGATCACACGGTCGATCATGATGAGCGGCTGAAGATTACCGACACCGCCGCTGGTATTCATGACGTCAAATTTGTCGACAAGAGCGGGCGCACCTGTATTGTCCCGAACGTTCAGGTCAAGGCGGGTGCGATTTTCATCATTGAGGAGAAAGAGCTCAAGGGCTGCGCGAAATAACCGCGGCCTATGCCGGCGCCGGCTCAAAAATTTATGCCGAACAGGACCCGCGCCTGCTGGCGTTCGAAATTGACCACATCGAGCGCACCAACGGCGGCTGTAGCGTGGCCCGCGACTTGCGCGCTCCAGGCGACGGTGAGCCAGGCACGCTGGGAGAGCTTGAAGTAGATCGTCGGACCGACGAAGAAGCCTTGGCCGGCGAGGTTATCGAACCCGGGTCCGTCATAAACGCGCAAATAGCGCGCTTCCGCGCCGACAAAAATCCCCGAACGAACCTGCGCCATCACGGCCATGGCAACTCCGGCCGTGGAATCCTGCGACCACGTGCCGGTCAGCTTCGAGCGCGTGGTTTCGGGCTGGTAAAGCAGGTTAAATGCCGCAACGACCCGGTTGGGAACGACCTCCCAATCAGCGGCAGCGACGAAGTCGACGCCATACTGGTGGGCGGGTTCGCCGGTCACTTCATCGGAGCGGCCCCAACGCGGCTCGGCGCCGACGGCAAAACCGAACGGGGCGGTCGCGCGATTGAGCAGCCGGTAGCGGAAGTCGGCGGCCAGCCCTCCGAATGCGGTGTAGTGTTGATCGGCGAGGCCGCTCACGCCTGATATGTCGTAGGAGTTTACGACGCCGGTCAATTCGGTTCGCAGGTTAGGCATCGGCACGTACTCCACCGACAGCGTAGAGGTGCCGGCAACGTACGTTCCCGTGCGCTTCGAGAATCGGCCCGTTGCCGATCCCTCAACCTCCTTTTCGCCGATCTCTCCAACGTCGCTTCCGATGGTGAAGGCGAACAGATGTTCGGTATCGATTGTTTCGGTCCGGGCGGCGCCGGGCATAAGTGCAAGAACGAGCAGCAGGAAGGATTGCGCCATTCGCCCGTGCTTCGTCGCCGAAGCAGGTCGTTGTGTACCGGCGGCGGTTGCGAGGCATTCGTTCAATCCAAAGCTCCATCACTCCGACGCGCTATTGCCGTGGAAGCCGGCGCAACTAACACTGACCATACTCTGTGCGAGGTTTTGCCGCATCGCATCCAGAATTGGCGCACGGGGAAGGGAGGAACCGGCGGCGCAGTTGATAGTACTCTCCTGTGCCGACATTGCCATCTCATGCCCCAAATGCGGGTATTTGCTTATCTCGTTGGCGAGTAGATAGTGCAGGCAGCTTAATAGGGTGAATGGCGACGTGCGAGCGACACTGTTCCAGATTTTCGTGGCTCTCTGCCTTGCTGGCAGCGTTCCGGCGCGGGCCACCGACACCTTGCGAATAGGCCTGCAAACGACCGGCACATTTGCCTGGCAATTGGACGTGATCCGCCGCCACGGTCTCGCCGAGGATGCCGGGCTCGATCTGAAAATCAGCGAATTTGCATCCCCGGATGCGGGCAAGCTCGCCCTCAACAGCGGTTCGGTCGATCTGGCTGTCGTCGATTGGCTTTGGGCCGCGCGTGCACGCGCGCTCGGGGCCAAATGGCTGTTTTATCCCTATTCCAGCGCGGCCGGCGCCATCATGGTGAAGGACGATTCGCCGATCCGTGGGATCAAGGACCTCAAAGGGCGTGTTCTCGGCATCGCGGGCGGTCCGCTCGACAAAAGCTGGTTGATCGTCCAGGCGGCCGCGATCCGCCAGGGCATCGATCTCAAGCATGCGGCGAAGCTCGAGTACGGCGCACCGCCGCTGATCTCTCAAAAATTGCAGCAGGGCGAGGCCGAAGCGAGCCTCAATTTCTGGAATTTTTGTGCCAGCCTCGAGACAAGGGGCCATCGCCGCATCTTCGACGTGCGCGATGCCGAGGCAGCACTTGGGCTGCAGCAACCGGTCGCCCTCATCGGTTACGTGTTTTCCGAGCAATTCGCGGCCACTCACGAGAGCGCCATCGATCGCTTCATCGCGGCCGCGCAACAAGCCAATGACATCATGCTTCGATCCGACGAGGAGTGGGATTCCTTGCGCCCGCTGATGAACGCGGATGATGATCGGACGTTTAAGGCTTATCGTGATCGGACCCGAGAGGGAATGCCGCAGCGGCCGATCGCCGCAGAAGAAGCGGACGCCCGCACGCTGTTCAGGGCGCTGGCCAACATTGGCGGCGCGGACCTCGTAGGTCCATCGCGGGAGCTCGATCGCGGCCTTTACTACCAACCGGCCCGCGCGGAGATGCAGCGTTGTTGCCGAGAATATATTCGCTGACTGCCCTGATTGGGGTCTGGGCCATTGCAGCCACGCTGCTTCAATCGCGGCTTCTGCCTGGTCCGTTGACGATCGGAGCCGCCATCCTGGCCGATATCCGCACCGGAGAGCTGCCATTCCAGATGGCCTGCACGCTCGCTCGTGTGGTCGCTTCGTTCGCGATCGCAATTGTCCTCGGCACCATCGCCGGTTATGCGATGGGACGCTCGAAGGCCCTCGATCGGTACGCTGATCCGTGGCTGGTCGTGCTCCTCAACATGCCGGCGCTGGTGATCGTTATTTTCGCCTACATCTGGGTCGGCCTCAACGAAACCGCGGCGATCCTGGCTGTGGCCATCAATAAATTGCCCAACGTGGTCGTCGTTGTGCGCGAGGGCGCCCGCGCGCTCGACCCCGAGCTCGATGAAATGGCGAAGGCCTTTCAATTCGCTTGGCCTTCAAGGATACGTCACCTGGTCGCACCGCAGCTCGCGCCTTATCTCGCGGCAAGTTCGCGTTCCGGTCTCTCCATCGTCTGGAAGATCGTGCTGGTGGTCGAGTTGATCGGACGTCCCAACGGGGTCGGATTCGTCCTGGGGTCGGCTTTCTCGTTGTTCGACATGGCCAAGATACTGAGCTATGCGATCTGCTTCATCGTGATTATGCTTGTCATCGAAAGCCTCGTGGTGCAACCGCTTGAACGACGCGCAAACCGCTGGAGACGCCGCTCCGCTTGAGCTTCGCATCGAGACCAAGAGCTTTGTGTCCGCCGATGGCGCGCTGGTGGAAGTGGTTCGGGGTCTGGAACTGCGGCTCGAGGCCGGATCGTTTGGCGCGCTAATCGGCCCTTCCGGTTGCGGCAAGACCACGATTCTCAAAATTGCCGCCGGGTTGGATCCGGATTTCCGCGGCCAGCTCCGCACCCCAGGTTCTAGGTGTCTGGGGATCGTATTTCAGGAACCTCGACTGCTGCCTTGGCGGACGGTCGAGGAAAATATCCGCCTGGCGCTTCCCGCCGACCGGGCCAACGTCGATCTCAGCGATCTCTTCGAGACACTCGGTCTCGGCTCTCATCTCGCCCGCTATCCCGGCGAACTGTCACTGGGACTGGCGCGCCGCACCGCGATCGCCCGCGCATTTGCGGTCGGGCCGGATTTTCTCTTGCTCGACGAGCCTTTCGTATCGCTTGACGAGGCGCGCGCCGAACGGCTGCGCGAAGAACTCCTGGCGCTTACCGCGCGAACGAAGGTAACAACGCTGCTCGTGACCCATGATCTGACCGAAGCCGTCGAAATGGCGGATCGGCTGTTTTTTCTGTCAGACCGGCCGGCGCGGATCATCCTTGAGGAGGCATTGCCGATGCCGCGAGCTGCGCGCAGCCAAGACGTTGTCGGGGCGATTTGCGATGAAATGCGCGCGTTGCTGGCTCGGGCGGCGATCGACGCCGGAGCGCACTAACTCTTCGACGTCATACCAGCCGGGTCTCGATCGCGAAGCGTACCAGTTCGGAAGCCGAGCGCAGGCCGAGCTTTTGGCGAATGATGGACGAGGTGTTGGCAATCGTCTTGTAGGAGGATTGCACCAGCCACGCGATCTCGGAAAGACTCTTGCCGGTGCTGAGCAGGCGCAATATCTCGATCTCGCGTGACGTCAACTTCGACAGTGGGCTCTGGGCGAAGGCCGGCCCAGCGAAGGCAAGGCTTCGCGCCATCGCCGCAGGCAAATAAACGCCGCCGTTTCCGACTTCCCTGATCGCCTCGACGAGGTCGCATGGATCTCCGGACTTCGAGACGTAACCTTTTGCACCGATCTCGATCGCGCGGGCGGCGAATACCGGATCGTCATTCATGCTGAACATAATGATGCGCGCGAACGGGGCGCGCGCAAGAATACGCCGCGCCAGCTCAAATCCGGAAACGGTCGGCAGATTGATGTCGAGAACGCACACGTCGGGGGGCTCGGCGACAAATGCCCGCTCGCCACTTTCGGCATCCGAGGCTTCCAGTATCACGATATCGCGGTCATCTGCGAACAGCGCACGGCAACCCGAAGCCACGATGGGATGATCGTCGACGATCAGAACGCGCATCGGCGTTGCCCCAAATCCCGGATCGACCTCGGTTGTCGTATCGCACCAGACGACCGAGCGACACCAACATCCGCGCCCTCGATACACCAGCGTCGGATTGTGCATCTCGGGCGCAAGTGCTGTACGGTTCAATTAGATAGCTGGCCTTTTTGCCTGTCAACGCTCCTTGTGAGCAGGAACTTGCGCAGGCCGCCGATATGGACGAGTGCTATGTGGCAGAAACTCTCTTTGCGCGCCCGGCTCAACGTGCTTCTGGCGCTCATTCTCACGCTTGGCCTGGTCATCAACATCGCGCGGCTCGTGCGGGAGGCGGGGCCTCGGGTTCAGGCCGAAGATCAGAGCGTTATACGACTGGCCCGCGAATTTATCGGGACCTTGGTGGTGAGCCTGAACGAAACGCCGGACCCCGACGCAAGGCTGAGCCGGATTATTCAGGACCTAAACCAGTTGCGTCACGTCAGCATTACGCGACAGGACGGTGCGGTTAAATCCGCGACGGCTGACGGTTCCGGCGACGGCCGCGAGCCGTCTTCGGTCCCCGCGTGGTTCGTTGCGCTCGTCCATCCGGAGAAGACCGCGGTGGCTGTCCCGATCTCTATTCACGGCAAATTGGAATCGCTCGTCATCACCTCGCATCCGAACGACGAGATGAACGAGATCTGGGACGGGATCGTGACCCAGCTTCAAGTCGGTTCTGCGATCGCGGCTGCGCTTTTCCTGATCACGATGATGGTGGTCAGCCGGGCCCTCGCACCGATCCAATCGCTTTCGCAAGCGATGAAGAATATTTCGGCCGGCCGCTATGACACGCGCGTGACGCCGGGAGGTCCGCCTGAATTGGCCGCGATCTGCACCAAGCTGAACCATCTTGCGGCAACTCTGGGAGATGCCGTTGAGGAGAGGCGACAGCTGGCGGAACGCGCCGTCTCGCTGCAGGACGCCGAGCGCAAGGAGATTGCCCGGGAGCTGCACGATGAATTGGGGCCGTATCTTTTTGCGCTGCGGGCCCATGTCAGCTCGCTGATGCGGATTGCGGACATGCGCGAGCCAGATACAGGCGTGATGCGAAAGCATGGCGACGCCATCCTGGGACAGGTCAATGCCTTGCAGCAGTTCAACCGGCGGGTTCTTGAACGGCTGCGGCCGATTGGGCTTGCGGAACTGGGTCTTCGCGATGCGATCGGCGCCCTGGTGGGCCTATGGCGGGAGTCCCATCCGGGGGTGATGATCGAGACGGCGATTTCGCAGTCGCTCGGCGAGACCGGAGAGACGGCCGACCTGACGATCTACCGCACCGTCCAGGAGGCGCTGACCAACGTCTTCCGCCACGCGAGCGCAACTTCGGTCAATGTAACGATTGAACCGGCAAAGCAGCTTGCAGGCGTAGGCCGCGGCTGCGCCCTTGTCCGTGTGCGGGACAATGGCAGCGGACTGAAACCGGATACCAGATTGGGCCTCGGCCTGACCGGAATGCGCGAGCGGATCGCGGCATTGGGCGGCACGCTGACCGTCGGTTCCAGCGATGGGGGCGTGGTTGTGGAGGCTCTTGTTCCGATTGGGCGGCGCCTCTAGTACGGTTCGGGAATTTTTCCCGAAAATTTCGGGAAGAACAGGAGTCAAGCCGCGGACCTTTTGCCGCTGGCCGAGCTTCTCCCACGCATCGATAATGTCTTGCACCCAACCGGCGGAAAGGCGAACAGCCGGGGCAAAACGGGACCAGACGATGAGTTTCCGATATTTGCTGATTGTATCGATATCGCTGTGCCCATTTGCCTGCAATGGATCTGCTTATGCCCAAGAGCTGTCCGGCGCCGTTCAGGCCTTGCCGCCGATCGTGGTGACCGGAACGAAGCCGAGCGGCAAACGTGGCCGCAGCGAAAGTGCCACCCGCATATCCCGAGCCATACCGAGACTCGTGGTGTATCCGACGACGCCGTTACAAGGTGCCGGCATCGACCCCGACAAGGTGCCGGCCAGCGTCAATGTTGTTGATGCCAACCAAATCAAGCAAACCGGATCGTTGAACATCGGCGATGCCCTTGTGAAATATGTGCCGGGCATCATCGTCAACGAGGTCGCAGGCAACCCGTTTCAGCCGAACGTGCAATTCCGCGGATTTGTCGCATCCCCGGTGTCGGGCACGCCGCAAGGACTTGCGGTGTACCAGAACGGCGTCCGCATCAACGAAGCGTTCGGCGACACCGTGAACTGGGACCTGATCCCGACCGCCGCGATCAAATCGGTCACGGTCGTGACCAACAACCCCGCGTTCGGCTTGAACGCGCTCGGCGGCGCGGTCAACGTGCAGATGAAGGATGGTTTTGGCTATCACGGCGCCGAGATCGATACGATGGGTGGCTCGTTCGGGCGCATCCAAAGCTCGGCGCAGTGGGGCAAGCAGATCGACAATGTCGCCGTCTACGGCGCGCTTGAGGGACTGCATGACGACGGCTTTCGTAATTTCTCGGCATCGGACGTTCGGCGCTTCTATGGCGACGTCGGCGTCAAGAACGATCAGTCGGAATTTCACCTGAATATGGGCGCGGCCGACAACAAGTTCGGCGCCACGGCGACTGCGCCGATCGAGTTGCTCCAGCAGTTTTGGGGCGCGACCTACACCACGCCGCAAACCACGGAAAACCGGGTCGGATACGTCAATTTGACGGGGAAAGTCGAGGTCACACCGAACTGGACGATCGACGGTGTCGCTCATGTCCGGGTTTTCGACCAGAAGGTTCTGGATGGTAATCCGACCGGCGCTCAGCCCTGCGCGGCCGATCCGATGTTGCTCTGCTTCGGCGACGGCAGCACGCCGGCCAACGGGCTGAACGGGGCCCAGCTCTCCAACCCGTTCGATCCCGCTGCCACACTCGGCGAGCTCGACCGAACGACGACGCATTCGAGCACGACCGGCGTCTCGTTGCAGGCCACCAATACCGATCAGCTCATTGGGCACAACAATCATTTTGCGGTCGGCGCGAGCTTTGATTCAAGCGTGACGAATTTTTCGGCCAGCGCCGAACTCGGCACGATCGGTCCAAACTTTGTAGTCAGCGGCAGTGGAATTTTCCTCGGCCAATCCGGCAATCCGGTTTCGATCGGTCCGGTCGCGCTTCGTGCCACCAATCAATATACCGGACTCTATGCACTCGACACGTTCGACATCACCAACGCGTTCGCGATCACCGGGGGTGGCCGCTTCAATGTAGCCAACATCAATTTGCAGGATCAGATCGGCACGGCGCTGAACGGCAATGACTCGTTTAGCCGTTTCAATCCGATCATCGGCGGAACCTACAAGATCAATTCCGGGTTGACAGCCTATGCCGGCTATTCCGAAGCAAATCGCGCGCCGACCCCATTGGAGCTCGGCTGTGCCGATCCCGCCCATCCCTGCATCATCGCCGCATTCCTGGTCTCCGATCCGCCGCTGAAGCAAGTCGTGTCCCGCACCGTAGAAGCGGGCCTGCGCGGCAGCAGAGATCTGAATATCGGCACGCTCGGATGGAAGCTCGGCGTCTACCGCGCCGACAACACCGACGACATCCTCGCCATTCCAAGTCCGGTGTTGCAGGGGTTCGGCTATTTCCAGAACGTCGGTTCGACCCGCCGCCAGGGCATCGAGGCCGAGGTCAATCTCAAGTCGACCGCGCTGCAACTCTATGCCAGCTATGCGCTGGTCGATGCGCGATTTCTTGACGCGCTGCAGGTCGGCTCCAACAGTCCATTTGCGGACGCCAACGGCAACGTCCAGATTCTGCCGGGCAATCGAATCCCGGCCATTCCACGCAACCGGATCAAGGCCGGCATCGATTATGCCATCACCGAGGCGTTAAAGGTCGGAGGCGATGTGCTCTATGTCAGCGATCAATATTTCGTCGGCGACGAATCCAATCAGGCGCCGAGGCTGCCGTCCTACGCCGTCTTCAACCTGCATGCGTCCTATCAGATCGACAAGACGTTTCAGATCTATGCGCGCGCCGACAACATCTTCGACAATCGCTATGCGACCTACGGTACCTTCTTCGATACCGGCGCCGTTCCCAATTTCGCCAATGGCGGCGCGCCTTTTACGGATCCGCGTTCACTCAGTCCGGCGCGGCCGCGCGCCTTTTATGCGGGCCTGAGGGCCACTTTCTGATTTCAGCCCGCCGCACCGTTGCGGCGAGCCAGAAAGCCGCGGGCCGGATCATAAGCCAAAATCGCGCCGAACAGGAATGCGGCGGTGCAGCCGAGAACGACAGTGAGCGAGATCCAGTTCACCTGTCCATAGAGCGCAAAGCGAATGAGCTCGGTTGCATGTGTGAAGGGGTTGAGTTCGCAGACATAGTAGAGCAGGGGGCTCGATTCCTTGACCCGCCATAACGGGTAGAGCGCCGAAGACGCAAAGAACATCGGAAAGATGACGAAGTTCATCACGCCGGCGAAATTCTCAAGCTGCTTGATCAAGGACGAGATCAGCATTCCCAATGCCCCCAGCATGAATCCGCTGAGCAGCAGCGCGGGCAACAATGCCAGATAGCCGATCGCGGGCGCCTCGATATCCCAGAACCAGGCGATCAGCAGGAAAACATAGGCTTGCAGCATCGATACCAGCGTGCCTGCAAGGAGTTTCGATGTCAGCAGCCACCAGCGCGGGAACGGGCTTACGAGCAGCGTGCGCATTCCCCCGGTTTCCCGGTCATAGACCATCGTCAGCGAAGATTGCATGCCGTTGAAAAGCTGTATCATCGCGACCAATCCGGGCGCGATATAGACCTCGTAAAGCACATAGGTCTCGTATGGCGGGATGATCGAGACGCCGAGTACCTGCCGAAATCCGGCGGCAAAAATGAAAAGCCATACCAGCGGGCGCACCAGCGCCGAGACGAAGCGTTCGCGCTGATGGATGAAGCGCAACGCTTCACGCCAGACGATGCCCTTGAGGCAGATGAAATACTGCGCGAGCGAAAAGCCTTCCCGCCCAGTGGTTTGGCTGATGGTTGTCATTCTGCCACTTCCAGTTCGCTCTGGTCGGCGACCCCCGTCAGCCGGTTGAACGCGTCGCGCAGATCGGCGCTTGCGGATTTGCCGATGACGTCGCCGACTGTGCCATGCGCAAGCACGCTGCCCTTGTGAAGGACCACGACATCGTCGCCCGCGCCGGCTTCGTCGATGAGATGCGTCGCCCAGAGCACGCCGATGCCTTCCACTTCCGATAGCCGGCGAACGTGATTGAGAATGTCCGCGCGCGCCTTGATGTCGAGACCGACGGTGGGCTCGTCCAGCAGAAGCAGGCGGGGCTGGTGCAGCAGCGCGCGGGCGATCTCGATCCGCCGCATCTGCCCGATCGAGAGGTTGCCGACGCGATCGGTGCTGCGATCGGCCATCGCCACGCGGTCCAGAACCTGCGCGATGAGTTCGCCCGCCCGCTTGCTGGCGATGCCGTGCAGCGCGGCGTGATACGACAGGTTCTGCCGCACCGAAATGTCGATATCGAGCGCGCGGGACTGGAAGACCACACCGAGCTTGCTCAAGGCCGCACCGGGCTGCTTCGCAACGTCGTGGCCGAAAATGCGGATTTGCCCCGATCTGATCGCATAGAGACGCGTGATGAGCGAAAACAGCGTCGATTTCCCGGCCCCGTTCAATCCCAACAGCACGGTAAACGACGACTGCCGGACGGCCAGACTGACATCTTTCAACGCGACCCGTGTGCCATACCGGTGGCTGACGCAATCGATCTCAAGCGCCAAAGTTTGAGCAAGTTCGGATGGCGTCATGACCATTCCAGAAAGAGGACGCGCGGACTCTTATGCTCGATATTGGCCGTTTAACCTACCGCCTTTCGTGCGGCAAGGTTCCTGACAATGCGTGTCACGCGTTACGTTACGACGAAAGGCTTGTTTCATGGCAACGTGCGCCTGGCGGGCCTGAGCTTGACCTCGATTGTTGATCCTGACAAAGTTCTCCAGCCAATGCTGCGTTCGCCAGCGACAAATAGCCAAATCATGGATGGGCCGGTGGCAAATCTTCGAGTTTACGTTTTCGCTGCCGTCGCGCTGTTGGGTTCGGCCGCGGCTGCAAGCGGTCAGGATGCGAGTCTCGGCGAGAAGGTGTTTCTCAAGTGCAAGGCCTGCCACCAGATCGGGGAGGGCGCCAAGGACGCTGTCGGACCGGTACTAAACGGCGTCGTCGGGCGCAAGGCCGGGACCTATCCGGACTATTCCTACAGCGATGCGAACAAGAATTCAGGCCTTACCTGGGACGAAGCGACGCTGACGGAATATCTCAAGAATCCGCGCGCCAAGGTTCCCGGCACCAAGATGATCTTCCCCGGTTTGCCGAAGGATGAGGACATCAGCAATGTCATCGCCTATCTCAAGCAGTTTGGGCCCGACGGCAAGAAGCCCTGAACCGCGCCGCTTTGGAGCGATCGGCGCGGTTCAGGGCTTCGCTGTGCGCGCTCGACGGGGCAACGAAGGGCGTTGACGATGGCCCGCCTGCCCGCCGTGTTTCCGCCGAGTGCTGTTTTGGCGATCGCGCTTGTCGTTGTAGCCCACGATGCAAGAGCTGAGGATTTGAACGACTACCCGACGTCGGCGCGCGCAGACTATGTCTTCGGATGTATGAAGGCTAACGGTGAAACTCAGGAAATTTTACAAAAATGTTCCTGCTCGATCGACGTGATCGCATCGATCATTCCGTACGATGGTTACGTGACGGCCGAGACGATTCTCTCGATGTCCCAGGTCACGGGGCCGGTCGGTTCTGAATTTCGATCTACCGAACAAGCAAAGCTTGCGTTGCAGGAATTCCGGCGGGCGCAAGCGGAAGCCGAAATACGCTGTTTCTGACCGGACCTCTTCGGGGCGGTGTCACCATAGCTTCGATGCCGCTATAGCATCGATTTCTCGATCGCCCATTCATCCTTGAACAGATGCTTGCTCGTGTCGAGCGCTTCAGCATGAAAATTGGCGGCGCCGTTGGACTTGTAGTTGAAGCGTATATTCGGATCTTCCGAGATTGCGATCCCGCCCTCCATCGTCATGACGAGATCGTCGCCCTGCCAGATCTTTAGGTTCTCGACAAAGAACGGCGGGATGTAAAGCCGCGTCACCTGATCCATCTGCAGCCCGGAGTTCTGCGGGTGGCGCATCATGAACTGGGCTTCGGGCTGTCCGCCGGAGTCGATGCGGAAGGTGCGGAACTTCATCTGCCCGAGGAGCGACTTGGTCGCGTCGGCATTGGACGCCGTCGGCGCAGAGCATCCCCCCGACGCCTTCACGAAAGCCTTGACGCCGTATAGCTTGCCGTCGCTGAGCTCGGCAACAAGGCGAACGTAGGAATAGTTGTTGACCCGGACCCGGGTGGAAATCGACGTCACGCCCGAGTGGGGCCCGATCGCGAACGTTCCGGCAACTGGCGCGGGATTCTCGTCAATGACCAGGGTCAGCGATTGCAGCGTGCGCTTGTCGTCGTCGGCGAAATTGACGCGCATGCCGATCGGCACCAGGGCGGAGTCCTCCGCCCGCCGCGGCGCGTCGAGCATCACGAGGCCCGAGCCATCAAGAATGGGGCGGTCCTTGAAAATATCGCCCTTGATGCTGTTCCAGGTTTCTTCGGAAGGCTGATCCGCGCTGGCTGCCGCGTTCTGCGCAAAGGCGGCCGGGGCGACCGCAAAATGCAGCGCCGTAATCAGGACGGGGACGATCAGGACGGGGATGGTCACTCTGGACAAAATCGACATGGTCGAATTCCTTTCCACGCCGAGACAGCCGCAAAAACTATATGAAAAACGCGCGAGCGGCAAGTCGCGCTGCAGCGCGGTCCGGTCACTCCCATTCAAGTTCGCCAAATGTCGTGATGACGTTGCGCGAACCATATTCGTCGAACAATTTCCACCGCGCTTGCTCGCTTCTCCCAGCCTCCTTTGCCGCCTCGGTGAGGGGTATTCCGCGGGCAATCAGGCCGCGCACCTCGCCGGCGAGGTTCTCGAGGTAGCGGCGCTCGGCTTTGACGGCGCTGCGCCAATCGCCGACGATCGGGCCGTGCCCGGGAACGGCGCGCTCGGCCGGAATGCGTTGCAACGTCTCGAGGTCGGCAAGAAAGCCGCGAATGCTGCCATCGATCACCGGAACATGCTCGACGAACAGCAGATCGCCGGTAAACAGCGTCGAAGTCGCATGATCGAAAACCGTCAGGTCGGCGTCGGTATGGGCCGGCGGCCAGGCCTTCAAAGTCAACCGGCGTCCGCCGAGGTCGATCTGTATTTCGCCATCGACGAGCAGCGTTGGCGGCACAATCTTCACATCGTCGATGAGCGCCTCGCCGAGGACGGTGCGAAACGCCTTGATATAGTATTCGCCGCGTGCCGCTAGCGCCCGCGGCAAGTTCCGGTGTCCGACAAAGACCGTCTCGCTCTGCGCGAAAGCCGCGTTGCCGAAGACGTGATCGGGATGAACATGCGTGTTGATGACATAGCGGATCGGCTTCGGCGTTATGGCGCGAATGGCGGCGAGGAAACGCGCGCCTTCGCGCGTGCTGCCGCCCGTGTCGATCACGGCGACGGCATCGTCGCCGACAATAAAACCGACATTGGCGGTGTCGCCCTGATTGGCCGCACTCATCATGTCGATATTGCCGACGTGAACGTAGACGCCGGGCGCGACCTGAGAGATTGGCAGCGGCGCGGTCGCTTCCTGCTGTTGGGCGTGGCCGTCGTGCAGAACCAGCGCGAAGAAAAACATCCCGAGGATGATGCCCACGAAGCGCAACACCCATCCGGCGCGCCCGTTGGAGTGGGCACGCCAAACTCCCGCGCAAAGCCACGGGCTTCGGCAGATCGCCAATTTATTGCCCATCACAATTCCCTCGGGCTTTGAGGTTCCCGCTTGCTCAGAATCGTTTCGTTCGTATTGCAGCGCAAGAAATTACACCGCAAGAGACGGTCGGTTCGAACATCGATCCGCCACAAATCATAACTTGCTTATGATTGAGGATTTACCTAAAACTTTTTCTGCTTCAGTCTTCATAAGCGACGGTGAACAGGGAGCCCGTTGCTCGAAGACTCCAGCGGGCACTGTTCGCTGCACTCCAAATTCACGCGTTGTGATTGGCTTCATAGGCTGTGACACGGTGCCGAAAGAATTCATCCAAAGAGGGCGAACGACGTCCCGTGGAAGTAGGTCCAAGGAGCGTCCGCTACCCTCTAGGCAAAAAAACCCAGGGAGGAAGCGAATGAACAAATTGATAATCGCGACGACTTCGATCTTCGGCCTGTTGGCCCTCCAGGGCTTCCCCGCGCGCGCGGATGAAGACCTGGACAAGCGGGCCCAGGATCCAAAGCAATGGGTTATGCAGCAAGGGGATAACGCCAATACGCGGTATTCCAAGCTCAAGCAAATCAACGCAACGAATGCCGGCAAGCTGCAGGTAGCGTGGACATTCTCGACCGGCGTGTTGCGCGGTCACGAAGGCGGCCCGCTGGTCGTTGGCGACGTGATGTACGTCCATGCACCGTTTCCAAATACCGTCTTTGCGCTGGACTTGAACAACGACGGCAAGATCCTCTGGCAATATGAACCGAGACAGGATCCGAACGTCATCCCGATTATGTGCTGTGACACCGTCAATCGTGGCGTCGCCTACGCCGACGGCAAGATATTTCTGCATCAGGCCGACACCACTCTTGTCGCGCTGGACGCCAAGACCGGAAAGGTCGTCTGGTCCGTCATGGACGGCGAGGCCGGCAAAGGCCAGTCCGGCACGGACGCCCCATTCGTGTTCAAGGACAAGGTGCTCGTTGGCGTTTCGGGCGGCGAATTTGGCGTCCGCGGCTGGGTAAGCGCTTACAACATCAAAGACGGCAAACTCGTCTGGCGCGGCTTCTCGGAAGGGCCAAACTCGGACACGCTGATCGATCCGGTCAAGACGACGGCGCTCGGCAAGCCAGTAGGGCCGGATTCATCGACGTCCACCTGGCAGGGTGATCAGTGGAAGATCGGCGGCGGCGCCACTTGGGGCTGGTATTCCTACGATCCCGCGTTGAACCTCGTCTACTACGGTTCGGGTAACCCCTCGACCTGGAACCCGGTGCAACGCCCCGGCGATAACAGATGGTCGATGTCGATATTTGCGCGCGATCTCGATACCGGCGCGGTCAAATGGATCTACCAGATGACACCGCACGATGAATGGGACTACGACGGCGTCAATGAGATGATCCTCACCGATCAGACCATCAACGGTACCCCGAGGAAGGTGCTGACGCATTTTGACCGTAACGGCTTCGGCTACACGCTCGATCGGGCAACCGGCGAATTGCTGGTGGCAGAAAAGTACGATCCGACCGTGAACTGGGCGACCAAGGTCGACATGGACAAGTCGTCGAAGACCTATGGCCGGCCGCTGGTGGTCGACGCGTATTCGACCCAGCACAACGGTGAAGACACCAACTCGAAGGGTATCTGTCCGGCTGCGCTCGGCACCAAGGACGAGCAACCGGCCGCCTACAGCCCCGACACCCAGTTGTTCTATGTTCCGACCAACCATGTCTGCATGGACTATGAGCCTTACAAGGTATCGTACACTGCAGGCCAGGCCTACGTCGGCGCCGCAGTCGCGATGTTTCCGCCCAAGGGTGAAACCAACATGGGCAACTTCATCGCCTGGGATGGCAAGACCGGCAAGATCGTTTGGTCCAACAAGGAGCTGTTCTCGGCCTGGGGTGGTGCACTGGCAACGGCCGGCGGCGTCGTCTTCTATGGCACGCTGGAAGGCTATCTGAAGGCAGTAGACGCCAAGACGGGAAAAGAACTTTACAAGTTCAAGACCCCGTCCGGCATCATCGGCAACGTCATGACCTACGAGCACGGTGGCAAGCAATATGTTGCGGTGCTTTCCGGCGTCGGTGGTTGGGCGGGCATCGGCCTGGCGGCCGGTCTGCTTCAGCCTGAAAACGCCGCCGCCTGGCATGGCGCCGTCGACCAGGGCAAGTTGCCCACTAAAGACAAGACGGTCGATACGGCGGGTCTTGGCGCGGTCGGTGGCTATGCGGGTCTGGCGCAGTACACCTCGCTGGGCGGAACGTTGACGGTATTTGCGTTGCCGAACCAGTAAGCGTGGCACCAAGGTAACAAAAGATTGGCGCGCAGCGGAACGCATGCGCGCCAATCTTGTTTTCAACGCCGTACCGGGATGGCTGACGTGAACATCGATGAGTGGAAATTCGTGCTTGTCATTTTGGCGAGTGCCCTTGCTTGCGGAGCTGCGCGCGCCGAGGGGGCGGGCGATCCCGCCGTCGCTTCATCTGATAACGGCAAGTATGCCGACAAGGACGGCAATCCAACGTACAAGGTAAGTCCGGATGGGGTCGTGGACTGGTACACGTATTCCGGCTTTCGCCGCTATCATTCGGACTGCCACGTATGCCACGGCCCCAATGGCGAAGGATCGAGTTACGCGCCGGCATTGGCCAATTCATTGAAGACGCTGAGTTACTCCGACTTCGTCAACATCGTGACCAACGGCCGCAAGAACGTCGACGCGGCCAACGACAAGGTGATGCCGGCGTTCGCCACAAACGTGAATGTCATGTGCTTTATCGACGACATCTACGTCTACCTGCGAGCCCGCGCCAACGATGCCATTCCGGGCGGCCGCCCGCCCAGTCATGAAGACAAGCCGGAGGCGGCCAAGCAGGCCGAGGCCAGTTGCACGGGCATCAAATGACTTGGCAGCGCGCCCAGAAGCTCGCGGCGAGGCCGACCCAGGCCTCAAGATGGCGGACGGTTGTGTCCGGGGCCGCAATCCTGGTGTGCGGCCTGGTAGCGTTGCGGCCGCCTGAGGTCCATGCTCAGGGAGCCAATTCCGGTTCGCTCGAACTCGTCGACCCCAACGTGTTCCGCGCCTGCGGCGATCCGCGCAACATGCCGTTCTCCAACGACAAGGGCGAGGGCTTTGAAAACAAGCTCGCCGAGCTGTTTGCCGCCAAGCTCGGCAAGAAGCTGAGCTACACTTACTTTCCGCAGGCAACCGGCTTTGTCCGGATGACCCTGGGTTCTTACCGTTGCGATGTGATCATCGGATTCCCCCAAGGCGACGATCAGGCGCAGGTGACGATCCCGTACTACCGCACCACCTATGCGCTGGTGACCAAGCGCGGCAGCGGCCTTGAGGATGTGATCACGATTGACGACCCCAGACTGAAGGACAAGCGCATCGGGGTTGTCGCAAGAACGCCGCCCAGCACGAACATGGCGATGAACGGCCTTTTGGCGCGCGCCAAGTCGTACCCGCTGTTCGTCGACACCCGCGCCGATTCCTCCGCCCAGGCCATGATGGACGATCTCACCCGGGGGGAAATCGATTGCGGCATCCTATGGGGGCCCATGGCGGGCTATTATGCGGGGAAGGCCGACCCGCCCCTGGTCGTGGTGCCGCTGCTCAAGGAAAAGACCGGCCCGCAAATGACCTTTCGTATCGGCATGGGCGTGCGTCCGTCGGACCAGGAATGGAAACGCACCCTCAGCCGGCTGATCAAGGAAAACCAGGTCGAAATCAACAAGCTATTGATCAGCTACAACGTTCCAATCCTTGACGAGTCCGACGCGCCGATCACCGCCGAGACGCTGTCCAAACAGCCATGATCAGGGCCGCCGTTTGCTTCGCGTTGGCAGCGATCTCGTTGACCGCGCAGGCCGGCGCGGCAGAAATATCCGAGCCGGAAGGCTATCGCCTCGAGGATTATCGCGCACCGACGCCCGCCACCCTGCGCGGCGCCAAGGTCATCCACACAGGAGAGGCAGAGCGGATCTGGCGCAGCCGATTGGCATCCTTTGTCGACGTGATGCCGCGGGCCCCGCGGCCGCGGAATTTGCCGGAGGGAACCGTTTGGCGCGACAAGCCGCGTTCCAACATCCCAGACAGCATCTGGCTACCCGATACCGGTTATGGCGAACTCGCGCCCAGCATGGCCGATTATTTCGCAAAAGGTCTGGAGAAGGCAACCCGTGGCGATCGCACCAAGCTATTGGTGGTCTATTGCGTGGCCGATTGCTGGATGTCCTGGAACGCCGCCAAGCGCGCACTCGCGCTCGGCTATCCGAATGTCGCCTGGTATCCCGAAGGGACCGACGGCTGGCTGGGCGCCCTCCTGCCGCTGAAAGATGCGACGCCGGAACCGCGGCCGGGCGACTAGATCTTTATTTGAGCATGATCTCCGCGCAAACGCGTTCCGCGTTTGTTAGCTAAGGGAAAACCGGTATCCACCCTTCGGGTCGTGGCCGGAGGGCATCCTTTTCCGGATCATGCTCCTGTCAGTTGGAGCGACGTGCAGAAATCGTCATTTATTGGACGAGCCCGCGTTCAAGGCGTCCTGGATCGCCTTTCCCAAATCAAACAACCGCTTCTCGATCAGGACGGGCACGTCGCACACATAGGATGTCGATTTCCGCCGGTCCTCGAAAATACGTGTCTGCCACGCAAGCCGGCTCGCAAGTTCATCGCTCTGTGCTTGATCGGCGCTGCCCTTGTCCTGTATCTCCCGCAACTTCTGGGTTTCGTCGCGTATGTTCTCGGCCATTGCCTTCTGTTTGCGCGAAAAGCGCTCGATCCCGTTCATCACCTGATCGCGCTGGCCGTCGAGCGTTACATACAGGGCTGCGAAAAGCGTCTTTGCCTTCTGCTGTTTTTCTTTATCAGTTCCAACCAAATAGTCCGCGATCAGTTTGCTTGCGTCCGCCATCGGCGTGCGGCGGGCAGCCAGGCGCGAGACCAATTCGGCTTCCTTCGCATCGACGGGTTTTGCCGTGTCGGTTGGCTCGATCGCCGGACCGGTCCAGACGCTCGCGATCGAAATACCTGGCACCTTCAATTGCTGGCAGGGCCAGTCCGGATAACGTGGATCTAGAGCGAGGGCCGAATGCGCCCAGCATGCGCCTGTCGCAACCGCGACACAGAAAGCAAGTTTGCGCACTGACGCGGCCACCTCGCGCCTCCCTTTCAGTTGCCCGCCATAGCGCTCGAACAACGTTAGGCCCGCATTTCTACTGGAAATATACTTGAGGTGCCTATCTTCATGATAGAAAAACATGGCGTAAGCGCAGATTTTCAACAGTAGGGATTGGCTCCACGGGCTGGAGCCGCAGGATGCACCTACGGTATTGTTTTGTATGGAGTTCTATGACGCCTCTTGGGCTGATACCCTGTCTTGATACCCCGTCTTTCGTCCCGCTCTGCCCCTTGTTCAAACTGTTTCAACGGCAGCAGGAGCTGCGGTCCATGTTTCAGCCCAAGGAGGGTTGTGATGTGGGGATTTGCCAGAGCGCCCAGACCGCGAAACAGATCGAGTTGCAATTCACGCGCACCGATTACGGTTAGCGAAACAGCCGGCTTCGAGACGGTCATCTGCGGGTGGTTCGTGCGCGGCCGTGCTCACCGGGCAGCCGTTTCCCACGGACGGATCAGCGCCCGACGGTCCTTGATATAGGCGATGACAACGCCAAGTCGTTCGACAGTGCCGATTACCTTGCCATCGAGATCTCTGTCGCAATTCATGCGGGTCGGCGCGAGGAAGAAGTCCGATTGGTCCCACTGCGGCATGAAGTCCCAGCGGAGTTGCGGAAGCGTGACATTTTCTTCGAATGAGGGGACGTTCACCGCAAACCGCAACGGAATAGATCCGCGGCGGCCGGCTCGCCTCTTCGGGCGCGGTACGGCGCAGATAGGATTCGAGCCGATCGAGGGCCTCGGGCATGCTGCCGAACCAATAGTCCATATCGTAGCGTCGTGACGCTCCCTCAAGACCTCCGACTATGGAATTGTAAAAGAGGTATTCGTACGGGGCAGCCTGACCAATGTCACTGCGTTCGAGACGAGACATGCGGTCACGACCGCAAGCCCGCTGGCGACGGCCAGGCGGCCGCACCCGGCGAACGCTGTCAGCGCCGAGTTCGAGTCCGAATTCCCGCGAGAATCGCCAGCGGGGGAATGACGAACAGGAAATGACGTAATCCGGTGAATGCCGGTCTGTGCAAGGCCACCTGGCAGGCCACTGGAAAAATCAACGTCAAGGCTATCAGGGCGATATCCCTGCGATGCTGCCGTCTCGCGCCGGCGACGGGCCTGGGCAGTACAACGAACAGGACTGCCAAGGCGACGCCGAGGAGCATCGGGAGGGGCGTGCGGACCAATATATAGATTGGCACGTACAGTCGCGGAACGTTCGCCATGTCATAGACCTGACCGGCGAGAACCGTAGCGGCTACAACTGAACTGACCGCTACCCTTGGGGCGTCGAGGCGGCGCGCAAGAACCGCTATCGGAAGTTCGTGATCGACGGCGAGGCGGTGGTCCTCGGCGTCGATGGCGTCGCCGACTTCAATGCCCTGCACTCGCGCAAACAGGTACCCGGACACGAAATCAACGTGCCAGCTGTCATTGAGCTGGACGCTTGGTCGCTTGCCGAAGCTCGTCGATCATTGTCGTCAGCCCAACATCGTCTGGTGTGATGACGACGAGGCGCTGCGCATAGGTGAGCGCGGCTGCGGCATCGCCGCTCGTGCGGTTGAATGCAACAAGCGCGGAAAGGATGTCGCGATCGTTGGGATGGCTCTTTAGGGCTTCCTTTAGAACTGTTATAGCTTCCTCGGCGCGGCCACCTGAATGAAGTGCGACGGCATAGATATAGGCATACTGCGGGCTGTCCGGCTCCAACTCGGTTGCCAACTTGAATTCGGCGAGGGCTTCGTCAGGTCGCTTTAGCCGCGTCAGGGTTAGGCCCAGCGCGCGGTGGACGGCGGCATCGCCCGGAGAGGCGGCGATCGCTGTACGCAGCAAGCTCTCACCCTCCTTGTCCCTGCCAAGTTGCCGATAGAGATCGGTGAGGTTGACGGCGGCGATCGTGTATAGCGGGCTGAGCCGCAGCGCCGCTTTGTATTCCGTTTCGGCCTCAGCTGACTGTCCTTGCTGCGCAAGGAAGTTTGCAAGCGCGGTCCGCGCCTCCGGCCTCTCGGCGTTGGCGCGTTGTGCGGCAATGAATTCCGCTGCAGCCTGATCGAAGCGCGCCCGATCAGCCTGGGGCTGTCTTGCGACTGGGACGGCTGCGAGTAGCGAGGCTGCCCTGATCCGGACGCCGCGTACGGGATCGGTGAGAAGCGGCGATACAAGAGACAAAATCCGATCGGCCGGCAGATTTTCCAGCATGTCGAGCGCTCCGATCCGCACCATGGGATCGGGGTCGGTAAGGCCGGCACGGGCTAGACCGATATTCGCGGGCGAGACCCGGGAAGCGAGTTCGCTGAGTGCACTAGCGCGGGCGATGGCCGGAACATTTTTGTCCGCGGCGATGACGCGGAGAAGGGCTGCGGCATCGGCCTGTTCCGTGCGTACTGCGTGGAACGCCGTCCCAAAGGTCTGGAAACCCTCTCGATTGGGGCCAAACCATTGTTCGACGGCCGCGGCGGCCCACTCGGCCGGCTTGTCGCGGTGACAATCATTGCATGCGTTCGGCGTGCCCAGTGTGAGGGACAGATCGGGTCGCGGGACGCGAAAGGTGTGGTCATGTCGGGGATCGACGACCATGTAGGTGCGCGTCTGCATGTGGCACGAGATGCAGGTAGGCTCAGTCGCGGAGCTGCCGTGGTGGCGATGTCTCACATCGGCGTACTTGTCCGGCGCATGACATTGCAGGCAGACGCCTTCGCTGGGCGCTCGAAGCTTTGCGCTGTGCGGCTCATGGCAATCGCTGCAGGTGACGCCTGCGGCAAACATTTTGCCCTGTTTGAACGGCGCATAATTATACGGCTCTTCGACGTCACGGATCTGGCCATCGGGATAGTAGGTGTTGCGTGCGAGAGGCTCGACCACATGGGTCTGTGATAGCGACTGGCCTGGCATCCAGTCCTCGTGGAAGCCGGCGCGCCGCGCGTGGCACAACCCGCAAGTCTCGACCTCCTTGCGAAGGGTGGCTGGCGCGACGCTCCGCCTGCCGATCCCGGTTTGCGGATCGATCGGCCAAGTGACGTCGCGACGCTCGTCGAGCAATGCGAGCAGTCCCTTGCTGGGGTCCTGGCGCTTGCCGAAGGGCCACCAGCTTTGTTGCTCACGCGCCCAGGCCGTGTGACGCGAACCCTGGCCGTGACAGGCCTCACAGCCGACGCTGATTTCTGACCAGCTTGTCGCAAAGCGGTCCGTCTTGGCATCGTAGTTCTTGCGCAGGCCCGTGGAGTGGCACTCCGCGCACATGAAATTCCAATTCTGGTTAAGCTTGGTCCAGTGCAGGACATCGTCGTGCTTGATCTCCTCATTGGGATAGATGTGGAACCAGCGCTGGCCGCCTTTGTCTTGCGGGCGGCTATCCCAGGCGATCGGAAGTGCCTGAATACGGCCGTCGGGGAATTCAATCAGATATTGCTGCAACGGATCGACGCCGAAAGTATATTTCACCTCGTAGACGGCGAGCTGGCCGTTGGGTCCGTCGGTCTCGACTAGAAATTTCCCGTCCTTGCGGAAGAAGTGGGAGTGCACGCCATAGTGTTCGAAGCCGGCGTCGTTGAAGTTGCCGAGCACCGTCTTGTCGGTGGCGTGCTGCATCGCAACCTTGTGCTGTGAGGCGTTCCAGAGCTTGGCTTCCGTCTGATGACAGCCCGCACAGGTCTGGCTGCCGACGAAGGTTGCGACGGAATAGTTCTGCGTATTCGAAACCGGCCAACTCGTGTTCAGAAGAAGAAAGGCGAGACCGGAAGCGAGGACGATCGTCAACGCGAGCACGAGCACTGTCCTGATCGCGCGCTTCGAGAGCAGGGGGCTTTCCGATCGTGTGGCTGCCGGCTCTGGTGGTGCAGCCGCCCGCGATCCCGCTTTGGTGTTGGACTTCTGTCGCTTGCGTGCCAACGACACCCTCAGCGTTGAGACCACGAAGCCGCGGTCGGGACTATTCCACGCATCATCGGTCGTCCTACTCGCGAGTTCAAGTGGAGCAGCCGGGGAGCAAAGAGGCTCTTTGTCGGAGGGCTCTCCTTTCCCTCGGCCAGTGACTCCTGGAGAACCGCCTTGCTATTTCTCGATGTGCCACGAGCCATCCCAGTCTTGAGGCGGCGGGTTTGCCTTGAGGCCTTCGATGCGTTTGAGCATAGCGATCGATGGCCCGTCGCCAGGCAACGCCTCTAGCGATGCGCTGAATTTTGCGAGCGCATGATCCCATCGCTGCTCTCGGTAGGCTGCAAGCCCTTCCAGATACTCGTTTCGCAAAGCGAGTTGCTGTGACGAGAGCTTGCCATTCGATGCAAGAATTTCGAAAACGACTTCCGAATTGGTGTGGCCGGCCACTACGACCCGATCGATCTCCCGAACCTCAAATGTTGCGTCCGTCGCTGTGATGGTTCGCTCGGAGACGAGATTGCGGGTGCCGTACAATTTGTTAGCGCCCTCCAGGCGTGAGGCGATCCACCACCTCTGGGACTTCATCTTTTGATGGGCAGGAATGCACCGGACAAGATACAAAACATGATCCAGAACGTGGCCAGTGGCCACATCGCACCGGTCGAGTTGATCGCTCGGAAAGCTTGACGGCGGTGCAAACAATTCCACATGGCACCAAATGGACGTCGATGTCCCGCCGATGCGCATGTCTGTTTATGGTGGCGGCCTCTTTCATTGCCCGAGCAAGTTCCAGATCAGCCCCATCGACTCGAGGCCGACCCGCAGCGTATAAGGGCCACATGGACTGGACTCCAAACAAGGAGTAACCGTCATGCACCTGCACAGCCTCAATCAGCATCGAATCGATTGGATCAATTGGTTAGGGGAAAGACCCCTAGCGTTCTGGATCATCGGCTTATCCCCTTGGCTTTTCGCGCTCATATTTTTGTGGGCAACTGGTTTGGCCTTATAGGGCCTATATACACCACCGTGATCGGCTTTACCGAAGTGATTGGAATGGCCTCTGCGGACCGGGTGCCCCGACGTCAAGAAAACGGCCCCAGCCCGGGGGAAAGCTGGGGCCGCACTCTGGGTAAAGTGCCAGTCTGAGGGAACCGGCACAGGTTCTGATGTGGGTTCGCACCGGGCGTATTCCCATTAAATTCCGTGTGAGGCGCGCGTGAAGAGTGGCCTGATTTGAAGTCGCGAGTGGCCTATTTCGGCCAATACGGGTGAGCGGGTATTGTCCGTATTTAAGCCCCGGTGTCCTAGCACTACAGTTGCAATTTTTTCTTGAGATGGGCCCTGCGCGCGTTGGCTTGATGAGCCCTGCGCCAGGAGGACCAAGCAAGTAAGTATGCATGCGAGATGCGTCGCTGGGCGAGCTTCATGGCGATGCGCCTGACTTCCTGGATCGACCAGCGGATTAAGAACGAAGCTTCGGTCGAGCCCGCGTTCGCGTTTTTTTGGGCGCGGTGTTGGCCCGAGAACGGATAACGGCCATTATGGCAAAGGCAAGCATGACGAGTGAGACATGGCGATGCCAGCCATGCCAGGAGCGGGTTTCGTTGTGGTCAAGACCGAGCTCGTTCTTGGTCGTTTCGAAGCTGTCCTCGACGGCCCAGCGATGGCCTTCCACTAACACCAGCTTTTGGATGGACGTGCCCTTAGGGCACCACGTGGAGTAAAATGCCAGGCTGCCGTCGGCAATGTTGCGGCGGATCAGAAGACCTCGCGTCCATTCCCTGGCAAGGTCATCATCGTATTCACTGCCGTCGAGATCGGCAAGCTCGAGATAGGCCCAGTCGTGCCAGCGCGGACCTTTGGTCCCTTCGCCGGACGACAGGCGACGCCAGGCATGCTTGGGAAGGCTCTGTGCGATCGCGGAGGCGGTGCCGGCGACAGGCTGCCCCTTGCCCCAGGAATAGAACACGTGATTGGACGCAACACCCAGAACATAGCCTTTGCACGCCTTGCGCAGCAGGGTTTCAATCTCTCCCGTGCCATACACGCTGTCCGCCGCAACGAACGAGAACGGCACCTTTGCGGCGATCGCGCGAGCGATCATGCGACGCGCGATTTTAGGCTTCGTCGCAAAGCCCGCATCGCGCGGCACATGCGCTGCCTTCAGGCGAACGCGGTTGTCCGTCCATTCCTTTGGCAGGTAGAGCGCACGGTCGATCAAGACATGGCCATACCGCGACACATAACAAGCGAATACGCCAATCTGGCAATTGGTGATCTTGCCCGCCGATCCAGTGTACTGACGTGCCACCCCGCACGACGCCTTGCCCTGCTTCAAAAAGCCGGTCTCGTCGATCACTAGAACCGCGTCTTCATCGCCAAGCGTTTCCAGCGCGTACTCTCGTACGATGTCGCCTAGCGCGTCGGCATCCCACCGTCCCCGACCAAGGATCGCCTGCTGGCGCCACGGTCCCTGATCACCGGCTGCCTCCGCCCTCATCCAACCCGTCTTGCGCGGCTCGCTGCCCAACAGTCCATCGAGAAACTGCCCCGCCGAGATCGCGACCCGCTCCTGCGTAAACAGCGGACGAATTCGTTGCTTGGCCTCTCGCAACAAAGAAGCCCACAGCGTCAGCGTATCTTCGACCGACGCTCCACCAATCATCAAATCCCGAATCATGGTCGCCCATTGATTCAGAACCACCCAAAAATTGCAACTGTAGTGCTAAGTTGAATTTGGGACTGTCCTAATTTTGTTTCGCAGTGCGAAATACGAATTAATTAGACTTCGGCCCACAAGAAGCGCCTTGTCCAACCATCACCCGCCCGCCTTCGGCAACTACCGGTGACTGAGAGTTCTATAACGCTCCCGCCACACAGCGAGAGCACCCATGCCGAAGAATACGCCCCCGCCTACTTGCAAGACGTGCAGCAAGCCGACGAGATGGTTGGCGGTACAAACCGGGGGCCGTAGGTACCGCTGCATTGATTGCGATGGTCCGGACCCTTTGACATCCCCGGAAATATTGAAGCTATTCGTGGGTGAACTAAAGCCACCGGAATAAGGCCGCCTCAGTCGGCGGCCTCTTTCACTCTAAACCGGCCTGAGCAAATTCCAGATGACCGCAGCGCCGCGATCATCAGCATGTTCCAAACGAAAGCCCCGTCCGGGGGCTATCGGACAGGGCTTTCACCGGAGGAGATGGGCAATGCCCGCTAAGAAGTCTGATCCGGTTTTGTGCACATGTCTGTTCGCCAGCGGACTCTCGCAGCCCAATCGCTTAAGCCGTTGAAGGGGCTGGACCAGGGCACTTAACGGTAGCCCCATCGCCGCGACCGGCGGCTTGTTCCAATAAAAATTTGGGTGGTACTGGCCTGTTTTAGCCCGTCGTGGCCTAATTTGATTTTGGCAGTGGTGGCCTAGTTTGGATTGGAACGGATTCCGCACAGAGGAGTTTGACGGTTTCGGCAGAGCGGAGCCTCCGCCATGAAGGACGTGTGGAACGAAACGCTACGGTGTCCGAGCTGCGGCAAGATTGGCCGGGCTAGCCTCTGTCAGGACAACGGCGACACGCCAAACATTCAGCTAACCCCGGATGGGTTCAAGGCCGTTAATACCGAGCATGGCCCCGACTTTTGGTGCGCGGACTGCAATCTAGCGGTGAAACCATAAACGCTTTTGAGTAAGGCCGCCTCGGTTGGCGGCCTCTTTCATGTGTGCCGAGTATGAACGACAGCTTGGAGGTGGAAGTCCTCTATCCAGCCTGATGACGGCGAAGGATTAGCGAAGCGCAAGGGCGTCATCGCGAGTTGGGGTCTGAAGAAAGTGTGGAGCAAATCCGCGGCCCGATGGACAAGAACCGGATAACGAGGCCTACCCGACCGGACGAGCGAGCATGTGATCGCGAAGTCCACGGTCATCGAGGGTCGGGGTGGTAAATCCGGCGGGCGTGCGGCGAAGGTTGTCGGTCTTACCTCGGGAGGTCTGCGCTGTGTCTTGGCAACAGGACTGAGGCCGTCGCAAGGCGGCCTGACCGCAGCGCAGAGGTCGGCAGAGGGCAAAGTAGGCGGCAGCGCGCCGCGCGAAGGCCCGAACAGTGGAAGTGGTTAGTAGAGCGGTCTATCTCGCGCGAGCCATGCGGCAGAAGAATCAGATCGAGCTGAACTCGGGCACCGGAGCGGAGGGTGAAGCCCAAAGCGCCGCCGTTCGAGAGACCGAAGCCAGCGCGGCGAAGGCCAGTCTTGAACACCCGGCGGTCGCAGGGCCGTCGATGGAAGCAGTGGTCGAGCGTGAGAACCTGAAGAAAGCGCTGGCGCAAGTGAGGCGCAACAAAGGCACGGCGGGCGTCGACGGGATGAGCGTCGGCGAACTGCCGGGCTACCTGAAGGAGCACTGGCCCACGATCCGAGCCCGGTTACTTGACGGCACCTACAAGCCACAGCCGGTGCGGCGGGTGGAGATACCGAAGGCATCAGGCGGCCTGCGGCCGCTCGGCATCCCGACGGTGCTCGACCGCTTCATCCAGCAGGCGGTGATGCAGGTGCTGCAGGCGGACTGGGACGGAACGTTCTCCGAGACGAGCTTTGGCTTTCGGCCGGGGCGCTCGGCACATCAGGCGGTGGAACGGGCGCAGGCGTATATCGCGTCCGGGCACGCCGTCGTCGTGGACATCGACCTGGAGAAGTTCTTCGAGCGGGTCAACCACGACATCCTGATGGGGCTGGTTGCCAAGCGGGTTGCTGACAAGCGTCTCCTGAAGCTGATCCGCGGATTCTTGAACGCGGGTGTGATGGAGGCAGGGTTGGTCAGTCCGACGGAGGAGGGTACGCCGCAAGGCGGTCCGCTCTCGCCGCTGTTGTCGAACCTGATGCTGGATGTCTTGGACAAGGAGCTTCAGAAGCGCGGCCACCGCTCTGTGCGTTATGCCGATGATCGCAACATCTACGTGCGCAGTCAGCGGGCAGGCGAACGGGTGCTAGCCGGCATCGAGAGGTTCCTCGAAAAGCGTCTCAAGCTCAAGATCAACAAAGCCAAGAGCGCGGTCGCCAAGCCGAGCGTTCGTAAGTTCCTGGGCTTCAGCTTTACCGGCGGGACAGAGCCGCGGCGTCGCATTGCGCCGCAGGCGCTCACCCGCTTCAAGGCGAGGGTGCGGGAGCTGACGCGACGCACGCGCGGTCGAAGCCTCGCGCAGATTGTCAAGGAGCTGTCAGTCTATCTAATCGGATGGCGCGGCTACTTCGGCTCCTGCCAAACTCCGTCGGTGTTGCGCAAACTTGACGAGTGGATCAGGCGGCGGTTGCGCGCCATCGCCTGGAAGCAATGGAAGTATGGACCCGCTCGCTTTGCCGAGCTGCGACGCCGCGGCGTCGGCCGGAATCTGGCGGCACAAACCGCCGGGAACCCACATGGCCCCTGGCGGCTCGCAAACAGCCCCGCACTCACCATTGCTCTGCCAAACGGCTTCTTTGTCTCACTCGGCTTGGCTTCCGTCGCGGCAACGCAATCCGCATAATCCGCTGAACCGCCGGATACGGGCCCGTGTGTCCGGTGGTGTGGGAGGGGAGGAGCCGCGAGGCTCCCCCTATCCCGATTACCTAAGCGCCGAGCAGATTCCAGATCACCGCGAGCGCCGCGATCAGCAACATGCACATGATGGTTATGCACAATGGCGCGCCTATCCAAAGCAGGGCAGCCAACACGAATCTGGCCCGTCGCCCTGGCAGACATTGCCGCGCCGCGCGCCGCGATCTTCAATGCGTCACGAGCCACTGCAATGAAGGCACTGAATGCTATTTGATCGTTACCTGCATGGTAATTACGGACGTGCCGGAAGCCTTCTTTCCCTTACCCGTTGCTGTGATAGCAAAAGTATCGCTGCCCTTGTATCTAGCCTTCGCCGTGTATTGGTAAGTAGATGCGTTGACCTTTTTCAACTTGCCGTGTCCCGGTTTTTGGGAAATGCCTGAGCTACTCACCGTGCCTTTTATATTGATCGGAAATTGGCAACTTCCCCCGGGAGCAACGGTGAGGTCGCCGGTCGAGTTCTCGCCCCAATCAGCTAACGTTACTGATATTGGACAGTCGGAAGCGGCTCGCGCCAAAGAGGACGCGATACTTGCAACTCCGACAAACACCAAAGCAGCGACTTTAGACATCCGCATTGTAGACTTCCTTGTTCTCACGCAAACCACACTGACCAAGGTTTCTCAAGCGATCTAGGCTCCGTCCTTGACGGTACGAGCCAAGCGTCTTCACGCCGCCACTTTATCCTCTTTGTCGGCACCGCGCATGACGATCTTCAATGCGTCATCCGGCAACGGCCGCTGCAACACCTTGGCTTCGTCCCAAGGCGCTCGCATCCAGACATCGCGCTCCTCGTCGGTCGTCAGGATCACGGGCATGGCCTTCGAATGGATCGGCTCGACGATTGCGTTCGGCGCGGTCGTCAGGAAGCCATAGACGAGGTGAGGGCCGGGGATCGGCTTTGACTTGGTGCCGCGCTCGCCCTTGAACCCGGTCCAGATGCCCGCGAAGGCGGTCAGCGGCCTGTCGTAATTGAGCGCGAACCAGACGACGTCTTTTTTCTTGGTCTTGGGGTTCGCCTCCGGCGCGTATTCGGCGAAGCTATTGAACGGGACAAGGCAGCGGCTTTCCGGCTTCAGCCAGCCGCGCCAGTGTGGCGACGTGGTGTTGCGGATGTTGGTGACCGGCGGCTCGCCGGTGCGCGGCGGTGGCGGCATGCCCCAGCGCATCATCGTCAGCTCGCGGCCGTCGCCAGCGTTGCGCACCACCGGGGCAGGATAGTCGGGGAATACGCCCGGCATCGGCGGCAGGTTTCCAACATAGCGGTTGATCACGCGGAAGAGCGCGCGGATGGCTTCCTGGTTGGTCGTGATCGAATAGAGATTGCACATCAGGCACCAGCCCGCCAATCCGGCGGCATGCGCTCGCCGCGATCAAAGCGGCGATATTTCTCTGCCGTCCAGTCCCGCTGATGTCGCCACGCCTGATAGTCGGCCTCGGTCCGCCGGGCCGAGAACATCTGCCATGCCTGTTCCACAACGCAGGTTTCATGGAATTGATCGTCTAGTATCCGGCCTGCCACCTAGCAGGCTCCGCATCGTTAGCGGCCAGCGGCTTAAGACTGTTGGGGAGAAAGGGCGAAGCATTGGTTGAACGAAAAATTGGAATGCAAAATATGCCTGAAAACATTGAAAAAGTTCAACTTCCCGGCGTCGATTGTGCGATTCTGTGGGGGTTCGAGCAGATCGGACTTTGGCTCGGCATCTCGGGCGCCCAGGCGAGAGCAAGAGCGAACGCTGGACTCATTCCGGTTCACCGTCCTCGAGGCCGGAACGTCGTCTTCGCGATCAAATCCGAGATTAACACTCACCTGTGCGATCTCGCCCGCAAGTCTCGCAGCAATGTGACCGCCGCCTATCAAGTTGGAGGTTGAAAAATCAACACCCTCGCTCGCGTGTCGATTGTGAATGGAGCGATGGCATTGACAACGGGGAAGGCCAGCAGCATCTCGCCCGTAGATGAAACGCCAGCAGGCACGCTGTGAATAATATGCCGACCAATCCGCACCTCCCTTATGAGAAGGATTGGCAGAGTGCGGATCGTGCCGTCCGCCATCTTGAAGCGACCAGCTTCCTGCCGGACCCCATAACCATCGCGTACAATTCTGGCAGCGATAGCCTCTGAAATCAGGCATATTGTCGCGCCAGTATCCAACAGCATCCTAAGCGGCTGGCCGCCCAATACCACATCTATCATTGCCGATGTGCCATTGTGAGTTGGATAGATCGGCACGCTGGCCGCTACTGGAGCCCATGCGGGTGCGGCGACAGCAGGCGCTGTCACAGTGGGTGCGACGACAATAGGTGCGGCGACAGGGGTTAAGGCGGCCTCGCGCGCCGAATGCCACTGGGCTTTGTTGGCGACGTAAAGCACTGCGCCTAAAACGGCTGCGATCATGGAGAGGCGATAGAACAAGCTGTCGGTCGCAGACGGCCGTTCGCTCCCGGTGCGCTGTCTAAGGACACTGCGCACTAGCTACTGAGTCAGAAGTCGCGGGCTGAGGGGAGCAAGAATTGCTTACTGAGGGGATTCATGCAAGCCAAGGGGGGCTGAGATGGGTCGCCGAGGGAACGATAGCAGCGAGGCGCGTTTTGCCGCTTATGTCGATGGTCTTGTGGGTGTGGTTGGTCACGCTGATCGAGCGGGGCCACTAGAGGCCTATTGCATGGGCCTGATGTTGCCGGCTGAGCGCAAGAGCGTCGAACCGATGGCGGCAATGACGGCGCCGACGCGAACTGCAGCCCAGCATCAATCGCTCCTTCATTTTGTCGGCCAAGCCCCTTGGTCGGACCAGGCAGTTTTGGACAAGGTGCGAGAGATGGTGCTGCCGAGCATCGAGCGGCACGGTGCGATCGAGGCCTGGATCATTGACGATACGGGCTTCCCCAAGAAGGGACGGCACTCGGTCGGAGTTGCCCGTCAATATTGCGGTCAGCTCGGCAAGCAGGACAATTGTCAAGTAGCCGTGTCGCTGTCGATCGCCAATCATTATGCCAGCTTGCCTTTGGCCTATCGTCTCTATCTGCCGCAGGAGTGGGCGGGCGATCGCAAGCGGCGAGAGAAGGTTGGTGTTCCGGACGAGATCACGTTCAAGACCAAGTCGGAGATTGCCATTGAGCAAATCCGCTGGGCTTGTGAGGCCGGCATTCCGCGCGGCACGGTGTTGACCGATCCGGCCTATGGGGCGGATGTCGCGTTGCGCACGACGCTCACAGAGCTCGGGCTGCCTTATGTCGCAGGCGTATTGTCGACCACCACTGTCTGGGCGCCCGGCACGGCACCGTTGCCGCCCAAGCTCTATGTGCCGGGCCTTGGACGACCGACCAAACGCTTGCGCCGTGATGAGAAGCACCGACCAGTTAGCGTCAAAGAGCTCGCCTTCAGTCTTCCGGCCAGGGCCTGGAAGACCATCACTTGGCGCGAGGGCACGAATGTGCCGTTGCGATCGCGCTTTGCTCGATTACGCATTCGCATCGCCAAGCGCGACTTCGATCGTAGCGAGCCGTGGCCGGAAGAATGGCTGCTGATCGAATGGCCCAAGGGCGAGAAGGAGCCGACAAAATATTGGCTCTCGACCCTGCCGGCAGACATCAACTTTCGTCGCCTCGTTGACACCGCCAAGCTCAGGTGGCGCATCGAGCGTGACTATCTTGAGCTCAAGCAAGAGGTCGGGCTCGGACATTTTGAAGGCCGTGGATGGCGTGGCTTGCATCATCACGCCTCGCTCTGCATTGCAGCCTACGGATTCCTCGTCTCCGAAAGGGAGACGATTCCCCCCTCAGGACCTAGTTCCTCCACACCGTTCAAAAAATCTGCCTTTCCCAAAAATTACCGACCCAGAGGCTCCGCCACTCCGGACCGAACGGCACATCCCAAACTCGATCACAACGATGCGACGACGCTTGATCGTCGCAATCATCAACCGACTGCACAGATGTCCTTGCTGCACCAAGCCGGTTAACCGCAATAAGTTTATGACACAGTAAGACTAGGAAGAAAAAGACTGCCAGCGCCAGGAAGACGATGCTGTAAGTATCCACGTCTTTGGGCCTTCCAATGCAGAAAATACAAGAACAGCGCAGCCCGAGGGGCGACGGGCCCAGTTTGATACCACAGCGCGCCCATCCCAAACGCGCCCGCGGACTAGAAAAGCTGACGTGACAGATCACCAATCGGCCGCATGAGTTGCGACTGTTCATAAAATGTCTTTTATTGGGGAGCACGGGGAAACATGGCAAAATCGCACCTGAAGTCCGCAAGCGCCTCAAGCTCCGCCTTCGAAGCCAAAAAATGTACTCGGCTTCATGAACAAATAGTCTTGAACGCGCCGGGCGCGCGAAAGCCGCCCGTGAGGGCTTGGCTACTCGAGCTTGTTGGTCAGGTATCCCAGCATGGCCTCGCAGGCTTCTTCGGCTTCAGCGAGCGTTTTGAAGGGCGAGCCGCCGATCTTGATGGCGCTCCTGTTCTGATCAATCGGACGCCACGACGCCACGAAACCGGTGTGTCCGTGAAGGCCGGGACCGCTGCGGCTCTCATAGCTGATCACGAACGAAAAGCCGTCGCTGCTCGCGGACCATATTTCCATGTCCTCGACGGGGCTGATGACGCGGGTGAACTCCATGGTCATTCCCACGACCTACGCCATCGGTTGGAGCTGCCTTTAGGGTCCCGAAGTGTACCGTCGATCCGACCCGCGCATCGGCTGAAAGTTCCCCTAGAGGGAATTGTTTTTTGAGCAAATCAGCTCTTGGGCTTCGCCTTCACCTTTTTGAATAGGATCAGGTCCTGTCACGTCATCCCCGCCGGTCCGCCGGCGGGTTTTTACTTGTCGGTGAAATGCTCCTGAGTTGCGAACTGTGCAACTTATTGAATTTTCTGATGTATATGTTGATAAAGCGTTTTCGGGCCAGCGTCGCCGATTAGCGCGTGGTAATAGCTTGGTATGAATTTTCCCGCGCGTGGAGAACGCAAATGCTTCCCAAAGCAGTGAGCAAGCCGGTGATGCTTCGCCTTCCCGCCGACGTTAAAACGTGGCTCGAGCAGGAAGCGGCACGCATGATGGCTTCTCAAAACAGCGAAATCGTCCGGTGCCTTCGCGCCCGCATGGACGCTGATAAACGCGCCGCTCAACGGGAGCGGGCGACCGGCTGATGTCTCGCGGAGCGCAATCCTTCAAGCAGGCGACCTCACCAGGGCCGTAAAGGGCGTGGTGAAGGCCGGTGTGCAGGTAGGCCGCGTCGAGATCACCGCCAATAAGATCACCGTATTCGCTGGAGGTCCGGAGACGAGCGAAACCGTTGACGCCTCTAGCACCGAAGAGAACGAGTGGGACAGCGTTCAATGAAGATGCCGAGGTTCACGCAAGCTTTTATCGACCGTCATGGCAACGCGCGGTTCTATTTCCGGCGCCTTGGCTTCAAGCGGGTACCGCTCCCGGGCCTGCCGTGGTCGCCGGAGTTTATGGCCGCCTATGAAGCCGCGATGGCGGGGCAGGCGCATATCATCGCCGCCCCGAGGGCAAAGCAGGGCAGCTTCGCTGCGCTGGCGGCCTCCTATTTCGCGTCGTCGGCGTTCATGACGATGAAGCCCTCGACCAAGGGCGTCTACCGCAACGCCATCGACCGCCTGTGCCGATCCAAGAATAAGGACGGCAACGAGATCGGCGGCAAGAGCGCCGCGACCTTGCAACGCGAGCATGTGGTGAAGCTGATGGCGGCGAGGGCGCAGAAGCCCGAGAGTGCCAACCTGTTGCGCAAGGTGCTGCGCGCCATGATGACACATGCGGTGGAATCCGGGCTACGCGCCGATGATCCAACCCTCGACGTCAAGGCGATCCGCGTCAAGAGCGACGGCTTCCATAGCTGGACCGATGCCGAATAGCGCGGTTCGAGGCGCACCGCGCCGTCGGCTCGCGGCCACGGCTGGCGCTCTTGCTCTACACCGGCCAACGGCGCAGTGACGTGGTGACAATGGGCAAGCAGCACATCGACAAGAACGGCGCGATCCACGTCCGCCAAGTCAAGACCGGCGCGGCGCTGGCGATCCCGGTGCATTCCACCTTGCAGGCGATCATCGACGCCACCCCGTCCGATCACATGACATTTCTCACCACGCAATTCGGCAGGTCGTTCACCGGAAGAACTGGCCACCTATATGCGGGGCTGGCGCGGCTATTTCGGCTTCTGCGAAACGCCCGAGGTGTTGATCGCTCTCACTCGCTGGGTCCGGTTACGATTGCGGGCCGCTCTGTGGCGCCAATGGAAAACCCTACGGCGCCGCCGCGCGGCACTCATCGCAAATGGGGTCTCAGAGTGGGCTGCAAGGAACACGGCCGGCAGCGGCCGCGGTCCGTGGCATCTCGCCCGCAGCAGAGCTCTCTCTACTGGGCTCTCAAATGCATACTTCAAATCGCTCGGCCTGCCGTCCTTGTTCCGATCGTGTTAGCGTAACTTCTCGAACCGCCGTGTACGGACCCGTACGCACGGTGGTGTGGGAGGGGCGGAGCTGCAAGGCTCCCCCCTATCCCGATCAATGACCCAATGTATGGTCCGGCCGTGCGTTGCAAGAGGTTCGTCGATCTGGTGGTAAGCGGTCTTGCATCAATGTATCCGGTCTCTAGTTGGAGCCGTTTTGCTCCGGACCATCATGGATATCAGCGCGCGTGCGTTCTCATTAGCGGACAGGCCTCGATTGGACCATTTGGGTCACCAGTGTTCGCACGCGCCGGGAAGACCGAACCTCCATCTCGTCTTATCCTCTCGCAGTTGCTAATAGGGTTGCGTCATCGCTTGCTCCTCATATCGCGCAGTTCCTTTGTTCGAGCCAAGGGCCGTTCCTTCGTCCCGGCCCGCAGAACGTCGATCGCGTCGCGCGCAGGGGCGGTCAAGGCCCGGCCGTTGCGCTTGGCTTGCGGCGGGCTCCGGCGTTGCCAGGCCGCGCCTTGACAGCGCCGAGCACGGCGCGAGGATCAAGCGGGTCGGACGCCTGCATCGTCGGTCCTCGTCAGCTCGAAGGCGCGTCCTTTAGCCAGCACCGCCCAGGCGATGCGGGCAAGCTTGTTAGCGAGCGCGATCGCCAGCACGTTGTGGTGCAACCGCCTCTTGGCGGCTTCGATCCAGGATTTGAGCCCGTAACGTTCCCAGTTCTTTATCTTGACCAGTACAACCCATGCCGCCTGCACAAACAGAACGCGCAAGTAGCGATTGCCGCGCCTCGAGATTTTGCCGAGGATCGTGCGGTCTCCCGTCGAGATCTGCTTGGGCACCAGTCCGAGCCAGGCGCCGAAGTCGCGGCCTTTGGAGAATACGTCTCCAGTGCCGATCGCGGCCACCATGGCGCTCGAAATGATTGGCCCGATGCCAGGCACCGTCATCAGGCGCGAACATGCCTGATCTTGACGGGCCAGTGCTTCGATCTCGCCGGATAGGCCATCGATGCGCTGATCCAGCCGGCGCCAGTCGCCTGCCAACTCCTCGATGACACGCAACATGCGTGGCGACAGGGCATCGGTGCGCGTCGCAAGGATGGTGGGCAGTTCCGTGCGCAGGAAGCCGATGCCCTGGCGCACGGCGATCCCGCGTTCCAGCATGAAGGCGCGAATCTGGTTGATGATGCGTTGCGACACCAGCCGCTCGCGCACCCGATGCAGCGCCTGCAGATCCAGTTGCTCCGCGGTCTTGGTCGCCACGAACTTCATCGTCGGGCGCTGCACGGCTTCGGCAATCGCTTCGGCATCATTGAAGTCGTTCTTCTGTCCCTTGCTATAGGGCGGACATATTTGGCCGGCATCAACCTGGCATCGTGACCAAGCGATGCGAGTTTGCGGCTCAGGTGATGTGCGCCGACGCAGGCTTCCATGCCGATCAGGCAAGGCGGTATATTGGCGAGCCGCGCTTCCACTTGGCCACGCGACCACTTTTGCCGCAGCACGATGGCGCCGCGCGCATCGTGGCCTACGACGTGGAACGAGTTCTTGCCGATATCGATGCCGATCACGGCGATCGCGGTATTGGGTGTCTGAGACATGGCGTGCTCCTCGTCTTTGGCGCCCCCTTGCCAGAATCGCTTGCTGGCGGGGCAGGAGCACGGCCGGACCATCCCATTGGCGGACATCGACGATCACGGCGCTTTGACGATCTGCTTACATGCAGGAGGCAAACCGGCCAGCGTCAGCGCAGGTTTTGGCTTGCGCGGCGGCGGATGCAAGGTCGATTCCTTGAACCAAAAGTCGAGTTCGCTATTGCAGCCGTCGCTTGGGAGCGGTGGTGCCGGCGGCCGGCATTCGGTACTGTCGGCGGGACAGGCGATTTGGACATGAAAATGTTCGGCGTGACCATACCAGGGACGCACCTTGTAAAGCCAGGTGCGATCAGCTCCAACCTCGCGGCACAGCGCCTTCTTGATCGCGGCATTGACCAAGATACGGACGACAATCGGATCCTGTGCAGCCGTTCGGATGAGCGCCGTGTGCTTGTGGGTCCACACTTCCGGATCAACGTCGCGCAGATCGGGCGCGACGACATCGGTGGCCGAGCCGAACTCGCGCTCCTCGCGGCTTTGGACCCGGTCTGGCATCGGCGCAAACCAAATATCGACGTCGAGGCCGATCTGATGGCTGGTGTGTTCGGAAAGCATCGGCCCGCCGCGCGGCTGAGACATGTCGCCAACCAAAAGACCGCTCCAGCCAACTTTTTTTGCGTTCGCGGCAAACCGCTCGATGAAGCGAATGAGTTGCGGATTGCCCCAGTTGCGGTTACGCGACGGACGCATGACTTGCCAGGTCGGTCCGGTGGTCGGCAGTGACACGGCGCCGGCGAGGCAGCCGTCGAAATCGCCGCCGATCGAGCGCGGCGGCCCGGGAAACGGCGTCGACTTGCGCGCGAACAGTTCCTTGGCCGGCGTTGACGGCGCGTCCGGATTTGTCAGCGGCGGCAGGGGCTTGGGATTGAGCGAGCCGGGAAGCATCGGGTCAATCAAGTGCTTTTCCTGCGCGATGGCAGAACCCGCGGCGGCAAGGAAGAGGACGGCGAGCAGGCAAAGGACAGCGCGCATCAGCAACTATACTTCTTGTGGGTCTGTGGGAAACTGAATCAATTGCAATAATTGCCCAAGCTTCAGAATTGGAAGAACCAGACTCTGACGCCTAACGGTGAGAAACCATTGTTCGAGGAGACATGGTAGCCGCCGGCGGCAGCTTGGCCCACTTATTGCGCGTGCGCAGTGGCGGTCGCAGACAAGCGCCTCACAATCCCGTTTCGAGCCAGGCTAGCGCCCTGTCCTTTTCTTCAAAGTCAAAATGCTCGATCCTGGCCTGCACGAAGTGACTGGCGATACGCGGCACGATCTTCAAGAACCCGCTATCGGTGACGGCAGCGATGCGTTCGATCCGTCGATGGTGATCAGCGACAAACTTGAGGTGAGATACAAGTGCCCCGAAACTTTCCCAACCCGGGAATGACTTCGCGCAGATCATAAGGCCGGCCAGCTTGCCCTTCGACCCAAGGAATGGATCAACCTCTTTTGCAAGTTTCTCGAAGTCCTCCTTCTCAAGTGGGCTATCCGGAATAACGATGAGGATGCTTCGCTCGCAGAGCAATTCGAAATGAATCATCCTCTGGCCCCTGGCTATGCGGTGCCCACGGCAAATATCAATGCCAATGCAGGCGCATCGTTTGATCCAGATCCTTGGACATCGCGGACTGCGGAAGTTGCGAGAGAGTTTCCCTTCGAGGCGCTTAATTCATTTGATTTATATCAATCGGCAACCCTCCTCCTCCGGCTGGATTGCAGTCCAGAGCATTGCTACCGGGAGAACGGGCGACATGCGGTTCCTTAAAACGATCTGCTGGATGTGTGCTTTTCTTGGCGTGCTGCACATCAGTATTCCCGCACGAAGCCAGAGCAGCGATACGAATAGCCAGGCGCCAGGGAGCGTGCCGGCTCAACCACCAACCAGCGCGGCCTCGCCGGTTCCTGGCCAGCCGGCGCTGAAGCCGGCCGAACTCGATGCGCTCGTGGCGCCGATAGCGCTGTATCCGGATGGCCTGCTTGCAAATGTTCTGATGGCATCGACCTATCCGCTCGAAGTAGTACGGGCCGAGCGCTGGATGAACCGGAACAAGAACCTCAAGAATGATGCGCTCAAAACCGCGGCGGAGGAGCAGGCTTGGGATGCAAGCGTCAAGGCACTGGTGGCGGCGCCCGCGGTTCTGCAGATGATGAGCGAGCGCCTCGATTGGATGCAGAAGCTCGGCGAGGCGTTCCTGGCGCAGGAACAGGATGTCATGGACGCCGTGCAGCGAATGCGAACGAAAGCCTACGACAGGAATAAGCTCGTGACGACCAAGGAACAGGTCGTGACCAGGAAAGAGGAGCAGAACCGGCAGGTCATCGCGATCGAACCCGCCGTGGCGGACACCCTCTACGTTCCTTATTATGAACCGCAGGTCGTCTACGGCGATTGGCCATACGCCGACTATCCGGCCTATCCGTATTACTGGGGTTATCCCGGCTACATCGCTGCCGGCGTGATCGCAACTGGCCTCGCATTTGGCGCGGGTTATGCACTCGGGCGATGGGCATCCGGCGGATATTGGGGCGGCGGTGGCTACTGGGGCGGCAGCCGTATCAACTGGGCTGGCGGTGGCATCAACGTCAATCGCGGCGCCCAGGTCAAGCACTGGCAGCACAATCCGGCGCATCGGGGAGGTGCGCGGTACAACAATGCAAACCTGCAGCAGAGGTTTGGTGGTGCCAATCGCGCGGGCGCCGGCATCGCCGCCGGCGCAGGGATCGGCGCCGGTATTGCCGCCCGGCAAGGGCTGAGGACCGGCGCGAGGGGGGCCAATGTCGCCGATCGCGCTCGACGCGCAGGCGGCAAGGCGCACGTTGGTAATCGCCAGGCCGCGCGCCGGGCAGCGGGTGCCGGGAGCGTGAGAGCGGGCCACCGAGCAGCTTCCAGAACCGGAAATTTCAGGTCTGCTGCAGGCGTGCGTCATGGCGGCGGGGCGCGGTTCGCGGGCGGCGGCGGACACCGTGCTGCAGCATACCGGGGCGGCGGGGGCTTCCGTGGTGGTGGTGGTGGTGGTGGTGGCGGTTTCCGGGGCGGCGGGGGTCGCGGTGGCGGTCGGCGGTCGGATATCATGCTGAAGCACGATGTCGTGCTGCTGGGCCGCCTCGACAACGGTATCGGTTACTACCGCTTCGCCTACAATGGCAGCGAGAAGGCCTATGTCGGGGTGATTGCGCAGGAAGTCAGAGCCGTCCGACCCGACGCGGTCGCTGTCGGTCGCGACGGCTATCTTCGGGTGTCCTACGAGCGGCTCGGACTACCGTTCCGATCCTATGACGAGTGGGTCGCATCCGGGAGCCGGCTGCCAAAGCTCACCAGCCACTGAGAGTTGCTGCCTTATGACGCGTCCCGACCGTCGGCGCGATTTTACCGACGCCGGTGGGTTGATGAGCTACGGATCAAGCCTTGCGGATCAGTTTCTCCAGACTGGCCTCTATGCTGGCCGCATTCTCAAGGGTGAGAAACCCGGTGATATGCCGGTTCAGCTACCGACCAAGTTCGAGTTCGTCATCAACCTGCAAACGGCCAAGACGCTTGGCATCCAAATTCGGGCCGCATTGCTCGCCCGCGCCGACGAGGTGATCGAATAACAACGCCATTTGCTGCGACGCATGTGGCAGCTATTGATCGCATAACGGACTCAAGCCGGACATCGCGCCATGTCTGAAAAGTGCCGATAGTGTTGCAAAAGTCGAAAATCGAACGACGCCAGAAATCTCGCAAACGTTGATGTTTGGACGACTCCATCGTTGCAATGCTCTGTAGCGCGGATACGAAGCTCCGTGGTCGTTTTTCTGAGAAGCGATGTGGTCCCTCACATCTCTGCGCGCGAAACGCATCAGCGGCCCTGAAAAATTTCGTTCGTCACCCTCAAAAGAGTTTTGCAACACTATCTGTCAACAGGAGACACGCCGGCCATCGGTCTTTGTCTGCCGCCGACGTCAATGCTCTCACGGTCGTCTCACCGCTCGCTACGATCCTCAAGGACCCGCGGGCACAAAACAGGCCGCGCGGCCACCCTGCGACCTTTTGTTGTCCGGACTTCAGGGGTGCCGCTGGCGATCACCAACGATAGCGATAGTACCTGGGGCCGTAGTAGGCGTATGCGGGGCGAATAACGCGCCGATACCCGGAACCATAGTAGACGGGAGCATAGTAACCCGACCGATATCCGCCGTAGTATGCGGGGGCGTAGCCGTAGTTGTCGTACGCTGGGGCGTAGCCGCCGTAATACGCGGGGGCATAGCCGCCATAATAGCCGTAACCCGGTCCGCCATAGTAGCCGTAACCTGGGCCGTAGGCGTAGGCGCTGGAGGCTATGCCACCAATCACCGCCGCTCCAATTAGTCCGGCCGCGAGTCCAGGACCCCAGCCACCTCGCCACGCTTGAGCTGGTGACGGGGCCACCAAGGCAGAGACACCGATGGTGGCAGCGGTCGCTAACGCCAATACTGTTCTCTTCATTTCCGAAGCCTCCGTTGTTCCCGGAACTTCAACCAGCAGTCCGGCTATAGTTTCCCCCGACCGCCGTTGGCGGAAGGGTTTCCGTGAAATTTAATACTGATGAACGGCTTGGCAAAGAGAAACCACGGTGCTCCCAATGTCGGTTCCGGGACAAAAAGGCCCAGAGGTTTGCAATGGGATCAAACAAACCAGGAAGCCGCGTCATCAACTATGCGGCAGCGGTTGCTGCTCTCGTGCTTTGCGCTGATGTTTCGCATGCCGACCAGGGCGGTAGCTCATTCTGGTTTCCGGGTCAGTTTGCAGAGTCTCGCCGCCGTGCAGCAGACACCGGGCTGGGCGCTCAGTGTTATCGATTACCATTCCAGCGTCGCCGCAGCGGGGAGCGCTGCTGCGGCCAGAGAGATCCTGGCCGGCAAAATCCCCGCGAACGTCAACGTTAATTTGAATCTGAGTCTGAGCGGGCGGGCCGATCTGGTCGCCCTCGCGCCATCGTATACTTTCGCGACGGCGGTGCTTGGCGGTCAGTTGGTCGTAGGCATGTCCGGCCAGTACGGCAGAGCCGCCGCCAGTATCGCCGGAACACTGACAGCGATAGCCGGACCGATTGTGGTGACGCGCACCGGAATGCTCGAAGGCTCGCTTACCTCCTACGGCGACCTCGCGCCATTCGCGGAACTGCTATGGAACCATGGCGTCAACAATTACATGGCTTACGTCACAGGCAATGTTCCCGTCGGCGACTATGATCCGACGCGGATTCCCAATATCGGGCTCGGGCACGGCGCGATCGACATTGGAGGCGCCTATACCTATTTCGACCCGGCGGCAGGAAACGAAATCTCGGGCGTCGCCGGCCTTACCTACAATTTCAGGAATCCCGACACCCAGTACCGGAGCGGCATCGATTTCCACTTCGACTGGGGCGCATCGCACTACCTCACCAAGCAGCTTTTCGTCGGCATTGCCGGATACGCCTACCAGCAAATCACCGACGATTCCGGCCAGAACCCGATCCTCGGTGGCTTCAGGTCACGCGTTTTCGGTGTCGGTCCGCAAATCGGGTACAGCTTCCCGGTCGGGGACATGCAGGGCTCCCTTAGTCTGAGGGGATACGGCGAATTCGGTGCAGCCAACCGTCCGTCGGGTTGGAATACCTGGCTGACGTTCACCATTTCCCCGTCCGGGCCTGCCGCGATAGCGCCCACGAAGCATCTGGTTGTGAAATAAACCTCGTGCCAACTGGACGTCGGCTGCGATCGGCCATGTCTCAAATGGGTCCAAAACGGAAAAGCTCAATGAGATCGCCAAGATACTTCAGCATGTCCGTTTCGTGCCTGCCAGGAACAGACATTGTCGGTCCGGCAACTCAGGCCTCCCTCGATCTTGTAGATCAGGTTGAGCCACTCCCTACTTTTAATGGCGTTGCAGGATCCGCAAAACTGACGCAGAATTTAGATTAGTGCCGGAGGTTGACCGGCGAATGTCAGACAGGGAGCCCGCCGTGATCAAGGTAAGCGTTATGTATCCCAATACGCCTGGCGCGCGCTTCAACCACGAGTACTACCGAGATAAGCATATGCCACTCGTGAAAGCTCGCATGGGTGATGCTTGCAAGTCCTACACTGTTGACAAGGGCCTTGCGGGGGGAGCACCCGGCGCTCCGGCGACGTATGTCGGAATGTGTCACATCTTCTGCGACTCGATCGAGGCATTCCAGGCTGGTTTTGGGCCTCATGCCAAGGAGATCATGGCAGACATCCCAAACTATACCGACCAGTCCCCGGTCATCCAAATCAGTGAAGTCGTCGTAGGCTGACAACACAGCCTCCTGGCTCTTTCGCGCGCCCGAGGATTGGCGCTTGCCTGCGTCGCAGATGCGCAGGGCTTGTGGGCACTCCGGAAAGATCAAGCAATGCAAGGCATCGCGAGCCTCGCTTGGGTGACGCTGATTGCGATGGAGAAAAATAAGGATCGGTGGCAATGCCCGAGAATAGCGTTCTCACTCATGCACAGCTGAAAACTCCGAAGGCCGCGGCCATCGCAGGGATCGCCTTTTCGCTGCTCCTGTTATTGATCCTGTGGCTACTACGGACTTCCATACCGGCAGATCCGCTCGAGCCTGGCGCGTGGCTTGCCACCGACACGAGAGCGATCACAGTTGCGTTGAACTTGGTGCCGTTTGCCGGTGTCGCCTTCATATGGTTTATCGGCGTGCTGCGAGATCGGCTCGGCCAGCTTGAGGACCGCTTTTTCGCCAGCGTGTTTTTCGGGAGCGCTTTGTTATTTCTGGCGATGTTGTTCGCCGCCGCCGCCGTAATTGGCGCGGTTATGTTAGTCGCCTCTGTTTCCGAGCCGAAACTCGCGGCAAATACTTCCAAAATGAAAGCCGCCCGAAGGCGGCTTCTCAGCTCAAACCCGATGTTGGTGGATCAGGCGGCCATCAATGCTGGCTTTGACTTCCGACGATAGGCCATAAGCCAATGCCTGCGAAGCCGAGAATCATCATTGCACATGTGAGGGCTCTGGGACATTTGGGGCCAAGCTGGATAGGTCGCTATCCTGAAAGCCGAATACAAAGAACTGGTCCGGTCCCGCAGTTCCAGGGACAAAGTCGTTATCGTTGGTAACCCACAGGGTATGTTCGATTGTGCCATCGGCCAATACCACATCCTGCCCAAATGCTAGACCTTCGATCTTCGCCGGTACGTTGGCAGGCGTGATTCCATGAGCACCGAGTTCGGCCACGATATCCAGAAATGGCTTTGCCGATTTGGGTACAGCTGCCGCCGCCGCGCCCGTCAGACTTGTTATATCGGTCGCGTTGGCGACGTCGATTTTAAAGATCTGCTTTATCTTGGCATTCGATCCGTCACCAAGGCCCTTTCCGTCGCGTTCGTCGACCAGGAACTGGTGATCATTAATTGCGACGATGTCGCTAACCGATGAACCCGTGGTCAAGTTGTAACCGTACTCATGAGTGGCACCGGTTGCGATGTCGATGGTAACGATACGTAGTAGGTTTGACGTTGCCGGGTTTGCTCCGTCCTGAATCAGCGGCGCCTCCATAATTCCGACTAGAGTTTTCCCGTCCGGCGTAAGAGCCAGCCCTTCCATGCCCTTGTTGGCAACCCGGCCGGAAGTATTGCCACTGATCTCGGTCGCGACATTGGGCGACAAGTTGGCCACATTCAGATTGCTAGGAAGTGCAAAGCTCTTGATTTGTTGTCCGGTTGCCCGATCGAACTGTCGCACATAGGGTCCGTATTCGTCGGAAATGAAGACGCTCTTACCATCGTTGGAGACGCGGATCAACTCCGGGTCGAAGCGAGCATTGTTGGCATTGCCCGAGTTGCCTGGGCCGAAATTGTCGGATCGGCCGGTAAAGTAAAATGCAGTGGATGTGTTCTGCGCCGGTGCCCCTGAACCAATAGGGGTAACGCCATCGATGCGAAAACCTAGACCTGCTCCGGTGCCATAATTAAGTGCCGTCGGGCTCGAGAGAAGGGTCGTCTGTGTAACGGTGGGCGTCAGCGTAAATGGCAGTGAAGATCCAGGGGCATTCGGTGTCAGCGCCATGTTTATGGTCTGAAACCTGCTAATGTAAGAGACGGTATCGTCTACAGTGGAGTTGTAAGGTGTCGCGTTGGGGCCGCGATCGGACAGTGCGAGAAAAGTGTTTCCGCCAGCATAAGCGAACCCCGACCCAAGTCCTCCCAGGATGTTAGCCGGCAGCCCATCTTCCAGGGTTCCGGTAAGGCCCGATAGGTCAACGTTGTTGCCAGCGCTACTTCCTGTCAGGGTGCCATAGGCTAGCAGCATGACGCTAGCACTTGCAGGCAGTGTGACAAACGCAAAAACCAAAACCAGACCTGCAAAAATCCCGTGACGCATATTCCCCTCGCAGTTTTCTTGATTGCGTTTGGTAGAATAGGTCGAACTTCATGATATTCAGATGTGTTGAGCTAAGGGAGACCCAATTTATTTATATTGGTTTCGGGCTGGCTGATTCCAACCCGGTTCGGCGAACGTCGGGTGAGCAAGGCGACGCACCGCAATAAAAAGTATCGTTATTCGATCACCTCGTCGGCGCGTCCAAGCAGCGTGGTTTCGGTCATGGTCGATTTTCAGGCTCGGCCACCGGCCAGACCTTCGACATCAACAAACTTACTAACAGGCCCACAAGACAACCAAAGATGACCTCTACGACCTTGTGCACGCCATGTTGGATACCGCTCAGCTTGGAATCGTATGTCAGTCCTGCCGCGATAACAATCGCTGCCGTAATCGGCGCCTGACGCCACATCGTCGGGATTTGAACCCAATAAGACGACAAAAGGACAGTCGCGGCCAATGCAATCGGTAGCTTCCACTCGCTCGTTCCACCGATGACCACAAAGATCAACCCGACCGCACAACCAAGCAACACGTTTATGAGGCGACTCTTGAAAATCCGAACCGCTTCTTTCACCTGGGGATCAGAGGCCGCGACCATTGAAGCAATGGCCCAGATTGGATTTTCATCGTCGGCAATGTGCGTCAGCACGTACCAAGTAACGGTCGTTCCGATAAAAACATTGATGGCGAACCTTAGCCCAATGATGTCTCGTTGGAGCGAGATGAGCCATGTCGTTAGTGCCCTCTTCATGCGTGTAGTTCCGATGGTTGCCCAAACCAGTTCGTTTTTGCCTCGATCAAGAGGGGTCGCAGTCTAGTCGGCGATACGTAAAGTTCAGCGATGGCGCAAGATCGGCTCATACCATGCCAACCACGCGCTTGGCCGCTTTCAGGTAGTTGATGTTCGGCATCGAATCGATGCCCAAGGCCACGATCGCTTTGCGCATGCCTAGGTAGTTCTCACTCTCGCTGCACGCAAACTCAAGGAGCGCGCCATTGAACCATACCTGCGCATACTCGCAGATGATCCCGTCGACCGTGAAACCGTAGCGCATCTTCTCGATCGTTACCGGCACGAGGTCGGGATGACGCCGCGCTATTTCGGTGAATTCCTCAAGCGCGCAGGTTTCCCGACCGAGATCCATCTTCACGCCAAGGTGCGACAGGATGGCCGTGAGGTCTGGCTTCTTCACTGGAAACTGGAACTTGCCGCGAGGCTGGAAAATCTCATACCCTTCTGGGGTCTCGCCGACCTTGGTCTTGATGTCGAGCAGGCCGTCGCGCACCTTCACGTTCGCTTCGTCGGTGTGCACTGAAAGGAAATACGTCTCCGCCGGCATCTTCCGGGCCCTCCACAGTATTGCTCCGGCGTCCCACATTTTCTTTTGAACAGTCTCGATGATCCCGTGCCCGAACACGCGGAACTCGGCTCGCGGGGCGATTTTCGCGGCTGCTTCGGCGGAAAGCACCGTGTTCTTCGCAAAAACGTCGGTCACAGTAGATCCTCCCTGTGCCACGATCGGCGCTCGTTACACGTCTTGAACTGCGGCGCGGTGAATTATGACCAGCGTGTGAACGGATTCTTGATTAAATTCGCGTTGTAGTAGCGGGGGTCACCAGTGACTTCTTCACCGATCCAGGCGGGCCTATCGAACGCCTGGTCCTCGCTTGTGAGCTCTACTTCGGCGACGATCAATCCCGCGTTGTCACCGAGGAACTCGTCGATCTCCCACGTGAGGCCGCCGACGGGAATCTTGTAACGCTTCTTCTCGATCAGCGGTTTCTCGGCAAGCGCGTCAAGCATTGCTTTGCCTTCGTCGAAGGGAATCTCATACTCATATTCAGACCGGGTCGCTCCAACCGTGACGCCTTTGACGGTGAGAAACGCCTTTGCATCGGCGATCCGAACCCGGACGGTGCGCTCCTTGGCACTGTTAAGGTAACCTTGCCGGTAAGTGGTGCCTTTGGCGGACGATCGCCACGCATCACCTCTCACCAGAAACTTGCGTTCAATTTCCTTGGCCATGGTCAATCACTCCCCACTCGGTCACTCGTGAGCCGTCGGGGCATTGCCGAGGAGACGGTACACGACACCGGTCTTCGTGGCATTCAACGCAATCCAATCCTTGGCGGCATACTGGAGCGCTAGGAAGAAGCGCTCGGCCCTTTGCATCGCGTCTAGGGTCAATAGCTTCCTGTCGCGGAATCGGATTTGGTAGGCGAACTCCCCGATCAGTGGCCTGTGTTCTCCCCGAGTACGCCAGATCGCTACGTTCGTCTTCGCTTTGAGTCCTGAACCGAAATCGAGCGACCCGATATCCTGAAGCACTTCCTCGATAATGGTATTGTTGACCATCGCGATCTCTTCCTGCTGCGAATGCTGCACGACAGCCAGCGCCGGGAAAATGTTGGTGAGCGCCTTGAATTGGAATACGTCGTTAGTGCCAACATGTGAGCGCGGGAACTGCACGTTGTGCGAAAAGAGCAGGCGGATCCCGCCAAGCTGGTCTTTGAGAGGCAACGCCTGGCACTTGAACTTTACCCGATAATCGCCAGCGATCTCGGGGCGTACATCGGTTTCGGCGGCTTTCTGTACGTCCGGATGTCTGAATTTGAACACTATTTCGGGCTCACCCGAAGGGAAGCCGTTTATATAGGGGATGCGCCGGCGCAGGATGAACGCGTTGTTGTACAGCCGAAAGTCCTTGGTATCCACAAACAGGACTTCCCGGATCTTGAGCGGTGCGTCTTTGAAATTCTCCGTGGAGAATTCCACTCCGCACTTAGCGGCAGGCGCCCGGAGCACCTTTGCGAAATCAAACATGTTCTTGCGCGACTTGAACCTGTTGGGTTTAAGAATAAGCTTACATGCCAAGTATTCGACCTCGTGAAGGGGCATACCGTCGGCATATCTGCCTATCTTCAGGTACGGAACCCGACCTGCCCAGGATGTCTTGATCTCGGATTTTCGTTGTGCCTCTTGAGCGAGCTTCGCTTTCGGCAATGAGATGAACGTACGAGCAGCTATTGCTGTGGCCATGATGTTCCCCACGCTTTGGACATTGCACATCAGTGGATTGCCTCCTTTCCACTGGTATGCGCAGAGCGCACTCGCACCGCATTCCTACACGGACCCGAAATCCTCAGTGGTTTATTGATCCATATCAACGCCGCACGACAAACGGTTGCCGTTATTGAAATGTCCGCTCCGGGTGTGCGCCGTGACAAAGGCGGCGCTTTCCAGTGGGTGCAAGTCCCACCCGGCAAACGCTCCAGCCGGAAGCAACCGGAGCAGTCATGGAGGTAACGAAATGGCTGAAGCCTCTGGTTAGCGTGTCACGAATTGGTGACAGCGCGAGTGTGCAGGCCGTAACGCGAGTGAGTGCGCCGGGAGAAACCGGCAAGGAGTATGTGGTGAAAGTCCACTGCGATGAAGGAGTAGCAATCCACGTCGCCCCTGATCCGTGCGCAGGCGTCCGTGAGGACGTCGGCGAAGCGTCGGTGGGGGAGCGTATAGGCCAGCCATTGAGCCGCGAAACCGTTATAAATCCGAGTGCCGACGTTGTTCACTTGACGGAAGGCAAAATCGGCAGGCGCGATATTGCGAGTGCCCACCGAGCTCGGCGTGGTCTGAGACCCTGGCATGTACGGACGCTCCTTGTGCGGGAACCGGGAGATCTCTGGATCGGCCATAAGCCTTCCGGGCCGATGGTCCGTGGCGGGAAGGCGAGGAGCCGTAGCCGCTGATGCACGATCCAGAGAAGTCTGACTCCGGCATAGTAGCGACGAAGCCGACGAACAAGGCCGGGCAACCGGCTGCGGAGCCGGTGGAGCCAAGGCCGGGGACCAAGGGAAACGTGGGCCAGCAAAGCACGCACCGGGCGCAGAGCCGGATTCGCGTGACCCAGGCGCTGGACCGCGTACGACAAGCAGCAAGGCAAAGAAAGAAGGAGCGGTTCACCGCGCTTCTCCACCACATCAATGTCGATACCTTGAAGACGGCGTTCTACGCGCTGAAGCGTAAAGCCGCCCCCGGGGTGGATGGCATCACGTGGCAGGACTACGAGTTGGATCTTGAGCCCAGGCTCGAGGATCTGCACGGACGGGTCCATCGAGGAGCCTACCGGCCGCAACCGTCTCGCCGGACGTATATCCCGAAGGCGGATGGAAAGCAGCGGCCACTAGCGATCGCCGCCTTGGAAGACAAAATCGTCCAGGGCGCAACTGTCTTGGTGCTCAACGCGATCTACGAAGTCGACTTCGTCGGTTTCTCCTATGGGTTCCGACCCAGACGGGGACCGCACGATGCGTTGGATGCACTTTCGACAGCGATCAAAATAAAGAAGGTGAACTGGATACTTGACGCCGACATCCAGAACTTCTTTGGAGCTGTTAGCCAGCAATGGCTCATCTGCTTCCTAGAACACAGAATCGGCGACAAGCGCATCGTCCGCCTCATCCAGAAGTGGCTTAAGGCGGGTATACTTGAAGACGGAGTTGTAACAGTCGATGACAAGGGGACGGGCCAAGGTTCGGTAATTTCACCGCTCCTCGCCAATGTCTACATGCATTACTGCTTCGATCTCTGGGCCGAACGCTGGAGACGGCGAGAAGCCCGAGGCGACATGATCGTCGTGCGTTACGCCGACGATCTAGCGATCGGTTTCGAGCATAAGGACGACGCACAGCGTTTCCTCGATGCGATGCGTGACAGGCTTGGGGAATTTGCGCTGTCGCTTCACCCGGCTAAAACGCGCTTGATTGAGTTCGGCCGCTTTGCAACGACCGATCGAAAGAGGCGCGGGCTTGGAAAGCCAGAAACGTTCACCTTCTTGGGCTTCACTTTCATCTGTGGACGAGCGCGCCGCGGCACTTTCGTGCTTCAACGGAAGACCCGACGCGACCGCATGCGGCGTAAGTTGAAGGACATCAAGGTGGAGTTGCAGCGTCGAATGCACCAGCCGATACCCGAACAGGGAAAGTGGTTGAGCCAGGTGGTGACTGGCCACTTCGCCTACTACGCGGTCCCAACCAATAGCCGGGCGCTCTCGGCGTTCCGACGTTGCGTGACCGACCTCTGGCGACGCACGCTTCGGCGGCGCAGCCAGCGAGACGGATTCACATGGGAGCGCATGGCGAAGTTGGTCAATGACTGGCTCCCCCCGCCGCGCATCCTTCATCCCTGGCCAGACATACGCTTCGACGTCAAACACCCAAGGTAGGAGCCGGATGCCTTAGTTGGGCGAGTCCGGATCTGTGCGGGGGGCGGCCAGCAATGGCCCTCCCTACCGCGATACGCTGAGCAATCCTCGAAAAGGACAATACGCAGGCCGACCCGACAACCCTTTCGGGGAAGGCTGATACGGCTGGGTGAAGCAGAGCGAAGAGTACGCCCAGCCGCTGCGCCGGGGTAGTGGCGACAGCATGTACACAAGGAAAGCGTACGCAACACGGGAAGCCCCATGGCGTGGTCAGCAATGACCAACCGGAAGCCCGCGAGGGACAGACTGGGCGCCTTGGGGTGGCGGAGAGGTTCGTAGTACCGCTGAAGCCGGGTAACTCCGGTGGAGGAAAGGGACCTCAGTTCAAGACAGACGCAATACGTAGGGAAGGACCATGGAGATTGGGAAACCTATCAACTCCGATAAACGGTCAGAAACTGCAGAAGGCGTTGCACGCGAAAGCGTGAGCTCTTGTCCGAGAGCCGGATGCGAGAGATTTGCCCGTCCGGTTCGATGAGCGGGATGTGAAAACGGAGTCATGGTCGAACCACTAAGGCACCGCCAGACGAAAGAGGCGGCAACAGATATGTTCAGCCTAAAGCCACCGCGTCACATTCCGACTTATATAGGGCGCCGCTGTCAAGGGCATTTCGGTGGCGTTTAGCGATCTTGATAGCTCCTGGTTACGGATTTAGGCGCGCGGTCAAGTCCCGCAGCCGCGAAGCGGTGCGCCAAAGGCGCAGGGCTTGAGGGTGCGCCTAAATCCGTAACATCATCGAAGAGATCGCAAATATTTGTACTCTGTCGCTCCTCATTTGTTTGAGCTTCGTTCCGATCCAAGGTGAGCCCTTTGCGTGCGTGCGGCGCTCGCCGCACCAACTTATATCCGGCCGGGTACAACCCGTCCCAAGGTCCCTCATGCGCGTTGCGAGGGCGCGGGCTCCAAGGGGGACGGGACCATTCTCTACCGCGGCGTCTTTCAGCCATGTCGAGATCCGGTCACACATCCACCTTGGATTTCATAAGCTCCTTTTATCGGTATTTAATCTTCGTTCGTCACCCTTTGAGGACGGCACCTCGCGGCACCAGGCCAGTTTCAAGATAACGCCAAAGCGCCACCAGCAGCTTGCGTGCCAACGCCACGATGGCGATGCGGCGGATGCGGCCCTTCGTGGTACCGACACGCGCCCGGAACCAGACGCTCAAATCGCTGTCGGGCTGATAGCGCAGCCACAGCCAGGCGAGTTCGATCCCAGTGGTTCGCCCCTTGCGGTTGCCGGCCTTGCTGATCCCTTGATCATGGGCCACGTTTCCGCTCTGAAACGGGCTCGGCGCGTAGCCGACATAACTCGCCAGTTGGCGGCGATTGTTGAAGTCACGATGGAATACCTCGCCAACCAGCACCGCGGCAAACTCCGGGCCGATCGCCTTGAGCTTATAGAGATTTTGGATTTTCTTGGCGTTGACATGCGTTGATGCTTCATGCTCAACAATCGCGTCGCGCTCCGCCTCAAGAGTGGCGATCATCTCGACCACCAGCTCCAGCCGTTGCAATTCCCGCTTGATCTCAGATTTTAGCCGGGGCGGAAGTGAGAGGCCTTGTGCCGTGCGTAACTGCTCCAGACGCGCCATCGCCTGCGGGCGCAACGGCTGGTAATCGTAGATGCCGTGGAGCGCGCAAAGCCCTTTAATGCGGTTGACGTGTTGAACGCGTTCCGAGACCAAACGGTCACGCTCACGATGCAGCCGCCGCGCGTCCTCTTCGGCAACGCTGAGCACCCGCACCACGCTCCACACCTTCGGCTCGCCGCGTAGATAAGCCATTAGCGAGCGCAGCAACCGCTCAGTGTCGATCCGATCTGTTTTTACTCGTCGCGCCCGCCGGTCCACCTGCAGGCTTGCCGGATCAATAACGTAATTGCGTATGCCATGCGCTTCGAGTAGCCGGTGTAGCCAGAAACCGTCATAACCGGCCTCGTAGCACGAGATCACATCCACCGTCCGACCCGTCTCTCGGCTGACACGTGCGCGCACCTCCTCCATCAAATCGAGTAGACCTTTCCAATCGCCTCCACTCAAGATCCGGCGGCTGATCTTCGCGGAAAGGGGCGTAATAAATCCAATGACCCAGCTCTGCTTGCTCAATTCGATTGCAAACAGACACCGCGCCGTATCAACATGCATTGCGGCGGGTAGGTTGCTTACTGTTCGGGCCGTCATCAGGCTCTCCTATGCATTGGTGGTGGGGTTACACCGAAACGGTATCACCCCGCCCGCCGCGCCTGCATAGGATCTCTACCAATCTCGACCGAAACGCGCTCTCCGCGCTATGTCTGCTATTCCCCGATAGCGACCGAACTGCGGACATGGCGACAGGCGGATGTTTCGTTCACTTGATCAATACAGAAGCCTTCCAGCACTCGCGCCGTGAACGCAAGAAGGTCGAGACGCGATTTGCACCTATGAAACGCATTCTCAGGCTCGACCAACTTCGGCTCCGAGGCTTGAATGGTGTCAGGCACGAGGTGCTGCTCACAGCAACGGCGCAAAATCTAAGGCGGCTGGCCAAGCTTCTCTGCCGTGCCCGCCATTTCTTGGAGTTGCGTAGATGCCAGCAAACAGATAGCCAGCGGACGCTAAAAATGGGGCCAGCTAAGACTTACAACTAATCCCTGCAATCGAGACCGGCCCGTTTTGCAACAGAATCCCGGATGGAGCGGACATGCCGCAGGTGGCCCGAGATGTCCTTGTCTGACCCGAAGCCTCATTGATCCAAATCAAGGCAGCGACCGGAAAACGGAATCCTCTAACACTTGAAAAAGAGAGGGACTTTTCATGCGCGTGTCAAAAGCAATTGCCTTGGCTATTGTCCTCGCGGCCCCAAGTTTAGTGTCTGTCTCATCGGCGCTGGCCGCTTCTGAATGTCCGTTAGCGGGAATACTATCGACTTGGGGCATCAATTCCACGGGCGTCTTTAACGTCGCGTCCGGAGGAGCTTGCCTCTTCCCCCTCAGGATAGAGGGGGTCATAGCGAGTTCGAGCATTATGCAAAAGCCCGAACACGGAACGTTGCTGCAACTCAACGAATCCACTTTCGAGTACACAGCAAACGCTGGGTACATAGGCACCGATACCTTCTCTGTTCAGGCGACAGGTAAGGGGCCTACGGCTTCCGGTACGTCAACAATCACCATGATTGCAACGGTTCGATAGCATTGATCTGAACGCTGATCCGATTCCAGCGACACCGCGGGAACGGTGCAGGGTCTACACACATGCCCAGGCTCGACGATTTCTTTCGACTAAGTGCGAGCCGGGCCGAGCTTGCGAGGCTCAGCAATTTCAACGCCATCCGTTTGTCGTGCGCTGAGCGGATGGCGAATGGGAAGGCGCTTCGTCGCAATGTACCGCGCTCATCCCATGCGGAATTCCGGACCGCGCGCGGACGACCCGATCCGGTTTCGGTCCTTGAGACGCAGAATGCTACCCGCATTAAAGAACTCGTGCCGGTGCGGATGGCGCGTATGAGCGTGACCATGGCGCACTTGAGGCGGCGGCCCGGCGTGGCAGGATCCCGGTGGCCAAACAGGCTTGAACGGACCGGTCGGCGCTTTGCAGGTGCGCGCCGCTTCCGGACAGGCGACCAAGAACATTCTGCCTTCGCTCGCGAGGACAGCGACCAATGACGTGGAGCTCGAATATTCTCAAACCCGGTCGCGAGTGCACTTTTGACGGCTTGCCGTTGCCGCCCCTGATTTGGCTTGCCCAGGTTATCAGCGGCCGCGCGCCCGGCACCCGGCCTGACTATCCGCGCACGGCTTCGACGGCGTTCGAGGGCTTCGCGTCGACCAGGCTGGGCCAATTCTTCGGTCCGGCGGCCGATGAGCATCCGGGCCTGTCCGGCTTCAGCCTGTTGAGCCACGGGCGCGAGGCCTTCATCGTCCGTCTGGCGCTGGCCGACTTGGCCGAGCGAAGCCTCGACATGCAGTACTACGTCTGGGACGGTGATACGACCGGCCGGATTGTCGTCGACCACGTGATGAAGGCGGCCGATCGCGGGGTCAGGGTGCGGCTTCTCGTCGACGATCCCTTCTATAAGGCCAGCGATTCCGTCAAAGCTTGCCTCGATGCTCACCCCAATGTTGAGATCCGTCTGTTCAACCCGCTCTCCAACCGGCGCTGGTCAATTCTCGACTTCATTTTCGATTTCGGCCGGGTCAATCGCCGCATGCACAACAAGTTGATGGTTGCTGACAATGCGGCGGCGATCGTCGGCGGTCGCAATATCGGTGACATCTATTACGGCGTGAATACCATCGCCAATTATCGCGATTTGGATGTGTTGGCGGTGGGGCCTGTCGTCCGCGATCTGTCCGGGGTATTCGACCAATACTGGAACAGCCCCTCGACCGTGCCGATCGCGGCCATCGTCGATCGCGTCCATGGCGCAGCCGATCTCGATGGCATCTTGGTTCGTTTGCGTGAGGCGATCGCCGCGGCTGACTACCCTTATCCCATCGATCAAGACCTGGACGACTTCGTGGCCCAGAGCGCCGAGCTTCGCGACAATCTCGTATGGGCACACGGCCGAATCATCGCCGACGACCCGGAAGCCATCGCCCGCGGCAAGGAGAGCGATGACGTCATCGAATTCATTCGCGGGCGGATCGCCAAGCTGAAAGTGGAGCTGCTCGTCGAATCGCCGTACTTCGTCCTACCCGCCGGGGCGCAGGCAACCGTCAAAGCGCTGCACGAGCGCAATGTCCGAGTGCGCGTGCTGACCAACTCGCTCGCTTCGAACGACATGCTGCCAGCGCATTCAGGCTATGCCAAGACGCGAAGGCGGCTGCTCGAGAACGGTATGGAGCTATACGAGCTGCGCCCGGATACCGACGCCTTCCGGGCGGGCTGGTCGCTCCTTTCCGGGCGGTCGCCAGCCGCCTTGCACACCAAAGCCATGGCCTTCGACGGCGAAGCCGTGTTCATCGGCAGCTTTAACCTCGACCCGCGCTCTGCAGTGATCAACACCGAGGCCGGACTCTATATCGAGAGCCCGGAGCTTGCCAAAAAACTGACCGCCTACATGGCGACTGGCGTCGTGCCCGCCAACAGCTACCGCGTCCTCCTCGACCCGAACGGCGAGATCGTCTGGGAGACGGTGAGGGACGGCACAAGGGTGCGCTACCAGGACGAGCCCGAAACCGGCATTCGACGGCGATTCGTCGCCGACCTGTTAAAGCTGCTACCGATCGACTCCCAACTCTGACACCGATCCTTGGCGACTTAGGGCAAGACCCGCCTTCCGCGGTCTCGGCAAAAGCTGGTGACTATCTGTGGGACGAGCCGGACGGCGCCACGTGACGACGGCAAGAAGATGTGGGCTTATAAGGGTAGGCCACTCTACACCTTCAAAGGGGCATTATGAGTCTCTCTGTAGGCTGATAGTGATGTCGATCAGGCTACGCGCAAAGCAGTGTTTTTCCGCCGGTAGCTCATAACTCCTAGCCCAGCGAAGCCGAGAAGCATCATTGCCCATGTTGAGAGTTCGGGGACGGCGGCAAGGATGGTTTCTCCGCGAATATCTCCTTGCGAAAGGGCGGTACTGCCAACGACGTCACAAAAGAAGGTCTTCAGCAAGTCGAAGCGGCACTGCGCGTCCAAAGGGCAGCCACGATCAATTCGGGAACGGATGTGACCCACTTTTTCGAGCGGTCGTCAAAAGTGGGTCAACGGCGCCCTGATTATCGTGAAGTTTCAATACGGAAAATCGATGCTGGCTCCCCGGGCTGGATTCGAACCAGCGACCATTCGATTAACAGTCGACGGTAGCCGCCCCGACTAACGCCATGCAAAGACTCAGTTTTCGGCTTTTATTGCCAGAAACCCGCATGATACCGGCTTAATCTTCATCCACACCCGCTCACTCGATTTCACTGGCATCCACGCATTTCTGTGTGCATAGCTAAGTGCACGTAAAACGGGAGCGGGACCATGAGACATTTGATCAACAAAACTAGCGTCGATGCGCTGGCGAAGGGCGCGAGCATCGTTGACACCAAGGTTGACGGCTTCATTGCGCGGAAGCTGCCCAGCGGAAAGGTGTCGTATGGGTTCCGTTACCGCGGCAAAGATCACAAGCAATGGTGGTTGAGCCTCGGCGTTCACGGTCAGAGCGGAGTTACGGCTGACACGGCTCGCGCCCAGGCCAAGGTCTACCAGGGGAAGGTAGCCGGCGGGAAAGACCCGGGCGCCGACAAGCAGGCTGAGCGAGATAAGGCCCTCAAGGCCAAGCTGGCAGGCAAGAACACCGTCAACGCCGTTCTGGACCAGTTTATTGCTCGGCATGTGGAAAAGAACCTGCGCAGCGCAGCCACCGTCAAACGTTGCCTAGAGGTGTATGTCCGGCCCCGGATCGGTTCCAAGTCGATCTACGATCTGAAGCGGAAGGACATCGTGGAGATGCTCGATGCTATCGAGAACGCCGACAAGGCCCCTACCGCCGATAGGGTACTGGCCTATGTGCGGAAGGCCTTCAACTGGTACGCTGCTCGCGACGACGAATTCCTGCCGCCGATCGTAAAGGGTATGGCAAGAACCAAGCCGGCCGAACGGGCGAGGGTGCGCGCGTTGGCGGACGATGAAATCCGCAGCTTGTGGCAGGCGCTTTTTTCGCTGGACAGCCCGGAACCGTTCCGGAACATCGTCAGGGTACTGTTGCTGACGGCGCAGCGGCGCGACGAGATCGGCCTGATGCGCGTGGAAGAGCTCGACGGCGACACGCTGGTAATTCCTGCGGAACGGTACAAAACCGGAATCCCGAACGCGGTTCCGCTGACGACAGAAGCTCGGCAATGGATTGGCGATCGCAAGGCTGGATTCATGTTCTCGACCACGGACGGGAAGAAGGCCTTCAGCGGCTACTCCAAGGCCAAGGGCCAGCTCGACGCCGTGATCGCCAAGCAGCGCAAGGCGGCGAAGCTGAAGCCTATGCCGGAATGGCGGCTCCATGATCTACGGCGTACTGCTCGCAGCCTAATGTCGCGCGCCGGCGTGTCCAGCGACGTCGCCGAAATGGTCCTCGGACACAAGCTGACCGGCGTTCGCGGCGTGTATGATCGCCACAGCTACGCTGAAGAGAAGCGGGACGCGCTGGAGAAGCTGGCGGGTTTGATTGCGCTGATACTGAGCCCGCCAACGGGTAACGTTGTGAAGCTGGAAAGGACGGCGTGATGGCGCGCAAGAAGATCAGCGCGGCGGCGCGGGGGCGCCATCTTATCCACCGGGGAGAAAAGTCGGAGCGGCACAAATCGGAAATACAGATTTGGAAGGATGATCTTCAAGCCTCTCCCGAGGTGATCTCCCTCGCATGGGCCGCGGCGGCGCGCGAAGCCTTGAAAATTGAGGATACGACCTCTGTCCTTTTGGCGGACAAAAATGGCGAACTCGTTCGGCACGAAATGCCAGCGGATTTTTTCGATCAGTCAGCACACGCCATGCGGCGCGCTTTCAATCACTTCAAGCTTGACCCCGCTGACCCGTGGGCATGGCGGCAGATGGTTTCCTATTTTGCCTTCGTATTCTTCTGGCCAGAGCAGCCCGCGGCAGCGGGGCCGAAAGACAGAATGGACTTCGGCTCGCGAAAATGAGCTAGAGAAGATAATCCAAACTCTGCCGGGACTGTCTGCCATGCGGGCCGCTCAAAAGCTGGCGAATGATAAATCTTCGCCGTTCTATGTGAGCGGCGTCGATACCAATGCGGGCGTTGAGGGCCTTCGGAAGCGGATAAGGGAAGTTAAACGAAAATCCAAAGTTGGGACGAAATAGGCAAGTTTTTTGGGCGTTTTTAGTCCCAACCCACGCGCGTACATCAATGACCATCGAAGCGAACCGGCCTTCAGCGCCGGCCAATAAGATGGATCAAAGATGGCACTCTATGATGAAAAGCAGGCCGCCCCAAAACTCGGACTTAAAAATCCCGGAACGCTTTCCAATTGGCGAACGCAGGGCAGGGGGCCTGAATACCTAAAAATTGGAGGGGCCGTAAGATACAGCGACGAGGCAATCGCCGCTTATTTGGAGAAGGCTCGCCGCCGCTCGACGTCGGAGGCGGCTTGATCCTATGCCCACAAATCGAGCGCTCCACCGAGCTGTCGCCGGATCGGTTCAAGGACTTCTGGCGGTGACGAAGTGATTGCCGCTTAGGGCGTTTTGGATGTGATTTATGGAGGCCGAAAGCTATGGCAAAATCACGCTTGAGGTTGGTAGCGCCAACTACCGTAAATCGAACAGTGCCGTTGCGGCGGCCCAATGTGGAGCTGCGGACACGGGAATATCTGACCGATGCAGAGGTGGCCCGGCTCACCAAGGCGGCTTCGCAGGGTGAGCTACGCACAGGTTGGTTCAGTGCAATGTCGCGTCGTCTTCGTCTTCGGAATTAGCGTTCGCTACACAATGCTCTTTGAGTTGTTGTCGCTCGAAATCCATCTGTTCAAGAATGCGTTGGCAGGACAACTTGGCCGCGCGACGACGCTCACCGAGCCGAACCCTTGTGTGCTTTCTGAATGACACGACCACTCCCCCGCTTTGCTAAAGCCCCCACGTTTGCGATCTCTGCATTGCACAACTCGCGGTACTCTTCACGACCGTATTACTACCGATATGGAACCGGTGGAAAAGTGGCTTCGACGGCGAGGTACACTGAGCTATCGCCGGATCGGTTCAAGGATTTCTGGCGGGACTATAGAAAACGCGCCGGGACCTATGGGTGAGGTGCCGACGCGCTGGCATCGGGCCAACTCCGGGCGCATATTTTCGGGATGACCACGAAGGAAAAGCTTTACTTGTTCCTGATCGGATTCTGCGTGGCTCTTGCCGCGCTGTCGTTCTTGGCCGCGCTGTCGTTCTTGATTGTGGGTTATGACCAAACAATTAGAATCTTGGGTGGTCATTAAGAGCAAAGCTCGATCAGGTTCGCTGTGATGGCCTCGAACATACGTTGGCGCTAGACGCCGAACGGCTACCTTGCTGGCCTAATAGGTATTGGTCTGGCCTACGGTGCGACGGTCCTGCTGACCGCTACACCGAGCTGTCGCCGGATCGGTTCAAGGACTTCTGGCGGTGACGAAGTGATTGCTATCGCTTAGGGCGTTTTGGATGTGATTTGTCTAAATCTGCGGAGAGCAAGCGGAGCAGAGCCACTATCACCCTCAATCTGGGCGGTTTCACGCGAGGTCTCAAAGCCCGTCATCAGTGGCGTATCGCCTTCGTAAATTCGCCATTCCCATCGCGTCGGTTCCAAGGGGATTACCGCAACTTCAAGCAAGCGTGGATGAGACTTCTTGGCCATCCCCAGAATGTGGGCCCCGCACCGCCTATTTGCCAGAAATGAACACCGGAGCCGGTGCTTATTTGCCTTCCGAGATCCGCTCTAAGCCGTTATCAGTCAGAACGAGGCCGCCCAACACTTCTTTCGCGTAACCGATATCTTTGAGCCGGGACTGAATGTGGGGTGGAATGGAATGAGTGACCGGGTGCGCCGCGAGGTGCCGCAGCGCCTCAAATTCCAAATCATTTAGCTCCGGCGGCAGAATTTGTTCCATCCCGCAAATATGCACCCGGCTCACACGTTTTCCAGTCAGGAAGTCTGCCCCAATCAAACTGACTCATTACCGATTGCTACCTGACGCGCTGATTCGCCATCTCTGAGCGGCTACCACCCTAGCGCCATCAGGCTTTAACGCACCCGGTGGAACTCGCTAACGACTCTGCGTGAGCATTCTACGCGCCGAGGTCCGAGTGGCTGAGATCGGCACCACCGGCGTAGTGCAGCGGGTGCTGGCCTGATCGTACCACTAGCGACCGTGCTTTCGACGGTTGACTACGGTCATGGCGAATTCGTCCACCGTGTAGACTCGGCCGTCGGCCACGACGATGACGAAGGGCAATCCCCGATTCAGGAAATCGCCTGCGGTCTCCAAGGCTTCTTCTCGGCTATCCGTAGTGGCTTTTTCGATCCCTTCGGGCTCGCGGGGCTTACCTTGCACAATGAACATCGATTTGCCCTCCGCTCTGTGATGGGCGTGCGGGTCAACAGCGCATGCGCCCGCGAAGTTCCGCAATGGATCGGAGAACTCGAACGTGTGAATGGCTGTTTGTGTTCAAAAGGTGTCACGCGCTCCGGTTGTGCTACAATGGTCACCGCAATATCCAGCATACGGTTCGTTGTACCGAGCTGTCCCCCGATCGGTTCAAGGACTTCTGGCGCTAGATGGCCTCTTGGTGACTAGATGGTTGGATTGAGCGTTTCAAAATTGATTGGGGTGGATCGATGTGGTTTTTATTTCAAGGCTAGATCGTCTTCGCGGTCAGCGCATCCAACATCCTCTACCATTGGACGCCTAACAGCTACCTCGTTGGCCTAGCAGGTATGGGGCTGGCTTGGAGCCTCACCTGGCCGATTTCTTCCCTCATGGCGAGGCCGGCCCAAATTAACCGAGGCTGATGTTAGATACGCGCGCCGTTCACCCGCCCCCATGCGCGACCCCGCCGTGATAGTGGGGCACAGCGAGGTCGCTGGGCCCGGCGAATGGGGGGCACACACCGAGGCCCGCCCAACGGTTAGCGGTAGCAGCGGCGCTTTCACATTAAACATCAGCCGACCCGGTAACATGTCCGCGTCCGGGATCATCTATTGCCTTCTTTTGGGCATCTATGACGAGGAGGGTGACGGCCTTAGGCAACGATTCTGCCGTAACGCGCTAGCGGCCACCGCAGGGGGGCGACTGCAATGACGGATCGATCCCACGAGATCCCGCAGGACCTCCGCAACCTCGTCCGCGTTGTCTCAGCTTGCACATTAGGCCTCTGGGCATTTGCAGCTGGTTTGCTGATCGGCGTCTTTCTGTTTTTTTGATCGAAGGCGCGAGGGCACGATGCCGGGGGGCGGTGCCGTCGGCTAGCGGATCAACAATGCCGCGAAGGCGCAGGCAAAGCCCATCAACAAGATGCCCGAAGCTATTGCGACGACCAGATCGATTGACCAGGGATGCCTGCGTCCACCGATCAGGTCGAAGTGTCGGGAGCGGTTTTCGTCCCGGTATGTATGAAGGTGCATGGCAGCCCTCCTGCGTGTTGGGGGCCCTCATTCAACCGGCAATTGCCAAAATAGTTCCCTAGCCGACGACTGTTCGATTTTGAGCATGCGGCGTTTGTTGGTTCCAATCTTCGCAACGTGTGGATAATTGTGCGGATTAGTACAAAATCATTGCAAATGCTTAACCGAATGGTTAAGTTAGAATTGTGAGCAGAAATCCATTGATCCGGTTTCCGGGAACGATCCAGGCCAAGCTGACACACGACCTCGCGGTCGAGGTTGCTGAGCTGGCGCAATCCGAAGGCGAGACGATCAGTTGCGTCGTGCGCGCTGCGTTGAGGCATTACCTCAAGGACAGGAAAACAACTCACCAGCGGCTTCCTGAGTCCGCCTAGACCCATTTTAAAACCAAGGGCTATTGAACCAATGAGCGATATACTGAAGAGCCAGCCTGGTCCCTCGCGGCCACTGAACACTGCCAAGCCTTCGCCGAGCGATATTCCCGTCACGACTCAGCCGAATGACGAGCGCAAGCTCGCCAAGACGCTTTCGGATTCGCTCAAGGTAACCGGGCAGTCGACTTATTCCACCAAGCGCTGACGCTCCGCTCGATCCATTTAAATGAAGCAGCGGACGTGCGCCTATTGCGAGGCGACTTTTGTCCCGCGTCGGAAGGGTATCCCAACCTGCTCGGCGGCCTGCCGGTCAGTCCATGTACCTCACGAAGTCACAGTCGGAAATCTTCAGGGGGAGCCGCGCCCGGATGTACGGCGCGCAACGGAGGCCGGCCGGACGTTGTGCAAGCGCCCGGCCGGATGCTTCTCGATCAATATCGAGCGATGATGCGCGCTGACGAAACATAGAGGAACGAATGAGCGAACGAGATGGCGACACAGGTCAGTTTACCCCTGCTGAGCCCTTAACCGGGCAAGCGGGCGTCGAGGCCGACCACGGCTACGTGCCGATCGATGCGCCGCAGGATCATCCTGGAGGCTGAGAGCGATTTACGCACAGAGGCTGCAAGGCTTGCCGAGAGCCGCGTGCAGGCTGATCCGATTATCGACCTTGGCTATCGTCAAACTGCCGATGGCGAGCCGACACCGCCGAACAAGACGGTTAGTCTTGAAAAAGCCGCATCCGATATGAGCAGCTATCACCAGACAATCGATGAGGAAGTCAGGCGTGTAGATGACGCAACTCTGGCCCGTTACGTCGATGGAATGCGAGCCGAAGTTCTCGCGGACAATCCGGAGATCGCCAAAGACCTTGGTCTCAGCAAAAGAAGAGGTAGCGGCGGCTGAAGCGGCAAAAGCCGAGGCCGAAGGTGAGAAGACCGAGGCCATCAAGACAGAAAAGAACGTCGAGCCTGATGATCCGTATTCCGATATCGAGGGCCTTGAGCCTGCGACCCGCGAGGCGATGAAGGTTCCGCAGATACGGCAAGCGGTCGAGAAGGAGTTTACGAAAGCCGCCGAGACGCAGCAGGCATACACCGCGGCACTTCAGCAAGGCCAACAGGTAGCGCGTGCGACGATAGCCGCGCTTGCACCCCAGCTCGACGGAATTCCGCTGGAACAATGGCCGCAGGCAATTCAGGCGATTGCGCAGGCTGATCCTGTGCGGGGCAAGTTGGTGGCTGACACGTTGAGCAACTGGTCGCAAATCCAAGAGCGTCAGCAATTGGTCGATCACCATCAGCAGCAGGTCTCACGCCAGCACTTTGAAAGCTTCGCAAAAAGCGAGGACGCTCGCACCGAACAGTTAGCCAAGGCTGGAGGGTATCGCGGTCGATAACGCCAAGCTCGTCAGCTATTGGGAAAGCCAGGGCGTCAGTCGGAATCAGTTCGTGCAATTCTGCATAAATAATCCTGCGGCGGCGAGCGCGGAGGGGCGGCTTATGGTTTTAAAGGCGCAGCGTTATGACGAGATGATGAAGGCCCCGAAGCCGAGAGCGACGAAAGAGTTGCCACCTGTCACACGGCCAGGAACCTCAGTGCATCGCTCCAGCGGTGACAACAACTCAACGAAGATTGCCGGCCTCCAGAAGCAACTCGAATCCGCAACCGGTCACAGAGCGGCGAAGATCGGTGCCCAGCTTTTGGCTGCCAAACGCAGCGCATCTAATTGATAGGAGAAAACGGAATGAGCAGCGAATTTTTAGAGAAGGTTCAGAAAAGTTACGAAAGGCACACCGGCGAAGCCTGGAGCCCTGAAAAGACGCTTCAGAATTTTCCGCTCTATGGGCGCCAGAAAAGAATCGAGGCGCTCTCCCAGATCGACGAGGCGGTGAAGGATGCCGACACTTCGAACCTGCGCCAGTACACGAAGCTGACCCGTTTGCAGCGGGAAGTCGAGCTTCAGCAAATGCTTTTGAAAAACGGCCGATGACCACGAACCCCGTGATGCAGGCGCTGATCGGTGCACGACTGCAGGAGGAGCCGTCGGCATTCGGCAAGTGGTGCATTGTGCGCGGCGTTCGGTCTTTGCCGGCGTTGCCAGTGCATGTTGCTAACTTCATTACCGACCTTGCCGCGGCCGAGAAGTCAGTCAAGCAGATCTGGCCGATGGTGAAGGAAATTTCGCAGACTCATTTGTCGAACGGGTTAGCTGATCCAACTGCGGGCGGTGTGGTCGGTGATATGATTAATTCGATTGCCCTGATCGATCCCCCCGGTCATGGCCAGCAGCGGAGAAGGAACGCTTCAGGTTGCTGCCGTATGACGTGCAGGTTTTTTTCTCTTACCGTGAGAACCAGCGGGAACGGGAAATTCGGCGGGCGCAAAACGAAGCGGCCGATGCGAGAAAACAATTAGCCGACATCCGAAAAGGAACAGACCATGGCACTGCTGAAGAACAACCCAATGAAACCCGCGTCGCTTGAAGAGCGTATCCAGACCCCTAAGAAATCAGCTGGATGACGAAATCGACCGGCGCGCAACTGAGGTGAAACGAGACATGCCAGGAGTTCCCCTCGGGGTGGTGCGCTCGATACTCATTAGGAGTTCGACGTGCCAGTGCGCGGCGATGCTTTCGATCCTCGATCAGGAGAGCGCATCGTGATGGGGCTGCTTGACGGTCTGACTGATCCGAACGTCATGGCGCAAATCGAAGAGCGTTCCCGCATCATCGCTCGCATCGCCGAGCAGACGGGACGTTCAAGGCGTGAGGCGGCCGACGTGTTGTTTAATTTCGAAGCCGTGACGACCTCCGAAGGCCAGACGTTGCACTGATGGAATGGATCAACGAACTTCGCAACGAGGGTGACCGTGCGATACGGCTCGACACCGACCTGGAATACTTCGCGGCAGAATTACTGCGCATTCGCCCAAAGGCGGGAAGCCTTGTTCCGTTCACGTTCAACGCCGCTCAACGGGAATTGCATCGCCGCTTGGAAGAGCAGAAGAGCCGAACGGGCAAGGTGCGCGCGATCGTATTGAAAGCCCGGCAAGTAGGAATAAGCACGTACATCTCGGCAAGATATTTTCGCCAGACGATCGGCAGCCCCGGTCTGCGCACCGCAATCATTGGACACGAGCGTGCAGCCCAGCCGCAATCTCTTTGGCCTGGTGAAACGCTTCCACGACAATATGCCGGACGACTACAAGCCCTCGCTTGGCACCTCGAACGCCGAAGAGTTGGTTTTCGACAAGCTCGATTCCGGCTATCTGGTTTCGGCCGCGACGTTAGAAGGCGCCGGCAGAAGCTCGACTGCGCAACTGCTGCACGCCTCAGAAGCCGCGTTCTGGCCGTCACTGCAGGAACAGCTAGCAGCCTTGATGCAGACCGTACCCGATATCGATGGCTGCGAAATCGTGATTGAACAACCGGCAATCAATTCGGCGATGAATTTCATTCGCTCTGGCGCCGCGCTCAGTCTGGCGGTTCTGAGTTCGAGGCGATCTTTCTGCCCTGGTCGGTCGATCCAAGCTATCGCGCTAAGCTACCTGATGGCTTCGAGATGAATAGCGAGGAAAGCAGGCTCGCTGAACAACACGGGCTCGACGCCGAGCAGATTTGCTGGCGGCGAAACAAGATCAGCCAGCTAGGATCGCAGGACTATTTCGCGAGAGAGTATCCATTAATGCCGGACGAAGCTTTCATGGCTTCGAATTTCGACAGCTTCATCACGCCCGACATTGTGATGCAGGCGAGGAAAGAAACCGATATCGAAGCCTACGGGCCGCTTCTGATCGGCGTTGATCCGGCCGGCATGGGCGATGACAGCACTGCGATTGCCTGGCGCCGAGGACACTGCATCGAGAAGATTGAGCGCCGGCACCGGTTAACGACGATGGAAATTTGCGGCTGGATCGCGAGCATCATTCGCACGGACAAGCCCGTGAAGGTTTGTCTCGACGTTGGCGGTTTAGGCATTGGCGTCTATGACAGGCTGGTCGAGCAGGGCCATGGCGACACGGTGAGCAATATCAATTTTGGCAGCAAGCCGATAGAGCCGCCACCTCTTGACGACACTGGGAAGCCCTCCGGTGGACCGCTGAACCGACGAGCAGAGATGTGGCAGAACATGAAGAACGCTCTTCAGGAAGGCCGCTTTAGCATTCCAGACGATGATGGCCTGCACGCCGACTTGACGTCTTGTGGCTATAAGTATGACAGCTCCGGCCGGTTAGTGCTGGAGAGCAAGCAGGACATGCGCAAGCGCGGAATGCCGAGTTCGGATAGCGCCGATGCGATGGCCCTTACCTTCAGCGAACCGGAAGGCAGTCCAATCCCTCGCAGCATTGCGTTGAACTTCAATCGCAAAATTGAATACCCGCGACTTGGGATCGTATGATGTCGGAGATCAAGCAAGTCACCATCACGACGCGACAGCCGATTGGCGATGGCGATCCTGGCCGCGTCGAGATTGGGTTCTACAAGATCACCAAAAGCATGATCGCGATGTGCGACGAGGACGGGCGCCCGACAGGGAAGCGATTAGCTCTCGGTCCCGGTGACGATCCAAAGCGGATTGCATCCAAGCTTCTGCGCGAGCAATCGCTCAGGCGCGGCGGCGAGAGCGACTTTAACCGGCCGCTCAACTATCCACGATCAGGCGTTGCCTGACGTGAGCTACGTTTCGGTGATGTGCTCGATATAGTCTTGGAGAAATTTGCAAATCTTTTCTGCTTCTTCGACTGTTGTGCCAGCTAGAAGATCAAATCCCACGGTCTTTTTGAAGACCGAAAGATCCTCACCCCCAAACGGCTCAATTACGATCCACGGCTTGCCTTCAGCGTATTGTGTCATCCGGAAATGCACGGGAGCGCGTTTCGTCATTGTCATTTCCCCTTCGCCATATTTGATTTCATGCAGCCAATCCGGCGCGTGTGGAACTTTGGTTCCTCTTGTCGGAATGCAAAAATCGAACGCGTTAGAGATGGCCTATAAAATAGGGCTTCGGCTCCAAAATTGCGAATTGGCGGCCTGTCATATAACATTTGCAACTGCATGACTTGATGGGGGCGGGGCGGGTCTTCTGAGGCGTATCATGCAGTTCAGTCGCGTCATTACTCCGGTCGAAGACATTCAAATATGGAATGCGAGTAGCAACGGCTTTTCATTCGTGATCAGTTATGAAAGCCGCAGCGGTCTCGGCCTTCAAGGCAATCCCGGCTTCTTGGCCTCCTGGCGGCCAATCTATCAAAATAGGTCCGCGGTGAAGGTCATCGGCTCGCCGTTCAAAACGCTGAGTGCAGCCGAACAAGCCTGTGAGGTCATGCTAGGACATCTGGTCAGCGATAACGCATCACCTCGACGGGCCGCTTCGACCAATTGAAGTCCGGCCGCACGTCGGCGCGCCTCTTGCCGCAGGCCATGCACACGAACCGCGGCTCAAGATCGGACAACATAGGATCTTACTCGCTTCACCTGGGCTTTAACTATAGAGGTTTGCTCGAAGATTTCCCGAATCCCGACGCGTGCTTCAGGCTCGTCACACATCAGCGCGCAGTTTGGACAGGCGCGGATCATCTGTACGCCCGCTAGTCTGAACTTCACCAGGAGTATTTCGAACTGCTGGAGACAGTTCGGACATTCATCGTGCGCTACGTCACGAGTACTCATTGCCGCCTCTCAAAGCAGCAAACACATTCGCCTAAGCGCGGTCCTTACGCCCGCCTCACAAAGGTACGGCCCCGGTCGGGGCTGGGGGCTAGTTGGAAACCGAGGCCGTCCTTTTGCGCATATGTCGCGCCCAGGGGTAGGAACGCGGCGAAAGAACCAACCAGCGCCAAAAATGATCGTTCCTGGGGAACCGAAAGATTCCATCCAGGTGACATCTCTCTACGCCCGAGAGGACCTAATGCGCGTGAAAGGGGCCGGTCTCGCCGCGCATGACCCACCTGAATAGCCGCTCTCGCAGCTCGGGTCGCGAACGACGAACCAGCAGCGCCGCAGCGACCGCGCCATTAAGCCCGATCCAGCAAATTACAGCCGTACGCCACTCCGAGGCCGTCCTTTGTCGCCTGCTGTCGCGCCGAGGGATAGCGCGACGGAAGAACCAACTCGCGCCGATAGTGACCGTTCCCGGTGGCTCAACGGTCGATTCACGAAAAAGTGTGCACGGTGTGTGCAAGCCACTTTCACTCGCAGCAGGATATTTCAGTAAGTATTTGATTTGTATGGCTCCCCGGGCTGGATTCGAACCAGCGACCATTCGATTAACAGTCGAATGCTCTACCGCTGAGCTACCGAGGAATAGGCGAAATGGCTGTTCGCAAGCGGGCAGCGTATAACAAAGCCTCCGGCGCTTGCATAGGACCAATTCGACGATGCCGACGGCCTCCGGCAAGGACCGGAAACCCTATATAGGCAGCGGTTTGGCGTTGCTTGTTGACGCCAGGCCGCGGTTCCGCAGGAAGGCGCGCAACCGGCCTTGCCACCTACCTAGCGATTTGCCTGTGCACAGTGCGGCTCCAAATCGACTCGATTGCCAATTGCCACGAAGATTCTATGGTCCGGCTTCACGGAGGCGATTCGATGCCAAACTCCATGCAGGCCGAACTCATCGGGCCAGTGCCCTCGACTATTCCCGGCGATATCCTCGCACTCAGCGACGACGAATGTTTGGCGCGTTTAGCGCGCGCCGTCGAGGTGCGCGATTCCGCGCAATTGGACGAGGTCGCGCGACTGATCGGACGGCTCGCGGTGGCCATCGAATAATCAGGAATTTCCCCGACACGCGCGCGGAGGTTCATGGCGTCGGGCGGGACATTCGCTCCGCGCCATGATCGCCATGTTGCGTTTTTGATGACCTTGTATCAAAGATGCCATGATTTCTTCCCGCGGGCGACGTCCGCTCCGCCTTTCGGGGTTCGCCAATGTCCGGCTTTTCAAGCGCACGCCAGAAAATGGTCGACGGTCAGGTACGCACCTACGACGTCACCGATGCCAGGATCATCGATGCGATGCTGGCAGTCCCGCGCGAGGCGTTTGTTCCGGCAAAGCAACGCTCGCTCGCTTACCTCGATCTTGATCTCGACGTCAGCGATGGCGGCTCGCTCAAGCGCTACCTGATCAAGCCGGCCGTGACGGCGAAACTGCTGCAGGCAGCCGACATCGGGGAATCCGATAATGTCCTGGTCGTGGGCTGCGCGACGGGATACGTCGCGGCGCTGGCTGCGCGCCTGGCGGCGCAGGTGACGGCGACCGAAGGTGTTTCGGCGCTGGCCGAACGAGCAAGGGAAATCCTGGGCCAGCTCGGGGTTGGCAATGTGGTGGTCAAAGCTGCGGCGGCTGCCGACGGCGATTTGCCAAATCGGCCCTATGATGTGATCGTCCTCAATGGCGCGACCGAGGTGGCGCCAACCGGGCTCTACCGGCAGCTGAAAGAGGGCGGGCGGCTGGTCGGGGTGTTTGCGCTAGCTAAGCCGGCCCGGGCGAGCTTGGTGACGCATTGTCATGATGACTTCGGAAATCGGGCACTTTTCGATGCCGCCGCCCCGGTTTTGCCCGGGCTGGAACGCGTTCCGGCCTTCGTTTTCTAGCCATTCCGCCGTACAGCGGCTGTTAAAATCCCGTTCTAAATCAGAAGTGTGGCCGGGAAGCTGCACGTGAAGAGTTTCCACCGCTCTTGGCTTTGGGGTGGTTCCGTTGCTCTTCCCCCCGTCCTATGTTGCGTCGGGGGACTGACTTCAGACTGACTCAGAATGAGGTGAGGACCCGGTTCTTGCCCTCGAACCGGAGACAAAAACGAATGGAATACCAGGGATGTTTGGGGTGAAGGCATTCACCGGAGCTGCGGCTGCGGCCCTTCTGATGGCTTATGCGGATCTGACGCCCGCCCTGGCGGATACGATCGAGGCTGCATTGGTGCGGGCCTATCAGAACAATCCGCAGCTCAACGCGCAGCGCGCCTCGGTGCGGGTGACCGACGAAAACGTGCCGCAAGCGCTCTCCGGCTATCGCCCGAAAGTGGCGCTCACGGCCTCCGCCGGTGTTCAATACACCGACACCAACATTACCTCCGGCGGCTCCCCGACCCAGATCGTGCGAACCGAAACCCACGGCGTCAACCCACCGCGCAGCGCCGGCCTCACGATCTCGCAGACTCTGTACAACGGCGGTCAGACCGCCAACAAAACCCGCGCGGCGGAGAGCCAGGTCTCGGGCGCGCGCGAGGGGCTGCGCGTGCTCGATGAGGCGGTGCTGCTGTCGGCCGCCACGATCTATATGGACTATCTGCGCGACGCCGCCATCGTCGAGGTTCAGAAGAGCAACGTCCGCGTCCTCGAACAGACGCTGAAGCAGACCCGCGACCGTTTCAATGTCGGCGAAGTGACGCGCACTGACGTCGCGCAGTCCGAGGCCCAACTCGCCGCCGGCAAGACGCAACTACTGACCGCCGAAGCCAATCTGGTCACGACGCGCGCAAACTTCCGCCGGATCATCGGCAACGAGCCGGTGACGCTCGCGCCGGGCTCGCCGGTCGATCGCTTCTTGCCGGCGACATTGCCGTCCGCGATCGAGCTCAGCCTCATTGAAAATCCGAACGTGACGGCGGCGATGTACGGCATCGACGTCAACTTTCTGCAGGTCAAGGTGAACGAAGGCGCGCTGTTGCCGACGGTCAGCTTGCAGGCCTCGGTGCAGCAATCCTACGAGCAGCAGATGACGGTGTTCCGCTCGTTCGGCGCTTCCGCGATCGCGCAGATTTCGGCTCCGCTCTATCAGGGCGGCGCCGAGTACTCACTGATCCGTCAGTCCAAGGAAACGCTGGCGCAGCAGCGCCTCAATCTCGAACAGGTCCGCGACCAGACCCGCGCCAACACGGTTACCGCCTGGGGCCAGCTGGTGGCCGGCAAGGCGCAGGTAGCGTCGGCGCAGGCCCAGGTGACAGCCTCCGAGATCGCGCTCAACGGCGTGCGCGAGGAAGCCAAGGCCGGACAGCGCACCACGCTCGACGTGCTGAACGCCCAGCAGGCGCTGGTGAATGCGCGGGTTGCGCTCGTCACGGCGCAGCATGATCGCGTGGTGGCGTCCTATGCGGTCTTGAGCGCGGTCGGACGGTTGTCGCCGCAGGTGCTCAATCTGCCGACCTCCACCTATGATCCGAGCGTGCACTACCAGCAGGTTCGCGATAGCTGGTACGGCGTTCGCACGCCCGACGGCCGCTGATCCGCGAATGTTGAATCAGACTATTAGAGCGTTTTCCAGCGAAGTGGATACCGGTTCGCGTGAAGAAAACGCGTCAAAACAAGAAAGAGAGCCTCCGTTTCGATTCAATCGGAACGGAAAAGGCTTTAGTCGGGTCATAAGCTTGCGATGAAGGACCGCTAACCTCCATTGCTTGCAATCGTTTGCAGCCATGACGTAGCCTTTCCCAAGGCAACAAAGCGATTCGCGGCGTTTTCGCGTCCATGGCTGCGCGCTTGGGTGCCCCGAGCTGGGGAAGGAGCCGTGCGATGATTCGCCCGGCGGTTGATCTGGGGACAAGTCAGGCTTGTGCGATGAAAATGCCAGCCCGTGCATCCGGAATCGGCGAATCCCTTCGTGCTTCGTGTAAATTAGCACGTTGATGATGTGGAGTTGGAGATGACGCAGCCTGCAAAGGTCCAGGAACCCTCGATGGAGGAGATTCTGGCGTCGATCCGGCGCATCATCGCCGACGACGAGGCAAAGCCGGCGGCCGCCGAAAAGCCGCCGAGCCCGGCCGCGTCGGCGCCGCCCGCCAGGCTGGAAAAGCCTGCGGCGCCTGCGCCCAAGCCGTCCGTGATGACTGACATCCCGCCGTCGGCGATCGCGGCAGCGAGCGCCGCGAAGGCACCAGCGCCACCGCCTCCAGCGCCACCGCCTGCTGCGCCTCCGCCACCGGCAGCCGCTGCAAGCAATAACCAGGACGATATCGACGCATTGCTGTCCGGCCTCGATGAGGCGACATCGCCGGAAGAGATTCGTCCCTCCCAGCCGGACGGCGACGTGTTCGACCTGACCGACGAAATGGCCGTGCCGCCCGCGCCACCGCAGCAGTCTTCGTTTCGCAAGGTGGAACCGCAGGACGATCTCGAATTCACCGACCCCGCCGCGGCCCGCGCGGTCCAGCGACAGCGCCCATTCGGGCCGCTGCCGGCTTTCGAAACTCCTTCGCAGGCTGCGCCCGCGCAAGCAATCCTGTCGCATTCGACGGTATCGGCTGTTGAATCCGCCTTTAATTCGCTGGCCCATACGGTGCTCAGCAACAATGCGCGGACGCTGGAAGATCTGGTCAAGGAAATGCTGCGGCCGATGCTGAAATCCTGGCTCGATGACAATCTGCCCGGGCTGGTCGAGCGCATCGTGAAGGCGGAAATCGAGCGGGTCTCGCGCGGTCGGTAAACGGCCCCGGTTTAGCCATCCCTTCCGGTTTTATTGTGCTTTTGGCCCGGCCTGCCGTGTTGACTTGGCGGGCTCTGGCGGCTTTCTAGCCCCATTCATGTCCCCGATTGCATCGCCATGATCGAGAAGAACTACCAGCCTGCCGATATTGAAGGCCGCATGTCCCGTCTCTGGGAGCAGGCCAGCGCGTTCAAGGCCGGCCGCCCCGAACGGCGCGAAGCGCAGCCGTTCACGATTGTGATCCCGCCACCGAACGTGACGGGGTCGCTGCATATGGGGCACGCGCTCAATAACACCTTGCAGGACATTCTCTGCCGCTTCGAGCGCATGCGCGGCCGCGACGTGCTGTGGCAGCCCGGCACCGATCACGCTGGCATCGCGACCCAGATGGTGGTCGAGCGGCAATTGATGGAGCGGCAGGAGCCGGGCCGGCGCGCCATGGGGCGCGCCAAATTCCTCGAACGCGTCTGGCGATGGAAGGCCGAGAGCGGCGGGGTCATCGTCAATCAGTTGAAGCGGCTTGGCGCCTCCTGCGACTGGTCCCGCGAGCGTTTCACGATGGACGAGGGCTTGTCGCGCGCCGTCGTCAAAGTGTTCGTCGAACTGCACCGCGAAGGGCTGATCTACAAGGACAAGCGGCTGGTGAACTGGGACCCAAAACTGCTCACCGCGATCTCCGATCTCGAGGTGCAGCAGGTCGAGGTCAAGGGCAGCCTGTGGTATCTGCGCTACCCGATCGAGGGCAAGAGCTTCAGCCCGGATGATCCCGCAAGCTTCATCGTGGTCGCAACCGTGCGGCCCGAGACCATGCTCGGCGATACCGGCGTCGCGGTGCATCCGGACGACGAGCGCTACACGCATCTGGTCGGCCAACACGTAATCCTGCCGCTGGTCGGACGCAGAATTCCGATTGTCGCGGACGAGCATGCCGATCCCGCAAAAGGTTCGGGCGCGGTGAAGGTCACCCCTGCGCACGACTTCAACGATTTCGAGATCGGCAAGCGGCACGGCCTGCCGCAGATCAGCGTGCTTGATCAGGAAGCAAGGCTCGCACTCCTCGACAACGAGGATTATTTGCGCGGATTGCCGGAGGGCTCGCTTCAGTTCGCGGAAGAATTCGACAAGGTCGATCGCTTCGCGGCGCGCAAGAAAATCGTGGCGCGGCTGGAGGATTTCGGCTTCCTCGAGAAGATCGAGCCGAACACGCACATGGTGCCGCATGGCGATCGCTCCGGCGTCGTGATCGAGCCGTATCTGACCGACCAATGGTACGTCGACGCCAAGACGCTGGCGCAGCCAGCAATCGCAGCGGTGCGCTCGGGTGCGACGAGTTTTGTGCCGAAGAATTGGGAAAAGACCTATTTCGAGTGGATGGAGAACATCCAGCCCTGGTGTATCTCCCGCCAGCTCTGGTGGGGCCACCAGATCCCGGCATGGTACGGGCCGGACGGCAAGGCCTTCGTCGCCGAGACCGAAGAGGAGGCGGTCGGCAACGCGCTCGGCTATTACGTCGAGCAGGAGGCGATTACGCCAGAGCAGGGGCGCGAGATGGCGCTCGATCGAAACAAGCGCGAAGGTTTTATCACGCGCGATGAGGACGTGCTCGACACCTGGTTCTCCTCTGCGCTGTGGCCGTTCTCGACCTTGGGCTGGCCCGACGATACGCCTGAAGTGAAGCGCTATTATCCGACCGACGCGCTGGTGACGGGCTTCGACATCATCTTCTTCTGGGTGGCGCGGATGATGATGATGGGCCTGCACTTTATGAAGGAAGCGCCGTTCTCGACCGTCTACATCCACCGCCTGGTTCGCGACGAGAAGGGCGCCAAGATGTCGAAGTCGAAGGGCAACGTCATCGACCCGCTCGGCATCATCGACGAGTATGGCGCCGACGCGCTGCGTTTCGCGCTGACGCGCGAGGCCGCGCAAGGCCACGACATCAGGCTCTCGCCGCATCTGGTCGAGACCAACCGCAATTTCGCGACCAAGCTTTGGAACGCCTGCCGTTTTGCCGAGATGAACGGCTGTGTGCAGCCGCCGGGATTCGACGCGCGCCATGCGAAGGAGACACTGAACCGCTGGATCGCGCACGAGACCTCGCGGGCAACGGGCGAAGTGACCGAGGCGATCGGGAGCTATCGCTTCAACGATGCCGCCAACGCCATCTATCGCTTCGTCTGGAACGTTTATTGCGACTGGTATCTCGAGCTCGCGAAGCCGGTGCTGCTGGGCGAGGACGGGCCGGCGAAAACCGAGACCCGCGCGATGGTGGCCTGGGCGCGCGATGAGATCCTAAAGCTGCTGCACCCGTTCATGCCCTTCATCACCGAAGAACTCTGGGCGATAACTGGCAAACGCGAGGGTCTGATGGCGCTGACCCCGTGGCCGCGCAAGGCAGGCAGCCTGACTCCGCAGCAACTCTCCCCGATATCGGCCGCAAGCCCGAACGATGCCCTGATCCCTGCCGTCATTCTCGCACTCGATGCCGGCGATTTCAGCGACCCGGATGCCGAAGCCGAGATCGGCTGGGTGGTCGACCTCGTCACCTCGATCCGCTCGGTGCGCGCGGAGATGAACATTCCGCCGGCGACATTGACCTCGCTGGTGCTGGCCGGTGCGTCCACGGAGACTAAAGAACGCATGCCGCGCTGGAGCGACGTGATCAAACGCATGGCGCGGTTGTCCGATATTTCCGTCGCCGACCGCGCGCCCGAAGGTGCGGTACAGCTTCTGGTGCGCGGCGAGGTCGCCGCACTGCCGCTCAAGGGCGTCATCGATCTTTCCGCGGAGCGAAGCAGGCTCGACAAGGAAATCGCCAAGGCCGATGCCGACATCAAGCGGGTCGACGCGAAATTGTCGAACGAGAAATTCGTCGCCAACGCGCCGGAAGAGATCGTCGAGGAGGAGAAGGAAAAGCGCGAAGCGGCCGTTGCACGCCGTGCCAAGATCGTCGAAGCGCTGCAGCGGTTGGAGAACGTCGATGCTTGACCATGTCTCGATCACGGTTTCCGACATCGCCACGGCCGAGCGTTTCTACGACGCGATCATGAAGGCGCTCGATGTCGTCAAGGTCGGGCGCCGCGATGACTGGCTCGGCTATGGCGAGCGGGCGGGCGCGGCGTATCCGGAGCGGGTCTATCTCACGATCCGCAAGGAAGCCAGACCGAAAGACGCCTTCGGCCGCCACTGGTGTTTCAAGGCGAAGTCGCGCGCGCAAGTGGATGCGTTCTGGCATGCGGGCATCGCCGCCGGCGGCAAGGATGAGGGGCGGCCCGGCTTGCGCGATTACCATGCATCTTACTATGGCGCATTCCTGTGCGACCCCGATGGCAATCGGGTCGAGGCGGTCTGCCATCTCGCGCCTTAACCGCGATGCGCACGGGACAAGCCAGCCAGACCGCACGCGGCGCGGCGGCCTATCGCGCGGTCCACCAGCGGCTGGACGGTGGAACGATCTTCAGCGATCCCTACGCGTTCCGGATTCTCGACGCGGAGACGCTCTCAACGCTCGATGGAATGGCAGCCGATCCGTCGCGGCGACCGATGCGGCTGTTCATCGCGGCGCGCAGCCGGTTCTCGGAGGATTCGCTTGCGGCTTGCGTCGCGCGCGGCGTGCGACAGGTGGTGGTCCTCGGCGCCGGCCTCGACACGTTTTCGCTGCGCAATCCCTTTGCTGGCCAAGGCGTCCGCGTTTTCGAGGTCGACTATCCCGCGACGCAGGCCTGGAAGCGGGAGCAGCTTGCGCAGGCGTCGCTCGCCGTGCCTGCCTCGCTCACCTTCGCCCCTGTCGATTTCGAGGCGCTAAGTTTGCGGGAGGGATTGGCGAGCGCCGGCTTTGAACGAGATCGTCCGGCATTTTTCCAGTGGCTCGGCGTTGTCCCCTATCTGACGCGGGAGGCGATTTCGGTGACGCTGGGGTTTATCGCGACCATCCCGGAGGCGGAGGTTGTGTTCGACTATGCCGAGCCGTTTGAAAATTACCCGGCCAAGCGCCGCGCCCGCATCATGGCCATGGCCGAGAGCGCCGCGGCACGGGGCGAGCCGTGGCTCAGCCTGTTCGATCCTTCCGAGCTTGCCAAACTGCTTCACGACAAGGGTTTTGGAGTCGTGGAAGACCTCGGCCTTGCCGAAATCGCCGACCGCTTCTATGGCACCTTGAGAGAAGGTATCCCGATTGGCCCGGGCGGCCATGTCGCGCGGGCGCAGCGCTCGCCAGTTCGGTGAAGTGCAAGATGCGAATTTTTCTGGCAGGGGCGAGCGGCGTGATCGGGCGGCGGCTCGCGGTTCTCTTGCGCGATGCGAGGCATGAGGTTACCGGCACGACGCGCGCGCCCGCCAAAATTCGGATGCTGGAGGAGCTGGGTGTCGCGCCAATCGTCGTTGATGTGCTCGATGCCGATGCGTTGGCGCAGGCGGTTGCGGCAGCCCGGCCCGAAATCGTCATCCATCAACTCACCGACCTGCCCAGCGCGCCGGGCACGCCCGGCTATGCGGCGGCGCAGCAGGCCAACCGCCGCTTGCGGATCGAGGGCACACGAAACTTGATGCAGGCGGCGAAAACCGCCGGCGTGCCCCGCGCCGTCGCGCAGAGCATTGCGTTCGTCTATGCGCCGGGCGATGGCATGCGTACGGAAGACGATCCGCTCGACCTCGCGGCCGAAGGCCTGCGTCAGCTGACGGTGCAGGGCATCGTCGCGCTCGAACATGCGGTCTTGAACACACCCGCGATCGACGGCGTCGTGCTGCGCTACGGCCTTCTGTACGGGCCCGGCACCTGGTACGAAAAGCCGCGGATGCCTCCGTCCGTGCATGTCGATGCGGCGGCCCACGCCGCGCTGCTGGCGCTGAAGCAAGGCGCCGGGGTCTACAATATCGCCCAGGATGACGGCGCTGTGTCGAGCGCAAAAGCCAGGCGCGAACTCGGCTTCGATCCGGCGTTCAGGATTCCATGAACGGCTTGCTCAAGAATTTCGAGCCCTTCAGCCCGTAGCGCCAGGGCAAATCGACCGCCTTGGTGATGCCGATCCGCTGGCCCGAGACGATGTCCGCTTTTCCCGTGCGCGCGTGCAATGCGATGGGCGGGCGGTCGAGCGGCAGCTCGCTGTGCGCAATCGTGATGCCGAGCGCCTCGCACAATTTCCCCGGGCCCGAGCACAGCGAACGCGCGTCATGCAGGCCGCGCCGGCGGCGCATCAAAGCCATGCCGTGGGTCGGCTCAAGCGCGCGGATCAGCACCGCGCTGGCCGAGCCTTCCTTTTCGCAGACGAAATTCACGCACCAATGGATACCGTAGGAACGATAGACGTAGGAAAATCCGGCGGGCCCGAACATCACCCGGTTGCGCGGCGTCGGGCCGCGGAACGAATGCGCCGCCGGTTCGCTGTGATGATAGGCCTCGACCTCGACAATGATGCCGCCGACGCCATTGACCAGAAACGTCGCGCCGATCAGGTCGGGCGCAACCTCATGCACGCTGCGGTCGAAAAAGGAGCGCTTCAGCGGCTTGCCGAGGGGTGCGGAAATCGGAGCGGCCGACTTCGACTTTTGAACCATTTTCAGGCGGGGAATCGGCTGGGAACAAGCGGTAATGCCGCCCAAGAGTGGCATGTTCTGCTAGGCTAGGCGAGCCGTCTTGCAGGCCTCCGCGATACGGATTAGCTAAGAACCAGAAAACCCTAGCGGACTTATATGGCCGTCATCATCGATACCGTTTCGGCGACGCCGTTGCGCCCCCGTCACCCGGAAAAGGCGAATCGGCCGGACGCACTGTCGCCGCCGAAGCCGGACTGGATCCGCGTGCGCGCGCCGAACACCCGCGGCTATGCCGAGACGAAAAACATCGTCAAGGAGAACGGCCTCGTCACGGTGTGCGAGGAGGCGGGCTGCCCGAATATCGGCGAGTGCTGGGACAAGAAGCACGCCACCTTCATGATCATGGGCGACACCTGCACCCGCGCCTGCGCCTTCTGTAACGTCAAGACCGGGCTGCCCGGCGCGCTCGATGCGCTGGAGCCGGAGCACGTCGCGGAAGCGACCTTCAAGCTCGGGCTCAAGCATGTCGTCGTCACCTCCGTCGACCGCGACGATCTCGACGACGGCGGTGCGGCGCATTTCGCCAAAACCGTCGCTGCGATCCGGGCACGCTGTCCGGCCACATCAGTCGAAATTCTCACACCGGATTTCTTGCGCAAGGACGGCGCGCTCGAACTGGTCGTTGCGGCCAAGCCCGACGTCTTCAACCATAATCTCGAAACCGTGCCGTCGCGTTATCTCAACGTGCGACCGGGCGCGCGCTATTTCCATTCGATCCGGCTATTGCAGCGGGTGAAGGAGATCGATCCCACCATCTTCACCAAATCCGGCATCATGGTCGGCCTTGGCGAGGAGCGTCACGAAGTGCTGCAAGTGATGGACGATCTGCGCTCGGCGGAGGTGGATTTTTTGACCATCGGGCAATATTTGCAGCCGACGCGCAAGCATCACGCCGTGATGCGCTATGTGCCGCCGGATGAATTCTCAGGCTTTGCGAAGGTCGCCTATACCAAGGGATTTTTGATGGTGTCGGCGAGCCCGCTGACCCGCTCTTCGCATCACGCAGGTGACGATTTCGCCAAACTCAAGGCAGCGCGGGCGGCGAGCGCCCGCTAAAGACCCATGCCGAGATTTTCCAGCAAGCGCCGGGTTTCGCACAGCGCCAGCCAAATGTTCGACCTCGTCGCCGATGTCGAGCGCTATCCCGAATTCGTGCCGCTGTGCCAATCGCTGAAAATCCGCCAGCGTAAGCCAAAACCAAACGGCACCGAGATCGTGGTGGCCGACATGACCGTGTCGTTCAAGCTGGTGCGGGAGTCATTCACCAGTGAAGTCGTGCTCGACCGTCCCAATCTGAAGATCGCGGTCAGGTATTTGAGGGGGCCGTTCTCCAGTCTCGAAAACCGCTGGACGTTCGAGCCGATCGGCGAGGGCGCCTGCGACGTCACGTTCTACCTCGCCTACGAATTCAAGAGCCGGATGCTCGCGCTTTTGATGGGCTCGGTGTTCGACGCGGCGTTCGCGCGGTTTTCGGCGGCGTTCGAGAAGCGGGCGGATGCGATTTACGGGAAGAGCTAGGAGTTTTTCGTCCTCGGTTTTTCCCGGTGACCGGGCTCCTTTGTCGGGCAAATCAGCCGGCCTGTCGCTTCCGCGATGGCAACGGAAGCAGAAATTACGCCGTTCGTTTTTGTCCGATCGCCTCGAACTGCACCTTCTGCGCGTCGCTCAGCGTCGCATAGAACTCTCCGAGCGCGGCGCTCACCAGATAGACCGCTTGCTGCATGGCATTTAGCCGCCCGTCCACTGCGTCCAGGCGAATCGGTAGTGTGGTCGCCTCTTGCGGCTGGCATTCATTGTTCAGGATGTCGACCGCCCTGGCATTGGCTTCCTGCAGCGCTTTGAGCGCGGCGCGTTGCGTGTCGTTCGGGTGCAGTCTGGCCTCGATCTCGTCCGCCGGCCATTGTAACGCGGCTGGTTGCGCCGCGCCGCAAGATAGCGCGGGCGCTTCCGTGGCCCCGTTGCCGGCGGATGACTTGCGCCGATCTTCGGCGAGTGCATTGAGCCGGGCTTCCTGCTCGTCATCGAGCAGGTCATAGAATTTACCCAGCGGCTGCTGCACGGTTTGCTCTGCCTTGATCATTGCCCCGATGCGCTGCTGCATGACGGCCAATCGCTCCGGCGCTGTGAACACCGTTTGCGTCGGACACGACGCCCGGATCATCTGGGCGGCCAAGGTCAATGCATTGGCAAGATCGTCCAAAGCGGCGCGCTGCGCCTCATTGCTCGGCGGTATCGCCTGCTGAAGCTGCTCGATGAGGCCGGCAATTTCGCTTCTGTCGTCGCCGCAGAGCTCTTGTAGCGGAGGGATCGCGCGATGTCTCCGGCCGAACCGGCCCGGTGCGGCATAGCCTGTGAGATCATCATGGCCGTAAGGCGCAAAGATCGCGGCATAGATGTCAGGATGACCGTAGTCCCAGAAGCCGATGCTGCCGTCACCCCAGATGGTGTAGTCATAGATGTCGTAAATGGCGAACGGCCAAAACAGCGGCCCGACCCATCCATATCCGCCGTCGCCGTGTCGCCACCACCCGTTCTCGGTGCGGCCGCCATGCCAGCCGGCCAGCGCTGCAACGGCTACGATCTGCCTGCGCACCGCCGGATCGGCAAGCCCGGAATCCTTGGCGCGGCGGATGTCTTGCGATCTGAGGGCAGCCGTTCGGAGTTGGCCGCGACGCGCAAATGCACGCGCGTGATGGTGTCCCGCCAGCGACAATACGCGGCCTACCGCGAATCTCGCGACCCCAAGGGGAGAGATGCCTCTGGCCAGGGCCGCGCTCGACAGCAGGGTTGTTAGAACGGCAACGGCAATTCCAATGCGCCACTTCGACATGGCACCCTCCCGCGGAAAGCCTTATGGCGTCAGGTTATAGATGACGCGGAGGGGAACCGAAAGTTCCCTCGGATTCGGCGGCGCGCGCGCAACAATCATCACCCCCGCGGCGGCCTTCTCCGCTTCACCGCATGGCGCCGCGGCGAGCGCGCCACGCGCGGATGTAGCCGACCCACGGCTTCACGGCGCGGTTTTGTCGACACCTGCGGCCCGCGCGCCAGTTCCATCAGCATGCGCAGCGCTTCCACCACGGAGCGCAGGCGCACCGCGCTGCGGCCGATCGCGCCGAACCGATGTTCGCGATGCAGGATGCGGCCGTCGCGGGCGGCGACCGCGAGATGCACGAGGCCCACCGGCTTGCCCGGGGTGGCGCCGCCGGGACCCGCGATGCCGGTGATGGAGACCGCAAGATCGACGCCGGCCCGCTCCAGCGCGCCGACCGCCATCGCGGTCGCCGTCTCCTTACTGACCGCGCCGAAGGTTGAGAGCGTCAAGGCGTTGACGCCCAGCATCGCCCGCTTGGCCTCGTTGGAATAGGTGACAAAGCCGCGGTCGATGACGTCGGAGGAGCCCGGAATATCGGTCAGCGCGCCGGCGACCAGGCCGCCGGTGCAGGATTCGGCGGTCGCAATGGTCAGTTTCCGGCTCCGGCAGAGATCGAGCAGCGAGCGGGCGAGGGCGCGGGCGTCGCTGCCGCTCATGGCTTACGCGCTCCAGCCTTGATGGGTCCAGGGAAGGCGGATGGTGGCGCTTGCGGTAGCGGCGATGCCTTCCTCGCGGCCGGTGAAGCCAAGCCGTTCGCTGGTGGTCGCTTTGACCGCCACGCGCGAGATGTCGAGGCCGGTGATCTCACTGATCCGCGCGCGCATGGTGTCGCGCAGCGGACCTATTTTGGGGCGCTCGCAGATCAGGGTCACCTCGAGATTGGCAATACGGCCGCCGCGTGCGGCCACCCGGTCCACGGCATATTTCAGGAAGCGGTCGGAGGCCGCGCCCTTCCATTGCGGGTCGGTGGGGGGAAAATGCGAGCCGATATCGCCGTCGGCCAGTGCGCCGAGGATGGCGTCGACCAGCGCATGCAGGCCGACATCGCCGTCGGAATGGGCGAGAAAGCCGCGTGGGTGCGGCACCCGAACGCCGCAGATCATCACATGAGCGCCCTCGCCAAAGGCGTGGACGTCATAGCCGGTGCCGGTCCTGATGTCGCCGAGCTGGCTTGCGAGCCGGGCTTCCTCGCGGACGAAGTCTTCGGGCGTGGTCAATTTCATGTTGGCAACATCGCCTTCAAATGTCGCCACCGTCAATCCCGCCCACTCGGCAAGCGCCGCATCGTCGGTGAAATCGGATCGACCCTCACGCGCCGCGCGGCGGTGGGCGTCGAGAATGACGTCGAACCGGAACGCTTGCGGCGTTTGCGCGATGCGCAGCCGCGCCCGTTCCGGGGTCGCTTCGACATCGCCGCTCTCGCCGATCAGCTTGATGGTGTCGGCAACCGCGATCGCCGGGATCGCCGCACCCGTGCGCGCGACCGCATCGATCGCCCGCGAGATTAAAGCCGGCGACACGAAGGGCCGCGCGGCGTCGTGGATCAGAACGATCTCGGGCTTTTGGGGGACAAGCGCTTCAAGTCCGGCATGCACCGAGGCCTGGCGTGTCGCGCCGCCTTGGGCCGGCGCCTCATGGCGCAAGCCGCGCGCGGCGTCGTTGAACATGGCGGTGTCGTCAGGATTAAGCACCGGCTGCACGGCAAAGATTTGCGGATGGCGGCAGAACGGCTCCATGGCGCGGAATATCACCGTCTGCCCGCCGATCGAGCGATACTGCTTGGGCCCTCCGGCGCCGGCGCGAAGGCCGCGCCCGGCTGCGACAAGGATGGCTGCGGCCCGTTCTGATTTCGCCATAGGACTCAATTACGGGTGATTGCTGAGGATAAAGGTCGGTCGGCGCATTGCCCTTATCATGCTGTTGTCGCCAATACCGAGCGACGGCTGTGGGAAAAGCAGTTTTTGTTGCAGTGCACTTGCAAGATTGCAAGAACTGTCTAAACTGTAGGCATGCAACTTGACTGCACAAGAATTGTGCGCAAGATGGATATGGGCATGCGCGATGAGGCGTTTGCCGGAAAAACGAGAAGTCTGTGACCGGCTCGGCAAATACTAGCTCTAGGCCGTTGAGGATAGGCAGTATTCGGCTCGCCAACCGGGTCCTTCTCGCGCCGATGTCCGGCGTCACCGACGCGCCTTTCCGGCGTCTGGCAGCGGAACTTGGCGCGGGTTTAGTAGTCTCGGAGATGACCGCAAGCGACGACCTGGCCCGGGGTCGCCCGATGTCGCGGCTGCGCGCTGAGGCAGCCGGAATTGGTCCCCATGTGGTTCAGCTCGCGGGCTGCGAAGCCGGATGGATGGCCGAAGGCGCACGAATTGCGGAAGCCGGCGGCGCCGACATCGTCGACATCAATATGGGCTGTCCGGCACGCCACGTGACGGGCGGTCAATCCGGCTCTGCCCTGATGCGCGATCTCGATCACGCAGTGCGATTGATCGAAGCGACGATTTCGGCCGTCAAGGTGCCGGTGACGTTGAAGATGCGGCTCGGCTGGGACGAGCGCTCGCACAATGCGGGCGAACTGGCGCGCCGCGCGGAGGCTGCAGGCGTGCAGTTGATTGCCGTGCATGGCCGCACCCGTTGCCAGTTCTACAAGGGCGAGGCCGATTGGGGCGCGGTGCGCGCGGTGAAGGACGCGATCAAGATTCCACTGGTCGTCAATGGCGACATCACCTCGTTCGAATCTGCGGTCGCCGCGCTCGAAATGTCAGGCGCCGATGCGGTCATGATCGGCCGCGGCGCGCAGGGCCAGCCCTGGTTGCCCGGCCAGATCGGGCGACAGCTTGAAAGCGGCATCGCGGAGAGGGCGCCGTCGCTCACCCAGCAGCTCGACCATATCCGCGCACTCTATGCCGAGGTGTGCCGTCACTACGGACTGCGCATCGGGCTTCGTCACGCGCGCAAGCATCTTTCCTGGGCGCTTCAGATCGCCGCCCGATATAGCGGGGCGCCGGCGCAAAAGCTGAAGGCCTGGCGCGAGAGCATCCTGACTTCGGAGGATCCCGATCGGGTGGATCGATCGCTTCAGGACGCCTTCGACGACTTCGCATGGAGTGTTGCTGCATGACGTTATCAGCAGAACATCGCCGGGTGGTGCCGTCGGACGGCGAGGCCATTCTCAACGCACTTCCCAACCCGGTGCTGTTGATCGCACCCGACGGCAAGATCGTCGATGCCAACATCGCCGCGGAATCCTTCTTCGAAATTTCCACCCAATTCCTGCAACGCCAGTCGTTGAAGGAGCTGGTGCCGTTCGGCAGTCCGCTGCTGGCGCTGATCGATCAGGTCCGCGCCAGCGGCTCGCCGGTCAACGAATACAAGGTCGATCTCGGCACGCCGCGGATCGGCGGCGATCGCCAGGTCGACCTTCACGTCGCCCCCTTGACCGAGCGGCCCGGCCATATCGTGGTGATGCTGCAGGAGCGCACCATCGCCGACAAGATGGACCGGCAGTTGACGCATCGCAGCGCCGCGCGAAGCGTGATCGCGCTTGCCGCCATGCTGGCCCATGAGATCAAGAATCCGCTGTCCGGCATCCGCGGCGCGGCGCAGCTCCTGGAGCAGCAGGCCTCCTCGGAGGATCGCATGCTGACGCGGTTGATCTGCGACGAGGCCGATCGCATCGTCACACTCGTCGATCGCATGGAAGTGTTCGGCGACGATCGCCCGGTAGTGCGCGGTCCGATCAACATTCATTCGGTGCTCGACCACGTCAAGCGGCTGGCGCAATCGGGCTTTGCCCGCAATATCCGCTTCGTCGAGGACTACGATCCGTCGCTGCCGCCGGTGCTCGCCAATCAGGATCAGCTGATCCAGGTGTTCCTCAACCTGGTGAAGAACGCCGCCGAGGCCGTGGTCGATCTCGGCAGCGATGCCGAAATCCAGCTCACCACCGCGTTCCGGCCCGGCGTTCGGCTGTCGGTGCCAGGCAAGAAATCGCGGGTCTCGCTGCCGCTCGAATTCTGCGTCAAGGACAATGGCTCGGGCGTGCCGGAGGATTTGCTGCCGAACCTGTTCGATCCGTTCGTGACGACAAAGCAAACCGGCAGCGGGTTGGGGTTAGCGCTAGTGGCAAAAATCGTCGGTGATCACGGCGGCATCATCGAGTGCGAGTCGCAACCGCGCAAGACCACCTTCCGCGTGCTGCTGCCGATGTTCAACACCGCCAAGCAATTCGATCAAAGCCATCGCGACGACGTTTCGGGTACGCCGTCGCATGCCTCGCAGGATGCAAGATGAGGAACAACGATGCCCGCAAGTAGCATACTCGTCGCTGATGACGACACCGCCATCCGCACGGTTCTGAACCAGGCTCTCTCGCGTGCCGGATATGAAGTGCGGCTGACCGGGAACGCGGCGACGCTGTGGCGCTGGGTAAGCCAGGGCGAGGGCGATCTCGTCATCACCGACGTGGTGATGCCGGACGAGAACGCGTTCGATCTGTTGCCCCGGATCAAGAAGATGCGGCCGAACCTGCCTGTCATCGTGATGAGCGCGCAAAACACCTTCATGACCGCGATCCGCGCGTCCGAACGCGGCGCCTACGAATATCTCCCGAAACCGTTCGATCTGAAGGAACTGATTGCGATCGTCGGCCGCGCGCTGGCGGAGCCGAAGGAGCGGACCGCAACCCCGGTCGACGAATCCGAATTTGATTCGATCCCGCTGGTCGGCCGCTCGCCGGCGATGCAGGAAATCTACCGGGTGCTGGCGCGGCTGATGCAGACCGACCTGACCGTGATGATCTCCGGCGAATCGGGTACCGGCAAGGAGCTGGTCGCACGCGCGCTGCATGATTACGGCAAGCGGCGCAACGGCCCGTTCGTCGCCGTCAACATGGCGGCGATCCCGCGCGATCTCATTGAATCAGAACTGTTCGGCCATGAGCGCGGCGCCTTCACCGGCGCCAACACCCGCGCCTCCGGCCGCTTCGAGCAGGCGGAAGGCGGCACGCTGTTCCTCGACGAGATCGGCGACATGCCGATGGAGGCGCAGACCCGTCTGTTGCGCGTGCTGCAGCAGGGTGAATACACCACCGTCGGCGGCCGCACACCGATCAAGGCCGACGTGCGCATCGTTGCCGCGAGCAACAAGGATCTGCGGATCCTGATCCAGCAAGGACTTTTCCGGGAAGATCTGTTCTTCCGCCTCAACGTCGTGCCGCTGCGCCTACCGCCGCTCCGCGAGCGGATCGAGGATTTGCCCGACCTGATCCGGCATTTCTTTGCGCTCGCCGAAAAGGACGGATTGCCGCCGAAGAAGCTCGATACGCTGGCGCTGGAGCGGATGAAGCAGCACCGCTGGCCCGGCAATGTCCGCGAACTGGAAAATCTGGCGCGCCGGCTGGCCGCGCTCTATCCACAGGACGTCATCACGGGCTCGGTGATCGATGGCGAACTGGCGCCGCCAGCGGTAACCTCCGGCGGCAGCGTGCAGCAAGGGGTCGACAATCTCGGCGGCGCCGTCGAAGCCTATCTGTCCTCGCATTTCTCTGGCTTCCCGAACGGCGTGCCGCCGCCGGGCCTCTATCACCGCATCCTCAAGGAGATCGAGGTGCCGCTGCTCACCGCGGCGCTGGCCGCGACCCGGGGCAACCAGATCCGGGCGGCGGATCTGCTCGGGCTGAACCGCAACACGCTGCGCAAGAAGATCCGCGACCTCGACATCCAGGTCTACCGCACCGGCAGCTAGAACGCTGGGGATCGACATTTTGCCCGAAAAATGCGCCGCGGATTTGTCGCAATTCGGCAACAATGTGATATGAATGCATCAGTCCCGCCACTGGCGGACAGAGGCCTTCACAGCATCAACATGCCGGAATGACCAGCGCAGACACCTCGGCCGCATCGTTCGACCCGTCGCTCGCCGAACCCAAGGGGTGGTCCCTGCGGAAGGTGTTGGCGCCGTTCGCGGTCGGCCTGGCGCTGCTGTCGGCGTTCCTTACCTTCGTGGTGCTGACCGGGCTAACGCGGATCGAGCCGACGCGGGAAGTGGTCGGCTCCTTCCTGCTCATTAACGCCGCCACCATCCTGCTGCTGGTCGGGATCATCGTCCGCGAAGTCTGGTTGATGGTGCAGGCCCGCCGCCGCGGCCGGGCGGCGGCGCGACTCCACGTCCAGATCGTCAGCCTGTTCTCGGTGATTGCGGTGTTGCCGGCCGTCATGGTCGCCATCGTCGCCAACGTGACCATCGATCGCGGTCTTGATCGATTGTTCTCGGGGCCGACGCGCGAAGTGATCCAGAACTCGCTGATCATTGCCCGCGCCTATACCTACGAACACGCGCAGCTGATCCGCGGCGACATTCTGGGGATGGCCAACGATATCGCCCACGCCCGCCCGTTGTTCGACCAGGATCGCGGATCGTTTCGCCAACTGCTGACGGCAAGTGCGCAGTCGCGCAATCTGCCGGGCGCCATGCTGATCGATCAGGATCGCAATGTCCTGGAGACGGCGCAGACCGGCATCCAGCAGAATTTCACGACGCCGCCTCAGGATTTTCTCTCCAACGTCAATGAAACCGAGCCGCAGATCGCGGTATTCCCCGAAGCGAATTATGTCGCGGCCGTGATCCGGCTGCGGGCGTTCGACAATACCTTCCTCTACGTGGCGCGTCTGCTCGATCCGCGGGTGGTGACGCAGCTCAAGCAAACCGAGACCAGTGTTGCCGAATACGCCCAGGTGGAGTCGCGCCGGCTCGGCATACAGGTCGCCTTCGCGCTGATGTTTGCGGTGATCGCGCTGACCATCCTGATGGCCTCGGTGCTGATCGGATTGAATTTCGCCAATTGGCTGGTGGCGCCGATCCGCCGGCTGATGGGCGCCGCCAACGTCGTCTCGACCGGCGATCTGCACGTCCAGGTGCCGGTCCACAAGTCGGAGGGCGATCTCGCCCAACTCGGCGAGACCTTCAACAAGATGACGCAGGAGCTGCGCACCCAACGCGACGAGCTGGTCAGCGCCAGCGACCTGATCGACAGCCGCCGCCGCTTCATCGAAGCGGTGTTGTCATCGGCGAGTGCGGGCATCATCGGCGTCGACGCCTCCGGCAGCGTCGGTATCCTCAACCGCTCCGCCGAGAAGCTCATCGGGCACGCGGAATCGGAGACGCTCGATCATCCGCTGTCGGACGTGCTGCCCGAGCTCGACGACATGATGCAGGCGGCGCGCGAGGGCACGCAACGGCTGGTACAGGGACAGATCACCATCACCCGCGACGGCCAGGAGCGCAACCTGTCGGTCCGCGTCAGCGCCGAACAGACCAGCCAGTCGCGCGACAGCTATATCATCACGCTCGACGACATCACCGAGCTGGTTTCCGCGCAGCGGACCTCGGCCTGGGGCGACGTCGCCCGTCGCATCGCGCACGAGATCAAGAATCCGTTGACGCCGATTCAGCTTTCGGCCGAACGCATTCGCCGCAAATTCGGCAAGGTCATCACCGAAGACAAGGCCATTTTCGACCAATGCACCGATACCATCGTGCGGCAGGTCGACGACATCAGGCGCATGGTCGACGAGTTCTCACGCTTTGCCCGGATGCCGAAGCCCGTGATGGAAGATGAAGATGTCGCCGATACCGTGCGGCAGGCGGTGTTCCTGATGAAGGTCGCGCACCCCGATCTCGATATCGAGACCGACATCAAGCAGGACCCGCTGAAGGCGCAGTTCGACCGCCGGCTGATCTCGCAGGCGGTGACCAATATCATCAAGAACGCGACGGAGGCCATCGAACAGGTTTCGCCGGAAGAGCTCGGCAAGGGTCGTATTGAGGTCATCGCGGCGCGCGAGAACGACGACATTGTGATCGACGTCATCGATAACGGCATTGGTTTGCCGAAAATGGCCCGGGCGCGCCTGCTCGAACCTTATGTGACGACCCGGGCCAAGGGTACCGGGCTGGGGCTCGCGATCGTCGGTCGCGTGCTGGAAGACCATGGCGGCCGGATCGAGCTCAAGGACGCCTCGGACTTCCGCCCCGGCCAGCGTGGCGCATGGATGCGGATGCGGTTTTCGGTGTCCGGACATGCACCCAAGATCGAGGTGAAGGAGCCGACCGTCGAGACCAGAGAGCAGGAAACAAAAGAGCCGGCGGCTGAAACCGCCGAGGGGGTAGAGACGACCAACAATGAAGCAAGAATCAAAGCCACAACCGGCAGCTGACAAGGCGGACGCGATCCATGGCAAGTGACATTTTGATTGTCGATGACGAAGCCGACATTCGGGATCTGGTTGCGGGCATTCTCGACGACGAGGGCTTTACCACCCGGACCGCGCGCGACAGTGATGCCGCGCTGACGGAGATCGCCAATCGCCGCCCGCATCTGGTGTTTCTCGACATCTGGCTCCAGGGCAGCAAGCTCGACGGGTTGCAGCTGTTGGAACAGATCAAGCGTGACAACGCCGATCTGCCGGTCGTGATGATTTCCGGACACGGCAATATCGAAACCGCGGTCGCGGCGATCAAGCGCGGCGCCTATGATTTCATCGAAAAGCCCTTCAAGTCCGACCGGCTGATCCTGGTGGCGACGCGGGCGCTGGAGACCTCGCGGCTGAAGCGCGAGGTGAAGGAGCTCAAGCAGCTCGCGCCGGCCGCGAGCGTGCTGACCGGCCATTCGCCGTGCATGAACCAGCTGCGTCAAACCATCGAGCGGGCGGCCAAGGCCAACAGCCGTATCCTGATCGTCGGTCCTTCGGGCGCCGGCAAGGAACTCGCGGCGCGCACGCTGCACAACGCTTCGGGCCGCGCCGAAGGGCCATTCGTCGTGATCAACGCCGCCGCGATCACGCCGGAGCGCGTGGAAGTCGAACTGTTCGGGATCGAACAGTCGAACGGCGAGCAGCAGCGCAAAGCCGGCGCGCTGGAAGAGGCGCATGGCGGCACGCTGTTCATCGACGAGATCGGCGACATGCCGCGCGAGACCCAGAACAAGATCCTGCGGGTGCTGGTCGATCAGACTTTCCAGCGCTCCGGCGGCACCGCCAAGGTGCATGTCGACGTGCGCATCATTTCCTCGACCGCCCGCAATCTCGAAGAGGAGATCGCCGCGGGCCGCTTCCGCGAGGACCTCTATCACCGCCTCTCGGTGGTGCCGATCAGGGTGCCGCCGCTGTCGGAGCGGCGCGAGGATATTCCGGAGCTGATCGATTATTTCATGGATCAGATTTCGACCACCACCGGCCTGCCGAAGCGCCAGATCGGCCAGGACGCGATGGCGGTGCTGCAGTCGCATGTCTGGCCTGGAAATGTCCGGCAGCTCCGCAACAATGTCGAGCGCGTCATGATCCTCGCCGGCGGCGGCCCGGAGGTCATCATCACGGCCGACATGCTGCCACAGGACGTGGGCTCGATGGTGCCGGCAATGCCGACCAGCAACAATGGCGAGCACATTATGGGCCTGCCGCTGCGCGAGGCACGGGAGGTGTTCGAGCGCGACTATCTGATTGCGCAGATCAGCCGTTTTTCCGGCAACATCTCTCGCACAGCGGAATTCGTCGGCATGGAGCGTTCGGCGCTGCACCGGAAGCTGAAGGCGTTGGGTGTGGGTTGAGGGGGTCCTCCGAGCGGTGTTCATGCACTTGCTGGGAAATTTCATCCCCTTTCGGACCTTTCCGGAGAATTGAGCGTGCTTCTGGCGGGAAGTGCCGTGCGAAGCGGCTTGCCTAAAAACCGCGCCTGCCTTCTAATCGTACCGGCCGCGCCGCTCGGAGGGGGATCTCATGGGATGCGGGCAACCGGCGGAGGCTCCGTGAGAGGGCAACAACCGGATCAATAAAAATAAGCACAAGACGGCGGACAACAACAATGGCGACAGACCGCGCACAAAATCTACAAGACACCTTCCTCAATCACGTTCGTAAAACCAAAACGCCACTGACGATCTTTCTGGTCAATGGGGTAAAATTGCAGGGGATTGTCACCTGGTTCGACAATTTCTGCCTGCTGCTGCGGCGCGACGGTCATTCGCAGCTTGTCTACAAGCATGCGATCTCGACCATCATGCCCGGCGCTCCGATCCAGTTGTTCGAAGGCGGTGAGGATGCTCCGGCTTGAGAGTGATCTGATTGGAACCCCGACATCCGGAAGGGGGCGATGACCGTCCGCGGTCGGCAGGTGGCAGACAGACAGGGCGGGTGATTGTCATCGGCCCTTATCTGCGCATGCGCCGGGGCGATCCCGATGCGCAAACGGACCATCAGACCCAGCGCGATTCGCAGGCGCGGCTCGAGGAGGCGGTGGGGCTTGCGCGCGCCATCGATCTTGTGGTCGCTGACGCGCTGATCGCGCCGATCGGCCAGATCAGGCCTGCGACCTATCTCGGCAAGGGCAAGGTCGAGGAGATCGTCGGGCTCGTAACCGGACATGACATCGAACTGGTGGTAATGGATTGCGCGCTGTCGCCGATCCAGCAGCGCAATCTCGAGAATGCCTGGAACACCAAAGTGCTCGACCGCACCGGGCTGATCCTGGAGATCTTTGGCCGCCGTGCCAAGACCAGGGAGGGCGCGCTGCAAGTAGAGCTTGCGCATCTGAATTATCAGCGCTCGCGGCTGGTGCGGTCATGGACCCACCTTGAGCGCCAGCGCGGCGGTTTTGGGTTCATGGGCGGCCCCGGCGAAACCCAGATCGAGGCCGACCGTCGCCTGATCGGCGATCGCATCGGCCGGCTTGAGAATGAACTGAAAAAGGTTCAGGCGACCCGGCGGCTGCATCGCGAGGGGCGGCAGCGCGTGCCGTATCGCGTCGTAGCACTTGTCGGCTACACCAATGCCGGCAAGTCGACGCTGTTCAACCGCCTGACCGAGGCCGAGGTGCAGGCCGCCGATATGCTCTTTGCAACGCTCGATCCGACTTTGCGCGCGCTAAAACTGCCGCATGGCGGCAAGGCGATGCTGTCGGACACCGTCGGTTTCATCTCGAACTTGCCGACGCAATTGGTGGCGGCGTTCCGCGCGACGCTGGAAGAGGTGCTGGAAGCCGAAATCATCCTGCACGTCCGCGACATCTCGCATGAAGACGCCGAGGCGCAGGAGCGCGACGTCGAGACCGTGCTGCGTCAGCTCGGCATCGATCCGAATGCCGGCGGACGCATCCTCGAAGTCTGGAACAAGATCGATCGCTTCTCTCCCGAGGAGCGCGAGAATCTGCGCAACATCGCCGCGCGCCGGCCGCCGGAGCGGCCCTATCTGCTGGTCTCCGCGGTGACCGGGGAGGGGATCGATGAATTATTGCGCGCGATCGAAGACCGGCTCGCGGCGACGCGCATGACGCTGGACCTTACGATCGATGCCGCCGACGGCGCCGGCATCTCTTGGCTGCATCGCAATTCAGAGGTGCTCAACAAGAGGCTGCACGACGGCCGCTTCGACATGACCGTGCGCGTCGACGAGACCAAGCGCGACATCGTGGTCTCCAGGTTCGACGCCGTGCCGCACGCAGTCCAGCCTGAGTAGGTTGGCGTGAACATGTCGCAGGCCACCAGCACAGACGTCTTCAAGTGCGTCAATCGTCAATTCTATTGTATTAGTGATGTTGCGAGGAGGGAAGCATTTCGATCGTTACTTCGGGGAGGTGCGTGCCCTTGCATGCGGCTTCGTACAGCTTGCCTCCCGCGACCGCGTCCAGCTGCTGATCGCTCAATTCGATCGGCTTGGATTGGTCGTTCGTCTCCTGCCGGATGATCTTGTTTTCAGACTGCTGCTTGCTCATGCACTTGCCTCCGCGTAAGGCTCGGAACGTGATTGCCTCAAGAGCCATTGCATACCCTAGCGCCAGCGACACCAAAACAATGTGACGGTGGTCACAATGGGCGGAGATAACGCCTGGCCGCCGATCCGATGAGGCCACGAGAAAATGAGATGCAGCATGTCGCAAACGTGCCAAATCCGGACATTCGCCGCTCATTTGGCAACCGTCGAGGTCGCCATTTGCCAAAAGTGAAAAAGGATTAGGTCTCAGGTCTGTGCGGTTGCGTCGGTGGTTTCACTGGTCCACCTTTGCTCGCATGATTTCTTCCGCCCCTGCGATCGTCGCCAGGGCCACCTCGATTGCCGTATCCGGGCTGTTCACCACGACGATAACTCCAACCGCTACATACCCGCCCCCAAGGATCATAATATCGCATTCGACGCGGTCTACGGTTCGTTTTCGGATCGGCGACGGATAGACGCAAATGGCAAGCAAGTGGTGGCGGCTTCCCGGCGTGCGCCGGGCGACACGAAACCTTATTCCTTCGCCTTCGCCTCGTTCCAGAGCGCGTCCATCTCCGCAAGCGAGGCGCCGTCGAGCGAGCGCCCCTGCGCTTCCAAGGCGCGTTCGATATAGCCAAACCGCCGTTCGAACTTGGCGTTGGCGCCGCGCAGCGCTACTTCCGGGTCTGCGCCGGCGTGACGCGCCAGATTGACCACCGTGAACAGGAGATCACCGGTCTCCGCTGCAAGCTCGTCGGCGCTACCCTGGTCAAGCGCTGCTTCGATCTCGTCGGCTTCCTCGCGAATCTTCTGCAAGACCGCGCGCGGGTCGTTCCAGTCGAAGCCAACGGTGGAAGCCTTGCGCTGCAACGCAAGCGCCCGCGGCAGTGCCGGCTGGCCCGCCTTGACGCTCGATAGCAGCGATGTGTGCGCGCTCGCCTCAGGCGGCCGCCGCGCGGCGCGCTCGGCCTTCTCCTCGGCCTTGATGCGATCCCAGGCCTCCTTGACGTGCGACGGCGTCAACTTTCCATCCTTGTCGGCGAAAACATGGGGATGCCTTCGTATCATTTTTCGCGTGATGGCCTCGACCACGTCGCCAAACGAGAAGGCATGTTGTTCTTCCGCCATGCGGGCGTGAAACACCACCTGCAGCAGGAGGTCGCCGAGCTCGTCGCGCAAATCGTCGAGATCGCCGCGCGCGATGGCATCAGTGACTTCGTAGGCCTCCTCGATGGTGTAGGGTGCGATCGTCGAAAAATTCTGCTCGAGGTCCCACGGACAACCGCTGCCGGGCGTGCGCAGCGCCGCCATAATGTCGAGGAGGCCTGAGATATCGCGGGAAGGGCGCATTGTTTTTTCCGAGGTCGCTGAGGGTCAGGGCTTTATGCCGTAACCGGCACGCTGTTCCCAGCGAAACCAGCGAACTTCCACCGATTGGTCTTTCGATCGATGAGTGCTAAGGGCACGCCCATGAACGATCGATCGCGATCCGACACCGCGCTGGTGCTGTTCTCCGGCGGGCAGGATTCCGCCACTTGTCTCGCATGGGCGCTGACGCGCTTTGCGCGCGTCGAGATGCTCGGCTTCGATTATGGGCAGCGCCACGCCATCGAGCTCCAATGCCGCGAGCGCCTGATTGAGGGCATGAAATTCTTGCGCCCGGATTGGGTCGCAAAGCTCGGCGAGAGTCACACGCTTGATATTCCGACCCTGGCAAAAATCTCCGACACCGCGCTGACCCGCGATGTCGCGATTGCGATGGGCGAGGACGGCCTGCCCAACACCTTCGTGCCCGGGCGCAACTTGGTGTTCTTGACCTTGGCGGCGGCCTTGGCCTACCGGCGCGGTATCGGCCACATCATAGGTGGCATGTGCGAGACCGACTATTCCGGCTATCCGGATTGCCGCGACGAGACCATCAAGGCGTTGCAGACAGCCCTCAATCTCGGCATGGCCACGCAGTTCGAATTGCACACGCCGCTGATGTGGCGCGACAAGGCCGCGACGTGGCGGCTGGCGGATGAACTCGGCGGGGCAGGGCTGGTCGACCTGATCCGCGAACACTCCCACACCTGTTACCTCGGCGAGCGCGGCGCGCGGCACGATTGGGGTTTTGGCTGCGGCGAATGCCCGGCCTGCGCGCTGCGCGCAAAAGGCTGGCGGGAATATGCCGGGCGGTGAGCTTGTCGCGCACACACCGTCATCATCCGCGAAAGCGGATGATCCGGTATTCCAGAGCCGCCAGCGATCAATCGAGGGGTCGCGGCGTACTGGATACCCGCTTTCGCGGGTATGACGACTTGTTGTTGGGATAGCATGCTTCGCAGCGCTAGCCCGCAAAATCCTCCGGCTTCAGTTCGATCGGCGCGCCGTGCGGCGTGCGGTCGCAGGCCCGGTCCCAGGCATCGCGATAGCGGTGCAGGGTTTCGGAGGATGCAACGCCCTTGGCCGCGACCAGCCTTTCCAGTGTCGCGAGCCAATGCCGGTAATAGGTCTCGCCGGTGTCGGGATCGCCCGCCGCCTGCGCGCGCTTGATTTGATCGGCCAGCGTTGCGGCCCATTCGCTCCAGGTGAAGAGGCCTTTGCCATGCAGCGCCAGCGCCATGGCAAAGGCCTGTGCCTCCCAGGGTTCGCGAAACACCGGGCCGTCTTCGTCGCGGGGAATGCCCGGCACAGCGCGCGTGGCCTCTCGAGCAGCTCGCGGATCGAGCATCAAGTGCGCTCCAGATAGGGCTCCCAGGCGTCGACCGACACTTTCAGGTTCGGATCGGATACCTCGCCCCACAATTCGCGGCCATCGAACGTCACCGTGTAGAGCCATTGCGGATCTTCACCGGCGCCGGTGGCGTTGGAATCCGGGAAAACGTGACAGCCCAGCACGCGTTCGATCACGCCGACATGGCCGCGCACATAGCGGGGCAGGCGCGTATGAGTGGGGGAATGAATCATCTTGGCGCGGACGCGGTCGCCGGCTGCGAAAATAGCGGGGGCTTTCGCCTCCCGTTCGGTCGGTCCGCCCCGGTGGAGCACGGCGGCGACATCGTCAGGCCCCAGGGTTCTCTTCACCGGCTTTGCCGGATGCAGCGGCTTTCCGGCCTCGATCTCATCCGGCGCAATGAGGCTACGCTCTAGCATCAAGCGCTCGAGCCCTGCCAGCCAGATCTGGTAATAACTCTTGCCGAGATAATCCTCCGGCGGCCGATCCTCGCGAGCGAAGCGCGACATGTCGATGTTCCAGCCGCCGGGCATCGCCATCGCCATTGTGATCGCAAAGGCGCGCCGCTCCCACTCCGCGTGAAACACCGGCTCGTCGGGCTCCGGCCGTACCGGACCGGACCACTTCACGCCGCCCATATCATGCGCGCCCTCCATCAGGCGACCTCGTGCGGCTGTTTCGGCAATCCCGTGCCGATCATGCTGTCGCGCGTGACGAGTTCGACAAGCCGCTCCTCGCTCCAGCCTTCAGTGCCGGCGGGGCGCATCGGCAGCACGAGGTACCGGATTTCCGCGGTCGAATCCCAGACCCGAATGCCCGTGCCCTCGGGCAGCTCAAAACCGAAATCGCGCAACACGCCGCGCGGATCCTTCACCGCCTTGGAGCGATACGGCGCGGACTTGTACCAGACCGGGGGCAGGCCCAGCACCGGCCACGGATAACAGGAGCACAACGTGCACACGACCATATTGTGGAGTTGAGGGCTGTTCTCGATCGCCACGATGTGCTCGCCTTGTCGTCCGGCATAACCGATTTCGGCAATCGCGGGCGTGGCATCTCTCAGCAGACGGGCGCGAAACGCGGGATCGGTCCAGGCGCGGGCGACCACGCGGGCGCCGTTCCGCGGCCCGACCTTGGTCTCGTAGGTTTCGATCAGGAGATCGAGCGCGGCCGGCTCGACATAACCCTTCTCGGTCAGGATGGTTTCGAGCGCGCGCACGCGCAGTTCGGTCTCGGACAGGTCCGAATGGTCGTGGTCGCCGTGATGATGGTCGTGATCGTGATCGCTCATGGCAACAGGATAGGCGGAACAATCCAGCGCTGTCGAGGCGCATCGCGCGCATACCGAGACACATGTTCGCGCAGGGGTTTGTGGGATACGCTAGCGGAAAATACAGGGCAGGGAGGTCGCCACTTGACGGATTTTCTCACAATCGAAAAAGGGCTTGGGCCCGACGGCCGTATTGCGGTGGTGCGTTTCGACCGCGGCGACGGCATCAACGCGTTGTCACCGGAGGCGCTGCGGCAACTAACGGATGCCGCCCGCAGCTTTGAGGATGATGGTGCGACCTCGGTCGTGGTGCTCACCGGCGGGCCTAAGGCGTTTTCCGCCGGCTTCGATTTAAAAGACCCCGAGGGCCGCTCGCGCAAAACCATGGATATTGGCAGCCTTCGAAGGCACCTGAAGCTCGGGCCGCGGCTTACGCACGCCTGGCGGGAGATGGAGCAGGTCACGATCGGCGCCATCGAGGGCTTTTGCATCGGCGGCGGCGTGGCGCTCGCGGTGGCGCTGGATTTTCGCGTCATGGCCCGCGACGCCCATATGCGGGTGCCTGAAATCGGGCTCGGCATGAACATGAGCTGGCAGAGCGTGCCGCGCATGCTGCATTTGATCGGGCCCGCCCGGACCAAGCAGGCGGTGATCCTGGCCGATCAGCGCATCTCGGCCGCGGAGGCCTATGAATGGGGTCTAGTGGAGGAGGTAGCCGATCCCGGCAAGGCCTTCGATGCGGCCATGGCGCTGGCCGCAAAGGTCGCAGGCCAGCCACCGCTGTCGGTCGCCATGACGAAACTGACGGTCAACCGGCTTGCGCATGCGCTCGACGATCTCGCCAGTCATATGGATGTCGATCAGTTCGCGCTGGCGAGCATGACCGAAGATCACAGGGAGGGCGTGGCCGCGTTTCTGGAGCGACGGAAGCCAAAGTTCCGGGGACGGTGAGCGCGGTCGTGTTCCCGTTGCTGACCCTCAGAGTACGCTAGCGCCGCAACGATTGTCACATGATTGCATCAGGATTGCCCGGAGCGCGGAACACGCCGCGCTTGCAGGTTGCGCTTAACCTGCAACTAAAAATAGTTGATGCCACTCAATCGAACGGAGCGGTTGATGCTACGCATATGGCTGGCACTTGCTTGCGTGCTCTGTCTCTTCGATCCGAAGGCTGCCTCGGCCTGGGGTTATCAGGGCCACGAGGTGGTTGGCTCCATCGCGGACCAGTTGCTGCACGACAACGCGAAACAGCACGTCAGGGATATCCTGAATTTCACAACGCCGGAGCTCCGCATCGCCGCTCCTTGGGCCGACTGTGTGAGAAGTGTCGTCGCCGATATCGACGGTTTCGAATATGTCGTGAACCCCGAGCATTTCGAGTATGAGGTGCCATGCAGGCCTTTCAAATCTCCGGAGGCGAGGGCGCGAATGGAGGATTACGCCAAACGAAACTGGTTCAACTGTCAACCAGTCGCGTGCCACACCAATTACCACTTTGATGATTTGGCGATCGAGCGCGATCGCTATGATCGAAAATACCGGGGCACCAACGATCACGATCTGGTCTCGGCGATCGGCGCGGCAATCGCGGTGTTGACGGACAAGCCCGCGCCGGCCCCGTTCTCGATCAAGGACAAGAAAGAAGCCCTGTTGCTGCTCGCCCATTTCGTCGGCGATCTGCATCAGCCGCTGCACGTCGGTGTGGTCCATCTCGATGCCGACGGCAAGCTGGTCGATCCCGATGCCGCTCCCGAAAATCCGGCGACGGAGACCGCCGGCGGCAATTTGATCCAGGACCAGAACCTGAGCCTGCACCACGAGTGGGACGATATCCCGACCGATATCGGCGAGGCCTTCACCAAGGGACTGCTGGAGGCTGCGAGATCGGTGCGGCCAAGCCAGGGGTCCATTGAAAATTGGCCGGTCATTTGGGCTTCCGACACGATTGTCGTCGCGCGCGATGCCTTCGCGCATCTGAGTTTCGTGCCGATCAGGCCGGTACCGCCACTATACGCAAAATGGTCCGTCGTATTCGACGACCACGACGCCTACCTGCGGTCCATGGACGCGATCAAGCGCAAGCAGCTGGCCAAGGGCGGCGCGCGGCTGGCGGAACTGCTCAACGCGATCTGGCCGTAGGGCGGCCCGTGCGATAAGCTCGTCCAAGACAGGCGATCGGTCAGGTATATAGAGCCCCTTGCGATCAACCCCCGGCGATCAACCTTCGGGAGCGGAACCATGCCCAAGTTCAAGATCGAACCGCATTTCCGGCTGCAAGAATGGGTAGCGGAAGAAAAGGGCTATTTTCGCGAGGAGGGGCTCGATTACGAATTCAAGGAGTTCATCCGTTCCACTGACGGGACCCATCACGCCACGTCAGGCCATAGCGGTGCATTCCAGAGCATCGAGAAGGGGCGCGAATCCAATGTAACCTGCGCTTGCCACTGGACCGTGAATGTTGCCGCATCGCGCGGCCACACCAAGATGTTCGCGGACGCCTACTCGGTCGCACCATCAGGCATTTTCGTGCACGCCAACTCGACCATCGCCTCGCCGGCCGATCTCGCCGGCGTGCCGATCTCGGTCGGATTCCAGTCGGGCAGCCACTACGCGACAATCCAGGCACTCGAACCGTATCTCGACCAAGCGCAGATCAAGCTGTCGTTTGATGAGGGAATGCTGTTCAGCCGCATGGAGGCGTTCTTCGCGGGCAGGGCACCGGCTGCGACGCTGTTCGGCGGCCCCTATTATTTCGCCGAGCAGCTCGGCTTTCGCAAGATCACCGACACCACGTTCATGATCGGGGCCATGGTCAACGGCGAGCCCGATCTGGAGGACGTCAAACGTTATTTCCAGGCGTTACGCCGCGCGCAGCGCGATATCGATCTGCGACCGGAACTCTACACGCACTACTACAAGATGGAGTTTCCCGAACGCTTCCACGCCGCGATGGATACGCGGCGCTGGGGACCCGGCGAGCGCATCGTGTTCGAGCCTTATAGCCGTGAAGTATTTTCGCAGTCGTTCGACTGGATCGCTCAGCACGGGATTTTCGAACCCGGCAGCATGGGCGCCGGCAATTACGACCAGGCGGTCGTGTCCGTCGGTCTTGCGTGACGCCGGAGGCTTTGGACCGGCCGCGCAGCCCTTGCGGGACGGGGAAACCGCCGAAGCAATTGCTTGTGTCCGAACTCTGTCTGTCTGTCGCCGCCGTTTAGGGAAGTCACGATTTGGGCCATTTAGAAATGTCACCCGGTCGGGAGCAGGATAGCCGCCTTTCTGTGGGTTGGGGTTGATGACCTGCTTCTGAAGAGGGCGTCGCGTGAAGCTTCCAGATCGCGCAACGCGATGCCCGGGTATCCATCTATCCGACCTTAAACATATGGTTCTTCTGGCCACGTCGCCGCGGCGCCTTGGCCGAGCGGGACATGTCGAGCTGCTTTTGCTGCTCGGCGATGTAGGCCAGGATCGGACCCAGTCGCTTGTTCTCGACGATCACTGCCTGGTTCACCTGTGGCCGCTTGTCGAAGGTGCGGTAGGGTAGATCGACACCGTTGAACCGGATCGCCAGTCGCCCGTCGGGGTAGTCAACCACCGTGACCCGCTTGCGCGCCAGTGAACGTGCAATCCCGGTTGGCTCCAGGATAAACAGCACCTGGTCGTATTGCAGCGTCAGGTTCACAGAAACGGTGCGTTCTTCCTTCCAGGCAAACGCATCGTCAAGATCGTCATGGCCGACGACCAGAGTGCGGTGGACGTCACGATCCTCGAAGGGAGCCTTGGCAAAGCGGGCGTTGTACTGCTCCATGAACGCCGGCAGGAACGCATTGCCGGCCGCAATCGTATCGATGCCGGATAATCGCATCTCCTTCACAAGCCGGTCCTGCAACGTGCCGTTGGCCCGCTCGACCCGGCCCTTGGCCTGAGACGAGTTGGCGCAAATGATGTCGATGTTTAGCGCATGCAGAGCCCGGCCGAACTGGGTCATGCCGTCACCGCCGATCGCATCCTTCTTGTTGACCCGGAAAACACCGTGCTTGTCGGAATAGAACGCCACCGGCTTGCCGTAACGCTCCAGATAGGCGCGGGTCGCCGCAAAATAGTCGAAGGTGCTCTCGCTCTCGACAAACTGCAGATGCATCAACCGGCTGGTGGCATCGTCAATGTAGACGAGCAGGGTGCAGCGCGGCCCGCGACCCTCGAACCACCAATGCTCCGACCCGTCGATCTGGATCAGCTCGCCCAAGCAGTCGCGCCGGTACCGCGGCTGATGAACAGCCTTCAACCGGGCGCGGCGATCCTTCCATAGCCCAGCCGTGATCATCCATTGCCGAACCGTCTCGCGCGCAAGGTGAATGTCATGAAGCTCTGCAAGCTTCTCTGCTGCCAGCGTCGGGCCGAAGTCCGGGTAACGCTCCCGGATGATGCCGATGGCTGCGGTGCGCAACCCCGACGGATAGCAGCGGTTGCTCGGCCGGCCGCGGCGGCGGGATACCAGGGCCTCAGCGCCTTGCTGGCTGTAGGCCTTGGCCAATCGGAACACCTGACGCCGACCAAGGCTCATTAGTGCCGCGGCTTCTGCTACTTTGATCCTGCTCGCAGCCAGATCTTGCAACACGCTCATCCGGTCGATCTCCGTCCGGCTCATCGCAATCACCGTCATCGGCCCAAAACTCCCCAACCAAAACCGTGGAGAGTGACATCTCTATCTGGGCCAAAGGTGACTTCTCTATCTGGCGTCTACACTGTCGATTCGCATAAGGTATATTATGGAATATATTATACTATAACGAGATCAGATATTTGGCCGGAACTCCTGCCAAATATCCAAGCGCGGCCGGCCCGACCCTGGACTAGCGGCTCGGCGGATCAGCAAACGCGCGACGGCGGGATAATTCGACCGTGGCGTTTTCGGTCCCCGGCAGCGTGCTCCTGGGCATTTTGGCGATCGTGGTGTTCCGGCTGGGGTTTCCGATTTTGTGCGCCGCCGGTGGGTATGAAGTCCATTACCGCCATGATCGTTACGCTCGCGACCGGATTGGACTGTTCGCGCCGCGGGTTCGAGTAGGCTATGATGCGGCTTGCGCGATCGGACGCGTCGACCGTGCCAAAGGCATCCGGCCGATGCTGGGCGATGGATCGTCGCGGTATTTCCGTGGACTTCGATCGGGTTGCTATAATCTTCTCAAGTGGGAGGTGATCGATGAGCGGCAAGCAAAGCCAATACGATTCCGGTCTGGACAAGACCCCGGCCAATTACGTGCCGCTGACCCCGCTGAGCTTTCTCGCGCGCTCGGCCGCCGTCTATCCCGATCATGTCTGCACGCTCTATGAGGGCCGCCGGTTCACCTGGTCGGAGACCCATGAACGCTGCCGGCGTTTTGCGTCCTATCTCGCCGGCCGCGGCATCGGCGAAGACGACACGGTCGCAGCCATGCTGCCCAATATCCCCGCGATGAACGAATTGCATTTCGCCGTGCCGATGGCGGGCGCGGTGCTGAATGCGCTCAACATCCGGCTCGATGCGCCCTCGATTGCGTTCCAGCTCGACCACGGCGGCGCAAAAATCATCCTGGTCGATCCGGAATTTTCAGGCGTGATCGCGGAAGCGCTGACGCTGATGAAGGGGCCGAAACCATTCGTGATCGACGTCGACGATGCGACGTTCGCTGGCGGCAAGCGGATCGGCGAAATCGAATATGAAGCCACGCTGGCGCAGGGCGACCCGAACTTTGCCCCGCAAATGCCCGGCGACGAATGGGACGCCATCGCGCTCAGCTATACTTCGGGGACGACGGGCAATCCCAAGGGCGTCGTGACCCACCATCGCGGCGCCTATTTGAATGCGGTCAGCAACATCCTCGCAGGTGGGCTCGGCCAGCACCCGGTCTATCTCTGGACCCTGCCGATGTTTCACTGCAACGGCTGGTGCTTTCCCTGGACGGTGGCGGCCGCGGCCGGCATCAACGTGTGCCTGCGCAAGGTCGAACCCGCAAAGATTTTCGAATTGGTCAGCAAGCACGGCGTCACTCATATGTGCGGCGCGCCGATCGTCTACAACACGCTGATCAACGCGCCTGATGCGCCGAAAGGTAAGACCGCGCGGCCGGTCGTGGGATTGATCGCCGGGGCGGCTCCGCCGGTGGCCGTGCTTGAAGGCGCCGAACGCATCGGCATCAAGCTCACGCATGTCTATGGCCTCACCGAGGTCTACGGTCCCGCCTCGGTTTGCGCGGAGCAACCCGGCTGGGACGAACTACCGGCCGACCAGCGCGCCCAATTGAAGCGCCGGCAGGGGGTGCCCTACCCGCTCGAGGAAGCGATCACCGTGCTCGATCCCGAAACGATGCGCGAGGTGCCGCGCGACGGCGAGACCATCGGCGAAGTGATGTTCCGCGGCAATATCGTGATGAAGGGGTACCTGAAGAACGAGAAGGCGACCAAGGAGGCCTTTGCCGGCGGCTGGTTCCATACCGGCGATCTCGGCGTGCTCGACGAACACGGCTACGTCATCATCAAGGACCGCTCCAAGGACATCATCATCTCCGGCGGCGAGAACATCTCATCCGTCGAAGTCGAGGACGTGCTTTACAAGCACCCGGCGGTGCTGTTCGCGGCCGTGGTGGCAAAACCCGACAAGAAATGGGGCGAAGTGCCCTGCGCCTTCATCGAATTGAAGGATAACGCACGCGCTACCGAAGCCGAGATCATCGCCTTCTGCCGCGGTCATATGTCGGGCTTCAAGACGCCGAAGGCCGTGGTGTTCGGTACTATCCCGAAAACCTCGACCGGCAAGATCCAGAAATTCCTGCTGCGCAATCAGGTCGATTCGGCAAAGGCGATATCGGCGTAAAGCCGTTACGCCGCGACTGTCACCTTTTCGAGGTTGATCCGTGGCGCCGCCCGCCGCATCCCATCATGCTACGCTCGACATGGGCTAAACTTGCCCGAAAATTTGGAGTAGCTTCGCGCGGCGTGATTTTATGGGGGTGCAGAATGACCACATCCTGGAGAGCGACACTTGCGCTGCTGGCCATTCTTGCCGCAGCGGCTTTCGCGCCGGTCGCGGCGCAGACGCCGTCGCCGGAGGGGGCGAAAGTTTACTTCATCAATCTGAAGGACGGCGATACCGTGAGTAGTCCATTCCTGGTGCAGTTCGGGCTGTCCGGCATGGGTGTGGCTCCGGCCGGTGTGGAAAAGCCGAACACCGGCCACCACCATCTGCTGATCGATACCACCATGACCGCCGAACAGATGAAGGAACCTATTCCTGCCGACGACACTCACAAGCATTTCGGCGGCGGCCAGACCGAAGCCACGATAACCCTGCCGGAAGGCAAGCACACTCTCCAGCTTCTCCTCGCCGATTGGACTCACATCCCGCATGTGCCGCCGGTGATCTCCGAGCCGATTACCATCACGGTGCATTAAACGTCATACGGAGCAAGGCGGTCCGGCGAGTGGCCGGCCCAGTTCGTTGCTTTGCATTTATTCCCGCGCCGAAAGCGAAACTTTCTTGTTGAGCGCGACAGGCTTTTGACCGACGCTGCGGCCACAAAAATCCGTATCGTCAGCGGAGGCACCGATGAAAATTCTGATCGTCATCGTAACCCTTGCAATTTTGGTGATTGGCGCCGGCGCCGCCACCGCACAAAACGCGCCACCGATTTCAACGAAAAAGGTCGACGGCACCGACAATGTCTATGTGTTCCGTTATGGCGGGCATCAATCGATGTTTGTCGTGACATCGAAGGGCGTCATCGCCACCGACCCGATTTCCTACGAGCGCCCGGCCAAGCCCTACATCGACGCCATCAAGGCCGTCACCGACAAGCCGATCAAATACGTGATCTACAGCCACCATCACTACGATCACATCGCCGGCGGCAAGCCTTTCAAGGATCTCGGCGCGACCTTCATTTCGCACCGACGCGCCAAAGAGCGCCTGCTCGAATTGAAGAAACAGAACGCGCTGCTCGCTGACGTCGTGATGCCCGATCAGGTCGTCGACGGCAAGAAGACCATCACGCTCGGTGGCACCGCGCTCGAACTCAGCTATCTCGGCCGCAATCATTCGGACGATTCGCTGGTGATGCGGCTGCCGAAGGAAAAACTGATCTTCGTGGTCGACTTCGCGCCGATCGAGTCCATTCAGTTTCGCAACATCCCGGACAACGCCTCGCCGCTGGAATTTATCGATTCACTGAAAAAACTCGCCACGCTGGACTGGGATCGGATGATCCCCGGCCATCCCTATGCGGGCGGACGCTTTGGCACGAAAAAAGATGTCGATAACGACATCGCCTACATGGAAGATTTGTCGGCCGAGGTAAAAAAGGCAGCGGACGCCGGCAAGTGCTTCGACACGGCGATGAAGGAGGTCAAGCTGCCGAAATACGAGAAATGGGCCAACTATGAAAACGGCCTGCCCGCCAATGTGGAACGATTCTGCTATTGGTGGGGACGCGGGTATTGATACGCCAGGGGCTGGACCGCGCCGTCGCGCTGCCGGTCGTTAATCATCCACCGTCAGCCGCATCCCGTCATAGGCCGGAACGACGCCGGCCGGCAGGCTTTGCCGCAGCACCTCGTAATCGAGATCGGAATGCATGTTGGTGATGACGGCGCGCTTTGGCGTGAAGCGATCGATCCAGCTGAGCGCATCGCCGACGCTGAAATGGCTCGGGTGCGGCGCGTAGCGCAGCCCGTCGATGATCCAGAGGTCGAGATTTTCCAAATATGACCAGCTCTCGCGCGGGATGTCGCTGACGTCGGGGGTGTAGGCGGCCTCTCCAATGCGATAGCCGAGCGCCGGAATATTACCGTGTTGCGTGATGAAGGCGGACAGCGTCACTGCACCGCCCTTCCCTTCGATGTCGCGGCTCTCCCCGGCTTCGATCGAATGTTGGGTCAGGATCGGCGGATAGTCGCTGCCCGGCGGCGAGACAAAGCAATAGGAAAACCGGTGCATGATGTCTTTCGCGGTGGACTGATTCAGATAGACCGGAATCCGCCGGCGCTGATGCAGCACGACCGAACGCAGATCGTCGATGCCGTGGGTCTGGTCGGCATGCTCATGGGTCAGGAATACAGCGTCGATGTGATCGACGTCGGCGTCGATCAGTTGCTCGCGCAGGTCAGGCGAAGTGTCGATCACGATCCGCGTGGTGCCCTGCTCCGAAATACGTTCGACCAGTAGCGAACAGCGCCGGCGGCGGTTTTTCGGATTGTCGGGATCGCACTGGCCCCAGCCGAGCGCCGGACGCGGTACCCCGGCCGAGGAGCCGCAGCCGAGGATCGTCAAGGTCAGCGTCATGCGGCTGCTTTCGCACGCGGCACTTTGGAAAACAGGCGGAAGAAGTTTTCCGTGGTCTGGCGCGAGATGTCCTCAAGCGAGACCCCGCGCGTCTCCGCCAGCACTTTTGCGATCTCGACCACGTAAGACGGCTCGTTACGCTTGCCGCGGAATTTGCCGGGCGCCAGGTACGGCGCGTCGGTTTCCACCATGATGCGATCGGCCGGCAGCTCGGCCGCAAGATCGCGCAAGTCTTGCGATTTCTTGAACGTCAGGATGCCCGTGAATGATATCGAAAGTCCGAGGTCAATCGCTCTCATCGCGAGCTCTCGCCCGCCGGTGTAGCAGTGCAGGACGGCGCGAAACGGCCCCTTGGCCGCCTCGTCTTCGAGGATGCGGCCGCAATCCTCATCCGCGTCGCGGGTATGGATGACGAGCGGCAGGCCGGTTGCGCGGCTGGCTGCGATATGGGCGCGAAAGCCGCGCGCCTGCGCCTGCGGCGAGCCGTTGTCGTAGAAATAGTCGAGCCCCGCCTCGCCCAGCGCTACGACCTTTGGATGTTTTGTGAGTTCGACCAGTTCGTCCGCGGCAATGCCATCTTCCTCATCGGCGTGATGCGGATGGGTACCGACCGAGCAATAGACGTTGGGAAACCGCTCGGTAATCGCGAGTAGCTCGGAAAGCCGCCGTACTCGCGTCGAGATCGTGACGATACGTCCGATGCCGGCGGCCGCCGCGCGTTCCACGATCGCGTCGAGGTCGTCGGCGAAATCGGGAAAATCCAGGTGGCAATGGCTGTCGACGAGCATGCTCTTAAGCCGCTGACGGCTCGATGTAGCGCGGAAACACCGCTGACGGCGCCGGCAGCGCCTTGCCCGGCGCGATGCGGCTCGCCCCGCCAAGTGTCGAGAATTGCCGCGCGTTCCCCGGGATGCCAAGCGCGTCCAGAAGTTTTGCGGAAGCTCGGGGCATCACCGGCTGGGTCAGAATCGCGATCTGGCGCACGACTTCCGCCGTGACATAGAGCACCGTCTTCTGACGCGCCGGATCGGTCTTTGTCAGCGCCCACGGCGCCTCGCCCGCGAAATAGCGGTTGGCTTCGGCGACCGTGGCCCAGACCGTATTGAGCCATTGTTGGATCTGCTGCGTCGCCATCGCACCGCGCGCTGCACCAATCATGGCGTCGGCTTCCGCCAGGATCGCCTTGTCGTTCTCGGTGAACGCGCCGGGCTCGGGCAGGACGCCGCCAAGCTGCTTTGAGATCATCGACAGCGAGCGCTGCGCCAGATTGCCGAGGTCGTTGGCGAGATCGGCATTGATGCGCGCAACAATGGCCTCGTGGTTGTAGTTGCCGTCCTGCCCGAACGGCACCTCGCGCAGGAAGAAATAGCGCATCTGGTCGACGCCATATTGATCGGCGAGGTTGAAGGGGTCGACGACGTTGCCGACCGACTTCGACATCTTCTCGCCCCTGTTGAACAGGAAGCCGTGGGCGTAGATCCGCTTTGGCAGCTCAATTCCGGCCGACATCAGGAATGCCGGCCAGTATACCGCGTGGAAGCGAATGATGTCCTTGCCGATGACGTGGACATCGGCAGGCCAGTAGCGCCAGTTCGCATTGCTCTCGTCGGGAAACCCGACGCCGGTGATATAATTGGTCAGTGCGTCGACCCAGACATACATCACATGCGCGGGGTCACCAGGCACCTTGACGCCCCAATCGAATGTCGTGCGCGAGATCGACAGATCCCGCAATCCGCCTTTGACAAAGCTGATGACTTCGTTGCGGCGCGAATCCGGTCCGATGAAATCGGGTTGATTTTGATAAAGCGCGAGCAATTTGTCCTGATAGGCCGAGAGCTTGAAGAAATAGCTCTTCTCTTCCACCCATTCGACCGGCGTGCCCTGCGGACCCACGCGCACGCCATTTTCTCCGATCACGGTTTCATCTTCGGCGTAATAGGCCTCCTCGCGCACCGAATACCAGCCGGCATAAGTGTCGGGATAGATATCGCCGTTGGCGGCCATCCGCCGCCAGATTTCCTGGCTGGAGCGATGGTGCTGCTCCTCCGTGGTGCGAATAAATCGGTCGAACGACACGTTCAGCCGTTCTTCCATTTGTCTGAAAAGCGCGGCGTTGCGGGTCGCGACCTCCCTGGTCGGCAGCCTTTCGGCTTCCGCGGTCTGGACCATCTTCAGGCCGTGCTCGTCGGTGCCGGTCAGGAAAAACACATCCTTGCCATCGAGCCGCGCAAAGCGCGCCAGCGCGTCGGTCGCGATCGCCTCATAGGCGTGACCGATATGTGGCACGCCGTTGGGGTAGGCGATGGCGGTGGTGATGTAATACTTGTTTCCGCGAGCCGCCGCTGGTGCGGCTGCAACGGGCTCTGGCTTTTTGCCGGTGGCGGCGGCCGGCTTTCTTTCGGCTTTCTTGGCCGCCTGCGTTTGCTTCGGCGCCGCGACGGATTTGGTTGCCGTCGATGGTTTTGCTGCCTTCTTCGCCGTCTTCCTGGCGGCGGTCTTCTTTACTGCCTTTTTTCCGCCCGGCTTCTTCGCCTTCTTGGCTTTCTTCACGACGCGTTTGTTCGCTTTCGCGCGCTTGTTGGCGGCCGACGCGGTGGCGCGAGGCTTCCTCGCCTTTCGTTTTCCGGATTTTTTCTTGGCTGCAGTCGCCACCAGGGATTCCTTTATGACCCAAGCACAATTTCTGTCGGGGACGACAAGCGCTGCGCCTCAGCGCGTTGCTTCCGCAAGCATCCCGAACACCGAGAAAACCAGCGGTTTTCGCTCAAGATTATAATCTTGGGTGTCGCGCGCGGCGCGGACGGTCTTTTCCCATACCTCCGCCAGCCGTGCAAGGCGGGGAAGGTTGGCGTTGGCATCCTGATCGGCCCTGATGCGATCGCCGATCCAGCGATCGACGCTGTCGACGAAGGCCGCAAGCGCCACCCGGTCGCTGGTACCGAGCGCATCGCCCAGCGCGTGCAGCTCGCGCGGATCGACCTGCGGCAACCTCGCGAGCAGCGCCGCGGTGCGCTGGTGAAGTTTTAGGGCGTCGTCGCCCAGCAAGGTCAGGGCGCGGGCGACACTCCCCTCCCCAGCTTGCGCGGCCTCCGCGAGCGCGGGATCGTCGGCCGCCACACCCGTGGCCAGCGCGGCGGCACGGATCACATCGGCTGTCGCGAGCGGGCGCAGGGGCAATCGCCGGCAACGGGACTGCAGCGTCGTCAGCACCCGCCCCGGCGCATGACTGACGAGCAGAAACAGCGATTGCTGCGGCGGCTCCTCGAGGATCTTGAGCAGCGCGTTGGCGGCATTGGGATTGAGTTCATCGACGGTGTCGACGATGCAGACCCGCCAGCCTTCCACCGCCGCGGTCGAGCCGAAGAACGAAATCGTCTCGCGCGTTTCATCGACCGTGATCACCGTGCGCATCACGCCCTTGTCGTTGAGGCTGCGTTCGAGCGTGAGCAGGCCGCCATGCGAGCCTGCCGCGACCTGGCGCGCCACCGGATCGGATGGATCGACGGCAAGGCTCTCGGCACGCTGCACCGAGGGCAACAGCGGGTTGCGATAAGCGAGCACGAAACGCGCCATGCGATAGGCCAGCGTCGCCTTGCCGATGCCTCGCGCGCCGCCGATCAGCCAGGCATGCGGGATGCGCCCGCTGCGATAGGCGTCGAGCAGCGCCATCTCGGCCTCGCGATGCCCGAACAACTCCATCGTAGCGCGCGGATGAGGGGCTGCGATCTCCTGTTCGACCTTGCGGGCGCTCATGCTGACGTGACCGTGCCGGCCCGCGCGAACAGATGATCGCGCAGCGCGGTCCATACATGGGCCGCAACCGTCTCCGGGTCGGGGCTCGCGTCGATCAGCACGCAGCGCTGCGGGTCTTCCGCGGCGATCTGCTTGTAAGCAGCCCGGAGATCCTGATGGAATTTGAGGTCCTCCGCCTCGAACCGATCGGGCGCCCGGCTGCCGCGGCGGGCAGCGGCGCGCGCGAGCCCGACCTCGACCGGCACATCCAGAATGAATGTCAGGTCCGGCTTGAGATCGCCGATCGTGACCCGCTGCATTGCGTTCAACACGCCCGGCGAAACCTGCCCCAGCCTGCCCTGATAGACGCGGGTTGAATCGGAGAAGCGGTCGCACAAGACCCAGGTTCCCTGGTTCAGCGTGGGCTGTATCACCGAACGAACGTGATCGTCGCGGGCAGCAGCAAACAACAGCGTCTCCGCGTCGGGGCCGAGCAGCTTGCCCATTCCCGATAACACCAGGTGACGGATGATCTCGGCCCCGGGCGATCCGCCCGGCTCGCGCGTGACAATGGCGCGCAGCCTGGCGGCGGCCAGACGGTCCGCGAGCATCTTGATTTGCGTCGATTTTCCCGAACCCTCGCCGCCTTCAAAGGAGATGAATCGTCCGCGCCCCGAAGCTCGCTTGACCAAAGTCTCGGCCATCGTCAGAGCTTCTCGGCGCCGGCGCGGAACATGCCGATCACAAGTTCGCTCGCCCCGTCGACCGCGCGGCGTATCGTCGATCCCGTGCCGATCGATTCCCCCGCATACACCGGTTGCTCCACCGCGATGTTGGCGCCGCGCCAGACCCGGACGACGCCGACGGGTTGGCCGGATTGAACCGGTGCACGCACCGGCCCGTTATAGACAATGCGCGCGATCAGTCTTTCGCTGCCGCCGTTCTTGGGCACCATCACCTTGATCGGTTCAGGGCTTGTCAATTTCACCGATCGGCTTGCGCCGCCAAATACCTTGGCGTAGCCGATCGTTTGATCCGCGGCGATCAGGGTTCGTACCTCGAAATTGCGAAATCCCCATTCCAGCATCTTCTTGGCTTCGCTCGCGCGATCGTCGGGATCTTCGAGGCCGTTGACGACGACAATCAGCCGTATCCCGTTCTGCACGGCGGAGCCGACCATGCCGTAGCCGCCCTCCTTGGTATATCCGGTCTTCAGGCCGTCGGCGCCCTCGAGCGAATTCAACAGCGGATTGCGATTCTGCTGCCTGATCTTATTCCAGGTAAATTCCTTCTCGCCGAACAATTTGTAGAAGTCGGGATAGGTCAGGATGACGTAGCGCGCGAGTTTTGCGAGTTCGCGCACCGTCATCTTGTTGCCTGGGTCGGGCAGCCCGTTGGCATTGCCGAAGGTCGATTTCGTCAAGCCGAGCTCGCGAGCGCGCTTGGTCATGAAGTCGGCGGCGAAGATCCGCTCGTTGCCGGCCATGCCTTCCGCGAGCGCGATGCAGGCATCGTTGCCGCTCTGGATGATCGCGCCGTGCAAGAGATCGTCGATCGAGATCTTGCTGTTGAGGACGGCAAACATCGTTGAGCCGCCCGCCGGCGCGCCGCCTCGCCGCCAGGCATTCTCGCTGATCCGATATTCGTCCGATAGTTTGACCGTGCCCTCCTTGACGGCATGGAACACCACCTCGGCCGTCATCAGCTTCATCATGCTGGAAGGCGCTCGCAGCTCGTCGGCATTTTTCTCGAACAGCACGGCGCCGCTGGATGCTTCCGTTAGGATCGCGGTCGGCGCGTCGCCGTCGAACCCGCCCTCCTCCTTCTTGGCGCCTTGCACGCTTTGGTTGGCGGCATGGAGCATGCCGCCCCAGCCGATCGCGACCATCAAGAGGACTGCGGCCAGGACACGCCAAGAGCGTCCGGTCGTGACCTTGGATCGGCGGAAACGCGATAAGTCGAGTGCCATCGGCAGCGCCTTTAGAGAGGCCGCGTTCTAACAGGTGGAACTATCGCAAACAACACGGGTTTTGCGGACAAATCGGGGCAACCACCGAACCGTTGGCGGGCTCGCGCAAACAACGTCATGGTCGCGCTGATGGCGCGTTTTTCAAGGTCTAAACCGGCTGCTCAATAAAGCCCGCGCCCGCTCAGGATTTCGCGCGGTCCGTTCGGATCGATCGGCGCATAGGCCGATACCGGACTGACCGGCGCCACATAGCGGCTGTCGTCTTCGTAGGAGACGGCGCGCGGATTGTCGAGCCCACGGCCGCGCGTTCGGCTGGCGGCCGACATTTCCGAGGTCGCGTTGATGGAGGCTTGGTCGGCCTGGGTATTGCCGAGGTCATAGGGGCGTCCCTCCGGCATCGGTATCTCGCCGCGGATAGGACGCCGGTAGGACGGGCCCTGCGGAACGAACGGGCGGGCGGACGCGACCCTGACCAGAGACGGCGAAGGCGCCGGCGTGCCAGTGCGCAACGTCGCCATCAACTGGCGGTCATCGGAGCCCTCAAGCGGCGCACGGCCGACATATTCGACCTGGACCCGCGCCACGCCATTGCCCTTGAATTCAAGCAGTTCGGCGGCCTTGTTCGAAACATCGATGAGGCGGTTGCCGTGGTAGGGTCCGCGATCATTGACGCGGACGATCAGCGATTTGCCGTTGGAAAGATTGGTCACGCGCGCATAGCACGGCATCGGCAAGGTCGGATGGGCGGCGGTCAGCGCGCCCATATCGAACACCTCGCCATTGGCGGTCAGCCGGCCGTGAAAATCGTCGCCATACCAGGATGCCAAGCCGTCTTCGCGATAGTTGACGTCTTCTTCGGGAACGTAGATCCGGCCCGCGACCGTATAGGGCTTGCCGACACGGTAGGTCCCCCCGCCCTTCGGCACGGGTTCGCCGAACTCGACAACGCGGGGGCTAGTGGAGACGCCGTACTTGGGATCGACGCGGCTGGCAAATTTGTTCGACGAGGCGCAGTTGGCGAGCATCAGGCAGGTGACAGCGACCACGGCACCCCGCGTCGTCAGTACCAGCCGTTCTGGCCTGAGAATCCCCATTCGCCCCAATTACCATTCCACCGGTCGTCTGCCGCTTTCGAGGCGATTGCCCGTTATTCACCCTAGTGCCCTGGTCCTAACAATCGCATCCCATTGCAGCGGGCTCGCTTGCGTATATGGAATCAAAAGCACCCAGGCAAATACAAGTCTCGGCTTTGGATTTGACATTCGCAACCACAACTAGCGCAAACATCGAAGCAAAGGCCAAATCCACCCGCGCTCGTTCGGTCCACCTCCGCACGAGAGCCCGAAGATATCGCAACCGGAACACGGCGGAAATGGGGAGGTCAGTGACGTGGTTAATCAATGGCTTTCGTCGGTAATCCGTATCTATACGGGACAAGTACGCATCCTCATCCAGCTCCGCCGCCGAAACTGTTGCAGCAAATCCTCAGTCGACGCCGACTTTGAATCCCAGCATGGAATCTTTTTGACTGTGCAATCGCCCCATCGTTTGGTTGGGCCGGGGCACAAGGGAATTTTTCGATGTTCGAGGCATTCATGGCGGTTATGGGTCTGGTGAGCGCGGGGGTTTTCCTGGCTCATGCATTCGAAGGTGTGTTCGGGGCGTAAGCCCAACTGACGCATGCTTCATCGGCCCAGCGGGCTCGTACCGAAAACTTTAATAAATTCGGACGAGCATTGAAATTGGCAGGTGCACTATGAGTAACCATGACTTCGTATCGGATGGATTTCTGGCGGTAACTGCGGCGGGCCTCTTGCTCTTGTGCTCGAGCCTGCTTGCTTTCGCTTTGGCCTGACACGGCCGATCTTTGCGAAACGAGATGACGCATCGCTGGAGCGGCCGCGTCGTCTTTTCAGGCGCGCCTGTCGCCTCCCCCGGCCATTTCCTGCATCGTCCCATTCTTTCTGCTTCGGGTCCGAAATTAGGCTCAGAACGCACTATCTGAAGCCCACCCGAGCACTCCCATCACCAAGGCGTGAACTGACTTCTTTGGGGCTATGGCCGACGAAGCCATTTTGCTCGGCCGACGAAACCGTTTTCAGCAGCGCGCGACGCCGGCTGGAAACGATCGGCGCCCAGCGTGTGCGGCCGCTGGTCAAACACGGAGTTCGGTGATGTCAGTGCTAATCAATCTATTTTACCGCGAGTACTGCAGGGCGCGTTTGATGGAGATGCGCAAGCATCACCTCATCGCGACCAACTGACTGCCCATGACGAAGGGCATTTCAAATGCGCAAACTGATCATGATTGCTGCAATCACTCTCGCATCCACCGCCGCGAACGCAGGTCCCTCCAGAAGCCTAAGCCTAGCCTCGGCCGATGCCGCCCAGCCGATTGCGGAGCAACCGAAAGCGCAAACCGCAGAGCCCGCAAAAACATTCGAACGTCCTAAGCCCGGCGCTCCTCAACAGACCGCAAAGGAACCCGCTACCGGACATAAGCCCGCTGAAATCGTCAAACCAAAAAGGCGGCCTCTGTCGACCGAAGCGCGTGTCATCTACGAGCTGCACCGGCACGGCATCTACTGGTAGATGAGCACTGGTGGCGTGGAAGCCGTCGCCGGGACGATTTAGGGACGGCTTTTTGCGCGGCGCTTGGTTAATTCGCGATTGCACCACAAAGCCCGCCAAGTTCTGCCTTGCACTGATCGAAGAATTGCCTTTGTGGCGTCCAGTTCCTCTTGCGTATCTCGGTTCCATTGTTGCTCAGGGCAAGCAAGGGAATTTCATCATGAAGAACGATACTGCTGTTTTTGCCGCGATGCGTTTCGACGCCTTGGCAGGAAAAAACGTTTGGACCGGCCTCACCGGCACCCGCCAGGCGATCCGCCGAGATGGTTACTGCATTGATCCCTTGTCGCTAAACTTCTGCCCGCACCAGTGGATCGACAGTCAGGGCTACGTTGACCTGGAATTCGTCAGGGACGCGCCCGCCGAGACTGACGTGCTGCCGCACGGCGGCTCGCACGCAGTGAGCGATCAATAGTCCGGGACCACCGGCATTGAAGCTAGCGACACGCGCCGGAAGCGATGGCGACTGGCAGCCCAGCGTTCGATTGATGAAATTCAACCGATCGGATGCCAACGGCATCCGTGGAAACGGGCGGTAACAACGGAGTTCAGGGCACGTTCACCGGCGGCATCGATGCGGTAGGTCGCGGCACGAAGTGAGGCTGCCCTCGCGGCAGTGCCGAGAGCGCCACCACGGCGACCATTAGAATTGCGAGCCAACGCATCCAAGCAAACTACGACGGAATTCATGTTGCGAATGTGAAGCAGCTCACCCCCGCGGACGCCTGGGGTTCGCGGGCCGTCTTCTGTGTCGACCTCGCAACACTCGCGCTGTTCCGCAGCGTGGAACATCCTTTCGGACCCTACGCCAATGATGCGGTGGTTGTAGCATCGAAATACATCGGGGCTGAGAGCGACGTTTTCAATGCCAATCTATTTTGAGCCCGGCTAGGCCGCTGGATATGTTCCAGCGGCTTTTTCACGGGTGAGCCCATATGCCGTAACTCGCCCGCCAACATTTCCAGCGCCGAAGAAATACCTATTTGATGGCGCCCGTTTTGATGGCGCCCGTCATTTTTGTATCGGGTTGCAAGGCCGTATCATCGTGCTTCCTTTGACGACGACCGGACAACTTTTTCGCATGGGGGCCACGCTCTGTTGGCTGATCGTTGGCTGCGGGCGGCGCCTGGGGTGGCGCAGGAGACAGGTCAGGCGTTACGAAGACCTGTTCTGGCTCAGGACTCGAAGATGCAGCTGTTTCTTTCGAAACTGAATCCTTCGACGGTCTTGGAATTTCTTCGGAAACCGGGCCGCGTTGCTTTTCGATGGTGGGCTCAACTGGTCAGCGCAACACTCTAATCTTTTAGCAAAGATGGAGTGTGGGCATGAAACAGCGACGTCGCATTTATTACTCGGCAGCTCAGCGGTTGAGATTTGGGACCGCTGGCAGGCTGGCGAGGCAATGAGTTCAATCGGACGCCGGTTTGACCGGGAGTCCTCTTCTGTCTTTTCGGTGATCTCGCCGACCGCAAGCGGCTCAAGGAGAAGACGATCATCGATGCGGCGACGCTCCAGCTTCACCTTCTGCCGGTGCGCAACATCGCCGATCCGCTGCTGTCGGAAGTTCTACAGGGGATGCGAGCCCTGGAACACATGAAAACCGAAAGAGCTGGAGCAACCCGCATTCTCAGTCGAACGCGGCGCAAGCTAGAGAAGGATCACACTCCATCTTTCTCTTTAAGATAAAGTGACCACCGCCATGAGGAGGCAAATCACCGATGGCGGCCTGTTTCCAAGTAGTAATCAAAACCAACAGGGTCGAGTCTCACGTGCCGGCAACAGGAGCGCTATAAAATAGCCCATATAGCAGCCAGACAACCAACGCAGAACGGATTTCGTGGGTTACTTCAATGGCTGCTCGCTGGGCCAATCGGCGGAGCCGATGCCGCGATTTGGTCAGAAAGTTTGCTTGAGTCCGAGCGAGACGCCTGTACTGCTCGGTTGGCCATCTTTCCAATTACGCATGATTTTCGCCGAGATCGAACTCTGCGTGTCCAGATTGAAGGTGACACCAGTCGCGACCTGGGGCGTGTCGTAATTGTCATTGTGATCGAACGCATCTCGGAATTGGTAGGAAATGACGTTCCAGGTTACCGCTTGTTTTAGCTTGAAATCGACTGCGATACGCAGAACGTAGTAGGGGAAGCTGGTGCTCGGATCCTGGCGCCAATGCTCGCCAATTCCCGCGCTGCCGGTCACCGAAAAAGCGAGGTCGAGTGGCACGCGGTAACCGATCGTTCCTTCAAGATTTTGGCTGGTCCGATCACTGAAGGCAGTGTCGGTATATTGGAATGAGCCTCCGAAGATCAGGCCGCCATCAAAGGTGTGCGCCCCGTTGAGTTCGTATTTTGTGTTCTTGGGATCGCCAAAATTGCCGGGATCGCGATCCGATATGATGCTCACGCCGATCGAGCTGCCGTCAGCAGCCGCATCGGAGAATGCGACCAAAATCGCTGCCGCGATAAGCATCGCCGTTGTCACGTACTTCATCGCATTGTCTCTGCGCGGAGAACTCACGCGACGTGACCCGGATACGCCCCCCGAGAACACGCCTTTGTGCAAATATTTAAAGCCTAGCAGCTTGTAACGGGACGACCAGTGAGAAAGGTAAGCAATCGGCCCCAGGAGCTGCGACCCAATGTCCGTTTCCCGATAAACGGACATGCGATCAACCGGATGGCATTTCGGATTTGTGCCAACAGCAGTGGTAGGCCCTACTTGATCACCTCGTCAGCACTGGCGAGAAGCGCCGGCGTCGTCGCTCATCGGTGGATCGCTACGTGAAATAGAACGATCACGCAGGATTTATCGGGATCATATCGTAGCCTGCAAGAGGTTGAAGAGGCTGTGGTACGCTTTCGGCAAAAGCAACGCGCAGGGAACTCAATGAACTTGAATATGCGAGCGTCGGCAGTGCTGGTTTGGCTCGCCGACGGCGAACACCCTGCCCATGATAGTTTTGGCCCACAATTAGTGCAGCCGCCACCTAGTCCTAATCCCGAGTTGTGGTGGTGCTTAGAAGATGCCATCGTGCACGTGAATGAGATTGATCGTGACCATAGGAAGGTTCCGTGGATCAAGACCGGCGACGTCATCCTAGGGCCTGATCAAATCAGCCGGTCCTACAACATCCTGCGCGCAGCGAGGAAATTTTGATGCACTGGTTCATTGGAATATTTCGGAACATCCGGCGATGAACTTACCGCACGATTTTGCCGTGCCAGACAAAAAAGCGGGAGACCTTCCATGAACTCCCAAGAGGAATTGCTGGGTTGCCTTTGGCAGTTGACGGAGGCTCTCGCGCCAAACCGTGTACGTCGGCTTTCAATCGTGCGGGATGGCGACGCGCCGAGCGTCTTCTGCGCTGTCTCCGATCTCTCGGACGCCATGTCCGAGACCTCGGAGATCATCCAGCAGGCTCGAATTGAGCGGGCGTTCAAGGCCTTCTGGGATAGAATACCAACCGTCTAGAAAACCGCGCCATCCGTTCAAAAAAAGCCCCGGGCGATGCCGGGGCTTAGGTTTTGCCGAACACCCAGGAGAGATCAGTAGCGGGCGACGACCGGACCGCCAAACTTGTAGTTCATGCGCAAGGTGACCATATCCACGGTTTGACTGATCTGATTGACAACTGCAGCAGCACCCGCCGGTACAGAGAAGGAATTGTTCGCCGTGCCCATAAACAGGTGGTCGTATTCGATGCCGGCCGACCAATTCGGTGCGAAGCCGTATTCAAAGCCAACACCAACAGTGCCACCCCAACGGGTTGAGGTCGCGTAGTTCAAGCCCACACCTCCAAGCGTGGTGGCCTGCAAGAGACTATTGCTCGTCACGGCCGCGCCGCCCTTCAAATACAGCAGTGCGGCGTTCCAGGCGTAACCGATCTGGCCGGTGAAAAGGCCCAAGCCGGTCACCTTGGAGGAATCGGTAAGAAGCGGATTGACAAGGCTCACGTGTGAACTGCGAAGCGATACCCAGTCGCCTTGAGCTTCCAAACCGAACACGGCCGGACCGCCCTGCCAGCGATAGCCCGCCTGGCCACCAACCATGCCCCCGGAATGATTGTGGCAACCATCGGGAATGACTACGCCACCTATCGGCACGAAACCCCAGCAATTGCGGCTGGTACCATATCCGGCATTACCCCCGATATAGAAACCGGTCCAGTCGTAGATGGCAACCGCCACGACGGGCGGCGGCGCATATGCCCTCTGCGGTAGATCAGCTGCCCGCGCGAGCAACGATGTCGTCAACAGTGCTACCGCGGCCGACGTCGATACCAAATTGATTTTCTCCAAGATTTAATCGATGCTCGAAATTTATCTAAACTCTTTGTACTTCAACGAGCGCTCGAAAAACCATTTGGCTGCGTTCCGCAAGAAAAGAAAAGCGGTCGTGACTTAACAGACACAAGCCATGTTTGCAGGGTTCCAAATTCTCTGATCTCTCGGAGATAATCTCCAAAATTTCGGATATCTCCAGAATTTCGGAGGCTGCAATAGGACTCGGAATTGATAAGGAAAAGCCACCTACCGACGAGGACACTTGCCCAAGGCATGTTCCAGTCGATCGCTCAAACCGGATCCGCGATCCACCACCGATGTTCATCGCTCGAAGAGATGCCCCGATGTGATCCGCCGTGAGCACGACCTCATTGAGCGGCCATGGCCTCGATCTTCCTGATGGCCTCAGCGCAACCCGTTGAAGCTGTCGACTTGTTCGCTAACAGGCATGCAGCGATCCGTCCTTGGCCCGGCTGTATCTTGCCGCACACGCCCGTTATCTCGGCTTTGCATGCCATTACAGCTTCTTTCAGTGCATCGGCTGAGGTCAACACGCTTGTCGCCGTGTCCTCGAGTTCGAACGCACAGCTGGGGCTTATCTTGTCTTCATAAGCTTGCATGCAGTAGACCAAGCGGCCCTCTCCGGGCGTCACGTTGCTGCAATATTTCTTGATATCTTTTGCACAAGCGCTCTCGAGTTTTGCGACTCTTGCAGTCAGCTTTTCCAGTATCGCTTTCCCGAGATCCGACTGCGCGGAAACAGAGCCCGTCGACAAGATAGCCAGCGAGAGCAAGATTCCAAGCTTGGCCAGCAAACGAAATGTGATGTTCATCGAACGTCCTCTGATGACTGGCTTACGGTACCAAACGACCTCTTTGAAGTGGCCCCGGGGGCATCGCGGTGGAGGTTGAGGTTTGCTTGTGGCTCATATCGTCATTGTGCCAAGGCAAGCGTGAGACTTGAAACCCCAAGCGACAGGTTAAACCCAACCGAGCCTTCGACTGAAAGCGGTTGCAATGCGATCGAACGGTTAGACCCGCCAAACAAGAGGTTGGCGCCAACGCCGACACCAACGCCAACAGCGCCGCTCGCACCCACATAGGTGCCGGCAAGCTTCCCGCGCATTGGGCCTGCCGTCGGCGCCAATACGCCCCACGCCAAGACACCGCCGGCGGTGATGCCGATATCCAGACCCAGCGTGCCCATGACACCGACATAAGCTTCCGGTGGGAAGGGACCATTGGGTTGGAAACGGCAGGCCATCCTTTGCCGTGATCCAATGAGCAGGCCAATCGAAGGCGCCATATTGCAGGTGAGTGTACCGGCACTGGTGGTCGGCGGCGTTTGGGCACTTGCCGGCGAGACGGCTGCAACAGCGAGCGCAACCAGTACCGTCGCTACGAAATGTTTGAACATGACTGGCTTCCTAACAATTATTCGCCGACGGCTTGTCCACACCGTCCAGATGACCGCGCAGCGAGGATTTATCGATACAGCTTAACCACCGAATCGCCAGGTCAAGCGAAACCGAGGTGACGCCTCAGAACCGATAATTGATGCCGCCTCGTATAGTATTGATATGGTCCGTACTGACGCCGCTTCCTAAGGCCTCGATGTAGAGATATTCGAGCTTTGCACTCCAATTCTGCGCAAAGCCCCACTCGACACCAAGACCGGCTGCGAGTCCTGGCCGCCATGAGGACGCAGAACAATTGGGGAAAACTCCGAGCGATCCGCAAGCCACGCCCGCGATCGAAGTTCCATTGGCGCTTTCTTTAACGAATGCTGCGCCGCCCGTAGCGTAGAACAACCAGTTATTCATGGCGACGCCGGCGCGTATCCTAGCCGTCCCAATGGCGCCCGTGTTGGCCGCAATATTGAGGGTGATCGGCAGTCCTGGCAGTACCAGGCCTCCGATGGTCGGAGTTGAGATAGTATTGCCCTTGATATTGGCCCAATCAAGATCACCCTCGATCCCGAGCACGACATATCCCTGCTGGATTTGGGCACCAATGGTCCCGCCGAACATCCCGCCACTGATGTTGAAGCTGCTGCGGTCGAACCTGTTGGAGAAGAGCGTCAGCGGATCTTGTGTCCCCCAGCCGTATCCGCCGTTCACGCCGACATAAAAGCCGGTCCAATTGTAGACTTGGGCCACTACCGGCGCCGGGACGTAAGCCTTGGCCGGCAGATCGGCCGCCTGCGCGACCAAGGATGTCGTCAATAGCGCCATTGCGGCGGACGTCGATACTAGGATCTTTTTCATTTTTGGTTTCCTCGAAGATTTAGAACCGGTGCTGGATTTTCCCTAGCCATGACTCGGATCTTTGTACTTCAATGAGCGCTCGAAAAAACGTCTTGGCTGCGCTTATAAAGAAAAGAAGACGACCGTGACAAAGCAGATACAAGGTACGATCGCAGTGTGCTGAATTCCCCGAAACATCGGAGATAATCTCCGAAAGTTCGTATGTCTCCAAAATTTCGGAGGCAATCGCTTCAGCACGAGCCAAGCTTTTTGACGCGGGAATTTGTTAATTCCCATAGCTAAAAGCACGCCCGACATAGCACTGCGCCGCGCTACTGCGTCCACGTGATATGCCGTCGAAAATTCCAGATAAAAAGTCCCCCTAATCCCCGCCCGTACTTACGGGCCAAGGGGCACAAGCGCATTGCTTAACGGCGCGCTGGAAATCTCCATCAGGCCGGAAAAGGGACGACCTAACTCGAGAATGAGGAAAATAGCTGACGCGGCCGAGAGCGCACAGACGAACAACGCAGCGACGACCATCGCGTTGGGACGCGCGAACAGTCCGAAACTCACGAAAATAACTGCGAGCCAAAATACCAAGACCGCCAAGAACGGCATAGGAATAGCGCTGTCCGTCTGCGCAAAGAGAACACGCGTTTGCGCCAAATCGATCCAAATTTGAATTGCGCGAGCTTGTATTGCGCGCTGGCCATCGTTCTGAGGTGTGAGTTCTAGAAGTTTGTCAAAGAACAAATCCGATTGCGCGCTCGCTTCGAAAGGTGCGACCTTTGCAGCAGTGGAACTTTGTTCACGCCAGATTCGCTCCACCAATATCTTGACGCCGCCCCGCAGCAGAGGACGGAGCGGCTGCGCTTGTGGCCCAGACCGCGCCAACAGGTTGTCGAGCAGGACAATATTGGCGGTGATCTGCTTGATTTGGTTGCTTTGGGTTTGGAAAGAGCTTTGCGCCGACGCAATCAGGAGACCTACAACAAGCGCCGCAAGCGTCGCGAGAAGTCCCGTCCCTAGCCTCACCACATCTCGTGAGTCCGTGTTTAGATGAGGTTCGGGCAAGACCGCGCGAAGCAACATTCCTAACAACGCACCACCAAAAATGAAGGCGAATGCAACAAGGGAAAGATTTAATGCACTCACTGTGGCACACCCTTCTTGAGACAACTGACACAACTGCAGGCGGCCTCACTCGTTGGGCGCTTTTGTTGCTAACCGTGCCGCTCGCTGACAATTGTCTGCCTCCGAGCTCTCAACAGCAGACATGCCTTTGACGGGATAGCAAGTCAGATTCGTGCCGATGCCCAACGTCTGCGCTCTCGCGACCGCCAGCCCGCCGTGCGTCCGCCACGCGATCCGCTGCTGCGATCCTGTCCATGATCCGATTGTAGGTCCCCCACCGCATTCGCGACGGCTTCTCAGGGTAGCAGTCATTCGCCAGATCGCCGCCGAGCCGGCGGCACAGCTTGCGTGCACGTCTTATGGCCCTCTCATAGACCGTTTCGCGCTGTGATGTGTTGATCGGCGTAGAGTCCCGACGCCGATCGGCAAGCTAAGCTATTGATCTACCGAGCGATGGATGGTCAAATCTTGGACGCTTATTTACACCGAGCGGACGCGGACGCTAAGTGATCTGAATGAGTCCGTTCAGCCTTTCGAGCGGGTGCGGATCATGAAGGTTTCGTAGGAGTATTCCGCGACCTGCCACCAGAGATTCCCATCGTTGCGGAACTCCGTTTGCGAGTCCAAGATCTTCTTGAAGTCCGGGTTGACCGCGGAGGTCTCGGCGTTGACCTCGTTCGACGCCTTCAGGCAGGCTTCCATGATCGCCTGGCTGAATGGGCGCAGCTGGGTCCCGGCCGCCACCAGGCGCTTTATCGCCTGCGGATTGCGCGCGTCATATCGCGCCTGAACATCCATGTTGGCATAACCGCAGGCTATCGTGAGCAGCGATTTATAAGCCTTCGGCAAGGCATCCCACTTGTCCGAGTTGATGAAGAAGTGCAACGCCGTGCCGCCCTCCCACCAGCCGGGATAGTAATAGTATTTGGCAATCTTGAAGAAGCCGAGCTTCTCGTCGTCATAGGGACCGACCCATTCGGTCGCGTCGATGGTGCCCTTTTCCAGGGCCGGGTAGATATCGCCGCCCGCGATCTGCTGCGGAACGGTGCCGAGCTTGGCAAGGGTCTTGCCGGCCCATCCGCCGATCCGAAATTTGAGGCCATTGAGGTCGTCGGCAGTGTTGATTTCCTTGCGGAACCAGCCGCCCATCTGGGTGCCTGTATTGCCGCCGGCGATAGCGTATGTCTTGTACTTCTTGCCGAACTCGTTGAGCATGTCCTGACCGCCGTGATCCTGAAACCAGGCATTCTGCTGGCGCGAGTTCAGACCGAACGGAACGGAGCAATAGAGCGCGAAGGTCGGGTCCTTGCCGATGAAGTAATAGGCGGCGGTGTGACACATCTCGACCGTGCCATTGCCCACCGCGTCGACCACCTGCAAGGCTGGAACGATCTCGCCAGCGGCGAAAGTCTGGATCTGGAATTTATTGTCGGTGGCTTCCGCGACGTATTTCGAAATCGTCTCCGACGCGCTATAGGGAACGTCGAGCGACTTTGGCCAGCTCGTGGTGCAGCGCCACTTCAGCTCGGGCATCGACTGCGCGACGGCCGGCGCCGCGATAGTGGTAGACGCGGCAAGCCCAGCGCCCGCGGTCTTCAGAAATTCGCGACGTTTCATGGCGTTTCCTCTCTCAATATATTTCCGTTCTGGAATCGCCAACCCAGTGGAAATGTTGCGCGGCCGCCCCTCCCCGGCGATCAAGTTCTTCAGTAGCGCCGACTTTCATTGGAAGAACCCTGGCAAGCCCTTGACGGTACCAGACGTTGGGGGGTCCCGGGTAGCCATAGGAATCGACGAAGTCCACCGGACTGACGCCGTCCCTTAGTCTGCCGATCGGCGTCGGAACCCCACGCCGATTAACAGTGTTGGGGCCTTTCATGTGCCGGGACCGAACCTGGGCTCATATTTTCGATCAATCTCCAAACCGCGACGAGCCGACCAATTCCCGAGGGGCACGAATATTCTCATGGATGTCTCATAGGATTATACCATTTAGAGTGGTACCCTACTCAGTCATCATTTTGACACACCACCGCGCCACCGGCGCCGGTATTGTTGCATAGTCTTATGGGCAAGGAGCGTTATTGCTGGCCGATTGATTAGTAGTGGCGTTTCAAGAGCATTCGAGAGTACAGCTATGTACACTCTTTACGATCTGCTCGATGCTCGTCCGCAGGGCGATGCCAAAACCCTCAAAAAGGCATTCCGCAAAGCTGGGAAGGCAACGCATCCCGACGTCAATTATCGCGGTGATCCGGATGCCCAGCTGCGCTTCAGTCAAGTTGTCCGGGCCCACGACATCCTCAGCGATGCAGAAAAAAGGGCGGCTTACGGTCGACTCCTGGATTTTGATCTCCGACAGCCCCGCTTCAAGCCAAACCGCTCCATCTTATCGAATACGGTGAACAAGCTAGTCTCGGATGTCATTGCCATTGGTGTTCTTGCCGTAGCGTAGTTGGGCGGATTTGCGGTGCTCGCGCACCTCCATCCGAGAGCGCTGTCGCGTCAGGCCACGATGAAGCAGTTTTCAAGAGCAAGTACTCGGAGAGTCTTATGTTTCGTATTGCGGTATGTGTGTCCACCATTATCGCCTTGATTGCGACGACATTGCCCGTCCGTGCTGCCGAATTTGGTACCAGGGATGAAGCCGTGGCGATGGTCCAGCGCGTGCAGAGGATGTTTGAAACGAAAGGAGCCGAAGCCACGTTCAGAGCGGTCACCGCCAAGGTACGGGAGTTCAATGACCGCGATCTTTACCCCTTCATATACAATTTGAACGGCGTGAATGTGGCGCATGGAGCCAAGCCCGAGCTCGTGGGAAAAGACTTGGTCGATTTCCGGGATCAAAACGGAGATTTCCTCATTCGGGAGATGATCGATGTTGCCAATGGTCCCGGCAACGGTTGGGTCGATTACAGGTGGACCAACCCAAAAACAAATGCCGTCGAGGATAAATCGGCTTATATCGCAAAGATGGGTCAATACTTCGTCGGCGTCGGCATCTACTCGAGCGACCAGATCAACGACAACACCGTCGCCATCATCTCCGGAAGCCCGAACTCGGACGACACCTCGCTGCAAATCGCCTATGACCTCGCGGCAGTGCTCGGCGACGGCGACAACCTGCGCATCCTTCCCGTCGTCGGGATTGGCGGCCCTCGGAACATTCGTGACGTGCGCGCCTTGAAGGGCATCGATCTCGGCATCACGCAGACCAACATTCTCAACAATTTCCGCGGCTCGAACCGGCAGCTGGGGAGCGACGACAACAGGATCGTCTACATCACCAAGCTGTTCCTCGAGGAGATGCATCTGATCGCGCGATCGGACATCACCTCGCTGCTGCAGTTGCAGGGCGTCAAGGTCAATCTCGACGAAAAGGGCAGCGGCACCAGCTACACGGTGCGCGACGTCTTCAAGCGCCTGAACATCAAGATCGAAGAAGTGCGGATGACCCAGGCGGAAGCCTTCGTCAAGCTCGCCCGCGGCGAGATCGGTGCCACCGTTCTGATGGCGGGAAAGCCGGCCAAGTTGATGAAGTCACTCCCGCCGGGCCTGCATTTCTTGCCGGTCCCCTATTCAGCGTCGATGGGCGAGGATTACTTCCCGACCAGGCTCACCAGTGAGGACTATCCGGAAATCGTCCCAGCCGGCCAGGGGGTCGACACGATCGCGGTGGGAACAGTGCTCATCGCCTATAATTGGCCCAAGAACACCGATCGCTACCGGCGCGTGGAAAAATTCGTCAATGCGTTTTTCCCGCGCATCGGCGACTTCCGCGAGCCCCCCCGGCACGTGAAGTGGCGCGAGGTCAACCTCGCCGCCAAATTGTCGGGTTGGACCCGGTTCGAGCCGGCCGAGACGTGGCTGAACACCAATAACGGCAGCCAAGCGTCTGCCCTCAAACAGCAAGCACAATTCGAAACGTTTCTGTCGTCCCGCGGCTTACCAAGAGACGATCAGCAAGGGCGCAGTCTGTACGAAGATTTCCTGAAGTGGTCCACTCGGGAAAAAGTGCGACCGAGGGGCCCAGATTAGAAGGCGGGCGGGCTTGGCTCCATGGGCCACATGCTAAGCATCCAAGCTCATGCCCTGGTCGACCCGCTTCGCACCGCCGATCAAACTACCGAACGGTCGCAAGCTCGTCGCGCGGAAGGACGCCGGCAATTACATCACCAGCGCGACCCCGCCACCGGCAAGCGCGGGCGCAAATGGCACTCCTTTGCGGGCACTAAGCGGCAAGCCCAGATCGAATGTGCTCGCCTGATCTCGGAGACGAACGACGGCAGTTATATCGAGCCGTCTAAGGTGATCGTCCTGCAGTTCCTTGAACGGTGGCTGAAGCACATCAAGCCGAACGTGTCGCTACGCACCCATGAGCGTTACGAGCAGATTGCGATCAAAAACATTGCTCCGCTGCTGGGCGCCAAGAGCCTGGCAAAGCTGCAGCCGATCGACATCAGCGAGGCCTATGCGAAGGCTCTGGAGAGCGGCCGGCGAGATGGCAAAGGCGGCCTATCGCCGCGCACCGTTCATCACATGCATCGGGTGTTCTATTCCGCTCTCAACCAGGCCGAGCGCTGGAAACTCATCAACCGGAACCCGGCCGCGCTGCTCGAAAAGCGGGACCGGCCGAAGATCGAGCGCAAGCCGGTCAAGACGATCGACGCGCCCACAACTGCCACCGTGTTCGACGCAGCCCGCGAGCGCCGGCTATTTATTCCGCTTGTGCTGGCCGCCCTGTGTGGCTTGCGCCGCGGCGAGATCACTGCCCTTCGGTGGCAAGCCATCGACCTGGATACGGGCCAGCTCGCGGTCGTCGCGAGCACTGAACAGACGGACGCCGGCGCAATCCGGGAAAAGGAAGCCAAGAGCGGCCGATCGCGGACGGTCGCCCTGCCCTCCCTCGCCGTCGAGGAATTGCGCCGCTGGCGGCTCGCCCAGGCTGAGGAATTATTGAAGCTCGGGATCCGGGCCAACGATGGCTGGCACGTCGTCACCCAGGCAGACGGCTCGCCGCTGCAGCCGCGGAGCCTCACGCACGTCGTTTCGGCTTTCCTGAAGGAATGGGGCGTGACGCTGCACAAGCTGCGGCACAGCCACGCCAGCCACATGCTGGCGTCGAACGTACATCCGAAGATCGTGCAGGAACGCCTCGGGCATTCATCGATCGCGATCACTCTGGATATCTATTCGCACCTGATGCCGAACATGCAGGAGGGCGCCGCCGCGACGGTTGACGGCGTGCTGCGCGCCGCCATAAACAAGCGCGCTGAAGATGAAGGGTAGCAAAGCGGTAGCAACGGGCTCGATTTGTTCTAGTTGCCGCGACAGAAATCTGAGTATTTTCAACGGTTGGAAGGGTGGCCGAGTGGTTTAAGGCACCGGTCTTGAAAACCGGCGTACCTGCAAGGGTACCGTGAGTTCGAATCTCACTCCTTCCGCCAGAATATCAACGACTTAGGCGCGTTGGCTACGTGGCTGGCGGACGCGGATTTGGCTCAGAGGGTAACGAACGGGGTAACAACGCGCCATTCAGCGCGCCTTACTCGGGTTGTCGGGTCGGCCTGCGCATTGTCCTTTTCGAGGATTGCTCAGCGTATCGCGGTAGGGAGGGCCATTGCTGGCCGCCCCCCGCACAGATCCGGACTCGCCCAACTAAGGCATCCGGCTCCTACCTTGGGTGTTTGACGTCGAAGCGTATGTCTGGCCAGGGATGAAGGATGCGCGGCGGGGGGAGCCAGTCATTGACCAACTTCGCCATGCGCTCCCATGTGAATCCGTCTCGCTGGCTGCGCCGCCGAAGCGTGCGTCGCCAGAGGTCGGTCACGCAACGTCGGAACGCCGAGAGCGCCCGGCTATTGGTTGGGACCGCGTAGTAGGCGAAGTGGCCAGTCACCACCTGGCTCAACCACTTTCCCTGTTCGGGTATCGGCTGGTGCATTCGACGCTGCAACTCCACCTTGATGTCCTTCAACTTACGCCGCATGCGGTCGCGTCGGGTCTTCCGTTGAAGCACGAAAGTGCCGCGGCGCGCTCGTCCACAGATGAAAGTGAAGCCCAAGAAGGTGAACGTTTCTGGCTTTCCAAGCCCGCGCCTCTTTCGATCGGTCGTTGCAAAGCGGCCGAACTCAATCAAGCGCGTTTTAGCCGGGTGAAGCGACAGCGCAAATTCCCCAAGCCTGTCACGCATCGCATCGAGGAAACGCTGTGCGTCGTCCTTATGCTCGAAACCGATCGCTAGATCGTCGGCGTAACGCACGACGATCATGTCGCCTCGGGCTTCTCGCCGTCTCCAGCGTTCGGCCCAGAGATCGAAGCAGTAATGCATGTAGACATTGGCGAGGAGCGGTGAAATTACCGAACCTTGGCCCGTCCCCTTGTCATCGACTGTTACGACTCCGTCTTCAAGTATACCCGCCTTAAGCCACTTCTGGATGAGGCGGACGATGCGCTTGTCGCCGATTCTGTGTTCTAGGAAGCAGATGAGCCATTGCTGGCTAACAGCTCCAAAGAAGTTCTGGATGTCGGCGTCAAGTATCCAGTTCACCTTCTTTATTTTGATCGCTGTCGAAAGTGCATCCAACGCATCGTGCGGTCCCCGTCTGGGTCGGAACCCATAGGAGAAACCGACGAAGTCGACTTCGTAGATCGCGTTGAGCACCAAGACAGTTGCGCCCTGGACGATTTTGTCTTCCAAGGCGGCGATCGCTAGTGGCCGCTGCTTTCCATCCGCCTTCGGGATATACGTCCGGCGAGACGGTTGCGGCCGGTAGGCTCCTCGATGGACCCGTCCGTGCAGATCCTCGAGCCTGGGCTCAAGATCCGACTCGTAGTCCTGCCACGTGATGCCATCCACCCCGGGGGCGGCTTTACGCTTCAGCGCGTAGAACGCCGTCTTCAAGGTATCGACATTGATGTGGTGGAGAAGCGCGGTGAACCGCTCCTTCTTTCTTTGCCTTGCTGCTTGTCGTACGCGGTCCAGCGCCTGGGTCACGCGAATCCGGCTCTGCGCCCGGTGCGTGCTTTGCTGGCCCACGTTTCCCTTGGTCCCCGGCCTTGGCTCCACCGGCTCCGCAGCCGGTTGCCCGGCCTTGTTCGTCGGCTTCGTCGCTACTATGCCGGAGTTAGACTTCTCTGGATCGTGCATCAGCGGCTACGGCTCCTCGCCTTCCCGCCACGGACCATCGGCCCGGAAGGCTTATGGCCGATCCAGAGATCTCCCGGTTCCCGCACAAGGAGCGTCCGTACATGCCAGGGTCTCAGACCACGCCGAGCTCGGTGGGCACTCGCAATATCGCGCCTGCCGATTTTGCCTTCCGTCAAGTGAACAACGTCGGCACTCGGATTTATAACGGTTTCGCGGCTCAATGGCTGGCCTATACGCTCCCCCACCGACGCTTCGCCGACGTCCTCACGGACGCCTGCGCACGGATCAGGGGCGACGTGGATTGCTACTCCTTCATCGCAGTGGACTTTCACCACATACTCCTTGCCGGTTTCTCCCGGCGCACTCACTCGCGTTACGGCCTGCACACTCGCGCTGTCACCAATTCGTGACACGCTAACCAGAGGCTTCAGCCATTTCGTTACCTCCATGACTGCTCCGGTTGCTTCCGGCTGGAGCGTTTGCCGGGTGGGACTTGCACCCACTGGAAAGCGCCGCCTTTGTCACGGCGCACACCCAGTGCGGTCATTTGCCCGGCGCGTTCGTCACCGCGATCCACTATCGAAAGCGGACGATTGGGTAGCGGCGTGAATGATGATTGCACTATCCTCCGGCAGTAGGAATCTCTGATCGATCAAGTGCCGCGCCGCGACCCGAATGCGGTTAACGTAGTCTTCCCGATCCTTGTATCGTTCCGCAATGGATGGGTGGCTGTCTTCGGGCTTGCGATCGGCGGGCTTCTTAGGAAACGCTAAATAAGCGGCCGAGAGATTGCACGATCGGTCAGAAAGCGGGCGGTTCTGGATACCGTGGACGCCGAGCGGCACTTCCACATCTGGTAAGCGTACTCCGCCGATGAAGTTGCCATCTGAGTCCTGCCGCGGCACTTGGATTATTGCGTTTGGGAGATGTGCGGGCGCAGGCAGCACGGTTTCGTCGTTCGGTCGCGCTTCCAACGGCATCAGCGTGTTTGGCGGCGGCTGCCGATTATGGCTCACCCATTCATCGAGCGCGACGAGAACGGCGCGCAAGACCGGTGACCAGTCGAGTTCGCCACGCGGCATCTCACAACCGGGCTCGTGGCTGCGACCGTGCGAAGCCCCGGCAACATCATAGATGCGCACATTCGCAGGGATTGGCGCTTCCGTAGTGCCGCGCGATCCGGTACGCGCCAGCGATGCGCGAATGCTAAAATAGTCTGTGGTCATGTTGGTCACCGCAATTTTGGGCGGTATTTCACCGCGCTTGGTCATGCGGCCCACAATATCTTCGTACGTGAATGGCTCTTCGTGAACTCCGCGGAAATTGACTGCGGTAAAACGCGGCGTGAAATTTGAACTGGAATCCGGACCTGTGGTCGTGGCAAGAATGGTAGCAAGGCCCGATGCACTCGCCTGCAAATGAACACCATCGAACACCCGCCGTCCTTCGACTTGGTTGAAGCCCTCAATCAGCATTGTTTTCAATACACGCGCGGTCTGGGAGTAGCCGAACGCCAGAGTTCGATTAATCGCGCCAGAGAGCGGATTTGGCGCGCCTGCTTCGTCAGCAGCCGCATGATGCAGGAAATCGACCACGTCTCGAATTGCGGCCGAACCGATCCCCTCCGGATAGAGAATCTTTCCTGATGAGTTGGTGAAGTGGGGCAGCTCGATTTTCTGTCCAAGCTCCCAAGCCGCTGTTACAACAGTAAATCCGCGGTCTTGCAGGAATCCGGTACCGCTTTCAAATGAACCAAGCGGCAGAAAATTTCCGCGCGGACTGTTGTAAAGCGCTAATGCAATTGGTCTGCCTCGATTGGCAACGTCGAAGATCAAAGCTCCATTTCCGCTGCCGGCATCCTTTGGCGCAATGATGGTGATCGGCGTCGCGTATTGGACACGACCCCGGGCATTGAGCGCTATTTTTTCAATTCCAGGAATCTTTTCGTCAGGAGCAAGTTCACCGACGACGCGGCCATCGAGGCGAACATAATCCCCGGCCAAAAAGCTGCCATAAGGGACCGTTCGCACAATCTCCAGTCGGGTGACTTTAGCATTTGCACCGTGGCAGCAGGCTAAGAAGCCAGTTGCCGCCAAGAACATTCTGAACTGTCGCTTGTGCATCGCGCCCACCCAGCGCCAAACTTCCATAGCCGACATAGAATACAAAATAGCTTTAGCAACTTCCGCTGGCCACGCCTAACGCTCAATCTGCCGGAAGACGGTGAGGTCCGCAATTGGCACGAAACGGACATGCCGAAGCAGTCGTCACATGTCCGTTGTTGGGGGAAGAGCGGAAGTCATTGCCGACTTTCAAGATGACCGCTTTTGGGACATCGCCTCGCGCTGGCGTTTGCGCGGCTCCCTAGCCCTCAGGTACACCGGCCATTTGCATGCCCTTGTAAATGCGTTCGCGCTGAGCAAGAAACGTTGGATTATCGCTCGACGAGCCAGTGCGGAAGCCGTTGATTGTATAGGTTGGGTTGATCGCAAGCCCGGCCGCCGCCGCGGCCTCCGCTTGATTGAGCTGACCGAGATTGGCCAGGGCGGCGGCGAGATAGAAATGGGCGTTGGGAAGATTTCGATTGATTTCGATCGCGCGGCGGAGCCACGCGACCGCCTCCTCGTCGTCGCCGAGATAGAGTTTGGCAACGCCAGCCGCCGCTATCCAACTGAAGGCGAAGGTGTCGCGAGGACTGAGACGGAGCGCCTCGCGGACATGAGCCTCAGTTTCCTCGCTGCGACCGATGAAAAGCTTGGCCAGACCGATTGTAGCGTGAGCGGCAGCCAAATTCCGGTCCAGAGCCAATGCCCGCTCGCATTCGGCGATGGCATTGTGTCCGTGGTTCGAAAAAATTAGGAGACGCCCTAGGAACAAGTGGGCCAACGCATGGCCGGGCGCCAGGGAGAGAGCCTTGGTCAAAGCTGCACTGGCTGCTGCAAGGCGAGCGGCTCGATCATCGGTGGTATACGCGCCTGCCAATGTTATTTCGACCCCAGCGGTGCCGATGAGTGCCTCAACATTATTGGGGTCGAGCGTCAGGGCCCGCTCGAAAAAACCACCGGCTTGCGCCAGATGGTTAGGAGTTATTCCCTTGTTCGTCCAGGCCATGCCTTGAAAGTAGAGGTCTGTTGAGTCGGGTAGTGGCGATTGCGCGGCGCGGCGCGCCTCAGCGGCAATCAACGCGGTGTCGAGTTGCCGCGCCACGTGCGCGGCGATTTCGTCCTGCATATCGAACAAATCAATGACGGGCTTGTCGAAACGCTCGGCCCATAAGTGATTGCCGGTTTCGGCGTCGATCAGTTGCACGTTCACCCGAAGCCGGTTGCCGCCACGCTGCACCGAGCCTTCCAGCACATAGCGGACGTTCAATTCGCGCCCGACCTGCTTCACGTCGACAGCTTTGCCCTTGAACGTGAACGCGGTGTTGCGCGCAATCACGAAAGATCCGGCAATGCGCGACAGGTCCGTGGTGAGGCTCTCGGTCACGCCATCGGCGAAATAGTCCTGCTCGGGATCGCCGCCCATATTCGCGAATGGTAGAACTACAATGGAAAGACGCGGAGCCGATTGTGGGATCGGCGGCGTGACACCGTTGTGCGTCATGCCGCCAAGCCCATTTTGAACCACGGCATAGGCACGTATCGGACGAGCGATATTCTTCAGGCTCAGCTGGCCCAGATCGGCGAACTCGACCGCTACCTTGCCGCGGACCTGATCGTAAGCCGAAGCTGAGATACAGATGCCGCCGGGTTCGGCTATGCCCTCAAGCCTTGCCGCGATGTTGACGCCGTCACCGAGAATGTCGTCGCCCTCGACCAGGATATCGCCGAGATTAATCCCGATCCGAAACAGCATACGCCGATCCTGCGGGACGCCGGCGTTGCGAGCGACCATCACCGCTTGCACCGCCACCGCGCATTCGACCGCATCGACGACCGACGGAAATTCAAGCAGCAAGCCGTCACCTGTGGTCTTGACAATACGGCCGCCATGCTTGGCGACCAGTGCATCGGAGACGGCGCGATGTTCGCGCAGGATTCCGGCGGTGCCCACCTCGTCGAGGCCCATTAGGCGCGAATAGCCGGCCACGTCGGCCACAACTATCGCCGACAACCTGCGTCCGACCCTGCTGGGCTGAACTTCCGCCATGCGCAAATCTCATCTGACGACACATCGTACGATAGATTGGACTGCCGCGCCAACGTGCTTCACCGCGCCTAGGCCGTCGTCCGTTGATGGCATTTTTCGCAGCTGAATGGTCGAGCCGACGATATCCGATCATCGGACTAAAGCGAATTCTGCACCTGCGGCGACCGACTTCCGAGTTTGGAGGTGCTCGGCTCCTTCAACTGAGATCCGCAAGCAGCCCTATGAGGATTCTGCAAGCTCGTGGCCGGCGCAATGACGCAACAGGTCTGCTTGTGTCGATTTATGATCAGTTCGATGAGGGTATTGATACGAAGGATCTAACGGACGCAAAGGCGTTATCTCACTGATAGGTGGCGCCAAACCTTTCGCGCGGCTGATCGTCAGATGCGCTAGTCTTACTCAGGTGGCAAGTCCCCGCGGAAATTTCTTCCGCTCGGGCTGCATATGGTCCCAAGGCTGCGCACCATTCGTGAAGACGTCCATCGCAGGAACGAACCGTGAGGGATCGGCAAGGCTGCCAGCCTGAAGCCCGACAACGTCCGGCATGCTCTCCAGCTTCATCGCAATCTGGCTTCCGCAATTTGGGCAAAAGCCGCGCTCGACCGCTTTTCCGCTGTCGCCAATGCTGCGGTGGTAACGAAGCTCGCCGTGCAGCTGCAACCCCTCTTTCGAGACAACGACAATCGGGGCATATCCGCTGCCGCCAGCTTGTTGGCAGGCGCGGCAATGACAGTTCAGCATGAGCACCGGATCGACGGTAGTCTCATAGTGAACGGCCCCGCAGGCGCACCCGCCCGAAAGGTTTTGTCGTCCTGACATGTCTCTCTCCCTGACTGTCGGCGTGATCCGGCTCCGCATAGTTCGTAAACCGGCGGGAGCACCGTACCTGCAGCGTGATCCCTGGGCACCCGTTGTAGCAAATTAAAGCAGGAGAACATCCAGCATTGATTGTCGCCATGAACCCCCTAAGCGTCAACACGGTGGAGACGTCTCCTTCCGGCCGATTGTACTGAAAAACGAACCGCGTGCGGAAGTCCGAAATTGGCACAAAAGCGTCAGTTTGCGCGGTGCAAGGTCATGTCCGGAGTTGGGGGTAAAGCCGACCTGCCGGTTGAACGCCCGGACTTCTCACTTTGACCCCAAAGCGACATTACCCTTCCGGAATGCCGGCCATGCGCATACCATCCCGAACACGTTTGCCCCCAGCTCGGTACGTTGGATGGTCGCTCAGCCGCCGCATGCGGCGGATCGTAAACGTGGGATCTAGTGTCAGGCCTTCTTGAATGGCGGCACGGGCCTCATCCGGCTGTTGGAGAAACACAAGCGCAGCGCCCAGATGGAAGTGCACAAGGGGATAATTTCGGTTGGCCTCAAGGCTCTTACGCAGCCATGCAGCCGCTTCAGGGTCGGCGCCAAGCATCAATTTGGCGACGCCAACGCAGTGCAGCCACCGGAATGCATTGGAATCGCGAGGTGATAAACGCAGCGCCTCCCGGACGTGTGTTTCCGTTTCAGCAGCGCGCCCGATGAAAATCTTGGCCCCGCCGATCGTAGCGTGCGCGTCCGCCAGATTTCGGTTCAACTGCAGCGCTCGCTCGCATTCGGCAATACCCTCGGCCACGCGGTTCGTACAAATTTCGGTGCAGCCTAAAGCCATGTGAGCCAAAGCATTGTCTGGCGCCAAGGACAGAGCTCTGGTTGCGGCTGCTTCGGCCGCAGCGAATCGCGCAAACTTGTCATCCGTGGCAGAAATCCTTCCGTCAAGATACGCCAAGCCCACCAACGCTTCGACACTTTCTGGATCAAGCGCCAAGGCCCGTTCGAAGAAGCTGCGTGCTCGCGCCAGGTGGTCGGGGGTTGGCCCCTTGTTGAACCAAGCCATGCCTTGGAAATAAAGGTCCATCGAATTGGGGTGCGGCGAACGCTCGGCCCGCCGAGCTTCGGCCTCAATGAGCTGCGTTTGCAGCGTGCTGGCGAGCCGCGATACGATTTCGTCCTGCATTTCAAACAGATCGGCGACGGGCTTATCGAAGCGTTCGGCCCAGATGTGATTTCCTGTTTCGGCATCAACGAGCCGCACGTTCACTCTAAGCCGGCTGCCGTTGCGCTGCATGGAGCCTTCGAGCACGTAACGGATGTTCAACTCCCGCCCGACCTGCCGAACGTCAATTGCCCTCCCCTTATATGAGAAGGCGGTATTGCGGGCGATCACGAACGAGCCACCGATGCGCGACAGGTCTGTGGTCAGGCTCTCAGTGACGCCATCGACAAAATAGTCTTGCTCGGGATCACCACTGAGGTTGGCGAAAGGCAGTACAACGATAGAAAGACGAGCCGGTGAAAGCCTTGCGCGATCAACATGCGTCGCCGAGCTTCGCCCATTCCGGACCACCACATAGGCCCGAACCGGAAGGGCGATGTTTTTGAGGTTCTGCTCGCCTAGATCGGCGAACTCAACCCCGACCTTGCCACGGACGTTATCGTAGGCGGAAGACGAGATGCAGATGCCACCGGGCTCTGCGATGCTTTCAAGCCGCGCCGCAATGTTCACGCCGTCCCCAAAAATGTCATGCGGCTCGACAATTACGTCGCCGATATTGATGCCCACCCGAAAGGCAATGCGATTGCCTTCCGCCTCATCGATTGTAAGTTCGCGAATGCGGGTCTGGAACTGCATCGCAGCTCGGACCGCCTCTACCGCACTCGCAAACTCCGCCAAAAGCCCATCACCTGTGTTCTTCACGATGCGGCCACCGTGCTCAGCGATTGTAGGGTTGACAGCCTCTACTAGGAGCGCGGTCAGTTTGGCATGTGTAGCCTCTTCGTCATGGTGCATAAGACGCGAATAGCCGGCCACGTCTGCGGCCAAAATCGCCGACAACCTGCGCTCGACCCGGACTGGCCGCTCTTGCACCATGGCTACAATCCAACCTCGATGGGATTGTACGACAGATCAGATGGAAGGCCTACGGGGCTGATGTCGCTTTTTGTCTAGGTTTTCGGACGCCGGCATGACGAGGCTATCCACGCGCTGCGGCGACCGGCGTCCGAAAAGCGCCAATGCACGAAGTCGCGGGAGTATGGCACCCGGCAGTGCAGCGAGTGCTATGGGGATCGTATGTTGGTGGCGATCTCGATGGTGGACGCGGCGCGAGCAGAATGCTTCCACATCTTTCGCGTTTTGGCATGAACGTTGCACAAGAGTATTTTTAATGTTCTTGGCTCGTGTAATTTCAAATGGTTGCGCGTGCCAGAAACAGCACATCCCACAACCATTGCGCGATTGATCGGTCGATCGGTGTTCGGTGGCATGGTGCGGATCAATTTCTTGCGAGCAGAAATATCCACGGCACATTCAAGCAAACTTGGTTTGCGCTATTCGTCAAGACAACTTTGTCATTGCGTTATGGCGGGGTCGATGTGACTTGCCGCATCAGGGCCCGCCTGCCAGATGATCCTTGCTGTTCTTGATCATGCGTTGCACGCCGACAATACATGAGCTGATCGTGTTGACCTGCCACCTCGCCATCGCTGTCCTCTCGATCGGCTACCGGCCTCTCGGCTCTTGCTCCCGCGCAGCGGGCTGGAGCGCAGCGACTTCGTGCATTGGCACGAAACGGACGAGGCGATGCAGTCGCCGCATGTCTGTTGTTGGGGGATGAACGGACCTGGCTCAAACGCGCCGCAAGGTCCGCGTTTGACCCAGACTGTGTGAAAACTCGCGCGAGCCAAGAACGCGCAGAATTGTTTTCTCAATAAGCGTCTTGCGACAGAAGTACCGATGCAATTCGTTTGCGCATCGATGAAATTGAGACAGATATTCTACACGCAAATTGAACTACGAACTTTTCACCCGAACCGGACATTCAACAACCAAATTTTGCTGTGACGCTCAAGGCGATGCCGCTGTGATCGATAATCAAGGTTGCATCAGGGTTCACCACGCTGCCAATGTGCCTGTGTTATCTTGAAGGGCGGAATTACGCGCGGCTTCAAGGCCCTCGGATTTCACGCAGGCCGATGGTCGAATATGTTGCCTTTGCTGGCCGGTGGTGTCGGCGAATTGCAAAGTTGGGATCTCTTGCCGATTTTCAGATCCACCCCATCGGCGCCGACGATGAACTAGACGGCCACGGCCCGATCGCCACAGACTGTTCTGGCTCGAGCGCGTGAATCGTCAAAGTTGTTGCAAAAGGAGCAGGCTGATGCGGTCGAAGTCGCTGCTAGCGCAGATTGGGATCCTGATTCTTGCGACGAGTATCGTCCAGCTCGCGAACGGTTTCTTCGGCACCTTCATCTCCTTGCGTGTCGCGATCGAGGACTTCGGGCCGACCATATCTGGTCTGGTGCTCAGCAGCTATTTCGCTGGCTTCACACTGGGCGCGCTGCGTTGCGAACGGATCATCGAACGGGTTGGGCACATCCGCGCCTATGCGGCCCTCGCAGGGATCGTCGTCGCCGCGACCGCGGCCATGCCACTGCTGGCGGGGCCGCTCGCTTGGTCGATCCTGCGTGCGGTCATCGGTTTTGGTTGCTCTGGTCTTTTCATCGCCACGGAGAGTTGGCTCAACGCCAAGGCCGAGCCAACTCGTTTCGCGAACTGGTCTCTACAAACATAAAACAGGCCGTCGCGAATATGAAATAAATATTTTCTTAATACATAAAATTGCATCCGATGCAAGCACCAAAATCAGGGAATCTCTTCCGATATGTTACTAAAGTCTTTCAGAAATGAACCGTTAAACGTTTGAACAACGAGCGACTTCGCTCCCCTCTCCCTTACTGGGATTGAAAGGGGGTAAAAATACGCGTCTTTCCGACAAAACGTCAGAAGGGGCTCGTTACGATTGGTTACTTGCATGGGATACGAGGATCGAAATGGAAGAATCGAAGGAGAAGGCTTTTTCACGTCTGGCACAGGCAGTAATGGGCGAAGCACATACGCCCGAGACGATTAAGGCATTGGCGACTCACGCTGCTGAACTGGCAACGCTCAGGCGAACGGCCGCAAGCGACGTGATTTCGATTGGTACTCGGATCTCCGAATGCGCTTACCTGATGAGGACGCAGTGGTAGCGGTCGCCGGCGACACACAAGAGGCTCGGAAGGAAGCGGCAGACAAATTTTTCGCTTTCATCGAGCAGTCCGTCCAGATTCGTCGGGCGGTGGCCCGCCAGCACATGCGAATCGCGGAACGATTCAAGGACACCGGCCTCGATCCGAGCAGCATGACCGTCCGCGACCTGTTGTCCGGACTTTAAAGAAAAACTAGCTTATCCGCGAGGACATCGAAAGAGTCCTTGCGGTGTGTTGAGCAGCGCCGGGTGGTGCTGCTGCAAAATCTGGAGAGAAGAAATGCCGAACGGCGAGACGTCCAAGAACACCCCTCTAACCAAGCCAAGCCCCAGTCATCCAACCCCGATTGAGATCAACGATCCGCTGGACGGACATGTTTTTCGAAGGCACGATCCGGGCCGGCCCACCGCACCGATATCGAAGCGGGCCATCACGAAGGCTTGTGGGCGACGATCCTGCGTATACGAACTGACATTAACTTGTCGCAAACATGATGGCTGATGGCGGACGCGGGCACAATGGATCCGCAGCCGACGTCGAGATCATCGGGGGCACAACTCGTCAACTCGATCTACATGCTGAAAAACGTTCTCGATCGCGAAAGCCGGAGACACCACAGGCAATTAGACGCAAAGCGGCACGCTAGGCTTCCAGATTTCGAGCTGACCCTTGGGGTAAAGCAGCCAGCGGCCCGCCAATATATGCGTTGTTACGAGCGCTTCGCCGACAACGTCGAAGCCATTCGTAGCGTTTAACGTCGGCGAACTCGACATCCTTGCAGCGAAACACGTGACGGACGAGCAGGTCGCAGAAATCCTCGCGCAGAAAAAAGCAAATCCCGACATGACCCGCGTGGATGTCAAGCGCATGCTCGGAGAAGCTTCAGAAAACAAGAAGAAGCGATCGAGGACGGCCGCGTCCAACTGGAGAACGTTCAGTCCATGCCTGCAGGATACCGGACGGCGCTGGACAGTCGCGAAAGCGATGCGACGTCATATGCGCGATGAATTCGCCGCGAGCGCGCGCGCGCTCGCAGACAAAGAGGCGGCTGCTTCGGTCGAATCGACGAACACTACAAGCGCACGCCAGGCAGGTCTCAGCAATATGGAAAAAGACCTCGCGGACAAGGATAAGAAATCGCACGGCTCAATCGCGAAGCCGAAGCGTTGAGAAATCGTAAGCCGGAAGTACAGATCAAGGAAGTAGCGACGGTCCGGCGGGCTTCAAGAGCATTTCCGACTCGGTGCAAAAGGCTACCGAAGAACTGGCCGAGATCGAGGCGACGCTCAAGGCCGAGCAGGCCGCGCTTGACGGACCTTAGGCGCAGCGCAAGAAGGAAGCCGACGCGCTCGATGCCGCCAACAAAGTTCAGGCCTCGCTGCAGGATGTTTCGTCGACCTTCGAAATCTTTGCTGGCAAGCTCACGGCGGCTCAACCGGCGGTACAAACATCCGACTCGCCCGCACAAGCACGGCCCGCTTCTCGAAGCGCTCGCAGCCATGCTGCGCAAAACCGTGACCGAACTGGACGCCGCGCTCGGCAAATAACCGCGAAAACACAAAAAAGTGCTCACGGGGACGGACGCGCGTGTCGCGTCCGGCTAAGCCAAACAAGCAAAAAAAAAAACTATGTCAAATACGCTAGATGCCGTCGAGACCACGATCTCGCTTCCAAAATTCCTCGCAGAAAAGATCCAGCGAACCAACTACTCTCTCACGGATGTCATGCACACCGTACTGGCACGATACAGCGAGGCCGAGAAATTCTTCGGCGTTTCGCACAAGGACATGAACACGTTCAAAGCGCATGCGCTTCCGAATGGCGAAACTGATGAACATGCCGTTCCTCGCACTCTCGCCCGTCCCTGCAAGATCCCCGCGATTGGGAAACTTTCGTCGACGGCGTTCTCCTATCCCCCACGGTCGAAAAATTGATCGAAGCGATGCCTGCTGGTTGACGGGTGACGGCGCGGGATATTTTTCACTACAACTGCTCGTATGTCTCGCTGCTTAAAGACGTTCTCCACATGAGCGTCCTTGCCGCACCGCTGCTCGGAATTTCGTTCGAGCTGGCCGAGTACCTGACGGACCTGCCGATCGGCCGCCTCGAGGCCGCAATCGGCGCGATCACTTTTCCGCTTTTCAGATGGCGGTTCGATGAGCAGCTCTTTTGGACCGAATACAGCGCTGGATGGCTCACCGACGAGTCAGTCGCACACTACCTGATGAGCACGTCGAACCTCAAATCGAGCTCGCTGCCGTACAACACTCTTGGTCGGATCTTCGCCTGGACCGCGCGAAGCGGGATGTCTACGCGCCGGATGCTGATGACACAAGGTATTCGAGCATCGACCGCGACCAATCTTTTCGGGCTTAACCAGACGAAAACGCGAACACCTACAAACAGATTCACGGCGTGAGTTCGCCGTGCGGATGCAATCCGAGTTCGCTGACATGGTACGTCGACCATCCGGTCAATCGCCTGCAAGGCACGCTGTTGGTCTGGCTCTACCGATGCGGGCTGGAAAACAAAGCAAGTATTCCGGAGGCACTGATCGCCGCAAACGACATCGTTGCGAAATGTTCGGTGAGAACCTCGTCATCACTGCGGACCGCGCAAACCACCTGACGCGCTCGATGGCGATGGACTCGCGCCTGACGATGGCTCCCTGTCGTACTTGCGGGACAGACTACATTCTCTCCAACGGCGAAGCGAAGATCGAACTGGCCAAGGACTTCGTCTGCCCGGGATGCAGCTACAGCCTCAAACCGCGCTTCGACCTTAAAAGGAAGAAGGGCCGGTCGAAGGCCTGGACCCAATGAGATCTGGAGGCTAACCGATGTCGCAGCCGCATGAATTCTCCGTCGACGTCGGTCTGATCGTATTTTCTCGCGACGGGCATGCGCAGTTCGGCTGGCACGACCGCGCGACAGGCGCGTTCTATGCTGAGGCCAATGGCCGCTGCATTCCGACGCGGTCGGAGCAGTCGAGTTCCACTCGGACGTGATGCACTGAATCATGCAGGACTTCGCCTACCTCTTTCCCGACAGCGTCGCCGCGTGGCTTCGTGGACGCGGAGACGGGCGGTTCCAACGGTATGAGAAGCACTACCGCACCGACCGGGCGAACCGCGCCGTCTTCCGAAACCTTCGACCTCGAGAAAGAGCAATTTGCTGTTCTCCAACGGTTCGGCGACGACAGGTCGCCCATTGTCTCGGTCTTAACAGCAAAGCATTCGCCGCGCTCGGAATGTTCCTGATTTTCCTGTGGGGCGGCTCTTTGCTCCCTACTTTCGGCACGTCGCAGCCCGTGACTGCCGGCATGACTCTTTGCGTCCTGTTCATTGGCTCGCGCCAGCAAATTTCCGGCGCTACGCCGTCGATAGCAAACGGTTGCGAGGCTACAACGGTGGGTTGGCACCGGCCTCCTTACCGGATATTACAATTCGTGCGCCGCCAATAGGCCAAAGGCCGTTTTCACAACGAGGAAAGCGGTACGAAGCGGCTTCCAAGACGACTTGACTTCGAACACCGCTCGATAAGATGAAAGTAAGCAGATCGCGGGGGCGACTGCAAAAACTAGATCGGAAACAACAAATGACGATTACAGCAATTGCAAATTTTCCGATGGCCGCGATCGCTGCATCGCTCGTTCTGGCTGCCTGCGGTGGCGGCGGCGGCGACAGCGCGGCAGCGCCGGCAGCCAGCGAACCCTGCAAACACCCCTTGTTCCAACGCGCCTGCGACTGGGATCGCGCCTAAGACCTCAGTTCCCGACCGCGAATATGCGGCAGGGTCTTCGAGTCGTCCGCGTTCACGATGGGCTGAATACTTACAGGGCCGCGATGGGTGTCGGTATGCTCAGCACAGGATCCGATCTCGATGCGTCCGCGCAGGCGCACGCGCTATATCTGATCTCGAATTTGAGGGCCGGCGCACGATCAACGGCTTTCACCACGACGAGATCGCAGGGCAACGCGAACTATTACACGTGATACACGCTCTCGCGCGCGTCAGAAAGCAGGTGCACCGGCGAGCGAATAGATGGGCGAGCGCCGCGCCGGCAATGCTTCTAAGTCAGGCGGCACGGCCGCCAGCGGACTGTATCGGACGTTCGCTCAGCCTCCGTGTATCACCTCGCCGACCTGACCTACGGGGAGGAGACAGTCAGCATGGGCTACGTGCCGGGCGACTCGACGTTCCGTTTACGTTTGCGTGGCGGACTTTGGGACCTATACCGGCGTTAGCGGTTCACCAGGTCCCAACAGCAACCCAACTTGGGGTGGTCAACAGCTCGCCACCAACATGGTCGTTCACTCGCCGATCTCGAACGAAACCGGCGTGCGCACGGCGATGGCCCCCGAGGCGCCCAACCCGGCGTCGGACGTGTCTGCTCCGGGTCGTCCGATCATGGTGCGCGTGAACGCGGAGAAGGGCAACACGCTTTCAGTTGCAAAATTCACTCTGACCGACAGCAGCGGAGCGAATGTGGCCGCGCGCATTCTGGTGCCATCCAGCGCGCAAGCGACCTCGACAGCGTCGACTGCCGATCCGAACAACCTGCTCCCCAATGGGACGGCGGTTCTACTGCCGCTGGCTCCGCTCAATGCCAACACCACTTATACTGTGACGTTCAACGGTGCGCGGGACGGTGCAGCACTGCCGGCAACGAGCTTGGACCTTCACGACCGGCGCAAACTGATCACGCACCGTTTTCCCATGCAGTGCGAAGCGCCCCACTCGGGGCGTTTCTTTTGTGTCGGCACAGATCACACCGTTGGCCATCGTGCTGGGAACCCCAGCCGTTTTGAGGAATCGAGTTTGTAGCGATAAAAGCCATCTGTAATAACGCTGTTGCTATCGGATCCACCCAGCAGATCGCGGTGTAATAGCTCCTGCGAACCGAGGCAAGTCGGGTAAGCGAGGCCACTCCAATATATGGAGTAGCCCTTGCTTAGATCGTATTCCGCCCAGTACGGCTCTGCGTTTGCAGGGACCCGTAAGTCCTTCGGGCCAAAGGCCAATTTACGTTACCGCCCGGCGAAGCCGTCGCATCGACCCATTGGTAAGCCCGTTCGGCGTTATCCCGGTGTTGCATAGCTTTGGCACGGGTTCCCGTTGGTGGATTGACGGGAACGATGGGATTGTCCGGTTGATACGGCGGCGCATTGTCACGAATACGACCATGCGCTCCCATTCCACACAGGAGCAGCTACAAAGCCATACTGACAAGTCGGTTGTGGCGTCACGCACTGATACCGACGCCAATCTTTTGCCACGAATAGCCCGCTCACACCCGGGCGCAAATGGAACTCCGAGCGGCTGATACACATCGCCAGCGACAGCGTAAGTTCTAATGCTAACGACAGATGCATCGGCTAGCGCCATGCATGCCACTCCGATTGGTCTCATTCTTAGCCTTATTGATTCGGATACGACAGCCGACATCTATCTCGGCTTGCAAGCCGAGTTGGTCGACTACGAGTGTGTTCGCACCGTCCGCCAGTACGTTGTAGATTTGCAGGATCCATTGGCTGCCGTTCCACCCCATCCCGTATCTAGCCCCGGCAATAGGCGGATTCCTGTTCGCGTAGTCTGTGCTCACGCTCTGCGGAATGATCTTGTACCAAGCACTCCCACCCGTTCCGCAGGCCGGTGGATTCACGCCCCAGCCGTTGTACCAGCCGCTGTACTGCGCATCGGCCGATTGATTGCTGACGAGGCTGCTCACACCGACCCAGTTGCCCCACTTATTGCAGACGTACATCAGGTTGTTGCGGAGGTGACGCCGTTCCAGCCGCAATTGGCCGCCGACGAATTGATGTTCGCGACGCTAGCATTGACAGTGTTTCCGCCGACCGTGTTGCCCCACACAGTATTGGCCGAAACCGCGTTGGCCGAACGGTGCCGCTTGAGTTCACATCCGCGGCATAGATTGGCGCGCTCGCGGTACCTGCTGAGTTCTGACGACCAACGCCCCGTTCGTGCGCACCGCAGCGTTGGAACCGTCACCGTAGTAGATCGCACCACCGATATTAAGGCTGTTCCCTGCCGGCAATTTCAGCGTCTTGCCCGTCATGTTTCCGATGTTCTGGATGTCCTGGTTGTTGGCGTTCATCGTTCCCGTCAGTGGCAACGCGCCGTCGCGGCGGTAATACGGCGAGTTGCCGTCCGCGCCGAAACCGTTTATCGCAAGAACAATCCCTGCCCTGTTACCCACCGGGTTGGTGGTCGACCATTGCCCGCGAAGCCCCGTGATGGTCGCCGGCGCACGATTGGTCGAATAGCGAACTGGCTGCCGCCGGCCGACGCCAGCGCCCCTGCGCCCGCCATGTCGGGCGTACCATCTTTCATAAGCGGCTGGGTCGGATACAACTGCGACGCAATGTGACAGTTTCCGGCTGCCGTCGAGCAGTTATCCGGCACGATCGAAAGCGAGATCCGATATGCCCCGCCCCAAAACGGCCCATTCTTGAAGCCGATCTTGTTGTTGCTCTGTGCGCTCAATTGAGCCAGCGTCGGTCCGCGATCGGTGTCGATGTCGTTTGCGAATAGCCGGCTGGAATGAGCGTGCCATCGTTGTTAGTGATATCGCTGCCAAGTGCCGCATTGATCGTGGCAAGGTTCTGCCCCTCCACCTGCAACGATTTCGTACGCTTGGCCGCGATGTCTTCCTTGATACCCTGAACCGTCAGCAAGGCCGCGCCGACCAGGACAATCAACATTTCGATAATGCTTCCCATGTCGGCGGCCCAGGCTTACGTTCGCGTGGTCCAAAGCGCCACAGACGCCATTGCACCATTGGATGCACACGCCGTCGCCGCCGTCGCCGGGGTGAATGCGGTCGTAGGGTGGAAAACAAGTCCTCCCGTTGACGGTGACCTGCGTGTAGACGGTAGTCGCGCCGCGACGCTGAGCGAGCAGACTGTCGAGGTGACGGGGTAGGTCGCGACACCACCGAGTCGTTCGACGTTACCAGCGTGCCGGCGGCAGCGGTCACCGTCCCGTTGAACATGCCTTTAACCGCCGATTTGTCGGATGCGACGCGAGAGCCCGCGGAATCAAAGGCGTGGTTTTGAGCAAGAATGGTCAGCGTCTCTGCCGAGGAGTAGGCATCATTCTGGTCGGCGTTCAAAACGCCGGTATGGAACATCTGCGCTTCGCTCTTGAATTGCGACGAGCGAATGAGATCGAGCACATACTTGCCACCCGCATACACCGCAAGCGCGAGCAGCGCGGCGCCAGCCATCACGGCACCTGCCTCGATCATCGACAGCTCTCCGGATTGCTTCTTTTCGCGTGCGATAACTGAGATCCGCTCGCGACCCGCCCTCGCTTCATCGATCTGTGGCAGTTCGTTTTTCTCGTTGGTCATTTCTTTGGTCCTTAGTAGCTTGAGACGGCGGGATTGCCGGAAGTGAGGTTGACGGCACCAGTCACGACGTACGAGCCGATGCCCAGCGTCAGGAGAGCCGCGGCCGCGAGGCCCAGCGGGATGTGATGGGTAGTGCGCGCGTTGCGCTTCTGACGGCTTCCACGACCCGATCGAGCGATTCCCGTCCAAGGCTCTTGATCGCCACCTCGAATTGGTCGCCGCCCGCCGCATCGGTGATGGTGTCGACGATCGTCACTGAGAAAATTCCCGTATCGAGCGCACGCATCGGCTCATCAGACCGTGCAGTAAGGCGCCGATTCATCGTGTTTGCAAAATGCCATACTCAGCCACGGGTCGGCCGTCTTGTGCAGTCGCTCGAGCGCCCCACGCAATGTCAGGCCCCGAATCAAACAGACCCGCCAGCGAGACAATCAGTAGCGCAGCACGCAAGTCCCGGCGGTTGCGCCA
>CAVYLU010000004.1:0-159220 GCA_963769365.1 uncultured Alphaproteobacteria bacterium | reverse complement strand
AGATTGAGATCGTCGCCATGATAAAATGTCGCGTTTGGCCCGTCAGGATTTTCGATACTAACCGATATCGCATCCCACCCCCGCTGACGCAGCGCCCGCGCCAAGTAAAAAAAATTGTAGTAGCTGTTGTGCAAAAACACGACGCTGCGATTTCGAGGCTTACTCGATTCCAGCTTTGCCAATTCCGCAGATTTGCCACCTAGTGCTATGAACCATTCGAGCTGGGAGACGCGCCTGTAAAGCTTCGCAAGCTGAGACCGACGCAAAATAGCAAAATCGCCGAGTGAGACTGCTCGCCCGAACCGCAATCCTTCAGACGTTCCCGAAAAGATACGCTTGAGGGACTTTAACAATCCTAGCATTCTTAATGTCGAAGTTCGCGCAAATTGATCTTCGCACAGAACGATCGACTTATGCGGCCGCCCTTCTTCATCGAAGGCCACGCATCGTTATTCCGTAGAGATCTTCATTTTCCCATGTGACGCGCAATCCGGCATGATCCAACCATCCCCGTACTTCTTCAAAGGTATGACGCGAGCATTGTGACGGATGATACCAGTCGTAATTGACCACGGCGTTCTCTTCGAAGGTCAAATCCGGATCCAAATAACACTTGAGGAAAAAATTGTAGAGCAGTCGCTGAAATGTGTAACGCCCCTTCTCTACCCCTAATGCAGGAATGTCATCGAACTCCACCTCTTCCTTGTTTTCGGCCAACCGACGGCCGAGTTCCGTGATCTGCCGGCAGACGATCATCAACTCTTCATATGCAAGAGAAGAAATTCTTCCCGGCAAGATCATCCATAAATTCACGCGCAGGCGCTTTGCGACGATAGACGTAAATCGCAATCTCGCCCCCGGTCGAAAGAAGCGCGACGAGGTTGTTGAACGATGCCGCGCATCGCCGGTATGATGAAGAACTTCCTGGCAATAGATAAAATCGAACAAACCCAGCCCTTTCAGTCCCTCCCTCAATCTGCCACTTGAAACGAAGTGTTGATGAACGACCTGGTATTGTCGCGCGCCGGCGTAAGGTCGATCTGATCGATCCCTACGACGTCTGCATGCGGGGCCAATGATGCAAGAAGCGCCGTCACGCGACCGTTCCCGCAGCCCGCATCCAGGATCCGGCGCCGTTCCTTCAGATGATCCCTCAGGGCGTCGGCCGCTAACCAGCCATTGCGCTCCAGGATCCACTTCTGAAACATCGAATTCGGATCGAGAGTTTGGCTGAGGGCGAGAGACGGGTTCTTGCTCCATTTGTCAGAAGGATCGATGTGTCTGCTCGCCGTCATCAGAGGGCGAAGAACCTCTATTTGAGAGATCATTCCGCATTGCGACGTTCCACATTCTGATTTAAGTCGGCATTCACCAAGGTCCGTTCCCGCGATTGCCAATGGTCGATGACCGCCTGCTGGTTATTGCGCAGAACGTTGCGCCACTTGTCGAGCGTCTCCAGCGGTTCGGGAGTCCACCACATCGGATGGATCAGCAGCTGCAGGCGATCATGCAGCCCGCGCGAAAAGATGTCCATCGGATGCTCGTGCCGCCACGTCATATTGGTATCCGACACATAGAAATATGGTGCCATTTGCGAGGGTTATAGGTGTTGACGAGTCCCGGAATTGCAATCTGCGCATCGAGGATCGTCTGCGTCGGCTGGTGAAACGACACCGCTTCGGCCTTTACGCCAAACTCCTGTTCCAGCCAGCGCAGTTTCGCGCAATACCTCTTCGACGATGAAGGGAATGCCCTTTCCCTCGCAACGCTCGCCCATGAAATGAAGCGCGATCCTGTGACCGTCGCGCAACATGCGAGCGACCATCGCTGTCGCTTCAACGGAAACAGATTATAGGCGATCGAGCGCATCATCAGGAAATAGGTTGCCGTCACACCCAGCGCTTTCTCGATATCGAGCATCGCACCGCAACCAAGCAGTTCGGAAATCCACGTCGTGACGCAGCAGACAACTACGCAGCGAGTTTCTCTGCCGATCTCGGCAAACGAGACGAACTTGTAACCCGCCTCGATGCCTGTGCGCAACAGACTTCGTAGGATTTCAATTCAAAGCCGACCTGCGCCATGTTCAGCGTTAGCCCTTCAACATTTCTTTGGTTCGTTCAATGCCGACATTGCACAACGCATCGACGATGCTCAGTCCGGGAATGAAATCAGCGCCTCGCCGCTGCGGATAGGGCTGTGCGAGGAAACCGAGCTTCTTGAGCTGGATACCGGCCGATTAAACGCGTCGACCAACTGGTAGTCATCAGCGCCGTCACCCGAAAGGTAGACCGTCCCATTCGCCGACCGCGTCAGATTGACGAGCCTCTCAGTGGCCGTCCCCTCGACTGGTTGCTGCGACGAACGGATCAGTCATTGTGTCCAAGCCCAGCATCCGACAGATCACACGGATCAACGCGATGTTGGTTTCGCAGATCGGAACCTTGATGGCGCATAAGGATGTCGACAATCGGCGACAGACATTCCGCCGAATGCGGAGCCTTGCGATATGACTCTTCGAGCGTCTTGACCATTTTCGGCAGCCAGCGCGATTGATCATCGGTCTTGAGATCCAGGATCAACTGCCTGCCCTCCCCGGATCGGCGCACCGGCAAACTGAGCCACATCGGGCCGTTCGCCGCGCCGATCCGCACCCGCGACGTCCAATTGTGCCTGTTCGCGCCTTGCGTGAACTGCACGTCGTCAGCAGAAAGAACACGTCCGATCTCGCGATCTTGGCAAAAAATCCAAGCCATGGAAGAAAGTTCGGCTGATGGCAGGCAACTACCCTATCGACCATACTTTCTCCGCAGCCCTGCGACCTCATTGAGGCTGTAATACCGGTCGAACACCACCCGTTCGCCGCCCGGCGCTTCGCAAAAAGCGCCAGGCCAGGGATTTACCAGCGCGCGGATGAGATTGAACACTTGACGATCGCTCATGGCAGTCCAGTCGATGCGGCCATCCTCCGGCTTTCGCCGCGGATAATAACGCGCCTTAGCCGGATCCTGCGGAATGCGGGGCAGTGTTCTGCCGGCATTGAGTTCGGCGCGGATGCGCTTCAACATTTCAAAGCCCTGAGCATCGAGACGCTGCTTCAGCGTCGCTGCGGTATCCTCGTCAAGGATAGGATGCTGACGACTGGTATATGATATCGCCTTCATCGATTCCGGACGTCATGTAATGTGCAGTGACACCGGTTGTCGTCGCCCCCTCGATGAGCACCCAGTTAAGAATGTTCGCGCCGCGATGAGACGGCAATAACCCGCCATGAATATTGATTGCCCCAAGTCGCGGAATTGCAAGAATTTCGGAGTCCAGAATCATGGAATAGGAGAAGCAGACAAATGCGTCAGCTCTGACCGCTTTCAGTCTGCTCGACAAACGCCTGACGTTCGGCGCTTGTCTTTGGCGGTTGTACGGCTTCCGACCCGCGGATAGCCGCTACGAGACTGCGGCCTGTTCGAGGCCACGACAGACAATACTGCATCCGCGCCGAAAGCTTCCTGCATCCTTGGCAAGGTCGATTCGTCGCCGAAAATGACATACTTCACTGCGGGGTTTCTCCACTCGCTATCACAATGCCGTCCGCAAATCGCACTCCTGGGATGCCAAGTTTGCCCGAAGCTGCGGTGATATCACCGGCAAAATCGACTGGCTCGCCCTCCCGCGTTTCGTATATTGGCGTCCGCCCAACCGCCCCGCCGATTAAATCCCCAATTTCGCGAAGGGATAACACTTCCGGACCTGCGACATTAACGACGTGTGGCCCCGATAACAAAAGGGCTGCAGCAAAAGCCTTCACCGCATCATCGACAAAGATGGGATCGACCTTCAACCCATGGCTTCCCTGGAGGCTTATTGGCCTTCCTTCGCGGATTCCTTTGATCAGCCGCGCAACAAACATGTCTTCCCGTTGACCAGGTCCATAGATAAAGAATGGCCTCAAAATAACGGCAGTATCAAAAAATTGAGCATAATTTTGGAACACTATTTCCGAGCAGAGCTTGCTGCCGAGATAGAAGCCAAGCGGCGAACTGACTGGAAATGCATCAGTCTCCTGAAACTGCACGCCAAGTTTGCCACCATAGATACCTCCCGAAGATGCGAGCACGAAACGCCGCACCCCAGATCGCACCGCCCAATCTAGCAGCCGCAGATTGGTGATGACATTTACGTCAAAGACTTCCGTTGCTCGCTCGGGAAACTCACGAAAATGCACTGATTGTGCCAGCGCAATTATTCCCTGGATCCCGGAGGGAGACCGGTCAATGCGAATGTCGTCAGATCGGCTTCTAAGGTTGTGATGCGCTTCGAGACGAAGTACTTTCGATCCTCGTTGGGTGGCAACGAATGCACGAGCGCAACGATCTCATGACCAACCTCGGCTAGAACAGCAGCAAGCCGCTTGCCGACAAATCCACCAGCGCCTGTGATGAGAATCTTCATCGTAGTTAAACCATATCTCCAACAAAGCGCTGCGCACCGCGGACGGTTAACCAACCGGCACAGAGAAAGAACACCGATGTCGTAAAGGCGACGATCCAGGCTGCGAAGTGAATTCCATCGACGCCCGGCAAGATGATGTCGCGGAACATTGTCACGTAACTCGACATCGGATTGAGATAGATCAGGACCTGCAAAGATTGCGGTGCTGCTTCCGGCGGATACATGATCGGCGTGACGTAAAGTAGCGCAGAAAACAATACTGCCATGATTTCCTGCAGGTCGCGCAGGGCGTAACTCATGACCGATAGCAGCCAGCTCAAACCCAGAGTCGACGCAAACAGCGCGATGAGCGCGAACGGCAGCAACACGATCGTCCATGTCAGTCGCCGAGCCGGCGACAAGCAAGCAGGATCGCCATGAAAGCGCACTGAACCAGAAATTCCACTAGCGACGCGCCGACCGCGGAGAGCGTCAAGAAAGGCAGTGGAAATACAGCGGTTTTGAGCATTTCCATATTTGCGACGAGCAAGTCGCAGCTCTCGACGGTTGCTTTCTGCACGATCCGAAACGGCAAAAGGCCGCTGAACATGAAAGCCGCATATGCAGCCAGACCCATCGACTGCACTTGGGGGATTTGCGCGATGAAATAGAAGACCGCCACGTTGATAAGCAGAGGAATCATAGGAGAAAGAACCACCCAGAAGATACGTGAACTGGTGCCGATATAGCGATCCACCACGCGCCGGCGGGTCAGCTCCACAAGGAAATCAATTCGCAACGGCTTCGCCTCCATGTCGCCAATGTGGCGCATGCAGGTTGATAGTAAACAATGGAGCGGTTCGGATTTCCCAGGCGCCTGACGCCCAATTCCGAGATTCTGCGTCTTGAAGAAATATTGCTGGTCGCTCGTAAACCCGCTGTGGTCGTGCGGATCGAAATAGGTGCAGGTCGATGCTGTAATCGCCGGGCGCGAGAAGAAGGGGATCGAGCGTGAATTTAACGGTCGTCAATCCGGGCTTCAATTCGAAATTGGGGTGAACGAATTCAAGCTTTTCGTTCAATGTGCCGCCCGCCAGCCCCGCGATGGCCGTTGCCGATATACCGTCGCTCGCGCCTAAAGATGACCGATAGGGCGACATTTTTCGGAACGCCCCCCGGTGTCAAGTTCAAGCCAAAGCGTGCCGGGCTCGCCGGAACCGACGACTACGCATGCTTCTTCCCGCGGCATTTCGAAAGACAACGCGCCTGAGTCGAACTTCGCCGTTGCCGACGAATCCCGGCTCGGCGCCCTCGCGAGAATACGAGCCCAAAGTCTCGCTCTTAAGCATGAACTCATAATAGCGGTCCGCATACCCGCGAAGTGTCGCCATCGTCGGCAACCTTTCCGCCGTTGATTAGGATGCATCGCTCTGTAAGTCGCTTGATGCTCCAAATATTGTGCGAAACGAACAGCGCAGTGGTGCCTGATTTCGTGATCTCGTGAATGCGGTCGATGCACTTCTGCACGAATCGCACGTCTCCCGTGGCCAACGCTTCATCGATGATCAGAATTTCTGGATCCTGGCAAGCCGCCACCGCGAATGATAGTCGTGCCCGCATGCCAGTCGAATAACTCGTGATTGGGCTTTCGACGTAACTGCCGAGCTCCGAGAAATCGACGATCCAGTCACGCTTACGTTGGATTTCCTCACGCGACATTCCGAGCATCATGCCCGCGAGATCGATATTCTGAAGACCCGTTAGCCGCGGATGAAACCCAAGGCCCAATGCCAGCACGGCGACAACGCGGCCGTTGATTTTCACGCTGCCTCGTGTCGGTTGGGAAATTCCCGCGATGATTTTCAGCAGCGTTGTCTTGCCGGCACCATTCGGTCCGATGACGCCGACAACCTCACCCCTCTCCAGACGAAGATTGACATCATCAAGCGCGACCTTTTCGCGATAGTAGGTGTTCCAGAACAGCAGCCCTGCTTGATGCGGGATGTCACCAGATCGGGATATAGCCGAAAGACCTTGCGCAGGCCGGCGATTTCAATTGCTGGGGCTGACATTTTTGATGCTCGTAACTATACCGAGCTAACGGGATATTCCGGAGGCAGGAGACCACCCTTGAGTGGATGATTTACGCGCGCTCGCCGCTTGTTGAATTTCGATTTAAGCGGATGAAATAGATTCATCAGGTCGATGTCTTTGCCGTCGACGATTTTCGCGTAAACCGATTCGAATAAATACTGGGCTGTTTCGTAGGAGTGGTATTTCTCAACGAACCGTCGTCCGGCTTGGCCCAATTCGCGTCGAAGCGCAGGATTGACGACAAGGAGTTGCAGGTGTGTCTTGATCGTCTCAGGTGTTGTCGAAAGAATTGGACATTCTTCGGCGAATGAATATCGGCGAAAGATCACATTGCGCGGTTGATCGTCTAAACTTGACAGAACAGCGACTCCACATGCCATGCCTTCGATCGCGTTGAGCGCATAGCCGCCGGCAATCAGTTGTTCGACGTGGATGTCTGCATCGCGCAGCGTCTCTATCACCTGATCGTTTGGAACTCCCTCAAGAAGACGAAGATCAATCTTGAGCCCTTCTGCCTTAAGTTCATCAACTGCCTGAATGATGAACTCCGTGCCCTTGAACCCTCGGTGATTAGGTGCGTGGACCACGCGCACCGGCACGGCTGCGCCGTCGGACATTGCGTAGTCGCGCTTTGGCTCGATGGCGAAAATATTCAGACAAAGCGGACTCGGCGTTGTGACGTCCCAACGGCTCATTCCGTAGATCAATGCACCGCAGATGACGCAGTCCGCCTGCGAGGCCCAGTAATCGACGCGCTCCCGAATGCTCTGTTCGTTTCTTGCTGCCGAAGGATAGTCGATCAAAAGCGCATTGCGCATCGATGTATTCAGGATAGCAGAATACATATGCGCGTCGCCGCCATAGGGAATGACAACAACTTTGATCCCAGCAATCTTGTAAAGAGCAGCCTCGTGTCGCCAGAATGGCGTGGCGCCCAATGGCCCGCCTGTGAACGGCACATGCACGACCCGCGCATTGCCGATCACATAGAGAAAAGCAACGAGGTCCTGAAAATAACGATATCGTAGGAACGCACGTCCCAGACGCGCCACTGTAAGGTCATCATAATAAATATCGAAATCACTTCGCTTGTTGGCTGGATAATGATGAGTTACAAGCGTGATCGCATCGTGTCCCGCTTCCCTCAACGCTCGAGACCAGTATTTGTTGTTGATGAGCGGAGTTGGACAGAACACAAGCTGCCGCCGCGACTTTGGTACGAAGCGGACGACCAACCCGAGGATCCAAAACCCGAGAGCTGAACCAGCAACGAAACACATCAGAACTTCAAAAGGATAGAAAACGAAATGCTTCAATCGCCGCAACGTTTCGTTTGCTGTACTTATCATTGTTCCCCGAGCTTGCGATTTACCAGGGATACGATGTCGTCGATTGACCGAACACCGTCGACGTCAGAGTCTAGGAAGTTTGACGTTGTACTCTTCTTCGAAACGAAACAGCAGATTTACGAAGTCAAGCGAATCCATTCCCTGCTGATTTAGCGGCACGTCGTTGACGAGCCGGCCGGGATCAGAGACGACCTCCAGCTTTCCTATGAGGGCGCGCACCGTTTCAGCATTGATATTCATGACTTGACCTGCGTTCGTTTGAGGATCGTGCTGGCCCAAGAAAGACCGACGCCAAATCCGGATACAAAAATGAGATTTTCTTGTCTTTCGACTGCATTTCGCCTTCGAGAATCATCGGTACCGACGACGACACCGTGTTGCCGTAGTCGGCCGCCCCAAACGGTACCTTGGCTTTCGGCAATCCCAAGGCGCCTGCGATTGTATCGACAATGTAGCGGCTTCCCTGATGAAAAACGAAGGTGTCCACGTCGGCCAGCTCAACATTGTTTGCGGCCAAGACGCGCCTGACGTCTCTGGGAATGTGACGCGCGGCGAAGTTGAAAATCGCCCGGCCATTCATATGGAGCGTCTCATCACACACACACAATTCAGCGCTTTCCCGTCCGATCGTTCCGAAGCCAAAGTGACCTGGGACGAAGGCCGGTAAATCCGACAGATAGGTAACCGTCGCACCGTCGCCGAAGAGCAAAGTTGTATTCTTGTCGTCGTTATTGATAATTTTCGAGTATGGGTCAGCAGTAAATAGCAAGCCGCGGCTCATTTCATTCGCCGCCATGAACGACAAGGCAATCGAGAGTCCGTGAACATAGCCGGAGCAACCCAGCGAAATATCGAAACAAGCACAATCCTCTGGCAACCCCAGTCGGCCATGCAAAACCGCGGAAACATGAGGAATATTGGTGTCGGGATTTTGTGTGACTACGATAACGGCTTGTACGCCCGCCTTGTCGAGCTTCATCTTGTCGGCGAGGCGGGCGTAGGCCTTCTCGCATAAGAATGAGGTATCCTCGCCCGCATCCATTCGCGCGACGGCGCGGAAGCCGATCTTGGTTTCAATGAAACGATCGTCGATGTCGAACTTTCCCTTCCGCTCGAAATTCGAAATCCTTGAAGGCGGCAGGTAAGAAGCAATCTGCTCTATGCCGATCATGATCGATTTACGTCATCGAGAAGTAGATGAAACCGCACGAGATACCGTCGACCGTTATCTCGCTCTTGGTGAGCCGGAAGTTGAAATTGTGCAACAGACGCAATTCAGAATAGCTATATGTGGATGTGTTCGTGTAGCGGCTGAACTCGCCTCTTACGAACAACCACTTGCCTGTCCGTTCCGGGAACATCAGCTGCAAAAGACGCTTGTTTTGAGATACCCAAAGTTCGATATCCGAATAGTCGAGCCTCTCCTCTACGCGCAAAGCGGACCGGTCACGATTGAAGATTGCGGCACGCTGCACCGGTTCTTCATTGTAAGATTTGCGGGCCGTGACGACGGTTTCGTCTTCGGTGGCAATCAGCTTCCATGCACGGCTCTCGTTGTGAAATGCCATCCGCGCGACCGGCCTTTGCTCCACCGGTTCTTCGTCACGTTGCAGCAAGGACAAAATCAAGTTCGATCCCGTCATTCTGTGAATTGAAAGACTGAGATCACGAACGTCGCGCATTCCAAAATCGCGAATCAGTGCCAAATTCATCCCATTGTAGATGTCTGGACCCTGGACATAGTCTCGCTCTCCTTTGAATTCCAAAGCGAGTTTAACGGGTTTCATTGCGGGTTCTCACATAGGAACGGAGATTAGCTACATGATTTATTGCGAAGTTTCCTGACACATCCCCGTTGTCAGGAACGTCCTCAATGACAACGCTGCCGAGGCGAATCCGCGCGTTATCTCCGATGCGAATGCCGTCCTTGACGGTGACCGATGGGCCAATCACCACGTCGTCTCCCAACTTCGCACTACCGCCGATCAGACAATTTCCTGCGATGGAGCAGCGTTTACCGACTTCAGATTGATGTCCGATACTGCTGAGTAGACTCAAGTGAGTGTCGTCGCCTACCGTCGTGAAGACCGGATGTACGGCACGGGAAATGACCGCGTTGGCTAGTACGACAACACGCTCTCCGAGCCGTACGCCTCCAGCATGACCAATGAAGAGTTTGCGCTCCGCAATGTTGACACTCTGGAGCCCATCCGCACCAATTCGTGCGCCCGGACCGATAACACTGGCAGCGCCAACGATACAATAGTCTCCAATTGAAGCCTGGGCTTCGATGGTCACATCGTCGCCCAGCCAAACCTTCTCGGACACGCTCGCGGAAGGATGAATGCGGCAACCGGAGCCACGCCCAAACTTCATTTCCGGAAAAATAAGACCGCACTTGACGAGCGAGACGAACGCCCGCCAATACACTGCGCGCGGGTGATCGACTGCCGCAGTTCCTATGGTTGGCTGCCCTCCAACCCGATCGAGATCGCGCCGCAAGGCAAGAATTGCGGAGACATTTGGATTTTGCATCGCCCGGTACAGGTTTTCCAGGTCTTCGCAAAACGCTAGTGCTGAAGGCCTAATTGCTTGCGGGTCGTCGAAATGCGTAAACGAACCAGATTGGATTAGCTCCCGCGGCTCGACGAAATCTCGAAGCAGAAACTCGTTGCTCACCCGTGAAGCTCCCGGATGAAGGAACCGCCGCCGCGCGCGGAGATTGCTTCGGCAAGCTCGACCAACGCGGTCTTGGTGCCGTTGCGAGCGGTCTCGATGAAGGGTGCTGCCAGCGCCGGCGTAATGTCCGCTAGACTGGAATGATCGCGCTTCATCGCGCTGTAGTTTTCCATCACGTTGGAATTCAGAAAAACGTGAATGGGGTGGAAGTTGAACACCTGAATTCCGCTTGCTTTCGCAAGCGTTTCTGAAAATCCGCAGAACTCGCGGTCCCGCGACACATTGAGCGGCGACGACTTCATCACGTAGTCGTCTTCCCACACGTAGGGAACACGCCACAGAATTTGGCCGAAGCGCTCGTATTTCACGACATCGATCTGCAACGCTCTCGGATGAAACAGCGATACGTCGAATGTGACCGGCGTCAACGACATGACGAAATCAAACAAATCTCCTGACTGCAACAGGCCATGCGTCCGAACGCTCACGGCTTCAGGAACGAACTCCATGCAGCTCTTCAAGACTTGCTCCGGCTCCATCGCCATGCGACGACCCCGGCATAAAATTAGGATGGATGCCGAGTTCGAACAGATCGGGGCACGATCGCAAACGTTCTACAGCGGGGCTAAGATGCGTCACGAACCATGTCGATTTAACGCCACGTTCCGCCAACAAGTTCGCGGTGAAATCGATCGCACAATCCGGCGCCCAGTCGATATCGAAAGTGATGGCGGCTTTCATGCGCTTTGCAGCTTAAGCATGCTGAAAGGCAGAACGTAGAAATTCGGATATTGCGCCAGTATGTCTTCGCGGGTACGGCGCATCAAAGACTTGTCGTAGAGCTTTACGAAATACTCTGTAATGCAGATCCCGCGCCGCCCATCGCTTTTTAAAAGTAAACACCTTCTTGCGTCCCCCAGGTGCCGCCCCAATTCCACCAACAAAACCCTGCCTTCGACGCATCGCACATTGCCGCAATATCGCGCCGCTCAGCGCTTGCGTGTCACGAAATTTCGCCACAGATTACGGGTGTGAAATATTCCACTGTCTTGTTGAAGTAAAAAAGCAAGACCGCCGCGACCGGATCTCCGCCGATTCGTGCGACTGCATATATCTTGAAGTCCTCGTTCGGCTTGAAGTATTTCGGTACGGCGAGAAAAATTGCTTAGCCTTGGCAATTCCACCAATCGCCTGCATGTTCTGCACGTGAATTCTCATGCACAAAATCCAGCATCTCGTTTTCGACGCTGATTTCCACGCCGACTTTCTCCGCCTTCCTGACCATATTGCGGGTTTTCGGGTGAAAGGAAGCCATCAGCCGGTTGCCATGATCCTCGGAGAAATCAAGAGGTGTCATCTGGCACATGCGCTCGTCGATTGCATCGTAGTCCAGATTGTCTCCGATACCATTTGTCGATCTCTAGCGTATCGAGCGGGGAACTGATGATTGTCGACGAGACGCATTTCGATTCTCTGCGATTTCATAAAATCTATCAATTAACGCTTTGGATGAACCTTGATCGTGAGGTCCGACAATCCCGCCATTGCTCCCATAGAATGGCAACGAATTAAGAACCGGACCCGATGTCCCTGATCGCGATATGAACGCCGGCAGCGCCGCCTTGATCTGCCCCTGGTGATCGACTGCGTATGAATATCGTTCCGTGGCGCCGAGCAAGTCGCCCAAGAGCCGCCGATAGTTGTTCGACGCGTACATCAATGCAGTTGGTTGGCGGACAAGGAATGCGTCATACGCTCCTTCGCAGCCACATCTAGCTCCAAGACACGGTAAGCCATTTGCCTAGCTTGAACTGCCGGCGTTGCCGGAGCGCTGGTCCGGTTTCTCCATCAGCTGATCAGAGCCAAAGCTGCACAGAACTCACGGCTGTGGTTTCCAATCGCGAATGTGATCCTTCAGCCGCGGCCTCTGCCCGATTTTTTTTGCCGGACTGCCAACATAGACGCTCCATGGCTCGACGTCTCTGTTGACGAAACTGCCGCCGCCGACTACCGCCCCTTCGCCAATAGTGACATTCGGCATGATCGTGCAATTGACACCAATGTAAACATCGCTCTCAATCACGAGTTTGCCGAACAGCGTGTTTGTGTGGCCGTTAGGCAATCCATCGACCATCCTATAGCCATTATAGTCGTAAGTTGCCGTGAGAAGCTGCGACCCGCCACCCACCGAAATGTAGTCCGCCCAGGATCGCCTCGCCGCCGCCCCAGATATTCACGAAGGGTTGGATGTCGTTGTATTTCCCAATCTTTATTCCGAGGCCGCCCCACATGAATACGAAGTCATGGATCCTCGCCATGTCTCCGATTTCGATGACATCCGGTTTACATAATTTAGCGAGGGGAAATAGCTTTGGCCGACTCGGAACATTTTTGAGTAACTTGCGGACGTTGTCACCCATAAACTCGTTGCCTGGAAAATCTTCAGGAATGGGATGACCGATCATGTGTTGTCTCCATTTATGCCACTTGCTATCTCGATGTCCTCGTCGAGGTTTCCGCGACGTCAACGCTCGACGATTCCTCAGCGACCATTCTGAGTTTTCCGATCGAGCAAAAAAAGTAACTCTCCACGCTCCATCTCGATTTTGTAGTCATCCAACATTTCTTCAAAGGAATATCGAGGTTCCCAACCGAGATACTCTTTCGGCTTTACTGATGTCGTAGACACAAGCTTCAACCGAATTCTGACTTTTCCGGACGTATACAATCTTCGACTGTACGTCCTCTAGGGGAGAACACCTGCACGATACTGTCGTACCTGATCCTGCAAGGTCAAAATTCTCCCAGAGGCGATATTAAAAATCCCCGAAATACCGTCGCGTTCTCCGTCTTGATCGCAAGCATCACTGCCGAGACAACATCCTTAACGTAAATGACGTCTCGGCCGGTATCCTTATCGCCCCATATTTCTATTGGGTTCCCGGTCGAGGCGTGTTCGATGAACACGCCTAAACCCGTCTTTACGCCCTTTCCGTTTACCAGAAAGGCTTGGTGATGACCAAAGCCATAGACGGATGGCAGCCGGAAAATCACGCATTTCATTTGGTGCTGTTGGTTGTGGTATTCGATGATGTCGGCGGCAGCACTTTCCGAAATACTGAACAGCGAAAACTTGCCAGTGTACTTAATTGCGCGCGGCGATTCTTCCGTAATTTTTTCGCCACGCTCCCACAACCCCTGCACATTCCTATGTGAAATAGTATGCAGAAATTTATTGATGTTATTTCTTCGACAATAATTCAGGAGATTTGCGACCCCTAGCGTGTTGACACTTACATATTTCGCCGGATCGGACTTCTTCAGTCGGCATATTGGCTGGCTGAGCGCACGCTAAGTTTATCACGGCCGCGACCCCGCCTTTCGGCAATCTGTCGAATGTGTCTTCCTTGGTAATATCGACGGCCGCGAAAAACACTCCACTCTTGATCAAGAAAATCCGCTTCGCTATTACACGTCTTGTCGACTGCGAGCACATCGTAGCCCGCTTCTTGCAGCTCCCTGACAAGATAGAACCCTACAAACCCGCATGCGCCAGAAACGATGATCATTGCGCTAACCCTGTCTCCGAAACGAAATTACGCTCGAAAAGTTGTCGAATAGGATCGTGGTGTTAAGGTATAGAAACGTCTGGCACCATTGCTCGAAGCTCAACAGCGACCAGATCAGCAACCGGCGATTCTTGCGGCCGTCCAGATGTTCGCTGACCAGAGCTTGAATGGCGTCGCGGTCGAGAAACTCATACATCCTTGCGCGGTCGTTAAACACGGTTCGCCGCAGATAGTCGATGCTCTCGCCCTTAAACCAGCTGGCGTCGGGCGCGGAGAAACCCTGCTTGGCGCGGGACGTTACTTCTTCGGGTACGTATCGGCGCATAGCGTTGCGCAGTAGCAATTTTCCGTCTCGCGTGTCTTGGTAATATTTTTCGGTCTTGTCGCCGGGCTCGTTTTCGTTGACGCGGACAACCTCCGCGAGATTGCCGAGTTTCTGATTGACCGGCACCCGCATAGCGAAGTCGACAAGGTCGTTGTCGAGGAATGGAACTCGGGTTTCCAATCCGTGCGCCATGCTCAGTTTGTCTTCCATCACCAGCAGACCATGCAGGAAGGTCTTCGATTCGAAGTAGAGCGAATGATTCACGTAGTCTTCCGGTCGGGATAGATGCGTCGCCATGCATCGTGAAGACGTCGCGGAAAATATCCCGCGTCCAGACGTGCTTCACATCCGACCAGATAGGCCTGAATACCCGCTGAATTGCAGTATTCGGAATCAGCGGTGCCAAAATGAATAATATTTATCGATGTAATGCTCGAAATCATCGTTCACCACCGCACGATAGTAGCGCCAAGGATAGCCGCCGAAGAGTTCGTCACCGCCAGTCCCGGACAGCACCACCTTGCCAAACTTTCCTGCCAGCTGCGCCGTGTAGAAATTTGGATAGCTTTGTCCCACCCTCGGCTCCTCGAGATGGTGGGTAAGACGCGGCATCACGCGCTCCATGTCACCCGCCTTTAAGACCATTTCGTAATGCTCGGTCTTGAAAAGGTAGGACATGTATTCGGCCTTTTCGCGCTCGTCGTAAGCGAGCTCGACACCGGACGCCGAATTGAGATCAAATCCAGTCGTGAACGTCTTCATATACGGCAACTGCCTGGCGGCCAACGCGGTTATAGAACCTGAGTCCAAGCCTCCTGATAAATACGCTCCAATGTCGACGTCGCTCACAAGCTGGCGGTTCACCGCTTGCTGAAACAGGCGGTCGAATTCATCAACGTATTCTTCTAGGGCCGCATGCTTTGTGGGCTCCTCGAAATGGAAGTCCCAGTATCGCGATGTCACGGTGGCGCCCGTATCCGCGCTGATCTGCATGATCGAACCTGGCGGAAGGAGACGGACGCCGTCGAAAAGCGTACGGTCGGTAAAAAAGTTTTGAAACGTAAAGTACTCTAGCAGCGCCTCCTTATCGAGGCTCACACGATAAGCTGGGTGCGCAAGAATCGCTTTGACTTCAGAGCCGAAAAGCAACGTTCCCTGCTGCTGCGTCCAATAAAGTGGCTTGATGCCATAACGGTCACGGGCCAGCAGCAACATGCGTTCGTGTTTATCCCAAAACGAGAACGCGAACATGCCGTTGAGGCGAGATAGCGCTCCCTCTCCCCACTGGATCAAAGCATTGAGAAGGACTTCGGTGTCGCTTCTTGAATGAAATTGATGACCGAGAACTTCCAGTTCAAGTCTAAGTTCCTGGAAATTATAGATCTCGCCGTTGTAGCTGAGCGCAAAACGTCCATCGAGGCTAAGCTTCGGTTGATGCCCTCCCGAGGTGAGATCGATGATCGACAAACGCCGATGAGCAAATCCGAGTGAACCGTCAACGAAGAACCCCTCGCCGTCCGGTCCGCGATGCTCAATGGCGGTTGCCATCCGCTGCAAAAACACTGTCGAAGCTGGCTCGCCGTTAAAGTTCAAGATGCCTGCGATTCCGCACATGCTGGTCAGGAAATCTCATGCAAAGCGTCGACGACATATTGATAGTCATCTTCACTCATTCGGTTGTGAAGTGGTATCGCCATCGTGTTCCTGTCGCAGTCGCGCGCCGCCGGGAAATCGTCAGCTTCATATCCGAAGCGTTCGCGATAAAAGCCAAGCATGTGGACGGCGTGAGTCCCCGGACGAGTCGAAATTCCCTTATCCTGCAGCGACTGCATGATCTCATTTCGCAGCACAGGTGCTAAATTAGGATCAACATACGTGACGTAGGATTGCCAGGCGTGCCTACCATCTTTGGGCTCTTCCGGCTGACGCAACCAGCTAATGTCAGACAATTGCACCTTATACCAAGCAGCCCATTTCGCACGTTCATCAATGAAGCGGTCTAGTTTCCCGAGTTGGACGACACCGACCGAACCCTGCAGATCGGTCATCCGATAGTTAAACCCGAGCAAATTGAAGTCCGGCAAGATGTAGGGCCTAGCGCCAAGATGACGCTGCTCTTCAGATATCGACGCTCCGTGGTTACGAAGCATGATGCACTTTTCAGCGATCTCCGGGTCATTGGTGGTTACCATGCCACCTTCGCCTGTTGTAATCGACTTTCGTGGATGAAAAGAGAAGACGCCGACGTCGCCGAGCGCACCGGCGGGGGTATTGCCAAGCGATCCGCCCGCCGCGCAGGCCGCATCTTCGATCACGCGCACGCGAGAAGGAAGCAGCGCGCGCAATGCTGGTACGTCAGCACATAGTCCGAACAGATGCACCGGAATGATTGCTTTAGTGCGTGGCGTGAGCCGACATATCGCATCCTGGATATCAATATTGTACGTGACGCGATCAACATCGCAGAAAACGACGGTCGCTCCGCAGTAGAGCACCGCATTTGCGGTGGCAACCCACGTGAACGCGGGCACAATGACTTCGTCACCCGGGCCGACACCGATCGCTGCAAGAGCCAAGTGCAAGCCGGTTGTTGCTGATGTGCAGGCCAGCGCATGAGCGACGTCGTGGCGCTTGCCAAATGCTCGCTCAAATGCATTGACCTTGGGCCCATGCGTGAGCCAGCCACTCTCAATCGACTCGCGCATCGCCAACCATTCATCCTGACCGGTGAAAGGCTGAGCTATCTGGACGATGCGCAATGGTATCTTCATCGAGACATTTAATATTAGCCGGCAATCTTAGCGCGGCGCGCCTCGACTTCGGCGATATGCGTGCGCCTCCAGTCGATCAGCAGCTTTAAGCCGTCATCCAGATCGATCGTCGAAGCGAACCCAATTTCTTCTTTTGCGCGCTTCGGCGATCCAATGCGATTGCGAACTAACGTGGTCTGGCTTCGCGGCGCATAATTTATCGGCTGGTTCGATCCCGTGAGATTCAGGAGCTTCTCGGCGACTTCCTTTAGCGACGTGCGCTTACCCGTTCCAACATTATAGAACTTGTCGGTAGCGGTCGCGCTCATGGCGCAAAGGTTTGCGCGCGCGCAGTCTTCCACGGCCACGAAGTCGAAGGCTTCGGAGCCATCGCCAAGGACGGTCGGACCCTCGCCCCGATCGATGGCATCGAGCATTTTCATGATAACCGCGATGTACGCGCCGCGATAGTCCTGCCGCGGGCCATAGACATTCATGTAGCGCAGACCGACATAGTCCAGCCCGTAGCGGAAGTGATAGGCCCGCGCCATCGCCTCACCGCAGATCTTGGTGGCGCCATAGAAGTTTTTGTTGTTGAACGGGTGATCCTCCGTCATCGGTTCTTCGACCGCATCGCCATAAACGGAGGCTGAAGAAGACCAAACCAGCCGCTTCACCCCGTTACGGACACAGCCATCGAGCACATTGAACATGCCGCGAACATTCACATCGAACGCCGTTCGAGGAAATTCGTGGCACTGCAACAGCCAAAGCGCAGCAAACTGAAACACGCCATCGGCGCCCTTGAGAGCCGCGTCGAGAATATCGGATTGCGTGATGTCACCACCGGCCTCGAATATCTTGACCCGCGGGTCGCGCATCGCTTCTGCAAGATTTTCATGAGTGCCGCGAACGAAATTGTCATAAATGACGATCTCGCCGACGTCGTGCCGCACGAGTTGGTCAACGGCGTGCGACCCGATCAAGCCGGCGCCACCGATCACCACCAAGCGCTTACCGCTAATATCCAAGAGGGGCCCCTTAACCAACGAGCGCCAGATGCGCCGTCGATAACTCGCGATACCGTTCGCCGCTGCGCGGGCAGACAAGGTCGGTCCCAAGCCGCTCGCCTGCCCTGCTCATCCATCCCATGCGGCGCGCCGGATTTCCGACCATCAGCGCAAAAGCGGACACATCCTTGGTTACCACCGATCCCGCACCGATGAAGCAATATTCGCCAAGGGAATGTCCGCACACGATGGTGGCATTCGCACCGATGCTGGCGCCTTGCCCGACCGGCGTGGTGCGGAATTCATCCTTCCGCGACACGTTGGCGCGCGGGTTGTTGACATTGGTAAAGACGCAGCTTGGTCCGCAAAAGACGTCGTCGGCAAGCTCAACTCCGTCATAAAGAGACACGTTGTTCTGAATTTTGCAGCCGTTGCCAATCTTCACGCGCGGCCCGATCATCACATTCTGTCCGACCGAACAGTTCTCGCCGATAATCGTACCGGGAAGGATATGACAAAAATGCCAAATTTTCGTTCCACGCCCGACGACCGCCCCATCGTCGACATAGCTCGAAACATGAATAAGAGCGCCGGGGAAACGCGGGTCCTCGCGCATTTCGCTCATTTGGCGGAAACCCTGCGCACCGATGGATGCCGCCACTCATGGCCCGGCGAAACCGGAGCACTCCGGAAGGTCGAGACAATTTCGATAGAGGACCTCACCTCATCGAGACCAAACCCTCTGCCTGCGACGATTTCCTCGTAGCTTCGCGTGTGAAGGTCCGTGAAACCTTCGGAAAACTCCACTTCCTCTCCATCGACCGTGATTGAGCGATACGTCGGCTTCTTGCCCTGGACATCAGCCGGCAGATCATTCCGATCCACCGACAGGAACCAGCTGACATCCGCTCGCGCGCATTCAAGAAATCCTGCCGCACGTTCGGGTTCGCGAAGATGCGCCTCGTTGCGTTTGACGTTACCAAACACGAAGCTCAGCATGTCGAAGAAGTGGACACCGATGTTGGTCGCCACCCCGCCCGATTTCGCATCCTCGCCCTTCCAGGACGCGTAATACCAGCGGCCGCGCGAGGCGATATAGGTGAGATCCACCTTGTGGCGCTTGTTGCTAGTCGAAAATCGCTCACGCAGCGCAATGATCGAGGGATGAAGGCGAAGCTGCAGGATCGTCGAAATGCGACGACCCGTGTCCTGTTCAATCTCGGCAAGGCCGTCGATGTTCCACGGATTGAGAACCAGCGGCTTCTCGCAGATCGCGTCCGCGCCGGACCGCAGCGCGAAGCGGCAATGCGCGTCATGGAGATGGTTCGGCGAGCAAATCGGAAACGTAGTCGATCTTCTCGCCGCGACGCCGAAGCTTGTCCACGTGCCGGTCGAACCGCTCGAACTCGGTAAAGAAGTGCGCATCCGGGAAATGGCTATCCAGAATGCCCACCGAGTTCGTTCGGATCGTAGGCGACCTTCAGATTGCCGCCCACAGCCTGCATCGCCTTCATGTGGCGCGGCGCGACATAGCCGGCCGCTCCAATCAACGCAAACGACGACATTGCGACCTCACTTGCAAAATTGAAATGGATTTTTCCAAGCTACCGCAGTCCGGGTGACTCGATGTCACCAGACCAGCGTGTCGTGAATTACATGCGCCAAAAGTGCGCATGCAACGATGCCGCCTCAGGCGGCGGCAACCATGTCGGCCTCGATCGAGACGCGAACCTTTCGTCCCAACAAATCAAGCAAGATCGCGACACGATCGCGATCAGCCAGCCCGTCGAACAATCCCAGATTTTCGGCAAAGGCGCCCGCCAACACGCGCACTTTCTCGCCCAGCGCGAATTTCGGACGCTGGTCAAGCTTGACGTAACCACTTTCGTCTTCGCGTGCTTTCAGCGAGCTTAGTACTTGCTGTGCGACCGGCGCAGGATCAGGGCCGTTGCAAACAAGGCGCGAGACGCCAAAAGTTGACTGGATGGAACGCCACCTCTGCGTCGCCATGTCGATGTGTACGAAAAGATAACGCGGGAACAAAGGCGCGGCAATTTTCTCGATCTTGCGAGCGTGGCTCCGGCGTTTCAGATAGCGAGGTAAATATATCTCAAAGCCCTGGCGCACCAGATTGCGCGCCGCTTTCGCCTCGGAATTAACCTGCGTCTGGACGACGTACCACGCATCAATTCCGACCATGTTCATTGCTCTGCGTCCGGACGCTCGGAGACATTCAGACCTAGCAAGCTGGGAGCGAGCACACGAGCGGGTCCGTAAAGCCGCACGGCTTCATCGAACGCTGGGCGGGCGTTGACTACATCGGTGACGATTACGGCGTCAAACGGAACTGTGAGATGGTCGTAGCCGGAAACGACTTGTTTTCCGACAAAGAGCGTCTCGTTGGCATTTTGATCGACAATGGCGACGATGGAAACGCCACAATCGACGGCCGACAGGATGGCAATCTCGGCCAAGTCCGATTTTCCACAAAGCACGAGATTTTGGAAGTTCTGCTCCCTCGCCAATTGAAAGACGCGCGTGCAATCGGCTTTGGCCTGTCGGAAAAATGAAAACGAAGACGACAAGTATTCGACAGTCAGCCTGGACTTTTCCGCAAACCCCTGCGGCGTCAGATAATAGGCATAGCGTCGCGCAGGCGCATCGTGAACCTTGACCAGGCCCTTCTTGACGCAGCGCTTGAGGTAGGCGTTCACGAGACCAAGCGCGATGCCCAGCTCGGCGGCGATGCGTCGCTGAGAGCGCTCGCCGTCATTCTCTACCGAGTTCAACAGGCCGAGAACAATCCGCTCGTTCTCGCGCTCCGTATCCAGCAAGCGATCCATCACCCCGCCCCTTAACCTTCGGGTAACGACTAGCGCGTTCACCGCATGAACGTCAAGCGCTATGTTCAGGGCATGAACGCAATTAAGATATTGATTCTATATATCTTTTTAACTTGCGACGGATCTGCCGACCTACGAAGTCATCTTCGAAGCGCTTCGGCGAGGCGCCGAACCGGTTGGTGCCGGTCTTGCCAACGTGTGCGTGCCCATCTGCTCAGACGGTTTCGCTTCGCCAGAGGTTTTGGTCGGGCGAAAGGACTGCTTCGACTTAAGCCGCGCTTCGAAACCGCAAATTAACGTGGGGGAAACATTGTATCCAAATGGGCTGAAGGCGTGACGGTCGCGAATTCTATCACGACTGACCGTGTGCGCTCGACAACCCGCGGGCGCCGCAAAATGGGCTCTCGAACGAAATCAACAAGGCTTGAACTTCTTATTGAAGGCTCGGGACTAAGCGATGAAGTCCAAGTTCATCACTGATCCGCAAGACCCCTCCGATAGCTTCGGCTTCCTCGATACGGCTGGGGCCGAGGTCTATTCGAACTTCACGTCTCGAGGCTCCAGCTTCTCGCCTCCGGCCCCTCAGGATGTCGGAAGCCCGCCCAGCGGCGACCCGGTCGAAATTCCATCGACGGCCCTTGTCAGCGAAGCCGTGCAAGCTTCAGGCGCGCAAAGTGGCGCAACTACCACCCTCGCCCTGACCTCCGGCGGGATCACCATCAATCTCCTGTTCGACGCCGCCGCCATGGCTGCGCCCGCAAGCTTCCGGGCGGGCATCCAGCAGGCGGCGTCGCTGTTGACGGCGGCGATTTCCGACAAGATCACCGTAAACATCAAGATCGACTATAGCGGCACCGGCGGCGGCGCCGCTGCCGGCCCCGATAACGGCCTGTACGAAAGCTATTCGTCCGTCAGGGCCGATCTGATCAACAACGCGACGGCGGGCGATACGACCTTCAATGCGTTGCCAAGCGGCTCCTCGATCCAGGGACAATCAAATGTCGCCGTCTGGAACGCACAGTTAAAGCTTTGGGGCATCTTGGGCGCCAACGACACGACCACCGACGACGGCAGCGCCACCTTTGCGACCGACATCAATTCGAACCTGCTGGTTGGCGTTGCGCTTCATGAATTGACCCACGCGATGGGCCGCGTCCCCTATGGCCCGCCCTACGGCTCCCAACCTGATATTTTTGACTTTTTCCGCTTTACGAGCCCCGGCACCCGCCTGATCTCGGCGCAGCAGCACCGCCCCAGCCGCTTATTTTTCCGTGGACGGCGGCAATACGAAATTGGCCGACTACGGCCAGACTTCCGATCCCAGCGACTTTCTCAATAGCGGCATGCAAGGGCGGCAACGATCCGTTCAATGAATTCTACGGCGGCAGCACGATTCAAACTCTCACGACCGTCGATAAAGAACAGCTCGATGCCCTTGGCTTCCATTTGGCCTCACCTGCTGCAGCACAGCAGCCGACCCTTTCGGTGCAGAGCGATGCTGCTGCCACCGGCGGTCAACAGATCGCGCTGTCGAGCCTGGTCAGCATCGCCGACCCCGGCCACGTCGGTTACCAGAAACTGGAATTGTGGGACTCCAACGGCACAGTGGCGGGCGGCGAGTTCGTCGTCAACGGCGTGGCCCAGACCGGGGGCCACGAGATCGATGTTGCGCCAGCCAATGTGGCCAACACGGTGTTTGACGTCGGTACCGCCGGCGGCAGCGATACGCTGTAGGCCCAGTTGATGCTGAACGACGGGTCGCTGCAGCGGCTGGGAGCAGTTTAGCGTGGCCGTTCCGAAGCCGATTATGACTGTGCAGAGCAATCCTGCCGCGACCGGCGGTCAACAGATCGCGCTGTCGAGCCTGGTCAGCATCGCCGACCCCGGCCACGTCGGTTACCAGAAACTGGAGTTGTGGGATTCCAACGGCACGGTGGCGGGCGGCGAGTTCGTCGTCAACGGCGTGGCCCAGACCGCGGGCCACGAGATCGATGTTGCGCCAGCCAATGTGGTCAACACGGTGTTCGACGCCGGGTACCGCCGGCGGCAGCGATACGCTGTGGGCCCAGTTGATGCTGAACGACGGGTCGCTCAGCGGCTGGGAGCAGTTTAGCGTGACCGTTCCGAAGCCGACTATGACTGTGCAGAGCAATCCTGCCGCGACCGGCGGTCAACAGATCGCGCTATCGAGCCTGGTCAGCATCGCCGACCCCGGCCACGTCGGTTACCAGAAACTGGAGTTGTGGGATTCCAACGGCACGGTGGCGGGCGGCGAGTTCGTCGTCAACGGCGTGGCCCAGACCGCGGGCCACGAGATCGATGTTGCGCCAGCCAATGTGGCCAACACGGTGTTTGACGTCGGTACCGCCGGCGGCAGCGATCGCTGTGGGCTCAGTTGATGCTGAACGACGGGTCACTCAGCGGCTGGGAGCAGTTTAGCGTGGCCGTTCCGAAGCCGATTATGACTGTGCAGAGCAATCCTGCCGCGACCGGCGGTCAACAGATCGCGCTGTCGAGCCTGGTCAGCATCGCCGACCCCGGCCATGTCAGTTACCAGAAGCTGGAATTATGGGACTCCAACGGCACGGTGGCGGGCGGCGAGTTCGTCGTCAACGGCGTGGCACAGACCGCGGGCCACGAGATCGATGTTGCGCCGGCCAATGTGGCCAACACGGTATTCGACGCCGGCACCGCAGGCGGCAGCGACCTGCTGTGGGCCCAGTTGATACTGAACGATGGGACACTCAGCGGCTGGCAGCAGTTTAGCGTGACCGTTGCGAAACCGGCCATGACAGTGCAGAGCGATCCCGGTGCGACCGGCGGTCAACAGATAGCGCTGTCGAACCTGGTCAGCATCGCCGACCCCGGCCACGTCGGTTACCAGAAGCTGGAATTGTGGGACTCCAACGGCACGGTGGCGGGCGGCGAGTTCGTCGTCAACGGCGTGGCACAGACCGCGGGCCACGAGATCGATGTTGCGCCGGCCAATGTGGCCAACACGGTATTCGACGCCGGCACCGCAGGCGGCAGCGACCTGCTGTGGGCCCAGTTGATGCTAAACGATAGGTCGCTCAGCGGCTGGCAAGCCTTTACGGTTAGCGTTCCGAAGCCGGCCGGCCAAGTCGCCGCCGGCAACCCGTCAAACCTGTCCGTGACGGCGAACCAGGAACTCATTCGTCTTCGCGCCGAATTTTGGTCAGATTACAATAGCGAACTTCGACCCGACAAAGGACAATATCCAGATTAGTCAGTCGACCTTTACAAACATGGCCGTTCTGCTGGCAGCCACCAACGATGACGGACACGGCAATGTCATCATCACCGATGCCGTTCACGACACGATTACTATTCAGCACACCACCACGGCTCAATTGTTGGCGCACCAAAGCGACTTTCATTTTGTGTAATAGAATTGGTCGTCTGGTCTTCGTGCCAACCGACTAGCCGCCCGCCGGGCGGCGGCATGTCGAATAGCTTGACCGAACCCTTCTTCATCCCATAGACACGGGTTGATTTGTCCTTCACTGTCCGAACAGATTGCGGTGAACGACGTCACGCGAAATGTTGATCCCGATGTCACAGCAAGTTTCGGCCACGAGTGGTCGAGGACAGATTTCGTCGTCGGACCGCGAGGCCATTTTCCATTCGTTTTTCCATATTCTTTCCGTGGAACGAGTTCCCAACTGATCCAGTAGGCCTATCGCTATCGAAAATTCTGTTGACCAGTGCTGGATCTAGCCTCGAACAGCGTCACCTACTGGTGAAGTGAGATAGCATGTAGATCGAGCTTACCCGAAGGCCAATGACACGCCATCCAATCCATCAGCTATCGGCGCTTCGTTCCGGCACTGACGGCTGTCGCCGTCACCATGGCAGTGTTCGCGAAATCGTTCGTGCCGTTTTATCTGATCGGATCAACGCCGATCTTCGCCGCGACTTGCTTGTCTGGAATTGTGCTGGTTGCGTTGAGCGGCCGCCAGATTTCTGAGCAGGCAAGTCTTGTAAGCAACATTCTCATCGTTCTGGTTCTGTTTTATGGCGTCGTGATCATCAATTTTTTGCTCTACTCCTTCCACCAGGTTCCCATCACTCACCTCGCGGGAATTCTGATCTTCCACGCGCTGTTTCTCGTGTTTGGATTTGCCGCTTCGCGTGCGCCGGCGGCGGTGTTCGCGGTTTTGCTGACGGAAGCTGCGATCTATCTGATCATTATCGCCCAATATACTATTAGATTTGGCGACATGATGCGCGACGGCTATCTCCACGACGTGTTCGGCGTCGGAATCTCCTCCATGTTCGTGACGTTTCACCAGAACATTGGCTCGATGCTGGGGCTTGCTGCGCTGGCCGCGATTGGCCTGGCCGCGACCCGGGCGAGGCTTTTTGCTTTCGCAGCTTTGCCCGTTGTCCTGCTGTTCATGTTCTACCTCTCGGCAAGGACGGCGTTTGTCGCGCTTGTGTGCAGTTTGCTGTTCCTTGCGGGAGCATCGCTTTGGGTCCGATCCAGAAAGCTGGCGCTGCTCAACCTCTCGGCCGTCATCATCGCCGTTGTGGTGGCATCGGGCCTGTTCTACCAGCGCGCGCTGCGGGACAAGGACGTCGATGCGGTCGCACCGGATGCCATTACGCGCACGATCAGGGAATTGCAGGATCCGCGCCCTCTCTTCCGAATGCAGATTTGGTCGCGCGCATGGCATCACATTTCGACGGAGCCGGATCGGCTGCTGTTCGGCCGTGGCATCGGCGTCTACCCGATCGACGAGGGCTTTGGCGCGCCTAACTGGCTTCTTCATCCCGCCGACGGCAACAAATATTATCCGCACAACATATATCTGGAAATGCTCTACGAAACCGGCGTCGTCGGCGTATTGCTGTTTGCCGTTCTGACATTGTTTCCTCTGCTGATCCCGCTCAACCACTGGAACAGTTATTCGGCGAGAGAAAAGTCGGCAATCTCGCTCTACGTCTTCTCTTTCGTGAACGTGCAGCTTTCAGGTTCATTTGCGTTTTCTTATGAGTTTCAGTTTTTTCTGGCGCTCGCCATCGGAGTTGTTGCGCTCAGGCGCAAACGGGACACCGTCGTGGTCGACATGCCGCCGTTGCAAGATCGCCAATCCGGGATTCCAGTCCAAGCATAACACCGCTTTATTTTCGGGTGGACTTCTGCTAGCGCCAGCTTTGGCTGCTATTGTTGTCCTCTCAACTCGGCGCCAGATTAGACCTGCCTGGCGTCAGTTTGGCCGTCGAGAATCTATAGGATACCGACGGGCCCGTCAGGACGAGTTTTACGATCCTTAATGACGTGCGTTTGTGACCGAGCACCTCGTGAACCAAATGACCGCAACGAAAACCGCTTCACCCCGACGGATCTTGTATGTCGTGGGCGAGGACTACTGGTTCCTGATGAGCCGTCTGCCGATGGCCCGCGCCGCGCGCAGGGCCGGCTTCGAGGTTCACGTCGCGACCAATGTGAACAAACGGGGAAAGGAAATCGAGGCCGAGGGGTTCATTCTGCATTCCATCCCTTTCCGACGCGGTGGACTGTCGCCCGTCGGCGCTATCCCGACGGTTTTGGCGATCCGGCGAGTTCAAAAGAAGATCAATCCGGACGTCATGCATCTGGCCGGCCTGCAATGCTGTGTCTATGGATCGGTGGCGACCCTCGGCAGGAAAGTTCCGTTGGTCAATGCCATCACCGGATTGGGCTACATCTTCACGTCCGTGAACTGGCAGACCCGGCTGTTGAGGCAGGGCATGGTGTTGCTGCTGCCATGGCTGCTCAACCGGCAATCCAGCTTCGTCCTTGTCCAAAATCCGGACGATCGCTCGACCCTTGTCGACCTCGGTATCAAACCGACACGCATGACCTTGATTCCCGGGTCGGGGGTCGATACCGAAGCCTTGCAACCGCTGCCGGAGCCGCAAGGGCCCCTTACGTTCGGCTTCGCTGGACGCTTGCTGGTCGACAAGGGGATCCGCGCTCTGGTGGCCGCCCACGAAATCCTTCGCAGTCGTGGCTACAACTTCAACCTGTTGATCGCGGGAAGCCCCGATCCCGCCAATCCGACTTCGATTTCACGCAAGGAGATCGAGCAGTGGATTCAAAGTCCCGGAATTACCTGGTTGGGACACGTCGACGACATCGGATCATTCTGGCGAAGCTGCAACTTTGCGGTTTTGCCATCGCACCGGGAAGGCTTGCCCATAACCTTGCTGGAGGCAGCGGCATGCGGCAGACCATTGATCGCAACCGATGCGCCGGGCTGCCGGGAGATCGTGATTGAGGATCAAACCGGGCTGCTGGTGCCGATCGAAAGCCCGGCCGACCTGGCGCAAGCGATCCTGCGGCTTGCGGAATTGCCGCATTTACGCGCGCGATATGGCGAGGCCGCGCGGAAGCTAGTCGTCGATAAACTATCTGCAAGAATCATCGGAAGCTCGGTCGTCCAGCTCTACGACCAGCTGACACTCGACGGCCTGAGCGCCGGCACGCTGGAAGCGCGAGGTGGGCCGCGTGGAGGCAAGGTCATCTTGGTCAGCCAACATTACGCGCCATTCCCCAGCTCGACCTCGAGCTATATGACGGACATCGCCGAGGAGCTCGCCCGGCAAGGTCGTGTTCTGGTAATCACGAGTGCGCCCGGCTCGGCTTCGAAGTCACCGCCGACAGCCGGCAAGCCCGAAGTGATCGAGATCAAGAGCTGGTGGCCTGGAAAATCGGCACTGGTTTCGCGAACTTTTGCCGCCGTACTCTTTTCTATCCAGGTGTTCCTGGCCGTGTTGCGGCACGCCCGCAGCGATGACGCGCTCCTGAGCGTGACCACGCCGTTCACGCTTCCCTATACGGTCACGCTTGCCGCTCGGCTGCGCAAGGCGGCGTCCGCCCTGCTCATTTACGATCTTTATCCCGACTCGCTCGTGATGGCCGGCTTCCTCCATGCCGACTCTTTCCTGACACGGCTCTTGCGTTGGGCCAACAAGGTGATGTTCGGATGGTTGGACGCTATCATTATCATCGGTCGTGACATGGCACCGAAGCTGCTCGCATATAGGAAAGTGAGCGCTTCCAGAATATCTCTGATTCCGAACTGGGCGACCATGCCCGTCGGCTACAGGGAGGTTTCAGCTGAAAATCCCTATCGCCAGCGCTGCGGTGGAAAATTCATCGTCGCCATGTCGGGAAATGCCGGGTTCACGCACGATCCCATGTCGGTCCTCGAAGCTGCGCGGATTCTCAAAGACCGCCCCGACATCACCTTCATGTTGTCCGGAGAAGGTGTGGGCTGGTCGAAGATCAAGGAGATGCATGCCTCATCACCCATTCCCAACGTCACGCTGATCGAGCGCGTGCCAGAGTCCGAATTGGAGAGCTTCCTTTCCGCAGGCGACGTCTGGATCGTTCCCTACCGCAAGAACAATACCGGCGTCTCGGTGCCGAGCCGCATCTACAACCTGTTCGCCATCGGCCGCCCGATTATCATCTGTTCGGAAGCGGATGCCGAGGCGGCCATTCTGCTCCGGGAGGAAAACATCGGCTGGGTCACGCCGCCCGAGGATCCGCTGGCCTTGGCTCGTGTCATCGAGTTTGCGGCATCCAATGTGACATCGACCAAGGAAAGAGGTCATCGAGCGGTGGTGGTTGCCTCCCGCTACACCCGACAGATCGCGCTCAGCGCCTACCGCGATTTGATGGACAAGCTTCTGGCGGGTCGGCTTTCGGGCAAGCGGAATGCGTTGAAAACCGCGGCATAGGCTGTGCTCGAACCTGTTGCAGCTCTGCTCGTTCAATGAAATACCCCTCCGCCATCACTCGACGTCGGACCTCGCTTGTGCCGGTACTTTCATGATCGCCCTGGATAGCCCGCGCGCAGGCCTGACTATCTTCATCCTGATCGCGGCCGCGTTGATTTGCGCGGGCCTGATCAAATTGCTGCTTCCCCTGCTCCGTCGCTACGCGCTGGCACGGCCGAATGCCCGATCATCGCATACCGAACCCACGCCACAGGGCGCGGGCGTCGCGGTGATTGCAGCCTCGCTGTTAACTGCGGGCGCCGCCGCGGCTTCGATGGGTCTGGCCATTCCGTTTCTGCTGTTTGGCGCCACGTTGTTCATTGCCCTCGTCGGGTTTGTGGACGACATCCGCTCCATCCCCGTGCTGCCGCGACTGTTGCTGCAAGCGGCCGCCGTCGGCGCCGTCCTGTTTTGGGCTCCTGCCGATTTGCGAATTGCTCCGTCGCTTCCGCTCGGAGTTCGAGCGAGGCCTGATTTTGCTTGCCGGCCTCTGGTTCGTGAACCTCGTCAATTTCATGGACGGGCTCGATTTGATGACTGTGGCTGAGGTCGTGCCGATTGCCGGCTCAATGACTCTGCTGGGGTCGCTGAACGGGTTTCCGGCGCTCACCACCTTGATCGCCGCAGCCCTCTGCGGCGCGATGGCCGGGTTCGCTTTCTTCAATCGGCCGATTGCGAAAGTTTTTCTGGGAGATGTTGGAAGCTTGCCGGTCGGCCTGCTGCTCGGCTGGTGCCTGCTGCAGCTGGCCTGGCACGGACAACTGACGGCAGCGTTGCTGCTACCGTTATACTATTTGGCGGATGCAACCCTGACGCTGCTCCATCGAATCGTGAAGCGTGAACCGTTCTGGGCCGCACACCGCTCGCACTTTTATCAACGCGCGACCAACAATGGCTTTAGCGCAATTCGTGTGGTCACCGAAGTATTCCTGCTCAACATCGGACTAGCAGCGCTGGCGATCATCTCAGTCGACGCAAATTCAATGTTGGTCAATGTTCTTACGCTGCTAGTTGCCGCGATTGGCGTCGCCTTGATCCTCTATCGGTTTTCGGGGGCGCGTTTGGCCTAGTTAGATGCATCAAGGGCGGACCCCGCTAGCGCCAGGCGCAGACCTTCGTCGAGCGTCATCGGTGGTCGCCAGCCTGTAGAGGCCGCCTTGGAAAGATCGACTTCGAGAGAGCCGATAAGGCTATTGCACGCCTCCTGTCGTCCGCCGACCCTGAGTAGTGCGGCCAATACGGATGTGGGCATCGAGAACAGCCGAGCTTCGGTACCCGCAGCTCTTGCGAGCCGTTCGACGAATTCAGGCGTCGAGACCTGTTCCTGGTCTGCCACCAGGAAGATGTCGAAGTTGTTCTGCGCGTCGGCGAGGCGGTGAAGAATAAAGGATGAAAGATTTTCCACCGACACGAATGCCCGATGATTGCGAATGGCGGAAAAAGGCAGCGGAATGCCACGCCTTACCGCCTTCGCCAGAAGTGCAAAGTTTCCTTTCGCTTCGGCGCCATAAACGAGCGGCGGACGGATGACCGTAATGCGCATGTCACCCTTTTGCGCAAAGATCTTGAGGCCGGCTTCGGCGGCGGCCTTCGACATCCCATACAAGCCACGCGGCGTCAAAACGTCGTTTTCGTTGAAGGGCGCCCGGCCGTCATTGCTGCCGCCATGCACAAGGACGGTGCTGACGAAGATGAACTGGCGCGCGCCGGCCTGTAATGCGCTGCGCGCCAGATGCAGGGTGCCCTCAGTGTTGAGATCGCGATAGAGCTTTACCGCGTGCTCTTCATGTGGATGATGCACGCGCGCCGCAAGGTGAACAATAGCATCCACTCCGGAAAGCGCTGCTGTCCAGTCAGTCGCCGGGCCGATCGACTCGATCACCACCTCTTCGTTGTTCCCGGATGGCCGCCGCACGGCACGACGGACCGCCCATCCCTCGCGAGCCAGCGCGGGCGCAAGGTGGCGGCCGATAAACCCGCTTGCGCCGGTAACCAGAACAACAGGGCGTTCGTCTTTCATCGGAATTTTAGGCGGCACTCGATCCAAACTCCGGAACGGCATCCTTCAGGACAGCCTTGATGGTGACGAGATCGTCTCGGGCGATGGCTTGCTCGAGGCCTGCGATCCACTTGCGCAGCGTCTGCATCGACGGCTCGTTCGGTTTCGCCGCCATGACGCCGGCAACGCCGATCTCGACCGCCGGCTCTTCGCTGGCAAACAGGATTTCGTTGAGCCGCTCGCCTGGCCGCATGCCGGTGAAGACGATTTCGATATCGTAGCCCGGTTGCAGGCCGGAAAGCCGGATCATGCGCTCGGCGAGCTCGACGATCTTGACCGGCTGACCCATGTTGAGCACGTAGACCGAAACGCTCGGACGCATGGCGGCCAAGGCGTGGGTGACGGCGGTCATCACGAGATCGCAGGCCTCGCGGATGGTCATGAAGTACCTGACCATGTCGGGATGGGTGACCGTCACCGGCCCGCCCGCCTCGATCTGCGCCTTGAACTTCGGCACCACCGAACCATTCGACGCCAGAACATTGCCGAACCGCACCGAGATCAGGCGCATGCGCGACGCGCTTTCCAGCCGCGAAACCTGCTCGTGGTCGAGCGCCTGGCAGTACATCTCGGCAAAGCGTTTGGTGAGGCCCAGCATCGACACCGGCTCGATCGCCTTGTCGGTCGAGATCATCACCATCGCCTCGGCGCCGGCGGAAAGTGCCGCGTCCGCGACATTGATCGAGCCGAAGATGTTGGTCTTGACCCCTTCGCTCCAGTCGCGCTCGAGGATCGGCACATGCTTCAGCGCGGCGGCGTGGAACACCAGATCCGGCTTGAATTCATTCATCAGCCGCTGGATCCGTTCGCGATCCCGGATATCGGCGATCCGCCCCTCGATCAGGGCGCTGCTACCTTGGGCGGCGAGAGCCTCCGTAACGGCATAAAGCGCCGGCTCCGAATTCTCGATTACCAATAGCCGCGCCGCCCCAAAAGTCACCACGCGGTCGCAGATCTCCGCGCCGATCGACCCCCCGCCGCCGGTGACAATCACCGCCTTGCCCTTCGCCAGCGCTTCGAGGCGGGCATAGTCGATGTTCTCGCTTGGGCGCAGCAGCAGGTCCTCCACCGCGACCGCCGTCAAGCGCGGCGTGTCGCCGCTTTCCAGCGACGGCAGCCGGCTGACGATCAGCCCGAGCCGCTTGGCGCGCATCAGGACGGCTTCGGGATGCGCCTCAGGAATGAACGCCGAGGGTGTCATCACCACGCGCGAGATCGGCCTGCCGCGCCTTGCGAAATCGCCGATCACATCCTCGATGTCGTCGATGCCGCCGAGCACGGGAATGTTGCGAATCAACTGGCCGCGGTCGGCACTCGATGGCGATAACAGGCCGACCGGCCAGATCCGCTTGACCGCGCCGCTTTCGATCCCACGCAAAAGAATCTCGGCATCGGCGGCGTTGCCGATCAACAGCGTCGGGGAAGCGTCGTCGATGCGCGCATGACGGCGAACGCGCGTGTAACGGAAATAGCGATAGGCAAAGCGCAAGGCGCTGAGAAAGGATACCTCGAGAAACCAGTAGAGAACGATGGTGACCCTGCCGATAAAGAACGTGGTGCCGGTGCTCGGCGAGACAAAAATATAATCCAGCACCACGAGCGCGAGCGTCAGCACGGTCGCTACCCGCACGATGTTCAGCGCGTCGGGCAGCGAAATAAATCGCCATTTGGTGGTGGTGAGGTTGAAGACGTAGCAAGCCACCACGCTGAACAGCAGGAAGTACGGCAGGATGCGCAATAGCAGCGGCAAGCGGTCGTAGAAGCCCGCTCCGCCTTCGAAGCGCAGGTAGAAGGCCACGAACACTGCCAAAGCCGTCGCCAGCACGTCGTGAGCGGCGATCATGAGGTTTCGTGAGGTGAGATGAGACAAACGTGTCATTCGCGGGCCAATCGGTAAACAATATCCTGCTTTTTGACAACGTTTTCGAATGGAGCCGATAGCTTATCTCACAGGCCCTTGCCAACGGCCAGAGCTTCAGGAACCGGCCACCTTGGTCTTTGAACAAGCATCTCCACGACCGGAGACTAGCCTCAGCCTCGACGATTGAGAAGCCCGAGGCAAAGCCGGCAGCGGACTCGTCCATCATTGTTTTCCCTAGTGACCCGCTAATTTCTTTCTGATTGCGTTGTCAAGCGCCGCTGCGATGATAATCGCAGACCTGTCATCAAGATGAACTGCATCCAGCCAGCGCAGCTCGTTGGCAGCGTAATCGAGAGTTAGCCACCTATTGTTTTCCGGGCCGAAAATCTCCTTGAGAATTTCTCGGGTCGTCGTCGCGTAACCGCTCTTGTCCATTGCGGGCGGGTAGGGCATCTCAACGAAAAAAATCTTTACACCTTGCGTTTCCAGCTTCTCCACGAGGGATTTGAGCGTGCTTGCATCTCTCAAGATTGCCTCGCGGTAAACTGGTTTGTTCCACTCGATCAGGGCACGCGCGATGCCTTGCCCGGGGTCGTACGTGGCGGCGGGACGCTCTAGAACTGATCGCCTCCGGGCGGCGTCGTAAACGAGCATGTCGTCGAGCGCACTCTGATAATAAGCAGCGAGGCTGCGAAGAGGACGGAACGTATCGTCCGGTCGTCTGGCATTCTTGAATTTTTGAACCAGCCTGTCGTCGATACCGCGGGTCAGGATGTTTGTTTCCACGACAATCACCCGCGAACGAAGAGCCGGGGAAGCCTCGATGACCGCCAGGCCCGTTAGGGGCGAGCCTCCGGGAAGCGCAACATTGCGGACGTCGCCGCGCTCAAAAAACTGTTCCCTGAGTTGATACGCTAGCGAGCTTCCTACCAGCACAACTTCCAGGGCGGGCAACTGAAAATACCTCTCGACAATCGCGACCTGCTGTTCGTCCGTTGTCGTCGGAGGAAATTGCGGGATATTCCTGAAGATACGCGGCGCGGCCCAGCAACACTCGAAAAGGATCAGGCAAGTAATCCCCATTTTGACGAACCAGATCGCAGAATTTGCCTTGATCATCGTTCGCCCTAGAACTGGAAATAAATGAATGATGTATCGGCACCCGCTTCAACGAGCATGAGCACGGTCATTAGTCCGTACAGGAAGGGCTCAAGTCCCTGCCGTGACGTTCCGAACCAATCCCTTGGCATCAGGTGCTGTAGGATCACAGGCAGTGCGTAGATTAGGGCAAGGCTACGATAAATGCGCGTGGGATTGGTAACCTCGGTTTCGGTGAACATCCCCCCGAAAAAACCGACAGCGTGCTCAATATTCGGCAACTTGAAAAAGACCCAAGCGAACGAAACGCACGCGAACACAAAAAGGACGCGCAACGCGGTGAAGGTTCGGCCCAGCATTCTGTTTTTCGACAGCCCGTCGAGGCCGGACAATATCGGTCGCTCAATAACCAAAAAGAGCCCGTGAAGAAGCCCCCACGCCAGATAGCTCAATGCTGCACCATGCCAAAGGCCGCCGAGTCCCATGACAATCATCAAATTGCAATAAGTGCGGGCGCGGCCTACGCGATTGCCGCCCAATGGAATGTAGAGATACGTCCGCAACCATGTCGACAGCGAGATATGCCAACGTGTCCAAAATTCGGCAAACGACCGGGAGATATAGGGAAGGTTGAAATTGACGGGCAGGCGATAGCCAAACAGAAGCGCAAGTCCGATTGCGATCGACGAGTAACCAAAGAAGTCCGCATAAATTTGATAACTGTACAACAGAACCAGTAGCCAGCGGTCCGCAGAGCGGACCGTCTCGTAGAGCGGGAAATCCATATACGTCGTCATCTGGTTTAGATTATTTGCGACGAACAGTTTGAAAAAGTATCCCGAGATGATCCATTTTGCAGCATCGACAAACGGTACGTCGGATAAGAATTTCGGTTGGATCTGCGGCAGAAAGTTCTCGGCCCGCGTGATGGGACCGGACACGAGCTGTGGGAAAAAAATGATGTAAAGGAACACGCTGGTCAAGGACGGGCGCTCCAGATGCGCCCTTTTGGTCAGGTCGACCAGCAAGCTAATATTGTGAAAGACAAAAAATGATATGCCGATCGGCAGCGGCAGTCGCATCAGAAAATCGATAGCCGTCACGTCGGACATGGCAGGTGTAGCTGCGTCAAAGAACAAAAACTTATACTTGAAGAATGCGAGAAGCCCCAGATTGAAGGCGATCCCAATTGGCATCCAGACCACGCGATTCCGCAGAGCCAGCGTCAAAAAAAGATAGGTGCCGAGAACTGCGAAGACCAAAAGCGGTAAAAGGCCTGGCTGGCCAGATCCGTAGAAAAACAGGCTGGCAAGAACCAGCAGGTGGACCTGGAAATCTTCTAACATCGGGAGGTAATAGATCCCGAAAACGACCACCGCAAACGCAACAAATTGCAATGAAGTGAATGTCACGTGCTCAACATCGTCGTCACGTCGTACCCTATGTGGAGCAATTTGCTGTAGTCTAAACGGATGAAGTGAACATCCAAGGCATGTGGCCGCTCCGAGTTAAGAACGGAAAATCGCGGAATTACGTGTACTCCATCCCGCCAGAAAGGACGGCAGGGGTCTGTGACTCGACGCGAGTCTCCGCTGCTTCGTATTTTTCCAGCATCGAGCGGGCCCTCAATACCATTCCGCCGGCGACGCCCACGCCAAGCACATACATCCATCCTTCGTGAAAATCGAACAGGTGAGAATTAAACAACGAGGTGAAAATGTTCTGCACCACCACCAAGAGTCCGATCCAATTTATCAGGCCCTCGCCGCGGAATAGCAGCAGGTGCACCAGCCACATCGCGTACAGAACGACAATTCCGATTGTCCCCCATTGAACCGCGGCGTTCAGGGTCTGGTTATGCGGGTTGCCGATGACCCGAGCCGAAGCAAGCGCGGTTGGCCCGGTGGCGGCCTGTTCGAACAGTCCGTGTGTCGAGCCGGTTCCATGACCGACGATCGGGGCATCGGCAAAAAAGCGCAGCGACTTGTGCCAGAATTCTAGCCGCTCGCCGATCGAGGTGGCGGTGCCTTGCTCCTTGTAGAGCTGGTAATCCCGGGTGAAGCTCGTGACCGTCTGTTGCAACTGCGGCGAGGCGGCCCAGGCGATGGCCGCAACAACGACGGCTGCGCACAAAATCATCAGGTTGGTTCGCCCCTTCAAATGCATCAGACCGAACACCGCCAACATGATCGGCATCGTAACCAGCGCAGTCCGCGAAACAACAACGAACGCCATCGTGAAGACGAAGCCCAGCGCGATCGCGCAGAGCAGCAGCGCCGGCCGAATCTTTTTCGCGCGCGAGAGCGTGATGATTGGATACGCCAGCGCCACCGCGCACAGCGTGAATTCCTGACTTTGATCGATGTAATTCTTGACAAAGATGCCGCGCGAGACTTCGCCCGCAGGCTTCAGCGAAAGGCCGGGATCGAAGGCAACGATCCACGACATCATCGCGAGCAGCGTGCATGAAATCAGAAAGGCCGTGAATACCCAGAAGCCGCGCTCCGAGCGCTCGAAATGAAACAACAGCACCGGCAGGATCAATAGTTTCACGGCCGGGCCGACCGCGTAAAGCCGCGCGCCCCATGCGGCGTCCGACCACAGGGTTCCGGCAAGCGCCAGCAGGAAAAATGCAATCGGCACCGCGCAGATCGGACGCTTCAGCGAGGCGAGGTATGCCCGCACATCGAGGAACGGCACCATCGCCACCAGCATCGCGGCGTTAAAGATCGCGGGCAGCGACGTCGACCAGGGCAGCGAAGCCGCGGTCAGGATCGCAAAAGCATCGACGGTCGCAAGCCATGCGGCCGGATCGCGCCAGCGCCTTGCCAGCACGGCGATCGTCGAATCTCCGGCGATGGCGGTCACTGGCGGCCTCCGCGTGCGCGATCGACCAGCGACGTCGTAGAGAAGCCGGCCAAGATATCGACCAGCATCACTGTCCCGCCATTGGCCTCGACGATCTCGTGGCCGACCACCTGCTCGCGGGTATAGTCGCCGCCCTTCACCAGCACGCTCGGCTTGATCTGCGTGATCAGTTGGATCGGCGTGTCCTCGTCGAAGAACACCACGAGGTCGACCGCTTCCAGCGCCGCCAGCACTTCGGCGCGCGCGCGCTCGTCCTGGACCGGACGCCCCTCGCCCTTTAGCCGCTTCGCCGAGTTGTCGCTGTTCAAGCCCACGATGAGCCGATCGCAGGCGCCGCGCGCCGCCGTCAGGACCTTGACGTGACCGGGGTGCAAAATATCGAAGCAGCCATTGGTGAAGCCGACCCGCAAGCCTTGCTTGCGCCACTCCGCAAGATGCGCTTCAAGGCTCGCACCGTCGCCGACAATCTTTTCCTCCGCCGCGAGGAACGCATGCGGCAGGATTCGTCGCCGCAGCTCCGGCGGCGTAACGGTTGCAGTGCCCTTCTTGCTGACGGCAACCGCGGCTGCCGCGTTCGCCATCCGCAACGCCGTCTCCCAATCCGCGCCTGCTGCAAGCGTCAGCGCAAGCGTTGCGGCCACCGTGTCACCCGCGCCGGAGACATCGCGCACTTTCACCGGAAGCGCCGGCACGTGAATGGCTTCGCCCTTGCGAGACACCAGCGTCATGCCGTGCTCGCTTTGCGTCACCAGGATCGCCTCGCAATCGGCGAGCTGCATGGCGTCCTGCGCGGCATCGGCGATGGCTTGGTCGGTATCGGCGGGGCTGCGGGTGGCTTCCGAGAATTCCTTGCGGTTGGGCGTCAGCAGCGTCGCGCCGCGATAGATCGCAAAATTGGCGGTCTTGGGGTCGACGATCACCCGCTTATTGAGCTTCTTCGCGCCGTCGATGACGTTACGGATCACCCGCGCCGTCAGCACGCCCTTGGCATAGTCGGACAACAAGACGATATCGGCGCGGGCGAGCAGCGGCAGGATGGCGTCGATCAATTTCTGCTCGATTTCACCGGATGCAGCTTGAGCCAGCTCCCAATCGGCACGCAGCATATGGGTCGAGAAATGCTCGGAGACGAAGCGCACCTTGCGGGTCGTTGGCCGCGAGGCGTCGCGAACCAGCACGCCTTCGATCCCCCCTTCCTGCGCCAGCGCTTGCTCAAGCTTCGCGCCGGCCTCGTCCTCGCCGATCAACCCGACAAAGATGCAGCGTCCGCCGAGAGAGGCGATATTGCGCGCGACGTTGCCGGCGCCGCCGATATTGGTCTCGCTGCGCTGGGCCGCGATGACCGGCGCCGGCGCCTCCGGTGAAATCCGCGACACCTCGCCATAGACGAACTCGTCCAGCATGAGATCGCCGACGCAGAGCACGGTCCGGCTCATCATCAGCTGCGACAGGGCGTCAAAATCGAACATCTGTTCTCGTGCCTAACAAGCCGTCAGCGGAAACGATCGGCGCGATCGAGAAAACCCTTCACATAGAGCGCGACCGCATCTTCGAGTTCGGTGAAGCCGCCATTATAGCCGGCGCCGCGCAGCCGATCGACCGCGCTTTGCGTAAAATACTGGTAACTGCCGCGGATCGCCTCAGGCATGTCGATATATTGGATATTCGGCTTCACGCCGAGCGCAGCGTAAGCGGACAACATCAAATCCTTGAAACTGCGCGCCTTGCCGGTGCCGACGTTGAACAGGCCTGAGACCGATGGGGTCGAAAGCAGCCACATCATCACCCGCACGACGTCGTCGACATAGATGAAGTCGCGGCGCTGGTCACCATCGGCGATCCCTTCGCGATGCGATTTGAACAATTGCACGACGCGGCCGCACTTGATGTCGTCGAAGCGCCGCGCCAGCACGCTCATCATCGTGCCTTTGTGGTACTCGTTGGGCCCAAACACGTTGAAGAATTTCAGGCCCGCCCATTGCGGCGGCAATTTCTCAGCCCGCGCCAGGCGCTCGGCGACCGCCATGTCGAACAGGTGCTTGCTCCAGCCATAGAGATTCATCGGCCGCAGCGCTTTCAATGCCGCGATCGATGGATCGTCGCGAAAGCCTTGCGCGCCGTCGCCATAGGTCGCGGCCGACGAGGCATAGATGAATGGCGTCGCGCTTGTCGTGCACCAGTCCAGGAGCCGCATCGACAGGCGGAAATTGGTTTCGATAACGAGATCGCCGTCGGTCGCAGTCGTCTCCGAAATGGCGCCGAGATGGATGATGGCGTCGAGCTTCCTGCCCCTCAGCCATGCGGGCAGTTCCGCCGGGGGCACGATGTCGGCGAGCTGCCGCTTGGCGAGATTGCGCCATTTGCCGTCATGGCCGAGCACGTCGCAGACCACGACATCGGAGCGGCCCGCGTCGTTCAACGCGGCCACAACGTTCGATCCGATAAAACCGGCGCCGCCGGTCACCAGCAACATTCCGTCCCCTGCCTTGATGACGCCCGAGCGAGGTTTGCCCCACTCCTGCTTGGCAGGCAACTTGGCTTTGTTGGCCATGGTGAAGACGGACCGGCCGCTTTACCTCCCGTCCGGGAGCGGTTACCGACAGGCCCCATCGATCGAGCAGCCTGACGCAAAAGAATGAATATTAATTCAATATATGGCGAGATAGAAGATTCGGGCGATACCCGTCCGATCCTTATCATCCCCTATATGTGGATCGGCGATTTCGTGCGCGGCCACACCGTCGTGCGCGTCCTGAAAGAGCGCTGGCCCAACCGCCCGGTCGACCTCCTGACCACCTCCCTATGCGCGCCGCTGGTCGACTACATGCCCGGTGTCCGTTCCGGGATCATCTCTGACCTGCCGCGCAGCCGGCTGGCGGTGGCCAAGCAATGGGCGCTGGCGGCGCAGCTGCGCGCTAGGAGGTACGGCACTGCGCTGGTGCTGCCCCGCACCTGGAAATCGGCCATTGCGCCTGTTCTGGCTGGGATCCCCGAACGGGTGGGTTTCGTCGGCGAAGCCCGTTTCGGCATGCTCAACCGCTGGCGTTGGGGTGAAAAGGCCCTCCCCCGCTTCATCGACAAGAATGCCGCGCTGGCGCTGCCGGACGGCTCCCCTTTGCCCGCGCAATGGCCGGTTCCGCAGCTTCAGGTTCCACCTGAGGAAGTCGAACGCTGGCGCCAAGCCAACGGCCTTGGCACAGGAAGTGCCGTGGCATTGGCGCCCGGCTCGGTCGGCGCCTCCAAGCGGTGGACCTACTATCCGGAGGCCGCGCGGCTGCTCGCCGAGCAGGGCCTCGATGTTTGGGTGGTCGGCGGTCCCGGCGAACAGGCGCTTGCCGCCGCGATCATGGCCGGCGGCGGCCCCCGCGTCCGCGACCTCACCGGCACCGATCTGCGCAATGGCATCTTGGCGATGGCGGCGGCGAGCGTGGCGATCTCGAACGATTCCGGCCTGATGCATATCGCTGCCGCCCTGGGCACGCCGACCATGGGCATTTTCGGTCCGACCAGCCCTTATCATTGGGCCCCGCTAAACGGCCTCGCCGCGACCGTTTTGACCAAAACCAGCGTGCCCTGCCAACCCTGCCATCGGCCGGTCTGCACCATGAACGACCATCGCTGCATGCGCGACATCTTGCCTTCCGACGTCGTCGAAACCGCGCAGCGCGTGCTGAGTGAGGCGGCCGCAAGCGCAGCGCATTAACGATTCCAGCGCTTGCGCCGCCGCGAGGCGATCATTACCAAGGCTGACTATTGCAACTTCGGGTGCGTCTTGAGCCAGGACATTATCGCAAGCCATCTCAAACAGTCGCTCGCAGCGTTCGAGCGCGCGACGAAGGATGCCGCGACGCTGGCGGCCGCGCGCAAGATCGCCGATGCGATCATTGCGGCGCTCCGGCACGGCCACAAGCTCCTGATCGTCGGCAACGGCGGCAGCGCCGCGGATGCCCAGCATATCGCCGCCGAAATCGTCGGCCGCTACAAGAAGGACCGGCCCGCCTACGCCGCGATCGCGCTCACCACCGACACTTCGGCGTTGACAGCGATCTCGAACGATCTCGGTTACGACAAGGTGTTCGCACGCCAGGTCGAGGGCTTGGGTACGCGCGGCGACGTATTGCTGGCGCTATCTACGTCGGGCCGTTCGCCGAACATCCTGGCGGCGCTGCGCATGGCGCGCGAACGGGGCCTCGTCACGATCGGGTTCACCGGCCGCAAGGGCGGAGCGCTGGGTACGGTCTGCGATCACGTTTTGATCGCGCCCAGCGACGACACGGCGGTGATCCAGCAGATCCATCTTGCGGTCGGCCATGGCATCTGCGAGGAGATCGAACAGGCCCTGATGCGCGAGCCTCCGCGCAAATGAGCGGTAACGATCCTGACCGTTCCGTTCAAAAGCCCGCCGCCTTCCTTGACCGTGACGGCGTCATCAACCACGACGACGGCTATATGGGCACACGCGACCGCATCCGATGGATGCCGAACGCGGCGAAGGCGATCCGCCGCCTGAACGCCGCCGGATATTTTGTGTTTTTTTTCACCAATCAATCCGGCGTGGCGCGTGGTTTCTTCACGGAAGCCGAACTCAACACGCTGCACGACTGGATGCGCGCCGAGCTCGCCGCACAGGGCGCCGTCATCGACGACGTCAGGTATTGCCCGCATCATCCCGACGGAACGGTTGCCGGCTATCTCGGGGATCATCATTGGCGCAAACCCGCGCCCGGCATGATCCACGACCTGATGGCGCATTGGCCGGTGCGCCACCGGGGCAGTTTTGTTATTGGCGACCGGCCGACGGACATCGAGGCGGCGGAAGCTGCGGGCCTGCCCGGCTTTTTGTTTGCAGGCGGCGATCTCGACGCGTTTGTCGTGGACATTTTGAAGCAAAATTACGTCAGGTGAGGAGAGCTATCCGGCGCTGACCTCAACTGCACGAATACAAGAGGCGCTATCTCACCCGCGTCGACTCGAGAAATCTCGTGAAGGGGATCTCGGCCCGTTTCACCATGTAATGGGAGCCGACTACGGTGAAATGCGTGAGATCATGATAGAGCCAAATCCCATCGGACACGACCGGGCACTCATCATCGCAAAAGTAATCTACCGGTCGCAGTAGTTCGATCCGATCCGGCCACCTGGCCTGAATGCGAGAGAGCATCTGATTTGTTTGAGCGCCCGACTGCTCGATGCTCTCCCTCTTCGCCGGAGGACACGGCGGCAAAGGCTCATGTGGTAGCGGCCCTTGCAGCAGCCTTGGCAGATTGATCGAACAGTTTGCGTGGACTTGAGCGCCTATCAGCAGAATGTGCCGACCACCCGCCACGAATTCCGCCATAGTCCTATTCAGCGCGTCCTCCAGCTTCGTATATGAATTCTTGAGATCGGAACGGGCGTTTTTCGAGCCGTCGAATTCGTAATCGACGGTCGCATCGTCATAGTAGGTCCATTTCTGCACGAAAATGATCGGGAGATTTGTCTGCTTGATCCGCAGCAGCGTCTTGTCGCGCGCTTCGATGCATTCCTCTCGCCTGAGCGCCTTCAACGCCATTCCGTACAAGATGGGGCAGCCAGCGCCGCCTAAAACTTGCATTTGGATGCCCAGTCGCTTCGTAAGGGGAGAGAGGCCGGCTTCATATTGCGTAGCATGGGAATCGCCGACCAGTTGAAAAGTGACGGGGCCATCGACTGGCTCGATGTCACGCCCTGACGGGAAGTCCTGTAGATGGGCCACCTTCTCCTGGTCGACGGACAGCCGCCATGCGAAGCCCTTCGACAGGAAAGTCGTATGGGTGATAGCCACAAGTACAATGACGACCGACCAGAATCCGGCAGCGTTCTTCAGAAAACTCGCGTTGCGAAACTTGGATGGTTGAATGAAACGACGCTCAACAAAGCGGTACATCGCGGTTGCAACCACGAACATCATGACCAGCATCAGCAAGCCCGCCGACCAGCCGTTGGCATCGTCGCCAAAGATGAAGCGAGCGAAGAAGATAATGGGCCAATGACAGAGATAGAGCGAATAAGAGATTGTCCCCACCCCGATTAGAACCGGATGAGTAACCAGCCTGGCAACGAAAGTCTTGCTCCCCCCCAGGATTGTCGCCGCCGCGCCCAGGCTGGGTACCAGCATGGCAACTTCCAGATTTGGAATGTCCGATTTCAAAGTAAGCGCGCTGGCCACGACCGAGAGAACCCCAACGGCAGAAGCAATCTGCCTCGCAAGGCCGCCAAGGCGGAGTTCGTCGACGAAAAGCACTCCAGCGCCAATGCCAAATTCGAAAATCCGGAACGGCATAAGGAAAAAGGTTGCAGAGGGGTCGCTCCTTGCGACCACGATCGAGGCCAAGAACGAAGTGATCGTCGCAATTACGATGGCCTGGCGCGTGCGATTGACCTTGTGCGCCAAAACAACAAACACCGGCCATACCAGATAGAACTGCTCTTCCAGCGACAAAGACCAGCAATGAAGCAAAGCCAGTTCATCTGAGTTTGGCGCGAAATATCGACTCGATTCCCGCCAATACTGAATGTTGGAAATCGACAACAGTGCGTGCGTGCACTCCTTCGCAAGGTCAAGAAACATCAGCGGAGAGCACCAGAGGGCGCCAGCGATGTATGTGGCCACCACCGTGGCTATCAAGGCGGGATAAATGCGCCGGGTCCTACGCACATAAAACTGCGCCAAGGAGAATTCGTTTGCCTGCAGATCGGCTAGAATGTTGCGCGTGATAAGATAACCAGAAATGACAAAGAAGACGTCGACCCCGACGAAACCTCCCTGAAACCCTTCCACCTTCAAATGAAAGAGAATCACACTGGTTACCGCAAGCGCACGCAGGGCCGCGATTTCGGGACGGAAGATTTGTCTTGTCGAAAGCACCGGTTTCTATCCTTGGACGTTAACAGGGGAAGATATATCAAGCGATCGATAGACCTGTGCGATCGCGTCTGCTTCCGCATCGAGACTGAATTTTTCCACGACGTGCGCGCGGGCCCGTTCGCCCATCGCGGCGCTCGATGCGGGATCGCGCATCAACGGCTCAAGGGCCGCGACCAGCGCCTCGACATCGCTGGGCGGCGTCAGCACGCCGGTCGCGCCATCCTCGACCACGAATTCGGCGGCGCCGGCGCGCGATGCCACCAGCGCCGCCCCTGCCGCCATCGCCTCGATCAGCGTCAGCCCAAATCCCTCGTTGCGCGAGGTAAATGCGTAGATCGTCAGCCGCCGATACCAGCGCTGTACTTCTTCGATTTCCAGTTCGCCAGTGATGACAATGCGCGATTGCAGGCCCGCGGCCTCGATCCGCCGGCGCAGATCGTTGGCAAAACCCTGTTGCTCCGGCACGATCGCACCGACGAGAACGGCGGTGAAGTCAGGATAGCGCGGCAACAGCCGGCACATCGCCTCCACGAACACGTCGCTGCCCTTCTGCGCGCGCACCCGGCCGAAGCAGCCGATCGCGTAGCGGCCCGGAAGTGCTACTTCCGCGAACGCCGCAGCGCGATCCGCCGGCGGCGAATATACGTCGGTGTCGACGCCGTGCATGATGACGGTCGCTTCGCGCTTGAGGAACGACGCCGACAGCTCGCTGGTTGCGATGATCGCATCCATCTGGGAGATCAGCCAGCGCGTGATCCAGCTGTGATGCCGTTGCGCGGCCGAGGTGAACACCAGTTTCAACGGCCAGCCCAGCGATCGCAGCAAGACGCCGGCGATCATCTCGTTGTTGCGCCGCGCATGCCAGATCAGGGAATTGCGGCGGCGCCATAATTTCAACAGGTCCGTCACGCCGATCCGCGCGATGCCATCGGGCGCATTGGAACCGAGCCAGCCTGCACGAAACATTTTCGCAAGCCTCGGAGACACCATGCGGTTGGTCGCGGTGACGCCGGAATAGCGCCTGTGCAGATTCGGCACGATCAATTGCAGATCGCTAGGAAAATCGTTCGCGATTCCCACATCGGGCTCCGTTTACCGCATTTCCTATACGCAACATTAAGCATAGTGGCCAGTTCACTTGCGCCGAAACCCCCTCTTCACCGCGTGCCCGTTAACATCTCCGTCAAGAACAGGAGATGGGCGAGATCATGACCGTGCTTGTCACCGGCGGGGCCGGTTATATCGGAAGTCACATGGTTCATGCGCTGGCGGACGCCGGCGAAAGCGTCGTCGTGATCGACAACCTTTCCACCGGCTTTTCCGCTTTCCTGCCTGAGGGCGTTCCGCTGTTCGTCGGCGAGGCCGGCGACGAGAACCTTGTCGAGGGCGTGATCGCCGCGCACGGCGTCGACAGCATCATCCACTTCGCGGGCTCAGTGGTAGTGCCGGATTCGATGCGCGATCCGCTCGGCTATTATCGCAACAACACCGTGACGACGCAGTGCCTCTTGAATGCGGCCGTGAAGTGCGGCGTCAACCGCTTCATCTTTTCATCGACCGCCGCGGTCTACGGCAATCCGGATGAGGTACCAGTCCCCGAACACGCGCCGACGCGTCCGCTGTCGCCGTACGGCACCTCAAAGCTGATGACCGAGATCATGTTGCATGATGTGGCCTCCGCGCACGGCATGAGCTACGTCGTGCTGCGCTATTTCAATGTCGCCGGCGCCGATCCGTTAGGACGCGTTGGGCTCGCGACGGTGGGCGCGACGCATCTGCTCAAGATCGCGGTCGAAGCCGCGACCGGACAGCGCGCCAAAATCGACGTGTACGGGACCGATTATCCGACGCCGGACGGAAGCTGCATCCGCGATTTCATTCACGTCAGCGATCTCGCGCAGGCCCACCGCGCGGCGCTGTCGTACTTGCGGAGCGGCGGCGCCTCGGTGACGTTGAACTGCGGCTATGGTCGCGGCTACTCGGTGCTCGAAACCATCGAGGCAATGCGGCGTGTCTCGATGCGCAATTTTGCGGTTCAATACGCGCCGCGCCGGCTAGGGGACATCATGACCATGGTGGCCGATACCAGCCGCATCCGCTCGACGCTGGAGTGGACACCGCAATATGACGATCTCGAGACTATTGCGGCCCACGCGCTCAACTGGGAAGAGAAGCTGTTCCGCGAGCGCCTTGGCGAACTCCAGCACGCTGCATCGGCCTGAAATCCTGCTCCCCGCAAGCCCTCATTAGGCTTGAAAAAAAACGATATAGCGGGCAAGGAGGCTTTCTGACAGCCCTGACGCGCGAGGTGGTCCGCCAGGCGCAGTCCATGGACAGCGGATGGTCAATTTTCCAAAGAAAATCACTGACGACCCCTATGGCGCGGCTATCCTGATACGCCGCCTGGTGATGGAACAGGGGATCGTCCATTGGCGGCGCTATCTGACCGCTTTCTTGCTGATGGGCGTGGCGGCCGGCGCAACCGCGGGGTCTGCCTACATCCTGGGTCAGGTGGTCAATCAGGCCTATGTCGACAAGAACGTTCCTGGCATCGTCATTCTTTCCGGCGTCACGGTTATTTTGGTGGCGATCAAGGGCGTGGCGACCTACGGCCACACCGTGATCCTGTCGAAGATCAGCAACGCCATTCTCGCCAACAACCAGCGGCGCCTCTTTGCCAAGCTGATGAGTGAAAGCATTGGATTTTATTCTCATCGGCATTCGTCCGAATTCCTGGCGCGGCTGACCGCCGGCGCAAAATCGATTACCGACGTCTTGAACCTGCTGATCAACGCCATCGGCCGCGACTTCTTGATGCTGATCAGCCTGGTCGCGGTGATGGTGATGCAGGAGCCGCTGATGTCGTTGCTGGGTCTCCTGGTGACGCCGCCGGCGATGCTGATCCTGCGCAAGCTAGTGAAGCGGATCAAGGGCCTCGCCTATAACCAGTTCACCGGCACCGCCGACATTCTGGAGACCATGCAGGAATTGCTGCAGGGCATCCGCACGGTCAAGGCGTTCACGCTGGAAGAGTCCATGCAACGGCGCATAGACGAAAATATCGCCACGGTCGAGCGCAATGCCAACAAGATGGCGCGGGTTTCCAACCGCTCGAACCCGCTGATGGAGATGCTCGGCGGCTTCGCCGTCGCCGGCTGCCTGCTATATGCCGGCTATAGCGTGGTTGCGCTCGGCGCCACGCCCGGCCAGTTCTTTTCGTTCCTGACCGCCTTTCTGATGGCTGCCGAGCCGGCCAAACGGCTGGCGCGGCTCAACATCGATTTGAACAGCAATCTGGTCGGCGCGCGGATGCTGCTCGAAGTTGTCGACAGTCCCGCCAGCGAATTGGCCGACGACGACAAACCGTCGCTGAAACTATCCGACGCCCGGATCGAATGGCGCGACGTCAGCTTCGCCTATCGCGTGGGCGAACCGGTGCTCAACCGCATGAGCTTTGTCGCCGAGCCCGGCAAGGTCACGGCGCTGGTCGGGCCCTCCGGCGGCGGCAAATCGACCGTGCTGGCGCTGTTGTTGCGCTTCTATGAAGTGAACGAGGGCGACATCCTGATCGACGGCCAGTCAATTTCCGCGGTATCGCGGCGGTCGCTGCGGCAGCAGACCGCCTATGTCGGCCAGGACGTCTACCTGTTCCGCGACACCATCGGCGCCAACATCGCCTTCGGCAAGCAAGGTGCGACCGAGGCCGAGATCATCGAGGCCGCGAAGGCGGCTAGCGCGCATGAGTTCATCATGAGCTTCCCGCTCGGCTATGACACGCCGGTCGGCGAGCACGGCACGCAACTCTCCGGCGGCCAGCGCCAGCGCATCGCGGTGGCGCGCGCGCTGATCAAGGACGCGCCGGTCATCCTGCTCGATGAAGCCACCGCGGCGCTGGATTCGGAATCCGAAAAACAGGTGCAGGAGGCGATCGAGCATCTCTGCCAGAACCGCACCACCATCGTCATCGCCCATCGCCTGCACACCATCATGCACGCCGACACCATTTTGGTGGTGGAGGCCGGCGAGATCGTCGAGCGCGGACGCCACGACGATCTGTTGCGCCGCGGCGGCCGTTATGCCTCGTTCTTCCGCCTGCAGCAGCGGGACACAGCCACCCTAGCGCCGGTCAGCGCAACCGCGTAAACACCATCCATTCTCCCTCCTCAACCCATCCGGGCCGCTTTTCATGAACGCCACCGCCTTTGTCATCCCCGCCCCGCAGCAGGCCTCGATCCCGGTCGCGGGCGAGTCAAAATCCTTTCCCGTGCGCCGCATCTGGTGCGTTGGCCGCAATTATCTCGAGCACATCCGCGAGATGGGAAATGACGAGCGGGACCCGCCGTTCTTCTTCGCCAAGCATGCCGACATGCTCGAGCCGGACGGCGCCGCCATCCCCTACCCGGCGCTGACCAAGGATCTGCATCACGAGGTTGAACTGGTCGTGGCGATGAAGAGCGGCGGCATGAACATTCCCGCCGACAAGGCGCTGGACCACGTCTATGGCTATGCGGTGGGCATCGACCTGACGCGACGCGACCTGCAGCAGGCCGCACGCAAGAAGGAGCGGCCCTGGGAGATCGGCAAATCGTTCGATCATTCTGCGCCCTGCTCGGCGCTGCAGCCGGCTTCCAAGATCGGCCATCCGTCGAAAGGCAAGATCTGGCTGTCGGTCAACGGCACCGAGCGGCAAAAGGGTGATCTCTCCGAGCTGATCTGGAGCGTGCCGGAAATCATCTGGAAGCTCTCGCAGCAGGTCGCGATCGGCGCCGGCGACATCATCATGACGGGAACGCCGGCCGGCGTCGCGGCGCTGTCGCCCGGCGACAAGATCGAGTGCGGGGTCGACGGCGTCGGCACGCTGAAAGTTGCAATCGGCAAGGCGGCCTGACCGGCGGCCTATCACTTGAAAGCGGATGCGACAAGCAGGCCGAAAACCGCAAGGGTCAGGGTATATTTAGGCGCGTAATAGACCTTGCGGTTCCATTCCTTGATGCGGCGTCCCACCAAATGGATCTCGTAGAGCCAGGCGAACGTCCTGTTGAGCGCGCCGACATGCTCGCCGTCCACGTTCTGGGTGGCGGAGGCCTTGACGATGTGGTGGCTGACCCAGCGATTGATTGCGGTCAAAAGCCCGTACTTCATCGGCCGCTCGACATCGCAGAACAGAATGATCCGATTTACATCGGTCGTGTTCTCCGCGCGGTGAATGAAGGTCTCGTCAACATGAAGGCCTGCCCATCGCGCCACACGCATTCCACGCCATCGACCAGGATACGGCATTTGTCCGAGTTGGGAGTGACCAATCCGAGGTGATAACGCAGTGACCCGGCGAAAGGATCGCGATGCGCGCCAAGCTTGCCGCAGGGCGGCAGCATTGCAAACATTGCGCCGTGGACGCTTGGTATGGAGTTCAACAGCTCAACCGTCTTCGGGCGCAGCGCGCGCGGAGGGAAGAAAATCGTCGTACCATTTGAGATAAAAGCGCTTCCAGCCGCTCTTGAAGAACGAGTAAAAACCCCAGTCGTTGTTCTTCGCCGCAGCCCGGATAAGACCTTCGTCGAAGAGGCTGACAGCTTCGTCACGGATCGTCTCCCAATTGTACCGAAGCTTGGCCAGTTCAGGAAAACGATCAACCGAGATCACCGGCTCGTTCGGAACCGCCGAGCCCGCATACATCAGCACGTTGTAGGGGGCGAACAACGTCGAGTGATCGCCGAGCTGACGCCCGACCCGAAGACGCTCGCGACCGCGGAAATGCACGTAAATCGTGCACGCGGCGAGAATATAAAGACCGACAAGCTGTGGCGCGAGAAGCTGCTTCAGCATATTTCCGCACGTCCGTTGCGCGAAAACGCGGTCGCATTTCATCATGTCGCTAATCTCATCAGCAATGCCCCCGACGCGAGTTCGGGCCTTTTCAAGTCGGGTGTTGCTGTTGCGCTTCTATTCGGCGACGCCGAAGGTCGCGATCGGCGCGGCAGTCTGAGCGATTTAAATGACGGCGTGTCGCTCAGCCTCGCGCCATCTCACGAATATCGCATCACCCCGTCATCGACCTTGCCGAAGCGCAACGAGACGATGTCGAGCGCGTAGTTCTGATAAAGCCGCCATGGCCGCTTCGAGCCTTGTTTGGGCATTTTCGCGACCGCGCGCTGCACATAGCCGGAGGAGAAGCTTAGCCACGGCAATTCCTCGACCGAGGGATCGAGATTGTGCGGCACGCATTGCTTATAGCCGTGACGATCCATGTAATTGATCAGGCGGCAGACATATCCGCAGGTGAGATCGCATTTCAGCGTCCAGGACGCATTGGTGTAGCCGAACGACGACGCTAGATTAGGCACGTCGGAAAACATCATGCCCTTGTAGTTCAGCGTTTTGGCGAAATCGATGGTGCGGCCGTCGACGCTGGCTTCCAAGCCGCCCATCAGCTGCATAACAAGCCCGGTGGCGGTGACGATGATGTCGGCCTCCAGTTCGCTGCCGTCCTTCAGACGGATGCCATTCTTGGTGAAAGTGTCGATCTCCTTGGTCACGACGGAGGCGCGCTTTTCCTTGATGGCGTTGAAGAGGTCGCCGTCGGGCACCAGACACAGCCGTTGGTCCCAGGGGTTGTAGCGCGGCGTGAAATGGGTGGCGACGTCGTAGTCCGGACCGAGCGCCGTCCGGACGCCGCCGAGGATCAGTTCCTTTACGCGCGCTGGCTTGCGCCTGGAGAGCTGGAAGAAATACATCCCCCACATCACGTTGCGCCAGCGGATCAGATGATAGGCGAGTTTTGAGGGCAGATTGCGCCGCAATTTGTTGGCGAACGGATCCTGCGCCGGGCGCGACACCACGTAGGTCGGCGAGCGCTGCAGCATGGTAACATGTTCAGCGGTTTTCGCCATTTCCGGCACCAGCGTCACCGCGGTCGCGCCGGAACCGATCACCACCACGCGTTTTCCGGCGTAGTCGATGTCCTCGGGCCATTTCTGCGGATGCACGATACGGCCGGCGAAGTCGGCGGTGCCGGCGAATTCCGGCGTATACCCCGCTTCATATCGGTAGTAGCCGGAGCACATGAACAGGAAATTGCAGGTGAAGCGTACTATCTCGGTAGAACCCTCGCCTGACTGGCGTTCGGATTCCACCGTCCAGCGCGCTTCCCTCGTCGACCACGCCGCGCGCTTCACGCGGTGGTTGAACCGGATTTTCTCATCAATTCCGTTCTCTGCCGCCGTCTCGCGGACGTAGTTCAGGATCTTCGGGCCCTCGGCGATCGCCTTCGGCTCGGTCCATGGCTTGAACGAATAGCCCATCGTGAACATGTCGCTGTCGGAGCGGATACCGGGATAGCGAAATAGATCCCAGGTGCCGCCGATGCGCTCGCGGCCTTCGAGGATGACGAAACTCTTCGCCGGGCAGTTCTGCTGCAGGTGGAAACCCGCGCCGATGCCGGACAGCCCTGCGCCCACGATGAGGACGTCGAAATGTTCGTTTGGTGCAATTATTTCCATCGTTTGATTAGCGCGCAACCCGGTATAAAATCAACGGCAAACGGCGCGCCCCAAAGCCGCTGGCTGCAAGTTCTGCGGCGGTGGTGAAGAAACGCCGGCCAGTTGGCCGGCATTTCGATCTCAGCATGACGATCGCCGTTCTCAATACCGGTAATGGTCCGCCTTGAACGGGCCTTCCGGCTTGACGCCGATATAGTCGGCCTGGTCGGGGCGCAATTGCGTGAGCTTTACGCCGATCTTGGCCAAATGCAGGCGCGCCACCTTCTCGTCCAGCGACTTCGGCAGCACATAGACCTTCTTCTGGTATTTGCCGCCTCCGTTGTTGGCGAACAGTTCGATCTGCGCCAGCGTCTGGTTGGTGAAGGAGGCCGACATCACGAAGCTCGGATGGCCCATGGCGTTGCCGAGGTTCACGAGGCGGCCTTCCGACAACAGGATGATGCGGTGCTTGTCGGGGAATTCGATCTCGTCGACCTGCGGCTTGATGTTGGTCCATTTCAGGTTGCGCAGGCCCGCAATCTGAATCTCGTTGTCGAAATGGCCGATGTTGCAGACGATGGCGCGGTCCTTCATCGCGCGCATGTGGTCGATGGTGATGATGTCCTTGTTGCCGGTGGCGGTGACGAAGATGTCGGCGCGGGGCGCAGCGTCTTCCATGGTGACCACTTCGTAGCCTTCCATCGCCGCCTGCAGCGCGCAGATCGGATCGACCTCGGAGACCATGACGCGGCAACCGGCCTGGCGCAGCGAGGCCGCCGAACCCTTGCCGACGTCGCCAAAGCCAGCGACCATCGCGACCTTGCCCGACATCATCACGTCGGTGCCGCGGCGGATGCCGTCGACCAGCGATTCACGGCAGCCATAGAGATTGTCGAATTTCGATTTTGTCACGCTGTCGTTGACGTTGATGGCCGGGAACAGCAGCGTGCCCGCCTTCTCCATGTCATAGAGCCGGTGCACGCCCGTGGTGGTCTCTTCCGAGACGCCCTTGATGTTCTTGGCGATCTCCGCGAACCAGCCCTTCGGCTTCTCCTTCAGCATGCGCTTGATCAGCGCGAAAAAGACCTCTTCCTCCTCGCTGTTGTGCTGATCGAGGAACACGGTGTCGCCGCGCTCGGCGCGCACGCCCTGATGCACGAACATGGTGGCGTCGCCGCCGTCATCGAGGATCATGTTGGGCGTGCCGCCGCCGTGCCAGTCGAACAGCTTTGCGGTGTAGTCCCAGTATTCGGCCAAGGCTCTCGCCCTTCACCGCAAACACCGGAATGCCGGCGGCGGCGATCGCGGCCGCGGCGTGGTCCTGTGTCGAATAGATGTTGCAGGAGACCCAGCGGACATCGGCGCCAAGTGCCACGAGCGTCTCGATCAAGACCGCGGTCTGGATCGTCATGTGCAGCGAGCCTGCGATGCGCGCGCCCTTCAAAGGCTGTTTCGGACCGAATTCCTCGCGCGTTGCCATCAACCCGGGCATCTCAGTCTCGGCCAGCGAGATTTCCTTGCGGCCGAATTCGGCCAGCGAAATGTCCTTGACGATGTAGTCGGTGAAGGCGGGCTTCTTGACGGCGACGGTCATGTGAGAATCCTGTTCCTGTGCATGTCATTCCGGGCGAGTGAAACTCGCGAACCCGGAATTTAGAAGTTCGAGATTCCGGGTCTGCGCCTTGCGGCGCATCCCGGAACGACGTTGAGAATCACACCGCGCGTTTCAGCACTTCGGCGAGGTCGGTCTTTTCCCAGGAGAAGCCGCCCTCATTGTCCGGGTTGCGGCCGAAATGGCCGTAGGACGACGTCCGCGCATAGATCGGCCGGTTCAGATCGAGATGCTTGCGGATGCCGCGCGGCGTCAGATCCACCGACTCGGCCACCACCTTCTCGAGCTTGTCCTCGGGCACCTTTCCGGTGCCATGGGTATCGATATAGATCGACAGCGGGCGCGCCACGCCGATCGCGTAGGCGAGCTGCAGGGTGCAGCGATCGGCGAGGCCCGCCGCGACGACGTTCTTGGCGACATAGCGCGCGGCATAGGCGGCAGATCGATCGACCTTGGTCGGGTCCTTGCCGGAAAACGCGCCGCCGCCATGCGGGGCCGCGCCGCCATAGGTGTCGACGATGATCTTGCGCCCGGTGAGACCGGCATCGCCATCGGGACCGCCGATATAGAATTTTCCGGTCGGGTTGATGTGCCAGATAGTCTTGCCGTTGATCCAGTCCTTGGGCAGCGCCTCGCGCACATAGGGCTCGACGCGCTCGCGGACCTGGTCCGAGGTCATGTCCTCGACCAGATGCTGATGCGAGACCACGATCTCGCGGACGCCGACCGGCTTGCCGTTCTCGTATTGCACGGTGACCTGGCTCTTGGAGTCCGGGCCCAACACTTTTTCCTTGCCGGAGTGACGCGCTTCCGAGATCAGCCGCAGAATCTTGTGGGCGTAGAAGATCGGCGCCGGCATCAAATCCGGGGTCTCGTTGCAGGCAAAGCCGAACATGATGCCCTGGTCGCCCGCGCCCTCTTCCCTGTTGGTGCCGGGCTGATGCGCGTCGACGCCCTGCGCGATGTCGGCGGATTGCGGATGCAGCAGGATTTCAATGTCGCAGGTGCGCCAGTGGAAACCTTCCTGCTCGTAGCCGATGTCCTTGATCGCCTCGCGCACCACGCCTTCGATCTGTTCGTTGGTGACCGATTTGGGGCCGCGGGTTTCGCCCGCGATCACCACCTTGTTGGTGGTGGCGAGCGTCTCGCAGGCGGCGCGGATCGCCCAGGGATCGACCCCCGCCTTCGGGCCCTCGCGGAAAAACAGATCGACAATCTCGTCCGAAATCCGGTCGCAGACCTTGTCCGGATGGCCTTCGGAGACCGACTCTGAGGTGAACAGATAAGACGCGCGCATCAAGCAACCCCCTTTTCCCGCCTGTAACCAGCGGTCGTTTCGAAATGTGTCCTAGAGCATGATCCGGAAAAGTGGGCACCGCTTTTCCCTCGCGGCAAACGCGGAACGCGTTTGCGCGGAGATCATGCTCAAGAAGCGTCAGTCGCGACGACGCGAAATGACGTAGGATTCGTCGTAGAACCAAAGCCCGCTATGCTTGCGCAGAACCTCTCTGGCGGCATCGAGCGTACGACCGCTTTGAGCCAATTCCGTCAACCGGTCGTCCTCGATCTGGGCGACATACACCGCCGCGTTCCATGCTGCAAAGGCCGTCGAGGTTCCGATCGAGCCGGTGACCTCGTTGGGCAGCGCCTCCATATCATAGCGGAAGACCGAACGGTTATCGGCATAGGCATTAAAGTTAAGGTCGCGTCCGGCCGACCCGAGCTCATATTTCACCGCGCGCAATAGCTCATGACGGCTGACGGAGAAAGGATTTTCTCCAGGCCAGATCGCCTGGATGATCTCCATGCCCGGATCCTGCCCGTGGGAGTGAATCCCGATCAGGCGGCCCCCGGCCCGCAGCGCCCGCGCCAAGGGCGCAATGATCCGTTTGGCGCGGAAATTCACCGAAGATTTGGCCCGATAGGGCTGGGAAGCGATGACCAGGTCGAAATTGGCCTCGGTGCGGCTGGCCCGGGGGATGATCGAATTGAGCAAAAAGCGCTGATCCTCCCGGTACAGAACCAGCGCCACCGGCCGCTCATAGAGCGGCATCCCGGTACGGGGGCTGACGCTGGCGCGCCAGTTCTGCTCCAGGAACGGCCTCAAATCCGCGATCTGGGCCTCGAATTCGCCCGAAGAAGCCCCGCGCAGCGCCACCTCATGCCAGATCATGCCGGCGGCCGCCGTAGGCGAGGCCGGCGTCAGCCATGGCGCCTCGGAATAGTACATGTTGGTCAGCACAAAGACGGTCGCGGGATGCTCGAACAGCCGGTCCGGCACCTTCTCGAGCGTCAGCCGGACGTCCTCGAGGCTCAGCTCCTTGCCGGCAATATAGAAGGGCATGTGGGGGAAGCGGACGTGCATCGATCGCATCACCCGGGCCAGCACGGTGCCGTCGCCGACCCCGGCATCGAATACCCGCAACGCCGGCGGCCGGGGATGGATGCCGGACAACTCCAGCGCTACCCGGTCGGCGGTCACCCGTTTTTCGCTGCAGGTGTGGACGAACAGCAGGTATTTCTGGCGGTTTTCGAAGAAGCGGAAATTGCCCCTCGGGTCGCGTTTCTCGGGCGGCACCACGAGGCCGCGCGGCGGCGCTAGCCCGCCGGGCGTAGAGGTCGCGATATAGGCCTGGATGCGGTCGAGCGTATCGATGGTGATGCGCTTGCCCTCGCGCAATCGATGCACCAGCTTGCCGTCGTTGACCGCGTGGCGGCCGAAGGTCGATTCCGCCATATCGGCCTGGCGGCAGAATTCCGAAATCTGGCTCAGGATCTGATCGTTTTTCATCGGGCGCGGGGCTTGAGCCGAAGTTTGGGCCAGTGGTGGGCAGTCGTGGATCGGGCGGTTGTCCTACCACCATCTGCCCAATAGAGAAATGAACCGCACCCCCGGCCGCCCTTCGGATGCCTCCACCAATCCACCCGGCGCCCCCTGGATGAGACCGGCGAGACGCCCGGGATACCCCAGCGCAAAACGCCGGCAGATGTGGCCTCCCATCGAATGGCCTGCGAGCACGAAGGGTCGATCGAGGCCGACGGTCTGACTGAATGTCGCGAGGAATTTCACCATTCCCTCGGGCGCCTAGTCGCCCGCCCGGGTCGCGCCGGTCCCGCCATGACCCGCATTGCGGCCATCCGGCAACCTCCTGGAAAGCATTTTGTATTATTTTGAGGCACCATCCCTTAAGGGGGATCTCGTTGCTTGCGCGAGGCAGGTGCTTCTCCGGTGAGCCTCATGCCAACAAATCAGGGCGGATGTGAAGCGAACGCGTCTCGGTCTCATTGTGCTCGCAGTCACTCTGTTGGCCGTTGCGGCGACCCTGTTGGTGCGCGCCTACAACGCGCCGGCGCGCGATGAGCATCGGCGAATTCGCCAACTCATCCTGTATTACACGCTGAGCCGCGTCGACGATCCCATCATCGTGCTGGGCGACAGCATCGTTGAAGCCTCGACCCTGCCAAAAAGCAGCTGCGGCCATCCCATCATCAATGCGGGCCTCAGCGGCGCTTCCACCGCCAGCGATCTCGGTAGCTGGCTCGCGGGCGCTCTCGCCAATAAACCGGCCGCGTCGATCATCCTATCCCTGGGCGTCAATGACGCCCTGGTCCCGGCTCCGATCAGCAAGCAGGTCTTCGAGGACCGTTATGCGGCGCTGCTCGGCGAGTTGTCGAAGCTGACGGGCCACTTGTTCGTTCTCGGGATTGCCCCGGTCGAGGCGCGGGAGCGGATGACCCCCGACATGCAAAAGGAGGTTATGGCAACCCTCGACGGCTTCAATTCCGTCCTGCCTGAGCTCGCGGTGCGAGCCAACGCGACATTTCTGTCGCTGCCTGTGATGCCTTCGCCGCACTCGATCGATGGCGTCCACATGAACGCGGACGGCTACCTGGCCTGGGACCGCGCGGTCATGGAGGGCGTAGCCAAGACTTGCGATCAATGACTTCGAAGGGGAATTTATTCATTTCGGGCCACTAGGTTCGTTACCACGCCGAGGCCAAACGGTTAATCAGCCGACAACATAGATGCAGAAATCGTCAACGACGCAAACAACCGACAAATTGTTGGGACTGGAGATGCTGCGCTTTGTCGCCGCGTTTGCCGTGCTGATTTGGCATTATCAGCACTTCTCCTACATCGGCGAAAAACCGGTCGATCTCGTCAAGAGCCAACTGCCGCTCTACAGCTTGCTCCGCCCTTTTTATGAAAACGGCGAATACGGCGTCTGGGTATTTTGGTGTATCAGCGGCTTTATCTTCTTCTGGAAATATCGTGACGCGATTTCCAACCGATCGATCGACGGCTGGACTTTCTTTGTGTTTCGCCTGTCTCGGCTATATCCGCTTCATTTCGTCACGCTGATGATGGTCGCACTGCTGCAGCCGATCTATTTTCACCTGCATGGTTTCTTCTTCGTCTACCAGAACAACGATATCCAGCACTTCCTTCCGCAGCTTCTGATGGCCAGTGATTGGGGTCTCGTGCGCAGCGATAGTTTCAACGGGCCGATCTGGTCGATCTCGGTCGAAGTGCTGGTCTATGCCGTCTTCTTCACAACGCTGCGGTTTGCAACGAAGTCTCCGCTCCTGAACCTGATCGTCATCGCCATTTGCGTGAACCTGAACGCGCAGATCTGTTCCTGTCTCGCCTTCTTTTATGCCGGCGGTCTAGCGGCTATCAGCCGGCAGGCAATCGCGCGCTCGCAATTCCGGCTGCCGGTCGAAACCGCCGCATGGTGCGCAGCAGCCGCGGTTCCGGTTTCGATCTGGATGTACAGCCTGCAATCCGCGATTGACGGCTGGATGTTCCCCATCGCCTATACGCCGATCCTGTTGTTCTGCCTTTCGGGCCGGATGGCGCTCTCACTGCCGTCGCATCGGCTACTGGAGGCCGCGGGAAACATGACCTATTCAAGTTATCTCCTGCATTTTCCGATTCAGATCTTTATTGCCCTGGGATTTGCGATCGTGCGGCATCCGATTCCGTTTTACGATGACGTGTTTTTCGCAGCTTTCGTCGTTGCGACCCTGCTGGCCTCGTACCTCACCTATCGCTATTTCGAAGCGCCGGCCCAGACGCTGATCCGCAGCCATCTGTTGTCGAAAAAAGGCCGGCCGCTCGCGCAGGCGCAGCCCCGCCTGTAAGTCGCGCTCCCATTTCCGGCTTCGCGGGACTGCGCATCGTCACGAAGGTCTATCTGGCGGAGAAGTGAGGCGACGACTTTCTTACATACGCCTTCGCACTGTCCGCGATCCGTAGCGCCTCTATTCCGATCTCGCGCAGCTGCCCGGTCGGCGAGGTGATCTGGCCGCAGAAATAAAGCCCGGGCGCCTCGGTCGGCCGACCCGTCACGCGCGGCATGCCGTGGCGGTCAAAGACGCCATCGACCTCGGGAAGCAATTTGCGCAAATCGGGCCGGAAGCCGGTGGCGAGGATGATCACGTCGAATTTTTCGCTTGTGCCGCCGGTGAACACGACGCCGTCGCTCACGAAGCGATCGATGCCGCCGCGTATCTTGATCGAGCCATCCCTGATTTTTGCGAGCGTGCCGATATCGATCAGCGGGATACGCCCATCTTCGTCCACCATCTGACGCGGTCCCTTGGCCGCCCGGCGCAGCCCCAGACTTTCGATGTTGCCGACCGCAAGCCGCAGGATTGGCGCGTTGATGATGTCGACGAAGCGCGCGGGCAGGCGCCGATACAGGATAGCCCATGATAGAATCGGAAATCCCAGCAGATCGCGCGGCAGAATCTGCACCGGGCTGCGTACCGCCAGCGCGACATCGACGCCGGCATCGGCCAGGTCGAGCGCGATCTCGCCGCCGGAATTGCCGAAGCCGACCACCAGCACGCGCTTTCCAGCATAGGGCGCCGGGTTGCGATACTCACTGCTGTGAATGGTGGCCCCGCGATAATTCTCCTCGCCCGGCCATGAAGGACGATACGGCGAACAGGCGATTCCTGATGCAACGACCACGATGGGTGCCGTGAACGCGCCCCGAGCCGTTTCGGCGCGCCATAGCGCACCGTCGCGTCGAATGCGTGCAACTTCCACACTGAAGATTGGTTGGATATTGAATCGCTCGGCATAGCTTTCGAGATAAGCCACCATCTGGCCGCGCGACGGATAGGTCGGGTAGTCCGGCGGCATTGCCATGTCAGGCAGAGCTGAATGATTGCGGTCGGTGTGGAGATGCAACCGATCGTAATGGTGCCGCCAGACGGCACCAACGCTATCGGCCTTCTCGAGCACGGCAACGTTGAGCCCCGTCGCGCGCATCGTCGCGGCGCAGGCGAGCCCCGCGGGACCGGCGCCGATGATGACGGCATCAGAGGTGGGTGTCACGCGATCTCTCTCCCGCAAGCCGCGAGGGAGAAGAACTTACTTCCCCCACACCTCATTGGCGACATCGACGGCAAGCTTCAGCTTCGCCCATTGCTCCTCTTCGGAGAGGATGTTGCCCTCTTCGGTCGAAGCGAAGCCGCATTGCGGCGATACCGCAAGCTGCTCCAGGGCTACGAATTTGGCGGCCTCCTGCAGCCGCCGCTTGATGTCGTCTTTGTTCTCGAGCTCGCCGAATTTGGAGGTGATGACGCCGACCACCACGACCTTGTTGCCGGGCGGCAGGAAGCGCAGCGGCTCGAAGCCGCCGGCGCGGTCGGAATCATATTCGAGGAAGTAGCCGTCGTAATTGGTGCCGGCCAGCAGGGCCTCCGCCACCGGCTCGTAGCCGCCGGATGAAATCCAGGTGGAGCGGAAATTGCCGCGGCAGACGTGGGTGGTGATCACCATGTCGGCCGGCCGTTCCGCGATCGCATAGTTGATGATGCGGGCGTAGATTTCCTGCAGGCCGTCGGGGTTGTCGCCGCGCTCGCGCGCTTTCTGCAATTCTTCCGGCGAGCAGAGATAGGCCCAGACCGTGTCGTCGAATTGCAGGTAGCGGCAGCCGGCGTCGTAAAATGCCTTCACCGCCTTGCGGTAGGTCTTCGCAAGATCCTCGTAGAAAGCATCGAGATCGGGATAGATATCTCTTGAGATCGACTTACGGCCGCCGCGAAAATGCAGCACCGTCGGCGACGGGATCGTCATCTTCGCCGTGATATGCGCGATGTCGGCATGTTTCTTCAAGAATTTGAAATGATCGAGCATCGGATGGTCGGCGGGGAAATCGAGCTTGCCGATGACGCGCACCGCGTCATGCCTCGTCTCGATGCCAGCGAACTGAATGCCGGTGTCGGGGTGAAACAATTCGCAACCCGTCAACTTCGCGAGAAAGTCAAAATGCCACCAGGAGCGGCGGAATTCGCCGTCGGTCGCAAGCTTCAGCCCGAGCGCGGCCTGCTTGTGCACGACCTTTTCGATCTCGAGATCCTCGGCCTTGCGCAAATCCTCAGGCGATATCTCGCCCTTCTCCAGTCTGGCGCGCGCCTCCTTGATGCGCGGCGGCCGCAACAGGCTGCCGACCTCGTCGGCGCGGAATGGAGCTTTGGTTCTCTGCATGGCTGTTACTCCTGCGGACCTGCCATTTTAAAATTAGAGCATTTTTGACTCGTCATTGCGAGCGTAAGCGAAGCAATCCATGGTTAGCAAGAAAATGGATTGCTTCGTCGCTATCGCTCCCTTGCGCAAACGCCCTGCGTTTGTCGCAGGCAATGACGATGGGTGGAGCCGTCATGTCTTGCCGGTCACGCCCAGAAAATGCTCGAGCACCGCGGGATCGGCTTTCAGGACGCTGCTTGCCGCATCATGCACGATCGCGCCGCGCTCCAATATCACAGCGCGGTCGGCCAACCCCAGAATCTTTTGCGCATTCTGCTCGACAATGATGGCGCAGATACCGCCCGACCGGATAATAGTCCCGAGCGCGGCGAGCAGTTCCTCGACGATAATGGGCGCAAGCCCCTCGGTCGGCTCGTCCAGGAGCAGCACTTTCGGATTGAGCGTGAGCGCCCGGCCGATCGCAAGCATCTGTTGCTCGCCGCCGGAAAGCTGGTTGCCGAAATTGTGGCGCCGCTCCTCCAGGCGCGGAAACATCCGGTAGATCTTTGCGACCGACCACGGCCCCGGTTGGGCCACCGCAGTCATATTCTCCTCAACCGTCAGCGAACGAAAAATGTTGCGCTCCTGCGGCACCCAGCCGATGCCGGCCCGTGCGCGCTGGTCCGGCCGCATCGGCGTGATATCCGCTCCCGCCAGTGCAACGGTGCCGCCGAACCGGCGGGTGATGCCGACAATCGAATTGATCAATGTGGTCTTGCCGGTGCCGTTGCGCCCCAACAGCGCCAGCACCTGGCCGTCTTTAAGGCGTAGCGACAGGTTGGACAGCACCACCGCCTCGCCGTAGCCCGCGCGCAGGTCTTCGATCGCGAGAAGATCAGACATCGGTCGCCTCGCCGAGATAGACCGCTTTCACTTGGCGGTCGCGCGCCACCTCGTCCGGCGGGCCCTCCACCAGGAGCGCGCCGTTGACCAGCACCGAAATGCGGTCGGCGAAGGAGAATACCAGATCCATGTCGTGCTCGATCAGCAGCACGGTGACATCGCGCGGCAAGGCCGCGACCGCGGCCAGGATGTTGTGACGCTCGCTCTCGGGCACGCCGGCGGCGGGTTCATCGAGCAGCAGCACGCGCGGCCTCGCGGCGATCGCAACCGCTATCTCCAGCAGACGCTGCTTGCCGTAGGGCAATGTCGCGGTGAGATCGTTCATGACGTCGAGCAGATGGAAGCGGGCCAAAGTTTCGGCGATCTCGGCATTGACGTCGTCGCGGGTGCCCATGCGCCGCCACCAGTCGCCGCCGCGGCCCATCCGTTCCGAGACCGCAAGCCCGATGGTCTCGAGCGGCGTCAAATCGGGATAGAGCTGATTGATCTGGAAGGTGCGCGACAGGCCGCGCAGCACGCGCTTGTGTACCGGCAGATCGGTGATGTCATAGCCTTCCAGCCGGATGCGCCCGGCATTGGGCCTGAGCACGCCGGTCAAGAGATTGATCACAGTGGTCTTGCCAGCGCCGTTCGGACCGATCAGCGCGTGGCGCGCGCCCTGCTCGATGCTGAGCGAAAGATCGCGCGTGACGCGAAGCCCGCCGAACGACTTCTCCAGGCCCTTGGTTTCCAGCACGATCGTCATGCGTCGCTCTCGGGAACGGCGACGACGGCCTTGCGGCCGCCCATCTGCTTGATGATGAGGTTCGGCGCCCACAGCACCCAGCGATGCATCCGCTGCCGGCCGACCAGCACGATCACGACCAGCACGAGGCCGATCCAGAATTGCCAGTATTGCGGCGTGATGGTCGAAAATACTTCCTGCAGCATCCGAAACACCACCGCGCCGATCAGCCCGCCGTAGAGATAGCCGGCGCCGCCGATCACGAGCACCAGCATCAAATCGGCGGAGCGCTCGAACGAAAATACATCGAGCGAGGCGAGCGCCGTGGTCTGGGTGAACAGCGCGCCTGCGATACCCGCGCAGAACGCCGAGAGCGTGTAGATCGCGATCAGCCGCCGGTTGACGGGGACCCCGATCGCGGCCGCCCTTAACGGGTTGTTCTTGATCGCCCGCAGCGACAGACCGAACGGCGAATGCACGACCCGCCGCGCCAGCAGGAACAGCATGAACAGCACCGCAAGCGAGTAGAACAGTCCAACCTTGCCGAACATGTCGAACGCGAAAAGCCCGAGGATCGGCTGCATCTCGATGCCCTGCAGGCCGTCGGTGCCACCGGTGATGTCGGAAAACCGTTCCGCCAGCGCTTCCAACAGCAGCGCGATCCCGAGCGTCACCATCAGCCGGGTCAGGTCGGCACCGCGGATCACCAGGAAACTCGTGAGAAAACCTAAAACCGCGGCGAGGAGACCGGCCGCGACCAGCGCCAGCACCGGCTCGGTGACGACCCCGTGCAATGCCATCAATCCCGCGCCATAGGCGCCGACGCCGAAGAAAGCGGCATGGCCAAGCGAGACCACGCCGGCATAACCCAGGATCAGATCGAGCGACAGCGCAAATAGCGCAAGCCGCACGATGTCGGCCATGATGAGGTAGCGGGAGGGAAAGGCGAACGCGCATGCGAGCGTGAGGATCCAGAACGCGATCTCGCCAAAATGCCAGCGTGCCTTTTGGATGGCGTGCCGCCCGACCTCGGCTTGCGCGCTCATCGCCACCCTCACCGCACCGCCGAGCGACCGAACAGGCCGTTGGGGCGCCAGATCAGGATCGCGATCATGAGAGTGTAAATCACGAACGGCCCCATCTTCGGGACGTAATATTTGCCGGCGACGTCGGCGATGCCGAGCAAGAGCGATGCCAGAAACGGCCCGGTCATGCTGGTAGAGCCGCCCACCGTCACCACGATCAGGAAGTAGATCATGAATTTCAACGGAAAGTATGGATCAAGCCCGAGGATTTCCGCGCTGAGCGCGCCGCCCAGACCTGCCAGGCCACAACCGAACGCAAAGGTGAAGGCGAACACTTGCGGCACGTTGATGCCGAGCCCGCTTGCGACGCGCGGATCGTCCACTGCCGCGCGCAGGCGGCTGCCAAATCGCGTGCGCGCCAGAATGAGTTGCAGCACCGCGGTGAGCAGGCCGCAGATCACGATGATCATCAGCCGGTAGCGGCCGATGCCGATGCCGAAGAAATCGAACTGCCCCTCGAGCGCCGCTGGCAATTTGATGAAGACGCGCGAGGAGCCCATGATGTAATCGACGGCGGCGACCGACATGAAGACAAGGCCGACCGAGAACAGCACCTGGTCAAGGTGGCTTCTGGTGTAGAGGTGCCGGTACAACAGCCGTTCCAGCACCGCGCCGATCGCAGCACTGGCGACAAACGCCAGCGGCAGGCCTGCAAAAAACGGCCAGCCATATTGATTGACCAGCACCGCGCAGACATAGCCGCCGGTCATCGCAAATGCGCCATGGGCGAGATTGACAAAATTCATCAGCCCGAGCGTCACCGCAAGCCCGCAGGCGAGCACGAACAGCAGCATGCCGTAGGCGACGCCGTCGAACAGGTTGGTGAGAACGGAGGTCATGGGATGAAAGCCGGAGAACCTCTAGGAGTCGTCATTCCGGGGCAGCGCGAGAGCGCCGAACCCGAAATCTTTCTCAACAAATTCGAGATTCCGGGTTCGCATCTCCGATGCGCCCCGGAACGACGCGTTCCGCGTCACTTCTTCGTCTTGCCGGCGTCCTTGACGTCCGGAAAGGTCTGGAATTCGACGTTGTAGAGTTCGCCGTCGACCTTCTCGACCTTGCGGACGTAGATGTTCTGCACGATGTCGCGGGTGTCCGGATCGATCGAGATCGGGCCGCGCGGACTTTCCCACTTCGTCCCCTTCATGGCCTCGACCAGGGCGTCGCCATCGGTCTTGCCGCCGGTCTTCTTCAGCGCTTCATAGATCAGATGAATGCCGTCATAGCCGCTCACCGCCATGAAGCCGGGACGGTTGCTGTAGGCCTTCTTGTAGGCGGCGACGAACTCCTTGTTCATCGCCGACGGATGGGCCGCCGAATACAGATGCGCGGTGACGGTGCCGAGCGCGGCATCGCCCATCCCGTTGAGAAGGTCGTCGTCCATGACGTCGCCGGGGCCGATCACCTTGATGCCGGCCTTGTCCAACCCGCGCTCGGCATATTGCCTCATGAAGTTGCCGCCCTGGCCTGCCGGCACGAACACGAACACGGCGTCGGGTTTGGCGTCCTTCATGCGTTGCAGGAACGGCGCGAAGTCGGGGTTGGCAAGCGGCACCTTGACCTCTTCGACGATCTCGCCGCCGCCTGCGGTGAAATGCTCTTTGAAGAAGTTCAGCGCGTCGTTGCCCGGCGCGTAGTCCGAGGTCAGGGTTGCGACCTTCTTGATGCCGTTCTTCACCGCCCAGTCGCCGATGATGGTGGAAGACTGCGCCAGCGTGAAACTGGTGCGGACGATATAGGGCGATCGCTCGGTGATGATCGAGGTGCCCGCCGCCATCACGATTTCCGGAATTTTCGCTTGCGTGGCGAGCGGTGCCGCGGCGAGCGCGGCCGGCGTGACGCCGAAGCCGGCGATGAAATTGACCTTGTCGTTGACGATCAGTTCCTGCGCCAGCCGCTTGGTGTTGTCGGGCACGGCGGCGTCGTCCTTCAGGATGACCTCGATCTTCCTGCCGGCGACGGTATCGCCGTGCTGCTGCATGTAGAGCTTGATCGCGTTGTCGATCTGCTTGCCGGTCGAGGCCTGTCCGCCGGTCATCGGCAGGATCAGGCCGATCTTCACGGCGTCGTCGGCTCGTGCCGGCGTTAGCGCCATGACGCCTGCGAACACGGCAAACGTCGCGGTCAGCGGCAGCATTTTGGTGCGAAACAACATGAACGCTTTCTCCCCTTACCGGCTTCGAGCCGAGTCCTTAGGCCTTTGCCTCACCATAGCCCAGATTTTTGCGCCGTGTAGCGGCGCGGCATGGCGTCCGTTTCACGCGGCATTGTCAATCAAGACGATGGCAGTGGCCGCGCTCGCTGGACGCTGTGATGCAAGCCGGTCACCAAGGGGATCACGCTCGGCTCATGACAAGTAACGGTGTTTAGATACCTGGCCGGATAAGCCAATCTTACCGGTTAGGGTATAGGTTTCTTCGGCGGCCTCTTGGCAGACCCAACGCAGCGAACGAGCCGTATCTATCGGACCACGAGGTTTAGACGCTTTGCAGATGCCCATTAGCCCGCGCCAGATTGCGACCCTGCTTGCCACCGCGGTGCTGGCGCATGCCCTTGCGAGCTGCAGCACCGTCAACGAAAAGCTTTCCGCCGGCATGGGCGATTATATTCCGCAGTGGGCCGGCGGCCTGCCGGCGGACGCGCCGCCACGTCCCGGAACGGCAAAATACGAAGAATACATGAAGGAGCGCGAACGCCGGCGATTGATGCCCGCGGCGGAGCGCGAGCAGCCGGCAAAATCCGACCAGGCCGGGCTCGATCCGGTGCACTAGATTATTTGAGCATGATCTTCGCGCAAACGCGTTCCGCGTTTGTTAGCTAAGGGAAAACCAGTTCCCACCCATCGGGTCGCAGCCCAAGGGCATGCTTTTCCCGATCATGCTCTGATCCAACCGGTCAATCCATGAACACCACGGTCTTGCGGCCGTTGAGGATCACGCGATCGGCCAAATGATAGCGGATCGCGCGCGCCAGCACGCGGCGCTCGATATCGCGTCCCTTGCGGACGAGGTCCTCCGGCGTGTCGCGATGGCTGATGCGCTCGACGTCCTGGTCGATGATCGGCCCCTCGTCGAGGTCTCGGGTGACGTAATGCGCGGTGGCGCCGATCAGCTTGACGCCGCGCGCATGCGCCTGGTGATAGGGCCGCGCACCTTTGAATCCCGGCAGAAACGAGTGATGGATGTTGATGCACATCCCGGAAAGCTTTGCCGAGATCTCGTCCGACAGGATCTGCATGTAGCGCGCGAGCACCACGAGATCGGTCTTGGTTTGCCCGACCAGATCCCAGATCGCGGCTTCCTGCTCTCGCTTGGTCTCTTTCGTCACCGCCAGATGGTGAAATGGGATCTCGCCGAAATCGAGGTTGTAGGTCTCGCGTGGATGATTGGAGACGATCGCGGTCGGGATCATCTCCAATTCGCCGGTGCGCCAGCGGTAGAGGATATCGGCGAGGCAGTGATCGGATTTGGAGACCAGCAGCATGACCCGGCGGCGGCTGGCGCGGTCGCGCATCTGCCAAGCCATGCCGAAACGCTCGGCGATTGCCGCAAAACCGGTCTGCAATGCCGATAGTTGGACGGCGAGATCGGCCGCTGTGAACACCACGCGCATGAAGAAGTGCTTGGTTTCGACGTCGTTGAACTGCTGGGCGTCGAGAATGTTCTGTCCGTTATGGGCAAGAAAGGTCGAGACGGCCGAGACGATGCCGGGGCGATCCGCACAGGAGAGGGTCAGCACGTATTGGTGATCGGGCATGGAAACTCGACTTGCGGCTATTTGATTGGAATTTGGGCGCGCGGAACGAGAGCTTTCGTGAGCCCTGCTCTATCATTCCGACACCCTTGCGCCAACGGGTTGCCAAGAGTCAGGATGAACGAACGATGCATGATATCAGTTAGAGCAAGATCATGGCTGACCGACTTACCGGCTACCGCATCCTGATCCTCGAGACGCGCGAGGAAGCGCAGTTTTCCCGCCTGCTCACCGAGCAAGGCGCGGACGTGCTGCAATGCCCGATGTTCACCATCCACGATGCGCCCGATCCGGCGCCGGTCGAAGCCTGGATCCGGCGCTTTATCGAAAAACCTTGCGACGATCTGGTGCTGATGACCGGCGAAGGCCTGCGGCGGCTGATGAAGGTGGTGCGACGGATCGGCGTGGAACAGGCTTTCGTCGCAGCGCTCGGCAAAACCAGAAAATTCGCGCGCGGCCCAAAACCCGGCCGGGCGCTGCGCGAGATCGAGCTGGAGCCGCAGCAGACCACGGAAAAGCCGACATCCGAAGGCGTCGCGGAGATGCTCGCGCGGATCGATCTTAGGGGTCATCGCCTCGGGCTGCAGCTTTATCCCGACAAGGATCACGGCGCGCTGATCGGTGCCATCGCGGCGCAGGGCGCCGAGGTGGATACTGTGCTGCCTTATGTTTACGACGCGCAGGCTGCGGACGCCAACATCGTCGCCGCGATCGAGGAGATGGCGAAAGGCGCCATCGACGCCATTGCGCTGACCAATCTAGGTCAGGTTCGCCGCCTGGTCGAGGTAGCGCGGGCGCGCGGATGTGAAGCGCGGTTGCGCGAGGGGCTTTCGAAAACGCCGATCGCCTCGGTCGGACCGGTGGTCTCCGATGAGCTGAAATCGCACGGCCTGCGCGCCGACATCTATCCGGCCAACGATGCCTACTTCATGAAGCCGCTGATCTCGGCGATGGCCTCAGTGCTGGCGAAGAACCCGCCGCGCGCGGCGGCGAGGTGATTGTTGGCTTTTGTGCTCCCTCCCTCTCCCCGCTTGCTCACCCCGCCCGACTTCGCTGCGCTTCGCCGGGCGACCTCTCCCCGCATCCGCCTTCGTCCCGGGTCTTACTTGACCGGCCCAACTTGGAAAAGACTATTTTGCGCCCAGCATCTCGATCAGCGGCCGGTCCTTTGAATCGGTGAGGTAGAAGGCGATGATCTCCGCAGGCTCGGTGCTCGATGTATTGTCGAAACGCTCGATGGTGACACCAGCCGGCTCGAAGAAACTGTCACCGGTCTTGATGACCTTCTCGGCCTCGCCCTCTCTTTTGAAGACAAAGCTGCCCGCGGTGACCACGCCGACAACCGAAATCGGATGACGATGAAGACCTGTCGGCTGCCGCGGAGCAAAGCGGATGCGCGCACCTCGAACCAGCTTGACGGGTGGGCTGGTCGATGTGATCGCCTCCTCCAGCACCGGGACCCGCTGCAGCGGCGGAAAGTCTTCAGCGATAGCTGCCGCCGGAATAGCCGATAGTGCCGCAACAGCTATCAACGCTTGTTTCATCCATATTCCTCCAGATCTCGCCAGCGCTGCGGCGCCAGACCAGTCGCGCAAAGACAGGAAACCCCGCAACGAAAGTGGCCCTCGGCCTGGCAGAGCTGCGGCCGCCGCCTCCGTTTGTCCATGACGTGAGAGCCACGCAAGGAATTCACGCCGATCCGGAAAGCCGCAAATACAAGTCGCCGTTACCGTAACTTTTGGAGCGGCTGAAGGGTTGACCTTATCGTCGAAGCCGGGACTCGCCGATTACAAGCCGCCTGTAGTCGGCGTGCACGCTCACGATCTCTGTGGCTCTGCACCTGCCCGCTCAAATCGCTTGAGTCAGAATTCACGGCTGAACCAAGGTCCGGCGGTCAGAAGCGGCGCTTGTGGCCAGCGTAAGCCTTGTCCGGTTTACCCTCGACAGCCGACTTCTCGGCAGTCAGCGTACAGTTCGGTTCAGGTCCGGGTGCCGCCATTGTCGCTACGGTCGCGATGAGGCCACTCGCTCTCAGAGCATGCAAACCCACTGCGTTCGGTACATGCCAATCGCGCGAGCGGCGCCACGCGTTAGATCAAGCGTAACCCCGCGCGTAAATGGGCCGCGGTCATTAATCACCACGGTGACAGACCTCCCGTTCTGAGGATTCGTCACCGTTACCCGCGATCCGAAAGGCAGCGTGCGATGCGCGGCCGCATACCCGCTGGCATCGAACCTCTCGCCACTCGCCGTTCGCCGCCCTGAGACATAGAAGGTCGCGACAACATGCTGCCCCGAACAAATTCCGTGAGGTCTGGAGTGCGCGAAGAACCATGCGAAGCCCCGACCGTGAGCCTGCGCGGACGACGTGATTAGCCACGCCAGAACCAATCCAAAGATACAAAGAGATGGACGCATTGACCCTTTCGCCGGTACCCCTAACACTATCCCCAAAGGCACGGACTTAATTGTGGCAATGGCGACCGTGCCCGACCCGGATGCTCGTCGTGACGACGACGTCTACTCCGCCGCCTGCTTGGACTTGTCCAGATAGGCCTGATAGGCGAGCCGGATGCCGTCTTCCAGCGAGGTGCGCGCGCGCCAGCCGAGCTTGGCGAGCCGGGTAACATCGAGCAGTTTTTGCGGCGTGCCGTCGGGCCGCGACGTATCGAACCGGATCTCGCCGCGATATCCCGTAACAGTCGCGACCAGAGCCGCGAAATCGGCGATCGTGATGTCCTTACCGGTGCCGATATTGACGAGCTCGCTCTCCGAATAAATCTTCATCAGGTGCATGCAGGCATCCGCCATGTCGTCGACATAGAGAAACTCGCGACGCGGCGTGCCGGTGCCCCAGACGGCGACGCTGGCAGCGCCGGCAAGCTTTGCTTCGTGAAACCGGCGGATCAAGGCAGCGACGACGTGGCTGTATTCGGGATGATAATTGTCGCCCGGCCCGTACAGATTGGTCGGCATCACGTTGATGAAGTCGCAGCCATATTGGCTGCGATAGGCCTCGACCATCTTGATCCCTGCGATCTTGGCGATCGCATAGGGCTCGTTGGTCTGTTCGAGCGGCCCGGTCAGCATCGAATCCTCGCGCAGCGGCTGCGGCGCCAGCTTCGGATAAATGCAGGACGAGCCGAGGAACATCAGTTTTTCGGCGCCGTTCCGATGGGCGGCCTCGATGACGTTCGCCGCGATCACGATATTGTCGTAGATGAATTCGGCGCGCAGCGTGTTGTTGGCAACGATGCCGCCGACCTTGGCGGCCGCCAGAAACACAACTTGCGGGCGCGCTTTCGCAAACCAGCCAAACACCGCCGCCTGATCGCGCAGATCGACCTCGGCGCGACCAGCCGTCAGCAGTTCGACGTCCTCGCGCGCCAGCCGGCGCACCAGCGCCGAGCCCACCATGCCGCGATGCCCGGCGACGAAGACCGTTTTACCCCTGAGGTCAAACGGAGTTTCTGCCATCGGCAATCTCCCGTTTCGCGATCTCGAGATCGCCGGCCACCATTTCGTTGACCAGTTGCGCCAAGGTCGTCTTCGGCTTCCAGCCGAGCTTCTCGCGCGCCTTGCTGGCATCGCCGATCAACTGGTCCACCTCGGTCGGACGGAAATAAACGGGGTCGATGCGCACAAGAGTTCTTGCCGGACTTCCTGTCGACGCCGGTTTCGTCCACACCCTTGCCGCGCCATTCGATCTTGCGGCCGACTTCGGCGAACGAAAGCTCGACGAATTCGCGCACCGAACGCGTCTCGCCGGTTGCCAGCACGAAGTCGTCGGGCGCGTCCGCCTGCAGGATCCGATACATGCCCTCGACATAATCGCGGGCGTGACCCCAGTCGCGCTTGGCCTCGAGGTTTCCGAGATAGAGCGTGTTCTCAAGACCGACCTCGATGCGGGCGACGCCACGCGTGATCTTGCGGGTCACGAAGGTTTCGCCGCGGATCGGGCTTTCATGATTGAACAGGATACCGTTGGAGGCGAACATGCCGTAGGCCTCACGGTAGTTCACCGTGATCCAGTAGCCGTACAGCTTGGCGACGCCATAGGGCGAGCGCGGATAGAACGGCGTGGTTTCCCGCTGCGGCACTTCCTGGACCAGACCATACAGTTCGGAGGTGGAGGCCTGATAGAACCGCGTCTGCTGCTCCATGCCGAGAATCCGGATCGCTTCGAGTAGCCGCAGCACGCCGAGCGCATCGGCATTCGCGGTGTATTCCGGGCTCTCGAAGCTGACGCCGACATGGCTTTGTGCCGCGAGGTTGTAGATTTCGGTCGGCCTGATCTGCTGCATCAGCCGGATCAGATTGGTCGAATCCGTCATGTCGCCGTAGTGCAGCAGGAACGGCACATTGCCGGCGTGCGGGTCTTCGTAGAGGTGATCGATGCGCGCGGTATTGAACGAGGACGAGCGCCGCTTGATGCCGTGCACGGTGTAGCCGAGGCCAAGCAGATATTCCGCCAGATACGCACCGTCCTGGCCGGTAACGCCGGTCAGAAGCGCAACGCGCCGCCCCGAATCTTGAACCGCCATATCCACTCCAACACCCGCCGGCCCCTGTCGTGGCCGCATTTGCCGGACCGAGCACGCGAGAGGCCTTCGCCCGCGGCGCAGGCCATAGCATTCGACCCCCCCTAAGTCTAATGCCAAAGTCGACGGGGTCAGGGCCGATCGGCGCCGGCGTTCACGGTGCGCCGTGCCGGCAAACGATCGTCAAACGATCGTCAAGCCTTCCGGGCGAGTACCGCGGCGGCAGCCCGGATCGTTTCCTGGGATAGCCAGCCCTTCAACTAGGTTCCGCGCCAGCGATCGCGGCTTCGATCGCCTCGCATGCCCTGCTTCGAAGCTGGCGCTTCGAGCTGGCAAAGGCTGATTGCAAAAGTGCTGCGAATTCGCCGGCCTTCGCCAGCGCTCGCTCCAGCAGCGCTGCAGGATCTGCCATTTCGTCAAACACACCGGCGTCCACCGCGGCAGTGGCGGTTGTGTTCTGACCGAATAGGACGAGCTGGCGGGCGACATCAGGCCTCAACTCCTGCCGAGCCACCTCCATCGCAGCGATGGGATAGGGCACGCCGACGCGGACCTCGGTCAGACCAGCAAGGAATGGCGCTTGCACCGCGATGCGCCAATCGCAACATAGCGCCAGCACTTGGCCGCCCGCAATGGCGTGGCCGTTGATAGCACCACCGGAACCGGACAGCTGTAAACGCCGTAGAAGGCGCGGTTCAACGCATTCACCATGCGGCGTTGCTGAGCTTCGTCGAAATTGGGCACGGCCTTGAGATCTACGCCGGCGCAGAAAGACTTTCCCTGCCCGGTCAGAACCACAGACCTCACCGATCCGTCCTATCCGAGACGTTGAAACACGGTCGCGATCTCCTCGGTGAGTTGCAGGTTCATCGCATTGGCGGGCGGGCGCCTGAGGGTAACGATGGCGATCGGGCCCTGGTGAACAACATCGATCATACCGGCGGTCACTTCGCGCTCTCCTCGTTGTGTTGTTGTGTCTTGCTGTCTTGGAGCTGATCGTCGCCGCGGCCGCCGAAATTGGCGCCACCCATTGCGCGTGCTGCGCCAACCCCGCGGGCGGCTGGACCTCTATTCCGCGGCCTGCTGGCTCTCGGTGTGGGGCGCAAGGCCAAGCGCTATCCGCATCGACTGGTGATAGTGGATCATCGCCGGCTCGTTGCGGCCGTAGACGGTGTGCGACTGCGCCCCCGATGTCAGGCCGATCTGGATACTGCGCCCGGTCGGGAAATCCTCGCCGGTCACCACGTCAAGGACGAGTTGCATGTTCTTGTCCCAATGGGCGCGCTCGTCGTCGGTGCTCGGCGCTTTCGGCACGTAGAGGCCAAGATCCATGACCGCGCGGTCGGTGCGCCCCTCGCAGGGAAACACCCGCGCGAGCTCGACATGGTCGCCCTGCACGAGCAGGATGGTGTTGGGAAACAGCGAATAGACCAGCGTCGTGTTCCACATCAGGTCCCAACTGTCTTCGGGTTCGCTCTTGAGCCGCTCCAGCTTCTTGCGCGGAAAGGTCAGGCGGTGATTGAGACCGAACGCCTCGAAGTCCGTCACATTGCCGTGCAACACGTCCCGAAGCGAGTCCCGGTGCAGGAAGCCGATGTGATAACCCTCGTTGAAGGTATCGACCAGGATCTTCCAGTTCATGGTCTCGGGAATCACGCGCTTGTCGTAGAACGACCACGATGCGAATTCGAACGAGGCGAGCTCGGGCCCGAGCCCGCCGAGCCACGGATCGATGTCGAAGCCGGTCGAACCGTCCGCTGCCGCCGTCGGGATCACCCAGACGAGGCCGTGTTTCTCGCACAGCGGCAATTCGACCAGCGATGACCGCTCGGCGCGCACGTCCGGGAAGCTGCGCTCGTCGGGGATGCCCATCACATTGCCGGCTAGATCGTAGGTCCAGGCATGGTAGGGGCACGAGAACAAACGGGCGCTGCCGCAGCCCTGGGCCACTTTGGCGCCGCGATGCCGGCACACGTTGAGGAACGCGCGCAGCCTGCCGTCGCGCCCCCGCACGACTAGGATCGGCACCCCCGCATAATCATCGGTACGGAAGTCACCGGGCGTGGCCCATTCCGAAGCGAAGCCCATCACGATCGGGTGCTGGCGGAACAGGATCCGCTGCTCTTCGGCCAAACGTCCGGCGTCCGTGTAGACCGACACCTCGTTGCGCCAGGGCGCGTCGGCCAGCGCGGTGGTCCTGGTGTCGACATAATGCAGCAGCCGCTTCAAAAGGCTGATCTGGCTTTGCCTGCTCATTGGAAAACTCCGGTTTGCTGTCGCTTCGAACGGGGAACGGGGAACGGGGAACGATCGTCGATACGGTACCGTATCACGGATCGTTCCGACTTTCAATACGGCGCCGTATCGGTTTCGAGGGATCGGCAGGCAGGCCGGGCGGCACGGCGTCACCGGTCGGCTTGTCCGCGCAGCCGTTCGCAAGATGCGCTCAAGCGCATGTTACGTTTGTTCGATTTCCAGCAGAAACTTGGCGCAGGCGGCGATGAGGCTGGCTCGCTTGCGCGCGGTCTGATCGAAAAACAGCATGCTCTGGCCGAACAGGAAGGTATAGAAAAGCACGGCGCGGGCGTCCGCTTCCGGTGCCGAAAGGCCGAGCTGCCGATATAGCGAGCCAGTGGTTTTAAGGCGCGCGGCGTCCACCCTTGCAGCGGCCGCGGCGGCGGCCGGGTCCGTGCGCGCCCATTGCCGTATCGCAAGCTCGATCGCGATGCCCTGCGTGTTGGCGCGTTCGGAATATAATTTGAACATCCCTCTCAATTTCTCGACCGCGAACTCGCCGCCAGCCTCGGCCTGCCGCTCGATGACGGCGACGCGGCCATCCCGCCAGGTTTCGAGCATGGCGTTCAGAAGCGCGCTGCGATCCTTGAAGCGGCGATAGAACCCGCCCTTGGTCACTCCCAGCCGTTCGGCGAGCACCTCCACCCGGACACCGTCGACGCCGCCCGTTGCCAATTCCGCGAGCCCGGCCGTGACCCAGTCCTGAGATGCGCTCTCTTCTTTCACCCGTCCTCCCCAAACATTGGGCGCACTTTCGGCGCTTGTCCCCCGAAGGGATGACGCGCGCCGCCAGCACTTCTGATACGATGCCGTATCAACCAAGTCATATTTATATCGGAACTTATTACATGCAGACGCAGGCAACCGAACAGGGCAAAGTCTTTGCCCGGCGTTCGTCGTTCTATAGAGGATCTGTCCTGTTCCGACCCCTCCATTCGGAGGGTGTCATTGATTCATTACCACCCACGGTTAGCTCGCAACAAGCCGAACTGGATACCGCACTCACGAGAGGCGAAATTCCACCATCGCCCGACGTCGCCCATGGGCGGCATCGGCGCCTATCCAGCAGCGCTACAGGGCGCTGGGCAAGCTGCGCCCAATGGTCCACTATCAATATGTTGAACAGTCTGACTATTGTAGGCTCGGCTTCGCGCGCGGCTCCAACCGCCAGGGATAGAGCGTCTCAAGCGCCGAAAGCCTTTGATCGCGAGCGTTTTCTGCGGGCGATCGAAATTACCGCGCCCGAGATCGCTCCAGGGAGGGAATGCGTGGGATACACGTTGGAAGCGCGCGGAATCTCACTGCGCTTTGGCGGCGTACGTGCGCTCACCGATGTCAGTTTCGGCGTGAACGACGGCGAGCTGTTCTCGATTATCGGCCCCAACGGCGCCGGCAAGACCTCGATCGTCAATTGCATCTCGGGCCGCTACCGGCCGACCGAAGGTCGTCTGTTCTATCGCGGGCAAGATATTACCGCGCTCAGTCCGAACGCCCGGCCTTCGCTCGGCATCGGTCGCACCTTCCAGAACCTCGCGCTGTTTCATCACATGAGCGTGCTCGACAACATCATGGTCGGGCGGCACCACCTTCTGAAAAACAATTTCATCACCGGATCGCTGTACTGGCTGACCGGCGCGAGGGCCGAGGAACTCGAGCATCGCCGCAAAGTGGAGGAGATCATCGACTTCCTCGACCTGCAGTCGGTGCGCAAGGCCACTGCCGGCACCCTTCCCTACGGCCTGCGCAAGCGCGTCGAACTTGCGCGCGCCATGGCGCTGGAGCCGCGGCTGATCCTGCTCGATGAGCCGATGGCCGGCATGAATTTCGAGGAAAAGGAGGACATCGCGCGTTACATCGTCGACCTCAACGAAGAGTTCGGCATGACCGTCATGATGATCGAGCACGACATGGGCGTGGTGATGGATATTTCCCACCGTGTCATGGTGCTCGATTTCGGCCGCAAGATCGCCGATGGCGATCCTGCCACAGTGATGGCCGATCCGCATGTCAAGCGCGCCTATCTCGGGGAAGAGGACGAGGTGCTGGTCGATCCCGACGATGAGCCTGCGCCCGCGGAGAGCGCGGCATGATGGACTACGCCGGACGTGTCGCTCAAGCCGACACCTATCCAAAGCTGTTGCGCCTCAATGCCAGGGAACACGGCAGCGAGATTGCACTGCGCGAAAAGGACTTTGGGCTCTGGAAGCTTTTCACCTGGAACGACTATCAGGCGCGCGTGCACGACTTCGCGCTCGGCATGGTCGAACTGGGCCTTGGCCGCGGCGACGTCATCGGCATCATCGGCGACAACCGGCCGGACTGGGTGTCCGCTGAAGTCGCAACCCACACGCTTCGCAGCATGTCACTCGGCCTCTATCGCGACGTGCTCGACGAGGAAGCGGCCTATCTCCTCAACTACGGCGAAGCCAAGCTGGTGTTCGCCGAGGACGAGGAGCAGGTCGACAAGCTGCTCGCGCTTGGCGGCCGCGTACCCGCGCTCAAGCACATCATCTATTCCGATCCGCGCGGGATGCGGAAATACGACGACCCGCGGCTGATGGAGGCCGACAGGCTGGCGGCGTTGGGCCGCCAGCGCGCCGCGCGAGAGCCCGGCCTCTACGACAGGCTGGTCGACCAGACCCGCGGCGAGGACGCCGCGATCCTCTGCACCACTTCGGGCACGACGGCCAATCCGAAGCTCGCGATGCTCGCGCCCGGCCGCGTGCTCAAGCATTGCGCGACCTATCTCGCGTTCGATCCGAAGGGGCCGGACGACGAGTACGTCTCGGTACTGCCGCTGCCCTGGATCATGGAGCAGGTCTATGTGCTCGGCAAAGGCCTGTTGTGCCGGATGAAGATCAACTTCGTCGAGCAGGCCGACACCATGATGAACGATTTTCGCGAAATCGCGCCGACCTTCGTGCTGTTTGCGCCGCGGGTCTGGGAATCCATCGCCGCCGACGTCCGCGCCGGCGTGATGGACGCCTCGCCGCTCAAGCAATCTCTCTATCAGCTCGGCATGAAGGCCGGGCTGTCTGCATTGGCTAAAGGCAGGCATTCGGTGATCGCGGACGCGCTCTTGTTCCGCGCGTTGCGCGACCGCCTGGGGTTCACGCGGCTGCGCTCGGCGGCGACCGGCGGCGCGGCGCTCGGTCCCGATACCTTCAAGTTCTTCCAGGCGATGGGCGTGCCGCTGCGTACGCTCTACGGCCAGACCGAATTGCTCGGCGCCTACACGCTGCATCCAGCGAACGAAGTCGATCCCGACACCACGGGCGTCGCGATGGCCAAGGATATCGAGATCCGCGTCGACAATCCGGATATCCACGGCGTCGGCGAGATCGTGGTGCGTCACCCCAACATGTTCTTAGGATATTACAAGAACCCGGAAGCCTCCGCCGCCGACATCAAGGACGGCTGGATGCATTCGGGCGACGCCGGCTATTTCAACGATCATGGGCAGCTTGTCGTGATCGACCGCATTAAGGATCTGGCCGAAACCTCGCGCGGCGAGCGCTTCTCGCCGCAATATGTCGAGAACAAGCTGAAATTCTCGCCCTACGTCGCGGAAGCAGTGGTGCTCGGCGCCGGGCGCGAAGCGCTCGCGGCGATGATCTGCATCCGCTACTCCATCATCTCGAAATGGGCCGAGAAGAACCGCATCGCGTTCACCACCTACACCGACCTCGCCTCGCGCCCCGAAGCCTATGCGCTGCTACAAAAGGAGGTCGAAACCGTCAACGCCACGCTGCCGCCGGCGCAGCGCATCTCGCGGTTCCTCCTGCTCTACAAGGAACTCGACGCTGACGACGGCGAATTGACCCGCACGCGAAAAGTCCGCCGCAGCGTCGTCAACGAGAAATATGCCGGCATCATCGATGCGATCTATCGCGGCGAAAGCAACATCCCGGTCGATACCGTGATCCGCTTCCAGGATGGCACCACGCAACGGATTCGCACCACGCTGAAGGTCGTCGATCTCGGGTCCAGCGCGCCGCTCGCGGAGGCCGCGGAGTGAGATTCAAATTTCCGTCACATCTGGTCGTCATGCGCGGGCTTGACCCGCGCATCCATCCCCTTCGCAAAATGAGTTTCGTTGAAAGATCGATTGCCGGGTCAAGCCCGGCAATGACGATCTTTGGAACCGGCGACCTCGCATGAACCTCCAGTTCCTGATCCAGCTTCTGGTCAACGGCCTTGTGGTCGGCACGCTCTACGGCGTGGTCGCGATGTCGTTCGTCTTGATCTACAAGGCGACCCAGGTCGTCAACTTCGCGCAAGGCGAGCTGCTTCTGATCGGCGCCTGGGTGTGCTGGGCGCTGCTCTCAAAGTACCAGGTGCCGTTCTGGCTCGGCATGCCGCTGACGCTGGTCTTCATGTTCATGTTCGGCATCGCGATCCAGGTCGTGATCCTGCGCCCGATGATCGGCGAGCCGATCATCTCGGTCATCATGGTGACCATCGGGTTGTCGACCGTGTTCCAGGCGGCGCTGAAATGGATTTTTGGCGTCAACCCGCAGCCGTTTCCGCGCGTGTTCGAAAGCCAGTCCGTGAGCCTGTTCGGCCTGCAGATCCAGACCGTCTATGTGATGAGCCTCGTCGTATCGGTTATGATGATGATCGGCATGGCCTGGTTCTTCCGCGCCTCGAAATACGGCCTTGCGATGCGCGCCACCGCTTTCGACCAGCAGGTGGCGCAGTCACTCGGCATTTCCGTCAAGAGCGTGTTCGCCATGGCCTGGGCGATCTCGGCGACGGTTTCCGCGGTTGCGGGCGTCGTCGTCGCCGTCGTCAACGGCGTGTCGTCGGGATTGTCGGCCTACGGCATCAGGGTATTTCCGGCGGCGATCCTCGGCGGTCTCGATAGCATCGGCGGTGCGGTGCTTGGCGGCATCATCATCGGGCTACTGGAAAACATCGCGCAATATGTCGACAGCCAATATCTGCACTGGGGCAATCTCTATGAGATCGCGCCGTTCTACGTGCTGATCATCATCCTGATGATCAAGCCCTACGGCCTGTTCGGCAGCAAAGATATCGAGCGCGTCTGATGGCCAGTCCCTCGCTCATTCCATCCGGCGACTTCCGCACTTCCTATGCAGCGGACACCACGATCTTTCCGACCAGGACCAGCCGCAACACTGCGATCGCGGGCGTCATCCTGCTCTGCTTTGCGCCGCAGCTGTTCAGTGCATACTGGCTCTCCATCTCGATCCAGATCGGGATTTTCGCGATCGCAGCACTTGGGCTGAATATCCTGGTCGGCTTCACCGGACAGATTTCGATCGGTCACGCCGCGTTCTTCCTGCTCGGCGCATTCACCTCGGCCTACATCTCGAACAATGCGCCGATCCCGGTATTCTTCGCCATCCCGCTCGCGGGCGTGGTCACCGCAATGGTCGGGCTGATCTTCGGCGTGCCGGCGGCGCGATTGAAGGGACTTTACCTCGTCATCGCGACGCTCGCGGCGCAGTATATCCTGCTCGATTTCTTCTCGCGCGCCGAATGGTTTTCCGGCGGCTCGGTGCCTGCGAGCGCGAGCCCGTTCTCGATCTTCGGCCACGCCTTCCGCGGCGACCGGCAATATTTCTACGTGGTGCTGGCCTACCTGTTGATCAGCTATATCCTGGTGACCAATCTGATGCGCACGCGCGATGGCCGCGCGCTGGTTGCGATCCGCGACCACTATCTTTCCGCCGAGATCATGGGCATCAACCTCACCAAATACCGCACGCTGTCGTTCGGCCTTGCGGCATTCTTCGCTGGCATCGCCGGCGCGCTCTATGCGCATTACCAATTGGTGGTATCCAACGAGGGTTTCGGCATCGAGCGCTCGATCCTCTTTCTCGCCATGGTCATCATCGGCGGCACCGGCTCGATCATGGGCACGCTGATGGGCACCGCCTTCGTGGTGCTGCTGCCGGAATCGATGGAGTGGATCAGCGCCGGCCTGAAGGGCAGCACCATCGACAAGGCGCTGTCACTCAACACCAACATCTCCTTCCTGCGCGAGATCGCGATCGGGCTGATCATCATCGCGTTCCTGATGTTCGAGCCGGACGGGCTCGCGCATCGCTGGCGGCAGATCAAGACTTACTGGAAACTCTACCCGTTTTCACATTGAGCTTGGAGCGGGACTGGTTACAATCGACATCAACAAATAACAGGAGGAAAATACCTATGACCATCAAATCCCTTTTAGGCACGGTTTCGCTCGCATTGCTGCTCGGCGGCGCTTCGGCTGCGGCGCAGGCTCAGATCGCGATCGGCCATCTTGCGGATTATTCCGGCGGCACCTCGGATGTCGGCACGCCCTACGGCCAGGCGGTCGCGGACACCTTTGCCTGGGTCAACAAGAACGGTGGCGTCGGCGGCAAACAGGTCAATGTCGATACCAACGATTACGGCTATCAGGTGCCGCGCGCGATTGCCCTCTACAAGAAATGGTCCGCTCCCGACAGCAAGGTCGCCGCGATCATGGGTTGGGGCACCGCGGATACCGAGGCGCTGACCGGCTTCGTGGCGCAGGACAAGATCCCGTATTTCTCCGCTTCCTATGCCGCCGCTCTCACCGATCCGGAAGGCGCCAGCGGCAAGGCAAAACCCGCGCCATACAATTTCTTCTACGGCCCGAGCTATTCGGACGCGATGCGGGCGATGCTGATCTGGGCGGCCGACGACTGGAAGGCCAAGGGCAAGCCCGGAAAACCGAAATTCGTTCACATGGGCGCAAACCATCCCTATCCCAATGCGCCGAAGGCGGCCGGCGAGGCGCTCGCTGCGGAGCTCGGCTTCGAAGTGCTGCCGCCGCTGGTGTTCGCGCTGACGCCGGGCGACTACAGCGCGCAATGCCTGAGCCTGAAGAGCTCGGGCGCCAACTACGCCTATCTCGGCAATACGGCCGCCTCCAACATCTCGGTCATGAAGGCCTGCAAGACGGCCGGCGTCGACGTTCAGTTCCTCTCCAACGTCTGGGGCATGGATGAGAATGCTGCGAAAGCCGCAGGCGATGCGGCGGACGGCGTGATCTTCCCGCTGCGCACGGCAGTCGCGTGGAACGGAAACGCGCCGGGCATGAAGACGGTGATGGAAATCTCCAAGATGTCGGACCCCACAGGCAAAGTCTATCGCCCCGTGCACTACATCGCGGCCGTCTGCTCCGCGCTGTATCTGAAGGAAGCGCTCGACTGGGCCGCCAAGAACGAGGGCGCGACCGGCGAGAACGTCGCCAACGCCTTCTACCAGAAGAAGGACTGGGTGCCGGCAGGCATGGAGGGCGTCTGCAATCCCTCGACCTGGACCGAGAAGGATCATCGCGGCACGCTCAAGGTCGATCTCTATCGCTCGAAAATCTCGGGCGCGACCGACGGCGACATCAATGATTTGATGGCCAAGGGCACGATCAAGCTCGAGAAGGTCAAGACGGTCGAACTGCCGCGCAAGCCGGAATGGTTTGGCTGGTGAGGTAGCCGGTCGCTCCGCTCACATATCGTCATGCGCGGGTTTGACCCGCGCATCCATTTCAAAAAGGGAGGATGGATTGCCGGGTCAAGCCCGGCAACGACATCCGACCGGTGCAACAGGTCTCGATGACTGTTGATGCAGACACAATCCGCGCCGCAGCTGGCGCCGTCGCCGCCCCCGCCCCCCTGCTCAGCGTGCGCAACATCGAGGTGGTGTATGACGACGTCATTTTGGTGCTGCGGGGCTTGAGCCTGGAGGTGCCCAAGGCTGCGATCGTGGCGCTGCTCGGCGCCAACGGGGCGGGCAAGTCGACGACGTTGAAGGCGATCTCGGGCCTGCTCAAGACCGAGGACGGCGAAGTCACCCGCGGCGAGATCGTCTTCGACGGCGCGCGCATCAACGGCATCGATCCCGACAAGATCGTCCGCCGCGGCATCTTCCAGGTCATGGAGGGACGGCGCATCATCGCCGACATGACGTCGCTGGAAAACTTGCGGCTCGGCGCCTTCACCCGTAGGGATCGCGAGGTCGATGCCGACATCGACATGGTCTTCGAATATTTCCCCCGGCTAAAGGAGCGCACGGGACTGGCCGGTTATCTCTCCGGCGGCGAGCAGCAGATGCTCGCGATCGGCCGCGCGCTGATGGCGCGCCCGAAGATGATCCTGATGGACGAGCCGTCGATGGGGTTGTCGCCGCTCTTGGTCAAGGAAGTGTTTTCGATCATCAAAAAGATCAACCTCGACCTCGGCGTCACCGTTCTTCTGGTGGAACAGAACGCGCGCGCAGCCCTTTCGGTCGCAAGCCACGGCTACATCATGGAACAGGGCAAGGTCGTACTCGACGGCAGCGCGGACGAGCTGCGCGACAACGAGGACGTCAAGGAGTTTTACCTCGGCGGCGCCGGCGACCAGCGCCGCAGTTTCAAGAACCTGAAAAGCTTCAAGCGGCGGAAGCGGTGGCTGTGAGTGCCGCAAATAACCACTACGACGCCCTCGAAACGCGCGAGCCGGCAGCACGTGAGGCCGACCTGTTCGCCCGGCTGCCGGACGTGCTGCGCAAAGCCATGGCGGCTCCGGCCTATGCCGAACGCCTCAAGGACACCGATCCCGCCGAAGTCGCCAGCCGGGCAGCGCTGGCCCGCCTGCCGGTGCTGCGGAAATCCGAACTCCCTGCCCTTCACCGCGCCGCCCCGCCCTTCGGCGGGTTCGTTGCGGGGCCTCTGGGCTCGTTTGGGCGGCTATTTACCTCGCCCGGCCCGATCTTCGAGCCGGAACCAACCCATGCCGATCCCTGGCGCGGCGCGCGGGCCCTGTTCGCCGCCGGGTTCCGGCCGGGCGACGTCGTGCTCAACACCTTCAGCTATCATTTGACCCCCGGCGGCTTCATATTCGATACGTCCGCCCGCGCGCTCGGCTGCGCCGTCATTCCGGCCGGCCCCGGCAACACCGAGGCCCAATTCGAGCTGATCGAGGCCTATCGCCCAGTCGGCTATAGTGGCACCCCGGATTTCCTTAAGATCCTGCTCGACGCGGCCAATGGCGCAGGGCGCGACGTTTCCTCGATCAAGCGCGCGTTGGTGTCGGGCGCCGCCTTCCCGAAATCGCTGCAGGACGAGATCAAGGCACGCGGCATCGATGCCTACCAGGCGTTCGGCACGGCCGATCTCGGCATGGTGGCATTCGAGACGCCGGCGCGCGAGGGCATGGTGGTCAACGAGGATCTGATCCTGGAAATCGTGCGGCCCGGCACCGGCGATCCGGTTCACCCCGGAGAGGTCGGCGAGATCGTCGTGACCTCACTCCACCCCGAGCATCCCTGGATCAGGCTCGCGCTGGGCGATCTTACCGCGGCGCTAGCGGGCCCGAGCCGGTGTGGGCGCACCAATATGCGGATCAAGGGCTGGATGGGCCGCGCCGACCAGACCACCAAGGTCAAGGGCATGTTCGTCCGTCCCGAGCAGATCGCCGAAATCGGCAAGCGCCATCCCGGACTCGGCCGCTTACGTCTCGTCGTGACGCGCCAAGGCGAAACCGACCTGATGACGCTGAAGGCGGAATGCGCCTCAGCGACTGAGGCGCTTCGTTCCGAACTCGCGGCAACCTTGCGCGCAGTGGCAAAGCTAGGCGGCGATGTCGAACTCGTCGCCGCGGGATCGCTGCCGAATGACGGCAAGGTCATCTCGGATGAGCGGTAGATCGCGCCGTTTCGACCGTGATCACAATCACTGACAGATGCCGGCAGTCCAAGTATGCTGTGCGCGTGGCTTTTACGGGTTTGATGCATGACACGTGCCGCTTTAGCAATCGTCTTGGCGATTTGGTCGATGTGGTTTTTGAGCGAGCCGGCATTCGCCGAAAAGCGCGTGGCGCTGGTGATCGGTAACTCCGCCTATCAAAAGGTCGCATCGCTTTCAAATGCAGCCAGGGACGCCGATGACATGTCGGAGATGTTCAAGGGCGCAGGATTCAGTGTCGTGGAGTTCAGGCGCGATCTTGGAGTGAACGAGATGCGCCGCGCACTGCGCGACTTTTCCGACGACGTCCGCGACGCTGACGTTGCGATCGTCTATTACGCCGGGCACGGGATGGAGATCGAAGGTACCAACTATCTCATTCCGGTCGACGCGACCCTTGAACGCGACATCGATGCATTCGACGAGGCGATACCGCTCGACCGCGTGTTGACGGTCATCGAGCCGGCAAGGCAGCTTCGGCTGGTTATTCTGGACGCCTGTCGCGACAATCCTTTCAGCAAGATCATAAAGCATACCATCGCTTCCCGGGCGGTCGGGCGAGGGCTTGCCAAGGTCGAGCCGTCCAGCCCGAACACCCTGATCGCCTTCGCCGCGAAGGCGGGCTCCACCGCGACCGATGGTGACGACAAGAACAGCCCGTTCACAACGGCGCTGTTGAAATATCTGCCAAGGCCGGGCCTTGACCTGCGCAAGGCATTCGGTTTCGTGCGTGACGACGTGCTGAGGGTTACCCACAACCGGCAAGAGCCTTTCATCTACGGCTCGCTCGGTGGCGAGGACGTTGCGCTGGTTCCGTCGCCGCCCCAGCCGCTCGTCGATCTCTACACAGCCGCAAAAGACGATTACGAACTCGCCTTGCAGATCAATGTCGTGTCGGCCTGGGATTCCTTCATCAAGAGATATCCTTCCGGTTTCTACAGCGACCTCGCAAAGGCGCAGCGCGACAAGCTGATCGCCGCGAAAGCCGCCGCAGCCGAAGAGGCCCGTCTCGGCGCCCAGAAGAAGGTTCTGGAAGAAGCCCAGGCCGCCGAAGCCGAACGCGCGGAGGCCGCAGTACAGGCAAAGGCGGCACAAGAGGTCAGGATTGCAGCCGAGAAGGCCACGGCTGAGGAGGCAGCGAGGGCGGCCCGGGAACGCGAGGCCTATGAAAAGCAGAACGCGCTCGCGGATGCCAAATCTTCCAATACCGCATCCGCCGATGCGGCCAAGGCAAAAGCCGCCGTGCAGGCAAAACCAGAGGAAGCGGCCCAAATAGCCGCGGCGAATACCGGCGATACCAGGATCGGCAGAGAGACAAAGGGCAACGAACCGCATCTGTCGTCAGCCTGTTCGGAGCATCTCGCCGCACTTTCCTCCCGTGCCGCGCAGACTTTGTCGCTAGCCGAGGAATGCGGGCTTAAGCCCAAAGACGCGTTTAAGGAATGCGAAAACTGTCCGGAGATGGTGGTGGTCCCCGCGGGTGAGGTCCTGATGGGATCAAGCCGGAGCGATATCGAGAGTGGCTTGGCGGCGGCGAACGAAGAACCTCAGCACAAGGCCGCCATCAAGCAGCCGTTTGCCGTCGGCCGATTTGAGGTGACGCGGGATCAATATGCCGCCTTCGTCACCAGTTCCGGGTACAAAGGCAGTAACCGCTGCTACACCTTCGAGCACAACTCTCCCCAGGAACGCGCCGATCGCTCCTTCCTCATTCCAGGCTACGCCCAGGACGGCAACCATCCGGCGGTATGTGTGAGCTGGGTGGACGCAAGGGCCTATGTCAAATGGCTGTCGCAAACCACCGCCAAATCCTATCGGCTGCTTTCCGAGGCCGAGTTTGAATATGTCGCGCGGGCGGGCAGCACCTCGCGTTATGGCTTTGGCAATGATCCCGGCGAGATCTGCAAATTCGCCAATGGCGCCGATCAATCGGCAAAGACGGCAGGCCTGCCAGGCGACGCGCCCTACATGAATTGCACGGACGGATTCCCCTTCACCGCGCCTGTCGGCTCCTTCGCGGCCAACAGTTTCGGCCTCCACGATCTCGTCGGCAATGTCTGGGAATGGACCGAGGACTGCTTTTACGGCGACTACGCCGCGGCCAAGTTGGGCATCGTTGCGCGCCTGGATGGCGTTTGCTCCACCCGGACAGTGCGGGGTGGCGACTGGTTCAGCACCGAAATATCGCTACGCCCGGCCGTCCGCGCGAAAGCCAATGCCGACGCGCATTATGACGATATCGGTTTCCGGATCGCTAGGACGCTCTCTCCTTGAAGCAAAGCGTTTTCGAGCGAAAGCCCGCCCCGGACTTGATCCGGGGTGGGCACCGGTTCGCGTGAAGAAAACGCGTCAAAGAGAGAGGCCAGGCTCCGATTCAATCAGAGCCTATCCTTCAAGTCGAGCATTTAGCGACCTTGAACTCCACCCGCCGGTCGAGCGCATCGCTCGCATCATCCCTGCCGGTTCCGACAATCATTTCCCGCGATCCTCTCCCTGTCGCGAGGATTCTCCCGCGCAGGGAACGTTCCTGATCTTCGAGCCGGTCCTTGATGTAATCCGCACGCAGACCGGACAAGCGATCGTTGAGAGCCGCCAAGCCCGTTGCACTGGTGTGGCCAACAATCTCAAGGCATCCTTTGTTCGCGGCGGTTCGTTCGGCAATCTTTTCAAGCCAGGCCTCGTAGGGCGCCCTGACGTTCGGATCCGTATAGAATTGGGTCGAGCCGGGCTTGAACAGGAACTTGACGGCAAGCCGATCACCCTTGAGCCCATAGTCGACAACTTTTCCAAACGCCTCCATCGCAACCTTGGTGCGGCGAAGCTTGTAGTTGGAAAGATAGATACCGTTGAGCACGCGCAACTGGTCGCCGCCCGGCGTCTTCAACGCGCTCTGATAGACGTCGAGCGCGTCCCTGTATCGTCCCGCGTCGTAGGCTTCGATGCCGTCATTCACAAGCGAGGCGACCAATATGCGATCGGCATAGGCCTGATCGATATTGTCGCCGACCTTGGTGCCTTGGCAGCTCTTGATATAGGCGTCGATAGAAGCGTCCTTGGCGAACACCGGGCTGTCCGCAAAGAAGGCCACCGGGGTGGGATCGATGCCTTCCGGCAGCGCGCGCGCAACACCCTTCGAAATGATCGTCTTGGTCTTGAGGTCGGCGAGCGCAAGGCAGATGCGATAGGCATCGCGTGCGCCTCCAGCCGCCCCCGCATTATTGACCGCGGTGAAAGTGCCGATCAGCACCACCGGCGATTTTGCTACTGATTCGGAGGAGAAACGCGCGACCTGGAAGCGCGGATAGTTGCTCTTGACCAGCTCGACGACGCGTTTTTCCTCCAGATGCGTCGCATTGGATTGCGCGCCGGTGACGCCGTCGATCAGGGGGTCGATGACCAGAATCACCTTGTCCGGTGCGCTGTCCAGCTTGGCTTTGGAGAATAGGTCGTTCGCCGCCTTCAGGAGCGCGTCGTTAAAGGCCACCGGCGTCGGCGGGGGTGGCGGAGCGGCCGCCGGCGGTGGCGGCACCGGAGCGGCGGTCTGTGCCTGGGCCGTTAGGCCCGAAACGCTTGCGCACAGGAAACACAGGGATAATCCAAGAAAACCGCGAGCGATATTCATTGCATTGCCTCCCGAAAATAATCAGAACTTTATAGCAACTGGGTTTGGAAACAAAGTGATCCATTTCACTGTCTGGTGAGCTAGCAGATGCAATCTGCTCGCCGCGACGCGATACTCGGCCTCCGGCGACAATGACCTGACTAGGACGACAATATCAAACCGGTGGGCGCCGGCGTGCTGCCGAATGACGGCAAGGTGATATCGGACGAGCGTGCTAGCCGTCTCGCCTGCGTGGTTACTAAATCGACCTGTCTTGCACCAAAAACGGTGGGACACGTGTGGGACAAAGCTAATTTCCCGCGAAACTGCGACCGATACAGCGTCCTGTTTAATGAGACACCTCGCCTTTACTGAAACGGTTCGAAGTGGTTTTCAAACAATTGCTGCCTTGTCGTGCAGATCGTTCTAACGCTCGTTTATGATCTGTCGCTGCGTGCACGTCTGCTCGTATGGCGAAAATCATACTGCCTACGGTGCAAATTGATCGAGCAATGTCGAGGGCTACGGCGGAAATCAATTCGCCTCGAAGTGAACAGGCGGCAAGGACGATGCCGAGGGGGACACCGGGGGACACTAGTAGAGTACTAAGCGGGTACCAGGGGAACACCAAGGACGTGATGGGAACGCTATCCGTTGGGTGTGCGCGGCCCAAGTCGGCTCCCATGAGTTTCCCCGCCCCACCAAGAGCATCTACTCGGTTGAAGGGCTCTCAGTCCCGCCCGACGCCGGCAGATTCTTTGTCGCCGAGGCGTCGATTAGCTTCGGTTCGAGCTGGCCGTGCATCTGCTTCATCGTCTTGAGCTGCATCAGCCGCTTGATCGTCCGGTCGATCATTGCATCCAGCCGCTCGATGCGGGCCAGCGCCATATCAAATTCATTAAGATCGAGGATTTTTATGAATTCATCAGCTTGTTCATGGCGAGGCGCCGGTTTCCAGGTCAGCAAGCCCTCGGCTATTTTGGGCCCCATTGCTGGGGGTCATCACCGGTCTTGACCGGCCAGTCACGGTAGATCGTGTTTCTGTACATGGGACTGAGGCGAGCGAGCACGGCCTCCACCTGCTCCACGCTGGTGGCTTACCGAAATTCAGGAGCGAACGAGCGAAGATTTTCAACGTGGTGGCTGTACTCGTTTTCCTTGTGGACCTCATCCAACCGCTGTTGGATTACGATCTGCTCATGGCACTCCAGGCGTCGTCTGCGCCAACGCAAGTCCAAGAGTGTTTGGACCGGATACTCCTCGGTGCTGCCCGAGGGGTTAAATTCCTGGTACAGCCCGTCGCGAAGTGCCTCATAGTCTTCGTACCTTTCGCTCCAGAGCATAACCTCCCTTGCGCTCGCACCGTGTTTCAGTGCGTTGCGTTTTTTGTTCGCCATAGGCAAAGCCTTCATCCCGGTATGGACTGGCAATGAAGCGCGCGATCGCGCCTGCGCACAGCCAGGGGGTTCCAAAATTTCAGAATGCAGTCAATTCGCAAGACCGGCAAAATCGTGATTGTGAGTCAACATTGCGCTCCCGACCCGAGCACGACAGCCACTTATCTCACCGCGATCGCCGAGGGATTGAAGACTGACTGCGAGGTTCTTGTAATTTCCGGAACCGCGCATTCCGCTTCGCCCGCGATTTCCGAGACTGTTCAACCCCGGGTCGTGGATGTCGCAACCTGGACGCCGGAAAAAGATGCCTTGGTGCGGCGGGCGATCGCCATGGTGCTGCTCTCGGTAAAAACGTTCAGCGACCCTCAAACATGTCAGCAAGAACGATGTGGTGCTCTGTGTGACAACACCGTTTGCGCTTCCATATTCGGTCACGTTGGCGACTAGGTTGCGCAAGGCGTCAGCGATTCTTTTGATCTACGATCTGTACCCCGAAGCGTTGGTAATGGCAGGATTGGTGCAGCCAAAGTCCCTGGTGGCTAGAGCGATTTGCTTTGCCAATGGCCTGCTGTTTCCTGCCCTTTATGCAACGATCACGATCGGGCGCGACGTGGAAGCGCTTCTACTCACCTACAAGAATGTTGCGAGCGAGAAAATCAAATTTGTTCCGAACTGGGCGCTGCTTCCAATCGGATATCGCGAGATAACCGTGGACAATTCCTTCCGCCGCCGATTCGCCGAGAAGCTCGTTGTCGGATTATCCGGCAACTTGGGGTTTACTCACAGTGCCGGTACCGTGTACGAGGCCGCAAGAATATTGAAGGAAGAGAAAGATATTCACTTTGCTTTCCGGCTGGGGAAGCGGATGGAAACGATTGATGGAGCAGTATGCAAAGGCTCCGCTCAACAACATTACGCTTACGAACCGAGTTCCGGAATCGGAGCTTGAGGCCGACCTCTGGATTGCCCCTTATCGCCGTAACGTCGTAGGCGTGTCGGTCCCGAGTTGAATCTACAATCTCCTCGCGGTTGGACGACCGGTCATTGTCACCGCCGAAGCCAGTTCAGAGGCGGCATTGATGTTGAAAGAAGAAGATATTGGCTGGATTGTCAGACCGGAAGACCCGCTCGATCTCGCCGAGGCCATCCGTTCGGGCGCGGCCGATCGTGAGGAGACGTTGGCAAAAGGCCGACGTGCCGCTATCGCTGCACACCGTTACACATCCGATCGTGCCATAGCTTCTTATCGGCAAATCATCAACGACGTCATGCGCGCCGCACGGTAATGCGAACATGGCCCCGATTGTTCTTGTAACTGGCGCCGACGGATTTGTGGGCCGTCACATGGTATCCGCCCTGACTTAGGTTGGTTGGCAGGTGCATCTTGCCCAACGGGCGGTCTGGCTGACAACCCAATTCTCGTCTTCAGGCGACACATCAACATGTCGCGAAACTGTTGAAAGATGTCGCCGAGGGAGATCGCCCGAAGATATGAGGCGGCGGTTAGTTTGGGCGTGAGCTTCGTACGCCGCGGACGCTAGCGGACTTCCATTCGCTCCAGGCGCTCGCCGGCAACGTATCTGAGAATATCCCGCGGACCCGGCTGCCTGACGAGTTGGGCCCCCCGGAGAACGTAGAGATCGCCGGTGTGCTCGCAGCGCCATTCGCCCTGGCCGGACAGCGGTAGGTCGATCTTCTCACCAAACGCGCTCACCCAACCGACTTGTCGAGCCGGCGTCCCAACCATCATCGACCAGTCCTTCGAGCTCTTTGTGAGGGTCGCGCCAGCCGCCAAAAACGTCCCGACGCCACAGGTGATATCGGGAACGACGGTGGAGTTCGCTCCAAGCGTCGTCCCGGTTTTCACGAGCGTCTTCTTGAAGGCAGCGTGCCGGTTTATCGCGGCGCGGGGAAACGAAATGTGAGTGAAGACCATATATGGTGCACAGAAAACGAAATCCTCCAGCTCGACATGTGAAAAGATCGAAACCGAGTTACCAAGCCTGCACGCGTTGCCCACGATCGCGTTCCACTCGACATAGGTGTTCTGGCCTAGACTACAGTTTTCACCGATGACGGCCCCAGGTGCGACATGAGAGAAATACCAGATCTTCGTATATCTTCCGACCTTCGCCCCCTCCTCTACGACCGCGGTCGGGTGCACAAATGGCGCGGAAACTTCTTCATGGGGTTTGGTCAAAGTCGTTCCTCTCCTGGCACGGCTCTCGGTGGCCAGCCATATCCACCGGTCTTGGTCGCGAAAGCCCCCTCTCCGACCATCGCACGCATGGCCAGGGCAGCGTTCTATATTAAGAGAAACCGCCGGAAATCAAGCCGGATCGGGCTGCGGCCCGCTACAATTGACTGGCCAAGCCGCCTTTTGCGGCTTCGTCCACCCCTACCTTTGCCATCGGCAAGAGGCGCCCCAATGGGATTCCGCGAGTATCGAATCGGACAGGCAGATTTCCCGCATCCGGCTCTGGTATCTCGATCACGAAGGCTGGTGGCGCGATGTCATAATCGGCGCCTATCAGACTTAGATCGCCAAGAACTGCAGTTCTCGCAGCGCGGGCTAGGCGAGGTTCAGGAACCCGTCTGCTTTGCGCCTTGCTGCATGCGGGCGTTTCGAACCAGCCGAACAAAACCTTCCGCGAACGACTTGACGCGCTCCTCCACGTTCGGCAGCAGATCGCGGGCGATTACGGGTCCGTTCCCCATCCAGACATTTGCCAAGTGGTCCGCCAAGGCCCTTGCGTCATCGACACCGAAATAGCGGGCTGCGCCATATGTCTGTTCGAAATGGACATCGATGTCAGACAAAACCGTCGGCACACCGAAGGACTTTGCCTCTTCGACAGTCGTGCTCCAACCTTCAAATTTTGACGGGTTGATCAGCGCGACCGCCGTACGCAACAGCGCGTAGACGTGGCCGAGCGGAATCATCCCCAAGTGGCGAAAATTGGTATCTAGACCACGTGTCTTGATCTGTCTCCCGATGCTGTCAAAATAACCTGGCTCCCGCGGATCCTCGAGGCTCCCGGAAGCGACGACAACGACGTCCAGGCCACGTTCTTTCAGGAGCGCCAGCGCATCGATCACAATCTGATGGTTCTTGTGACGCCAGAGATGATTCGGCAGGTAGAAGAATTTTGACGGCAAACTGTATTGCGCGAGAACCTCAAAGGGGTCCGCCACGAACAGGCTGGCCGGCGGCTCACTTGCGAATTGCACCACAGAGACGTCGTTCGCCAAATCCGGATAAAACTCCCGAAGATCGCGCAGAGCACTGTTGCTGCTCAACAAGACGCTTCGACCTGAGGCGATTTGCGCGCGAAAGCCGAAATCCCGCCGCCATCGTGCCGTCCGGGAGAAAAGATGCGGCAGCCTGCGATGCTGGAAATCAGGAAACCAAGCAACCGTGGGAAATGGCAAACGCCAGCCGAAAAACCGGGCGGCTTCGAACACCACGTCGATGTCGGCGGCACGAAACGCGGCGACGGCCGAACGGTCTACTCCAAGCGCGACTGCGCTCACCAGGCCTGTAATGCGCCGATCGAATCCAGGCGACTGCACAACTTCAACGCGGGGGATGCCGGCCAGCGCGGCAACCTCATAAGAGGCATCATGTGGTCCGGCAAACAGGACGGGCGAAATGTCGCCTGGGCAATACCGATCGAGCGCCACAAAAAGATTGCTCTGGTAGTTGTAACCACCCGCCCAGAGCCGGCGCGAGATATGGGTGAATGCGACGCGGAGCGGAGCATGGTCACCCACGCGCCTGCCCCTTGAACCAATTCACATAGTCGGCGATCCCCCGCTCCACCGGAATCCGCCATTCGAATCCCAGATGGCGCAGAGCGCTGTCGTCGGCCAGAAGACTGTGCGGATCGCCTCGCCGGGCAACGCCGGAGTAACTCACGGTTGTCGCAAGCCCGAAATTCTTGACCAGCAGTTCGGCGATGTCAGCCACGCGTATTGCCCTGCCCGACCCGCCATTGATGACGCGATAGTGCTCCTCGGGCAGCAGGTCCCCGAGCCTCGCGAGCAACCGCACCACGTCGCGCACGTCGGTCCAATCCCGCGTCTCGGTGCCGGTGCCGCCAAGAAAGAGCGGCGGGCCGCCCTGGCTCAGACGGGAACACATATCCCAAAGCAATTGCTTACGCAGATTCGCGCCATAGACCGAGAACAATCGCACGACCACGCTGCGGAGACCGAAACTCAGCGCATAGCTTTCGCACAACTGCTCCATCATCAGCTTGTGATGACCATAGGGCGACATCGGCGCCAGCGTTGCATTTTCGGCGATGGGGCCGACGTGATCGGCACCATAGACGGCAGCGCTCGACGTCACGACCAAGAGACAGGCCGGCGCAGAACTGCGAAGCCATTCAAGCAATCTGGCAGTGCTCGCGACGGTCCGCGAGAAATCTTCCAGTGGAAGTTCGATCGACAATCCGACCGAGGACCCGCCGGCGAGATGGAAAACCTTTGATGGCGGGCCATGCGCAACCAGAAGCGCGTTGAGATTGGCCGCGTCGATCTCGCCATTCAGCCAGGTCTGAAGCCCGAGACGGCGTCGATCGGACTCTTCGAACGCCCCGTGACCGAGGCCGTGGACCGCTTCGGCGTCCGCTAATTGGCGGACCAGATAGCGGCCGATGAAACCGTTGGCGCCGGTGATCCAGACGGTCATGACGCACCCTTGTGGCCGACAAACGAATAAAGCCTTCCTGGCCGATTATCGAAGCGCTCGGCGACGGAAAGGAGCGATTCGAAAATCCGATCGGAGCCAAGCGCCACACGCCACAAGGGCTTGGCGGGAATTTTCTGTGAGAGCTTGTCCACGACGGCATCGCGCAGACTGTCGATCGTGTGGGGAAAAAGGTTGATCGGGCTCCTCAGCGGCGACAAAACCTCTAGGGGGCTAAAGCCCGCAGCTTTCAACGCGCCAGTATAGCGATCGAGACGATAAGCATGCTCGCCGCCGTAAAGATGATGCAGTGGGTGCCCCTCAAGAAATTTACCGAGGTCTGCTTCCTTGCTGATCACATGCTCGCGCGCCGCAACGAGGATACCTCCGGGTCGAAGCACGCGAAACATTTCACAACACGCAAGGTCGAGATCGCGGGTGTGATGGAGGACGGCCCGAGCAAAGACAAGATCGAAAGCGCCGTCGGGAAACGGCAGACGTTCCGAAAATTCCTCAACCACCTTGATCGGCAGCGCGGCTTCGGCCGCCATCGCACGGATTGCGGCGGCGCCCACGATAGCGCTGGGATCCGGCTCGAGCGAGATCACCTCAAATCCTTCTCGTGCGAGCGCATAGCTTGCGATTCCGCGTCCAGCGCCCACGTCGAGCGCTTTTCCCGTTCGGCCGCGCAGTAGCTTTGAAACCGCTTGCCATTCGCCGCTTCCTCGATAGCGTTCGGCCGCCGCGACCAACGGGTCGTCATAAAACGCGTCGAGAACCAATTGCCGCCGCGCTGGCTGGTTACGAAGCCAGATTACGGCGGATTCCCAAGTCGAGATTTCAGGTTCAACGTTCATCAGGCGACAACTCCCTGACGAAGACCGCAGGATTTCCTGCCACAATGGAGTAAGGCGGAACATTTTTCGTGACAACGGCGCCTGCGGCGACGATTCCGCCTTCGCCCACTGTTACGCCGCGCAAAACCATTGCGCCCGCGCCAATCCACGCATCATCACGAATTTTCACCGCACTCTCGTCGAGCGAGACCTTGAGTGGGTGGCCCTGCTCGAAGATTTGTTTGACCTGCGCGTGGCGCGCCGCCGCCTGGAGCGGATGAGTCAGACTATCGAAGATATTCGCCGAGTGCGAAATAAGTACGCGATCGCCAATCTCAATTGAGGCGGCCGACCAGATGCGGCTTCCTTCGCCTATGTAGCACCATTCGCCGATCTTGATCTCGCCGCCATGCGCAAAGGTAAATAGTTCGCCGAGCACATGCGTATGACATCCCACGGCGATTTTGCTGCTATCTCCGCGGGCATTCCTGACTTTGGCGGTCCGGCTCAACGTCGCCCCTTGCTGTAGCTCACAAGTTGCTCGACCAATTAATTGTTGAGCGATAAGATCGATATTGATCCGCCGATGCATTCTCAGGATCGGACGCACCGCTTTCCCGAGCATCCATTTTATCCGATGAGATGGTTCATCCGTTCGCATTACCTACCTGTCCAACCCGAGACGCGCGCAGTCTGAATTGCTTGGATATCCGCAACGCTCTAGCACTGCTAAGCCTGCGCGACGCGACCAACAAACTGGCTCCACTGCAAGGACTTACTATAAATTTCCGAAATCTGGCTCCTTCCCCGAGCGGCTATTTCTGCCGAGCGCGGCCAACTACGGAGGCACTCCGAAATTATCTCCAACGCATCGTCCGCAGAATTGTAGGTTTCCATAGTTTCGCCCGCCCTCATACCGTCGGGATAGTTGCCAGCGTCGGACACCAGCAGTGCACCACAACCCATCGACTCAAAACAGCGCATATTTCCCCGATCCGGACCGGCGATGTCGATGGCGCCATTCAGCACGATCTTCGATCTTCCAATCAAATCGTAGAGCTGCCGAGCAAAAACTGGGGGCTTGGCGATTTTCGCAATCGCAGCGGGGCGGCGATGCTTTTGCATGGGCAGAAGGCGGCCGAGTGGACTTTCCGCGAGCAGCGTCAGGCGCGACGCATCGAGGCAATAGATCACTTGCCAAGTGTCAGCGAGCTTCGCCACCTGTTCAAGAACCTTTGCGCGTATTGAATGATGTCGGGAGTATCCGCCGACAAAAAGCACATCGATGGGCCGCTCACCGTGTCCATACTCTACCATTACTGGATCGATCGCTGGGAAGAATACCGCGGTTCGGCATCCTTTGCGGCGCCAGAAATCCAAAATCGACGGGAAATTTCCAAACACTGCGTCATAGGCGGTCAAATCCGCCTGCCCCGATGGCACCGCGCGCCAGCAAACTGCTTTTCTGACACATCCGGGCAGCTTGCGAACGAAAGCACTCGGATAACGCACGGGATCGAGATTATAGAAAACCTCGGATCGATGGTGCTCGATCTGCGCGAGCAAAATATCTTCAAGCGGGGCCTCGGCGCGAATTCCGTATTCGCGCGCCCATTGCCGCTGCAAGATATGGTCGTCGCCATTAGTGAAGAATGCATCCGCATCGCCGTTCAGCACAGGCTGCAAGAAATGCAACGCGCCAAATCGATCTTCCAGGAAGATACGACGACGCTCTTCAAAACCGAGCGTTTTCGGCGCCAACATATTGAGACGAACCAGATACGACGGATAGAGCCCGCTATTTTGGAAAAGACGCATGTCTTACGCAAACCTTGCCATCATCCACTTAATGTTCAGATAGGGCCATATTCGTCCGACCGACTCCCAGTCCCACGTCTTCGACGCGGTCAGACGGTCGACCGTCTTGCGCAGGTTGATCTCATCGACGAGTTCGGCGAATGCCGAAACCTTCCGATCGAGCAGGGAGGCTGTCCAGCCCGAAAGCGGTCCGTTCAGCCATTCCGGCATCGGTGAATTGAAGCCGACCTTGCGGCGGCCCATGCGGATGGACTCGGGCATCCGACCCGCCATCGCCCGTCGTGCGATCATCTTGGTATAGCCGTCGGATGACTTGCTCGCTTCCGGAAGCGCCATGGTATAGGTGACGAGTCGCCAGTCCATGAACGGCATTCGCACCTCAACGCCGTGCGCCATCGAGGCACGATCGAAATTGCGCAGAATGGTTGGCAGCACAGTGCTGTGAAACATCCGATACAGCCGCCGGTTCAGCGCGCCCCATTCGCGCGGAAGCGCATCATCGTCACCGACAAGGCTTAGTTGCGCCGGCACGGCGCCCGGCCCGCCGCGCAAGAAGTAATGTCCCTGGGCTTTGACCGTTATTGCGCGCAGCATGTCGACGGACCGCCTCGCCAACGGCGAATTGGAGGCCACTCCCGCCAGAATATTCTTCAGGCGAAATGCTGCGGATTGATTCTCTTGCTGATAGGCGCCCATCAACTCATCGGCGCCGTGGCCATCGAGCGAAACCAGCACCTTCTGCCGGCGAAGCTCGCGGTACAGCAGCCACGGGGCGCTCGGCAGCGAAATATAAACGTCATCGCTGTCCTCAAGGATTCGTTCGAGCTCCGTCAAGGCATCCTGGCGACCGACTTCCAAGATCGTCGGATGGACGCCCGCCCATGCTGCCGCTTCCTCCGCCATCGGCCGCTCGTCGTTTGAGGCTCCCGGGAACGCGGCGACAAACGCGTGGCGCCAGGCGGCGCTGTCGCGTGGTCCCATCCCTGCTTTGTCGTGCGCCGCCATCGAGCAGATCACGGCGGATGAGTTAAAGCCGCCCGACAGGCAGGTTCCGATCGGAACGTCGCTGCGCATTCGCAGCGCGACGGCGTTGCGAAATAGCTCGCCGAAGCGCTCAACGCGCTCGGTCTCGGTGCTGGGCACATCCGGCAGGTGATCGAGCGTACACCACCAGCGCCGGATCTCCAGCCGGCCTTGCCGCAGCCTCATGAAATGCCCGGCCTGCAGCCGGCGCACCTCGCGGCAGAGGGTACGTTCGCTGCCTTCAATACCGAAGGCATCGAGCATCAACCTCCGCGCCACATCGATGTCAAGCGAAGTCGTAATCAATCCGCTTTGCACTAGGGCGTGATGCTCTGACGCAAACACGAGACGTTCCGGCGACTGCGCGTAAAGGAGCGGCTTGATGCCGAAACGGTCCCGCGCGAGAAATAATTCCTTCGTCTCGGTGTCGAATATCGCCAGCGCCCACATCCCGTTGAAGCGGGACAGCATCCCCTCCTGCCATGCACGCCACGCCGCCAGAATGACCTCGGTATCCGACTCGGTCCGGAAATTCGCACCCAATGCTTCGAGCTCGCGGCGGAGCTCGAGGAAATTATAGATTTCGCCGTTGTAGACGATCACGTGACGGCCGTCGTGGGACAGCATGGGCTGGTAACCGCCCGCGCCGGGATCGATGATCGCTAGCCGCCGGTGACCGAGAGCGACGTTCCGATCCGCACTGAACCAGTGTCCGGCGCCGTCCGGGCCGCGATGAGCCACCAGGTTCGTCAAGCGCTCGATTTCGGCCGGCTCTACGGATTGGCCGCGAATGTTAACGATACCGGCAATTCCGCACATGATTAAATGACTCTCCTAGGCAGGAAACGGCTGGCAATCACCCGCAGATCCCGCCAGCACGTCCCACCGTACGGACCGATACTCGAAACTGCGACGACAACAACGAAGATGATGCACGCCGCCAAGCCATACGACACCCCAATGAACCACCAATGCGGGACCTGCTCGAATAATCGTTCGGCCGCAAAATAGCGCAATGCGATCGCCGTCACGATCCCGGTTCCCAGCGGCTGTAACACAAAGTGAACCACGCGAGGCCACATGTCCGACTGGCGAAAGCTTTGCCGCAGCAAGGCCAGCGTGACGACAATCTGCGCCATCATACCGATACAGGCGCTCCAGCCCGCCGCCTGCCATCCAAAGTAAGGCAGCGTCAGGGCGCTTGTGGCAAGCGTAACCACGGCCGTCACCATCGCGATCAAGGCGTTGGAGCGTGACCGGCCGTTGGCCACAAGATAGTACGCGAATACGTTCGAGGCACATCCGAGCATTCCTGCGACAGCTAGCACGACAAGCAGTCCCTGGGTCTCGATAGCGACTTCTTTTCCCGTCCAAGCGTGAAGCAGCGGGCCGGCAACAGGGATGAGTGCACCGAGTGCAGTAGCCGCCAAAAGATTCAGTACCCAGGACGAGCGAAACAGCAGGTCGGCTATTCGATCGCTCGATTCCTTATGCAGAGAACTAAAATACGGAAACAGGATTTCACCGATCTTCAAGATGCCGATATATATTGCTTCCTCGAGACGCTGGGCGATTGTATAGTACCCGACGAATTGCGGTGCGAGAAACGCACCAAGCAGGTATCGGTCCGCCTGACCCGCGATCAGGCCGCCACCCTGAGCGGCGAACTGCCAGACTCCCAGATTAATAAGACCGCCAAGTGGCCCGCGATGAAGCGCGGGGCGCGCTACCCATTCACCCACCACCTGGCGCGAAAGCGCGAATGACACCAGGACCCCCGTGGCAAAGCCCAAGGCCTGACAGCCAAGAAACGTCGATGCCTGTGGCCAGCGCGGTATAAGCACCAACATCGATGAGGTCGAAACAACCGCACTCACGACGCTAATCGAAGCGAGCCGCGCATAGTCCTGACGCGCGGTAAAAAGGGCAAGAAAAACCGCAGAGATACACTGGCATAGCCATCCACCCGCACCGAACGCAAATGCAAGCGTAAGATCGCTGGCCAGGTCGCCGTCCAGATTAAAGACATGACGTGCAAGCAGCGGCCCGGCCAGCGCAAGTATCATCGCGATCAGTAAACCTCCTGCGGCCGCCAGCAGTAGCGCAGTCGCAAAGAAGCGGCGCGCATCATCACGCTCGCTCGGCGCCAACCGGTGCGCCAGTTCCCGCGTCGTCGATAACGCAAGAGCGTTACTGAACGCCAATGCCGGCGTAATGCACGCCGTCACCAAACCAGCGATACCGAACACGGTCGCCCCCAACCGGAACAGGACGAACGGAAGAATGAACAAATTTAATCCCACGCCTACGAGAAAGGCACTCGCATTCCACGCGGAGCTTCCTATCAGATCAGAATTGCTCTTTACCGTGTCCATTTCAGCGATCAAATTGCACCGATCAAAGCCCCGAGCGCGTTTGGTATACGGGCTTCGCGCGTGGCTTGGTCCCGAAGCACTCGCCGGAGCTGCACCAGTGCCGCGCTCATCTACTGGTACTGGCTCTTCGATCAAGGCCGAACCTCTCTGGCATCGTTAGCGAGCTAGCAGGCCAACGGAAGGATGTCGATAGTTGAGAGGTGTATAGGCCCAGCTTTGTTGCCGGAAGACTCTCTCAGAAAAAATGGTACGCCAATGTGGCGTGCAAGCGCGAGATACGCTATCGACAACTCTGAGCATTATCGAAAAATGCCGACACCTTAGCTCTTGGCCTTATAATGGTGCGTCTTTCAAATTTGACCTGCCGTAACTTGCTGATCGCAATTCATGATGCGCTAGCGACCGCGCTCGCAGTTTTCGCGAGTTTCTATCTGCGCTTCGAGGGCGATCTTTTTACCGAGCGGCTGCCACTGCTGCTGCGTATCCTGCCGTATTTCATCGCGTTCAGTGTTGTCGTTTGCTACGTCTTCCATTTGACTACCACGAAATGGCGATTTATTTCGTTGCCGGATGCGTTGAATATTCTGCGCGCGGCAACGGCCTTGACGGTCGCGCTGCTGGTGCTGGATTACATCTTCGTCGCACCAAATGTTAAAGGCACGTTCTTCCTCGGCAGGACTACCATTGTGCTGTACTGGTTTCTCGAGGTGTTCTTTCTGAGCGCCTTGCGCTTTGCCTATCGTTATTTTCGCTATACGCGCGTGCGTCATCACGCGAGGGTGGAGGATGCGTCGCCGACCCTCCTGATCGGCCGTGCGGCCGATGCTGAAATTCTTCTGCGTGGAATTGAAAGTGGCGCCGTCAAGCGGATCTGGCAGGTCGGGCTGCTGTCGCCCTCGAGCGCCGATCGAGGCCACGCGATCCGGAATATTCCGGTGCTGGGCGGGATCGACGATATATATATATCGAGGACGTGATTAGCGATTTCGCAAAGCGCAACAAGTCAATCACGCGCGTGGTTATGACGCCGTCGGCGTTCGACCCCGAGGCGCGCCCCGAAGCTGTGCTGATGCGGGCGCGCCGGCTTGGACTGATTGTGAGCAGGCTTCCATCGCTGGAGAGCGGGGATGCGCCGCGGTTGATGACGGTCGCCGTCGAAGACCTGTTGCTCCGTGCCAGCGAAAAGATCGATTACGCGCGCCTTGAAGCTCTGGTGAAAAACAGATCGGTCATCGTCACTGGCGGAGGCGGATCAATTGGTTCGGAGATCTGCGACCGCGTCGTGACATTTGGCGCCGCGCGATTGCAGGTGATCGAGAATTCCGAGCCGGCGCTCTATGCTGTCACGGAAGCCCTTGCGGCCCACGGGACCAGTGCTGTGATCGAGGGGCGAATTGCGAATATTCGCGATCGCGAGCGCATGCTCCGTCTGATGAATGAGTTCAGACCGGATATCGTGTTTCATGCCGCGGCCCTCAAGCATGTGCCGATTTTGGAACGCGACTGGAACGAGGGCGTCAAGACCAACATTTTCGGATCGATCAATGTCGCCGATGCGGCGTTGGCGGCGGGTGCCGAGGCGATGGTGATGATCTCGACCGACAAGGCGATCGAGCCGGTCTCGATGCTGGGCCTCACCAAACGCTTTGCCGAGATGTATTGCCAGGCGCTCGATCACGACCAGGCTTCTCAGCCGGACGGTAAGCCGCGGATGCGTCTGATCTCCGTGAGATTCGGCAACGTGCTGGCGTCGAACGGGTCTGTAGTGCCGAAATTCAAGGCTCAGATCGAGGCGGGCGGGCCGGTGACCGTCACGCATCCCGAAATGGTCAGATATTTCATGACAATCCGCGAAGCCTCGATTCTTTGGCGCTTCTAGTCACGTTGGATGATCCAGCCGGAGTAGCCGTTGCCGCCCAACGGATCGACGAATTTTTGGCGTTCAATCCCAACATCGATCGGAAAATCGAAAGTTTGGAGCTCTTGCGCCAAGCCATAGTGCCAATGGCGCTATGGGCAGAGGATTCACCGCATCACTTTTCCAAGGTCATCTTAGACATCATCAATAACCGACTCAGGGCCCTGGAGGAAAGCAAAAGCAGATGACCCCCAAACGCCTTAGCGACCCAACCAGCTCGCCAAGTCGATCATCGACATCGCCGGCGGGGCAGAAACCGGATCGCAATCTTACGCCGCGAAATTGTCTCCAGCACCACCTCCTCGATAGGATGTGGTCTCCCGTGCGGCGCGGTCTTCCGACCAAGCCGTCGCTTTATCCGTTACGAATGTATCTTCCCCTGTTACGCACGTTACTTTTTGTGGTCTAGGGAGAGGTTAACTCAACACAAAAGCTCTAGTTTCCGGATCAGTGGGAAATCGGTTTGGTCGCGCTGCCGCGAAGAATTTGCCGCCTCACGTACGGTACTGGTGGGTACAAGTTCGTATCTTGGAGGGGAAACGAGTCCGCCACCCGGCCGAACAGTGCCATGCCCGGATAGGAGCGACGACTGACCCGTGAGGGCGTCCGCGGTTCCGTCGCCTTTTGGCCTGTGCGTTTGACGGTCGTGCCGACAAAATGTAGCATTGCATTAAGCCTTTTCGGACAAGATCGCCATCGGCTGGATCGATTTTAACGGGCAAAACATCATTCGACGATTTCTTGGGTGGGCGTCAACTCCGCTCGTTGCGCCGTTGGGCCATGGTCTTGCGCTAGGCATCCGAATGATCGAATCCTCCCAAGACAAGCAAAAGGAAATCGCGTTCTTCGACGGTCACGCCGCCGCGGACAGCTATGACGTTTTCACGCCCGAGAGCAATTTGCGGCTGATCGGCACGTGTATACGGCTAGCGAAATGGCAGCCTGGCGCACGCGTCGCCGACCTCGGCTGCGGTTCGGGGGTCTTCACCAATCTGTTGCATCGGCGGGGTTTCGATGCGGTCGGGCTCGACCTCAGCCCGAAGCTCGTAGCCTTGGGTCAGGCCAACTATCCTGACGTCACTTTCCTCGAAGGCGATGTCGAACATCTGCCGTTTCCCGACGCGAGCCTCGACGGCATCCTACTCAGCGGGTTGCTGCATCACCTTCCCGACCCCGCGCGCTGCGTGGCGGAGACATTCCGGGTGTTGAAGCCGGGCGGTTCGTTCGCCGCGTTCGATCCCAACCGCATGAACCCATTCATGTATCTGTACCGTGATCGTTCTTCGCTGCTCTACAGCTCGGTCGGCGTGACAGAGAACGAGCGGCCTCTGCTTGCGCGCCAGATTTCGGCCGTCTTCAAATCCACCGGGTTCAAGGTCAATACCGATTATATCTCGGACCTGAACTATCGATACCTTGCTTCGTCGAAGCTGCGTTGGCTGTTGCCGGCCTACAATGCCATCGACCGCGTGGTGTTCGCGCCGGATTTGATGAAGCCGTTGCGCTCATTCGTCCTGACTTATGGTGAGAAGCCGTGACAATTGCTGAACTTCCTGAAGCCGCCAGCCGGACCGACGCCGGAACGGCAGATCTCACTATTGTAGGCGGCGCGGGACATGTGGGCGTTCCGCTGGTATTGTCGTTTGCGGCAAAGGGCCTGCGCGTCAACGTCAACGATTTGAACCTCGACAGCCTCGCCGCGCTGAAAAGCGGTCGCCTACCCTTTATAGAGCATGGCGCCGGAGAACTGCTGACAGATGCGCTGCGCAACAAGCGCCTGGCCTTCACCAGCAAGCCCGGCGACATTTCCGGTTCGGGACCGGTAATCGTCACGATCGGCACGCCGGTCGATGAATTTCTCAATCCGAAACGCCAGGTCGTCCAGGACTGCATTGACGTTCTCCTCCCGCATCTGCGCGACGGACAGCTGCTGGTGCTGCGTTCGACGCTCTATCCCGGCACCACCGATTGGATCAATGCGTACCTTGTTCGCAAAGGCCGCAGCCTCAAGGTCGCGTTCTGTCCCGAGAGGATCGTGCAAGGTCACGGCGTCGAGGAGCTAGCCACAATGCCGCAGATCGTCAGCGGCACGTCAGCTGAAGCAGCGGAAGAAGCAGCGGCGCTGTTTCGTATCATCGCCCCGGAAATCGTCGTGCTGGATCCGATCGAGGCCGAATTTGCCAAATTGTTCGGCAACGCCTACCGCTACATCGAATTCGCTATCACTAATCAGTTCTATCTGATCGCAAAGTCCGCCGGTCTCGATTATCAGCGCATTCTGCAGGCGATGAAGCACAATTATCCGCGCGCTAGGAATATCCCGAGCCCCGGATATGCTGCGGGCCCGTGCTTAATGAAAGACACGATGCAGTTGACGGCGTTCGCCCGTAACGAGTTCAGCCTCGGCAACGCGGCGATGCTGGTCAATGAAGGGCTGCCGCTGCACGTCGTCGACGATCTCCGTCGTCGCTACGATCTCGGCAGGATGACGGTTGGCTTGCTGGGCATGGCGTTCAAATCGGAGATCGACGATGTCCGAGCGTCGCTAAGCTACAAGTTCAAGAAGGTCCTGAACGGCTACGCGCGCGAGGTTCTCACAACTGATCCTTTCGTTACCGCCGACCCCGATCTGTTGCCATTCGACGATGTCGTTGCCCGCAGCGACATACTCATCCTCTGCACACCGCATGGCATCTATCGGACTGCCGACCTGAAGGGCAAGCCGGTGATCGATGTCTGGGGAATGCTGGAAAAACGCTTCCAACTTCGCCGATTGCACGTTGGTGCCGTCGATCTGAATCGGCCCGCCGGAGATCGGTGACCAGCTGCATGGTGCAAGACCCGATCGGCGATCACGAGCAGATGTGATGGACCTAAAGATCGACCTCATCATTCCCGTGTACAATGAGGGTGCGAATATCCTCGCAACGCTCGGCGCGCTGGCGCGTGAGGCCAAGACGCCGACGCGCGTGCTGATCTGCTATGACGCCGAGGACGACGACACCTTGCCCGCTGTGCGCAACAACCCCGACGTTTACAAGGGTCTGGATGTCGTCTTCATTCGCAATCCCGGCCGCGGCGCCCATCGTGCGGTGCTCGCCGGATTTGCCGCCAGCACGGCTCCCGTCGTCGTGGTGTACCCGGCCGACGACGATTTCAATGCCGGCATCATTGACGGTATGGCTGCTTTGGTGCGGGACGGATGCGACGTCGTCTGCGCTAGCCGCTTCTTGCCTGGCGGTACGATGCAAGGATGTCCCTGGCTCAAGGCCGTGCTGGTGCGGACGGCGGCCTTTACGCTCCACAATTTTGCAGCGCTTCCGACCAGGGACCCAACCAGCGGCTTTCGCATGTTCTCCCGGCGGGTGATCGAAGAGATCAAGATCGAGTCGGATCAGGGTTTCTGCTACAGCATTGAATTGCTGGTCAAAGCTCATCGGCTGGGCTGGCGCATCGGCGAGGTCCCGGCGCGCTGGTTCGAACGCCAGCACGGCGCGAGCCGGTTTCGCGTGCTGAAATGGTTGCCCGCGTATCTGCGATGGTTCAGGTATGCGTTCGCTACGACCTATCTTCGCCGGTCCCCGGAAACGGTCGCCATGCAATCCAAACCGATACAGGCCGCCTAACCCATGTCCGAGGAATGGCCAAAGATAAAATCCCGGCAGACCGTCACGGTATCGCCGTGGGTCGATCTCATCGCCAGGGAAATCGAGTTGGCGCCGGGCGGCCCGAGCGAGATTTATCATGCCGTCCAACAACGGGACTACCTCGCCATCGTGGCGCGAACGCCGAGCGGGCACTTCCCGATCGTCCGGCAGTATCGCCCCGCGCTCGAATCCTTCACGTGGGAATTGCCGGCCGGCCTTGCCGAACCGAACGAGGATCTCGCCGAAGGCTGCCGACGCGAATTGCTCGAGGAGACCGGGTACCCGACGCGCGCCATTTACCCGCTGGGGACGGCGGCCCCGTGCAGCGGACGCCTCAGCAACCGCATTCATTCCTTCTTCTCGGAAACCGGCGAGCGCGTTGACGACTTTGTGCCCGAGCCCGGAATCGCCGTCAGTCTGGTGACGGCCTCCGAGCTTGCGGGCATGATCAGGTCGGGTGAATTCGTCTCGCAACTGCATCTCGGCGCGCTGCTGCTTGCGGAGCTGAGATCATTCATCGTATTGCGATGATCCCGGCGACCTTCCGGCCGGGTCGTTCAAGACCAATCGCGCAAGCCAACGCGCCATTAGCCGCCTGGAGTTTCCTTGGTTCGAATTGGAATTGTCGGTTGTAACTACGGTCGTCTGGTACTGCTGCCCGCGTTCCGCCTGGACCCGCGCTGCGAAGTCGTAGCACTGGCCGGACGGGACGCAGCGCGGACGGCGGAACTTGCGGGTGCAGCAAATATTCCACGCGCATTCGGCAATTGGAAACAGCTCGTCGAACATCCTGATGTCGACTCCGTTGCGATTGCGACCACACCTAGCCTGCAGCCTTCGATCGCCATTCGAGCCCTTGAACTGGGCAAGCCGGTATTTGCGGAAAAGCCGATGGCGGCCGATCTGGCAGGCGCCGAAGCCATGACGCGCGCGGCAGAGACAAGTGGACGCACGGCCATGGTGGATTTCAACTTCAGCGAGGTTCTCGCGTGGCGCAAGGCAAAGGCCCTGCTCGATCAGGGCGCGATCGGCCGACTGCGCCATGTCGAAGTCAACTGGAACGTCGAGAACTACAGCACGCGGATGCGTCTCAAAAACTGGAAGACGCTTGGCGCTGACGGCGGGGGTGTATTGGGCAATTTTGTCAGCCACTGCTTCCATTACCTGGAATGGTTTTGCGGTCCGATTGTCGGGATGTCGACGCGGCTGTCCGGTCTGCCCGACGAGCCGGCGCTAGAAACAACTGCCGGCATCAGCATGATGTTTCGATCGGGCGCGGCCGGCAACCTTGCGATGAGCTGCGCGTCCTATCTGGGATCGGGCCATCGACTTGAATTCTATGGCGAGGACGGAACGTTGACGCTGGTCAATGACACGGCGGACTACATGCGCGGCTTCGCCTTGAATGTCGGACGCCGGCCAGCAGGCGTCATGACCCCGATCGAAGTCGTGGACGAGGTGGATCTCGCCTTTCCGTCGGACGGACGGATCGCACCTGTGTCCCGCCTGGCGGCGGCCTTTCTCGATGGCGTCGAACTTGGCCAGGTGACCTCGGCCTCCTTCGTCCAGGGCTTGCGTGTTCAAGTCTTGCTCGATATGGCCCGTCGTGCAAATGATCTCGGCCGCTGGCTCGAGACGGGGCCGGAAATCATGGAAAGGCGATTGTGAGTTCCATACTAGTCACGGGCGGCAGCGGCTTCATCGGGTCGGCGCTGGTAATAGCGTTGCTCAAGGACGGACATTCGGTGCGCGTCCTCGACGACAACTCCCGCGGCGCACCGCGCCGGCTGAAAGAGGTCGCGAAGGATATCGAATTCATCGCCGGAGATATTCGCGACCCTGCACTCGTTGCGCGCGCGGTCCGGGGTATGGACGAAGTGAATCATCTCGCCTTTGTCAACGGCACCGAGTTTTTCTACAGCGCTCCCGAGCTCGTGCTCGATGTCGGCGTCAAGGGCATGGTCAACGTGATCGACGCCTGCCGCAGCGAGGGCGTCGGCTCCCTGGTTCTGGCGTCGAGTTCGGAAGTCTACCAGACCCCACCGCAGATCCCGACCGACGAGCACGCCCCGCTCTTGGTGCCCGATCCGACCAACCCCCGCTATTCGTACGGTGGCGGCAAGATCATCAGCGAGCTGATGATCATCAATTATGGACGAAAGTTCTTCGATCGCGTGTTGATCTTCCGGCCACACAATGTCTATGGCCCCGATATGGGCTTCGAACATGTCATCCCGCAATTCTCGCTCCGCCTGAAGGGACTCGCCGCGAAGCACCCCGCCGGCAAGTTGCCGTTCGAGCTGCAGAGCGACGGCAGCCAAACCCGCAGCTTCTGCCACGTCGACGATCTCATCTCGGGGGTCATGGTGATGCGCGCAAAGGGCGAGCATCTCGGCATCTACCATGTCGGCACGACCGAGGAGATCACGATCGCGGATCTCGCCCGGCGCGTCGCGGCGCATGTCGGCCGCGAGATCGAGTTGATACCGGGGCCCGCGCCGCAGGGCGGCACTGAACGCCGCTGCCCGGACATTGCGAAGCTTGGCAAGCTCGGCTATTCGCCTCGGGTGCCGCTCGCGGCTGGTCTACCTGCCACGGTCGACTGGTATTGGGCGCATGCTGAACTCGCGCCACGGGCCTGACCCGCTGCTACCCAAGGAGATCGTTATGGTTCCCGTAAAGGTTGCCCGCGCTGCCGGGACCGGAGCAAGCGTGCCGGTCGAATGTTGCCAGATTTGCGGACACGGCTCGCTCGAAACCGTGCTCTCGCTCGGCTACATGCCGCCGGTCAACCAGATGGTCGGAATCGGAGAGGTTCAGCGTCAGCAACCCTGGTTTCCAACCAACCTGCTGCGTTGCCCGAACTGCGAACTGGTTCAGCTTGGCCTCGCCGTCGATCCCGTGATCATCTTTCCGCCCGAGTATCCCTACACCAGCGGCATGACGCGGATCCTGCGCGACAATTTTGCGGAGCTTTATACGGAGTCCTCGAAGATGCTTGGTCTTTCCAGGGACGACCTCGTGGTCGATATCGGATCGAACGACGGCACGCTGATCTCGAACTTCCAGAAGGGCGGCCACCGCATTCTCGGCATCGAGCCGACCGACGTCGCCAAGATCGCCAGCGAGCGTGGCATCGACACGATCCAGCGCTACTTCTCGAAAGAAGTAGGACGTGAAGTCAGGGAAAAACACGGCGCCGCCAAGGTCGTGACCGCCGCCAATTGTTTCGCGCATATCGAGGACGTGCACGCGATCGTCGATGGCATCATGGAGATGCTTTCGCCTGACGGCGTGTTCATCTCGGAATTGCACTATCTGATCGGTTTGCTCGACGATCTGCAATACGACACGGTCTATCACGAGCATCTGCGATACTATTCGGTCGGAAGCCTTGCTCACCTGCTCGCCATGCACGGGCTTGAGGTGTTTCATGCGCGCAAGATACCTACCCACGGCGGCTCGATCCGGGTTTACGCGGCGCGAAAGGGCACGCGGCCTGTGCAGGGGAGCGTCAGTGAGATGCTGGACAGCGAGCCGCGTGGCGAGGCCATGCGCAAACGCCTCGCCACCTTTCGCCACGATGTGATGCTGACCAAGCTCAGGCTTCATGCGATGATCCGCGAGATCAAGGAGAGTGGTGGAAGCATCTGCGGTATCAGCGCGCCGTCGCGCGCCTCCACGCTGATCAATTACGTCGGCCTCGACTCCGCGATCATCGAATATGTCTGCGAGATCGAGGGCTCACTGAAAATCGGCAAATGCATGCCCGGGACCCTTATCCCGGTGGTCGAGGAGAGCCGCATGTTCAAGGATCAGCCCGACTGCGCCATTATCTTCTCCTGGCACATCGCATCCGAACTGGCGCCGAAGCTGCGGGCAAAGGGTTACAAGGGAAAGCTGATCACGCCATTGCCGGTGCCGCGATATCTATGACAGGAAGCGCGGTATCGCCGCGATCAATCGCCCACGTAGGAATTGCCTTTGAAGGTAGACCTGCAACGGCAACCAGACCTTGCTGCTGCTAGCGGATCGTAAGATTCCGGTTGCGCAGGGATCGGCGGCGCTGGGCTTGGCAGGCATTCAAGCCACGGGATTGTCGATAGCCAAGCAGTTTCCTATACCAACTAAATCTCTTCTCTGGAGTGCCCCCGAATGCCCTTCCCGCGTGCTTCCCAGGCCCTGTCGCGCTTCACCGTGCTCGATCTCACGCGGGTTCGTGCGGGTCCCACCTGCGTGCGGCAGCTTGCGGACTGGGGCGCCAACGTCATCAAGATCGACGCGCTGCTGGAGGACGCCGGGGCTGAGCAGCTGGGCGGCCCGCGCCACGGCTCCGACTTCCAGAATTTGCACCGCAACAAGCGGGCGATGACGCTCAACCTGAAAGATCCCAGGGGCCTCGATGTGTTCAAGCGTCTCGTCAGCAAGGCCGACGTGGTGGTCGAGAACTTCCGGCCCGACGTCAAGGCCAAGCTCGGCATCGACTATGAGAGCCTGCGCCAGATCAATCCACGCATCGTCTACGGCAGCATCTCCGGCTTCGGCCAGGACGGCCCCTATCACAAGCGTCCCGGCTTCGATCAGATCGCGCAGGGCATGGGCGGGCTGATGTCGATCACCGGCGCGCCCGGCGGCGGCCCGATGCGGGTCGGCATCCCCGTAGCCGACCTCGCGGCCGGCCTGTTCTGCGCCATGGGCATCCTCACGGCGCTCTTGGAGCGCGAAGTCTCCGGCGAGGGCCAGTGGGTGCAAACCTCGCTGCTGCAGGCGCAGATCTTCATGCTGGATTTCCAGGCCGCGCGCTGGCTGATGGAAAAGGATGTCGCCAGGCAAGCCGGCAACAACCACCCGACCAGCATCCCGACCGGCGTCTTCAAGACCTCCGACGGCTACATCAATATCGCCACCACGGGCGGGCGGATCTGGGAACGCTTCGCGCATACAGTCGGCGCGCCGGAGCTGATTGCCAATCCCGACTATGCGACTGCGCCTGCGCGCTCGAAGAACCGCGACGCGCTCAATGCCGAGATCGACAAGTTGACCCAGAAAAAATCCACCGAGACCTGGGTCCGGGAATTCAACGCCGCCGGCGTGCCGTGCGGGCCGATCTACTCGATCGACCAGATGTTCGAGGATGCGCAGGTTCGCCATCTCGGCATCGCCCAGCACGTGCCGAATGAGGAGAACCGCCACATCCGCCTGGTCGGGCAGCCGGTGACCCTGTCGCGCACGCCGAGCAGCATGGCGGCGCGGCCGCCGGAATTTGGCGAGCAGACCGAGCAGGTGCTGGCCGAGTTCGGGTTTAACGCCGATGAGGTCGCACAATTGCGGCAGGCCAAGGTGGTGTGAGCGGCCGCGAGTTCGCCTAAAATACCAAAAAGCCCCGTAAAACGGGGCTTTCTTGCATTTTCTTAAGGCGGCGCCGCCACTCAGTATTTCGCGACCACCGGAGCACCACCGAACCTGTAGTTGATACCAACACGAAGGATGTTGTCAGTGATGCGCGAGCTGAAGTTGCTGGAGAGGAAACCGCCGCCGAATGCGGGGATCGTCGTCAGGAATGATCCCGACGTCCGGCCGAGATCAACATAGAGATATTCGAGCTTGGCGGTCCAGTTGCCGCCGATCGCGCCTTCGACGCCGACGCCGGCCGTCCAGCCCACCCGCGTGTCGGTGTTGGCGAACCCAGCCGGCACCAGTCCGATGGTCTCGGAGGTTCGGACTTCGCCATAGGCGAGACCGCCGGTGCCGTACAGCAGCACCCTTGGATCCACCAGAATGCCAGCCCTGCCACGAACCGTGCCGAACCATTCAATCTTCTGCTCCAGCGGGGAAACTGGCACGGCGGGGCCGGGGAAGACCGCAATTTGACCAAAAGTTGGCGTGCAGACACCGGTCGGACAGGTGAAGAGGCGGCTGCCCTTCTCACCAGTGCCCTGGATGTCGGCTTCCAGGCCCCACACCCAGTTTTGCATTTGCCAGTTGTAGCCGATCTGACCGCCGCCAACGACGCCATCCAGATTGGAGCGGTCGGAGCTTGCGAGCAGGACGGTACCGGCACCGTTGGTTAGCGTCGAGGTGTCGCTGGACCTGCCCCAGCTATAGCCGACGTTGCCGCCGATATAGAAACCGGTCCAGTTGTAGAGGACGACGGGGGGCGGCGGCGCCTTGGTGTAGGGTCGCGCCGCGAGGTCGGCGGCGAGTGCGCTGGTGGTAAGCAGCGAGGCAATTGCCGCAATTCCAATCAAAATGCGCTTCATGGCATAACTCCCGCAATCAAAAGATTCTGGCCGAAATCATACGCTCGCGGACTCGCCGAAGCTGTCACGCGAAAGCCACAGGCGGACACATTCAGCCCCGAAAATGCCTTACCCTCAGAATTCGATCTATTCCGTAAGGAATTGATTTTATTGAATATCCTCGCGCAATACGGGTTTGCACGTCTACCCTGCCACCTTTGCCGGCCGCAACAGCCGCCCGATACCGCCCAACGCCTTGTCGATCACCGGCCAGAACAACAGCAAAATGGCGAGCGTGGTGATCGAGCCGACCAGGCCGTTCGACCAGAACACTTTCATGTCGCCACCGGCCCCGATCATCGACAGCCGGAACGCATCTTCGGCGCGGCTGCCGAGCACCAGCGCCAGCGTGAACGGCGCCAAGGGGATGCCGATCTTCTTGAAGACGTAGCCTACGACGCCGAAGCCGAGCATCAGCCAGATGTCGAACATCGCATTCTGGATCGCATAGGCGCCGATCGCGCAGGACACCACGATCATCGGCGCGACGGCGGCGAACGGCACCCGCAGGATGGAAGCGAAAATCGGCACCGTGGTCAGCACCAGCACGAGGCCGACGATATTGCCGAGATACATCGAGGCGATCAGGCCCCAGACGAAGTCCTTGTGCTCGATGAATAATAGCGGGCCGGGGTTGAGGCCCCAGACCATCAAGCCGCCGAGCAAAATCGCCGCGGTGCCGGAGCCGGGAATGCCGAGCGCCAGCATCGGCAGCAGCGCCGCGGTGCCGGAAGCGTGCGCCGCGGTCTCCGGCGCGAACACGCCCTCGATGCGGCCCTTGCCAAAACTTTCGGGGTCCCTGGAAAAGCGTTTTGCCAGATTATATCCCATGAACGAGGCCGCGATCGCGCCGCCCGGGGTAATGCCGAGCCAGCAGCCGATGAACGAGGAGCGCAACAGCGTCACCCAGTATTTCGGCAGGTCCTTCCAGACCGACAACACCACCTTGAGGCTGATGCTTGCCGCGTGTCCGCGCAACGCCAGCCGCTCCTCCATCGTCAGCAGGATTTCGCTGATCCCGAACAGGCCGATGACGGCGACCAGAAAATTGATGCCACGCAAGAGCTCGCCGGAGCCAAAGGTCATCCGCAACTGGCCGGACACCGTGTCCATGCCGACGCCGGCCAAGAGCAGGCCGAGCGACATCGAGATCACCGTCTTGTGCTTGGCCTCGCGCCCTAAGCCTACAAAGGAGCAGAACGTCAAGAGATAGACCGCGAAGAATTCCGGCGGCCCGAATTTCAGCGCGAACGACGAGATCAGCGGTGCCAGGAAGGTGATCAGCAGCACCGCAACCAGCGAGCCGATGAATGAAGACGTAAACGCCGCGGTGAGCGCTTCAGCCGCCCTGCCCTGTTGCGCCATCGGATAGCCGTCGAAGGTGGTCGCGACCGACCAGGCCTCGCCCGGGATATTGAACAGGATCGAGGTGATGGCGCCGCCGAACAGCGCGCCCCAGTAGATGCATGACAGCATCACGATCGCCGAAGTCGGGTCCATCGTGAAGGTCAGCGGCAGCAGGATCGCAACCCCGTTGGGGCCGCCGAGGCCGGGGAGCACGCCGACGAAAATGCCGAGCACGAGGCCAACCATCATCAAGGCGAGCGTCTTCCACGTCAACAAGACGGCGAAGCCGTGCATCAGTAACCCGAAGGCTTCCATTGAAAAATCCTAATATCCGAACGCCGCCTCCAGCGGCCCCTTCGGCATGATGACGTCGAAGGCGATGTCGAAGGTCACGAACATCGCGGCGGTGAACACGAAGGCCGTGAGCAACGATTTCCACAGCGCGATCTTGCCGACCAGACGCATGAAGCTCGCGATCAAGAGAAAACTCGCGACATAGAGCCCGAGAAATTGCGTCACCACGCAGAACAGCAGCGTCGGCACGAACACCGCCATCACCCGGCGGGCTTGGGCGCGGGTAACGAAGGTCTCGGCTTCCTCCTTGCGCGACAGGAAAGCGGCGACGAGCCCATAGAGGCTGGCGAGGCCCAGGATCACCGCCAGATAGAACGGAAAATAACCCGCTTGCGGACCTGTCGAATCCCAGCCGATGCCGGTGCGCCAGTTGTCCCAACCGAGCGTTGCCGCCAGCGCCAGAAGCGAGAGCGACACGGCGACGTCGACGACGCGGTTGCTGGTCACGGCAGGCGAATCGGCCTCGGGCGCTGTCGGATCGTCGACGACGATTTCGGTTTCGGAATTGGACATGCCTTCAGGCCGGACGGTCACTTCGCGACAAATCCGGCTTCCGTCATCAGCGACTTGTTGAGCGTGTCGTCCTCCTCGAGGAATTGCAGCATGTCCTTGCCGGTGAGGAAGATCGGCTTCAACGCCTGCTTCTCCATGTAATCCTTGTATTCCGCCGTCTGCGTCACCTTCTGGAACAGATCGACATAGAACGCCTGCTGTTCCGCCGTCACCTTGCCGGGCAGGAACATGGCGCGCAGCATCAGATATTGGACGTCGAGACCCTGCTCCTTGCAGGTCGGGATGTCGTGCCACGATTGCGTCTCGGTCACTTTGGTGGTGTAGGAAATCCGCTCCTTGTCGAACACGCAGAGCGCGCGAACCTGGCCGGCGCGCCAGACCTCGAGATTTTCGCTAGGGTTGTTGACGTTGGAATCGGTGTGATTGCCGACCAGTTGCGTTGCCGCCTCACCACCGGACTTGTAGGGCAGATAGGAGAATTTCGCGCCGGTCTTCTGTTCCACGAACACGGTGAGCACGTGATCCTCGCGCTTTGACCCGGTCCCGCCCATCTTGAACGGCGAACTGGCGGCTTTCGCCGCCTCGATGAATTCCTTTACGCTCTTCGGCCCGGACGCGTTGTCCCACAGCACGAACTGGTCCAGTGCGACCACCGACACCGGCGTCAGCTCACGCCAGTTGAACGGAATTTTCGCCGACAGCGGCAGCATGTAGATCAGCGAATAGGCGATCAAGACCTTGTTGGGATCGCCTTCGCTGGACTTCATGTACATCAAGGCTTCGGCGCCGGAGGCGCCGCCCTTGAGCGACACCACCATCGGCTGCTTCATCAGATTGTTCTTCTGGATCGCGGCCTGCATCATCCGCGCCATCTGATCCGAGGCGCCGCCGGCGCCGGCCGCGACCACGATCTCAACAGGCTTGGTTGGCTCCCAGCCGGCGACAGCCGGGCTACTTGCCAGCACGGCCGCCAATGCGGCCGCGGCCTTCATGAAATTTGGCACGCCGTTTCTTCCCTATGTCGTTGTTTATCCCGGAAATTCGGTAATGAGGCTGTTATGCAGCGTTACGGCAGTGAGTTCAAGCAGCCCTTGAAGCTGCTGCCTATGACTTTCGCATGAGATTGCAAGCCGTTAGCGGCGTTGATCTACCCTCACAGCGAGGCCTGCGCTGGTCGGCGCGCCTTGATGCAACCACGCTTTTAACGGGCTCTTTACCGGATTGGCGGACCTTGGATTGGAGGCCCGAGCGCATCCGCATCATGAACCGATCCACAGCACTGCCGGCGCAGACATCCATGAGTGAGGTCGGCGCAATCCAAGCGACGCGACCGCTCAAGGCGGCGTGTGCGCTGGTCGCATGTTGCGCGATCGCTATCTTCGCGTTTCGGGCGCAGGCCGAAACGCTGTGGCTCGACGAACTCCTGACGATGACGCTCCTTCAGGCCCGCAGCCTGCCCAGCCTCTGGTCCGGAATCGTCGCAGGCATCGACGGCAACCCGCCGCTTTACCTGACCACCGCCTGGTTGGTCGTCCATGCGATGCCGCAGGCGATGTCGTCGGTTGCGGTGCTCAAACTGGCAAATGTCGCACTGACAGTGGCGGCGACCTTCGCGCTCTATCGCGCAAGCCGGCGCGTCGCTTCAGTGACGGCGTGCTGGATCGCCATGTTCCTGTTTGCCGCGCAAAATGACAACGTCATCCATGTCGCGCTGGAACTGCGAACCTATGCGCTGTACTTTCTGATGGCAGCGCTCGCGCTGTTGTTTCAGCAGCGCGTGATCGAACGCCGCCAGACCCGGGACGTCGCCATCCTCGCGCTGCTCTATGCCGGACTGACGCTGGCGCACACCTTTGGGATCGTCTATGTCGCCTGCTTCGCGCTTGCCGGCGGGCTGAGCCAGCTTCATGACGGCTGGCGCCATTGGCGACGTATCGCCGTTGGCGTCGCCCCCGCGATCGTCGTGCTTGCGATCTGGACCCCGTTCTTTCTCATGCAGAGCGCGGTGGGGCGGCCGTATATCTGGGTTCTCCGTCCGGGCCTGCCGGATCTGCTCGAAAGCGTGTTCGCAACGCGATGGTCGATGTGGATTGCGCTGGCGGAGCTGTATTGCCTCGCAAGCGCCGCGGTCGTTTGCCTCAAGCACGGTGGATTCCAGCTCCGGCCCGTCCTCCACGACCGGGAATGGCAACCGCACCGGTATTTTGCCCTCGCGCTGACCGGAATAGTTGGCTTCACCTTGACCGCGTGGCTAGTGTCGGTGGCGTCCTTCCCGCTGTTCGTGCCGCGCTATTTTACCCCGCAATTGATCGCAGGCTTTGCGCTTCACGTCGCGTTCTGCGAATGGCTGGTGCGGCTGGCGCGACATCGTCTGCAGGGAATAAAGGCGAGCCTTGCGATAGGCGCGATCGTCATCCCGCCGGCGCTTCTAGTTGTGGTGATGCTCTCTAGAAATCCGGCTCACGGCGAAGCGCCTTGCGCCAACAGCGCCGGAACCTATTTCGAGAGCGATTTCGTCCGCGGCGATCTGCCGGTGATCGCGGAATCTCCCCATGTCTTTCTGCCGCGCACGACCTATGCGAGCCACCGCGCGGCCTACCGCTTTCCGCTGGATTGGGATGTGGTGTTGAACTATCCCGAGCGCGCCAGAGGCAACGCGGTGGATTTTCATATCATGCAGAGCCTGCAGGCATGGGCGCCGATGCCCTCAATCATGTCCACAGCAGATATCGTCGGCGACTTCCCGCAATTCCTCGCCATTGAAGAATCCGGCCGGGCCTGGTTTCATCATCTGAGAACCACCCGGGATGTCGTTGCCGAGAAGCTCGCCGAGGTCGCCAGTCCCGACGGCGATCACTCCTGCACGCTCTGGAAAGTGACGAGCGTGAACGCGCGCCGCTGAGGCAAAAAACCTGCTGCCAGGCGGTTATTTGCCCTTGAAGTTCGGCGCGCGCTTGTTGAGGAAGGCGTCCATGCCCTCGCGGAAATCCTCGCTCATATAGGCCTTTAGAATCAGATCCTCACCTTCGTCACGAGTGAGCGTCCGCCGGATGCGGCGCACCGCTTCCTTTGTCACCTCAAGGGTGATCGGCGCGTGGCTTGCGACCAGTTTTGCCGTCTCGTCGGCGCGGCGCTGCAACGTGGCGACATCAGGTACCACCTCGTTGAGCAGACCCAGGGCGAGGGCTTCCGGCGCCTCGACCAGGCGCGCCTTGAAAATCAGATCCTTGGTCCGCGCCGGACCGATCAGCGACACCAGCCGTGAGATGTTGGACATCGACAGGCAATTGCCGAGCGTGCGCGCGATCGGAAAGCCGATTCGGGTCGCCTCGGTGCCGATGCGGATGTCGCAGCAGGCAGCGATTCCCGCGCCACCGCCGGTGCAGGCGCCGGCAATGGCGGCAATCGTCGGCACCCGGCATTGTTCCAGCATGCCGAGCACACGATCGATCCGCGCTTCATAGTCGAGCGAATCCTGCGCGGTCTTGAAGGCGCGGAACTGGGAGATGTCGGTGCCCGACGCGAACGCCTTGTCGCCGGCGCCCGTCAGGATGATCGCCTTGATCGAACGGTCGGCATTGGCGCGCTCGCAGATCGAGGCCATCTGCTCGTACATCGCAAAGGTCAGCGCATTGCGCGCCTGCGGCCGGTTGAAGGTGATACGGGCGATGCCGTCGGCAACGGAATAGATCAGGTCTTCGGTCGGCGCTACCGCGGCGTTCATCTCGGTTCTTTCTGTTTCTTGCCGTTCTTGCGTTCAGGTCGGCTTTAGGCAACGGCGGCCTTTTGCATCGACACCACGTCGCGTCCTTTCAGAACTTCCATGGCGGCAAGCACGCCACCGCCGCGATGCGGCACCTTGGCAAGACCGAGGCCCATCTCGACGCCGGACAGGGTGCCCATCAGCATCAGATCGTTGAAGTGGCCGATATGGCCGATCCGGAACATCTTGCCCTTGATCTTGTTCAGGCCGGTTCCGAGCGACATGTCGAAATTTTCCAGCACCACTTTGCGGAAATTGTCGGCGTCATGGCCTTCGGGCATCACCACGCCGGTCAGGACCGGCGAGTGCGCACCCTGCTCCTGGCACTGGGTTTCCAGGCCCCACACTTTCATCGCCGCGCGGGTTGCAGCACTATAGCGCTTATGCCGGGCGAAGACGTTGTCGAGCCCCTCTTCCTCGAGCATCGTGACCGCTTCCTTCAGACCCATCAGCAGATTCGTCGCCGGCGTATAGGGCCATGTGCCGATCTTGTTGATGGCGATGACGTCCTGCCAGTCCCAGTAGGAGCGCATCGCAGGACTGGCCTTCGCGACCGCGAGAGCCTTTTCCGAGATCGCGTTGAAGCCGAGGCCCGGCGGCAGCATTAGCCCCTTCTGGGAACCTGCGACCGAGACGTCGATGCCCCAGGCATCGTGCTCATACTCGACCGATCCTAATCCCGAAATGGTGTCGACCATGAGCAGCGCCGGATGTTTGACGGCATCGAGGATCTTGCGGACTTCGAGGGGATAGGTGACGCAGCCGGTCGAGGTCTCGTTGTGAACGACCATGACCGCCTTGATCTTGTGCGCCCGGTCGTCCGAGAGCCGCGCCTCGATCTGTTCGAGGTCGGCGCCATGACGCCAGTCGCCCGGGATGAAGTCGACGTCGAGCTTGAATTTTTCGGCAATGCCGCGCCACAGCACCGCGAACTGCCCGGTCTCGCACATCAAGACCTTGTCGCCGGGCGCAAGCGTGTTGACGATCGCGGCTTCCCAGGCGCCGGTTCCGGACGACGGATAGATGATCACCGGCTGCTTGGTGCGGAACACGCGCTGCATCGCCGCCAGCACCGCGTGGCCAAGCTCGGCGAATTCCGGACCGCGATGGTCCATGGTCGGCATATCCATGGCGCGCAGCACCCGGTCCGGCACATTGGTCGGTCCCGGAATCTGCAGAAAATGCCTTCCAGTATGCACGGTCATTGGGGGCGTCCTTCCCGTCTCTTGCCTTGGTTTCGCGAGTCTTGGTTTGCCGACCGCCCGCTCGAATATCACTATTCGGCCAGCTTGTCCCTCGCTAGACGAGCCCCCGTCGATGCATAACCAGCAGGGCTCCGCCTTGCCAAGGGTGACCCCGGCAGGCAGAGATGGGCTTGATGCGTGAGACCGAACCGATGCCGGCGCTAAGGGCCGAAAAGTCACAAAATTCGCCTGAAAACAGCACCCTTGCCGCGCGTCTCCGGCGCGAGATCACCGGCGAGGTGCTGTTCGATCAGTTCAGCCGCGGCCGCTATGCGAACGACGCCTCGTTCTACCAGATCATGCCGGTTGGCGTGGTGGTGCCCCGCACCATGGACGAGGCGCTGCGGGCGCTCGCGATGGCGCGGGAAGCGGGGCGGGTCGTCACGCCCCGCGGCGGCGGCACCTCGCAATGCGGCCAGACCGTCAACGAGGGCATCGTCGTCGATTTCTCAAAACACTTGAACCGCGTCCTCTCGCTCGACCTCGACAACCACCGTTGCGTGGTCGAACCCGGGATCGTGCTCGACGACCTCAACCGCAAGCTCAAGCAACATGGCCTGTGGTTTCCAGTCGACGTCTCCACCGCCTCGCGCGCCACCATCGGCGGCATGGCCGGCAACAATTCATGCGGCGGGCGGTCTCTCAGATATGGCACCATGCGCGACAACACGCGCTCGATGGATGCGGCACTTGCGGACGGCTCGACCCTGCATTTCGGCGAGGTAGCGCGCGATTTCGCGCGCGCCGACACCAGCGATGATGCGACCGGTCTGTTTCAAGACATGCTGGCTTTGGGCGAACGCGAAGCGGCGGAGATCGCCGAACGATTCCCAAAAGTGCAGCGCCGCGTCGGCGGCTACAATCTCGATGCGCTTACTCCCCGCAATGCACCAAACAATATGGCGCATCTTTTGGTCGGCTCGGAAGGCACGCTGGCGTTCACCACCAGGGTCGAGCTGAAATTGTGGCCCGTCATCCGCAACAAGGTGCTGGGCGTCTGCCATTTCGGCAGCTTTTACCAGGCGATGGATGCCGCCCAGCATCTGGTCAAACTGCGCCCCATCGCGGTCGAGCTGGTCGACCGCACCATGATCGCGCTCGGCCGCGAGATCGCGATGTTCGAGCCGATTATCGGTGCAGCCATTCGCGGCGATCCCGATGCGGTCCTGATCGTCGAATTTGCCGAAGAAGATCAGGCCGAGAATTTTGAGCGCCTGAAGCAACTTTCTGAGCTGATGGCCGATCTCGGCTTTGGCTGGAACAACCCGCCGCGCAAATGGGGCGGCGTGGTCGACATCATCGAGCCTGCCTTGCAGACCGCCATCGCCGATTTCCGCGCCGCCGGCCTCAACGTCATGATGTCGATGAAAGAGGCAGGCAAGCCGGTCTCCTTTGTCGAGGACTGCGCGGTTCCGCTGCCGCATCTCGCCGACTACACCGAGCGGCTCAACGCCATCTTCGCCAAGCACGGCACCCGCGGCACCATGTATGCGCACGCCTCCGAAGGCTGCCTGCATGTGCGCCCGGTGCTGAACCTGAAGCTCGATAAGGACGTCAATGCGATGCGCGCCATCGCCGAAGAGACTTTTGAGATGGTGCGCGAATTCAAGGGCTCGCATTCCGGCGAGCACGGCGACGGCATCGTGCGCTCCGAATTCCACAAAACCATGTTTGGCGAACGCATCATCGCCGATTTCAAGGAGGTGAAGCGGCGCTTCGATCCAGAGAACGTGCTCAATCCCGGCAAGATCGTCGATGCGCCCAAAATGGACGACCGCTCGCTGTTCCGCTACCCGCCGCACTATCATGTCGGCGAACTGAAGACCGCGCTTGACTGGTCGGCCTATCCCGGCGCCGGCGGCGGTTTCCAGGGCGCAATCGAAATGTGCAACAACAACGGCGCCTGCCGCAAACTGGAAGGCGGCGTGATGTGCCCGTCCTACCGCGCCACCCGGGACGAGAAAGACGTCACGCGCGGCCGCGCCAACACGCTGCGGCTTGCGATCTCAGGCCAACTGGGGCCCGATGCGCTTTCCTCCGATGAGATGATGGAGACGCTGAAACTTTGCGTGTCCTGCAAGGCCTGCCGCCACGAGTGCCCGACCGGCGTCGACATGGCCCGGATGAAGATCGAGGTACTGGCCGCGCGCGTGGCCCGGCACGGGCTGACACTGCGCGACCGGCTGGTCGGCTATCTCCCCCGCTATGCCGACCTCGCATCGCGTTTCGCCCCGCTCGCCAACTGGCGCAACAGAAGTCTTGTGCTGCGCAAACTGCTCGAACGCTTAGCCGGCATCAGTGCAAGACGCGCCCTGCCTGCATTCCGGCACGATGTGTTCCGGTCCCCTGCCGAAGCGATCGGTCCCGAAGACGGCCGCGAGGTCGTGCTGTTCCCCGATACTTTTAATCGCATTTACGAGCGTGAAAATCTCGACGCCGCCTTGCGCGTGCTGGTCGAAGGCGGATACCGCGTGCATGTCCCAAAACCTGCCGACAGCGGCAGGCCGCTGTGCTGCGGGCGGACCTTCTTGTCGGCCGGCCTGGTCGATCAAGCGCGCGTGGAATTGGACCGGCTGGTTGCGACCTATGCGCCGTTTGCCGCGCGCGGCGTGCCGATCATTGGCCTCGAGCCAAGCTGCCTGTTGACCCTGCGCGACGAGCTGCTTTCGCTGCGCTCGGACGCGCTGGCGAAAAACATCAGCGCGCATGCGCTGCTCCTGGAGGAATTTTTGGTGCGCGAGGCGGAAGCGGGGCGGCTCGCGCTGCCGCTTGGCGCGGTCGCGGCGAAAGCCCTGCTGCACGGTCATTGCCACCAAAAATCGTTCGGCGCGTTCAAGCCGGTCGAACAGGTGCTGCGGCTGATTCCCGATCTGAGCGTCGAGACCATCGAGTCCAGTTGCTGCGGCATGGCGGGCGCCTTCGGCTATGGCACCGAGACCTACAAGACTTCGATCGATATGGCCGAACTGTCGCTGCTGCCTGCCGTCCGTCGCGCCGATCAGGCCACGCTCATTGTCGCCGACGGCACCTCGTGCCGGCATCAGATCAAGGATGGCACGAACCGTACAGCGCTCCACGTCGCGCGCGTGCTGGCGATGAGCCTCGATCGCGCGAAATCCAACAAAACTCCCTCCACCATCGCAAAGGAACCGCTCCATGGCTGAACTGACCCTCGACATCGCCCGCAAGATTCTCGACGCAGCCCTCGCCAAAGGCATCGAGAAGAAACTAAAACCCCTCGTCGTCACCATTCTCGACGCCCGCGGCTGCGTCAAAGTCACCGCGGCGCAGGACGGCACCAGCCTGCTGCGGGCCGAGATCGCGCACGGCAAGGCTTATGGCGCGCTTGCCATGGGCATGGGATCGCGGGCGCTGTTCCAGCGTGCGCAGGAGCAGGCCTATTTCGTCAGCGCGGTGAATTCGCTGGCGCAGGGGCGACTGGTGCCGGTGCCGGGCGGCGTCTTGATCCAGGATAGCGGTATCTTGCTCGGCGCGGTCGGCGTCAGCGGCGACACTAGCGACAACGACGAGGCCTGCGCGGTCGCGGGCATCGAGGCCACTGGGCTGAAGGCGAATGCGGGATGACTTTTTTGAGCGGGGGTCATGTATATGATCCCCGCGGCAGCATCGAGATGCGAATTGCCGAACGCCGTGGCCGGAAGCATGAGGTGACGCGATGAGCGAAATGAGTGACGACGAACTCACCACTGCCGAGGCCAAGCCGCTACCACCGCTTCAGATCTTATTCGTGAAAGTGGCGATCATAACCGCTGCGATCATCGCAGTTCTGTATTGCGCGAGCTATTTCTTCGAATCCTTTATCGCGAGCAAGGCGGAACAGCTTACGTTCTTGAAGGGCGGACCGGCGTTCTGGAGGAGAATCGAGACCAAGCTTTACTCCTTGGCGGACGAGCCGGACCTTCCGCCCGAGAAGAAGAAAAAGATCGTCGACGCCCTTCACAAGCTTTCCATCAAATACAAACCCTACGTCGATACGCTCAGCGGCAACGACGCGCCTGCCCCGGCAAAGAATCGCTGATCACAATTCCATGCTGCGACGCTTGGCCGAGGAAAGACATTCCGATGGTGCCTGCGTTAGATTGCCGCCTCGGTCTTCGCGTCGAATACGTGAAGCCTGGAAGGACGCATGGCAACGCGCAGCTCGTCGCGCACCTTCACCCGCACGGCCGGCTCGACGCTCGCCACCATGACACCCTCGCCGACCTTTTGATGTTTGTTAAGGTCGCTGCTCATGACTACCCCCGGCCCATCGCTGGGCGATCGATAACGTCCGTTGCGAGCGGCTTTGTGGCATTCGTTGAACGCAGCTTGGCGACGAACACGGTTTCGTGCTGGACGCACCCCCTGCGATCGATCAACGGTGTCGCATCTTTCGAGCGCATGAAGCTGCGGACCTGAGAACGGGCGGTGGTCTTGCCGGGTCGCGATGTTGACGCCCCATGGACGAACATCACATGGGATCGACCGTTGCGCCGCGCTTCGTTGAGCTTCGCCACAACGACGTCGGTCACCCCCGTCATCGCTTCCCAATAAGACAGCCCTCGGTCGCGCTTGCCGAAATGCAGATCGATCTCGTCCGACCTGGAAAGGTTAAACTGTGATCGGTATTGCGTCCAATTGCCCGAACCCGACTGAAACATCATCCCTCCCGATTGCTAAAAAGACTGGCGGGGACTCCGGAGCCCGTCAATCGGGCGCGCGGATTAAATTTGTTTCGGGGTGTTCTGTTTTAGACAGGGATTAAGCCAACGGCGTCACGGCATGTCGAAGCTATAGCGCCGTGTTCTGCCCGCTATCACGGCTTCGGCTTCGACTTGTCGCGTCGCTCCCCGGCCTCAAGACCTAGGTCAACTAGCCGCCGGATCGCCTCGGAACGCGACGGAAGGTCCGGTTGATGCCGGCGCCAGGCATCGATTCGCTTCAGCCAATCCAAGGGCGCAATCAGGTTCAGCCTCTGCACCGCGCTAGCTAGTTTCGCCACCATCCGCTGTCGCACCGGAATCATTGAAAAAGTCCCCTTTCGTTAGCATCGGCTTGTCCGAACGCCCACCATGTGTATAGTGTGCACTAACTTCATAATACATGCGGTTGCGGCGTTGGCGCGCCGGTAAGAGAGGGACACTGGACCCGGTATTGGCGCTCTTAGACGCCGCCGCAGGGCGTCGCGACCGGCTCGAAGCTGATCGCGCGGCCTTCATGACCGAACGCGGCTCGCGGGACATCAGCGGCTTGAGCCGCGAGGAAGTCCGCGAATTGTTTGCCATCCTGCTCGCGCGGGCTCGGCTCGATGCCGAGACGCGAGTCCTGAGACAGGTGATCAGGAGATTGTCGCCATGAGAAAGCGGGAGCGCGAGCGCACAAGCCGACACGCCGCCGTGTGTCGCCGCCGAAGGGCAACGGAAAGTTCTGAGCCGTATGTGATTGCTGCGCTTTGCGCAGCGATGGTCGGGACTGTTTTCTTATTCAGCCGCCAACGCGGTCGCCCAGCTGAAATCATAATGCGCGCTCAATGCTTTCATCGCGACGACTGCACCCAGAACGCAGATGATCTGCAATAGCGTCCTCGTCGAGAAAACCTTATTGAACAGCGTCATATGATCTTCGCTTTTGCTTAGTCATATTGTGAACGAGCAGGGTGGCACATCGGACCTAGCGTCGGTGGCCTAGGCGAATCCCAAGCTTGAGCGCCTTCTGCCGCAGCGAACCCACACTACGTTTTGTAAGCTTCGCAATTTTAACCACGGGTGTTTTCGCCTTTGAGTGCGCACGCAACTCCTTCACATCGGCTTTGGTGTATTCGCGACGCACGACCGTCTTCTTTGCTTTTTTTGGCACTCAATATTCCTTGATTTGTGAGACCGCTTTAGTACCACAGATAGCCTGAGCAGCAAGCGTCATCAGCTTTAACGCCGAGCCTCGTGGCCCGTGTGTGCCGAAAACTTAAACCCCGGGGATAGTGATGGTGAAGCCATTGTGCGCGCGAATGCCGCAAACTGTACACAGCCAGGTTCCGAAATGATAAGCTCTTTGCTCATGTCTTATCGATTACGCGAGGCTATTTGCGGATGAATGACCACTTTGCGCGAGAAGGGGCCATTCAGTCGAGACTAACTCGATTTTGTATTAGTTTCTTATAACAAACGGACGGACGTCAGCTTTGCGCCATGTCACGCGAGAACTTTGGCGTACACGTCGTCTGGTCGCCGCAGATCAGCCGCCACCAAACTTGGATGGATCATCGTAGGCAGGAGGGTCGTTGGTCGGTCCGCAGACTACCCGGAACGGAGTCGTCGCGATAGATCCGCACACCACCCGGAGTGGCGTAGCTTGGGATCCCAGTCTGGCTGGGACGAACGATGACATCTCGCGATTTGGCATGATGCCCTCTTGGCGGCGTTCGCAGAAGCACATAGAGCGATCAAAAGCCATAATGCCAAGACAGAACGCATTGCATTTTCTCCAATTAATTAGCCCGTTCTTTCGTGGTCCGCGGGCCGCACCGTCGTAACCGGTAACGGCCTATTGGGTGATCGTGGGGCTGCCGCAGACGATCCCGCACCTATGGCTTCATACCAGGCGGGCCGCGCGCTGCGTCACGCTGGGCTTATTGGCGGGACGAGCGCTTCAGCGCAAGCTTGATCGGCGCGCGCGCGGCCAGCCTTCCAAAAGTCTCAATTTCTTTAAATTTTGATCATACTCAACCTATAGTAGTGCGCTCTGTTCAGTTAGTGGCAAGAATGGTCAGCGAACATAAATCCAATAGAAAACTTAGTCGTATTCGCACGTCCGCCGTCAATCTGCAGCATCTTCGATACGCGTTCGCAGCAGCGGATCATGGCAGCTTTCGGCGCGCGGCCGAAACATTGCTGCTCCAGCAATCCAAACTGAGCCATTGCATCAGCCAGCTCGAACATTCAATCGGCATAACTATCTTCGAGCGGTTTAGCGGCGGGGTACGAGCAACGACGGCTGGTCGCCATTTTCTCGGAACTGCTCGATCAATCCTGGAACAAATGGATTCGCTGGTGAACAGCACTTATCACGTCGGCCGCGGCGAAGCGGGTCGGCTGTCTGTCGGCTTCTATACATCGATCTCAGCCGGGAATTTACTCGCAACGCTGGTGGACTACAAAAGGCGGTTCTCTCAAATAGATGTTTGCCTGAAAGAAAGTTCGCGGATGCGTCTGGCAACAGCGCTTCGCAATGGTGCGCTCGATATCGCCATCGTTACGGGAGGCCTGCCGTTGCAAGGAACTCAGAGCATGTCGCTCTGGAGCGAGCGCATTTTGCTGGCATTGCTGGAAGAGCATCCATTGGCGCGTCAAGAGGTGATTTATTGGACCGATCTCCGCAGAGAAACGGTTCTACTCAGTCAATATGATCCGGGCCGCGAACTCGAGGATCTTCTGATGTCAAAACTCGTCTCGCCCGAAGACCGACCTAAAATTGCTCGCCATGATGTAAGTCGCGGCATCATCAAGAGTTTAATCGCCGCCGGCTTCGGCGTAAGCTTTGTAACTGAATCCGACGTCGGCGTGAACTTCTCCGGCCTGACCTATCGCGAACTCCGCGACGGAACTGGGCCGAGCCGAGTCGGCTTTTCCGCGCATTGGAGAGCGGATAATGACAATCCGGCACTGGCAAATTTCTTAAAGATATTGGGGGAGCGCTATCCGCTGCCGGTCGATCGCGCTTGAGTTGCGCGACGGAGTTTTGCGAAGACGCGATCCGTTGCCATAAACCGCGCCAACATGGGCGCAATCAGCTTTGTTGGTTCGGCGATTCCCTGCCCGGTTTCGCGGGCCAGCACTTCGGCGTAAGCAAGCAGATCACGATGCACAGCTGCGGGGAGTTCAACAGTCAGCTTTACCGACTTATCGTCGGCGATGGCGCCGAGTTTAAGTTTTGCCATGTCTATCTGCCCTACCCTTTGTATGGCTCAAGAACCAAATCGCGGTTGACGATCACGCGCACCGGGAAACCCGGCCGGATTGTCAGCGTCGGCTGAATATTGAGATTCCGCTGAACGACTTTCTGTCCGGTCTGGTTCAGGCTATCGCTGGATCCCCGACGGAGCGCTGTGATGACATCACTATTGCTGCCAGTACCGGAGGTGGTTCCAAGCTCGCTGCCGACGCCGAGCATTGTCGACAGGAGCGCGGCCTTAAACAAGGCGCCCCAATGATTGTCGACCTCGTCCTCGAGTCCGGAGTAGCCGGCGGTATCGGCGCCAGACTGACGCTCCAGCACGATCGAGCGGCCGTTCGGCATGATCAGGCGGGTCCAGACCAGCAGCACGCGAGACTGACCAAAGGCAACTTGGCTATCGTAAATGCCGATCAGTCGTGTTCCCTGTGGTATAAGGAGGAAGCGCCCGGTCGGGCTATCAAAGATGTTCTCGGTAACTTGGGCCGTGATCTGGCCGGGCAGATCCGAGCGGATACCCGTGATAAGTGAAGCCGGAATGATATTGCCCGCCTGCACCACATAGGTTGATGCGGGTGCGGCGACGCGATCCGGGCTTGTGGTCCTACGATCGACTGGCGCACTGACAAAGGCGAGCTTGCGATCCTGGCCGTTTTGGCTGAAGGCATCGTCTGCTCCTGGTTGCACTGGCTGGCTCGCCTGGTTCGGCACGGTCGTCGAGGCACCGACCGAAGCAGCCTCTCGAATCGAGGATGCCAACTCTCGAATACTGGTCGACGCAAACAGCCGGCTCAAACGAGCCGCCTCGATTTCCTGGCTGATGCGTTGTTGCTCGGAATCGATTGCGGTTGTCCCCGCCGAAGGGGCGGTTTGCGCGCTGAGAATCGGCCGGCCGAGATCGCCAGGGAGGGCCGGCCCTAGCGGCGGCGCCTGGCGGAGCACGCCAGCGTAGTCACGCGGCAGACCGGTCAGGCCCTCAGCGACATTGTGATGGTCGGTGGTGTAGAGTTCTTGGGGTGTGGTCGAGCGCGACCGATTATTCTGCAACGCCCACAGCACCGCGCCTGATATCGCGATCATTCCGATGGCTGCGCCACCGGCAAGCACTTTGCGAGAAAGTCTCGTCACGCGCGGACGTTCCGCACGCAGGCGCATCGAAGCCACCGGGTCTGATTCATTGCGGCGTTCGGGCCGAATGTCGCTTTCCGGCTCGGTACTCACCGCGCCCTCCCATCGGTGCGGCTGATGCGGACGGTTTGCTGATGCTCGCCACCCATGCGCAGTTCGGCCGCGGCGAATAGTCGATCGACGATGTAGTAATTCTGCCGAACGCGGTAATTGACGAGCTGCCCATCGCCTTCGGGACCAATGACGAACAGCGGTGGCGCCTCTCCTTGTGCGATCCCGCCGGGCATCTCGATATAGACCTTGGAGCCGTCGTCGAAGGCAGAAATCGGGCGCCAGGGCGGGTTATCGCCTTCGATCGCGTAGCGGAAACGCAACTGCGAGATATCGACCCCGGTTACAATGGGCGTCGCGGCTTCCGCACTCGCATTCTGGCGGCGCAGCGCGATCAACTGATCCTGGGGATATTGCCAGGACACCGAGGCCATATAAGTTTTCTCCGCCGATCGAAGCTCGAGGAGATACGTACGTCGGTCGGTATTGATCACGAGGTTGGAGACAAGATCAGGTCGGGTCGGTTTGACCAGGATATGGATGCGTTTGGTGGGACCTGTTCCGCTCTCGGTATCGCCGATGATCCAGCGCACGGTATCCCCCGCGGCGACCGGTCCGGAACCGACAAGCTGTTCGCCCTCTTGCAAGGCGACGTCCGTCACCTGCCCCGGCGCGGCATAGATCTGATAGAGCGCCCCTGATGCAAACGGATAGACTTGCACCGCGTTGACGTAACCGTTGCGGCTCGGTTGGATTCGTGCTGCGGCGTTGGCCTTTTCGACGCGTTTACGTGGATCGCCGGACTCCGGCTTGGAAGGCGCGTCAGGCAGCGGTTTGAGTTGACCCGGAAGCGGCAAGAGCTTCGGCACTTCGACGATTTCGACCGGCTTTGGCGGATCGGCAAGCTGAACGGCGGGCTGGGCCTCGTCGTCATAGGAAATCTCCGGCGGCGGCTTGAGCGGAATGGTGCAGCCCGCGACCATTGAGACCGAAAAAAGCAGAACCGGCAATGCAGCTTTGCGCGATTGCTTCATTGCCCCAGCTCCTTCGACCAGTTGATGGCGTTGACGTAAACCCCAAGGGGATTCTTGCGCAGGCGATCGGCATCGCGCGGGGTGTCGATCACGACGGTGAGGATTGCGGTCCAACGCTCGGTCGCGCTCAGGCTGCCGTTCTCGTAAACGCGCTGAATCCAGGCGACACGAAAAGATGCCGGCGACGCCCGGATGACGCTCGTGACCTCGACCGAAATCTGCAGTTTGCCGAGATTGGCAAAGGGGTCGTTCGAGCGCGCATATTCATTCAGTGCCGATGCGCCGCGGTCCGTGGTGAAATCGTAGGCGCGCAGCCAATCCTGGCGCAGCACGATGGCATCAGTGGGTAATCCCCTGACATCCTCGATGAAGCGGGCCAGATGAAATGCGATCTGCGGATCGGTTGGCTGGTAGCTGCTATCAGCCGGCGCCACGGCCTGAGCCTGACCGAGGTGATCGACCTGCACCACCCATGGCGTCACCGTGCCGCGGACGGATTGCCAAACGAGCCCGGAAGCCAGACCGCCTGATAACAACAGGCAGCCAAAGGCCATCAACCGCCAATTGCTGGCCTGAACCCGCGCCGAGCCGATCCGCTCGTCCCAGACTTGCGCGGCCTTCTGATAGGGCGTTTCTGGCGCTGGCGTTCGGCCGTATCGCACGGAAGATCGCTTAAACATCAGCGCTCACCCTGGGAAAGATCGACGGAAGCGCCGCCACCACCGTGATCACTGGCCCGAACGGCATGGCTTGCCGCGGATGCACCATGACTCACCATCTGCGATCGTTTCATGCGCCTCGCCCAGGCCGGCGGTTCAACAGCGAATGACGTGCCAGCGGACGCTCCGCTCTGCCCGGCACCGGCGTTCGATGCCGTCTCGGCCGCCGCACGCCGTAGCGGGCTGACAATGTTGGAAGCGGCGGCGGCGACTGACGCGCTGCCGCGAGCCGCGCCGGCAAGCACTCCGCCTGCTGCCCCGGCAGCCATCGACGCACCGGCTGCGCCAGCGGCAACGATGCCGCCCGCTGCGAGACCAGTCCCAATCGCAGCGCCTGCGCCGAGTTGCGGTCCGCCGGACACAATGCCGTTGGCGATGCCGGGACCGAAAATGCCGAGACCCAACAGAGATAGTGCCGCCAGTACCATGGACATGGCGTCTTCAATGGTCGGCTGATTGCCACCGAACCCTGCCGTGAACTGCGAGAACAGCGTCGAGCCGATACCGACGATGACGGCAAGAACGAGAACCTTGACGCCCGATGAGATGACGTTGCCGAGGACGCGCTCGGCAGCAAACGCAGTCCTGCCGAAGAGGCCGAAGGGGATCAGCACAAACCCCGCTAACGTCGTCAGCTTGAACTCGATCAGCGTCACAAAGAGCTGGATCGCCAAAATGAAGAAGCCGAGCAGCACCACGATCCAGGCGAATAGCAGAACCACGATCTGAACGAAGTTTTCGAAGAAGCTGATGTAACCCATCAAACCGGAGATCGAGTCCAGGATCGGACGGCCGGCGTCGATTCCGACTTGCGCAACGCGTCCAGGACTCAGGAAGTCGGCTGCGGACATACTGGAACCGGACGCCTTGAGTCCGAGGCCAGAAAAGCTCTCGAAGATGATGCGCGCGAGATTGTTCCAGTTGCTGATCAGGTAAGCGAACACACCAACGAACAACGTTTTCTTGGTGAGCCGCGCAATGATGTCCTCGTCAGCCGCCCAGCTCCAGAATATTGCTGCAAGGGTAATATCGATGGCGGCGAGCGTCGTCGCCAGGAACGCCACTTCGCCGCTGAGCAGGCCAAAGCCGGAATCGATGTACCGGGTAAAAACCTCGAGGAAGCGGTCGATGACACCAGTACCACCCATCAGCGCGCCCTACCCTGGTCAACTCCGTACGGCGGGACTCGGTCCTGGCCCTTCACAGACTCAGCGCGCGCATCGGGGGCCGGCGCGGCCGGTGGCGGTGGCGATTTCGTCGACAGGAAGAAGTGCTGACGGTTCTCGGCCCATATGCGACGACAGGCTTCGAGTACTGCAGTATCGTCAGGCGTGATCGTTCGACAGCGCGCGAGTTCACTGACAAGTGCGTCCGCTTCGCCCCGCTCCAAAGGCGTGAGGACGGTCGCATCCTCGCGGCTCCGGCTCTGGATCACGGCTACCGCTGCGGCCAGCGCGACAAAGACTACAGCCGCGATCCGCAGGAATTGTTGAGAGGTGAGTGAGGCGTTCATCAATGGAACATCTGAACTGATGTGGGCTGGTAGCCGCTGCCCTGCGTCAGGAAACGGCGAAGCTGCTCCCTGCCCTGATCCTGCGCTGACGCACGTTGGGCTGCTTCCAGACTCTGAGCCCGGCCTTGCGCTGCAACAGTTGCGGTCAAATCGGCGAGTTGCTGGGCCTGCAGTGCGACGAGTTGGTTGCCAGCCTGGGTTGCCTGCAGCGCGCCGGTGGCGGACTGGCTTGAAGTCACCAGCGCCGACGTTTGGATACGATTGGTGTCGAGATTGCCGACGACGCCGGCTTGTACCCTCAGCGCATCCTGAAGCGCAGCAAGCGAAGTCCGCCAGCGAGATTGCGCATTCGAGATCAGCGTCTGGCTGGATGCCCCCGAGGAAACCGGCGCGTAGGTAGTCGAGAAAGCGTGATCGATCTGCTGCACATCGTAGGCAATGCGCTGGGCCTGGTTCAGAAGCTGCTGGGTGCGCTGGATCGAGGATTGCAACTGCTGTAGCGACGAATATGGCAGGTTTGCCAGATTCCTCGCCTGATTGATCAGCATCTGCGCCTGATTCTGCAGCGACGTGATCTGGTTATTGATCTGCTGCAGAGCGCGGGCGGCTCTCAGGACATTTTGCGCATAGTTGTTCGGATCGAACACAACGACCTGCGCCAAAGATGGAGGTGTTGTGAAGCCGATTAAAAGCACGACGGCACTCGCTGCCGCGAGGCGACGGATAGCGTTCATGGTTTTTCTCGCTCGGCAGGAAGATCGGGAATGATGTCGGCGGCCCAGGCGAGGCCACTGTGCTTCAGCCAGGCGGCTACAAAACCCCCGCGGCCGTGTTCGGCGAGAATCTCAGCAATCGCGGACTGATCCGACTTTGATGATGCAGCGGCAAAGGCTAGCGCGACGTCCCCGAGACCGAGCTCAAACAGTCGGTTGCCCCGCCGCGACTGGCAGTAGTAGTCGCGTTTTGGGGTCGCGCGGGCGAGGATCTCGATCTGGCGATCATTGAGGCCGAAGCGGCGGTAGATCGCCGTAATTTGCGGCTCGATCGCCCGCTCGTTCGGCAGAAATAATCGCGTCGGGCAACTCTCAATGATAGCGTGCGCGATGGCAGAGCCGTCGATATCGGACAGCGATTGGGTGGCGAAGATCACGGACGCGTTCTTCTTGCGGAGCGTCTTCAGCCATTCCCGCAGCTGCCCGGCAAAACCCTGATCGTCGAGTGCGAGCCAGCCTTCATCGATGATCAGCAATGTCGGACGGCCGTCGAACCGACCTTCGATGCGATGAAAGAGATAGGCCAGCACGGCCGGCGCGGCGGAGGTGCCGATCAGGCCCTCGGTCTCAAAGGCCTGAACTTCGGCCGCTCCCAACCGCTCGGCCTCGGCATCGAGCAAGCGGCCGTAGGGTCCGCCGAGGCAGTAGGGTTGCAGCGCGCGCTTGAGCGTCTGCGACTGCAAAAGCACCGACAGCCCTGTCAGGGTGCGCTCCGCTGGAGGTGCCGAAGCAAGCGAAGTCAAAGCCGACCAGAGATGGTCCTTCGCTTCCGGCGTGATGACGATCGTTTCGCGGGCAAGGATGTTTGCAATCCATTCCGCTGCCCAGGCGCGCTCCGCAGCATCATCGATCCAAGCCAGGGGCTGCAGCGCGACGGGCTCGCTTGCATCGTCCGACAGCGCGCCGCCGAGATCATGCCAGTCGCCACCCATGGCGAGCGCGGCCGCACGGATGGAGCCGCCAAAGTCGAAGGCGAAGATCTGGTTTCCCGGGTAGCGGCGGAACTGCAGCGCCATCAGCGCCAGCAGCACTGACTTGCCGGCTCCGGTCGGACCCACCACCAGGGTATGGCCGACATCGCCTACATGAAGCGAAAATCTAAACGGGGTCGCCCCTTCGGTTCGCGCGAAGAACAACGCTGGCGCGCCCAGATGCTCGTCTCGCGCGGGGCCTGCCCAGACCGCAGACAGGGGAATCATGTGCGCGAGATTGAGTGTTGAGACCGGCGGCTGTCGGACATTGGCATAGACGTGACCGGGTAACGATCCCAGCCAAGCCTCCACCGCATTGACGCTCTCCACCATGCAGGTGAAGTCGCGTCCCTGAATGACTTTCTCGACCATGCGGAGTTTTTCATCGACGACGCTGATATCGTCGTCCCACACCGTTACGGTCGCCGTGACAAACGCCTGCCCGATCGCGTCAGATCCGAGTTCCTGCAAGGCGGCGTCAGCATCCATGGCCTTGTTGTGGGCATCGGTGTCGAGCAGCGACGAGGCTTCGTTGGTCATCACCTCCTTCAGGATCGCCGCAATCGATTTGCGCTTGGCAAACCACTGCCGCCGGATTTTTGTCAGTAGTCTCGTGGCATCGGTCTTGTCGAGCATGATGGCGCGGGTCGACCAGCGATAGGCAAAGGCGAGCCGATTGAGATCGTCCAGAATCCCGGGGGTCGTGACCGTCGGAAATCCGACCACCGTCAGCACCCGCAGATGCGAATTCCCAAGCATCGGCCCAAGGCCACCGATCAGGGGCTGATCGGCCAGCACCGCGTCGAGATACATCGGAATTTCAGGGACGCGAACGCGCTGGCGCTTGGTCGAGACGCTCGAATGCAGATAAGTCAGCGTTTCCTCGTCATCGAGCCATCCGATCTCGGGCATGAAACCCTCGACAAGCCCAAGCACGCGCTCGGTGCGATCGACGAATCCGCGCTGGACTTCCCGCGCATCCGCATCCTCGTTGCGATCGCGTCCCTCGTAAAGGAATTGCTCGGCTCGCCCTGTCTCTTCCGGCGGGGGCAGATAGAGAAAGGTGAGGAAATAGCTGGACTCGTAATGCACGCCCTCCTGCTCGAATTGAGCACGGCGCTCGACATCGACCAGGGCTGAAGCGACGTCAGGGAAATGACCTTCGGGATATTTGCTGGCGGGATGACGCTGCGCCTCGACAAAGACAGCCCAGCCCGAACCGAGCCGACGCAAAGCGTTGTTCAACCGGCCGGCGACACCGACGAGTTCAGCCGGCACGGCGGAATCCAGATCCGGCCCGCGAAATTTTGCCGTGCGCTGGAACGAGCCATCCTTGTTGAGGACGATCCCCTCATCGACCAAGGCTGCCCAGGGCAGGAAGTCCGCAAGCTGGGTGGTCGAGCGCCGGTATTCGGCGAGATTCATCATCGGCTTAAACCCCCAAATAACCGGAGACACGCAGATGCCGGCGGAAGACGTCAACGAATTGCGGGTCGCGCTTGGCGGCCCAGACCGCGGCGGCCTGACCGAGAATCCCGAGCAAGAGACCGGCGAGCCATAGCCGCAAGCCTAGACCGAGCGCCGCGGCCAGGGTGCCATTGAGGATCGCGACCGCGCGCGGTGCGCCACCAAGCAGAATCGGCTCGGTCAGGGCGCGATGCACCGGGACGGTGAAACCGGGGATGGGATCAGTTTCGTCCATCACACCAGCACCCCGCCGCCGAACGAAAAGAACGACAGGAAGAAGGAGCTCGCTGCGAACGCGATCGACAGGCCGAACACGATCTGGATCAGTCGCCGGAAACCGCCTGATGTGTCGCCAAACGCCAGCGTCAAGCCCGTGACAATGATGATGATGACAGCCAGGATCTTGGAAACGGGACCTTCAACGGATTGCAGGATCTGATTGAGTGGCTGCTCCCAGGGCATGTTGGAGCCGGCAGCCCGAACGGAACCGGAGACCAGCACCTGAACTCCGGTGGCAACGGCCAGAACACAGCGCCGAAGGTGGAAACTCACTCGCATGATGGCTGGTCTCCGGCCGCGTGAACAACGTAATCGTCTTGGGAATCAAGCCCCTTGACACAGGCGAGCTCGGCAAGCCGGCGATCGGAGCCGCGGCCTGCCAGAACCGCGATGAACTGAATTGTCTCGGCGATTAGGGCGCGCGGCACCGTGACGACGGCTTCCTGGATCAGCTGCTCCATCCTTCGCAGCGCGCCCAGAGCCGAGCCGGCATGAATGGTGCCGACACCACCGGGATGACCGGTGCCCCAGGCCTTCAGGAGATCGAGCGCTTCGGCGCCCCGGACTTCACCGATCGGGATGCGATCCGGTCGCAAGCGTAGCGAGGAGCGAACGAGATCGGACAGCGAGGCGACGCCGTCTTTAGTGCGGAGTGCTACGAGATTAGGCGCCTTGCATTGCAGCTCTCGGGTATCTTCGATCAGAACGACGCGATCGGCAGTTTTTGCGACCTCCGCCAACAATGCGTTGGTGAGCGTGGTCTTGCCGGTAGAAGTGCCGCCCGCGACAAGGATGTTCTGGCGATCCGCAACGGCCGCACGCAATGTTTCGGCTTGCGCCACGCTCATGATGCCGGCGGCGACATAGTCGTCTAGGGTAAACACGGCGACTGCGGGCTTTCGGATCGCAAAGGCAGGCGCCGCCACCACCGGTGGCAGCAATCCTTCGAAACGCTCGCCGGTCCCAGGCAGCTCGGCCGATACCCGTGGCGAGCCCGGATGAACCTCGGCGCCGACATGGTGCGCGACAAGTCGCACTATCCGCTCGCCATCGTCAGGCGATAAGCGCTCTCCGGTATCGACGAGCCCGCCCGCGAGCCGATCGATCCAGAGCCGGCCATCGGGGTTGAGCATCACCTCGACGACGGAAGCGTCTTCGAGCCAGAGTGCGATGGCCGGGCCAAGCGCGGTGCGCAGCATGCGCACGCCGCGCGACGTCGCCTCCTGATTGAGATGGTGGATTGCCACTTCCGTCCCCCGCGCGACGCCCGCCAATAGCAGCCGTGATGTCGGGACAATTAGAAAAGGCAGGAGATGCGGTCGCGCAACAAGGTCAGATCAGGCGTAGCACTCTGGCGTAGAAAGACCTGACAACGGCGAAGCCGCCTAGGACGAACCATCTGTTTGATCAGAAATCCCAGCCTTGGGGACCACGTCCTGAGAAACCTCCTGCGCCAGGGTTTGTCCCTTCGCCAATCGCCGCCCGAGAGCTTCGACAAAGCCTTCGTAGCGCTCACGGCCCTTTGCTTGAGCGGCCGGCTGCGCCGTGTCAGGCAATGGCGGGGTGACGGTCAGCCAGAAGCGCACGAACAGCGCCAGTGCTTCGTTCGAGATGGTGACGTGGCGTTCCAGCCGCTCGACCTGTCGCGTCAACCGGTCGAGCCGACGCCCGAGCGCAGCTTCCATCCGCTCCGAATTATCAGGCGAGAGATACGACGACAGCGCGGTCTCGACGACCAGTGACTGGGGCACACGCTTGCGACTGGCGTAGTCGGCCAGTTGTCCAGCGATATCCGGTGGCAGGCGGATGGTGTGTTTGGTCCGCACCGCCTACTCCGAGAGTTTCATACCATCGCCGGGATCCATCGCGGCCTGGCGCGCCAGACCGCGAGCTTGCTGCTGCAGGGCACGCGCGCGCAAAGCATCATCATTGGGATCCTCCTCGGTGAAGGTGAACTCCGGCATGGCCCTTGCCTGCATCGGCACGATCTCTTCGTGTTTGGGAAGTTCCGGTTCTCGGCGGATTCCGCCATTCGCTGGATCATCGATGTACGCCCCACCTGACGAACTTACTTCCTGGCCAAGGCTTACAACGGGAGCTGGCAATCGGCTCCAGTCGTCGGGCGGAGCCGTATCATTTTGCTTGCGCTCGACCGGTGGCGCCAAAACCCGTTCCGTTAGTCGTGGGTCTTCAAAATAGCGTGCCTTCTTGGCGCGGATCGGCGGAACGCCGGAGACCAGAACCAGTTCATCGCCGAGCGGCAGCTGCATGACTTCGCCCGGCGTCAACAGCGGTCGGGCCGTCTCCTGCCGCGAGACCATCAGGTGACCGAGCCATGGGCTAAGCCTGTGGCCGGCATAATTCTTCATTGCCCGCATCTCGGTTGCTGTGCCGAGCGCATCCGACACGCGTTTGGCGGTACGCTCGTCGTTCGTCGCAAAGGACACGCGCACGTGGCAATTATCGAGTATGGCGTTGTTCGGCCCATAGGCCTTCTCAATCTGATTGAGGGACTGGGCGATCAGAAAGCTCTTGAGGCCGTAACCCGCCATAAACGCCAGAGCCGACTCGAAGAAATCAAGCCGGCCTAGCGCAGGAAATTCGTCAAGCATCAGCAGCAGCCTGCGGCGCCTCCCCTTCGCCTGCAGATCCTCCGTCAGCCGCCGGCCGATCTGATTGAGGATCAAGCGCACCAGCGGCTTGGTCCGGCTGATGTCGGACGGCGGCACGACGAGATAGAGTGTCGCGGACCGGTCGCCCTCGACTAGATCGCGGATACGCCAGTCACAATGATGGGTGACCTTGGCGACCACCGGATCGCGATAGAGCCCCAGGAACGACATCGCGGTGGAGAGAACACCGGAGCGCTCATTCTCGCTTTTGTTGAGCAATTCCCGGGCCGCCGAGGCGATGACGGGATGTGGCCCGGTCTCACCCAGGTGCGCAGTCGTCATCATAGCACGAAGCGTTACCTCGATTGGCCGCTTTGGGTCGGACAAGAAGCCGGCAACGCCTGCAAGCGTTTTGTCCGGTTCGGCGTAAAGCACATGAAGAATGGCGCCGACCAGCAAGGCGTGGCTGGTCTTTTCCCAGTGATTGCGACGCTCCAATGATCCTTCCGGGTCCACCAGTACATCGGCAACATTCTGAACGTCGCGCACTTCCCATTCGCCGCGACGAACCTCGAGTAACGGATTGTAAGCCGCCGACCTTGCGTTGGTCGGGTCGAATAGCAACACGCGGCCGTGCCTGCTACGGAAGCCCGACGTCAGGGTCCAGTTCTCCCCCTTGATGTCGTGAACGATGCAGCTGCCCGGCCAGGTCAAGAGCGTCGGCACCACCAGGCCGACACCTTTACCGGACCGGGTTGGCGCGAAGCAGAGCACATGCTCCGGTCCATCATGCCGCAGATAGTCACGCTCGAACTTGCCAAGCACGACGCCGTCAGGCGCGGTAAGGCCGGCGGCACGAATTTCTGAGGGAACAGCCCAGCGGGCCGAGCCGTAGGTCGCTGCGGTCTTGGCTTCGCGCGCCCGCCACACCGACATAGCAACGGCAACCGCGATTGAGATGAATCCACCGGACGATGCTATGTAAGCACCCTCGACGAAGACCCGCGGCGCATAGGCGTCATAGGCATACCACCACCAGAAGAACGAAGGCGGCAGATAGATCGGTACCCCCGAGGTCAGCTCAAACCATGGGTGTCCAAGCTGCGGTTGATAACCGAGTTTCCAGGCCACCCACTGCGTGGCCGCCCACATTGTGCCGAGCACGATCGCGAAGACGACGACAATCTGACCCCAAAGTATTTTGGTCGCGGACATGATGATCAAGCGTCAAGCGTCGCTTGCCCCAAGAGCAAGTGCCATATCTCGTCGGGCGTACGGACGGCGACTGCAGGCTATTATTCGGTCGGACGTCGGCGCCTGCCGTCAAAGGTCTGCTATCGGAGGCAAACCGGAAAACATTTACTCTTCGCGAGTATTTCGCATATTGATCCCGAGCAGACATTAGGCGAGAGCGATGGCCTCGATGACCGTCGCCATAAACCGCGGCGGCGTGAGTTGTTGAAATCTAGTCAGAACTTCTTCTTTCGCAACATCTCCCCCGGGGACCGCGTACCACCGCTCGAACTAAGTCCTCATGTCGCTATCAAACGACTTCGCAGAAACTCGCTCGGTGATGATGTCACAAAAACCCTGGAGCTCCGCCTTATTGGGGACGGGACCGGCATCGACGCCGAACGTCAGCATCGAATTCCATGGATTGAGACCGTAGACGGTTACGGTGACTCCTCGCTTGGGCCAACCGTCCATGTTGCTCAAGTCCTGGAGGATCATCGCCGCCAATTCTTCGGCTGTTTTCTTTTCTTTGGTCATCGCGTCCTCCATTTCAGGGCAACGCGTTCGCGGTCATTTCCCCTTCGCCTTCAGCCCCGAGCTCGACAAGGCTGCGGATGGGTTCGGAGCGGGAAGGCCGGTTTGCCCGGAAGCCGGTTCGCTGACGGAGATAGTTGCTGAAAGTCATCAGGCTGGCGAAAACCTTCCGAAGCTTGACGAATCATTTGACTGTGCAGTGCGCGCGCCCCTTCATCGTGGGATTAGAAGGGTATTGACCATGATTACAGTCATGACAGGAATTTTTATCGTTACGAGTATTGGTATTCTAGTAGCTCACGCTCTGGAGGCCTTTCGCTCGGCTTCTCGAAATTGATATCGCAACGTGTTGTAAGTCATGGGCGCGGTAGCGGACGCCTCTTCGGCAAGGGGATATGCTCAGCTGTTGGTGGCTCGCTGACATCGGCGGACGCCTGTAAATTTGGTGCTTGCCTTAGGATTGCCGCGGCGGCTCGCTCGAAGACTGCTTTTGCTTCCTCTTCAACTCTTGAACGCTGATCAATAATCGTCCGTGTCCCCGTGTCGGGGCCATTGATATCGGGCGACGTGGGCGACGATCGCTGAACGGCTTCGACTGTCGGCGGCGCGGTGACGGAATAGGTGAAACACCCTGCCACGGCAGCGGCGACTAAAACGGCTGGAACAATGAGTCGCCAGCTGGTCATTTCTTCGCCTTCAGCCCGAGCTCGACCAGGCGGCGGATGGCCTCGGGATGATCGATCGCAGGATCGCCTGATCGGCGATCCATTTGTCGAGGTGCTTCAGCTGCGCCGGACTGAAAATTTCCTTCAACATCAATTCCTGCAGCGATATGCCCCAAGCCTCGGTTTGCTGCTGCAGCCCTATCAACATCCTCTTTTTCGACTGCGGTGTGAAATCCATTGTCATTTCCTCCGCGGCTTCGTCGGCTTGTCGCCAGCATCCGCCGCGTCGAGCGCCATCTCGACCAGCTTGCGGATGGCCTGAACTCGTGTTCGGAACGCCCGGCTGACGCCCGCGCCAAGCGTCAATTCTCAAGAGCAATTTCTGCCCGACCACAAGCTGCAACCGCTTGATATCGTCGTCTAATTTCGGCGGCATTCCCTTTTCCAAAATCATCAAAGCCTCTCTCCTAACATTTCGCCTGTAAGTTGCCCATGCGCTGTGTTATACACACCATACAGGCAACAGTCCACCATGGGAGCCAAGGGCCGATGAACAGGGCAGAGAGACGGCGCCGCGCAGTGGTCGGCGCGGTTGCGTTGCTCGAATGGCGCGAGCGTGTGAATTGAGAAATCGCCGCCCGCGCGAAGGCCGAGCGCAAGGTGGCGGCGCGATACGAGCTCTTCGTCGCCGAAATGCGAACGCAGGCGGAAGCGCCGCGCGTTGCGAGCCGACAACCATGCAAGCTGATCACGGCGATGGTTTCCGGAAACGGCGCGGCCGGCGTTTTGTCGTGAGGGAAGCCGCGGCGGCAGCGTTCGCGATCGTGGCCCTCGTCGCCATCTCGACCGTTCTCTGCAGTTTCGCCGTCAAACCCGACACACACTGCCCCACGCTGATCGACGCCTCAGGTCGCTACGATGACACAAACTGCTAAAGGTTCACATACAGGGAGGGAATCCAAAATGGCCTACACAATCGAAAGCATCCGGAAGGAGCTAGACGTTTCCGTGACCGAGCGGGACCGCGGTCTAATCATGACGTTTAAGGTGGTCGCCTACGACAACGGCATGATCACCGTCAATGAGCGTGTGATCAACAGCCCGGGCAGCGACCCTGCGACGGCTTGGCTCGGCGCTAACGAAGTGATCGGCGGCCACCTGTCGGCGTTTCGCGAAAAGTTCGTCGAGCGCAATGCGGGCGCGTCATGAGCGAGGGCGAGGTTTACCTGGGCGACGGTTTGTTCGCGTCGTGGGACGGCTATCAAATCCGCTTGCGCGCGCCGCGATCGGGCGGCGATGACGAAGTGTTCTTGGAGGCCGAGACGCTCGCGGCGTTCCTCGAATTCGTGAAGGCGCTGCCGATCCGGACGACGTGAAGAAACTACCAGCCCCAAGGCCTGCCCCCGCTTCGCGCGGGGCTTTTTTTGTGGGGCCCCATTGAAGGTCGAGATCTGTGCGCGACGTGCCTTTGCTGTGTCAGCAGAGATAAAAGTCGATCGGCCAAACCCCTGACACGCCGTTCGAGCACAACGTCCACCAAAATGTCACCGCTTTGCACGCCCGCCGCCAGATCTCTGACAAGCCGTTCGATTTGCGACAATGCCAGCGATGCCTCCACATTTTCGTCAAGCGCATCCGGCGCAGCGATCGGGCGGCTCTCGTAGATGGTGTAAGAGGGCGCAGCCAATCGCACCGTTTCGTGCGTGACTGTTGCATTGATTGTCCGCGGCGGCTTTGGTTCGTCGTACGTGACGCCCACTGTCACCAGTCTGGTTGCGTCATCGCGCGTCATTTTGGGATGAATGCGCCCGGCCGTCGCTGCTTTTTCGAATGTGCTTTCCGGCAACCTGGTTAGCTCATAAAGCGTGCCCCAAGCTGCAGGCAAAAGCCGCGCGCGTGCGGCATTTGCGAGTTTCGGATCAGCCGAATTTCTCATCAACTTTTGCGCCGTCGAAGCCGTAAACGGCTGATCGCTCTTGATCATTTTCAGAAACTCGCCGTGTTGCGGCAGCGCTTTTTTTGCAGCCGTCAGTGTGAGGCCGAGTTTAAGAATTGCCGCAACCGTCTTCGTGTGCGCATCGCGAATCACCGCAGCCCATTGGGCGCGCGTGCGAACAGCAGCCATAGCTGTGCCCTCCTGTATGCGTCTCAGAGCGCACAAAAGCGGCGCCCCGGCGCGAGGAATTTGAATGGAAGAGTGGATCGAGGCCCGCTTGGTCTAGAACGCTGGACGCTGGCCAAAAGACGCTGGTCGCTGGTTCGTTGGTTTGGCGCGGGAAGCCGTTACCGGCTCGATCCATGCAAAGCCTTGGGCGCGAATCCAAGAATTGTAAATGCTCGCCGCTGATCATCTTGCGGCCGCCCCGCGACGGTGGCAAAAGATCGTCCGCCGCATCGAGGAATCCCCGCCTTGTCGCGTCGCAAGCTTGATCGATGCTTATGTGTCCGCGTTGCCGTTTGTGCAGCTGGCCATCGTCGCGGTCCCGAGCGGCCGTTGCCGGATCGAAACCGGCGGCACGTCCGCACCGGCCTTCTATTTCAAAGCGTCACACCTCGACTTGCTGCTCGGCGCCGCCGGCCTGCCGGAAGGCCGGACGGTCGATCAATCGCCGGCCGCCGTTGCCGCGCTGATCAGGCGCACGGCCGCGGACATGGGCGCGCCGTTTGAAACCGCGGCGGAGATCCGGGCCGCCGCCGAGCGTGAAGTCGACAAGATCCTGGCGCGTGTCGAGGCGACGAACCAAGCCGGCGGGCTGACACTGATCAACAAACTACCGGGCCTACCGCTTGGCGGCGATCGCCCGGGCCGAAAAGGCGCAGACATATCGCGCATTCATCGAGCAGCGCTACACGGTCGGGATCGTGCGACAGGTCGCGGCAAACGGGCGGCCGATCTAAGCGCACCCCCGTATATGGGCCGGACTCCTTGGGTGCAGCGCGGAAACGACGCGATTGTCCCGGAACCGACATTGGGAGCACCGTGGTTTCTCTTTGCCAAGCCGTTCATCAGTATTAAATTTCACGGAAACCCTTCCGCCAACGGCGGTCGGGGGAAACTATAGCCGGACTGCTGGTTGAAGTTCCGGGAACAACGGAGGCTTCGGAAATGAAGAGAACAGTATTGGCGTTAGCGACCGCTGCCACCATCGGTGTCTCTGCCTTGGTGGCCCCGTCACCAGCTCAAGCGTGGCGAGGTGGCTGGGGTCCTGGACTCGCGGCCGGACTAATTGGAGCGGCGGTGATTGGTGGCATAGCCTCCAGCGCCTACGCCTACGGCCCAGGTTACGGCTACTATGGCGGACCGGGTTACGGCTATTATGGCGGCTATGCCCCCGCGTATTACGGCGGCTACGCCCCAGCGTACGGCAACTACGGCTACGCCCCCGCATACTACGGCGGATACCGGTCGGGTTACTATGCTCCCGCCTACTATGGTCCCGGGTATCGGCGCGTTATTCGCCCCGGATACGCCTACTACGGCCCCAGGCACTATCGCGGGTATCGCTATCGTTGGTGATCGCCAGCGGCGCCCCTGAAGTCCGGACAACGAAGGGTGGCCGCGGCCTGTTTTGTGCCCGCAGTGCTTGAGTGATCGTAGCGAGCGGCGAGACGACCGTTAGCATTGACGTCGGCGGCAGACAAAGACCGTCGGGATGACATTTTGCCGCCCGTGACCGGCGGCCTTTTTGTGCCCCCGGCAAGCACAGTTGCGGGGCCCTCTACGACCTCCTCGCCCCGACAAAGGAGGCGTCGAAGAAGGACGGCTGGAACCACCTCGTCATCACCGCCCGGGGACCGAAGATCACCGTCGCCATGAACGACGAGCCAATCATCGACGCCGACCTCGACCGCTGGACCGAAGCGGGCAAGAACCCCAACGGCACCAAGAACAAGTTCCACACCGCCCTCAAGGACTTCAAGCGCGACGGCCACATCGGCTTGCAGGACCACGGCGCCGTTGTGAAGTTCCGCAACATCAAGATCAAGCTGCTGGACAGCGAAAGCGGGAAGTAAGCCGCGACCAATCGACGGAAAGGCTGTCGTCCTGGGCATCTCCAATTCAACGCGCTCCACTCCGGGCGGCACAACGAGGAAGTGCAGCTTTGCGCCTTCGCCCTCCTGGCGCTTGATGGCGACGACTTGCGGAATCTCCGCTATCGATGCGCAAGGCCAATCTTGCCCGGCTGCTGGACCGGCGGCCGGCTGCGCGGGCTGGACTTGCGCTCGATCCGAATTTTACGATCCGCCGCTTCCGATCCAGCGCATCGAGCGACAACAGCACGTATCTCGCTGGACGCGAGCGGCATGTTCGAGGGCATGAGCATGGCCGGCGTACCGGAAAGCTGGAGCTGACAGATGTCAGCTTCTGGGCACTTAACCGACGTGACCAGCCGCGCTGATGACGTCGGTTCGTTGGGGGATATTGTTGCAAAAGTCTTTTTGCGAGGTGGGACTTAGATTCTCTGACCCGTAGATGCAGCGATTGAGTAATGATGTGGGGGACCGCGTCGTGAAGCGCTAAACTCACGGGCGATTCTGGTAGCGCGTTTGAAGCCCTATTGATCGGCGATTTTCGCTTGTTTCGTTCTTTGGCGGGAAATTAGCCGCTGCGGGCCTTTTGCAACAATATCTGGGGTAAAGCGGACATCGCGACCGCGTTCGGGGGAAGCAGCCTAATGAGATTGGCATCGCTGCGAAATGAGTTTCAGAAATGGAACTTTGATGCCTATCCGAACTTTCTCTTATCGCGATCAAGCCATCCCGAGGAGGAAACATGAAACGGCTAGTGTTAATCGGATTTACTGTTGGGGCTTTTGTCTTGGCTCCGACTCTGTCTGCGACTGCAATGCCAGTCGCAACGCCCAATGCTCTCAGCGCTCAAGAGGGAGCGATAATCCAGGTCCACGGCCACGGCCATCACTACGGTTGGGGTAGAGGTCGCGGCCACCACTATGGTTGGCGGCATCATCACCATCACTGGTGAGTTTTATTTCCGTGCCCTCGAAGAGGTCGCCAACCAAGGCGGACTCTTTCATTGCCCCAGCAAATTCCAGATGACCGCGAGCGCCGCGATCGGCAGCATGCACATGATCGTGCGGCGGCCGATGCGGTTCACTCGCCTTTGTCCTTTTCTCGTTGTTCGCGTTCGTGAAGACGCGCCACGATCGCCGTTCGCCTTGGTATCAGCGTGGCCTCATCCGAAAGCCGCTGCGCAAGATCGGAGTGATACTGTTGCACGACGTCGAGCACCGCTTCCTTGGCGAGCCTGCGATGGTACTCGGCAAGTAATTTATGCATGGCCGCGAGCTGTTCATCGGTCATGGCGCAACCTGAACGTCTGAAAACAAAGCCGCCTGGCGGAGTATGACGCTGGCGGCTTTGCCATGGTAGATCCGGCTAGGATAATTTCCGGTGCAGTTACGCTATCGCTTTCGCATCTCCCCGCAACCAAACTCGCCTGTTAAGCTGAATGCCGGTGCTGCGGGTTAATTCAGGCTTCGCAAAACAAAAAGACCGCTCGAAGGCGGTCGCTCTGTACCTTCCGATGCCGGGAAATCGAGCTATCATGCCCTTTTTGGGCGTTTGCGAAATGGATAGTTTGGGAGTTGCCTTGCTCGTTGGCGGAATGGCTTTCTTAATCAGCGGCCTGATTTTTTCGATCCCATCCGAACGCAAGCTCTCTTCCTCTCAAGAGACCTTCGAAGAGAGCCTGGAACGCTTGGAGCATCACCTCGACGAAATTGGCAGAGAACGTGGCGAGCCTTAGAGGATCGATCAAACTGAATCCTACGTCGCGATTGCGTGCAGCGCCGCTGCGACCGCAACTACCAGTCCGATGAAGGAGAGCTGCGAGGCCACGCCTATTGGCCAATCGAGCTTGCGCTTGCTGTGCATCAAAACATGAAAACGTTGCAGCGTTCGGAGTGGCTCACGAGGGAAAAGCTTGTGTGCGAGCTGCAGAGGGTCCGGTAGCATTCCGCCGAGGGCGCCGAGCAACACAGCATCTGTGCTTGCAGGCTCCGCATACAGCCAAAGAGCAACGGCAAGGCCGAGACACGCATCAAAAGCGATCAGCCCCACGTCTCGAAAAATCCACAAGCTCGGCGTGAATGCCGAGCCACTGCTGGAGCCAAAAGAAATCGAGCGCAGCGGGTAGTCCCAGTGCGGAATCGCATCGATGGCATAGTGGCTAGCAATTCCGCTGATGAAGGCCAGCGCAGGGTGACTGGGCATGAGAGTCGCGATTGCGGCCCCGACCATAGCATGCGTACTAAGGATCAACGCGGTCTCTCCGGACTGTCGGAGCGCTCACAATGCGCTGCCATTGAAATATTTTTCGGATAGATGATCAATCCTCGATCACTAACCGAACAGTCTAAAAAGATCAACAAAACTCAATTGTTAAGCTTGACGTTTTGCTCTTCGATGTTGACACTTAGGCGCACTTATGACTTTCCCGGTATCGGCACACGGCTTCGTTGACCCTCTCACGGTCCCGCCGATCTTCTGGCGAAAGCTCTATGATGGGATAGTGGATATCGCCGTTCATCGAACGATGCCGCTGCGTTAGCTTGTTGAGATTGACGAAACACGGTTGGCGGTTGACGAAGCCATTTTCTCCATATCGCGAAGTCGGCCTGAAACAAAGACGGGCTGTGATCTAAGTTACATATTGCATCCCAAGAGACATGATAGCGTGGAAATTGATGGTCACGATCAAAACGACGGGGTTGGATCATGCCCGCCATATTCGATTTACTCTACCGTGAATACTGCCGTGCGCGCCTTGCGGAAATGCGGCAACAGCTTCTGGTTTCGACTGAGAGCCAGGCAGTCCCAGAAGGTAATCGTGATGTCGGCTATCTTGGCGGCTCCGCTAGTCGGGATAGCGGTTTTGGCGACGATAGGACAGCCACACAGAACGAAGCTCGCCACATTCACTGAGCGCGACTAGGACTTTCACTGGTCACTCTTGAGCTTGCGTTTTCCCCAACGCGGCTCATTGTGGTTAGGATTGAACTCCCGAACATGGTGGCGGTTCAAGGCTTGCGTGACGCCGATCCGCGCGAACATCGTCGGGCCGTTGTTTTCCGTGACCAAGATGAGCGCCTCGACCGCAGCCTGCCACGTCGGATGGTGCTGGTGGGTTTTGGGCAGCCTTGTGATGTAGTCCGCCGCAGCGGGCTGGCCATCGAAGAGCGCAAGAAAAAAGGGCAGTGCAAGTAATCGCGCTCTGGTGGCGGCGATTACCTATAGCCCGTCGCTGCGACCGACGGCTTGCTCCAATGAAAGTCCGCAGCTTGGCGAGCTGTGTTCCGCCCGGTTGCTGTGAGCGATCCGAGGGCGGTGTTACTGGGTCAGAAATCTATATGCGGCAATCAGAGCCACCATGCTCGCGAAAATCAGCAGCGCCGGGAGGGATTTTCGGATCATTGGCATCGTCGAATGGCGCGCAGCCGATAGGGCGGGCTGAGGTTTAGGCCCTCTCTGGAACCGCCCGGCTTTGTCCTCTGTCTTTGGCGTGCGAGCCTTTGGTTCCGGCGCCGCGCCCATGCCTCCCATCTCGCTGTAATAAGCGCTGTAGACCTCGCGAACGGCCACGGCCGTGGACTCGGTCTCGCTCATCGTCTCGAGACGGGTTCGATAGTTAGTCAGAAAGCTCTGTGCATTTGACGGAAGGTCATCGAAACCACCGAGCTTGGCCATCATGAGCCAAGTGGCAAAATCCGCCTCAGCTTTCGTGTGAGCTTTCTTGGCGATACTAGTGTTGGAGCTAGAGGACATGGTGGTTCCGATTGGTTCGCCCGCCCAAGCTCGCCGGCGTTCATGGCTATCGTTGGACAGTTCGCTTAGGTATCTCGGTTGACGTCAGGTGTCCCGCCGACGAAATTAGCAGCTGGCTGCAGCCCCGTGAGTGCTGCGCCGGAATGTTCCTAGCGATCCGGGTGTCGACTAGCCCGTAGTTGGTAGTCGGTGTATAGTATCTCCTATGGGTTGGGATGCGGAAGACGTAGCACTGCTCAAAAAACTCTGGGCCGCAGGACGGAGCGCTGCGCAGATCGCACGTCGTCTCGGCCATAGCCGTAACGCGGTCTGCGCCAAGCTAACTCGTTTGGACCTGAAGCGTGGCCACAAGCCGCCAACAGCAAAACCCAAGATAAGGCCGGTGCCGAAGCGAAGGCCGGCGTTGTTGGCTGCCTGCTCCCGCCCGGCGACAAAGATCGTGTCGCGGAAGACAGCAGTGAAGCGGCCTAAGGAATTCACCAAGCGCCAGCTTTACGCCATGCTAGCTGAAGCGGTCAGGAATACGGGCTAATGGGATCACCGCGAGTGCCTCCGCACCTCGTTCAGTTCGAACGCTTTGCTAATTGCCGGCAATGCCCGAAGCTGAACGCGCGATGGCGGCGATCCGAGACTTCATCCAGCACCGATTGAACGAAATCGTTCAGCGCCTTAGAAGTGATTGCGTCTGCTTCCGTTCCGCTTGTGGGCACCTTTCGGACGTAGCTCGCCACACTGACGATGTCAAAATCCCATAAGGTCCAAACCCGAGGAGCAACAACATGACCCCACATATCCCCGAGGAATTTTCCACCAGGTTGATCGATTGGAGTCCCTTCATGAGCATGGGCAACACAATGCCGCCCCGAGATCCTGATGAAGACGAAGAGGACGAAGAGGACGAAGAGGACGAAGAGCGAGAGGACCGCGCCGACGAACCGCCGGTCGTGCGCGAACCGGACGAAGACTAGAGCATGATGCTTTTTAGGATTGGGCATAGCCAGTGGCGCATTCGATGGGCGTAAACGCTCGAAGGATTTCGCCGATTGTGACGCAGATAGTTTCAGACGAGCGCGCGGCGACCTTGCGCAATAAATGCTTGAACTTGGCGAAGACCTGTCGATCGGGTTCAGGCCCGGCGAGTGAACGGACGTAGCGGTCGCGACAGTCGATGTCTGCGTTTGTGCAGGGTTTCGGACTTAGCGCGATGTCCGACTTGAGTCCATTGTGCGTTCCAAAGCGGACGTCGTCTGGGATTGGGCTGATCAAGGTGACGCTCGACAAGACGACTTCATCTGCAGCGGTAACGTTGACCTGTTAGGTTAAGAGGCGAGTTATGTTGCGCGGTTGCGACAAAGCCGCTATCTTCGCGAAAATGATTTCAACCTTTGCTTTGTTTTAATGATTGATCGCGATGAAAAGACCGCGTGAAGTTTTGACGGAGGTTGTTTGCCCCGCCTGCGATGGCACGGGGTTTCAGAAGGTCAAACAGCCAACGCTACCGGGTCGCAAAATCTTTCCCCCGAAATGCGTGGAATGTCTCGGCAAAGGCCGAACAAAGAAACCCGCCGCAACGTGAGTTCGATCGATCCGAGGCGGCCATCAGTGCGAGCTTCGACATCGATACGACCATCGGCAAAGCCTTGAGCAGCGACCGGTAAGGCCGCCTCAATTAGCGGCATCCTCATCCTCTTTTGATCGTTTTCTCGGCCGTCGCGCGCCTTCACGCTTCGCGGGCCGCGCGGGCGACCAGCTACCCGCCTGTCAGATGATCTTCGATGTTACTGACGATCGCTTCACACAGGGTCGCCAACTCAAGCAGCTCGACTTTAATCACAGGATCATCGGTCCGCTCATATCTACATCGTCGCGTCCGATTTTATCAGTGAATTGGCCGCGACGCCTTCCGGGTTTGAAATTCGACCACGGCTCTGGCTTGAGCCTTGTCGCGAATAGGTTCTGACTCGCGGGAACATGAACCAAATCCATGCTGCGACCTGAAACGCGAGGTTGAGAGCAAAGGCTGTCTGATAAGCGATTTCGGGATAGTGTCCAGCTTGAGGCGTCCAATGCTGAAGCACGACGCCGGTCGCGTATTGCACAGCGAAAGCCGCAGCAATGTGGAACAAATTCAGCGCCCCGTTGGCCCGCCCGGCCAGCTCTTTCGGAAAATATTCGGCCAGAATCGCAAAGCTGAGCACAGTAGCCGCGCCGACCGCCGCTGCAACGGCCCAGTGTAGATATGACGGTAAGGGCAAGCGCAGGATCAACGCTAACTGAGTTGCAATAAACACGGTCGTAACAAGGCCCAGGAGCACGTGTGGTCCAACACCACGCTTGCGCAGCCGATCGGCAGCGACCCCAAGCAGAATGGCACTCAAACTGAGCGCGACAGCCATGGCAAACAAATGAAATACCACGCCTGTGCGATCGAGGCCCTCCACGTCGCTGAGCCACTTCGCCGCCCAGAGCCCCTGTAGAGCCCAGGCCGTCCCGATGCAGGATGCCGAGAGTGGCGCAAGACGCCAGAAGCGCGGATCGGCGTAGACCCTTCTCAGACCAACCAAGACCGCGCCGCTTGCGACCGGTGCAGTCTCTGGCACGATAAGATAAACCACTACCGAACTGACGGCAGTCAGCCCAGCGAACAGACCAAACAGTTCGCGCCAGCCGATCCAGTCGAGCAACAGGTCGGCCGGCAGTGTGGCTGTTACCGCACCGAGCGCGCCAAGCATCACCATCAACCCGTTGAGGAGCGGCACGCGATTCCCAGGAAACCAGAGAACGAGTGCCTTCAACCCCGCGGTCATGGCAGAGGCAACACCCAGACCTATCAACGCCCGGCCCACCAGAAGCATCAGAAAATGGTCCGACACCGCGAACAACGTGGAGCCGACCGCCGCGACCGCCATTAACGCGCTCTGAACCCGCCGTGGACCATATCGGTCGAGGAGAATGCCGATTGGTATCTGGGCAGCGGCGAAGGTCAGGAAGTAAACCGAAGTAAGCAAGCCGAGATCGTCGGCACCGAGCCCCAATTCTGTCGCAAGTGGAGCCGCCATAACCGCATTGATCGTCCGGAACAGATAGGCGATGTAATATCCGGCGACGAATGGCAGGAAGACGCGCAGGATCAGGGATCGGTTTTCGACCGGATCCTTCGCAATCTGCCTCGCTGCTGGCCAAGTCCGCTCGGCTTGTCGAGGAGCGACCGCCCCCTCGCCTTCCTCGATCCCACGGCAGGTACCGGATTCAGTGAAAAGTGCCGCCTCTACGGCCTGGAAAGCCACCGTGGCTGCCGTCCTCCCGGGCGGCAGCAATATGTTCAGACACTTCGTCGGCCGGGGTCGATACCAGAACACCGCGATCGTAACCCGTGGGTCGAGGGTCTGACGGATCGCCATCCGCAGGATCGGATCCAGGAGCGTTCACCCTCCCCGCGCTGGTCCTGTCAATCGTCTCCCTTATGAGGGGAATTCCCTGATCGACACGTCTTGCGACCTGGGCGGCGAATTCTTCGAAACGTTCCGCCCCAAGCGCAAATGCGGCCGCCTGCGCGGCTGCCGGCAATATTGGGGTCACAGCAAGATGAAATCGCGCATGAAGCGCAACCGTCTCATTCCCGATCCTGAGATTGCGATCGAGCTGTTCAATCTGACGGCCCAATCCGGCGAGGTGGTGCGCCACTGTCGCGGTATCGCCGATATCGTCGTCAGAGCCGAGGAAACGATCAAGCGCCGCTTCAACGAGCGCTGATTTTGTGGCACCGGGACGCTTGGCGGCTTCCGCCAACCGTGCGGCCATGCCTTCAGAGAGATAAACGCCAACTCTGGGTTTCATGGGGATCTCGCTTAAGCGCAACTCAAGGCCTTATCCGTGGTGCAGACGAACCACGTCAGCACCGGCTGTTTCCTGATCGATCTGGAGGTGCGAATGGTCGCGACATGCGCCTCGAGACCATCCCAGGCGCGGAACAATCTCGGTCCCCGGAAATCCGTGACGCCAGCTCCCGCGTTCGACGGCGCTCAGGAAGCCTTCGACTTGACCATTGAATGCTGAGGGCTCTTCAAGATTGATCGCATGGCCGGTATTGGGGCAGATCCACAAGCCCGCGTTAGGAAGTGCGGATTTCAGCATCAGGTTGGTCTCGAGGCAGCGGGCATCCTCGTCACCCACGGCGAGCAGGACCGGAACGGCCATGTCAGACAATTGATCGCGCAGATCATGCAGTGATGGCCGCATGGCCTGGCAGTGCGCCATCGTATTCGACATGCCCTGCGGCGAAAGTTGACGCAGACGGATCACGAATTCCCGCCAACTCTTCCGGTCCTTGTATTTGAGCTGGATGCGGGCCGGACCGCGCGCCATTCGCTCGGCCATCGAGACCATTCCGTGCTCGACGAAAATCCGCGAGAGAACGGAGGTCTCCCTCAACCAGGCGTCACGATGAGAAGGGTGGCAGCCGGACCCCACACTGCCTGCGACAAGCGCGCTGACTCTTTCCGGACAACGCAACCCGAACTGCAAAGCGGTATATCCGCCCATGCTCAAGCCGACCAGATGGGCACGTTCGATCGAAAGGCCCCGCATCAAAGCAGCGATGTCGTCCACCGCGAGTTCCCAGCTATATGACGAAGGATCCTCGGGAACATCGCTCGGCGGATAGCCGCGGGCGTTATAGGCAATGCAACGGTAGCCCCGCGAAAAGTAGCGAAGCTGGCTTTCCCATCCGCGCATGTCGGACGCAAATTCATGGATGAAGATGATTGGATAACCGTACCCGCATTCCTCGAAATAGAGCTTCGCTCCGGCAGCTTCGACATACGGCATCGCTTCTCGCCCCCATCTCCAATTTGCGCGGTCGGGTGCAGAAACAGAAAAGCAGATCGGTTTTCAATCGCTCGATCCCCGGCATCATGTCCTGGCGTAGCATGGCGTAAAATTACTGATGTTCAGGGAGCAGGAGCGGCTGGCAGGCCTCACCTCACTGGAGGTGTCAGAGTTCGAGCCCGCGCTTTCGACCAAAACTCCAATCGACTCCCCCGCTCGGCAACATCACGCCGGACACCTGACGGCCAAGTTGCTGTTCCAGCGCGGGCCGCCAGGGCACGAGCTGGAAACCGAGACCATCGTCGATCATCGCAAACCGGCCGGAACTCAAGGCGACCTGCTGCCGATAAATACCGGCAACGTGCTCGCCTCCGGGCGACGGCCGATATGCGATCCCGGTTACGGCGGCGATCTTCCCCGCCGCGTTGTCGAGTTCTCGCCTGCGCAGGGTGTTCAGCAGATCGCGCGAGAAGATGACACGCTGTCCCTGCCGGCGAGCAAAGCCTTCGTTAGCAAGGTGTTCCACGCGACGGTCCATGGCATCCCGCACCTCCGCTCCGAATCCGCCGCCCGTCACGACAGGCTCGCGTGCGAGAAGCTGGCGATCCAGCCACGTCGCACCCGGCGCACTGATCTGCTGCTGAAGGGAGAGGTCCGATCGCGTCGCGAGCGAGAGTCGCTTCCGGCTCTGGGCGTCCTCGTAGGCGCGTGCCTCGACGATCGCGCCTGGCGCGGCATCGCCGGTTAATTCAAGATCAGCGAACTGAAGATGGTGCGTCCTGCCGTCGATCCCCTCGACAACGGCATAGGCGGAGCCTTTCAACTCGTCATGCAGACCACGCTCCGCCAGTCGGCCGAGCACGGGTTCACCGGGGTCGTCGCCATGGAGGGCAAAGCCGGAGACGTCGGGCTCGCGGCCGGCCCCACTCATGACCCGGTGCATCGTCTTGATAATATCGCCACGAATCCCGAGTTCGCGAAGCCTCGGTTCAAGGCCCGGCTTCAATGTCCAGCAGGCCGGGGCGACCCGTTCGGCAAGGCCGAGGCGCTCGAGCTTGGTAGCTCGGCCGAGCATGAGGCGGCGAAGCTCACGATCCCCATCCGGCGAGCCAGGACGTAGATCGGTGATCGCCGCATTATCGTCCGCGATGTTGCGCAAGGCACGGTCGAGACTGGTCCAGCGCTCGGCCTCGACCTCCTTCTCCAACGCGGACTGGATCTCCCGCTCGCTGCGCGGCCCCAGTTCCAAAGTGACGCGTTCGGAGGCACGGTCGCGGAAGCCACGGCTGATATAGGCGCGGCTGATCACGAGATCCTGCCCGTCATCGGCACGTCCGCGGATCAGAACATGGACATGCGGATTGTCGGTATTCCAGTGATCGACAGCCACCCAATCGAGTTTGGTTCCAAGGTCGCGTTCAACATCGCCCAACAACTCCCGGGTGAACGCGCGCAAGTTCTCCAATTCGGCGGCGTCTTCCGGCGAAACGATAAAACGAAAGTGATGCCGGTCGTCCTTGCAGCGTTCGGCGAAGGCGCGTTCGTCGGCTGCATTGGAGTTCGCGTCGAACATGCGGGCCTCAGTGCCGTCGCGAGTGACGCCGTCGCGCTTGAGATAGGCCATATGTCGGGGCAGCGGCACAGAGCGGAAGCGGGTGCCGAACTGCCGAACGACGCGCGCCTTCATCACCACCCGGCGCGACGGCGAGCGAAGCGACAAGGCAAGCGCCGCGGAACGCCCCCGGCCGAAGCGGGAGCCGGCTCCTCTTCCTTGCAGGCCGAAGCCTGTCCCCGCGTGACCGGCCTTCTTGGCGGCGCGCATAACCTCGCCAACGAAGGTCTTCGGTTTCGCGGCTGCACGCCCTTTGTCGCGAATGCGGCCAGGACGAATGCGCAGATCATTGTCACGCAAGTTCATTGGGAACTCGAAGCACTTGGGACAGGCGACGGCGCTGGGAAGGTTGATTCCCCTGACGTTTCGGAGAAAGCGCCGGCAGACGATTTCGCGCGATGCCTCACATCTCCCACTCCCCCAGCCATATCAGCGCGACGGACGTCGGCGCTTTTCCCTTGCCGTCCGTCGCTGATATCTCTCTGCTCCGCCTGCCTCACGTCGGAACACGCGATAATCCGCGACAGAGTGCGATTAAGCGCAATCTCGATCATTGCGATCGAATCTCTCTCGCATGGCGTACGAACAGGTTGCCCGACTGCGGTACGAGGGCCGACAGGTCGACGACGGCGTGGGCGCGTGATGAACGGTTCTTACGCGGGTCAACCGGTAATCTGCCATCAGGTGAGATGCTTGCGGTGCGCGTCGCAAACAATGAAGAGTTAGCCCAGGCGAACGACCTTGCGACGGTGCCAATCTGCACCTTGGCCCGCTTGCTCTTGATCATCGGCGTGAGCGTCGCGACAAAGGCTTGCGTCTCATCCGGCAGCGGTCGACCCGTCGCCAGATGACGCTCGTAGCGTCCAGGTCCTGCATTGTAGGCGGCGACGAATCCAGGCGCGCCGTAACGATCACTGAGTTCGCGGATGTATGCGGCGCCGGCCAGGATGTTGTCGCGCGGATCGTATGGGTCGGCGCCGAGACCGTGGCGAGCGCGCAATTCGGCCCAGGTCTTTGGCATGATTTGCATCAGCCCCATAGCCCCCTTGGATGACCGCGATCGCTGTTTGCCGCCGCTTTCGACGTGCATTACCGCGCGTATCCAATGTTCCGGCACACCGAAGCGCTTGGACGCTTCGGTGACAAACGCAGCGAACGGATTGATAGATAGGCCGCCCACTCGATGTGTGGCCGGCGACGCTCGTTCAGCAAGCGCTTCGCTGCTTACCAGCATCGAGGATGCGAAGATCACCAGGATGCACACGATCGTCCCGAGAGACCGCAAAGCTGCCATCGTGCTCGCGACCGTCAAGGGTGAAGCGCTGGCGCGCCGGCCTGACGGCCACCCTTGACCGCCGCTGCGCGCGACGGCCGTGCAAATTTTGGCCGGGACGGAGGAATGGTCGGTGTTTTGACCGAACAAAGGAATGACAGAAGGCTTACAGTTTTGCGGCAAGGTCATTCCTCCTCGCCGGTCCAAAGAGGCTCCGCCCTTCCGATGATGGCGCTCGTCGGCAGCGCGCCGAAATACCGCCCGTCGAGCGAATCCGCCGACTGCCAGTTCATGAGGAAGACTTCGCCGTCGGCGATGACGTGGCAGCCCTGCCAGATGGGCAGCGGTCGGCCCCTTCTATCGCGTTCGCGCGCCTCGCCTACCCAGATTTTGTCGACCGTGATGGTGAGTTGATCCCTACAAACGGTCTGGCCGTGAAGTGCCAGCACGCGCTTCAGCAAGGGAATGCCACGCGGCAGATAGCCGCCTTCCGCAAGGAATGTTGCGAGGGGTTCGGGCGGTTCGACGACGACGAGTTGGGTGACGGCGGGTCTGGCGGTGGGCCGCACCAGGTAAAGACCGGTGGGGACGCTCTCGGAGGCGTTCCAGATATACTTTGTGGCCGGTTGCGCCCCGATCGCTGACAGCGCGACGGTCGCGGCCGCAAGCATCGTCAGAAGCGTCGTCACGCGGCCGGCCATGGCGCGATCCTTCGCCGATGAAGCCAGGCCTGATGGCGCGAGCGTGTATACGACCGCGGCACTTCATTAACGGACAGACGGTTGTGGACGTGGTGCCAATAGTCGGGGGCTGCGTCCGCCGGATCGATGCCGAGCGCCTCGATGGCGTCGGCAATCTGCAACACGCGTTCGACCTTGGGCCAGCCAGAGAGCCGCAAGAGGATGTCGCCGCCGGGCCGCACATAAGGCACGATCGCGCAGCGCTGGCCGGCCGCGACCGCCCTGATGACATCGATGCGCGAGATGAGGGTGCCGAAGTCGTATGAGGTCCAGCGCACGAACGCAAAGATGCTGCCCGGCGCAAACGACAGGATCCGCCGCTGCTTATCGAGAACCTGTTCCTCGACATGGCGGCCGAAGCGAATCCAGTTCTCGATGCGCTTCTCCAGCCAAAGAAGTTCGACGTGGGTGAGGTCGCTCATGCTGCTCTCCCTTGGTCGGAGAATTGCCGAGCTATAAAGCTGGAGAGTTGCAGCACGACCGTGCTGCCGAATCCGTCTTGTTGGTTCCAGAGCCCGCCGATCGAGACGCATCGCGCCGCTGATCGCCACTTATCCTCAACGGCGAAAAACGCCCGGTCCGTTAGAAAGAATCCGAAGGATTCAGAGTTAGAGAAGTTACGGGCGCGGCAAGCTATTGAGTGCGAAGGCGTTTCATCTGATTCCGGTCCCCGATAGCACGAGGATCCGGTCCCCGATGGCCGATAGCCGGGTAGCCGTTCGCGGCGGACGATCTTCCGCACGTCATAGGCGAAGTGTTTTAGCGGCGAGAGGCTGCCGGACTTGGCGTGAAGGTGCTTGAGGTCAAAACTCCAGCCACCTTCCTGGCGGCCGCCGTGCTTACGCACGAGCCGATAGAGCCAGCGCTCGAGGCCACCGGTCAGCTCGAAATACGCCCGGTCGACAGTAAGCACGAGCGCTTCATCGAGCACGCCGGCGTAGAAACAGTCCAGCAGGATCAGCTCCAGCCCGAGCGGCCGGCCGTGCGGATCGGCCGTCTCCTTCCATTCGTCGATCCAGGAGAAGCGGTGCCGCCGGCGCTCCGTTGGCTGGCGGATCGAGGTCATGACGGTCGTCGACTGCAGCCGGTCGAGCCCGGCTTTAAGCCGGTCGTAATCCCGCGCACTGGTGCCGCGACCAACAAAGGTGAGCATCTCGTATGCCGCCATCACGCGCGACGTCTTCAGACCTGCGTCGCGGGCCTCGACGATCTGGCTGGCGGCCCAGATCAGGACGTCCGCATCCCAAATAGTCGCATGCCGTGCTCGGGCACGGCTTCAACGCGAATGGTGATCTTGCCGGCGCGGAAATCGATCGGGACGGTGCGCTTCGACTTGGCTAGCGAGAAGAATGGATAGACCATCAGGTCTTGCGCATCGCGGGCAGCGAGATCGCCGGGAAGCGCACGGAAGAGATCGAGCTGTTCGCGCTCTGAGGTCTGTCTGCGCCGCATCGACACTGCACTCCCGTGGCGATCAGCGGCGCATTTGGCCGGCATAGGGCCGCAGACCAGCGGCATACCGCTTGGCGGGCAACACGGTCCCGGCACCGGGATCGGAGGTCGATGTCTTGGCGCCACGATCGGCCCAGGCTTTCAGATCTTCCACCGCGTAGACGACACGTCCGCCGAGCTTTCGATAGGCGGGACCGGTGCCATAGCTCCGGTGCTTTTCCAGCGTGCGGCCGGAGAGGCTGAGGAATTGCGCGGCTTCGGGTGTGCGCAGGTAGCGCGGCGGCAAGCCGGCGTTGGGATCGGGCATTGTCGAGGCTCCGTGATCTCGTGGAGCGCCACTGAGGTTCGCGGCGCGTCTCGGGTCACGATGGCGGAGTGGATGTGCGAAGGGGGATGCCGATCATGGGGGAGTGGAGTTTCGGCACCCCTCGCTCAAGTCCGTGGTTATTTCCTGCGGCGCGCTTGGCGCAGCAGTTCGCGATAGCCGCCGCGCATCAGGGCGAGTCCGGTTTGCACCAGGCGGATGGTGCGGTTGCGCAGGTCATGGGTTTTCCAGGCCCACTCGGGGATGCGATTGGTGCCAAACAGCCCCTTGGCGATCGCGCGATAGCTGTTGCCCTCGGCTCTGGCATCGAGCGCGCGCAGCACCAGGGCCAATCGTTGTCGACGCTGTGGGGACAATTCATGAAACGCAGGACCAGCAGCGCGGCCATTGAGCGCGCGCCAAAGGCGGCGCGCGGCATGGGTGCGAATCTCGAAATCGCCATCGAGCGGCAATTCGGCGGCATACGGCGAGCCCTCGACCGGCGGCTCTCTCAGCCATAACCGGTGCTCGAGCCCACGAATGCACAACAGAACATGCCAGCCGTCCGATGCCTGCCGGATTTCACCGGCTGACATCTCGGTCAGACTGAGCACATTCCCGCTCGACGCGGCAGTGTTTCGAACAATCGGAATGATTGTCGGCAGGACTTCCGGAGCCCAGAATATAGCCTGGTCCTGCGACGACCCCGCCGGGTCAGTCACAAAAGCAGAGGCCCCATCTCCTTCTGAACGCTGTGATCACGGCAGGACCGGGTTTCGACTGCGCGAGCTCACGATGATCGCGGTGGTAGTCCGGATTGCGGCGAAGGCATTCCCAGGCAAAGCCGGTTGGCTCCAATTCCCGGGCGCGATCATAGGCTGCAGGTGATCGCCAGTCAGAATGAGACATTGCGTCGTTTCTCCTGTCACGTCGGCGGTCAGGATAGCGGCACAATCGAAGGTTGAATGGAAGTCCCCGGTTTTGCATCACGCGATGCAGAATTGCAGTCGCGATACTTTGGAGAAAATCAATACGCCGGAGATGGTGAATTGTGGTTAATTCATTCTAGTTAGAGGCGCCGCCGCGCAATAAATGTCGATAGCCGTGCTCAGTCATCCACTTTGCTCGGGCTAGATGACTGTCAAATGCAAATCGCGCTCGATCCGGCTCCTGATCCGGGTCGATGTGCAGCACGATCCGTGCGACCTCGCGCCAATCGGCGCCCTCCGCATCAGCGTCGAGCAACCGCAGGTAAGTCACCAGATGTTCCTGATCGTAACCCGTCAGTGTCGGGGCGGATGGCGCCACGTCAGCGACATCGGGATCGAGCGGGGGTTTCTGCATTGGCATCCTGTGCTCGAAAACGAGGCGGAGTTTAAGCCAGAGTTTGGTCGCAATACAGACTTGGCGGGCTCTATCCGCGATTTGTAATGATTGGGTCCGATCGCCCGGACCAGCTTTGGGAAGCTCTCCGAAATGGCGATCGCGAAACGTTCGAGTCCTCTTCAAGACGTTTGTAGAGAATACTCCGTGGTGAAATACTCTGCAAGGCCGTGCTCTCTCGTTCATGGAGATACGAGAGGTCCTTGCCATTAATTTGAGGAAGCATCGACGGGCTCGTGGCCTGTCGCAGGAAGAGTTGGCGCACCGCGCGGACATTGACCGCACCTATATCAGCGCACTCGAGCGGAGCGTCTATGCCGCCGGCATTGACGTCGTGGATCGGCTCGCACGCGTTCTCGGCCTAGAGGCCGCAGATTTGCTCCGGCGGCCATCTTCATCGAGTCGCCGTGGCAAAACTACTGATGAAGAGACGTAGGGCTTCAGAAGCCTTGATTTTTCGCTTGCGGGGTCGCGGCCTCGGCATCCCACACTCGGGGCGACAGACGGTCACATCGATCTTATGGTGACGGAGGATAATTTCGAGCCCAATAGGGAGGCGGCATCCTTCGAGCCGGCAATTTGATTAAGGTTTTCGGATCTGTGCTGTCGGGGCTTCAGCTAAGCTCCATTGGCGGCGCCATCGTAAATGCAAACAGCAAAACGCCCCGCTCCGAGGAGCGGGGCGTTGGTCGACTGGCTTGGCTCAGTCGCCGTTGGCTTTGCGGCTGCGGGACCAGATCAGGGTGTAGGTCTCGGCGTCTTCGTCGTCGAAGAGGTTGGCATAGATCGGAGCGTTGAAGCTCGGATCGTCGAGCTTGACCGAGAGATAATCGCGGCCCTCGCTGGAACGCTTCGGCCAGGCGGCTCCGATCTCAGCACTTTGTGATGCACCACAAAGAGCCGATT
>CAVYLU010000003.1:0-382193 GCA_963769365.1 uncultured Alphaproteobacteria bacterium | reverse complement strand
CGCCTTTGCGCCCGCCAGCAAGCGGGTCGCCTGTGCCGCAGAGCATCCGTTGCCGTCAGCCTTCGCCGTCGTCGTCAGAAACCGAGGATGCCGGGACGCGCTTGAAGCCAGCCGGCGTCGCCTCACCTGCCTGCGCGACGCGCGGTCGTGACTGGGTGGGATGGGCTGTCGCAAGCGTGGTCCAGTCGTAGTCGTAGACCTTGGCAAGATATTCCGCGATCTCCTGGTCGTCGAAGATCAGGCTGGCGTCACGGTTGGTTTTCACGCCCTCGTTGGACCAGTTGTGGCTGCCGAACATGACGACCTTGCCGTCGACGATGATCGTCTTGTTGTGACAGGCCGGCTGGAATCGGAACACTTCCTTTGGAAAGTCCAGCGCGATCAGGACGTCGAGGCTCTCCTGCTTCATCATGTCCCGGCAGATGATGCGGACTTCGATATTGTCGTCGATTTTCTGCTTGAGCGCCCCGACCAGCAGCTTGAATTCGGCGAAATCGTCGTCGGTGCCTCGGAAGTTGATATACTGGTTTTGAAACCAGACGCTCTTCTTGGCCGACTTGATCAGCTTTAGTGCATTTTCCGCATAATTGTCCGGAGTCAGCAACGGTTGAACGCTCACCACGCGGTTCAGCTCCAGCGGCTTGAACATTTTCGGCGCCTGCGGCGAAGTCGACAGGCTCGTCGATCGGAACAAAGAGATCGGGTGCAGGGGACATATCCGGCAGCGCGAAGCTGACGTCCTGATCGGCCTGGGCGGCGGAAAGCTCGAAGTCCCGCTTGATGTAGAATTCATAGGTCGATGCGAGCTTGTCGTTCTTGATAATCGCGTGATAGTCGCGGTTATATTTGCGCTGGAAACCGGCGGGCAGAGGGTCCGGGTTATCGACGAACGGATGCACGTTCGGCTGGTTTGACGATTGCCAGTTGCCGCTGGAGAGCCACACGGCGTTGCTGTCGCGCACCGCGACCTTGATATGATAGGCAGAGGCCCAAAGACCTTGGGGATTCTTCTTCGATATCAGCGTGGCCCAGGTCTGCTCGAAGCGCTGTTTCATCTTCGCGTCGAGCGGATCGATCACCTCGTCTTGTTCGTTAAGGTCGTCCTTCTTGACACCGCTCTTTGGCGGCTTTTCGGGGACCGGGTGCAGGATCAACTCGAACTTGCGCTTGGCGGGGGTGACGGCGTCCTTGATCGCATCGAAGATATGCGGCGCCGTGAACTGATACATCGCAACCGTCAGCGTCGATTCGGTCTCGCCGAGGAACGTCTCGAGTTCACTCCAGCCGGCTTCCGGACTGACGCAGATCGTCATCTCCATGCTCTCCTTTACGAGCGGGAGATTCGGTTTGTCCGGCTCCTTGTAGCTGCCGGTTTTGGGCGGCAGGAAATCCAGCACCGCGTTTCCCTCAAGCAGCGTTTCGAGCGCAGACACCATCGACCCGCCGGGCGTGCCGAACGAGACCGGGGCTTTTTGTGCGACCGCCACCTGTTCTTCCACGGTGGCGTCGATCACCGTGAACGGGACGCCGAACTTGGCCTCCAATTCGCTCGCCACCACCGGCGAGGTGCCGGGCCGGATCGCTACGACGATGGCAGGCACCGGTTTTCCTTGCGGCGGATATTGATATCCCGGGCGGATCGCGATGACGTCCTTGACGTCCGTCAGTTGTGCGCGCGCCGCACCGATCGCTTTCATGATCGGTTGAAATGAAGCCTTCGTGGCGTCGGAGATTTGGGGAGTGTCTGTGTCGTCCATAATTGGTCTCCCGATGGTGAAATGTAATATTTGACGTGCGAGGTGACTGCTTCGGTGACGATCAGGTGAGGATATCGTTACGGATACGCACCGCCGGATCTCCCAGCAGCACGTAATTCTGCGCATCGTTGCGTTCGATCCAGGCGTTGACCAGCGCACGGTCTTGAAGCTTCATCGCAGCCGGTGCCGTCGGTGACGTCGCGCTGAGCAGAAGTGCGGACAATTCCGCGAACCGCGGGCCGAATTCTCCGCACACGGCACGCCCGACCGCCGTTCCTTCCAGAATAGAACCGATGCTGTTGCGGAACGGAGCGATCTGCGGCGTCGCGACACCGGGGGATTGCATCGAGAACCCCCACGCGCGATCGATATGTCCGATCACGGCCAGCGCACCGCCTTTGGGATGGGCGAGCAGGCGACGCGGAAGCGCCGCAATGAACGGCTTCGCGGCCAGCGGCGGCGCCGTGCCGGCTTGCGACAGGTCCATCAGGAATTGATCCTTGTCGGGCGTGCCCGCCCCGAAGCAAGCGAACAGGAATGCGATCATTCCCTTGACGTTGGCATCGTCGGCGATATCGGTGGCGGCCAGGAAATGGTCCGCTTTCACGCTGCCAAAGCCCGGCCAATCCTGACACAGCAACGCGCCCTGACTGGAAAGTTGCTCGGCTTGCCCCGCATCGAACGCCATGCCGTGCGAGGCCGTGAACAGCACGGCGGGCGGCTTCGGGGCATGCATTGTCGCGAGCAGATTTGCCTTGGTTGCGTTCTTGGCGAGGAAGAGCTCCTGATCGTAACCGGCCAGCTTGCTGACGGGGTCCGGGTCGTCGTCCGGAATGCCGTTGATCAGGGGATCGAGCAGGAACGTCGAACTGAGCTTGGTGGCGCCGTCGCCGGGATGACGGGTTCCCCAAAACGAGATCTTCTTGGCGTTGGGGACGGATCCCGCCTCCTCGTAATCGATCGTCGAACTGACATAGCGCTTGTAGTCATCGACGCTGTCGAACGCGAGGCGGCCGACACCGTACTCGATGCCGAGCAGATACTGGAATTCGAACGGGATCTGGTCGGGCTGGCCGACCAGGAGCAGATAGTACGGGACTTTGCTGAAACTGGGATCGGCCGGCGCAATTCCGTGACGTGTATACCAATCGCGCAACTGTTCGCCTGGGTTATAGTCGAGCACCTTGAGGCGGGCGCCGGCCCGTTTACGACGAAATTCGATCAAGGGACGGAGCGCTTCCTTGATCGGCGCGGCAATATCGGCGGGGAAAACGATGCCCCAACCGATATCCTCCAGTTTTTCGCTGATGGGAGCGCGAACGCCTGCGCGTCGCCCCGCGTCTTGTCGAATTTCTCCAGGCCCGGACGGCCCGATACCGACGCAGCGATGTCATCGATCGTCCTCGGCTTGAAAGCATAGTCGCCCGTGTTGAAGTCGATGCCGTTTACAAAAATGAAGTTCGGATCGTCGGCACCGGGACGGGCGGTCGCATTGTTTCCGTTGAGCGCCATTTGCGTAACTCCGGAACTGGTTGTCGCGGGCTGGATATCGCGGATGGAGGTGGCGGTTGAGGCGGTTGTCCCGGACGTCGCGCTGGCGTCCGCCGCATCGGCAGTCGAAACCAGCCGGTCGCTGACGTGGCCATAATGCTGATAAGCTCCCCAGCTCGAGGAGCTCCGGATTGCCCTTCTGCGCCATCTCGCGCGCCTTTTTCAGCGCCTTACCGATCGTGGCCTCGGACCAGCTGGGCGCGATGCCGTCGCCGGCGCGAGGACCGTTCAAGCCCATCAGGGTGGCGTAGAACCATCGCGCGCATTCCACCGCGCAGAGATCGTCGACCTTCCAGCCGGCACCGATATAATTGGGAATACCGCGTCCGAAGAACGCCTGCGCCAGACCGGCCATATGCTTTCGTTCTTCATTGCGGTCGATGGCGACGGACGAGAAGCACGCGTTCGCGAACACCAGCCGCGGCACCTGGCGGATGCTGAAAATATCTTTTGCCGAGAGCACGCAATCCGCCGCAAAGACCCAGCCGGTCCGTCCGGACTCGGAATCGCAAATTCCGTGACCAGCGTAGTGGACGAGATCGTATTGATCGTTCACCAACAGCATCGCGAGTTGCAGCGGGTCGCAAAGTTCGGCGCTCTTTACGATCGAGTTCTTGCGCAGCTCCTGCAGGATCTGTTGGGCGCGCTGGTTTGCCGGATCGTCCTTTGAACCGATGCGCACGGTGGCTTCCACCTGATATTGGTCACCCCAGGCGACCTGCGCCTGTTGCAGCACTTCGACCACCGCCGCGCCCTCGGCCCGGGCGCCGGGCAGCGACCAGATGCCGGGCGCGGGATCGGCAATGATGAGAGCCTTGAGCTTGCTGTTGAGCGCCGGAGGTGAAGTCGGCGGGGGCGATAGCAAGGTACGAAATTGACGGGAGATCGCGATATTCGTTCCGAGAAAAAATGCGTTCGATATCTTCTTGTAGCCTGCCATTTCCCAGGGATAGACGGCCGTGGTGGCGTCGACCTCGAGCGTGACGCTTGCCGGTCCTTCGATCAGTTTGCGGAAGTCGTCCGGGATCATGATATTGGTGAAGTAATCGCTCTGCTGCGCGCGCTCCTGCGGTGTGCAGGTCTTCGTCATCCGATCGACCAGGTCGCGCAATAACCGCGTGTTGACTTCCTGCTCGCGCTGCGGAACCACGGCAAATTCGGCCAGTGCCGAGAACTCAAACACACTGGTGGGGAATAGATGAATAGATCGGCCGTCTGCGGGGTCGCTGTTTTCCCGGCCGAGGCCGGCGCGCCGGCCGGGTGAACGGGCACGTTTGCCGCGGCGGATTTGCCTGCAGTGACGCGCAGGTAGTTGACATGCGCGTCAGGTTCGACGGCGAGCGGATCATCCTTGGGTTTCGGATCGGGCTTCAAGGGCTTGCCGACATCGACCGTAAACTTCACGATCCGCTCTGGCTTCTGGCCCGCCGCCTGTTCGAGCTCTTTCTTGGCCTGATCGAGCTCGTTCCTGATCAAGTTGATCTTGTCCTGATCGGAATCGACCAGCACAAGCGAAAGCGGCGCATGAATGACAGCTCGAAAACTCTCCTTGTCTTCGGTTACTCCCCTCACGATCGCTTGGATGCGCTCGTAACCGTCGCTGATGCCCTGCAGCATGCCGCGAACCGCTTCACTGATCGGAAGTTCGTTCCTGCGTGTGCCGAGCATGCTGCAGGCAAATTCATTCACGCCGATGGCCTTGATGACGAGGAAGATGTTGGAGAAGATGAATCGAAGGCTGTCCTGGGCGAAGCGGCCTGGCTCTCCCATCCCCGCCAAGAGCAACGTTTTTGCGCGCAGCTTCCTCGCTTTGTGAAATTGCTTCAGCTCGATCGGATACATCTGTCCCAATGCCGAACCGATGATTCCGAGATCGACTGCGCGTGTCAGCCACATATCGAGCGCCCGGTCGAACTGCTTGGTTGGTCCAGCGAAAGGCAGCCCGTCATAGCGGGCCCCGATCACGACCGGAGCCCTGACCTTGGTCAGGCTGCCGCAGACAAGCGTAATGCGGACTTCGATCTCGGACCCGGTGGTCGAAGACCGGGCATTGGCTCCCGCTTCATTGGGGGCACCTTGAACGTAAGTCCGGCCGGCTCGGCGCTGCTTGACCCGGTATGGCCTGGACGGCTGCAGCCTGTGTCGATGCCGCTCGCACGGGGGCGGTCGTTCCAGGCGGTGCGACGACGCCGGAGCCAGGCTTGATGCTCGCCTTCGCGGGATCGACGGACCCGCTCGCGTTTAGACGCCGACTTCGGTTACCTGCCACGGTTAAACTCGCGAAATGCACGCTATGGTTTTGAATATACCGCCGCAATCGAAATATAACTAAGAATGTCGCAGGATGCTGGCACAACCGTTGGTTAAGTCAACGCGGGAGTTCACAGTGCTTGCTGAAATATGCCGCAATGGGCAGCCCGCGGCAGTTCATACGAAAATCCAGGCGCGGGATGGCGTATATCGAGCCCAAGACCCCAGCAAATCTCCCGCCTGGATGCTTTCACATGCGCTTGAAATCGTCGACAATGCTGTCCGCAGTCCGGAGCGCCAGCGCCGAAAGAGTGATCGTCGGATTGGCGGTCCCTACGGTCGGGAAACGTGCCGCTTCCAACCAGATAAAGGTTCGCGTGATCATGTGAACGCTGAAAGGAATTGACGACGGATGTCTTGGGATTCGATCGCCCATCCGATAAGTGCCCATGACGTGACCTGCGCCGCCATAAGTAAGGCGCACCGTTCTTGCCCTCGATCTCCTGGTCGAAGCCTGCGGGATCGCCGTCAGCAGTCTGGGTGAAGTCCTCAGCACCCAGCTTCGTGAAGATCACTTCTTCAGGCGAAACGCAGCGGCGATACCCTGCTTCGTATAGTCCGAAATATTGTATTCGATCTTGGGACGCGGCAAACCCAAAGCGTCCTTGGCCGACGACAACGTCACTCGATTGTTGGCGTCGGGACTTTGCTCGACCGCGAACGCGATCCGGAACTGCCGTGAGATCAGATTGCCGAGGGTATCGCGCAACTGGGCGCCAATGAGCGCGCTGTTGTCCGCCAGTTTGGTGGAGTCCTTCTTGTTGAGGCCGCTGAGGTTTACCCCGTTGATAAAATCGAGGGTCGTCACGTGAGGATCGCCACCCGAGCCGCCGACGGTCGCACTCCACGCTTCGTTGCCCAGACTGATCCGGAAGGCTGCACGCTGGGCGCGGAACGGACCGTCGCAGAGATCTCCGATGGCCGAAGTCACGAGCGGGCCGCGATAAGGGAACACCTGCACCGGCAGCAGCCCCCAGGAGAGAAATTGGGGGTGGTCCATCAAATTCCGCCCGACCATACCGCTGCTGTTGGCCACGCCGTTGGGAGTTCGGCCCCGATTTTTTGACATCAGCAAGAGCCGCGGCGTCTCGATGCCGTTTGCAGCGATGATGTATATCTTGGCCTTGATGCAACCACTTCCCGTCTTCGGACCAGCCTCGTCCTTGTACGTGATGAAGTTGATTCCACTGACACGATTGTTCGCGTCGACCAGAATCTCGCTTGCGACCGTATGATCCATCAGCTTCGCGCCGCTATTGGTCGCCTCGTTCAGCGTAATGGTCGGATCATACTTGGCCTGGATCGGGCAAATCGGAATGCAACTGGTATTGCCCGCGCAGGCGCGGCGATTCCTGTAGGGTTGGGAATTTCGCGCCGCAGGCTGGCTCCGCACCGTGAGCGAGGTCACCGGCGCCGCCGTTCCGAGAAACTCGAGAGACGTGGTCTCGTCGTCGGTCAAATTCGAAAGCGTCTCGTTCACGTGCTGGTCGAAAAGCGACGGCGGGATCCTCGGCATCGGAAAGGCGTAGCCGGGGGAAAACGTCAGGCCGGCGAAACTGTGGTCCGCCACGTCGCCGGAAACGCCGAGTTCGGCTTCCGCCTTCTCGTACCATGGCATCAGCGTTTCATAGCTGATTGGCCAATTCGGGAACGGAAGCTTGTACTGCTCGTTCATGCGGAAATCGTTCGGCACGAGCCTCGGTGTGAGGCCCATCCAGTGCGATGTGCCGCCGGCAAGACGCTCGTAGGTGCTCTTGAAGGGAAGCGTGCTGTCCTTCTGATCGAAGTAGGCTTGCTCAGGATCCTTCCAGTTGGACCCGGACTGAATACTTGGCCTGCCGGCGGCGAGGGCGGATGGAGCACTGGCGAGCGCGGGGGGATATGGACTTTCCGGAACTTTGGCGCTGGCCTTGTAAAAACTCCTCATGAAGCCGTTGATATTCGGCTGAACGCCGGGACCGGCCTCGAGAATAACGACATTGAGCCGTCGCTTCCCGTTGGGGGTATCGATGGGCTTCTGACTCAATTCCTTTGCGATCAAAGACCCGGCAAATCCGGAGCCGACGATCACGACATCGCACTCAATGCAAGTGTCTGCCATGAATCCCTCCCTCAAGGACTCTTTGGGGTGGGTAGAAGGGGCTTTGTATCATTGGGATCGCGGGGATTGCGCGACCAGTAGCCGAACTGCAAATTGCTGTAGCCCATCGGGTGAGCTCCCGCGATTTGCCAAACCAATCCCTGCGTGTATGCCTTTGGGGAGAGCGACTTCCGAGGAAATGCGGTCGGGTTTGGCCGCGGTGGCTTGCGTTCTGCAGATCCTTCGGCTTGTACCACGAGCCGAGATACCACAGCAGGACGATGCTCCGAGCCAGGAATTTGATATCGTCGTTGCCCGCGTTCACGAAGGCGATGATGTCGCTTTGCGATGACTTGGGATTGTCCTTCACGAACTTCAACAATGTGGCGAACGACGGCGTCGAGTCCTTTACGTTGATCCACCTGAAATAATCATTCTTGATATTGATCGGATCGGTGCCGGGATCATTCGTCTTGGGGTCGAACTCGGGCGCGAGAAGTTGTTTGTCAACTCCGGTGAGCGCTTCAGAAAGCAACAGAAAAGCCATCATGTCCTGCGGCGAATTCACGTCCGGTCCCGCGGCATAGGCCGAACCGGAAATGGGAGCAACGGCCGCTCGGCGGTCGTCGCTACCGTGCCGGCGAGCATGGCGCGGCGTGAAAATGAGCCATCGTGTTCCGAGGACGTCGCGCCTGGTCGATCGTTGTGACGATCCTTCGGTAGTGTGCCCATGGTGCTCCCCACCATTAAAGTCCAACTGATAGCGGTTGATGACGCCGGTCCGCCTACTGCGCCTTTTCCAGCATGAACGTGAAATCCGACTGGTTCAGGTTCGGCCTGCCACCCTCGCGATTCGATGCGGTTCTCTGGAAGCCCACGGCGTTGCTGTGACAGGCGATGCAGCTGGACGTGGCGAGAGGGACCGCCGGAGAATCCCGGAGGTCTGCCATGCTGTCTGCCTTGCTGTCTGGCTTCTTTCTGCCTGGCTGTATGTCTCCAGCGTCGAATTTGCGAGGTAAGTCGGTGCCGGCGAGCAGGTCATGTCGGGCTGCTTGACGAAATCGGTCTTGGGAGCCGGGCACCAGGTTTTGCGAGTGCAGCCCCGTGCAGTGAGTGGCAAACGCGCTGGGCCATTGCGTGCTGAGCAGCATGTAATTCTGCCAGACGCTGTTGGCCGGAAGCATGCTGTGAAAGACCGCGTTCATGTTCTTGGCCGCATCGGTCAATGGCGTCTCGCGAACGATCTGGCTCTTGAACGAATCGTCCTTTCTGAAGCGCAGCTCCAGCGCCGGATCGGGATCCCACGGGAAGGGCGGTGTCGCGTTTTCAATCGGGCAGTCCGCCTTGCATTTGACGCTGAAGAAATTGTACCCGCCACTCAGCTTGTTCGCCGCGACTTCATTCCTGTCCGGCACGTTCTTCACATGCTCGAAGGACGTCCAGATCCACTGCGGGCGGCCTACGGTCTTGTGGACCGCATGAAAGCCGATCAGACCCAGGGTCCTGTCCAGACACGGCCGCTTCTCGCCCGGAGGCATCAGGACGAGCGCTCTCCTCATGTGAAACGTTTTCGCCGCGATTTCTTCGGGCGTCAAAATCTTCCAGGAGACCTTGAGCATGAAGGAGCCGAACGCGGCGGGCTGGCAGGCTTGCCGGCCTGGGCCGGCTGGTCATTCTGGCCCGGTGGAAAGTCGACCGCCAGGTCCGCATTCGCGGCTTGGCCGGCTTTTGTATTCAGATGATTCACCGTGATGTACTTGAACATCTGCCGGTTCATCAGGATGTCGAAAATGGCGTAATGCCCCTGCTGATCGATCAACGGGCCGGTCTTGAACGGCTCGTTGAAACTCTCCTCGATCATCTTCACGATCATTCGATTGGGCACATCCTTCATCAGATCGGGCCTGGCGTTGAGGAGATCGCGACATGCCTGTGGCATCAATCTCTCGCGCTCGGCCTTCATCCCGTCCGTGTCGGCCGGCCATATCGGGGGTTGCTGGTCGGCCGGAAGCATGACGTCAAGCAGCTGCTTGAAGTTGTTCATGTGCTCCCATTTCGTCGGCGTGTCCGCCTGCGCTTTCTCGCTTCGATAGGCGTTCCGTCCGCCGGCGAATTCAGTGCGATAAAAGTGCGCCACGAATAAAAATCGAAGCCTCGTTGCAGGTTTTCCAGACCGGAGGCTTCAATTCCAGCCGGATCCTTCCCCTCCCACGTTTTCCTGACAAGGCAGACCCGACTTTAAAACCTTGTCTCTGCTTGCGGTATCGACCGGAAGCAACTTCCGGAGGTAAAGCCGGATCAGCCAACTTGCCCTTGAAGGGATCAACTATCTTGGCGTCGCCGTTACATTCGAGGCCGGGCGCCTGGACCGGAGACGCGGCCGGGGCGGTTGTTTGAGCCAACGACGCCGCGGAAAGCATCAACAGGATCCCGCCAGTCGCGCTTGCGAGCTGGGCGGCACATGATCGGCTGCAGGGCATGATCGACATCCCTTTCCTCGCGACGGCGACGTCTCCGAAATAATAGAGTGTCTCAAAAACCCTCAGAGATAGAATACCAGGCTTCTAGTCCATCAATGTCGATGCGATCGATCTCGTGATTTCATCTCCACGGGTTCAGCCGTCAGCCGCCCTTTCATTTTGAACTACCGATGTTCGCTCCGCACATCGCTATCCTTCAATACGCGCTGAACCTCTTGCGCTTGACGATGGGGAGGCCACTCTCCCCCTCGCCCACGATTTCATGTGTCGCGCCCGGTGGAAGGCTGCCGTCCGGTAGCGGTCTGGCGGCTTGATGGTTGTCCAAAAGCCCTTTGATAAAGGCCTTCTTTTCCTCACTGTCAGGCACGATCGTGCCTTGGATGGTCTTTTCGTTGTCAGGCATAGCGACAGGCTCCCAGGTCGGTGCGCATCGCACTCGCGCGCGCGAGTTTATCACTGCTGGCATAGTCCACAATCGAAAAGAATCCGCCTCAGGGTCAAGGCGCCTTTCTCACGAACGAGTTTGTGCGTCTTCAGCCTGCCGCCCAGCCGAGCGACCGACTTCCTGGTCTCCATTTCACCCAGATCGACTCGGCCTCTTGCAAAGAGGTCGTCGACGAACTGAGTTGCTGCGCTAACTGCGCTCATTGGGTCGGCCGGCGTCAGGTCGGGCTGCGCCGCGGTGGCCAACACGCGTCGTGGGTGCGAAGGGGTTACAACCATCAAAGGCTCGTTTATCCCATATTGCGCCGCAGGGAGCGCCACTTGGTCTAGCGGGATGGCGGACAGAGAACGCGCCGAAGTTTCGGTCATCGCCGCGACAGAGGCGGGGTGCCGTGAGGTCGCCATGACGCCGGTCTGGAGCGAAATGATCGCGCGGCGGGTGAACGCTTCCTTGAGAATGTCCGGGTATGCCGCATTCAAGCTGGCGCTCGCGGCGACCATACCTGTCGCAACCTGCGCCATGAAGTTCGAGACGACTGGAGCATTGGCTATGGCCTCCATCAATATGTCGCGAATGTGAAGGCTCACATTGGCCAACTCGTCAGCGGTCGGCGTTGCGGGGTCGGCCGCATGAGCTCTGAGCATCGCGCCCAGAGCGTCCAGAAAGGCACCGGTGAAGACGCGTGAAAAAGAATGCGCTTCAGAGGATAGTTGTGACGCAGGCGCGACGGACGGTAGCGTGCTTGGATCCGCATAGCTGAAGGAATTGGCGGCATTTCGCAGGCAATCCGGATCGACTGCGTCCGGGGCCTGAGCACGGATCGCAGCGCCGAGTTGCTCAGCGAGTTGCGACAACCGCGAATTGCGGGAAATGTGCCCGCCAGTGTCCTGGAGTATCGCCGCGCGCAGCGAGGGAAGCTGCAGATCGCTCAGGATAGCGCTCATGTCACCGAACGATTTATGAAAAGCGGCCGCTTCCTGGCTACCGGCGTCGAAAAGCTGTGGCTTTACAGAATTGAGAATGGCGTGGCCCATTTCATGGCAGACGATGTCAGGACTTGCGCCGGAAAACACCACGCCGTCGGGCGAAGAGCCGTGAAAAAAGTTGAGCGCCTGCCGATCGTAGAAGGCGTTGAGGTCCTCACCCTTGTCGAGCAGGACAGGCAGCACAGGACCAAGCTCCCATTCCCCCGACAGCACTCTTGGCGCCCAAAAGTCGGCGCCGCGCCGCAGTGCCGCCGCGGCGGACCAGTAACGGAAAGCAAAGGAGGTATTGTCGTCGCTCGGCTCCGGCGCCGGCGCCGGGAAACGGTAAGCTAAGGGCGTTGCGCTCGGATCGGGGCGACTGTCGAGCGAAACTTCGACGCCCGTGCCAGGGTCGTCCTCCCAAACCCGGAGGGCGCGAGCCACCGACGTCTCCGTATTGGTCGTCTTGGTTTTTGTCTTCGCTTTCTTGCCACTTGGTTTCGGCATCCGATCCTCCCGTAAATTAGCGCCTGCACAGAACTCGCCCGAGATCGAAAAATATCCAACAGGGATGCCCAATGTCAGATGTTTACTAGCCTCTCACACATGTGGCTGGTTGCCGGAGCTCATCGGATCGGGCGGCACCGGAAACGGCACGACATCTATTCTATCTTCGCCTGATGCATCATGTGGATCGCGCCGCCGAGGGGCCGGCGGCGCTTTCATTCGGCTTAGGGCCCTGACGTTCCTTTCGATCACCTCGGCGTTTCTTCTCAATTCGTCTTCGGGCCGCGTCGTCATGCGCGAAACGCGGGCGCAGCAACGGGAGAGAAACTCCAAATTGATGAGCCGCAGCGCCTCGAACGCGGTGCGGTACTTGTCGATATTGGGTCCGATCAGGCCTTGGTCCGGCACGGGCTCCCTGTCGGGCGAAAGCCCAAGGGAGCCATAAAGATTGTCCTTGAGGCCTGGCCAGTAGCCTACGATCTTTCCGATGCGTTCGGCCTCCTCTTCATCGAAGGCGCTCTGCAGGTCCTGCAGTGTGACATTTCCGCGAGCGTTCGACTCCGTCAGCATGCTGTCGATGATCCGCGGTATGTCCCGAATCCAGCTACGGCGCTCGTCGTCGGCGAGGTTGGCGGGATCGTCGGCGAAGCGCTTGATGAACTCGTAGCGAAAACGAAAACCCATCCGGACGCTGGTCAGGAGTGCGAGCTGCTGCTGGGACAGCCCGAGCGCCGGCCCACCGACTTCGTCGATCACAAGGAATTCGCAGCAGTACACGCCGTCGCCCTGGGTGCGGGCGACGTACAACAAGAACCGGGCGCGCTGGCCGCCGCGAACGAGCACGGTCTGCGGTGTCAAGACCCTGTTTTCGCGCGACGCGAGGATCATCTCCTTCATTTCGTCCGCCCACTTTGAAAAGAAAATGACTTCCTGCGGTGTCCGATTGCTGGTCCCAGCCCGGACAATCTCACTCCATGAAGCCTCATCCTTGCCGATGCCAAAGAAACTTGTGAGCGTCACTCTTTCGCCCTTGACCACGGCACCAGCGGGTAGATCGGGGCGAGCGCGAAAATCGGCATTTTTGGCGATGAAATACAAGCGGGGATAGCTGACGAATTCCTCAAGCTTTCCGAACAGGCCGTCGGCCGCCTGATCGATGCTCTTGCGCAGTTTACCCGCGTCGTACTCGACCTTGTTCCCGTCATAGATGTCGATCAAATCCGCGATGAGCCGCTCCTTGTCGGTCACCATTTGCAAGTCGCTCAGTGGGCCCGGAGCCGGAACATTGGGCCGTTTGATGCAATAAATCGGGCGCGATTGTTTTTCCTCGGAACTCGAGCGCGGCTGCTTTTCCCCGGGATCAAGGGCGGCGAAGTAGCCAGCCTCGTAAAAGCACCAGACAGTCTTCATAAGATGCACCGTAAATGAGAAACAGCCTCTCGGCATCCTCCAGATGCTTCTCGATGGCTTTTCGCCAGCGCTCCGACCCCTTGAGGTCTTCAGAAATCGCGACGTGGATCTTTCCGCGCGACGTGGACTCGATCGCGTTCTTTAGCTCCCCGACCACGCTGCCGTATTCGGCCCTGTGACTGATGAAGATCGTCCCTGGCTTCATGACCGCACTCCCTTGTGCGCCGCCAGCAGTCTTCGAGGCTGAGGCGACAAGAACCCTGAACTCGTCGCCCTCTGATCGGGGCATTGCCTGCAATTTACGTCTGCCACACGCATTAGTCTGTGACGCAGTTCACAAGCGCCGAAGTCACAGCTTTAAAAAGATGCTCGAGTTCTGCGGCAGCAGACGACTTGGCAACTCGTAGCCCAAACCGGCTGCCACTATTGACTCCAGGCGCCAGTGTTCGAGACATTCGGAGAATGGCGTATTGGCTGCCGCGATCGGAGTGATGCAGCAGGGCGTCAGGCCTGCCGCGTCGCCAGATCGCCATCACCAGGGCATCGGTGACAAGTTGGGCCGTCATGGCGGCGCTCATCGACCATCCGACCACGCGCCGGGAGAACAGATCAATCACGGCGGCAACGTACAGCCATCCCTCCGCTGTCCAGAGATAGGTGAAGTCGGCAATCCAGCGGCGGTTGGGAGCGGAAGCTTCAAAGGTGTGGTCAAGCACGTTCGGAGCGACGGCGGCGGCCTGCCGCTCACCCGCATCGGGCGGCGGCAGCCGCCGCCGGCGCGGGCGTGCCTTAAGCCCTTGCTGCCGCATCAATCGCTCGATCCGGTGCAGTCCACATCGTGCGCCCTCGGCAAGCAGGTCGTGCCACACCCGCCTGGCGCCTTGGTTCGGTCGCTGCTCAGGAAGCTGGCGCGCACCTTGGCGCCCAGCTCCTCGTCGCTGCGGCGGCGTTGACTGCGAGGCCGCGTCAGCCACGCATAGAAGCCGCCCGGCGAGACACCGAGCGCCCCGCACAACCACCCCGCCGGCCAGACCCCCCGGTGCTTCGCGATGAAGACGAACTTCGTGTCGATCCCTTCGCGAAGTAGGCCGCGGCTTCCTAAGAAACAGCCGGTTCGGCCTCCGCCGGAATGGCCTGCAACACGAAGCCCAGCGATTTGGCCCGGCGCTGAAGGTTGGCGAGGACGGCGGGTGCGGTATTGTTGCTCATATTGGTCGGCACCCGGATCCTTGTAGCTCATGCCATGCCGGAGCGTGTTATAGAATAGCACCGCAATCTTGCGGGCGGTCGCCGTCACCGCCTTTGACTTGCCCGCACGTGACGACAGTCGGCGATAGAATGCTCCGAGCGCCGTATCGCTCCGCCCGACGGTGGTTGCTGCCAACCGCAACAGTGCGGCTGCCCTACTGGACGATCTCCGTGTGCGCGAGGACAACACCTTACCGTCGGAGATTTTGTTGCCTGGTGCAAGGCACAGCCAGGAAGTGAAGTGCTTGGCGCTCGGCCATGCCCTCAGATCGGTGCCACACTCACCGACCAGCTTTAATGCGAGTGAAGGCCCCAATCCATGGATCTCAGTCAGATCGACGCCGAGCACGCCATACAGCGCGGATCTGACATCGAATGTGGGCGTGTTGACCTGTTTGGTCTTGATGCGTGGCTTGGACAGCTTTCCGACCGGTTTTGCTCCTTTATTGCTCAATGCAGCGATCAGGACTTCGAGCTTGCGATCGCAGTCCAGCATCTTTGCCTGGTAGACGTCGTAGAGTTCCAGTGATTGGCTGAGGGCGAAGACATGTTCGTCCCGGTCGTTGCCCACCAGTGCCGCGCGGATCGTCGCGATGGATGAATGGCATCGCACGTCCCGATAGGTTGCCAAGACGTCAGGATTTCGCTCGCCTGCAACGATGGCTCGGATAATCCTCATGCCGGTCGCGCCCGTGATATCCGAGACCACATGATGGAGCTGCAGATTCATCTCCATCAGGGCCTTCTGCATATGCTGGATATGGGCAGCGGCATATTCCACCAGCCGCTCCCGCTGGCGTAGATAAGCACGCAGGGTTGCAATCTCGGCATCTGGTCGGAAGCTGCCCCGTAGCAGGCCATAGGAATGAAGCTGGCGCAACCACGCGGCATCGCTGACATCGGTCTTGCGCCCGGGCACGTTCTTGGCGTACCGCGCGTTGACCAGAATCACCTCAAACCCGCACTGCTCCAGGATCTCGTAGACCGGGATCCAATAGACCCCGGTGGATTCCATCGCGACACTCGTCACGCCGCAGGCTTTGAACCAGTCCGCCAGATCATGCAGGTCTTGCGTGAATGTGCCGAACGAGCGCACCGGTACATCAGTGCAGACCGGGTTGACCGCGGCCATGTGCATCCTGGATCCGATGTCGATGGCAGCGGCCCCGACGTTGACCGGCTTTAACTCCGGGCAGTCTTCGGTCCTCTTCCTGGGCATGGCAAATCCTCCATTCAATGATGAGTAGGAGGGTCTGGGTTATGCTAATCGTCATCTTCCTAATCGGGATCGCCGCCGGAACGGCGTCACCACTCTCAAGTCCGCACCTACCCCTGGACCACGTTTTTTAACGGGGATTGCACCTCCAATAATCGGACGGCCGCTACCCTCCCAGCCGCCGAGGATACCACAAGGCTGTTTCTACCCGGCACAGGCGCGCAACGGCCCTAGACAGTTTTTTAGGATGTCCCCCCGGAAATGCATGCTGCGGATCGCTGCCGAACTCTTTCACCCACTTCCGCAGCACATTCTCATGAACGTTCAGATCGCGTGCCGCTTGCCTAACAGCAACACCGCCCTCCCGCACCAACTTGACAGCTTCAAGTTTGAACTCCCGCGCAAACTTCCGTCTCTCCATGATCCGCCTCCTGTTCCATTAAACACCTTAACTTGGTGTCTTCGGAACCAGGGACAGGCCAGTCTGTAATCGGAGACGCCATCAAGCTGCGTGTACCGTAGGCGCCTTCGCGCCTTCACTGAAGTGGACCCCGAACGTGGGACCGTGGATCGCCGGAGTTAAGGTGTGATCGCGCCTGCCTTTTCCTTCAGATCAAAAGATCAAGCAGCTTGCTTCTGCTGCGTTTGCGTCTGCTGTGGGTATGTGGGCAACGCGTTTGCGTTGTCCAAGCGAAGCGGCATATCCACAGTCTTTGCCGCCTCGATCCTGTCCATGCCGGCGCGCCATGCCGCCATGGGAAACTGGTTGTTCATTGCCTGATGTGGACGGCGATGATTGTAGAAGTTCATCCACGTTCCGATGCCGTCTCGCGCTTCGCGCCCGTCAGCATAGGCTTTCAGATGTATCTCTTCATATTTGATCGAGCGCCACAACCGTTCGATGAAAATATTGTCCATGAAGCGACCGCGTCCGTCCATCGAAATCGTGATGCTCGCGGCCTCGAGCCTGCCGGTGAATGCGGCGCTGGTGAACTGCGCGCCCTGATCGGTGTTGAAGATTTTCGGCGTGCCGTGCCGCGCCAATGCTTCGTCGAGCGCCGCGATGCAAAAGCCGGTATCCATCGTGTTCGACAGGCGCCAAGCCAGAACCGCCCGGCTGGCCCAGTCGATGATCGCCACCAGATACAGAAAGCCCTGCGCCATCGGAATGTAGGTGATGTCGCTGGCCCAGACGTGATTGGGCTCGGTGATGCTGACGCCACGCAGCAGGTAGGGATAAATCTTGTGGCCGGGAGCGGCTTTGCTGGTGCCGGGACGCGGGACCAGCGCCTCGATCCCCATCACGCGCATCAGCCGTTGCACGCGCTTGCGGTTGATGCCGTGGCCGGCCTGGTTGAGTTCGAACACCATGCGCCGCGAGCCGTAAAACGGCCACTTCAGATGCAACTCGTCGATCAGCCGCATCATGGCCAGATCGTCGGCGCCGGTGACTGGCCCGGGGCGATAGACGCCCGAACGCGGCAGATTCAGCAGCGCACATTGCCGGCGAACCGACAAATTCTCGCCGGGCCGTTCGACCATCGCCCTGCGCTCGGGGAGACTCATCGCCCGGGCCTCCTGGCCAAGAAATCCCTTTCAACCGTCAACTGCCCAATCTTGGTATAAAGCTTCGCCGTCTCGCGCTCGTGCTCCTCCTCGCCGTCCCCCAGAGCGCTCGCGCCAGGCGCGAACAGGCTCGCCAGGTTGTCCAAAACCTGCTTCTTCCAGCCATAGATCTGGTTCGGGTGAACGCCGTGCCGCTTCGCCAGCTCCGGCACCGTCGCGACCTCGCGCAGGGCCTCCAGGGTGATCTTGGCCTTGAACGCGGCATCGAACTTCTTGCGTGACTTGGTCATATCCGTACTCCATCGGTTGAGACAGAGCAGGACGCTTCACACCTTAACATCTGGTCCTATTTCCGGGGTCCACTTCACATCTTCGGTAAGCCAACGTCCAATCGTTGAAATGTTTCTTCGCTAACTCCTCAGGCGGGACCACTTCCTCCGGCGAAACAAGCGGCACTGGATCAATAAAGTCTTCTCCTCGACAATCCAGCGCGCATCTCCATTCCTTTTCGACCCATGGCGAAGCTTTCGCGGCCGCCGACCAAAACAAATAGAAAACGTCACTCTCCGGAATTACTTGCAGCAATTTCTTTTCAAAATCTTCGCCCGATCTCAGTTTTACTACATCAAGGAACACGTCGAGGTCTGGCGCTGCCTTCTGCATTCCCTGAATTCGACCCAATACTTCGTCCCGGTCCTGGCTGGCGTACGAAGCGAACGCTTTGCGATAGTGATGCAGCGGTTGAGTTGTTGGTGCGGTTGAAACACTTTTGGCGACGACCATAATCTGTAACGTAACTTCCGCAATCCGGAGTCCACCTTCCGAATGCACGGTTACGGAGCCGTTCTTCATCCCTTCAACAATCTGCCTCGGTACGACCACTTCAAAGGATGCATTCGCGATCTCACCCTCCCAAAGAATTGCGTCTTCCGGCGACCCGACGTGAAACTCTGGGAATCTCAACCGAACAAACAGTGTCGTCCCGCGTTCAATCTTGAACGGGCCTTTCGAACGAATTATGGGAGGAGAACCGGATAGAGGGCTGGCTCGCTCAACGCGGCGCGCGACCTCGGCACGTTGTCGCTCCAGGTGCGCCCAAACATCCACGATGATTGTCTGTCCGGGTTGGACAGCGGGCGGAGAAGAAACCGCGAAATGCACTTTGTCGATTCTCGATGTCGGAACTCTAGCCGTTCGCTTTTTTGCGGGTGTACCCCGACCGCCCCACGTTCTAGACGGATTTTGCCTTTGCGCTAGCCAGAGAAGACCAGCCGCACCGATGCCCACTACGCCGATGATGGCCACACCCGTGACGAGCTCCGGGCTGCTGATCCCAAGCTCCGAGGGCAAGTGAGCAAGCGGACTGAGGGCACTCTTTATGCTCTTCAAAGCCGGCCCAAGTTCCTCAATCTCACAACGAATTCGAATATTAACGGGGCCTAGACGACCGATTCCATGAAACCGGCCTCGATGAGGCCAGCACGCATGGAACTAGAAGTATGTTGGTGGATTCCTCGTTTGAGAAGAGCTGAACGAGGAGCGACATCATGGGAACATGGCGGCAAGCGCTTGAGGTGGCCATGACAGATGAGGACGTTGCGCGTTTGATGGCCGTTTCGCGGTCTCGAGCCGAGCCGGCGAGCCGGGTGCAGCGAGCGCAGATGCTTCTGGCTTATCGCGGAAACCCATCTTTCTTTGCCGTGGGACAACGGGTTGGCGTGCATCATCAGACGGTCCAACGCTGCATCGAGCGGGCGCTGGCCTATGGGCCGTTGATGGCACTCGATGATCGACCCAGACCGGGCAAGGAGCCAACGATTACGCCGGAGGCCAAAGCCTGGCTGGTGTCGTTGGCGTGCGACAAGGCCAAGGATCACGGCTATCCGCACGAGTTGTGGACGACGCGTCTTCTGGCGCGCCATGCGCGCGAGCACGGGGCGGCGGCGGGACACGGATGTCTCGCCAATCTTGTCCAAGGCTCGGTGTGCAAGATTCTCGGTCAAGAGGAAGTCAAACCCCACAAGGTGCGTTACTATCTGGAACGCCGCGATGCCGAGTTCGAGCAGAAGATGGCGGAGGTTCTGTGCGTCTATCGCGAGGTCCAGGTCCTGAAAAAGGCAGCGGCCAAGAAGAAAACGTCGAACAAATCGCGCAAGCCGGTAGCGATTGTCTCCTACGACGAGAAGCCGGGAATCCAGGCGATCGCGACCACATCGCCGGATTTGCCGCCGGTACCTGGCACCTACGCGACATTCTCGCGCGATCATGAGTACAAGCGCCACGGCACGCTCAGCCTGTTGGCCGGAATTGATCTGCTCACCGGCAAGGTCCACGCCTTGGTCAAAGACCGCCACCGCAGCCGCGAGTTCATCGAATTCCTCAAGCTTCTCGATACCGCTTACCCAGCCGGCACGGCGATCAAGGTGATCCTGGACAACCACTCGGCGCATATCTCCAGAGAAACCCAAGCCTGGCTCGCTACTCAGCCGCCGGGCCGCTTCGCATTCACCTTCACGCCCAAACACGGCTCCTGGCTCAACCTCATCGAGGGCTTCTTCTCCAAGTTCGCCCGCTCGGTCCTGCGCCACATCCGCGTGGCATCAAAACAAGAACTAAAGGAACGCATCATGCTCGGCATCAAGGACGTCAATCGATACCCGGTCATCCATACATGGTCCTATAAACTCGCCGAGGCTACCTGATATGATTCGAACCAAGGAAACGCTGACCTAGGCAGCGCATTGGCCTCCTCCACTGCGGCACCGAGCATTGATAACGGGGAGATGACCTCGTCGTCCAAGTCCAATCACGCGCATGTCCTAACAGCGCGATTTTAAGTATCGTCCATCGTTACCTAGCCACTCTGGAAAATATCATAGCGGCTGCCGGCCGGCAACGAGGCTGTGTGTAACTTAAGCTCGGGCATAGTGGTGGTGAAGTCCGCCAAGGATGGCGTAGCAGTTCGCCGTGGATGCGTGGCGCGCCCCAAAAGCGGATTTTCGATGCTCATCCGCCGGATCAATACGCGCAGCTCCGTGTGGATCTGCAGTCGCCTCCCGGTGGGCGCGACTTCCAACGCCAGTAGTGGCGAAAGCCGGATCTGTGCCAACGCACGAGCGTCTCGGGCTGGATGATTGTGAGAATCTTCAGGATTGATGGAGAACAGCGATACAGCTGGAAAAAGAACCAGCGATCATTGTTCGTTGAGCCGGACGCGGCCATGCAGTCTGCGCCTCAGGACAATCAACTGATGTCGAAGCACCGCGTTCTCGGCTTCAAGCCGTAACTTCGACTTGAATGGCGAGGCCAGGACGGCCAGGACGAAACGGAGCAGCCCGATCATTCCGCCAGCTTGGGCGATTCCGTCGCGTCATCAACTCGGATCGGGTTTTTGGTACACACTCAAAGCAGCCGCAGTTCGATCACTGTTAGCTGAGTATCAGGGACAGCAGGTCCGCAGGATCCCGTCTTGCAGGAATTGCGATTCTTCACCAATTCCCGAACCCTTCGCAATTGCCATGGCTCGCTAAGCGGCTCGATCCGAACGAAGAAAGGCCCTTCGTTGGCTACACCGCCGCAGTCGCTCTCGCTCAGGCGGTTCGCTGCCTGCCAACAACGGAGTACGAGACTCTGCTGAAGTCCATCAACGACGCATTAGCTCTGGCGAGGCGCAACCCGCACGATCCGCCGCGACTGAACGTACTCGAAGTGGCCCTCAAGGAGCTGGAAGCGAAACATGCACCTGGCAAATAGGATTAGTGCTTCTGCGGCGACCCGGGATTTTCGGACGATCCTTTGGATAAGATAACATCCAGTATTCCGTCTGGTCGAGAAAGACGCGGAAGCCTGCCTGCTCGAGCCGCTCCTTGATGCGGCGCGGCAGTCGCATTCCGTCCCCATGGCTGTAAGAGATAAAGAAATGTAGCCGAAAATCCAGTCGACCGCGCGGGCGATCAAACCCTCCGGCCTGATGCCGTGGATCGACAGCGGCGCCGGCGCGGCGATGGGATCGGGCATGCAGCCTCCATCAGATCCGCAACAGCTTTATAGATCAGCTTGCCGGCGGCGATGTGTGATCCTGCCCACAATTCGGAGCGAATGCCGCAGGCCGCGACGGTTGCGTCGCCGGGCTAAGCTTCGACAAGCAGTGCATCTTCGGATAGTCTTACCGAGCGTAGCGGTTTGGCTTCCAGCCGTGCCTGCACGATACACTCGGGTGTCGCGATGTCCACAGTTCAAGCCGACCGACCGCCGAACAATGTCGTTCTCTTCAGCGGCCACATGATTGATGCGCCCGATCGGAAGTCTCCGCGCTTTCCGCCAGATAAGGCGCCGGTTGCAGCCGCCGCGATTGCGGATACGCTCGCGAAGATGGGCGCGGCGGCCGGCGACCTTGCCATTTGCGGCGGGGCGTGTGGCAGCGATCTCTTGTTTGCCGAAGCCTGCCTCGCGCGCGGCATGGCGCTCGAGTTCTACATTCCGTTCGACGAACCGACCTTTCTGACCAACTCGGTCGATTTCGCCGGTGCCGACTGGCACGACCGCTTTGTGGCGGCGAAATCACGCGCGACGCTGCATCTCGGCCCGCTGCCCGCCGGCGACAATCCCTACGAGCGCAATAACCGATGGATGCTCGACCAGGCGGCGCGATTTGGCGGCGACAGGATGGCCTTCATCACCCTGTGGAACGGTCAGGGCGGCGACGGCCCCGGCGGAACGCAACATTTCATGGAGGAAGCGGGTCGCAAGAGCGCGCGGATTTATTGGCTGGATACTCGAAAATTATGGGATTGAAGGAATTGCGACATGCCCTTGTGTTTTATGATCATGCCCTATGGCCGCAAGCCGACCCAGGCCGACCCTGGACGCGGACCCGCCGAGATCGATTTCAACGCATTATGGGACGATGGTTACGTCCCCGTCATCAAAGACCTCGGCTATGAGCCGGTGCGCGCCGATCAGGACACCGGCGGTCTGATCATCAGCCAGATGCTGGAACGGCTCTATTTCGCCGATCTCGTGCTGGCGGACATGACGATCCCGAACGGCAATGTCTATTACGAGGTCGGCATTCGTCATGCCGCCCAGAAGACGGGTTGCGTGCTGCTCGCCGCGGACTGGTCGAAACAATTGTTCGACGTCGTGCAGATGCGAACCGTCCGCTATCCGCTTGCCGAGGGCAACATCACCAAGGCCACCGCCGCCGGCTTCCAGGCCGCGATCAAGGACGGCATCGCCGCGCTGCGCGACGGGATTTCGCCGATGCACCAGTCGCTCCCGGGCTATCCGGCCAAAGTCGATCCGGGCAAGGCAACGTCGACCCGGGACCAGCTCGCCGAGCTTGCCGCATTCCAGACCAAGGTGCGTGCGGTGCGCGTTGCGCCGCTTGCGAAGCGCGTGCAACTCGCGCGAGAGCTGGTCGCAAGCGAGGGCAATCCCCCCGCGACCTATCCAATCGCGCTCACTTTGCTGCTGCTGCTGCGCGACAGCGTCGACGCGCCCGCCGATTGGAACGTCGTGCTCGACTTCATGCGCAAGCTTCCGAACAAGTTCGCGGACGAACCCGAGGTGCAGGAAAATCGTGCATTCGCCGCCGCCCAGGCCGGCAACGATGTCCAGGCTATCGCCGAGCTTGAAACGCTGATCCAGGTGGCGGGACCGACGCCCGAACGCCTTGGCCTGATGGGCGGCCGCTACAAGCGGGTCGCCAAAGCCGCCGCTTCCGACGCGGAAAAACGGCAAGCCCTTGCCAAGGCGATCGACTGCTATGAGCGTGGCATGGAGCTTGATCTCAACGCCTATTATTGTTCGAGCAACCTGCCCCGCCTCTATCGTGCGCGCGCCAGGAGCGGTGACGAGGAGCACGCGCAGACCGCGCTGCGGCTAGTGATCGCTGCCTGCGAACGCGCCAGGCGGTTGAACCTCGCCGACGAATGGCTGCGTCCGACCCTCCTCGCCGCCGCCTTCGACCTCGGCGAACCCGACAAGGCCGAAGAGCTGGCCGAAGATGTGATGGCCGAGGGCCAGGCGGCGTGGAAGGTGAACAGCGTGCTCGGTGATCTCGAGGCCAGCGTCGTGCAGGTGAAGGATGCGGACAAGCGGGCGCGGCTGTCCTCCGTCATCGAGACGTTAAAGACGGCTTGAAGTGAAGCCGACTCGAGTGACCAGCCTGATGAGACAGCAGCGAAAGACAGCAACCGGACCATTCCAGGAGGTACCTAGAATTGCTTCGCGGTCTCATTCGCTATATTTCTGTGTGGAACCTCGAGCTGAGCCTTCGGCGAATTCTTGATGGACAAAACCCTTTAAGGAGGGCCTGAGCATGAACAATGTCAACGCCTGCTTTGTCAGTTACCGACACACGGGTGACCCCGACGCCCATGCCTTTGTGACCGCGTTTGTTCGCCAGTTGAAGAAGCAGCTCATGTGGTTGCTTCCTAATTCAAAGATCTGTTTCGATGAGAAAGCCCTCAAGGTCGGCGACCAGTACAACGAGGAGCTCGCATTTCAACTTTGCCAGAGCGCCTGCATGGTGATGTTCTTCTCGCCGCTCCACTTTGATCTACGGCATCCCTATTGCGCACTCGAGTACCAGGCCATGCTTCGCCTAGAGGAGCAGCGCCTCGGTGCACCCGTTGCTGATCTGCGCAACAAGGGATTGATCTTTCCGGTCGCCTTTCGCGGAGTGGGTTGCCTCCCATCTGAAATCACCGCCTTCCGTCAATACGAAGATTTCGAACACATTGTGTGCGAGTCGGACTTCGAACAACGAGATTGCCAAGCGCGGATCAAGGAGTTGGCCAACCAGATCTACTTGCGCTTTGTAGCACTGAGCAAGGCGGGCGTTTTCAACAAGATGAACTGCAGTCAGTTCCGGTTTCCCGAAAAGGGGGAGATCAGCGGCTGGCTGATGCAGGTCTCGCCAATTGGGTCCTTCGGCATGCCCGGTCGTTGACGGGAAGGAACGACATGACCGAGCGTCCTCGCGGCCAAATCATCACATTTTACTCCTACAAAGGCGGTACTGGGCGCACCATGGCACTGGCCAATCTCGCCTGTCTGCTCGCGCGTCCCGACCACGCGAGCGGACCCGCTGCCATGCCGCGCGTGCTCGCCATCGACTGGGATTTTGAAGCGCCGGGTTTGCACCGATATTTTGAACGCTATCTGGAACCCGATCAGCGAAGCGTTTCGATGAGGCCCAGGGTTGTCTGGAACTTTTTGAGCAGGTCGGCTGCAAGCGCTCAACCTATAACCAGAAGGATTTCGTCGCCAATCGACAGCGAGCGAGAAGTTGGTTCGAGGCGCAGGATCTGGGCCCATACGTGATCCCGACAAGTTTCTCCGGTTTGTCTTTGATGAAGGCGGGCCGCTTTGACGACACCTACGCACGACGCGTTTCCGAGTTCCGTTGGGACGACCTGTTTCACGCGACAGTCGGGCTGTTCGCCGGCTTTGCAGATTTCCTGCGCACGCAGTTCGATTATATTCTGGTCGATCCCAACCGGGATTACCGACACCAGCGGCATCTGCACGATGCTCCTCCCCGACAAGCTGGTGGTGGTCTTCACACCGAATCAGCAGAGCCTGACGGAATCGAATCCCTCGTCCGCAAAGCCGTCGCCTATCGCAAGGGTTCGCCGGACGGAAGACCCCTTACGATATTTCCATTGCCCTCCAGGGTCGAAATGGCGAAACTGGATCTCCAGGAGGCTTCGCGCACCGGTAGTCAGGACCCTTCGATAGCCGCGCGGCTTCCCACCGAGATGCCTGGCTACCAGCCGATCTTCGAGCGGCTGTTCGCAGAACTCTACGCGCGAACGGTGGTCGATCTCGAGGACTATTTCAAGGAAGTCATGCTTCAACATATTCCCGACTATGCCTACGGCGAGCCCATTGCCGTTGCGCTGGAGACCAGTGACACGCGGATTTCCCTGCCGCGCAGCTATTCGGCATTTCGGGATCGATTGATCGAACTGGACGTCCCATGGAACTCGCTTGTTGCGGTCCGGCAGGAGGGCGAGATCATTCGGCGATGTGACGCGGTCGCACGAAAGCTAAGAAGCTGGTCTATCGAAGAAGCGATCAAGCTCAGCTTAGCCCTCATCGAACAGAAGCCGCCCGAGCACCTGTTTGAGCGCTGGACGAAAACCATCCTTGAAGCAGCGCGTGCCGCAAAGCGGGAGAATTACGCGTCGGCGTCCGCGCTCGTTCGGGAGTGGTCCAGATCGGTGATCGCCGAGAGCGACATCGACCCATCGACGCTGGGCGAGGCGCTTCTGACCGCTGGCAAGCTAAGCAGGGAGTTCGGCGACCTGGCGATGGCAATCAGCCTCTTGGACGCCAGCGTTGCGCGGCTCACCGACGGCTTTGGAGCCGAGCACCCCGCAACATTGGTGGCCATGGATGAGCTTGCATCCGCCGTGCTCGCCACTCGCGACCTTAGCAAAGCGCGTGATCTCAACGAGAGAGCGCTAGAGGTCAGGCGCCGCGTGCTTGGCGATGGACATCTGGCAACGCTCGAGACGATGAACAATCTCGCCTTCATGCTATTCGAGCAAGGCGACATAGCAAGGGTGCGAGCACTCCTTGAGCAGATTTTCTCTTGGCAGAGTGTCGCCAGACGTCGGGCGATGAGCATCGGACGATGGTCGAATCATCGACTAATGGAGCTATCACACTCATCGACGAGCGCGATCTCGGAGCGGCGCGGACGCTTCTGGAACAACTGCAGGCGACTTATCGGCGGGCGTCGGGAGATCAACAGCAGAATATGCCCGCGAACACCGGCTTGATGGACGTTATCAATACCGACGGATCAGGCCTTCTCAGGACCTCGGATGAACCGATCGCAACGATTGACATCGTTAGGCCGCCTGACCTGACCGATGCGTCGAAGCTCGAATTCTATCTCGCGGCCGGCTACCAGGGCGTCGATAAGATGGCCGCGAGGCGAATTGCGGTCGGCGACATGCGGGTCGACTTTCCAGTGATTTAAAAGTGCCGGCTCGACGGCATGACGCTTGTCTGGCCGAGCGGCCGCGCTTGGATGTTTTTCGAAGGGTGTACTGGATCTCTCGCGCGGTACGACCCTGTGCTCCCACCCCACTTTGGGTGGTAACACCTGATAAAGTAAGCGAACTGCGGCGACCGCGGCCGCGCAAATCGGCGTAGATCAGCTCGGCGTGGATTGCCGGTCGATCTATTTGCAGCGCGATAGCTTCCGATTGAATACCTCCGCCTTGATTGGGCATAATTCTTGGCAGAGCGCGCTGCTTGCTTGGGAGAACCAATCCCACTCCCGCTGATCAGCCCCTACGGCTTGAACACCTCGAAATTGAAGTGCTCGGCCTTGAGCCTTTGCGTTGCGACGGCACTGCCGATCTTTTGCAAATCGTCGAGGGCCTCGATCGAATCCAGTTTCTGCACGCGGGTCGGCTCGATGCCGCCGCAACCGAGCGCCGCGAGCCCCTCGCGCGTCAGTTCCGAATTGTATCGGATGCAACGCAACAGCTTCTTGTCCAGCGGCCCGCGGGAGCCGATCATGTCGTCGACGTCGCGGTCGAGCGGCGGACCCGCGACGCAATCGCCGAAAACCCGGCAGAGGAAATCCTGCTCGTTCAGCGCGGCATACATCAGTGCAGAAGGGATCGTGGTCGCAGCCCTTCGCGGTCGGCCGTTATGCCATCACGTTCGACGAGTGGGATGAGTGCGTTGCATCCGGTGGGTGCACGGCTACAAGCCGGAAGACCAAGGCTGGGGCCGTGGCAATCGTCCGGTGATCAACGTCTCGTGGCAGGATGCCAAAGCTTACGCATTATGGCTGTCCGCGAAGACGTACCGACTGCTGTCTAAGGCCGAACGTGCTCGCTTTCAAAAACATGTGGGATGAATGTTAGAAGTCTCGCATGCTTCTAGCTTGGCCAACGTCGCCCAAAAGTCGGGAGAGCCAGTATCTCTCCATCTCTCCTTCAAGATAAAGTGTTGCGTCGACCGGTTGAGATCACCAGAGTAAAGCGGACCTCATAAGTCAGAACCACCAGGTCCTCTGACCCCCAACGGCCATTGCGGCTATCGGCCGCATGTGCGGCGGCCCAGCCCATACAGGGCCTCTTTTGAGGAGGCGTGGGATCGTGTAGTCTTTCTTTCAAAGCTGCTCTTCGAGACGGGACGTGCCGAAGTCTCCGTTACAGCCGAATGGGCAGCGCAGATGCTCTCGGCACACTTCCTAAAACCGACAATCCTTTTGTGCCGGTCTCTCACTGAGCATTCGCAGTGCGCACGCGTGCACGGCGATGATTGCGCGAAACTGCACCTTCGACCGCAATGAGGGAACGCCATGAGACCAAATTTTGGACCATTCGTTACAGCTCTGTTGACAAGCGCATGCGCCACGGCGGCCTCGGCGCAAGGACTGGGCCGCGTGAACTTCGAAACCTCGTGCACGCCGCAGGCACAGGAGAAATTCGATCGCGGCCTGGCGATGGTGCATTCATTCTTCTATCCGGACAGCGTCCAGGCCTTCACCGAAGCCGCTGCCGCCGACCCGCAATGCGCGATCGCGTACTGGGGCATCGCTATCAGCCATCGTCCCAACCCGATGATCCTGCCGCTGACAACAGCGGTTTTGAAGAACGGGTTGGAGGCGGTCGAGAAGGGCAAAGCGATTGGCGCCAAGACCGAACGCGAGCGCGATTGGCTTTTGGCGATCGAGCCCTACTACAAGGACTACGACAAGGTCGATCAAACCCAGCGCGGACTTGCCTACGAAAAGGCGATGGAGGCGCTGATGCAGAAATATCCCGATGATCCGGAGGCAGCCGTTTTCTACGCGCTCGCGCTCAATGAGACGGCGCTGCACAGCGACAAGACGCTTGCCAATCAGCTCAAGGCCGGGGCGATCTTGGAAAAGATCGAGGCGAAACTACCGGACCATCCGGGCGTGCTGCACTATCTCATCCACACTTACGATTACCCGACGCTTGCGCAACGCGGTCTTGATGCCGCCAATAGATATGCCGACGTTGCCCCCGCGGCGCAGCATGCCCAGCACATGCCCTCGCATACCTATTCCATGCTCGGGATGTGGACACAATCGGTCGCATCGAACACGAAATCACGCGCGATTGCCCAGGCGCAAGCGGCCAGGCTCTGGCCGGGGGCGACGCATCCAGGCGAGCCGCACCATCTGGACTTTATGGAATACGCCCTGCTGCAAACGGGACAGGAGGGACAGGCGAAGCAGCTACGCGATGACAGCAACGCAATAGAGAAGCTAGGGTTTGAATTCCTCGGCAGCTATACCGCGCTTGCGGCCGTGCCGGCGCGCTTTGCGTTGGAACGTCAGGCGTGGAAGGAAGCAGCCGTGCTTGAGCCGAGAGGCAGCAAGTTCCCACAGGCCGAGGCTATCACTCATTTCGCCCGCGCCATGGGATCGGCCCGCAGCGGCGACCTCACCGCTGCCGGGCGTGAGGTCGAAAATCTCAAGGTGATCCGTGCCTCGCTGGAAAACGCAAGCCAATCCTATTGGGCCCGCAGGTCGAGATCCAGATGTTGGCTGCGTCGGCCTGGATTGCGCAGGCAAAGGGAGAGAAGGAGGCAGCGCTGAAGCTTATGCGCGCGGCGGCAGACCTGGAGGACGACAGCGAAAAGCACATCGCTATGGAGAACCGGCTATACCCGATGCGCGAACTGTTGGGCGATTTGCTGCTCGAACATCAACAGCCGGGACTAGCGCTAGGGAATATGAGACTTCGCTGGTGTCGACGCCCAACCGGCTGCGTGGCTTGTACGGCGCAGCTAAGGCGGCGAAGGCCGCAAATCAGCCCGAGAAAGCCACGACATATTTCCGGAAGCTCGCCGAGATGACCAAAGACGCCGATACCGATCGAGTGGAAATCAGCGAAGCCAGGGCTTCTTTGATGCAGCAGTAGGCTGCCGAGGCAGAGAATGAGCAGAACGGCTGCCGGCCGCACTGTCCGGTAGCCGACTTATGGCACGATCATGATGCGTTCGATCTTCATCGCCGCCGTTGCGGGAGTGCTGACCGCAGTGCTGGCTTCGTATTTTTTTACTGCACCTGCCCGTCAAGGCCGGACAGCGACGCTGGCCAGCCCGGACAATGCTGTGTCCAGGGTAATCCCAATGCAGCCGAAGCGTGGCCGATCTGCTCGACCATGGCAGCAATGGTGGAAACGCCGGATTGGGCAGCGCTCGATCCCGATTTCGCAGCGGGCAAGCGAGCGATCGGCGCCGGCGATTGGGAAGGAGCGATCCAGGCTCTCACGAATGCGGCCCTTCGCGACGCCCGCAATGCGGATATCCAGAACTATCTTGGCTACGCCTATCGCAAGCTGCGGCAGTTCGATCCGGCCATCCAGCACTATCAGCAGGCTCTGACCCTCAATCCTCGGCACCGCAGCGCGCACGAACACCTCGGTGAAGCCCATCTGGCCCAAGGTGATCTGGCGAAAGCCAAAGAGCATCTCGCCGCTCTCGAGCAAATCTGTCTCATCCCCTGCGATGAATACGACGACCTGAAGCGGGCGATCGCGGAGTACAACAAACTCGCGAACCGCTGATCGAATCCAATTTTCACGCCAGCACAAGTGAATGGATGGACCGCAGGCCATCGATAGCCAAATTTAGACTGCACGACGGGTCTCACGCCCCGATTTTCCAGATGTCGGAATAGAACCACTATGTCGCCTCTTGGCACCTTTGAGACATGCCGACAGACACTGAAACGGTCCGCTTATCGGGGTAGACCGGAGTGCGCCGGGAGACCGGCAAGGAGCAGATGGTGCAAGTCCATCACGATGAAGGAGTAGGTGCAGCGAGGCTAGCTGCCATTCTAGCGGGTGAGAGTCCCGCCAACAGAGGAGTCCAGTCGCTGTTGTAGTTATATCCTGCAGCGGGAAGGGCGACCAACCCGCTGGAAGCCCGGATGTAAAAGCCCCGCTGGCTGGGCAACCGGTCAGATCCGTGCAGGGGGCGAGCAAACTGGCAGACCGTAGCAGATGTGTGAACCAGGAAGCCACGAAAGTCATCGCCCGCGTGAAACGGATTGCGGGAGTTTTGGGAGTGCCGAGCCGGTCTACTCTCGGCAAAGGCCGCGTCGACATCGCTGCGCTGGAACTGACGATGATCGAACTCCCCGGGGTCGGAGAGGACGGTATGCCAGGACAGAATGGCTAGCGAAAGCCCGGAACCACTCGTGGGTCGCCTCGGCGCTCCCGCACAGCGAAGGCATCGGGTATAAGCCGCCATGCGGTGAAAATGCGATGTGCCCACGAGTGGGACGGATGGGGTCGATTAAGTGATGACGGCTCGAGACAACATAACTCGGGCAAGAGCGAGGACCCCTGGGGTTGTGGTGATCCCACTTCATGGCGGTGCACGATCGAATCCGCGTCCCGGCTCAGTACGGGATAACCGTTGGATCACGAAGTGTACGAAGGATGGATGCAAACTGGCTAACACGCTGCGGATGTCGGGAGCAGACTTAAGCAGGTGTGGAAGTCGGAAAGGCGCCATCTGAACAGCCAGCCTTCCAGCCGTATCGGGGAAAACCCGCCGTACGAAATGATAGGGGGGATCGAGGAAACGTCGGCATCATTCGAAGCCCGGTCCGCGCCTCGATCCTATCCGACCGAACCGCATCGACCCCGAGTCATGCGCAGATGCCCGCGAGGGCATCGGCGAAGCGTTGACAGGGGAGCGCATAGGCCAGCCATTGAGCCGCGAAAGTACCCTCATGCTGGGTGCCGACGTCGTTCCGGTGACGGAAGGCAACACGGATGGGCGCGATAACGCGAGCGCCCAGACGGCCCGGCGTGGTCTTAGACACTGGCATGTGCGCACGCTCTTTGCTCGGGAACCGGGAGATCTCATGGTCGGCCAGCGCCAGCATGCGTGCTGCACTGGCCCGCGTCGGGAAGGCGAGGAGCCGTAGCCGATGATGTACGATCATGAGAAGTCTGACTCCGCCATAGTAGCTGTGAAGCCGACGAACAAAGCCGGGCAACCGGCTGCGGAGTTGGTCGAACCAAGGGCGGAGGCCGAGGGGAATGCGAGTGAGCAAAGCACGGGCCGGGCACAGTACCGGGAAACCGTGTCACAGGCGCTGAAGCGCATACGGCACGTTGCGAGGATATTGCGAAGTGCCGTTTATACACCCGAGGTGGGAGAAGCTATGGGGCGGGCGGCGGAGGTCATGGCACCTTCATGGTCCACACGAACTGATGGAGGTTGCCCCATGGCCCAAGTCAATGATCTCAGTCGAAGCCTGACCGCGTTTGATCCGATCTCGACCTCGGTAGTGGTCGTCGAGATGAGCAAGGCGAGCTGGCTGGTGAGCGGAGCTGTTCCTGGCGTCGAGCGCCAGCCGTTGAAGAAACTGGAGCCGGATGCGACGGCACTGTTGCGATTGATCGAGCGGTGGCGGAACGAGGCGATGCGTTCTGGCCGGCCGATCAGTCGGATCGCGCTGGCCTATGAGGCTGGCCGCGACGGCTTCTGGCTGGCGCGCTGGCTCATTGCTCGCGGGATCGAGGCGCATGTCATCCATTCGGCAAGCGTTGCGGTGTCACGCGAACGCAAGCGGGCGAAGACGGATCGTCTGGATGCGGCGATGTTGATGCGCGTATTCCTGGGCTGGTTGCGCGGTGAGCGGGGGCACTGCGGGATGGTGGTGATCCCGACGATGGAGGAGGCTGCGAGGCGCCCGAGCCGCGAACGCGAGAGCCGTATGCCCGAATTGGGCCCGTACGGATCTGTGCGGGGGGCGCGAGGTACTCGCGTCCCTACCGCGAAAGCGACGGCGCGTGGTCCGAACGACGCGATTGACCCCCCAACCCGGACACGGCCGCGTCGCCAATAGCGTCGGCAAACTTCAATTTTTGAGGTGTCCTGCCACCGAGTTCTGCGATAGGCTCTCACAGGACTTTAGGGGCCTGTTTTGGCGAATGTAATTGATACAGAGCGCAGGCTGGTTGCCATTTTTGCGGCAGACGTAGAGGGCTACAGCCGCCTGATGGGGGCCGACGCGGTCGGCACTCTCCAAGATTTGACCCAACGGCGAGCTATCCTCGACCGCTTCATTGCGGTCTACCGAGGCCGGATCGCCAATACCGCTGGGGATAGCGTGCTTGCGGAGTTCGGGAGCGCTGTAGACGCCGTCCGGTGCGCCGTCGAAGCTCAGGAAGCCCTGGCCGAAGCCAACGCTGGGGCGTCGCAGCGGTGTCTAATGCCTCAATGCCGCTTGCGCTACCCGACAAACCCTCCATCCTTTGCTTAAAGTAGCTCCCACCAGTCGAGTTTTAGCCTTCACACTTTTAAGAAGCAGGCTGATCACAAATATTGGACTAATGCGCTCCGTAAAGCGGGGCTTCCAGAGTAGCCTCCAGAAAATCGAATGAGACGTGATTTCTGTTCGCGGCACTTTTCGGACTTGGCGCAATGTCCGACTTGAGTCCGCAATGCGCTGCAAAGCGGAACATCGCATGCAGCGGTAACGTTGAGGGGTTAGGTTAAAAAGAGATTGTCGTAGCGCTGTGCCAGTTAGCCGCTATCTTCGCGCAAATAAATTCAAATTTTTTCATTTGACTGATTGATCGCGATGAAAAGCCCGCGTGAAGTATTGACTGAGGTTGTTTGCCTCGCCTGCGATGGCACGGGATTTCAGAAGGTCAAACAACCAACGCAACCGGGTCGCAAAATCTATCCCCCGAAATGCGTGGAATGTCTCGGCAAGGGTCGAATAAGGAGGCCTCCCACTGCGCCAGCCGAATCGTAGGCTGGGATCGCTCCGAGGCGGGCGCAGCCCGGTTGGCGGCTTCTTATTCGCGACAATCTCGCATGCGAGCTTCATAGATCGAAGAGGCTAAGCGGCACCGTTAGATACACTGCATGGCTAGTGCGAGCGTCAGGCCGACGAGAATGGCCCGCATACCGGGAAATCGGGAAATCAAGATAAGGTTCATGAGTTACGCCGCGGCCGTCGATAGAAAACGGGTAGACGACCCGAAGGGCCACCTGAGATGTTGGCTTTCACACGGATAGGCATCCGCATACGCCTCTGAATGTATGGGTCACGCCCTGGCATAACTCAGCTTTTTGGCAAGGTAATTGCTAAAAGCTTGCCAAAACGCGCTGTGGCCCTAGCCACCGAATTAGGCGTCTCTCGATCAATCCCGCGCGGGTCAATGCAATCACGGCTTCAACATTGCGTGCCATGCTGCGAAGGTTAGTGGCCGATCTATCAAAAAGCTCGCGTTTCTTTTGGTCGGTCGCAAGTTTACCGATGTCGGTTCAACCCTCGGCGTCCGTAAGCAGCTTTTCGAGCGCCGACAAAGCGGTGAGCGTAGCCGATCCAGCCCGGCAAAAAGTCGGCTAACGCTGCCGTGCGATGATAGCGCCCGGTGTGGAGTTCCATCACGACGGCAAGCGGCTCGGCGTGAGCATCGGTGTTCGCAAGTGGGCGAAGTAATAGTTCCATCGCGCGAATTCGCTTGCTTTCCGCTACGGTTAGCGCAGGACACGCTCATCGTTGCCGTGTCCTACCTTTTCCCGCTTCGCTGGCTTCGTAACTGACACCGCCTTTACCGGTCGTCAACAGCTTCACGATAACTACCGCCGGGGCGGTGGAGATCGAGCGAAGCGTTTACCGTTTCCACAGAAGCGGATCGTCCGCGCGCTTAGGTTTTATGATTGGAGTAACGGGATGGCTAAGCGACCGCGTGATTTGGCAAACCAGATGGCTGTCCAGCACAACTTAAGCGATGGCTCTTTACATGAGACATTCACACTATCGATAGAAGCGGCTCGCCTCAAGGCACGCGAAATCATCGATCAATTTCCGCAGGGCGGTTACATGACGATTGTTGAGCATTGGCGGCAACTACCGGATGGGCAGATCGAATTCATGATGCGGCGTCTGCGGGCGGCAGCAGATTGAAATGCCAATGACCGGCGACCAATCACGAACACTTGGCATCGGCGAACGCGTTCGCTGGCGGGCCACGACGACCGATCAGGGCACTGTCACTGAAACGAATTGGGCGGGTATAACTGTCAAATGGGATAATCGCAGCGTGCAGGCTATTCTTCACAACGACATGGCGCATGTTGAGCGGGTGCCGAGGAAGCGGGTCTGATAGCGGGCGACCAGTTGAGCCTCGCGAATAGGCACCCCTGCACAAAAGAACCGTTCGACTTTCGATTGAGAAGCCGATCAGCCGCCGACAAGCCGCGGGAAGAACAATGTTTCTTCTGCGGTTGGATCGAACGACCGAATCCGGGAGACTTCGCCGCGGGCGGTGCGGACGGCCGCAGTAAAGCCCTTGCCGGTGAGTTTCTTGAACCGTTCTTCCGCCTTAGCAAGTGCTTGCGAATCCTTGGCATCGAAGTAGTGCCGGGTATCACCAGTGCGGTCCATGACGATCTGAGTTGCCATTGCCAGAACTCCAAAAGTTTCCAGCCACCCAGCTTTGATTAAAGCACACATTGGGGCGTCGAACACCATCTCCTGGGTCTCGCGCGGATAACACCGCATAAACAACATCCGGCTGTGACAGAGCCGGACATGGGCGGCCTTCACAATCACCGTCACCCCGTTCAACAGAACCACATCGTGGCTCCAGTCGAACTGATAGGCTTCTCCTGGCGCAAAGCTCGGCGGGACATCATCGCACTTGGCGGGATTGCCATGGCCAGTGGCGTTGTCGGAATTGGCCAGGCGACCATGCAGTGGCGGGTTTAGAAATGTGACAGAAATCTGTCTATGAATTGCCGTCACTCTGCTGCAATGAAATCAAAATATCTCCCAAATCATGCGCCCCGCGGTCGTCTTTTGGGCTGATTGAACCTGCGAGTTATGCGCTTCAGTAGCGGGGCGCTTCCGGACAACAAGAATAACAAAAACGGATGCCTGAGATGCCCCGGTCGTTGCGTCACATAGCGGTGAGCATGATGGTGAAACAAACGACATACGGTCAATCACATGATCCGGATTTCGAAACGTTTGACGAGGACTTAACCGGCGACCACGTAGCGCCCAAGTTCGGACGGTCGGGGAAGACAGACTACCCTCCGCATGAACCCATCCCGCTATTTCTCTCTGAATACGACGACGAGCCGGATCCGCGGGAATTCATAAATCCCTTGCGGAAGCGACGGCCAGCCGTCTCGTTACGCATTCTGCTCGGCGTTTCGGCGGCGGCAGCCGTCGCAATCCTGTTCGCGCTGTTTTCTTCGGATGCCACACGCGACATCATCGTCAACGCCAAAGATTTAATTGCGGCCGTTCTGCCGGGCCCATCCGCCGCGGCACAGCCGGATTCTACGCAGCTAACGGCACGCGACGTCCAGTTGAAGGATCCCGTTCGACTATCGGCACCGATAGTTCAACCGAGTGGCAGCGCGCGAGGCCCGGTAACGGTCGCCATGGCGCCGAGCCGCGAGGAAATTACCAATGCGTATCAGCCCGCATTACAGAGCCCGGCTCCGGCCGCAGCTCCTCCGGTCGCCGCCGCGCCTCCGGTACGGAGTTCGATGCTGCCGCATCTCCATCTCCGGTACGAAATCTTGACGCTGAAGAACTCGCCACGCTCATGAAGAGGGCGAGAGGCCTGCTTGCAGCAGGTGACATTCCGCCCGCCCGATTGTTGCTCGAGCGGGCAGCGGATGCGCAGGACCCCACCGCGGCGCTGATGCTGGCGCGAACCTACGATCCCGCTGTGCTGGGAACGCAGGATGCCCGCTACATCAATTCCGATCTCGCGGCGGCGCGCACCTGGTACCAGAGGGCCGAACAGCTCGGCTCGGACGATGCGCAACGGCGCCTCGCTCAAATGCAGAACTAGTTTTACGCAGAAACGACACATGCGACGCTTAATTGGATTGGCACTCGCTGCCATCATGTTGGCCTTTGCCTTCGTGGGCCGGGCCGAGGAAACGGAATATGACCCGGCAAAGGTCAGCGAAAGCCTCAAGGCGATATTCCAGTTAGGATCGGTGGCCACCAAGCAGGCCCTGAACGCCAACACGGTGACGCTGATATCCGGCACCATCGGCGGCACCTATGTTCAGTTCGGCGCTGACCTCGCCTCAGTCCTCGACGACGGGAATAAGCTGCGCGTGCTTCCAATTATCGGCCGCGGCTCGGTGCAGAGCGTCGCCGATATCCTGTTTCTTCAGGGCGTCGACCTCGGGATCGTGCGGGCCGATACGCTCGACTATCTCGAGAAAAAGGGTTTCGCAAAGGACATCAAGAAACAGTTCGCCTACGTGACCAAGCTCTACAACGAAGAGATGCATGTCATCGCCTCGAAGTCGGTCCACAAACTGAAGGAGCTCGACGGCAAGACCATCAGCGTCGATCTTCCCAACGGCGGCACCTTCGTCACGGCGCTGACCGTGTTCGAGCGGCTCGGGATTAAGCCGAACGTCGTCTATATCGAGCAGCGAATTGCGCTCGAGAAGTTGAAGAAGGGCGAAATCGATGCCGTGATCGTTGTTGGGGGCAAGCCGTATAAGGCTGTGAGCTCGTTCAAGAACGACCGGTTCCACCTCGTTGCGGTCGACTACGACAAGCCGTTGCAGAAGGACTATCTGCCGGCGACCTTGAGCGCGAAGGACTATCCCAACCTGATCTCGGATCAGGAGCAGGTCGATACCATTGCGGTTCCGGCGGTGCTTGCGGCCTATAACTGGGCACCGAATACCGACCGGTACCGGAAGGTCGCGCTGTTCGTGGATAACTTCTTCACGAAGTTTCCCGCCTTCCAAAATCCGCCGTTCCATCCGAAATGGAAGGAGGTTTCGCTGTCCGCTCCGCTTCCCGACTGGCAACGCTTCCCTGCCGCCAAGCAATGGCTTGATAGCCACGGGATCGAGCCCGTCGCACGCGTCAGGTTCGACGAATTCCTGAAGCAGAATCCAGCGGCAGCGAAACCGCAATCGGACGCCGACAAGGAAGCGCTGTTCAGGCAGTTCCAGGCCTGGGAGGCTGAAAAGAACGCCAGGGCGCAGGCGCACGTCCGTTCCAAGGATCGCTAACGCGCTTCCCGTCTACCGCGCGCGGATGATGCCCCCGTCATTCGCGCGCGTCCGCCGTCGCTGAACTTCAACGCGGCGCGGGCGGCGTCGCGGTGCTCCGGCGCGTTGTGAATTGCGACCAGCCATCCGAGAGTGCCTCGGACCTCGTCGCGGACATTGCGGAACAAAGCAACTGGAACTAACTGCCAAAGTGGGGTGAATCTGATTGGATCACTCTTTAGCTTTTTGTCGGGATTTCGAAGGCTGCATCAATTTGCTCGGCTCCAGAGTTGCGCCGAAAGCTACGAAGCACAGGGACGCCATGGAGCGTGAAAAGACGATTCAGCAAATCCTCTAAAAGGTATCCGCGTGTCTGCGGGTTGTCTTCTACGGCGTGCGCCTCCAGCTGCGCTAGCAAGAGAGCACTTTCCTTTCGGAGAGCTGCTTCGCGTTCAAGCTTTTGCCGAGCAGCCAGCGCCGCCGTTTTGGCTTCGCGCTCGGACTGCTCGCGCGCATCGGCTTCAGCAAGTGTTCCCACCAATTCCCCCCCATCCTGCGCTAATTCAAAAGAGTCCCAACCGGCTGCGATGTTTAGAAGATTGCGGACGACCTCATGTTCGCCACCCGCTTGTGCGAGCTCATCGAGGATCAGGGAAGCTGCCTGTCTCTTTGACAATGCCTCGCCGGTCGTCGCATCTTTTCCTTTAAGAAACCGCTTGATAAGGGGATCAGGTACTTTCGCAGGTCTCAAAAGCCGATCTGCTGCGATTTTCTTGACGTGAGCAAGGGTCGCCACGATTTCCAAGGCCGCCTTGCGCGCCTCAGTATCGACGGAAACCTCGATTTTTTCCTCAGTTATCGGCGGTGCGTTCCGGAAATAATCCCGGCATCCAGCGTGAGGCGAGGACCGCGGGGAAAGCGAGCAACAGCGGGTCACGTGGACCTTTTGAAGTAAGCACGCCGCGTTTCAGAAGCTCAGAGACGCTGCGACGCGCATGACGCGGCGTGAGATCGAGAAGGCCGGCAACGTCACCGCGCGGAAGCTCGCCGCGATAGAGGATCGCTTCGAGCACCGCACCTGATTTGGGAGGCAGCAGATTCAAACGCGTCTCTTCCTCTACCCACAGCAGAATACGCGTACGCAACCGATCGGGCTGCATCAGCGTCTCCATGAAGGTTACCTGATCGAGGCACGTCTCAAGAAAGAAACGCGTGAATGACGCAAGCGCTTCTTCGCTCAAATTGCCACGGCCATCCAGATCGTTGCGCCGCGTAAGGTCGCACTCGCGGAGGTGTTCCTTATAGCTACTCTCGCTTCGCGCGAGCCCGCGTGCGACCGACCAGACGGCACCTGTGTCGAGCGATTCCAAAAGCATGGCATGCGACATCAGCCGTGTGACACGGCCGTTGCCATCAAGGAACGGATGAATCCACAACAGGCGGTGATGTGCCGCCGCCGCCGCCAGGATCGCGTCCGTCTTGCCGAGCGGCCATACACCTTCTCGAAATGCGCGAGAAAACGCGGCACGGCACCCGGGCTAACAGGAATATGACGCCCCACGCGCACGTCGCGATGCCGCAATTCGCCGGGCACAACACGAATGCGTTCCTTTGTTTCGGGTTCTTCGACCCACAGCATGTCGTCCGGCAGATGTTCGCAAAAACGGCGGTGAATGTCCCGGATGCCTTCAGCGGTTTCGGCACGGCCCGGAAATTCCCCTATCGATCCATCGCTGCACGGCAATGTGCGCTTTTGCTTCGAGCTGCAGATCGCGTTTTTTCGGGTCGGTGCTGTAGTCGTTTTTGAGTGCTCGCTCAATGTCGACGGGATGTGTATCGTGCCCTTCGATCAGATTGCTGTAGTAGCAGTTCATCGCACGGACGAGATCGGCCAACGCCGCCAGTAAGCCTTGCGGCAGGCTGCGCCGAAAACCTGCCGATTTGGCCGCAAGATCAACCGCGAGATCGGTCAGCTCTCCACGGTGGCGAGAATCTTCGCCGATCAAAAGCGGTTCCATGGTCGCAACCGCTTCATCTCGGTCGAGAGCCGCAGAAATGTCCTCTTTTTGTCCGCTATCTTTTTTATCATAAGTATAAATGTATCAGATAGATACAAGGAATTCATCTACAAAACTGGTGGCTATAAAGTCCGCTTTTATGACCGTTTATCAAAGGGTTGCGCTGGGCATTCTAGCGACCAGACATTGAGCCTTGGACTTAGGGTGATGTAACGGCGAGCGTGTTTTGGTGTGTGTGCGATGTTCGCCTGTTTGATGGAGAAAACCTTATGAAGAAGCCCTCGGATCGGCTGACGTTAATCGCAAAGGATGCATCGGACGACCAAAACCTGGTTAGAGCCACGGCGCAAATATTTTCGCGGCCAATGGATAGCCTGCTTGCGGGCGTGATCGCGACGATTGATTCCCTAAGCGCAGGCGACAATACGATCGTTGAACGCACCGGTGGTTGCAACAAAGGTTTCCCGCACCCATATCCCATATCGTCACAGTCTTGGGGAAATAAGGCCGCTATCGTCATAATCTCAATGACTACATCTAAAGGTGCCGAAGCCCCGCGCGGTACCGAATTTTTGTTTAACCCAAATCGTTTCAATGTCGCGGTCAGCCGGGCCGAGTGTCTCGCGATCGTCGTTCACGGCACCGAACTTCTGGAGGGAGCCTGGACCAAGATCGACGACCTCCGCCGTCTCAATCTATTCGCTCATGCCGAGGCGCTCGCACTTCAGACGAAGTGAACGTCGGAATCAATGGGAGGCCAACCTTGCAATATCTTTTCGACAGCCGCGGCCAGCATATTGCTAACTTTCCAAATGGTCAGCTGCATGCGCCTACACGTCAAAATATTGGCCACTTTCTAGAAGCGCATTCTATTTTCATTGACATGCACGGCAGATATCTCGGTGAAATAATCTTTAAAAACAGATTGCTCCATCGGCGGAATTCACCACATCGTTCCATAAACTACGGTAACTATGGAAACTACGGCAATGTCGGCAACTACGGAAATCCGGGCAACTATGGTTCGTTAGGGACGCCGGCCGGATTTGAAGATATTTCCAGAGAGCTCCTCGATCCATAGATGTGATCGCGATCGTTGATTTGGGCGACCGGCAGTACGCCGATCTATAATCGATTAATTGAAGTGTTGATCTCGCCAAATCTCAGCCTCGAAGGGGCCGCGTGCCGCATCGATGCGCTCAACGCGGAGATCGCGCTCTCGGGAACTCGTTCTAGCCGCCTGAAACGGGAGAGAGCCGCCGGCAACGGGTTTGATCCCGCCACCAGCAGCCGTCGGTCACGAAGGATCAGCAGCGGAGTTTCCGCAGCGCCATCACTCTCCTGATATTCTCAAGGCTCATCAGCGCATAGTGTCTCAGGATCAAACCTGATTCGAGATCGGGCAGCACATGTTCGATACGGCCGGCAAGATCACAAAGCTCATTCCGCGTCAGGACAGCCTGACGTCGCAACATGAGGGCGACGAGGAACTGGCTGATGAACTCGATGCGCGGTTCGGCGAGCTTGAGGCCGAAATCGAGCGTCTTGAGGCCAAGCGTCAGGCCTATGATCCCGCCGACATTGCGCGCTGCGGAGCCTTTGTCATCCTCAACCATGATGGCACCGTGCGCATCGAGCGCGGTTTTGTCAGAGCCGAGGACGAGCAACCCGAACCGGAACCGCAAGCCGTGAGCGGAGAAGGTGAGGGCGGCCATACCGGCAATAAGGACGGCACAACCGTCCCGAACGGTGAAGCAGGGAATGAAAGCTCGGATGGCGAGGACGTGGACGCCGACGGTCACAAGCCGCTGTCGGACAGCCTGATCCGCGACCTCACCGACCGCTCACGCGGTCCCGGCTTTTCCTTGATGCCGAAATTTTGCCCGCGCGCTATCAGGCGCGCGGCCAATCTCATGATACTGACGCCCTCGACGGGGCGCGGTTTAGAAAGTCAGACACTTTTTCGCCTGAAGCTGGTAGGGAAGGGCGCCTTATGCCCAACGCCTATGAACCCGCCCGAAGGGCGGCACGTCGCCGCAGAGAAAGTAGAAATGATGAGAAGAAATCGCCCGATCCAACAAAACTTCACTCGCTCGCGGACTTGCGTGTATTTTTGGTTCCGCGCGCGTGTGACGTGACGATGGCAGCCGCAGCGGCAGAGGCGAAGGCGCAGTACTCGGCGATCGTGCTGGGCGCGACGGGGAACGTGGGCGGACGCATCGTGCAGCTTCTGATCAAGAACCCGCTGTGCAAGAAGGTGGTGGTGGTGACGCGCCGCAAGACGGACGCCTTCGCCGACCCCAAGGTCTCCGAGGTGGTTGTCAACATGGACCGGCTCGAGGAGGAGGTTGCGCCGCACGCCCAGGGAGTCGACGTCGCGCTCGCCGCGTTCGGCGTCGGCAAGGGCAGCGCGAAGATGCCCGAGGAGGAGGTGCGCAAGATCGAAATCGCCTACCCGCAGGCCTTTTGCCGCGCCGCCAAGGCTGGAGGCGCTCGTGTGTGCGGGGTCATGACAGCAGCGGGCGCGGACCCCGAGGCCGGGATGAAGTACGCGAAGATCATCGGCGAGAAGGAGAAGGCTGTCGAGTCCGTCAAGTTCGACTTCCTTGGAGTGTACCGTCCCGCCGTCATTCTCGGCAACTCCAACACGCCGGGCGTCCTTGGCTACGTCATGCCACTGCTGCACTGGGCCATGCCGTCCAAGTACCACTCGATCCACAAGAACGACCTCGCGCGCGCGATGGTGGCGCAGTCGGAGCAGGCGTTCCTCGCGATCGCGCAGGGCAACGCTCCCAAGGAGGCGACCGTGAAGATCCTGGAGTACAAGGAGATGGAGCCCTTCTTCGTCAAGGGCGAGAGCGACGAGCCTTGAGAACTATCAAGGAAAGCTAGACGCTTTTTCGGCCTGAAGCCGGTTGGGCAGGGCGTGTTGTGGTCAGCGCCCGTTAACCCCGCCTCCGAGGAGGCGGGGTGCATTGATCCGTTTCGATCAGTCGCCGTTGCGGCGGGACCAGATCAGCGTGAAGCTGTCGTCGCCCTCACCTTTCACCAGCGAGGCGTAAATCGGGGCGGACCTACCCGTTATCTCTGACGTCGAGATCGGAAGCTGAACTCCGCGGGTCTTTGGTCGTGCTTGGGCGGATGCTGGCGTTGCAATGCGAATTCATGCGCGGTCGCTCGCCAGGTCGCGCTCTCGCCTTCCGTTCATGCGCGGGAGCAAGTTTTTCTGCGACCGGCATGTCGTGTCCTTGTGCGATGACGATGGCGATCGTCATGATGGTTTCCATCGGTCTGTTTGATGGGCGCGTCCCGACGCAACCTCGAACGGACGGATCAGGCCCGAGGGCCGGCTTCGCCTCGATCGCCTTACCGCAACGGCTATCGCCGGCTTTCTTCCCCTGGGCTAAGTGCCCATTCCTCGCGAGGCAAAAAAGTCGCTCCGACGGCATCCTCCGCTGCGCTCCGGCCCTGACGGGTGCGTCGCCGATCGTCTTCGGCCTTCAGATCGCCATCGAGGCCGCGGTGGTCGCGGGCTCGAAAACAGAACAGGAGAAGTGACATGGCTACCATCGGTTCTTTCAAGAAGGTCGGACAACGATTTCCAGGGCGAGATCGTCACCCTCAGCCTGCAGGCCAAAGGCGTCCGCATCGTCGCGGAGCCGAACCGCTCCAACGACAATGCGCCCGAGCCACCGCGTCTTCGTGGGCCGAGCCGATTATGCAGAGCGTGGCGTTATGCGGAGTAGTGTCGTCTGAGTGCAGGTTTTCTGCGGGTTTCGAGACAGCCGCGCTCCGCATAATCCCGAGGGAAGAGCCGCGACGGCTCGGCGGGCGAGCCGTCGCGGTGGCGGTCGGTCAGCGCGACCAGACGAGCGTGTAGTCGGTCTCGCCCTTGAAGAGGTTGGCGTAGATCGGCGCCGGGAAGGACGGATCGTCGAGCTTGACCGAGTGGTACTCGGTGTTCTCCTTCGAGGTGCGGCGCCACGCGGCCCCTATCTCGACGTTGCCCACCAGCACCCGCAGGTCCGGGGCCTTGTCGTTGGACGACGCATCGGCGGGAACGAGGCGTGCCTTGATGTTGAGCGAGAGCGTCTTGATGGTGCCGGCGAACACGCCGTCTTCGCCGCGGGTGAAGGTACCGATCTGGAGCCATGATAATCTCCATTTGCTGTTTCAAGCCCGCGACCATCGCGGCCTTGATGGCGATCCGAAGCCCCGGGACGGCCGACCCGCAGCCTTAAGGCCCGCAGCGCAGCGCAGGACGGCTGAAGGCAACTTGTTTGTCGCGCGAGGAAGCTGCGCAGCAGCGGGGAAAGAAGTTGCTGCAAGCCGTTGAGGGGATCAGGCCGGGAAGCGAAGCGACCGCATCCTGGGGCGTGATCCGCCAGCAAAAAGGCCCGCGCTGGTTCGCAGGTGCGCACAGCAAAGGAGATGCCGGCCCATGTGTACCACCACCACGGCGATGATGGCGCTGCCGCATCGTCAACGATCACGCACCACTCAAGGCATCCGCTCGCCGGTTTGCGATCGAACGACAACTGCCGGAACTGGGTGGGCAATGCACGCGAGCAAGGGGCTGCACCGAGAGGACCTCGACGGACCGCGACCACTCGGTGAAGCTCGGCTTTTTCACGCCGGCGGCGGCGATGTGTCCGCTAACAGAGAGGCGATCAACGCATCCGGCGCTCTGAACCGTCCGCGCCGCAGTTCCGGCGGAACGACCGCCTCAACCGCCTCCAGTTTTTCGGAGGGATCCATGCGGAGGTAGACCTCCGTGGTGCGGATATCGGCGTGACCGAGCCACAAGGCAACCTTCCGGATGTCGTGCGTGGCCTGCAACATGATTACCGCGCAACTGTGTCGCAGCTGATGCGGTGAGATCGAACGGTCGCGCAAGGACGGACAGGTCTCGGCCGCCGCCCGAGCGTGCTTTTCCAACACATACTCGAAGCCGGCTCGCGTCATCGGCGCTCCTTCGGCATTGACGAAGAGCTCGGGCACGCGAACATTACCTCGTACCGTGAGCCAGGCACGTAAATCGGCTGGCGGTTTCCTTCCAAAGCGGAAGGCATCGCTCCTTCCGACCCTTGCCCTTGACCAGAAGGCTTGGCGTCCGCTGCAGGGACAAATTTGCGGCCATGGCCTCTACCAATTCCGAGACGCGCAGCCCGGCGGCAAAGCACAGGTGCATCATCGCTCGATCGCGTATCCCTAGCCGCCTCGTGAGGTCCGGCGCATTCAGGATTGCGCGCACCTCCTCCATGACCAAATGACGGATGAGCTTCTGATCGTGACGCTTGGTCGGAATGGCGTGGATTTGACCGATCTGCTCCAAAGCGGATGGCACCTGGTATTCAACATAGCGCATGAACGTCTTGATCGCGGCAAGACGCAGATTCCGGGTTGTGGCTCCATTGCCGCGCTCCCGCTCGATATGACCAAGGAAGTCCATGATCAAGGCGGCGTCCAACTGCTCGATATGAAGCTGTGAAGGCTTTGTCCGCAACCGCCCGGCAGCATAGGTGAACAAGAGCCGGAAGCCATGGGCATAGGTTTCGCAGCTATGCGGGCTGTAACCGCGTTGGCGGGGCATGTGGTCGCGCAAAAAGCGAGTAATCAGAGGGGCGAGGAAGGTCATTGAGCCACCTCCGTAACCAGTGCTTCGGCTGCTGCGGCGATGTCGGTCATCAGCTCCGGCGTGGCCTGAAGATACCAGTAGGTGTGCGCGATATCGGCGTGACCGAGATAGGTCGACAACGCAACAAAGTGGCGCGCAACCTCTTCGCGCTTTGTCCCGCATTGCTCCAGAACGCGCGTCGCAAAGCTGTGACGCAGATCGTGGATGCGGGGGCGGCGTGTGCGGGCCGGCGCGATGTTGGCGAGCTGCAAGATACGAAGGAAGGCGCACCTTGCCGTCGAATAGGCAAGCGCACTTCCCTCCATTGACAGGAACAGGTGATCATCCGATCCCGCAAAGCGGCCGCGTAGATCGAGATAGCGGTCGAGGACCTCCACGACGGTCGCATGCAACGGTACAAGGCGGCTCTTATAGAACTTGGTTTCGCGGATGTGCAAAACCCCGCCTGGCAGCACATCGCCAAGTCTCAGATTGAGTCCTTCGGATACCCGTAGTCCGGTGGCGGCAATGAGCCCGAACAGCATCACATAGACCTGTCGCCGCAGTGGATTGGGTTTTAGCAACCGGAGTTGCCCTGCGGCCTTTAGGATTCGGGCCAGTTCATCCGGCGTGTAGATATATGGCGCAGGTCGCAGTTTCGGCGTCGGCAAAGAGGCCCGTTGGTGGCACCTCGTGCCTGGAGTCCTCGGCGCGCAGGAAGCGGGCAAACCGCGCCACGTCGCCGATCCGGCGATTTCGGGCGTCCAGCGTTGGTGCAGCCGCCGCCCACTCGATCACGGTTGCCGCGCGGATAAGGGTCTCGCCCTTTTCTGTAGCCACCCGAGCGAAGACCCGGAGGTGCCGCGCTGGCTTCCTCAGTTGGAAGCCAAGTGTCCGGCGAAGCGCGATGTAACGTTCGACATCATCGGTCAGCATGGCAGCCTCCCTGCCCATGGTTGGGCAATCTCCGACAGGAGACCGAAGTCGACCTTGGCGTAATGCTGGGTCATTGCCGGTGACCGATGACGCAAAACCGCACCGACACCGCTCAAACTGATGCCTTGCCGCAGCATAGCGGTAGCCGCCGAGTGGCGGAGCACGTGGGCGCCCCGATGGGCGCTCTTGATCCCCGCTCTCAACAATGTGCGGCGCACGATGCATTTCACGGCAACGCGCGTGAGCGGCCGGATCGGCGCGAGGTCCGTGGAGAACAATCGGGACGTCGGCAACCGTGGTCGCGCCTGTTCAATGTAAGCGATGATCGCGTCGCCCACCTCCTGCGTTAGCGGAAGCCACTCCTCGCGCCTGGATTTGCCGGCAATGGCGATCCGCCCATTCTTCCAATCGATATGGGTAAGCTCGAGATTGGCGGCCTCGCTCGCCCTCAAGCCAAGACGGGCGAGCAGCAAAACGATCGCCCGATCGCGTAAGCGGCTTTCACCCTCGCATGCGGCAATGACTCGTTCGATATCCTCGGCAACAAGGAATCTCGGAACCGATGCCAACTGCCAGTTGGCGAAGCGCGGAACGGCATAGTCTCGTCCGGCGGGGCATTGTCCGGTCGCGACCAGGTATCGAAGGAACGCGCGCGTCGAGGTTGCGATCGTCTTGGCCCGGCCGCGGCTGTGCGGCTTGGCCCGCTCAAGAACAAAAGCCCGTACTGCTTGGGCAGTAAAGGCTTTTGGATCGTCGCCAAGAATCTTGAGAAGATCGACAAGAGTGGTCTGATAGGTGTCGAGCGTGGAGTTGGTGACGCCCCGCTGGCCTCGCATCCACGTCCGGAATGCTCCGAGTATAGGCCATATCTTCGTGGGAGATGGCGGCACCGAAGGCGGCGGCAACGCTCCTTGTTCCCGGAGATATCGGATAAACAAGGCGCCCGCCCCACGGGGAGCTCTGATCGTCTTACTGCCTTTAAACACCGCAGCAGATGCATCGAACCCGGCTACTATGTTGTCGAGAGTAAATCCCGACGCTTGCAGCCAATCCGCCCAGCACGCGAGCAGACGCACCACCTCTACGATCGTCGTCGGTTGATAGCCGATTTCGTTGAAGCCAGCTCCTAAATCCGTCAATGTGGGGAGAGAGGATGCGTAGCCGTCCCTCCACGCTCTTGCCTTGCTTTCGTTTCTGTTTCCGCTTCGACATGATGTCTCCTCCGCTTGAGTGGAGGCTGAAGCATGCGGCGTTCTGCGACGGTCCGAGCGCGTTAGCGTCACGACAAGGCCGTCTGTCCACAGAAGATCTGGGCTGTTTGGACTGCGTTGACGCACCTCACTCAGCGGCGTCATTTGTCCTGCTCGTGCCGCGGTCTCGCTGTTGCTGCCAGCGCGCATAGGCCGGTTCTTCGCGTTCTTACGGGCGAGGCTTAATGGCGCGCAATTGCACCGGAGAGCGGAATGCTGCCGTGACGCGACCGTGATCGCGGCGGTGGTGGTGTGCCTTTGAGCCGATGCTCTCCTGTGGGGACTGCTTCCGCCCACGCCATAGCGGCCTTTTGCTGGCGGATCACGCGCCACAATACGCTCGCTGCGCTCGCCGACCTTTACCCGCAATGGCTCATTCGCGATCTTCTTCCCCTGCCGCCAAGCGGCGGCATTCCTCGCGAGGCAACAAGATCGCTCAGCCCGCCATCCTCCGCTGCGCTGCGGGCCAAGGCTGCGGGCCGGTCGTTGCGGCGCTCAAAGATCGCCATCAAGGCCGCGATGGTCGCGGGCTTGGATACAGCAACAGGAGATCACCATGGCTCAGATTGGCACCTTCACCCGCGCCGAAGATGGATCCTACAGCGGCACCATCAAGACGCTCTCGCTCAACATCAAGGCGCGCTTCGTTCCGGCCGAACGCGTCCGAGAACGAGAAGGCCCCGAACCTGCGGGTGATGGCCGGCAACGTCGAGATAGGTGCCGCGTGGCAGCGGCACCTCCAAGGACAACACCGTCTATCACTCGGTGAAGCTCGACGATCCGTCCTTCCCGGCACCGATCTACGCCAACCTCTTCGAGGGCGAGACCGATTACGCGCTCGTCTGGTCGCGCTGACCGACCGCCACTTGCGACGGCTCGCCCGCCGAGCCGTCGCGGCTCTTCCCTCGGGATTATGCGGAGCGCGGCCGTCTCGAAACCCGCAGAAATATCCACTCAGACACCCGCTACTCCGCATAACGCCACGCTCTGCATAATCGGCACGACCCACGTAGACCCGGTGGCTCGGAGCGTTGTCGTTGGTCCGGTCCGTCTCGGGGACGATGCGGACGCCCTTGGTCTGGAGGCTCAGGGTGACGATCTCGCCCTGAAATTCCTGGCCGGATTTCTTGAAAGAGCCGATGTTAGCCATGTCACTTCTCCTTGCTGTTTTCGAGCCCCGCGACCACCGCGGCCTCGATGGCGATCTGAAAGCCGAAGGCGATCGACGCCGCACCCACTTGGGCCGAAGCGCAGCGGAGGATGGCGGCGGTGAGACTTTCTTGCCTCGCGAGGAATGGGCAAAGCCCAGGGGAAGAAAGTCTCACCAACGCCGTTGCGGTTCAGGCGATCGAGGCGTAGCCGGCCTTCGGCCAGATCAAGCCAATGAGAGGCCAGGTGCTCGCGTGCGCTGAACGGCATTCTGGAGACGTGCCAGCTAGCGATCGGCCCAGACAAGAAGCCCCGCATTCCCGGCGAAGGAAAAGAAAACCTGGCGTGCAGAAAGGTGGCCACTTGTCGCTGCGCAGACAGAAGACAACGCAGACGTAGCGACACACCGGATCGTAGTCTGCTGACGAGATCACCCGGCTCGGTCGAAGTGTGGGACAGGACCGCGATGTCGCGGTCCTGTCAGACGACCTGATATCGGCGCTGATTCCAACCGAGAGACGATAGACCCGTAGAGTCACCTGCCCTTGGTCGTCACCCCAATCGGCGGCTGGGCTGGGCCGAGCGCAACGACCCAGTCTGAGAGCGGGCTCGGTCAAGATCGACACGCGCGCCCAGGCGGTGCTGCCGACGGCCACGGCGCCAAGCGTAGCGAACGACTGCCGCCACCATTCCGAGGGAATACCCACGTGTGCAAGGGCAAGGGTCACATCATACCCGGCGCGTGACGCCGGAACCGCGAATAGCAGCCCAATGACAAGGCGGACAATGGGCGAGCGCGCGACGGGGATTGCGTACTGCCCGAGCGCGAGTGTGAAACCACCGGCAACGAAGGCGACGATGATGGCGCCTCACGGACCTGCTCCGGTTTGATATGGGTAGATCGCCGCAGCCATGCCGACGGCAGCGCGTGGATTGCGAGGGCGAACAGTGCCCAACAGAAGACACCGAGCCCGACAACATTGAGAAGAACGCCGATGATGATTATGGTGATGGGTCCCGTGACAAAGGTTGCAAGGGTCGCGCCTTCCACGACCACCACGGCGCCGTCCAAGGAATAACGGATCGCGCCCGTGTTTGGAATCCCTTACGGCCAAGTTTCAGGCAGGAACAAATAATGCGGGAGAGCAGCCCGGTCGCTGTTGCGGTGGAGACCCACATTGAACGGTTGCGCTGACGTGCCGCCGTTGCCGACCTTCGAGGCGGCAATCAGGAAGGCCGGCTTTTCGATTGTCGTTAGCTAAGCGGCAAGCTTGATCAGCCCGAGCTGCTGCAGCGCGGTGACGCCGTCGTCGAGCCCGATTTCCTCGGTGATCTTGCCGTCTTTCAGCTTTAGAACAGTCGTGCCGGTAAATCGCATTTTCCGAGCGGTGTTCGCGGGCAACGAGCCGGCCAGGAAATCGCCGAACGCGGGGCCGGTGTGCGTGCCGCCACCTTCCCAGCGGCCGACCACATAGTCGCCCTCCGCGATGAGATCGGCGGCTCCCCAGAAATTGAGATCGGGAAAGGCCTTACGGAAATGCGTCATGAAAGCCTTGATGTCTTCCCGTCCCCGACGTGGCTCGTGCAGTGAGTATTGAAGGAGCATATCCGGCGCGGCGAGTTCGTCGACGATTCCGAGATCGCACGTCTCACCCCAGAACTTGGTGAACCAGCGGCCGACGATGGCCTTGTTTTCATCTTCTCTCGACACGTTTCATCTCCTCTTGCTTCGTCGTCTCAACTGACGATCGGGTCGATCGATGCGATGGACTTTGGAGCAGAGACCTGCGGCCTGCCACCCGATTTCCGTCCTCTTCGCAAGGCGGCAAGGGCGGCAGCCCTTTACGACCGGAGAAAGCAACCGTGACAGCTGCGCAAGCAAGTTTAATGCGTACATTATATGCGAGGTAGGAGAGGTGGCGCTTACGCGCCACCATTGCCGAATTTCCACACGGGAATGCCAAGCTTCCGTGCCTTGTCGGCCATGTTTTCCTGAATGCCGGTGCCGGGGAAGACGATGACACCGATCGGCAGCACGTCGAGCATCTGATCGTTGCGCTTGAAAGGTGCTGCCTTGGCATGTTTGGTCCAATCGGGTTTGAAAGCGATTTGCGGAACTTTGCGGTGGTCGGCCCAGCGGGCGGCGATACGCTCAGCGCCCTTCGGCGAACCGCCGTGCAAGAGAACCATGTCCGGATGCTTGGCGTGGACCTGATCGAGCTTGTCCCAGATCAGGCGGTGATCGTTGAAGTCGAGGCCGCCGGTGAAGGCGATCTTCGGCCCGGCGGGCAATAGCACGTCGGTCTCAGCTCGGCGCTTGGCGGCGAGGAAGTCGCGACTGTCGATGACAGCCGAGGTCAGGGCGCGGTGGTTCACCATCGAGCCACTGCGAGGATGCCAGTGCGATCCGGTATATCGGGCGAAGTGGTCGGCTGCCTGGTCGCGGAAGTATTCCATGCTGTTGCGCCGTTCGATCAGCGTCATGCCCTCGGCAGTGAGACGCTCCAGTTCGACCGAGCGGATTTCGGAGCCATCCTGGTCTCGCTGGCTTCGCTTCTGCGCCTGTTCGTTGTCGTCGAGTTCGCGTTCGATGCGCTCGTTGGCGCGGTGGAAGAGATTGACCGTCGACCACAAGAGGTCCTCGAGGTCAGGTTCGAGGCGGGTTTCGCTCAAGCTCGCGATGAGCGCGTCGAAGATGTCGGCGACGGCAGCAGCGACGGTACGGGCTTCGGGCAGAGGTCTCGGGTCGGGTTCGCTCTGGAAGGGGCGATAGCCGTGAAGCTGGAGTTCGGTGAGGACGTGATCGGTCGGGGATGAGGCGTGCGGCAGCTCGTGGTCTGTCTCGTCGTGCTCGATCGTCATGGCGGCTTCCCTTAGTCGGATCGGCTGCGCCCATCGCGGCCTTCGTGGCGACGAAAGGCGGCGGGCGGACCGGACCTGCACCACGGAGCGCAGCGAAGCGGCCGAAGCAAAGCGGAGGATGGCGGGAGCCGGCTATTTTGCTTCGCGATGTAAAGCGCCCTTTGGGGCGCGACGGAAAATAGTCGGCTCCCGCCATTGCGTGGCCGGACCGCTTGCCGCAGCGTCGCCCTTCAAGAAGGCCGTGAGCGCGGCCCTCTCCGACAACGAGAAAAGCATCGGGATCGGCGGTGCGCCGTCAGGGCGGAGTACCAATCTCATCCCCTGCTCCGGTCCAAACGCTCGTACTCAAGAACCGGAGCACGTCTTCAGGGGCGAGCTGGATTCGCAGCGCTGCAAGCAGCGCGCTGATGTCGAAGTTCCGTAGATCCTCGTTGAAATCGCTACACCGCGGCGACAGGACCATCGCCTCAATCCCGGCCAACCGCGCCCTGTCGAGCAGTCCTGCCACCGCGCCATCGCCGGCCCGATCGTCGTCACGGACGATATAGAGCCGACGTAGTGTTGCCGGAAACAGGATGGCTCCGAGATGCGCGGCCGAGAGGGCTGCGACCATCGGCATATCCGGCATGACGCAGCGGAGCGACAGCATGGTCTCGATGCCCTCGCCTGCCGCCATCACGTCGCTTGCCGGACCGAAGCGGACCGCGTGCCCGAGAAGATGACCCATCGCCCGGCGTGGCGTGTCGACCGGCGCCTTGTCGCGCCCGGACGGATCGAGCCATGTGCGGTGCGCGCCGGTGATGTGGCCTTGCAGATCCGTAACAGCAGCGATCATTGCGGGCCAGGTTTCCGTCGGGGCGTCTGCATCGGGACGATAGTAGCAGCGTGGATGGGATCGCAGGCGGTCGATGCCAAGCAGGTTAGTAATCCCGCGTCTCCGCAGGTAAGTCTCCACAACCGTGCCGGTAATCGGCTGCGACATGCCGAACAGACGCCGCGCCGATTCCGGTGAGCCGGTCGGTACGGATGGCAGGCGCGATCGATTGTCGGATTTCACCTCGGATCGCGGCAGTCTCAGAAAGCGTCGGGCTTCATCGGCCACGTCGTGGAAATCGACCAGACCGCAACTTTCGCGGATAACGTCGAGCAGGTCGCCGTGCTCGCCGGTCGCCGCGTCGGTCCATTTGCCGGCCGGGCGGCCGCCGGCGTCCCCGCCTTTGAGGCGGACGAACATCGAGCGGCCGGACGTGTTCCTGACGTCGCCGACCTGCCAGTAATTACCAACGCGACGTCCGTTGGAGAGGTAGTGACGACACACCGCCTCGGCCTCGCGCGCGAGGCGATGTGTCAGCTCAGCCGCATTGCGCGACATGTCACACCGCCGCCCGATCGGCGATGCGCGCAATCGGATCGCGCTCCAGAACTTTGGCGAGGACCGCAGGGCCGGTCGCATCGACCGGGATAAAGAAACGCAGCTTCCACGAAATAATCTCGCCGAACAGGCCGTAGGCGCTCAACCGATCTCGCATCGTATCGGTGAAGCCAGTCAACTCAATCCGGTTCACACCCATCACGCGGACACGCCTGACCTGAAGAGCCTCGGTGAGATCGAGAATGGTCTTGCCATCGATCAGCGCGGCGAAGGCAGCGTCTGGGGAGAGATACGACGCCCCGGCTTCCAGCGCACTGGCGACCCACGCGGGTGAGACCTTGCGGCCGATGATGCGTTCGCCGGTGTCGGTCTGCAGCCGATAGACCCGAGTTCGAACTCGTTTGGCAGGCGCTTCCAGATCGGCAACAATAAACCAGCGACGATGTGGATCTCGCTGTCAGTGAACTCCGCAACCTCGGCGACTTCGGCCTCCCAGATACGGGCGAAGGTGTCGCGGTCGGCTTCCTGCCAATGGGTCTGCGGCATCATTGCCAGCGGTATGGTGGGATGTTCCATCGGGTGGATGAGGCGGACCCGGCGTTCGACTTCGCCGTCGTCGAGTATCAGACTTCGGGCCGAGACCTGCACGGCGGCGCGGCCCGACTGGCGGTTGACCAGGAGAACCGCGCGGGGATCGGACAGACGCTCCAGCGCCTCATCGAGTGTGACCGGATGGTTGCGCTCGCGCTGGGTGATCGTGAGCAGCCGGGTCTCTGCGGACGTGCCGGGATGAGTGTAGATCGTCCGCCGGCCGGCCACGACGAAGCTCTCGGCCGTCAGCGTCTCCAGGCCAATATCATAAGTGCCGGACGCGATTGCGCCCTCGATCCGCGCGGTCAGCAGCTGCTCAAACGCGGTAAACAGAATGTTCTGGAGATCGATGGTCAACGCCAGCAGGACGTTGGACTGGCTCAAGACCAGCTTGTTGAAGGGAATATCGCGGGAGGGACTGAGTTTGATTTTCTGAACGGCGCTTGCCATGTCGGATTCTCCGCGACGGGCGGCCGAAAGACTCCCTCTCGGCCTCCAACCCGTCACAGACGATCCGGCTCTCCTCTCACTCTCTGACTCACAGCAGCAACCAAAAGCGGAAGCAGCGGACTGGCCCATCACACCGCCTTCTCTTGGCCCTCAACGATCAAATCGATCGCGGGCGGCAGAAAGGCGAGCAGGAAATCGGCGGCCTTCGATGCCGAAGCCGCCTGCCATTTCAGCACGGCGGGAGAGCAAACCGTGTTGCAAGTTGATGGCAGACAAGGTCGCGGGAAGCTGCCGCAAGTAACAAGTGGGCGCGCCGACCAGCGCGCACAGCTGTCCGAAACTCCAATGAGTGGGTGTAACCTGTTGATCGCGTCCCGGCATCATCAAGGCAAGCCGTCCCGAATTGTCCCGGTTCGTTTCCACCCAAAGGCCCGGCTTTTCAACCGTCCGCGCCTGCGCGCATTCCGCCCTGCCCGGCACCGCCTCATGGAGGTCCGGAAGGATCAAAAGGCGTCCGTTATCGAATCGCGCAAACCACTTCGAGGATACGCGGCCAATCCGCGGACACATCCACGCCGAAGTCACTGGAAACAGGGTGATCGCTTTGGGACGAGGTCACCATGTAGCAAGTGCAGGGGCGACCAGGGCGAAGTGCGATCGCCCGTCCGGAAGGCGCCGTTCGAAGAGCGGGTCTGCACAAGTGCGTGCCGATATTTCGAGCGTGGAGGAGATCCACGAAAGCGCGGAAGACCGGAGAGACCGCTCGGGTCGGACTATTTATGCATCAAAAAAATCAGACTCGGTTCTGTGAAACGCGCCTGAACCGCGCCCGGGGCCTGCGCTCTATGATGATAGCCGCACCTTGGATCTAGCTAGTTTCCAATTTCGCTCCCCCGACCGGTAAGCGGCGAGATCGCGCCGAAGCAGGCAGGAGAAAGAAGCAGCCGCAGGAGCGTCAGCATAGCGCCGACGCGAGAACCGCGGCGGGACGCGGGACCGACTGCAGTCGCGAGACCGGTTAAGAAGGCACCCGCAAAGGGGCAGTGATAGCGACGCTGGAATGAAATGACGGCGGGACCCGAAGGCGAGTGCCTCCGGCGAGCGACTCATTATCGCGCGAGGGATCGAAGCCGGATGGCCGAGACGCCTTGCGGCTCGATGCACGAGAGCTCGGTCCGCGGCCAGCGGACGCGCCCAACGCTGAAGGCTGGAAGGTACCGATTGCACGCGCCAGTATCTCCTGTCGCGACTTGGCGAGGGTTGAAAGCCACCTGCCGCGTACTACCAAGCGTGTATCTCCCGCATGAGCAACACTATTAAGCTCCGAAATCTCGCCGCATCGGAGCCATTGCCGTCGAAAGACTTTAATGAGCAAAACAGTACGTGGTACCTCCGCGCCGCGAAAGATGGATATGGAAGCAGCGGGCCTTTTTGACCACGAAACGTGAGTTCGATTGTGGCGCAGCGCTTCGCACGATTTCGCGGATGCAAGTATTTCCGAACCATTTCGCAAATCAAAGATCGGCATTCCCGATACCAATAGTGGCAGCGATCTGCTGCGATGCCTATCATTCCGACAAAGGGAAGACTTATTGTGGTTTCAATGTAGGGGTGAGCGACAGATTTGTCGGATTGAGCGCTGATTACCCACTAAAATCATATGCCTCCCCACCAGCGGGCGTGAATAGGCACGGGTGGAAATGTGCCGCGGTCGACTGTCCCCCGCCGCCTTACGATCTACCACTCATGCTTGCGATCACCTGCGGCGATCCGAAGCCGTTCGCGCTACATGTGGATCAATGTCGCCGCGACCTTCAGGTAGTTGCGCCGCAAGTCGGTCGTCGTGCATTCGCTAAGCTATGTCGCTGATGCCGGCTTTGGCTCGCGAGGAGTGTGGTCCGCCTATAAGACCATGCATGTTGGGTAACGCCACTGGCGATCCACGAGACGCCAGGAGTTCTTGCATCGTGCTTCGCGATCCTCATTGCGCCGTAGATACGACTCAGACGGTCCGTGTACTGCCGGACTAACAGCAGCGCGCTGCTATCTTCCCCCCTTGCGAACAAGCATTCTCAAGGCTTTGCCAGCGCGACTGCACACACGAGCTACTGTGGTCGCATCACCCGTCCTATTTGCACTCTATGCCAGCCGATTCCCGCACCAGATCTCGGCGCCCCTTTTTCTCTGAAGCCTTCTCGTTTTCCATATCGAAAGGTCCGGTTGACTAGAAGGTGTGGAAGCATGCAGGCCAGGGGCAAAGAAGAGGTCAAGGGCAAGCTGGTACTTTCTAGGTCTTGCACCAGGGCATTATCCTGTCAAAAAATCGTGCCATTTCGCCGGTGCCATTAATTCGGCGTTTAGACGACTGGCGCATTGACGCTCGAGCCGCCGCTCATGCCACCACGCACTTCCCTTCCTGCCCGTTATCCACCCATCGGCATATGGCCTGCACTCATGCGCGCCGACATGGTCGCCGCCTACCTGGATTACCGCGATACAGGTGAACTCGCACGCGCCGTGGTGCGCGCGGAGGCACCGCCGCCAATCGGCTATCACGGAGTTGGGCGCGCTCGAGAGCCAGTTTGGTCGAAGGCGATTATCGATAAAGTCACGGCACCAGGCAAGGCTGTGGATCCAGATCGATTAGAAGGGCAAAACTTGGTGTCCCTCGTATGAAACTACCCCACACTGCATTGAAGTTTCCCCGCTATTTCCGGCGAAAGCCACTGAAGAGTGGCCGATGGGCATACTTCTTTGAGCCGCCAACTTGGGCACGCAAGCAGGGCTGTCACGTCCAGGCTGAAGCGTTAGGGGAGGAATATGCTGATGCTGTAGACCGAGCCAAGAATGTTCTGTTGCCCGCCTTCGACAGCTGGCGTTCAAGAGGATTGACCGACATGATTCCAGCTTCTCCTGTGCCTGGCACCTTCGATTGGCTGGTCAGTATCTTCAAGACACATCAAAAATGGAAAGAGATTGGTCACAAAACGCAGCGCTCATACGAGCAGGGGCTGGCACTTTTTGCAAACCACAAACTGAAGGATGGTAGCCGCGCGGGTTCAAAGCAGATTTCTGACTTCACGAAAGGATTCGTCGACGCAATTTACGCGAAGCTGCTCGTTGTAGAAGGCGAAGACGCAAACGGGAACGTCGTCAAGCGCGAGCGTCGCCGCTTTGCAAATGCAGCCATGACGGCTTGCAGGCGCGCCTGGTTTGTTGGTCAACGCGCCCAAGAAACAGAAGTGCCGGCGATCAATCCATTCTCATGCATGGGCCTAAAAATCCGCGCGCTTGGCCAGCCTGTACGTGAGACGCCCACAGCGACTTGGGATGAACTCGTTGCATTTAGGGTAGCCGCGAACAAGCTCGGATACCGCTCAGTCGGGACGGCGGCGTTGCTGACTTGGGAGTGGTTGCAGCGGCAAGAACACGTATTCGGCGCCTTCGAAATCTCGCATTATCGACCAAATGTGCGGCCGAATAGCGTGAAGATCGTGCATCCGAAGAATGCCGAAGAAGCCTGGTGGCCTCTATTCGACGAAACCGGCAAGCCCCTTTTCCCCGAGTTGATGACGGAGCTCGACGCCATCAAGGAAACGATGGTTTCGGGTTTGGTCTTTCGGCGCGATCATGAGCATCGCAGGTCGCGCGCCCCGCTCCCTTGGATTACGGTACGCAAGGATCTACGCTACCTCCGGAGTGTCGTAAAAAAGATAGTCGCAGCAGCTGGGCTACGAAGCGAACTCTCATTTACCTCCTTCCGCCACGGTGGCTTCACCGAAGGTGCCGACAGCGATCTCACAGATGCTGAGTTACGCGCCGCGGCCCGCCATCGATCCCCACACCAACTGCCAACCTATGCCAAGCGCACGCGTAAGCAACTGATCTCAGGCTCCAAGAAGCGCCGTGAAGAGCGAACAAGAGCAGCCCCTGGTCGCCCGTCGGAATGATCACCCAACGGTCCTAAATCATTGATTCAGTTTGCGAGCTCCGGCTCAGCTGGGAGCTGCTGGTTAACCGAGCTATTTTCCCACCCACGGGGGATAATCGAGACCAAGCTTTACTCCTTGGCGGAGGAGCCGGACCTTCCGCCCGAGAAGAAGAAAAAGATCGTCGACGCCCTTCACAAGCTTTCCATCAAACACAAACCCTATGTCGATGCGCTCAGCGGCAATGACGCACCTGCCCCGGGTAAGGGTCGCTGATCACAATTCCATGCTGCGGCTCGGCCGAGCAAAGACATTCCGATGGTGCCTGCGTTAGATTGCCGCCTCAGTCTTCGCGTCGAAAACGTGAAGCCTGGAAGGACGCATAGCAACGCGCAGCTTGTCGCGCACCTTCACCCGCACGGTCGGCTCGACGCTCGCCACCATGACACCCTCGCCGACCTTCATATCGAGCAGGATTTCCGAGCCGAGTTGCTCGACCACCTCGATCACGGCATCGAAGCACGGCTGGTCGAGATCGGCTGCGCCGGCCACGGTGAGGTCCTCCGGGCGTATGCCGAGCATGATCTCGTCGCCGACGTGGCCGCGCAGGCGCCGCGCGGTCTCGTCCGGCACCTTGATGCGCAAGCCGGAGTTTTCGGCGATCAGCGATCCGTTCGCCTCGGTCAGGGTCACGGCGGCGAAATTCATTGCGGGCGAGCCGATGAATCCGGCGACAAACTTGTTGGCGGGCTGATTGTACAGCTCGAGCGGCTCCCCCACCTGCTGCACCACGCCGTCCTTCATGACCACGACCCGGTCACCCAGCGTCATGGCCTCGACCTGATCGTGGGTCACGTAAATGGCGGTGGTGCCGAGACGTAAGTGCAGCTTCTTGAGCTCAACGCGCATCTGCACCCGCAGCTTAGCATCGAGGTTCGACAACGGCTCGTCGAACAGGAACACGCGGGGGTGGCGCACGATGGCGCGGCCCAGCGCCACCCGCTGGCGCTGGCCGCCGGAAAGCTGGCGCGGCTTGCGCATTAGCAATCCGCCGATGCCGAGGATGTCGGCCGCATCCCGCACACGCTGGTCAATCTCGGGCTTTTCGAATTTGCGCATCTTCAGGCCGAACGCCATGTTGTCGTACACGCTCATGTGCGGGTAGAGCGCATAGTTCTGGAACACCATGGCGATGTCGCGGTCCATCGGCGCCAGTTGATTGATCACGTTGCCGTCGATCGAGATATCGCCGGAGCTGATCGCCTCGAGCCCGGCGATCATCCTGAGCGTCGTGGTTTTGCCGCAACCGGACGGTCCGACGAACACCACGAACTCCTTGTCGCGGATCTGCAGATTGAAATCTTTGACAGCGTGCACGCTGTCATAGAACTTGTTGATCCCCTTGAGGACGACCTGTCCCATTGGACTCACCTGCCTCTCAGCCCTTCACCGATCCGGTCAATCCCGCGACGTAGTGCTCGACGAAAAACGAATAGGCGATGGCAACCGGGATCGATCCGAGCAGGGCGCCCGCCATCAGCGGTCCCCAGAAGAATACATCGCCGCGGATCAGCTCCGATGTGACACCGACCGGCACAGTCTTCTGCTGCGGCGAGGACAGGAAGACGAGTGCATAGATGAACTCGTTCCACGACAGCGTGAAAGCGAAGATGCCGGCCGAGAGGATGCCCGGGATCGCCACCGGGATGACGATGTAGAGCATGGCCTGCCAGCGCGAGGCGCCATCAATGCGCGCGCATTCCTCGAGCTCCTTGGGCACTGCCTTGAAGTAACCCATCATCAGCCAGGTACAGAACGGAATGAGAAAGGTCGGATAGGTCAGAATCAGGGACCAGGGCGTGTCACCCAGCCGATAGTTGCGGACGATCTCGGCCAGAGGAATGAACAGCAGCGTCTGCGGCACCAGATAGGTGATGAAGATCCCGGTGCCGAGGCTGCCGGCAAATGGAAAGTTGAGCCGCGACAAAGCATAGCCGGCGAACACGCCGCACACGAGCGAGATCGCGGTCGACGCGAGCGCGATGAACGTCGTGTTCCAAAGCCACGATGCAAACAGCGTCTCCTCGAACAGATATCTGACGTGGTCCCAGGTCGGTTTCCAGGTCCAGAACGGATTGTAGTTGATCGAATTCCAGGGCCGGTAAAGTTCGCCATCCGGCCGCACCGAAGTGATCACCATCCAGTAGAACGGAAACAGCAGAAAAAGCAGGAACAGCGCCATCGGGCAGTAGAAAAACACCCACGTCCGCCACCTTGCACCTTCGATCATGGCTCAGCGGACCTCGACGCGGCGGATGTAGAGAAGCTGGATGATGACGACCAGAAACAGTACCGGGAACATGGCGAGCGAGATGGCCGCGCCCTCGCTCAAAAGGCCGGTGCCGATGCCGATCTGATAGGCGTAGGTGGCGAACAAATGCGTGGCATTGGCGGGTCCGCCGCCCGTCATCACATAGACGATCTGGAAGTCGGCGAACGTCTGGATCACCGAGAACAGCACCACAACCATGGTCACGGGCAGCAGCAGCGGCCAGGTGATATACCAGAACCGCTGCCACGGTCTGGCGCCGTCGATGGCGGCGGCCTCGTTGAGTTCGGGACTGATGGTCTGCAGGCCGGCGAGCAGGCTGATGGCGTAGAACGGCACCCCGCGCCAGATGTTGACGATGATGATCGAGATCATGGCGAGGTCCGGATCGCCCAGCCAATTGATCCGACCGCTGATCAAACCGAGATGGTAGAGCAGCCAATTGATAACGCTGAATGTCGGATCGAACATCCACTTCCAGGCGAAGGTCGAAAGCACGGTCGGGATGATGAAGGGCAGCAGGATGAAAGCACGGGTGAGAGCCTTGCCGCGGAAATTGCGGTTGAGCAGCATGGCCAGCCACAATCCGAGCGCCAGCTTGAAGACGGTGGTTACAGCCGTATAAAGGAAAGTGTTGTAAACCGAGGTACGAAAGATCCCGTCATTGAAGATCTTGTAGAAGTTGGCGAGGCCGACGAACTCGCCTGGCACACCGACGCGCGAATTGGTCACCGACAGCAGGATGCCGCGCACGAACGGATAGGCGATGAACATACCGAGCAGCGCCAGCGTCGGCACCAGCAGCACGAAAGCGAGCCAACGCTCATCCTCGAGCAGCCGGAACCTGGGGCGCGGCGCGCCCGGCATGTAGACTTGGGTTTCAGCGATCGCCATTCCGCTTCACCTCGTTGCGCCGGACATGCGGCAGCCAGTTCGCCGCCGCATGCACCGGTGCGCGCGTCAAGTATAGATCTTCTTGAGTTCGCCTTCCGCCCATTTCACGGCATCCTCCGCCGACGCGCCCTGGATTGCCTTCGCGTACATATCGACGATGACGTACTTGGTCAGCACCTCGGCCGCCTGCTTGCCTGCGGGGCCGGCGAAGCCAGGGGCCTGGCCGAGCTTGCCGGCGACCTTGAAGGGGTCCATCACTGGATCGGCGACCCACAGCTCGTGGCTTTCCCATTGCACCGTCGGCGGCGTCGCAAAGCCCTTCTGTGAGATGAACCACTTCTCGTAGTTTGCGGGAGTGTGTAGCCACCTCAAGAGGTCCTTCGCCGCCTTCTGGTTCGGCGAGTAGTTCATCAGCATGTGCGAGAAGAACGTATGCAGACCGAACTGCCCCTGTGGTCCTTTGGGCAGAGGCGCGTGCAGGATATCGGTCTTCAGCTGTGCGCCCTTCTCGGTGATGTACTTGTCCGGATTGCGCAGCGACTCGATGTAGATCGACGCGCCATTGAGCGTGGAGGAGATGGTCTGCGACAGGAACGCGCGGTTGTTGCTGGTGTCGTCCCAGGCCAGGCCGCCCTCGTCGCAGGTATCCTTGTAGAAGCTCGTCATGAACTTGACGGAGTTGATCGTGTTCTTGCTGTTGATCGCCACCGTCTTGCCGTCGGCTTCCACTTCCTTGCCGCCGAACGACCACATGAGCGGATAGACGAATGTCGGCGGATCGCCGAACGAATGGCTGACAGCCTGGCCGAGCGGACGGCCCTTTGCCTTCAACTTCTTGCCGGCATCGTAGTAGGCGTCCCAGGTCTCGGGAAATTTCGTGACCCCGATCTCTTCGAACCAGGACTTGCGGTACGCGTTCATGGCACCGACGATAGTCCACGGCATCGAGTTGAATTTCTTGCCGTCGCTGGTAACGGCGCGCGAGTATTTGTAAAGCCCGCCTTCCCTGCTCGAGACCTCCTCGGCGAGATCGCTGAGATCGACCACGCTCTCCGCGTAGAGCGCTGACTGGTTGTTGAAGATCATGATGAGATCGGGACCACTTGCCGATTGAACGGACGCGGTCACGCGCGGCTGCAGGTCGTTGCCGTTCACGGTCTCCAGATTGACCTTGATTCCCAGCTCTTTCTCGGCGGCCGGCAGCAGCTCCTTGCGCAGCAGCTGGTCGGAAGCCGGCACGAAGTCGTTCCACCGCAACCAGTGTACCGTCGTGCCCTGCGCAAATGCGGGTGCGCGGCCGGTGGCCAGAATGCCCGCCATGCCGCCCAAGAGCGCGGTACCGCTCTTGAGGACGTTACGTCGCGTTACTGTCGTCATGCATTCCTCCCCTGGGTGATAGTTCGCTCGGCCGGTCTGACGCCGGCTTGGAGTGCCTTTCAGACTATCGCATCTCCGTAGTTCAATGCACGCGCACGTTGTCGCGTGCGCGACACGTTGTCTCGACGATCATTTGTTGGTGTTCTCGCGCGTGCAGCGCCGGTGGCGATTGCGACGCGAGACAGGACGGATCCTTCGCAGAGCAGGTACTGCGGCCAGCGCATGAACCATACCGCCATATCGCTACCCTCCCGCGCCACAGTGGTATTTCCGTCGCCGAGCGAGTTTTCCCCGTCTTGTAAAAAAGCTTGGCGGAATACGGGCGCGACGTCATTGTCGCCAGTCGCGGCAGGAAATCAAGTGCTAGCTTGGCACGTGCGCTATTGTCTCACTTCGCAGTGGCGGCCTGCGACGGCCGTTGCGCTTACAGGACGGCTGCGGACGCGACTGCCCATCAAGTCGGTGCTGCCGAATAAGCCGCGCGGCGTGACGTGAAGATATACCTCTCCATCATCAAGCTGACAGTTATCTGCACCGACTGCCTGCTTATGAGTTCCCGCCCGACGCGCCTGCCCGGCAAAGGGTCGCTGATCGCGCGGCTTGTTCGTTTGTCCGCTATGCCCCGATCGCGGCCAAATTCTGCAGCGCAATGATCAGGCCGGTGCCTGCTCGATCGGCAGCCCGACACCCCCGCGCAACTAGTCGGGCTTGGCCCGCTTGCCGCCGCTGGGAGCGGGAGTATATTAAATCGATGGCTGTCAGCTCGCCCGATCTGAAAGCGTTCTTGCTCGCCACACCTATCTTCGGTGGCCTCTCAGACGCAAGCCTTGATCTCTTGGTCTCAATGCTGGTCGAGCGCCGCTTCGACGTTGGTGCCACTGTGGTAGCGGAAGCAGAACCGGGGCGCTCAATGTTCATTGTTCACTCCGGCGAGCTCGTGGTGAGCAAGCTCGCCGATGCGGGGCGCGTAATTCCCATGGCGCGTCTCGAGGCGGGAGATTTTTTCGGCGAGATGACGCTCATCGAAATGCAGAACCGATCAGCCACCGTTGTCGCGGAGAGCCCAACCGTGCTGTACGAGCTAACGGCCCGAAATCTCTACACGTACTACAAGGCCGACATCCACGCGTATGTGATGGTGATGCAGAATATCAACCGCGAGCTTTGCCGGCGGCTCCGCCGCGCCGACAATCGCATTGCCGAGCTGGATGCTTCAATGACGCAGATTCGCAAGCGTCATGTGCCAAACGGAAGAGCGCGTCCGTCATCAACGGTCGAGGGCAAATGATGAAAGTGAAGAGGCCGCCAACCGAGGCGGCCTCAAAGCGCAACGGGCCTCAGGGAGATCGCGTTCCTTACGGAAGGCCGTCGACGTTGTCGATTGTGTCGTGAAAGGAGCCATTTCCGTATAAGGGGCTGCCGTTGTTGTTTGAAAATGAAGTCTGAAACGTCCGATGAAATCCAGGATCATTCGCTTGGTTGCGCGTTCCGCCGCTAACGGCGTCGAGTTCGTTGAAATTCAGTTCGAAAATGTCGTTGTCCATGCCCGTCTCCTGTTGTTTCGGGAGGGGAACATCCCCTCAACCCGACGTCACAGGAATATTCCAAGCGGTTCGTTTGGTCGGTGATCGCCGTCACACAGCAAAATAAGCCACTCCGTATTTCAACTTAGGCCACTGAGGTCGGAAACAGGCAGCGGCAGCCCCCGCGACGCGCCGTTGCGGCTTGTTGGTACGGTACGGCCGTGGACGCGGCTGCCATCGCGGCTTGTTCGTTTGTCCGCTATGCCCCCCGATAGTGACCAAATTCTGCAGCGCACTGTCGCGATGTGCCAAGCGGCGACATCTCGACGTTGCAGACTGCCGCGAGATGGGCGTGCCTATTGTGCGTGGCGACCGAGCTGGTCCACCACTGCGATCCACAGTGCTACAGTCTCTGCTGACGCGGCCAGATCGACAGGCTTCGCACGCACGGCCGTATGTACCATAACCAGTTTGGTCGCGGGATCTACAAAGATCATCTGGCCACGGATGCCCAGCAGCACAAACCTACGTTCGGCGCCGGGCAGCAGCCAGACCTGGTAGCCATATCCGTAGTACTTTGTGGCTACACCAGGCGCGAGATGGGCGTCGGATGAGCGCACCGTCGTCGCATCCATCAACCATTGCCGTGGGATGACCTCGCGTCCGTTCCACGCGCCGTCATGCGCCAACAAGCGCCCGAAACGGGCGTAGTCGCGCAGCACGGCATTAAAACAGCAGAAGGTCACCTCCTGGCCGGTGCCGTCGGTCGCCCATGAGGCATCGGCCTCCGCCCCTATCGGCTGCCATATCTTCTCGCTCAGATAATCGGCCACTGGTTTGCCGGTCACCCTACGCAGGATGAGCCCGAGGATCTCGGTCTCGGAACTGGCGTAGTGCCATTGCGTATCGGGCGGCGCGACGCGAGTGTTGAACTGCGCGACGCTGACCACGGGGTTTTTGCCGGGCTGGCCGAACAGGTCGCGTCCGAGGCGCGCGACATCGTCCTGTCCGTCATAGGTCTCCTTGAACTCGACACCAGAGGACATGTGCAGCAGCGCGCGGATAGGCGTCTTGCCGTACTCGGTACCTGCGAGCCCGGTGATGTAGGTCGCGACCTCGTCATCGATGGATTTGATTGTCCCCTCAGCCACCGCAATTCCGATCAGCATTGCGGTGATGGTCTTCGCCATCGACTGGGAGAGAAAGCGATCGTGCTCCGATCGCGCGTACTGATAGTGTTCGTAAAGAATTGTGTCATCCCTAGCGATCAGCAACCCCGTCGTCGGCTGTCGGTTCAGATAATCCATTATTTTACGGCGCTCGCCGCCGAAGGTGTAGGAGATCTCGGGCTCGGCGGCTCGCTGAAACGACCAGGGTGAGGCGGCACGCGAAATGATGCGCGCAGGTGTCAGTTCGTCAAAATGACTGTAGGTGGCAACGAGATGTCGCATCTGCGATGCGGTCGCTAATGTTCCGAGCGGAAATCCCTCATCGGCTCCGTAAGCAGCCGCATCAGGGCCAGTGTTCGATAGGACTGGTACGGTAACAGAGAGCTTAGCGGCCTCTTCCGCCCTTGTTGTGCCAACGAGCGTAACCATCGCGGCGATCATAGATAACTGCACTACTCCGCTGTTCATCGCCGCCATCCGCGTGTTGATCGAACGAGAAGGATGCATTAGCGCAGCTTTTCTATCAAGGGGCGCGACTTCATTCGAGCCAGCAGCAAGTCCGGCCATCTCCGCTATGTCCCGAAAGCGGAAGTAATTTCAGAGCAGAGGCGGCCTCTGCGACGGACCGCTACGGCTTGATGTACGGCCGCGGACGCGACTGCCATCAAGCCGATGCCACCGAACAAGCCGCGCGGCATGAAGTGTGGATATACCTCTCCATCATCAAGTTGCAGCCGCGCGGTCTTCGGGCGCGCGATCGGGCGCGCCATGTTCCGGGACTATTTGCGCACGGCAATGGGCAGCTCGGTAAACAGCTCGGGTGCACAACGACTCCACGAACAGCGCGCCGCCCATCGACCGCAGGCCCCCGATCTAATCGCGGTGGCGCTCTAATGGCGGAATCACCGCCGGGAGCACGGACACCGTGTAGTGCTTGGCCTGCAGCGTCCACGCCGAATCGACCGCCGGCAACGCGCCTGCGAACGGCAGGTTCAAGGTCAAGTTCGAGACGTAGAGGCTCTTGCGGTCGAGCGAGAAAGCAAGGCTCGCTGGGAACAACAGGCCGCGCGCCACGCCGTCCCTGTTGAAGCCATCGAAGTCGCCGAGCTTGGCGATCACCTTGCCAGTCTTGTCGATGACAACGATGTCATCCTCCTGGTTGGCGCAGATCCAGATGTTGTCGTCGCGATCGATCGCTATTCCATCGGGCGCATTGATGCCGGTGATGAAGACCGACGGCGAGCCTGCGCTGCCGTCCGTCTTCACGGGAATCTGGATGATCTGGTGGAACGCCGTGTTGGCCACATAGAGCACGTTGCCCGCATTGTTGAACTCGACGCCGTTTGCGCCGAACGGCGGCGTCAGGCCACTGCCCGGGCTGAGCAACGGGTTCGTTGCCCAGGCGACCGGTGTCCCGCCGTGGGGGCCGGTCTTCCAGATCACGCCGAGAAACGAATCGGAGACGTAGACGTTGCCGACTTTATCGAAGGTCAGCGCATTGAGGCCGGAGCCCGAGATCGCCGGCGTGAAGTCCGTCGACACCCCGCTCACCGGGTCGACCTGCAGGACCTTGCCGGCGCCGAAATCGAGGACCAGCAGCGCTCCGGTGACTGGATTGAAGCCCAGTCCGAGCGTGTGGGGGCTCGATCTTGTAATGGTCACTTTGCGCAGGAGGTTGCCATTCGGCTTGACGACGTAAAGCACGGCGTTGCCCGTCAGCGCGCCGTTGGCATTGAAGCCAAATGTCGACACGTAGATGTTGCCATCAGGACCGACCGTCAGGCCCTCGACGCCCGATGGCTGCCCCGGCGTAGCGTCGGGCAGCACCGTCAGCACGTCGACATCGCCGCGGTCCCATGCGCTGGCCGGCGGCACCGCCGCCATAAGGCCAAGCAAGACAGCGGCACACCAAATTCTCGTCATATTCGCCTCCCCTGATTTAACCCAGGATTTCTCAAATGAACCCTGAACTGAGGACGCTACACCAACCCCGTTCCGAAAAACATTCGCTTCCCTCTTCCTTCGCCGCTCCCAGTCGGGGCCACACCGCGCCGGATCACCTTCCGTCATGAAAGGCGGACACGCGATCGGCCGGATTCGTCGCGGTGCGCCGCTCGCCTCGCAGGACAAAAATCGCGTGCGCGCAAAAGTCGATTTCCTGAGGCAATTCAAGCTGATCTGGGTGTCCAGTCCCGACGCCAAAATATCCTATTTCCGAAAACCAGAAACAGTGGTAACTTTCGCCATCCGTTCCGATAAGAGGGGCGTTGGCCATCGTCACGTTGGGGCGGGTTGCGGTGGACGCGGCAGCGCAGGGCGCGCGGAATTGATCGCAGGGCGGGCTTCGGCCCGTGAGCGGTCAGGATCGCGCAAGACGAGCGGCGCTAGCTGTGGACGGCAAAGCCGTGTGGTCCTGGCACCCGTTGCTGGTGTCAAGTCGGCGGAGGTGCGCGAGCCCGACCGGGCTGGCAAACCTCAATCCGCTGGCGACGGTGACAAGACGAATTCGTCGCCGGGGAGAGCACGCTATAAGTCGTTAAAACCAACGCGCAGGGAATGTCGGCTGATTGCGGCGTACCTGTAGTGACTAACTCGTGTGCTTTTTACTTTTGCACGCGAGGCTGCGGGTGCGAGCTGCGCACCCGGCATTCCCTGCGCCCTCTGTATTATTGAGGGACAGTTTTCTGGCAAAGCTCGGACGCGCCGCGTCGCGAGACTACGAACGCATACCCTCTCGGCTGTTTGAATCTCAAATCAGTTACACCCACGCCGTCATCGCCCGGCATAGCCGTCTGAAGGACGGCGTCGCTTCCGCTCGCCTATGAACGGGCGATCCAGTAATCCGAAGCACCAGCGATTGATCCGAGAAGCCGCGCGTACTGGATACCCCGCTTTCGCGGGGCATGACGATCATTTGCTGCGGCTACAGCTCCGGCACCTTGGTCATTTCCCCGGCCAGTCCGGCTTGCGCTTCTCGCCAAAGGCCTTGAGGCCTTCCCTGGCGTCCTCGGTCATCGCCAGAAGCGCGATCTGGCTTTCGGTGTAGGCGATGCTTTGGTCGAACGACATCGAGGCGATCGCGCGCATCGCGTATTTGCCGCGCCGGATCGCGGTCGGCGACTTGTCGACGATGCGGCCGATCAGCCACTCGATCTTGGCGTCGAGCTCGGCCGCCGGCACGACGTAGTTGAGAAGGCCCGCGGCCTGCGCGGCGCTGGCGTCGAACGGCTCGCCGGTCAACGCCCATTCGTTGACCAGCCGTGGCGGCGCGATTGCTTGCAACAGGCTCATCACCTGCATCGGGAACACGCCGACCTTCACCTCGGGCAAGCCGAAGATCACGTGGTCGGCCGCGACCGCCATGTCGGTCATGCACAACAATCCCATGCCGCCGGCCATGCAGACGCCGCCGACCCGCGCGATCGAAGGTTTTGTGGCGTTCTGCGACAGCCGCAGCAGGTCGGCGTAATCCGCGTTCGGCCTGGAAAAATCCATCGCGAACGCAGCATCGCTGTTTTGCAGGTCGGCGCCCGCGCAAAACGCCTTGTCGCCCGCGCCGGTCAGCACGATGACACGGACGTCCTTGTCGTCATGAGCTTCGCGATAGCCTCTAGCGATGCCGCCGATCACGCCGGCATTCAGCGCGTTACGCTTCTCCGGCCGGTTGATGATGATCCAAAACGCGTCCCTGCGTTTTTCGCGGATCACGCTGTTATCAGTCATTTGCCATGCTCGCCTGTTCGTCATGCCCCAAGCATTTGTGCCGGGATCGCCGACAACCGCAAGAGAGATTTAAAGAGAGATTTGAAGGGAGATTTAGGCCGAAGCGGCGGCCTTCTTCACCCAGACCTTGTTGTCATGGAATGCGGCGCCGCCGATCGGCGCGACGGCTTCGGCGCCGGTGAGCATGTTGATGCCGCGGCCGCCGACATGGTCCCGGTTCGGGTGAATCGATTCGGCGATCAGCACGCCGCGGCGCACCCCGTCGAACAACTTTGCGATCAACGTGGTCTCGCCCCGCCTATTTCCCAGGGTGACGGCGTCACCGTCCGTGATCCCGAGCGCAGCGGCATCGAGCGGATGCATCATCACGGAGGGTTTGCCTTCGCGCGCTTGCGACGACGGCGTTTCGTTGAAGGAGGTGTTGAGGAAGCTGCGCGAGGGGCTGGTCGCAAGCCGGAACGGATGCGCGTCGTCCGCCTCCTCGATGCTGGTCCAGTGATCCGGCAGCGCCGGCATCTTCTCGAATTCGCCCATCAATTTGCCAAACGGCGGATGCGCCCAGTCCGCCTTGAAGTGGAATTTTTTGTCGGCATGGGCAAAGCCGTCGAGATAGTGCGAGGTGCGGAAGTCCGGCTGCAGGTCGCGCCACAGATCGGCCTCGAGCCGCTCGATGCCGCCGTGCCCGCTCTCTTGAAGCGTGGCGTCGATCAATTCGCGCGGCGACATTGCAAAACCGGGATGCACGGCGTTGAGGCGGCGGGCGAGGCCCTGCAGCACCTCGTGGTTGGAACGGCATTCGCCCGGCGGATCGATCAGCTTCGCGCCGACCGAAATATACTGGTGGCCGCCGCCATAGTAGAGATCGTCATGCTCCATGAACATCGTCGCCGGCAGCACGATGTCGGCCATCTCAGCGGTCTCGGTCATGAACTGCTCGTGTACCACCATGAACAAATCTTCGCGCGCAAAACCCTCGCGCACCAGCGCCTGCTCGGGCGCGACCGCCATCGGATTGGTGTTCTGGATCAGCATCGCCTTGACCGGGCCCTTGCCCTGCAGTGCGTCCGGGTCGCCGGTCAGGATGTGCCCGATCTTGGACTGGTCGAGCAGGCGCGTTGCGTGATCGACCGCGTCGTGGCCTTCGATGATGGATTCATCGAAACGCCAGAGCGCGTAATTGTTGAAGAACGCGCCGCCGCCCTCGTATTGCCAGGCGCCGGTCACCGTCGGGATGCACAGCGCCGCGTGCATTTGCGCCGCGCCGTTGCGGCTGCGGGTAAACCCGTAGCCGAGACGAAAGAAGGTGCGTTTGGTCTCGCCGACGGCGCGGGCAAAGGCCTCGATCTCTTCGACCGGAACGCCGCAAATCGCCGAAGCCCATTCCGGATTGCGAGTCTTGAGATGCGCCTCAAGCTCGGCCGGGCAATCGGTGTACTTGGCCATGTAGTTGCGATCGGCAAAACCGTCGCGGAACAGCGCGTGCATTACGCCGCAGGCGAAAGCGCCATCGGTGCCGGGGCGCAGGATGATCTTGATGTCGGCCTGCTTCATGGTGTCGTTGTTGTAGACGTCGACGGCCGCGATCTTCGCGCCGCGTTCTTTCCGGGCGCGGGAGGCGTGCGTCATCACGTTGACCTGGGTGTTCACCGGATTGGTGCCCCAGATCACGACCAGGTCGGAGACGCCCATCTCGCGGGGATCGACGCCAGCGATCTTGCCGGTGCCGATGGCGAAGCCGATGCGCGCGATATTGGCGCAGATCGTCTGGTAGAAGCGCGAGTATTTCTTCACATGGGCAAGACGGTTGATGCCGTCGCGCATCACCACGCCCATGGTGCCGGCATAGTAATAAGGCCAGATAGAATTCGGCGCCGAAGTCGCGCTCGGCCTGATCGAAGCGATCGGCGATCTCGTCGAGCGCCTCATCCCACGAAATCCGTGCGAACTGGCCGGAGCCTTTCGGCCCGGTGCGGCGCATCGGATACAGCAGCCGATCCGGGTGATGAATGCGCTCGGCATAGCGCGCGACCTTGGCGCAGACGACGCCCGCGGTATAGGTCTGCAGCTTGGAGCCGCGCACCCGGCCGATGCTGCGACCATCGATCACCTCGATGTCGAGCGCACAGGCCGACGGACAGTCGTGCGGACAGGTGGAATGCCGGATCTCGACCCTGGCGTGCTGGTTCATGCGCCAATGGTTAGCATCAAAAGCCAGGACAGCCGAGCGCATTTAGCCGGCGGTGCACGCGCAAAACCGCGGTCGGGCCATGCGTCAAGCGCCGAGATAGGCCCCGCCATTGGCGTGGATGGCCTGCCCGGTGATGTAACGCGCGCCCGGGCTGCACAAAAATCGCACCGCGGCCGCGACGTCTTCCGGCTTGCCGCGCTCCCCGGTCAGGGTCTGATGGGTCAGATGATGCGCCGGTTCCGGCTTGTCTTTCGGCCGCGCCGTGCCGATCAGGCCGGGCACCACGCAATTGACGGTGATGCCGTCGGAGGCGAGCTCACTGGCGAGCGCACGGGTGAAGCCGACGATGCCCGCCTTCGCGGTCACCACATGGGCGCGGTTCTTGGCGCCGGTATGCGCGCTCAGGCCACCGATATTGACGATGGTCCCCGCTCCCGATTTGCGCAACGCCGGAAGGCAAGCCTTAGTACAGTGGAACGCGCCATCGAGCGTCACATCCATGATCTCGCGCCAATCCGCGTAACTCATTTCATCAAACGGTTTCTCCCGCCGCAGCGCCGCGTTATTGACGAGGATGTCGATGCCGCCGAACTGTCTGAGCGCCGCGTCCGCCATCGCCTGCACGGCCTTGGGGTCGGCGACGTCTCCAATGTGGACCAGCGCCTTGCCGCCGGACGCTACGATCTCGCGCGCGACGGTTTCCGCCTCGATCTGGTTGTTGCGCGCGTTGACCAGAATGGACGCGCCGCCCGCGGCGAGCTGAAGCGCGATCGCACGGCCGATATTGCGGCCGGCGCCGGTGACGATTGCAACCTTGCCGGTGAGTTCGTTGCTCATGAATGCCTATCCGCGCAGCGACGAAAGATCGATGCGGCCATGGTAGAGCGCCGCCATCAGCTTCAGGGCAGCATCGCTTTGCGCACTTGTCCAGCCGCCATGCGCCGCGTTGAGCGCAAATTTATCGGTCACGTCCCGCCGCGTCAGCGGCTCCTTTGCGCCGCCGCGCAAATGCGGCTGCCGCTGCTCGATCACGCTGCCGTCCTTCATCGTCGCCCGGATGTGGCCGGTATAGTTGGCAGGATAGGGATTTTTCGGATCGATCGCGAATTTCACCTTCGCCGCCAGCGCAAGCACGCGGGCATCGTGGATCGCGCTGTCGGTGAAGGCGCCGAGCCCGACGCCGCCATGGACAAAACCGGTCGCCAGCAGATACGGCGTGGCGAACTTGGCGGCGTAGCCATTGCGCGGGCGCTGCTTGTCGATCAGCGGCTCCCACAGCCGGTGAACGGTGCCCTCGGCGACCTCGCAGACGATCTCCTTGATGTCCTCGGCCCTGACGCCGCGCGCGGCGAGCCGTCGCGCGCAATCGATGTAAGGCTGCGCCATGGTCCCGCAGGGATAGGGCTTGAATGCCAGCGTATCGGTGACCCAACGTTCGCCGAAATCGCCCACCAACGCGTCGTAGTCGCCGTGGGTGGTGTGCGCGAACCCCTGGAACAGCCCATGGGTGCCCTCGAATACCGTGCGCGGGCCAATAAAGCCCGCCCGCGCCAACAGCGCGGCGCGGATGCCGGACTGCGCCGCCCAGCCGGCGTGCAGCCGCTTGGTCCAGGCACCCTCGGCCAGATATTCGATGAGGCCGCCAGCCATGCTGCCGGCGATGCCGAGCGCATCCACAATCTGCGCGGCGTTGAGGCCGAGCGCGGCACCGACGCCGGCGGCCGCGCCAATCGCGCCGAAAACCGCGGTCGGGTGAAAGCCGGCCTTGTGCACGGCCTTGGGCACCACCAGGCTCAAACGGCACAGCACCTCGGTTCCGACCGCAATCCCGATCAGCGCCATCCGCCCGTCGGGACTGTGCCGCTCGCAGGCCGCGAGCACCGCGGGCACGATCACGGCGCCGGCATGCACCGGTCCGCCTTCAAACGTATCGTCAAAATCCTCGCCATGCGCGGCGGTGCCGTTGACGAACGCCGCGCCTGCGGCATTCAGCGTACGCGCGTGACCGATCGCGGTGCACGGGCCATCATCGTCGCAACCCTTGAGCGCGCTTGCGATATAGTCCTCGTTGCGTGCGGTCGCGCAGAGGCCGACGACATCGATCAGCAAATCCTCGCATTTGCGCGTGGTCGCGGCCGGCAGCGCACCCGGTTTCAAGGCAGCGATTTTCGCGGCCAGCGTTTCGGCGACGGAGATTTTCGGCAGGTCCGGCGTCATGAGCCCTACGGATCAAACGTGGAAAATCTTGCTGTAGCGCGCCTTGATCGCCTCGCCTTCCCTCTCGACCGCCGCCGCGTCGTCTTTCATGGTCTTGATGTCCTTGAATGGTTTGCGGCCCGCCTTCTCCTTTGTCTCGGAATGCACCGAGCGCAGGCCGCCGACATCGATGATCATCTGCTGCGCCTCGCGACCGAGAGAGAACGACTGAAACAGTTTTGCGGCATTGGGATTGGGCGAAGACTTGAAAATGCCGTTCGGACCGATGATCAGCGGCGAGCCTTCGGTCGCATAGACGGGCTCGACCGGGCGGCCCGCCTCCTTCATCTGGAAGATGTTGTACTCGTTGCCGTCGGCCATCACGGCGCGTTCGCCGAGATCGAGCTTCTTGGGCGGATCGGCCGAGGATTGTACCTGCATGATGTTCTGCCCGGCGAGCTGCTCGAAATAGCTCCAGCCGAGATCGCGCTGCATCTGATAGGTCGCGGTCATGATGGTGCCGCTATAGCCGGGATGCGCCTTGACGATCTTGCCTTTCCATTTGGGATCGAGCAGATCGGCAAAGCTCTTCGGAGCGTCCTCCGCTTTCACCAGATTGGTGTTGTAGGCGATGATCGAAAGCCAGACCCGAAAACTCGCAAACTGTCCGTCGGCATCCCTGTGCTCGGCCGGATAGAATTTCGCGACTTCTTCCGGCACGTAGGGCGCGAGGACACCGTCGCGCTTCCAGACGATGAAATGCGCGGCATCGGAGGAGTTCACGACGTCGACCGCGTGAATGTTGCTGGAATATTCCTGGCCGATGCGCTGGAACACACGCTCGGCGCCAGTGCGTTCGACCCGCACGGCAATGCCTGGATATTTTGCCTCGAACGCCTTGGCGAGTTTTTCTGCGACCGGCAGATCGGTCGAGGTGTAGTAGCTGACCTGGCCTTCCTTCCGCGCCGCCTCGATCAACGCCGGCGTGACCGGCTCCGCCGGCGGCGCTGCCGCCACCACGCGGGTCGAGAATGCGCTGCCCGCGAGCAACGCGCCGGCACCCTTGAGGACATTACGACGTGAGACCTTCGCGTGCTTCATGGACTCATTCATCCCTGCTTTGGCGGTGTCAGCGACACCGCAAATTATCTCTTATTCCTTGGGCCTATAGCCAGTCCGTGGTCGACAGTCTATTCGCCTTGCAGCTAAATTGCCCCGCAACAAGACGATATTCGGGAGGCTGAATTGACCGGCTCAAGATTTGCATTGGCGCTGATTGCAGCACTTGCTGCGGCGCACGTCCCCAGCTCGCCTTCGCATGCGCAGGATTATCCGGCGCGGCCGGTCAGGATCGTCGTTCCCTTTGGCGCGGGCGGCCCGGCGGACGTCACGGCACGCCTGCTCGGCAACATCTTCCAGGAAAAATTCGGCCAGCCGTTCGTGGTCGAGAACCGCACCGGCGCCGGCGGCGTGATCGGCACACTCGAGGCCGCCAAGTCACCAGCGGACGGCTATACGCTCTTGATGATGTCGAATACCCAGACCGCGAACGAGTTGCTGGTAGCGTTGCCGCAGCGCAAATATGAACTGATGCGCGATCTCGCACCGATCGCGCCGGTCAATTATTCCGATCTCGTGATCGTGGTCCATCCATCCGTACAGGCTAAGACGCTGGCCGAATTCATCGCGCTTGCGAAATCGCAGCCGGGAAAGCTGAACTACGCGTCGTCAGGCCAGGGCACGCCCTATCACATGGCCGGCGAGCTGTTCAAGGCCATGGCCGGCATCGATGTCGTGCATGTACCTTACCGCAACAGCGGCGAGGCGCGCTCGGGCGTGATCGGCGGACAGGTGCAGATGATGATCGATGCGGTGCCGGCCATGGCCCCCAATATCGGTGAAAACCAGGTGCGCGCGCTCGCGACCTCCGGCAAGACGCGATCGAGCGTGCTGCCGAATGTGCCGACGGTGATTGAGGCCGGCGTTCCCGGCTATGAGGCCACCATCTGGCTTGGCCTGATGGCTCCTAGCGGCACGCCGAAGCCGATCATCGACAAGCTCAATGCCGCCGTCAACGAAGCGGTGAAGCGGGGCGATATCGTCAAGCTCTGGACCGAACAAGGGGCGGTCCCGATGTCGATGACTCCAGAGGAATTCGACAAATTCCTGCGCGGCGATATTGTGAAGTGGGCGGAAGTCGTCAAGAAATTCGACAAGCCCTAAATCAGGACCCTAACTCAGCGATGCCGAGCATTCGATTTCGCCTCAATGGCGTTCAGACCGATGTTGACGCCGATCCCGATCGTTCGCTGCTCGACATCCTGCGCGGACCGCTTGGCATGACCGGTCCGCATTTCGGTTGCGGCTCCGGTGAATGCGGCGCCTGCCATGTCATCGTTGGCGATCGCGCGGTGACTTCCTGCGACACGCCGCTGTGGTCCGTCGAAAACAAGGAGGTCACGACCCTCGAGGGATTGGGCAGCGTCGAGCGGCCGCATCCGCTGCAGCGCGCCTTTATCACCGAGCAGGCCCTGCAATGCGGCTATTGCGTCGCCGGCATATTGATGAGCGCGGCGGCATTGTTGATGCGAAATCCCTCGCCGACCGACGCCGATGTGCGCGCCGCCCTCGACCGCAACCTTTGCCGCTGCGGCTCGCATAACCGGATGGTGCGAGCCGTGTTGCGCGCGGCCGCCGAGATGGGGGCGCAATGAGCGCAACGCCAAAACTGCCGATCAGCTTAGCTGCAAACCCAAAACTTTCGTCATGGGTGAAATTCTCCAGCGAAGGACGGGTGACGCTCTCACCCGGCAAGGTCGAAATCGGACAGGGTATCGTGACGGCACTCGCGCAGATCGCCGCCGACGAGCTCGATGTCGATATCGGCCGCGTGCAACTGGTCCGCGCCTCGACCGCGGCAAGCCCCAATGAAGGCGTCACCTCGGGCAGCCTTTCGATCCAGCAATCGGGGCGCGCCATCCGCCAGGCGTGCGCCGAGATCCGGCAAATCTTTCTTGCCGCCGCCGCCGATCGGCTCGGTATCGCCGCAAATGCGCTCGATATCAGCGACGGCACGATTTCCGGACCCGGTAACGTGCAGACGAGCTATTGGGAACTCGCCGACGAAGTCTCGCTCGATCGCGACGCGACGCTGGAGGCCGCGCCGAAATCGGCCGCCAAGCGTGCGCTCGCGGGACAATCGGTGCAACGCGTCGACCTTCCCGACAAGGTATTCGCGCGTCCGCGCTTCATTCACGATCTCGCGTTGCCGTCGATGCTGCATGGCCGCGTACTGCGGCCGGAACGGTCGCGGGCAAAGCTCGCCGGGCTGAACGAAAACGGGGCGCGCGCCGTCGCGGACCTCGTGGCCGTCGTGCGTGACGGCAGTTTTGCCGGTGTCGTCAGCGAGACCGAAGACGGCGCCGAGACCGCGCTGAGCGCTTTACGCAAGGGCGCGACATGGTCGGCCGGCGAAGCGCTGCCCGATGAGAACGATCTCGCCTCATTCCTGAAGGCACAGCCGGTGGAGTCGACCATCATCGACACCAGGATGTCGTCAAAGACAAGCGACAAGCAGCGCACCCTAAGACGGCAATACACCCGTCCCTATATCGCGCATGCCTCGATCGCGCCGTCCTGCGCCATGGCGCAATGGAACGGCGATCGCGTCCACGTCTGGACCCACAGCCAGGGGGTCTATCTGCTTCGCGCCGATCTTGCGCTAGTCCTCAAAATTCCAGTCGAGAATATCACGGTCGAACATTTGGAAGGCGCCGGCTGCTACGGACACAACGCCGCCGACGACGTTGCGCTCGATGCCGTGCTGCTGGCGAAGGCGACGGGCGGGCGGCCGGTGCGCGTGCAATGGTCGCGCGCGGATGAGATGACTCACGCGCCGTTTGGCGCCGCGATGGCCATTGAGATCGAGGTCGAGCTCGATCCGCAAGGCGAGATCGTCGATTGGCGGCACTCGATCTGGAGTAACGGCCATGCCGCAAGGCCGGGACGCTCGACCCAACCTGCCCTGCTGGCGGCCTTCGAGCTCGAAAATCCCTTCCCGCGCATCATCTCGGCCAATCCGCCGCAGGCCAATGGCGGCGGCGGCGACCGTAACTCCATTCCGCTCTATGATTTTCCGTCCTGGAAGATCGAAAGCCATCGTCTGCTGACGATGCCGGTCCGCACGTCCGCGCTGCGGACTCTCGGCGCGCAGGGCAATGTGTTTGCAATCGAATGTTTCCTCGACGAGATCGCCACGGAGCGCGGCGAGGATCCGATCAATTTCCGGCTGCGGCATCTCCGGGACGAGCGCGCCAAAGACGTGATCCGCGCGGCCGCCCAGCGCGCGAATTGGAAGCCGGAGAAAAAGCCCGGCACAGGCTATGGCACAGGCTTTGCCCGTTACAAGAATACCGGCGCCTATTGCGCAGCGATCGCCGAGATCGAAGGCGAGCAAGATATCCGCGTCAAACGGCTGACGCTTGCCGTCGACGTCGGCGAAGCCATCAATCCCGATGGGGTGATCAATCAGATCGAAGGCGGCGCGATCCAGGCGACCAGCTGGGTCTTGAAGGAGCGCGTGCGTTTCGATTCCGAGCGCATCACCAGCACCAGCTGGACCGACTATCCGATCCTCCGCTTCAGCGAGGTACCGGAGGTTGTGGTCGAAATCATCCAGCGGCCGGAGATCGAGCCGGTTGGCGCCGGCGAGGCGGCGCACGGCCCGGTCACGGCGGCGATTGCCAACGCGGTGTTCGATTGCCTCGGCCTGCGGATTCGCAATCTGCCGATCACCCGCGACAGCCTGATCGCGGCGATGGAACTTGCTTCGTGACGAACCTGAAAATTCTGAGCGGCGGTGCGGCGCAAGGCCTGGTCGCAAGCCTCACCCCGACCTTCAGGGCGCAGACCGGCTTCGACATATCAGGAGAGTTCGGCGCGGTCGGTGCCATGGCCGAAAAATTGCGCAAGGGCGTGCCGACTGACGCGGTGATCTTGACGGCGGCGCTTGTTGCCAAACTGGCGGAAGAGAAGCTGGTGGTCGCCGCCTCGGTCTGCGATGTCGGCATGGTCGAGACGGCGCTGGCCGTGCGTAAAGGCGATCCCCTGATCAAGGTCAGGGATGAAGCCGATTTACGCGAGGCGCTATTGGCTTCGGATGCGATCTTCGTGCCGGACACCAAGGCTTCCACCGCCGGGATTCATGTCGCGAAAGTGCTGGCGCGGCTTAGCGTTGCCGACGCGGTGGCTGCGCGGCTAAAAATCTATCCGAATGGCGCGACCGCGATGCGTCATCTCGCGGGCTCCGATGCCAAGCGGCCGATCGGCTGCACGCAATCGACCGAGATCCTCAACACGGAAGGCGTCGTGCTCTCGGGATCGCTGCCGATCGGATGCGAGCTTGCGACCATGTACACGGCCGGCGTGACTACGCAGGCGACCAACGCCGCCCAGGCACAGGCCTTGATCGAGTTGCTGACGAGCGCCGATGCACGGGAGCCGCGCACCCGCGCGGGCTTCCTGAGCGCTAAGAAATAACGACGAGACAAAAGCGACGCCGGCCACGACGAGATCGACGAGATCGAATTCGCCGCAGTGCATCCAAATGGACAATGACGCTTACTGTTTGCGACGGGCGGCAGTGCCAGCTAGGCTGCCACCTCCAAGGCCTCCTGTTTTCGGGCGGGGACGTGCCGAGCTTCCCGCTGCGCTTCGCAGGGTTTGCTGCCGTCGGCAGGCATGATTTCTCAGGAGACCGCTGGCTTTTTCGGTCTCCATAGCCGTTCAAATTCCGAGAGGTTGCGCGCCGCTTCGTAAGCGGTCGGTGATTTTTTGAATGGCCGCCGCTTCGCTGGGAACGTGATCCGAAACCAACAGTAGAGGACACCATGTCAACCACGCTTGATGCTTCTGCGAATATCCCCTGGTGGAAAGAGCCGACCAAAGAACAATGGAATGCGTATGTCGCCGCTTGGCTCGGCTGGACCCTGGATGCGTTCGATTTCACGATCTTCCTGCTGATCATGGTGCCGATTGCCAAGGAATTCGACGTGCCTTTGACGGCGGTCACCGCCGTATTCACGATCACCCTGTGGATGCGTTTGGTGGGCGCGACGGCCGCCGGCTGGATGGCTGACCGGATGGGTCGCAAGGCGCCGCTGATGATTTCCATTCTCTGGTATTCGCTTTGCAACTTCATCGCGGGTTTTTCTCCGACCTTTGCTTTTCTGTTCTTTTTCCGCGCGCTGCTCGGCATCGGGATGGGCGCGGAATGGCCGGCTGGTGCGGCGCTTGCCATGGAATCCTGGCCGACGCGTTCCCGCGGGTTCATGAGCGGCATCCTGCAGGGCTCATGGGGTCTTGGCTTCGCCTTGTCGGCGGCAGCCTACGGCTTCCTGTTCGACCTGATCGGCTGGCGCGGTCTCTTGTGGATCGGAATATTGCCGGCGCTCGCTGTGGTCTGGATCCGATACTATGTGAAAGAACCAGAGGTCTGGGTCACGAATAAGCGGATGCAACGGGAAGCCAAGGCCGAAGTGAAGGCGCCCTTGTTCTCCATCTTCAAGCGCGGCATGCTGACGAACACGCTGACGGCCTGCTTGTGGATGGGTAGCGCCTTCTGCGTTTACTACTCGATCTGGGCTCTGTTCTCGGCATACCTGCAGAAGGAGCTGCATTGGACCCCGCTGATGGTGGCCAAGCCGCTGTTCTGGGCCAACATCGTCGTGTTCGCCGGCAGTGCCCTGTGGGGCCTGGTTTCGGACAGGTGGGGGCGCCGGCCGGGAATCATCGTGCCGGCCACGATCGCGATCTTCGTGACGCCGCTCTATCTGTGGACGCTGGATCCGACCTACATCGTCGGGGGATTCATCCTGCAAGGCATCTTCGGCGGCTCGATCTACGGGCAGAACCCAAGCTACCTCTCCGAGCGCTTCCCAACCGAGGTGCGGGCTACGGCGTCCGGATTTGTTTATCATCAAGGCGCAATCTGGGGCGGCTTGATAGCGCCGGTGCTGACCTATTTTGCCGTACAGATGAACATGGGCTTTGCCATGCCGATGATGATCAGCACGACATTCTTCCTGGTCATCGTCGTGATCTCCGTGCTTCTGGGGCCTGAAACCAAGGGTAAGCATCTGACGGCCGATCTCGAGGTCATCGAAACTGCTCCACTGCCTGCCTGATCGCGCTTGCGATAGCCGTCACTACGTTGCTTCTTCGCGCGCTGCCCGCCAAAGGGCAGCGCGCTTTTCGATTTGTCTTTGCGGCAAGCTTCATATACTAATATATTAATTATGAGAGCAAGCAGGCCCGCGCGTGTGACGAAAAGGACCGAAGCCCCCGTTCGCGCGGCGAGCGCCAGCCTTCGCCGCCGCGGCCGGCCGCACACAGCCACGGCTTCGTCAAAGATCTATTCGGATCTTCGGGCCGAGCTGGTGTCGCTGCAGCGGCGTCCCGGCGAGGTGATCTCGGAAGCCGAGATCGCCCTTGCCTACGGGGTGAGCCGAACGCCGGTCCGCGAAGCCATCCTCAAACTATCGGATGAAGGCCTGGTCGAAATATTTCCCCAGTCCGGCATCTTTGTCTCGCGCATTCCGGTCGCGGCGCTGCCGGAGACCATCGTCATTCGCAAGGCGCTTGAGGAGACCACGGCGCGCCTCGCCGCCGAGCGCGCGACGTCAAGCCAGATTCTGAACCTGCATTCGATCCTGGAACGTCAGCGCGAGGCAAACGTAGCCGGCGACCGTGACGGCTTTCATCAGGCGGACGAGACCTTTCACGGCATGATTGCGGAAGTCGCCCGATATCCGGGTATCTGGACATTGATCCAGCAGGTTAAGGTCCACGTCGATCGCTACCGCCGGCTGACCCTGCCGCAAAGTGGACGGATGGCGCAGGTGATCGCCGAACATGACGTCATCCTGGCCGCGATCGAAAGACATGACCCGGAAGGCGCAAGGGCCGCCATGGGAGCCCATCTGGAGAGGCTCCTCGGCGACATCTCCGCCACGCAACATACCAATTCGGAGTATTTCGACCAAGGAGCTTAGCAAGACCAAAAAGACGCGGCACGCAAAACAAAAACAGCCGCAAGACAAACGAGACCATGGGAGGAGTCAAATGAGACGCCGCGATTTCATGAAGTTGAGTGCTGGACTTGGAGCGGCTGCGGCGTTGCCGCCGCTCTCGGATGCATCCGCGCAAGCCAAATCGGTTTTCAAGGCGTCGGATGTCCAGCCCCCCGGCTACCCGACCGTGGCGGCCACTGAAAACCTCGGCAAGAAGCTCGAAGCCGCCACCCAAGGCCGGCTCTCGATCCAGATGTTTCCATCGATGCAGCTGGGCGGCGAGAAGGAGACCATCGAGCAGACGCAGATCGGCGCCATCCAGATGGTGCGGGTCAGCGTGGGAGCCATGGGTCCGATCGTCGACGATATCAATGTCGTCAACATGCCGTTCCTGTTCAAGAACACCACACACGCGGAAAAGATGATGGACGGCCCGATCGGGCAGGAATTGCTCGACAAGATCACGGCGAGCCCCAATGCCGGACTGGTCGGATTGTGCTGGATGGATTCGGGCGCGCGCAGCCTCTACAACACCAAAAGGCCGATCAAGAAGATCGAAGACCTCAATGGCCTGAAATTCCGCGTCATCGGCAACCCGATCTTCGTCGACATGATGAATGCGCTCGGCGGCAACGGCGTCGCGATGGGCTATGATCAGGTGTTCAGCGCGCTGCAGACCGGCGTCATCGACGGCGCCGAGAACAACCCGCCGAGCTATGTCTTCAGCAATCATTATACCGTGGCGAAATACTACTCTCTCACCGAGCACCTGATCATTCCCGAAGTGCTGCTGTTCTCGAAGAAGGCATGGACCTCGCTTTCGAGCGACGACCAAAGCCTGATCAAGAAGTTTGCCCGCGAGGCGCAGCTGGAAGAACGCGGGTTCTGGCAACAATACGAGCAGCAGGCGATGGAGAAGGCCAAAGCCGCCGGCTGCGAGATTACCGAGATCCCCGACAAGACGCCGTTCCAGAACGCGGTCAAGCCGGTGTGGGACAAATACGGCCCGAAATACCAGGACATGATCAAGCGCATTCAAGCGATCTGAGCAGATCAATCGCTCTCCTGGCAAATCGGGAAGATTGGAAAATGGCCGGACTGTTTCGCCGAACGATGGACGTCCTCTATCTTGTGTGCGTCACGGTCGGCGGCACCGCCTTCGTCCTGATCTCCGCCATCATCCCCTGGGCGGTGTTCACGCGCTACGTCCTCAACAGCGCCGCATCCTGGCCCGAGCCGCTCGCGGTGCTCTTGACCATTGTGCTGACCTTCATCGGCGCCGCCGCGGCCTACCGGCTCAATTTGCATATGAACATTTCCTATTTCGCCGATCGTCTGCCGCCGCCATGGCGCGCCCTGCTCGACATCGTCGTTCAGCTCCTGATGGCGCTGATCGCGACCTTCATGATCATCTGGGGCGAGCGGCTCGTCGAAGTCACCTGGCATAATACCATCGCCGATTTCCCGTTCCTGTCGGTCGGGATCACCTATCTGCCAATTCCGGTCGGCGGCGCTTGCCTGCTGCTGTTCATCATCGAACGCATCTTCCTAGGGCTTCCGCCCGATCCGCTTGCTCACCATCCGGAAAACGCGCCGTTCGAATGATCGGGTAAGAGGCAGACCATGGATATCTTCATCCTGCTTGGGACCATGCTGGTCTGCTTCGTCATCGGCATGCCCATTGCCTATTCACTGGCGATGGCGGCGATCGCCGGCGCGCTTTCGATCGGCATTCCCCTTGAAGCCTTGATGCTGAAAATCTCCGACGGCGTCAGCAAGGTCGCGATGCTGACGATCCCGTTTTTCGTGCTCGCAGGCGCGATCATGGCCGAAGGCGGGATGGCGCGGCGGCTGGTCGCCTTCGCCGACGTGCTGGTGGGATTTACCCGGCTGCGCGGCGGGCTTTCCATCGTCAACGTGCTGGCGACGACGTTCTTGAGCGGTATTTCCGGCTCCGCGGTCGCCGACACGTCTGCGATCGGTTCGGTGATGATCCCGCAAATGGAGAACGCCGGATATCCTCGCGTGTTCGCAACCAATCTGACCATCACTGCTTCGGTGCAGGCGCTGCTGGTCCCGCCGAGCCACAACGCGGTGCTGTATTCGCTCGCGACCGGCGGCACGATTTCGATCAGCGCGCTGTTCATGGCCGGCGTGTTTCCAGGCCTCCTGCTCGGGTTCTCACTGATCATCCTTTGCCTTGTCGTCGCCTACCGGGAAAGCCATCCGCGCGGACAGACCGTACCGGGTAAGGACGCGCTGCGGATCACCATTGATGCCGCCTGGGGACTGATCACGCTGGTCATCATTCTGGGCGGCATTCTGGGCGGCATCTTCACTGCGATCGAGGCCGGCGCGGTGGCCTGCCTGTGGGCGTTCTTCGTGACGATGTTCATCTACCGCGACTATCGCTGGCGCGATCTGCCGGTTCTGTTGCACCGGACGCTGCGCACGGTGGCGATGGTGCTGACCTTGATCGCATGCGCTTCCAGCGTCGGCTACATCATGGCGCTGACACAGATGCCGGGAAAAATGACGGCATTCTTTCTTTCAATATCCAGCAACAAATACGTCATCCTGTTCTTGATCAACATACTGCTGCTCGTACTCGGCACGCTCGTCGACATGGCGCCGTCGATCTTGATCGCGACCCCGATCCTGTTGCCGGTGATGCAGAATTTCGGCGTCAACCCGGTTCACTTTGGCATGATCATGCTGCTCAATCTCGGCATTGGGCTGTGCCATCCGCCGGTCGGATCAATCCTGTTCGTCGGCTGCGCAGTCGGCAAAGTCACGATCGAGCAGGTCATGCGCAAGATCTGGCCGTTCTACGCGGTCATGTTCCTGGTGTTGATGTTCGTCACCTATATTCCCGAAATATCCCTGTGGCTGCCGCGGCAGGTGCTGCGGTAAGCTTCCGGACCATCTGCGTACCAGAAGGCGCCCCATGAAGATCGTCGATCTCAGCCGCGAGCTCCATCACCGGTCTGTGACCTATCCGGGCCATCCGCCTGTGATCCACGGAATCTGGAAGAACCACGAGGAGGCGTTCGCCGAGTCCAAAAACGTATACGGGCTCTCCTCGATGTTCATCTCGATGCCCGACCATGGCGGCACGCATATCGATGCTCCCAGGCATTTCGGCGCGCGCGGCATCCCGATCAACGAATACCCGCTGGAAAAATGCATCGTGCCGGGCATCTGCATCGATCTGCGGCACATCGCGCCGCGCGCCGAGATCACACCCGCCGATCTCGAAGCGGCGGTGGAGAAGGCAGGCGTAGCGGTCCCCAAGGGCGGCACGGTTCTGCTCTGCACCGGCCATCACGAACGCACCTTCCCGCGCAAGGAATATTCAACCGACAATTCCGGCGTCAATGTCGCCGCGACTGAATGGCTGGCGAGGCAAGGCATCGTGCATTTCGGCATCGACTCGATGCGGCCCGGACCCGATAGCGATGTGAATTCTGCTGGTCCACAAGGCGTGCCTCGACCTCGACATCACCCACATCGAGAGCCTGTGCAATCTGGAGGCGCTGCTCGGCCGAGGCCCCTTCACCTTCATCGGCCTGCCGATGAAGTGGCGCGAGGGCACGGCTTCGCCGATCCGCGCCGTGGCCGTGTTCGATATGTAAAGTCCCGATGTCGCCCCCCGAGAAAAAAAGCCATGCACGATGATGTAGCCACGTTTCGATCGCGCCGAACCATTCTGCGAACCGCGGCCGTGCTGATCGGTGCGGCCGCAACTTCCGGCCTTGGTCTGAGGCGCGCGCAAGCGGCGGGCTATCCCGAACGCCCTATCAAGATCATAGTCCCCTTTGCGCCAGCAGGGCCAACCGATATCATGGCGCGTATTCTCGCGACCCATCTCGGCGAGGCTCTTTCCGGCACCGTCGTTGTCGAGAACAGGCCCGGCGCCGGCGGCAATATCGGGATCGGTATCGCGGCCCATGCCGAGCCCGACGGCTATACGCTCCTGATCACCTCGAGCGCCTATGTCGTCAATCCCGGCCTGTACGCCAAGATTCCCTACGATCCGTTCAAGGATTTTGCACCCATTGCGGAGCTTGGCACCTCGCCCAATGTGATCCTGGTCAATCCGCAGCTCAGTGTGAGCTCGATTGCCGATCTGACCGCGCGCGCCAGGAAAAATCCGAACGAGCTGAACTATGCGAGCCCCGGGATCGGTACTACTCCGCATCTTTCCGGCGAGCTCTTCAAAGTTGTCTGCGGCATCAATATGACCCATGTGCCTTTTTCCGGCGCGGGTCCGGCGATCCAGGCGATCCTCAGCGGCACCACGCAAGTTGCTTTCGCAGCACTGCCACCGGCGCATCCGCATATCGAGTCCGGCGCCTTGAAGGCGCTGGCCATCACCGGCACCCACCGCTGGTTCGATCTGCCCGATGTGCCGACCATGGTCGAGCTCGGCTACAAGGATTTCATCTCCGATACCTTCCAGGGTTTCTTGGCACCCTCGAAAACCCCGCCCGCCATCGTCGAGCTGGTGTCGGTCAAGTCGATCGGGATCTTGAAGACGCCGAAGGTATCAGAGCAATTGCGCAATGACGGTTTTGAGGTCCTCGCCAATGGACCCGACGGCATGAGGAAACGCATCGAGGACGAAGTGCCGAAATGGCGCGATATCATCGCCAAGGCCGGTATTCGGCCGGTCTGACCAAATCCAAGAAAATGCCGGAGGAAGCGCCATGGCGCGAAAGCTGATCGACATTTCCGTACCACTGCAGAACGACGTGCCGGCCGATCCGCCCGGCAACCATCCGACCATCCAATACATCGATCACCAGCAGGGCCTGCCCCGCATGCTTGGGTTCTTCGAAGGCCTGAAGGCCGAAGATCTTCCGGACGGCCAGGGCTGGGCCGTGGAACAGGTGCAGCTATCGACCCATAACGGCACGCATCTGGACGCGCCCTGGCATTTTCACCCCACCATGAATCGCGGCGAACGCTCATGGACAATCGACGAGGTGCCGCTGGAGTGGTGCCTGCAGCCTGGCGTGAAGCTCGACTTCCGCCATCTGCCGGACGGCTATGTCGCGACCGCCAAGGACGTCGAAGGTGAACTGAAGCGCATCGGGCACACGCTGTCGCCGCTGGAGATCGTCGTGGTCAATACCAGCGCCGGGGCCAAATACGGACAGAAGGATTACGTCACCTCCGGCTGCGGCATGGGCTATGAGGCGACGATGTACCTGCTCGAGCGCGGCGTGCGGCTGACCGGGATCGATGGCTGGAGCTGGGATGCACCTTTCGTCTATACCGCTAAGAAATACGCCGAGACCAAGGATGCCAGCCTGATCTGGGAGGGCCACAAGGCCGGGCGCCACATCGGCTATTGCCACCTCGAGAAGCTGCACAATCTGGAGCTTTTGCCCTCGACCGGCTTCAAGGTGTCGTGCTTTCCGGTCAAAATCGAGCGAGCGTCCGCGGGCTGGACCCGGGCGGTCGCCATCATCGAGGGTTAAGGTCCGCGACCAACGCCGCGAGAGGCATCCGTAGACGCGCCGGAAAAGCCCGCCTAAACTGCGCTCCAATGACTAGCGACACTGGAACAAACTGGTGCCACGTCCACGGCGGCGCCGCCGTCCACAATCCACGGGAGGAAATCATGGATCATTTTCGGCGGATCCCCTGTTCTGTCGCGCTATTGACCGCCATTATTGCGATCCCTATCGCGCTGACGGCGCCGGCATGCGCAGAGGACAGTTTTAAACTCGGCGTCGTGACATTCTTGTCCGGCCCTGCCGCAGACAGTTTTGGCATCCCCGCCCGTAACGGCGGTCAGTTCGTGATCGACGAATTGAACAAGGGGTCCGCGCCCGCGCCCTACGACAAGGTCGGGTTCGGCGGCATGAAAATCGAGCCTGTCGTTATCGACGAGAACGGCGGCGCGACCAAGCAGGTCCAGGAGCTGCGAAATCTTTACGAACGCGACAATGTCGATGTCGTGCTCGGTTTTATCGGCTCCGGCGATTGCCTGGCGGTAGCGCCGATTGCCGAGGAACTGAAGAAGATGCTGGTACTGATGGATTGCGGCACGCCGCGCATCTTCGAGGAAGCGAAATACAATTATGTATTCCGCACCGCCGCCCACGCCACGATGGATAACGTCGGCCTGATCAGGTACATGAAGGCCAAGAACATCAAGATGGACACGCTGTCCGCCATCAACCAGGACTACGCCTGGGGTCAAGATAGCCGGGCCGATTTCGTCGCCGCTGCCGGACAGCTTTATCCCGACGCAAAGCTGCAGGCTGACCTCTTGCCGAAGTTCGGCGCCGGCCAGTACGGCACCGAGATCTCCGCGCTGGTCAGCGCGGGCTCCGACGTTGTCTATTCAAGCCTTTGGGGCGGCGATCTGCAGGCCTTCATCCTGCAGGCCACTCCCCGCGGCCTGCCGAAGCGCAGCCAGTTGGTGCTCAGCGCCGCCGACCACGTCTTACCGCCGCTCGGCGACAAGATGCCCGACGGCACGATCATCGGCGCGCGCGGCGCTTATGGTCTGATGTCGCAGAAATCGCCGGTCAACGACTGGTTCTTCAAGGGCTACCAGAACATCAATGGCGTCTATCCGGTTCAGGCGGCCTACCGCATCGCGCAGTCGATCCTCGGATTGAAAACCGCGGTCGAGAAGGCGATGGCCAAGAACGGTGGAAAGAAGCCCTCGACCGATGAGCTGATCGCGGCAATGACGGGGCTCGAGTGGCAATCGCCCGGCGGCCTCATTCAGATGAAGCTTGCCGACGGCCATCAGGCGATCCAGCCGATCGCCTTCAGCCGCACCAAGTACAATCCGGACTTACGACGGGTTGATCTGGTCGACATCCAGTATTTCGCGGCCGAATGCGTCAATCCGCCCGCGGGCGTGAAATCGATCGACTGGATCAAGGGCGGGATGGCTGGCGCCAAGTGCAATTAAGCGGCGGCCCGCCACTGAAGCAAGGGGCAGGCGGCGTGAGCAGGACGCTCGCGCCGCGGTCCCCTGCCCGCGATTGTTAGGCCTTCGCTCGCAACGATCGGCATCACGGCGCCATGAACCTGTTTCTGACGATTGTTCTCGACGGGCTGATCGAGGCTTCCTGGCTGTTCGTCGTCGCCCTGGGGCTGACGCTGGTGTTCGGCGTGCTCAAGATTCTCAACATCGCCCACGGCAGCTTTTACGCACTCGGCGCCTATATCGCGGCGACAGCCGTCACCATCGCCGCCGCCTACAGTCTGCCGCCCGCCCTGGGCTTTGTCGCGATGCTGCTTTCCGTCGCCCTGATCGCCTCAGCGGTCGGCTTGCTGCTCGAACGCGGCCTCTTGAAGATGTTCTATGGCCGCGACGAAGTGGTGTTGCTGCTGGTGACCTATGCGGTGTTTCTGATCCTGGAGGACACCACCAAGCTGATCTGGGGCGTAAACCCGATCTATGCTTCCCAACCCTATGAGCTGTTCGGCAATGTCGAATTCGCCGGCCTCTATTACGTCGGCTATGACCTTCTGTTGATTCCGGCTTCCGCCGCCATTGGCCTTGCGGTCTGGTTCGGCCTCAATCGCACCGTGATGGGCAAGATCGTGCTGGCCGTGATCCACAACGAGGAAATGAGCGTCAGCATGGGCGTCAGGGTAAACCGCGTCTATGCGGCGGCGTTTGCCTTCGGTATTTTGCTCGCGGCGCTGGCCGGCGCGCTGACGGCGCCCAAGATATCGATGCAGCCGGGCTTGAGTTCGGATGTCATCATATTGAGCTTTGCGATTGTGGTGATCGGTGGATTGGGCAGCGTCGAAGGCGCGGCCATCGGCGCCATTCTTGTCGGGCTCGCGCGCGCAGCTTCCGTGCATCTGATGCCGCAGGCCGAGTTGTTCGTGATCTACCTGATCATGGCGGCGGTGTTGATGTTTCGTCCCGAAGGCTTGTTCAAGCGCGAGACGGCGAGGCGAATCTGATGAGGCAGGTCCACCCTCTCGTCATGCTCGTGCCGGTGATCGCAGCGACGCTGTTCGGCCGCGTGCTCCCGACCTGGACGTTGTCGCTGGCGACCATCGCCGCCTCCAATGCCCTGGTCGCGCTTGGCATCGTGGTATTGGCGCGCACCGGCAACGTGTCGTTCGGACAGGGATTGGTCTTTGCAGCAGGCGGCTACGGCGTCGCGCTGATCGCGAACAGCTGGGGCATCACCGACGCGGTGGCGCAGATGCTGATCGGCGCCGTCTGCGGCGGCCTGCTTGGCCTTGCCATCGGCCCGCTGATTTCCCGCTACAGCGGGATTTTTTTCGGCATGCTGACGCTCGCGCTGTCGATGGTGTTCTATGGCGCGCTGGTCAAGACAACCGTACTCGGCGGATCCGACGGCTTCAATGTCGTGCGTCCGAGCCTGTTCGGGATTAGTTTTGTCGACCCGCGCGAGGCGGACTTCATGCTCTACGCGGTCTCGGTGGTCACCACCGGACTTGCCGGCATCGCGGCAACGGTTCTGTTCCGCTCCGAATTCGGCCTTGCCAGCCTTGCAGTTCGCGAAAACAACCTGCGCGTCGAGTACCTCGGCATATCGGCCAACCGGATCATCACCATCAACTTCGTTATCGCAGCGGTCTTCGCAGGCGCCAGCGGCGCGTTCGCGCTTATGGCGCAACGGCATATCGATCCGCAATTCGCCTACTGGACCACGTCGGGTGAATTCGTCTTTGTCGCGGTGCTCGCGGGATACCAAAGCGTCGTCGCCGTGTTCGTCGCCTCGCTGGCGCTCGAACTGGTGCGCTCCTTCTCGAATCTGTATCTTCCCAACACTTGGCAGCTCGTCCTTGGCGTCTTCCTGCTCGCCGTCATCCTGTTTCTGCCGCGCGGCATCGGCTCGCTCTGGACCAGGGAACGGCGCAAGCGAGGCGAATCCTCCGCTGCGACGTCAGCCGCCGCCGAAGAAGGGATAGCGTCGTGAGCACCGTGTTGTCCGTGCGCGGACTAGATAAAAGATTTGGCGCGGTAGTCGCCGCGGACGCCTTGTCGATCGACATCGCACCCGGCCAAAAGGTCAGCCTGATTGGCGCCAACGGCGCCGGCAAGACCACGTTCGTCAACATGGTGACCGGATACCTGAAGCCCGACAGCGGCTCGATTATGCTCGACGGAATTGATATCGGCAGGCGTTCTCCGCGAAATGTTGCGCGGCTCGGCATCTCGCGCTCATTTCAGATTCCGCAATTATTCATCGAACTTACCGCTGCCGAAAATCTGGCCGTGGCCATCTCCGGCATGCAGGCGCGGACTCTTTCGCTTGTTTCGCCGGCGGAGGCACGAGGCCGTCGCGACAAGGCGATCGAATTACTGCAGCGGTTTGGTCTCGCCAATCTGGCCGACCGCCCGATCTCCGAGCTTGCGGGCGGCGTTCGCAAGCTCATCGATATCGCAATGGCGCTCGTCCGCAGGCCGAAACTGCTGCTGCTGGATGAACCGACTTCCGGCGTCTCAGCGGAGGAAAAATTTGCAACGATGGATCGTGTGATCCATGCCGTCGCGCCAGACGCCGCCACCATCGTGTTCGTCGAACACGATATGGAGATCGTCAGCCGCTACGCCGACCGGGTGGTGGCGTTCTACTCAGGCCGTATTCTCGCCGACGGCGACCCTCAGGACGTGCTGAAGGATCCGGAAGTGCGCCGCTACGTTACCGGAGGCGTGCAATGAGTGCCGGGCCGGTCTTGCTCGAGATCGAGAATCTGGTGGTCGATATCCGCTCGATGACGGCGCTGCGCGGCTTTTCCATGAAGATCGCCAGGGGCGCCATGGTAAGCCTCGTCGGCCGCAATGGCGCCGGCAAAACCACGCTGATGCGTTCGATCATGGGGCATCTGAAACCGGCACGGGGCATCGTCCGCTTTGACGGAGGCGATCTGTCTGCACGGCCGCGTCATGCCCGTGCAGCCTTGGGAATTGGCTACATGCCGGAAGACCGCTGCCTGGTGCCGCAGCTCACCGTTGAGGAAAACATCCTGTTGCCGTTGTGGGTCGCCAAGCATCTCGACCGCAAGGCACGGCTCGACTTCGTCTATCAGGTGATCGGCGAGCTCGCCGAGATGCGCGACCGCAAGGCGCTGCTGCTCAGCGGAGGCCAGCAGAAGCTGGTGGCGCTTGGCCGCGCGCTTGCCATCGGCACCAAATGTCTACTGCTCGACGAACCGTTCGAAGGGATTGCGCCCGCACTTTCCGAACGGTTGTCCGAGGTTCTTGCGTCGCTGCGGGGCAAGGACCTCACCCTGTTGATGGCGCAATCCGACATGAATCATTCGCGGGAATTGATCGATATCGAGTTTAGAATCGAACGCGGCGCCAATCTCACGGCGGGATGAACCGAACTATCTATCTATTTTACCTCAGCGGCAGACCACGCCGACGAGTGGCTGGGTGGGTCAACTTGTCCGCTATAATCGGCCGTGACGGTCTGCATTTGGGTGCCCGGCCGCGCGATTTGCGTCGGCCCGGTGACAGGCGGTAATTTGCCAACGAATTCGGCCTGCACCGCTTGCGAGATCCACGTCGAAGCGGCCGGATAGCTCAGGATCAGGCCGACAAGCGCCAGCACAATGACGCCGTGAACCGCGAGAATGCCTGCGGTCCAGTTCCACAAGAAGCGGCGGTCGGACGGGCTAGAATCGTTGGGAGAACGCTGCAAGGAAGCCTCCTGCGCGTAGGTTGCATCAATGCTGATCGCGTGGGATTTTGCGCGCCAATGCGATCTGAATCACATTTGGGCGGAATTCTTTTCGACAGTCAGCTTCCAACTGACGCTAAATTTTCTCAAGGCAAATATAAATCGTCGTAGACGCGTGCTTATGCATCCTCGCCCGATCCGGCCTCGACAAGCTCGCGGAGCGAGGCGACATCCAGCACAACGATCACCCCGTGCTCGAGGCGAACCCAGTTCCGGGCAGCCCAGGCGCGCAACTGCTTGTTGATGCTTTCCCGGGTCATGCCGACCATCTCGCTGATCTCCTGCTGGGTGATGGCGATGGTTCGCCCTGCCGGCGCCAGTTTATGCTTCTCGGTCAGGCGCAGTAGCGCGCTGGCGAGCCGGCCGGGTAAATTCTGCAGGATGACTTCTTCCACCTGATCGCTGGTCCAGCGCAGCCGGGTGCACAATAGCTCGATGAACTTCATCGCCAGCGCCGGCTGACTTCGGACAAAGGGGATGAAGTCGCGGCGGTCGATGACATAGATTTCGCAATTGGAGTTTGCGGTCGCATCCGCCGTCCGCGCTTTCCCGTCGAGCACGGCGACTTCCCCGAATATCTCGCCCGGACCGATGAGATTTAGTATGGCGCTACGGCCGTCCGGGGAGGAAACGCTGATCTTTATCGTCCCGCTGATCACCACGATCAGGCTGTTGCCGGGATCGCCCTTGGAAACGATCGTGGTTCCACGCTTCAGCGTGGTGTGCTTGGCGTAGCGGCAGAGCTGGTCAAGCGCCTCGGGATCAAGATCGCTGAAAATCGGCTGCTTGCGCAGCACCGACAATTTACTGCTCATCAGGCGGCGCGCATCTCCGGTCTTGTCCGCACCGGGGACAGCTTCAGGTATGGGCCTCTCTGGAGCCATTCACCGATTGCCTTTCTCGCGAGAAAGCACGCTACCACCGGCGGTGGAGGCTGATAAAAGCAAGATGGAACCAAGGCGCCACCTTACAAGAACTTGGCTTGCAAGAATTTAGCCAACTGCGAACCACTAGATGCAACCATAGCAAGCCCGAACAGGCTGACCAAGCGAAGTATAGCCGCAGTGGGTCGGCGTTTTTCTGCCCGTCACCATCGATTGTCGCAAAATCTTGGCGCGAACTACTTCAAATTGTATGTATACAAATGAACATTCCCTGGATGCCAAACGGGTGCTTGAGCATCTTGGAACACGCGAACGCCGGTACCTCGCCTCATTCGTTGGCGATACCCGTTTCCTTGATCACGCGGGCATATTTGGCGAGCTGATCCCGCGTCATGACACCGAGTTCCTCGGGCGAGCTGCCGCGCACGGCAAAGCCTAGCTCCTCAAGTTTGCGGCGGACTTCCGCGTCACCGATGGCTTTCACCACTTCGGCGTTCAGCCGGACAACGATTTCCTTCGGCGTCCCGGCAGGCGCGAGCATCGCAAACCAGGAATTGAAGAAGAAGCCGGGCAGGCCGGACTCCGAGACCGTCGGTACATCGGGGAATTGCGGCAGGCGCTTTTCGGTGGTCACCCCAATCAGTTTGAGCTGTCCGCCCCGCACCAGCGCCACGACTGTCCCAAGCCCCTGAAAGCCGACCGGAATTTGGCCGGCGGCGACATCGGTCGCAGCTTGCGTTGCGCCCTTATAGGGCACATGGGTCAGCGAGATGCCGGCCGCGGAGGCAAACATCGCCATCGCCAGATGCTGCGGGCTGCCAGGCCCGCCAGAACCGTAGTCGATCTTGCCGGGCGCCGCCTTGGCGGCAGCGATAAGGTCGGCCGCGGTCTTGAAGCTTGTCTGATTGCCGGCGATCAGCCCCCATTCCACGGTCGCGACCAGCGATACCGGCTCGAAATCCTTCAAAATGTCCCAGCGCATTTTGGACTGCAGGTTCGGCACCATGGTCATGATGCTGTCGTTGAAGCCGCCAATCGTGTAGCCGTCCGGCTCGGCACGCGCGACCTGCTCGGCCCCGATCAACCCGGACGCGCCGGGCAGATTCAGGATCACGAATTGCTGACCCATATTGTCGGCCATCTTCTGCGTCACGATCCGTGCTGCGACATCGACCGCGCTCGCCGCCGCAAGCGGCACGATCATCTTGATGGGCCGGTCGGGATAGTTCGCCTGCGCGAGACAACTGGAGCTGCCGGCAACAAGCGCAAGCAGCGGAAAGTACCAACCAGGCAGGCGCATATTTCCCCCTTTTATCGACCGGACGGGCATTTTCGGCTAACCGCCGTCTTTAATGAAAGATTGCCCCCGCGTTTCACACTTGGCAATGCGCCGCTTTGGGCCGAGGCAACGCCTCGGAGGCCCGGCCGGAGGTTGCCGGGTCTGGCGAGAAAGATAGTATCGGCTGCCTCTAGGCCTGAGGCCCGCCACCGCAAAGCAGTCATGCCGCCATCCCGGAAATCAGCAGCCAAACCCACTTCCCGCGCCAAACCGGCGCGGCCGTGGCAACGCCCCGCGCCCAATCCCCGGCTGAACGGCTCGATGGCGTGCGATACGGCCTTCCGCGTCGTCGCGCGGCGCCATCTCGAAGATCTCTGCGCAAATCAGGAAGCAACTTGCAATGGCGACCCGACCGCGCTGCACCAGATGCGCATTGCTCTGACGCACCTACGCACCGCCATCCGGCTCTTCTCGCCGATGGTCAATGACCCGATCCGTGACGAAATAAGAGATGAGCTGAAATGGCTGAATAGCGAGCTTGGCGCCGTGCGCGACCTAGATGTCGCGGTCGAGCGGATCAAGTCGCTCAACGACAAGCGGCCACAAGCGCTGCCTGCCTTTCACTCGTGGAATGAAAAACGCGCGGACGGTCATCGCCATCTGGCGCGGATGCTTCGCTCCGTGAGGTACGGGTGGCTGATCGAGCAGGCCACGGGCTGGATCGAAAACGGACCCTGGTCCACGAAGACGGGCAAGAAGGCGGCCAAGCAACGCGCCGCTCCGATCGGCGCCTATAGCGCGGGAAAGATCACGGAATGGGAGGAGAAGCTCCTGAAGAAGAGCCGCAGGCTTTGCAAGATGGGAACGAAGAAACGGCACGGCCTGCGCCTTCTCAACAAGAGGCTCACTTATTCCATCAATTCCCTCGAAGATCTTTTCGCAGACAAGAGGTTTTCCAAGCAAAAGACCGCGCTGAAGCAGCTGCGCAAGGCACAAAGATCGCTGGGCGAGTTGAACGACGGCGCAAGAGGCCACGCGCTCGCGACTGAGCTGCAGCAAAATGGCGTGCAAACGCCGTTGCAATTCCTCGGCCCCAAGCGAAAAAAACGGCTGCTGAAAAAGGCGGCCAAGTCCTATCGCAAGCTGGGGACGCTGAAGCAATAACCACCGTTGCGTTCGCACGAGGCCTTACAGTAACTTCCCGTCCTGCCCAAAGAACGGATGCGGGCCGTCGAACTGGCCGATCGGCACCTGATGCGTGACCACGCGGCCAAACTCCTCCCCCGGAAACCAGCAGTGGAGATGAAAGGCCGGCGGCTCGACCTTGAACGAGGGCTCGCGCAGATGCTCCAGATCGAGATCGACCGCGTGGTTGGGCGCCGGACAGATCGTAGTCGGCACGCCTGCGAACATGGTCAGTGTCGCGCGGTGAACATGACCGGTGGCGATCAGCCGCACGCGCGGATGGCGCCGGATGACCGGCGCGAGTTTTTCGGCGTTACGCAGGTTCTGGCGATCCATGTGCCAGATGCCAGCGATGAACGGCGGATGATGCAGGAACAGCAGCGCCGGCCGGTCCGCGTGAGATGCGAGGCTGGCATCGAGCCATTGCAACGTCGACGCGTCGAGCTCGCCATGCGGCTTGCCGGCAACGCTGGAATCGAGCAGCAGCAGATCGAGCCCGCCGGCTTCGATCTTCTGGTTTAGCGGGCCCGACGAAAACGCGTAGGGGCTTTCCGGAAACGCTGCGCGCATCATGTCGCGGGAGTCATGATTGCCGGGAATCCCGGCCAGCGGCAGCTTCAGCGGCGCCAGCAGGCGCTTGAGGTGCTCGTATTCTTCCGCTGGTCGGCGTGTCCGCGAGATCGCCTGAAATCACTACGAAGTCGGGCGTTGGCGTGAATTCATTCAAGGCGGCCACGCAGCGCTCCAACGCCTTCGCGGTGTCGACGCGGCCATAAGCCAATGCGCCCGGCGGCTTGATATGCAGATCAGAAATCTGGGCTATACGAATGGGCTTTGAGGACATCGATATTCAGTTTTCCGGGGGCAGCAGTCGCACGGCTTGCGGCGCAATCGAAAGCCCGACCCGTTCGCCAGCCGTGGCTTGGACAGTGTTTGGAGCGTCGACGGTGAGCAGTTTATCGGATGCGCCGCTGACCACCATCCGCTGCCGGTCGCCGACGAAGCTGACGCTGTCGATGGTTCCGCAAAGCGGCGCGCTGGCGGCCGCAACGATCGCGATCGTTTCGGGACGGATCATGGCGACGGCTAGAGGTAGGCTGGTATCGCCGCCGATCGGTTGCCGCCCTCCCGGGAGCACGAGATGGCCATTTTCGAGCGGCGCTTCAATGATGTTCGCGGCCCCAATGAATTCGGCGACAAAGCGGCTATCTGGGGCAAAATAAATCTCGCGGGGGTTGCCGATCTGGACGATCGCACCCTTGCGCATGACGACGATGCGGTCGCCGAGCTCCATGGCCTCGGACTGGTCGTGAGTCACATAGATCGCGGTGATGCCGAGCGCGCGTAGCAGCCGATTGAGTTCGCCGCGCAGACGATCGCGCAACGCAGCATCGAGCGCGGTCAGCGGTTCATCGAGCAAAAGGATTCCTGGCCGGATGGCCACCGCACGCGCCAGCGCCACGCGCTGGCGCTGGCCGCCGGAGAGCTGGTGGATCCTGCGGTGCTCAAGTCCGGTAATGTTGGTCAGCGCGACCAGCTCGGCGACGCGTGAGGCGCGCTCGTTCTTGGAAACGCCGCGGATTTTCAGCCCGTAGCCGATATTTTCAGCAACGCTCATGTTGGGGAACAGGGCGTAGGACTGAAACACCATGCCGACGTTTCGCTTCTCGATCGGCACCGACGTCATGTCCTTGCCGTCGAACAGGACCTTGCCGCCGACATCCGGCAATTCGAGACCGGCAATGATGCGCAGCATCGTAGTCTTGCCGCAGCCGGAAGGACCGAGCAGCACCAGCGTTTCGCCGCGCGCGATGTCAAGCGTGGCGGGCTCAAGCGCGCGGGTGCCGTCGAGGAAGGTCTTGCCGCAACCCTCGACGCGTACCGCGGCGCCATGGCCTAAGGCGACGCTCATCTCGCCTGCTCCCCGTCGGCGAATAGCTGCATCGCGACCAGGAGCGGGATGATCATGACAAAGAAGATCAGCGTATAGGCCGAGGCGACTTCCAGCCGCATCGAGGCATAGCTGTCGGCGAGGCCGATCGGCAGTGTCTTGGTGAGCGGCGTATGCAGCATCCATGTCAGGTTGAACTCGCCAAGCGACAACGTCACCACCATCAGGGCGCCGGCAAGGATGCCCGGCATCGCATTGGGAACGATCACGCCGCAAAAGCGCCGCCACGGCGGCGCGCCCAGGGAGGCGGCGCCTTCGTCGAGCGTTTTGATGTCGATGGTTGCGAATATCGCCATCACCGAGCGCACCATGAACGGCATGGTGAAGATGACGTGGCCAACGAGGATGAACAGCCAGGATCGGCGGAATTCGCCAAAACTTTGATAGGTGAGCAGCAGCGCCAGCGCGATGGCAAGGCCGGGGATCGCCAGCGGCAATGTGATGATCTCCTCGACCACGCGCGCCAACCGCCCTCCCCGCACATGCAAGGCGTAAGCGGCGGGAACGCCGGCGATCAAGGTGACGGCAAGCGTTGCGAAGGCGATTAGGAACGACAGCCCGATGGTGCCGGCGTAGAGATCCCAGACCTGCGCCACCCATTGCAGGGTCACGCCTGAGGAAATGCCGCGAAAATAGTTCACGGTGACGCCGGCTGAGATCGACAGCCCGGCAGGCAGGACCAAAAATGCGGCGACGATCAATGTGAAGATGAGCTGGCCGGCAAAAATCAGGCGGTCGCGCATGGTTTTATCCGGCCGCCGCGACCGCGCTGCCGCTGAACGAGCGGGCGAGCGCGAGGATGAACCAGGTGATGAGGCCGAGCCCGACCGACAACGCCGCCGAGGTCGCGAAATTCGCGGCTAGCGTGAATTCGGTATAGATCAGCATCGGCAACACGTCGATGTTGGTCGCGAGCGTAAACGCAGTACCGAACGCACCCATTGCGGTCGCAAAGGCAATCGCACCGGAGGCGACGAAGGCAGGCGCCAAGGCCGGCAGCACGACATCGCGCTGTACCGCCCACGGGCTTGCGCCAAGCGAGCGCGCGGCTTCCTCAAGACCGACGTCGAGTTTCTGCACGGCGGCCATGATGGTGAGGATGACGCGAGGAATCGAGAAATAGAGATAGCCGAGGAATAGCCCGTAGATCGAATAGGCAAAAACGATTTTCTCGCCAAACAGGCGGTTGGAAAAATCGCCGATCAGGCCCTGACGTCCTGCAAGCAGGATGATCATGAAGCCGACGACGACGCCGGGAAAGGCGAGCGGAAATGTCAGCATCGCGATCAGCACCGCGCGGCCGGGGAAACGATGACGTTGCAGGAACATTCCGGCGATCGTCGCCACGATCAGCGTCACGACCGTGGTCGCGGCAGCAAGTACGACCGTGTTGATCAGGGTGGCGCGGTAGCGCGGCTCGGTCAGAACAGCCAGATAGCCGGCAAGCCCCTGCGGTCCCTCGGCGCCGGTCACCACCAGCCGCGCCATCGGCAGCAGGAAAAATGCCGCCGTGACCGCGCCAAGCGGCAGCAAGCAGAGCCAGACAAAGGATTTATGCGACATGAAACGATGGTGCCCCCGCCCTTCAAGCCGGGGCACCATACTGCATCAGCGGACCTCGGCGAGATAGCGGTCGACAAAGCCTTTTTGAACGTTTTCCATCTCGCCCCAGTCGACACTCTTGGCGCGGGCGTAGTCGCTGTCAGGCAAGAACTTGTTCTTCACCGCTTCAGGCAATTCGATCGGGCGCGCCGGGCGCAAATAGGCGTTGGTCCAGATCGCCTGGCCCTTGTCGGACAACAGATAGTCCAGCACCTTCTTGGCCTTCTCTTTGTCCGGCGCGTTCTTGACGAGGCCGACAACGTAAGGAAACACCACCGACCCCTCGCAGGGGATCACGAATTCGAAATTGCCCTTCTCCGAATATTTCGCGCGATAAGCGTTGAAATCGTAGTCGAACAGGATCGGCATCTCGCCGGAAACTACCCGAGCATAGGACGTCTGCTTCGGCACGATCGGATCGTTCTTGCGAAGCTCCTTGAAGAAGGTGATCGCGGGATCGAAATTCGTGGCCGAGCCGCCGAGCGCAAGATTGATCGCTACCGCACCGACATAGCCAACGGCGGCCGAACTCGGGTCGAGATAGCCGACCATGCCCTTGTAGTCCGGCTTCAAGAGATCCTTCCAGCAGGCAGGCACCGGCTTGCCGCCAAGCGCGTCCTTGTTCACGAACAGGCCGAGCGTGCCGGAGTGAATGGTGGTCCAGTAGCCGTCCGGGTCCTTTAGACCGGCAGGCACCTGGTTCCAGTTGACCGGCTTGTAGGGCTCGAGCGCGTCCTGCGCCTTCGCCTTCATGCCGAAGGTGACGCCGAAATAGCCGATATCGCCGACCGGATTGCTCTTCTCGGCCAAAATCTGCGCCAGCGCCTGGCCGGAATTCTTGTTGTCGTGAGGAATATCGTAATTGAGGTCGGCCTTGATGGCCTTGAGCATGGAGGCCCAATCCGCCCATTCCGGCGGGCAGTTGTAACAGATGACGTCGGCCGCTTCGGCCGAATGCCAGGGCGCCAGGAAGGATAGCGCAAGCAAGGCGAGGACTAGCCGAGCAGTCTTCATGAAAGTCGCTCCGATGCGGGATAAGGCGTTCTGGGATAGGGAAATCAGCACCTACGGTCGACCCAGTATAGGCCACGCATGAAGGATTTGCGACGGCAGGCCTATTGCTGTGCAGCAAAACTGTGAGGTCCTCCTTGTGCGCCCGTCAGATGACCCCAGCGCATCGGCGATGGCTGAGTTGCAATGATTGCCGCAGTGCCCGCCTTGCGGCGCAACGAACATTGCACGTATCCTCAAAAGCGCTGCCGGCCAAATCCCTGCGACGGAAATTGCCGTTTCTAACGGAGAAGCTCCATGACCCCGCCCGTGAACTCTCCCGCCATCAAGGTCGTCAAATCGGTCCGCGAACAGGTGAGCGCCGAGGAGTGGCAGACCCGCGTCGACCTCGCGGCCTGCTATCGTTTGACCGCGATGTACGGCATGACCGAGATGATCGCCAACCACATCTCATGCCGCGTTCCAGGCTCGCACGATCACTTCCTGATCAACCCCTATGGGATGCTCTACGAGGAAATCGATGCGTCCTGCCTGATCAAGGTCGACCTCGACGGCAAGGTGCTGTTCAATGCCTCGGATTATGCTGTCAACGCCGCAGGCTTCGTCATTCATAGCGCCATTCATATGGCCCGCCAGGACGTCGACTGTGTCGCACATACCCATACCCCGGCCGGCATGGCGGTCTCGGCGATGGAATGCGGTCTACTTCCGCTGGCTCAGACGTCGATGCGGTTTCTCCACATCGCCTATCATGACTTTGAAGGTATCGCCGACGATATCGGCGAGCGCGAGCGGCTGGTGGCCGACCTTGGCGATCACGAAGCGATGGTTCTGCGTAACCACGGACTGCTCGTGGTCGGACGCACCATCCCGGCGACATTCAGCCTGCTCTATCGCATGGAACGCGCCTGCGAGGTGCAGGTGATGGCGCTGTCCTGCCATACCAAGCTGGTTTACCCACCAAGGGAAGTGCTCGAAAAGACCTTCGACAAGGTGAAACCGCGCCCCAATCTGCCCAACCGCAACGGCGATCTCGCTTGGCCGGCGCTGCTGCGCAAGCTCGACCGCGTCGATACGTCGTATCGGAATTAGCTCGGCAGACGAAGCGGGTGCCGTTCAGCGCGACACCACCGCGGTCGCCTCGACCTCGACGCGCGCCGCCCTTTCAACGAGGCGCCGACGACCTGGATTGGCGCCATCACCGGATGATGCGCCGAAAATCTCGCGATAGATCTGCCCGAGTTCCTTCAGAACTCCTTCGGGTCACGACATCCGGCGAACGGTTTTTGTCCCAGCCGATCACCATGATACGGCCGTCGGCTGCGATGCAGCTGACATAAGCTTTCGGCACCTTTCGGCGCCAGCCGCTCGGCTACAAGTCTGCGCAGCCGTTGGAGACTCGCAAGCGCTCGCCCGATATGGTCAGGATTTGTGCTAAGGCGCTCACAGAGCAGACATTTCGACAATGAAGGAGAAGCTGAATGACCGGACAACAGGCCGAGAAGCTCGGCTATCTCGGGCTTGGAATGATGGGATTTCCGATGGCGCATCGGCTGCTCAACGCAGGCTACAACGTCGCGGTCTGGAACCGGTCCGCGGGCAAGGCGGCGGAGCTGGTCGAGGCCGGTGCAACGCTTGAGGCTCATCCCGGCGAGGTTGCCGCCGCTACGAGCATCCTCTTCATATGTGTCACCGACGCCTCCGCAGTGGAGGAGATCGTATTTGGCCGCGACGGTCTTGCAGCAGTGCCCGGCGCCGGAAAACTGGTCGTGGATTTTTCATCGATCCACCCTGACGCGGCACGCGATATCGCCGCCCGACTAAAGGCTGCCAACGGCATGGGATGGATTGACGCCCCGGTCTCCGGCGGCACCAAGGGCGCCGAGGAAGGTACGCTCGCGGTGATGGCCGGAGGCGAGGCCGCCGATATCGAAAGGGTGCGGCCCTATGTGCTCGCGATGGCGCGAAGGCTCACCCATATGGGCCCGACCGGCGCGGGCCAAACCACGAAACTTTGCAATCAGGTGATCGTCGGATGCGCGATGGCGGTGCTCGCGGAAGCGACGCGGCTTGCAGTCAACGCCGGGATCGACGCCGGCCGGCTGCCGGAGGCGTTGACCGGCGGCTTTGCCGATTCCATCCCGCTGCAATTGTTCGTGCCGCGCATGGTGCAAGGCATTCATTCGCCGCCGCTCGGCCATATCGCCACGATGCTGAAGGATCTGGACACCGTGGCCGACGTTGCACGCAGCACCTCGAGCCCAGTCCCGATGGCAACGTTAGCAGGACAATTGTTCAGACTGGCCAAATCACTACGCGGCGCGGATGCCGATGCGCTGGAGATTTACAAGCTGTCGGCTTCACATATTGGTTGAGGCGGACTTTCTCCGCCTTCGACCTGGCACGGATCCTACATTTGCTGATATCTGGGATTAGTCTTCTTCGTCTGATCCGTGAGCCCGCCGCGCCTGAGCGTTGATTTCCCTTACTTTGCAATTGGGCTGAACCGCGCCCTCGTTGCGCCCGCGACAGGCGTCACCGGCGCCGATTGAGCCTGCGCCGCCGCGGCAGCCAAGAAACCGATTGCGGCTCCGCCAAGGACCGCTACAAATGCTCTGCGCGTCGAAATCTAGAAGCTGAGGTTGCGTTGCAATGTACAACCCCGCCGGTGTCAAAACATCTCCCGAATTGCCCGTTCCCGGACAAATGAAGGCCTGGGTCCTGGGCGGTCCGGATGAGCTCTTCCTGCGTGACAAGCCAACCCCGGTTCCGGGACGCGCCGAGGCGCTGGTACGCATCGATGCGGTCGCGATCTGCGCCACCGATCTCGAAATCATCCATTCGGGCTCGCCCGCGAGCATCCAGGGCGGACTACCCTTCAACAAGGATTTTACGCCCGGTCACGAATATATGGGCACGGTCGCAGCGTTAGGGCCTGACGTCGACGAGTTTGCGATCGGCGAGCGTGTCAGCGTCGAAATCCATGCCGGTTGCGGCCAGTGCAAGCGCTGCCGCCAAGGCATGTACACTTCCTGCCTCAACTATGGGAAACCTGAGAAGGGTCACCGCGCCAACGGCTTCACCACTGACGGCGGCTTTGCCGAATACGCTGTCAATCACATCAATACGCTGGTGCGCGTGCCCGACGCCATGAGCGACGCGGCAGCAACCCTGGTCGTCACCGCGGGAACCTCGATGTACGGCCTGACTGAGCTCGGCGGCCTCGTTGCCGGTGAAAGCGTGGTCGTGATCGGCCCCGGTCCGATCGGATTGCTTGCGGTTGCCGTTGCCAAAGCGCTCGGTGCGAGCCCGGTGATCCTGACAGGAACGCGCAACAAGCGCCTCGCGATCGGCCAGGAATTGGGTGCGGATCGCGTCGTCAATATCAACGACGAAGATGCGGTCGGTATCGTAAGACAGCTCACCGGCGGAATCGGCGCGGACTATGTGATCGAATGCGCTGGCACGGAGGCAACCATCAACCAAGCCATCCGCATGACCAATCGCGGCGGCAAAATTTGTCTTGCCGCGTTCCCGCACGAGCCGGTAACGGCGGATATCGCGCATCTCGTCAGGAACAACATCTATGTCTACGGCATTCGCGGTGAGGGTCGCAGCGCCACTCACCGTGCGATGGAACTGATGGCGGAAAAGCGATTCGATGCGACCAGGATCCACACGCATACGTTTCCGCTCGCCGACCTGCCCACCGCGATCCGATACGCTCGCGATCGGGTCGAAGACGCCATCAAGGTCGTCGTCAGCAATAAACACGCGGGCGCGATCGCCAGTGCCGCGGCTGAGTAGAAACAAAAAAGAGCCCGCCCACATATGTGGACGGGCCCGTGTCATTGCTTCGAAAATGGATTTAGCGCTGCTCCCGACGACGCACGCGGGCTGACTTCACACCGAGCGGTAGGGCTCCTTGACGTCGCGGTTGGCCAAAAGCTCCGCGCGGACGCCTGGTGGGCCACCACGCCTTGATCGATGACATAGGCGTGGTCAGCGATATCGAGCGCCAGCTCCACATTCTGCTCGACCAGTGGCACGCCTAAAACCGTTCGCAGGCAATCATGCGACCCCACCGAGATAGAGCCGCTTGACGATGTCGTTCGCTCTCAATTCGTCGACCGAAGCGGCCGCAAGGACGATCTCACCATGGACAATAATGTAACCGCGATCGGCGATCCGGATCGCCTGATTGAAGTTTTGCTCCGCCATGAGCACCGTCAGGCCGAGATGCTGATTGAGCTCGCCGATCTTGGCGATGGTCTGCGAGACCAGCAGCGGCGACAGGCCCACCGAAGGCTCATCGATCAACAACAGGCGCGGCGACGACATCAGTGCGCGCGCGATGGCTAGCATCTGTTGCTGGCCGCCTGACATGGTGCCGGCGAGCTGGCCCTGTAGCCCCTTGAGGGCCGGAAATGTCTCGAAGGCGAGTGCTAGGTTGCGATCGATGTTGCGCCGGGCGGCCTTGCGGAACGCTCCGAGCATCAGATTTTCCAACACGGTGAGCTTGGGAAATAGCCGTCGCCCCTCGGGAACCGACGCCACGCCGAGATCGACGATGGCCTCGGTCGACAGTCTAGTCAGATCGTGTACCTTTCCGTCGATCGTCAGCGATATGCCTCCACGCTGCGGCCGAACCAGGCCCGCGACGCACTTCATCAGCGTGCTCTTGCCGTTACCGTTGGTGCCAAGCAAGGCGACGGTCTCGCCGGCCTCGACATGGAGGCTGACGCCGCGTAGCGCCTTCACGGCGCCGTAACCCGCATCAAGGTCATTGATGACGAGGCTAAGTGCCAAGGTAGGCCTCCTGCACGCGCTGGTTAGCCATGACCTCGGCCGGCTTGCCGATCGCTATGATCCTGCCGGCATCGAGGCACATCACGCGATCCGAAAACCGCATCACCGCCTGCATGATGTGCTCGATCATGATGATGGTGATGTCCTGACCTGCAAGGCTCATGAGGAGATCAAGCACCTCGTCGACTTCCGAACTGGAAAGCCCGGCCATGGCCTCGTCGGAAATCAGGAGTTTTGGGTGCGTCGCCATTGCGCGGGCCAGTTCCATCTTGCGCAATTCCACCTGGCTCAACCTCTTCGCCGACACGTCCGCCTTCGACGCGAGGCCCATCCGTGTCAGGATTGACATCATGGCGTCGCGTCGTTGCGCAGCCGAGACGATTTCGCCGGTGACCGCCGCGAAATCGAGCGCGACCATGAGGTTTTCGGCGACCGTCATGCTTTTGAACGGCCTCGGGATCTGGAAGCTGCGCGCAATGCCGCGGCGCGTGCGCATATGCGGCTGCAACGGCGTGATGTCCTCGTCACGGAACACCACGGTGCCGGCCTCGGTGCGGAACGCGCCGGAAATGCAGTTGATCAGCGTCGTCTTTCCTGAGCCGTTCGGGCCGATGAGGCCGAAGCGCTCGCCCGGACGAATATCGACGCTAATATTGTCCAAGGCGGTGAAGCCGCCGAAGCGCTTGGTGAGCGCGGCAATCCGCAGCAAGGGCGGCGGCTCTGCGCCGGAGGGGGACATCATGGTTCGCCTCCCGCACGATGGCGCCCAACCCTGCGGACCAGGCCAATGATTCCCTGCGGCGCGACCACCACGAACAGCACCAGCATCACGCCGAGCACCAGCAAATTCACTTCCGACGAGATCGTAACCGTCAGCAATTGTTGCGTCACGCCCAACAGGATTGCACCGACAACCGGACCTGCCCAATGCGCGGTCCCGCCGATCAGCGACATCGCGAGTACCGAAACGGAGTAATTGAGATTGAAGGCCGACGACGGGTCGGCGTACTGGAGATACATGGCGGCGGGCGCACCGGCCGCGCACATCAATGCGCCGGAGATGACGCAGGCCATCACCTTTAGCCGCAGGGTCGGTACACCCGTGCATTCGGCAGCAAGCTCGTCATCCTTGAGCGCCTGCAAGCCATGACCGATCCACGAATTCTGAATGTAGCGCGCGATCGCGACCGCCAGCACCACGAGAAGCGCCTGAACGAAGAACAGCATCTGCACATAGTTGTCGAATGGCCACGTCACCATCGGTCGTTGCAGCTGAATGCCGGCCGCGCCACCGACGTATCGCCAATTCGTCACCGAGGTCTCGATAATGATCGTCAGCGCAATGGTCGCAATCGAGAAGAAGATGCCCTGCATGCGCAAAGTCAAAAGGCCCAGACCGAATCCCATGAGTGCGCCAATGACGGCTGCGACTGCGATTTGCACGGCGAGCGGCAGTCCAAACGTCTTCAACAGAAACACGGCGGTGTAGACGCCAACACCGAAAAACGCACTGGTGCCGAAATTCACGTAACCGGCATAGCCGCCGAGGATGCTCCACGCGACGGCAAGTACGATAAACTGCAGGATCACGTAGCAGGCAAAGAAGGGATACTGGTTGCCGATGACCTGGGTCATCAGCAGGGCGACGGCGAGAAACAGGATCACCCCGACCCAGAAGCGGATGCTGCGGCTCATGATAGCCTGCCGAACAGGCCCTGCGGCCGGACGGCGAGAACGCCGAGCAGCATCGCGAACGAAATGGCCGGCGCCCAGGAGGCGCCGAACAGGGTCAGGACAATGTTTTCGGCGACGCCGAGGATGATGGCGGCAACGAGCGTACCGGTCATGCTGCCGAGCCCCGCCATGACCACCACGCAGAATGTCCGCCCGATATAGGTACGGTCGAGTGTCGGCTCGATCGGAGCGACGATGATGAGCAGGGCCCCGGCGATCCCGAGCACGGCGGTGGCAATGCCGAACGCCCATTGCTTGATCCGGATCGGGTTGGCGCCCATCAGCCGCAGCGCCTCCTGGTCCTGCGCGACCGCGCGGATCGCCCGCCCCATGAACGTCCGCGACAGGTACAGCGTTAGCAAAATCGTCAGCGCAGCGGCGACCGCGAACGCAACCAGCAGCCGGAACGGAATCCGCATTTCGCCGATCCGCCAGGCCTTGCCGACATAGGACGCGGTGACCGAGCGCTGGTCCACACCGAATTGCAGAATGATGAGGACTTCGATGATAAATGCGATGCCGAAGAAGAACGCTATGCCACGGACGCCGGCGTCGCTGCCGCGCTTTTCGAAGGATTCGTAGTACAGGCGGTAGGCGACGAGACCGAACAGAAAGAAAAACGGCGTGATCATCAGCCCTGCCAGCAGCGGATCAATCCCATAATTTTCATTGAGGAAGAACACGGCGTAAGACGCCAGCACCAGAAAGGCCGGATGGGCGACGTGGGGAACGTCGAGCAGGCCGAAGGCGACCGACAAGCCAAGGCTTACGGCTGCATAGAAGCAGCCGAGCAGCACGCCGATCACCACCGCATCGAGCAGCAGGTCAAATGAAAACAATTGAGGTCCCCCTTGACCCGCCCTTGAGCCGCTGCTTCCCCGATTTGCCTACACCGGCTTACCCGGTTCGATTGTCCGGGATCATTTGTCCTGATCCCGGGCATCCGCGTTATGGTTCATAAGGAGCCGCGAAGGTTAATTTCGAGCAGCCTCAAACGGAGTGATCAGATCGCCCGATTTCAGTTTCTCCGGGAACAGGATCACTTGCTTGCCTGGGCTGCGGAACTGCTCGATGTTCTTGTCCACGACACCGCGGAACTGGGCCTGCAGCGTCGCGGTTTCCTTGCGCTCGCCGTCCGCCGAAAACGCGATCGGGCCAACGATGGTCTTGATCTCGTTTTCGTGCAGATATTTTGCAATGGCCTTCTGGTCGAGGGAGCCGACCGCCTTGATGGCCTGCTCGACGAGTTGACCGCTGGCGTAGCCGAACGGCGCAAGATAGTAACCCAGCGGATCGACCTTGGCTTCCACCGCCCGTTTCGCGTAGGTGTCGAAGAACGCCTTGGTTCCCTCGTAATACATGTTCTTTTCCGGGAGCCATGAATTGTAGTTGACGACGCCGTTAAGCAGCGAGCCCAGGTTTGCCATCACCGCGCCGAACTGCAGGCCGACCATGCCGCCGCCGAAAATCTTGACGTTGTCGCCGATCCCGAGCTCGTTCACGGCGCGCAAGATTCCCGCCGAATCCGGCGGATAGGACGCGACATAGACGATATCGGGCCTGGCGGACTTGAGCGCGCGGATGATACCGGAGAATTCCACCGTGTTGGGCGGATAGGACTGGTCGAAGACGATCGGCATGTTGAGCTTCTTAGCGACATTCCTCGCGGTCAGAGCCAGAATTCTGCGCGAATTCCTGGTCTGCCGCGAGAAGCGCAAGGGTCTTGCCGCCGGCCTTCTGGCCGAGATCGAGGAACGATGCCGCCCAGCTGTCGGGCGGTCCCCACGGGGCGTTGTTGAACCACATGTCGTGGCCAACCTTGCTGTTCACCTGAAACGAGAAATTGCCGATCAGCACCATGCCGCGCTGCTTGACGAGCGGCATGAGCGGCGCCGTGGGTACGGTTCCGTAGGGCGCGAACAGCAGATCAACCTTGTCGACGTCCAGCAGCTTTGAGTAGATCGCCGGAGTCTCTGAGGCGCTCGATTTGTCGTCATAGACGACAAGCTCGACCTTGCGGCCGAGCAGGCCACCCTTGGCGTTGACATCGTCCCGCCAGATCTCGATGCCAAGCAGCGAAGCTTGGCCGCCGCCCGCGAGACCGCCGGTTAGAGCCATACTCATGCCGATCCTGATCGGCGGCTGTTGAGCGCCAACGCTTGATGTCAGCCCAAGCATAGCTGCGCCAGCGCTAGCCGTCGCCAGCAGGCGGCGGCGCGAAATCAATCCGGATTTGGCAGTCTTCCTGGTCATGTTTTGTTTCGTCCCTTGAATGCTTTAGTTGGCTTTGTTGAGGTCGTCTTTGATCACATTCGCCCCAATGCCGTCAGGATAACCTGCGGCGTCAATGGAATCTCTGTAACTATAGTACCGAACGGCCTGAGTGCGTCATTGACCGCGTTGGTCACCGCGGCCGCCGCCCCTGCCGTGCCAGCCTCGCCTGCGCCCTTCGCACCCAATTCGCTCTCCGCCGTCGGTGACACCACATGGCCGACATCTATATCCGGCATTTCCCCGGACATCGGAACCAGATAGTCGGCCATATTAGCGTTGGTGAGCTGGCCGCGCTCATCATAGATGCACTTCTCGAACAGCGCCGCGCCGAGCCCCTGCACCACCCCTCCCCTGATCTGCTCGTCGACCAGTTGCGGATTGATGATGGTACCGCAGTCTTCAACGACCCAGTGCCTTAGCAGCTTGACGAAGCCCGTCTCGGTGTCAACCTCGAGCCACGAGGCCTGCACGCCATTGGTGAAGGCGAACGGATATTCACGCGGGACAAAATGGCGCGTCGCCATCAATTCGGGCTGAATGCCCGGCGGAAGCGTATCGGGACGAAAATAGACGATCCTGGCAAGCTCTCTTAGCTCGATACGCGGCGTGCCGTCATCGGTATTGACGACGCTATTGTTGACGATGTCGAGTTCGGCCGGAGTGGACTGCAGGATCGCCGCCGCGACATCGAGGATATTCTTGCGCAGAACCTTGGCGGCCCGAAGCGCCGCCTCGCCGCCGATGCCGGCGCCACGCGAAGCCCAGGTGCCCCCGCCAAAGGGCGTGTTGTCGGTGTCGCCGAGCATGACGCGGACGCGGTCCATCGAAACGCCCAGCACGCTGCCGACGATCTGGGCTGTAAGCGATTCCGATCCCTGTCCCTGCTCGGTGATGCTGGTCTGGCAGATCACGGACCCCTGCGCATCCAGTCGGACGGCGACCCCGTCCTGCGACGAGATCTTGGCGCCGCCGACCCCGTAAAACGCCGCACTGGGATTGGTGACCTCGATGAAACTGGCGATCCCGATGCCGCGATACAGATTCTTCTTGCGCAATTCGGCCTGCTCGGCGCGCAAACTTTCATAATCCATCATGTCCAAAAGCTTATCCAGCGAAGCATGATGCGACAGTTTCTCAAATCGCAAGCCTGATGGCGAAGTGCTGGGATAAGCGTCGTCGGCAATCAAATTGCGCCGGCGAATCTCGACCGGATCCATCCCGATCTTCATGGCTGCGAGATCGACCAGGCCCTCCGTCACCGAGCATGCGATCGGGTGACCGACAGCGCGATACTGGCACATCACGTTCTTGTTCTGAAAAACAACCCGGGCCCGCGCCCGGTAGTTCTTGGTCGCGTAAGGGCCGCCGACGAGGTTGACGACCTGGTTTGCTTCGATCGCGCTGGTGCGCGGATACATCGAATAGGGTCCGATGCCGGTGAGATCGTCAATCTCAAACGCCGTGATGGTTCCGTCGCGCCTGACACCTATCTTTCCCCTGCAGCGGTGATCGCGGGCGTGAATATCGGTGTTGAAGCTCTCGATCCGGTCGGCAACGAATTTAATCGGCCGGCGCAGCATCTTTGACAGCGCATAGGTTGCCATCTCGTCGGCGTAGATATGGACCTTGATGCCGAAAGAACCGCCGACATCCTTGCAAACCACGCGCACCTGCTGCTCCTGGAGCCCCAGATGCAACGCCGCGATGTTCTGCACCATATGCGGCGCCTGCGTGCCCTGATAGATCGTCAGCCTCGCTTCCGCGGCGTTCCAGTCTGCCACGACCGCCCGCGGCTCCAGCGTCACGCCGGTATGCCGACCGAAGACAAAATCCGCTTCCACCACCTCATCGGCATCGGCGAAGGCTTGATCGACATGGCCCGCATCGTGATTGCGCTCAAACGCAAGGTTGTCACCAAGCACCGGATGAATGACGGGGGTTTGCGGATCGAGCGCGGTGCGCATGTCCGTCACCGCCTCCAGCTCTTGGTACTTCACCAGGACGTGTTCCGCTGCGTCTTCGGCGGCAGCGCGACTGGTCGCAACGACCGCCGCAACGGCCTCGCCCTGCCAGCAGACGCGATCGATGGCGATAGCGCTTTGCGGCGCCGATTTCAGTCCCTTCAAATGCGAGAGCACGCCAACCCACGGCGTGATGACGGCTGCAAGCTCTTTGCCCGTGGCAACGGCAATGACGCCCGGCAGGTTCTCTGCTGTGCTGGCGTCAATTCCAGCGATTTTGGCGTGCGCATGCGGCGAGCGCAGGAACACCACATGCGCCATGCGTGGCAGCTCCATGTCGCTGACATAGAGACCGCGGCCCTGCAATAACCGATCGAGATTCGGCCTCGGCACGGTCTTTCCTATATAGGAGTTCGGCCGATCGAGCACCGAAAGCGTCTGGGTATTTGCCGGACTATCGGTCACGACTTGCGCTCGCTGCGCCAGCGCGCCGTGGTCTCGACCGCATCAACAATGGCCTGGTACCCGGTACAGCGGCAATAATTGCCGGAGAGATGCTCGCGTATCTGCTCGCGGTCCGGTTCGGCTTGTTGCTTCAGCAAATCCTGCGCGGCCATCAGCATTCCCGGCGTGCAATAGCCGCACTGCAACGCATTACGATCCCGAAAGGCGGCCTGCAGGTCGGCCACTTCGCCGCTGTCGGACAAGCCCTCGATGGTCAGGACAGACGCGCCGTGTGTTTGCACCGCCAGCACCAGGCAAGCGCGAACGATCTCATCGTTCACGCGCACAGTGCAGGCGCCGCACACCCCATGCTCGCAACCGACATGTGTTCCCGTTAGATGCAGATGTTCGCGAAGAAAATCCGCCAGATTGAGCCGCGGCAAGACATGGGCGTCGACGCGCTCGCCGTTAACGTGGAGCGAGATAGGCATTGGCGTCCTCACGCGGCCCTCGCATCAAGATCGGGTCGGCCAAGGAGGGTGGACACGCACCGCGTCATCAACACTTTGGCCAGATGCCGTCGCATGGTGCTTGAGGCTTGCTGATCGGTGGGGGGATCGAGCTCCTCGCGCAGCGCCGCTGATATGTCGACCATCAGCGCAGGCGTGATGGCAGCGTTGACTAATTTTCCCACGGCATTCGGCCATACTGGCCGGTCGCCAACCGCAAAGAACACCATACGAAGGTCCGTGAAGATGCCATCCTTCACGGTCGCCTGCGCCGCGAGACCGGCGATGGCGTAATCACCATGACGGCGTGCGAATTCATGGAAGAAACAGAAGGCGTTTTTCGGCGCGCCCGGCAGCTCGACGGCGACCAGCAATTCGTCCGCCGCCAGCGCCGTCTCATAAATGCCTTTGAAGAAATCCTTGGCCGAAATTCGCCGCTCACCGGACTGGCTGCGCACGACAATCGTCGCGTCAAGCGCGAGCATACATGCCGGCAGTTCGGAGGCTGGATCGGCATGGGCAAGATTGCCGCCAATTGTTCCTCTGTTGCGGATCGCGGGATGCGCAACATGCGCGACCGCCTTCGTCAGCAATGGCGAATGCACGGCGATTTCCGGAGATTTCAGGAGGTCGACGTGGCGCGTCAACGCGCCGATAGAAAGCATCTCGCCTCTCCGCGCGATGCCCCGCAATTCGCCGATCTCGCCGATGTCGATGATCAGCTCCGGTGAAATCAAACGCAGGTTCATCGCCGGCATCAAGCTCTGGCCGCCCGAGAGAACTTTCGCCTTGCCGCCATGGGCGGCGAGCAATTCCAGCGCGTTGCCGACGCTGGTCGCGCGTGCATAAGCGAAAGCCGAGGCTTTCATCGGCGTTACCTTCCCCGGCCGGATTTCGGCGTATTTTTCAGGGATTAGAAGGTGGTCACAATCAAAGGTCAAGTTTGTTTATCGAACGATTATTTCGGGACCTTCGACTTTTGGACTTGTCATGAGCGCACGAACGACGCACGGTCTGTTCTGATTTAGAAAGGACTCTCCGGAAGGCGCAGGAAATGAATCTGGGTTTCTTCACGATGCCGATCCATCCCCTCGAGAAGGATTGGCGGCTGTCGTTGAAAGAAGACCGGGAGGCCTTCCTGCTGGCCGACAAACTGGGGTTTACCGAAGCCTATGTCGGCGAACACGTTACCGACAAGGCCGAGAACATCACTTCTGGCATCGCCTTCCTGGCGTGGATCGCGGCCGCCACCAAGCAGATCAGGCTTGGCACCGGCACGATCAACATGCCGAATACCCATCCCGCCGCAGTCGCGGCGAGCATCGCGATGCTCGACCATATGCTCGAGGGGCGCTTGATCTTCGGCATCAGCCCAGGCGGCCTTTTGTCGGACGCGGAACTGTTCGGCAATCTGGACGCCGACCGCAACGCGATGTTCCTGGAGGCGATCAATCAGGTCCTGGATATCTGGGCCGGAGAGCCGCCCTACAATCTTCGGGGAAACTACTGGAATATTTCCACGCAGAAAACTCTGATGGAGGATATTGGTCAGGGGTTCATCCCGCGCCCACTACAGCGGCCACATCCGCCGATCGTCGTGACAGCCGTCGCACCGTTCTCCAAGGGAGTTGCGGAAGCGGCCGCTCGCGGTTGGGATCCGATCTCCGCGAATTTCCTGATGCCGGCTTGGGTCAGGAGCCATTGGCCGAAATATGTCGAAGGCTGCGAGCGTGGCGGCCGGGCCGCCGATCCCGCCAACTGGCGTGTCGCCAAAAGCGTATTTGTCGCGAAAGACGCTGCAACGGCAAAGGCTTATGCGACAGATCCTGACGGACCTTACGTCTATTACTACCGTTCGCTGTTCACGAAATTGACGAGAAACGGCCGCATCGAACTGTTTAAGACCCGGCGTGACCAACCCGACGATGAGGTGACGCTGGAAACGATCTGCAACAAGCTTATCATATACGGCACGCCGGAGAGCGTCGCGGATCAGCTGCTGGCTTTCCAGGAAGAAGTCGGCAAGTTCGGCACATTGCTGTACGCCGGCAAGGACTGGATGGACCGCGAGCTTGGTCGACAATCCATGATCCTGATGGCCGAAAAGGTCATGCCGCGGATCAACGCCGGCACCTCGAAGCGATCTAACGCCGCGGAATAGTTTCCACCAAATCAGGAAGAAAGGTTCGCTGTGGCTCTTAGCGATCGCATCCCCTATCAGGCGCAAGTCGACCGACCGAAACTCACGCTGCCAGGCGGCAAGAAGCTCGCGGTATGGGTCATCCTCAACGTGGAGGAATGGCGGATCGAGAACGCGATGCCGCGAACCGTGCTGGGCCCGCCGATGGGCCAACCGTTGTTGCCGGACGTGCCGAACTGGTCCTGGCACGAATACGGTATGCGCGCCGGCTTCTGGCGTCAGTTCAAGGCGCTGACCGATCGCAACATCAAGGTGACGCTGGCCCTGAATGCCAATGTCTGCAACGCCTATCCGCGCGTCGCTTCAGCCGCGCTTGATGCCGGCTTCGAATTCATGGGACACGGGTTTGTCCAGAGCCCAATGCACAAGCTCGAAAACCAGGCCGAGGCAATCAAAAGGGCGGTCGACACGATTGCAAAATTTTCAGGCAAGTCGCCTCGATCGTGGGAAAGCCCTGGCCTGACGGAAACCGAGGACACGCTGGACCTGTTACGCCTTAACGGTATCGAATACGTGGCGGACTGGGTGATCGACGACCTTCCGCAGGACATCGCGACGCCGCACGGCACCATCACGACGATCCCCTATTCGGTGGAAACCAACGACATCGTTATCCATGCCTTGCAGCATCTTCCTTCCGAACAATTCCTCAAACGTTGCACCGATCAATTCGACCGGCTGTATCTGGAAGGGGCAGGCAACGCTCGGATCATGGCAATCTCTGTCCATCCCTACATCACGGGCGTTCCGCATCGCATCAAATACCTGGAAGCCCTGCTCGACTATGTCATCGGCCATGACGGCGTCGCGCTGATGACCGCGAGCGAGATCGGCGACTGGTATCGGGCCGAGATGAAGAAAAAATAAGCCGCGCCTACCCGACGGCCTCCATCGGCGCACGCCGCGATTCGATCGTGGTTCCGAAAACCCGCTCGTAGCCGGCCAGAAACGCGTCTAGCGCGTCGCTGATCATCTGCTCCTTGTCTTCCAGCGCGGGAGATTCGTAAATGTATTTGCGAACTCCGTAATAGAAGATTCCGCCGTGAAATACCCAGGCGAGTTCGAGCTCGGCTGCGCTCGGCTTGCTTTGCAACGGAAGCCCCGCCGCGTGGCGGCATTCCCTGATGATACGAGTCAAAATTTTGTCCCTGACCATGTCGACATACCAGCGGTTGATGTCGAGCCCCTTCAGTCCGGAGTAGAGATAGATGCGCAGCCATTTGCGATCGAAGATCACGTTCGTATAGGCATCGTAAAATTCCCGCAGCCGGACGCGGACCGGCCGGGCGCGGTCGGTCAGTAACTTCTCCCAGCCGGTGTCGAGCGGCTCGAGATAGACCGTGCGATAAACCTCCTTGATCAGGTCGTCCTTGCTGGGAAAATAGCGATACAAAAGCGGTTGGGTTACACCCAATCGGCGCGCCAGATCCCGCGTGCCGCCGCCAAAACCCTCTTCCGCGAAAAACTCGGTCGCCTTGACGACGAACTCCTTGCGGCGATCGACCGGAGAAAGCCGTTTCTGCTTGGCGCGGACACCCTTAAACGGCGCTGTCCTTCTCATGATTTGTCGGCCACCGACTCGTCGTCGGCAACAAACCGCCCGTAGCCGCTGCGCGCGAACAAGAGCGGTTCTTTCCGGTTATAGGAGTAGGCCTCGACGGCGCCGAGGAAAATCACATGGTCGCCGCCATAGTATCGATTGGCGGCCCGGCATTGAAAATTCGCGACGCTGTCGGCGAGAATCGGCGCGTTGCCGAGGCCCGGCCTCCATTCCACACCGGCGAATTTGTCGTCCGAGGATTTGGCAAACCTGTTTGCAAGTTCCTGCTGCGATGCCCCGAGCACATTAACCGCGAAATGACTGGCGTTCTCGAAGGCGCCCAGGCTCGAAGAATAAAGCACCAGGCTCCAGAGCACGAGTGGCGGATTGAGCGACACCGAGGCAAATGAGTTGCAAGTTATGCCATAGGGCTTTCCGCCGGCCCCGGCGGCGGTGATGATGGTGACGCCCGTCGCGTAAGTGCCGAGCGCGTTGCGAAAATCCCGCGGATCGATCGGCGAATGATCGCTGGCCAATTCATTCGCGGGATCCGGAGCGGTCGGATGCTTGGGCGCGTCAGTCATCCCCGCCTCAAAGCGTCAGGTTTTCGGATGGCAGACCAAGCGCTACCCGTCCGTAGTTGGTGCCTGCCGCATCGAAATTGAACGCAAGGTGCGAGTTGATCGCATGGGCATCGCGGAACTGCCGCTGCAGCGCGCCGGTCGTGAACAGACCTCGCGCGCCGCTTGCTGCAAACAATATCGATACCGCTTCGGTGCAAAGATTCACGGAAAAAGCCCCATCGCGGCGCGATTTGGTCTTGGCGGCGACATCTGGAACATATCCTTGTCTCGCGTCCGCCATCGCCTCGATGCATGCCGAACGCATGATCAGTCGCGCGGCATCGATCTTAGCCGACGCCTCGGCGATCTTGATCTGCGTACTCTGCATGTCGCTCAGTTTGGCGCGATTATAGGTCGATACGCGATACCGCGCGATATCGACATAATCGTCGAGACAGGCCTGCGCATTACCCAACGCGACGCCTGACAGTACATAGGGGAACAGCGAGAATACCGGTAACGCATAAAGTGCATTCGGATTGGCCTCACTGCCTGGCGTTGGCCCGCCGGCGAGATCGTTGACCGCAACCGTCATCGGCTCTGCCACAAAAGCATCCTTGACTTCGACGTCGTTCGAACCTGTGCCCCGCAATCCCACGGCGTTCCAGGTATCAACGATCTCGTAGTCCGCCTTATGCACCAGAAAGATCCGATATTCGATCCCGTCGGCTTCGTCATCGGAGGAAACGACGCTGGCAAGCATATTCCATTCGCAGGAAGCAACCCCCGACGAGAACGGCCAGTTGCCGCGAAGCCGGTATCCGCCGGCAACTTTCCTGGCGCGTCCCGCCGGAAAAATGAAAGAGGACGCGATCAGAACGTTGACATCCTTATCCCAAACCTCGTCCTGGGCGCGCTGGTCGAACATGCCCAGCATCCAGTGGTGACTTGCGAGATTGGCGAAATTCCAGGCCACCGACGCATCGGCACGTCCGAGCATTTCTGCGCAGTCGAGGAGCGAGACATAATCGAGTTCGGAGCCACCTACCCGCTTCGGCTGCACGATCCTGAACAGACCTGCGTCGTGCAGGTCGCGTTCGGTCTCCGGCGGTAAACATCGCAGCTCCTCGGTCTTCGCCGCGCGGTCGCGCAGTTGCGGAATCATTGCCTTGGCGCGGGCAACCATGGTCATATAAGCGTGGTCGCCTGGCTCCACCCCTGCGGGCTGACCTGTGTTTGGCTTTCGACCAACACCCATCATCTCAGCGTTCCCCGTTATTTCGCCGGCATCGGGCCTGCAAATTCGACCATCGAGACAGAGGACAACACCGTCATCGTGTTCAGCGAACTTGGACCCGCTTGACCAGTCGAACTTACTTGGCGATTGTTCATCACCTGATCACCAATTAAGGCGCGGCCCGGACGCGCGTCAATCGAATTCAACAGCCAGGAAACCAACTCGCATGGACAAGACTGTTGGAATCGTCGGCCTTGGCATCATGGGAGGCGCGATTGCCCGCAATCTCGTCGACCGCGGCTGGCGCGTCATCGGCTACGATATCGACCCGGCGAGGCGAGACGAACTGGCACAGGCCAACGTCATGATCGCTGGGAACACCGGTCAGGTCGCGCGCGACGCGCCTATCATCCTGACCAGCCTTCCGAGCGCCACGGCCGTCGATCAGGTCGCACGCGAAATCGCTGATTCCGGGGCATCTCGGCGCATCGTGGTCGAACTCAGCACGCTCAGCATCGCCGACAAGCTTCGTTTCGAGGCCACTCTGACCAAAGCTGGCCATATCGCACTGGATTGTCCACTCAGCGGAACCGGCGCGCAGGCAAAAAACCGCGATCTCGTCGTCTACGCCAGCGGCAACGATGAAGCGATCGCGCAATGCGCGGGCCTCTTCTCCGACTTCGCCAAGCAAAGCGCCGACCTCGGCAGGTTCGGCAACGGCAGCCGGATGAAGTTCATCGCCAATCATCTGGTCGCCATCAACAACGTCGCCACGGCAGAAGCGATGATCCTGGCACAGCGCGCCGGGCTCGATCCAAGAGTGGTGGTCGACATGGTCGGCCCTGGCGCGGGCGGCTCACGGATGTTCCAGATGCGCGCGCCGATGATGGTGGAGGGCGTCTATGAACCCGCGACCATGAAGGTCTCGATCTGGAAAAAAGATATGGCCATCATCGCCGCGTTCGCCGACGATGTCGGATGCCAAACTCCGCTGTTTAGTTTGACGCAGCCGATTTACAGCGAAGCGATGGCGATGGGATTGGGCGACCAGGATACCGCGTCGGTTTTCGAAGTGTTGAAAAAGACCCTCGTCAAACCCCCGAAATCCGGCACCTAACACCTGGACCAGCGGAATGCCGCGCTGCATCAAACTAGATGGCGGAGGCAGCCTCACGAGAGCGACGTGCATGTCGCCACGCCTGACATGGATGCTGGTTATCACTTGATCATTTATGACTTCCGTTCGATAAGTCACCCAATCAACAAAGACAGAGCCGATCTTTAGATGTAGCGGTTCGGGGAGGATCCAATGACGATGTCGCGACGACAGTTTGTCGGCAGCGCTGCCGGCGCGGGTATCGCTAGCCTGGCGACCCCTCATCTCCTCCCCGCCCAAAGCAACGAACCGATCCGCATCGGCCTGCTCGCGGCCAAGACCGGTCCGCTGGCGTCGGGCGGCATCGACATGGACCTTGCGCTGACGATGTATCTCAAGGAGCGCGAGAACACGCTTGCAGGCCGCAGGGTCGAACTGATCGTCGCCGATACCGCCGGCGTTCCCGCAACCGCACGCACCAAGGCGCAAGAGCTGGTCGAAAAGAACAATGTTCATTGCATCATTGGGCCACTCGCCGCATTCGAAGCACTGGCGATCGCCGACTATCTCACGGAAAAGGAGATACCGACGCTTGGTGTCGCTGCCGCCGAGGACATGACGCAGCGGCACCCGAGCCCGTGGTTTGTCCGTTTGACTTCGACCTCGGCGCAATGCGCTTACCCGCTTGCCGACTACGGCGCCAAGGAATTGAAGTACAAGAAGGTCGTTACGATCGCGGACGACTTCGCCTATGGGCACGAGATGTGCGCCGGCTTCCAGCGTGCGTTCGAGGACAGTGGCGGCAAGATCATCCAGAAGATATTCACGCCATTGGCGACACCCGACTACGGCAGCTATGTCGCGCAAGTAAAGGCCGCGGACGCGATCTTCCTGGGTACCGCCGGCTCGAACGGATTCCGTTTCCTTCGGCAGTTCATTGAGTATGGACTGAAGGACAAGATGGCGGTCATCGGCGGTATGACGGCGCTCGACGAATTGGTGCTTCGCAACATGGGGGATGAGGCGCTCGGTATCCTGACCACGAGCTGGTATTCCGCCGAACTGGACAATCCGCTCAACAAGGCTTTTGCACCGACCTTCCGCAAGCAATTCAAATACGACCCCGGATACTATGCCGGCAGCACTTACGTGTCCGGTGAAGTTCTCGAAGCCGCGTTGAAATCCATCAACGCCAATATCGAAGACAAGAAGGCGTTGATGGCCGCGATCCGCGGCAGCAACGCCGACACCGTGCGCGGTGTCATCAAATTCGACGAATTCGGCAATGCGATCGGCAACGTCTATATCCGCAAAGTCACCAAGAACGACGGCAGGCTAGTCAACTCCGTCATCAAGACTTATCCCGAGGTCACTCAGTTCTGGACCTACGACAAGGTAGCGTTCCTGAAGAACCCGGTCTATTCGCGCGACTATCCGCCGGCGAAGAACCTGGAGCAGTAACTCCACCTCCGGTGCGAGGCGCCGGTCTCAAGGACATTGCAATAAGATCGGCCAACGATGCAGTTTTGGATCATCCAGGGTCTCAACAGCCTGTCGCTTGGCGGACTATTGTTCCTGCTTTCGTCGGGATTCTCTCTGATTTTCGGTCTGATGCGGCTGGCGAATCTGACGCACGGCGCATTTTTCATGTTGGGAACCTATTTCGCGGCAACCGCGATGCGTTCGTACGACGGCCTGAATATCTGGGTGACGGCGCTCGGCGCGGGAATTGCGGTAGCAGCGATCGGCGGCCTTTTCGAACGGCTGGTGCTGACCCGGCTGAAGACCAATCAGCTTGGTCAGGTGCTGGTGACGCTCGGGATGTCCTTCATCATTTCCGACGCTTGCCTGATATTGTGGGGCGGTGACTCGATTCCCGTGCCGACGCCGCAAAACCTACAATCGCCGACGCGGGTCTTTGGCTTGGTGTTTCCGACCTATCGGCTGGTGCTGGTCGGATGCGCCATCGCAACCGCGATTTTGTTGTATGGCCTCATCGAGCGGACCCGTCTCGGAGCGATGATCCGCGCTGGCGTCGACGATCGTCAGATGGCGCGCGCGGTCGGCATCCCCGTCTCCAACTTGTTTACGCTGGTGTTTTGCCTCGGTGCCGGCATCGCCGGGGCCGGCGGCGTGCTGGGCGGGCCGATCCTATCGGCGTATCCTGGGCTTGATGCCGACATGCTGCCGCTCGCGCTAATCGTCGTCATCCTAGGAGGAATTGGCAGCCTGCTGGGGGCTTTCGTCGGCAGCTTCATCATCGGGATCATCTATACATTCGGCACGGCGCTGTTTCCGGAACTGGCTTACATTATCCTGTTTCTGCCGATGATCTTTGTCCTCGCGTTTCGGCCACAGGGTCTGTTCGGGCGTGTCGGCGCATGAAGTGGATCGGCGCCGCCCTGCTGGCCGGATCGCTGCTGCTGCCGCCCGTCTTCGCGGGCGATTTCTATGTCAACCTCGCGAGCCAAATCCTCATTGCGGCGATCTTCGCGCTCAGTCTGAACCTGCTGGTAGGTTTTGGCGGGATGACGTCCCTTGGGCACGCGTCCTATCTCGGGGTTGCCGCCTACATCTCCGCTTTGTTGACGAGCCGCTATGGTTTTGGACACGGCGCGGCCGCCTTCCTCTCGATCGCCGGCACGACCACGATGGCAGCGTTCTTCGGCGTTATTGCACTTCGGGCTAGCGGGCTCGGCTTCCTCATGATCACGCTAGCTTTGTCGCAGGTGCTATGGGGCCTCGCCTATCGCATGTCTAACGTGACCAATGGCGACAACGGCATCGCCGGGTTGACCCGGCCGGCGCCGTTTGGAATCTCGCTCGATAGCCCGATTTCATTCTACTGGTTCGCGCTGATCGTGGCGACGTTCGCGCTTGCGATGATGAGGATCTTTGTCTCATCCGCGTTCGGATCGTCGTTGAAGGGAGTGCGCGATCAGCCACGCCGCATGGCAGCCCTTGGTTTCAATCCCTGGCTGATCCGATGGATCACCTTTGTCTATGCGGGCTTCTGGGGTGGCGTATCCGGGTTACTCTACGTCTATTATCACAAATATATCCATCCGACTTCGCTCTCGACTACGAGTTCGGCCGAAGCCTTGCTCGGCGTCATCGCGGGCGGTTCCGGAACGCTCGGTGGCCCGGCCGTCGGTGCGGCATTGGTGTTGCTCCTGAAAAACTACGTGTCAGCCTATCTCGAACGGTGGAACATGTTGCTCGGGTTGGTATTCCTGCTCATCGTGTTGGTGATGCCGAACGGCATAGTTCCCGGCGTGAGCAGCCTCGCGGCTCGATTGCGCGGGAGTCCATGATGAACGCATCCACATCCTGCTACGCACTTGAGGTCGTCGACCTGAAGAAGGCGTTCGGGGGCCTCACGGTCACGCAAAACGTCTCGCTCTCGATCCGGCCGGGCGAACGCCGGCTGATCATTGGCCCGAACGGCGCCGGCAAGACCACGCTGTTCAATCAGATCAGCGGCGACCTGCGACCAAATTCCGGAACGATCCGGCTGTTCGGATCTGACATTACCCACTTGCCGCCCTACCGGCGCGCGCATTTGGGATTGTCGCGCACCTATCAGATCATTACCTTGTTTTCGGGCGACACGCTCGAGCATAACATCACGCTTGGCCTGCTGGGCTTGCGGCCCGCACGCTGGCAGATGTGGCGACCGTTGTCATTCTACCGCGACATCGCCGCCGAGGCTCGCCGCGCGCTTGATGCGGTCGGACTCTTGCAGCTAGCCGCGCATCCGATTTCCGATATTGCCTATGGCGAACGGCGGCGCGTCGAGCTCGCCATGGCGCTCGCACAGAAGCCGCGCGTCCTCTTGCTGGATGAGCCGTTGGCGGGTTTGTCAAACGCCGAGCGATCCACGGTAAAATCCCTGATCGCATCGATCCCGCGCGACACCACAGTGATCATGATCGAGCATGATATGGATACTGCGCTGGATCTTGCGGAGACGGTGACGTTGCTGAACTATGGCCGTGTGATCGTCGATGGCCAGCGCGACGCCGTGATTGCAGACGAACGAACGCGCGAGGTGTATCTTGGCAGCTGACGCGCTTCGTCTCACCGATGTGCATACATTCTACGGCGACAGCCACATCTTGCATGGCGTGGGTTTTTCCCTGCAGCCGGGCGGCGTGCTGGCGTTGTTGGGACGCAATGGTGCTGGGAAAACCACCTGCATCTCGACGATCATCGGCTTCCTCAAACCAGGGGACGGTGAGATCCGGCTGTTTGGCGAACCGATTGAAGGTCTGAGCCCCGAGCACATTTCACGGCTCGGGATCGGTCTTGTCCCCCAAGGACGCCGTGTCTTCCCCTCACTCACGGTTCGGGAAAATCTCGTGGTGGCACGGCAGCGGCGCGCCGCGACCATTAATCCATGGACCGTCGAGCGAATCTACGACCTGTTTCCGCGGCTGTCCGAACGGGACACGCAATTTGCCGGCACGCTCTCCGGCGGCGAACAACAGATGCTGGCGATCGGACGCGCATTGATGGGTAATCCACGGGTCCTGCTGCTTGATGAGCCGTCCGAAGGACTCGCGCCGCTGATCGTCGCAGAAGTCGGCCGCACCATCAAGCGCCTGAAAGAGGACGGACAATCCATCGTTCTCGTCGAGCAAAACCAGAAGCTGGCGCTCGATGTTGCGGATAGCGCGGTCGTTCTCAATACCGGACGCTGCGTCTTCGTTGGTGAAGCAAGCGAGCTATTACGCAGCGAAGACCTGGTGACGCAACATCTCGGCGTCTTTCACCCAACAAGCGAAACAACCAACTCTTGAACCGAGGGTTAAGAAATGAAAATTGGCATATGTGGAACTGGACGAATGGGATCTTCAATCGCGCAGCGGCTGATGTCGGTTGGCCATGAAGTCGGTGTCTGGAACCGCAGCTCGGCCAAGACAAAGCCACTGACTGATGCGGGTGCAAAGTTGTTCGCCTCCCCTGCGGAACTCGTTGACGGCTGTGAAGCCGTGATCGTCATGCTGCTGAATGACGCAGCAATAGAGGCGGTCTACCGCGGGCCAAACGGGATTTTGAAGTCCAAGCTCACCGGCAAATTCGTGATCGACATGAGCACCGTGGGTCCGGAAACGATGCGAAGCGTTGGCGCCGCGGTGGCGCAGCAGGGCGCTGCGTTTGTCGAATGTCCAGTAGGTGGAAGCACGGGCCCCGCGAAGGAAGGCAAGCTGTTCGGTCTTGTTGGGGGCGAGGGCAGAGATGTTGAGCGGGCGATGCCCGTGTTGCAGCAGTTATGCCGCCGCATTGAACATGTCGGGGGGCTTGGCGCGGGCGCCACGATCAAGCTCGCAGTCAATCTGCCCTTGCTGGTTTACTGGCAGGCACTCGGCGAGGCCTTGACGATCTGCAGGCCGCTCAATCTTCCTGCTGACCGATTGATCGATATCCTATCGGATACGGCAGGCACACCAACAGCCATGAAAGGGCGCGGCGCCACCATCGCCCGGGTATTGGGCGGACGGCCACTTGGGGAAACCGCTTTTAGCCTCGGTGCCGCGAAAAAGGACCTGGCGACCGCGGTTCAATTTGCGAACTCCATCCATGCGCAACTTCCTGTCGCAGCCAGCGCTCTGGCCTGCTTTGAGGAAGCCGAAGCCGCGGGCCTCGGCGACGCCGACGCCACGACCGTCTCGACCCGCTGGCCGCAACGCCCGCCAAGATGATAAGCCACCAGTACGTCCCAAGGAATTTGCTCAACAACAGGGTACCATCGATGATCGACAGCAAGAATCGCTATGGCCTTACCGCCGCACGCATCCATGACGCCGACGGCCGCGCGCGGCGTCCGTCTTCACTGACGATCGATATTCACGCTCATATCGTCGTGCCCGAGGCCGCCGCACACGCGCAGCCGCACATTGATGTAAGCCGTATTCCGCTGGCGTATTTTGCCGACGCTACAAGCAAGGAAATCAATACACAACAGGAGCGCGACATTCGCGAGGTCATGACGACGATCGAGCGCCGGCTAACCCATCTCGACCGGATGGGCATCGACATCCAGGTCGTGGCCCCGGCGCCGGGCCAGTGTTACTATAGCGTCGATTCTAAAATCGCCGAAACTGCCCATCGCCTCGCCAATGACGGCGTGGCGGAATACTGCGCACGCAAGCCGGACCGGTTCGTTGGACTGGGTGTGGTCACGTTACAGGAGCCGGAAGTTGCAATCGGCGAGCTCGACTACATCGTGAATCATTTGAAATTGAAGGGCGTCGAGATTCTCACCAATGTGGTCGGCCAGGAATTGTCCGATCCGAAATTCCGGCCATTCTTCGCCAAGGCCGAACAGCTCGGGGCATTCATCATGATGCACCCGAATGGCTTCACTCATGGCGAGCGCCTGACGCATTACTATCTCAACAATGTCCTCGGAAACCCGCTGGACACTACGCTTGCGCTTCACAATCTGATCTTCTCGGGAACGCTGGCGCGCTTTCCCGAGCTCAAATTGATGGCCGTCCATGGCGGTGGCTATCTGCCCGGTTATTCCGGCCGGATCGATCATGCCTGGGGCGCGCGGCGGGATTCTCATGCTGATCTGCCGTTGCCGCCAACGACCTACCTGCGGCAGGTCTATCTTGACACGGTCGTCTTCACCTATCACCAGCTCGCATATCTGATCGATGTTTTCGGCCCCGACCGCATCGTGATGGGCACTGACTATCCATTCGACATGGCTGAATATAATCCGATCGGGCACATCGCTGGCGTCAATGGGATGGACAATGCCACTTTGGCTCAAATCGCCGGCGGAAATGCCGCAAGGATACTCGGGCTTCATCTCTGACGCTCAAGGCAAGCTTACTGTTTACTGGCCACCTTGTATCCGGGCTGCTCGAACGGATGCGAGGTCGCAAATGCCGGTATCGCAAAGCAACGCTCGGCTAGGCGCGCTACCACGGGATAAGAGTTCAAATCGAGCTTGACATATTGCGCGGTAACGACGTGACCTGCGATGCAGATGTCCGCAAGGCCTGGCTCGGCGCCAAGCGCAAACGGCGCCGGGGCGCGGTGCGCCAAGAGTCGTTCATAGGTCGCAAGTCCTTCCGCCGTCCAGTGCTTGCCCCACGCCTCGACCGCGTGGGCGTCAGCGCCAAAACTCTTAGCGAGATGATTGCGAACGCGTGGCGTTACTAGCGGATGGCCGTCTGCAATCGTCATCAGTGCCAGCGAGCGCGCGTAAGCACGTTCCTTCGCATCCAGCGGTATCAGTCGCGGGCTCGGGTGCATCTCATCGAGATATTCGATGATCGCCAGTGACTGGAACACGGAATGGCCGTCGTGAATGAATGTCGGCACGACCCGCTCGGCATTGACGGCCGCATATCCCGACTCGAACTGTTCGCCCGAGAGAATGTCGATCGGGATTTCTTCGAACGCAAGGTCCTTTAGGTTCAGTGCAACGCGCACGCGGAATGAGGCGATCGACCGCCAGAAACCGTACATTTGTATGCTCATGGATAAGATCCCGTTTGACGTAATTAAGTGACTGAGTCTACTCCACCCTATGGTTCTGCTGCCAGCGCAACGGATAGGCCTGGAGCCTGCAGATTACGGCGATTTTTCATGCCGGATACGATGTGTGGGTCAGCCGATGTTTCCGGTTTTCCCGAATGCGCCGGCTTCGGCAAGCGTCGCAAGGCGGCCGTCGTCATAGCCAAGTGTCTTGCGCAGAACGTCCTTGGTGTGTTCGCCGAGCAATGGTGCGGCTACGGGGTAAATTGCCGGGGTCACGCTCATAGTGAGCGGCGTTTCGATGTTCGGGACCGAACCTGCGGTGGGGTGTGGGATCTGGCTCAGCCGATGGCGTTCGCGCGCTTCGGGTGCATTGAACCCCTGCTCCACGGTGCGAAGATAGCCAACGGGTATGTTGGCCTTCTTCATCTTCGCCACCCAGTTCTCGAGCCGGTCGTTTGCAAAGGCGCCCGCAATGACGGCGCGCAGCTTCTCCTTGTTGGCCGTTCGTCCCTTGCGGTTCGCGAACTGAGGATCGGTGACCAGGTCGGGCCGCTCAAGCACTTCAGTCACCAGGCGGCGATATAGCCGGTCATTGGCGCACGCCATGTAGAGCGGTCCATCGGACGCCTCATAAACGCCGACGGTGGGAGATCCATTTGGCGAGTTTCCAAAGCGGCCCGGATTGGCGCCGCTGATCAGATAGGCCATGCCGTAAAAGCCGGTCATCGACATCGCGATATCAAACAACGCGACCTCGACGTGTTGGCCGCGGCCGAGCCGGTCGCGAGCCAACAACGCGAGCAAAATAGCGTTGCAGGCGGACATTCCCGTCGCCAAATCGACGATCGGTGGTCCCGTCCGCACCGCCGGTCCGTCGGGAAAGCCGTTGAGCGACATGAAGCCGCTTTCAGCCTGCGTGATCGGATCAAAGCCCGGACGTGTCGCAAACGGCCCCTTGCGTCCATAGGCCGAGATCGAGCAATAAACCAGGCGCGGATTGGTTGGCGCGACCAACTCATAATCGAGACCGAACTTCTTCATCACCCCGCTCGAAAAATTCTCCACCACGACATCGGCCTTCGCAATGAGTTCGCGGGCAACCTCACGTGCCGCCGGGACAGCAAGATCAAGCGCAATTCCGCGTTTGTTGCGATTAAGGCTTAGATATGCGGCGCTCTCGCCGCCGATTTCCGCATGTTCGTAAGCGCGAGTATCATCGCCGCCATCCGGATTTTCAATCTTGATGACTTCCGCGCCAAAATCCGCGAGCGTTTGTGTACAAGCGGGCCCCGCAACAATGCGGGTGAAGTCCACGACGACCAGACCGTCGAGGGCGCTAGGCACACCCTTTGGTCGCGGCATGCGCACCGGTAGCTGCGGTCTGGTTGTCATGATCAGGAGTTTCCTTCCGGTATTGTTCTGTCATCATCAGCTGGGCCTGTGAGGTGATTTTAGGGTCTATTTCAACTGCTCTACAAGTACTGCCGACGTGCAGCTTTGCAGAGCACCTCTGAAAAACAAAAAAGCCCGGTGGCCGTTTGGCCACCGGGCGGATTGCCCGTTCAGAGATTTGCAAGACTTGTATACCCCAGCAGATACCTCGTCAGCCCTTGAGGGATTTATACCAGTACAACGTATTGGGCCAACCCCATGGATATTGTGGCTGGTAAAGCCGATAGCCGGCCTTGATGAAGTTGTTGGCGGAGATAAGGTTGTTGGTAGTATCGGACACACTGCAGCACCAACCCTTGCGGCGCGCTCTATATTCCGTCGCTCGCGTCAATCGCAACTGCAAGGCAAGTGTCGGTCCATTACGCCAACACGGCAGAAATAGCCCGCGTTGAGAGCACGTGTCGAAGGAACCATCCCGGCGAAAGCGACCGCTAGGCTGTCTTGATATGCAAGCCACCAATGCCCTTGGTCGAATTGCGGAGTAGGCGCGCTTTCAAAGAACGTCAGGCGATGAAGGTCTGCGAGCGTATCGGAAATTTCGTCGTCATGCCCGTCGACTTCGCGCGCCGGCTGATGATGAAGGGGTCAAGGTTCGGACGGCGGCGCGCTTGCGACGCTCAGGCTAGCTACGTTTCAAAAGATGTGGCGCCGTGCGTGCGGCCGCCGTCCGATTGGGGAAACTAAAAAACCCGCGGCCGTTTCCGGCGCGGGTTTTGAAAATTCTTGCGATGCTGCCACTCTGCCGCTGATTTGCCCGGCGTGTCAAATTCCGTTCTCAACAGATTATTAAGATTTTAGCGAAACCGACGCGAAACCATCTTGGCAAATATCGCCGCGCAAACGAAAAGCCCGCTAACCGATTTTTCGGCGCGCGGGCTCTACAGTTCTAGCGATCATGTCAATGTGCCCCTGATTTGCCCGACGTGTCAACGTCGCGATGTCTCGATCGGGCAGTCAAGCGAAATGCGGGCGGACATTGAACGGCGTGATCAATGACCAGGGTCAACCCAGGAGATATCCGATGTATTTCGTCGCCGCCGTCTTGGTCGTATTGTCGGGCCTGTTCTATGCCGCGGGCAATCACGAGATCGGATCGCTCGGCGTCGAGATGTGCCGCTATGGCGGCATGTTCTGCGACAGTCCGTACCTTGTCCTGGTAGGCGCCGGCCTCGCTGCCGTCTGGGGCACCTTCGTCAGCATCCGTTGAAGCGATACCAAAATAGCCTGCAACCATTTCGGCAGGCTCAAAATATTTCCGTATGATATCGTTGTCGGTGATTTGCCCGACGTGTCAAATTTTTCGCCGCCAGCATCAGCCCAACCGCTTCTTGCCGGCGTTAGCCGGCCGGCGTCTACTCGACGCGGGGGTCGCCGGCGCGGCGCGAAAATCGCGCATGAACGTTCGGTCCGACTTGCCGGTTCCGATCGTGGAACTTTGTCCGTGGCAACGACTTAGCTTCAATCCCGCAAGTGTTTGCGAAATAGAAGTGGGCTACCGGATCTGAAGCAAAGCGCTGAAATGACCAAGACCAAACGTCCAGCATCCAGGAAAATTCGAAGGATGCTGTTTCGATTGCTCGGTCCGGGTTTGGTGACCGGCGCCGCCGACGATGATCCCTCAGGCATCGCCACCTATTCGCAAGCGGGCGCACAGTTCGGCTACGGCTTGCTATGGACGGTGTTTCTCACGACGCCGTTCATGATCGCGATCCAGCTCATCAGCGCCCAGATCGGCCGCGTCACCGGCAAGGGCCTCGCCGCCAATGTGATGGAGCTCGCGCCGCGATGGCTGGTATTGGGACTGATCTTTCTTTTGGTCGGAGCCAACACCTTCAACATCGCCGCCGATATCGCGGCGATGGGGGAATCGCTGTCGCTCGTCATTGGCGGTCTCAATCACGAACACGCCCTGATCTTCGCATCGACGTCGACCTTGCTACAGGTCTTCGTGCCGTATCGCCGCTACGCACCGGTGTTGAAATTCATGACGCTGACGCTGTTCGCGTATGTCGCGACCGCGCTGACCGTGAAAATTTCCTGGACCGACGCCCTGCTCGCGGCAATCTGGCCAAAGCCAAATGTCAATTCCGATTATTTCCTGATGGTGGTAGCCGTCCTCGGCACGACGATCAGTCCCTATCTGTTCTTCTGGCAGGCTTCGCAGGAAGTCGAGGAAATAAATCAGGGAAGGATCGATCGTCCGCTTCGCGAACTTAAAAGGGGCGGCGATCCCGAACTTGACCGCATCAAAATCGATACCACCGTCGGAATGATCTTCTCCAATGCCATTGCCTTCTTTATCATCCTGACCACCGCTTCGGTCTTGAATGCTCACGGCGTCACTAACATCAACTCGGCCACGGAAGCGGCGGAAGCGCTGCGACCGCTGGCGGGCGATTTCACTTTCCTGCTGTTCGCGCTCGGCATCATCGGCACCGGCATGCTGGCGATACCGGTGCTCGCCGGCTCCGCCGCCTATGGCGTCGCTGAAGCGTTCGGCTGGCACGCGACGCTGGAGGCCAAGGCGCCGGATGCGGTCGGATTCTACTTGATCATCGCTGCGGCCACCGTGATCGGGTTCGGGCTTGGTTTCACCGGAATAGACGCCATTCACATGCTGGTGTGGAGCGCCGTGCTCAACGGCATCGTCGCCGTTCCGATCATGGCAATGATGATGGCGATCGTCGCCAATTCAAGACTGATGGGGCGTTTCAAAGCGAGACCGTGGCTGGTCGTCCTGGGCTGGGTCGGCACCGCGATCATGGCGGTCGCCGTGCTCGCCCTGTTCGGTTCGTTCGTCCGCTAGGCAAGGGGGATCGAGCCGGAGCGGTAGCCTCGACCCGTGAAAAGACAGCAGCACTATCAGCCGCGCTGCAGCAGGCGCCGCAAATTGCGGACGTCCGTTACGCTCTCGATCGCAAATACGGTCTCGATCAGGCGCGTCGACTGCTCCGGACCCAGTACCGGCGCCGTCAGATCGCGGGCCTTTTCGATCACCTCATTCCGCGTCATCGGATTGCGTGGCGTGCCGCGTACGGCCGAGACGCGCTCCGACAAATGCGTTCCGTCGGTAAGATCGATCTCGACGATCGTCTCGCGCACCGGCAAGAGTTTCGCGAGCTCTTCGTCACGCACAAGATTGACCTTGGCGCGCTCCTTCAGGACGGCGGGGTCCTGCATGCGCGGCTTGTCATGCGCCGCGTGAAACGACACCGTCTTGTCGAGCAGCATCACCGCGACCAGGTGCTGCAGGCAGATATCCGGGATGTCGCGATTGTCCACCACGGTTGCGACCGAAGGCGCCAGCCGTATGGTGATCCGCTTCACCTGGCCGGCCTCGAACGGCTTCTTGGCGCGAAGCGCCTCGATGCCGTCGAGCGGGCCTTGAATGGGCGAGCCGACCGTCCACTTCTTGATATCGGTTTGCGTGATCTCGTAGCGCTCGCCGAGCTTTTCGACCAGCCGATCGGGCTGCGCCTTCGGCGCATAGGCCTGGAAGAAATTATCGGGGCCGGAGAAAATATCGTCGACGCCGTTCCAGCCCGATTTGACCAGAAGTGCCGCGGTGACGCCGTTGCGCGCCGGCATGCCGGCGAACACAAAGGCTTTCTCGATGTGATCGGTGTCGCGCCGCCAGGCGATGATCCCTGAGGATTGCTGCGCGGCATAATCGAGCAGCCAGCGCATCTGGCGCGCGTCAAGAGCGGCCGCGCAGGCCGCCGCCGCGGACGCCCCGAAGGTGCCGGCAATGCTGTGGGTGGCGAGGCTGCTCTCGTAGCTGAAGGCAGCGCCTCCCATCGCCATCACCACGCGCGGCCCGATGTCATAACCGAGCGTCACGGCGCGAAGCAGGCCGGTGCCATCAATGCCGTGAATTTCGCCCGATGCCAGCGCCGCCGGCACCACCGCGCAGCCCGGATGGGAGCGAGACTCACTGTGCGAGTTGTCGGTTTCATCGGCATGCGCCATCACGCCATTGGCGAGTGCGGCATCGATCGGTGCCGCGGTCACCGCCGACGCGACGACGGCGCTCGCGCCATTGCCGCCATGCTCGCGGATGTAACGTTGCGCCGCCTGGCCCGGCGGCAATTCCGACCCCGAGATCATCGCCGCCATAGTGTCAAGCAGATGGTGCTTGGCGTGCTCCGTCACCTCCTCCGGCAGCGCGCGCGTTGCCGCGGCGCCCATATAGCCGGTGAGCGCATTCATCACCCGACCCGGACTTGCGCCTTGCGCGAAAACCCGTGCTGGTGAAATGCCAAATGCTGCCGCCGTCGTCGCCGCCAAGCCGAGCACGCCGCGTCGCGAATACCTACCCAATGCTCGACGTCCCTTCGCGTTTCGTGCCACTTCGTGCATGGTTTCAACCCCTAGATCGCAATCTGCCGCCCGATCTCAACAACCTGATCGTTGGGGAGGCTGAAGAAGTCGCTGACATGGACCGCGTTGCGCTCCATGACGGCGAAGATCCGCTCCTGCCAGGCCGGCAGGCCCTGACCGTCGTCACGAGCGACAACCGTCTCATGACCCACATAATAGGTAATGTCGGCAACGTCGACCGTGCAGCCGAGCGACTTGCTGGTTGTCAGCAGGTCGGGAATGTGAGGACGTTCCATGAAGCCGAAACGCGCCTCCGCGCGCCAGAAATTCGGTACGACTTCTTCAAGCCCGATGCGATTGCCGGACGCGATCCAGGGCACGGGAAGTATTTCAACGCGCAGCACGAACAAGTGCGCGTGCAAGGCCCGGTTATGCTTGACATGCCAGATCATCACCGGCGGCGTATCCCGCTCGGTCCGGGTCAGAAATACCGCCGTGCCTGGCACCCGCGGTATGTTCTTTGCCGCAATCGCGGCCATGAATTCGGGGACCGGCGTCAGCGCCTCGTGCATTCGCATTGAGACGGCGGCAGCGCCGCGATGCCAGATCCACATCAGGCCGTAGACGCAGACAGCCAAGATCAACGGCACGTAGCCGCCCTCACCGATCTTGGTGAGATTGGCGAGGAAGAACGCGCTGTCGACCGTCAGAAAAAAGGCCGCGACGACGCCGGCGGCCCATATGCTCCAGCCCCAGATCTCGCGCATCGCAATAAATAGGAGGGCCGACGTCATCAACATCGTCAACGAAACCGCGATGCCGTACGCCGACGCGAGATTGTCAGACTTGCCGAATCCGATGGTGAGACCGACGGTCACGATCATCAGCAGCCAGTTGACGACGCCGACGTAAATTTGTCCGTAGCCTTCCGACGAAGTCTGCGTGATCTGCAGCCGTGGCAGCCAGCCGAGCTGGATCGCTTGCCGCGTCATCGAAAAAGCCCCGGTGATGATCGATTGGCTGGCGATGATGGTCGCGACCGTCGCCAGCACGATCAGGGGCAGCAATAGCAGCTCGGGACAGAGCCGGAAGAAAATATTGCCGTCGGTCGGGGCGCCTTCGAGCACTAGCGCCGTCTGCCCGGCATAGTTAAGGATCAGGCCTGGAAAGACGATCGCGAACCAGGCAAGCCAGATCGGCCTCCTGCCAAAATGACCCATGTCGGCGTACAGTGCTTCCGCGCCGGTGACGCACAGAAACACCGCGCCGAGCACCCAAAAGCCGGTAGCCCCGTGCGAGAACAGGTAGGACAGGCCGTACACCGGATTGAGGGCGGCGAACACCGAAGGATGTCTTACAATGCCCGAGATCCCCAGCACGGCGATAGCGACGAACCAGATCAGCATGACCGGGCCAAACAGGTGGCCGATCGTCGCCGTTCCCTTTGACTGGATCGCAAACAACGCAAGCAGGATCGCAACCGCCGCCGGAACGACATAGGGCTGCAACGCGGGCGTCGCCATATTCAAGCCCTCCAGCGCCGACAACACGGAAATCGCCGGTGTGATCGCGCCGTCGCCGTAGATCAATGCCGCGCCGAACAGACCGACGGCTACGATGGTCGGTCGCTGCTGCTTCTTTACGCCGAGCAAGGCCATCAAGGCCAGGATGCCGCCTTCGCCGTCATTGTCGATGCGCATCGCGAACAGCACGTACTTGACCGTCGTGATGATGAAGAGCGTCCAAAGCACAAGCGAAAGCGCGCCGAGCGCGGTAGCCGCATCCGGAGATTTTTCGGCGACGCCGAGAATGGTCTTGAAGGTATAGAGCGGGCTGGTTCCGATATCGCCGAATACGATGCCAAGCGCCGACAAGCCCAGGATTGGCAGCTCGCCTTGTGGGCCCTGCCGCACAGTGTTGCCATTGGTCGATATCGGATTTTCAGTCAATGTACGATCCAATGCGGCATTGGATTTATCGGCCAATCATCCGGGCTGCTTGCGGTGGCATCGGCATCGGATACCCATCGCCTTCGTATAAACTATTGCGCTGGAATGCGACACCTAAACGACCCGCTGACCAGGGCCAGCGGTCCCAAGCCTCGTTGCCGGACCGGTGCGCTTGCCGTAAGCTTGACCTCACGAGAACAGCAAGGAATTGCCTATGGATGCTATCCCGCTGGGTCCGGGATTCGCGGCCGAATTGCGTGGCGTGACGCTCGCAGATGTCGCTTCCGACGACACTGCTTACGCGGCAGCCCGCGCAGCCTTCGAACAGCATTCCGTTCTGGTGCTGCGCAACCAGGACGTGACCGACGAGATTCAGCTGGCTTTTTCGCGCCGCTTTGGGCCGCCGGAAGTAACCAAGGTCGGCTCGCAGGGTACCGGCTCGCATTTTGTGATCCTCTCCACCATCGGTCCCGACGGCAAGGTGGTGCCGGCCGACCACCGCATGGCGATGCGCGCCAAGGCCAATCAGCTTTGGCACACCGACTCCTCGTTCAAGCGCGTGCCGGCGCTGACCTCGATCCTTTCGGCACGCATCATTCCGGCGCAAGGCGGCGAAACCGAGTTCGCCTCGACTCGCCTCGCCTTCGAGCGGCTCGATGCCGATATGCGCCACCAACTGCAAAATTCCTTTGCATGGCACGACTATGCGCATTCACGCGGCCAGATCGCCCCGGGCCTGGCAAGCGCCGAGGAACGCGCGGCGCTGCCGCCGCAATGCTGGCGCATGGTGTGGGCCAATCCCGTCAATGGTCGCGGTGCGCTCTATCTTGCTTCCCATGCCTACGCGGTCGAGGGCATGGAAGCCGCGGTTGGGAAAAAGCTGATCGACGAACTGACGGCGGCGGCGACCGCGCCGGGCACGACCTACCTGCATGAATGGCGCAAAGGCGATGTCGTGATGTGGGACAACCGCGCCACCATGCACCGCGGCCGGCCGTGGCCGGCGCACGAGGCGCGGCTGATGATACGAACAACGATCTCCGCAACTGAGGCCGACGGCGTCGGCGCCATGCGCCCGCCGTTCTGGCAGGCGGCTGAATAAGCGGCGTGCCCGGAAAAGGCATCACAATGGCGGCAAACCGCAAAGCAAGCACGATGGCCTTGGTGCTTGTTGGGATCGTGATGATGGTGTTTTGCGGACAAAGCCTCAGCAACAGGATTGGCGGCGCGAGCTGGGAGCTCGCCGGTTTCGCCGCCGGCATTGTGTTGATTGCGAACGCCTGGATTTTCGAGCTGCGGAAAAGGGTCAGCGAGCTTGAAAACAAGCTGTCAGCGACGAACGAGGCCAACCGAGACGCAAGGCCAAAATAAGGCCTGATGGTCCGCAAGATCACGGACCGGTTCAGCGCCGGCCTTATCGCTTAGGCCGAGTACGGCGCAAGCGCGGCCGAGATCTGCGACGCGATCAGGAAAGCTGCAAAGACGGCGGGTACGCTTATCAGTCTGAGAAATTGGTCCAAGGAAAGCATCGCTATCGTCCCCCAAAAGCAAAGCAATATAGAAAAACCCGCTCAATTGCCCCGTTGCGCGGCCTGTTGGTCGCTGGTCAGAAGCTGGTCGGTGTAGGCCGCCCCGGTAATCGTGAGCAGCGCCAAAATCGAAATGACGGCCAGTGTTTTCATGACCAAATCGTCGTGTTCGATTGTGACCAAAAACGTCAGAGCCCGGCACATTTTCGGGGCGATCCTGAAACATCATGGCGGTCCTGCCGTTCGGCGAAGCCCGCGCGAACGTGTTCTGAACAAGAGCAAAAAAAATCAATGATGCGAAAATTTATCCCGCCATTTGGCGTGGCGCCAAGGCTAGCCTGCAACAAGGGCAATCGTGACAACAACGATCGTCATGGAGGCAACAATCATCATCAGCTTTCGCAAGCTTGGCCCTCCACGCGCCTCCTTGGCCTCGCACCGGCTCTGCGGTGTTGCCTAGTTCGCTTTGGGTGACGCCGTGATGTTGCGTACGGAAAGATTTGTAAGCTGGGTTCGGCCGGCCTTCGAATAACCCGCAATCGTAAGCCCAGCTACCAGCAGCAGCGCACAGTAGGCGACGATCCCGCGCATCCAAGTTCGATAGGCCGCACGCTCCGCGGTGGTGGCTTCCCGAAACTTCTGCGCGGTCAATCCATTGGAACAATGACCGGCGTCGTCGCCTTCTGTGAACATGAACAACTCCATAGCTAGCTAGTTGTAACGACCGGAAAGCGCGCTGCTGTGTTCGCCCCCGCGAGGCGAGCATCATTTCAACACGCAAAAGTGTTTGAGTGCGAATACCAGTCGCTTACGGAAACACGCTCATCATTGCGAAATCGCCGGGCGCCGCTGGCGATATCGACGCGAAATACGTTGCGATCAGAAACACGATCGCCAAAATCGAATAGCCAAGAAGGATCGTCGTGTCGTGACCTCGGGCTTCAGGTTTAGCGGTGGCGAAGCGGGACTGTTGTGCAATTTCCATTGCTATAATCTCCAATAAAATGACCTTGGGATTAACGGGCGCAAACCGCGCTCGATGTTTCGAGCTCCCTGAAAATACTCTTTGACACAACCGCCGAATGTGAATTTTTTCACAGTCAACCAAACAAATCGGCTCAACCGCGGCCGCATGATCGCCGCGCAAACGTGTCACGATGGAAAACCGGTGCCACTTCTTCTGGATCATGCCGTGGCAAAAGCCAACTTTGCTGCGGCCCTTTCTCAGCAGCCGGCTTATTGCGAGCGCGCCTCACACCTTGAACAGCTTGGCGTAACGCGCCTTGATCTCCTCGCCCTGCGCCAGCACAGCGGCGGGATCCGATTTGAGCAATTTCAACGCCGATAGCGGCGGGCGGCCCGGCTTTTCCTTGATCTGTCCGTGGAACGAGCGATGGGCGTAGTCATCGACCAACAGCTGCTGGAATTCCGCACTAAAGAAGAAACTCTGGAACAGCCGCGCGGCGTTGGGATTGGGCGCGTTGCGGAACACGCCCGAGGGAACGATAATGAGCGGCGAGCCTTCGGTCGCATAGACTACCTCGACCGGCTTGCCCTGCTCCTTGAGCAGAAAGAGATTATAGTCATTGCCGTCGGCCATCACGGCACGCTCGCCCAACAGCAGCTTCTTCGGCGGGTCAGCCGCTGACTGCACTTGCAACACTTTCTGCTGGGCCAGCTTCTCGAAGTACGACCAACCGAGTTCGCGCGACAGCACGAAGGTCGCAGTCATGATCGCGCCGGAATAACCGGGATGCGCCTTGACGATCTTGCCCTGCCATTTCGGATCGAGCAGATCGGCGTAGCTCTTAGGCGCATCCTCCGGTTTCACCAGATTGCTGTTGTAGCCGATGGCTTCGATCCAGCCGCACGAGGTCGCCCACAGTCCATCGGGGTCGAATTGATCCGCCGGAAAATATTTCGCGACGTCGTCGGGGAGGTAAGGCGCAAGCCAGTCCTTTGCCTTCCAGTCGAGATAGTGCGCGGGATCGGTCGAATTGGCGACGTCGACCGCGTTGATGCCGCTGGCCTGCTCCTGCGCGATGCGCTGATAAATCCGCTCGGCGCCGGAACGCTCGACATGGACGGTGATACCGGGGTATTTGGTTTCGAACGCCTTGCCGAGGCGTTCGGCGACATTCAGCTCGAGCGCGGAATAGTAGTAGATCTTGCCTTCCTTGCGGGCGGCCTCGATCAGTTCGGGCGTCACCGCGGCTGGCGGCGGTGCAGCCGCCGTTGCCGGCTCGGCAAATAGCGCACCGGCCGCAACCGCGGTGGAGGTCTTGAGCACATCGCGCCGCGACCATTGGCGATCCCGCATGACGTTCCCCGCATGTTGTGCGCCGCCTTAGTGGAGCGGTCGCGACGAATGAGGTTACTCTTGAGCAGCTCCCGGCTCACAGGCGGACGCCTCAACGTTGCGATTGATACCGGTCAGCCTATCTGCATCTGTTTGGTCCGAATTTTGCGCAAAAGCGTGATAGCCAGCACTGCGGTCACCGCATCGAGCAGGGCGACAATGATGAACACAGCGCTCCAGCTACCGGTGGTCTGCTTGAGAAACGCCGCGGCGGGTCCGCCCAAGATCGAACCGACGCCTTGCGCGACATAGAGAAAACCATAGTTCGTTGCGGCATATTTCGGTCCGAATGTGTCGGTCAAGGTCGATGGGAAGAGCGAGAAAATCTCACCCCAGCCAAAAAACACCAGGCCGGTCAGCACGACGAACAATGCAGGTCGGTCGATAAAGGCGAACAAGACAAGGATCGCGGCGCATTCCAGCGAGAATGCCAATGCCATGGTCGGCTCGCGGCCGATTCGATCGGAGACCCAGCCGAAGAAAGGTCGCGTCAACCCGTTGGTGAACCGGGAGAGCGTCAGTGACAGCGGCAGCGCGGCCATTCCGAGTACCAGCGCCTGCGCCACTTTGTATTCGTTGGCGAAGGGCCCGACATTGGATACCACCATAAGGCCACTGGTCGACATCATGCTCATCATGATGAACAGCAGCCAGAAGGTCGGCGTTTTCAGCATTTCCGCGGGCGCATAACTGCGCTTCGACTGCATTGTGGTGGCTGTCGCCGCTGAATAGCCATCCGGTTGCCAGCCTTCCGGAGGAACGCGCAGCCATTGCGCGGCGGCGATGCCGATCATGCCCTGGATGATACCCCATACGACAAGTGTATGAGCATAGCCGTCGCTCTTGATCATGCTGTCGATGGGAAAGCTGGTGAAAATCGCGCCGAAACCATAGCCCGCGGCGGCAAGACCCGTCGCCAGTCCGCGCCGGTCCGGAAACCAGCGCACCATCAGACCTATAATTCCGACGTAGATAATGCCGGTTCCAAAGCCGCAGATCACGCCATAGGTAAAGTAAAGTGCCCAGATGTCATTGACGTAACTGGATAGAATCCAGCCGCCGCCCGACAGCAACGCACCGATCGAAATCAAGAGCCGCGGGCCAAAGCGATCGACCAAATAAGCCTGCAGCGGTGAACACCAGGTCTGCAGAATAATCAGGAGGGAGAACGTCCACTGCAATTCGGCAAGTGTCGTTCCGAGCCTTTGGTTGAGCGGCCCTGTGAACAACGTCCATACGTATTGCGGCGACGAAATTGCCATCATAGCGATCAGGCCGAGAACCAGTTGGCACCAGCGGTTCCAGTACCAACCAGCCGGAATAGTCGAACTCGAATTTGCCATGACAAGCCCCCTCATTCGCCGGTCGGACCCAATCCCGACGGCATGACCATTATTGGTCTGGCGGTGGAGAACCGCAATGCCGGAACGCTATCGGGCTGGGGTTACAGACGCAATTTGCTGGTCATTTCCGCACTGCGGGCCCACTGCCCGCCTCTTTGAACCGGGATATCGCGAATGACTTGGTGGCCAGCCCCGCCGTCACAGGCCTCGAAGTATTTGGCAAACGACCTCGCTACCAAGCCCAGCTACGGTCTGGCATTCTGGATCTGCAACTCCACTTCAAAGCCGCAAACGGGAGGCACGAGATGCCGCAAACCGATGTCCTGATCATTGGCGCCGGTCCGACGGGCCTCGTGCTCGCACTTTGGTTGACCAAGCTCGGCATCAAGGTCCGCATTATCGACAAGACGGCCGAGCCGGGGACGACCTCGCGGGCGCTAGCTGTGCAGTCGCGCACCCTTGAACTCTACCGCCAGCTCGACCTTGCAGATGCCGTCGTCGCCAAAGGCCACCAGGTTCCCGCGGTCAATCTCTGGGTCAAGGGCGAGCCGAAGGCCCAGATTTCGCTGGCCGCCATGGGGTCCGGGCTAACGCCCTACCCGTTCCTGCAGATCTTTCCCCAGGACGAGCATGAGCGGCTGTTGATCCAGCGGCTGGGCGCGCTCGGCGTCGCGGTCGAGCGGCGCACCGAATTGATCCGTTTTACGGAGCAGGAAAATGGCGTGCTGGCGCGCTGGCGCGGGCCCGACGGCGAGGAGCAGGATTGCGATGCGAGCTACATCGTGGGCTGCGATGGCGCGCGCTCGGCGGTGCGGGAGGCGATTGGCGCCGGCTTTCCAGGCGGCACCTATCGTCAACTCTTTTATGTTGCCGACGTCGAAGCCAGTGGCGCTGCGCTGAACGGCCAGCTCCATGTCGATCTCGACGAGGCCGATTTCGTCGCTGTGTTTCCGCTTGCTGGAGAAGGACGCGCGCGGCTGATCGGAACGGTGCGCGACGAGCGCGCCGAGCGTGCCGATACGCTGACCTTCAGCGACATCAGCAACCACGCGATCGGCCAGATGAAGGTGGTGATTGCGAAGGTCAACTGGTTTTCGACCTACCATGTGCATCACCGGGTCACGCAACACTTCCGCAAAGGCCGCGCCTTCCTTGCCGGCGACGCCGCGCATATCCATAGTCCCGCCGGCGGCCAAGGCATGAACACCGGGATTGGCGATGCCATCAACCTCGCCTGGAAACTGGCCGCGGTCGCAGCCGGCCGCGCGCCTGATAGCTTGCTCGACAGCTACGAAGCCGAGCGGATCGGCTTTGCACGTCGGCTGGTTGCGACCACCGACCGCGCGTTCAGCTTTGCCACCGCTGAAGGCCGGCTCGCGGATTTCGTGCGCACACGCGTCGCGCCGGTGGTTATTCCTGCGGCCTTTGCATTCGAGGCGGTGCGAAGATTTGCATTCCGCACTGTTTCGCAGATCATGTTGAATTATCGCGAGGGTCCCTTAAGCCGGGGTGCGGCCGGCAGCATACATGGCGGAGACCGCTTGCCGTGGGCTCCGATCGATGGAGCGGACAATTTCGCTTCGCTGAATACAATGGATTGGCAAGTCCATGTCTATGGCTCCGCCAATTCGGCGCTCACGGCATGGTGCGCGCGCCAAAACGTCCCGCTGCGCGCGTTCGCATGGCGATTCGAATATGAGCGAGCCGGCCTTGCGCGCGACGCGCTCTATCTGCTCAGGCCGGACAGCTACGTCGCGCTAGCCGACACCTCGGGCGCGCCCGCCGTGCTTGATCGCTATTTTGCGGATCGGCGCATTCGGCCGGGGCCACCGACAACATCTGCCTGATCGCGATCAATCGCGCGGCGCAATCGCGTTGCTCGGCGTGGTGCGGTCGGTGATCTGCTGGCCGAACAGACTGCCGATCAATTCGACCGCGGTGCGCGCGGTTCGGCCTCGCTCATCGAGGAACGGATTGAGTTCGACGATATCGACCGACCCGACCCGCCGGGAATCGTGCAGCATCTCCATGATCAGATGCGCTTCCCGGTACGTCGCCCCACCGGGCACCGTGGTGCCGACACCGGGCGCGACGGCTGGGTCGAGGAAGTCGACGTCGAAACTGACATGCAACACGCCGTCGCGGGCGCGCACCTTGTCGATGACGCGGCGAATCAGGACGCCGACGCCAAATTCATCGATCGCCCGCATGTCGGCAATGCTGATGCGACGATGGCGCATCAAATCCTTTTCCAGCTTGTCGATCGAGCGCGTGCCGAACAATTCCAGCCGGTCCGGCTCGATCGATGCGCGCGGCTCTTCGCCTAGCAGGCCTTCGAGGCCGTCCTCGCCGCACAAAAATGCCGCCGACATTCCGTGCATATTGGCGGAAATCGTGGTTGCCGGGGTGTTGTAGTCAGCATGCGCGTCGAGCCAGAGCACGAACAGTTCCCGGCCGGTCTCGCTGCAATGGCGCGCCATACCGTTCACCGAGCCCATCGACAACGTGTGATCACCGCCAAGAAAGATCGGCAGCGCGCCGGAGCGCGCGAGCTCATAGCTCTGCCTGCTCAGCGCCCGCGTCCAGCGCTGGATTTCCCGATAGTGGTTGGCGTTTTCGGGTGGCGCGTCGGTCGGATCGATGGTGCCGTTGACGGAAAGATCACCGTGGTCCGTTACCTCCAAGCCGAGGTTTTCGAGCAAGCTCGAAAGACCCGCGGTTCTAAGCGCCGCAGGTCCCATCAGGGTGCCGCGCTGCGATGCCCCCATATCGATGGGGGCACCCAAGAGCGCAATTCGTTTGGTCCTGATATCTTCCACATGCCCTCCCGGCAGAATTGAGCTCCGGCGGCCAAGGTAACAGAGATTCCCTCCGCCGGTTTCCTTAAGCCTAGCCCCGGCTGTGGAACAAATGCCGCCGCCTCGCATTCTCCCTGGCAAGAGGCCGTCACCCGCCGTTCACAACGGCGCCAGTCGCGGATAGCCAAAGGTCTTGAGAGGCCCGCTGTTCAAAACGAGCGCACGCGCGGATAGCCAAAGGTGACGGCCTCAAGCGGTTGACCCGCTGCAAAGGCCATCATTTCGCGAGCATCGGCAAGTGAACACTGAAAAACCGCAACCGATACCCCAGCCGGGCATGGCGGAGCGGGCTATCGATGCCGCAACCGACGTGTCGCGCACGATCACCGAGCTAACCGCGGCGCTACGTTCGGCCGCGGACCGGCTAAGCGAAGCGGTCGCGACTGCCAGGCAACCAGGCAAGCCGCTTGCAACCGTCAGCGCCATCACCCGGGAAGCGCCGCTCACAAGCCTGCTTGTCGCATTCCTGTTCGGGATCGCGGTTGCGCGTCGGCGCTAGACGATGCCTTGCTGTCTCGGGGGAGAAAGAATCAAGCCCGCCGGGGTTTTGTCAGGCTGCTGCGCCCGCCGCCGGCTCGGTCTCCGGCGCAGCCAGAAATTGGGCCTCGAATGCAGGAACCGGCATTGGCCGGCCGAAGCAATAGCCCTGGCCCTCCTCGCATCCCATGCGCAAGAGAAGGTCGGCGGTAGCCCTGTTCTCGATACCCTCTGCAATCACCGACAGGCCGAGTTGTCGGCTGAGACGGATGGTCGAACCCACGATCGCCGCATCATCGGGATCGGTGAGCAGGTCGAACACGAACGACCTGTCAATCTTGAGCCCGTCGAGAGGGAATTTCTTCAGGTAGCTCAGGCTGGCATAGCCGGTGCCAAAGTCGTCGAACACGGTGCGCACGCCAAGCTCCCGAATTCGGAAGAATGCGTCTAGCACTCTCTTCTCGTCCAGAAGCAGAATATCCTCCGTCAGCTCCAGCTCGAGCAGCGACGGCGACAGCTCGGTGACGGCAAGCACCTTGGCGACCGCGTCGGCAAGGTCACCGGACTGCAACTGCGAAGGAGAAAGATTGACGCTGACGCGAACGCCGCGCCCAGCGAGTTCCCAGGCTCTGGCCTGCCTGCACGCGGTATCGAGCACCCAGGCCGCAATCCGCTCCGAAATCGAAGAAGTATTCACCACCGGCATGAATTCCGCGGGCGAGACGAGACCGCGTTCCGGATGGCGCCAGCGGATCAGCGCTTCCGCGCCAATCAGACCGCCGTCGATCAGACGGACCTGCGGTTGATAAAACAGCTCGAATTCTTCGCGTTCGATCGCGAGCGCCAGTTCGGCTTCCAGCTGCAGCCGCGCTTCGAGTTCCTGCCGGATGGTGTTTTCGAACATCATATAGCCGCCGCGCCGTGCCGACTTGGCACGACACAAGGCCAGATGGCCGTTGCCGAGCAGTTCGTCCGCCGTGCGCCCTCCCTCCGGATGGACGGCAACCCCGATACTGACCTTGACGCGATGCAGCCGCGTCCCGATGGACAGCGGACTATCGAACGCAACAGCGACGCGCTCGCAGAACTGTGCAACGGTTTCACTGCGGGCGCCGCCGGGGACGGCGATGGCGAATTCGTCGCCGCTAAGGCGCGCAACGATTGCTTCGTCTCCCGCTTCGGAGCTTAGCTGCTCCGCGACAGCGCGCAGCACAAGGTCGCCGAAAGCGTGGCCGAGCATGTCGTTGATTTGCTGGAAGCCATCGAGGCCGAGCACAAGCAGGACTGCCGCGCCCGCCGGTTCCGCCGCGGCCGCGATCATCGCGTCCAGTCGCGCGTGAAGTGTGTTGCGATTCGCAACCCCGGTCAGCGAGTCGTGTTCGGCCAGATAGCGGATGCGTTCGGCTTCAAGTTTTCGCACCGATATGTCGCGCAGCACCACGCCAAATTGCACTTCGTCGGCGCCTTGCCAGGCGGAGAAGCATGCTTCAACAGCAAATATTTCGCCGTTTTTTCGGCGGCCCTCGAATTCCGTGACCGTATCTGCGGGTACCAGCGATCCCGCGTGCCCCTTGTCTCGGATCGAAAAAGCACCAGCGCCGCCTTCGCCGCTACCGGCGCAGATCATATCGAAGGGACGACCGATCATTTCGGCACGCTCATAGCCGAAAATCGAAGTCGCACCGGCATTCCATACCGTGATCAGATAATGGGAGTCGGTACATACCAGGCCGTCGCCCAACGACATCGCGATGCGTTGAAAGCGGTTCTCGGCGATACGGCTCACCAGATCCCTGAAGTCGATTTCGTCGAGCGCGATGGCAGCGAGGTAGACGGCGATCGCGATGTGGAACAGCGAGGTATCAAGCACCAGCGGCATTTTTGCCTGCAGCAGGATCGCGATCATCTCAACCGAGCCGGCCATTCCGGCAAGCAGCAGAACCCTCCTGCTTGCGCCGAGGCGTCGCCAGGTGATCATCATGATCAGTGCAATGACGCATAGCCCTACCAAGGTCACGGTATCGGAGGTCGCGTACAGGGTACGGTTCTGCAGGAGCGACTCCGTCGCCAAAGCCTGAAGTATCGGACCCGAAACGATCCGGCCGTTCGGAATGCTGAAGCGATCGCCAAGTTCGAGGGCGGTACCGCCAATGATGATCTTCTTGTCCGCCAGTTTTTCAAGCGTCGCCGGATCGCCGCGCAGCACGTCGATATAGGACACTTTCGGGATCGACGCGGCGCTGATACCAAAATCTATCAGGAAAGGAGCGCCGCGTTCGGAATATTGTCCCGCCAATACGGCGGCCATCGAGGGAACGAACTGCCCTTCAAGTTTTTCGCCAAAGGGATAGCGGCGGACGAGACCATCCGGTTCGACCGCGACGTTGACGATTGCCGACCACGAATGAACTGCAAACTGCGTCAGCGGGCGATTGATATGAACGGTGGCATTGCTGCCGGGTTGTTTGAATGACGGCAAAACGACCGATCCGCCGCCGTCAGCAAGCGCTTTGGCCAAGCCCTGGTCCGACGAAGCTTCGGACGGCGTGCTGAAATCGATGTCGAATGCAATGTCGCGTACGCCGGCGCTTTGCAGCCGCCTCAGCAATTCGGCGTGCAGGCGTCGCGGCCACGGCCAAACTCCGATCTTTTCAATCGAATTGGCATCGATGGCGACAATGACGACGTCGCCGGTGGCGTTATGCGCCTGCCAGGCGAAGCGCGAGTTGGTCAAAGCGTTGCGGAGCGCGCCGTGCCAACCGGACAACAGAACCGCCGCCAGCGCCAGCACGACAAGAATATGCGGCCGATATTGCTTCAAGTCTCACCCCTTGCGCACCTCATGCTGCCGAGGGGCGCGCCCTTCGCGCGCCCACCGGATCAGCGACTAGTGCTTCGCATGCCCCTTGCCATCGCCGTTACCGACGCCGCCATTCCCGTTGCCGCTGTTGCCCCTGCCATTGCCGTTTGCGCCGTCGCCGTTTCCGGGCGCGGTGACGGCAGCAACCGTGGACGCGGCGGGTGACGTTGTGGTCGCGCCGCTCGCGTCTGCCGTGTTGCTACCACTCGCGTTGGAATTACCCTGGCTCAAACCGTTTGCGCCGTTTAGGCCTGTCTTGGCGTCGTTCCAAACCGTGTCCTTGGTGTTCTTCGACGAGCCAGGTGCGACAGCGCCATGGGCGAGGCCGTGCGTGACGCTCTGAAAATTCAAACGAACCTCGCCAAGCGCGGCCGCGATCCGCAGCCCGTTGTGCCTACCCGGCATGTCGGTGGACGCGTTCTGCGGCTTCGGCGACGCGGCGCCCATCTTGACCGCGCCGACCCGGCCGAGTGCGTGGATGAATTTCCCGTTGGCGGCGTTGTGAGGAATAGAAAGGCCGGACTTCGGGACCGGGACGCGTTCGATCGAGGAAGCGCGCGGCTTGCCCTGCTCGATCGGATTGAGCGTCCCCGAACCGCTCAGAGAAAGACCGGGTTTGCCGTGCGCGAAGGCGGTCGCGACCTGACCGGGCATAACCTGCGCAATCTGGCCCGACTTGAAATCCGAAACTTCGACCTGACCTCTACGCACGTCGACACTGGTGCTAGCGGCGCTGATAGTGACGCTGAACTGCGTTCCCTTGACGACGGCGGCAAGGTAGGGCGTCTCGACCTCGAAATGTTTGACGTTGCGCTTTTCGACCTCCAGCAGGATCGACCCGGCCTGCTGAAGGACTGTCGTTGACAGCCCATCTTTCTTTTCCGTGGGCAGACCGATCACCGAATTCGGCGAGATCAGGATCGTTTCCTCGCCGCGCACCAGCAGAACGCGCCCATTCCGCCCGGTGCGGATGGTGTCGCCGGGCTTCAAGACCTCTTCCTGCTTGAGGGAAACCTGCTCGGCGCCTGTCGTGGCGATCCAGACTTCGCCGGAGGATTTGCTGACCGACCAGACGCCATCGTCGGCCGCGCATGCGCTCGAGGCCGCCAGAACCAGCGCCATCGTTAGGATGCGCCGCAACACGCCAAGCTGAACCACAGGTGCTCTCCGTCAACTTTACTGCCGAGCCCCGAGACTTAGCGGAAATGTTTCAAGATAGAATTATGGGGTAGCCCCGGCTTTACCCGCCGCCTTAACTGTTCATTGACCATAAAAATCTATGAAAAATCATGGGGCTAACAATTCGCTTTGGGTTCGCCGGGCGCACTCGGGCGAACTGCGGAGAAGGCGCGTCTCCAGCGCGAGCCGGACGGCATCTTCGTACCGCTAGCCTCACTTTCGCAAGCCTGCCCCTGCTGTTGTTCAGTATCGCGCCAGCAAATGCGCAGCAGACGAACCAGCCGGGCTTTGATCCGAGACAGACGGAGAGGCGTTTTGACGCAATCGAATCCGGACAGCGGCAGCCGGCGCGGTCTGGCTTGAGGATGCCGCAGCTCGCGCGGCCGGCGGAGGCAGCCGATACCCGTCCGCAGTTTAATCTGCGCGACATCGTCTTGATCGGCGCCGTAGCGATACCGCGCGCGGAGCTGACAAGGACCTATCAACGCTATCTCGGAAACAGAGTCTCCCAGGCCGACCTCGTCGCCATTGCGGGTGCGATCAGCGACCTCTATCGAGCGGCCGGCTTTCAGCTGAGCCGGGCGATCGTCCCGCCTCAGGACATCTCGGATGGCAGGGTTCAGATCCAGGTGATTGAAGGCACCATCACCGAAGTTGCGCTGCGAGGCGACGGTGCCGAGCAGTTCGGAATCCGGCCGATGCTGGCTGCTGTCCTCGCCGAATGCCCCTCACGACTAGCGACGCTCGAGCGGCAATTACTGCTGATCAACGGCCAGCCGGGAGTTCGCATCACCGACACGGCGATCGAGGAGATTGGTGGCACGACCGGCCGCTTCCGTCTCATCGTCGAGGTAAAGACCTGGCACATCTTCACGTCGCTCGGCATCGACAATCTGGGTTCGTCATCGGTTGGCCCTTGGCAGACCTATGCGGTCGCGGCCTTCAATTCCTATCTAGCGCCCGGCGACACGCTAGCGCTCAATCTGTCGACCACGCCTGGCGATCCCAGAGAGCTTGCGTTCGGGCGGTTATCTTATGATGTCCCGGTCGGCACCGACGGGTTCCGCATAGGTGCGTCGGCGCTTTACAGCGACGTCCGGCCCGGCGACGACAGGCGCCTCTATAACGACAGCATTCGGACGGAAGTTTTCGAGATCCGCGGCAGCCTTGTCCCGCCGCAATCGCAACGATCGGCGCTGACGCTCACAGCCGCGGCCGACTTCAGCGAGGTCTCCGAACGCAATCTGTTCGGCCCGATCTACAACGACCATATCCGCTCCCTCAGCCTGACCTCGGATTACCGGTTGCAGGACAATCTGGGCGGCAACAACTACTTCACGCTGGCGTACCGTCAGGGCCTCGATATCTTCGGCGCCTCGCGGCTCGGCGACGAGATGGTGTCGCACGACGGCGCGGTCGCCAATTTCTCCGTCCTTGATTTCTGGTTTACGCGCTATCAGACACTGTCCGACGCCTGGTCGGTGAAGCTGGCGGCGACCGGCCAGATCGCTTCGGGACCGCTATTCACCTCACAGCAATTCTATCTGGGAGGCGTGAATTTCGGGCGGGGTTATGGCAGCGCCGAGATCAGCGGTGACAACGGTATCGCCGGCTCGTTCGAACTGCGCTTCGATCAGGCGCTGAGCTGTCGATATCTGAGCGGCTATCAAATCTACAGCTTCGTCGAGGCCGGCGCGGCGTGGAATGACGGATTTAGCCTCAACGACGGCCTCTCACTCACTTCGGCAGGCGGCGGCATTCGATTCTTTCTGTGGGATGGTTTGCAGGCCGATATTGGTGTGGCCTTCCCATTGAGCTACCGGGCCCCGGACAACGAACCGCGCAACGCGCGGCTGCTGTTCTCGTTGTCGAACGCCCTCAAGCTCTGCCCCGATCACGGGCGCTGCCTCTAGATAGCCCGGGTCACGCCCTGGAACCAAGCTTGCCTAAATTTAATTTACCTCCTGCTGAACGCGGGCTCGACCCGTAACGGCCAATCACCATCTGTTCAACCAGGAGTGAACGGGAGGAAGCGGTGAAGAGGGCAATAGCGATTTTTGCCTGCCTTTGCGTTCTCGCGGGCGGCGAATATTTTGCCATCAGCAAATGGGCCATCCGGCACCAGACGCTGAACCTCTTTGACGCGACCCGGCAGCGGCCGGTCTCGGTCGATCTCGCGGTGCGCCGCGATTACGAGGTGAAGGCCGATAATGGCTTCTGGAAACTTCCGGTTGCCGTCATCAGCAACGGCAATACCGTCAGGAACACCGAGTATTCATTCCTCGCCAACGTGCTGGCTGCGCGGGGATATCTGGTGGCCAGTATCCAGCAGGACCTGCCGAGCGATCCGCCGCTGATGACCAAGATCGGCATGCCCTATGTCGGCCGGATTGGCGTCTACCAGCGCAGCGAAGCCAATATCCTGTTCGTGATCGGCGAATTGCAAAAGTTACAACCCAACGCCGACTACAATCACCTGACACTGGTCGGACACTCGAATGGCGGTGACGTAGCGATGTACTGCGCCAAGCAACATCCCGAGCTGGTATCAAAGGTGATCACGCTCGACAATCTGCGTGTCCCGTTCGTGCGCAGCGACAAGATGAAGATCCTGTCGTTCCGTTCAAAGGACCCGCGCTTCAAGACCGATCCGGGCGTGCTGCCGACCCCGGAGCAAGCCAAGGCGGGTGGGATCGACATCGTTAATACCGGCGCGCAGCACACCGATCTGAGCGACCGCGGGCCTAATTCCGTGAAAGAGAAGATCCAGTCGGCGCTCGATCAATTCCTGGGCGACAGCGCCTCGAGCGACCTTGCGCCCGCGGACACCACGCAGCCGATGATTGCCAACCCCGGCGACTACTAAGGGCGCGGCCTAAACCCAAATCTGAAACGCAAATCCCTGCCGGCCTGAACCGACAGGGATCAGCAGAAAGGATGACGGACGGCGAGCGCATTCGCTCGGTGGCCCATCATGGACCTGCATGTTGATTGAAGTCCCCCGCGCCGGGCGACGCAAGACTATTTTATGAGCACGAACGGCATGGCTTTGGATCCTGCGCCGCTGCCGCCTAGAATTTGCCTTTGGTCGCGTCACTGGCGGCGGACATGACGCCGCCGGTGATCTGCCTCATATGTTCGCCCGCGTTGGTGAACTGGCTGCGCAAGAATTCCGATTGAATGCGCATCGCTTCCTGCAAGTCGGTGGCATGGATCAGCTTTCGCGCATGCTCAAAAGCCGCCTTCATGTTCTGTTCAGTGAACGACAGCGCCTGCTTGGACATTTCGCTGCCCGAGCCCGGGACCGACGCCATCGATTTGCTTGCGGCGTCAAAAAACATCCCGAACGCCTTTTCCGCTTGATCGATGGTCTTTTCGGCGAGGTCGCGCAATTCAGCCGGGACTTCCAGTTTCGGTTCGATCATGGTCGCTATCCTCCAATTTCAGCCCGCGCAGTAACCGTCTGCGAACCGTTCAGCCCGCAACGTCAGGACACCTCGAATTTCGACCGGGCGGACCCGATGAGGTCGAAAGTATGCCTAGGAACCACCCGCCCATCAAGCGGCTGGCCTCCTATTTCGACGTCGTATCCTTCGATATCTGGGCGATCGCCTCCTGCACCGTCGACATGAACTGTGCGGGAAAGATGATGGTGGAGTTCTTCTCCACCGAGATCTCCGCCATGGTCTGCAGGGTGCGGAGCTGCAACGCGACCGGATGTTGGGTGATGATGTCGGCGGCCTGCCCGAGCTTGACCGCGGCTTGGTATTCGCCCTCGGCGGCGACGATCTTGGCGCGGCGTTCGCGCTCGGCCTCGGCCTCCTTGGCCATCGCCCGCTGCATGTTGTCAGGCAACGTGATGTCCTTGATCTCGACCGCGGTGACCTGGGTGCCCCAGGGCTCGGTGTGCTGATCGATGACGTTCTTGATCTGGTCGTTGATGCTGGCAGTATCCGAAAGCAACTGATCGAGGCTGAAGCGGCCGACCACATTGCGTACGGTCGTCTGGCTGATCTGGTTGATCGCGTTGTAGACGTTCTCGATCACGATCACCGACTTTTCCGGATCGGTGATATGGTAGTAAGCGACCGCCGCGATATCGATCGATACGTTGTCCTTGGTGATGATCTTCTGCGAGGGGATCTGCATTGTGACGGTGCGCAACGATACGCGCGTCATCTGCTGCACCGGAATGAAGATCAGCGTGAGCCCCGGATCGCGCACGCCCTCAAATTTGCCGAGGAAAAATACCACGCCGCGCTCATATTGCTTCAACACCCGCAGCGAAGCGATCGCATAGAGGATGAGCAAGATGAAGACAATGCTGATGAAACCCATGATTTCCTCCTCCGTTGTCTGGCCAACTGCCTTCGCCGGCTTGAACTCGAAGCGGATGCTATCATCGATTTGTCTTAGATGAATTTTTCCTGTCGCCGGTAGATCGCTTCGACACAGCAATCGCAGGCGCCTCTGGCGTTATTGGCGCTTCTAATTCTGACCTTGGGAAAAACGGGGCTTCGGCCCCCTTTATTTTTGCGCAATCCCGCGCAGCTATCATCGGAAATGCGGCCGGCAAGATCGGAGGCTCGAAATCATCGTCGCGCGCATCAGCCATGCATCCATGAAATTATATCAGCCGCGACCGTACTTGATTCATTGGTGTCAAATCCTGCTGCAACGAGGCTACGCCAGGTGCGTTTCGTTTCCGTGCCGAGTGGCAAACAGGAATTCCTTTGCTTTTTTTTGGCGGCGATAGCGCCGACTCCCCCCGTATCCCATGTGCGTGTCGTGGGGCAAAGACCAAAAACCAGCACAGAGAGAGCAACATGAAACAGCTTTTGAAAACCAGCATTGCGCCGATCACCGCGCTATGCGCGCTGGCCTTCGTCACGATGGCGACGCCGGCTGCAGCGGGCGAATATTGCCGTAAGGACGTGACCTCCGCCGTCGTGTCCTGCAGCTTTGATACCCTGGCCCAATGTCAAGATATGTCTTCCGGCCGTGGCGGCGATTGCTATCGGGATCCGTTCCTCGCCGATACCAGAAGTGCCTTGGCCTACGCGCCGAAGGCCCTTCACTCGAAGGCCCGGGTCCATCACGCGAAGACGCCGGTGCAGCAATAAAGGACATCGTCGCCGGCTGTCCGTGACGTAGATTGCTGCCGCTCGCCGACCTCGGTTTAACGGGATCGCGAGCGGCATTTTCATGCAGCAAGCTCGTGTCTATCGCTCGTGCAGATCATTGCTGCTTTTCCCAGAACGACAGCAGGCCTTGCGACGCCGAGCCGCCGATCACGCAGGGGATGCCGATCGCGACCTGCCCGAGCGCTGCCGCCGAGACGCAGCCCAGCGCGACCGCGCCGACGCCGACCTGACCCCAGAAGTCGAGATTGCGCCGCGCGTCGGAGCCTTTGGCCTTGAACTCCTCGACCGCCGCGAGCGCATCCTTGCGGACGGCGCCGAGTTGGACGGTATCGGCAGCCTGGATCACTTCGGTAAGCGGCGCCTTGATCGGCGCCGGCTGGTTCGGCAGTTCGCCGCGCAAGAATTCACGCAATCCTGCATCGCGCACGGCGTAGCTTGCGAGCGTGTAGCGCGCCATGCTGCCGACCGTCAGCTTGTCGACGGTATCGCGGCTCTTGGACCAGGGCAGCATCTGCATGATGCGCAGAATCGGCAGATGCGAGCCGGTCGCGAAATAATACCCCCACAACGTATCCAAAAGGTCCTGATTGCCGGCGTAGGTGAGCGTCGTGTCGAGCTTCTTCTCGTCCTTCGCGAAGGGATTCTTGGTGAAAACCCCGCGCAGCTTGTCCATCATCCCGGGCTTGGTTTCCTCGAGCGGAATGTCGGTCAGGATTGGCAGCGTGCCGCCAAGGTAACTGTCGATCATCATCCGGCGTCCCGGCATTTTCGGCGCGACCCTGCGCAGCAAATTCCGCCAGTCCGGTAGCCCCGAATAGGCAATAGCGCGCACGATCACCCACTCGTCTTCCGGTGGTACCGGAAAAAAGCTGTTGACGAGCTGTTCGGCCTTCGCGGGATTCGATCCGATCGCGCCGGCGATGAAGCCGAGATAGATGCCGGCATTCTCCGGCTCCTTGAAAGTTTGCGAATGGAACAACACCCGCACGGCGGCTGGCACATGGGCGTAATCGGGCTTGGCGCGGTAATTGTAGATCCATTGCTGGACCACGCTAAGCGAAGCCCGCGGATCGATTTCGGGCGTGACCGCGGCGCGCGCTGGCGTGACCAGCGCGAGTAAAACGGCAAACAGGGCTACGCGACGCATGCAGTGCTCCCACGGCAGTCCACGGCTGCGGTCTCGCGGGCCGCAAACGTTTCCCTATGTTTTGGCTAGCCAGCATTTAAAGCGGCTATGAGAAAGATTTGGTGCGGCGCCGCGTCGAAATTGTGGCCTCGTTAACGATTGTGGCGGTGGTAACCATTGGCCCGCAACTGACCCCAGGTCCGACATTCTTTTGCCCTGCGCAGGCAATTCGATCCTTGCCTCACAAGCCTTGAAGGGACAGGCGGGACGTGGCGACGAATTGCAGGGCACCGGATTGGCAACACCGCCAGGGGCGAGCAGTGGCTGCACTGCTGGTCGCTGCGTCCGCGCTGCTCGCCGCGCCGGCGCTCGCCTCCGATGATGCCGGCGCGACAGGGCGCGAGACCATCATTGTGGAAGGTAATCGCCGGGTCGAGGCCGATACCGTACGTTCCTACTTCCATGCATGGCCAGGCCACCAACTCGATGCCGCGGCGTTGGACGCGGCGCTGAAGGCGCTGATCGCGACCGGGCTGTTTGATAAGGTCGCTATCGAGCGGGCCGGCGACAAAGTAGTCGTCCACCTGACCGAAGCAAAGCTGCTCGACCGCGTCGCCTTCGAGGGCAACAAGAAGATCAAGGACACCGAGCTTTCCGGCGTCGTTCAGTCCAAGGCGCGCGGCTCGCTGTTGCGCACTACGGTGCAGGCCGACGTGGGCCGCATCATGGAAGCCTACCGGCATGCCGGGCGCGACGACGTCGGCGTGGTGCCCGAAATCATCGACCGCGGCAGCGACCGCGTCGATCTCGTCTTCACCATCACCGAGGGCAAGAAGACCACCGTGCGGCAGATCAACTTTGTCGGCAATCACGTGTTCGGCAAGCGCCAACTTGCAGCCGTGATCAAGACCTCCGCGACCAATATGCTGAGCTTTTTGACCGGCGGCGATGTCTATGACCCCGACCGGGTCGCCGAGGACCGCGAGCAATTGCGGTTTTACTATCGTAACCACGGCTATGCCGACGCCAGCGTGAGTGAGGCGCGTGCCGAATACGATCCCGCGACGAAAGGGTTCACGCTGACATTCGTCATCGACGAAGGACGGCTTTTTCATTTCGGCGACATCAGCCTCAGTTGCAACGTTCCGGGAATGGATACCGAAAAGCTGCGGCGTCTATTGCTGGCACGCAGCGGCGCGGTCTTCGACGGCAGTACGCTGGACAAGACCACCGAGGCGCTCGCCGTCGAGATGGCGAAGCTCGGCTACCCCTTCGCGCATGCCGAGCCCCGCATCACGCGCGATGCCATAGCGCTGCGCACCGACGTCGCGTTCGTGATCGACGAAGGACAGCGGACCTATGTCGAGCGCATCGAAATCCACGGCAACACCCGCACCCGCGACTACGTGATCCGCCGTGAGTTCGATTTCGGCGAAGGCGACGCTTACAACAAGACCCTGATCGACCGCGCCGAGCGGCGGCTGAAGAATCTGAACTACTTCAAGGCGGTCAAGATTTCGACCAGGCCGGGTTCGTCATCCGATCGCGTCGTGCTCGATGTCGAGGCCGTCGATCAAGCGACCGGTGACTTGAACTTTGCCGGCGGTTACTCGACGACCGACGGATGGCTCGGCGAGGTCAAACTGGGCGATCGCAATTTCTATGGCACCGGCGCCGTCTTGCAGTCCACCTTCAGCTACGGCCAGTACGCGCGCGGCGTCGATTTAGCGGCCACAGATCCCTCCTTCTTCGGCAACCGTGTTTCGGCGGGCATCGATTTGTTCGGCAAGCAAACCGTGGCCAACGGCTATCAGTCTTATGGCGTCGACACCTATGGCACGAACTTTCTGGTCGGCATGCCGATCAACGAGCAGACCAGCGTGCAGTGGCGCTACTCGATTTATAACCAGAACGTCACGCTCAATCCAACATCGCTTGCCGCGACACCATCATTGCCGATCCAGCAGGCCGCGGCCGCTGGCCCGCAATGGGTTTCGGCGGTCGGCGATACCGTCACCTACAACACCCTCGACAATACCAAGAGTCCGACCAACGGCGTCAACTCGCAGCTCCGGCAGGACCTCGCCGGCCTCGGCGGCGACGTAAAATTCCTGCGCACCAGCGAGGACGTGCGTTACTATCAGGCGATCAACAATGATCTGGTCGGCCTCGTCCGTGGACAGGGCGGCTACATCACCGGTTGGGGTGGCCAGCAGGTGCCGCTGACCAATAGCTTCTTCGGCGGCCCGAGCATGGTGCGCGGCTTCGCGCCCAACGGATTCGGCCCCCGCGATCTCACGCCCGGCACCACCATGGATAATGTCGGCGGTAGCATGTATTGGGCGACGACAGCGGAACTGCAAAGCGCGATCCCCGGCATACCGCAGGAATACGGTTTGCGGGCTTCCGCCTTTGTCGATGCCGGCAGCGTGTTTCGTTATAGCGGGCCGACCGCCTTTCCCGGCTCGGCGCAATCGTTGCAGGTTGCCAACACCAACGTGGTGCGCTCTTCGGCTGGCGTCGGCCTGACCTGGGCTTCCCCGTTCGGCGCGCTGACGGTCAACTATGCCGTGCCGCTGACGAAAGCGTCTTACGATGTGGTGCAACCGCTCAATTTCAGCGCCGGTCCGTTCTGACCAATTCGGTCAGCCTTGCGTGCCGATCCAGCAGACCGGCTTATGCCACCAAAGTCTACCCGTCGGCGTCCAACTTGGGCGGAACCCAGTCAGAAACATGGAGTTTCCCCCCGATCCAGTTATTCGGCGGGAGGCCCTTCATGAAGAGAACATGGCGACGCGAGTCCGTCCTTGACCTTTATAACCTGCTGCTTGCGGTACTGCTGTTTGCATCGCCGTGGCTGTTCAAGTTCAGTAACGGCGCTGCGAAAATGGATTTGTGGGCCGGCGGCATCGTGATTGCCGCTGTGTCGCTCGTGGCGATTGCCGCCTACGCCAATTGGGAAGAATGGGCCAACGTTGCCGTCGGCCTTTGGCTGGTGATTTCTCCATGGGTGCTGGGGTTCGCCCACACGCGCGCCATGCATTACAGCATCGGCATAGGCGCGGCGGTGGCTTTCTTCGCTCTGCTTGAGCTGTGGCTGCAGTACGATGCGACACATTCCGGCGCGACAGATCAAGATTCCGCTACACCGCAGGCGACCTCGCAACGGCACTGAGGCCACGCCGCCGCGCACGCCCATCGCCCGCCTGCGCTCCCCGCTGCATCGTTTCGACGACGAGAGCACGATGCGCGGTGCGCCCGCTACCCTACCAGGTGACGCCATATTTCGCGGCGATGCTCCGCGCTTTTGCTTCATCCGATTGCCAGGAGCGGCGCTTGGCGACGCGCTTCTTCGCGGGCTTGGCTTTCGCGGTCGGAGCAGCGTCCGGTGCCGCCTGCGCCGCGGGAGCCGGTTGGGCGGTGGTCGGCGCAGCCGCAGGAGCGGCTGGCGCGGGATCGGCAGGCGCGGTGGTCGTGGCCTGCGCGAACTCGATTGTCGGCTGGTCTTGGGCGTAGGCAGCCTCGCACGCAACCGCCAAGGTTGCGGCGGCGGCAACGAGCACGATTTTGCGCATCAGAAATCTCCTCGCTAAAGATAAGGAGATTATACCAAGGGCGGAAAAAGTCACCCGATGCTAGTGTCGCCTGCGGAACCAGGCCGCCGGTACCACCGCTGGACTTTTCCTGCCGCCACCGGTACGGCGCCGACAGCACAGCGCCCGCCATCGCGGCCAGCTTGACCTCGCCGCCCGCTTGGTGGCAGTTACACGGTTCATGGCCGTATCTTCTGATATTCGTAATTTAAAGTCAAGCCAGATTTCTTAAATTCGGAATTGCTTTCGTTTCCGGGATTCAGAACTATAGCGGCATGCTGGATGTCAAAGCGATCGAGCGGGGGCTTGAGAAGCCGGGCAAGACCAAGGGCGGTCTCGCCAAGGCGATGGGCGTTCGTCCGGGCGCGGTTTCCGAGATATTTTCCGGAATCCGCCTGATCAAGGCGGCGGAAATTGCGCTGATCATCGATTATCTTGAGCTGAATTCGGTGCCGATCATGGGGCGGGTTGGCGCCGGCGCGGTCATCGAGCCGGAACACGAACAGGTTCCGCCCGAGGGGCTGGGCGAGATCGAGCTGCCCTTCCCTATTGGGGAGGAAACCATCGCCTTTGAAGTCGCCGGCGATTCCATGCTGCCCAAATACGAAAACGGCGACATTATCGTGGTTTACAGGGAGCAGCGCCATCCGGTTTCGAGCTTTCACGGCGAAGAGGCCGCGGTCAGGCTGAAGACCGGCGAGCGCTATTTGAAGACTATCGAGCGCGGAAAAACCCCCACTTTGGTCAATCTTACGAGCTTTAACGCCAAGCCGATCAACGGGGTGAAGCTGGAATGGATCGGGGAGATCTGCGTTACCCTGCCAAGAGGCCAGATCGAGAGGCTGCGGGCCAAAGGCGCAGCCCGGTCGCGCAAGGGCACCAGGCCGCATATTGGGGCTCACCCCCGGGAAATGAAGGGGACGAAGTGAGCCATGCCGGGTGATTCTCGCCTCGCCGCCAGCGCGAGAGAGCAGTTTCTGATTTACTGAATTTTAAGCTTGACTGGCTTCCGATTTTCGTAAGTAGTTGCCGCGTTCGAAGCCCGATAGCGAGCATGCAGTATTTCGTCGTGATGATCGACTACGGGCGGCGCGGCCGCGAGGCCGTGGTGGATCCCGAGATCACGAAACGCGAAGTGATTTCGCGCGTGGCGTCCGGCGAATACAATATCAGCTTCATCCACGAAATCGTGGATAGCTCGGTGGAAGATATCACCGCCGACATTTTGAGCGAGGCCGCCCTTCCCGACATCGCCACGTCCGAGGCCGACCTGCAAGCCGGCGAGTTCGATCACGCGCGGGATTTGCGAAAGCATGAGACGGTATAGCAGCGCCTTTGCAAGAAATGCCGCGCGGCAGACCTGAAAGCTCTCAGTAAGCTTCTTCGTGGGGGGCCCGCGAGCCCTGTTGCGATGCGACTGCCCCCCGTCCGCTTCGAAGCCGTTCGCGTCGCTGCGCGGGAACCTTTGGCGCCGTGCGAGGGTTATTGTCGACGTCCGGTTGAGTTACCCGCATTGGGGAAGTTTGGGGGGCGCCCGAGGGTACGCCATGTCAAACGTCAAAGCCTTCTCAAACGCCAAGATTTTCACTGTTGCCGCCGTGATCGCCGCTCTCGCGGGCGCTGCCTATGCGGCGCCCGGACGAGGCGGCGGAGGCGGAGGCGGAGGTGGAGGTCGCGGCGGTGGCGGCGGAGTTCCGCATGCCATCGGAGGCGGCGGACATATCGGCGGCGGCGGAATGCGCATGGGCGGTGGCGGCGGCGGGCCGCATTTTGGCGGAGCGCCCCGGATCGGTGGTGGGCCGGCTATTGGCGGCATGCGTGGCGGCGGCGGGCCACGCTTGGGCGGCGTTCGTGTCGGCGGCGCGCCTCGCTTCGCCAGCAGGCCGGCGATATCGCACTTTGCAGCGCGTCCCGCTTTCCACAGCCAGCGTTCGATTGCGGCTCGCAGCAATCCGAACCGGGCCGCAGCGCTGAAGTCAAATGGTAACGCCGCGATCAGTCGATCAAATGCGGCGATCAGCCGAAATGTCAAAAATGCCAACGTGAGCATCGGCCCGAGTCGGACCGCGGCCATAAAATCGAACTCCATACGAAACGCGCTGAATTCAAGCTCGGTCGCCGGCATGCTGCACAACCACACCGCGCTGCGCAATCCAAATGCCCGCGCTCAACTTGTGGCGACCGCCGCCACCGCGGGATGGCACGCCGGCCGCGGCGACCATGACCACCACGGATGGTGGCGGCACCGCCACGGCGGATTCGGCTGGGTCGGGCCGCTGTTCTGGCCGCTCGCCTATTACGACATCTATGACTACACCCTGTGGGGCTATGGATACGATCCGCTGTTCTGGGATTACGGCTATAATGACATTTATGCCGGCGTGTTCGCGCCCTACGGCTATGATGACCTGGCAGCCTATTTGCCTCCGGGCGGCGGTGGACCTGGCGAAGGATCTCAGGTCACGGTTGGACGAGTGCGCGGCGCCGCGACAGCCCCCACCGCAACGTCAGGGCAATTGGCGCCACTGTGCGGCGACGATAGCCGCGAGATCGCGGGCCTGCCGATCGATCAAATCCAACAAGTCATTCAGCCGAATGACGCCCAGCGTGCCGCACTGGATCAGCTCGCCGACGCCTCCATGAAGGCGGCGCAGGACATCAAGGCCGCCTGCCCAACCCAGATATCGCTGACGGCGCCCGGACGGCTCGCAGCCATGCAGCAGCGGATCGAGGCCATGATATCGGCGGTTGAGACCGTTCGGCCGCCTCTGCAGAAATTTTACGACCTCCTGAGCGATGAACAGCGAGCACGGTTGAACGCGCTTGCACAAGATCAGCGCAATGCCGAGGCCACGCGAAGCCGCAACGGCTCGCTCGTCCAGGACTGCCGAACCGCACAAGCGAGCGTGCCGGAGTGGCCGGCGGCCGAGATCGAAGCGCGGGTTCATCCGACCGAAGCGCAACACGCGAGCCTCGCGGCGCTGCAGCAGGCCAGTGCAAAGGCGGTGGATATGCTGAAGGCTTCCTGCCCGACCACGGAACCAATCACGCCGCCAGCGCGGCTTGAAGCCATCGCCAATCGGCTCGACAACATGCTGCAGGCGGTCAAGAGCGTTCGGGCGGCACTGGACGACTTCTACGGAAAGCTAAGCGACGAGCAGAGGGCCCAGTTCGAGGCGATCGGGCCAGCCCGCGCGGGGCCGTCTCCCGATGGGCCGGCTGCTTCCGACCAGCAGCCCACCCCGCGAACGCACGCTCGCCGCTATCATCACGCCGGCATCCCCGGAATCATCCGCCATCTCATGTCGATGGCGCGCTGGTGAACGCCGAGCGGCCCGTCGACACCGCAACTCAATAGATTCCGATATCGACCGGCGTTTCGCTTGCAATATCTTTGAGGCGCTGGGCGTAAGCGGTAAGCAGTTCGGTCCTCTGGCCCGGTTGCAGTCTGACCGGTCCGTAAGCGATCTGCGGCGCGAGCACCTCGAAGCCAACGAATTGCAGCATGCCGCGCTGGATCGGTCTTAGAATGGCGTGAATGTCGCCATTGAAGCCGCCTTTCGCGTAGGCCGGCGCGGAACCACCTGTCGTCAGCGAAAGCATCGCGCGTTTGCCTTTGAATACGCCGTTGGCATAAATCCTGTCTCCGCCATAGGTCCGTCCCATCGCGAACACACGATCGACCCAGCCCTTGGAGAGGGCCGGGCAGAGCGAACCACCACAGTGGAAACTGCCAGATCATCAGGTCGCATCATTCGATCTTCTGGATCTCGTTCTCGATCTCCCCGGCAAAGCAATCAGGTTTCGGTCGCGTGCAGCTCCTCGATCTGCTGCTTGAAATAATCCGGATTCTTGGCGGACAGGAAGTTGTGCCTTCCCGACACCGGGTCGAACTGCATGGCATGGAGATCCGATGCCTTGATCTCGTGGCCCGCGGCGGACAGCGTATCGACCGCAGTCCGGAACATGGCTCCGTTGAAACTCTGGTGCTCGGGATGCGCGAGGACGATGAAAATTTTCACTGAGCCGGGTCCTGATGTTGGCTATTTCAGCAAACCTGCAAACGTCTTTGCAAATGTGTGGGCATCGCCGGGCCATCTCGCCGAAACGTAGTTGCGATCCCGAACCACAAAGGCCGGTGTCGCGTCGTCCATGGTATCGCGCACCAGGCCTGAAGTCTTGCGGCGATAGTCGGGGTCATCCCTGGGCACATCGCGGAAATCTTCGGCACGCGCCAGCGCGCGCGTCACTTCCTGCTGCACCGACATGAAGCCTTCGGGTTGGCCGGCCTGCTCCAGATAGGTCCGATAGTAGTTCGGATCCCAGAATTGGGTGATACGCGCAACCGACCACGCGCTGCGTTCGAACGCCCAGGTCAACGCAGTGGTCTGATATCCCCATAGAACCGAACGCCCGGTTCGTTTCGAGATGCTGCGCGCCGCCAGAAGCACGCCGTGGCAGATCGCCGCCACCGGCTTCTGCGCATCGAAGAAATGCGCAACAAGCCTTTGCAGGATTTGGCTTTCGAGGTAGTCGCGCATGCCTCGTGCTCGATGCCCGCCCGGCAGCAGCAGCGCATTGTACGCCGCAGGATCGACGGCATCCCAGCGCTGTGGCGCAAGATAGTTCGGGTCAGCGATCATTTCAGCGTAGGCCTTCCGTGCCTCGCGATTGGCCCGCATCAAGCGCCCGATCAGCGGCAGATTCCGCAACAGCGGAATGGCGCCCCAGGGATCGAGGCCTTGGCCGGTCAGCATCATGTCGTCGGCGATCGCGGCCCGTCCGTCGGGCGTGGCAAAATGGACGGCGTGACGTGTGTTCGTCAGCACCCGCCAGCTCAGGGCGGCTTCGCTCGGGTCGAAATCCCGCGCGGGCAACAGGATGAGTACGCGTGCCATCGACGCCCCTTGCCTCACCGGCAAAAACCACGTCCACCTGCGTTTAGTTGATATTCCGCGCAGCCGCCAGCAAGAGAGGCGGGCAAAACCTGCCCGCCTCTTCTCAGCTTGCAAATGCGTCGGGTCTCAGACCGTCAAAACCGTCGATCCCGTGGTCTTGCGCGCGGCGAGATCGGCATGCGCCTTGGCGGCGTCCTTCAGCGGATAGGTCTGATGGACCTCGATCTTGACCGCGCCTGACTGCACCACCTCGAACAGCTCCTTTGCCATGGCGACGAGGTTTTCGTGCTTGGCGGCATAGGTGTTGAGCGTCGGGCGGGTCACGTAGAGCGATCCCTTCTGCGCGAGCAGGCCAAGGTTGAGCGGCTCGACGTTGCCGGAAGACTGGCCAAACAGGGCTGCGACCCCGAGCGGCGCCAGGCAGTCCAGCGATTTCAAGAAGGTATCCTTGCCGACGGAGTCATAGACGACAGGCACTTTCTTGCCTTCCGTGATCTCCTCGACGCGCTTCACAAAATCTTCGCGGGTATAGACGATGGTGTGGGCGCAGCCGTGGGCCTTGGCGAGTTTTGCCTTCTCGTCGCTGCCGACGGTGCCGATCACGGTGGCGCCGAGATGCTTCGCCCATTGGCTCAAGATCGTGCCGACACCGCCGGCCGCCGCATGCAGCAGGATGGTGTCGCCGGATTTGACGCGATAGGTCTGGCGGATCAGATATTGCGTCGTCAGGCCCTTCAGCATCATCGCCGCCGCGGTCTTGTCGTCGATGCTATCTGGCAGCTTGAGCAGTCGATCGGCGGGGATCAACCGCGCCTCGGCATAGGCGCCGATCGGCGCGGCGCCGTAAGCCACCCGATCGCCTGGTTTCAGATCGGTGACGCCGGGGCCGATTTCCTCGACCACGCCTGCGCCCTCACCGCCCAGCCCACTCGGCAACTGGACCGGATAAAGCCCCGAACGGTTATAGATGTCGACGAAGTTCAGACCGACCGCGGTGTGGCGGATGCGCGCTTGCCCGGGACCGGGCTTGCCGACCTGGACTTCCTCCCAGATCAACACATCGGGCCCGCCGGGTTTGTGAAAGCGGATGGCATGCGTCATTGGATTTGCTCCTTATTTGAGATGCGAAAAGAAAGGCAATTGTCGGCGAGGTGCGCTCTGGTCGCGAGCGCCAGTATAGCAGTGTTTACGCATCGATCGCGTCCTTGATCCGCTTGCGGGTCAGCGGCAGGTTGCGGAGCCGTTTTCCCGTCACACTGGCAATCGCGTTGGCGATCGATGCGGCGGCCGGCCCCTGCCCGGTTTCGCCGCTGCCGAGGAACGGTTGGCCGGGCCGGTTGATGATATGCACCTCGATGCTGTCGGGGACCGCGTCGAAGCGCAGGATCGGATAGGTCTGCCAGTCGATACTGGTGATCCTGGTATCGTCGAAGGTCACGCTCTCGTAAAGCGTCCAGCTCATCGACTGCACGATCGCGCCTTCGATCTGGTTGATGAGCCCATCCGGATTGACCACCTGTCCACTGTCGACCGCCGCCACCGCGCGTATCAGACGCGGACGCCCGGTCTCGCGGTTGACCTCAACCTCGCTCGCAATGGCGCAATAGGCCGCGAGATTCTTGTAGCGCGCAAAAGCAAAGCCGAAACCGCGGTCCGGCGGCGGCTTTTCTCCCTTCTGCCAGCCAAAACCTTGCGCGGCCTTTTCGATCACGTCGCGACCGCGTTGATCGTCGAGATGCTTGAGCCTGAATTCGACGGGATCTGTATCCGCAGCCAGCGCCAGCTCGTCCATAAAACTCTCGATCGAAAACACATTGTGATAAGCGCCGAGTGCGCGCATCGCGGAAATCCGAAGCGGCATCGCCGGGATGAAGTGATGCATCACATGGGCATTGGGGAATGTGTAGATCGGGATCGCGTTGCGGTCGCCGCCCCCTTCCGGCAACGGCAAGGGCTTTGGCGCCGGTACCGCGAAGGATTGCGCCATATGCTGCGCTGCCAGCATGCAGCCGGCGCCACCCGGCCGCATCGAATGGGTGTTGCTCCAGACCTCGAAATTCCAGTCGGCGATCCTGCCGGCCTCGTCGAGCGAGGCTTTCAGCTTCGTCACCATCGCCGGGCCATAGGGCTCCCAGGCATGCTCCTGTTCGCGCATCCATTGCACGCGTATGGGCACGCCGGGCATTGCGCGGGCGATCAACGCCGCGTCGGCCGCCGCATCGTCGGCGCCGTTATGGCCGTAACATCCGGAGCCTTCGACATGAATCAGCCGAACGCTCGAAGGCTGCATCTTCAGCATTTGCGCGATGCCGGCACGATCTGGATAGACGCCTTGCGTATGGGTCCAAACCGTCATCACTCCGTCTGAGAATTGCGCAAGCGCGCAGGACGGCCCGATTGATCCATGTGACTGGTAAGGCCGTGTGTAAGTTGCTTCGATCGTCTTGCCGCCGACCGCCGATGGATCGCTACGCTCAAAGATCGTCGAATCCTGCGACGGCAGTTTGATCAGGACGTCGGCCAAATCGTCCTGCTTCGGCAGGCCTGCCGTCTCCTTCCATTTCGCGGCCGCGCCAAGCGCATTCATCGCCTTGACCGCCAGAAATTCCTTAACCGCGACCACGGCGAGGAAATTGCCGTCGCGCACCACCTTGACCACGCCGGGCATTTTTTCGATCGCAGAAGGATCGCAATCGATCAATTGCGCGCCGTAGCTCGGCGGCCGCACGATCCGCGCATGCACCATGGCGGGCAGCCGCATATCCTGAGCATAGGCCGCACCACCGGTCACCTTGGCCGGGATATCGACACGCGGAAGTGGTTGGCCCATCACCTTAAATGTCGCGGGGTCCTTCAGCTTCGCATTCGCCTGCGCCTGCACATGCAGCATGTCGGCTGCGACCAATTCACCGTAACCGAGCCGCCGTCCGTCCGGCGACACTACCGCGCCATCTTCGGTCCGCAGATTCTCAACCGGCAGTTCGAGGCGTTTTGCGGCTTCCGCTATCAGAAGCGCGCGCACTTGCGCGGCGGCGTTCTGGATCGCCGTGCCACTGTCCTGCATTGAATGACTGCCGGAGGTGTAGCCCTCGTTGGCGGTGAGACCGGTATCGGCGGTGACGACCTTCAGCGATGCAAAGGCAACGTCAAGTTCCTCGGCGGCGATCTGTTGAAACGCGGTCTTGAAACCCTGACCGAGCTCGGCCTTGCCGGTAAACACCGTGATGGAACCGTCGGCATCGATCCTTATCCAGGAATTGAGGTATGGCGTCGTCGCGAGGCTCCCCGGAGGCTTCGGTGCCGGAACCGAGGCGGCTTGATCCTGCGCAAATGCGCCCGACAGGGAGAAGCTGACAATCAGCGCGCCTCCGCCCGCAAGCACGCGGCGACGATCGAGGATGACGGGGGCGTTCATGGTGTGCTTCCATGGTTGGCCGGCGAAGCATCGGCGGTGTCCATCAGCCTGGCGGCGCGGCGGACCGCGCGCAGGATCCGCATATGGGTGCCGCAGCGGCAGAGATTGGGCTGCAACTCGGCGCGTATCTCTTCATCGGTTGGCTTCGAATTCCTTTGCAACAGCGCCTGTGCCCGCATCATCATCCCAGCAATGCAATAGCCGCATTGCGCCGCCTGCTCCTCCATGAAGGCGCGCTGGATCGGCGCCGGCTCCGATATCGTGCCCAGACCCTCAAGCGTCGTCACCTGCTTGCCCTCAAGCAGTACCAGCGGCGTCACGCAGGACTGCACGGCCTTGCCGTCGACCATCACCGTGCACGAACCGCACTGGCCAAGCCCGCAGCCGAATTTGGCGGCGTTGAGCTTGAGATCGTCGCGCAGCACATAGAGCAGCGGCGTATCCGCCTCCGCATCGACCTGATGTGTCAGACCATTGACCTTCAATATCATCATGGCTTGTCTCGCTGGCTTGCCTCTGCGGCAGCATGGCGCGGCCCCGCCAAGGTCTGCAGAAAGGTGGTATCAGCGCGGCGTGCTTCCTCGACGGTTCTTTCAACGCCGGCCCATGGCGGCTGGTTGCTGAATCGTGATCGCAGGAAATTCAACAACGCCGCAACCTGCGCATCGCTCATGCTCGCGGCAAAGCCCGGCATGATCGGGCTGCGCTCGCCTTCGACCGAACGAACGCCGGACAGCACGATATTGGCGAGGTTGCGCGGATCGGGACCTGCGATCGCCGTACTTAATCCGAGATTGATGCCGCCATAAGGCGGCGGCCTCCCGCTCTCATGGCAGGTCGCGCAAGCAGCGGCATAGATTGAACCGCCAGGAGCATTGGCCCGGGAAGCCGGCGCGGGAGCTGATTTGGCTTGCGCCAAGGCCGCCTCGCCCTGCCGCTTGCGGTCCGGCGTCGGCGCACCGAACATATCGGCCATATAGGACGCGATGGCCTGAACATCGCTTGCGGCGACCTCCGACAGATTGCCGACCACTTGCGCCATCGGTCCGCGCGCGGTGCCGTGATCGGGATGCGAGCCGTCGCGCAAATAGGCGAACAACGCTTCTTTATTCCACGGCACCGGCGACGGAGATTGAGCATTGATCGGATAGGCGTGCCAGTTGTCGACGTCGCCGCCGGCAAATGATGCGCTCGTGCGCTCCGCGCCGAGCGCATTGCGCGGTGTGTGGCAGGCGCCGCAATGCGCGAGCCCCTCGACCAGATAGGCGCCGCGATTCCATTCCGCGCTCTTGGTACTGTCGGGCCGGTAAGTGCCGCGATGCAGAAACAGGAGCTTCCAGCCGGCGACAAGGACGCGATGATCAAGCGGAAAGGCGAGCTGGTTTTGGCGCGCCGGCGCGCGAACCGGCTCCCGCGTCATCAGGAAGGCATAGAGCGCGGCATCATCCTCATCGCTGACATTGGTGAAGTGATCATAGGGAAATGTCGGATAGAGGTGCTGGCCGTCACGATCGACGCCCGAGCGCATGGCACGTCGGAACGCAGCTTCAGACCATCGACCGATTCCTGTCTCGGGATCCGGCGTGACGTTGGTAGAAAAGATCGTGCCGAACGGGGTCGGCACCGGAACACCTCCGGCAAAACTCTTGCCGCCGCGCGCGGTGTGACAATCCCCGCAGTTTCCGATAGCGGCCAGTTCACGGCCGCGTTTGACCAGACTGGTATCGAACGACTGCGGCTTGGGCGGATCGATCGCGGCAATCGCCGGCCGCCACGCGACCGCAAATGCACCGGCCGCGCCGCCGACGCATAGCGCGGCAAGAATGCCGCCGATGATCCCAGACTTCGTCATTCGTACCGATAGCTTTTTGAAATTGTTCCTAGCACGAATCCTGCGCCTGTGGCGGGTCGCAGGACCGCATCACCAGCTGTTGACCTCGGCGATTTGATCAAACACCTGCACTGCAGCGCGAGCTAGAAACCGGCGACGGCGCGCGACGTTCCATCAATCGTGCCCGATGTGGCCGGGGGCATTAGCAACCAGGACTGCGAGCACGATCGGGCGATGGATTTTTACCGCCGGCCTCGGTGCCGCGGTGATCTGGTATGATCTTGAGCTTCTTCCGCCGAGCCAACGGTGGCGACCATGCGCCGGCGCCTTACCGGGCCGCAGCCTGAGTGTCGGCGCTACTGAAATTGCATTCTCTAAAGTGAAACGCAATCTCATCGAGTGCGCGCTGTTCCCACTCTTCCGCCTGTGCCAGCCAGAAAACCCTGCGCTCGGCGTCGTGCGCCGCGCGCTCCCGGCACATCAATTCCTGACTGCGAATCTCAGCGAGCTTGTTCATGAACTCCACTCCAGCCGATGTGAAGCCAATTTACGCGGCGACCTTAGCAGACTTGGGGCGCGAGAGTCTCACGATTTGCGGTGTGGAAAAAGGCAGCGATTCTGTCCCTGCGAGCGCCGCTGGAACCATGTCGCAGCGCAACACATTTACGACAACCGGCCAGCAATCACGCAAGATACGCGGTTCGCTTGTCACATCCCTGTCGCGCGAACAACGCAAGGAGGGCCGACCCGAGCTTCAAAAGGAGCGGCGAACGATGCCCGGATCGAGAACACCGTGAGCGCATGGGTCGCACTTCTTGGCGCTGGCCTGCTTGAGGTCGGATGGGCACTGGGCCTGAAATATTCCGACGGCCTCACCCGGTTTTGGCCGACGGTTGCAACCCTGGTTGCGATCACTTTCAGCTTCGGATTGATGGCGCTTGCGCTGCGCTCCCTGCCATTCGGCACCGCCTATGCTGTTTGGACGGGGATTGGAGCCGCCGGCTCCATCATCGTCGGAATTCTCCTCTACAGCGAACCGGCCGATCCCGTTCGCATCCTTTGCCTGACACAGATCGTCGCAGGCACGGTCGGGCTGAAGCTCAATTCGCCCGTCTGAGCTACGCAATCCTGTAAATCGTTCCACCCCACACGATGATGTTACCAGCCACAATCGTTTTCAACCTGCGATGATTTCCACCGGCATTCTCGCCAGATCGAAATCCTGACTCATTACGGTCGCACCAATTTCATGCGGCGTTTGTAAGAGGCATCGCGAAGCATCTTCGAGGAAGCATGAGCGTGGAATCCGAATATGATCTTACACCCGATCAATGGGAGGCGCTGAAGGCGCTTCGTGCGCCGGCGCGTCTTGCGTCGAGTTCGATTTGCTCTCGACCAACTGGTCGCGCTTGAGCTTGCCGCAATGGACGATGGGCACCCGGTCATTACCTCGATGGGACGCAAAGTCCTCGTTCGAGGCTCGTCAAGATTGTTGGACCTCGTGGCCTAAGGTATTTTCCAAACACCCGTCACCACATCGTCTGCCGCGCGCGCTCCGGCCATTCCCGATCGTATTGCTCGCCGCCGACGCGGTCATCGCTCATCTCGGCCAGAATTTGTCCCGGCGTAGGCAAGCTCTTGGGATCGACCCGCTTGTCGGGATTCCAGAGGTCGGAACGCACGATGGCGCGCGCGCATTGGAAATAGATTTCTTCCACCGTCATGACGATGACGGTGCGCGGCGCCTTGCCTTCGACCTTGAACGACGCCAACAGATCGGGATCGGCAGACACCTGTGCGCGGCCATTGACACGCAGCATGCTTCCCGAGCCGGGAATCAGAAACAGCAGCGCTACCCTCGGATCGCGCACGATATTGCGCAAGGAATTGATACGGTTGTTGCCGCGGCGGTCCGGTATCATCAGCGTCTTCGGATCTTGAATGCGGACGAAGCCTGGCAAATCACCGCGCGGCGGGCAATCCAGTCCTTCCGGTCCACAGGTCGCGAGCAGCGCAAACGGCGACTTCTCGACCATTACGCGATAGGATGGCGTGCTCCGGTCGGCGACCTTGACCGTGGAAGCGTCGTTCGGCCGCCTGTAGATCGCCTCAAGTTGCTCGACCGTCGCGATAGCCGACATCCACTTATCTCCCGGTTTGGGACCCGCCTATTGGTCCCAGCGATCGCCCTTGACGATCCGCACGAGCTGGCGCGCATGATATTCGGCACTGCTGATATTCACGATCGTGACATCGGGCGTTGCCGAAGCGTCGTCGACGGTTCGACCGAGCCGTTGCTCGATCTTGCCGTCACTGCCGCGCCCGCGCGAGGCGAGACGCTCGGCAAGGATTTCGGGCGGTGCCGTGATCGCGATCACCATCACGTCGAGGTAGGCGCGGCGTAAGGTGCCGATCACGGAGCGCGAGACATTTGCGATCACGGTGCGGCCCGCGCGGATATCGTCATCGATAGCGCTGCGCAAAGCATAGCAATGGCCATGCGCTTCCCAGTTGACGGCAAAGGCCCCGCGCTCAGCGGCCTCCCGGAAGGCCCCTGGACTGAGCTGCTCGTTGTCTTCCGACGCGGTTGCCGCCCGTGTGATCGCGCGGCGTAGAAAAACGATATTGGCGTCATCCGCGCACGCCGCCTTCGCCAATCCAAGCAGCGTATCCTTGCCGGCTCCGCTGGGGCCGACCACCAGAACCAGCCGTCCCGGTCCGATCGCCGTCGGTCGCTCCGTTGATATGGCCGGTGCTTCGCTCATGCCACACGCCGTCCTTCGCGCCAGACGCAGCGCACGACTGGAATATCGCCGGCGAGGTGCACGCGGATCAGATCGGCGCGCCGGCCGGCCGTGATTTCTCCACGGTCGGCGAGACCGACGGCTTCCGCCGGTGTCTTGGTGACGGTACGTATGGCGGACGCGAGGTCAATCGGCGGAACGCGTTGCGGCAATTGCAGCGCCGCCATCAAGAGGCTTGAGGGAATATAGTCGGACGACAGGATGTCGAGCAGCCCTTCGCGGGCGAGATCGACCGCGGCAATGTTGCCGGAATGCGAGCCGCCGCGCACCACGTTCGGCGCGCCCATCAAAATGCCGATGCCGGCCTGATGCAGTCCGCGCGCGGCTTCTATCGTGGTCGGAAATTCCGCTACCGATACGCGCTCGCGGATCGCGTCGGTGACGTTCTCTTCCGTGGTGTCGTCGTGGCTGGCGAGCGGTATCTCATATTGACGAGCCAGCGCCACGATCTCGCGCATGTTGGCCGCCGCATAAGCCTTCTGGTAGGAAAAACGCCTTTCGAACAGCGCATCGAGTTCGGCGTCGGTCATTCCCGCGCCCTTGCCGCGGTAATAGTCGCGCAACTTGCCTTCATCGCGGAATTGACGCTGCCCCGGCGTGTGATCCATCAAAGACATCAACCGTACGTCCGGCCGTCCGATCAGTTCCTTGGCTTCCGCGACCACGCTCGGCATCGGGATTTCGCAGCGCAGATGCAGAAAGTGATCGGCACGCAGTAAATTCGCATCGCGCGCCGAAGTGATCGCCTCGGCCAGCACGCCTGCCCTGCCGTCGACTTCCTCGGCGCCGTCTTCACGCCAGACGCGCAGCGAATCCAGCGCCGTGGTGATCCCGGCGGTCGCCAGTTGCCCGTCATAGGAGATGACGGAGGCAATCGGATCCCAGAAGACCTTTGGACGCGGCACGTAGTGCGCTTCCAGATGATCTGTGTGCAGTTCGATCAGACCCGGCATGATCAAATCGCCGGCGGCATCCTCGCTGCCGGCCGGTGCGCTTCCCTCGCCTACCTCGGCAATGCGGCCATCGGCAAAAGCGATCCAGCCGTATTCGATCACGCGATCCACTAGCACGATCCTGGCGTTGCCGATGACGCTGTCAGTTTCGGATTTGGTCGGGCTCATCTTTCGTCTCTCTTCTTCCAAACCATGACCGGACAGCCTAAATCAAATTGAATTGTCACGGCCTCGGCGATGAATTTAGAATGACGTGATCTAGCCCATTCGCTCAACAACATGCGCACGCGAGGGTGCAGGGTCAAACCGATCGGCGAAATATTGCGTTTCGTTGGCCACCAGCCCTTCCGATTTGGTTTAAGGATACGCCTGTGGTGAGCCCCCGACAATGTACGGATTTCACCGGCCAGCGGCGCGAAGCCCGACAATGGGCCACTAAAGTTCGGCGCCCCTCGTGCTACCGCGCGGCGGCCGATGATGGCGAAGCGTAACTTGCCTGAAATCCAATCGATCGCGGCAACTTGAATGAGGCACGCACGAACAACTGAATCGGATGGCCGGCGTGAGTTTTTCGGCAAAAACCTTCGCGCTTAAACAGGGGCAGTACCTTGCCTTCATCCACCTCTATATGCGGCTGCACCGCAGACCCCGGCGGAAACCGACATGCAAGAATATTTTCGCGTCAGCCCACCTTCGGTTCACCAAATGGTGCTCTCGCTCGAGCGAGCCCGCCTCATCAAAAGGCTGCCCAGGACACCTCGCAGTATCGAGGTCCTCGTTGATCCCAAAGACCTGCCGGAGCTAATCTGACCGCCGGACCCAACCCGTCAAAATCATTGTGCAGAGCCACTAGTTGCGAGCCACTGCAAGCCGTGGCGCGACTCGACAAATGAGGAAAGATTGAACGGCGAAAATGGATTGCTGCTAACGCCGAGTATCGATCACCTATTCGACCGTGGGTTTATCGGATTTGAAAACAACGGCATTCTAATCATTTCGCCGGTCGCGCATCGTCCCTCACTTCAACGGATGGGTATCGACACAAAAGCCGTCAACGTGGGTGTATTCACCAGCGGCCAAGAACAGTTCCTTGATTTCCACAGGAACGCAGTGCTCCTGCAATCTGTCCGCAGCTAGGACTCCATCGCCGCGGGCTTTTACTCGATCAGGGGCATTTGGCTGATGTCCGCTTTTCAGCGCATAACGGACTCAAGTCGGACATCGCGGCATGTCCGGAAAGCAGCCGCTTGCGGACATGCGGCGCTAAGCGCAATTTGCACGTCGAAGAGGAGAGGGGTCGCGGCGATGCGTCTGCTTCTGGACATCCGCTTCGGCACCGAGCGCTACCCGGAGAAGGTGGCGCGGCGGCTGCGGACGGTCAACATCGGCACCCGGCTCGCCACGGCCTTCCACGCCTTTTTCGCCGTCCTGTCGTTCGCCTATTTCACGCAGTTCTGGTTGTTCGCTCTCGCACACATGGTCGCGATGCTGCTTTTTGCGGGCGTTCCGCTGCTCCATCGCCTGGGCCCTCAGGTAGGACCGGTTGCCACCCTCGTCCTGTTCTATTTGGAGGCAATCGCCTACACTTGCCTGGCCGGCACCGGCGCCGGCGTTCAGTTCTACTTTCTGCTCGGCGTGGCGCTCACCATGCTGTACGTCGGCCCCGAGCACATCGTCGTGACGACAGCCTCCGCGGCCGTGGCGGCGGCTCTGATCATTGTCATGCAACTGACGGTCCCCGATGATACCGGGCTGCTGCCGTGGTCGCTGATGGTCACGGCCCTTGTAACGAATGCCGTAGTCAGCTGCGGAACCCTGCTGCTGATCGCATCCTATGTGCTGGGCGAGATCGCGCGCGCCGAAACCGCGGCCGAGCGCGAGTATGAGCGCTCGGAGCGGCTGCTCACCAACATCCTGCCTCTCCCCATTGCCGCTCGCCTGAAGAACGAAGGCAATGTTGTCATTGCCGACAGGCACGATGAGGCGTCGATCCTGTTCACCGACCTGGAGGGCTTCACGGCGCAGGCGAGCGACATGACGCCGGAAGATCTCGTGCAGTTCCTCAACCGCGTGTTCTCCGACTTCGACCGGCTGGTGGAGCGGCATGGGCTGGAGAAGATCAAGACCACCGGCGACGCCTACATGGTGGTAAGTGGGGTGCCGACGGCGCGGCCCGATCACGCCCAGGCGCTCGCTGTTCTGGCCTTGGAGATGCGCGAGGCCGCGACCGGGTGGCGCGACCCGCGCGGCCGCAACGTACCGATTCGGATCGGCATCAGCAGCGGGCCGGTCGTCGCAGGTGTCGTCGGTACGCGAAAGTTCTTTTACGATGTTTGGGGCGATGCGGTGAACGTGGCGGCCCGCATGGAAACGACGGGAGTCGCGGGCAAGATTCAAATCTCACAGGATACCTACGAGCGCTTGCGGGACGAGTTCGTGTTGGAGTCACGCGGCGAGATCGAAGTCAAAGGCAAGGGCATGATGCCAACGTGGTTCCTGCTGACACGCAAGTCGCTCGCCGTCGTTCAGCCTCTGCCAACTCAGGCCGGACTGAATCTTCCGACTAATTCATCGCGAACGGCAGTTTAGCTCGACCAACCGCGACGGGTCCGCTTTGGGTCCGATATTGTTGCAAAAGTCTTTTTGCGAGGTGGGACTCAGATTCTCTGACCCGTAGATGCAGCGATGTGGGGACCACGTCGTGAAGCGCTAAACTCACGGACGATTCTGGTAGCGCGCTTGAAGTCCTATTGAGCGGCGATTTTCGCTTGTTTCGTTCTTTGGCGGGAAATTAGCCGCTGCGCCTTTTGGGACTTTTGCAACAATATCTGCCAGTAGCGGAAGTGATGTCTATTCGCGAACCTTAGCGGCGTCATAAAACGGCGATTGTGTGGTGACTCATCGAGAATGGGTCTACTGAGCCGCATTTTCTGCAATAAACATTGGTAGCGATGCAATGTGAAGCAATTGTCGCCAAGCATTTTGTCGAGGTGGGCACCCTAGTGCAGCAAGCCGAATGGAAGGGTATCTCTGATCAATATGCGGCGTTTGCAGCCGACGAGGCTCGCGGCTCGTCGGAAGCCTATGAGAAACTCGCGCTCGCCGTGTCTCAATTCGACGATTTGCTGGAGTTCATCGCAACCCTTCCGGTCGAAAGGCGCCAGCCAAATCTGTTTCTCGCAGCCGTTCGACACGTCTGTGGCATCGCTCGAAACGTCGACGATTTGAGGCAGTTCGTGCACACAAGCCAGGGGCAAATCCGCGAGGTCATGCTGTCGCGGACGACACAAACCAACGAACCTGCTCGGTGCGCAGTGCTGCTCCCACTACTGGCGCAACTTGCGCAACCGCTTGCCTTGATCGAGGTCGGTGCTTCTGCCGGGCTGTGCTTGCTGATGGATCACTATGGATACGACTACGGCAACGCGCGGATCGAGCCGGCTGTGTCCGACGATGGTCACGCGCCGGTATTCACTTGTGAGGTTTCCGGCAAGGTTCCCATTCCGAATGCGATCCCTCGCATCGCGTGGCGCGCCGGATTAGATCTCAATCCAATCGATCTGAGATCTGAGCGCGACGCGGCATGGCTTGAGACACTCGTTTGGCCGGGACAGGATGCGCGAGTAGCGCGACTGCATGCCGCTATCAACATCGCGCGGCGCAATCCGCCGAATGTGATTAGAGGCGATTTGCTCACAGACCTGGCGCAGCTGGTCGCAACGGCACCGAACGACACAACGGTGGTCGTCTTTCATACCGCGGTACTCGGATATGTTGCGCCGCAATCTGCGCGCGAGCAGTTTGCCGCAACCGTAAAGAAAACCGGAGCCGAATGGATCAGCAACGAAGCTCCCGGCGTCTTCCCTTCCATCGCAAGAAAGGCTCCGCCTTCGCCTGCAAGGGGACGCTTTCTGATCTCATGGAATGGCGCGCCAGTCGCGTGGGCTGGGCCACATGGACAGTCACTCGACTGGTTCGGCACGACGTGATGGTCACGTTTCCCGATGGTCGCGGTAGGGACGAGGATTTCTCCTCGCCCTCCACGTGCACAAGGTCTCCGACTGCGCGAGGTTCTTCCCATGCAAGCCATTCGCCACGGGACGATGTTGCCTTCTCTTTCTCAGAATAAGATCGGCACCTCGGAATTAGACCCGTTTCGCAGCTCAATACTTGGCCCGTGGTCTCCCCTGTGAACGCTTCACGTCGGCCCTCGCGGGACGCCGCGCATCACTCGGGGTCGGGGCGGTTGGCTAGACCTTCCCCGTGGGGGACTTTCACCTCCTATTCTTTGCCAGCTTTCTGGCGCACTCCGAATAGGGTCAAAGTCAGAAGAACTCAGCATGAGCACATGTCTTCCGGGTTACCCCTGCAAGCGGACATTGCTCGGTGCAGTTGGCATGTCGCAAATGTCCAAAAATGGAAATTCCACTCCGACAGAAGCCTGCTACATTGGCCTCAATTCACGACCGTCCGTCAGGTGCACGATCGGGGGTGACCCATGAAGCGGCGCGAATTTATTATTCTTCTCTCCGGCACAATCGTGTTTCGGCCGAATTCGTTGCGGGCGCAACCGAGCGGACGGATTTTCAAGATTGGACACCTCGAATCTGGCACGCCGTCGAATAGCCCCCACCTTCTCGGAGCATTCAGGGATCGCCTTCGTGAATTGGGGTACATGGAAGGTCAAAATCTTTTTATCGAAAGGCGATATGCGGAAGGCAAGGAGGAGTGGCTACCTCAGCTTGCCGCTGAACTTGCTAAATACGGCGTAGATGTCATCTTTGCGATTGGACCTCCGCAAGCACTCGCCGCGGCAAAGGCGACGGACAAGATTCCAATTGTTTTCGTTGGCGGCGGCGATCCCGTTGCGCTTGGGCTGGTCAAAAGCCTTGCTCACCCGGGCGCCAACGTCACCGGAATAACCTTCGTTACGGTGGAATTGGCGCCGAAGCGTATCCAATTGCTCCATGAAGCGGTTCCCGGCAGCAAGCGGATGGGTGTCCTTTGGAACCCCAACAACGTCGTCAATAAGCATGAACTCGAAGCGGCCACGAAAAACGCCGACACACTTGGACTGACGGCGACGCCATTCGAGGTTCGAGCCGTTAGTGAATTCGAGGAAGCATTTGCGGCGATGGAGCGCGAGCACATAGACGCAACATTGATCCTCTCAAACCCACTTACCTTCCCGAACCGTGTTGAAATGACCGCATCCGCATTGAGACATCATGTCCCGACAATGGTGTCACTACGCGAATACGTCGAAGCCGGCGCATTTATGTCCTACGGACCGAGTTACGCCGACCATTGCCGGCGAGCCGCAAGTTATGTCGACCAAATTTTGAAGGGGGCGAAGCCGGCTGATCTGCCTGTTCAACTGCCTACGGAATTCGAATTGACGGTCAATTCGAAAACGGCAAAGGCGCTCGGACTTAGCATCCCTCCGTCAATTGCACTGAGCGCGAACATAGTTGAATAAATGTGAGACAATGTCCGCTGTGGGCAAAGTCAGAAGAACTCAGCATGAGCACATGTCTTCGGGGTTACCCCTGCAAGCGGATATTGCTCGGTGCAGTTGGCATGTCGCAAATGTGCCGATAGTGTTGCAAAAGTCCCTAAAGGCCCGGCGGCTAATTTTCCGCCAAAGAACGAAACAAGCAAAAATCGCTGATCAATGCGGCCTTAAACCCGCCACCGGAATCGCCTGTGAGTTTGGCGCATGGTGGCGTGGTCCCCCACATCATTTTTCAATCGCAGCGCCTACGGCTCGGAGAATTTGAGTCCCGACCCCCAAAAAGACTTTTGCAACAATCTGCCAACAGCGGAAGTCGATAGTCTCACTCGATCATCTTATCCCCACGCAACGCGATGCCGGGAACTCCATTCGCGATTGCCTTTGTCTCTTGAATAAATTTCCAATCCGTTTGCCGCGACTGCTGCGATTGGCTTCACGGGCGTTCACCGAATGATCGCTAATCACTGCGAAATCCATCGTCGCTTTGAAGCGGCGTTCACCATTCCTTGAATGTCGGTTCGATGCACCCCCCGCAGACCCAAGGAAAGGTCCAATCGGCCGTACGCTTGGCGCTGTCGGGGATATACTTGCTCCAGGCATCGGCTCGGACCGGATCGATTGACTGCCAAATGACATCGAAGGTCCCGGAAGAATTTATTTTGCCTATCATCACTGGCTTGGACAGATGATGATTGGTGTTCATCACAACCTCGAAGCCGCTCGGCGCCTTGATTCTTTGAACGTACATGGCCTGCCGGACCGCATCCACGTCGGTGGTGCCCGCTTGGACAACGGCTTGCGCCCACATCCTGAAGCCAATGAAAGTGGCTTCCATCGGGTCATTGGTGGTTTTGTCTCGTTGCTCGTTGAAGTCCGCCCACATCTTGATGAACGCTTCGTTTTCCGCTGACTTGATAGACTGGAAATAATTCCAGGCCGCCATGTGCCCGACGAGCGGGGTGGTGTCTACGCCGAACAATTCGCGCTCGCCGACGGAGAAAGCCATGACTGGAATGACGCTAGCCTCCAGCTTCTGGGCTGCCAGTTCCTTGTAAAAATACGCGTTTGCCTCTCCGTTAATGGTTGATATCACCGCGGTCTTTTTTCCCTCCGAACCGAAGGCCCTGATCCTCTCGATGATCTCTCGCCAATCGGAATAGCCGAACGGCGTATAGATTGTCATGATATCCTCGGACGATACCCCCTCTGCGGTAAGATACGCGCTCAAGATCCGGTTGGTCGTGCGCGGATAGACGTAGTCAGTGCCGAGCAGAACCCATCTGCGAACTTCGCCTCCTTCCTTGCTCATCAGATATCGAACGGCCGGAATTGCCTGCTGATTGGGCGCGGCTCCCGTGTAGAAAATGTTGCGCGAGCTTTCTTCGCCCTCGTATTGCACCGGGTAGAAGAGCAGGCCGTTGAGCTGCTCGAAGATCGGCAGGACGGATTTGCGGGAGGCGGAGGTCCAGCAGCCGAACACGACCGCGACCTTTTCCTTCGTCAGTAATTCCCGGGCTTTTTCGGCAAAGACGTCCCAATCGGACGCGGGATCAACGATGATCGGTTCCAGTTTTCGTCCGAGCAGCCCACCTTTCTTGTTTTGGTCTTCGATCAGCATGAGAACCGTGTCCTTGAGTACCAATTCGCTGATTGCCATGGTGCCGGACAGAGAGTGCAGAATACCGATTTTGATGGCATCTTCGCCTGCGCGAGCCGCCGGAACGACGAGCACGAGACGCAAAACGAGCAATCCCAGCACGATACCTCGCAGGACCGAAGCTGATTTCATGTCGCTACCCCGACCAGTTCAAAAACGCGAGTTCCCTTTGTCATGCCCTTGGCAATGACCAACTCGAGGGGTCTGAACTGGAAGCAATGCTGAACGCGCAGGTAGACGCCTTCACTCACAAGGATAGCGGTCCCAAACTGCTTGTTCAGACCTTCGAGGCGCGCTGCCAAATTCACCGTATTGCCGAGAGCCGTGTAGTTCATGCGCTCGGTCGAGCCGAGGTTGCCGACGACGGCTTCCCCGACATGAATGCCAAACCGCGTGAAGAACGGCTTCAGGCCCTCGGCTTCGAACTGAGCGTTGAGCTTTTCGGAGGCCAGTCTACCCGCAAGAGCTGCCCGGCAGGCTCGCTCGACGTGGTCAGGCTGTGGATTGGGTGCGTTCCAGAACACCATCACGGCGTCACCAATGAACTTGTCGACTGTTCCGCCTTCGGCGAGGAAAGCCTCTGTTAGCGCGGAGAAATAGCGCGACGTTTGGTGCATTAGAATGTCAGGGTCGGCGAACTCGGCGATAGTCGTAAAATCCCGGACGTCGGTGAAAACGACGGTAATCTCCTCTCGGACTCCGCCAAGCTCGGTGGAGATGGACTTATCAATAATCCGCTGGACGATCTCCTTAGGGACAAAGTGCGCGAACGACCATATGGCGCGTTGCGCGAGCTCCATTGCACCGCCAAGTTCGTGAATTTCCTTAATGCGTGATGTGACCGGCGAGGGGTCGGGCGCAGCCAGTTTCTGGAGTTTGACTGCCTGAGCCGTTATGGTTTTCAAGGATCGAGACATTCCGCTACCAAATATCCAAATGACCGGAATAAAAGCAGCGCCAGCGACAATTGCGAGGATCAATCCGGTGAACTGGAGCCTCCGAACATCCTGGGCAAAGTCTTCTTGGGCCGCCAGCAACAATATGTTGGCGTTGTACTGCTTACCCAGAGTGAATTTCGCCACCCTGAACAGATAGTCCCGTCCTTGATCGTCACGGATACTTCCGTCGTAGTGGTCGCGCCCATTCGACCTTTGCAATACTGCCGCCACGACCCCGGAGTTGATCTCTTTGATGTTTGGCAATTGCGGTTGGGATGGATGTGTCATCGCATCGACAACGAATTGTGCAAAATTGGGGTGGGCGATAAGCGAGCCCGCCGAGTCGAAAATCAATACGATGCCGTGCTCGCCAGGCCGTTGCGCTTGGACGAAATCGCTGAAAGTGTCGAGCTTGAGATCGGCGGCAAGGATGCCGGGCACTTTGCCTCGCAAGGGCGCGCTAACCGTGATCACCGGTGCGCCGATGCTAAACGCAAGATAAGGCGATGAGACCAGCGATTGGTCGGCTTTCATCGTCTCACGATACCAAGGCCGTTTGCGCGCGTCGTATCCGTATTTCCACAGATCAAGTTGCCCGACTTCGTTGCCCTGCTGATCTTCAAAAATTCGTCGCATGGGCAGTTCGCCGCTAGGGCTGGGGCGGACCAAATTGATGGCAGTCGTGGCGCCAGGCGTCGCACGTAATCTCCCTCGCTGCTCATCGTTAAGTTCGCCGATGCGACGCACCTGCAACCAGGCGCCATTTTCGAAACCGGCATAGATACTGTCCATTTGGGGCAGTTCCTGCAGTACGGCTTTGAATAGTGGGATCGCGGGGCCGGTCTCGGTTCTCTCATTTGAATCGGCCACACTGGAACTGGTCGCCAGCACATTCACAAACGAAGTTATAGCGGTTAGCTCCGCCTGAAGGCGCCCGAAGGCCTTCGTACTGGTCGCGTCCATATAGGCAGAGGCGGCTTCCTGCGTGGCCCAATGAAGAGCCCGGACCTGAATAGCGATCAGCAGCGCGGTTAGAGCGATGATAAACGCCATCACCGCGAAGGTGATTGAGGTTCGAAATGTAAACATCTCGCGCGCTTCTCGATCGTAAAGGTTGCAGCAGGTAGCCTTCGCTCCAACGCGGAACATGAACCGCGACATGAGTATTACATGAGTATCGAGCTCACCCGGCTGAGACTTTTATCAAATTTGGAGAAGTATCGCAGACCATTTTGCGCGCGCTATGCGATTTCGGCCGAAATGTATAATTGCGTTCCAATGTCGGGTTGGGGTCCAGACTGTGTGAAAAGTTCGTAGTTCAATTTGCGTGTAGAATATCTGTCTCAATTTCATCGATGCGCAAACGAATTGCATCGGCACTTCTGTCGCAAGATGCTTATTGAGAAAACAATTCTGCGCGTTCTTGGCTCGCGCGTGTTTTCACACAGTCTGTGCCACAATCGGAAGTGGGCTTGACTACATCCGACAGGACCAATAGCCCGACCACTGAACCCCGCGAAAGTCGATGCCGACGAGTACGCGCTTAATCCACTACGGAGTGGGTACGCAGCGGCCGTAGGGGGCATAGTAGTAGTAGCCGTAGGGGCATACTACGGGCGGCACGACCGCCACCGGCGGCGCCACGTAATAAGCTGGCGGTGCTACGACTACGACGCCATTGGGCACGCAGTAGCCGTAGGCGCTGCGATGAGCGCCGAGCCCGCAAAACCCACGCACTTGTATGACATCAGACGCTACCACCTGGGGCGTGAACGTGCTCGGAAAAGCCTGGGCACTGAACGAAAAAGTCGAAGTCGCCACGCTGCACGCCAAGATTGACGCGATCTTTATCTTTGCCATTTTTACATTCCTGTCATGACGCCCTGCTGGGTACAACACAACGCTAAGCATCGTCAATATCGGCGGTAATCCACGACGCGGCTAATGTCTCAGTTGGGTCAAAGTCAGAAGAACTCAGCATGAGCACATGTCTTCCGGGTTACCCCTGAAAGCGGACATCGCCCGATACAGTGGGCATGTCTCAAATGTGCCATGAACTGACATTGACGTACGGCCCATAGACCATGTTTCGTTGTGTATGTCTCAACCACCAGAGCTTACGTGTTCAGCGGCAAAAGTGCACTCCGCAGTATCGAGCTTGAAATCCCCAAGAGCCCCGTGAAGGGATCATCCAGTTCCAAAACCAGAAAGATCGCGCCGGCAAACGACAGCGCGCATACAAACAGCGAGATCGTGACGACCATGTTCGCCCGCGCAAACAGGGTGGCGCTCACAAAGATCGCGCCCAGCCAAAATACCATAATTACCAGAAAAGGCGTCGGAATTGAACTGCCGGCCTGCGTAAACAACTGCAGTCGCATCTGCGCGCCTTCCGTGAAAGCCGCAATAGCGCGAGACTGCAGGGAACGTTGCGTATCGTTGTTCGGCGATAGCCGTTCGAGCTCGTTATAGAATGCCCACGCCTCAACGCTGGACTCGAAGCGAGCGGGTTTCCCGGTTGGGTTCGCTTGCTCGTGCCAAATGCGATCAGCCATCGGTGGTATGCTCTGCCGCAGGAGCTTTCGGGGAGAGGTTGCTTCCGGCCCGTATTGCGTAAGCAGATCGTCAAGAAGGATGACCGTTGCGGTCATCTGCCTGACCTGGTTTGTTTTCTGGTCGAACGTAGTTTTTGCGGATGCGATCAACAGACCCAGGACGAGTGCGGTCAGTGTGCCAATCAGGCCCACGGTCAGCTTTACGACGTCCTTGGAGTCGGAGTGCAAGTGGTGTTCCGACAACAACGGCCGAACGGCCATCCCAGCCAGGGCGCCGCCAAATATCAGCGCGAAGACAAGCAACGAAAGCAATAAATTCATCATATTTGCGAATGCTCCCCCATCTCGGTGACTATGCTGATCCTAGCTCCGATTGTGCGGGCTTGTCCAAAGACCCGTTCTTGAGACCAAGTTCAACCAGAACTGGACGAGGCACGTATGTCGCGTATGGGTCTTGGCCGCGTGAAAACGCCGAAATTGAATTTGCGAACGGAAATTTCGTCTCGACTTCAGTCAATTTGAAAAACAAAAGCGCTGGCGACGGTTGCCGAGACAAGACAATAGAGAAAACAATTCTGCGCGCTTTTCGTGCGCGCACGTTTTCACGCAGCCAGGGTCAATCGCGTCGTTTTCACCGTCCGCCGACTACTTCCGGTCTTCGCCCGGAAACGGACATCGTCGCGGCCGGTCGGCACTTCAGTTTTGTGCCCACAAACAGAAATCGCTTGACGCGTCGTTATCGGCTCACCCACGCAATTCGCGCATTCGCGTGAAGTCGCGAGCGAGGAGCGCGGTCAGGATCAAGTGAATGACGACCACCGGCCACAGAAAGATGCCGTGGAAATTCCCTGCGAAAGCGACGTAAGCCAGATACAACGTGGCCAATACGCTGTAGGTGAGCATGCCGACGAGCGGCGGACCCGGCCAGCAAGCGATCCCTAAACCAATCAGGGCCATTGCGCCCACACGCGCTACGGGTATTCCGACGCCGGCAAGCTGCTCACCGAATATCAACTGCCAGACGAACGCCGGAACAATCAGCATCGCCAAGCCAGTCCCAGCTTCGACGATAGTGGCTAAAACGAGCGCATTTTTCATATTCATAGCGTCGCCTCCGCATCGTCTGTTCGGTTCGACTTCCGCTATCCACGCACAAGCTCTCTTGCGAAACGCAGCCGGTCCATACAAAAGTGCCAACAGCTGAAATTAAACTTCTGGTTCAAATCACATCGGCTCGATCTCTCCCGGCCGCCAAGTCTTGTTGAACCACGGTTCGAGCGGACTGTAGAGACGCAGGAGGGTGTTCCAGCCCTTGCCGGGGATGGTCTGCACCCAGTTGTTTTCCTTACCGGCCGGGGGGCTACGCGGCTGCACCGCAGACCCCCGGCGGAAACCGACATGCAAGAATATTTTCGCGTCAGCCCGCCTTCGGTTCACCAAATGGTGCTCTCGCTCGAGCGAGCCCGCCTCATCAAAAGGCTGCCCAGGACACCTCGCAGTATCGAGGTCCTCGTTGATCCCAAAGACCTGCGGGAGCTAATCTGACCGCCGGACCCAACCCGTCAAAATCATTGTGCAGAGCCAATAGTTGTTTTGATTCGATGAAATACAGCACTTGCCCCGCCGGGGGGAAACTGGTTCATCTCGCGGATGCGAGCCGCCTGATCCGCTCCCAACCGCCCGCCGCAAGGCGGTGCAGCCGCTTAGGGGGCGGCTTTATTCTGGACCAATGGCACCTTTTCCACGCTACGCGATTTATCATGCCGCCGCTCGCGGCGGCAAACTCGATCGCTTTGGTGCGCATCTGCTCGGCTATGACGCGTGGACCGGAGAGGAAATGCCCCTCCCGGATGGCGTAGCGCGGGCGGTGCCGGACTGGCGCGATTTGACGCAAGATCCCGGAAAATACGGCTTTCACGCCACGCTGAAGGCGCCGATGGCTTTGGCGCATGGCAAGACCGAGGCCGAGCTTCTCGGTGCATGCGAATGCTTCGTCGAAACGCCGCGACCTGTTTCCGTCATCACGCCTATCGTCAACTCGATCAGCGGCTTCATCGCGGTGGTAGCGGCTGAACGGTCGGCCGAGCTTGAACAGCTTGCGGCCGATTGCGTCAGCGCCTTCGAATTCATTCCGCTCGCCGCTCACCCCTGCGGATCGCGCACGGCGCAATCCTGAGAAACTCACCTCGAGGCAACACGAATACCTGGACCGCTGGGGATACCCTTACGTCATGGAGGAGTTTCGCTTCCACATGACGTTGACCGGCCGGCTTGGCTCCGAGCGGCGCGCGCCTGTGCTGACGATGTTGCGCAAACGTTTCGCCGCCATCCGCCTCACGAGGCTTGCAATCGATGGGATCGCGCTTTTCCGTCAGGACGATGCGGCGTCACGGTTCCGGATCATCGGCCACTGGCAACTCCGGCCGCTGCCCGAAAAATAGTCTTTTGCCGGCCCCGGAAAATCGGGTTTGCTTCGGCTCGCCGGCTGATTTCGCAGAAATCGACGAACTTGGCTGCCTCAACAAATCCCCAAGCGGCATTGCCGCATTTTATAACCGTGGCGTTAAGCCTCAGTTTCCCGGCGGAAGAAGCTGCGGGCGAGACCGGGTGAAGGAAACCCGGCCGCGCCTGATGCCCCAAAGCGGCTGCGCAAGCGTCGCGATTGCCTCGGCCGGATTGCGCGCATCCAAGCAAACAAGATCGGCCGGTCCGCCAACCGCGATGCCATAATCGCCGAGCCGCATGAGCCTCGCCGCGGCGCCGGTGATCATGTCGAGACATCCGGCGAGGTCGGCCGGGCGCGACACGTGGCAGACATTTGCATAAAGGTTCGCCATCCGGATCAGCGAGCCGTCGCCATAGGGCGTGAATGGATTCAAGACATTGTTGGTCGAGATCGAGCAGGTCACGCCCGCCTTCCGCAACGGCTCCGCCGGCACGACGCCGCGCGGAACCGCGTGATCGTGGCTGCGGCCCATCAAGTGCAAATCGGTCGACGGCAATATCGTCACGGCGACGCCGGCGCTGGCCAACTGTGCGGCGATCGCGGCGAAGCGATCGGGAGGGAGCAGCGACATCTGCGTGGCGTGTCCGACCGCAACCCGGCCGCCCCAACCGTATTCCTCCGTCTTGCGGCAGACATATTCGATCTGCATCCCCTGCGTCGTCTCGGCAAGATCGAGATGCATATCGATTTCCGCATCGAAGTCGCGTGCGGTCGCAAAGATCCGGTCGATCTGGCCGCGCGGGTCAGTGTCGAAATAGGGAACGGCGCCGATCGCCCGCGCGCCCCTGCGCAAGCCCTCGATCAACAGCTCTTCCGTGCCCGGATTATTGGTGAGCCCTTCCTGCGGGAACACGCACAGCTCTACATCCATCGCCCAGGCATGGTCGCGCGCGAGCTGCTCGACCGCTTCGAAACCGATCATTCCTATGCCGGGATCAACTTCGACATGGGTGCGCATTCGCATGGTACCATTGACGATGCATCGCTCTAAAGTGCGCTTGCCGCGCGCGTAAACGTCCTCGACAGTAAAGTTGCGCTTGGCGGCCGCGGTTTCCCGAACCGCTTCGGCAACCGTGCCTTCTTCGATCCGGCAACGGTCGAGGATGCAGGTCTTGTCGAGATGGATATGCGTCTCGATCAGGCCGGGGATCACGAGGCAGCCTGCGGCATCCAATTCTCTTGCGTCAGCTTGCAAAGTTTCCGAGATGGCCGCAATCGTCGTGCCATCAATGCCGATATCGACGACGCGAAGCTCGCTCTCCCGCAACATGCAGGCGTTACGAATGATGAGGTCCATCAATTCACCGCTGCCGGACGGGCACCCAAATAGGCATCGTCCAATACGGCCCCGCGCAGCTCCGCGGCGCTGCCTTGTTTCACCACACAACCGCCTCCGAGCACATAACCCCGGTCGGCGATAGCAAGCACATGGTCTGCCATTTGGTCGACAATCAGCAACGTCATGCCGGCCTCCCGCAAGCGCATAAACTGTCCGAACAATTCCGCCGCGACGGCGGGCGCCAAACCCAACGAAGGTTCGTCCAGCAGCAGAATATCAGGCCGCGCCAAAAGCCCGCGGGCGACCGCAAGCATCTGCTGTTCGCCACCTGACAGCAACCCTGCCGCGGTATGCAGGCGAGGACGCAGCCGCGGAAAACGATCCAGCATGGACTCAATCTCGGCCGGATCGAAATCATTGCGGCGGGTCGCGCCAAGCCGCAGGTTCTCGGCAGCGGTTAAATGCGGAAATACCTGGCGGCCTTCGGGAACAAGGATCAAGCCTTTCCGCGCCACAAGGTGCGCCGGAAGCCGCGCCAATTCCATACCATCAAGGCCTATATTCCCCGCGACCGGACGCAGCAGACCGCTCAGCGATTTCATCAGCGTCGACTTGCCGGCGCCGTTAGGGCCGAGTACCGCGATGGTCTCTCCGCGACCCACCTGCAGGCTGATCTCGTCGAGCACCTCGAGGGACCCATAACCCGCGGCAAGCTCGCGCACGTCGAGCAGAATTGAGCCGGCTTTCCGCGACGCGGCGGGTCGAGCCGACGCCGCGCCGCCGAGATAGGCCACCTTGACAGCGGGATCGGCCCGCACGGCCGCCGGCGCGCCAGCGGCGATGCGGCGTCCTGCATCGAGCACCACGATCTCGTCGGAGATCGCCATCACAAGCGTCATGTCATGCTCAACCAGCACAATTGCGAGGCCGGCCTGTGCCAGGCGTCGAAGCAAGGCGGCTAGCTTGACTGTATCCGTGTCGTCGAGGCCCGCCGCCGGTTCATCGAGCAGAAGCACGGCGGGCGCTGTACCGAGCGCGCGAGCAATCTCGACTAAACGCCGATCCACATGCGACAGCGTGGCCGCGAGCCGGTCGTCCGGACCAACATAGCCGACCAAGGCAAGCAGCGCGCGCGCGAGCTCCACTGAGGCTTCGCCCCGCCACGCCCCTCGGAGCAGGCCGAGGCGAACGTTGTCCAGCACGCTCAGGTTGGCGAAGGGTTGCGCGGTCTGAAAGGTGCGGGCCAGTCCGTTGCGCGCGGCTTCATAAGCGGGCTTGCCGGTAATGTCGCGGCCTCCGACGTTGACCATGCCGGCGTTCGGAGGCTGAAAGCCGCTGACAAGATTAAGTAGAGTGGTCTTGCCCGCGCCGTTCGGACCGATCACGCTGGTGACGCGGCCGGACAGCGCTTTCAAATCGACGCCCGCGACAGCTACCACTCCACCAAAGGCGACGCAGACGCCCTCGGCTACCAGATTGCCGCCAGGGCGCGTAATGTGAGCGAGCGCGAGGTCGATATTCGACGCAGGGTTGGACCCGGACTGGCCCGGCATCACAAATCGGGCGAACGCGCCGGCGATCCCGCCCGGCGCAACCCAAAGTACGATCAACAGGCCGGCTCCGAAAAACAGCAGGCGGTATTCTGCAAGCCCGGCCAATAGCTCCGGCAGCAACACCACGATTGCCGACCCGACCAGCGGGCCCAGCGTGCGGCCGGCGCCGCCGAGGACCACCACCAGGAGAAACAAGATCGACTGCGAGAACGGAAACGAGCTCGGCGCAATAAATCCGGTCAGCGCCGCCTGTAATCCGCCGGCGAGACCAGCCGTCGAGGCGGCCAAAACAAAAGCTACCGTGCGCACCGGCAGCGGGCCGATCCCGATGCTGCGCGCAGCCGCCGGCGCCGATGCAGTTGCCTGCATGGCAAGCCCAAGCGGACTTCGTGCGAAAGCGTAAAAGGCGGCGAGCGCAAGCCCGCAGAAACCGCAGGCCAGCAACGCCGTGCCGCCGGTATTGAACGGTGCCGGAATCCCGGTGAGACCGCTCGAACCCCCGGTCAGATCGCGCCACTCAATCGAGACAAACTCGACGATGAAGCCGAAAGCGATCGTGACCATTGCAAGATAAGGGCCGGTGACGCGAAGCGCGGGGATCGAGAGCAGCGCCGATATCAGCACGACCACCGCTACCGCGAGCGGCAACGCTTGCCAAAAACCCAAACCGGCCTTGGTCGTGAGGATAGCCACGCCATAGGCGCCGAGCGCCACAAACCCGCCCTGGCCGAGCGATACTTCACCGGCGAGCCCAAGCAGCACGTTCAGTCCGACGCCAACAAGCGCCGTGGTCGCCAATGTCCCCAACAGGTATCCGTAGTATCCGGGCGCGAGCAGACAGGTTGCGGCCGCGCCGATCGCCAGCGCCAAGGCCGCGACAACGCCGATGGCCTTCATACGCGCACCTTGGTCCGGCCACCGAACAATCCGGACGGCGCCAGCGCCAGCGCTGCGATCACGGCGGTGAACGTGACGATCTGGGTGCTGCTCGAACCAAGCCAGGTCGTGGCGCAGGCTTCCACCAGACCGTACGCCAGTCCCGCCACCACGACCCCCCAGGGATTAGTCAGTCCGCCCAGGATCGCGACGGCGAACGCCTTGATGCCGAACAACGTCCCCATGTCATAGGCGACGTTGTAAAGCGGCGCGATCAATATGCCGCCGATTCCTGCAAGAAGAGCGGCGGCCGCGTAAGTAACCGCGATGAGCATGGTGACGTCAATGCTCATCAGCCGCGCGGCGTCCGGATGATCGACGGCCGCGCGCAATTTCAGCCCAAGACCCGTCCGATGCATCCCGGCGTGGACCAGCAAGGCCAATCCCAATCCGACCGCTGGGATCAACAGCTGCAATGGGAAAATCCCGATCTTGCCGATGACCCAGGGCTCGTCCGCCAACACGGACGGAAGCGCGCGCGGTTCCTTGCCGAACAGCACCATCACCAAATTGTCGAGCACGATCCCGAGCGCGACCGTCGCCATCAGCCAGGAGTTTGTCCCGCGGGTAACGAAGGGCCGAACCGCGATGCGCTCGACAATGAGACCCCAGATCGCGCAGGCCGCGAGTGCCGCAGGCGCCGCGGCGATCATCGGCCAATGCATTCCGACGGCCAGCGCGTGGCAAATCACCGCCCCCAGCATGACCGATGAGCCTTGCGCAAAATTCACCGTGCCGGAAACGGCAAACGTCAAGGTGAAGCCAAGCGCGATCAGGCCATAGATGCTGCCGAGACCGAGCCCAGAGACAAGTGCGGTTGCCAGCATGGCTCAGCCGGCAATGGGCTCGATCTGGTCTCCATTGTAGCGGACCATGACGTAATCGTTTTCGTTCAAGGCGTCATGGTTCTCGTCGGTGAAGGGTTTTGTGTAGTTCTTGATCAAGCCTTGATAGCTGTCGATGGCGAGAAAGCCCTCGCGCAACTTTTCGCCTTCGGTCGAACCGGCCTTGGCGAGCGCAAGCGCAGTCAACTGCATCGCATCATAGGCATTGGCGACACCGACCGGCGGGGTGACGTCACCGGGACCTTTGATGTCGGGATATTTCGCCATCAAGGCCGCGAGCACGCGCTTGCCGACGTCGTTCTGCGGTCCGAAGAAACTGTAAGTCTGGACGAAGTGCACTTTGCCCGCCCAGGATCCCGCGAGCTCCGGGAAGCGTCCGCCCGAAATGCCCCAGTGCGAGACCACCGGCACGGTCCAGGCGGAACGCTGCAGCGATTTCACGACTTGCGCGCCCGGCGCCGCATTGCCGACCAGGATCAAACTGTCCGCCCCGGCGTCGCGCAGCCGTTGCAGTTGCGGCGTCATGTCGACGTCCTTGTCGTCGAATTTTTCCGAGCCTGCGAGCTTGATGCCCGCCGCGGCGGCAGCCGCCGTCAGGCCTGCGAAGTTGGATTCGCCCCAGCCGTTGTTGACCAGTATCAGCCCCGGCGTTTTTGCGCCGAAGGTCGCCATCGCATGTTTGATCAGCGCGCGGTCGACCAGAGCGTCGACCGCCGAGACGCGAAAAACGTAGTTTGGGTTGGCGCCGTTGCGCGTAATATTGGTCGCCGCAGCCCACACCCCCATGAAAGGCACGTGCGCCGCGTTCACCAGCGGCACGATCGCCAGCGAGACCGGACTGTCGATGCCTCCAAACAGGATGGCAGCGCCCTCCTTGTCGATCAGCTCCCGCGCGGCCGTCTGTCCCTTGGCCGGATTCGAACTCGTCGTCGCGACGGACGAGCTCAAGCATGCGTCCGCCCAAGACACCGCCCCGCGCGTTGATCTCGTCAATCGCGATGGTAAGCCCGCGGGTGATCCCCTCGCCCGACTTTGCGGACTGTCCGGAAAGTGCTGCGACCAGTCCAATCTTGACGGGTTCCGCTGCCGTGGCGGGGCGGCCAACGAGGCTGCCCAAAGCGATCCCCGCGGGAAGTGCAAGAGCTTGGCGGCGCGTAAGATTTGTCGGCATTTAAGCAACTCCTGTTCTTGAAGATTTTGTAGCTGGGACGTCGGAGGCCTCTCATGCAGCCCGTAATGGGCGCCTTTTTTGCGACGCGTCAAAGCTGCAGCGCTGCGGACGCCCGTCGATATCAAGCAAGCCGTATGCCAAGAACGTTGCAAAACACCTTGTATTTCAACGCTTCTCTGCAACGATAACCCTGCCGCCTTATAGCCTGCGGAGCGATCGTTGGCACGCTTGTTGCTCTTTTTGGCCCGAGAAGTCCTGAATCCGCGGAGGAGCGTTCGATGGCGACCATAACGACCACTGTGCCAGTTGCGCGAAAGCCGGTCTACACCTCGCTGTTCGTCCAGGTCCTCGCGGCGCTATTGCTCGGGATCGTGCTCGGCATGGCCGTGCCCGATTTTGCCGTCGGCTTGAAGATTTTCAGCGACGCGTTCTTGAAGCTGATTTCGATGATCGTAGCACCCATCGTGTTCTGCGTGGTCGTACATGGCATCGCGGGCGCCGGCGACCTCAAAAAGGTCGGGCGGGTCGGCGTCAAGGCGCTGGTCTATTTCGAGGCGATGACGACGGTCGCGCTCGTGGTCGGCCTGTTGCTGGCTTATCTGTTCGGCCCCGGCCACGGCATGAACATCGATCCCTCGACGCTCGATGCGAAAGCGCTCTCGAGCTACGCCGGCAATGCGCAAAAGCTTAAAGGTGAGGGCATCGGCAGCTTCCTGATGAACATCATCCCGACCACGTCGTTCGACGCGCTGGCCCGCAATGACGTGCTGCAGGTGTTGTTCTTCGCTATCCTCTTCGGCGTCAGCCTCGCCCTGGTTGGCGGCGAAAAAGGCGAGCGCATCGGCTCCCTGATCGACGCGGTATCGACGGTGCTGTTCCGCGCCATGGGACTGATCGTTCGCGTCGCCCCGCTCGGCGTGCTCGGCGCGGTCGCCTATACCGTCGGAAGATACGGCGTCGGCTCGCTCAAGCAGCTGATATCGCTGGTCGCGCTGTTCTACGTCTCGGTCACGATCTTCGTGCTCGGCGTGCTCGGCAGTGTCATGGCGCTGGCCGGTCTGAATATCCTCAAATTCCTGGGTTATTTGCGCGAGGAGCTGACGATCGTTTTGGCCACCGCCTCTTCCGATGCGGTGCTGCCGCAGATCATGCGCAAGCTCGAGCGGCTGGGGGTCAAGGATTCCGTGGTCGGACTTGTCATCCCAACCGGCTACTCCTTCAACCTCGATGCATTCTCGATTTATCTGACGCTCGCCGTCGTGTTCATCGCACAGGCGACCAACACGCCATTGTCGTTCGGCGATCTCTTGCTGGTGCTTGGCGTGTCGCTGATCACCTCCAAGGGCGCGCACGGCGTTCCCGGCTCTGCCATCGTGATTCTCGCGGCAACGTTGAACGCGGTGCCGAGCATTCCCGCGATCGGCCTTGTGCTGGTGCTCTCGGTCGACTGGTTCATCGGCATGGCGCGCGCGCTCGGCAATCTGATCGGCAATTGCGTCGCCACCGTCGTCGTCGCCGCCTGGGAAGGCGACCTCGACCGCGCCAAGGCACGGCAAGTGCTCGACGGCGCCGAGCTGGTCGACGTGACGGCGGGTTAGCAGCGGCGTCAATCGAGTGTCCTTGAGGCCTGCCGCATCTATCGAAACGATGACTCGGCCCGTAAGCGCCACTGGCGTCAATATTGCTGCGACGACATTGCCAACGGTGCTGAACCAGTTTGGTATCCCATGTGCCCCGCAGCAAAGAGGAGAGCCAGAGCACCGCCGACGCAACCCATCATGCGGGCGGTCAAGTAGAGAACCGAGTAACGGACCTCAAGTCTTGGCATGACCGTCTCGGGTAGCTGAGTTACCTTCGGGCCTCATCCCGCGGTCGAAAATTTTCGATCAGCCGCAGCAACACGCGGGCGCCGGCGTCCACGTCGGCGAGCTCGACATGCTCGTCAGGATGGTGGCTGATGCCGCCGCGACATCGCACGAACACCATGCCGACATCGGCGATATCGATCATCGCCATGCCGTCGTGCCCTGCGCCGCTCGGCAGTTCGAACACGGGAAACCCCTCGCCGCTAATTGCCGCCGCTACCTGTTGCTTCAGCCACGGCGCGCAGGGCACGGTGCGGTTCTCGTGGGTAACGTCGAGCTGCAGCGACAGCTCGCGGCGCTTTGCTATGTTTTCGATCTGCCGGACGATGTCGGCCACTGCGCGCTTGCGGTGCGCGTCGGTCGGCGCGCGGACATCGATCGTGAACGACACCTGTCCCGGTATGACATTGGCCGCGCCGGGCAGCGCGTGGATATAGCCGACGGTGCCGACCAGCCCGCTGTCGTCGGTCCGGCAGAATTCCTCGATCGCACCGATGCATTCGGCGGCCCCCGCCAGCGCATCTTGCCGCAACCGCATCGGCACCGTGCCGGCGTGGCCGGCCATGCCCGTCAGTCTCGCCACAAGACGTGTTGCGCCTGCGATCGCGGTCACGACGCCGACCGGCAGGTTTTGGGCTTCCAGCACCGGCCCCTGCTCGATGTGCAGTTCGATATAGGCGTGCAGCTCGCGCCGCGTGCGCGCGGCCGCGCCGATATGGTCGGGGTCCAGACCGAATTCGACGAGCGCTTCGCGCATCGGGATTCCGGCGCGGTCTTTTGTCCCGACTACACTCTCCTCGAAAGTGCCGGCGACTGCGCGGCTGCCAAGCAGTGTGGAAGCGAACCGAATGCCTTCCTCGTCGGCAAAGCCGGTCACCTCGATGGCGAACGGCAACCGCCGTCCTCTTCTCGCCAGATCGCCGACGCAGGAAATCGCCGTGATCAGCCCGAGCGGGCCGTCCCATTTGCCGGCATCGCGCACCGTATCGTAATGCGAGCCCAGCATCAGGCAGGGCAAGTTGGGCCGATCGCCTTCGTGGCGGCCGCAGACGTTGCCGATCGCATCGAGATGCGCGGCCATTCCGGCCGACCGCATCCAGGTGAGGATCAGTTCGGCCGCGGCGCGATGTTCCCTGGTGAGGAAAGTCCGCGTCAGATCCTGCGACGTCTCGGAGATCGCTGCGAGTTGATTGATCCGGCCGACGACCTCACCGCCGAGCGATGCGTTTTCAGGCCCGGCGCTTCCTGCTTCCATGATATCATGCTTCCAATAATAGCCGACGGGAGCCGGCACTGGCTTGACGCATATCTTTCGTACCTCAGGTTGATTATCTTACAAAGCTTTGGCGCGGAGGTTTGCGATGGAGCATACGAAAATCGGGCGGCTTATGGCGGGCCGTTGATGGGCGACATCACCAATCTGGATCCGTGCGAACTCGACGAGTATTTTCTGCGTCGCTCGTTCGAGGTTGCCCGCCGCGCGTTAAGCCGCGGCAATCACCCCTTCGGCGCCATTCTCGTGAGCGGGGATCGCACCGTGCTGATCGAGGCCGAGAACGGCTACTTGCCGATGCATGACGGCACCGCCCACGCCGAGCGGCTGCTGGCGAGCCAAGCCTGCACGACGCTCGGCGCCGATGTCCTTGAGAGCGCCACGCTCTATTCGTCGGCCGAACCCTGCGCGATGTGCGCGGGCGCGATCTACTGGGCGGGGATCGGCCGCCTGGTCTACGGCCTGAGCGAGCATCGGTTGCGCGCCGTCACCGGCAATCATCCGGAGAACCCGACCCTCGATTTGCCCTGCCGCGAGGTATTCAAGAGCGGCCGAGCGGGCCACCGTGGTCAAAGGACCATTGCTCGAGGACGAGGCGGAAGCTTTGCACGCCGGCGTCTGGCAGAAATAGACCTTACTCGAGCCCTCAAAAAAATGATGGCGCCGCGGGGTTCATCGCGGCGCCATCTCGCTTTCACCTGGAGACGATCAGGTGGTTAGAACTTCACCGTAATGCCGGTGTAGACGGTAGAACTCGGTGCAGGAATTGGTGCTCTGACCGGTTGCGGCAATGGTGCAGACGCCCGGTGCGGCGTTGTGGTCGAGGCCGAACTTGTTCTGCCAGTAGCGATAGGCGACCCAGAGATCAACGAAGTGCGAGTACTTCGGACCCGCGATGGCCTTGCTGGCGTCGAACGTCAAACGGATCGGTTCAGAGTTGAATTCGGTCTTGGTCGCGGTCGAGAACCTGCCGACGCCAAGCCCGACCAGCGGCGAGTTCTGATCGCCCTTCGGCCCATACCAGGCGGCACGGCCGCTGATGGAGAAGAACTGCATGTTCTCGGGCAGGAAGCCCAGATCCATGTAGTAGTTGGTCTCAACGGCCCATGTGGTTTTGAAATCGGTATTGCCGTCGGCGATACAAGTCACGCCGGGAATGCCGGGACCAAACACTCCGCACTGGTCGAACCCGTTGTGGTTGATTTCCTTGTAGGCCAAGGGCGCGACATTGAAGTAGCCCTTGTAGGGAAGATCGAACTGGAACTGCAGACCGGCGACGAAGTCGCGCTTGGCCGGAGCCAGGAAGGTATTTTCCGAGTTGGCGTCGGCGCCGACCTCGAACGAAATGTTATGCAACGGCCCCATCGTGAACATGTGGGTGTTGAAGATTTCGTTCCAGCCGAAGGTAGAGCGGAACAGGCCATAGATTTCCGTGGCGCCGGCGCAGTTCGCAGGAGCTCCGGTGATGAGAACGCCGGCATTCGAGCAAGGCGAGGCCGGATCATTGTGATCCGACTTGAACATCGAGATGTTGAAGAAGTTGGTGCCGTAGGCCCAGGCGTCGAAATGCGTGAACGAGTAAACCGACTTGGCAGTCTTGCCGTTGATCGAGCCGTCCGGCCCGACGCTAAAGGCACCGGGATCGGTTCCCTTGGGCATCCAGGAGAAGGTTACCCGGTCATCGATCACGAGAAAGAACGGCAGGTCGGCGACCGGCTTGGCCTTGGCCTTGACCGGAAGGTCGGCGGCGCTGGCGGAGCCGCTTGGCGCCAGCAATGCGAGCGACACGGCGGCGGCAGCTGCAAATACTGAGAAACGAGAAGACATCCTGAATACCCCCAAGTTAACGAGCGAACGATCGAGGCCTTGAATGTGACAGTTGCGCTGTTCCTTCGAGGTGAGAAGCCTCAACTTTCCCCATGGCATGCCGCAAGTTTCATCAAGAAGGTCGCGATATCAGCGGGTTACGCTAGAAGGAGGTGACTGCTGCACGACGCGACAGAGGCGCCGCGGAGCCACGTAGGTGGCGCGACCTATGCCTGTTTTTATTGATCTTTTGCGACCATCTGACGCCGAGCGAGCCTCAACGGCTGGGCGTGAGGATGGATGTCCATGACGGCCCTTCACGCCGGAGCGATCTTGCTCAACCTTGCGTCAGGCTCATCCGATGGTTCCGAATTGTAAGGACCGTTACAATTTTACAACAGCAGGTGGCTGTACGCCCCGGCCTGGAGGCCCTTGGCTCTTCGTCTGTGAAACTCAGCCTGCTAGCGGACCAAACGGAAACAGCTGGCTCTGGCCTGCCGAAGAGTTGAGCAAAGGCTGGCGCTTTTTGACTACTTACGCCGAAGTCCAAACTAGCCCAGTATTGAGGCATCTCATCAATCGCACGCGTGACAGCGAATGGAAAATTCGACGCCTAGCGCTCTGCCCTCCGGCGAAATACCGTTACTTCGTACGGTCGGTCTGACCAAGCGCTATGGCGATTTCCTGGCCAATGATTCCATCGATATCGAGATCCGGCCGCAGCAAATCCACGCCCTTCTCGGTGAGAACGGCGCCGGAAAATCGACGCTGGTCAAAACCATTTATGGCCTGATTCAACCGAGCGAAGGAGAGATGCTCTGGCAAGGCGAGAGGATGGTCCTGTCCGGGCCGTCCGAGGCACGCAGCCGCGGCATCGGCATGGTGTTCCAGCATTTCTCGCTGTTCGACAATCTTACCGTCGCGGAGAACGTCGCGCTTGGTCTCGACGGCAAGGAGGCGTTCAAGGACATATCCGCGCGCCTTGAGCAAGTCTCCAAGGTTTATGGACTTCCGCTCGACCCAAAGCGCGAGGTCTGGCAATTGTCGGTCGGCGAGCGTCAGCGCATCGAAATCGTTCGCGCGCTGATGCAGGACCCCAAATTCCTGATCCTCGACGAACCGACCGCTGTATTGACCCCGCAGGAAGCCGATCAGCTCTTCATCGTGCTGGATCGCCTCAAGGCAGAGGGCCGCGCGATCCTCTACATCAGCCACAAACTGGAAGAGGTGAAGCGGCTTTGCGACACCGCCACGATCCTGCGCGGCGGCAAGAAGGTATCGACCTGCAACCCGAAGCTTGAGACCGCAGCTTCGCTGGCGCGCATGATGGTCGGCACCGAGATCAGGGAGGTCAAAGCCTCGACGGAGCGGAAAACCACGGTGCCGCGGCTGGTCGTGAATGATCTCAGCCTGGAGCCCGACAACCCCCATGGCGTGAGGCTCGCGCATATCTCGCTTGAATTGAAGGGTGGTGAAATCCTGGGCATCGCCGGTGTCGCCGGCAATGGACAGGACGAGCTGTTTGCGGCGCTCTCCGGCGAGCGGCTGTCCCAAGATCCGGGCACGGTGGTGATCGAGGGCATCGCCGCCGGCCATCTTTCGATCACCCAGCGCCGCAAGCTGGGCGCTGCCTTCGTGCCGGAGGAGCGGCTCGGCCACGCCACCGCGCCGCGCATGAGGCTTTCGGAGAACGCGCTTTTGACCGGCCATGCCGCCAGCGGCATGGTGCGGCATGGCTTCGTCAACACCGCGGCCACGCTAAGAACGGTCGATCGCGCCACCGCGAGCTTCGATGTGCGCAAGGCCAAACGCGATCCCGAGGCCGCGAGCCTGTCCGGTGGCAATTTGCAGAAGTTCGTCGTCGGTCGCGAGATCCTTCGAAACCCAGCGGTGCTCGTCGTCAGCCAGCCGACCTGGGGCGTCGATGCCGGCGCGGCCGCCGTCATCAGGCAGGCGTTGCTCGATCTCGCGGCCGCCGGCGCTGCCGTGCTCGTCACCAGTCAGGACCTCGACGAGCTCGCCGAAATCGCCGACCGGATTGCGGTGATGTTTCATGGCCGTCTTTCACAGCCGCTTAAGACCGCGGAGGCCAGCCGCGAAAAGATCGGCCTGTTGATGGGCGGCAGCAGTCTCGAGCAGAAGGAAGCGGCGCATGCAGTTAGTGCTTGAAAAGCGCGCCGAGCGATCGAACACGATCGCGCTGGTCTCGCCGCTGATCGCGATCGCCTTGACGATCGTGACCATGAGCATCCTGTTTGCCATCCTTGGCAAGAATCCGATTTCGGCGCTGATCGTCTATTTCATCGATCCCCTGACCGACGCTTATTCGCTGCAGGAAATCGCCGTGAAGGCGAGCCCGCTGGTGATGATCGCCATCGGTTTGTCACTTTGCTATCTCGCCAACGCCTGGAATATCGGGGCCGAGGGACAATTCCTGATCGGTGCCGTCGCGGGTAGCTGGATCGCCGTGAAGACGCAAGGCACCGACGCCGGGCATTGGGTGCTGCCCGCGATGCTGCTCGCCGGTGCGGCGGCGGGGGCGCTCTACGCCTTGATACCGGCGATATGCAAGGTGCGGTTTGGCGCCAGCGAAATTCTCACCAGCCTGATGCTGGTCTATGTCGCCGACCTCCTGCTCGATTATCTCGTCCGCGGGCCTTGGCGCGACCCGGGCGGTTTCAACTTTCCGACCACCGCCGAGTTCGATCCGGTCGCCACCGTGCCCATCCTGATCGAGGGCGGCCGTCTGCATCTCGGCGTGCTCATCACGCTCCTGGTCGTGGCTGCCGCGGCCGTGCTGTTGGGGCGCACCATCAAGGGCTTCGAGATTCGTGTGGTCGGCGCCGCGCCGCGCGCTGCACGGTTCGGCGGATTCAACGCCAACCAGTTAATCCTCCTGACATTCGCCGTCTCAGGTGCGCTCGCTGGCCTCGCCGGAATCATCGAAGTCGCAGGACCCATCGGGCACCTGCAGCCTGGCATTTCGCCTGGCTACGGCTTTACCGCGATTATCGTCGCGTTTCTGGGGCGGCTGAATTCAATTGGAATATTAATTGCAGGCCTTTTCCTCGCACTTACCTTCATCGGCGGCGAGCAGGCCCAGATTGCAATGAAGATCCCGTTGGACGTCACCAAGGTGTTTCAGGGCATCCTTTTGTTCTACGTGCTCGCCTGCGACAGCTTCACTCTCTATCGCTTCCGGCTCATTTTCCCCTTACGGCGGGTGTCCAGTGGAACTGGTTGAGGCGATTATCCTTTCGGTGCTGGCGGCGTCGACGCCGCTATTGCTCGCAGCCACCGGTGAGCTGGTGACCGAGCGCGCCGGCGTTCTCAATCTCGGCGTTGAGGGCATGATGATCGTCGGCGCGGCTTGCGGGTTCGGCGGCGCCTGGTTTTCCGGATCGACCATCATCGGTGCGCTCTGCGGCATCGTCGCCGGCACGCTGTTGTCCCTGATCTTCGCGATGATGACGCTGGGGCTTGCGGTCAACCAGGTTGCCACCGGTCTCGCGCTCACGATCCTCGGCATCGGACTGTCCGGCTTGATCGGTGCCGGTTTCGTCGGCGAGAGGATCGCGCCGGCCCCGCATCTTCACATTCCGGGCCTTACCGACGTTCCGCTGATTGGGCGCATTTTGTTCGGCGAGGACGCCTTCATCTACCTCTCGCTGGCGTTGGTCGCCGCCGTTTGGTGGTTCCTGTACCGGACGCGTCCGGGACTGGTATTGCGCGCCTGTGGCGACAATCACGTTTCGGCGCATGCACTCGGCTATCCCGTGCTGCGGATCCGAACGCTTGCCGTCATGTTCGGCGGCGCATGTGCCGGGCTGGCCGGCGCCTATCTGCCGCTTGCCTACACACCGTTTTTCATTCCGGGCATGACGGCGGGCCGTGGATGGATCGCACTGGCGCTTGTCGTGTTTGCATCATGGCTACCGGGGCGCCTGGTGATTGGCGCCTATCTGTTCGGCGCCGTAACCATTCTGCAATTGCATGCGCAAGGCGCGGGCGTCGGAATCCCGTCGCAGTTCATGTCGGCGCTGCCCTATCTCGCAACCGTTATTGTTCTGGTGCTGATTTCGCGCGCGAGAACCGGCGGCTCGACGGCGCCGGCCGCGCTTGGAACCGTGTTCGTGCCGGATCGATGAAATACCCGCAGGCGCGCGCGGCGGGGCGCCGCGCTTCGGGAGAGCAACAGTCCACCCGTCAGTATCAGGAGAAACCCATGAGAAAGATTCTCATTGCGGCAACCGCGGTGATGCTTGCCACCGGAGCAACTCTGTTCGGCGCGTCCGCCGCCGACAAGCTCAAGGTCGGATTTATTTACCTCGGCCCGATCGGCGACCTCGGCTGGACCTACCAACATGAATTGGCCCGGCAGGCCCTGGTCAAGGAATTCGGCGACAAGATCGAGACCACCTATCTCGAAAACGTCAGCGAGGGCCCCGACGCGGAGCGATCGATCGAACAGCTGGTGCGCGCCGGCAACAAGCTGATCTTCACGACCTCGTTCGGCTACATGGATCCGACGCTGAAGGTCGCCAAGAAATATCCCAACGTTCATTTCGAGCACGCCACAGGCTTCAAGCACGACAAGAACATGTCAATCTATAACGGCCGGTTCTACGAGGGCCGTTACATCCAGGGCATTATTGCCGGCAAGATGTCGAAGGCCGGCGTGCTCGGCTACATCGCCTCGTTCCCGATCCCGGAAGTCATCATGGGCATCAACGCCACCATGCTCGGTGCGCAGACGGTCAATCCCAACATCAAGGTCAAGATCATCTGGGTGAACACTTGGTTCGACCCCGGCAAGGAAGCCGATGCCGCCAAGGCGCTGCTCGATCAGGGCGCCGACGTGATCATGCAGCACACCGACTCGCCGGCAGCGATGCAGGTCGCATCAGAACGCGGCAAGCTGGCATTCGGCCAGGATTCCGAAATGATCAAGTTCGGACCGAACGCGCAGCTCACTTCCATCATGGACAACTGGGCGCCCTACTACATCGCGCGTGTCAAGGCCGAGCTCGACGGCGCGTGGAAGGAAGAAGACACCTGGGGCGGGCTGAAATCGAAGCTGGTCGTGATGGCGCCCTACACCAACATGCCCGACGACGTGAAGAAGCTGGCGATGGACACTGAGGCGGCCATCATCGATGGCAAGCTGTTTCCGTTCAAGTGTCCGGTCATCGCCCAGGACGGCAAGGAAGTCGAATGCAAGGGCGGCACACATCTCGACGACGGTCAGGTGCTCAGCACGAACTTCTATGTCAAGGGCGTCGACGACAAGATTCCCGGCAAGTAGCGCTGGGTACCCCCGAGACTACGGGTCCAGGCGGCAACGCCCGGACCTTTTTGTTCCGGCAACAGAACTCACCCAACCTGCATCGCGCGTGCGGCGGCGCTGTGGCGCCGCATCAGGTCGGCGACATCGAGGCCTTCGATCGCGCCGTCGCTCACCACCCATTTGCCGGCCACCATGACACGGTCGGCACGATGCGCGCCGCACAGCACCAGTGCCGCCAACGGGTCGCCGTGTCCGGAGAAGCGCAATTCGTCGAGCTTGAACAATGCGAGATCAGCCGCTTTGCCGAGCGCGATTTCGCCAAGTTCGGGACGGCCGACGCAGGCCGCCGATCCCTTGGTCGCCCATCGCAGCGCGTCCTTGTGGCTCACCTTGGCGACGCCATAGCGCGCGCGCTGCAGCAGGAATGCCGCACGCACTTCCTGCATCAGATTGGATGCATCATTCGAGGCCGAGCCGTCGACGCCGAGCCCTACTCCCACCCCCGCCTCTTCCATGTCGCAGACCGGGCAGCAACCGGATGCCAATATCTGATTGCTGCACGCACAATGGCTGATGGTCGTTCCGGCCTTGCCCAATCGCTCCATCTCCGCGGCATCAAAGAAAATCCCGTGGGCAAGCCAGGTCCGCGCATTGAGCCAGCCGCATTGCTCGAGATAATCGAGCGGCCGGCAACCATGGGTCCGTTCGCAGAATTTGTTCTCGTCCTCGGTTTCCGCCAGATGGGTATGCAGGCGGACGTCGAGCCTGTCCGCGAGCGCCGCCGTGGCGCGCATCAGCGACGTCGTCACCGAAAACGGCGAACAGGGCGCCAGCGCGATCTGGACCATGGCGTCCTCGCCGCGCTGGTGATATTTGGCGACCACGCGCTCGCTGTCGGCCAGGATCGTATCCTCATCCTGCACGACGGTATCCGGAGGCAAACCGCCGTCCCGCTGCGAGCGATTCATCGAGCCACGGGTCAACAGCACCCGCATGCCGAGCCGCTTGGCGACCGCCACCTCGATATCGACGGCATCCTCAAGCCCGGCCGGGAAAACATAGTGATGATCGGTTGTAGTGGTGCAGCCGGAGAGCAGCAATTCCGCCATCGCCACGCTGACGCCGAGCTGGAGCGCCTCCGGCGTGAGCTGCGCCCATACCGGATAAAGCGCCTGTAGCCAGGGGAACAATTCGCGGTCCATCGCCGCCGGCAGCGCCCGTGTCAGCGTCTGGTAGAAATGATGATGGGTATTGATCAGCCCAGGAAGCACCACGTGCTGGCTGGCGTCAAAGGCAACGGCGCCGGTTGTCGCGGGCCTGCCGCCGGCCTGCACCAGTTCGACGATCCGGCCATTCCTGACCACGACGCCGCGCGCCGCGCCATCGGCAAAAATGCCGAGAGGATCCTTGATCCAGATCGCCTGCCCTTGATCCATGGTCTGCGATATCTCCCTTGAAAGAAACGCGCCTTGCCAGCCTTTCCTGCAATCCAAAGACCAGCCCATTCGGCCGACGAATTGGCGTCGGTCTTGCAAGTCTTCTTACAATAGTTGCATCTTGTTGTAAGTACTGGCGTATCCATGGATCTAAACACTATCAATTCGGTCGCCCATCCCCGATCCCGGGCGCAACTGCCCGTTTGGACAGCAGGCGATGCCTGGCTCGCGGGCGGGACCTGGCTGTTCTCGGAGCCGCAAGTTCACCTGACCCGACTGATTGACCTTACTGATCTGAAATGGCCGGCGCTGACGATTGGCGACACCAAGCTCTCGATTGCCGCGACCTGCACGATCGCGCAGCTTGACGCGCTGGCGTGCCCGGCCGACTGGCTCACAGCACCCCTGATCAATCATTGCTGCCGGGCGTTCCTGGCTTCCTTCAAGATCTGGAAGACCGCGACCGTCGGCGGCAATCTCTGCATGTCCTTGCCGGCGGGGCCGATGATCTCGCTGACATCGGCGCTCGACGGCGTCTGCACGATCTGGAAAGCCGATGGTACCGAGCACCAGATCAGCGTCGCCGACTTCGTCGTCGGCGATCAGCGTAACGTGCTTTCTTCAAGCGATCTGCTGCGCCAGATCGATATTCCGCTCGCAGCGTTGCGACGGCGCGCGGCCTTCCGCCAGATATCGCTGACACCGGTTGGCCGCTCGGCGGCGCTTCTCATCGGCAGCATCGACAGCGAAGGCGTTCTGTCGCTGACGGTGACGGCTTCGACGGTGCGGCCCGTTAAATTGTCATTTCCAAGAATTCCAGGCGGCGGTGAGCTGCGCGAAGCGATCTTGCATCACGTCCCCGACAGCCTCTATCACGACGACGTCCACGGCAAGTCTTTCTGGCGCAAACACATGACGCTGCGTCTTGCCGAAGAGATTCGTGCCGAACTTTCGAGCGCGGGCCGGTCATGAGCTTCGAGATCAACGGCAAGATTTTTTCGGAAACTCCGCGGGCCGGACAATGCTTGCGAACCTTCCTGCGCGACCTCGGCCATTTCGGCGTCAAGAAAGGCTGCGACGCCGGCGACTGCGGCGCCTGCACTGTGCTGATCGATGGCGAGCCGATGCATAGCTGCCTGATCCCGGCTTTTCGCGCCGACGGCCACGCGGTGACAACCATCGAAGGCCTTGCGAGCGACGGCAGCACCCACCCGATGCAGCGGGCGTTCCTCGACGCACAGGCCTTTCAATGCGGTTTCTGCACCGCGGGCATGATCCTGACCTGCGCCTCGCTCAACCAGGCACAACGGCAGGATCTGGGCGCTTCGCTGAAGGGCAATCTGTGCCGCTGCACCGGCTATCGCTCGATCGAAGACGCGCTCGATGGCAAGAGCAACATCGAAGACGCGGCCGCCGGCGCCGCGTTCGGCCGCAGCCTGCCCGCGCCCGCCGGTCCGCAAGTGGTGCGCGGCGCGGCACGCTATACCTTCGATACGGTGATCGAGGGCCTGTTGCACATCAAGCTCGTTCGTTCACCGCATCCGCACGCCAAAATCATTTCGATCGATAAGCGCGCGGCGCTGAGCGTTCCGGGCGTGCATACGGTGCTGAGTTCGGACGACGCGCCTGATCTCTTGTTCTCCACCGCGCGGCATGAGAAGGCGTGGATGGACCCGGACGATACGCACGTGCTCGACAAGGTCGTTCGCTTCATCGGGCAGAAGGTCGCCGCCGTGGTCGCGGACACCGAAGCCGCGGCAGAAGAAGGCTGCCGCCGCCTTGAGGTCGAGTATGAGATTTTGCCCGCCGTGTTTGATCCGGCGCTAGCGATTGCGCCAGGCGCGCCGCTCCTCCACGGCGACAAGACGCCAGAGCATCGCGTGACCGGCGGCCCACGCAATATCGTGGCGGAAACCCACGGCGAATACGGCGATGTCGCAACGGCGCTGGCGAACTCCGCCGTCACCTACGAGGGAACATTCACCACGCAGCGGGTCCAGCACGCCGCACTGGAAACCCATGGCGGCCTCGCCTGGGTCGATCCGTCAGGCATTCTGAACATTCGTTCCAGCACGCAGGTGCCGTACCTGACGCGGCGTGCGCTCGTCGATATTTTCAAGCTGGCGCCGGAAAGGGTCCGGGTGTTTTGCGAGCGTGTCGGTGGCGGTTTTGGCGGCAAGCAGGAAATGTTCGTCGAGGATATTCTGGCGCTCGCCGCGCTCAAGACCGGCCGGCCCGTAAAACTCGAACTCACCCGCGAGGAGCAGTTCATCGCGACCTCGACGCGGCATCCGATGCGGATCACCGTGAAAGCGGGCGCCGACAAGGACGGCAAGCTGACCGCGCTGCAGCTCGACGTGCTCTCGAACACCGGGGCTTACGGCAACCATGCCGCCCCGGTGCTGTTCCACGCCTGCGGCGAGTCGCTCGGTGTCTATAACTGCCCGAACAAGAAGGTCGACGCCGTCGTCGCCTATACCAACACGGTTCCGGCCGGTGCCTTCCGCGGCTACGGCTTGCCGCAGGCGCTGTTTGCGGTAGAGGCTGCGATCGACGAATTGGCGAAAGGGCTCGGCATCAATCCTTTCGAAATTCGCCGACGCAACGTCATCAAGCCCGGCGATCCCATGCTGTCGCCCCCGGGTTCCGGCTATCATGACGTTTTCTATGGCTCCTACGGGCTCGACCAGTGTCTCGACCTGGTCGAGCGCGCGATGCATGCCGACGCGCCGAAGAACGATCTGTCGGCCGATTGGCTGGACGGCGAAGGCATCGCGCTGACCATGATCGATACCGTCCCGCCGGACGGGCATTTTGCCGATGCCAGGATTGCGCTCTGCGATGACGGTGCATTTGAGTTGACGGTCGGAACCGCGGAGTTCGGCAACGGCACCTCAACGGTACATCGCCAGATCGCCGCCACCGCCCTCGCATCATCAGTCGATCGAATTCACTTGAAGCAGTCCGACACCGCGCATGGCGGCCACGACACTGGCGCCTATGGCAGCGCCGGCATTTTTGTTGCCGGAAGCGCAACGCAGGCCGCGGCGGAAACTCTCGCCGCCGACATCATCGCATTTGTGTCTGAGGCAGCCGGAAGCGGTCGCGACACATGTGTCCTTGAGCGGGAGTCCGTAACTTGCGGAAAACAGCGTTTGTCCTTCGCAGAGATCGCAAGGTCCGCGCGCCAGCAAGGGAAAACGCTCGAGGCCAGCGGGAATTCATCCGGAACGCCGCGGTCAGTCGCCTTCAACGTGCAGGGCTTTCGCGTCGCCGTGAACAAGGCAACGGGCGAAATCAAGATCCTCAAAAGCGTGCAGGCCGCCGATGCCGGCCGCCTCGCCAATCCTATGCAATGCCGCGGTCAGGTCGAAGGTGGTGTCGCCCAGTCGCTCGGTGCGACGCTATATGAGGAGATGGTGATCGACGAAAGCGGCCGCGTGGCCAATCCCAGCTTCCGCGACTATCACCTGCCGACGCTTGCGGATGTTCCGCGCACCGAGGTCTATTTCGCCGACACCTCAGACACGCTGGGGCCGATGGGGGCCAAGTCGATGAGCGAAAGTCCTTACAATCCGGTGGCGGCCGCGCTCGGCAACGCTCTCGCGGATGCCACCGGCATCCGCTTCACGTCGGTGCCGTTCAAGCCGGACCGGTTGTTTCCGCTGCTGCGTGAGAAGTTTGGCTCGTAATCCGCCAACTCGTCATGCGCGGGCTTGACCGGCGCATCCATCGACAAGGGAGTTGCTCAATTAGATGGATTGCCGGGTCAGAGGCGAGCGGAAGCGACGCCGTCCTTCGGACGGCTAGGCCCGGCAATGACGAACGGTAATCATCCCCGCCCCACCGTGCACTCGATCTGGCCGTGCGGCTCGTCGGTCGGCAGAAACACATCGTTGTTGTTATCGAGTCCGAACGCCGAGAGGTTCAAGAGGATGAAGTGCATGTTCGGGCAGGCCATGCTGATCTCGGAAATTTCCGGCACCGCCGCGAGTGCTGCCTCGCCCATCCGGTACAGGCTGTCCTGCACGCTCGCGCTATAGGTCATCGCAAATACCTCCAGCAACGTGTCGAGGATCTTCTTGTTGGTTGCGGGATAGCTTGCGGGCTTCGCCGACCACTTCCACGACGCCACCATGGAGGTGGCGCACATGCGGTCGTCGGTCTCGGGGATCGTCGTGTAGCGATCCTTGACGTATTTTTCCCAGCCCGACTGGGTCGACTTCATGAAGGCAAAACCGTCGATGCCCGAGGCAATCGAGAATTCCTCGCGCGTCGCGTTGATTTCCACGAACGGCTTGCCGTTGCTGTCAAGCACGAAGCTGTGCGGGTGCGGCTTGCCGCCAAAACTCAGCCGCACCCATTTCGTCTCATGCACGGTGATCCCGACTGACGATATCTGCGAATAGGTGTCGAGAAATTTCTTCGCCAGCGCCTGGCAGAACTCCTCGCTTGAGAGGCCGGTGTTTTCGCGCGCGAGGACATTGACGACGTTCTTGATGGTATCGGTCGAGATCGTGTTGGAATTGTCGGCGTGGGTGTAGGTGCGGGCAAAGTCGCCTTCGACCATCGCCTTGACGCTGAGCTGGCTGACCTCGTGCCGCTCGCCGTCGCGATGGATCCGCATCACGCGAACCCTTCCCTTTCCGTATCTGTTCCTGATCAGCGGCACACCTGAGGTCTCCTGTTCAGCCGATGAATATGCGAGGCTTCGTTTGGTCCCAAATCACGAGCAAACCTTCGTGCCAGATCAGCTCCCCCGATAGGTCGCGTAGCTCCAGGGCGTGACCAGGAGCGGCACGTGAAGATGGCCTTCGGGCTCGCTGACCGAGAAGCGTAGCGGAATCTCGTCCAGGAACGGCGGATCGGACATCGGCACCTGCCGTTCGGCAAAATATCTTCCGACCCTAAACGCCAGTTCATAACTGCCGATCGGCACCGGGCGGCCACCGATCAACGGCTGGTCGGTGCGGCCGTCCGAATTGGTGACGGTGCGCGCCACCACGCGGCTGGCGCCGAGTTCGGATAGCTCGGTCAGTACGACCGCGACCCCCGCTGCCGGCTTGCCGCCATGGGTATCAAGCACGTGGGTCGACAGCCGCCCATGCACTTTCAACTTGTCGTCGGAAGCAAAAAGCTGATCGAGGCGAAGTGCCGCGATCCTGCAAATTTCCTCGATCGATGTCTGCATTTCCGCACTGGCATCGTTCGGCAACCTTCGCTCGAAGTCGCGCAGGATGGAAGCCTTGGTCTGACGCCGGACGCAGACGATGTAGGGAAAGCCGAATTTTGAGCGATAGGCATCGTTGGCTCGCTCGAACGCCGTATATTCGGCGTCCGACAAGCTGTCGAGGCCAACGCTGTTCTGCTCGGCATCGGATTCCGCTGTGAGGCCTGCCGCGCGCTGGGTCTTGCTGGCGAGATCGGGATGCGCCTTGATCAGAGCCAATCGAAGCTCGGACGGCGCGCAATCGACCGCCGCCTTCATGGCCGCAAACAGCGCGGTGACGCCGGCAAAGGGCCGCGCGGCGGCGGTCTGTTCGGCGATCCACGGCGAATATTCGAAGACATTGGCAAGCGCTGTGACGAAGTCGCTCTTCGAGAATGTGTTCAAATCGGAAAGTTTCTGCTGCGACATCCGCGCGTCCCTTGCCTATCCGAGCGCCGGCGCATTGGTGGCGAGATGCGCAAGGTTGGCGTGCCAATGTTGCGCGATTTGTAGCCGCGTCGGCACCCACACCCGCTCATGGTTCTTGATGTAATCGAGAAACCGCATCAGCGACGCGGCGCGGCCGGGCCGTCCGACGATCCGGCAATGCAGGCCGACCGACATCATCTTCGGAGATTTCGCTCCTTCAGCGTAGAGTACGTCAAAGCTGTCCTTCAGATAGGTGAAGAACTGATCGCCGCCGCCGAAACCTTGCGCGTTGACGAAGCGCATGTCGTTGGCATCGAGCGTGTACGGAATGATCAGATGCTGTCCCGCCGACCCCTTGATCCAGTACGGCAGATCGTCGGCATAGGAATCGCAGGAATACAGGAAGCCACCGGCTTCCATCACCAGTCTCACGGTGTTGATCGATGATCGCCCGGTGTACCAGCCGAGCGGACGCTCGCCAGTCGCCTCGGTGTGAACGCGGATCGCTTCCGCGATCTCGGATCGCTCCTCGGCTTCCGACATGTCCTTATGCTCGATCCATTTCAGGCTGTGACTGGCGATGTCCCAGCCGGCTTCCTTCATGGCCGCGACCACTTCGGGGTTGCGCTTCAGCGCGGTGGCGACGCCGAACACGGTCGTTGGCAGCTTGCGCTCGGTGAATATTCGCCACAACCGCCAAAAGCCGGCGCGCGAGCCATATTCGAACATCGATTCGATATTGGCGTGGCGTTGGCCCTGCCAGGGCCGCGCGCCCAAAACATCCGATAGAAAGGCTTCGGACGCGCGATCGCCGTGCAAAATGTTATTCTCACCGCCCTCCTCGAAATTCACCACGAACTGAACCGCGACCCGCGCATGGCCGGGCCAATTCGGATCGGGCGGGTTGCGCCCGTAGCCGCGGAGATCGCGCGGGTATCCGGCCTCCGCCATTCACACCATCTCAAAACGGATTTTCTGGGCGCCCTTCCACAGCACGGTCTTGCCGAGTGCGGGCAAATTCTCAAGCCCCGAGGTCAGGGTGATGAAATGGTTGCCGGCGAGCTGGCCCATCTTGCTCGCGAAATGCACGCCGCCATAGGCGAGCAGGATTTCGGTCTCGCTGACGCCGCCGGGATAAAGAATGATCTGGCCCGGCGCGGGATAGCTGGTGTGGTTCTCGTAGGGAACGCCGAAATCGAGATCGCCAAGCGGCATCCAGACCCCCTCGCCACTCCAGCGCACGTGGATGACCTGGCTTTCGAACGGCATCGCTTTTCGGAACGCCGCGCAGGTCTGGGGCGCAAGCTGCTCTTCGAAACGGGCCTGGAAGGCGAAGTCACCGGCGCGGATAGTGAGTTGGCTCATTCATCGTGCTCGTGATCGAGGTTTCCGCATTATCAATTGCAGCCAGGGACGCCGGAAGCAAGGAACATTCAGCGCCGCGCGGCCTATTGGTCCGGCCGCTTCACTTCGTACGACCAGCCAAACAGCCCGCTTCGCTGCATTTGAGGCTCCGGCTGCGGCGGCGGAGCCTCCTTGTTTTCGGCCTGGGGCGGCGACGGCGGCGGTGTGGGCAAATTCTCGCATTTCATCGAATAGACCAATTCGCCAGTAGCGGTCCGCCCGATCGGGGCGCAATTGTCGGCGCGAGCGGTCGCACCTCTCGTCGTTTCCTTGGGCGCCAATTTGGTTTGAGCCCAAGCGGGAGAGGCGATCAGCAGTAGGAATAGCAATAGTCTCATCATCGGCCTCTCTCGCAAAAGATGTGTTTCACCGACCGGCTCGGTTGCAACGAGTCTATTACATCCGGCCTGCCGACGCTGCCGAATATTTAGCCGAAAAATTTTCTTGACCAAGAAATTTGCACGCCGCTTCGTGATTGCCGGTAGCGTAATAATCCGGCCAGGCCATCGTTATCTCCGGGCACGCAGCGCGAACTCACGAGGCGCTCTCGCCTCACAACGGAGCGCGCAAACAAGCAGACCGGGAGACCTAACAATGCGCAAGGCAATCCAGACCATGCGCGAGACGGGCAACCGCGAGTACTTTTGGAATAAGCCGCATAAGGCGGGCTGACGAATGAGCGTCGCGTCCCCTCCAGAGAGAAAAGAGGACCGCGCGCGGCGGCGGCATAATCAGAGCGCCAAATCAACGTCCGCTTTGCTGCGCATAGCAGACTCAACTCGGACATCGCGCCATGTCCGTTTCGTGCCGATATTGTTGCAAAAGTCTTTTTGCGAGGTGGGACTCGAATTCTCTGACCCGTAGATGCAGCGATTGAATAATGATGTGGGGGACCACGTCGTCAAGCGCTAAACTCACCGGCGATTCTGGTAGCGCGTTTAAAGCCCTATTGATCGGCGATTTTCGCTTGTTTCGTTCTTTGGCGGGAAATTAGCCGCTGCGCCTTTTGGGACTTTTGCAACAATATCTGCCAGAAGCGAACATCGCGCTGTTTTATTCGCATGACGTAAGTGCGTTTCATTCGGATAACTTCGGCCGCCGCAAAGGCGGCATGCGTTTCGTCAGTTCGCGGTTTGGATAATCCCGATGCACGTGGGGGACCAGCTCGTTGACGAAGTGCTGGGCGAAGGACGGAAAGAACCGTCTTCTGTCCCAGGCGACCAAGACCCAGCGCCCGATCGGTGTACCGCGATAGGTAACGGACATTGCCTTGACGCCCTTGCGCGGAATGCTGACATTCGACGGCACAATCGCAACACCTTCGCCATTGGCTGCAAGCGCCACCAAGGTATGCGGGGCGGCGCTTTCCAGAACGATCAGCGGTCTGACATCCGCGTTGTGACAGGCGGCGTCGAACCAACCGCGCGAGCCGAAACCTCGGTGCAGGAGCAGCAAGGGTTCATCGGCAAGCTCACTAACATCGACAGAGTCACGTCGCCCAAGCGGATGCGATGGCGCAACCACGGCCAAGGCGTAAGCCGGATAGAGCAAGCGGCTGAGGAACAGCGCATTGCCGACACTGGTTAGTACGATCTGCACGTCGCCCTGCGCGAGCCGGTCGCTGATGCGTGCCCCGCCGTCCTCGACGAAGTGCACCTCGATGCCGGGATGCTTGCGGCGGAAGCGGGTGACGAAGGGCGCAAGGACCGTCTCGATGTTCTGCGGACTGGCGCCTACCCGCAGCGTCCCGGTGAGCCCGCCCTTGAGCGCGTCAGCGCGGTCGCGCAGTGAGTCCGCTTCCTGCAACAGACGGCGCCCGCGGCGCACGATATCCTCGCCCTCGGAGGTGAGTAGGAGGCGACGGCCAATACGGTCGAACAGCAGCACGCCAAGCTCTGCCTCCAGCGCCTGGATCTGACGCGAGGCCGCCGGTTGGCTCAAATGCAGCCTCCCGGCGGCACTGGCGAACCCGCCGGCGTCGGCGATGGTGATCAAAGTTTGCAGTTGTCGGAGGTTCATTGCGGCTCCGCAGCTCATGCAAAATTTACATGAATAGACTGACCATCAATGCATTGGACAATCAAGCCCGCCAGAGCTTAAACTGCAGCACTTGAACACGTGGAATGCCAACAACACAGGGGCGCATACGATGTTCGACCTCGATCAATTTACGGCTGATTGCCGCGCCGCGCGTGCCGCGGACCGTTCATCAAAGACCATCTGCGAGGTCGTCAAAAGGGCGGTATCCGACCCGGCCGGCCTGCTCAGGTCGCTGGGCGAGCCGGACCGCGCGGGCATTAAGGAGATCTACCGCTCGCCGGACCTGAGCATCCTCAACGTGGTTTGGGCGCCGCGCATGATGGTCATGCCGCACAATCATCGCATGTGGGCGGTCATTGGCGTCTACGGCGGGCGCGAGGACAACATTTTCTGGCGCCGAATCGCCGAGGCGGGCGACCGTCAGCTCGAGGCGGCTGGCGCGCACTCAATCGCCTCCAAGGACGTCCAGCCGCTTGGCGATGACATCATCCATTCGGTCACCAATCCGACCTCCAAGTTCACCGCAGCGATCCATGTCTATGGTGGCGATTTCTTCGCCGTCCACCGCAGTGAATGGGAACCGGACACGCTGTCCGAGCAACCTTCTGACGGCAACCGTGCCCGCCAGATTTTCGAGGAAGCCAATCGCCGCTACGCCGCTGGACTTGGCTGACACGCGCAAGAGCTTTTCCGGCGCGGCCGATGTCCGTTCAGGGTCCAGGCTGTGTGAAAATCTGCACGCGTGGAGAGTGAACAGAATTGTGTTCTCTCTTTTCTTATTTTGACGGTGCCGGCCAGAGCAGTTCTTTTCCAATTCAACGTATCCGAGACAAACATTCTCCGCGAAAGTTTGACTTCGGAGTTTTCACACAGCCTGGGTCAAAAACGGAAGTTGGGTCACGTCTGAGCTAGGTCCGTTCAACGCCCAAGAACAGACATCGTCAGGCCACCCCGCATGTCCATTTCGTGCCAAAAAGGCGGAAGTCGGCTCCCAATCGTCCTAGGTCCAGTTTCTCTCACAAGCCGGAGGACAGAGGTCCGGCACGCATACCGGGCCTTTGTGCTGCGCAGCATCGAGTGTGGGCACGCCTCCTCACTGCGTCGACGAGCCGCCATTCTGGCGCCGGGACGCCCGCTGTTGCGGGCTTGTCGCAACACCTTTCGGTGTTGTGCTGTCGACCGGAACCGGTTTAAGGTTATCGCCAGTCTGTGAACCGACCTGTGGGCTGGGTCGGAGTTGAGATGACGAGGACGAAAATCCTCGCTGCGGCGGCGGCGGTTTGGCCTATCATCCTGATTGCGGCAAGCACAACCTTCCGCGACGCGCGCTACGATGCGCCGCAGCCGAGCACCGAAAGCGATTTCGACGAGCGCTGGATTTCGATCAAGAAGGGCGACCGTCTCCCGTTGCCCGCGCCGACGCTCGCGGTGGCGACCGAGCAGTCCGACGTCGCGCCGCCTGCCGCGGTGCCGCCTCGGCAGCTTCCGCTCGCGACCGAAGACGACATCGAGCAGGCGGAGGCCGAGCATCACCGCCATCGCAACATCTGCCCACACGGTCGAACCTACTTCACCATCGAGCATCATCAGTATTGGCGCTGCAAGCTGTAACGGCCGGAAAGCCGACCTACCAGCCTGCGCGCGCCGTGGGGGGAACCCAAAGCGCTGCAGAGGCCATTACCGGACGATGCGTTGAAGATGGTGATGCGGGGGGTAGACAAGGAAGACAGAGCGGCCGCATGAAGTTCGTCACCGCCCGGCCGTTCGCCGATCCCGATTTGGCGGGCACAACGCCGAAGCGCTTGCCCGATACGACCGGCGGAATTGACAGCAGTCACGGCGACCGCGATATTTCAAACGACGGCGGGCGGATATACCCTCGGCGTGGCGGGCGGATGCACCCCGTCGCTCCGGGACCGGGATTCTTCGCGTTACTCCCGTCGTCGCTTGAGCGGGGTGCCAGCGCTCTCTTTTCCCGCCTTTGAAGTCTTCGCGTCTAGAGAGAAAGAGAAGAGAGGACTTTTCGGCTGACTTCGATGTTGGCGAGCCACAGTGCCGTTACGCACTCGCGCGCCGGATAACGCCGAATGTGCAGCACACTGAGGACACTCACCATCTGCGGCATCGGCGAGTTGGCGCTTAAACTCTTCCATCAGAACTTCCCGCTCCCACATTGTGCCGTCGCTTTTGATGATTTTTCTGGCACGAGCATAAGCGTGGTTTTCGGCGGCGTCGTCACCGACACGGATCATCACATCGGGGTGGAATGGGCAAACCGTCGTGGCACGGGTAGTCTCCAGGGCGTAGCGCACGGCTGACCGCAGATTGTCGGCTTTAATGGACATCGGGGCCTCCTTGGAGAGCAGCCTTACTTGTCCTTGGACCGCAACCGGATCACGAGCCGGTCAAGCTGCCAAAGCTCGACATCAAGGCCGTCGACCATGCGTTCGGCTCTTTGGATGGCGGCTTCATCGCCTTCGCATGCGAACGTCTCCGGCGGACTGTGAATGTGGCCGTCCTCGTCAAGTTGATATACGCGGTAGTCGGCCATCAGCGCCCCTGTTGGCAGCCGTCTCCAATTAGCCCTCACACAAACCGAAGTTTGTCTATCCGGTTCCCGACTCATGTGAGCAATTATTCGTCGCCGCCCCGCGTCGTCCAAAATGTTGTAAATTGGCGAACAGTCCGCGGCTACGGAGAGCTGTAGCGGGGAAGCTCAGATTGGATTGGTCGCCCGAGCAGATAGCCGGTTGGCTGAAGAGAACGCATCCTGAAGACGAGTGTAATCGGGTGTCACACGAGACGATCTACCGCAGCTTATTTGTACAAACACGTGGCGTGCTCAAGAAAGAGCTGCTTAGTCACCTTCGATCGAAGCGCTCGATGCGTCGCTCCAAGCCGGTTGATCCGAATGGCGATAGACGGGGGCATATCAAGGATATCGTCTCAATCCGTCAGCGACCGGCGGCGGTTGAAGATCGGGCGGTGCCTGGCCATTGGGAAGGCGATCTGTTGTCCGGGCCGAACAACAGCTACATCGCGACCCTGGTCGAGCGTCATACGCGTTATGTGATGTTGGCCAAGGTGGCCGGCAAGGACACCCAGACGGTAGTCTGCGCGCTCATCAAGCAGGCGAAGAAGCTACCGAAGGAGCTGTATAAGTCCCTGACCTGGGACCGGGGAAAGGAACTTACGGATCATCGTCGCTTTACGTTGGCGACCAAAATCGACGTCTATTTTTGCGATCCGCAAAGCCCATGGCAGCGCGGATCGAACGAGAACACCAATGGCCTGCTGAGACAGTACTTTCCAAAAGGCACCGACTTGTCGGTGCACTCGCAAGCCCATCTGAACAAAGTGGCTCGTCAGCTAAACGAACGACCACGTGAGACCTTGCAATTTGAAACTCCAGCAGAGAGATTTAACGCCTGTGTTGCGTCGATCGGTTGAGCCGGCACCCTGAAAGCGGACATCGCTCGATACAGTTGGCATGTCTCAAAGGTGACAGAGATCGGGATAGGGGGGCCTTGCGGCTCCCAGTGCGTACGACAGTCCGGTCAAGCCGCCGCCGAATACTCGGAGGACAACCGAACTTCCGATGATCGCAGCTGAATACTCCGGGATCACGATTTTTCCTCTCAGAAGAGGCTTTTCGTTCACAGCCATAGGAATCCAAACGATCATAGGCTTGTTCCTCCCAGAAAGAGTCTTCCCGTGTGCGGGTGCAATTGTTAAAGGAGCAAAAGGTATGCACGCGACCATCGCGTCGTGATGTCAATCGTGATCATGTATTCCGGCAATTTGGCAACGAACCCGACATCGGATTATAAGTTTGCACGAAATGTTCACAGTTGATCGAGAGACGCCTAATTCGGAGGCTAGGCCCACAGCGCGTTTAGCAAGCTTTTAGCAATTACCTTGCCAAAAAGCTGAGTTGCCAGGGCGTGACCCATAAATTCAGAGGCGTATGCGGATGCCTATCCGTGTGAAAGTCAACATCTCAGGTGGCCCTTCGGGTCGTCCACCCGTTTTCCATCGGCGGCTGCGGCGTACTCATGAACCTTATCTCGATTTCCCGGCTTGCGGCCATTCTCGTCGGCCTCGACCCGCTCAAGTACGCCACGCATTCCATGCGGCGGACCAGGCGACCCTGATCTACAGGCGAAACCGGGAATTTTGCATCTCTGGATAACCGTGGCGAAGTCACCGAATGTCGCGAATGGGTTACGAACTTCCGGTCCAGCAGCGTCGAATGCACGACAGGTATACCCGAATAGCTGCCGAAGTTGTTGCGCTGCCGAAATCGTCAGCCACAGACGGAAGCGAGAAGCTTGCGTATCGTCCGCTGCGCAACGAAGATGTGGTCGATGGCTTGCGTTGGCGGCGCCCTGCCGACCGAGTGTCCGTGAACAAGGCCCAGGCAGGGGGACGTGGCGATGACCGCGGGGCAAGCCTCTGCATCTGGCGCGAGCGAATTGACCGCAACCGAACGCAGCGCGCTGAAGAAGGCGGCGTGGCGGCTGTTGCCGCTACTCACCATCGCCTATCTCTTCAACTATTTCGACCGCACTGTCGTCGGCTTTGCGGCGCTGACTATGAACCGTGACATTGGGCTGACCCCGAGCCAGTTCGGCTTAGGCGCCGGTCTCCTGTTCATCACCTATTGCCTATTCGAAATCCCGAGCAACCTGGTTCTCTACCGCGTCGGCCCGCGGCGGTGGCTCGCGCGCATCATGATTACCTGGGGGATTATCTCGGCCTCGACCGCCTTCGTCGTCGGACCCCACAGCTTTTATGCCGCGCGCCTGTTGCTGGGCGCCGCCGAGGCCGGTTACTTCGTCGGCGTCACCTATTATCTCTCAGCCTGGTTCCCGGTACAGGTCCGCACCCGCATGCTCGCCTGGTTCCTCGTCGGCATTCCGCTGTCGACGGTGATCGGCGGCCCGCTCGCGGGGTTACTGCTGCAGCTCGACGGCGTCAGGGGATTTGCCGGTTGGCAATGGCTGTTCTTCTGCGTGAGTCTGCCCTGCGTGGCCTTTGGGCTGATCGTCTACGCCGCGCTGAGCGACCGGCCGCATGACGCCAAGTGGCTCGCCCCCGCAGAGCGGGATGCGCTCGTCGCCATGCTCACGGCCGAGACGCGCGAGCGGCAGAGGTCGGAATTCTGGCCGGCGGTGCGCGACCTGCGCGTCCTCATCCTCGCCGGCGTGCAGTTCTGCTTCACGCTCGGCTCCTACGGAATCGGCATCTGGCTCCCACAGATCGTCAAGGGTTACAAGTTCTCGGACCTCGAAGTCAGCCTAATCGTCGCCGTGCCTTATGTCTTCGCCTCGGCGGCGATGATCGTATGGGCTTGGCATATCGACCGCACTGGCAAGAGGGTGGCCAACCTCGCCGTCGCCTGCTTTCTCGGCGCGGTCGGCTTGGTGGTGTCGGTGCTGCTCACCGGCTCGCTGCTGGTCGCGCTCGCTGGCTTAACTATCGCGCTGGTCGGCGTGACCTCCGCGCGCGCCATCTTCTGGAACGTGCCGACGCGGTTCTTGACCGGCATCGGCGCCGCCGGCGGATTGGCCTTTATCAACACCATCGGGGTATTCGGAGGCTTCGTTGGCCCTAGCATGATGGGCTGGCTCAAGGATTGGACCGGCTCGTTCACCGCCGGCTTGATGGCGATGGCCACCATCATGCTGGCCGCAACGCTGCTCGCCGCCTCGCTCAAGCTTCATGTCAAGCAGGAGTAAAGCAAGGTCGGAGGCCGCGGAATAAGAGGGACCTAAAGTTCGCTAATGGGTCAAAAGGCGAAATACTCGCTGCGAGCAGATGTTTTCCGCTCTTCCCCCAAACAACGGACATGTGACGACTGCTTCGGCATGTCCGTTTCGTATAAGCGGTCATCCCAACCAACTCAAATACTGATCGGAAGCAACGAGCCCCACGGGTTATGTCGGTTAAGTGCCAACAGGCGACATCGCAAGCTTGACCTCATATGAAAGAGGCCGCCAACTGAGGCGGCCAAAGAAACCCCACCCGATGGGGGATCAAAGGGCGGGTGGCGGATTTGTTCGCGTGAATCTGCGGCCACCATTGCAAGCAAGCCGCACCAAGTAGAACATCCGCTGGGGGCCAATGCCGGGAGAAAAGCAATGAGGGTCCTTGCCGCGACACTTATATTGCTTGTTTCAAGTGCTGCCGCCGCTCAAGAGTGCCAGACGTGCTCGATGGCCGACGCCTGCATAAAGGTGTACCTTAAGGCTACCTCGGAGGCCCAAAGCGCCACTAAGCAGGCAATCCGGGATTGGAAGCAGAATCTGGACAGAAAGGCCTCCGCAGAATTGTCCAGCAGGGGCACGCTCGCATTACAAAACACCATGGAAACGCAAGTCCTTTCGGAGCTTGAGCGCCTGAAGGAGTGCTTGGCTAAAATTAAGTAGCTGAGCCCGGCGGCGCGAACGCCTCGTAGCGCTCCAGGAGGCCCTCGCATGAGCGAAAAAGACGCCTTTGATCTGTGGTGGGAATGGACGACAAAGCCCCACGAAAGCATGCTCAACATCGATGGTTATATCCACTATCCCATCATGGAGCTTTCGCCGGACGAGCGGCGCGACCGCGAGAAGGTCAACGAGGCCCTGCGGCGATATCGAGCCAGGATGAAGTTCGACCGCGGCAGGACGTCAGCGCACTCTTGTGTCTCGGGAGATCAGCCAATGCGCGTTTTAGCGATCCTGGCTCTCGCTCCGGCTGAAGGCGAAAGGGAAATGATTGGCCGTCAATAAGATCACCTGGGCACAAGTCGGACGGGTAACCGAACCGGGCCGATATATGTTTAGATTCGGCTGGCTGACGATTTCGGCTGAAGATTTCGCTGTGTGGGAGCAGCACCCAAATGCGGCGTTTACGCTTGTCAGGACGTCGACCACCGACATCGGGGATGAATTTCGTCTCGGCACGTTCGAACTTTGAGAAGTTCTCAGCCCAGGAGACCGCCTTCGGGCGGGTCTTTTTTTTCGTTTCCAGAATTAACCCGCAGTGCCAGCATTCAGCTTAACGAGCGAGTTTCGTTGCAGGGACATGCGAAAGCGATAGCTTAACTGCACCCCGGAATTGCCCCCATCTGGACCTACCATTGCGCAGAGGCTTTCGGATGAGGCCGCACCGATACCAAAGCGAACGGCGATTGTGGCGCGCCTTCACGAACGCGAACAACGAGAAAAGGACAAAGGCGAGTGAACCGCATCGGCCGCCGCATCATCATGTGCATTGCTGCTGATCGCGGCGTTGGCGGTGATCTGGAATTTGCTCGGACGGTGAAAGAGAAACCGCCAGCTGAGGGCGGCCTTAAGCAGCGCGTCTTCGTTTTTCCTCTTCCTCGATCTGCGTTAACCGACGAAGCTGCTCGGCCAGAATCATCCAACTGCGACAAATACCTATAAGCGCCTTGGCGCGCCGGATTGATATGCCTTGTTCCGTTGCTAGCGCGAGATATTCTTCGACATAGACATCTAATTGTTCGGCTGTTTGCATGATCGTCCCCCCAAAAGGAAATGCCGCGCTCCTAGGCGCGCAAAAAATGCGGAAGGTCCGGGTAGTCACTTTAGCCTATTCCCGGTCTTGGAAGGCGTCAGTTCGGTAGGCGACATATCGGCGGCCGTTGTCCAAATTTGAAAAATCCGGGAATTTGCGGTGCCAGCGCGTTCGAAATGTGAGGTCCTTGGAATTGAACCGCATCGGTCGCAGCACCATCATCTGCATGCTGCTGATCGCCGCGCTCGCGGTGATCTGGAATTTGCTCGGGTCATGAAAGAGGCCGCCAACTGAGGCGGCCGCACAACGCCACCAGGCCGAACGGGCTTACATCCGCCCGCGATGCGCCTGCAGTCCGCAAAGAAGCCGGGCAGGCTTCCGCAGTCTTAGTCCGAGTGACGACCATCTGGAGACGGCCAGAGCGGCACACCGTTCGGCGACGGCGCTGTGTGCACGTCATCAAATAGGGTTAGGGTTTCGATGACACGTTCTGGAATGCGGTCGTTGATTTTGACCGTTCATAGTTCCAACCGTCAGTCCGATGGCGAATAACAACAACACCAAATCGAGCGCTCGGACCATCGGCTCGGGTTTGCGTTCGTTGATGGGCGGCGGCGCGACCGGAGCGATATCAACCCAGCGCGCGACGAGCGGTGAGGTCTCGATATCTACCCAACGCTCTACCCATGGCGTGCTGGCGTGGCGGTCGACTTCCAGCGTCGTTTGTACCCTTAGTGGCCGCACCGCTTCGTCATCAGACGCCATCGACATCAAATCTTGTCGCTTGGGCTGTTCAGCCTGTCGCTGAACTTGATCGATCTTATGAAGGGTTCGCTGAACGCTATGGGTGATCTGACGCCGTTCTGTCGGTGACGCGTCCCAGCAGTGATCCGGGGGATGCCAGTAGATGTGAACCGCACCAAAATGCTGACGAGCTTCAGTCTTGCTCATGCAGGACTGTGACGCCTCCGATGGCGTGGTCACTACCAACACCGTCACAACGAACACCGCGACACGCACGGGGTCGCTCCGTTACCGTGGCCGCCCCCAACTACTCCGCTTGGCAAAGTCTAAAACACGATAATTTGCAAGATTATGGCCGGTTTAGGACAATCCCCAAGCTTCCCGAAGGCCGAACAGCAAGCCCCCCATTGGCAGACAGCCGCCGAGTTGCTGAAGCTAGTCGTCGAGCACGGGCGCGATCCGACGATGGCGCGCATATTGCGATGACGCGCAGCGCTCTGGCGGCGGTGAGCCGGATGCGACCCTGAGGCAAGCGCCGAAAAGCCATACCAGGTCGTTCGATTGCATGGCCGGAGTATGCCGTACCGTTCACGGAACACTCTCGCAGAAAAGCTGGGCACGGCATTTCTGCGCTGCGAGGAGGCCAACGTGCTCGATGCTCACCGCGCGGCATTTACCGCATGTTTGCCGGACAATCCGCAGCGCTTGCCAGAGACACGACGGCTGGAACGTTGGTCGAATCTCTCGCGGAAGCGACGTCAGAGTGCCTGCGCGCCTTCGCGCGTTCCTAGCCCTCTAATCACTTCAATTTGCGACAACCACTCGCCGGCGCGCTCGTGCTGATGTCTCAGGCGGCTCATTCGCGTCAGTTTGGCGATGTCCACGTCACTCCCGCTTTACCCCTGATAACCGACCTTCGTCGGCAGGAGCGGCACATCCGAAACGTGCCATAACGGGAAATGGCACGGCCTCAGCGCCGACCTTCGATCTCCAGAGACACCAACCTTGCGAGCAAGGCCCTGACAACCCTGAAACGGGACTTCCGAAATACCCCAGATAGCAGACATTCTCACCGTCTATCGGCACGTCTCAAACGTGCCAAAACCGGAAGTCGAAATCGTTTGATCGACCTATGCGGCTGCCCTCGGATTGGGTAGTTTGGTGCTATAATTTCAACGCTATTGCAGCTTTCCCGAGCCGGAGCGCACCCAAATGGCGAAGCGCGGACAAGCGGTGCGTAGATCTCCAACTAGAAGCAAGGTGCCAAAGAAGCCGAAACGTGCGCCTGACGTGGTTGTTGATCTAAAAAAGGAAAATGCAGTTCTCAGGCGTGAGCTGACCGAAGCGCTGGAGCGGCAAACCGCAACGTCAGAGGTTCTTCGGGTCATTAGCAGCACGCCCGGCAATCTGGAGCCCGTATTCCAGAAAATGCTGGAGAGCGCGACGCGCGTTTGCGGCGCCAAATTTGGCACGATGAACCTTGTTGAAGGGAACAACGTTCGGCTTGTCGCGCTGTACAATGTGCCCCCTGCGTACGTGGACACGCTTGGGCAGAGCAGGACATTTCGTCCTCATCCGGAAAGCCCGCTTGGCCAAGTGATTAGCACCAAACAGGTGGTTCATGTCGCAGATCTTCGGCTGAGCCCGGCATACCTAGAGGGTAATCCCGTCGTTGTCGCGCTATCTAATCTGGCGGGGGCTCGGACGTTTATCAATGTACCTATGCTTAAGGACGCCAAGCTGGTCGGCACAATCGGGGTATATCGACAAGAGGTCCGCCCGTTCACTGACAAGCAGATTGAGCTGCTCAGCAACTTTGCCAAGCAGGCGGTTATCGCCATTGAGAACGCGCGCCTGCTGAAGGAACTGCGTCAACGCACCGACGATCTGAGTGAATCGCTTGAGCAGCAAACCGCGACCTCGGAGGTGTTGCAGGTCATCAGTTCATCGCCGGGCGAGCTGGAGCCGGTGTTCCAGAGCATGCTGGAGAACGCGACGCGAATTTGCGGGGCGAATTTCGGCACGATGCATCTATGGGACGGGGACAGTTTCAATATCGCTGCGGATTACAACCTCCCGCCAGCGTTCGCGGCTGCGCGGGACCGGCAGATTCGTCCTCATCCTGAAAGCGCTCTCGCCGCTGTCGTCAGGAACCATCAGGTCGCACACCTTGATGATCTACGAAACAGTCCACCTTACCTTGCCGGTGCCCCCCACGCTGTCAGATTAGGCGATCTCGCCGCCGCCCGCACCATCGTCGTCGTGCCGATGTTGAAGGAAAACGAGTTGATCGGCGCAATTACAATTTTCCGCCAAGAGGTGAAGCGGTTCACCGACAAGCAGATAGGGTTGGTGGAGAATTTCACGAAGCAAGCCGTCATCGCTATCGAGAACACCCGGCTGCTCAAGGAATTGCGTGAATCCCTCCAGCAGCAGACCGCAACCGCCGATGTGCTCAAGGTTATCAGCCGCTCGGCGTTCGATCTCCAGCCGGTTCTCGATACTCTCGCGGCTTCCGCAGCCCGTTTGTGCGAAGCCGATATCGCCGTGATCCATCGTCGTTTTGGGGACAATTTCCAGGCCGTGGCAAGCGTCGGTCTCTCCGAAGAGCACAGCCGCGCGATTCAGCATATGTACCACGAGCCTGGTCGCGGGTCGCTTGGCGCGCGTGTCCTGCTGGCGCATGCGCCGGTACTCATTGACGACGTCGAGCGAGATCAAGAATACACCTTTCGCTCGTTCCAACGCGGAGCCAACATACGAAGCATGTTGGGCATACCCCTCCTCCGCGAGGGCGTCGTGACTGGCATGCTTCTGATGTCCCGATCTAGAGTGCATCCTTTCAGCAGGCAACACGTCGATTTGGCTACCACCTTCGCTGACCAGGCCGTGATCGCCATCGAGAATGTCCGGTTGTTCGATGAGGTACAAGCAAAGACCCGGGACCTGTCGGAGGCGCTGACCTACCAGACCGGCAGCAGCAACATCCTCAGCGTGATCGCATCCTCGCCAACCGATGTCGGACCGGTTCTCCAGGCCATTGTGGAGAGTGCCTGCGAGCTCTGCGATGCCAACGATGCCGTTGTACGCCTGAGGGACGGCGACGATCTGCGTTTGAGCGCGCATAACGGCCCGATACCGACGAGTCTCGATAAAATACCAATCCGCAGCGGGACCGCCGCGGGAAGTGCGTTCCTCGGCAAGAAGCCGGTTCATGTTCACGACCTGCTATCCTCTGACGGCGATCAATTCCCAAATGCACGGGAGATGTCGCGTCTTGAGGGAGGCCATCGCACAATCTTGAGCGTACCCCTACTGCGAGAGGCTGAGAGCATTGGAGCGATTGTGCTTCGTCGCATCGAAGTGCATCCGTTCAGCGACAAACAGATTGCCTTGCTGCAGACCTTTGCAGATCAGGCTGTAATTGCGATCGGCAACGTGCGGCTGTTCGAGCAGGTGCAGGCGCGCACCAGGGAACTCGCCGCTTCGCTTGATGAATTGCGTACCGCACAGGATCGGCTTGTTCAGACGCAGAAGCTCGCCTCGCTCGGCCAGCTCACCGCAGGCATCGCGCACGAGATCAAGAACCCGCTCAATTTCGTCAACAATTTCTCCACGCTCTCCAAGGAGTTGATCGATGAACTAAGCGCTGCTCTCAAACCGGTTGCTCTTGACGACAAAAAGCGCGAGGAACTCGACGAGCTGACGCAGATGCTGAAGGGCAATCTCGAAAAGGTGGTCCAGCACGGTCAACGTGCAGACTCCATCGTCAAGAACATGCTGTTGCATTCGCGCGAGGGTTCCGGGGAGCGCAGATCGGTCGATCTCAACGCCATCGTCGAAGACAGCCTCAATCTGGCCTACCACGGCGCCCGGGCGGAGAAGCAAGAGTTCAACATCAGGTTGGAACGATCCTTTGACCCCGACGCCGGGCAAGTTGACCTGTTTCCGCAGGAGATCACGCGCGTTCTCCTCAACCTTATTTCGAACGGTGTCTATGCGGCGATGAAGCGCAAAGCCGAGGCACTGGATGGCTACGAGCCCACGCTTGTCGCTGCGACAAGAAGTCTCGGTAACAACGTCGAAGTCAAAATTCGTGACAATGGCGGTGGCATTCTTCCTGAAGTAAAAGAGAAAATCTTCAATCCATTCTTTACGACCAAGCCGCCGGGCGAAGGAACGGGCCTAGGCCTTTCCCTCAGCTACGACATTATCGTCAAGCAACACTCGGGATCCATCGACGTCGACACCGAGCCCGGTGAGTTTACCGAATTTAAAGTCACTCTTCCGCGCAAAGCAGTCCTCGGCAAAGCCGGAGCAAATTCATGACTTTCCTTGTCCTTGTTGTCGACGACGAGCCAGATGTAGAAATGCTGTTTCGCCAGCAATTCAGGCGCGACCTGCGCGACAACCGCTTCACGATGGACTTTGCTCAATCGGGAGAGAGCGCCCTTCAACGGATCAGCGATGCTGGCGGCCAATCCCTGATTCTGATTCTGTCCGATATCAATATGCCCGGAATGAGCGGCCTTGAGCTGTTACCCAAGGCGAAGGCTGCGCGACCGGACGTTCCCGTGATAATGATCACAGCTTATGGCGACGAGGCGACCAAGCGAAAAGCCCTGGACGGAGGAGCCTATGCACTTCTGACCAAGCCGATTGACTTTGCAGCGCTGCGCGGGGAAATCGACAGCCGGGTAGCTACGGCTGCATAGCGCGGTCCGCAACCCTTATAGGCGATGTCTGCTTGGGTCGGGTAGGATCGAGGCGCGGATCGGGCTTCGAATGATGCCGATGTTTCCTCGATCCCCCCTATAAGTAGGGTCGGAGACTGGCGCGCCGGTTTAGGTCGATGTTTGTGTTCCCTGTTGCCTCGCCCTTTCGTCTGCGAGTGTCACATCATCTCGACCGTGCCACGTTTCCAGTCCCCGCCACGTCGAACGCAACGTGCGGATTTCCCGCTTTGCGCTCACCTGTTCGCTTCACGGCAAGGTTTATGGGACCTATCCTGCTGGGGCGACTTTCGGCTGAAGCCACCGAACCTTGTAGCTGTTGAACAGCTTCAGGGTCTCGTACAGCCACTGCCTACTCCACCGCGCCCAACCGAAGCCCTTTCGCTTCCGAGCCCTCATCAGATGGCGCCGGCCTACCTTGCTCCGGCGATTTCTCGCTGGGACGAGGAGGGTCTCTCCAGTTACTCAGCATGTCCTTGTCACCGTGCTGTCGCTTTCACCCCGCCGAGGTGGAGATGCCGCATCGGTCAGATTTCGGCACCCATGCTGCCTTCGCGCTACGGAAGCAGGCTCGGCCCTCGGATCTACGCCTTTCGAGGCCACATTTACGTTTACTGTCATTACGGCCCGGCAACTCGCAGTCTCCCCAAGGGAGACCTTGTCGATAGGCTTCAGGATTTTGATCTCTCTCCACCCTGCTATCCAAACTACGGGGCGCCTGACTTTTGCCCGGCAGGTCTACCTCCTGCTGAACACACCAGTCTTAACTGGACGCACTTCCGTACGGCGGGTTTTCCCCAGTACGGCTGGAAGGCTGGCTTTTCAGATGGCGCCTTTCCGACTTCCACACCTGCTTAAGTCTGCTCCCGACATCCACAGCGTGTTAGCCAGTTTGCATCCATCCTTCGTACACTTCGTGATCCAACGGTTATCCCGTACTGAGCCGGGACGCGGCTTCGATCGTGCACCGCCATGAAGTGGGATCACCACAACCCCAGGGGTCCTCGCTCTTGCCCGAGTTATGTTGTCTCGAGCCGTCATCACTTAATCGACCCCATCCGTCCCACTCGTGGGCACATCGCATTTTCACCGCAGGGCGGCTTATACCCGATGCCTTCGCTGTGCGGGAGCGCCGAGGCGACCCACGAGTGGTTCCGGGCTTTCGCTATCCATTCCGTCCTGACATGCCGTCCTCTCTGACCTCGGGGAGTTCGATCATCGTTTCAATCCAGAACACCGATGTCGACATTGGCCTTCGCTATGGACCAAAGAGCTCGGCACTCCCAATAGTCCCGCAATCCATTTCACGCGGGGCACGGTTTTCGCGGCTACACTGGTTCGCAACTGCTACGGCCTGTCAGGTTGCTGGCCCCCCTGTACGGATCTGACCGGTCTCCCAGCCAACGGGGGCTTTTACTTCCAGGCTTTCGACGGATCGGTCACCCTCCCCGTCGCTGGATATGACTACAACAGTGTCTGGACTCCTCTGTTGGCGGGACTTCCACCTGCTGGAATGGCAGCTAGCCTCGCTGCACTGGTCCGGCCGTGCTCCTGCCCCGCCAGCAAGCGAAGCTGGCGAGGGGCGCCAAAGACAAGGAGCACGCCATGTCTCAGACACCCAATACCGCGATCGCCGTGATCGGCATCGATATCGGCAAGAACTCGTTCCACGTCGTAGGCCACGATGCGCGCGGCGCCATCGTGCTGCAGCAAAAGTGGTCGCGTGGCCAAGTGGAAGCGCGGCTCGCCAATATACCGCCTTGCCTGATCGGCATGGAAGCCTGCGTCGGCGCACATCACCAGAGCCGCAAACTCGCATCGCTTGGTCACGATGCCAGGTTGATGCCGGCCAATTATGTCCGCCCTTATAGCAAGGGACAGAAGAACGAGACGTTTGGATTGAGACCAGAATTGTTTTCGCTGTTCGCCAACGTTAGCGTTGGGATTGTTATTCTGGCAATCAAGTATATTTCACCGTTACGACTAAAACATTTCACCGTTACGACGAAACAGCGTGGCCTTTAGAAGGCGCGCGCATTGTTAGTGTCACAATTACAAGTCAGAAACGCTCTATTACACGTCCGCGCCGAAGCTGAAGAGGCCGGAAACATTTAGCGTCGCGCGGGGTTATGAGTTCCACTGGGGCCATGCGGAGTGGAGAGATGTGCGCTATCAGTCCGGGCGTTCCCAGCGCGCGCCGTGAATCGTTTTCGATTTCCGTTGTGTCGCGTGCCGAATTGTCTCGATGCGCGCCCTGGACATCGACTTTCACCGATCAGCGAAAAGATTATCGGTATTACGAGATCCTGGACGATACTCTCCAAGATAACTTCGAGTACCGATATTTTGCGATTGTTGATGACAACGGCCATGTGCGAGCGATCCAACCGTTTTTCCTGGCCGACCAGGATATTCTCGAAGGACTTGGCGCTGAACGAACTTATTGGGTTTCGATCGTCCGACGATTCTTTCCGCGCTTCCTTAAACTGCGTGCCTTGATGGTCGGTTGTTCCGCCGGGGAGGCTCACCTCGCAGCAACTGAAACTCTGCCTGTCAACGTCGTCGCGGAAACCTTGTCGAACGGCATCATCAAGCAAGCGAGATCGCTCAACGCGCAACTCATCGTGCTGAAGGAATTTCCTTCTAGCTATCGCAAAGCACTTCTCTGCTTCGTGCAATGCGGCTTCGCGCGCGCGCCGAGCATGCCGATGACGATGCTCAATATCGGATATGACAGCTTCGATGCTTACATGGCAACGGCGCTGAAAAGTTCATCGCGAAAGAAATTGCGTAAGAAGTTCGAGGCGACAGCCGGCATATCGGACATTCGCATGAGCGTCACCGACGATGCGACAAGCTTCGTCGATGAGATTTATCCACTCTATCTGCAGGTGTTCGAGCGCTCAAGGATGCAATTCGAAAAGCTAACCAAGGACTTTTTCCGCCAGCTCGGCCAACGAATGAGCGATAAGGTCCGGTTCTTCGCGTGGCGTCGCGGAAACATACTGGTGGCCTTCAGCCTTTGCATGGTGCAAGGAGACTCGCTGTACGCCGAGTACGTGGGCTTCGACTACGCCGTTGCACTCGACCTGCATCTCTATCACTATGTCGTTCGGGACATGATCACTTGGGGGATCAGCAAAGGGTACAAATGGTTTCGCAGCAGCGGCCTAAACTATGATCCGAAGCTGCATATGAGGCACCGACTCGATCCCATTGATCTTTATGCGCGCCACACGTCGGCCTTTGCAAATGCAATATTCGGGCTGGCGCTGCCCTGGATCGTGCCGGTGCGCTACGACGCGACACTGAAGCTATTTCCAAACTACAAAGAACTTTGGTGACGATCTTGCTCCCGCAATTGAATTTCGAATCTTCTTCGAGAGTGCCCCATCGACCATCGCCCTGGCCTCAAGCCATTTGTTAGCCGAACGTTCTGACCGAAATGAACTCAGCCAGCGCCATGGGCATTGCGAAGGTCTCGATCACGCCGCGCGAACGCTATCGAGGAATTTCTCGACCTCGTCCCTGAGATAGCTGCTCACTTCTGAGAGCTCCCGTGCCGACTTCAACATCAAACCCGATGTCGCTCCCGTTTCGCGGGCATTGTTCGCAACATGCTCGATATTGTCGGCAACTTTGAGCGTGCCGCCGGCAGCAGCCTTGACCCCTTCCGCGATGCTTTGGGTCGCAGCACCTTGCTGCTCGACGGCGGAGGAAATCGAGGCAGTGATCCCGCTGATGCGCTCGATCGTCAACCCGATGGCCTTGATCGCCTCCACGGATTCTTCTGTGGCGCGCTGCATGTTGACGATGTGCGTGCTAATCTCGTCGGTGGCTTTTGCGGTCTGGCCCGCCAGGTTCTTGACCTCCTGGGCGACCACCGCAAATCCGCGGCCAGCATCGCCGGCGCGGGCGGCCTCGATAGTGGCGTTGAGCGCGAGGAGATTGGTCTGTTCCGCAATCGATGTGATCAGCTTCACCACGTCTCCGATCCGGTCGCCGGCCGCAGATAGTTCCACCATCCGCTGATCCGTTGCATTGGCCTGCTTGACCGCATCGGCGGCAACACTGTTGGAGTCCTGGACCCGACGGCCGATTTCGATGATCGACTGGGACAACTCGTTCGATGCGGTCGCGGCACTGCGGACATGTTCGGAAGCCTGTCTCGAAGCATCGGCGGACTGTCCGGACATCTCTGCCGTCGAATGCGCCGTCACGGAGAGCGTTTGGGCATCCTTTTCAAATCGTCCCGAAGAATTCAGAACGTGCTCGATGATTCCGCCAATCTTGGTGCGGAAGGCCTCGACAAATTGATTGAGCCCCGCTTTGCGCTGCTCCATCGCCTGTTTTTCAGCGCTGATGCGTTCGGCCTCTAGTTGGCGGCGCTCGATGAGGTTGTTCTTGAACACACCGACGGTCCGGGCGATCATGCCGATTTCGTCGTGGCGATCGGCGTGCTGAACCTCGACGTCCGTCCTTCCTTCGGCGAGGACGGTCAGTGTCTCCGCTACGGCCCTCAGCGGCTTGGTCACGCGGCGAACTAGCGCCATCGTCATAACGAGCGCGAGCAGGGCGGCAATGCCGGCAGCAATTGCCATTGCGCCGATCGCCTGCCACAGCATGGCGTCGAGCTCTGCCGTGGGAATGCCGACGTAGATGATGCCGATCACCTTACCGGCGGGATTAAACACGGGCTGATAGGCTGTGAAGAAGCGACGGCCGAAGAGCACAGCGGGGCCCTTGTATGCTTCCCCGCGACGTAGCACGGCTTGCCCGGGATGATCCGCCGCGAGCTGTGTGCCGACCGCCCGGTCGCCATTTTCTTTTTTCACATTCGTCGTTCGGCGAACAAACTGCTGCGATGCATCGTCGTAGACGAAAAGCGTAGCATTGCCTCCAACATACGAGGTGGCCCGGTCCACGATCCGGTGATCCGCAAATTCGGGCATCTTCGGAATTTCAATGCGGTCAACGACGGCGTCGCGAATGGTGATCTTCGCATCCTCGAACGTTTCGCCAAACGCCAGACTGAGCGTGCGAAGGTTGAGTTCGATATCTCGCTTCGCACGGATGTCAAAGTCGCGTGTCAAAGACCAGTAGCCTGCTCCGACCAACAGCGCGGTATTTATCGCGATCAGCAGCGCCGCACTCATGACGGCCTTAGGCCCCAGGTTCAGCCGCGAAAAAGGGAAACGCCTTCCCGTCAATCCGAACGTCATTGGGGAGTCTCCAGAAAATCTGGCTTAATTATAAAGACTTACTTTTATTGATTTCCTTTACCATCACGTTAATGGTGGATTGGCCTGCACCGCAAATCGCTCTTGATTTGCAAAAAGGTGCGCGCTTTGCCTACAGCCAGCTGGATCACGGGCCGAGTTGGCGTTGCGCAAGGGAGACCACGGGCGATCCGACACGCTTCGGGTCATTTTCAGACCTCGGGCCTCGTCCGAGCCAAGTCCGTTCATCCCTCAAGAGTTTTTTTACACAGCCTGTGCCATAACCGGACTCTATGCGCCGCAGCAAACAAGATCGATTAGCGGTCAGTTCTGAACCTTCTGAACAGCGTCAGCGATAGTTACCCGATCTGCAAGTTGGAGCGTTACGAGCCTGGCAAGCAACGTCGCGGGGTAGAGCTGGCCAAATATTGATTCCAGATTGCAAAGGTGGAGAGCGCGCAGCATTGCTATTTCAAGAGGGCGAACTTCGTGGTATTGTCGGATCAAACTACAGCTTATGTTCAGGCCGGAGGCGGGCGAAGCGCCCCGCTTGAAGTTTCTACACGCTGACGCAAGCTGTCTCTCGACAGACGCCCGACAATCCTGCGCGGATCATCGGATCAAATCTCCGCAGCTGCCAGCAGTCCGGTTTCCAGCCTGGCTGGTTAGATGGAGAAACAAAAACACCGCAACACGTTAGCTCGCCGAATTGGCTCACCAGGGAGGGAATGCCATGTCTCGGGGGAAGCTTTCTCGACGGCAGTTTGTCGCTGCTACCGCCATGTCGTCCGCGGCGCTGATATCTGCGCCGTATATTCGAACGGCACATGCGGCTGGCAAACTCACAATGGGCTTTTGGGATCACTGGGTGCCCGGAGCCAACAAGGCCAGCACCGAACTCGTCAATGAGTGGGCCGACAAGGAGAAGGTCGAAGTTTCGATCGACTACATCACCACCCAGGGCAGCAAGCTTCTGTTGACGATCGCCGCCGAATTGCAAGCGAAGGCGGGACATGACATCCTCGCAATGGCGACGTGGTGGCCGCACGCGCAGGCCGACCTGCTCGAGCCCATGAACGACGTTGTCGAGCCGCTCATCAAGCTGAACGGTGAAGTCAATGGCACCGTCAAATATCTCGGCAACGCAGGAGACAAATGGCTCGCTGTTCCCGCCTGTATCGGCAGTCAGATCAAGGGGCCTTGCTCACGAATTGATCTGATGAAAAAATTCGCTAACATTGACGTTCAGGAAATGTATCCGGCCGGCGCGCCGCCAAAGGCCGAGAACTGGACGATGGACACGTTCCTGAAAGCGGCAGAGGCCTGCAATAAGGGTGGCTTTCCCTTCGGCATCGGTCTCGGTCAAACCGCCGACTCCGTCGACACCGCCGGCGCAATCTTCCAGTCGTTTGGTGCCGAGCTCGTCGATGCCAAGGGCAACCTCGCGGTCAAGACCGATGCGGTGCGCCAGGCGCTTGAATACTACAAGAGGTTGATCGCCTTCCTGCCGCCGGAGGTGGCGGCCTGGGACGACGCCTCCAACAACAAATGGCTAATCTCGGGCAAGGGCGCACTGATCATGAACCCGCCGAGCGCATGGGCCGTTGCCAAACGCGATGCACCAGCGGTCGCGGAGCAATGCTGGTCTCACGGCTTCCCGGTGGGTCCGAAGGGCCGCTTTGCACCCTTTGTTCCGTTTTTCTGGGGTGTCTGGAATTTCTCCAAGAACAAGGAGGCGGCAAAGAGCCTACTTATGCATCTGTCGCAACCGGCTTCGGTCGAGAAACTGGTGGCAGCGAGCGGCGGCTACGACTTGCCAGCATTCGAGAAGCTCACCACCCTGAAGACATGGGCCGAGGAAGGACCGCCAAAGGGTACGCTCTATCACTATCCCAACCCGTACAACCACCAGATCCTGTCCATTGCGGCTTCGCCGGCTCCGCCGAAGATCGCGCAGCAAATCTACGCGGGGGCTACGCTGACCAAGATGTGTCTGCGTTACTATCAGGGCGAGGCCATGGAGAAGACGCTGGCCTGGGCGGAAGGCGAGCTCGAAGGCTTCATGCGGAGCTGACGTATTGGATTGACGCGGCATCCACGCAATTGACGCGCGGCCGGGCGCGCCGCTTTGACAGGCCGCAGGGTGGACGTGCGCCACCAGGGCTGAGGTCTGTTGCGGCGTCAATCTCGACCGAAACGTGCTCTCCGCGCCATGTCCGCTATTCCCCCGATAGCGACGGAACTGCGGACATCGCGGCATGTCTCAAACGTGCCAAGAAGCGACATCAATCTGAGTGGCATCCTAAGGATGATCTGTCGTACAACTCCAAGCCGAGAGGTTCCTATCTGCAGCCGGGCGGGGCACAGAATTTGGCTTGGTAGGCGATATCACCGATTGGATCCCGGACACAGCCCGGCGGCAGACTCGCGTGCTGGCTTGGAGCCTGGAAACTGATTTCTGTGGCAGTCAGCTCTTGATCCACAAACTAGTAACGGGCGCCATAGCTGACACCGCCATAACCGTCATAAGCGCCGCCATCGCCAGCGGCGTAGCCACCGCCGTAACTGCCATAGTCACCACCATAACCGCCGCCATAACTGCCATAACCAGCGCCATAACCGCCATAGCGGCTGCCGTAACCGGCGCCATAACCGCCACCATAACCGCCGCCATAGACACAGCACGGCGGCGGAGGAGGCGGAGCATAAACTTGGCAACACGGCGGCGGAGCAACTTGGCAGCACGGCGGAGGCGGCGGAACATAGACTTGGCAGCACGGCGGAGGTGGCGGCGGAGCATACGCGACGGGACGAGGGGGAATGACCGGAGCACGCGGGATGGCGAGGTCGGCTGCTTCGGCCTTGGTAGGAATGGCGGCGGCAGCGAGCGTGAGGGCCGCCGTGAACACGACGGCTATCCTGCCTAATTTCAGCATCATGACGCGTCTCCGTTAATTATTTGTTTACCAACTGAGACGTCAAACAAGGCACGAGCTGGGATTTCCCGACCGCCATCGCGCGATATCTCGCGACATGGTAAATCCGAGGACCGTCGTGACCCCGGTCTAGCACCCTCATAAGCGCCCACTGGTACGTCAGCGGTGGGGATGCCCCAGAGGGCCGGCGTCTTGATGCTATTCGTTTCGGTAAAGTCGGGCGTATACCCCTCTATCGGCAGTATGGGCAAAGATTCCTCCAGCTTTGATGAAGTCACTAGATCGCGCGCTGCCTCGTTGGGGCAGCTCAGAGTCAAAAAGGGACGGTCGATATGGTCACGCAGAACACTTCTGCTCAGGGTCAAACTGAGAAGAACTCAGCATGAGCACATGTCTTCCGGGTTGCCCCTGGAAGCGGACGTCGATCGGTGCAGTTGGCATGTCTCAAACGTGCCAAAAGGCGACATGCGCGAGCTTCGGCACTTAATTCTGCACCGGCTAGTCTAGGCGTTCGTTCGGGCAATGCCTCTACGCCTTGCTGTCGCTGCTCAATGCAGCTTGCCTAATCAAGCTCGATAAGAGGGCGGCGGAAGTCGCGCCAATCCTCGGCATCGCGTCGAACCGATCTAACCCTCCATCACTCTTACCGCCCGTTCCAAATTCGCCCGCAGGATTGTGCGGCGGAATGGCGCGATCACCGCGAGGTACGTCCGCCCCAGCCGGTTATGGCAATGCACCACTGTCACCACGACTAGCTCGCGTCCACCCGCCGCGCCCGTGCGCAGCAGGTTCGCGACTCGGAAGTCGAGATGCCGGTCGTCCTCGCCCACCACCAACTCCCCCGCACTCTTCGACAGCAGCGGAAAGTAGCCGATCACCGACCCCCGCGTCGCCGCGGCAGCACCGATCGCGCGAGACGATTTGACGCCGACCGTCGCCATCACCGCATCGCGCACCCAGGTCAGCGCGCGAATCCACCACGCCTGCCGCTCAAACAGGGCGCGCGCCAGCACTTCGAGATCGTCGCTCGCCCCCATTCCGCTAAGCGCCTTCGCCGGGCCTAAACAGAGCGCAGGGCAAATCAGCATCATTGGCGTGGATCAGTGCCTACCGGGCGTTGCTGCCGCGCGGCGATTTGCGTTTGAAGCATTCACGCATGAGCCGATCCGCCACCAGCAGGCTCTCATTTTTAAGTTGGGATTGTGCGGACTTGATGATTGTGCCGGGCCGCCATCTTTCCTCGCAAGAAATCCCGAGGACAACTTCCGCCGTGGTTGGTGGGTTGAAGACATCGCCGTAGATCGAGGCGTCGTAAGACATGATCTTTTCCCCAAGCAACGAGTGCCAGGATCAAAGCGTGCCTTAGGTTGGGGATACTCACAATTGGATCAAAGGACATTGTTCTTGAGTACACTGTCCGCATGGCCCCTCGTGGCAGCGCGGGCGATTTAAAGCCGCTAGAGGAGCCACTATTTTGGTCCAGCGCCGTCGTTCGATATAGGAAGCCTGATCCTGAACGACGCGCCGCCGTGATTCCGATTTTTTGCCCATATCAGCCCATGGTGCGCCTCGACAATGGTGCGCGCGATGGACAACCCCATCCCCATCCCTCCCGACTTGCTGGTGTAAAACGGTTCAAAGACCTCTTTTAATTTGTCATCGGGAATGCCCGGTCCACGATCCGACACGGATAGCTCAGCAAACTTTTCGACGCGCGAAGTCCGAATGCTGATGATGCGGTTTTCAGGCGTATCCTTCATCGCGTCGATCCCGTTCACAACAAGATTCAGAATGACTTGTTGAAGTTGGATGCGGTCGCCGAGGATCGGAACCGTATCTCGTTTGACCACGCTAACCAGTTCGACCTTTCGTGCGACAGCCAGCGGCGAAAGAAATTCGACGGTTTCCTGCGCGACGTCGTTGAGGTCGAGACTTTTCAGTTCGAAGGGTGCCTTTGTTAGGAGGCTCCTCAACCTCCGAATGACTTCGCTGGCCCGTCGGTCATCCCGCAAGATATCGACAACAATCTCGTTCAGTTCCAGGATGTCAGGGCTCGGAGATTTCAGAATTGCCTGTGCGGTTTCGGCGTTGGTCAGAATAGACCACAAGCGGTTGGTTAATTTCATGAGCAATTGAGGCGGTCAATTCACCAGCGGTCGAGAACCGGTTGAGATGAGCAAGCTCTGCCATGCGCTGCCGCGACTGCACTTCGGCTAGGCGACGCTGACGATGCGCATGCAGCAGGAGAAAGATTAGCCCGGTTTGCATGAGAATAACGGCGATGATCAGCACGATTTGCCAAGAATACCGCTGCCACACGGTTGGCTCTCGGAAGTAGACGGTGCTGCCGGGAGGCAGATTGCTGTCGCTGATCCCAAACCGCTGCATTTGCCGCCAGTCGAACCTTGGCAGTTTAAAGTGGGTCGGTGGCACTTTAACGTCGCCAGCCTTTTCACCGTTCAAAATACGAATTGCTGCCGCCGCGGCGACGGCCATCCCTTCCTCTACCGAATGCATAGAACCGCCGACGATTGACCCGTCGAAGAACCCGTCAAGATAGGAAAAGATGGAAGCGTTGGCGGCGGAGGAGAGCCTGTGCAACGCGGTATTGCCCTCGTGCGTAACACCTGCCGCATCAACGCTCATCAGGTGCCAGAAGATGGCGCTGTGAGGTGGAAGACTTGCTGCGTCTCTCAGAATGTTTTCGAATGACAGGCGGTTATACCATCTCAGTTCAACACGCCCGCTGAACGGCGCGAGTTCTCGCTCGAGCACCCCTTGCCAAAACACCTCATTGGGAGACGCCCCATTTACCACTGCGATCACTTTTGTGCCGGGCAACACCTGCAGGATGGTTTCGATGGCAGCGGGAAAGTCATGAGCCGCGGCCGCTACGGTATCGTTCTCGGTCAGCTTGTCGTACTGGACCCGACGCGCCTCGACGGCGGTAAACAGCATAGGTGTCTTGGGAAAAAGGCGGGCGCGATATCGCTGCACGAACTCGGCGGCCGGTGCGCCTAGGGCGACGATGAGGTCGGGGGCTTTTTTCGCATGGAGCGCCAGAAGGTAATCGACAAATGGTGCGAGCGCCTCGTCGTCATCCACCCTAGCAGTCAACAGCGTGTGGTCTAGAAAATCTATTGGAGCTTTCGACTGCCTACTCATTTCAGACCGGAGGATCTCCGCGAAATCGGTCCATGGCTTGAAGCGAAGTCCGAATGACTGCAACATCAGAACGCGCTTGGGCTCTGTATCAGCCGCCTGACTTTGACACAGCGTCGCCATCAAAAGTGCGATGGCAAGCGCAGCGCTGAAGGTCCGCGCGCAAAAAGATCGCCATGGTAAGGCAGCCAGCCAGAAACTTATTGCCGTCCTGCTCCGGGGCGGCCCCCAATCCGAGTAGGAACACCGTAACGGCTCGACCAGATGATTAACAGGCAGAAACGAGGGCTGTTACGAGCGTGCTATCGGGCTAGGGCTGATGCCCGCTAAGGGTCATCGCGTCGTTCTGACCATGGGCCCGCCACTTCCGATCTACCTCGATGAACGGACATCGCGAGACCGGCCCGGCTAGTCCGGTTCGTGCCAATCGGCGCCATCACGCACTGTTGAGACGGATTTACATCATGTCCTAATCCAACCAGCATTTGTCGCAGGAGAAATTACGGCAGATCAAGGCGCCCCTGATGGCATGTCAGTCTCTTGTCAACCTCGAGGTTGGTTTTGCCCGGGGAGGCCGCCACGGTCATGCCTGAAAACCAACACTAATCTCCCTTTACGCTAACTGAACTGAAACCCCGACTGGTTCAGATAGCCTAAGCTTAAAAACCTCGAAAAAATTCCAAGATGCTTGTGCGATCGCCGCTTTGAAATGGCCCCTACGATCCATGCTCCGAACTCTAGGCTGTGCGTCGAGCGAGCGAGACGCGCGGCTTGGTCGTTCGCTGAAGCGGACATTTCGCTTTGGCTTGGTCGGTTCAACAGTCTTCCTCACTGCCGGATGCGCGACCATCGCCCCGCGCAATGTCTTGCCGCAAGCCGATGCGGCCCAGATCGAACTTGAAGGATTTCACAACATCCGCTTTTGGGGTGACGCATCGGCGCCGGAGATCCAGGCGATCATGATGGCGGATGCGTCCAAAACCGAAGGCCGGTTGTCATCTGGGGTCGAAAGGCATCCGCCGGTCTCAAACCTTCTCGCTATCTCCGGCGGCGCCGAAGACGGCGCGTTTGGCGCTGGACTGCTGGTCGGCTGGAGCGAGACGGGCACGCGGCCGGTGTTCGACCTGGTCACAGGTGTCAGCTCCGGTGCCCTGATTGCTCCGTTCGCCTTCCTCGGGCGTGAGCATGATGGTCAATTGCGTGATATTTTTACGAAATACGAAAGAAAGGACATTTTCACCTACAACGTGCACGGTTTGATCGAAGGATCAGCGCTAGCTGACGATAGGCCGTTGGCGAAATTGATCGAGAAGTACGTCGACGAAGCGTTTCTGCAGGAGGTCGCCAAGGCGAGGCTCAACGGACGAATCCTGCTGATCGGCACCACTAATCTCGATACTCAAAGGCCCGTATTATGGGACATGGGTCGGATCGCCATGAGCCGGGATCGCGACGCGCTGGGCCTCTTTCGCAAAATACTGCTCGCATCTGCGACGCTTCCCGGGGTATTCCCGCCAGTCCGGATCCAGGTGCGGGTTGGCGGGCAGAGCTACGACGAGCTGCATGTCGACGGTGGCGTCACCAGACAGGTCTTTATCGCTCCGTCGATATTTTCGTTTGCCTCCCACGATCAAAAGCCGGCAAGACCCGCCACGAAGCCGCGCTTGTACGTTATCAGAAACGGAAAAATCGATCCCGAATGGCAATCCGTCAGTGAGAATGTGGTCTCGATTACGCAGCGTTCGATCTCCACGTTGATCAAGAACCAGGGGATCGGAGATCTCTACCGTATCTATTCCATCACGAAGCGCGACGGCATTGATTTCAACCTTGCGAGCATTCCACCCGATTTTAGCGAAACCAGCGATGAACCATTTGATCAGAAATATATGATCGCGCTTTTTGATCGCGGCTACAATCTCGCAAGCCATAACTACTCTTGGGTAAAGGCGCCGCCTGGAATGGAATTGGTGCCACAAGCGCACTACTGAATGTTCGTGCTATCCTCTCAGCCGAAGACTTTGGCGGCGTTTCCAAGTCTGCGTTGGGGTCAAAAGCGTCGTTCTATGGGTTCACCGCGGGCCGTGAGGGATCGTTGGTCGCAGCCGCAACACACGCCACAGAGGCGGGACGCCATCCCGCCATGCCGATCCGGGATTTCGTGCCGTTCCCCGGCGGGATCGTGCCGTTTTACACCGACCGCGCCAAAACCATTCAGGCGCTTGGGCGGGCCTTTCAAGGTGCGCGGCAGATTATAGTCGCGATCCAAAGAAGCTCCGACGTCGATGAGCCCGGACTTGCTGATGTCTATGACGTCGGTGTTCTTGGTAGGGTCCTCACCCTAGACCAGCTGGCCGACGGCAGATGGAAGGCGCTGACCCAAATCCATCGGCGCGTCATGATCAAAGACTTCGTCGGCGAGGCGGCCGGCTATGTCGCCGATGTCGAAGTTCTCGACGAACAACCTGCTCCGGATGTGCCGGACCTGATCCTGATGAAAACCAAAGCGTATTTCATTGCCCATTCATTTCGGGATACAATAAAGCACGGTTATCCGCGTGTGCCGCAAATCAAGCCGCCGTTTGAACGGATCCGCGATCCTGGCCGGCTCGCCGATATGATTGTGCATATCGAGCTTTCGATCCCGGATAAGCAGGCGCTGCTCGCGACCCTCGATCCCGTAAGGCGGCTCGAAAGGGTTGGGGACCTCCTGCAGGGTGACGCTTGAGGTCGGGCTAAGGGTCTTGGTTGCGTCGTTTTCACGCAGCCAGGGTCATTTTCGACCTCGTACCGCGTCCGCACTAGGACCGTTCACCCCTCAGCAGCGGACATGCGGCGACTGCGTCGGCAAGTCCGGTTCGTGCCAACAGCGATCGTCCCGGTGCCAGAGTAAGCCATTCAGGTTACTGCCTTATCGTACTGCGACCCAACTCCAGCATTGAAGCAATCTGGACCCCGTCAGGACATTTTTCTATTCTCCTGCTCGCTGGTTCATACAGTTCATTGAGGAAAGCGAATGCCAATTTTAGGATTGAGCCGCCGGACCTTGCTGGTTGGATTAGTCGCCAGCCTGTGCGCCGTGGGCATTGTTTCGCTAGTTTTGAGTTATTTGATACCCACACCGCCTTCGAAAGTAACGATCGGCACTGCGTTCAAGGGCGCAAGCTTCGACTACTTTGGACAGCGATACCGCGAGCATTTCGCCAACGCCAACGTGACGTTAGAGCTCCGCGCAACGGAGGGCGCGCTGGAAAATCTGATACTTCTGCAAAATCACGATTCCGGGGTTCAAGTTGGTTTTGTTACCGGCGGTGTGTCGAATGCGACCCTTTCGCCAGGTCTTCTGTCCTTGGGCACCATCGATTATCTTCCAATTTGGATTTTTTATTCATCGAACGAGGTGATCGAACGTCTCACCCAGCTAAGAGGCAAGCGGATTGCAATTGGACCGGTCGGGAGCGGCACACGTCATACCGCCGAAGGAATCCTCGCCAAGGGCGGCGTCTCCTCCGAGACAGCGACACTAGTGCCCTTAGCCGGAACCAACGCGGCTCGAGCCTTGGTCGATGGCAAAGTGGATGCCGTGTTGATCCTTGGGGCGCCAGATGCTTCGGCCGTCCAGTCGTTGCTGCGAGCTCCTAAGGTCCGGTTGATGAACTTCCCGACTGCGGAAGCGTTCACCCGCATTTTTCCAAATCTGGTTCGGTTGGTGTTGCCCCAAGGCGTGGTGGATGTCGAAGCGAATATTCCGCCGAACGATGTTTCTCTCATTGCGACCACCACCAGCGTTCTGGTTCGTAGTGATCTTCATCCTACGATTGTCAGCCTGCTGTTGCAGACGATGCTGGAAGTTCACAAGAAGCCAGGAATTTTTCAGCGCGCCGGCGAATTTCCTCAGCCGACGGATCCGGATTATCCCGTGGCTGCAAGCGCAGTCGATTTCTATAAAAATGGCCCTTCGTATCTGCAGAAATATTTGCCGTTATGGATGACGGTGCATGCACAAAGAGCGATTGCCGTGCTCGTGACAGCCGTTGCGATCGGTCTCCCGGTTTTTCACTATCTGCCGCTACTCTATCAATGGATCATACGTCGGCGATTGCTCTATTGGTACAGCGAACTCAAGGCACTCGAAACCTCAATCGACTCAACCAACGGCGCCAGCGACCTAGACCAGCAGCAAGCTGAGCTCGAACGCATCGATAAAGCTGTAAGTCATATTCGCTTTCCTCTAGCGTTTGCCGATCAGCTTTACGACCTGCGCGGCCACATCCACATTGTTCGTCGTCGGTTCGCACCTCAGACAAACGCGTCGGAACGAGCAATGGCGGAGTAGATGAGGTTTGGCTTCAAAAGGTAAAGCGGGAATTGGTCTTTGACTGTCGCGTCCAAAGTCCGGGGTCAAAGTGAGAAGACAGTACGAGTATATGTCTTCCGCTTTGCACTTAAACTCGGACATTGCTCGATGCAGTCGGCACTTCGCTTTTGTGCCAACTACGGAAGTGGCTAGCGTTATTCGATCACCTCGTCGGCCCTCAGTAGAAGCGACGCCGGCACCGTCAGGCCGAACGCCTTGGCCGTCTTGACGTTCAGTGCCATCTCGAATTTCACCGGCACTTGAACCAGTAAATCGCGGGTTTTGCACCGCGTAGGATGCGATCGACGTGGGAGCGGCGCGGCGAACTATATCTTTGAAATCTGGTCCATACGAAATTAGACCGCTTTCCTTAGTGACGACGTACCTGCTTCAGCCGCATTGCCGCTGGATGCGGTCACAAAGCCATTCTCGGCGAAGTCGCTCATCGAGAGCTGGCAGGCACCCAACAGCGGAGACACGCTCTAACGTACCAGTGAGGGTGCCTCGCGCTGTGCGGGCCTATTTTCTCTCCCAGTCTCAGCAGGTCCCATTTGCGGGATCGCGCATCGCAAAAGGTCGAGCGGCGACGCCCGCCGTTTCAGCTCGCGCGGTGGCTGCGCAAGCGGGTTCGATTAGTGACTTCGCCGAGCCCGTGGAATTACTTAGCTGCGCCGGTAGTTGTACCTGATCCGGTCGTTGCACCTGTTCCGGTAGTTGTACCTGTGCGCCGCACCTCACGTCGCTCGTGCCGTCCTGCACGCCGCTCCTCACGTCGCTCGTGCCGTCCTGCGCGCCGCTCCTCACGCCGCTCCATGCCAGCGGTCTGAGCCTCAGCGTCGGAGACTGTCAGTACCGTAGGGGCCGCCGCGAGGCCGAACGCAGCCGCCAATCCCATCAGTGACAGGGCCTTTCGGCGAGAGATCATTTCCGACTTGATGATTGCATTCATGTCAATCCTCCCTTGGCTAGATCTGCCAATGTACCCAATGCCAGAGTGCCTGCATTGTTCCAGCAACGTGGAGCACCCCCTCCTTCCATGCGTCCATGGTCTCATCTGGGTCAATCGCGTCACTTTGACCATGCGCCGACCACTTCCAATCTACCCCAATAAACAGACATTCTCGGTGTCCGTGGGCATGTCTCAAAGGCGGTAGCTTTAGGTTCGAACATATCCGTTTCCGCCCCTTTCGTTCGGCGGTGCCTTACTGGTTCGACCATGGCCCCGTTTTCACGCCTCGCTCATCGGTAGGGTCGAGGACTGGCGCGCCGGCAGGCCGCTCGACCGTGCGCGTTTCCAGTCCCCTCCACGTCAAACGCAACGTGCGGATTTCCCGCACTGCGCGCCCCCATTTGCTTCACGCCAAAGCTTATGGGACCTATCCTGCTGGGGCGACTTTCGGCCCGTCGCGTCGCACTCGATAGGCGTTGAACAGCCCGAGAGTGTCGTACAGCCACAGCCTATTCCATCGTTCCCAGTCGAAGCCCTTTCGTTGCTGAGCATGCGCCAGGTGGCGCCTGACCTTCTTCTCCACCCAGTCTTTGATGAAGCTGAAGCACTCGCTGGAATGCCCCACCGCGAAGTAGTTCACCCATCCCCGTAGCACCGGATTGATCAGGGCTATCATCCGTTCAATCGGTTGCGACCGGTGTCGGCGGAACACCTCTTTGAGCGCCCGCACCAGCGCCGTCCGCTTTTTGAGCTTGGGCGTGTAATGCGGCCGCATCGCTCCGCTTAGACCGCGGAGGTATCGGAACTCAAAGCCCAGGAACCCAAAGCACTCACCGCGCTCAAGGTCCACTGTGCGGCTCTTTTCATCATTGATTTCAACCTGCAGCTTGCCGAACTCCTCCCGAAGCCGCTTGTCCACAGCCCCGACCAGCCAGTCATGTCGCTTGTAGGCGTCGATCAAGATCACCAGATCGTCAGCGAACATCGCATATTCGATGTAGGTGTACTTGCCATTTCGCGTGACCTCCCGCGCCCGCTCCAGCATCTTGTCCACCTCATTGAGGTAAAGGTTGCTGAGCAAGGGCGAGATGACTCCGCCTTGTGGAACGCCCTTCTTGCCAGAAGCCTTCAGCATAACCTTCAGAAGGTGCATGACGTCCACGTCGTCGATCCGCCGCGCCACTTTCGCCAACAGCCGGTCGTGCCGAACATTGTCAAAGTAGGCGCGCAGATCAACGTCGAGGACCCGCGTCTTCCGCCGGACTATCGCCTCAGCCACTCGCTTGATCGCACCATGAGCCGTCCGCTTGGGACGATATCCAAACGATCCCGGTTGGAAATCCGCCTCGAAGATAGGTTCGAGTATGAGCTTGAGCGCGCCTTGCACCACTCTGTCGCGGATCGCTGGAATCGAGAGGACACGGACTTTGCCCCCGTCCTTCGGTATCTCCTGCCTCCGCGCAGGGAGTGGCTGGTAGGTGCGCCCGGTCAGTTCGTCCCGTAACTGCTCGAGCAGAGCCTCCACGCCTTGCGCCTCGATGGCCTCGAAGGTGACCCCGTCTATTCTCGGTGCCCCATCGTTGCTTTTGGCCATCTCATACGCAGCGCGCAGGGTCTCCATCTTGCAGACGTGGACGTATAGTCCCCAGAACCGCCAGGACGGTTCAGCCTTCGCCTTGACGTATATTCTCCGCCTCAGGTCCTGCAAATCAATGGACGCCTTTGTCATCTCGTCCTTGCCTTCCCCTATGTTGGAGACATTGCGAATGGCAGGGCCACTTCGCTCCGCGGACATTACTCCGCTTCATCGCTACTACGGACCCAGCCGCCACCCTCTGAAGTCGGGTTTGCTTCGTATGGGTCGCGCCACGGATCACCAACTATCGGACAAGAGGAAGCCTGATCCGGAACGACGCGCCGCCGTGATCCCGATTTTTTGCCCATATTAGCCCATGGTGCGCCTCGACAATGGTGCGCGCAATAGAAAGCCCCATGCCCATGCCTTGGACCTTGCTGGTGTAGAACGGCTCGAAGACCTCTTTTAATTTGTCTTCGGGAATGCCCGGCCCGCGATCCGACACGGATAGCTCGGCAAACTTTTCGACGCGCGAAGTTCGAATGCTGATGATGCGGTTTTCGCTAGGCGTATCCTTCATCGCGTCGATCCCGTTGACGACAAGGTTCAGAATGACTTGTTGAAGTTGAATGCGGTCGCCGAGGATCGGAAGCGCATTCTGGGTGATCCTACTAACCAGTTCGAATTTTCGTGCGATAGCCAGCGCCGAAAGAAATTCGATGGTTTCGCGAACGAGGTCGTTGAGGTCTATATTTTTCACCTCAAAAGGCGCCTTTTTCAACAGACTACGCATCCTCCGAATGACTTCACCGGCACGCCGGTCATCATGCAAAATATCCTTCACGATATCCTTGAGTTCCGCGATGTCGGGACTCGGAGAACTCAAGATCGCGTCTGCCGTTTCGGCGTTGGTCAGAATAGCACCGAGCGGCTGGTTAATTTCATGAGCAATTGAGGCGGTCAGTTCGCCAGCCGTGGAGAAGCGGTTGACATGGGCAAGTTCCGCCATGCGCTGCCGGGACTGCACCTCGGCAAGTCGACGCCGACGACGCTCATGTAGGAGGGCCGAGATAAGCCCGGATTGCACGAGAATAACAGCGGTGATCAGCGCGATTTGCCAGGAATAGCGCTGCCACACCGTTGGCTCGCGGAAGTAGACGGTGCTGCCGGGCGGCAGATTGCTCTCGGCAATTCCCCAGCGCTGCATCTGCCGCCAGTCGAATTTCGGTGGTGCGAACTTGGTTGGGGGAGTTTTGATGTCGCCAGCCTTCTCGCCGTCGAGGAGACGAACAGCAACGGCCGCAGCCGTAGCGCTCCCTTCGGCTACCGATTGCATGGTGCCACCGACGATTGCCTCCCCGAAGAAGACGTCAAGGTGGGAGAAAATCGGCGCGCTCGCTACGGCAGAAAGCCTGTTCAGCGCTATATTTTCCTCATGCACAACGCCCGCAGCATCGACGTTCATCAGATGCCAAAAGATGGCGGTGTGAGGCGGAAGTCTTGCTGCATCCCTCAGAATGTCTTCAAACGACAGCTCATTGTACCATTTGAGCTCGACCCGCCCGGACAGGGGCGCGAGCACCCGGGGTAGCTCCCCCAGCCAAAATGTTTCGTTGGGAGAAACCCCATTCACGATTGCAATTGTCTTGGTGCGGGGCAAAACGCGCAGGATAGTTTCGAAGGCAGCGAGATAGTCGTGAGTAGTCGCCACAACAGTGTCGTTCTCTGTCAATTTATCGTATTCGACCCGACGCGCCTCAACGGCCGTAAAGAGCATAGGCGTCCCGGGAAAAAGGCGCTGGCGATACAGCTGGACAAAACTCGCGGCGGGCGCACCGATGGCGACAATAAGATCGGGGGATTTTTCCGCATAAAGGGCGTGAAGATACTCAACAAATGGACTGTCTGGCGTGTCATCATTCAGTCGAGCAGTCAAAAGCGAGTGGTCATGAAAATCAACGGGGCTTTTCGATTGCCGGCTTATCTCGCTGCGAATGGCTTCCGCATAATCAGTCCATGGCTTGAAGCGAAGACCGAAGGAATGCAGCATCACAACGAGTTTGGGCTTTGGATCAGCCGCCTGACTTTGACACAGCGTCGCCAGCAATAATGCGATGGCCAGCGCAGCGCTGAAGGTCCGCGCGCAAAAAGATCGCCATGGCAAGGCAGCCAGCCAGAAACGCATTGCCGTCCTGCTCCGGGCCCCCAATCCGAGTAGGAACACCGTAACGGCTCGACCAGACGATTAACAGCCAAAAACGAGGGCTGTTACGAGCGTGCTGTCGGGCTAGGGCTGATGACCGCTAAGGGTCCAGACTGTGTGAAAACTCGCGCCAGCCAAGAACGCGCAGAATTGTTTTCTCAATTGCGTTCTTCCAAGAAAAGTTATCAGTGCGATTGGTTTCCATAATTACGAAATCGAGACGAAAATTATACACGCAAGCTCAACGTCAGAGTTTTTACATAGCCTGGTCGGGTAGGATCGAGGCGCGGATCGGGCTTCGAATGATGCCGACGTTTCCTCGATCCCCCCTATCATCCGTACGGCGGGTTTTCCCCAGTACGGCTGGAAGGCTGGCTTTCCAAGCAGTGCCTTCCTGGATGATCAGCGGCTTAAGCCTGCTCCCGACATGCGCCGTCCGACATCCAGTTTGCATCCACCCTTCGTGCATTTCGTGGTCGCTACGGTGGTCCGCTCTGAGTCGGGCCTGAGGACTCGATCATGCACCGCCATGCGGTGGAATACTCCACCTACCCCAGGGGCCCTCGCTCGGGTCCGGGTTGTAGTGTCCCGGTCCGTCATCACTTAATCGGCCCCATCCGCCCCACTCGCAGGCACATCGCGATTTCACCGCATAGCGACTTATACGCGATGCCTTCGCTGTGCGGGAGCGCCTAGGCGACCCGCGAGTGGTTCCGAACTTTCACTGCACATTCCTTCCTGGCATGCCGTCCTCTCCGACCCCGGGGAGTCCAACATCGATATGTTCCAGAACTTCGATGCCGACATGGCCTTCGCCGTTTGACCACCGGCTCGGCACTCCCGACACTCCCGCAATCCGTTCCGCGCGGGTTTCCGATTTCGTGGCTTCACTGGTTCGCTTCCGCTACGGCCTGCCAGGTTGCTCGCCCCCCTGTACGGATCGGACTGGATCGCCCAGCCTTCGGGGACTTTTACTTCCAGGCTTTCAACGGATCAGTCTCCCTCTCCGTTGCTGGATATAACTACAACAGTAGCTGGATCTCCTTCTGTTGGCGGGACTTGCACCCGCTGGAATGGCAGCTAGCTTCGCTGCACGGTCAAAACCGGAAGTGGCCTCGCTTGAACGGCATGTCCGTACTACCCCCAAGAGCAGACCTCGTCAGGTCACCCAGACATGTCCGTTTCGTGCCCAGTAGCGGTCATCACCCCCATGCCTCGGACGGTTGGACCAGCTGCAATTCGCATCCTTTTGCAGTGAAATCTGATATTATTTCCGCACTGAACTTTGACGCGCCGTCCCATACCCCACAAGATTGGTCCCATGCCGCGGCGGGAATTGGTCGCACTTCCTGACGGTGCGACAACGAGGTGCCGCCAGACGCGCGCGCAGCCGGCACCGGGAGACGACAGGAGGCAACCATGCCCGAGCCCGATCGCAATGGGATTTCCGCGCGGCTGTGGAGGCTGCCTGGGCAGTTGCTGCTGGCACTGATCAATGCGACCGCGATCCTGGTGATCGTCGCCGCAATTCTTGCGCTCGTCGCGATTGCGCGCATCAACCATTTTGCCGAAAACGCCGCCGCAACGATGACTGAGGCTGTGTTGTCAAAAGTCGATCTGCCGTCGAAAGACGTGCTAGCGAATCTCCGAAACCTGACGGCGGAAGTCCGCACGCTTGGCAACACTCTTCGGGAGATCAGGGCAGGAGAAAATCATCCATTAAATTCGAAATGGCGCAACTGAAGGAGGCGCTGACCGTTCTGGATGTCAGCGTCGACCGGCTCGGAAGCGCGAAATCAATCCTCACCGACGAAGCGATTGGGCAATTGGGCCGAAGGGTTAGCGACACGCTGATGAAGCTGAGGGACTGCTCTTCTAAGGTTGGCCAAATACCGCCTCACCGCGCCCTCAGAAACCCGACGGTTGAAGCCTCGGAGACCGGCCAGCCCCCGGTAGGCCGGCCATGAAAATTTGACATACCGACGATATGGGTCAAACGCGCCGTTTCAACCCCCAGGCGATCACGCTCAGGAGCGCGCTATGCGATAGCGCCGTTGGCAGGATCGGATGCCCAGGGAACGCTGGTTTGATTGCGGCCATCGTCGGACCGCGCCAATGTGCATCTTCTGCATTGCATGGGGAGGCGCTGCCGCACACCCGGCTGTTCAATGCTTCGCGTTGATACAGATCAATCGTTAGCCGCTCATTGGGCGCAACGTGGCTCAGCTGCCACGTCCGACTTTTCGAGAAGATGAGCCATGGGTGACGCTGGATCGGCGCGGTCTTGTTGATCTGGATCGTCCGGGCGATACGGCCAGCCTGAGCACATCGAGGCACACCAAGCGAAGCAAGAGATTGTTTGCCGCAGCCGAAGCGCGCAACGCCAAACCACACGGTGAGGAGGATGTTATGACCCATGTTCTAATCGTCATGAGCTGGCTCGGGGCTGTCAATGGCGCCGTGATATCGACACAGGAATTTACGAGCGCAGAGCGTTGCGAAGCAGCCCGGCAGACACTGATCGAGTACGCCAAGGCCCGTGGCCTTGACGAGACGCTTAGGCCCCTCTGCATGCAAAAGTGACGCTGGATAGATAGGCTCGCCGATGTCTGCTATGGGGGCTATGGGGGCTATGGGGGCGCTCCGCGCCAATGAACCGGCCTGAAGCGCCGTGAGCAAGCGTCAATCACTTGTTTCGGGAGAGCGCAAGAATATCGGCAGTTCCTCGTCGTGGTCCAGCCTGTCATCTTCGTCGTGGTCCAGTCCGTTAAGTGGTTCAATCTCGGGCTCTGAAATTTTGTAGGACTTGCATTCCACACGAGCCCATTTCAGTGCCTGAGAATAGTTCGGACAGCGGAGGATGATCTCCTAGCCCCGAACTGAAACCACGACGTCGCAAATCTGGGACGCTGTATGGCATCGGATGAAAACCTGCGGGGAGGCGAACTGCTCAGTCATTTGAACGCCAAGCGCTACGACTGTGCCGGGGGTTCAACGCCCGGAGCCTGACTTGGGTCGACTGGCGGCATTGTCTCGTCCACTTGGACGTGATGGCGTCGAGCATTGCGATTAGTCAGAGGATTGCCGATCATTTCGAACACGAGCGCACCAGTGGATTGCTGCTGAAGAAGCGGTAAACGCGCAAGCGCGGCAGGTTCTTTGGAACTTCTTCAAGCGTAGTCCGGCCGTCGGCAATGCGGATTAGTTCGTCCGCGCCGTCACAGGTCACGCCATCAACCTAAAGCGGTTTTGGCGGAGTAGTTTAGGCCGGCGTTTCTTGTCCCAAATTAAAATAGGCCCCATCGCGGGGCCTATTTTTTTGACCGTCAAGGCATCGACCGCGGCGTTTCCAATTCGCGGATCGCCCGCTGCAGCGTCTCGATCGCCGCAGTAAGATCGATCGCCCCACGACTTTCCTCATCGAGCTTGATCAGTTCAACGACAGCGGCGCGGAGCCGGATCAGGACTTCGGCCGGCGTCACTTTCGCCGCCGAAAATATACAAGACCGCGCTTCTCATCCCGGCCTTTGCTGGTGGCGTTTTTCCAGGCTTGGACGCTGCAAGTCGCCTGCATGCTATCGGGGTTGCGGTCGGGGAACGTCTTGGTCAACACTGCGACCAGTTCCTCGATCGACGCTCCCTTGTCGCGGGAAATCGTTTTCACTATGCAGTCTACTATACCGACCCCGCCGCCGATCCTGCGGCGGGCTTTCTTTTTGGCAGTAGCCATTTCAGTCTCCGGTGTTTCCGCAGCCGCCATCTTGGGATGCTGAATGTCAGTAGACTCTACTTATGATTGCGTTGTGGAAAGAGGGAAAGCGCGCGGCCGGTAGTCGATGGCATCTTCCGGATGCGGCGGGTCATCCTTGGGCCTGGCTGCTAACGGTCGCGGCTTTTCAGGCGCATTATGGTGATAGATAAGAGGCATCGGTCGGTCCTCCCATGGTAGCGCCTGACCCTTGGCAAGCGCTGTACGGGGCGCGCTGGCCCGCCTGTGGCGGCATTTTTGGGGTCCGCCAGCCCACACTCCAAGGTATAAGCGGTGGCCCCTGCACCACCTTGGAGGGTACCGCAAAATGCCGCTGATCTATCGCCACAACGCCAAGGAGTCGCCACGGCCGCCCAAGCCGCTACCGCCGCCTGACGTGTTCGAGCCCGGTGACGAGCAGGATTGGATAACCCCGCTGTCGCCGTCCGAATATCTGGCATGGCGACGGCAATGCGTGAAGCTGGCGAAAATTGTGCGCTGGCGACGGCTGCACCGGCCAGCCGCTGAATAGCTGCGCCACCGATCAAAGTTCCGTTGCTTCTCCTGCAATTCAGGAATTCAATGTTATTCGACACAACCTTGACGAGTGCAGTTAAACTCCACCACAGGAAAAAAACGCAAATGACCAAATCAGCTAAGAAGATCACCAAAAAACCCGTCGCTAAGAAGGCGGCCAACGGGCACGGCAGCAAGACCGCGAAAGCCGTCGCCTTGATGCGCCGTCCCAAGGGCGCAACGAGAGAAGAGATTTTAAAGGTTTTAGGCTGGCGGGCCGTCAGTCCCGCGCAGCTTGTTCGCGGCGGCAAGGTCAAGATCGATGATAGCGTTCGCCCGTTTCGATATCGCGCAGTGCAGGAGCAACAAAATGCTGTTGCGATTAGGCGACGAGAAACCTGCCACCGAACGCGAAATCCTGACCCGGTTGCAGGCCGCTGTGGTTGAGCTTATCAGGATAGACGAGGAAGCGGCAGGCGCGATCGATCTAACTGTAGCCATCGATAGCTTGCAGAAGGCAATCCGCGAACTAGCGGGCTAAATATATTGCAAAGAAGAAACGCCACCTTTAATCGGGTGGCGTTTTTTCTGTCTAGGCTAAACGCCGAGCCCGATTGCCATCGATGACAGTCGATCATCCAGCCGCCTTGAGCAGATCATCCTGAAGCTTTCACCGCACTAAACTTTTTGTAGAGATACTTACCCTCGGCTGACCCCCCTCAACCGGGGTCTTTTTTTTGTCACCATCAAAAGCACGGTCCCGCCTCTGGGCTGGAGGGGTGTAAGGCAGGACCGTGCCGGGCCACGGGGACAATGCGTGGCCCGATTACGATAACGCGGGCGTTGCGCAAGTTGTTCCGGCTGCGAGCTACAGTCTGTAATTCAATGGCGGAGTATCACCGAAAGAATTCATGTAGGCATGAATCAAATGGTTTGGGTGATCAGGAGCCTTTGACCTGAATCAATGCTTCGACAAATCATGGGCGTATCCTTTTTATCATCGCCCCAATTCCTTGGCCTGGTATCGGTGGACTAAGAGTTGTTGCGCTCCCGGCCAGTAAAGGGGTGCATCATGTCCGAGCTTCAAGCACCTACATTGCCGCCGCGCCGAACCACGCATCGCCGCTGCTTGGTGTGCCGATCGCCAATGGAGGTCCAGCGCATTACTGAGGCCCGCGCGGGCTTCGAGCACTGGACGCTCCGCTGCACAAGGTGCGGTCGCATCGACCAAGTGCAGGTGAACACTGACCCGTTGAAATCCGAGGCGGTGGGCTGGACCGAAGGCGAATTAAGGCCACCGCATTAGATGCGCGGTCATGGGAGGAATGCCATGGAATGGTTTAGCGGGAAAACATCAATAGCGGGTACCCAAATTTCCAATTGGATACTCGTTGTAGCGGCTCTCGCCGTAGTCTGGATTATCTACTCATTCGTCGCACACTGACTCCGTTGACTTACAGCAAGGGTGCCGGTCGCCAAGGTGGAAGTAACCTCGCACCGTGTGGGTTGGGCGCTGAAGACATCCGATAATCTCGTCGTCAACGCAATGTATCAATGACGCCAACCCTTCTTGTCGAATTCAGGTTTAAACCCTTTCGGCATTCGTCGTGCTGTACCTTCGTCACTTGCGTTGCACCTTGGGCACGGAGCGCCAGCGCCACCGCAAGAGCAGGCGCGCTCGCCTTCCCAGGGTCTATCCGGGTGAGCTTCACAAACCCAGCGGCAGTCCTCGCAGGTTGAGCATTTCATGCCTTGGGCCGCTTCATTCAAGATTAGTGATGTCGTACACCATTATCAGGAACCGCAGTGTCGCATCGACAATCGCATAACCGCAGAAATCCGCCGTCCTTCTCGTAGTCTTTAATCAATGCTGCCTCGTTGTATTCCTCGATCTGGCAGAGCGATTTGATGAGCTGGCTTTTGTCTGGCCGGGCCTTGATGATTTCGACAAGCTTCGCATCCGTCAGACGAATATCGTGTGCGAAGCCGTTACGTAGTCGTCTGACCGCTTCAATGAAGCTGAATACCTCATCTGGGCAACCGTCCGCTTTGAGGAATGCCAGAAGCGACGTACGTCCGTTCATCGGCATGGGCGTCGACAAACCCATCAAATGATACAACCTCACCCTGTTCGGTCGGGACGGAGTTAAGCCGCTGCTTCACGACCGCTTTTGCTGCGGCTTCGAGCATAGCGTCGACTTTGATTATGAATTCCCAATCACTTTTGGCGCGGAAGATTTCGAGTATTAGTTGGTCGTGTAGACCCATTGCCCGCGTAAATTTCTTTGACGCCTCAAGGAGCAATTCAAATCTATTTTCGACTTGTTCAGCCATCGCCGTGTTCCAGCGCCTTCCCGAAACAAGGACTCAAGCGGGAAACGTCCTCTATTGCAAACTAATGCGGTCAGCCCGCCTTGTGCGGCTTATTCCAGAAGTACTCGCGGTTGCCGGTCTCGCGCTCGGCAAAGTCATCTATCGCCGACATGATCGCTTGTATCAGGATGTAGCTGCCTGGCACCGTCACTCGAACATGCTCCGCCCGCGTGCAGAGATGCCGCACTTTCCAGAGCGCAGCCATAAACTGAGATGGATCGGTTTCCGGGTCGTACCAAAGCGGTCTGGACATTAGCTGATATGAGAACATACCATGAACAGGCGTCACTCTGTCACGTCCTTTAGAGGGCGGCCAAGTTTGGGATGAGGAAGCTTTTGCTTCGGCGGCATGGGCACGACCGTTAGGCGCACGTTCAAACCCTCTAGCAACTTCAGAACCCGGCCGAGCTGGGGGTCAATCTTCCCACCGAAGGTGTGGACAGCCGGTCCCGACGCAGGCCAGTTTCACGCGCCAACGCTTGGACGTTTTGTGCACGCAAGACCCGCTTCAGAGCCGTTACGACCGCTCCAAGCTCATTTTGTGCAAATGCATCCGCTAGATGATGAGCAATCGCTTCCGGATTATCTCGGAACAAGATCTTCGCAGCTGCGTCAGACATCCTGTGTTTCTCGCCGCTTGTGGCTTCTGGGTGACAGTCATCTCTTCGAATCCAGCTATAGTCCTGTGATCGGTCCGATCAAATATAATCGTGGGAAATACCGAAGATGAAAAAGTTCTTGGTCGCGCTGTCCGCCATGGCGGCCTTCACTGGATCGGCGATGGCCGCCGATATGGCACCCCGTTATAGCAAGGCTCCCCCGCCGGTGGTCGCGCCTGTTTATAACTGGACGGGCTTCTACATCTTCGGCGGTGTCGGCGGCGGACTCTGGGATGCGAATACCGGGGCATTCAACACCGCGACGGGTACTTGCCTTGTCTGCATTAACAACAAGCAGGGTGGCGACGGTTGGTTCGGTACGGTCGGTGCAGGCTATGATTGGCAGTTCAATAGCCGGTGGGTTTTTGGTCTGTTGGGCGATGGCCAATTTGGCAGCCTCAAGGGAAGCGAAAGCGTAACCGTAGCGGGCGTAGGCGGACTGGTCTTCAACCAAAAGCTTGAAGATACGTGGGCAGTAGGCGCTCGCCTTGGCTACTTGGTAGCGCCGAATGTGCTTTCGTACGTCAACGGCGGTTACACCGGGGCCAATTGGGCGGGTGCGACGATTGTTGGTGCGGCCAACGGTGTGGCGGCTGGTGCCCATACCAACAGCTTCAGCACCCAGGGATGGTTCTTTGGCGGCGGCTTCGAGAACAATCTCGATATCTTCGGTATTACGGCTCCAGGCTGGTTCATGAAGACCGAATATCGCGGTGCCTATTACGAAAGTAAGAATTCCGTTTGGCTCAACGACGCCACGAACACGCCGTTTGGCGTTAGCTCAAGCTTCAAGCCTTTCGTGCAGACCATCAGCACCTCGCTGGTCTATCGCTTCAACTGGGGCGGCCCGGTCGTCAGCCACTACTAATCTGCTCCCTGCGTTTCGACCACTTAAGAGCCCCGGCTTCGGCCGGGGCTTTTTTTGTTGCTCAGATTTCGACAACCCTTCTTCGGCCGAACGGCTCTATCCCTGAGCCATGCACATGATTGTGGGCCGACTGATGCGGTTCACTCCGAAACCTCATATTCAAAAGCAACGCCTTCCGGGTCGTTTTCCTCAAACCAGATTTCTGTAGCATCGGCATTTGCAAACACCTTGAGATGGTCGACATCGCCGACTTCCTTGCTCGTGTTGACGTAGATCAGGACTGTCATTGATCTCTCGCTAGTTTGCAACGGCCCCAATGTGGGGCTCTTATGGTCGAGGCCAGGTGCACGGCGTTGCCGTAGCAGGCGATAACCGTGCAGCCATCAGCGAACAACGGGTTGGGGATCAGGATCGCTCATCGCGACGGCGCTGGCCGATTACCCCATCTTTCGGGGGTAACGCAGACATCCCATTTCAATGGCGTCAAGACCGTTTTTGACCCGAAGGCGACCTTAAACTCGCAACCAGCGAGAGGCTGGTCGCAGCTTAGCAGAGTCCTTGGTGAGGCCGGCCGTTAGGTCGCGGGACTTAGCACAAGCGGCACGCTCCCCATGATGCGCAGCAGCCGCCGTTCCCCCAGCCACCGAACTCGATGTCGTCGTCATCGAACCAGATGCCAACCCCGCAGCCGCCGCAACCGCAACCACGGAAGCCACGGCAACCACGGAAGCCACCGCAACCCCGGGAGCCAACAAATCCGGCACCACCGCAACCACGGAAGCCAACACACCCGCCGCCAACAAATCCGGCACCACCGCAACCACGGACGCCAACACACCCGCCGCCACCATGGCCGCAACCACCGCATCCGCGCGGCCGCTCCTTGCTTGGGCAGCTCGCAAAATGGCGCAATTCTACAAATTTCGGCTTATACAATTCGTGGGTGAAACTAAGAGGCCACTACAGTTGGTGGCCTCTTCATGGGGCGTCGATAGCCCATCGTGCCGCCCACCAGAACTCTCGCCGGACCCCAAACTGCTGCCACCCGTCGCGATAGTATCCTCGATCTCGCGGGTGACCCGCAGTGCCTCCCGCCACCGCTGGCGTCTTGATCTAGATCAAATGCGCTGCTTGTAACGCGCCTAGAAAAACGAGCGTGATGGTGTGGTGTCTCCCCCATCACGTTATCTCCTTAAGCCGGGAAGCCGCTGGCATGGGGATGCCAGCGGTTTTCGCTTGTCTGGGTAGCCTCAGGCTTTGAGAAGCGTCTTATTCCATTTGAAATCCGGCCTCACGCCCGCGCCGCGAAAATCCAGAAGTCCCGGATATAGTTGTCGCCGGGCAACACCGCAACATCCGAAGCATGGCTCGCCGTACTTTCCGCGCTCATCGCCTGGATGATCGTGCTCGGATTGCGAACGGTTTTTAGCTAACCGTCGGCGGCATCGATTTCCACTGGCGGTTCTATTGTGGCCCCGCCAGTGGAAGAAGCGCTCGGCGCGGGCCAAGAAGCTGAACGACGGGCCATTGCTGCCACAATTCCTCAATCTGGCGCGCGTTCCCCCCTTGTGGCTTTCTTGATCCGCCCACCGGTGCTCGACCATGTCGACGCGCAGCGCGGCGCCAGTGTTTGCGTACCTGCTATTTTCCCAGACCATTGATCCAAATCAAACCTGCCGCCGCGGGCTGGGTTCCTGTCATTGCGTTGAGTTCATTTTTGGAGAACACCCATGAAGACGATAAGTGCAAAGGAGATCGCCATTGCGACCTCCGCTTTCGCGTGTGCGGCCATGTTTTCCTTTGGCTGGTCCGAGCAAGGTGGAATATCGCTGTCGGTCGATAAGGCGCAGGCGTATCACAGGCTCGTTGTACATCCCTATAATCATTATTACCGAGGCAAAGGCGGCTTGGTTGGCGGCGCGGACGTCGGCATCAACACGCCCTACTCTGGTCTTTCTTGGTACGCAGTGCGGGCTTACTACGCTGACGGCCCCTGGTGTGGGGTCGGCAGCGCGAGCGGGTACGGGTATGGCACGGCCGGCGGGGGCGGTTCCTGGACCTGCTACAGCGGCTGGGCTGACTATAGGACGCGCAACGGCATTGCTTGCGATCCCGGCACCCTGATCAAAGGGGGCGACGGCATTTTGTATGTTTGCCAGTAGATATTTCCTATGCGGCACAGGTGGCCCGTTTGCGCCATCTGCGCCGCGCAGTACGGCCTAGTCGCAGTCTCTGTCTCCACAAACCGGTATCGCGCGTGAGCGCGCCGATTCTTCGCGGTCGCTTGTCTGCGCCAGCAAGCTCGCCTGCGCGAGACGAGGTTCGAATAGCGTGGCTAATGTCCGAGTCTGGCACATTTGAGACATGCCGCGACGTCTGACTTAGGTCCGCTCTGCGCACCAAAGCGGGACGTTGGCGCAACTCAACAGTTGCTTTCGCAATCGCGGCGTTGATCGCATCCAATTCCTTGCGGCAATAGCCCGACGGAAAACGTTCATTGAGCGCAGTCATGACGCGCTCGTAAGCGGCAGCCTGCCTGTTGATCTTATCTCTGTATCGACGGCCATGCAGATCGTGGCCGCCGTGTCTTGCTTCTATCCCTACGCGGCACTCGATATCGTATTGTTCAATCGACCGTAATTCACAAGCGTATGCGCTGCCCCGCCGCAGCAGTGCTTCCTTCTCCATCTTGAGCCGATGAAGCACAGCCTCGGGTTCGCTCATCTTGCTTGTTTCAAGACTGCGAAAGAAACTGTTTGCTATGGCTCTTGCTTCACTCATTTACAAAAATCCAGAGTTGATCGGGTTGGGCGGCAGTGCTGAATGGTCAATCAGAACCGCCGCCCAAGCCTTTTTCGCGATGTCGCAGTAAAAGGTCAAACCTGCGGCACGCTCTTCGCCAGCACGGCCCAACCAAAGCGTGCTGCGAATTTCCAAATTCAAAAATCGGGTGTGACCGAAAGACCCTCCTCAGGCCACACCCGACGGGGCAGCAGAATGGAGTAGGACAAACTGCCGCCCGCTTCTCGCGATGATGGGCTGAAACATCGCGAAACGTTATTCATCATCGCGCTTGAAGTTCGTCACCTGATGTCGAAGATACATCGGGCCGCCCATGGGCACGCGCCACCAGCGTTTTATTTTCCGGAGCCGAATATACTGCTTCGAATAGCGCACTCGTTGTAAGTGTCGGCGCTTTTGCCCGTTGTGCTTCCACGAGTGTCTGCAATTGTGCAGCCGCTTTCCAGCTGTCATCCGTCGTCAAGGTGCTGCCAACTTCGGTGCTCACAACCTCAACTGACATCATGCCGGGATATGATTTCAAATATGTTTTCACCTGAGTGGCATCGCGAACGACCTGATAAGCCCGTTGCGTATCCGGGTCTTGGAATGCTTTTTCGAAGCTGATTTTTTTCAGCGATGCATCTTCTTGAACCAGTGTCGTATATTCCATCTCGTTCAAACTGGTGCCGCCGGTTTCAAGAATGCGTTTGGCGATCGCGGCCATTCCGCCTTGTTTGACGAATGTGCGCATGGTTGCCATTTCTTCTGTTCGTGTCATCGGTGGATTATCCTTTTCGTTTTTGGAAAGTGAATTCATAAACTCGGCGCGTCGCACGCCCCTCGCCGTGTGCAGCAGCCGATAAAGATGTTCCTCTTCGGTCTTGCTCGGATCGGCAATGACCATGAGTTGCGCAAACGTTTTCAGCTTCGCCGATACTTTCTCGTCATCTTCAATAGTATTTGTTCGCCGGGGATCGCTTTCCTTCATGATGTCGTCGAACATCTTGGCGCGCGGCGTGTCATCGCGTTTCCACAGCAGCACCTTGCAGCCTTCGCCTGCGCCGCGATCAACGGCGCTGATTTCACTCACTTTGAGACGCGTAAGAAGTTTGACCATCACGCCACCTTTTTCTGTTTATCTTCGCCAAGCCGGGCAGCGATACCTAACTCGATACTGTCAGCCCAGCCGCTGACAAGGTCCTTAAATTTGTGCCGCTGGTTTGGCGGCAAGTGATCAAATTCTCGCGCCCAGATCGGCGTGCCCATCAACGCCGTTTTTAGCGCAAGCAAACCCAAGACCTTGAATTGCTGGTGCGATGGAAAGTTAGAGCCGAGTTGAAGCATCCGGTTGTGCAGGTCCTGCATCGCGATCAAATCCGAATGGATATCCTCGAATGCCGCATCGACATTGGCGGCATGGTCACGCCAAAAATCTAAAGGAGGATTTTTCAAATGATTTAACTCAACGAAGTTCGCAAGCTGCAACGGATTTGCGCCAGTACCAACTCGGCCTTTTTCGACGACAACGGCGCAATCGTCAAAGCCGTTAGCGTCGCCATAGGCGATAGCGAACGCTCGGAAGTGGCCGCGATTCTGAAGGGTCACGAAACGCTGTGTATGACTTTGGAGATGAGATTCGGTCCTGACAACCGTTGGTGGATGAGAACACGCACATGGTATCCGGTTGAACTTATCTCGCCACCTTATGCAACCGATTGCAAACCGCCTCAACGTCAACGCCGTAGCGATCGGCGGCAATCTGTTCTGCCGTAACTTCAACGGTGCCAGTGCGATGTTGCGTAGGCTTGAATTTGCCTTCCAATAATTTCTTGTGTTGTTTCCAGAACAGCCGGATCAATCGAACGTCCCGCGCCGCTGCCCATACGTCATCGTCGCGAATCCGGCCGCGCTTGGCAGCAGCGGGGAAGTGCTTGGCAAGATCGGGGTAGTCTATTTCCATCAAGGTCAGGTCGCCAGCGCTGGCGGACTCCAAGGCGCGTTGAAATGTTGCGCGGTCATTGGGGTCCGAAATTTCCTGACCGAATTGGATGAAGCGGTCGCTGATTGCTTGTTCCTTGCCGTGCTGCTGATCCAGCTTGGCATTAGTCCACGCAATCAGTTCCTTGGCATCGTCCTTAGTGAGATATTTCCAGATCATCGCACGCCCGCCTTGGCGCGGATCGGCGTGGCTTCCTTGACTCCAATCTTGCGCGGCGTTGAGACGACGAACTTATTCCATGCCTCCATCAGCTGGCGGCGACGTTCCAGCACGTCGGAGCGCTGGTACGACAATTCGACCACGGTGCCGGTGGCGTGCGCCAGTGCGGCTTCAATCACCTCGCGCGGATACAACGTGGCCTGCTCTGCGGCCCATGTTCGGAACGACGCTCGAAAACCGTGGATCGTCACATCGTGGCCCATGGCATCGACCAGCTTCGGCAAAGTCATCTTCCCGAGTGGTTTATTCGCCTTGGTGCCGATAAAGACCAGACTATTGTCATCACCTTCGCGGTGTAATGAATTCAAAAGCTTGATCATCCTGCCGGTCAACGGCACCCGGTGCGGCTTGCGGGACTTCGCGTTGCGGGCCTTCATTCTGATGGCAGGCACGGTCCATATTTTGTTTTCGAAATCAAATTCATTCCAGCGCGCGCCAAGCACCTCAGAGGTACGACTTGCGCACAGGATGATGAACTCCAGCGCCTTCGGCCCGCTGCCCTGGTGCTGCGATAGCTGCTGGACGAAAGCGGGCACGTCGGCATAGGGCAGTGCCGGGTGATGAACAACCCGCGCAATCTCGCTACCGGCTGGCAGCACTTCCGACAAGTGTCCGCTGTATCGCGCGGGATTATCGCCGCTCCGATAGCCGCGCACCGTGCACCAGTCCAGAATCGCTTCGATGCGTCCCCTGATCCGCGACGCGGTTTGATTCTTCGTTTGCCAGATCGGTTCGATAATCCGCAGCACTGCCGCCGTATCGATATCGGCGACCGGCCAATCGCCGATCACCGGATCGGCATATTGCTCCAGCGTGTTCAGGAATGCCTGCCGGTGCTTGTGGGATGACCATTTCCGTTCATGGCCTGCATAGTACAATTTGGCAGCAGCGCTGAAAGTAATCTTGCGCGAATCCGCCAGAGCCTCCAAGCGTGCTTTTTCACGGCGGGCCTGCAACGGATCAATGCCGTCATAGATTTTCTTTTTTTCCGCTATGGCGCGTCCTCGCGCTTGCTTCAGTGTGAACACGGACTTCGGCCCTAGGCCCATCCACGTCTCTTTGCCGTTGCGCTGGAAGCGCAGCAGCCAACTGCTGCTGGCCGAACCGCTACCGCCGATTTGCAGATACAAACCGCCGCCGTAGCTCGTGCGGTAGCTTTTGCCTGCTTTGCCTGCTGGTGGGATTTTCATCCGCCCCTCTCCCTTTGCCCCCGGTCTTTCCTACGACTTTGGGGCTATAAACCGTTGGGGCATGTTACGGGCCGTTGGGGGCAATAAACAAGCGGAAACGCCTCTGCCGCAGTGGTTTCTTTAGCTTTGGCTGGGATTGGCTGGGGCGGGTTGGGACGCTACTGGGCCGTTACTGAGGTGGCCCCTGGAGTGGCCCTGGGTACTCCTACGCCGGCTGGGATGACTACGCGTCACGCTACGGCATTGGCTGCACGCCGGGTACCGTGATCACCGGCGGGGACGGCATCCCGTACCTCTGCCAATAGAATTATTAATGTCGGACCAAGTGGCGGTCTTGCCACTTGGCCCGACACTTCGGGTGTTCCCCGCCGCAGGGATCGCCCCAGACGGGTCGGGCTGTGGATCGGCCCCCGGATCGGGTCCGTCGTCCTCGAGGGTCAAATCACCGGAACGTTACGTTGATTTGGCGGGGGTGATCTCGGGGGTGACTATTCAAAAATCGCCAAAACACCAATGCTTTCAACTAATAAGGCCGGTCGTCAGGACCGGCTTTTTTCTTGCGACACAGCTACCGTTCTGACCCGTCAACCTGTGCCGATGGCTTCGCGGCGGCATCCTCGCAGGAACAACGCCGAGCAGGTTTTCGCGCGAAGCTGGAGTTCGCGGCGCGTCGGCGGCGGCTTGTGGCCGAACATGACGTCACGTTGCGGCTGGAATACCAGCATGCCGAGCAGCATGCCGGCGGCGGCCTCGACATCGTCGAGCTCGATCACGCCGCATTTCTGCTGCACCCGCAACCAATCGGCAAGTGCTGCGACCGTGCGCTGCATCGCCTTGTTATAGAAAGTCTCAGCGACGTCAGGGAATTTGTCGCTGTCCGCGAGGATCAAACGCTGAAGGGCGATGACCTCCGGATCGAGCACAAGATCGGCGCAGACAAGCAGCGCATCCGGCAAGGCCGCCTCGATGTCTCCGCCCTCACAGGCGCGCAAACTCACGACGGAAACGAACCGGTCCAGCCGGTCCGTCACCGTCGCTTCGAACAGCGTCTTCTTGTCGGGAACGAGCCGATAGAGCGTTTTGGTCGAGACGCCAGCGTGCCGCGCCACATTCTCAATACTGGTGGCAGCAAAACCGCTGGCGGCGAATTCTTGCCGCGCCGCTTCGAGGATGACGGCGCGGGTTTCTTCGTCGCACCGCACCTGAGGCCTACCGCGGCCACGCCGCGCTTCGACCGGCGTGCTGCCGGTGGCCGGCCCGGTCTTTCTCATTGTTGTCTGAGCCATGCTTTTAGATGATGCCTGTCATTCTATTGACAGTCTCAATATGCGCGCTATTTTGGAAAACGTCAAGTTTCCTAATTATCCAACTGGGCCTTCGACGAATTATCGTTGATTTACAGATGGATAGCCTAGCAAGGAGCGCCGCCATGAGCCGACATATCACATCTCTCGAGGCCGAACGCCCGGTTCCGGCCGAAGTCGCGCAGGAGCTGCTGCCGGTCGACCACAACAGCGAGGCCGCCACGCCGGTCGCGCTTCCAGCCACAACGATCGCGCGCAAGGGAGCGATCCGGCGCTTCCTCTTGGCCGGGACCGCGGTCGCGTTGCTCGCCGGCGCGGCCTGGTATGGTTGGGATTACTGGACCGTCGGGCGATACCTAGTCTCGACCGATGACGCCTATGTGAAGGCGGACAACACAACCATCGCGCCAAAAGTCTCCGGCTATCTCAGCGAAGTCCCGGTCGGCGACAACGAGCACGTCACCGCCGGGCAGATACTGGCGCGGATCGACGATCGCGATTTCAAGGTGGCGCTCGACCAGGCCAAGGCCGATGTTGCGGCCGCGCAGGCCGCGATCGTAAGCAAGCGGGCCCAGCTCGACGTCCAGCAAGCGGTGATCGCGGCGGCAAAGGCGACCATCGAGGTCGACACCGCGACGCAGACCTTCGCGAGCCAGGAGAACAAGCGCTACACTGATTTGGCTGCCACCGGTTACGGCAGCGTGCAGAACGCGCAATCAGCCCAATCGCGCAATGCCAGCGCACAGGCCGCGATCCTGCGCGACACCGCAAACCTTGCTTCGGCGCAAAAGCAGGTGGAGTTGCTCAAAGCCGAGATCGCGCAAGCAGTCGCCGCGGCCGGTCGTGCGGCCGCGTTGCAGCGGCAGGCCGAGCTTAATCTCAGCTACACCACGATCACCTCGCCGATCGCGGGCATCGTCGGCAACCGTACGCTGCGCACCGGTCAATTCGTGCAGGCCGGAACGCAACTGATGTCGCTGGTGCCGGCCGCCGGCGCCTATGTGGTCGCAAACTTCAAGGAGACCCAGCTCACGGCTGTGCGCAAAGGCCAGAGCGTCGATATCGCCGTCGATATGTTCCCCGGTCAGGTGGTGCATGGCCATGTCGACTCGCTCGCGCCCGCTAGCGGCCAGGAATTCGCGCTGCTGCCGCCGGATAACGCCACCGGCAACTTCACCAAAGTGGTTCAGCGCATCCCGGTAAAGATCGCACTCGACCATACCTCGATCGAATTGCGTCCCGGCATGTCGGTGATCCCGACCATTGAAACGCTTGAACACCGCAGCGATCCGCTGCGCCAGGCCGTGACACCGAAAATCGCTTACACCGTCGCTTCCCAGAGGTGATGCCATGTCAGCCCTCGCCCTCTCCACCTCCACGCCGGTGACGCGCGCCACCGGCAATGCATCACAGAGCGCCGCGGCCAGCCCCGGCCGCGCCAGCCCCGTCGTCTGGATTTCCGTCTTCGCCGCCATGATTGGCGCGTTCATGGCGATCCTGAACATTCAGATCACCAATGCCTCGCTGCTCAATATCGAGGGCGGCATCGGCACCGGCGTCGACAACGGCTCCTGGATCTCGACGTCCTATCTGATCGGCGAGATCGTCGTCATTCCGCTCACCGATTACCTGAGCCGGATGTTTTCGGTCCGCAGGATCATGCTCGGCCACGCCACCTTGTTTGCGGTGTTTTCGGTGGCGTGCGCCTTCACCCACGATTTGCCGTCGATGATCGCGATGCGCGGCCTGCAAGGCTTTTTCGGCGGCGTGCTGATTCCGATGGCGTTTACGCTGGTCTTCACCAAGCTGCCGAAGGCCCAGCAGCCGATCGGGCTGGCGATGTTCTCGCTCGCCGTCACCTTTGCTCCGGCGATTGGACCGACCATCGGCGGCTATCTCACCGAGAATTACGGCTGGCAGACCATCTTCTTTGTCAATGTGGTGCCGACCGCGGCGATGGTGACGACGCTCTTTTTCACGCTGGAGCGCCAGCCGATGCAGCTCGGTCTGCTCAAAGAAGGCGACTGGCTCGGCATCGCGACGATGGCGATCGGATTGTCCGCGCTGCAGGCGCTGCTGGAAGAAGGCAACAAGGACGACTGGTTCGGCTCGCCCTTCATCGTACGGCTCGCCGTGATCGCCGCGGTTAGCCTGTCGCTGTTCATCTGGATCGAATTGACCGTGGAGAAGCCGCTGCTCAAGCTGCGGCTTCTGACCCAGCGCAATTTCGGCATCGGCACCGTCGCCGCGGTGTTCCTGGGTTTCGCGCTGTTCGGATCGGTCTACCTGCTGCCGGCCTATCTCGGGCAGGTCCAGCACTACAATTCCGAGCAGATCGGTTCGGTGCTGGCATGGACCGGGCTGCCCCAACTGCTCCTGATTCCGCTGGTGCCGAAGCTGATGCAGCGCTTCGATGCCCGTTACATCGCCGCCATCGGCCTCCTGCTGTTTGCCTACAGCTCCTTCATGAACATCGAGATGTCGCTCGACTATGCCGGCGACCAGCTCTTCATCCCCAACATCATTCGCGCCGTCGGCCAGGCGCTGACGCTCGGCCCGTTGAGCGCGGTCACGCTCGGCAGCGTCGCGCCCCAGGATGCGCCCGCGGCATCCGGTATCTCCAACATGATGCGAAACCTCGGCGGCGCCATCGGCACCGCGGTGCTGGCAACCATCGTCACCAAGCGCGAGCAATTCCATTCCAACATCATCGGCCAGTCCGTCGATCTCGGCCGCGAGGAAGTGCGCAGCCGGATTGCCCAGATGACCGACTATTTCCTGGCGCATGGCGTATCCGACCCCGCGGCTGCACACCAGCAGGCCATCATCGCGCTTGGCAACGCCGTCAAGCGCCAGGCGCTGGTGCTGGGTTTCAGCGACACCTTCGCCGTGATCGGCGTCGTGCTGGTGCTGGCCGCGATTGCCATCATCTCGCTCAAGAAGGCGACGGGCGCCGCCGCCGGTGGCGCGCATTGAGACTTCATCAGAGAAACCAAATACGATGACCGCTTGAAACGCTTCGGCTCAAGTCCCGACCCGTAGCGAGGCGCGCAACTTGCGAAGGCAGGCGATGACGGAGAGCGCGGTGATAAGGCCTGTCCTTGGGTTCTCCGACGGAATGTTTTCGATCGACATGGAGAAGCGCGCCGAGTTGGATTCCACTTCGATCCGATGCATGTTGCGGGTGACGGTCGGATCCGCCCAAATCTGGACGCGGGTTCGGTCCGCGCCTATGCCGGCAAGCGACAGCGCGACCGCGACATTGAGATTGGCTGGAAATCCTTTCGCGGCTTCGCGCGCGGAGCCGTCGAAGATTTTCAGCGGCTCGGTAATTCGTTCGATGTCGATCTCGTTCTCGACGATATAGGGAGCCCCAGCGAGCCCGCCGACAGGTTTGCGGGTCACCATCTGGACCGAGTGAATGGTTCCGACCGCAGCCGCTGTCACGGCGTCGAGACCGATCAGCGCGCCGGTCGGCACCATGATCTGACCGCCATTTTCTTTTGCAAGCCCTATCAAGTCATCATTCTCGAGCAGCGCGCCGACGCTGAGCACAACCGCACATTTTCCGCGCGCGACCACCGGCGCCACGATCGACCTGACGAGCGTGCTGGGAGCGCACTCGACCACGATGTCGGCGGCCTCGGCGAGCGCCTCGATCGGAAGGATCTTTGGACTGGCCGTCAGACCGGACAGCCACGCGCGGTGTTTTTCGACATTCTGGACCGACACCGCGGTGAGCACCAACCCATCTATCCCCTCGTCCAGCGCCTTCACAACCTTGGAGCCGATGGCACCGAGTCCCGCAACGGCAACCCGCACATTCGGTGATTTTATAGTCATGACCTGTCCGCTTCTGAACTGGACCCGCGATCACCGGCGCGCTCGCATGCTTTTGCAGTCTTGTTCGAAACGCCGACCATGCCTTCATTCGCTCCCTGATCCGTCCGCTGCTGAGCCGACGAACTGGTCCTGTGAGCTTGTTGCTGCGACTAATGGAAACTGAAGGCGGACTTTGAGGCCTGGCTGGTTGTCCATCATCTCGATACGAACCCCGTGGAGACGGGCCACGGCAGCGACGAGGCTGAGACCGAGTCCGTTTCCGGGGGTGCAACGGCTTCGCTCCAGCCGGTAGAAGCGCTTGAAGATGTTTTGAAATTCGTCGGAGGGAATTCCAGCCCCATCATCGGCGACCGAAATCACAGCGTGGCCATTGCTCTGACCGACTTCTACAGTCACCCGACCCGCTTCACGGCCATGCTTGATGGCGTTGTCGACGAGATTGGCCATCGCATCGAACAGGAGATCTCTATCACCGGTGACGAGAACTCGTTGCTCCCCGACCGTACCGAGATGCCCACCTCTGTCCTCGGCCGCGGCATCGAAGAGCTCCACGACCTCCCTTGCGATCTCGGCCAGATTTACGGTGCGGAACGCGGATGTTCGATCACTCGTCTCAATCTGCGAAATCCGCGTCAGCGAGGAAAACATCCGCAAGACGCCGTCAAGATCCGTCATTGTTTCGTTGATCAGCGATTGGTCTTGTTCGGCGTCGCGGTGCCGGCCGTAGGCCTTCTCCAATCGCCCGCGAATGCGGGCCAAAGGCGTCCGTAAATCGTGCGCCACATTGTCGGTGACCTGCTTTACTTCCCCCATCAACGCTTCGATGCGGTCGAGCATCGTATTGAGATTCTCCGCAAGCCGATCCCATTCGTCCCGTGTCCCGCGCAGGGGTATCCGCGAGCTAGGCCCACTTTCCATGATGGCTCGGCTGGTCGCATTGATGGCTTCAATCCGTCCGACCGTGCGTCGTGTGACGGAAATGCTCACCGACCCCGCAAGAACGAATATCAACGCCGCGCTCCAAGCGAGCGCCGCGTAGATCGCCTTCGCGAATTGATTGAGGTCATCGATATCTTTTCCGACCAGAAGGTGGTAACCGTCCGGCAGAGTTTCAAACATCGCTCGCAGCGCCGCATCCGGCTTCCACTCCGGCGCACTGAAGTTGGCCCATCCGTTTACGCCCTTCAATGCCGATGGCCAGACCTTGAGATTGCCGGCGACAGGAGCGAACGAAGGCTCTGCCAGCAGATAGAGGCCGCCTTCGAAACGTCCATCGGCGACGTGTTGCTCGATCGCGTTAATCAACCCACCCCGCCCCGCGCCATCGAACGCTTTCTGCAATATTGCATGCTCCGCAGCGATGTCGCGATCTGATCGGCTCAATACGTACGTAGCGGTGGACCAATAGACATACGCGAAGAGTGCGCAGACGGCCGCGCCGAAAATGCCGATGGAGATCAGCGCCAGCTTGAGCGTGGATGATCGAAATGTCTCAGCAAGGAGCACGGACGCAAAACCCAACGCCACGGACGGTATGGATCAGCGGATAGGCCTGGTGACTGTCGACCTTGCGGCGAACCCGTCCGACATAAACGTCGATAATGTTGGTCGTGGGATCAAAATGCAGATCCCAGACATGTTGCAGCAACATCGCCCGGGGAACAACCTGGCCTTCGTTGCGAACGAGATACTCGAGGACCTGGAACTCGCGCGGCAGCAATTCTATTTCCAGCTCACCGCGGCTCACCGTCCGGGACACCAGGTCCATTTTGAGATCACCAACACGCAACACGGTTTGCTTGACGACGGCGGTGCTTCGTCGGGCGAGAGCCTCGATGCGCGCCAGCAATTCCGCGAAGGCAAATGGTTTGACCAGGTAATCGTCGCCACCGGCGCGCAGTCCGCGCACCCGATCATCGACCTCACCTAGCGCGCTGATGATCAACGCGGGCGTGGCGATCCCGGCCTCCCTCATGCATCGGACGACCGCAAGTCCATCGATGCCCGGAAGCATGCGGTCAATGGTCATCACGGCATATGCGGTGGAACGCCCGCGGCTCAATCCCTCATCGCCGTTGTCTGCGAGATCAACCCGGTAGCCGTTCATCGCTAGAAAATCCGCAAGCTGCGAGGCTGTCTCCGGATCGTCTTCAATGACGAGAATGCGGCGCTGTCCTTGAGGCATGATCTCGCGTCTCTCTCGATCAAGGTCGGATACCATCTGCCCTCGTGCAGGCCATCTTGTCACAAATTTTAAATCTGAAAACTAACTTATGCGTCAGGAACTGACACATAAGTAATTTGATTATCTTGTCTCGAGTGAGCGAGACTCCGCGTGCTTACACAAGCAACGGAGAACCACTATGGTGAGCAAGATAGCAATCGCAATGACCACGGTGATAGCCATCACCGTCGGTTCTACCATGGGTGCATCGGCTATGCATGGTGGGGGCGGGATGGGGCATGGCGGGGGTGGGATGGGGATGGGGCATGGCGGGGGTGGGATGGGGATGGGGCATGGCGGGATGGGTGGATGGCATGGTGGATCTGGTCATTCCGGGTTTAGCCCCGGATTCCATCAGGGCTTCCGTCACGACCGAGATGATCGCTTCGCATTCCGTCACGACCGAGATGATCACTTCAGGTTCCGTCGCGATCACGACCGCGACGACCGATTTCGTTTCAGGCACCGGTTCTTCCGGGACGACTTCGCGTTCCTCGGAGCACCGTACGACTACTCCGATGAATGTTACACCCGCGTGTGGACCCGCTGGGGCTGGCGCGTGCGGTCGGTCTGCTACTGAGGCAGGCGAGTAGTCCGGCACGATCAATCCGGCACTTGGGGTAGACAAGTTGGATTGGGTCATCGATGAGACAGAAGGCTGGCGCGCAAGGCGGCCAGAAGGTAGTCGCCGCGCGCGGCCGGCTCGGATAACGAGCAACGAAATCGCGAACATTGTTGGACATGGGAGCCGTTATTTCAGTCGCTCTCGAATTTGGTCGAGCCCGGCTTTGGCACACGCCTCGTCGACCTCTGCGGTCGGCGCGCCGCCGACGCCGATCGACCCGATCACCTCGTCGCCGACGCCGCCGGCACGAAAGATCATCCCCTCCGGCGGTTGAAATGCGAGCGTGCCGGGCGGCTGGCGCGCCGAGAATTGCGCAAGTCGGCTTGCGAGTTCAGCGTTGTTATCGAGCTTGAACATCGGAGCAAAACCGACCGCGGTGTAGGCTTTGCCCCAGCATGATTGGAAGGTGTGAACCCCGGCGGTATCGCCGCGCAACATTGCGATGCGCTGTGCGTCCGCGTCGACCACCGTCGCGGTAACGCCAAAGCCTTGTCGGCTGCAGAACGCGACGGCGGCGCTCACCGTTGCGCTTGCTGGCGAATACCGACAGCCTGATCGGCGCCATGAGCCGACGCTATTTTTACGAAGAAGCCACGCGGGAGATCGCTAGAACTCGACGCCAAGGAACTCAATTGAACCGCGCCTTGATTGACGTCGACCACTTCAAATCCATCAACGACGACATAGGCGATCTTGTCCTCAAGCGTGTGGTCGCCGCATGCAAATCCGAACTGCGCGCCTCAGATTACATCGGCCGCCTCGGCGGCGAGGAATTCGCGGCAATGCTCCCGGAAGCCTCGAGTGATACCGCCCTGGAGGTCGCCGAACGGATGCGTGAGGCGGTCGCCACAATGAAAATCGAGACCTCGGCTGGGAAGATCGAGGCGACGGTGAGCATCGGACTTGCCGCGCACGCTGTTAGTGACAATAGTATTGAACCCGCTTTGCGGCGCGCAGACGTCGCCGTATATAAGGCAAAATCGGGCGGACGCAATCGAACGGTATGTTGCGGGCACGCCGGCGAGGTCGCGGCTACGGTAGCTGCCTAAGCCGCCTTGATGCCGGCGCCATTCCAACAGACGTTTTCCTTTTCAGCTGAAGCTCCGGTCGGGAACAGATCTTGGCCTTGCCTAGCGATAGCCTTGCCTAGCGATAGGGCAGCGCAACGGATGTTCTAAAACCGCTCGAGGATGGTATTGAGGAAGCGAGCTACAGCCGCAATTTCCCGATCGCTGAAATCCGCCAAAAGCCGCGAGTTGAGTTGGGACAATAGCGGCCGCGCCGCGACCGCTTTTGCCAATCCCTCTTTCGTCGCGAAGATGTGCGCGACACGACCGTCTTCATCAGAAAGTTCGCGACGAACCAGGCCTGCATCCTCCATGCGGCCAATAAGAGCCGTTAAAGCGGACGCATTGATGCCCATTTGATCACTGACATCCTTGAGAATCACGCCAGGTTTGCTTTCGAGCATCCAAAGGACACCAAGCTGGGTATGGCTGACGCCAAGCGCTTCCTTGAAGGTAGAGTCGGTAAATTTGAAGAGTTGGTGCTGCGCCAGCGACATTAGATGAAAGAGGCGTGGTTTCCTTGGCACGTTTACTGGCCCATCGTAATTGCTCACATATGAAGTAACAAAAATCCTGACTTCAACCAACGGTTCCGCGCTTGATGTAAGCGGACTCCCGATAAGTGCCCCTGCCCCGCAAACACTGCCAGTCGACAGGGCAGCTTCGATCCTGTTTGCAAGGTGAGAGACGCGGCGAAGGGCTTCATATGTCGTATTACTTTCTCGTTGAAAGCGCGCTGACGCGAAATTCGTTCTAACTTCTTGAATTAATTGGAACGTTGGTGGGCCACCATGGCTCGAACCTGGGACCTGCTGATTAAGAGTTAGAAAAATGAACGCCGTATGCGGCAACACAAAGGAAATCGAGCGACTTCAATGCCTCAAGAGTACGACGCGTGTCGGGATATAGGATCGAGCCGGACTAACTGTCGGTGCCAAAAACAAGGCGGTTACGCCGGCTCCCGCTGGTCCCGCTGGAGTGCGCGCCCTACATTGACTGCAAATGAGCAACGCCCTTCACGTTTCCTGCGACGCCGCGACCGCGCGAACGGCCCAAGGGACGCGTTCGCCTGCGTACCCTCGCCTCGTTATCGCGACGACGATTCTGGCATCGAGCTTGGCGTTCATCGATGGTTCGGTCGTGAATGTTGGACTACCGGCGATCGGTCGGAGCTTTCATGCGGACGCTATTGGCCTGCAGTGGGTCGTCAATGCCTATTTGCTTCCCTTGAGCGCGCTCCTTTTGCTGGGAGGAGCAGCGGGAGACCGGTACGGCCGCCGTCGTCTCTTGATCACGGGCGTTTTGCTGTTCGGCATCGCTTCTCTGGCTTGCGCTGTGGCGCCGACCCTTATCTTGTTGCTGTTTGCTCGTTTCGTGCAGGGCGCGAGCGCCGCCATGCTGATGCCAAATAGTCTCGCGATCCTAGGCCAGAGTTTCTCCGGAGAGGCGAAAGGCCGCGCGATCGGCATATGGGCGGCGACCGGAGCGGCTGCGGGCGCGATCGGACCTGTCCTTGGCGGGTGGCTCATCGATGCCGGCAGCTGGCGCTTTGCCTTTCTGATCAACGTTCCGCTGTCTGTAGCTGCGATCGTGCTGGCAGACTACGTCGACAGGGACGTCGACGACACAGCCGGTAGTCTTGACTGGTTAGGTGGAGCGCTGGTCACCGCTGCTTTGGGTCTTGCGACGTGGGCGTTGACCGAAGGATCCAGTCGGGCCTGGTCGCCTTCCACCTTCGTCGTCCTCGGAACCGGCTTGATCTTCTTGCTCCTATTCCTGTCTGCGGAGCGACGGCTTGGCGACAGGGCCATGATGCCGCTGTCGTTGTTCGGGTCCCCGAGTTTCGTCGGCCTCACGCTTTTGACACTCCTGCTGTACGGCGCTCTCGGCGGGTTGTTCGTACTGGTGCCCTATGTGTTGATACAAGCGGGCGGGTACACCGCGACCCAGGCCGGCGCAGCGCTCCTGCCCCTGCCGCTGGTAATCGCCGTGGCATCGCCTGCCGCCGGTGCGTTGGCCGCCAAGGTGGGTCCACGATGGCTGTTGATCACAGGACCGGTCATCGTCGCGGCCGGCTTTCTCCTGGCGGTGCGGATCGGATCGGACAGAAGCTATTGGCTTGGGGTATTTCCCGCGATGGTCGTGATTGCTTTGGGAATGGCTGGCGCGGTCGCCCCGCTCACGACAGCAGTGTTGATGTCCGTCGACAGCCACCACACGGGTGCAGCATCCGGGCTGAACAGCGCAGTAGCGCGTACTGGCGGATTGGTTGCTACAGCCCTTATCGGACCGGTGATAGCGTCATCCGGACCTGCGTTGCTTTCAGCTTTTGGTGTCGCTGCAGCGATGGGCGCAGTCATCTGCTCGGTAGCAGCGGCGAGCGCTGCTACGTTGATCGCCCCGGCGCGAAAACCCAGCTAAGTTCAGGTCGTCCCACCAGCAGGACTCCCACTTCCGCTGTCAACACATGCTAAGCGTGATGTCTTGGCGAATGTCCGCTTTGCGCCCCAGAAGCGGCCATTCGGCGGCTGTCTTCATTCCGTTGTATGAGTTTCTTATAACAAACGGACGGACATCAGCTTTGCGCCATATCACGCCAGAACCTTTGGCGTACACGTCATCTGGTCGCCGCAGATCGGCCGCCGCCAAAACTTGGATGGATCATCATAGGCAGGAGGGTAGCGCTCGGCTTGGCCGGCTTCGCTCCAGCTAAGCCTTGCTCTTGCCGCTCCCGCCTTTCTCACTGGCGCGGCGCAAGGCTTCGGCGAGCGCTCCGCCGCTGGAGGGCTGTTGCGGCTTGCGCAGCGTCGAGGATGTCATCGAGGCGCGGGAATTGTCGCGCGGCAAGCCTTGTGCCGGACGTTCGCTCCTGCCACCGGGTTCGTCATCCAGACGCAGCGTTAGCGCGATGCGCTTGCGGGCGACCTCGACCTCCAACACTTTGACTTTGACGACGTCGCCCGACTTCACCACCTCGCGCGGATCCTTGATGAAGGACTTCGACATCGCCGAGATGTGCACCAGCCCATCCTGATGCACGCCGATATCGACGAAAGCGCCGAACGCCGCGACGTTCGTTATCGTTCCTTCGAGGATCATGCCGGGTTTGAGATCCTTGAGCAATTCGACACCCTCCTTGAACACCGCGGCCTTGAAAGCCGGGCGCGGATCGCGGCTGGGCTTTTCCAGCTCGCGCAGAATGTCGGTCACAGTCGGCAAACCAAAGGTGTCATCGACGAAGCTTTGCGGCTTGACCTGGCGCAGGATCTCAGCGTTTCCGATCAGCGTCTTGATATCGCTCCTGGTCGCGGCAAGAATCTTGCGGACGATGGGATAGGCCTCTGGATGGACGCCGGATGCATCGAGCGGATCGTCGCCACCGGTGATGCGCAGGAAGCCGGCGCATTGCTCGAACGCCTTCGGCCCTAGTCGCGGCACCTGCTTCAGTGCCTTGCGTGACTTGAACGGACCGTTGACGTCGCGGTGCTGGACGATGCTTTGCGCCAGCCCCGTGCTGATCCCCGATACCCGCGCCAGCAGCGGCGCGGAAGCGGTGTTAGCATCGACTCCGACCGCATTGACGCAATCCTCCACCACCGCATCAAGCGAGCGCGCCAGTTTGCTCTCGCCAAGGTCATGCTGATACTGTCCGACGCCGATGGCCTTCGGATCGATCTTGACCAGCTCGGCGAGCGGGTCCTGCAGCCGCCGGGCAATCGACACGGCACCGCGCAATGTGACGTCGAGTTCGGGCAATTCCTCGGACGCAAAGGCGGACGCCGAATAGACCGAGGCGCCGGCCTCCGACACCACGATCTTCGTCATCTTCAGATCCGGCAGCAGCTTCACCAGATCCGTGGCGAGCTTGTCGGTCTCGCGCGACGCCGTGCCGTTGCCGATCGCAATCAAATCCACGCGATGTTGCACGGCCAGCTTGCCCAGCGTCGCCAGCGCTTCGTCCCAGCGCCGCGCCGGCTCGTGTGGGTAAATCGTGGTGGTGGCAACCACCTTGCCGGTCGCATCGACGACGGCGACCTTGACGCCGGAGCGGAAACCGGGATCGAGGCCCATGGTGACGCGCGCGCCCGCCGGCGCCGCCAGTAGCAGGTCGCGCAGATTCGACGCGAACACGCGCACCGCTTCCTGCTCGGCCGCGGTCCATAGCCGCATCCGCAAGTCGATGTTGAGATGGACCTGGATCTTGGTGCGCCAAGCCCAGCGCGCGGTTTCAGTCAGCCATTTGTCGCCCGGGCGGCCCTGATCGGAAATCGCGAAGCGCTGCATGATCTTCAGTTCGTAGGAGCTGACCGCGGTCGGCGCAGTGGTGACCGGCTCGGTCAGTATCTGCAGATCGAGAATCTCTTCTTTCTCGCCGCGGAACATCGCGAGGACGCGGTGCGATGGCAGTTTGGTGAGCGGCTCGCTGAAATCGAAATAGTCCTTGAACTTCTCGCCTTCGGCTTTCTTGCCGGTGCGCACGGCCGAGGCCATCAGCCCGTTCGACCATACTTGTTCGCGCAGCGCGCCGATCAGGTCGGCGTTTTCGGCGAAGCGCTCAACCAGAATTGCGCGCGCCCCGTCGAGCGCGGCCCCGCCATCGGCCACCTGCTTGTCGAGATCGATGAATGGTACGGCCAGTGCTTGCGGATCGTTCTCCGGCTGTGCCAGCAGCAAATCCGCCAGCGGCTCCAGCCCCGCCTCTTTGGCGATCTCGGCCTTGGTGCGACGCTTCGGCTTAAACGGAAGATAGATGTCTTCCAGGCGACCTTTGCTGTCGGCCGCCAGAATGGCCGCTTCGAGCGCGGTATCTAGCTTGCCTTGCTCGCGGACAGAATTGAGAATTGTGACGCGACGTTCTTCCAGCTCGCGCAGGTAATTCAGACGCTCCTGTAACATTCGCAATTGTGCATCATCGAGCGCGCCAGTGATCTCCTTGCGGTATCGCGCAACGAACGGAACAGTGGCGCCGCCGTCGAGCAGCGCCACCGTCGCCTCGACCTGCTGTTCACGAACGCCGAGTTCCTCTGCGATTTTCCGATTGATATTTGCCACTAGCTGTTTTCCTGAAGCCATCGAGACGCTGACTCGCCAGCCGCGAGAGGACGTTTATGGACCATCGTCGATTGATTCATCAACCCGTAGCCCGAAACAAAATGGTCTGTGGAGGGAGTGTGGTTGACAAGAGACCGCGGCATCATCTCGATTAATCCTTGCGAAAAAGGCGGCCGCCTGTACGTCGCGGACCGCAGAGACAAGATTTGGAGCGAGCACGACACCGCCGCGGTCCTCTCCATCTCGTCCAACGAGATCCGGCTAGCGCTCATCCTGGCCTTGTGGAGCGGCCAGAGCCAGGGGGATCTTCTGCGCCTGCCATGGTCCGCATACGAGAGTCCATACATTCGCCTTCGCCAAGCCAAGGGACGTCGGCGCGTGGCGAGCCTTCCGGAGCGGCCTCTGAGGGTCCTGCTCGACAGCGTTGAGCGTCGGGGACCGCTCATTCTGACGAACACGCGCGGCCGGCCTTGGACGTCCGACGGCTTTCGCACGCCGTGGTCGAAAGCTAGTGATCGCGCGGGCATCAGCGATCTGACGCTTCATGATTTGAGAGGAACGGCTGTCGTGCGGTTGGCGATTGCCGGCGCCAGCGTGCCGCAGATCGCCGCCGTGACCGGCCACTCATTGAAGGATGTCGGAGCCATTCTCGACGCGCACTATCTCGGTTGCGACATTCAGCTCGCCGAAGCTGTTGTCCTGAAGCTCGAAGCGAGAACAAAACTGTAAAATGAGGCCGCTTTGCTGCGACGCGCTTGCTGCTAAGTGCCTGAAAAGCTTGGTGGGCGCACCAGGGCTCGAACCTGGGACCCGCTGATTAAGAGTTCTCGTGTTTACGACACTATTTCAATGGCTTAGATGTAAATCATCTCGTTTTGAGACCCAACAAGATCAATGCGTTACACATCAATTGTAAATCGCATTTGTGTCTTCCGCTGCCTGCCCCACACCATCGCGAGCGTATTGTTGTAACGAGCGAAGCGGTGTCGATCGCGGATCCTCAAGCCCTAGGCTTGGCAAACGACCGCTTCGCGCTAGCGGATGTTTTTGCACTTCAGGACGAGATCACTAGGAAGGTTGTAGCTGCGATTGAGCCAAAACTACTTGAAGCTGAAGGTGTCCGTCGCACAGTAGATCGGCGGAGGATCTTGGTGCCTGGGAAATGGTAATGCGCGCGAATTCGCTGTTCTGGCGAATGACCCAGTCGGAAACAGAGGCCGCAATTGCAATCCTCAACGCTGCCGTCGAACGCTATCCCCATTATGCCCCGGCCCACAGCATGCTGGCTTTTATCCTAGCAGTATCGGGGCATTTGAATTTGAGTTATATTACTGGATCGCATCTAGCGCGGGCGATGGAACTCGGCGCACGGGCAGCCGAACTCGATGACAGTGATCCTTGGGCACATTTGGCCTTGGGTTACGCAGCTTTCATGCGAAGAAGCACCGCGGAATCGACGGCCGAATTTCAGCGTGCACTTGAGCTTAATCCCAACTTTGCGGCTGCTCACGGATACCTCGGCTGGGCGCTCGCTTTCGATGGTCAATCAGACAAGGCGATCGTGCATCTGGAGGAAGCAATTCGTATGAGCCCCCACGACCCGCAAAATTCCATCTTCAATGTGGGAATCGCGATCAGCCATTACCTCGAAGGCCGCTATGCGGGTCAGCTTGATGAAGCTCGAGCAGCGTTAGACCGCGTGAAAGAGACTCATCCTGATCTCTCGATCGCGTGGATTGAGCGGAACGTCCCATACACTTCCGTTCCTATGGTAAAGTTTGTCGAAGGAATGCGAAAAGCTGGACTGGAATAGACATGTCCGGTGTGGGTCCAGGCTGTGTGAAAACCTGCACGCGTGGAGAGTGAACAGAATTGTGTTCTTTCTTTTCTTATTTTGACGGTGCCGGCCAGAGCAGTTCTTTTCCAATTCAACGTATCCGAGACAAACATTCTCCGCGAAAGTTGGCTTCGGAGTTTTCACACAGCCCGGTCGGGTAGGATCGAGGCGCGGATCGGGCTTCGAATGATGCCGACGTTTCCTCGATCCCCCCTATCATCCGTACGGCGGGTTTTCCCCAGTACGGCTGGAAGGCTGGCTTTCCAAGCAGTGCCTTCCTGGATGATCAGCGGCTTAAGCCTGCTCCCGACATGCGCCGTCCGACATCCAGTTTGCATCCACCCTTCGTGCATTTCGTGGTCGCTACGGTGGTCCGCTCTGAGTCGGGCCTGAGGACTCGATCATGCACCGCCATGCGGTGGAATACTCCACCTACCCCAGGGGCCCTCGCTCGGGTCCGGGTTGTAGTGTCCCGGTCCGTCATCACTTAATCGGCCCCATCCGCCCCACTCGCAGGCACATCGCGATTTCACCGCATAGCGACTTATACGCGATGCCTTCGCTGTGCGGGAGCGCCTAGGCGACCCGCGAGTGGTTCCGAACTTTCACTGCACATTCCTTCCTGGCATGCCGTCCTCTCCGACCCCGGGGAGTCCAACATCGATATGTTCCAGAACTTCGATGCCGACATGGCCTTCGCCGTTTGACCACCGGCTCGGCACTCCCGACACTCCCGCAATCCGTTCCGCGCGGGTTTCCGATTTCGTGGCTTCACTGGTTCGCTTCCGCTACGGCCTGCCAGGTTGCTCGCCCCCCTGTACGGATCGGACTGGATCGCCCAGCCTTCGGGGACTTTTACTTCCAGGCTTTCAACGGATCAGTCTCCCTCTCCGTTGCTGGATATAACTACAACAGTAGCTGGATCTCCTTCCGTTGGCGGGACTTGCACCCGCTGGAATGGCAGCTAGCTTCGCTGCACGGTCAAAAACGGAAGTGGTCCCGCTTGAACAGCATGTCCGTTCTAGCCCCAAGAGCAGACCTCGTCAGGCCACCCCGCCATGTCTCAAAGGTGCCGAGAGGCGACATCACACTTCATCAAGCATAATCATTACGTGCGTTGCTGCGCTTCTGCGAAGTTCAACTCGCAACCTGAGCGAACGCTGTGCCAGACCTGCGCCCAGCAACTACACATGCCCGCTGCCTATCAGCATCTCGACGCTCATGCGTAGCTTGCCGTTTGACTCGAACCGCAACAGACGCGAACGCACTTCCTCGCGCACGGCTTGTCGGTCAGCGGCGGCGAGTCGCAAAAAGGCTTGGGGCATGGAACCTACACCGGCTTCTATCGGCTCCCAGTAGTCCGCGAAACTCTCGAAGCTGCCTTCGCGCGCTGTGCGCTCCACGCGGACATCGCGGAAGCCCGCGCAGACGAGCATGGCTTCCAGGCGGTTCGGATCGTGCAGTGCGAATGAGAGAAACAGGACGTCGCGCAATTCCGGCAGGAAGCGGCTGAGGACGTCAGCAAGATTACCCCACATGGGTGCCCGATCCGCGGTGGAGATCACACATATCGCCACGCTACCGCCCTTGCTCAGAACGCGCCCGAATTCCCCGACGCCCCGCGCCGGATCCGGAAAGAATTGCAAGCCCAGCTGGCAAACGACGGCGTCGAAGCTGGCGTCGCGGAACGGCAATGCTTGGCCATCGGCCGCGACCGGCAGAAACGGCGACCCATACAACCCTGCGCGTGCGCTCGTAAGCATCTCAGGCGAGATGTCCGCGCCAACCACGACGCCCTCGGCGCCGACGAGCGGAATTGCCATCCGCGCGGCTTCGCCTGTTCCAGTGGAGACGTCGAGGACGCGGCACTTTGGCCCCACAGCGGCGGCGGCGAGCACCGCCGGAATAAAGAGCCTCGACCACCGGCCGGTCCACCGCTCGTATGCCGAAGCATCGACCATCTTACCCGGTGCGGCATGGAAACCGGCCCCGAACGTCGTGCTCATCGCTGTCGCCATCCATCACGTCAGAAGACGCCTGCACTTCGGGTAGAACCAAAACTGGACCATACCACGCCCGGTAGGATATCGCTGCGTTGCGGAATTTTCGATGCGGCCTATGACCGCTGTGGGTCCAGGCTGTGTGAAAACCTGCACGCGTGGAGAGTGAACATAATTGTGTTCTCTCTTTTCTTATTTTGACGGTGCCGGCCAGAGCAGTTCTTTTCCAATTCAACGTATCCGAGACAAACATTCTCCGCGAAAGTTTGACTTCGGAGTTTTCACACAGCCTGGGGCAAAAGGCGAAATACTCGCTGCGAGCAGATGTTTTCCGCTGTTCACCCAACAACGGACATCGCTCAATAGGGTCGGCATTGTCCATTCGGTGCCATTAGCGGCCGTGCGATGCGAGAGCTTGGCGTGTTTGGAGCAGCCTTTTTGCTGCCCGCTCAGCCGAGTTAGCCCAGCCCGGATCGCCATGGATGAGCATGAGCGCCATGGCTCCCTCCGTTAGCAGCATGATCTCTCGTGCGCAGTCGCCGGGCGAGAGAATTCCCGTGGAGGCCAGTTCGTCGGCGAGCCATTCTTCGACTGCGGACTTGTGCTTTCGCGCAATTGCGCGAGCAGGGTGGCCGCGCAGATCGGCTAGTTCAACCACGGCACGCGTGAAGCCCCCTCCGGAATACTTCGGCTTCTTCGCCCATTCACGGAGCTGAGCGAAATAACTCTCAATCAGTTCGTCGCCTGTGGTAACCGGCCTATGAAACTGTCTTAGTCGCTTGAGCGCCAGCTCGCTGGAATAGGCGAGAGTAGCCGCCATCAGCGCGTCTTTGCTCCGAAAATGTTGATAGATCGCTCGTTTGGTGATGCCGGCGCATGCCGCAATCTCGTCCATAGAGACTCTGAGAAATCCATGGCGCCAAAACAGTCCGTAAGCGGCGTCGAGAATATGTAGTCGCGTCTGCGCCGCCGATCGTCTCATAGCTCGCCCCTTAGTATACCGATGAGTGAATTTACATCGGAATACCGCTGCAGTCAGATGAAATCCGTCTGATGTAGGCAAGGAGGCGAATCCATGAGCGGGTCGCTCACGCTGCAGTCGATCGATGCGCGAGCGGTTTTGCTACCGCTGCGGCGCCCGATCGTCTCTAAAGTCGGCCGGTTCGACGATTGGCCGATGATCCTGATCGACGTTTACACGTGCGAGGGCATCGTCGGACACAGCTATCTGGAACCATATCTAAAAGATGCGCTGGGGTGCATCATTGCGCTCATTCAAGCGCTTGGCGCGGCGCACGTCGGCAAGCCAATTGCGCCCCTCGACGTCTTCCAATTCAATCGCAGGTCGCATAACCTAATCGGATATGAAGGCGTCGCAATGATCGCCATATCCGGGATCGACATGGCGATCTGGGACGCACTGGCGAAGGCAGCCGGACTGCCGCTGACGCGCTTGTTTGGCGGAACAGTCGGCCCGGTGCCTGCCTACAACAGCAACGGGCTGTGGCTAACTGACGTGTCGACACTGGCCAAAGAGGCGGCAGAGCTCTCCGCCGAAGGCGGCTTCGCGGCTCTAAAGCTTCGCCTCGGTCGCGACGTACTCGCTGCCGATCTCGCCGCGATCCTCGAGGTTCGACAGGGTGCTGGTGACTCCGTAAAACTCATGGTCGACTTCAACCAAGGGCTTTCACTGGGCGATGCGTTGCACCGCTGTCATGCGCTCGACGAACAAGGCTTGTATTGGTTGGAGGAGCCGATCGCCTACGACAACCTGACGGGTTACGCGCAATTGACGCGGGAACTCAAGACGCCAGTGCAACTCGGCGAGAATTTCTACGGCCCCGGTGAGCTCTACAAGGCGGTTCACGCGGGAGCTGGCGATTACGTGATGCCTGATCTGATGCGGATTGGAGGTGTGAGCGGCTGGCTACGGGCGGTTCCGATTGCTGCCGCGGCCGGCATCCAGGTCTCGACGCATCTGTATCCGGAATTTGCAGCGCATCTGATGCGCGCTACCGAAACGGCGCACTGGCTCGAGTGGCAGGACTGGGCCGATCCGGTTGTGCAAGAGCCGTTCGCGGTCAGGGACGGTAAAATCGAGATTCCCGAGCGTCCCGGCGCTGGCATCGAATGGGATGAAGCTGCCGTCAAACGATACGCGATCTGATCCACATAAACGCAACGTTGAGGATTCTAGTCGCAACCAATTCAACGAGACGGCAACGGACCAGGAGATGGTTGTCCATCTGGAGCACGAGTTAGCGGAATGCAGAGCCGAACGCGACGAAGCGGTGGCTCAACAAGTGGCCACGACCGAAATATTGCGAGTCATCAACTCCTCGCCCGGCGACCTTGCACCGGTATTTATCACGATCCTCGATAACGCGCTGCATCTTTGCGAGGCCGCATTCGGATTCGTCACCACGTATGACGGGGAGCGCTTTGAACGCGCCGCGCAGCGAGGCGTGCCGGATGCTCTTGCTACCTATTTCAGCACAGGAATGGACCAGCCCCGGCCCGGAGACGCACACTGGCGACTGATCGCTGGCGAGGAGCTTATTCACAACCTGGATCAGATGGACGAGGAGGCGTATCGCCAAGGTAATCCGCTTCGCCGGGCGGTAGTAGATTTGGGTGGCGCCCGAAGCGCCCTCGTTGTCGCACTTCGCAAAGACAATGTGTTGCTCGGAGCACTGACGGTCTATCGCAAGGAAGTTCGGCCATTCTCCGAAAAGCAGGTCGCGATTTTGCAGAACTTTGCGACTCACGCAGTGATCGCAATCGAAAGTGCTCGACTACTCAGTGAATTGCGAAAGCGTACCGAGGAAATAGGACGTTGGAATCGCGAGTTGGAGGCCCGCGTTGCCGTACAGGTAGCCGAGATCGAGCGGATGGGTAAGTTGCGCAGGTTTCTGGCGCCTCAATTGGCGGACCTGATCGTCGCGCGCGGCGACGAAAGCATTCTCGAGAGCCACCGTCGCGAAATCGTGGTCGTCTTCTGCGACATTCGCGGTTTCACCACGTTTGCGGAGCGCGCCGAGCCAGAAGAGGTCATGGCTCTATTGCGTGATTACCATAGCGCCCTTGGACCGGTCGTTGCGCGTTTTGAGGGGACGCTGGATCACTATGGCGGCGATGAAATCATGGTGTTCTTCAATGATCCCTTGCCCACGCCCGAGCCAGCCAAGCGCGCCGTGGAGATGGCGGTGGTGATGCGGGAAACAGCGGCGGGAGTGGTTAAGGCTTGGCGTCGTCGCGGTCATACGATCGGCTTTGGGGTTGGCATTGCGCAAGGCTACGCCACCCTTGGCCAAATCGGCTTCGCCGAACGCATGGACTACACCGCGATTGGTACCGTTACGAATGTGGCCGCGCGGTTGTGCGGCGAGGCGAAAAATGGACAAATCTTAGTGGGCCAGCGTGTAGCTGCGGCAGTCGAGGGCGCCGCGTCACTCGAAGAGATTGGCAATCTATCGCTGAAAGGACTTAGCCAGCCGATCATAGTCTACAACGTAATGGAATAGCCGGAGCCTTCGGCACGCGCAACCGATGTCCGAACCGGGTCATTCGCGACAGTTTGACGATGTCCGTGTTACTTCCGCTTATCCCCCGATAGCGACCAAATAGCAGACATCGCGTCAGGTCGGTTTCGTGCCAGCAACGGACGTCGACGATGCAAACCAGATAGACGTAGCTGAGCCGAACCTGAAGCCATGATCCATCCGAGCACCCGACGCCGACGGGTCGCGGTCGCTGATTCTACTACGGTCAGGCCTTACATTGAGACTTCACAATCCCTCGAGCATAATCATCACGTCGGTCGCGGCGCTTCGGCGCAATGCGATGAGCGGTTGATATTCCGGTGTCCGGTACCAATTTTTGATCGATGCAATATCGGGAAATTCGATGATAACCACCCGATTGGGTCTCCAATCCCCCTCCAGTATTTCGTGTGAGCCCGCCTTTGTGAGATAGCGGCCGCCGAAGCGCTCGACCATCGGCACTACCTTTGCAAGGTAGTCGTCAAACAACGCAACATTAGAGATTTTGTGTTCACCAATGTAATAAGCGGGCATGTGCGTTCCAGTGCCAATAGCGGAAGTGGCAACTCTATTTTTCAACAGTGTCTGCTAAAAGGCAGACTTCAAACAGCTCGACGTTAAGTTCAGCCCTTCATCATTCCGGCAAGCCCGCCTTACGCAGGCCATCCTCTAGCCTTGCGAGGTCGTCAGGTCGACGAAATGGTTGCCATTCTTTGACAGTGGAAACTCGCATTGCGGGGGCGATTTCGCGCAAGCGTGCCACTGCTGCTTGCGCTTCGCTATCCCGACCCGCGAGCGCTCTGGACGCTGCTAGATCGCGTATTGCGGGGAGAAAATTCGCCCGCTCTCGCAGTGCCTTTTCGGCCCACAACGACGCCTCGTCATAACGACCAGCAACGAAATGAGCGAGTGCGACCGCGCCTAGTGGTCGGAAACTCATTGGATCGAGCGGGCTCAAGCGCATGGCATCGGTCACATGCTTGATGGCCATTTCCGGCTCGCCGAGAAAGGCTTTTGCCCATCCGCTGTTAATCAATGCCCCAGCGTGATTGGGATTGAGCGCGAGCGCTCGATCAAGAATGGCTGACCCGTTATCGAGATCGTGCGCAACAAAGACGAGCGCATAACCTGCTCCTGATAGTGCCGTGGCGTCATCCGCCCCCAAATCCACCGCCCGACGGGCGAGCCGCGCCGCTTCGGCGATCTCTTGAGCAGGGTCGGCCATCCACCTATTCGCCTTCCGCAAGACGAAATCCCAAGCAGCCATGCCGTATGCTGACGCAAACCCAGGGTCCAACTCGATGGCCTTGTAAAATTGCCGAAGCGCCTCATCGCTGGATTCCTTGGTCCATTGATGAAGGTTAGCCATGCCGCGCAGATAGTGGTCGTATGCGTCGAGACTCTCGGTCGGCTTGCGCTTGGCGCGTTCAATCTCGACCTGTTCGAGCTTCGGCGCGATCGCACCCACCACGCGGGTTGTCACTTGGTCTTGTAGATCGAAAATGTCGCTTAACTCGCTGTCATAGCGTTCTGCCCAAATATGATTGCCGGTGGCGGCATCAATTAGCTGAGCGGTGATCCGCACGCGGTTGCCACTCTTGCGAACACTACCTTCGAGCACATAGCGAACGCCGAGTTCGCGTGCGACGCGCTTCACGTCGACTGCTTTTCCTTTGTAGATGAACGACGAATTGCGTGCGACGACGAAGAACCAGCGCAGCTTCGACAGAGCTGTGATGATGTCTTCGGTGATGCCATCGGCAAAATACTCTTGCTCCGCATCACCGCTCATATTGGAGAACGGAAGCACGGCGAGGGACGGCCGATCGGACGGCATCGGCTGCATCTTGCTCGCGGATGTAGCCGATTTGTCTGTCGCGACTTCTTGGGTCAAATGAACGCGGTGAACGCCGACCGGGCGCACGATGTTCTTGACCACTTGTTCTCCCAGGTTCTCAAAGCCAAAACTGAGCTTATCGCGTACTTGATCATGCACCACGCTCGAAACCATGATGCCGCCGGGATCAGCCAGCGCCTCCAGACGCGCAGCCACATTGACGCCGTCTCCGAAAATGTCGTCGCCGTCGAAAATGATGTCGCCGACATTGATGCCGATGCGGAATTCGATGCGCCTGTCCGCCGGCACCGCGGCGTTGCGTTCGACCATGCCGCGCTGGATCTCGACGGCGCAACGTACAGCATCGACCACGCTCACGAATTCTACCAGCAGTCCATCGCCCGTCGTTTTGACAATTCGGCCACGATGTTCGGTGATCTTGGGATCGACGAGTTCCTTACGGTGCGCCTTGAGTTGGCGCAGCGTGCCTTCCTCATCGGCGCCCATCAGCCGGCTATAGCCGGCAATGTCGCCAGCGAAAATCGCCGCCAACCTGCGATCCACGCGGTCTTCGGGCATGGCACCGGGTCCAAGTTTGTGCTGTCGGCAGCCTATCGCCTGTTTGCCTGAACGGCAATCTGCTGTGGACCGAGAAGCTCTCGGAAACGCCCAGTGGGCCCCGAACCACGCGCCATCCGCCCCACCGGCCCCTATTTCACGACGAAGCTCCGATCCGGAGCACCGTGCAACAATTCGCCCATGTTGGACACCGCACGCTTCGGCCGATCGTCAACGATGAGTTGGAAGATATCGGGCCGCGCATAGTGCCCGGTTGCGTCGAAGTCGAACTTGCCGCGAGCGATCTGTTCGAGATCAATTTCAGCGTAGAGAATCGTCTCACCGGTAAAATCTGGACCCGCGAGCACGCGCCCGAGCGGATCGACGATGGCGCTGCCGCCGCGCATCATTATCGTATCCGGATCGTCGCCAGTTGAGGATTTGTGAATATCTGAATACATGCTTCGCTTCATATATTGGCATGCGGTCAACACGAAGCATCGCCCTTCGAGCGCGATGTGCTGCATAGATGGCAGCCAAGTGTCGCGATCGTCCGCGGTCGGCGCACAATAAATGGAGATTCCCTGAGAAAACATGTGCATGCGCAGCATCGGCATGTAGTTTTCCCAGCAGATGACGGCTCCGACGCGCCCAAGAGGCGTCTCAAATACCGGCATGGTCGATCCATCCCCGAAACCCCAGATCAGCCGCTCGCCCGCAGTCGGCATCAGCTTGCGGTGCTTACCGATCAGGCCCTGCGCGCCATCGAAGAACAGCACGGTGCAATAGAGAGTGCCGCCGTCGCGCTCAATGCAACCGACGACCGCAAACATGCCGGTGTCGGCCGTCGCCGCAGCGATTGTCTTCACGGCATCGCCATTGAGGTCGACGGCCGCCTCGTAGTATCGGCGGAACGCCTCGCGTCCCTCAGGCTTGCGCAGTCCGATGGGAGCTCCGAACGAAGCGCCTTTTGGATAGCCACCGATGAAGGCTTCCGGGAAAACCGCTAGACGGGCACCGCGGGACGCCGCTTCTCGGATCATGTCGGCGGCTTTGGCGGCGGATTTCAGCGGCTCCTCGGGATAGGAACCCGCCTGCACAACAGCCGCAATGTATTTGGACATTCGACCCACCATGTCTAGCGAGATGGCTTTACCATAGCAATTCTCCTTCGATTTCGCCAACGCCGCGCGCGCCATTATTGGACGTTCGATCGAGTCTGCATTGGGGTCAAACTCGAACCTCGGACCGTGCCTGAGCTAGATCCGCTCATCGCTCAGGAGCGGAAATTCAACGACCGCTGCAGCATGTCCGTTTCGTGCCCAGGCTGTGTGAAAACTCCGAAGTCAAACTTTCGCGGAGAATGTTTGTCTCGGATACGTTGAATTGGAAAAGAACTACTCTGGCCGGCACCGTCAAAATAAGAAAAGAGAGAACACAATTCTGTTCACTCTTCACGCGTGCAGGTTTTCACACAGCCTGTGCCACAAACGGACATGGCAGCCCTTCTCCGATCACCTTGTAGCGAGACCGGTATGTTTTGCAGCTTACGCGTGCGAAACCGTGAAGCCGTCCGACCAAGGCGCTGGGGCGATAAAGGATTTGCTGGCCGACAGAGGCAACTGCAGCTAGCCTCTGGGCATCGATCCGAAGTAACTCGGGCTAAGCATGCCAAAAATCCAACGCATCATCGTTCCCGACATTCCAATGCCCGTCAGTCCTTGGCATCGGCGACGACATCGAAAGTCGGAAGGACCAACGCGGTCGCGAGACGTCTGCAAACAGAGGCATCGGCATGTCATTCGACATCAAGGTAATGACGCGTAATCTTTACGTGGGTGCCGATTTTCAGCCTGTCATCCGCGCGGCGTTGAGTGATCTCAATGCAGTCCCGAAGGCGGCGGCTGCGCTGGTCGCCGAGATCCGCGCCAGTGATTTTCCTGCCCGCGCAGAATGCCTGGCCACCGAGATCGCAGCCCATCGGCCACATGTCGTCGGCTTACAGGAGGCTTTTGTCCTTCGTCACCGTAAACCGTCGAGCCTCGTGGTGCCGCCATTCAAGGAGGAGCGCGCCGAAGCCGTCCTGCTCGACTTCGCGCAGGTACTCCTCGATTGTCTTTCGCGGCGTGGCCTCCCCTATTCGCGCGTCGTCGTCATAGCAGGCAATGATAACCAAGCGCCAGCTGGCTCACCACCGGCGCTGGAGGATGTGCGGCTGACCGACGGCGAGGCTATCCTTGTGCGAGGCGATCTGATCGAGTCCGGCATCGAGATCGCCGAAAGCGCCGGCCACGTCTTTTCAGCCCACGGTTCCTATGGACCATTCCAGGATATCCGCGCCTGGGCGCATGTCGACCTCGTGGCGAGTGGCCGGAAGTTACGTATCGTCACGACGCACCTTCAGCCACTCGTAACCGATGCCAGCGCCGCACTTCAGTTGGCGCAGGCCGAAGCGCTTATCGCCCTCCATTCCGCCCGCCGCGATCCACTGATCGTGATGGGTGACTTTAATTCGCGAGCGGATGGCAGCACTACCTCAACGTCTCGCCGATTTACCGAGGCTGGCTACGTAGATGTCTGGGCAGAGGCAGGTGAAGGGCTCGGATTGACTTGCAAGGCCGAGGAGTTACGCGACCCTGCGCGGTGTTTCGACGAGCGGATCGATTACGTGTTCTGCCGCAACGTCAGCAAAGTCGTCGACGCGGTTGTTACCGGAGGCGATCCAATGAACCGCACCGCTTCGGGCCTGTGGCCTTCGGATCATGGCGGTGTGGTCGCCACGATCAGACTGGCTGACTAGTAACCATGGGTAGTCAACCTAGTCGGTCAAAATGCTCGAAGTCCGCAATGGGTCAATCGCGTCACTTTGAGCGCGCGCCGCTCACTTGCGGTCTTCCCCACACAACGGACATCGTCAGTGCCCGCCGTCATGTCTCAAACGTGCCAAACTCGGAAATCGGTGCCCTTAGCAAAAAGCCGCCGCAAGGCTGCTCGACATAACGAATAATCACGCCTTTTGGGTGGCGGGAATATCAAGACCGACTACATCGATGCCGTCCGCACGCCCGCGAATTGGAAGCCGACCCAGATCGCGAACCTTCACCGGCAGGGTGGACCGAAACTGCTCCATCGCCGCGTGGGATGCGAGAAAGCCACCCTCAACACCACGACTGAGTTCCTCAAGCCGCGCAGCGGTGTTCATAACATCACCGTTGAAGACAATTGCACGCTTGATGTAGCCGATCTCTCCGACAATCACCGGACCGAAATGCAAACTTCCGCGAATGCGCGGCACGACGCCGAACTCGCGTTCAAGTTGCCCTGATGCGCTGGTCAATTCATCACGCATTGACGCAAAGCACCGGAGTGGACGACAATCCACCGAGCCGCTCAATTCGGGCCATGTTACGATCACCTCGTCGCCGACGTAGTTGAGGACTTCGCCGCGATAGTCCAAGACCGAAAGGGTGAGGAGCTGAAATGTGTGATCGAGAAGGCGGTGAATACCAATTCCGCCCAATTGTTCGGCCAGCCCCGTCGATCCTGCGATATCAACGAAAAGTACGAAACGGTTTTCCTCGACCGGCGTGTGATAACGCCCGGTGACGAAGTTCAAGAACGTGCGACCTCCGATGAGGTTCGCAATTCCAAGAACCAGATTGAAAAGAACAGAGATCACGGCGGAATAGATAAAGCCGTACCAAAAGGTTTTGCCCGACATTGTGCGGGGCAACCCGGCGATGGCCTCACCCACCTGAAGCCATTGGATGATCACGATAATTGCCGCGTAAATTGTGCTCCGAATAATCAGATTTGTCGTGAACGAAAGACCGCTGAGCCAAACGAGCATCGGACCTTCCATGACGAATAACTCGATACCTCCGAGCACCAGGCTTATGAGCAACCCGTAAGCAATTCCAACAATCAATGAGCGATCCATCGCGGCGGCAAACGCGATACCCGCGATTACACCGGCCGCAACAATGCCAGAGAGCAATCGCAGCTTTCTTTCAAGTCTTGCGTTCATGCGACCCTCATCAGGTTGTCGCGCTAAGAAAGGCAATATGCGCAGTGCAACAAGGTATTCGGCAACACACTAACGCGTGCCGCCGTCGATTTATCTACATTGACGCTGAAATCTTCGCATGGGCGATCTGCCCAAGGCTAAAGAAGTATCACAGCTTAATTGGGGGATGATCCCATGAGATGGCGGGCCACCTTCGATGTCCGAGTTGGGTCAAAAGCGCCGTTTTGACCTTGGGCCTGCCACTTCCGGTCTACCCCGATCAACGGACATCATCAGACCGGCCCGGTTGGTCCGGTTGGTGCCAACTACAGAAGCCGGAGACGTCCAAAGGATGGCAGCGCCCAGGCGCAGCTCGTGCGCCGCGAATCAAATCCAGATTTTCACAAGCTCACTTGTCGAGCGGCACTTTGCGTTTGAGGCGCCTCATTGACATAGATCAATCGAGTGTCCCGTTTTTATCGTCCACTATACAGAGCCGGTTGGTCTGGGCACATCTCACGCCGGCCAAGTGAGTGAGGACATTCGCATCTTTTTTCTTTTGGGAGAATGACCTATGATGAAGAGTATCATGGTAATTGGTGCTGTCGTACTTCTCTCCCCACCGGTCGCGATGGCACGGTCAGTTGGCGTCTGTGCGGCCGACATCAAGGCAAAATGTGCTGAAGTTAAACCCGGCGGGGGCCGCATTAAAGACTGCGTGAAAACACACGCCGCAGAATTTTCCGACGCGTGTAAGGCAAGGCTTGCGCGGGTCGCCGAGATCAGCAAAGCCTGCACGACTGATGTAAAGGAAAGTTGCCCTGGCAAGGAAAGAAGTTGCATCCTGAAAAGTATTGGCAACGTCAAAGACCAATGCAAGGACGCGCTCGCGCAGTCAGTGGCCGGGACAAAATAGAAGTCCGCGAACAAGTTTCCCCATTCTGGCCATGGAACCGCGAAAGCGGTCAAGTTCGTTGCGGCTTCGTTAATGCGTATCGTGATCGGGGTTGTGCAGCTTGCTGAAGGCGTAGCGCGCTTGCACGCGAGCGCGGGAGCTTCCCGCGCCGCCCTAAGATCAAACCTCCCCTTCATCTATGTGAACGACCGCTCCATCACCCGCTCCATCGCATGATTGCGCGCACTTCATGCATCTCAGTAGGCACCGCTAGAAACAACGATCCTTTCAGGTACGAACGATACCCCTTGCTACCGCCTTCTGACGCAAGAAATTGCCGTTGCGGCGACACAATTGCTTTTCTTTCGTGGACCTACTTAGTTTAGTCCCGATCGGGCCGACATTGTTTTTCGAGTTTGTTCCGCAAAGCGAAGCAGAGCTGCTGCGAGACTTTCCATCGCTTCGACATATTCATGCGTCTGTGTCTCAAAGTCATCGTCAAGCAGACACCGGGCAGGCAGCGGAATCTGTACTTCGAAGGCGCCGTAATCGACATCCGCTATCCAGTGCGGCTCCATATTGTGGCCTATCGTCATAATTGCGAGCACTCGTTTCACCTCGATCTTTGCCATCGGCTGAAGCTCCTGCTGACTTACGCCATGTCGCGCAGCGCGGCGGCCCGTGGTTGGTTTTAGGCCGAAGACTCACGTCTAACGTCTCCAGCCCATGTCCCGGCCCTTTTATTCGGCTTATTGTTTTTGACCTTGCGCCGGGTGTGGCGGCGGACCCTCGTGCGCTAAGACGTCTCCAAGGCTGCGCGAGAAGACCCGGCTGGCCAGCACATCCGATGGCTCCAGCGACATGATGTCGTCGGCGGTCAGCACCCGATCAAGATCGGCGACGAGACGGTTGGCCTGCCGAAGCCGCATACGGTCGAGCGCGTTTCGGATTGAGCGCGCGTTGGAAAACAACGGCTGCGTTTTGCGCAAGGCAATGTAGCGAATGAACGCAGCGCGCGCGTCCGGTTTGAACTTGTAGTTCATATCGTGAAGCATCAGTTCCGCGATCGCCAGCAACTCGTCGTTGGAATAATCCGGAAAATCGATGTGATGGGCGATGCGGGAGCGGAAGCCGGGATTACTGGCGAAAAACTTGTCCATCCGGTCGCCATAGCCGGCGAGGATCACCACCAGATCCTCGCGCTGCGACTCCATCACCTGTAGCAGGATTTCAATGGCTTCCTGGCCGTAATCACGCTCGTTGTCGGGACGATGCAAATAATAGGCCTCGTCGATGAACAAAACGCCGCCCATCGCCTTTTTCAGTATCTCCTTCGTCTTCGGCGCGGTATGGCCGATATATTGCCCCACCAGCTCATCGCGAGTGACTGAGACAACCTGGCCACGGCGAACGAACCCGAGTTTGTGCAGAATGCTCGCGATCCGCAGCGCCACCGTCGTCTTGCCCGTGCCGGGGTTGCCGGTGAACGACATATGTAGTGTCGGCACCTCCGACGTCAGGTTCATGCGTTTGCGGATACGCTCGATCAGCAGCAGTGACGCAATTTCACGGATTCGAGTCTTGACCGGCTTGAGACCAATTAGCTCACGATCCAGGTGATCAAGCACCTCGCCGATTCCGACTTCATTGAACTCACGGCGCAGGTCGACCTGCTCGATCGGGTGCGGCTCGCTCGCACCTAGGGGCGCGATCGGTGAAGGGGCCTGCGAATTCATTTGCCACCATAGCGCGCGCCCTCGGGACGATCGGCGGCATATGATTTCGTGGTATAGCGGATGTTGCGGCCGGCAACTTCATGCCGCTCGAGGCAGAAGCCTGGCTCATCCTTAGGCCGATTGACAATGAACGACAGCCGCAGCGACTCCCACCCGGGACTTGAGTTGAACGCCGACATCCGGATGTAGCGATCGCCATATACCTTGCGGCATTCGTTCAACTCCATCACCACGCCGGCGGCGTCACGAAGGTCGAACATCGGCAGTCCCCACATCTCCCAGAAACTATTGCGGGGATGCGGATCGTCGGTAAATTCGATGTTCACCGCCCAGCCCTTGCCGAGGCAATACTGGACCTGCCGGGATATTTGTTCGTCGGTAAGATCGGGCAGGAACGAAAAACAGCCTTGGGTGACGCGCATGATCCTGCTCCTTATATTGAAACGCTGGCGGTGGGGGCGTAGTCGGGCATGTCAGTGGATTCGTAGTTGAAGGTGACGTTCTTCCAGACCTCCAGCGCCGATTTCAGCGGCGTGCAGGTCTGCGCCGCCTTGGCGAGAATCTCGGGGCCCTCGTGCAGATAGTCGCGTCCTTCGTTGCGCGCGAGGATCATCGCTTCCAGCGCCACCCGGTTCGCGGTCGCGCCTGCCTGGATACCCATGGGATGACCGATGGTGCCGCCGCCGAACTGCAGCACCACATCCTCGCCGAGGTGATCGAGTAACTGGTGCATCTGGCCGGCGTGAATGCCCCCCGACGCCACCGGCATCAACTTGTTGAGGCTGGCCCAGTTCTGGTCGAAGAATACGCCATGTTCGAGCCGCATCGGATTGAAGTCTTCGCGGCAGATGTCGTAATAGCCACGCGTTGTCGCTGGATCGCCTTCGAGCTTGCCCACCACCGTGCCGGCATGGATGTGGTCGACGCCCGCAAGCCGCATCCATTTCGCGATCACGCGAAACGAGACGCCGTGACTGCGCTGTCTCGTGTAGGTCGAATGTCCTGCCCGATGCAGATGCAGGATCATGTCGTTACGGCGGGCCCATTTCGCCATCGACTGGATCGCCGTGTAGCCGATCACCAAATCGATCATGATAATGACGGAGCCGAGCTCTTTCGCAAACTCCGCACGCTCGTACATGTCCTCCATGGTTCCCGCAGTGACGTTGAGATAGGTTCCCTTGATCTCGCCGGATGCCGCCTGAGCCTTGTTGACGGCCTCCATGCAATAGAGAAACCGCTCGCGCCAGTGCATGAACGGCTGTGAGTTGATGTTCTCGTCATCCTTGGTGAAGTCGAGCCCACCCTTGAGCGCCTCATAGACTACGCGGCCGTAGTTTCGACCGGACAAACCGAGCTTGGGCTTCACGGTGGCGCCGAGCAGCGGGCGACCGAATTTGTCCATGCGTTCGCGTTCGACCACGATGCCGGTCGCGGGTCCCTGAAACGTTTTGACGTAGGCCACCGGCAGCCGCATGTCCTCAAGCCGCAGCGCCTTCAGCGGCTTGAAGCCGAACACATTGCCGATGATCGAGGCCGACAGGTTGGCGATCGATCCGTTCTCAAACAGGTCAAGGTCGTAGGCGATATAGGCAAAATATTGCCCAGGTGAATTCGGAACGGGATCGACTCGGAAGCATTTGGCGCGATATTTTTCGGCCGCTGTCAGCCGATCGGTCCATACCACCGTCCATGTCGCGGTCGAGGATTTGCCGGCCACGGCCGCCGAGGCTTCGATCGGATCGACACCGTCCTGCGGCGTCACCCGGAACAGTGAGATGATATCAGTGTCCTTTGGCTCGTAGTCGGGCTCCCAATAGCCCATCTTCTTGTATTCCATGACGCCGGATTTGTAGCGATCCTTGCCGCGGACGGTCATCGATTGTTCATTCATGGCTTTCTCCTCAATGGTGCCGGCTGGCCGGATTCCGGATCGAGAGACGTTAAATTACTCGGCCGCCGCGGCCATCTTTCCGATACGTGGATCGAGTGCTCCCGCGCGGTAGCGCCTTGCCATCTCCGCCAGCGGAATCACCTTGATCTTTGCCGCGTTGCCCGCAGTGCCAAATTGTTCGAAGCGTTCGCGGCAGAGGTCGCGCATCGCATCCATTGCGGGTTTTAGGAATTTGCGCGGGTCAAATTCGCTCTTGGTCTGGGTTGCGACCTTCCGGAATGCCGCGGTCATTGCCAGCCGGCAGTCGGTGTCGATATTCACCTTGCGCACGCCATGCTTGATGCCGCGGACGATTTCCTCGACCGGCACACCCCAGGTCTGCGGCATCTCGCCGCCGAATTGATTGAACACGTCCTGCAACGGCTGTGGCACCGACGACGAGCCGTGCATCACCAGATGCGTGTCCGGCAACCGGCGGTGGATTTCCTCGACCACCTCCATCGCAAGGATGTCGTCGTCCGGCTTGCGGGAGAACTTGTAGGCGCCGTGCGAGGTTCCCATTGCGATCGCCAGCGCATCAACCTTGGTGGCACGGACGAAATCAACGGCCTGGCCCGGATCGGTCAGCAACTGATCGTGGCCGACTTTGCCTTCGATCCCGTGACCGTCCTCTTGTTCACCGCCGCCGTGCTCGAGCGAACCAAGCACGCCGAGTTCGCCTTCCACCGAAGCACCGATCCAGTGCGCCATCTCAACGACGCGGCGGGTGATATCGACATTGTAGTCATAGTCGGCCGCGGTTTTCGCGTCGGCCTTGAGCGAACCATCCATCATGACCGACGTGAAGCCGTGTTTGATCGCGGTAGCGCAGGTCGCTTCTTCGTTACCATGGTCCTGATGCAGGCAAAGCGGAATCTGCGGGTACATCTCCTCCAGCGCGTCGATCATCTTCGACAGCATGATGTCGTTGGCATAGGAGCGGGCACCGCGCGAGGCCTGGATGATGACAGGCGCGTCGACTGCGGCGGCAGCATCCATGATCGCAAGGCCCTGCTCCATGTTGTTGATGTTGAACGCCGGCACGCCGTAGCCGTGCTCGGCGGCGTGATCCAGCAATTGCCTCAATGTGATTCGTGCCATCGGAAACTCCTCTCGATTTCCTGGGAATGTCATGAGTAGGTTGCCGCCATCCTTGACTGCGCTAGGCTATTCAGCGCCGCGGTAGCGACGGCCTCCGCGGTGATACCGAATTCGCGATACAGTTGTTCCGCCGGTGCAGATGCGCCGAAGCCCGTCATGCCGACGAACTGGCCGCCGTCGCCGAGCCAACGCGCCCAGTCGCCCTCGACCGCCGCCTCGACGCCAATCCTTGGAGCGCGTCCCAGGACACCGTCCCGGTACTCGGCCGACTGCTGGCGAAACAGGTCAAAGCAGGGCGCTGAAACGACCGCGGCACGAACGCTGTCGGCCGCGAGCAGCTTTGCCGCCTTCAGTGCGATCGAAACCTCAGAGCCCGTTGCAATCAGGGTGATGTCGCGATCGCCTTTTGGCTCGACAACGACATATGCGCCTAACGCGACCAGATTGTCCTTGTCGGCAACTTTACGAAACGTAGGCATCGCTTGTCGCGACAGGCACAGCACCGACGGGCTGGTGCCTGCCCGCAACGCGCAATCCCAGGCCTCGGCGGTCTCGACGGCGTCGCCGGGCCGAAACACCAGCAGATTGGGGATCGCCCGCAGCGAGGCGAGATGCTCGACCGGCTGATGTGTCGGGCCGTCCTCACCCAATCCGATGGAATCGTGCGTCATCACGTGAATGACGCGAACCCCCATCAACGCCGCCAGCCTGATCGCGGGGCGGCTATAATCGGCAAAAGTGAGAAACGTTCCCCCATAGGGAATGAACCCGCCATGCAACGCGATGCCGTTCATCGCAGCCGCCATGGCGTGCTCACGGACACCATAGTGAACATAGCTACCTTCAAAGAAATCGGGGCGTACCGGAGCATGTGTCTTGGCCCGTGTCAGATTGGAGTGGGTCAGGTCGGCTGAGCCGCCGAGAAAATTCGGCAACGCTTCCGCGATTCCGTCGATCACAAGCTGCGACGCCTGCCGGGTCGCAATATTCGGCCGGTCGGCGGCGAAGCGAGCGCGCACCTGCGCCATCGCTTCGGCATATTCGCAAGACAAGTTTCGATTGAGCGCATCGTGAAATGGCGAGCGGGCCGTGGTGTTGAGCCGCCTTGTCCGCTCGATCCAGTTTCGGCGCGCGCCCTGCCCTCGCGCGCCGATCTTGCGCCATTGCTCGATGACGGGCTCCGGAATTTGGAATGGCTCGTGCGGCCAGTCCAGCGCGGTCCGGGTCTTTGCGACCTCCTCGGCCCCGAGCGGCGCGCCATGCGCCTTTTCGGTGCCCTGCCGGTTCGGTGCTCCGAAGCCGATCACCGTACGGCAGGCGATCAGCGACGGGCGGTCATTGTTTCGGGCGCATTCGATCGCGGCTGCGACCGCGTCGGGATCGTGGCCGTCGACACGGCTGGCCGACCAGCCCGAGGCTTTAAAGCGCGCGAGCTGATCATCCGAACACGACAGCGACGTCGCGCCGTCGATTGAAATTTCATTGTCGTCGAACAAGACGATCAGGCGGCTCAACCGCAGGTGTCCCGCCAGCGAGATCGCTTCGTGGCTGAGGCCTTCCATCAGGCAGCCGTCGCCGGCAATCGCATACGTGAAATGGTCGACAAAATTGTTGCCGAAGCGCGCATTCATTAGGCGCTCGGCCAGCGCCATGCCGACTGCAGTGGCGATGCCCTGCCCGAGGGGGCCGGTGGTCGTCTCCACACCGGGGGTGTGACCATATTCGGGGTGCCCCGGTGTCTTCGATCCCCACTGCCTGAACGCCTTGAGTTCGTGCAATGTCACGCCTTCATAGCCTGTCAGGTACAGAAGCGCATACAACAGCATCGAGCCGTGACCCGCGGACAGTACAAAACGATCGCGATCCGACCACGCCGGATCGGCCGGGTCGAATTTGAGGAAGCGCGAAAACAACACGGTTGCAACATCCGCCATTCCCATCGGCATGCCGGGATGACCCGACTTCGCCTTCTCGACAGCATCGATCGCCAGAAAGCGGATCGCGTTCGCCATTTCTGCATGCGAAACATCCGGGTAGCTGGCAATACGGGACAGAGCGGGAGCGGTCATACCGTGCGCCTCTTGCGTTCCATCAGTTGCAGGATCAGCGGAGTGAGAATGAGCTGCATCGCCAGGTCGAGCTTCGATCCGTGGATCACAATCGAATTGGCGCGCGACATGAAGCTGTTCGGAATCATTGACAGCAGATACGGAAAATCGATACCGCGCGGATTTTTGAGGCGGATCACCACCATCGATTCATCGGGCGTCGGGATCCAGCGCGCGATGAACGGATTCGACGTGTCGACGGTCGGAACGCGTTGGAAATTGATGTCGGTTTCTGCGAATTGCGGGCAGATGTAGTTCACGTAATCCGGCATCCGGCGCAGGATGGTGTCAGTCACCGCCTCCTGGGTATAGCCGCGATCGCTGCGGTCGCGATGCAGCTTCTGGATCCATTCGAGATTGATGACGGGCACGACGCCGATCTTGAGATCGGCATGCGGCGCGATGTTGACCTTCTCGGTTACCACGGCGCCGTGCAGGCCTTCATAAAACAAAAGGTCGGACCTTTCCGGCAGTGGGCCCCATGCGGTGAATGTCCCGGGTTCGGCGCCGTACAGCTTGGCCTCGTCGTCATCGTGGACGTAATGACGCGTCGTTCCGGTGCCGGATTTACCGTAGTCACGAAACACCCGCTCCAGTTCCTCGAACAGGTTGGTTTCGGGACTGAAATGGCTGAAGTGCTTGTTGCCGCGCTCGGCTTCCTCCGCCATTTTCGTGCGCATTTCGACACGATTGTAGCGATGGAAGGCGTCGCCCTCGATATAGGCCGCGGCGACCTTTTCGCGGCGGAAGATATTCTCGAACGTCTTTTTCACCGACGTCGTCCCGGCTCCCGATGAGCCCGTGATCGATATGATGGGATGACTGCGCGACATCGGTAATGATCCGTCAGCGAAACAGGCCGCGCCGCGCAAACAGCGGAGCGTCGCTATTGTCGAACATCGGCTCGATACCTTCGTGAATGGCGGCAACGTCGCAAACGCCCCGCACCGAACCCATGATCAGCGGCACACGCTGGTGCGGCGTTTTCGCTCCCAGCTCCAGAATTCGCCGACGTCCGGTTGATGCCGCGCCTCCCGCCCATTCCATCACCAGCGCCATTGGATGGGCTTCATAGAGCAAGCGAAGCCGCCCCTCCCGATAACCGGGCCGGGCATCCGCCGGATATAGAAACACGCCACCGCGCACCAAGATGCGAAGCAACTCCGCGACCAGCGAACCGATCCAGCGCATATTGAAATCGGCGTTAGTGCCGGCGAGGCATTCGTCGATGTAGGTACGAACTGGACCGTGCCAGTGCCGGCGATTGGACGCGTTGATGGCAAATTCCGGCGTATCGGGCGCGATCCGAACCCCCTGCTCGATCAACACGAACTCCTGCGCCCGCCTGTCGAGAATGAAGATGTCGACGCGCGCATTGAGCGCGACAACGAGCGTCGTCTGCGGACCGTAGACGACGAAGCCTGCGGCGCATTGCGCCGTGCCGGGCTCAAAGAAGGTCGAAAGAATGTCGTGAGCGCGGGGTCGGATTGAAAAAATGGTGCCCACCGAGATATTGTTTTCGAGATTGGCCGATCCGTCGAGCGGATCGATCGCGACGCAGAGCGGCGCATCGGGATTGAGGGTTTCCGGCAGCTCTGCTTCCTCGGAAAGAACCGCCGCGACGGGGGCTCTGCGCAATGCGCGGCGCATCATTGCATCGGCAGCGACATCGATGTCCTTCTGCAGATCGCCGTCGTGATTGGTGCCGCCGTTCCGTCCTGTGATGCCCACAAGCGGCCCATCGGCGATCAGCGCGGCAAGATCGATCGCGGCTGCGGCAATGGCCTCGATCACGCCGCCCACCGCAGCGACGTGCGGCGTCGGCGGCGCGGACCTATCGAGATGCGAACGCAGAGTAACGCGCTCGTCCATGAACGTCTCCCTGCGCCCTCTTTCGGGGCGCTCTCAAAGCGTCTCGCCGCTCGGCAATCCGCCACTCAAGGAAGCGCAATTTGCCTGATTAGTAAAATTTTGTTATCTTTGGGCGGAGCAAAGTTTTTGTTATAGGGTGGGCTACGATGGCGGGCCGGTTTTTGCGGGAATTGACGATCCGCCAATTGCGTGCGCTGGCCGCCGTTCAGAAAAACAAGTCGGTCACCGCGGCGGCAAGGCAGCTCCATCTCACCCAGCCGGCGGTCACGCTTCAGCTTCGCAACCTGCAGGCGCTTGCGGGGCTGCCGTTGATCCAGCGCACCGGCGACGGAATGCTGCTGACGGATGCCGGCCGCGAAGTGCTTGCGCTCACCGAGCGCATCGAGGCCGCGATCGCATCCTGCGAGACGTCGCTCGACATGATTGCGGGAAAAACGGCGGGACGTATTTCGATCGGCGCCGTGAGTACCGCGAAATATTTCGTGCCGTTCGCGATCTCCGGATTTTCGAGGGCCTATCCGAACATCGATGTGACACTGTCGATCGGAAACCGTCAGGAGATCGGCACCGCGCTGCGCGGATACGATCTGGATATCGCCATCATGGGCCGCCCTCCGGTGGATATCCCCATGAACGTTCATCTGATCGGCGATCATCCACATGTCATCATCGCGCCGACCAGCCATCGCCTGGCGCGGAAATCGCGGCTCGTACTGGTGGACCTCGCCAACGAAACTTTCCTGACGCGCGAGCCCGGATCGGGAACGCGAGGGCTGATGGAACAATTGTTCGAACAGGCAAGTGTCCATCCAAAAATCGGCATGGCGATGAGCAGCAACGAGACCATCAAACAGGCGGTAATTGCAGGGTTGGGGATCGCTTTCATTTCCGCGCACACGGTCGCGACCGAACTCGATGAACGGCGACTGGTGACGCTCGACGTCGATGGCCTTCCTGTAGTCCGGCAATGGTTCGTGCTCTCACGCAAGGACAAGGTCTTGCTGCCGCCGGCGCAGGCGATGATGGACTTCCTCAGCACCGAGGGCGCGCGATTTCTCCCGCGCACCCACGGCAGGCTTCGCCTCACCCGGCCGTCGACCCGTGCCAAGCGAGGCTGACATCGCTGGCGATGTTCGCCTTGACGGCCAAGGCGTTTTTGATCGCCTTGTGAACATCGAAGTCGAGACGCGGCAGGTCGATCCTGTTGATGATCATGATGCTGCTTACGCGGAACATGAGCGGATATTTTGAGCGGCTTGTCTTCGCCTTCGGTCACCGAAAGGATGGCGACCTACGTCTGCTCCGCCCGGGTCGAACAGAGCTGGACAGACCAGATTGCCGACGTCGCCCGACACAGAATCCCTTGCGTCGCCTTGAAATAGATGCACTTGACATACCGCTTAAGCTCGGTTTCACTCAGGCAGCGTAAACTGTCCCGTTCTCTGGACTACCCCGCCGCAGAATAAAGCAGCGTGCGCTGCAGGATGGACCGTGGCGCTGCTCCGTAAAAAATATGCCCAGGGTTTTCTCTGCGCCGGCGACTGAATGACGCCGCCGAGCTAGCGATCAAGAAAGACTAGCCGAGCTAGCGATCAAGAAACGACTCATCTAGGAGAGGAAACGATGGAGTGGCACCATGAGCATGCTCCACTAATTCCCGCCGAGCATGCAAACCCTGGCCTGAGCCAGATCGGGGTAGTGGCTTATGATGACGGCCTTGTTAGAGATGCGCTCATTTCTCAATGCGCAGCCGGTCTGGTCGCTTCAGGTTATCGGATGGGTGGCATCGTCCAGTCAAACGCGCACCGGCATGGTCGACGTCGATGCGATATGTACGTGAAGGACCTGTTGGGCGGTGACGAAATAAAGATCTCGTTGGACCGTGGTGACGAAGCGAGGGGTTGTCGCCTTGATCCGGACGCTTTCGCGCGCATCGACGCATGGATCGAGCGTGCGGTGCTTGAACGTGTCGATCTGCTGATCATCAATAAGTTTGGCAAGGAAGAAGCACATGGCCGGGGACTGCGAGGGGTCCTTGCCGAGGCTCTGATTGCCGAGATCCCTCTGCTGATCGGTGTCTCCACACAAAATCTTTGCGACTTTCTGACATTCGTCGGGGATTCAGCCACGCGTCTAAGGCCCGACATCGAGGCAATTGCGGCCTGGAGCCGGAACGCGATTGAACGTGGGGCTCTCCATCGATTCCAGCCGCGGCTGTCATCCGTGCAAGCATAGGGCGGCTGATGACAAGCGGGTAACCGATGAGTCTGTTGTCGAGGAACGCAAAAGCGGTAGCGCGTGCTCCAGGGCCCATGTTCCTCCGACCAGACCTCTTTGAGCCGCCCGACAGTCGTGGCCGTCGGCCCACCGGCAGCTTCCGCCTCAACCGCTTGCCAGCAGCGTTTGCGCGCCGTTGCGCAAAACCTCGGTCAGCGGATCGGCAAAAAGCTTCTGGCTGGGTGGGCTGGAAAACGTTAGTCTCGTCACGGCGTATCACTCCTTCGGTGGAGCGGTGGAGGCGAATACCTCCACGATACGCCGGCTTACCCCTTCATGCCGTCACCAACTTTCGCCCATAGCCCCGAAGGGACGATCAAACAGCAAGCGCGCGCCTTCCTCCATTGGCGCAAATAGATGAAGAGACGCGATGGATGATAAACAAATTCTCCAAAACGCGAACCGCAGCGCCGCCCAAGCGGGCATGATCGCGCTCGCGTTTCAGGATTTTGCAGCCAAGCTTATCAAGCATGTCCGCAGCGGACATCCCCTTGATGATGCTTCTCTTGCCACTCTCCGCGACAACTGCATCCGCGATCTGAAGAACTCCACAATGATCGGAATGTCTTTCGAGGAAGAGGCCGAAACCTTCAGGCAGGCTATCGAAAACGCGGAAAAATTGTTCGATGGAGCAATAGCGAGGGGAAGGCAACCTTAATACCCGAACGGTCCCCTCCCCCTGCGAATTCGCGTGCACGCCGTGCTTGTAGCAATGTCGCGACAAAGCGGCCGAACTTGTCCAATCTCCATGGCGATGCCGTAAAATCAGTCGTCCAAAGAGGTCCCACGATGTCGCAATCGCGTCCGGTATTCATTAGCAGCGCGTTCGCCCGCGACTTCGTTGGCAGGCAGGCGGTCATTCAGCGTCTCACCAGCCTCTGTCTTTCCCCGGCGCAAGATAGTACGCCGTGGGGGGTCTGCGTCACCGGCGAGCCGGGTTCGGGCAAGAGCGCGCTATTGGGCGAGCTTCTTCGCCGCACGACGGACAGCGACGCTTTCGTTCTCGCGCACGCCGCCGGCGCCAGCCCGCAGGCAACATCGGTCGATGCAATGCTGCGGCGCTGGATCGACGAACTCGGCAGCGCACTCGGCGCCGGCGAGGTTGGCCTCGCCGAGAATGTCGACCCCAAAATAGTCGATACGGCCTTCGCCTCTCTGCTCGGGCGGATGGCGTCACAGCGGCGCGTCGTCGTCCTGATCGACGCGCTCGACCAGTTCAAAAAGACGCCGCGCGGAAGGATTACGACCTCGCTGCCTCGGCTGTGGCCGGCCAACGCGCGGCTTGTCACAACATCCATTGCCGGCGGCGCCTCCAAAGAGCTGGCCGAGCGTCCAGGCATGGAAGCGTTGTCGCTGCCGCCGCTGGACACTGCCGAGGCGCGCGGCATCATCGAGGGCATATGGGATAGCCACCACCGCAAGCTCGAGCCGCCGGTGATCGATGCGCTGCTCGCGAAGAGGCATGGGGGCGTGCCCGCGTGGGGCAATCCGCTGTGGCTGGTGCTCGCCATCGAGGAGCTCAACCTGCTCGAGGCCGATGATTTTGCCCGCATGCAGCGCGAATATGGCGGCGTTCCGGAGGAACGCCTCCGAAATTTGATGCTCGACGTCGAAGCCATCCCGGCGGATATTCTCCGCCTCTATCGCGCAACGTTCGATCGTGCGGCTGAACTGTTCGGCGCCGCCGCTGTGCAGGCGCTTCTCGGCCTCATTGCTGTAAGCCGGACGGGATGGCGCGAGAGCGATTTTCAGCAATTGCTGCCACGGGTAAGCGGCGAACCTTGGGACGAACAGCGCTTCGCCACACTGCGTCGCCTGTTCCGCGGTCAGATGCGCGAGCGTGGCGATCTCGCGCAATGGGATTTCAGCCACGCCCAGATGCGGGCTGCCGCCGGCTCACGCCTCGCGGCGCTGCGTCTCTCGAAGCCGCAACTGCACCTGTTGATCGCCGATCACCTTCTGACGCTGGCGTCGGACGACCCGCTGCGCATTACTGAAACCATGGTCCATCTGCTGGCGAGCAAGGACGACATCCGCGCTGCCCAGTACTATGGCGATTCATCGTTGAGCGAGGCAGAGGTGCAAGGCGCCACGCGCGCGCTGGCCGATACTGTCATCGCGCCGCCGGCCGGCACTCCGGCCAGTGCAGCGCGAGACATATGTCGTTTGCTTGACACCCCCGATGATTCTGTCTGCGCACTAGTGGCGGAGCGTTTCCTCACAAATCTCAGCGACGCTATGGAACAACACGCCCCCCTCGATGCCTGCTTGATCGTCTTGAACTCGACCGAAGGAGCCTTCGAACGACTGCTTCGCACCGACCCCGGCAACGCCGGCTGGCAGCGCCATCTGTTGGTGTCGTACGATCGTGTCGGCGACGTGCTGGTGGCGCAGGGAAATCTGTCCGAGGCGCTGAAATCCTTCCGCGACGGGCTGGCGATAAGAGACCGGCTGGCGCGCGCCGACCTCGATAACGCCGGCTGCCAGCGCGATCTGTCGATCTCCTACGATCGTGTCGGCGAAGTGCTGGTGGCGCAGGGCAATCTGCCCGAGGCACTGCAATCCTTCCGCGACGGGCTGGCGATCAGAGACCGGCTGGCGCGCGCCGACGTCGATAGCGCCAGCGGCCAGCGCGATCTATCGATGTCGTACGACCGTGTCGGCGACGTGCTAATGGCGCAGGGTAACCTGCCCGAGGCGCTGAAATGCTTCCGCGACCAGTTCGAGATTGCCGACCGGCTGGCGCGTGCCGACCCCGGCGACGCCGGCTGGCAGCGCGATCTGTCGGTGTCGTACGATCGTATCGGCGACGTGCTGGTGGCGCAGGGCAATCTGCCCGAGGCGCTGAAATCCTTCCACGACGGGCTGGCGATCAGAGACCGGCTGGCGCGCGCCGACCCCGGCAACGCCGGCTGGCAGCGCGGTCTGTCGGTGTCGTACGATCGTATCGGCAACGTGCTGGTGGCGCAGGGCAATCTGCCCGAGGCCCTGATATCCTTCCGCGACCAGCTCGCGATTGCCGACCGACTGGCGCGCGCCGACCCCGGCAACGCCGGCTGGCAGCGCGATCTGTCGGTGTCCTACGCCAAAGTTGGCGACGTGCTGGTAGCGCAGGGCAATCTGCCCGAGGCGCTGAAATCCTTCCACGACGGGCTGGCGATCAGAGACCGGCTGGCACGGGCCGACCCCGGCAACGCCGACTGGCAGCGCGGTCTGTCGGTGTCGCACGATCGTATCGGCGACGTACTGATGGCGCAGGGCAATCTGTCTGAGGCGCTGAAATCCTTCCGCGGCCAGCTCGCGATTGCCGACGGGCTGGCGCGCGCCGACCGCAGCAACGCCGGATGGCAGCGCGATCTGTCGGTGTCGTACGAGAAGGTCGGCGACGTGCTGATGGCGCAGGGCAATCTGCCAGAGGCGCTTAAATCCTTCCGCGACGGGATGGCGATCAGAGACCGGCTGGCGCGCGCCGACCCCGGCAACGCCGGCTGGCAGCGCGGTCTGTCGGTGTCGTACGATTGTATCGGCGACGTGCTGGAGGCGCAGGGCAATCTGCCCCAGGCGCTGAAATCCTTCCGCGACGGGCTGGCGATCAGAGACCGGCTGGCGCGCACCGATCCCGGCAACGCCGGCTGGCAGCGCGATCTGTCGGTGTCCTACGATCGTGTCGGGGGCGTGCTGGAGGCCCAGGGCAATCTGCCCGAGGCGCTGAAATCCTTCCGCGACGGGCTGGCGATTGCCGACCGGCTAGCGCGCGCCGACCCCGGCAACGCCGACTGGCAGCGCGCTCTTGCCGTGAGCCATGCGCATCTTGCCGAAGTGTATCGTCGATCCAATGATCCCGGCAATGCGCTCGCTGCACTGCGGCAGGGACAATCCGTCATGAAGCAGGTGGTAAAGCTCTCGCCGGACAATGCCGGCTGGAAGAACGATCTGGACTGGTTCAACGATCAGATTGCGGCTTTGACGAAATAGTCCATCCGCGCATCTGGAAGCGAGCTGAGAGAGCCGCGACGCGTGGCGCGGTGTCCTCGACGATCTGATCGGCCGCGGGGCTTTGCCGCCCCGACCTTCCGGATCGCTGCCCCGATGCCTGTCAGAGGACCACATTCGCGTGCAAAACCCCGCGGGCGGCGGCCGGCGTCAGGCCGTACCGTTGCACGATAAACATGTATTTGATATGCATGTGTGTCGGCGCCCCCAAAAAACGGGCCGTGACCGGGGCAGATCCGGGACATGGGAGGACTAAATGGCCGAATATGCGAATCCCGCCATTGCACTCAAAAAGCCGCCAACGGAGACGGGACCTGCGCTGGCCGCACTCGAAACAGTGTCGCCAGCGGAGATGGGAGCTGCGCTGGCCGCGGATGCCGCACAGAAAGCCAAATTCGGCACCATTCACCTAATCATTCGCGGCTTTTTATGCACGCCCTTTCTGGCCTATGGAGCCAGTGTGGTATTCGCCATGGTCGCCGCTGGCGTACCGCTCGGCGCGGCCGGACTTATCTTCCCGGCTGGCTACGTCACGCTGAGCTTCCTCGGCTTGGAGATGGCGACCGGCAGCTTTGCGACGATGCCCATCGGCATGTACGCCGGGACGGTCACGCTGTCGGAGTTGGTGCGCAACTGGACCTGGACTCTGACGGGCAACCTGCTCGGAGGCATATTCTTCGGCTGGCTGCTCTGGTTCTCATTTACCTACGGGGGGTCCGTCGCGCCGAACCCCATGCTCACCGTCATCGCCCACACCGCCGAGCACAAGGTCGAGTATATCAAGTACGGCGCCCTTGGCTGGTGCGCCGCCATTGGCATGGGTGTCCTTTGTAACTGGCTGGTGAGCCTGGGCTCCATCATGTCCAAAGCCACGCGCAGCACTGTGGGCCGGGTGCTGCTGATGTGGATACCGATAGGGATGTTCTTTGCGCTGGGCTTCGAGCACACCGTGGTCAACATGTGGCTCTTCCCGACCGCTATCCTCTCGGGTGCCCACGTGAGCTTCTACGACTGGTGGGTGTGGAATCAGATCCCGGTCACCATCGGCAATATCCTGGGTGCGATGGTGCTAAACGGCACCCTGTGGTACTACACTCATACGTTGCAGAAATAATAGCAGCTCACGTCCATCGTCGAGGACAGCACGCCGACTTCTCCGTGAATCTGCGACGGCGCCGAAAGCCCGCTCCACCGACTTCTTGGCACCGCCTCCCATGATCGCCCAGTTCGGCATGGCCGGAGCGTTTGCGGCGCTCGTCAAGGGGATGCTATGCAACTGGATGGTTACCTTGGGGGTCGTGCTACCGTGCACCTCCCGCTCGGTGATCGGCAAAGCGATCGCGACATTCGTACCGATCTACATGTTCTTTGGGATGGGGTTCGAACACATGGTGGTCAACCAATTCATCATCCCGACTGCGATGCTCTTCGGTGCCCCGATCTCGATGTACGACTTCTGGGTCGGAAACCAGGTCCCGGTGACGATCGGCAATTTCCTCGGTGGGTTGTTGTTCACCGGCGCCGCACTCGGTTGGCTCTTCTACGCGAAGCCGACCCGCTGAGGAGCCGGTTCCGCCGCTCATGCAAGACCGGGAGGGCGTGACAGACGGCATTGCAGTGACAATCAGGGGCGGCCCCACATGGCGTTAGACACGCGATCGATCTGATCGGGGCCGTGCCGGGAACGGTGCGTCCCTGGTCGAGAACCTTGACGGAACCAAACTGAAACCGAAGAAACGAACCTTCATTCGAAATTGACGTTATGAGGGTGCTAGGAATGGCGATGCGCGGCAGCCTAAATGCAGCGCAGCCGAAAAGCGGCCGAGTATCATGGAGGCATCATAACGCATGCCGCTCAGCGAGTACGATACCAAAGAAGCTCTGCGGGCTGCCACCGATTGGCTCGTAGCATCGGAACTTCCCGGCAGCGCCACAGATCGTGAAGGCATTGCAGATACGATTCCGCTGGTCATGATGGGGGAGGTCGAACCCGACGATTTGAATGACTTAGCGGCGATCGTCGAGGAGCACGGGCGAGCGGTGCACGATGCCGCTACGCCGGAGGACGTGCAGCGCGCCCAACTCAGGGAAGCAGTAAAGGCCGCGTTCGATTACGTGCGTTCGCTTCGGCGGATGCCGCGCGATGAAGCGAGCCGAACGGCCGCTCTATCCGTTACGTCGTACCAAGGACGAAGATCGTGCTCCCGCAGACGACGCACTTGCCTTCGAGTGCCGGACCGCCGCCACTTCGATCGACTTCGTATCGGTCATCTCGCGCGTCGCGTGGCACTTGACGCAATAGCCCCGGGTTGGTTGCATCCGTCTCTCTCCAGGTGGGCCGCGGACTGCGAGCGCCTTCGCGGAGAGCTCGCCACGACCTTCGAATGGAGCTGACATGGAGAATCTGGCCGAACGGCAATGCATCCCGTGTCGCGGAGACGTGCCGCCGCTCACCCGCGAACAACTCGCTCCGCTCGTCGCGCACATCGACGCGGCGTGGGAGGTCCGCGACGTTCCCGACGTGCGTCGCGGCTCCGTCACGATGCTGAAGCGCGACTACCGCTTCAAGAACTTTGCCGAGGCGATGGCCTTCGCGGTCCACGTTGGAGGCGTCGCTGAAGAGCAGCAGCATCACCCCGACCTGCACGTCGCGTGGGGGAAAGTCGGTGTTGACATTTGGACGCACAAGATCGGCGGGCTCACCGAGAGCGATGTCGTCTTCGCCGCCAAGTGCGACGCGCTCTACTCTGCTGCGCCGCACAGCGGCGGCTAAGGCGAGGCGGGAGTAACCAGGGAGGCCGGTTCGCGCCAAGCGTACGTCAACCTCGCGCTGGCAACCGTTGCGTTCGCCGTCGCGTTCGCCGCGTGGAGCACGATCTCGCCGCTCTCGCATGAGATACAGCCCGACTTCCACCTCGACAACACGCCGATCGGTTTGTTGATCGCGCTGCCGACGCTGCTGGATGCGCCCATGCGCGTGCCGATGGAACGAGCCATAGCAAGAATTGATAGTGGGCTTCGATGGCCGGACCGGTGCACTTGAGATGGGCGTTCATGGCGTGCTCTCCAAAAAATTGGAGCTTCGCCCCCAAACCCCCAAAGAGACAAGAGAAATCAGTCACAAGAGGCGAAGGAACAAAGATTTAAGGTGCAAGCGTCCGAGCGGCCCGGAAACCAAGGTAGTTGAGCCGGTAGTCGGGGTTGAACCAGTAGCGGTTCGCCGAGCGGAGGAAAACAGGAGCGATTTGCCAGGACCCGCCGCGCACGACACGGCTAGAACAGTTAGCGCCCTCGATCCAAGCCGAGCCGTCCGCCGGCGCGCCGCTGTAGCTGTCGTGGTAGCAATCCTCCGTCCACTCCCGGACATTGCCCACCATGTCGTAGAGACCGAACCCGTTAGCGGCAAACGAGCCGACCGGCGCGGTTTGCCTGGCGTCCCATTGGCTGCCACAGGCGTGGCAGTTGGCATTGTTCGTGCCGATGGCATTGCCCCAGGGATAGGCCGTCTGTGTCCCGGCGCGCGTCGCATACTCGTATTCGGCCCCCGAGAGCAGCCGATAGGACTTGCCGGTCTTTTTCGACAGCCAAGCGACGTAAGCTTTGGCGTCGTCCCAGGAAACATTGATCACCGGTCGGCGGCCACGGCCCCAGCCTTCATCGGAGGGCTTGTAGCCGTTGCAGCCGCCATCGGCCGCGCACACATCCCATTCGTCGAAGGTCACCTCAAACCGGCCGACTGCAAATTGTCGAGCAATCGTGACCGTATGTTGTGGGCCTTCTTCGGCAGAATGCCCCGGCTCGCTTGTCGGCGATCCCATCGTGAAGCTCCCGGCCGGCACCACTATCATCTCCGGGCAATTCGCACATTCCTTAAACGTGTCCTTCGGCTTCAGCGCCTTCTCCTGCATCGGCGGTAGCGGCGCAGCCTCAGTCGACGCGGCGGGTGCCAGCGTCGGCGTCACCTGGGCAGGCGGCGTCTGGACCACGGGACCGGGCGCTGCCGGCATTGTGAGCCATACGATGATTGCGGCGCCAAGCACGCACAGCCCAACTAACGATGTCAGCACTGGCACAGTGCGCCGCCGCCGGCCGACCTCTTCCTCGGCGCGGTGCTTCGCTGCCGACACATCGCGCAGCTGCTGCTCCTCGGCTCTGCGTCGTTCTGCCTCGGCTCTGGACTGCTCTGCCTGTGCTTCGCGACGGCGCCGCTCCTGTTCGGCGTGCTCGCGCGCTTGAGCCTCTGCCGCCTGCCGCCGCGCTTCTTCACCTAGAATCATCATGCTCTAAGCGTCGATCTCGCTGAGTTTGGGGTAGCGATGTTTGAATAGACCGATATCGCATCGGTGGCTTCACCCGAAGGAATGGCTTCAATGTACGGTTTTGCATGCCTGAAGCCGACGCGCGAAAGCGTGATGTAGAACGCGGCGACGTTCATCAGCGCCCAGATGGCATAGCCGAAGGTGTAGCCGCCCAGAAGATCCTTGCTGGCGGCCAGGGTGACCGTCATGGTGAAGCCGCAGGCCGCGCCGGCGGCCTTGGCCACCCCGCTGACCGCGCCGACGTCCCGGAAGTAGACCGGGATCAGCTTGACGACCGCTGCCGCGGCGGAGCCGGCCAGCAGCGCAAGCCCATACATGGCGAACAGCTCGACGTTCAGTGAAATCTGCATGGCCATGACCAGGGCCAGAACGACCATAATGCCGAACAGCCAGTTCAGGATTTTCAGGGCATCGAAACGGTCGGCCAGCCAGCCGCCCAGCGGCCGGGTGACGGCGACGCAGACCACCAACAGCGGGGTGTACACCATGACCGCGCCGGCGGCATCCACATGCCACCGGTCGACCAGATAGGTCGGCATCGCCGACGCGAAGAAGGTGAGGGTGCCGAAGGACACCCAGTAAAGGTAGGCCACCAGCCATACCACCACGCCCGAACGGTACACGGCGACGATTTCACGCACCGAAACGTCTTTGTGCTGCTTGTACGGCGAATCGGACGTAAAAAACCAGTAGACCAGCGCCATCGACAGTGTAGCAATGCCGAAGATCGGGAATATCAGGCGCCAGTCGTCCGGGCCGTGCAGGACGCGGGTAATTAGGAAAGTGACGGCCATCATGCCGACGGTGATTCCGATATTGCCCATAGCAAAGATTCCAAGGGCTGTACCCTGCTTCGATTTGGGGTACCAGGACGATACATGAGCGTTGCCGACCACGAAGCTCGCGCCTCCGAGTCCGAGCAGCGACCCCAGAAGCAGAAAGGAGTAGTAGCCCTGGGCGAAGAGCCCGGAAAACAGGGGAATGGTGAGGCTCAGAAGCAAAAGCGTGAAAACCGTCCGGCCGCCGAACTTGTCCGTCAAGACGCCGAGCGGGATGCTGACGGCGGCCGCGAACAAGGGCTCCATCGCAGCCAGGACGAGCACCTGGGTGGGGCTGAAATTGTACCACTTAATCAGAAAGGGGGCGAGCGCGGCAAACATTCCCCAAACCGCAAAACCGAGCGAAAACGCCAGGAACGATATCAACAAAACCCTGGGGTTGCCCGGCGGATCGGCCGTCACATCAACCTCGACAACTGGATTTTCCACGGCTCCTCCTACAAAAAGATGTATTTATTTGCCGGGTATTTTAATTGCCGGCGCACCGTGCTTGCGCCAACGGATAAAGCTCCGCTTCCTCCTTATCATCGTGAGGGGCAAGCAACGCCCGCATGGCGCCGGCGATGCGGCCATACTCCTCGGCATCGTGCGCTTCGAGCGCATCGTTCAACTCATCGAAGAAGACCGGCAGGTCGCCGTGACCCTTGCGCAGCGTGGCCGTCAACACGGTTTCAGCCCCGCCTTCGACCGCAGGAAACAACTCCCGCCTCCGCAACATCTTACCGCTTTGACCCAAATCAAGATACATACAAGATAGATATATTTATAAGCAGCCGTTCCGTGGCGGATTGGCAGAGCTGGAGGATTGTTGGCATCGATGATTTAGCGCCTAAACTCATCCCGCTCTGAGCGGATTCCGTTCGGATCCGAACAGTCTCTTTCGTCTTTCGTCATGCGCGGGCTTGACCCGCGCATCCATGCTGACTTGCCGCAGTCGAAACCATTGCGGCAGGGCCGTCGCAGCGTCTTTTCAGCATGGATTGCCGGGTCGAGCCTGGTCGAGCCCGGCCATGACGGGCGGAGAAACGCGATTTAAGTCGAACGGCACATGGTCTAACTGCCGCGGAATCCCGGCCGCGCCGGGAAAATCCCTCCTCACCGGAAATCTCGGCGGTCATTCGCGGAGTGGAGCGCAGGGATCAGACTACCGACAAGGCTCCGAATGACCCCAACGAAGGTTGTCGCCCAAGCCAGCATGGCCACGTAAACGAACACGCGAGCGATGGGGAGCAGAAAGTCTAGACTCATGGCGCGCGCCATCTCGAAGGTGCAGACGGCGTACATACCGAGCGGAAAGACTAAGCCCCAATACAGAGGATCGTACCTGAGCGGGAATTTCCTATAGAGATGCCGCCAAACGACCAGGATGAGGAGCATCGGGATCCACCAGGTTCCGGTCGCCCAAAAGAAGATCGTGAACCCCTTAAGAAAGGGGAGCAGCGTCTCAAGGAAGGCCGCATCCACGGCATTCTCAATCAAGAGCGAGCCGGCGAGCGTCGAGATGGCCATCGCTCCCATGTTGATCCAGTACGGGGACGAGAAATCGGCCGGCGAGAACTTGAAAAACGTGTAGCGATAGAAGATCAGCGAGATGATCCAGATGTACATCATCCCGCCCCACAGCCACATCGACAGGGCGACGAAATTGATATGTAGGCGGACGGGCTGCTCGAAATGTCGCGCGAGGAGCGCGCTCAAGAGCGCCATTGATTGGGTCGCGACAACTGCAAGCAACCACGCCCCGGTAATCCCCTGATCGATCGTCGGCTTGGTCTCCTTGATCGTCAGGGTAGTAAAAATCGCGTAGGTCAGGATGATCCAGAGGAAAAGACCAAAAATCCAGAGCGCCAAGGCGAGGTCATACGCGCCAGTGACTATCAGTTGATTTCCCATTACGCCCGTGGCAGCCACTGCAGAGAAAAATCCCGGCGCCGCCTGATGATCCGTGAAGTCGCGAACCAGTGCTCGGCGGTAGCGCAAGAGCCGCCACAACGTGAGAATCCAGAGCAGCAGATACTGCCCCGCGTTCAGCCACAGGAGGACGACGGCAATCGTATGGAACCCCGCTCGGTCCGAGGCGATGGAGACTATCCCTGTGGCCATGACCAAGGCGAAATAGGCCGGTGAGAGGCCCCGGGCTCCTTCCGCCAGCCAGTTTATGAATGGGTAGCTTCCACCCTGCGCATAAATTCGCCGGCGTACCCGCGCATCACCCGCTGGATCACCACGTGCATCCAACCCAAGTAGATGGCGGCAGCGAGAGCGAAATACACCCAGCAACTCGTTCAGGCTCCGGTGAACTAGAGAAGGAGGCCGAAGACATCGGAAATCAGAAGCCGCCGAGGCCGCCCAGGACGCACACAAGACTGCCGATCACGCTCCCGGCCTAGAGGCCACTCTCGACCAGGCGAGAGATCATGGACACACCTATGACGGAGCCTACCAACTTGGCGAAAGCCCGCCGGCGACGCTCAAGAGTGGCTCCTAGCGGCCTTCACGTCTACCGGTTTCGGATCACGACGCCCATTCCGATGCGTTGTGGGCCTTTCCTGGTACGGGCTTGGCAGAGCGGTTTCTGATCACGAGTTGATAGGGCCGCCACAAGTACCAGAACGGGAACATTATAAGATGCACCAGCCGCGAGAACGGGAACAGGAGGATCACCACGAAACCGGTGAGCATGTGCAGCCTGACCGCGAAGGGCAAAGACGAGACGTACTGGGTCTGGGGATTTAGGCTCACCAGCGAGATAAGCCACGGAACGGCCGTGTCTATATACCAGTCGGCGCCCCAGCGGTAGACCAGCGAAACATAGATGCCGAGCGCCACCTGCACGAGCAGCGCTACCAGCAGTACCCCGTCCATTGGGCTGGTCACGGCGAGGATGCGCTCGGTAGTGAAGCGGCGAACGATCAGTACGCACAGCCCGACCAGCGCGGCGAGCCCGAATGCAAAGCCCACCATCTCGATCGTGTACAAGGCTGCCGGCGTAGATGTGATACTCGCCCACATGCCGGGCATAAGGAACCCTAGCAGGTGCGCCAGCAAAACGACGACGATGCCGTAATGCCACGGCACCGAGCCCCAGAACAGGCTGCGGTTTTCCAGAAGCTGTGAGGACAGGGTGGAGTAGGAGAAGCGGTTGGTGCGGTAGCGGTAGACGCCGCCCGCGATCGCCACCACGACCGCCAGGTACGGAAAAACCGCAAACAGGATGGTGTCATTCATGGCACGTGCCTCCTCACGCTCGCCAATCCAACAGGTCGTCTGCGGCGACCTCCGCGAGTGGCTTGAAAACCTTGAAATGTTGACGCCCGGCTTGCGTCCAGAACACGACGTGCGTTTCGACCGGCGGGCAGCCGGGATCGGAACAGGGGAGCTCCGACACCATGATGGTTTCGCCGTCGTCGAGCTTGAATTGCTCCTGCGTCCAGGTGCGAACGCGTTCCTGCTCGGCAGAGCGGTCGGGGCTTTTCTTCGTCATGCCCTCATGCAGCAAAAGACGCAGCGCGTCGAGCGCCTGATGGTAGGGGTGCTGGCGTTTTTCGACGTTCTCGACGTCGTAATCTTCGCTCATCGCCAGCAGGAAGCCACCTTCAAGCATATCATCGCCCTCGTCCGCGCCTTTGAGCTGCTTGCGGTCATCGCCCTGGCTCTGGCCATTGAGCTGCTTGCGTGCTTCTATTTTGCCCTGGCTCTGGGCTTTGAGCTGCTTGCGTATTTCGCGCTCGTCGATCTTCGCGCGCTCTATGCCGGTGTCGCCGTCGATATCAGCCGGACCGTGTTGGTGGGCTTCGGATTCTGGCTTGGTCGTCATGCGCTCGAGCGCCGGCAGCAGCCCCCGGCTCAGTAGGTCGTCGATGTCCTCACTCTTGCTCTGGGCAGCGAAGCGCAGCACGATCGACAGCCGGTCGGGAATTTCGCTGGCGCTCGCTTCGAATCCCTCGGCGCGATAACTCTTCTTGAGCTCGACCAGGAAGGCGCTGCGTTTGTAGTTCTCGCCGAACAGCTGATAACCCACATACGGATGGCAGATCGAGTTCAGGTCAAAAAAGCCGCTGTAAACCTCCTGAAGCTTGCCGAGCGAGTTCTCCTCGGCGAAGCCGCGGAAGGCCTCCAGCAAGGCGGCCGCCTGCCGCTGCGCCGCGCCGATCAGCGCGGCGCATTCGGCCGTTTTGCGTGCCAGCCCTGGGGCGGGATAATCGAGGATGTCGGCGAACAGCCCCAAGACCTTGGCGCGGTGCGAATATAAGACATCTGCGCTGTGCGAAAAGCGACTCATGGTCCTCTATGGGGATTAGTGTGACAGCCGACACCGACCTCGCCTTTGCGAGTTGGGTAGTTGCGCGAGATCGGATCGAGCACCGGAAACAGAGACTAGACCGCCGTCTCGCGCTCCGGGGTGCGAAAAGCGGCTCATGGTCCTCTAGCAGGATCGGTGTGAAAGCCGACACCGACCGCGCCTTTGCGAACCGGGTAGTTGCGCGAGATCGGATCGAGCACCGGAAACAGAGACTCGACCGCCGTCTCGCGCTCCATAGCCGGAACCACGAAGCGCTCTTCGAAGGTGGGCAGCGAGGTGAGCCGCCAGATCGCCTCTACTTCGGCCGGAGTAGTCTTGCCTTCGGCGAGCGCCCTCTGCACCTCATCCGCAGGTATATCCTTGACCTTCTTCGAGCGCATGTATACGCGCACCGCGACCAGCTTGCGATAGACGTCGCGGATGATCTCTTCATTGCCCCCCGACAACAGGCTCGCCATATAGCGCAGCGGTATGCGCGATCTTTCGAGCGAGCTCATCAACGGCCCCAATCTTGCCTCCGCGGCCACGTTGTCGTACACGCCGTTTTCCACTTTGGCGAGCACCGGGCCCAGGGGCGGCACGTAGAAGAGCATAGGCAGGGTGCGGAACTCCGGATGCAGCGGCAGCGCGAGTCCCCACTTCTTGACGAACTGATAGACGGGCGACTTTTGCGCCGCCTCGATCTTCGAATCGGGAACCCCGCACGCCTTTGCGGCCGCGATCACCTCCGGGTCGAAGGGGTCCTTGATGCAGTCGCGCTGCGCCTGCACCAGCTGGTCTTGCGGCGCCATGGCCGCCTGTTCGATCTCATCTGCGTCGTAGAGCACCAGGCCAATATAGCGGATACGCCCCACGCATGAGTGGAAGCACGCCGGAGGCTGCCCGCTTTCGAGGCGCGGATAGCACAGGATGCACTTCTCGGCCTTGCCGGTCGACCAGTTGAAGTAAGTTTTCTTGTAGGGGCAGCCCGAGATGCACATGCGCCAAGCGCGGCATCGCTCCTGGCTGACCAGCACCACGCCGTCCTCGCCGCGCTTATAGATCGCCCCTTGCGGGCAGGCCGCCACGCAGCCCGGATTGAGACAATGGTTGCAGATACGCGGCAGGTAGAAGAAGACGGTACTATTGATCTCGTTTATCTGGCGCATTTCCTCCTCGGTGGCGCCGTCGAAGTTCGGATCATTGTTTGCGTAGATCTGCGAGCCGCCCAGGTCGTCGTCCCAGTTCGGCCCCGCCTCGATGGTGTCCATGTACTTGCCAGTAACCATCGAGATGGCGCGCGCGGTGGGCTGGTCGTCGCCTTCAGGCGCGTTGAACAGGTTCTGGTAGTCGTAGGTCCAGGGTTCGAAATAGTCGTCGAGCGTGGGCAGATAGGGGTTGTAGAAGATGTTGGTTAGGGTTCCCCATTTGCCCTGCAGGCGCAGCCGCAAGTTCTTCTGCTTCTTCCCCTCGACCACCCAGCCGCCGCGGTATTTGTTCTGGTCCTCCCAACGTGTCGGGTATCCCGTGCCCGGCTTGGTCTCCACGTTGTTCCAGTACATGTACTCGGTGCCCTTGCGGTCGGTCCAGATGTTCTTGCACGCGATCGTGCAGGTGTGGCAGCCGATGCACTTATCCAGATGAAAGACCATCGAAACTTGAGATCTGATTTCCATGTGTAGTTCTCCTTCGTTCCTATGGCTTCGTTCTTACGGCTTCTTGCCTATGCCTTAATTCCTTTGCTTGCCGTTCCCGCCGGCTGTACTGTGCCCGGGCGGTTCCGGCGCTTCGCCGTTCCCCTGCTTGCGCGAACGCGACGCAAGCGTTGCTCGCGCGGCAGCCTGCGCAAGCCCGTCGCCCATGCTGGCTAGGTCTGGATCGGATGACCCGCATCCCGCTGTCGCCGGGGTATCGCGTACGGACACCACGCAGACCTCGAACTCAAGCGCCATCCCGGCGAGTGGGTGATTGGTATCGACCACCACGAAGCCGTTATCTTCGTCGACCTCGGTGACCATCACGTTCTCCACGCGGCGGTCGTCGTCGCTATGGGCGAGAAAACACATCCCCGCTTCAATTTGGTCCACGCCACCAAACGTCTCGACGGGCACCCGCTGCTGCAACGCCTTGTCGCGCTCGCCGTATGCATCTTCGGGCGGCAGGGTCACCACGAAGCGCTCGCCCTCCACCTTGCCCTCGAGGGCTCGTTCGAGGCCGGGCAGCAGCCGCCCGCTGCCATGCTGATACGCCAGCGGCTCGTCGCCCCAGACCGCCGAACGGATGTGACGGATCGTTCCGTTGGTGCGCAGTGTGTAGTTGATGGTCACGTACTTTCCGGCGCTGACTTGCGCCGGCGCGCCGAATTGCGCCGGCGCGAGTTCATGCTCATGCTCATGCTCATGCTCATGCTCATGCTCATGCTCATGCGTCGGGGGACTACCTACCATTCCAGCTTCTCCATTTTGCGCACGACGACATGGGTATCGCGCGTAAAGATCCCGGTGGGGCCCCAGTAGTTGAAGCCGTAAGTGAATTGAGCGTAGCCGCCCGCCAGAAACACTGGGTTGATGCGGGTGCGCGTCAGGCTGTTGTGTCCGCCGGCACGCTTCCCGCGCTCCTGAGATTTCGGGATGTACACCGTGCGCTCGACCGCATGATAGTACATGCACGTGCCCGGCTGAATCCGGCGGCTCACATTGGCGCGGGTCACCACCACGCCGTTGTCATTGTAGACCTCGACCCAGTCGTTATCCTCGATGCCTACCTTCGTGGCGTCTCTGTCGTTGATCCACACCGGATCCATGCCGCGCGACAGCATCAACATGCGGTGGTTGTCCTTGTAGGTGGAGTGGATGTTCCATTTGCCGTGCGGCGTAATGTAGTTCAACACAAGGGAGCGGTCGTCGACCCGGCTTTTCACGATGTCCCCGGTCTTGCGCGGCTCGAGCTTGGGCTTGTAGGTCGTTATGTGCTCGCCGAAGTCGAGGTACCAGGGGTGGTCGATGTACAGCGTTTGGCGGCCGGTGAGCGTGCGCCAGGGCACCAGCCGCTCGACTTGCATGCACCAGGCGGAGTAGGCGCGGCCGTCGTTCGTCATGCCGCTCCAGCACGGGCTGGTGAGTAGGCGCTTCGGCTGGCGCGTGATGTCGCCGAAGTTCATAGTAACGCTGCGCGTGGGTTCGGCGATGTCGACAAGCGGGAGGCCGACGCGCTCCTCTTCATGATGGAAGGCCTGCCAGCAAACCTCGCCGTTGGTCTCGGGCGCGGTCGCCAGCAGCGTGTTGCACGCGTCCAGCACGTCCTCGAGGCTCGGATAACGTTTGCCGCCCCACTCGACGCAACGCATGTGCCTCGGGTCGGGCATCGGCATAACGGGATTCTCGAGCATTTGGTCGTACTGCTTCTTGATCGGCCACACCACGCCGTTAGCGGTGAGGCCGTCTTCGCGCGCCATCGGCCCGAACGAGATGAATTTGTTGTACAGGTTCGCGAAGTCGCGCTCGACCACTCGCAGATGCGGCATGGTTTTGCCCGGCACTGGCTCGCACTCGCCCTCGGCCCAGTCGCGGACCTCCGGCTGCGCCAGTTCGTCAGGCGTGTCGTGCATGAGCGGCGTGGCGACAAGGTCGCGCACCGGCTTGGGAAAGGCGAGCGGCGACAGTTCGCTCACCTTTTTCGCGAGCAGCTTGAAAATGTCCCAGTCCGTTTTGGATTCCCACACCGGCGGCACCGCAGCCCCGAGGTTATGTATGAACGAGTGTAGGTCGGTCGAGTTGAGGTCGTTCTTCTCGTACCAGAAGGCCGACGGCAGCACGATGTCGGAGTAGAGCGCCGAGGTATCCATGCGGAAATTGATGTCAACCACCAGGTCAAACTTTCCGCGCGGCGCCGTTTCGCGGTACTTCACCGTACGTGTCTTGTCCTTGGCGCGCTCGTCGGCGATGGCGTTGTCGTGCGTCCCGAGGTAATGGCGCAAGAAGAACTCGGCCCCCTTGGCGCTCGACTGGATGGCGTTGCCGCGCCAGATGAACCACAACCGCGGCCAGTTCTCCTCGGCATCGGGATCGTCTATCGCAAAGCTCAGCTTCTTGTTCTTGAGCTGCTCGACGACGCGCCCAATGATCTCGCCTTCGGTCTTCGCGCCGGCGCGCTCGGCCTCGGCCACGATGTCGAGCGGATTGCGGTTGAAGTGCGGGGCCGTAGGCATCCAGCCCAAGCGCATCGACTTTGCCTCGAGGTCGATAGCATGGCCCTTGGCCCAGCGCGGCTTTGGGCTCGTCAGGCCGTACTCGCTGAACTCCCTCTCGTAGCGCCACTGACAGCTATTGCCGTAATGCCAGGTCGGCGACTGCACCAGCCGCGGCGGCTTGGTCCAGTCGCGGGCGAAGGCGATCGTGCCCCAGGGTCCAAGGGGGGCAAGCTTTTCCTGGCCGACGTAGTGGTTCATCCCGCCGCCGTTTACTCCACAGCAGCCGCACAGGATCAGCGCGGTGATGGCCGAGCGGTAGATGAGATTGTTGTAGTACCAGTGGTTGGCGCTGGCACCCACGATGACCATGGACTTGCCTTCAGTGAGCTCCGCGTTGCGGGCAAACTCGCGCGCGAACCTTATCGCCGTATCGCGGCCGATGCCGGTGTGGCGCTCCTGCCACGCCGGCGTGAACATCGCGTCCGCGTCGTCGTAGCTCGACGGGTAGGCGCCCTCAAGGCCGCGGCCGACGCCGCACTGGGCCATCAGCAGGTCGAAAGCGGTGGTTACCAGTACCTCGCCGCTCGTGGTGGCGATGCGCCGCACCGGCACGCCGCGCACGACGATGGGCGTTGCACCGTCCGGCACTCCCTCGGCGAAATCGTCGAACTCCACCTGGACCACAGCATCAGATTTATCGATGAAGCTCAGCACTGCATCGATGGGGCTGTTGTCCAGGCCGTCCTCCGAGGACAAGTTCCATTTGCCTTTCTCGGTACCCCAGCGATCACCGACCTGGCCCTTGGGCATGCGCGGCTCGCCGCTTTTGGCGTCGAGTACCAGCATCTTCCAGTCGCCGTTTTCGACGGCTTGGTAGCGTGCCAGATGTTTGGCGCGCAGCAGCTGCCCCGCGCGATAACCCTTCTCAGTACTGGCCCGCTCGCGGACCAGTTCCACGAGGAACGGTTGATCGGTGTAACGCTTGAGGTATTCGACGAAATAAGGGACTTGGCGGTCGACGTAGAACTCCTTGAGGATGACGTGATTGACCGCCATCCATAGCGCGGCGTCCTGTCCCGCCTGGAGCGGGATCCACTCGTCGCAGTACTTGGCGATTTGGCTGAAGTCCGGCGAGAGGACCACGAACTTGGTGCCCTCGGTGCGCGCCTCCGCGATGAAGTGCACGTCCGGGGTGCGGGTCATGTTCAGATTCGACGCCATCGAGACGATGAACTTGCTGTTGTACCAATCCGCGCTTTCGCATACGTCGGTCTGGTCGCCCCAAACTTCCGGGAACGAGGTTGGCAGGTCGGCGTACCAGTCGTAGAAGCTCATGTTCACGCCGCCGAAGAGCTGCAGATAGCGCGAACCCGCCGCATAGGAGAAAAACGACATCGCCGGGATCGGCGAGAAGCCCATCACCCGGTCCGGTCCATACTTGCGCGCCGTGTATAGCTGGGCAGCGGCGATCAACTCCACCACGTCGTCCCACTTGGCGCGGCGGAAACCGCCTTTGCCGCGCGCCTTCTGGATGCGCGAACGCTTTTGTGGGTCCGAGATCAGCGCACCCCAGGCCTCCACCGGATTGGCATGCTGGCTTTTCGCTTCGTTCCACAGGTCGAGCAGCGGGCCGCGTACATATGGATATTTCACCCTGATCGGGCTGTAGACATACCAGGAGGCGGAGATGCCGCGCTGGCAGCCGCGCGGCTCATAGGGTGGCAGACTGCGCTCGAGCAACGGGTAGTCGGTCTGCTGCATCTCCCAGGTGATAATCCCGTCCTTCACGTAAATCGCCCAGGAGCAGCCGCCGGTGCAGTTGACGCCATGCGTGCTGCGTATGACGTTGTCGTGCGACCAGCGGTTGCGGTAGAACTCTTCCCACTTGCGCTCCTGCGGATTCACTAGGTCGAGTATCCAGCTCATCAGCGTCTCCTATCAGCGTCGCTCCTAGGTGCGTTCGCAGGGCCGCGAGGCCTGTCTTTGTCGCTCACATTAAAGCTGGCCTTCCAGCCGTCGTGGTACGGCCCCGTAAACCAACCGCCGTGGTACGGACCCGTATGCCCGGTGGTGGGTCTGGCCATCATCGGACGCCGTACCCCGAATTTTAGCCGATTCCGCCATCTGAAGCCCGCGAACGCCAGCAGGACCACAACGCCCAGCACAGTCAGACCCAAGAGTTGCCATACCGCTTCCGCCGGGCGTTGGCTCAGCCCCGCCTGGGCGAGGAAGGCGACCACGCTCGCGCGCTCTTCGGTGGTCAGCGGGTGCTGCGACCATACGGCTTTCATGGTGGGCGTAGGCGTGCCGGCGACGAACGCGTCGACCGCGGGCGCTCCGTTGAAGCGCGTGACCACTGTGGTCAAGTCGGGCCCAAGCTGCCCGCCGCCCAGGGCTCCGATGCCGCCGGTGCTATGACAAGCCATGCATGGCGGGCCGCCGTTCTGAAAGCGCACCACGCCGGTGAACAGGTCTTTGCCGATCTCAGGGTTACCCTGGACGGCGGGCGCGCTCGCGGCCTCGGTTGCCGGCGCTGAGGGCTGCGCCGCTGCACCCGACGCGGTAGTTTCCAGATAAGCGAGGATGGCGTTGACGTCGGACTTGCTGAGCCCCAGGTTGGGCATCTCCACGTCGTGGAACTCGTGCAGCAAGCCGATGGCAACCGGGTCTTTCTTGGCGAGCATTGCATCTGGTGCTGCGATCCATTGCTCCAGCCAGTCGCGCGGACGCCTCGCGGTGACGCCCTGCAGGTCGGGGCCAACGAGAGGGCCCTTGCCAATGCTGTGACAGACGGCGCAAGTTTTTTCCTGGAATAATTGTTTGCCCGCCTCCGCATCGGTTCCGGCAGCGTTTGCCACGGCCGGCAGCGCGGCCCATATGGCTGCAATCGTCGCTAGCGCAACAATGGACAGTAGTCGCCATGACGCAAGGGGCTTCTCGCTCATGATCCCTCGTCCTCAGATCCACATGATCGCGGGGGCTATAAGTAAATGCTAGACTAGCTTTCCGCTCATGATCCGTCGTTCTCAGATCCACATGATCGGCGGCAGCCATAAACGCTAGACTAATGGTCGAAAAACTTCAAGGGGGCGCCGACCCCACAAATACGTATTTTTTTCGCATCTTATTAGCAACGATCATCGAGGATCACGCCGCCTGAGTTGGCGCGCCAATGTGAGCATATCGCTCACTAGCAAGCGCCGACCGCGGCATGATCAGCGCCGAGACCATGGCCGAGCTCGAGGCCGACGGCTCCTGTATATTCTCGGCGTGCGTGAGCGCACCGACAAGCTGGTGCGCGGCGCGATTGCAATTTCCGCTCAGCTACTTCTTAGCACTGTGGAAGATGGGCGAGACATGGGCGCGAACCACGGTGGAATCGAACATCTGCACCAGATGTGCCGATGAACTGAACGAGGCCAGACGGTCGAAGAACATCTCGAAGACGGCTGCCTTGCTCAACCGCTCCACCGCTTCCACACGAAGTTCCATTTGCCGAAGCGCTTCGGCAGCGCTCGCCAGGTGATGATGCAGCGCAAACAGCCGATCGTTACGGCCTTGGCGCCGCGTCGCGGCAGCAGCGCGGAACACTGCAACCGCCGCCAGCCGATCCGGTTCCGTTCAATCACATTGAATCCCAGCGTGGAATCCTCAATATGTACCGGCGTCAATTCGTCCCCCACGGCCTCGGAGAGCATCATGGCTAAGACGCGGTTGCCTGCGTTCCTGCAGGACCATGCGGGCCTTGGCAGCCTTGGTGTTGGCGACGTAGAAATGCCGCGACTGAAACTGCTTCAGGCATCGTCGCCCGAGCTTACTGAATTCAACCACGCCAAGCAGGGCGAGTTTTGGCACAGCCTGATTGATGAACCTATCGGATCGACTGTTCGCATTTGCCCAATTTATATCGACTGGCGCTTTATTCTGTGGCGTCCGCGGGAGGCGGGCGGCGGCATTCTTGCGCGGGCCGACGACGGCAAGCATTGGGCGCCCGCCGATTCCGAGTTTACGGTTAAGCTCAAGAGCGGCGACGAAGTGAAGTGGCGGACTGCCCGCACGGTGGCAGCATCGGGTCTTACTAAACGGGGCAGCTATAATCCGAGCGATCCTAATTCGCCGCCTGCTGCTACGCGCATGTATTCGATCGTATGTTCATTTCCGGATCGGCAAGATTTGCCGCCTGCGGTGGTGACATTGCAACGCACGGCCATCAAGGTGGCAACCAAGTTGATCGATCAATTGAAGGTTCTGCGCGCCCCGTCTTTTGGCGTGATTTTGGAAATGGCCTCGTTTAAAGACAAGTCGCCATCCGGCGAGTTTTATAACTACGCCTTTGAGATTTTCGGGCCAGTGGAGGACAAAGCTTTCTATGAGGAGAATTTTGCGCAATACCGCTTTTTCATCGAGCAGGGCCTCAAAGTGAAAGACCTGGAGGGTGCGCAAGAAGATTAGGCCAGTAGCGCTGAGGAGAAGTTTGATGGCCTTAATCGCTTTCACTGGACCTAATGCCTCTGCACAGTGATTTTGAGGTGAATTCCGCCGGCATTTCGATTTTATGCAATGCTCGACGGCATGGAGCGCTACCAGCTCGATCACGGCATCCAATTCCACGGCGTGCAGAGCCGAATGGAGAACATCCGCGTCACGGGCAAGCTCGGCTTCTCCAATCACCCGATGCTGGAGCATTTCAAGTTTCTCAAAGCGCACACCTGACTACGACGAAGTCGGGCAATCTCGAAAGATTGGGGCAATCTCGAAAGATAAAGACGACATCAAGCGGCGGATCGACGAGGCGACCAAATATGTGGCGCTCGACCAGTTCTGACCTGTCGCCGCAATGCGGTTTCGCCTCGAGGAAGGAAGGCAATATTGGCCGAGGACGAACAATGGGCGAAGCTTCGGATGGTGGTGGAGATAGCCGACGAGGTGCGGGGTGGACGCGGTCACTCCGCCACCAGTGCGCTCGGTTTGAACGGTAGGCGCAGCCGCCGCCACGCATAGACCAGCGCTTCGGTGAGCGTGTCAATGAGCGCGTCGTCGTGATAAGGACTCGGCGTGATGCGCAACCGTTCGGTGCCCTTGGGCACCGTCGGGTAGTTGATGGGCTGGATGTAGACGCCGTGGTCGGCGAGGACAGATCGCTCGCCTGCTTGCAGCGCTCGGGATCGCCGACAAAGACCGGAACGATGTGGCTCGGGCTCAACATCACCGGCAGCCGCGCGGCAGTGAGCACGGCCTTGGTGCGCGCGACGCGATCCTGATGCCGTTTCCGCTCCCAGCTTGACGATTTCAGGTGCCGGATAGCGGCGGTCGCCGCGGCGCAGACCGACGGCGGCAGCGCCGTGGTGAGATGAAGCCGGGCGCATAGGAGCGCACGGCGTCGATCAGCGCGGATGAGGCGTTAGCCGCCGAGGCAGCCGAACGCCTTGGCGAGCGTGCCTTCGATCACGTCGATGCGCCCCGTAGCGCCGTCGCGCTCGGCGATGCCGCCGCCGCGCGGCCGCCGGTGCCCATCCGGGTCGCGGTCTGCACCATGGCGTCGATGACTTTCGGATGCTGGCCCATGCCGAGGTAGTCGTTCGAGCACCAGATCACGACGTTCTTCGGCCCCGCCGGCGAATGCCAGGTGACGTGCGGAAAGCGCCCGGCGATGCGTTCCAGGTCGGCGAACACGCGATAGCGCCGCTCCGAATGCAGCCGGTCGAGCGCGTCGGCGAAATAGGCGCGGTAATTCACGGGGCAGCTCGTCCGATCGATCATAGGGCTGGTTGTCCCGGCGCGCCGATGACGTTTAGCGCGGGACCGATCTAGACTGAGATTCCCGACCGCCGTCGTGCGGAAGCGATTAGATCTTAGGCGCAAACAAGGTGCACCAGCCGCTCGGGCTGATCGTCCCTTGCACAAATTTGCAGGCATTCGGCGGCTCGAAGTGGACGCAGACAGCACAACTTTGCTTCTCCTTCGGCTGGTCCTGATACTTCGCGGCGGCCTGCGTAATCTTTTGCTGCGCGCTGGCGCGCGCAACCGCCGTACCGGCGGCGATGACAAACGCGAGCGCGGTGCTCGTGAGCGCCATGCGCCGCGACATATTCTGTGAACCGTCCTTGCGGTTGCTCATCGAACCGTCCTTGCGGTTGCTCATCAGCTGCCTGCCGCAGAGCTATTGGGCTTGGCCTGTTCCGGCAACCTTCGGCAGCGGCACCGGATTCTTCGAGAGCGTAACGAGATAGGCGATCACGTCGGCGCGCTGCTTCTCGCGCGGAAGGCCAGCGAAGGTCATGGACGTGCCGCGAACGTCGGCGCGCGGATCGATCAGCCATTTGTTGAGCGCGGCGAAGGTCCATTTGCCGCCCTTGGCCTTCAAGGCGGCGGTGTAGTTAAAGCCCGGTTCCGAAGCGACCGGTCGATCGACGACGCCGTAGAGGTCGGGCCCGATCTTGGGGCCTTTGCCTTCCTCGACGTTGTGGCAGATCTGACACTGCTTGGCGACCTGCGCGCCGCGTTCGGCGGAGCCGCTGGCGAGCAGGCTGTCGAACGCCTGCGCGTCAGCGGCCGGCGGCTGCTCCTCCTTGACGGCGGCGGCTTCAGAGCTCGGTTTCGCTACCTTGGCCGGGAGGAACATCGCGTCGACGAGATGTATCGTTTGCAGAAACAGTGCAATTCCCAGCACCAGGCCGAGGATCTTGTTGATCCGAAATGAATCCATTACTGAATCACTCCCAGCGGTAACGGGGGGCCAGGGAAACCCGGGATTCCCCGGATGAACCCGAACTTCGGGTCGATGGTAGCGGTTTTCTCGGCTCCTCGATCCTCGATCCGCCCGGTGACGGCCCGTTTTGGCGGTGCCGAGCGGCGCAGCCAACACATGCATATCAAATACATGTTTATCGTGCAACGGTACGGCCTGATGCCGGCGCTGGCGGCGGGTTTTGCACCGCGATTGCGGTCTCTGATAGGCCATCGGGTGGGGCAGCGATCCGGAAAGTGGGGGCGGCAAAGTCCGCGGCCGATCAGATCGTCGAGGACGCTGCGCCAGGCGTCGCTGCTCTCCCCGCCCGTGGCCTTGACCGCGTGCAGACCTTCTGACCATCCGCGCGCACGCCAAGGACGACCAGCAGCGAGATTGCGGTTGCCTTGTGGTCGAGCCGTGCCATCGAGAATAAGCCGCACAACCGGCTCGTCGGCCAGCGAACGCGCATTCCAGGCGTCCCATTCGGCCTTCACCTTACGCCAAACCCGGCTCACTTTGTCCTTGCTCACGGCGCCGCCGAACAGTGTCTTCAAGGCGCGGCGCACCGGCGCTGTTGGTGATGACATTGGACGAGGAGGCCGAGTTCGACTTGATTGGCCGCCAACTCGAGTTCGGCGTACCAGCCGCGCTCGTTCCGTCCATGGAAACACCATTGGTGCTCTCACGTCGAGAGGCGCTGGCGCTTGGAAATGCTGGTCTCGGTAGTGAGCTACTTTGATTGTGGCGGCGTTAGAGCAACGCGATAGCAAAAGCGGCTAACGACTGATTACCTGTCGGCCATGGATTGAGCGACAGCCCGCACAATTCAGCGCCCATATGCCACCAGGCAATCAAGCAAGGAGAACATACACAACGGCGGACCAGAGCCTGGCTTGTTGTAGCGGGGTTGTCGCCCCAAACATAATAGGCGCCGCCGATTAGATACGAAATTATTATCGTGGCAATTATCTTCACGGCGCTGCCCGCTCCCAGGCTTCCAGCACGTCCACAATATCACCAATCACGATCTCCCAGCCGCGACGCGAGGGTGCTCCTTCTTGGGGGTCACGATCCCTCCGGGAGCACGAACATTTCGCCGTCGCTGACCTGATATTCCGCAAGAAGATCCGGACTGGCTTCCGAATCTATCTTAACTTCCGCGTCGGGAAGACACGCTTGGACCGCTCGGACGGCCTCGACTTTGTCGGGAATGGCGACAAGGAATAGTTCCTGACGCGTTGCACTGCCGCCTCTGCCAGGCCTCACGGTGCTGATCTTCCAACCCTTTGCCATGGCTTAGTATGCCATAGGTTTAGGGCGCGTACTCATAAATCCGGTTCGGTAATCGCAGCTCGCTCAATGTCCGCTTCGCTCCCCAAAAGCGACCTAATTGCTGCGTTGCCGCGGATCGACGCGATGTGAATGGATGCTTGGTCGCATATTTTCTCTGCGACAATCGAATAGACCGGCGCCTGTCGGAGCCCACGCGTCTCCGAAGACAAGCGCCGCCGCGGTATCGGGCGCGCTTTCCGCCCCGACCTGCTCATCATGGACAGCGTTGGATGCTCAGCCCACACTGGGCTGCGCCCGCTGCAGCGCTGCCAGATGCGCGGCGCGCGTAGCGCAAACGAAGGTACAATGCCCGAAACGCCTTCCGAAGAGGCCACCTATGTCGGAAATTGCGCTGAACGTACTCATTAACGTGTTGAGCCGCCCCGTCCATTTCCCGAAGGCTGGCCAGACTGGACGCCTCTTCATCGCGGAGCCGCCAAGGCCATTCGTAGCGCCAAGACTGGAAATTCGGGGGAAGGACCCATCGGTCATCCAGAAGGAGATCATTTTCATCGAAGCGTCTGCAGCGGTCGGTAAGAGCACGTTGGCGAGACAGGTGTCGGCGACACTTAAGGCGCCGATCCTCGACCTGGCTAAAATCCCCGTTTCGACCGGATCTCTCCACACTCTGCTGACCGATCTGGAAGCCGCCGACAAAAGCGATCCCGTAGCCGCGTTCCATGAGGGCAAGATTCCAGTGATCATAGACGCGCTCGACGAAGGGAGATTGTTGTCGAACGAGACGGGAATCGAGTGTTTTCTCGCAACCACCGCCGAGCTTTTGCTGAGCAACCGAAGTGTTACCTCGCGGCCCAAGCTGGTCTTCTTGGCGAGGTTCGAGTCGATCGAGTTGGCGCGGCAGTGGATTGAACTCACCGCGCCGGGAATTACACGCGCCACGGCTAAAGTCGAGTTCTTCGACAAGGAGGGAGCCTGGCAGCTAATCCAGGCGTATGCCGCGACGGTTGCTAAACCCGGCTCACAGTATCAGCAACACCCGGAACCCGCTCGAGATCTCATAGCCACCTACTTTGACGCAATCGAAAACGCGCTTGGTTTGGCAGCGGGAGAGCTGTGGCAGAACGAGCAAGGCAGAGTATTCGCCGGCTACGCCCCGGTGCTTGCGGCGGTAGGGTCCATCTTAGCCGAGATCGATGATTTCATCACTGTCGCTAACAACCTCAAATCACACGATGGCCGTGAGGCATGGGGAGTAATCGAGGCGGTTTTGTACGAGATACTGAGCCGCGAACAGGCTAAATTGTGGGAACTACTGAGCGCGCAATGCAAATCAGCGCTGCCGGATGAAGTTTATGACGCCGAGGAGCAAATGGCGCTGCTCGCGCAGTATGTCGAGTTGAAGCCCCTAGAGGGCACGGGCCGGGTAGCGCTCCCGCTTGCCGACATGAGAAAATACAACGACATGGTCCGAACGTATCTGCCGCACCATCCGTTCATACGCCGGCACGAATTTGGAAACGCCGTACTAGGTTCGACTATGGTGGCGCGCGCCGTTTATCACGGCAGATCGATTTCTCAAGATCGCCTGATAAGCCTGTCGCGACTATGGCGTCAGTCAGCGCCAACGCGTAGGCCGTCGCGTTGATGGTGCGAGTATTAATATCGAGAACAGGCGTGCCGTCGTAGGCATCCACTGCTTTGACGGTCAGAACATTGTTGTCGCGTTTCAGCACTCGACGACGGCCAGTCCGATTGGATTGGGTCGTTCCGCGCCGCGGGCCCAGAACACACCCACTTCCGGCAGATCGGCGCGATGCCGGGGATGCGTGGTTAATCGATCAGGCTTCCCGGCGAGTTGATCCATCCAAAACAAGATGATCAAGTGTGACCATTCCTCAATGCCAGTCAGGGCTACCGCAAGGTCCTCGCGCACGACGATTTCCGCGACGATGTCGCGGCGAGACATTCCCGCGCCGCTTTTTGTGAACGGACTGCGCACGGTGGCTATAGATTGCATGCAAATCGTCATTTGGGACTTCAGCGACTACCGGTGCATTATGATTTAGCCGAAGATATTTTCCCGTGGGGAAAGCGTCTGCAGTTCGCGGTTTCTGTCGGGGCAGCGTTTTTAAAGTGAGTTAAGGCAGCATTCACCTTGCTCGCCTAAAAGGAGCGCCCCTACGGCGATGCCGCCGTTGGGGGTTAGCCGCCGGTCACGCTCATATGCCGCGCCAGCGCCGGGCGCCTGTGGCGGCGGTCGATGATAAAATCGTGGCCCTTGGGCTTACGCGAAATCGCCTCGTCGATGACGGCAAAGAGGAGATCGTTGCCCTCGGACGCGCGCAGCGGCTTGCGCAGGTCGGCCGCATCCTCCTGGCCGAGGCACATGTAGAGCGTGCCGGTGCAGGTGATGCGCACGCGGTTGCACGATTCGCAGAAATTGTGAGTCATCGGCGTGATGAAGCCCAGCATTCCGCCGGTCTCGGCGACGCGCACGTAGCGCGCGGGGCCACCGCTGCGGTAGTCAAGGTCTTCTAGCGTGTAGCGCTCGGCGAGGCGCGCCCGCACGATCGACAGCGGCAGATATTGATTGAGCCGGCCCTCACCGATCTCGCCGAGCGGCATCACCTCGATCAGGGTCAAATCCATGCCGCGTCCGTGCGCCCACTCGATCAGACGCGGGAATTCGTCGTCGTTGACGCCCTTGAGCGCCACCGCGTTGATCTTGATCTTAAGGCCCGCTTCCTGCGCGGCGTCGATGCCTGCGAGGACCTGACTGAGCGATCCCCAACGGGTGATGGCGCGGAATTTGTCGGCATCGAGCGTATCGAGCGACACGTTGAGCCGACGCACGCCATGCGCCCTGATCTCTTGCGCATATTTGCCGAGCTGCGAGCCGTTGGTGGTGAGCGTCAGCTCGTCGAGGCCGCCAGAGCGCAAATAGCGCGACAGCGAGGAGAAGAGCGCCATGATTCCGCGGCGGGCCAATGGCTCTCCTCCGGTGAGGCGAAGCTTTCGCACGCCGCGCGCAATGAACGCAGAGCACAGCCGATCGAGCTCTTCGAGCGTGAGCAGGTCGGCCTTCGGCAGGAAGGTCATATTCTCCGCCATGCAGTAGACGCAGCGGAAATCGCAGCGATCGGTCACGGAGACGCGCAGATAGGAAATCGCCCGCCCGAACGGATCGACCAGAGACGCCCGACCGCGGGCGCGATCCAGCTCCGGCGCCCCTGCGCGATCGGTCAGCACGCTATCGGCCTGAACGCTTTCCATTGTTAGTCAGTTCCGGTCATGCAAGTTCCGATAGCCCAAGCAGGGCCATAGCTCAGATAACCGATTATTCTGCCGAATGAACCCCCGACTTTCGGCAACCGGTTCTTCAAACAACTCGCCGCATGTATCGCCGAAGCGACCGCTTGCATTGCCGGTCGATAGTATCACCGATGACCAGAACCGGTCCATGGTCAAAAGAGTGAAGGAGGTTTCCAGCCGGTGATCGCGCGGTTGAAAACTGGCCCCAGCTGATCGTCGGCGCGAACCTTTACGGAAAAGTATCGACGAGACGCTTGATGCTGTCATCAGAGATTGCCGCATGGCAGCATTAACGAGGCTTGCATCTTAAGCCGAGTCAAATATACTTCTTTAAACAACTGGTACGTAACGCGATTGTAAGTCGACGGCCGCCAGGTGCTGGTTCGGGATTTGGACAGGGAGCGCGAGCGGCATGAAGATGTCGACGGGCCAGCGGTTGTTGGGATTGGCTGTGGCCGGCGTGGCGCTGACAGCGAACGGTGCGGCGTTCGCCGAATTGGGGCAGCCGGCACCGTGGGAATTCAAGCTGCAGGAAGCGGCTTCCCCAGTGATGGAGAACATCACCTGGTTCCACAATTACCTGACCGTGCTGATTTTCGTCATCACGCTGTTCGTTCTGGCGCTGCTGGCGATCGTGGTGGTCAAGTTCAACGCCAAGGCCAACCCGGTCCCGTCCAGGACCACCCACAACACCCTGATCGAGGTGGCCTGGACGCTGATTCCGGTGCTGATCCTGGTCTCAATCGCGGTGCCGTCGTTCCGGCTGTTGTTCCTGCAACTCGACATTCCGAAGTCTGACGTGACGATCAAGGCGACCGGCAACCAATGGAATTGGACCTATACCTACCCTGACGACAAGATCGAGTACACCTCGATCATCCTTTCGGAAGAGGATCGCGCCAAGCTCAACCCGCCCCCGCCGCGCTTGCTCGGCGTCGACCACGCCATCGTTGTGCCGGTCAACAAAGTGATCCGGGTGCAGACCACCGGCGCCGACGTCATCCACTCCTTCGCGATGCCGGCGTTCGGCATCAAGATCGACGCCATCCCCGGCCGCCTCAACGAGACCTGGTTCACGGCCACCAAGCTCGGCGTCTACTACGGTCAGTGCTCGGAGCTGTGCGGCAAGAACCACGCCTTCATGCCGATCGTGGTGAAGGTCGTGAACGACAAGGATTACGACGATTGGAAGAAGTGCGTCCAATCCGGCAAGGACGATTGCATCGATGTGCCGCAAGGCAGCAAGGCGAAGCAATCAAGCTAAGGGCGATGAGGACCTAAAGGTCCGACGGGACTGCAAGGCAGGATTTGAACATGGCAACGACCGCAGCGACTCACGACGATCACGCCTATGACGATCACGCCCACGACCATCCGACCGGCTGGCGACGCTTCGTCTATTCGACGAACCACAAGGACATTGGCACGATGTACCTGGTGTTCGCGATCATCGGGGGCGTCATCGGTGCTTCGATGTCGATCGCAATCCGCGCCGAATTGATGTATCCCGGCATCCAGATTTTCCACGAAACCCATACCTACGACGTGTTCGTGACCTCGCACGGCCTGATCATGATCTTCTTCATGGTGATGCCGGCGATGATCGGTGGTTTCGGCAACTGGATGGTGCCACTGATGATCGGCGCGCCGGACATGGCATTCCCACGCATGAACAACATCTCGTTCTGGCTGCTGCCGGCCTCGTTCGCGCTGCTCTTGATCTCTACCTTCGTCGAAGGCGAACCGGGCGCCAACGGCGTCGGCACGGGCTGGACCTTGTATGCGCCGCTGTCGACCTCGGGCCATCCGGGACCGGCGGTCGATTTCGCCATTCTGTCGATCCATCTAGCCGGCGCCTCGTCGATCCTGGGCGCCATCAATTTCATCACCACGATCTTCAACATGCGCGCGCCCGGCATGACCTTGCACAAGATGCCGCTGTTCGTGTGGTCGATCCTGGTGACGGTGTTCCTGCTGCTGCTGTCGCTGCCGGTGCTGGCGGGCGCGATCACCATGCTCTTGACCGACCGCAATTTCGGCACCACCTTCTTCTCCGCCGAAAGCGGCGGCGACCCCGTGCTGTTCCAGCATCTGTTCTGGTTCTTCGGCCATCCCGAAGTCTACATTCTGATCGTTCCGGGGTTCGGCATGGTCAGCCAGATCGTCTCGACCTTCTCCAAAAAACCCGTGTTCGGCTATCTCGGTATGGCGTACGCGATGGTCGCGATCGGCGGCATCGGCTTCGTGGTGTGGGCGCACCACATGTACACGGTGGGCATGTCGTCGGCGACGCAGGCCTATTTCGTCGCCGCCACCATGGTGATCGCGGTGCCGACCGGGGTGAAGATCTTCTCCTGGATCGCCACGATGTGGGGCGGCTCGATCGAGTTCAAGACGCCGATGCTGTGGGCGATCGGCTTCATCTTCCTGTTTACGGTCGGCGGCGTCACCGGCGTCGTGCTGGCCAATGCCGGCGTCGACCGCGTGCTGCAGGATACCTACTACGTGGTCGCGCATTTCCACTACGTGCTGTCGCTGGGCGCCGTGTTCGCGATCTTCGCCGGCTGGTATTACTGGTTCCCGAAGATGACGGGCTACATGTACAACGAGACCATCGGCAAACTGCACTTCTGGTTCACCTTCGTCGGCGTCAATATGGCGTTCTTCCCGCAGCACTTCCTCGGGCTGTCCGGCATGCCACGCCGCTATGTCGACTATCCCGACGCGTTCGCCGGCTGGAACTTGGTGTCCTCGATCGGCGCCTTCATCTCCGGTTTCGGCATGCTGATTTTCCTCTTCGGGCTGGCCGAGGCCTTCCTGCGAAAGCGGCAGGCCGCCGACAATCCGTGGGGGGCGGGCGCCACCACGCTGGAATGGACGCTGCCGTCGCCGCCGCCGTTCCACCAGTTCGAAGTGCTGCCGCGCGTGCAGTAAATTCAAGAAGCGCGGCGCCTCGACGGTGTCGCGCTTCTCCTTAGGAAGAAAGACCAATCTTGTCGGTTGTCGGCCATAACGCCATCGAGCTCGCGCCCCGGATTTCCGAGGCCGACGTCTCCGATTACGTCGCGCTATTGAAACCGCGGGTGATGTCGCTGGTGATCTTCACCGCGCTGGTCGGTCTTGTCGTCGCGCCGGGCCATGTCCACCCGGTGCTCGCGATCACCTCGCTGCTTTGCATCGCAGTTGGCGCCGGCGCCTCGGGCGCGCTGAACATGGCGCTCGAAGGCGACATCGACGCGCTGATGTCGCGCACCGCCAACCGGCCGATCCCGCGCGGCCGCATCACCCCGCCGGAAGCGATGGCGTTCGGCATCACGCTTTCGTTCTTCTCGGTGATGACGCTCGGCATCCTGGTCAACTGGTACGCTGGCAGCCTGCTCGGCTTCACCATCTTCTTTTATGTCGTGATCTATACGATGCTGTTGAAGCGCCGTACCGCGCAGAACATCGTGATCGGCGGCGCCGCCGGCTCGCTGCCGCCGGTGGTGGCTTGGGTCGCCGCCACCGGTTCGATCTCAGTCGAGCCGCTGCTTCTGTTCCTCATCATCTTCTTCTGGACCCCGCCGCACTTCTGGGCGCTGGCGCTGTTCCGCTCCGACGATTATGCCCGCGCCGGCGTGCCGATGCTCCCTGTGGTCGCTGGCCCCGATGCGACGCGGCTGCAGATATTGCTCTATACCATCGTGCTGGTGGCGATTGCCGCCGCACCCTGGCCGCTCGGCTATTTCGATTGGGTTTATGGCGTCACCTCGCTCATCCTCGGCGCCGGCATGCTGGCGCTTGCGTTCAATGTCTACCGCCGCCGCGAGCGCTCCGAATCGCTCCGCGCCACGCGAAAATTATTTGCTTTTTCCATCCTTTATCTATTCGCGCTGTTCGCGACGCTCCTGATCGAAGTCGTTGTACGCACCATTGCACCTTTGGTCTGGTAGGGGCGGATGGGATACGAATGGACGAGAAGCGAAAGCCAGAAGAAGGAATTGTCCTCACCGAGGCGCAACTCAAGAGCCGCCGCCAGCGTTCGATCGCCATCGCGCTCGGCGTGCTCGTGCCCTTGTTCTTCGCGGTCATTTTCAAGGGCCCGGCCGTTCTGAGCCGGCCGTTGTGAGGGGTATGGAGCAGGAGACCACCAAAAAGACCAAGGCGCCGCGGCTCACCCGCGATGCGCTGGTGGCTGCCATCTGCGGCGCGGTGGTGGTCGCGATGGTGGGCGCGTCCTACGCCGCCGTGCCGTTCTACAACTGGTTCTGCCGCGCCACCGGCTTCAACGGCACCACCCAGGTCGCAACCTCGGCGCCGTCGGCAGCACCGCTTGCGCGCAAGATCGCGATGCGTTTCGATTCCAACGTCGCGCCCGGGCTGCCGTGGAAATTCGAGCCGGAGCAGACCGAGATCGAAGTCAATATCGGTCAGGTCGTCACCGTCTACTATACCGTGACCAACCAGTCGGCCCGGGCCACCACCGGGCAGGCCGCCTATAACGTGGCGCCGCTGACGGTCGGCGCCTATTTTCAGAAGATCAACTGCTTCTGCTTCACCGAGCAGACTTTTGCGCCAGGCGAAAAGCGCGAGATGCCGGTGGTGTTCTATGTCGATCCTTCCATCGCTTCTGACCATGACAATGACGGCCTGAACACGATCACGCTGTCCTACACCTTCTATCACGTGCGCGACCCGGTCCCCAGGCCGGTTGCCGCGGGCGAACCCGACCGCGCAAAGGGCAACCTTTGAGCGCCGGAAACGATCCCGGGATGAGACCTTAGAGACGAATACGTGCCGAATGGACCGGCACCACTAACGGAGAGACCGAAAATGGCTATGGCGCAAGTCAAGCACGACTACCACCTCGTCGATCCCTCCCCGTGGCCGATCGTCGGCGCCGTCTCGACCTTCATCATGGCGGTCGGCGCGATCCTCTGGATGCACCACATCACCGCTGCTGCCCCGATCGTGTTCGGCGTCGGCGTCATCGGCGTGCTCTACACCATGGCGAGCTGGTGGGCCGACGTGATCCGCGAGGCGGAATACAAGGGCGATCACACCCGCGTGGTGCAGATCAGCCATCGCTACGGCATGATCCTGTTCATCGCTTCCGAGGTGATGTTCTTCGTCGCCTGGTTCTGGGCCTTCTTCAATTCGGCGCTGTTCCCGGCGGACGCGGTGCACGCCACCCGCGACGCGGTGTTCGGCTGCGGCGTGGGCACCCAGATGGGCGCCTGCACCGTGCCCGGCTCCTGGCCGCCGAAGGGTATCGAGGCATTCGATCCCTGGCACCTGCCGCTGTTGAATACGCTGCTGCTGTTGACCTCCGGCACCACGGTGACCTGGGCCCACCACGCGCTCCTGGAAAACGACCGCCAGGGCCTGAAATACGGCCTGATCCTCACCATCCTGCTCGGTGCCAGCTTCACCGCCGTCCAGGCCTATGAATACGCGCACGCGGCCTTCCACTTCTCGGGCAACGTCTATGGCGCGACCTTCTTCATGGCGACCGGCTTCCACGGCTTCCATGTGCTGATCGGCACCATGTTCCTGATCGTCTGCCTGGCGCGGGCCTATGCCGGGCATTTCTCGCCGACCCAGCATCTCGGTTTCGAATTCGCCGCCTGGTACTGGCACTTCGTCGACGTGGTCTGGCTGTTCCTGTTCATCTGCATCTACGTCTGGGGCACCGGCGGCGGCCGCGTCGGCGTGATGGGCGAATAGTTCGCGCCTCAGCTGTGCTAGAAGGGGCGGCCAAGGCCGCCCTTTTTGCTTTAGGCAACGTGAGAGGCCCTGCTTATGTCCGACGAAACCGTCACCGTTATCCAAAGCGCCTTGCGTGGCATCGCCTGCCGCTGTCCACGCTGCGGCAAGGGCAAGCTCTACGCGGGATTCCTCGCCTTGAGACCACGATGCGAAACGTGCGGGCTCGATTATGCCTTCATCGATACCGGCGACGGGCCTGCCATCTTCATCATCATGGGTGCCGGCGCGATCGTCGTCGCTGCGGCCCTGATCGTCGAAGTGAAGTACCAGCCGCCGTACTGGGTGCATGCGGCGCTTTGGCTGCCGCTGATCGTTGCGACCACCCTGCTGCCGCTGCGCGCGATGAAATCGCTGTTGATCGCGCTGCAATTCCATCACAAGGCGGCTCCGGGCCAGTTCATCGACCGCGAACCGAAATGAGCGTGACACCGGCGACCCGGCGCAGCTGATGGTGGCGTTGTTCACGGGTCTTGGGCTGTGGCAGCTGCAGCGCAGAGACGCACGCGCTGATCGCGCACCTGATCGAGCGCCTCGCGGCCGCGCCTGACCCGCTGCCATCGCCCTTGCGGTCGGTCGCGCACAATCCAGCGCACGACGAATTCCGCCGCGTCAGCCTTACCGTAACCTACGCGGCCCTCCCGGATGCGATGATCTATAGTTCGAGGCTGAAATCCTGCCCCCTGAAGGCAAAACATCTTGCACGATTTCGCCCGTTCTTCCCAATGGTTTCAATGAGATTGGGACACTAGAAAAACAGCCGGCAGTTTTCAGCTAGCACATAGCAAGCAGCGCGACAGCGCCGCTGCCAAATACAAGCTATTGGGGGCTCGTTTGCGCAGCACCAACGCCCGCTTTGCGCCAAAAGCGGCCACGCGAGAATTGACAAGTCGTGCATGCATTCTAGCAGTTCGACTGCAACGCCCCTCGCCAATAATTGCATGACCACGCCTGTCGCTGGCGCCGCGAATGGCCTGTTTGCGCGGATCATCGAGGATCTTGGCTATGACGCCGTCTATGTTACGGGCGCCGGCGTCGCGAACATGTATCTCGGTGCGCCTGATATCGGGCTCACGCTGACGGAAATAGCAGGCTACGTTGCGGCCATCGATCCCGGAGGCAGCTACCGCATTGGTCTATGATCTAGAATGGTTCGATCCCGATCATACCAGTCTGATGCCCGGACTGATCGATCTGGCGGTGCTGTATCGCAGGGAACGGATGGCGGCGACCTGATTGGATCCGAGTAGGCCGAGCACCATAACGAGCAAGAAACTGACGCGGTTCAGGTCAAAAAGAACGCCATCAGTATCAGGACCAGGGCAACCGTCGCGGTGCCGTACTTCACCAGCATGATGAAACCTTCATAGGTCTGCTCGTGGGCCGGATAATCGTTGCCGCCCGCGGTCGTGTAGGCCACTTCGCTACGATCTGCCATCGGTGTCTTTCGTCAAGATTGGCTTCTCGCCGTGTGATTACCGCAACCCGGATGGCAGAGCAACGGCGTGCACGCCGCTATGCCCGGTCTGTCGGTTCAGTCGAAGGCCAATTTTGATCCAGCGGGCGAAGGCGGATATATGAGGATAGCCGGTGTAAAGGGAAGCCGACTTCGTAGAAATGAACCAAAACATCGCGCTTCGATCTTGTGCCTGTATGTCCGGGTGCGCACAGGTTGCGTGGGAGCGCTCCCACTCGCGAGCCATGTCTTTGTCCCCCGTCCGCCGTTAGCGTCCCATCGCCCAGACCGCGAGCATCGTGATGACGATCGCGACAAACTGTAACAGCACGCGCAACCGCATCAAGCTCTGCGATCGGTTCGGCGAGCCGCCCTGCATCATATTGATGAGACCAAGCATCAGCACCAGCGCGACGGCGCCGACGGCAATGGGAAGCAGGATCGAACTCAGGAAGGATGCCATCGGAAGTCAATAACACCGCACGGTGGAAATCGCTATCGGCGCGGCCCTCAATCACTAGTCGGCTCAAAATGTGGCAGCGCACCGGATGGCCGGTGGCTCAGTTAATGCGCTGCGAGATTGCAAAAAAGCGGCTGTACTGCGGAACGGAAGACGACCGGGCCGATTGGTCGTTACAGGGAGACGAAAATGCCACAGAGCAATCGCGACCCATTGTTGCCGAAACAGGTGAACAGGTTCCAGCAAGACCGCACAACACGAAACTACTGATGGCATGGACGCCACGACCGAGTCGTTGCGGCGCGCTGCAGAAGACACGGCTTCTGCTGCCGCGCCGGATGATATCGAAAAAACACCGGTATTTGACCGGGCAGGCCAAGCGCCGAAAATTTGAGGGAGAGTTTTCATGCCAATTAAAAAACACGGCACAATCATCGAAACGTAAAAAACACGGCACAATCATCGAAACGCCGACCGAAGCTTGCCAAGCGGGCGACGCAACTTCCGTTTTGCCTTTCTTCAACAGGTCGAACATATTTTGCCGCGCCTGCATGTAACCGCGTTTAACCGCGTTCAAGTTTTACATCAGAGAGGCGCGCGATTACGAGAGAGAGTTTCCAAATCAATTGTATCGGGAATGGTATCGTCTTTATCAATTGCCCGAACCGGAGCGTAACAAGCCCTAGAAATTCAAACGTCTAACGGTCAATCACATCTACTGGCCGTTAGCGAACAGTCAGGGACATATTCTTGAACTAGGGCGTGTACTCATTCATAAAGGCGATGTCGGCTTATGACGGCAAAGCGGAAATGTTCTGATCGGGCTTTTAACCCGTAGCCGACCTCAAACTCGCGGGACTAAATGCCGAGAATTGGAAAATCTAGAGCGAATTAGGGCATTCCGGCGTCCACTTTTTTGCTAAACTCGCCCGTGCGTCAGGAGTTCCACCGCTCATGGCTCTGTTCGATATCATCCTTGCGGCGACGCTAAACAATCAGGCCGAATCCTACAAAGAAGAGGGTCGCTACGCCGATGCCGAGCCGCTCTACAAGCGGGTGCTGGCGATCAATGAGAAAGCGCTCGGGCCCGATCACCCCTCTGTCGCGCTGGCACTGAACGATCTGGCCGAGCTGTACAGCGCCCAGGGTCGCTACGCCGATGCCGAGCCACTCTACAAGCGGGCGCTGGCGACCTGGAAAAAAGCCCTCGGGGCCGATCACCCCAATGTCGTGCAATCGCTGAACAGTCTGGCCGACCTCTACAGCACTCAGGGTCGCTACGCCGATGCCGAGCCGCTCTACAAGCGGGCACTGGCGATCTTCGAGAAAGCGCTCGGCCCCGATCACCCCTCTGTCGCGTCGGCGCTGAACAATCTGGCCTCACTCTACAAAGAAGAGGCCCGCTACGCCGATGCCGAGCCGCTCTACAAGCGGGCACTGGCGATCCGGGAGAAAGCGCTCGGCCCCGATCACCCCGATGTCGCGCAATCGCTGAACGATCTGGCTGACCTGTACAGCGCCCAGGGTCGCTACGCCGATGCCGAGCCGCTCTACAAGCGGGCACTGGCGAAGGGGAGTACCCGCAGTTCTTAGATGCGTTCCGTCTTGGTCTGAAAGAATTCGGTTATGTTGAAAACTTGTCCAGACTGTAATGGTGATGGTGTCGTTGACAAAGATACGGACAATGAACGTCAATGCTTAACATGCGGTGGCCGTGGTTTTGTACCTGATGATGACGTCGACCATGAAGAAGTAATAAAGACATTCCCGATCTGCCGCGCCCGCTGAGAATCTGCACCTCTTGCAGACGACCTCTGATCGGTTATGGCAGTTCCTGGCCCAAAACGGACCTCTGGTGAGGTCCGGCATTGGGCCGCTTTCAAAGGTACGGCAGACATCGGGTGGCGGATAGCCTAAAAGCGCTTGACCTCAAACGGCCGATTAGAGAAGCGGACATAGGCTGGAAGCGCGGACATGTCCGCTCTTGCCTCAAGAGCAGACTCAAACCTGATCCAGCAGGGAATGTCTGGGAGCGGAAAGCGGGAAAAACCGCTTCCGTCTGGTCACTCATTTCGTTTCGGCCTTTCGTGCTTTGCCTCTAGAGGTCAGGAGTTCGAATCCCTTCGGACGCGCCAGCAATTTCAATTGACCTCGCGGCCTTACTCGGTACTCTCGAAAATGCTGGTGAATGCATCACCCAATTCCAACACAAATCGCGACAGCACCCCCACCCTGTCCGAAGACTACTGAACATGCTCGGTAAGCTGACGATTGACGCCCTGCCGTTTTACAGTGACATCGCCATGGGCGGCGCACTAATCACCGTGTTCGGTGCAGTTGGCGTGGTTGCGCTCATCACTTGGCTCGGCCAATGGCGCTATCTGTGGACCGAATGGCTGACGAGCCTCGACCATAAGAAGATCGGCATCATGTACGTGGCGCTGGCGCTGATCATGTTGGTGCGCGGCTTCATCGATGCCTTGATGATGCGGACCCAACAGGCGGTCGCACTCGACTCGGATGGCTATCTGCCGCCGGGCCATTTCGATCAGATTTTCACCTCCCACGCCACCATCATGGTCTTCTTCGTCGCGATGCCGTTCCTGGTCGGCCTGTTCAACGTCGTCGTTCCGCAGCAGATCGGTGCGCGCCACGTGGCGTTCCCGTTCATGAACTCGGCGAGCCTGTGGCTGACCGCGTCCGGCGCCGCTTTGGTTATGATCTCGCTCGTCATCGGCACGTTTTCCACCGCTGGCTGGAGCGCTTACCCGCCCTACTCGGAAGCGCAGTTCAGTCCGGGCGTCGGCGTCGATTACTGGATCTGGGCGATCCTAGTCAGCGGCGTCGGCTCGATGCTGACCGGGATCAATTTCCTAGTCACTATCGTCAAGCGGCGCGCGCCGGGCATGCGGCTGATGATGATGCCGTTGTTCACCTGGACGGCGCTGTGTACCAACATCTTGATAGTGTTCGCCTTCCCGGCTTTGACCGTTGTCGCTGCGCTGCTTGGTCTCGACCGCTATCTCGGCATGCACTTTTTCACCAATGGCGACGGCGGCAACATAATGAACTATGTTACCCTGTTCTGGATCTGGGGCCATCCCGAAGTCTACATCCTGATTTTGCCGGCGTTTGGCGTCTATTCCGAAGTCGTGGCGACGTTCTCGGGCAGGCGATTGTTCGGCTACAAGTCGCTGGTCTACGCGACTGCGGTCATCGCCGTGCTCTCGCTCAGCGTCGGGCTGCACCATTTCTTCACCATGGGCGCCACCCCCGACGTGAACGCCTTCTTTGGTAGGATGGCCCCGCTGATCGCCGTGCCGACAGGCGTGACGATTTTCGACTGGTTATTCACGATGTATCGCGGCCGGGTGCAATTCTCTGTGCCGATGCTGTTTACGCTCGGCTTTATCGTAACGTTTGTCATTGGCGGCATGACCGGCGTTTTGCTCGCAGTAGCGCCGGTCGACATGCACAATACAACCTTCCTGGTGGCGCATTTCCACAACTTGCTGATCCCCGGCGCGCTGTTCGGTTATTTCGCCGGCTACCAGTATTGGTTCCCCAAGGCGTTCGGCTTTCGGCTCGAGGAAAAATGGGGCCGGCGGGCCTTCTGGGCCTGGATCGTCGGCTTCTGTCTGGCCTTCATGCCGCTGTATATTCTCGGCTTCATGGGCATGCCGCAACGCCTCGATCGCTACTATGTCGCCGGCTGGCAGCCGTATCTCATCGCCGCCGAATTCGGCGCCCTCTTCATCCTGTGTGGCATCACTTTCCTCGCCATCCAGCTCGCCGCCAGCATCCGCGACCGCGCCGCGCTTGCAGTCTCGACCGGCGATCCGTGGAACGGCAGGACGCTGGAATGGGCGACCGCCTCGCCGCCGGCGGCCTACAATTTCGCCGTCGTGCCACACGTGCACGGCATCGATCCATGGTGGGCCATGAAGCAGGCGGGGACGGCGGGCCACAGACCCGCCCGCTTCCACGACATCATCATGCCCGACGATAGCAGCGCCGGGGTCGTGCTTGGAGCGATGTCGTTCGCGTTCGCCTTTGCGATGATCTGGCAAATCTGGTGGCTGGCCGCCGTCGGCGGGCTCGGCATGTTTGCTGCGGTGCTGTCGCAGACATTCCGTGATCATGCCAAGCACCGCATCCCGGCGAGCGAAGTCGAAGCGATCGAGAACCGCCGCACCATGGCCCCCACACTCGCACCCGGGGCGCTGACGTGACCGACGCCGTCATCACCGCCGGTCACGGCGATGAAACCGAAGCCGAAGTAGCCGAACGCGCCATCGACGAAAAGGCATACGGCTTCTGGATCTACCTGATGAGCGACGCGATCATCTTCGCGTTGCTGTTCGCGACCTTTGTGGTGATGTCGCATAACACCGCTGACGGGCCTGGCGGGCACACGTTGTTCCGGCTCCCGCACACCTTTGCGGAAACCATGCTGCTGCTGGCAAGCAGCACGACCTTCGGTTTCGCCAGCGTTGCCATCGTCGCCGTGCAACGCTGGCGCACACTGACCTGGCTGGGCGTGACGTTCCTGCTCGGACTCGGCTTCGTCGCCATGGAGATTTCGGAATTCTACGGCATGGCCGTCGCCGGCGCCGGCCCGTGGCGCAGCGGTTTTCTCTCGGCCTTCTTCACGCTGGTCGGCACCCACGGCACTCACGTCAGCGTCGGCCTGGTCTGGATCGTCCTCTTGGGATGCGAGGTCGCGTTGCGCGGGCTGAACCCATTCGTCGCCTCCCGCCTCTACCGGCTGGGCCTGTTCTGGCATTTCCTCGTTATCGTCTGGATCAGCGTCTTCTCCGTCGTTTACCTGCCGGGGATTCTCTAGCATGGCGGCCCCGCCGCAATTGTCTGAAATGCCGACCTCGCCGCCTGGCGGGGAAGTCACGATTAAGCCCTACTTGGTCGGCGCCGTTCTAGCGTTGGTGCTGACCGCGATTCCGTTCGGCCTCGTCGCCGCTCGCACGCTGCGGCCGATACAGATCTTTGTCATCATCGGCGTTGCCGCGATCACTCAGGTCGTCGTACACTTGCGGTACTTTCTGCACCTCGACTTGAAACCGTCGTCGCAGAATAAACTGATCGCGTTGTGCTTCGCCGCCGTCGTGCTCCTCATTCTGGTCGGCGGCACCCTATGGATCATGTTCGACCTCAATTACCGCATGATGTAGGCGCTGTGACGCGTCAAGACCTCGTTTTCTGATACGCTCACAGCCCTCGAATCAAAAGAATGCGGATTTGTCGCAGCAAGCCGGGAAACGAATTCGGAAATTAAAGGCTCTTACTCGTAGCTCTGCATTTCTCGTACACCTAACTTTGCATTTTTCGTACACGTAACTTTGCATTTTTCGCTGAACTGCATACTCGACGAGTTTATTACGCCAACATGTCGGAGCGGCATTTCCGCGGCATCTATGACGAGGCGCGGCGGCTCAAGGACGACAACGGCGAGCACATGGTCGATCTGCTGGAGCGGCGTCTCGACACGGTCATCTATCGCGCCAAGTTCATGTCGACGGTCGTCGCCGCCCGCCAGTTCATCCGTCACGGCTACATGCGGGTGAACGGCCGGCGGGTGACGATTCCGAGCTTCCGGATCAAGGTCGGCGATGCGGTCGAGGTCAAGGACAAGTCGAAGCAGCTGGCCCTGGTGCTGGAGGCGACCGCGCAGGTCAAGCGGAATATGCCCGACTAGATCGATGTCGACCATGCTAAGGTGATGCGGGTGCCGACGCTTTCGGAAGTGCTCAACCCGGTGATGATGGAGCCGCCCCTGGTGGTCGAATATTACTCGCGCTGACGCCCCAAGACGTTCATTTCACCCCCGGAGCTGCGAAATGCGCTGGAGGCCCGCGCGGCGACGGCACGCGGCCGCAAAAGAGCGCTGAAGTCTCAGGCGGTCGCCTTCGCGGTGACGCCGTTGCCCTACAACGGCGATAACCCTCCGCCGGTGGCGCCAAATCGCCTGATCGGGTCCGCGGCCGCCAGGGCCGGCCGTGCCACAACGTCGGCGTTGGCTGCCGTCACGACGTAACGCCTCTGATCCTCGCCGAACCAGAAGCAGTGGCGGCAGCGGCTTCGGCTTGGCGATCGCGCGCCACATTGCGCGACTCGCATGGCGGCGACATCACTTTTGTCGATTCGCCGCAAGGCGGATCGAGGCCGTGCGTCTGCGCGAGGTTTTTTATCTTCGCTGCATGGCCGCGCGGGCGAGGACATCCAACAGGCCTTCTGTGGCGTCCGCATCCGCTTCCTTCAGCCTATCCGCTATTCCGAGGGCCTTCCGCCAGCGGTTGACCCGTTCGCCGAGCGCCGTCAGGCGGTTGAGGACAGCATCGGCGCGATCGCGGTTCTGCTCAAGATAGGCGCGGCCTTCGTCGGTGATCGTGTAAAGCCTCGGGGGGTCGGCAGACGCGGTCAGATAGCCAGCTTCCGCAAGATTGCCCAGCATCGGATGGACGATGTTGGGACTTGGCAAGTACCAGTCGGCCGTCCGCTCCTCGATCAGCTGGATGATCTCGTAGCCGCGACGGGGCGCCTCGGCGATGAGCGCGAGCGCAACCAGACGTAGGTCGCCTTCGGCCACACCCGATGATGATGGAGCCGCCATTTTTGTTCTCCGTGAAGAATAAATCTTTGATAAAAAAAGCCCATATTACGATGTAACGCAAGAAATATTTCTCCGGACGGTTAGCCGTGTTGCACGGGTGCAAGGTGCACTCCATCATTTGCTTCGACTCTGCGCGCGACCGGACCGGATGAGCGATGTTTGCGACCTTCTTTCACAAGCTGAAGCAGGCGGGCGCGGCGTCGACCGCAAGCTGCACGGCACTTATTACGTCGTGGCGCACTTCCACTATGTGCGCTCGCTCGGAACCATTTCGCCATCTTCGGCGGTTGGGACTACTGCCGAAGATCACGGGCTTCAGCTTAAACAACGAAAGCCAATCTTCCCAGCCACCGCGTTTATGCCGTGACGAACGAGAGCAAACACAAGTTCTAGAGCGCCATCGACGCCGCCTGGGACGGCGACGGCTTCTCCCTGAAGCTCGACTATCTGCCGCTGATCCCGGGCCCGCAGATCGTCATGCGCAAGCCGAAGGCCGAAGAGGCTGAGGCGCCGGCGGTTGACGCGGGTAGCCGTCAGGATCGCTCCGCAAGGGGCGGCCTCTTCTGACGCAAATGGCGCGTAGCCCCATGATTTCGCTGTTTTGGCGCACGTGGCTCCGGCAGTAGCCATCATAGTGAGATTGCCCGCGCTACGACGCTTCGCTCGCCAACTCGATCTGCACGGATTCCCCGCAGCCGCAGGTCGCAGTCTGGTTCGGATTGCTAAAGGTAAATTGCGCGGACAGTTTCTCGATCTTGTAGTCCGTCTCGGTGCCGAGCAGGAATAAAACCGCCTTGGAATCGACGAGAATCCGCACTCCCTTGTCCTCGATCACCTCGTCGAGCGGCTCGTTCTTTTCGGCGTATTCCATGTAGTAGCTCATGCCGGCGCAGCCGCCGTTCTTGACGCCACCACGATCCGACGGTCGGCTTTCGCCATAACCGCCTTGATGCGATCAGCTGCGGCTTCGGTAAGCCGCATTACTTGAGGTCTAGACCGGGCAGCGGCCATCGTCCCATCCTCCGCGCGCCGCTCGGTATGGGCCAACGCGTCAGCTGCAATTTGCAACAGCTCAAAAACCTGAACTGACTTAACATTATCGGATAGGCCAGGATTGACGGCGCAACGCAACAAGATATTCGTCACCACATATTGAGCTCGGTGCGCGCCTCGTCCGACATGCGGCTGGGGTCCCACGGCGGATTCCAGACGATGGTGACCTTGGCGTCGCGCACGCCGGACACGCCCGCGACCGCGTTCTTCACCTGGCCCGGCAGCTCGGCCGCCGACGGACAGTTCGGCGACGTCAGCGTCATGTCGATGTTGACCAAGCGGTCGTCATCGATGATGACTTTGTAGATCAGACCAAGCTCGTAGAGATCGGCGGGAATTTCCGGATCGTAGACTGTCTTGAGCGCGCCGACGATTTCGTCGCCCATGCGCGCCATTTCGTCCGCCGGGATGGTCGGTGGCCGTTCCGCCGCATCGGCGACGGCCGCGGCGCCGCCAGCTCCAGCCGGGAGAGCGCTTTCCGTTCCAGCTGTTTTCGCTTCGTCCATCATGTGAAAAACTCCTGCGCTTTGACGAGCGGCCTGCGCCAGAATATCCACCTCGGCCGCGCGTGGTGGACATGGGTTCTGGCTCGGACTTGTCCTCTGCCGGTCACGCCATGTTGGCCGTTTGACCATTCGAACGGTCGTGAAACGTTCGCCAATGCAGCCATTTAGGTAGCGTCCTCTACATAGCGCACTTGCAAGCCTTCTCCAAGCGGCAAGAAAGCGTTCGATATCGGCCTCTCCGGTGCTCCAACTCAGGCTCACGCGCACCGCGGCGCGCACGAGCGCAAATCTCCGTGGCCGCAAGCACATGGGAGGGCCGCGCTTTGCCCGAGGAACAGGCGGCGCCGGAGGAAACGGCGATGCCCTCAAGACCGAAGGCGATGACCGCAGTTTCGGCTTTCATGCCTTCGACCGCGAATAATGTGGTGTTCGGCAGACGTCCTGAAGTTCACGGCATGCGGCGAAATCGCCTTGAGGCCGGATTCCAACGGGTTGCGCAACGCCAGCATGTGCGCACGGCCTCGGCGGCAAAATGGCGCTGCGCCGCCGCGGCTGCCGCCCCGAAGTCTGCGATACCGGCGACATTTTCGGTGCCGGCGCGCAGGCCGCGCTCCTGGCCGCCCCCGCGGATCAGCGGCTCCGGGAAATGGATATCTTCATTGCGGCGGATAAGGGCGCCAACGCCCTTCGGTCCACCGATCTTGTGGGCCGAGAGCCTGATCAAGTCGGCGCCGAGCGCGCCGATCTCGCAATCGCTACGCCCCGGACCCTGCACCGCGTCGACACGGAACAGGCCGCCGGCCGCGTGCACGATCGCCGCTGCCTCCGCCACCGGCTGCACGACCCCGGTCTCGTTGTTGGCGAGCATGAGCAAGACCAGCGGCCGGGATGCCCGCCGGATGGCCTCTGCCATCGCCGCCAAATCAACCCAGCCGTCCCGCGTGACCGGAACATCTTGGACTGCACCACGCGGGAAGCGGCCGCCCGTCCGCACCGAGGCATCCTCGATCGCCGACATCACGAGCTGGTCGCGCGGGTGCTCTCGCCCGCAGTTTCGATCCCGGGCGTCAGCGCCAGCGAGCGCCGCTGCTGGCGTCCGACAGTTCGCCAATGCCGTGATCGGCTTTGCAATCGCAGAACTCTTCTTGGACGAAGGCACCAAGGTCGTCGTGCCAGATCGGAACGCGGTACCGGCCAACGCCGCGCTAACGGCGCTCGGCCAACACGCTAAGCTTTATCTGCTCGACTTCATCCGCGAGGACGGGATCACGGTGACAAGATACCCGTGCTGGCGGGCGCTGGGATTGCACCACCGCCACAAGCGAAGCAGGTTTTGGGGAGGACAGCCTGGGTGGCCCCCGTCGGAACCTTTGTTACTAGCGACGCGCCGCGTGCTGATCGAGCAGCAGCAAGGACGACAACTCCCTCCGCGGTTTGATCAGATCGGCGAGCGTGTACGCCTCCAATTCCGCAACGAACGCCTCGGCCGCATCGCGTAACACGCCGCGCAGCACGCAGACACGCTCAATCGGGCAATACCCGCGCTGCCCCAGGCAGCCGATAACATCGAGTTCCTCGGTGTCGCGCACCACCTGGCCGATATTGATATCGCGCGGCCGGCGACGCAGCCGGATGCCGCCGTTGCGCCCGCGCACGTTATCGAGATAACCCTTCCGGCCGAGATCGTTCACGACCTTCATCAAATGCTGCTTTGAGATATCGAAGCTTTGCGCAATATCGTTGATCGTTACCAGCTTGCCGTCCGCCATCGCGACTCGAATCAGGGCGCGCAGAGCATAATCTGTATGAAGCGTCAGCCGCATTTTCTTCTTCTTCACCGTGAGGCCCGACCGGGATCTAAAAAGCTAGGGTCGGCTAGAAAGGCGTTCGAATTAGCGTCGGTCCAGACTCCTTATCCGGAATCACCTAGTACTACAACCTTCGTGCGTCTTAACACTGCAGCAATTTGCTCGGCGGCCACAAGCCGCCGCCCGAGGAGCTTCGCGCCGGCAGGGCCTGCCGAGCAGCCGGCGGAGGCCTCCGTCGCTTGAGCGGCAAAGCCGCAACTTGCCTACGTCAGGAAATACGCCATCGGGATGGCGGTGATGGCCACCACGGCGATGCCGACCTTCACCAGGGTGACGAAGGAGCGACACGTCTGCTCGTGCGCAGGATAGTCGTTGCCTGTCGCAGGTGCGTATTCGAGTTCGCCATGGTCGGCCGTCGCATCTCTCCGAACCTCGCACCAGCGCGGTGGATTTGAAGTTCCTACAGTCAGCGGAACGCTCGTATCGCTGCTCGAAGCCTTGCGGTCCCGCCGCGATGGCAGCTGTTATCATTCGCGTTTTGCAAATGCAAAAGGGACAACGCGGACGGTGGATCGGCAGTAGCTCGTGGTCGAGATTTGTCGTCGCCGGCATCTAAAAAAAATAGCGCGAACTTGGGACTCCCGTCTGTTCGGTCTCGGACAATAGGAACTTCAAATCCAAGAAACCGCACCGGAATTAGACATTTACCTAGGATTCCCTAGATGATTCCCCGACTGGAGTGAATTCAAGCACTGTTCTGGCCTCTCTGCATAGAGAGCCGTGAAGTGAGGGTGGATCGCTGCCAGCACGTCGGGCAGCCCGGTACGGTGGTCGAGGGGTCTGCACCTGCCGGTCCTCAAAGCGGGCTCGTCGCTCACGCCAGCAAGCATCTCGTCGCAAATGGAGTTGACGCGAACGCCGATGCCGTGATAGATTTCATGCATGCCAAAAGCATGATTGGATCAGTGCACGCAACCGCCTATGGTGAGTGAGAAATTGGCGGAACGAGGCGCATCGCGGGTCTTAATACTAATGTGGGGAATACCTAGTCCGAACTAGAGGAGCCCTTCATGTGCGACTACAGTCTGCATCACGTCTCCTCGCGGCCTGCCAGGGTCGCGGACAAGCTGGTTACCACGGAACTTGCGAATTCAAGCACGCGTGGCTTTACCGCCGTCGGCGAACTCGGTGCCAAGCTCGTAATTCATGACAGTCCACCCGGGGTGGCGGTCTGCCTGCTGCCCGGAACGGAACTGGCTTTCGACGACGATGTCCGGTACGATCGCGCCTTCAGCTTTTTTGGCAAAGCCCGTGTGAATCACAAGGTCGCAAGCTTTCGGCAGATCGATGTGAACGATCCGCACGTTCAGCACGATGCGTTGGAATTTCCAAATGGGCAAGTTTTGAAGCTCACGCGGCTGGTCGCTGGCCAAACCGCTACGGTGCTGCAATTGCCGGTTGCGACACAGCACCCCGAGCATGTTGAAACTGGATTCGTTGCCCGCTCGTCCGATTCGCGCGTCGCCTTGAACCGGGTTTCGGTCAGGCCGGGAATGGCGTCGATCCTGATGCCGAACCAGGGTACGGTGATGCTGTGGCAGACCTTCCGCAGCACGGCAATCAGAACTCTCGATCGCATTGGTGCAGTCATTCCGCCGATTGACGGCTCACAAGCAGCATCCGATTCTGAGGCCCGCGTTGCCTGCAGGTGTCGCCGAGAAAATCGAGGCAAGCTTCAAGAAGGGCGTGCTCACGGTGACGCTGCCGATGAAGCCCGCGGCGCAGAAGCCGGAGAAGAAGATTGAGGTCAAGGCTGCTGCTTAGTCGGCCGTTAAGAAACCGGATTGAGCGCTATCGGGATGGCGAAGACGCGGGCGAGCGCGATCAGTAGTAGGTGCAAAAGAAGCCTCAGCCGGGCGATGACGAGGCGGAGATTGTTGCCGACGGTACTGAGGATGACGTTGGCGGCGTCTCCGGCAGCGCCTTTAAGGTACCAGCGACCGAGACCCCATCGGTCAGAACTGGTCCCGGAAATCTGCACAGTGCGATAGGTGGAGTTTCTGCCTGACTACGGGACGCTTTAGCCTGCGAATCAGGAAAAGACTATGCAGAGACGACCGCGCCGGAACCACACGCCGGCTTTCAAAGCGAAGGCGGTAGAAGGCGGTACTTGCCGCCATCAAGGGCGATCGGTCGTTCGGAACTCGAGGCTTGCAAAACCGCGCATTACCTCAATAAGCATACTTACCCACCGAAACTATCTGGCTCGGGAATATCACGGGGCGTCCGAGCGTCTGGATCGCGCAACGTAACACGGGTCTCCTCAATCGCGGTTACGCGCATAACACCCGAGATTGGCTCATCGACCACGTCGATAACCGCAGTTTCAACCGCTGACGACGCTTCTTGTTTCGCCTAATTCAACAAAATCTGGGACATCGCCTTAGAATGCACGCTCTACTGAGAGCCATCGGAGTTCTCGCTTTGATCGCGGGACTGGGCTTCATGGGACAGGGCTCCCGCTTTTTCACCTATCCCGCCGAGAGCTTCATGATCAGCCATACCCGATGGGTCTATTACGGCGCCGGCATAGCCGTGGTCGGGCTTTTGCTTATAATCTTCTCAAGACCTTCCGACGAACCGTAGAGTCGAGACGTGGTGCGGTAGGTTGAGCATATCTGTTTCCGCCGCTTTCGTCTGGCGGCGCCTTAGCGGCTCAACCGTGATTCGGTTTCTACATCTCGCTCATCGGTAGGGTCGAGGGCAGACGCGCCGGTGTAGGTCGAAGTTTGTGTTCCCGAGTCTCTCGCCCTTTCGTGTGCGAGCGTCACAGCATCTCGACCATGCCAACGATCCGAAGCGTTCGGCCCATTATCGGAGCACAACACGCGCTCGGTCGCGAGTTGATCGACGGCGAGCATGTGGTGCTTGGCGGAGTGGTAGCTGCGCACGGTCAAATCCGAGCCGTTGCAATTCGCATTCTTCGTGGCAGTGATCGATCCAGCGATGCTTCGCGTCGGCGCCGAGGACGCGACTCGAGCCCAGGTCCGTCGTCACCACTTCGCCGTCATCGCCGCCGCTGACGATGCGCGCGCCATCGCTCGCCGCCGCCAGGATGGCGCCGCCACCCACGTCCATCCGCCGCATCTCGCCGTCCGGCTCGGAAAACAGCAGCGCTTCTTCGCCGAGTACGAAGACGGCGGTACGGCCGAGAAAATGGACCCGACGATCGCACCGCGCGCAGCGACTGCGCGCGTGCGTTCGACGACGGAGGCGGTACGCTGCGGGTATCGCTCATATCAAGCAATGCAGCTCTCGAATCCTTCGGCGATCTTTTTTCCCGGCATATTGCGGCCGATGAAGACGATGCGGCTTTCGCGCTTTTCGTCCTTGTTCCAGGGCCGCTGATGGTCGCCGTCGAGAATCATGTGCACGCCCTGGAACACGAAGCGCTGATCGTCGCCCTTGAAGGAAAGGATGCCCTTGGAACGCAAAATGTTCGGGCCTTCCTTCTGCACCAGGTCCTGCACCCAGGGAAAAAATTTGTCCGGGTCGAGCGGCTTGTCGCTTTTGAGCGAGATCGATTGCATCTCCTCGTCGTGATAATGCTTGAGCCCGCCAGGGTGGTTCGCGTGCTTGTAATCGTGATCGTGGCCATCGCCGTGATCGTGGCCATGCTCGTGATGATGGTCGTGGTCGTGCTCCTCGCCTTCGAGGAAGGCCGGTTCGAGATCGAGGATGCGATCGAGATCGAAGGCGTTGCGCTCTAGAACCTCATTGAGCGGGATTTTTGCCCGTTCGGTCTTGTGCAGCCTGGCGTAAGGATTGATGGCGCGGATGCGCGCTTCGACCTCGCTTAGTTCGGCGGGCGAGACCAGATCGGTCTTGTTGATCAGGATCACGTCGGCGAAGGCGATCTGGTTCTTGGCTTCCGGGGCGTCCTTGAGCCTGTCGTTGAGCCACTTGGCGTCGGCGACCGTGACTACCGCGTCGAGCTTGGTCTGCCGCCCGACATTCTCGTCGATGAAGAAGGTCTGCGCCACCGGCGCCGGATCGGCGAGCCCCGTGGTCTCGACGATGATGGCGTCGAACTTGCCCTTCCTTCGCATCAGACTGTCGAGGATGCGCATGAGGTCGCCGCGCACGGTGCAACAGATGCAGCCATTATTCATCTCGAACACTTCTTCGTCGGCGCCGATGATCAGATCGTTGTCGATGCCGATTTCGCCGAATTCGTTGACGATGACGGCGTATTTCTTGCCGTGCGGCTCCGAGAGGATACGGTTGAGCAACGTGGTCTTGCCGGCGCCCAGATAGCCGGTCAGCACGGTGACCGGGATTTTGTCAGTCATTTCGTCCCTCCGCTGGCGTACCTATATAGGCATCTGAGCCGCCTTGCATTACCGCGAGGGCCCTTCCCTCGGCGTCGGCCTGCCGGCTGTCGGCTTGATCGAGGCCGACGTGACGCCAGCACCGCGTCATTGACGCTAGTGCCGGGTCAAGGACCCGGCGGTTAACGGACCAATCGGCGGGCGGGTTCACAGCAAGGGCGCGAAGATTGCTAGTCTTTTCCGCGAGCTTGAGGACCTTGGCTCGTGTACTCTTCGAAGCTGCGTTTGATCGCTTGAAAGCGAACACACCCATCAGTCGCCTCGGTCTTTCCGAGGACAATCTGTTGAGGCTCCACAGCCAGCTAAGTACAACTTGCCCATCGCAGTTTCCTCAGTTATCGATCTGCCTCACTGCATTCGACAGCGTGCCTTCAATTTCGCGCGTGAGTAGCCCGGCGCTCAACAGCCCAGCAACGAAAATGTCGGGGCTGATCGTTGAAACGTGAATGCCTTCCTGGTACATGCGATCCGCAACCGCCTCCATGAATGCCTGATCGCTGAGGTTTTGTTCACTCCAACTCGCCTCACGTAGACGGCGGACTAGATCGGGCGATGTTTCGGCCTCGATCAGCAGCCCTTCGTTGGTGCGGTATCGCATGGTTGTTCTCTCCTTAGACAGCTGCTTCTGCGTTTCTAGCTTCAGCCTCGTTGGAGGCTAACCGAGAGCGGGAAGTTGCCCCTTACGTTTGGTGTCATCCTGACCATGAGCGGTGATGGTGCCTAATGCGCGCTTACACCACCAAAGAGAAAGCTAGAATAACCGCCGGGGCGGTAGCGTTGATCGTTACAGGGTGGCTTGTCGTACTGACCATCGCAATTCAATCGGTACGATAAAAGAGGCCTCTAACTGAGGCGGCCGATCATTTTTGATTTTTGCGCGCTTTCAGATCGTCGAGGGCTTTTTCCGCGTGTGCGTCGAGATGGCCGCTGATTTGAAGGCGCATCTCTGCCATCTTTGGATCGTGCCACCGTTTTGGGTCTCTCAAGTATGCCTTAGCCGCACCAATAACATCGGGCGTTACCTCTCCTAGCTCGGCCAGAACGGCCTCAATTGCCCGAATTCGGCCTTCCAGTTCCTCGTTGGTCATTATCGACCTCACCCAGTTTCTTACGGTCGATTAGCCTAAATCAGCACCGGAAATTGGGACAGTGCAAAGTTCTAAAGGGACCACCGGCGTTTTCAAAAGGACCAGTCTGGATGGAAAGGGGTACCCAATTATGCATGAGAACAGATTGACATCTAGAACAAAAAGGGAACACTATCCAGGCACCCTTCAACGGCGACCACAATGCCACTCGATCCTAAAAGCGAGCCAACACCAACAGTGAGTTACACCCGCCGGAGTAGGTCGGCCTGCACGGAACTTTTCAAAAGTGAGCAAAATAGAACAGCACTTAGATAGCGGTGGATTCAAAATGGCTGGGTATCTATCGAAAGCTGTCAGCCATGTGCGAAGAATGCAAAACGCTCCAAGAGAGAATTAGTCACTATCGCGAGTTGGCTGCGCTAATCCGCGATCTTGCGACCAACCCGACCATGCGCGAAATGTTCGACCAGCTACATCAGCGCCTCACCCGGCTCGAAGACCTACAAGACGCAGTAGATCTACGCTAAAGGTGCGGAAGTTTTCAGGAACGCGTTCGCCGGACAATCGCGCCGCCACTGTCTTACAAGCGCCGACAGGTTTTTTGTCGAGATAGCGGCTATGTTGATGGCACGCTATCGGATCAACGAACTTAACTCAGGCGACGTGTCGCTATTGATTGGGCTACTTGGAAAGATCGGGTTAGGCCGTCATCCTGCCGAGGAGAAGACCATGGAAATCAAGCGAAGCGGTTCACGGCCCTCCGGAAAAGGCCCGGCGGAGTATTTCACCGGAATGGTGCGCGTCGATCCCTTGTTCGAGGCCTCGGAGCCGGCGCGGGCCCGCGGCGCACATGTCACCTTCGAACCGGGTGCTCGAACCGCTTGGCACACGCATCCCCTGGGCCAGACCCTGATTGTCACGTCGGGCCTCGGCTGGGTCCAACGTTGGGAAGGTCCCATTGAGGAAATCCGGCCCGGCGATGTTGTCTGGTTCGAGCCTGGCGAGAAGCACTGGCATGGAGCCACGCGCACGACAGCGATGACGCATATCGCCATCCAGGAAGCGCTGAATGGCAGTCCTGTCGACTGGATGGAGAAGGTCAGCGACGAGCAATACCCAAACGTCGCACAGCGCTAATTGCGTAACGACCTTAACACAATGGAGCAACGATAATGAAAAAGCGCAAGCGCTTGGAAAAGCGGACTCGGTTATAGTTTTTCAAGAAACTAACGGCTATTAGATCGTCGCGGCCGGATGTACGCTGCGGCATCACGGGGCCCCGGCTTTCATGCCGGGGTTTTTCGTTTGGGGTCCACGGCTGGGCCGTCCCGCTGGCGGGAACCAACTGACCGGTATAGATTTAAGTCTTGCCGAGGAATTTGATCGTCTTTTCCCCGGTGTTCAATTCAGTGAGTGCGATGGCGATATCCTATTTTGCTTCGCGCGAGATGAAGAAACCGCCGATGAAATGGAAAACAAGTACGGCCTTCATATTTTCATAATTGCGACCGACATTTTAAATCGTGACATCGGCATCGTGATGATTCTGCCGAAGGTTCTGCACCAGGGTCGATAGACCGGTCGGCCGATCCGCGCTAGCGCACGGGCGAGTCCAGCGCGAGGCCGCGGACGGCGCTTCTCAAAAAAGAACCCGCCATTGGCAACGGGTCGCAGTCCAGGGAGAAACGGCAAAGTAAGTCGATTCGCGGCTGATCAGATTTCAACACCGGCGGAAAATCAACTGCGGTTCCTATTGGGTTTGGGTGTATTAATTGTCCAACCGATTTTTCGGCCAGCCGAAGTACCATTCGGTTTTTTTAAGATCTTTGATTCGGCGTAAAGCTTCTAGCGACCGCCAACGCACCATGCTCGTCGGTTTCCAAGGCAATCTTTTGTGCCAGCATGACATCGCCTGCGACCAGGCAGGCTTTCGGGATAAAGCACCACCCCGCGAGAATGCCGCCGACGTCATCGATCTGGACGACGTTCATCGCCGCGCCATGGTGGACACGGTACCGATTCCCGCTGTCACAACCGATGACGTCGAAAAACCCACTCGAGTTATACTGAGCCAGCTGTTCGGGCGACAGCCATTCCTTCAAAAGCTTGAGGCCCCGCGCTTCCCTCACATTTGGGTGGGCCGACCGGACTTTCTCGCGCAAGTCTCGCACCCAGCGAGCCGCCAATGAAAGTTGCTCGAACATGGGGCGAAGTTAGCCGCCTACCAGGCGCGGAAGAAACAATGTCTCTTCTGCATTCGGATCAAACGTCCGCGTCACTGTCACCTCTCCAGAGGGGTTACGCACCGCAGCGGTAAAGCCTCGGCCCGTCAATTTTTTGAAACGCTCCTCGGCCTTTAGGACTGCCTTGGCGTCCTTCGCGTCGAAATTGTGCCGGGTATCTCCCGTGTGATCCATCACTATTTGGGTCGCCATCGCTAGCACTCCTGGTTGCCTGGCTGAGACGATTAAGATTTGTCTCAATGCTGCATTTCGAAAGAAGTTCCGCAGCGGCCAGATATTCAGACCGGATTGTTACTAACGACGCATCTGTCTCTGCACATGACGGTCGCACTAACAAAGCTTTATGCACCTCATAAGCGTCACCTGGACGACCTAAAAACCCAGAGAGGCCAGTGTTTCGATACGGAAAAAAGGTCTCAATATGGAAAAAAAGCCCAGCCGGGGAGCTGGGGCCTTAGGGAAGGGATGCTTCGGGCGCCGACCGCGGCCTCGAGGATACCGTCGTTGACGCCGATGACGCCACAATCGCGAGGGAGGTGGCGACCGGCTTCAAATTTGGACCGGTCAATACAGAAAATCTTGCTGCCGCGTTGCGCAGGGCCCATGCCGCATTTCACGACAAGCCGATGTGCGATGGCTATTCAGCGGTTCGTGCACCGAACAACGGTTTCCGATATATATCGGGCGGAACTCAACACCTTCACACCTGCATCATGCCTCGTTCGCTGCGAGCCCGCGCTCTTTGCTGGAATGACGCAGCAACGATACTGTTCCGGGAACGGCCGATGAAATTTCGCAAACCGGGTCGACGGGGCGACTGGAGAGGTTGGCCTGGCCGTGATCAAGGGGCGGGCGCGGACGGGCCATGCTAGAAGTCCCGCCACGGCTGAGTGGTTGGCGGATGGTTGCGGATCGCCGCGCTGGGACAAGATCGCGCATGCAGCAATCGCGTCGGCCAACAAAATGGTGGACGCGACAGCTTTACGTCGTTGTTAAGTCCCAACATTGCCAGTCGCCTGCCACTGGAGCCCGAGTCTCACATGGCAATACCAGTAGTCATTGGCCGAACGAGTCCTGGCCCGATCGTCCAGCTCCAAGAATTATCGTTGCAGTACTTCGGAGCGCCCTTCAGCTGATTTTCCGTAATGCCGGTGCGGTAGCCGCCAAACAACGGTGAATACCACAGGGATATTCTGGGTCTCTTGCGCCGAGTTGAATGGCGAGCCAAGCCGAGTGGGCAAAACCTCTCTGTTCACTACAAAAATGAATTTTTGAAAGTACGGATGGCTAAGTCCGCCAGCCAAAACAGCCCGTACACGAAGGCCAGGCTTATGGCTATCATCGCAAACGCCCCGATCGCCTCGAAGAAGAACTGCCTAATCTTGGATTGGCGTAGGCTTTGGATGGCCTCAGGCGTCTCGTGGACCTGATAAACGGTCTTCACGCCGTCCGCCACGTTGCCCCGTTTCTTTCCCATCCCGCGAATATGCGCCTATGGCAGGCGCGATCAAGCGTGAAACGACGACATGAACAAGGCGCTGCCGAACGCGCGCCACCCGAGGAGTTTCTTGGTATGTCGCGCTGCGATCGCATGGTATATACGGCTTGAGGAGTTTCCGATCCGCCTCGCATCGGGGCCCGGTCCAGACCATGCTCGTGACAGCCGACATCTGCTCGGAGACCGGCCTCCTGACGGTCAACGACGCTCTCACCGTGGCGTTGGCGGCCGTTAGGCGTGTATCCGGGACGGAGGAGCTGTCGATCGTCCACAGCGCCGGCCGCATCTCAGCCAGTGACGTCGCCGCCTCGATGCCGTTGCCGCCGTTCGACCAAAGCGCAGTGGACGGTTACGGCATCCGCCACGATGACTTGGCCACCATAACGATGAGGAGCTTTCGGCAGGCGGGAACGACTTTCGCCGGCGCCAATCAAACCGATTGTCCCGATAAGGGCGAGGTCGTTCGGCTGCTGACCGGCGCGCCGATCCCGCCCGGCGTGGATGCCGTAGTGATGGAAGAAAAAGCCCGGATCGTCGAGGCCAACATCGCGTTCGACCACGCGGCGGAAAGCGGCCTCAACATCAGACGGCGGGGAGAGGACGTCGAGGCCGGTTCCACGATCGTTGAGACCGGCACGGTGATCGATGCCCGTCACGCGGCAATCCTGGCCGCCAGCGGCGTCTCCAAGATCAAGGTGCGGCGCCGGATCGATGTCGGCGTCCTCTCGACGGGGGGTGAACTCGTCGCGGTGGGCCAACCGCTCGCGTTGCATCAGATTCACGACAGCAACGGACCGATGCTCGCCGCGCTGCTCGAGGCGCCGGCGCTGCGCGTCACATCGCTGGGCCGCTGCCGCGACGACCGCGGGCGCCTAACCCGCCGGCTGACGCAGATAGCACGATCCTACGACCTTCTGGTCTGTTCGGGCGGCGTCTCCGGAAGCGACGCCGATCACATCGTGGCGTCGGTTCGCGGCGCCGGCGGCGCTTGCACCAAGCTGTCGCTCGCGCTGAAGCCCGGCAAGCCTCTCGCGGTCGGCGTGATTGGCAGGATGGCGGTCCTGGCGCTGCCAGGAAATCCATTCGCGTCGCTCGTCGGCGCGTTGCTGTTCGCGCGTCCCATGCTGCAAAGCCTGGCCGGCAGCTACCGCGGTCCGCATCACTCGACCCCCGCGTTGACAAAGGAAAAGGTTGCGCACCGAAGTGGTCGACTCGAATTCGTCCCTGTCCGGGTGGCCGCTCTGGATGACCGCGGCGTTCCGTTGCTGGAGAAGCTCGGGCGAGGAGGCTCGGCGCGTCTCTGGCCGCTGATCGTCGCCGACGGACTTGCGAGCATTCCCGCGGAGGTCGGAGACTTGCCGGCGAAAGCGGCGATCGAATATTTCCCGTTCGAAACGGCCTTCCGCCTTTGACGGCCATGGCCAGTCGCAAGGCCTGGATGAAGCCAAACAATGAGGCGGTGGGGGATACGAATGCGGCCCCGAGGATCATCCATGGGGTGTCGATCTTTGTCGTCAGCAACAGTACGAAGCACACCAGCGCGATCGCGATAGTTAGCGGGCCGGTCAGGGTGGCGCATCGCGTCCTGACGCCCCTTTGGGCAAGGCGATCGGCAGATCGACAGCCCAAGCGCCAAACCGCCCGGTTTCGTGGTGTAGAAAGCCTCGAACACGCGCTCAAGAGCCGCCGGCGCGAAGCCTGGGCCTGAATCTCGTACCTCGACTGACACGCCATCGGGTTCGTTACGGCTACTAATGAGCAACTCTCGCTCCTTTTCGCCAATGTCGCGCATCGCTTCGATGGAATTGATGATCAAAAAAGGCCCGGGCTTTTCGACCCGGCCATTTTCCATCTCAAGACCTGATTTCAGGCGGCGGGCGAGCTCACCACTGCCACTGCGTCAATTTACCCCTTGCAACGCGGGTGCCATTCGGAGTTCTCGCATGCTGCTCTGCAAATAAGTGTCACGCTACTTGCCCCGTCCCACCGTCTGGCGGACCTCGAAGCCCTCGAACTGCGGATGGTCCAGATACAGCGGCTTGTTGTCCCCGGCCTTATGATGCGCTGCCCGGAACGCCTCCGATTTGGTCCACCCTTCAAACACGGCACGGTTTTCCCACACCGTATGCGACGCATAAAGCGTGTGATCCTCAGCCTCGGGACCTTTGAGAAGGTGAAACTCTATAAAGCCCGGCACCTTATCGAGGTGACTGTCGCGCGACATCCAGACCTGCTCGAATGCCGCTTCAGACCCCTTGGTAACGCGGAAGCGGTTCATGGCGATAAACATTGTGTGGTCTCCCGATCATTTCGATCGAAACATAGCATGACTTATGGCGGGCGGGTTTGCGATCGTGCGGACTGTCAGCTGCACCGCAACGTTTGGAGGGTCCAGAGATAGACCGGCCTCTCCCCGCGCGAAACTTGGATTTAACGCGCTTAGATTGGTGTGTAGGCGACACGGTTTTTTGCCTTTTGACTGGGACGATTTGTGCCCTGCTCAATCGCACTTTCTAATTGACGAAGGGCAGGCTGCGCCCGGCTGGAGGGGCGCTCATGAGACGACGCGACTTCATCACGCTCCTCGGCAGCGCGGCTGCGGCTTGGCGGCTGGCGGCGCGGGGGCAGCAGAGCGAGCGGGTGCGGCGTGTCGCGGTGCTGTCAATGCAGCGCGGCTTGCCTTCGGCCTCACAAAGACCGAAACTAACGGCCGCTGGTTCGAACCTACTGAAAGAACCAGTCATCGCGGGACAATGGCCCAGAGACCAAAAAACGGCCTATTGGCGAGCATACCCGCCTCGGAATGGATCGAAGTTCAGAGCCTGTGTGAGCCCGTCAAACTACCACTTGGCCGCGTGCTGTACGAACCGCGCGGCTCATTCGATTACGTGTACTTCCCAGAAACGGCGATTATCTCCAACGTTGCCCCGCTAAAGACCGGCAAGACGGCCGAAACGTCGATCACCGGACGGGAGGGGCTAGTGAACGTCGGAGCTATCATGGGCGACAACCAATCAATGCACCGGGCCGTCGTCCATGTGTCCGGTGATGGCACTCGTATTTCTTTTCGCGAGTTCCAGGAGTTGCAAGCACGCCTGCCTGTGTTCCGGCGCAAGCTCAACGCCTACTCACGAGCGTTCCTCGCTCAGGTGATGCAGTCCGTTGCTTGCAACGCCAGCCATACGCTCCTCCAGCGCTGCGCTCGATGGCTGTTGAAGTGTCACGACCGCGTCGACGGTGATGAGCTTCGCCTCACGCAACAGTTCCTAGCCGAAATGTTGGTTGTTAGCCGCGTAGCGGTAAACGCCGAACTCAAAAAATTTCAGCAACTACAGGTCCTCACATACAGCCGCGGCGTCATCACGATATTGGACCGGAGACTTTTGGAACGCACATCTTGCGAGTGCTATCGCACGATTCGGCAAGAATACGACAGACTGCTGCCTGGCTCCTTCACAAAATAAAGTCTGCTTATGTAAACTAGTTGACTATACGGTCGCCTTTTACATCAGTACAAAAAATTACAAAAACACCAACGGGAAGTAGTGCACATATGCCGCAACACATCTCTTTCTACGACGAATCTCTAAAGACACAGATAGAGGGCTCCTACGTATCGGATGGCAAGTCAATCCATGCCGGTTCCGGAACATTAGGCGTGAAGAGTGCCCGCTATGGCCACCTTGGCACGTTCATGGATAAGAATGGACAGGATTTATTAGCGCAAAAGCTAATGAGCGAGTTGGCGCGTCATGCAGCAAAGGACATGAACGGCCATTAGGCTCAGGTAAGGAAATAAATGGTGTAAGTCACCAAAGCTGTTCAGATACCGTCATCGCTTTTTGCCGCGGAGGGCCGTTGCATCGACCCCGCTGGCTCGGGCGACGGCGACTTTCAAGTCAGCTGCTCAATCCTCCTCCGCCTCGCGCGTCACAGCCGGCGCTTTCCAATTCTTGACCTCCACCCAATGTACGATGCACTCGCAACCGAGCTTGCCCGCCCCACAGGCGCTGCTTGTCGCCGCCGACGAGGTGATCGAATAGCAGCGTTTCTTTCCGCAGCCCCTGTTGTCGTCAGGGTCTTATCCGCGGGACTAAACGTCGTTTGCCGGATCATATCGAAAGTCGCTGCGCGAGAAGCTGCCATCCTCCGCTTCGACTTGTCGTTCACCGGAATATGTGGCGCGATACCCTCCTCCTCGACCAGCCCGCTCAGCATCGGAGCCGCCCCGTAGGCGGTATCGGCCGCAAGCCGCTCCGGCTTGATCGATCTTCCGCACCAAGTGGTCTTCAGGAACCGCGTCGCCAAGACGAAACTCGTAGAACAGTTGACCTTGGTCACACTTCAGACCGCCCATCATGGATCGACCTCGCCGCGATTCGCGTTCACTGGGCGCGCGAGCTGATAAAGCCGGCCATGAGGTGCCGCCTGATGCCACCGGCTTACGTCAAGCCGTTTGTTAAACGCGGGAAGACCGACGCTGCCGATGCAGAGGCGGTTTGCGAGGCGGCAACACGGCCCACCATGCGATTCGTGCCCGTCAAGTCGCCCGAGCAGCAGGCGGCGCTGTCGATGCACCGGACCCGCGATCTGCTGGTCAAGCAACGCACCCTTTGTTTTGAAGGGGACCCGTTTCTCGACCCGACGGGACCCATCTTCTGGTTCCTGTCTAGTCTACGCTGCAGGCAGTGGTGGTGTGTTGGAGCCTGGTATCCTCGCCTAGGCTTACCTTGATGAGTACCATTGCCTGGGGTACGGTTTCGCTGGGAGTTGGGGGCGGGTGATGGCAAAAACCGGCAAGGCGCTAACACGCGTTGATCTCTACAACGCGGTTTACCAGGAGGTACGACTGTCGCGAGCAGAATCATCGGCCTTCGTCGAATTGGTTCTGAAGGAAATCACCGACTGCCTCGCGAAGGGAGAGGCGTTAAAATTGTCGTCGTTCGGTTCCTTCATCGTGCGCAAGAAGGGTCAGCGCATCGGTCGCAATCCCAAGAACGGCATCGAGGTGCCGATTTCTCCGCGTCGAGTGATCGTGTTCAAGCCGTCGGGTATTCTGAAGCAGCGGATCAATAGCAACACTTCCGACAGCAACGCGCTCTCACTCGAAGAGTCTCATCCGTCCGTCTTGGCTGATTGAGACCGTAAGCGCGTATCCAACGGCGCGCGGCGCTCTATTACGGTTGGTATGCTATGCCGGAAGGCGCTCTCCGTTTCGCCTCGCCGGACGTGACGATATTGAATGGCTCGCTCGGCTCGAACTTGCCGGATGATCTGCGAGGTCTCGGATACGATGTCCGCAAGATCGGAGACGGCGAGCGCATTCAGCCCACTCGATCACAGAGGGTTTTGTCCGGCGCGCCGATGGCGAGCTTGAGCCGCTGACCGCAAACTCGACCAAGCCGATCGCTTCGACCGTGACGCATGCGGGCATCGTTAAGACGAAGCAGAAGGCTCCAAGAGACAATTACTCACTATCGCGAGTTTCTAAATACATTCGATCCTCTTACGGATGAGCGGATGAGGCAGCTGATCGCTGACTTAGAGCGACGTAAGGAGACGATGCATCAAGGCCGCCTCGGTTGGCGGCTCTGTCAATCTAAGCACGGCTTCTCGATACCGGCGCACCGCTTCATTGACCTTGGCGCGGTCCCGCCGATCTTCCGGCGAAAGCTCCATAATCGGGTTGTGGATATCAGCATCGATCATCAGCAGGCTCTCGTGCGGCCTTTCAGCCCATTGCCACCAAAGATCGAAAGCGTCTTTGCAGAGGAAAACCCGCAGCGCCGTCTTGATCGAGATCGCGGGGAGCTTGCCTATGCAATTCATCGACAAGCCGCACCCACTGCAATTGGGTCTCAACGGGAGTTTTGCAACACAATCCGGCCAGCAGGGAACGCCGACCAGATGTTATGGAAGCTGTGCTTCAAATCGCCGACGGGATTCCATCGTCGTTGCTAATCTCGATGATTAGCAGTTGTTGAATTTTCTCCGCCAATCGGTCACCTTATTTGTTATGACATTGACCTTGATACTTGTGGCCGCCATCGGCGTCATTTGGTTTGTGGAGCGCAGCGTTGAACACCTCAAACTGGCGATTGCCGCGCTGTGTTTCAGTGCGGCGGTGCTGCTGTTTGGCGTTGCCGATTTCGAAAGAGCGATTCTGCTGTCGTCTATCCTGGCGGCCGCGGTCTTCGGAGCGTCCAATGTCAAGTATAATCATAGCGGGCTGAAACTGATCGTGACGGATTTGCCGCTGGTGTTCGCGGGAACAGTTACCTTTCTCATTGTGCAATACCCGCTCGCAGCAATAGCTGTTCTTGTTGGAGGAATCGCACTCCTTCTGGCCGCAATCGCAGCTCTGCTTTACGTGTCCGGGCCGCCAGTATCTTCAGAACTCCAAGTTCTATTACTCGGCATTGCATTTTTTAATTTGGCGGCGGCATACAGGGCAAGCGGCGGGCCCGTTTCATTCCAGCCGATCGCGGCCCTGCGGCGGTGTTTCTTTTCGACTTTCATAGCCTCTCTTCTCGACCCGCTTTCCTGGCGACAGTTGGGCGGCTTGGCTCTGAGCGATATCGCTAACGATCACTTGCCGCTGCTGGCGGCTGTGCCAGCACGCACCCTCGACTATCCCGACATTATCGTCATCCAGCACGAAATCAATCTTCGATCCACGCTTATATGGGCTTCCGGTTGAGCCAATTGTCGAAGCATTTCTGTCCCCGAAAAACGGCCTCGGTGGAAGCCTTAACGTCGATATTTTTGGCGGGGGATCGTGGCAATCTGAGTTCAGCCTGCTAACCGGCCTTTCGAGCGCAAGCTTCGGTTCAAATGCCTATTTTTTATTTAAGAGAGGCGTGGGCCGGTTTCATAACAATCTTCCCCATGCGCTCACTGCGCTTGGGTATGGGACAACGCTGATATCGAGTTGCCGCCGCAACTTTCTCAACTATGATGAGTTTTATCGTTCAATCGGCATTAACGAGCGTATTTTCTCGGATGATTTTCCTTTGCCCTTCGATGTCGGCCAGTTCGAAACGACAAATTCTGATGCATTGTTTCTGGACGCCGTAATCGGTGCTCATACGAAAAGGATCGCGGGCGATGCAGCGCCGAGGTTTCTATATGCGCTGACCAACTTCAACCACGGTCCTCACAACCGAAGGCTGATCCCGCCTGGACGCTTCGAGAGCGAGCGTGCTTTTGCTGCAGCAAGCCTCCCCGACCCCTGCTATGCCGAGTATTACGCCCAACTCGCGGAGACTGCTGTGACCTGGAACAGGCTCAAGTCCGAGCTTGCGACCTGTTTTCCCGGACGTCCAATGCTGATCGTACACTACGGAGATCATCAACCCGTAATGACACGGCGGATCGAGGCGAAACTAAGAACTCCCGACAGACGCGCGGCGCCAATTCCGCACGTTCTATGCTATAGAAGCTTTGAACTACTGCCCTGATCGACTTATTTCCGGGCGGGGCACGGACCTGGATATTGCCTTTCTTGGGACAGTCGCATTACAGCACGCTGGGCTGCCTCTTGATGAAATTTTTGCCACGCGCGCGAGCCTCCTTGAGCATTGCGGCGAAGCCTACTTCGCATCGTCGTCGGAGCGGAAGCGCCGTTTCCACCGCACGCTTGTAGAGCTAGGCGTGATCGACGTAGCGCCAACCGTGCGATTCAATACTAGCTGACGTTACAGGTGGGCAATCAAGACAAATGATCCCGAGAAGCAGCGTCCGAAAAAGCCCGGCCAAGTCAGAACAGCTTCTGCTCAGTTGAGGGATTAATCTGCATGTCCGTTCCACCCTCAAGAACGGACCTCGCCAGAACGCCCTGACATGTCCGAAAAGTCAAAACTGGAAAACTCGCTACGAGCAAATGTTTTCCGTTGTTTCATCCAATAATGGATTCACCCCAATACCAATTGCGTGAACCGAATTCCACGCATTCCGATTTTTGCGCCTGGCTGGACGAAACCATTCCGAGCTAGCGGGTACAGATCCAGTTTCAGTCCATCTTGCCAGCAAACCCATGACGTGGTCGCGGCATTCAAGCGAGCCTTTCATTGAATGCTAACAGTCGGTCCTTGTAGGCTTCCGAATGTGCAATTGCCTGGATTTCTTCGGGGGTTAGACGCTTACCGTCTAATTCAATGTAAAAAGCATCCACTCCTTCCGCATCCGTCCATTTTCGAACAGCATCAAAGAGCGATAATTCGGTTGGCTGGCCAGCCGTATTTGTAGATTGATCAGTTTTAGCGAACGAAAAAATCCTAGTTTGCTTCTTAAGATCCATCTCATGCTCCAGTCATGTTCATGTTGTTAAGCCCTATGGTAAATTATATTGTGCGCCCTAGATTGATATCGCGACCACCGGATAACGGACCCTCACGGTATCTTGGAAGCACCGTGAGGCTCACGCCTCGCCCGCCACTTTCGCGGTAGGGACGCGAGTTACCTCGCGCCCCCCGCACAGATCCGTACGGGCCCAATTCGGGCATACGGCTCCCACCTTGGATGTCTAACGGCGAAGCGATTCTCTGGCCATGGATGAAGGATTCGCGGTTTCGGGAGCCAGTCGTCGGCCAACCGCTTGATCCGCTCCCAGGTCGTCCAGTCTTTCTGGCTCCGCTGCCGTAGCGTGCGCCGCCAGAGATTGGTGACGTGGAATAGGAACGCGGTCAGTGTCGAACTGTTTGTCGGCACCGCGTGGTAGTTGAAGTAGCCGGTGACGACCTGTTGCAGCCATCTTCCCTGTTGGGGAATCGGCTGATGCATACTCTGTCGCAATTCCTGTTTGATGGCTTGTAACTTTACCCGCATGCGATCCCGCCGAGACTTCCGTTTGATTTGGAATTTGCCCCGGCGAGTTTTGCTGCAGATAAAGGTAAAGCCCAGGAAGGTGAAGGTCTCCGGTTTACCGAGCCCGCGCCGCTTGCGGTTTGCCGCCGCGAAGCGTCCAAACTCGATTAGCCGGGTCTTCTCCGAATGAAGCGACAGTGCAAACTCCTGTAACCGCTTACGCATCTCCTCGAGGAAGCGACGGGCGTCGGTCTCGTGCTCGAAGCCGACAATGAGGTCGTCGGCGTAGCGCACGATGATCATGTCGCCCGCAGCCTCACGCCGTCGCCAGCGCTCAGCCCAGAGGTCGAAAACGTAGTGTAAGTAGAGATTGGCCAGAAGCGGTGAGATCACCGATCCCTGCCCGGTCCCCTTGTCACTGACCGTCACGATCCCGTCTTCCAAGACGCCTGCCTTGAGCCATTTCTGGATCAGGCGGATGATGCGTCGGTCGCCGACGCGATGTTCCACGAACTTGATGAGCCATTCCTGGCTCACTGTGTCGAAGAACGAGCGGATGTCGGCGTCCAGTATCCAGTTCACCTTTGTGCTGGTGATCCCGACCACGAGCGCATCCATCGCATCGTGCGTGCCGCGTCCGGGCCGGAACCCATACGAAAACCCGAGGAAATCTTCCTCGTAGATCGCGCTCAGCACCGCTGCCGTCACCCTCTGGACGATCTTGTCCTCAAGGGCGGCGACCGCGATCGGGCGCTGCCGACCATCCGGCTTGGGTATATAAACCCGCCGCGACGGTAGTGCCCGATACGCTCCCCAGTGGACCCGGGCATGCAGGTCCTCGAGATTGCGCTCAAGGTGCTGCTCGTAGTCCCGACATGTCAGCCCATCCACTCCAGCTGCAGCATTCTCCTTGAGTTCAGAGAATGCCTCCTCGAGGTGATCAATACTGACGTGATGGAAGAGCGCGGTGAACTTCTCCTTCTTCCTTTGCCTTGCAACTTGCCGTACGCGCTCCAGCGCCTGTGACACGGTTCCCCGGTACTGTGCCCGGCCCGTGCTTTGCTGACTCGCATTCTCCTCGGCCTCCGCCCTTGGCTCCACCAACTCCGCAGCCGGTTGCCCGGCTTTGTTCGTCGGCTTCACAGCTACTATGGCGGAGTCAGACTTCTCATGATCGTGCATCATCGGCTACGGCTCCTCGCCTTCCCGACGCGGGCCAGTGCAGCACGCATGCTGGCGCTGGCCGACCATGAGATCTCCCGGTTCCCAAGCAAAGAGCGTGCGCACATGCCAGTGTCTAAGACCACGCCGGGCCGTCTGGGCGCTCGCGTTATCGCGCCCATCCGTGTTGCCTTCCGTCACCGGAACGACGTCGGCACCCAGGATGAGGGTACTTTCGCGGCTCAATGGCTGGCCTATGCGCTCCCCTGTCAACGCTTCGCCAATACCCTCACGGGTATCTGGCGCATGACTCTGGGGTCGATGCGGTTCGCTACTCCTTCATCGTGATGGACTTGCACCATCTACTCCTTGCCGGTCTCCCGGCGCACTCCGGTCTACCCCAATCAGCGGCCATAATCAGACCGGCCCAGTTGGTCCATTTGGTGCCACGTCGCGACATACAGTGCTATGCAGTGCTCAGTTGCCTAATACCGGCTGACCAGGTGCTCGGTCCAGTGGCGGGCGTGGCTTAGCGAGGCCGGTCGTACCGGGCGGGGTCTGGTTGTTAGCCGTCCTTGTGTCGACCCGCTCAAGCGTCGTGACGAATGCCGCCAGTATTGCGATCGCCACCGCTACGGCGAAAAGTAAGATGGTAGTACGGTGGCTATTCCGCTCGTTACTCATGAGGAACCTCCACTCTAGCGTAGAAACGTTATGCGGCTTGGGTAGTTCCCGCACCGCTTAGGTCAATCGCGTCGTCCTTGCCTTCGGTCGACTACTTCCAGTGTGCTCCGACAAGCAGACGATTTCAGAGCCAACGCGTTTCCTCGTCTGGCAGATCAGCATAATGACTACGTCGCGAAGAAATTGTTGAACTGGGGCAACGAGCGGGGTCAGGATCGATCCGGCAAAGCCGAACAATTCCGCCATCATGCAGCCAATCGCGCATAGCCTGACCGAAGCACAGGTTAGAGCCGTCGCGACATATCTCAGCGCTGAAGCTTTAGTGGTCAATTTTATACAGACGCGTGCTGGCGTCGCGCGTAGCATCTAGCCCACAGCGGACTGCGCGATCGATCGCAGACAGAGAATTGCTGCGGCGCGTTTCGACGCACAGCGCGAAGCAATTCGCGATGATGCCAGTTGGTTGTCTCTCACAATAGGACGGCGTGTCATGACAGGTTCACAAGGAATTTCCCGGCGGCAGGTTTTGACCGTCGCGGCCGCTGCCGGAGCGTCGGTCACAGGTGCGGCAGCAATCATCGGCATATCCACGGCAGCGCAGGCTGCCAAAGTGTCGCAGAAAATCGTAAAGTATCAGGACACCCCGAAAGGAGAGCAACGCTGCGAAACTTGCGTGCAGTTTGAAGCGCCCTCGACCTGCAAAGTGGTAGATGGAACGGTTGCCGCGCAAGGCTGGTGTACGGTCTACGCGAAGAAGCAAGCGTAAGTTCTAATACCCGCTGTAACCGCCTACTCGGTAAATTCTTAGCTTGCTTGCGAAGTTCAATCTGTTGGAAGAAACATTGGCTGAGATGATCTGGTACCACCCGATCTAGCGTCAGCGCTTTCATGGTCAAATTCCGCAAGCTGGGACGCTGGCTATCTTGGGCTGGTGGGCCCACGCCGCAAGCGGCCACGTCACCGCCACGCCGCCGACTAGCGGGATAAACTCGTGCCGCAGCATACTCGCCTCCAAAGGATCAGATTGGCAGTGCATCCGTCCAAACTCGACACTCGGAAGACGTTGGGACAGGTCTAACGAAATACCTTTGTGGCCGAAGTCTGGAGTGCACCCCCGATAGCTGACATGGCTGCAAGGCTTATGCGTCCACTCCCTAATTGAGGCTAAGAATTTTCACCATCAGCCAGACACAGCCAACGATGGTGACGCCGCAGGCGGCGCCGAGCACCATCTTAAATCCCATCCTCGCCCACGCGAGCCTATCCTCATATGTGACGTAGTTATTGGTCGCCGTGGGTGGCTGGCGCCCGTCCGGTGGCCAGGGCTGGCGCCCGTCCGGTGGCCAGTCCCACTCATGCTGGTGCTTGGATGACCTCATTCCGAAAATCCTTTGGATGGTCGGATACTGCTCGACTGTAGCACATATTCGAATTCGTGGCCGACCCCCGGATGTATGGGCGGCGCGGGTGACCCGGCGATGAGCTGATGACACGACAGCTGTCGCCGGAGGATTTTTCAAATGCGCGCGCCCGCGCGCTTTCATCTCAGGTTGAACAAGACATGAGCACTACCGGACCAGAACCTACTGCGATGTCGGTGTTTAAGACCGCCGCGAAACCGTATGATTATCGCGACGAACAACAGGCCAGGCTCGCAACCCTTTATCGGATGCGGGCAGAACGGCGTGAGCGTGAAGCTGCGGCCAGTCCGCCGAGAAAACGGCGCAAGCGGACCTAAACTTTTTGCAATATCGCCACCATGGACGAACAGCGTCAGGCACTCCATACCCTGGCCGCTGCCCTGACCATTCGAGGAGATTGGAGCGGGCGATCCCGACGCCACTATCGCTGATCACGACATTCACCACGATCGCGATCTGGCCGGGTATCCGAGCTGGCCAAGATGCGACGTCAATGACTCGGTCAGATTAATCGCTACGACGAACCTGGCCTCGGCCTGATCGAACAACGCGCCGAGAGAGACACATCTTGATCACGGTGAGGGGGCCGCGAAAATTACTCGGCGTAGTGACGAGGTTTTGGCCATCCGCAAACCCGATCTGGAGCGAGTTATCGCTTCTTAAGTGCAGGTAGTCTGTCGCCGTGCATGGAAAATTATCAGTAGAATGCGCCGCGATGCTAATGGGAGGAGCGGCGAAGTTGGCGTAGCGGACTAAACCCGTCAGACCATTCTTGCCTTTGAAGTGGAAGAGATCAACTCTGCAGCTAATGTTGATGTCGTTGATTTCGAAGATCAAGCTTCAATATCTTGAAAGGCAGCACAGTTGATGAAGCGTCCACCGTGTCATGAAAGGATACGACAGACGCGGTCGGCCATATCGCCCCCCCAAATCGTGTAGATGCCAGAGACAATTGATAGAATTGGGACAACGAAAAGCGCTCCCCACTTAAGTCCGCCAGAGAGTTCGGACGCGCGCGGCTGGACGAAGTTGCCGACGAACATCATTCTCCGTGCCCATGGCTATCCGCCTCAATGTAGAGCCAGATACCGCCCTGCGCGTAATCATAAGATGTGAGGAATTTTGTCATCAGTTGAGATTCTTATGCCGCCTGCTTCTTATACGGCCCGCGTTTCCCGGGCTTCGGCGTCGCCACTCGTCTTCGGGGTCTCCGGCGTGAATCTCAACAATAGGCAACCTATGGCCTCTGCGGTAAATCTGGACGGTTACCTGATTCAATCCACTTTCCTCCAGCCATTTCATTCCCCTTCGCTTGGCGAGATCGCGAGCCTGTTCGTCGTTTTGAGCGCTGGATATATTCATCGGCCCCTGGTCAGCTCCATTTTCGTCAAAGATTGCCGCAGTGTACTTGCTATACCGCAGCAAGGCACCGGCGTTTTTACTATTTGGCATTTTAGGTCCTCATATGATCCTCACGTTGCGCTGAGTATACCCGAAGGAAACGAGCGACCGTCAAGACCGGCAAATTTTCAAACTGAGGCACTACCATCGATTGAGGCGGCGCGCTCTTCGTTGCGTTGGTGGTCGTTCTGGCCGGTGCCGGAACGTGGGCAGCCCTAGGCTGACGTAACGGGCAGCTTGATCGGTTCGTCGAAGCGGCGCGACCAGGACACTAACGAAAGCCCATCGCTGCGACCCGCTGCTTATATGGCCCTTCAAGTTCACAATTTTTGCGCAGGCCACATCTGAGCCATCCCGAGCGGGCGAATTTTGGCTCCCGGGGGTCTCAAGCGCTTGGACGCTTTCCAGTGACCTTATATAAAGAGCAATGGGAGGAGGAAGCCGTCACGGAGCTCGAAAGCTTGGTTATCGCTGGAAGTCGACCTTGATCTCAAAGGGGCACCCTTGATTGGCGCGCATAGGGCCTACCCACCCGGGATACTCTCCTGGCCCGCTGAAGAAAGCGAATTAGCCCGTCCGGAGAAAGGGCGCCCTCAATCACCTTCCTGCGAACTATCAAGGATAACGCTCATTCTCTGGGACAACACCAGGATTTGGTTGTAGTCTCATTCAACCGCAATGGAGCGGGGAGCGTTACCGCAATGGAGCGGGGAGCGTTGATGGCTGACGATATTGATAGCCGCACATTTCAGGTCAGGTATTTTGGCGAAGATGCTTATCATTCAATGGATGTCGACGCTTTAGCGCCTGCACTGACAGGCTATGGGAAGCTGATGCGCGAAACTAACGCGCTGCTCAATGGCGACATGACGAAGCTAAGGGTTCTTGTCGCTTCAAACTTTGAGCATAAGTGCTTCCAATTAAATTTTGAGCTAGTCGTGAGGGATTTGCTGCATCATGACAACATCCAAACGGCGACCGATCTATTAAAGATTATTGGGGTTGTCAGAGCGGCGGGAACGAGTTTGCTTGATTTCCTAAAGCAGAAAGACGGCCGCAAAATCGAATCCATTGAAAGGCCCCCAAATTCAAGCAATGTCATTGTCAAATTCCATGGCGACAGAAAGACAGTCACTGTTACCAATAATGTCTTTGTCCTTGCAGTGAACAAGAAGGTCTTGGAAGCTGTAGAGGGAGTGCTAGGACCCGTTGAACATCGCGAAGCGAATCGATTGCAATTCCGTGAGGACGACCAACGAGCTGCGACTTTTGACCGACACGCGGTAAGATCCATCATCAAATCATGTGAAGCGGGACCCGATCCGGTCGATACAGAAATTGAAAAGCCGAACTCAAGAACCGTCACCGCAACGCTCCGCTTATACTCTCCAGTCTTCGACAAGAAGGCACCAAACTGGCGTTTCCTTTACAGGGGCAAGCATAAGCCGATCTATGCGGACATCTCTGAAACCTCGATAGCCCAAGATGCAATAAAGAGAGGCGGTTCGTTCACGAACGATCGGTATCGCGTCCGCATGGAGGTGACGGAGCCGGATTCGGATGAAGCAACTCGGCACTACAAGATTGAAGAAGTATTGGATTTTATGCCGAGCAACAGTCGGCGCTACCACTCAAGAGGCCCCGCGCGAAAGCGATGAAGAAGAAATAAATTACCAACGTATCTTGATCAAGCTCGTTTCCGCACGGCATGACGACGAGGATATCAACGTCGCTGCGCGAGTTTGGCTTTCCATAGGCATGCGAGCCGAACAAGATAATCTTGCACGGCTTGAAACGTTCGACGATCTCACGGGCGAATTGCCGCACGACTGAGTTGGGCACGCGTGCTCCGCGATACCAGTGTGTCGTCTGCCGTTTTGGTTTGGTGTGCGTCTTGGCACTCATCGCTTATCTTGCTGGGCTTGAGCGTAGGCTGGACGCGCGTAGCCGGAGTTTGTGCTCATTATACGTATATCGAAAATTTCTGCATCGCTCTGAGAGCACTACTGCGCGCACTCGGGCCGACGAATTTTGGCCCCCTGGGTAGCATCGGCCCCGCCAAATCCGGGTCTGTGAGCCTGACGAACGACCGCTTTGCGTCAGAAGCGGGGGTGACGATCATGGAACTCGCGTTTGATTCGTTCCTATCCGACAAAAAGGCGAGACAATGCCGGGCCGACATCGAAGTGGCGCGGAGGATCGGCGCCGGCGCGGCTGCATGTGAAGGCCGCGCAGGCCGCCGCAAACGACAGCGCCCGATCGAGCTCTCCGGCATTCACTTGCGCCAGCGCTCCATTCTTGATCCGTCCGATGGCGCGCAACGCGAACAACAGCGCGGCTTGAAAGCTGTCGCCTGCCCCGATGGTATCCACCACGTCGATGGCGGGCGCCTCAACCTTCACCGGACCCGCTGCCCTGTGCCAGGCCTCGGCTCCCTTGATCCCATGCGTGACGACGACCAAACTCGTTCCAGCCGCCATAAACGCCTTTGCCCTTTCCTCGTAGTCGCCGCCGTCATAGAGAAATTCAAAATCGACATCCGACATCCGCACGATGTCGGCGGCGGCGGCAAATGCATCCATCTGATCGACGTAGCGGGCCTTGTCCCTGACCAGATTGGGCCGGCAATTCGGATCAAAGGAGATGGTGACTGACCCTCGTGCATCCTCGACCATCGCAAGCGCCTGGGCTGCCCCCTTTTCGTCGGTGAGCGTCGTTGACCCGACATGGATTGCTTCGACTTCACTGAAATGGATGGAGTTGTGGCGATAGATCCAGTTCTTGGACGCCGTCGCCTCGTCATAGAAGGCATATTGCGGCTCGCCCGCGACGGTACGCACGAACGCGAGCGTGGTCTGATGATCGCTGCGCGTCGCATAGCGAAGGTCGACCTGCGATACGAGCGCATGGTCAGCAATCATGCGGCCGAAAAGATCGGTCGAGATACCGCCGACGAACCCCGCCGGTGCACCCAGACGCGCCATGCCGATGGCAATGTTGAGACAGGATCCCCCGGCAACCGGTACGGCGGCGTCGCGCCCGTCAACAGATTTGACAGGCAGGAAATCAACCAGGGCGTCTCCGCAACTCAGCAGCATTGTTCAGCTTTCCGCCCCAGCATCGCCGATCGAATTCAATCCACGCATCGCATCGCGGCTTTCCCGGTCGAGTTGTCGCATCAGTCCATAGACCTTTCGCTTGCTTTGGTGGAAGTCCGCCAATCCCGGCGGCGTCGGTTCGCTCAGCCGCCCGATCGCCGACATCGAGGCCATGGCCTCACCGATCGATCCGCGAGACTTCGCCGCAACCGCACCCAGCATGGCGGCGCCGAGCAGGACGGGCTCCTGTGTTTCCGAGACTGCAATGGTCAGGCCCGTCGTATCCGCCATGATCTGGCGGACCAGCGGACTTCGTCCCGCGCCGCCGCTGATCACCATCATGTCGCTGTTGACGCCGTGTGCTCGAAAGGCCTCCACGACATCCGCCAGGCCGTAGGCAAGCCCGCAGAGCCCGGCCAAGAAGAGCCGCTCCATCGAGCCGATGTCGGCGTCGAGATCCATCCCGGCAACGACCGCGCGGGAATAGGGATCGGCGAAGGGTGATCGGTTGCCGAGAAATTCGGGCAGCACGTGGATGTCACGGGCTAACACCGCCGCCTCGCCCAGGCTTGCCACGCGCGAAACGATGCGCCGTTCAAGAAATTCCGGAATCTCCATGCCGGCCGCATGCGCGGCGGCGACAACCTCGCCATGGGCGTGATGCGACCTGATGAGGTGGTCAATAGCCGCGCCGGCGGCGGACTGTCCGCCTTCGTTGAGCCAGAACCCGGGAACCATTCCCGAATAATAGGGACCCCAGACGCCCGGGACGAAGCAAGGCGCTGATGTCGTCGCCATGATGCAGGCCGAGGTCCCCATGATGTAAGCCAAGCGACGACAAACATCGACCGCCTCGTCGGATTTTCCATGCCCCCCGATCGTGCCGACACCACCGGCGTGAGCATCGATCAGTGAGGCGCCGACGGGCGTCCCTTCGAGCAGACCGAAATCGTGTGCCGCAGACGTTCTCAGACCCGCGCCCAGCGGCGTGCCGGGTGCAACGATCTCGTTGCCAATTTTCGCATATTTATCCGAGGCAAGATCGCCAAGACCCACACGCTCGAAATAGTTCCCGCTCCAGCGTTGTTCGTGGGCGAGATAATTCCATTTGCAGGCCAGTGTGCACATCGAACGCGTGGTGGAACCGGTCGCGCGAAACGAAAGATAGTCGGCGAGGTCGAAGAAATGACCGGCTGATCGGTAAGTCGACGGTAGGTGCCGCTTCAGCCACAGCAGTTTGGGAATCTCCATTTCCGGCGAGATCGAACCGCCGACATAGCGGAGCACGTCGTCTTGCGTCTCGTTGACCCCACGGGCTTCGGCCATCGCGCGATGGTCCATCCAGACGATGACATTTCGCCTGATGTCACCGGACGTGCTGACCGTCAGCGGATGGCCGGCGCCATCCACGACCACAAGCGAACAGGTCGCATCGAAACCCACGCCCTTGATGGCGGAAGCAGGAAGCGAAGCTTCCGCCATGGCCGCGCGGACCGAGGCGGCGCAGGCCGCCCAGATCTCGGCCGACGATTGCTCGACGACGCTGCCCGCCTCGTGCCACACCGTGATCGGATGCCGCGCAGTCGCGAGCAAGCTTCCGTTCTCGTCAAATATTCCGGCGCGCGCGCTCGATGTTCCGACATCGATGCCGACGAAGGCCTGCTGCATGGCAACTCCGCTTCAGATCAGCGCCAGCTCACCAGCACGTATAGCCTCCGTCAACGAGGACTACGCTGCCGGTCATCAGGCTGGCGGCGTCGGACGCCAGGAACAGGACGACGGAGGCAATTTCATCGACCTCCCCCATCCGGGCCACTGGCGTACCGCCGATCCAGGCATCGTACATCTGCGGGCTGTTCTTGACGAATGCGTTGAGCGGGGTTGCTATGTAAGTCGGCGCCACCGCGTTGACGCGGACGCCGCGGGCGCCCCACTCGGCCGCGAGCGACTTGGTCAGATGGTGCACCGCGGCCTTGGATGCGTTGTAGTAACACTGCTCCTGCGGTTTGCGCGCGAGCACGGGTTCGAGGCAGACGGTTGCCGGTGATGATCGCCGCGTTGATTGCTCCGATGGAAATTTCGGCGATCCAGTTGGGGTGAATGTCCGCCTCCGCCAGCGCTTCGTAGACGCCGGCCTGGTAAGCGCCAAGCGCGCCGCCGCCCTGCCGCACAAGGGAGACAACCTCGAAGGGCAGGTGGCGCACCGGGGCCATGATCTGCGTCTTGGTCTCGATCTTCATGTCTCCTCCTTGAGGTCGCCTGGGGCAGCGGGAGCGAATCGCCGCAAGCGCAGGCGGAAAGCTTCAACTGTTCACGTTCGATGCCACCGGCGCTCCGGAATGCTCTTGCTCGCGCCGGTCTCCCGAGGACGCTGCCGCTCTCGCGATAATCTCTTCGACCGGAAGGGACGAGGGACTTATTTTGGCAGCGAGACCATTCACGAAACGGTTTGGTAATGTGCCAGCGTCCTCGGCGACCTGCTCCGGCGACGTCGAGGCGATGACGATCGAATTCCCGCCTTCCCCGATCGGCGCAAGTCCGTGTGAATATTCCCTGAAGCGTCGCTCATAAGGATTGCGGCGGGAGGCATCGACGATTGCGATCCGTTTGCGCGCTCCGGAGGTGCTCAGCTCGGACAGCGTTTCCTCGACGCTCACGCCATCACGACGGACGTCACGCTCCTCCCAGATCTTTGCGTCGACGGGGATCAGGTAGTTTTGGCCTCTCGACTGGACTCCGAATCCGCCAAAATAAACGAGCACGACCGAGCCTGGGCGCGCCTCTGCCTTCAGCCGGTCGACCGCTTCCGTAATTCCCGCGTGGGTCGCGTCGCGAACGACGTCAACGACAAAACCATGGCTGTGCAAGACATTCGCCAGCAAATCGGCGCCTGCGGCAACCTCCGGCAGAGGACCATCCGCATCGGGATAGTTCGAATTGGCGATCAGCAGCGCCACGTGGTCAGAACGAGCGGTTGCGGATCGATTGGCCGCATGCGACTTGGCCATCACCGCCTGGTGCGACGGGAAGCTGTGGGGCGCCTTCACCAAGGCAATCGACGCAAATCCCGTAGAAACCAATCCGAATAGGACGGCGGTGGCCATCAGTGCTCTTGGGAATGCGGTTCGCGACATGATCGTCTCCGTAACTCAAATCCCTTTGCCGCTCGACAATGTTATGCGCATCACTCCATCGGACCAGCCGATTAATTCCGATCTGTCCTATCGAGCAGGGAGATGGATAGCCGTCGCCATTGTCAGACTGGCCGGCGCTTCCGCAAATTGGCACTTGGCAAAGCGAACATGCGTTGCTGTGTCCTTGGGGATCGGCAACAAGCCGGCAAGGAGATTGAAATGACCTTGCCAAAGCATTTTTGCTAGACTGGTGCCGCCGATTTGAAGTTCCCTGTGGCGCGAACTGCGAGTCCGATCCAGCCCACGACTTTCCGAAGTTCGCGAATGGCGTTTCGGCAATCGCGAACTTCGGAAAGTCGGCACCAGTCGCGAGCCACAGGCTTAAGCTTTCACTGGCCGTTGCGTTTTTTCCTACGGACGGGCGGCTTGGGCACTTTACCCACGCACACCGGAGTTTGCTTCAGACGCTCGATAAACCACCGGCCAGCGGGCCCGGGCGGCGACTTCGTTTGCCACACCACCGACATCGGTAGAATCAAGCCATCGGGTGGCACGTCTTCGATGGGGAGCACGGAAAGGCGCCCGTCTTCCAAGTCCTTACGCACCGCATGCATCGGCATTCCGCCCCAGCCGAGGCCGTTGAGCAGAAAATGATGCTTGGCGAAGAGGTCAGCAAGCCGCCAGGTCGCAGGCGACATGACGCCGAATTCGCGCCCCGAGGATAAGTCCGACCTGTCGGTGAGAACGATCTGGGTATGCTTTCCAAGAACTTCTTTGGGAATTTTGCCCTCGTAGGAACTAAGTGGATGATCGTGGGCAGCAACCATGAAGAACGCGATACCCGGCAACCGCTCGTTAGTCAGCGTATCCGGAATGACCGGCAGTGAGCCGATGATACCAATGCTGCAACGGCCGTCGAGGATGGGCTGAATGGCTCCGCCAAGTGCCTCGACATAAATGCGGAGCGGCACGCCCGGATAGTGCTGCCGAAACTCCTTGGCCGCCTGAGTAATCGCGTCGATCGGATAGAAGACGTCGATCACCACGGACAATTCCGGCTCCAGGCCAGCCGACATGCCCTTCGCCCGGGCCTTCAGCAAGTCGACGGAGGTGATGATGCTGCGAGCATCGCCCAGAACGGCCGATCCCGCCGGGGTGAGTTTGGGATAGCGGCCCGAGCGGTCGAACAACCGCACGCCAATCTGTTCCTCAAGATTGCTGATTGACTCACTCACCACAGACTGCGAGCGCAACAACTTGCGGGAGGCGGCAGAAAAGCTTCCTTCATCGACCGCGGCGATGAACGTGCGCAATTGATCGAGAGAGACGGCGTCGAGCATGGGACCTACCTATCGACCAAACCGATGCTAAAACGCAGGATGTACTGCCCAATTGGCGGTCATATCAACCATCGAGGTCGCACCTTTCGTCTCGTGAGCACTTTCTAGCGGCCCCGGGCTCTGGTCACAGCGCCCATTGATCCTCTTGGTCGCTCCAATCGCTTTTGTTCAAGCGCCGGGCTATCTCCTCGCTCATCGCGGGATCGGCGGCTACCGCGATCATGACGCCTTGTTGTGTGACGATCTCGCGGCCTCTTGCCTCGACCGGGAAGTGTTCCGATCGGAGCGGCAGGCGTCGATCGGACCTGTCCCGGCACTCCCGGGCCCCGGCCATACGTTGAAAAAGCTGAACTCCATCTGATCCAAACATTGTTTCCTCCATGGTGAGTCTCTCGAACTAGGCTAATCTCTCCAACCCTCAGCGTCTTGCGCGCGCCAAGACACCCTGGTTGTGCAGCCGCCGGCCGATATCGGCGATGTTGCTCTCCCCAATGCGCAAGGAATCCGCGTTGGTATGCACGGAGTAGTGCCCGGTCACCAGCTCGTATGGGTGCTTGACCGCAGAGCCGAGGATGAAGCCGGCATCGGAGAACGCTACGAACTCGATTGCCTGATCGCCCTCCTTGAACACGGCGACTTCGCCCGTCGATACCTGCTCCGGCGTTGTCACGATCCCCTGGTGCGAAGCTATCCAGGCGACGTCGTGCCCCTTGGTCGGGTGAAAGATCCAGCGCTCTCCGGCCTTGAGGCGCACATCGAAGTAAGTGACGCCACGAGGCGACTCGACAATGCTTTTCACACCGTCGTATTCGCCTGCGATAACCCTCGCAGGACCAGCAAGATGGAAGTCGGAAGCGCCAAGATATTGGCTTTGGGGTTCGGCAAGTTCGAGCTCGGGCGGCATGGCGATCCAGAGCTGGAAGCCCCTGATCCTCTCATTGCCGTACATTCCGCCGGTATGCCAAACGCCACTACTGGCGCGCATCCACTCAACACCGCCGGTCTCGATGACGCCTTCGCGTCCCGTGGTCTCCTTGTAGAAAGCCTGCCCAGCCAGAATGAGGGTTAGAGTCGCAATTCCCGAATGGGGATGAAAGCCGAACTTTGGTGCAGTCGCCGGATCGGCGTCGAAGTAGTCGAGAAAGACGAACGGCTTGATCCGTTCACCAATGTCGCCCGGACTGACCAGTCGGGTAACGCGCCCATGCGAGTGTCCACGCGTGCGCAGAGCAATCTGCCGGAAAGTCTCTTCAGCGCGTATCGGACGCGTGAACACTGCATCGGTCTTCATTTTCATTCTCCTGAAGTTTGGCTATCGCTAAAGCTTCAAAGCTCAACCCTTGACCCGGTGAAGCAAGGCAACGAGCTCATCGCGCCGCAGGTAGACAACCACCGCGTTGAGGAATCCCAAGACGATCGCCGGGACCGGACTGGTGTGCAGGACGAACAGATGGGTTGCCACCGCGCCGACCATGGTGGCTCCGAGCCACAACGCACCGATCGAAGCCAGGCCGGGAATGAGCAGGGCGACGGCGCCGATTACTTCCACCACGCCGGTCACGACGCGAAACCACTGACCGAGTTCGATCTGCGCGAACAAGTCGACCATGAAAGGCACGCCGGCCAGTTTGGCTAAGCCGGCAGCAAGGAAAGCCGCCGCGATGACACCCTGCAACGTCCAGGCGCCGATGCGACGGGTAGGACGAACTGATTGGATAGAAGCTGCACTCATGTTGATCTCCTTTGTGCATGAGGTCGAAAGTGAGAGGACGGTAAGACGCCGATCATCATCGGCAAAAGCCGATTTACTCCGATAATATCCATCGGTTCTGTCGATATGTCGCTGATGCCACCCTACCCATAGCGATGGATGTTTTCCGCACGGCCGTGATCGAGAGATCCGCCTCTGCGCTTCGTCGAATATCCAAGAGTTGCCTTTCAGGTCGCAAACCACTCCGGACATCCATAGATTGCCCGCATGAAGAAGATCGGATTCCTCTCGTTCGGGCACTGGACGCCCTCGTCGCAATGGCAGACCCACTCAGCCGCGGATACGCTCCTGCAATCCATCGAGCTCGCCGTTGCAGCCGAGGAGCTGGGCGCAGACGGGGCCTATTTCCGGGTCCATCACTTCGCCCGCCAGCTCGCCTCGCCATTTCCTTTGCTGGCTGCTGTCGGTGCGAAAACCAGCCACATCGAAATCGGCACGGCGGTCATCGACATGCGCTACGAGAACTCGCTCCATATGGCCGAGGACGCCGGTGCGGCCAATCTGATCGCCGGCGGCCGCCTGCAGCTCGGCATCAGCCGCGGCTCGCCCGAGCAGGTGATCGATGGCTGGCGATATTTCGGCTATCAACCCGCCGAAGGCCAGACTGACGCCGACATGGGCCGGCGTCATGCGGAGGTCTTCCTGGACCTCTTGCGCGGCGAGGGTTTCGCGCAACCCAATCCGCAGCCGATGTTTCCAAATCCACCCGGCTTGCTGCGCCTCGAACCATATTCCAAAGGCCTGCGCGAGCGCATCTGGTGGGGTGCCGGCTCCAACGCTACAGCGATCTGGGCGGCAAAGCTCGGGCTGAACCTGCAGAGCTCCACGCTCAAGAACGACGAAACTGGCGAGGCCTTCCATGTGCAGCAGGCCGCTCAAATCCGGGCGTACCGCGCCGCCTGGAACGAGGCCGGCCATACGCGCGAGCCGCGGGTATCGGTCAGCCGCAGCATCTTCGCGCTCATGGACGATCGCGATCGCGCTTATTTCGGCAACGGGCGCGAAGACGAGGACCAGATCGGATTTATCGACCCGCGGACCCGGGCGATCTTCGGCCGAAGCTATGCCGCTGAACCGAACGTCCTCATCGAGCAGCTAAAGCAGGACGAAGCCGTCGCCGAGGCCGACGCCTTGCTTCTTTCTGGCTGTCCCCAACCAGTTAGGCGTGGCTTACAACGCGCATGTGATCGAAGCGATTTTGACCCACGTCGCTCCCGCCCTCGGGTGGCGCTAACGAAGCGGCCCGGCAAACTTAAGCGGAGCCTGACATGCCTTCATTAAGGAAGACAGTGCCGAAGCTGCGTCGGAGACTCTCCTGCCCGACCGCCCGGTTTCACCTCATCCGAACCTTGTCACCGAAGCAGGATTAAAGGCTCTGGAATTTCAACTCCACCAGGCCCGCGACGCGTATGAGACGGCGCAGAAGATCGAGGACGTCAACGAACGACGCCGGCAAGCGGCCATCCCCTTGCGTGATATGCGCTACTTTGCTGCGAGAGTTCGAACAGCCCAGGTCATCCCCAATCCTGTCTCAACTGACACTGTTGCCTTTGGGAGCACGGTGACCTTCAGGCGCGGCGATGGGCGCGTGCAGAAATATCGTATCGTGGGAGAGGATGAAGCGGACCCCAAGGCCGGCTCTATTTCCTTCGTATCCCCGGTGGCAAGGCTTCTGTTGGGCAAGGCTGTTGGGGATGAAGTCGGCGTATCCGATCAAAGCCTTGAGATCCTTGCGATCTCGTAGCCTCTCCCGCCCCGTACCCTGCCGATGTTAGAGGTGCCATCTGTTGCTCCCTGGCTCCGCGCCCGCCGGCCGCTGCTATCGCGGGTGTATACTCAGATGTCCGGTGAGCAAGGATAAAGCATGCGAGCCGTAAAAGTCGCTTGTGTCGATGTGATTGACGCCCAGCGCGACAGCAAGAGATCGGTTCGGGTGCAGTCTTCAGGCCGAAGGAGATTTCAGCGCCCCAGCAAGCACGTCGCGGAGAGGCTTGGGCGGCCGGCCGCCAAGGCGCTCGACGTCGCCGGTCACGATGTCGAACGCACCCGCCGCGAAGCTCGCCTGGATGCTGACGACGATGTTGACGGCGCCCGCCGGCAGACCCGCCTTCGTCAGTCCGGCGCGCAGTTGCTCTTCCGTGATGACACGGAACGCGAGCGGCCGGCCAGTGATTTCGGCGATGAGGCCCGCGCGTTCCGCACCCGACAGGCGCTCGGGGCCGGTCGCGTTGTAGATCGCGCCTGCATGGCCGTCGCCGATCAGGATTCCGGCTGCGGCGGCCGCGACGTCATCGCGCGCAACGAAGGCAACCCGGTTCTCGGCCAGCCCGGGCAGCACGCCCTGGCCCAGCGCCGCCTGCGCCAGCTGCACGAAAGCTTCGGCATAGAAGTTCATGCGCAGGATGGTCCAGGCCGGCGCCGTGGCGATAAGATGCTGCTCGCCCCGCCAGTAGGAGGCGCCCCGCGCCGGCTCCTCCTCCTGCCGCGTGCCTACGGCCGACATGAAGACGACATGCTTGACGCCCGCCTTCACAGCCGCGTCGATCGCAGCGACGTTCTGCGCCCCGCGCTTTCCGGGTTCCGGATCGACAGTCGTGATAATGAGCAGACGATCGAGACCCGCATAGGCCTCCACGAGGCTTTCGGGGCGGTCGTAGTCCCCGAATCGTCCCTGAACCGGTCCAGAGAGGGTTTCGGGCGTGCGCGTGATCGCCACCACTTCGTGCCCGCCGGGACGCTTCAGCAGTTCCGAAACGACGGCTCTGCCCAAATGGCCGCTGGCGCCGCTCACACCGATTTTCATGCCAACCTCAATACTTCTCGAACGAACATAACAGAGCTTACGCGGCAGTGGCCGCCTCAAGCGCGGGATAGTCGGTATAGCCCTGCGCGGCACCGCCAAAGAAGCTGACGCGATCCGCATTGTTCATCGGCGCACCGGTCTTCAACCGCGCGACGAAATCCGGGTTGGCAAGGACCATCTGGCCGTAGGCTTCCAGATCGGCCAGCCCGGAACCCACATCAGTGCCGATCTGGTCGCGTGGATGACCTGGCCGGTTCACGATCAGCGCTTGTTTCCACCGCGCGCGAATGTCGCCCACAAGCTGCTCGTCACCAGTGTGGAGGACGTGCACGTAGGCAAGACCAAGCTTGTCGAGTTCGGCGACCAGGTGTCGGACCTTCCGCGCCTTCGTCGATCCCCCACATGGTTATGCCAGGGGACAGGCGGATGGCCGTCCTGTCCGCGCCGATTTCCTCGGCAATCGCCGAGGCGACTTCGACGGCGAAACGGGCGCGGTTCGCGATGGGGCCGCCATACTCATCAGTGCGTGAATTCGCGCTTGGGGCGAAGAACTGCTGGACGAGATAGCCGTTCGCGCCGTGAATCTCGACACCATCGGCGCCGGCCTCAATGGCGCAGCGCGCCGCAAGGCGGAAGTCGGCGACGGTCCGGCGCACTTCCTCGGTCGTCAGTACGCGCGGTATGGGAATGTCCTGCATCCCCGTTGCCGTGAACATCTGACTCCCCGGCGCGATCGCGGAGGGCGCCACGGCTTGACGATGATGCGGCGTGTTATCGGGATGTGACATACGTCCCGCGTGCATGACCTGGATGAAGATATGGCCGCCTTTGTCATGCACGGCCGTGGTCACTTTCTTCCATCCCGCGATATGCGCTCGGCTGTAGATGCCGGGCGTCGCGAGGTAGCCTTGGCCGTCGTCCGAAGGCTGAGTACCTTCGGTGACGATCAGGCCGACGCTGGCGCGTTGGGCATAATATTCGGCGGCCAGTTCTCCCGGCGTGCCGTCGAACTTCGCGCGGCTGCGGGTCATCGGGGCCATGACCAGACGGTTTGGCAAAATGTGGCGTCCGACACGGACAGGCGTGAATGCTTGGTTCATCGTGTCTCCTCGACAGGACTTGGGTTGTTGAGAAGAGAAGCTAAGGAATGCGGTGTCGCCGGATAAGCCAGCTTATTCAGATGAGATCCATCGGCATATCCGATACGACGTCGGTGGATTCACCCGTGCCATCACGAGGAAATGGCGCATTGTCGGCCCAGCTCCGCACGCCCTTGTGGCGCAGCTTGGTGCGGGATTTCATTTGCCTCGCGCTGCCCTTGGCGAACTCGTCGCAAACAACCCTTCACTTCCTATTGCTGCTGAAACAAGGAACATCTCCAGATGCCCCCAACAGCGTAGACGCCGCACCGGTGACTGACTCTGCAAAGCCGATGCGCAGACTCCGTATTCGCGTCATCGACCTGGCCGTCCTATCCATCGAGCATTTCGATAGGACCAATAGAAATATCCCACCTTTTCCAAAGTGAATAATGCGCCAAGTATCATCATTGAATTGAATTCCGGAGCTGATCAAAAGGAAGAAATTCATGAGCAATTCAATACAGCCGGACGTTCTCGAAAGACCCAGGGAGCAGACGGAGTTCAGCCAGCTCAGCTTCGAGGTCATCGCGGGTGACTATAGTCGTCCGGGTAATCAGCCGGCCAACTACACCCTTGTGAAGGGGCGTCGCGAGGCGTTATTGGTGGACGTTCCGCTTGGTCGCGCCGACGCGCACCGGCTCATCGCAAGGATTCTGGACACGGGCCTGAAGCTGCACACGATCTTCATTACGCAGGGTCACCTGGATCATTTCTTCAGTCTTGATCTGCTGACCGAGACGTTTCCCAAGGCGGCGGTAGTCGCGCATTCCGTGGTGGCAGCGGACATCAAGCGATCAATTTCGCTGAGGTTCGATCGCTTGGCCGAAACCGAGAGAACGGATGCCAACGCTCCATGGCGCGGCGTTGTTCCGACGCCGCTGGGCATCGATCACATACGGCTTGAGGGCCACAAGCTCCAGATCCTTGGGCCGATGCAGGGCAATCAGGTCCACGCAACGGCTCTCTGGGATCCCCGAACTGGCACGTTGATCGCAGGTGACCTGTTGTACAACGGCGTCTTCGCCTTCCTGGGCGAACATCGACCTGCACAGTACAATGCATGGCTGGAGAGCCTCGACTATCTCGAGTCGCTGCGACCGAAATGGGTCGTGGCCGGTCATTCCAAGCCTGGTCTTCCCGACGACGACGACAAGGCGATCGACTGGACGCGCGGGTACATCCGCAACATGATGAAGTTAGCGAGGTCGACTGGGTCGGCAACGGAGATGGCCGAGATGCTGCGAGCCAGTTACCCCGACGCGATCGGTTCTCCCGGCTCGCAGTTCCTGCTCGAAGTGCCGATCCAGATCGCGATTGGAGAAATCGAACCCCGGGATGAGGGACGAGAACTCTCACCGGCTTCGATTCCGGTGGCATAGCCGCAAGGAGGATAATCATGATCGATAAGATATGGCCTACCCTTAGTCGTTCAGCGAGAGCGCTGGTCGTGTGTTTCGCTTTGGCCGGGTCCCAACTGGGCGCCCAATCACCGGCTTTCGCGGCCTCCCGCTTCGACGGGCAATGGAATCTCGTGTTCGTGACACAGCGCGGGGATTGCGATCCCCGCTACAATTTCACGGTCGACGTCGTGAATGGGAACATCAGTCACCCCAACATCCTGACGTTCAGGGGCCACGTGGCGTCGTCGGGCGCCGTTCACGCCTCGGTTAGGGTCGGACAGAGGTACGCGTCCGGATCGGGCACGATCGCCGGAGGGATTGGCCGAGGCCTCTGGAGCGGCCGCTCGGGCAAGTCGCACTGTGCGGGGACGTGGGCGGCGCAGAGGAATTGAAAAGATGCCTCACACGGCGTCGACGGACGATGCGTATACTCGTGGACGGTGTGCTGCGTCGCGTTTCAGCGCCACTACGGAGGTCCGTGATCGATCTTGGGTGAAACGACATGGTCCCTCACGTCGCTGTTCGTAAAACGCATCGACGGTTCACGAAATTTTCGTTCGTCACCTCAAAGAGATTTTTGCAACAATATCGGCACTTAACCGACGTCGATAGTTTGCGAATGGCCGCTTTGCGCCGATAGTGTTGAAAAAGTCGAAAATCGAACGACATCAAAAATCTCGCAAAAGTTGATTTTTGGTCGACGCCACGGCTGCGATGCTTCGTAACGTCGATACGAAGCTCCATGGTCGTTCTTCTGAGAAGCGACGTGGTCCCTCACGTCGTCACGCATGAAACGCATCAGCAGCCCTATAAAATTTTGTTCCTCATCCCCAAAAGACTTTTTCAACAGTATCCGCCATAAGCGGCCCTCGCAACTTCGAAGCGGTGCCGCACTAGAAACGACACTGGGCGCCGCCGCAACTTTTTCGAGATGACGCGTGAAACCAAGATGGTCCGGCCAGACTAACCGCACGCAATCTGGGCCGAACCATAGTCGCGCGGGGTATCAACTCCTGCTTATTTTGCCCTGCGCAAGCGTCGAGTCCTAACATCGCGCTATCGCGCGCGAAATCGTCCAAAATCGCAGATTGGCGCGCAAAATCGTGGAGTGGCGGAGAGAGTGTCAGTCAA
>CAVYLU010000002.1:0-254199 GCA_963769365.1 uncultured Alphaproteobacteria bacterium | reverse complement strand
TCCCTAATTTAAATTCGACGGTGTCCTAATTCGTTTTTTTTGTTCACTTTGGAACTGACGGACGGCTGGGCGCATATTCAGGCTCGGGAAAACTCAAACCCAACGGTTAGGACCCGTAAGCACGAGGTTGTGTCATGCAGCGTCGACAATTCAAACAAATCCAATCTCTTGAAGAACGACTTGCCGAGGAAGCGAAGCGCCTTCGCGAAGAAGCCAAATTACTTCCGCCTGGCGCGGTACGCGATGAGATGGTCCGCAAAGCGCGGCGGGCCAAAACCGGCTCCCACCTGACCGAATGGCTCGCGTCGCCCGGCCTGAGGCCACCTGAATAGATCGCAAAGTAAGAGCCGCCTCAGTTGGCGGCCTCTTTCGTTCCGGCTTCCTCTATTTCCGCCGCTGGTTTCAGCAATAATTTCAGCGGTTCAAATCCAATTTAGCGATGCGAGTTTAGAAACGTATTGGTCTGAAAGCGTTGAGAACGCTTTGCAGCTTCGCGAAGCGCGCCCCAAAAACCCGTTTGGGTTTCTTTTCTCTTAGGAATGCGTTTGCTGCCATTGTCCTAATTCCCCGCCGCGAGCGCCCACACGCCCCGAGAGAGGAATTTAGCCTAGCCGAACCTTCGACATGGACGACGCGGCATGAAGAACCCGCCAGACGAGAAGCCAACCGGCAAGGAGCCTAAGCCGTCCCGCACCGATCAGGCCCGGGAAGTCGTTGAGGAATACGCCAGCGACCAGCGCGAGATCATCAAGCAGCTCCGCAAGCGGCTTAACTAAGGCCGCCCCAGTTGGCGGCCTCTTTCATTTTTGCTCGCTAACTCCGGTAGGCGGCCTGGCTGAGTGCCTTTGATCCGCCGCCATCACAGCCCTCGATTGTCACGCCATCACACCGGCGATGCCTCGCGCGGCCTCTCGCACCCGTTCGGTGCTGGCCTGCTTCCGAGGCCAATGGTCTTATCAAAATCGCCGTGGCCTAATTTAATTTTCGCGGTTACCGCTTCGAAATAGGTTCCGGGAGACCAACGAAAATTTAGCTGTGGTTTTGTCAGGTACCGTACAGACGATTATAAGTTGGCGTTCAAAAATATCGCATGGGCCAAGCCAAACGACCGACTTGCCCCGACTGCGGGGCCTTCTTGATCCTAGCGCTGCCTCCTGGCGGCAAAGGCCCGCGCACGTTCCAGTGTCTTGAATGCGACCGCCCCGATCCGCTCAAGTCAGAGACGGTGAAGGGCTGGCTACAAGGCGAATTGGGTCGGCCGGAATGAACGAGCTAACTATCTGCAGGGCGTGGGTACTGGCCTATTTTAACCCCTAGTGGCCTAAGTTGAATTTCGCAGTGGCCTAATTTGAAAAAATGGCTGCGATGGTCTGGAACCGTACCGACGCTTTTGCATTTTATGTTCCGTTAGAACCTTGCGTTAGAACCTTGCGTTAAAACCTTGCACGGGGGTGGACCATGCAAGAATACCGCGCCTACACCATTGGGCCAGATGGCCATATCCAGACACGATTCGAGTTTTGTTGCTCGGACGATGAAGAAGCCAAAGACCGCGCCAAGCAGTACGTGAACGGCCATGACGTAGAGCTTTGGCAGCTGGATCGCCGGATCGCAGAATTTAAAGCAACGCATTAAGGCCGCCGCAGTTGGCGGCCTCTTTCATTTGGTCGCTAACTCCGGTGGCGCGGCCCGCTGAGAGCCGTTTGATCGGCCCGCCATCAACCCCTCGACCTATCCGCGCCGCCGCACGGGCGATGCCTCGCGCGGGCGTGGCGATGACGCCGAGCTTAGACCGCACGGCGCTCCGGCGAGATGTCGTGCGAGTAGTGCGAAACGTCGACGACGGTTAGAAGGGCGCGCATTTTGAGGACCGCCGGGTTTCTCTCTCCCTTCGCGGCACCCGCAAGAATGTTCGAGGCCATCTCAGCTTTTATCGCCGAGGTGCGCTTCGACTGCGGAAGCGTTGCCGCTGCATCCTCAAGGACTGCCTGCATCAATTCGATCAACTCGGGTTGAAAGACCGCTCCTCCCTTGGGATTCACGTTTGTGCCCTCCAAAAAGCTACGCCGCCCTTGGTCAGCTAAAGCCGAACTTTTCGGAGAAGCAACACAATCCGGATTGGCTACGACAAGAATTTAATTAGGGATGCGGCAGCGGCCCTTACATGATCCGTGTCAAAGTGTTCTTCGCGCTAACTTCGCCAGGCTTGTTTTTGTTTTTGAGCTAGATCAAAGCCAAGAAGCCCTAATGCTGCATCAAGGCCGATGGCCGCTTTCATTTTCACCTGTCCGGACACATCAATTCTGGTCCAGCATTGGCTGGACGAAGACGATGATGTGCGAGAAAACGAGTATGAAGGCATAATCTGTCGGGCCTGCACCAAGTTGCACTTTCTCGACCAGAATACCGGCAAGGTGTTAGGCCAAGACAAAAAGTAAGGCCGCCTCAGTTGGCGGCCTCTTTCACTCTAAACCGGCCCGAGCAAATTCCAGATGACCGCCAGCGCCGCGATCAGCAGCATGTTCCAAACGAAAGCCCCGTCCGGGGGCTATCGGACAGGGCTTTCACCGGAGGAGATGGGCAATGCTCGCAAAGAAGTCTGATCCGGTTTTGTGCACATGTCTGTTCGCCAGCGGACTCTCGCAGCCCAATCGCTTAAGCCGTTGAAGGGGCTGGACCAGGGCACTTAACGGTAGCCCCATCGCCGCGACCGGCGGCTTGTTCCAATAAAAATTTGGGTGGTACTGGCCTGTTTTAGCCCGTCGTGGCCTAATTTGATTTTGGCAGTGGTGGCCTAGTTTGGATTGGAACGGATTCCGCACAGAGGAGTTTGACGGTTTCGGTAGAGCGGAGCCTCCGCCATGAAGGACGTGTGGAACGAAACGCTACGGTGTCCGAGCTGCGGCAAGATTGGCCGGGCTAGCCTCTGTCAGGACAACGGCGACACGCCAAACATTCAGCTAACCCCGGATGGGTTCAAGGCCGTTAATACCGAGCATGGCCCCGACTTTTGGTGTGCGGACTGCAATCTAGCGGTGAAACCATAAACGCTTTTGAGTAAGGCCGCCTCGGTTGGCGGCCTCTTTCATTGCAGCATCTGCAAAATCTCTTTGTACTTGATCGAGATCAAAAACAAGACGGCCCAATGCGGCATCAAGGCTGATGGCCGCCTTCATCTTCACCTGCCCGGAGACGTCGATGAAGATCCAGCACTGGCTGGACGAGGACAATGACGTGCGGGAAAACGAGTATGAAGGCATAATCTGTCCGGCCTGCACCAGGTTGCACTTTCTCAACCGAAAGACCGGCAACGTCTTAAGCCAAGACGAAGCGTAAGGCCGCCTCAGTTGGCGGCCTCTTCATTGCTGGAGCAAATTCCAGATCAGAGCCAGCGCCGCGATCAGCAGCATGCACATGATGGTGCGGCGGCCGATCGGTTCAATCGTCCTGCCTACCTTTGGGATCATCCCGACGAGGAGTGTTGAGAGCGGCATAGGCCGCCTGCACGAACGCTGCGTGTTCCTCGGGGGTGTCGAATGCCGGTGTGGAATAGTCGACCGCGACGCGACGCCCATCCAACCACCCCCAGTCGCTGGCCTTGTATTCAAAAGGTTGGCCGTCTTCCCCAGGCATGTAGTCCCAATCGGGAAAACCATCGGTATCTATCAGGTTGTCCTTTTCGGCCTCGGTAAGCGGGGTGGCCGTTGCCATCACCATGAGCCAGCCGCCCTTGGCGCACCAGCGCACCGGACAGAGCATTGCCCGGCGACGGGCATCAACACTTCGAAACAGGCTAGCCTCGTAACGGTTGCACCGGCGACCGCGCGGTCCCCGCGCAAACTTCAATGCAAAAGGCCCGATAACGAGGACTAGCCGTGTTGTACCTTTCCTTGAAATTGTGATCATTCGTCTCGCTTCAACTTGCGCCGTCCCCAATGCGGCTCCTTTTGCTTGGGGTTGAACTCGCGAACGTGGTGGCGGTTCAATGCCTGCATGATGCCGATCCGCGCGAACATCGTCGGCCCGCCCGACTCCGCAACCAGGATCAGCGCCTCCATCGCGGCCTGCCATTCCGCCGCATCATGGTCGGCCTTCGGCAGCTTGGTAATGTAATTCCCGGCGTCCCGTAGCGTGATGAGCTGGCGACCGCGCGGCAGCGGTATCGGTTCGTCGAACCTGCGTTGCCAGCCGCGCGTCATGCCTTCGTCGAAGTTTCACGAAATGTTAGGGCCAGTATATGATTCTCGGGTAGGTCATGGCACATAACTCGAAAATCGAATGGACGGATCATACGTTCAACCCTTGGATCGGGTGTACGAACGTAAGCCCCGGTTGCGATCATTGCTACGCCGAATCGTGGTCGAAACGCTCAGGGCTGGTGAAGTGGGGCAATAATCCCCGCCGTCGAACATCTGAGGCTTATTGGCGCGCTCCCGTTAAATGGCAGGCCGCCGCCGCCGCCTTTCATCGCCAACATGGTCGCCGCCAACGAGTGTTTTGCGCGTCGCTGGCTGACGTATTTGACAACCAAGTGGATCGCGTGTGGCGGAGCGACCTGTTTGATCTTATCGCCGTTACGCCCGCTATCGACTGGCTGTTGTTGACCAAGCGTCCACAGAACATCGAGAAGATGCTGCCTAAGGACTGGTCCGAGCAGGGCAGGCCAAATGTCTGGTTAGGAACGACGGCCGAGGATCAGGCCCGTTTCGATCAACGCTGGCCAATGCTCAGTCGCATCCCGGCGGCCGTTCGTTTTATTTCGTATGAACCGGCCATCGGGCCGATGCGCCTCAATCCCACGCACGAGCAACAACCTGACTGGCTGATCGTCGGCGGAGAGAGCGGGCACCGTGCCCGGCCGATGCGCGCCACATGGGCACGTGAGATCATCCGCGACTGCCAGTCGCTCGGCGTCGCGCCGTTCTTTAAGCAATGGGGGGCCATCGCGAACAACCCCCTGGTGTGCGAGCAGGCGATGGCACCGAAGGCGGCGGTTTTGGCGGATCAGCATGGTAAGGGAGGCGGTCTGCTAGACGGCCAGCTTTATCGACATTTCCCCGATCCGCGTGGAATCTTTGACCGCCGCAGCTTGAGAAACGGCGGCCTATGGTTCAGCATAGGTTGTATGAACGCCCAGCTTAACCTTTTCACTAATCTGCCGCCGCCGCTCGACAAGCCGATGCAGTTCAAGGCTGCGCAGCGGCCGATCTGGACGGAAGACAAGGCCAAGCTGATCGAACGTTATCTCTACTATTTCGTCATGATCACGAAGCACGGAGCCTACATCGACGGTTTCGCGGGGCCGCAATATGCCGGTAAGGATGACGCCTGGGCTGCGAAACTTGTACTCGAATCTAAGCCTGCCTTCCTTCGAAATTTCTGGCTTTGCGAGATCAAGCCCAAGAAAGTTGCGATGCTGGAGGCCTTGAAAGCTTCGCAGCCAGTCATCAGAAACCGAACAATCGAGATCGTGCCCGGCGACTTCAACCGGAACGTTGCGGGATTGCTGGCATCGAGCGGGATAGCCGACAAGACCGCAACGTTTTGCCTGCTTGATCAGCATACTTTTGAGTGCGAATGGCAAACATTGGTGACGCTGTCACGCCATCGCGCCGACTACAAAGTCGAGTTGTTCTATTTCCTCGCCTCCGGCTGGTTAGACCGCGCCATGTCCGGCATCAAGGACACGTCGATATTGGAAAGGTGGTGGGGTGGCCCGGACTACGACGAGATGAAAGGCATCACGGGTCACGCTCGCATGTTAGCGTTCTGCGATCGGTTCAAGTCAGAACTGGGATACAAGCACGCTTACGGCTGGCCGATCTACAGTCGAAAGGTTGGCGGCAGGGTCATGTATCACATGATCCATGCGACGGATCATGACGAGGGTCCCCTGCTGATGAACCGTGCCTATCTCAACGCGCTGAAACGGCGCGAGCCGATTGAACGGTTGCAGAAGGACCTAGCCGAGATTTGGGGCAATACCGGTAGCGGGGAGAAGCCGTGAACAGCGCGGGTAGTTGGTGCCCTTCCTCGGCAAAAGTATCGTTCCTTCATGCGCTCTCCTCGACGGATTTCATGCGGCAACCTTGTCTTCCTTGTCGGTGCCGCGAGCGACAATCTTTAGCGCGGCATCCGGCAATGGCCGCTGCAGCGCCTTGGCCTCGTCCCATGGCGCGCGCATCCAAATGTCGCGCTCTTCATCGGTCATCAAGATCACCGGCATGGCCTTGTCATGGATCGGTTCGACCACGGCGTTCGGCGCGGTCGTCAGGAAGCCATACACGAGATGCGGTCCGGGGATCGGCTTTGACTTGGTGCCGCGCTCGCCCTTGAACCCGGTCCAGATGCCCGCGAAGCGTCTAGCCGCCCATGACGGCATATTTAAAACCGCTCGACCCAAGGCCGCAGCTCGACCTCCCAGGTCCAGGCGCTGCGCGGTTGCATCAGCACGTGCAGATAGCTTGCCGCGATGGCATCGGGATCGAGCATGGAATCCGGCTTATCGGCGGGCGCTTGCCGGCTTGGGCTCGCTATTCCGCCGTCGATCACGAAATGGGCCACATGAATGCCCTGGGGACTAAGCTCCCGCGCCATGCTCTGGGCAAGGCCGCGCAGCGCGAATTTCCCCATTGCGAAGGGCGCCGACTGCGCATAGCCCTTTATGCTCGCAGAAGCGCCCGTGAACAGGATGGCTCCCCGGACTTTGGGCAGCATGCGCTTGGCTGCTTCCTGAGCCACGAGAAAGCCGCCAAAGGCCACGGAAAGCAGACGCTCGACGGCGGCGGGATCGAGGTCTATCAGGGGGCCGCGCAGGTGGCCGCCCGCATTATAGACCACCACGTCGGGCTCGCCATTCTTGGCGGAAGCTTCCTCGAACAGCGTTTGCACTTGCAGCCTATCGGTGGCATCGCAGGTGAACGCGGCGGCGCCGGTCCCATCCTGAAGCGGCTTCAGTTTAGCTATGTTGCGGGCGGCGAGCGCAATCTTCATGCCGTGCTGCTTAAACAGCCGCGCCAAGGATGCGCTCAAGCCCGAACCTGCGCCCACGATCAATGCGGATGAAAATTGTGTCCTGTCCATCGCGGTCTCCTTATCCGACTGCACGGTAAAATGGCGCGCGTTCCAAAGATTACCAGAGGAGCTGCAGATTGCGGGGAGCGTGCGGTTTGGATTAATGCAAATTGAATGGATCGGTCAAATTTCAAAAGTACCCACTACCCAAAACTGCCACTTGCGACTGTCAAGCCTCCCAGTGGAAGTCCGGTCGAACGTCCGCGCCACGTTTGCCGCAAGCTTGGCAGGTGAACTTGGGCTCGATGTCGGACAGCCGGACATCGTCCGGCCAGCGGTCTCCGCTGATCGCGGTCGAATGGCTGCACCGATAATCCGAGCAATAGATCAGCAGGCCTCGCACGCCCATGTCGCGCATGTCGGCGAAGGTGATCTTTTGCGGGCGCTTCATCGATCAGAAGGCACCGTCCCGCTGGTTGGCATCAGTACAAATGGCGTCGGTAATGACGTTGAGCCCAGTAGTGATGACGGTAACCCGAATTGCCATAGGCTCCCCACCAACCGTAGCTCGTGTAAGGGTTACCGGGTCCGTAATTCTGGCAGTTTGCGTTCGGATAGAACTGGGCGCACCAGCCTGGATTGTAAATTACGTGCTGCGCCGAGGCCGGGCTGGCAAGCGTGACTGACAGGGCGAAAGCGCCAAGCAGGATTGCGGGTCTTGTCATAGCGGTCTCCTTATTTTCCGGCTTTAACGGTGGTTGATTGTAAACGTTCCATTTGGCGGGCATCAGGATCGCGGCGGCGGGTGACGTTGGGCATGCCGCCATTGAAGCGCGAGCTGGGCGACGCAGGCAATCATCCTTAAGCGGCAACGGGGCCGGTGGTGGGCGGTGACGGGATCGAACCGCCGTAGCACCTGTGAACGCCTATGGAACGAAATTGGGAAACCGGAACTGGGAAACCTTTGATATCGCTGCAAACTACGAAAATATTGCGGATTGAGACAGTATTAAGCGAAAAGCTTAACACGCCTGCTCGGCGCATCGTCAGGTATTTGTCGTTCGATATTTTTTCGGCGGGGGCGCGTGTCTTAACTTCCAATCAACCCCTTTTCCGAAGGATGGAGGGAAGCTGGAGACAGGCTTATGACAGATACACGCAACCGTTCGCCCGATCACAGAGGTATTGCTTCTCTGCACGTGCGGGCCAGCGAAACCGCAGGCACCCACCTCGCCCACTGGCCACCGCCGCAGCTCAGTGAGGAAGTCAAGCCCGTCGTCATCAAGCACAAGGCGGGCGAGCCGGCCAACCGCGCCAAGCCGCGCGGCTGGCGCCTGACGCGCGCGATGTTCGCCGAATTTGCCGACGACGAGCAATAGGGCCTCGCTCGTCTCGATTCCGGGCGTTACTTGCCTTTCGGCGCCTTGTCGCGGGTCTTCATTTCGCGGAAACGCTTGGCGCCGCCCTCGCGATTGTTCTGCGGACTGCGTTCGACGGCCAGCGCATCGTCGGGCACGTCCTTGGTGATCACTGAGCCCGAGCCGATATAGGCGCCGTTGCCGATGTTCACCGGCGCCACCAGCGAGGAATTGGTGCCGATGAAGGCGCCCTGCCCGATCGTGGTCTTGTACTTTCCAAAGCCGTCATAGTTGCAGGTGATGGTGCCGGCGCCGATGTTGGTATTCGCGCCGACATGGGCGTCGCCGATATAGGCGAGATGATTGACCTTGACGCCGGCTTCCAGCGTCGCCGCTTTGGTCTCGACGAAGTTTCCAATTTTGACGCCGTCGCCGAGCGAGGTCCCCGGCCGCAAGCGCGCATAGGGGCCGACGGAAGCGTTCCTGCCGATCCTCGCCTGCACGATATGCGAGAACGAATGGATCACCGCGCCGTCGGCGATGGAGACGCCGGGGCCGATCACCACGAACGGCTCGATCGTCACGTCGTTGCCGAATTTGGTATCGGCGGCGAGATAGACCGTCTCGGGCGCTATCAGGGTTACGCCGGCGTCGAGCGCGGCTTTTCGCAACCGCCCCTGCATTACGCTTTCGGCCTCCGCAAGCTGTGCCTTGGTGTTGATGCCGCGCACTTCATCCTCGCTGGTTTCGATCACGACCGCCTCCAATCCCATATCCCTGACAATGGCGACGGCATCGACGAGATAATACTCGCTTTTGCTGTTGGCCTTGCCAATCTTGTCCAAGATTTCGAGCGCCTTCTTCCCGTCAAACGCCATCACCCCGGCATTGCACAGGGTGATCTTGCGTTCCTCGCGGCTTGCGTCGGCGTGCTCGCGGATCGCCAGCAAATGGCCGCCGTCGACCAAGAGGCGGCCGTAGCCGGTTGGATCGGCGGCGCGGAAACCGAGCACGGCCAGCGTTGCCCCCCTTTTCAGCGGCGCGCGCATCTGCTCGAAGGTCCCGGCCGAGATCAACGGCGTATCGCCAAAGGCCACCAACAGATCGTCCGCGCCGCGCGCGATCGCCTCGCGGGCGGCAAGCACGGCATGCGCGGTGCCGAGGCGCTCACGCTGAACGAAGGTCGCAGCATCGGGGCGGAGGCGCCGGACTTCGTCCGCGACGGCATCATGATTGGGGCCGATCACCACGGCCAGCGCGGCGCCGGTTCCTTGCGGGCTCGCTTCCAAAACATGCGCCAGCAGCGATTGTCCGGCCACGGGATGCAGCACCTTCGGCTGGTGTGAGCGCATCCGCGTGCCCTCGCCGGCCGCGAGCACCACTGTCAGGCTTGATCGGGCGGTCATTCCCATCCTTGTTCATGCGGGCAATGTCGTGCCCGCCGCCGTCATAAGCCGTTTTCTGTTCCTCGCAAACGCCTGGGATTCAAGTTCCCGGGGATTCAAGTTGGAGGCCCATTTCCTGTTAAGGTTCATGCGTGATTCGGGAGGGCTCGGCGGGGGCCGAATTGGGGCATGGCAGAGGATTCCGACCATTTGGCCGGTACCTTCGGGACTGAAAATACCGGCGGCGTGCTGTCCGGACTTCTGGCCGAGGAGGACGAATTCGACCGCCGCGCGCTGTGGCGAATCGGATCATGGGGCGCTGGCGCTATTGGCGCCCTTGTCGTTGCCATCATGGCCAACCAGACTTCGCTCGCATGGCGTCGCGACCAGCTTGCGGCGGCCGACTTGACGCGTCAGGCCCAGCAACTTCAGGCCTTGACCAAGGAAAGCCAGAACGAGACGCGGCGGCTCGCGTCCGCGATCGACACGCTCAACAGCGATCGCGACCGGCTCTATTCGCGTGTCACCGTTCTGGAGCAGGGGTTGGACTCCGTGACCGGCGCGATCGCGCGGCAGAATGGGCCGACCGGACAGGCGCCAGTGGCGGCTTCCAAGCCGGCCGCTACGACCGAGGCACAACCGCCTGCGCAAAATCAGGCCGCGGCGCCCGCGGTCGCACCGGTGACAACAACGCCCGCGCCGGTGACGTCTACGGTTGCGCCGGCGACAACAATGGTTGCGCCGGTGGCAACGACGGTGTTGGCCAAATCGGATCCTGCGCCGAAAGCCGATAGGCCGCGCACCGAGGCCGCAGCGAAGGAGCAAAACCCGGCGCCCGCCCCGCCTGCCTCTCCGGCGGCTTCCAATGCGCCGGCCGCGGCGCAGCCAACCCCGGCAACGCCGCTCATGGCGGCCAAATCGATCCTGGCCCCGCCCGATCCCGGCGCGCTGAAACTGATCGAAGCGGACAAGCCGGCCTCCGCCCACGCCGACGAGTCGTCCGCATCCGACGTGGTTGCATCCGTCACCCCGAAAGAGCCCGACGCGTCCCAACCAGCCGCGGCCCAAGCCGCCGTGCAGCGAACCGAATTCGCGGTCGATGTCGGTACTGCCAATTCAATCGGCGGTTTGCGCGCGCTCTGGCGCGGGCTGACCAGATCGAATTCCGAACTCGCCGGATTGCGTCCGATCATCATGGTGAGGGAGAGCGCGACCGGGCTCGGCATGCAGCTTCGTCTGGCTGCGGGTCCCCTCACCGACGCTGGGGCGGCCGCGAAAATCTGCGCTGCCCTGATCGAAAGCGGGCGGACTTGCGAGACGAGCGTCTTCGATGGCCAGCGCCTCGCGATGAAGGCCGATGAGCCGGCTCCCACCCTCGCGCCGGTCCCGCCGCAACCGCATCGGCGAACCTACGCCCCAAGGCGGTCGAAGAGGGACGATCCGTCGCCAAGACCGGACTCTTCCAGCCTGTCGCGGCTTTTCAGCCGCTGAATACCAAGACCATAAAGCAATATCAGGACATTGGGGCCTACCGCTCAGCCATTTTCGGAAGGCCTTTGCCAAAGCGGGTTGTCGCGTCGCCCATTCCCGACCATAGTCGTGCGCATGAACAAGAAACCTTTCCGGCTGACCCCCTACCAGGTGCAATTTCTGCTGGTCGTCGGCTTCGTCACCGTCGGCTACGCGCTTTATTTGCGTTATCTCGCGGTCGAGTTCTCGCAAGTCGCGCTGGCCTGCGATGCCGGCTTGCAGACCGTGCTGTGCAAGAGCCGCTCGGTTGCAACCTATCTGTTCAAGAATTCGGTGTTCGGCTCGGTCGCGCTCGTCATCGCAACGCTGCATGTGATCCGGCCATCGATCGTCCTGCTGACCCTCGGCCTGATCGCCGCGGGGCTCGGGATCGTGCTCTACAACATCGCACTGTCGGGCATTGCGATCGGATTGCTCATTTTGGGATTTGCGCGGCCCGCGCCTGCCACAGCGTGACGGCGAACAGCAGATAGATCGCGCAGGTCCACAAGGACTGCCAATTGTCGCGGCCTTCGTTGCAGCCGATATAGATCGCAGACAGCGCCAGCAACCCTGCGAATGTCGCCTCCGCGATCGGGCGCACGCCATCCTGCCGGCGATTGAGCACGAGCATTGCGAACGGCACCACCGCCATGGTCAGCGCCGCAAATGGAAAATCCTTGTAGCGCGGGTCGAACACGAAGCCGAGCGCGGTCTCGGCGCCGATCAGCGCGGTCATCATCAAGGCTATTCCCAGCAGCCAGGCGAGGGCTGATCGGTTCCTGCCTTCGCGCGGTCCAAGCAACTCCAGAAATGTCGGCAACGCACGTCCCGACATCAGCGCCTGGGCGCAAAGCAGGGGCGAGGCGATGCCAGCGGCGAATAGCGCGCCCCATTGCAGCCAGCCGCCGAAGCCGTAGCCCTCATAGAAGAGCTTGTCGGCGGCGATGCCGAGCAGAATCCCTCCCGTCGCCGCGCAGATGGCGACCGCGATCCAGGATGAGAGCCGCGGCGTCCATGGCCTGCGCCGCAGTGTCAGCGTGGCGGCGCCGAACACCAGAACGCTCAAGCCCATGCCGCCTCCCATCTGCCATTTCCACCGCGGAAAGTTGCGGATCGCCTCGCCCGGCGGGTATTTCAGGGCGCGGTGCACGGAATCGAAGAGGCCCCAGTAGCCGCCGACGGTACCCTCGAGCTGGCGCTTCCAGGGCTGGTCGTAGGCCTCGATCAGATTGACGCGAAAGTTTTCCTGCTTTGCCAACAGCAGGATTTCCGAGACCACGCGGGCCTGGTTGGTCCGCGACGGCAACGCGCCCTCGCGCATCCGCCCCTCGCTCGGCCAGCCCGTCTCGCCGATCAGGATTTCCTTGGCCGGAAACGCCACGGCCATCCGCTTGCGGATCGAGTCGACATGGGAGGCTGCAAATTTGGCGCGGATCGGAAAATCCTCCCAGTAAGGCAGGATGTGGATGGTGACGAAATCGACCGCGTCATAGATCTCCCGATAGCGCAGCCAGTATTCCCACACATCAGCATAGGTGACGGGCACGCTCACCTGCGCTTTGACCAAGCGGATAGTGGCGGCAAGGTCGTTCGTCGTCATCTCCCCTCGCAGCAGAACTTCATTGCCCACCACGAGCGCGGTGATCACGCCGGGAAATTGCTTGGCGAGGCTCACCGCGGTCGAAATCTGAGCGAGGTTCTTCAGCCGGTCGCTGCCGAGCCAGATACCCAGGATGACCTTCAGTCCCACCTTGGCTGCCTGCGCCGGCACCTGATCGAGGCCGTTCTCGATCGAATAGGTGCGCACGCAATCGGATATTTTGACGAGCTGCGCCAGATCTTCGGCGATCTGCTCGGACGGAATACGGGTGGTGAGCACCAGCGGCGTCTGCGCGTCGCGGAACGGCGCGTAGGAAACGCATAAGAGCTTGGCGTTGGGATCGATCGGCGCGCGCGCAAGCGTAATGGGCGTGGCCAGCCACCACCACACGGCAGCGATCGCCCCCAGGCATATGAGCAGAAGCGCCAGTGGCGTACGAAGTGAAATCGGTTCCATCCTTTCGGGCGGGGAAGCGTCGATTAACCGGTCACCGGCCGTCTGCCAAGAGGACTAATAAGAGGACTAACAAGAGCGCAAAGCCGAAAGGATCGCCGTTTGTCTCCCCTCCGCTTACCACGAAGCGATAAAGTTGCGCCTTTGCTGGACAAGATCCGAAATACCCGTCATCAAACTTGGCCAAGTGGGGGTGAATTCGAATGCTGCCTTCGCCGCATTGGGGACCCATTTGAACGTCATCAAACCGGCGCGTCCGCAGGGCTTTGGCTGTGGACAGCCAACCAACCGGGGAATCCATGCGTCGAGGTGTGCTCAAGTCTGGAAATTCGGTATTGCGTCACCTTGGGGTCCCCGCCTTCGCATTACTGTTCTGTATCGGCGGCGCCCTTGCCCAAAGCGGCGATCTCCGCGCGCAGGACCAGTCGCAAAAACCCGCCAATTCGACGCCTGCGGATACCTCCAAGGACAACCAGCGCAAGACCGACGAATTCGTTGAGGCCCAACAGGCGATCAACGGCCCGGCCGGCAACCCCGAATGCGTCTGGCTCGGCCGCCGGGTCGTGGTCTTGATGTGGCGCGACGACCTCGATACCGCCTTCCGCCATCTCGACCTCTACGACCGGTTCGGCTGCCCGGGCGGCCATGTTCAGGCGACGTTCCGCTGCCTGGTGCGGTTCTTCAACCAGATCGATCCCAAGGTGCCGGATAGCCTTTCCGGGCGCGTTCATGCCTGCTGGATCAACCCGGCGGCCCAGCCGCAGGCGGCGGCCGCTACCCAACCCGCGCCCACGACCGGAGCCACTGCGTCACCCGCTCCTGCCGCAACACCGGCGGCGCCCGCTCCGGCTGCTGCCCCGGCCGCCAAGTAGCGTCGTCCGGGCTTTCCTAAATTCTTTGTAAGAAGCTCCCCGAGGCGGGATGCAATGCCTAGGTGAAGGAGCGATCGTGAATTCTTGCGGTTGGCACTTTAGCGCGCCCTGAAAAAGCCTTGGCGTCATATCAGTTGTTAAAACGCGTGGCAGAGATATGCTCAACTTGCCGCTCACTCGGTCGGATCTCGGGGACAGGTCCACTTCCCAGCCATTTTGGCCCCATATGGTTTAGTCGCGATGCGCGCCGTCGTCGCCGTTCTCGTTTTCGTGTCTGCGATCCACGCAGGCATCTGGGGGCTTTTGCGCGACCAGGAACAGGCTCCGGACTTCAGGGGAATCCTGCCGAGCGTGTCGTATGCGCCGTTCGAGGGAACTGGCCATCCTGACGTCGACAACATCCCCAACGCCGAGAAAATCCGCGCCGACATGAAAACGCTGGCGCCGCTGACGCGCGCGGTCCGGCTTTACTCCTCGACCGGTGGCGTCGAGCTGGTGCCGCCGATCGCCAACGAAGCCGGCCTCAAGGTCACGCTCGGCGCCTGGATCGACAAGAATAGTGACCGCAACGAACGCGAAATGCTCTCCGCGATCGAGCTTGCCAAGCGCAACAGCAACGTCAACGGCATCGTCGTCGGCAACGAAACCATCTACCGCGGCGAGCAGAAGATCGATGATCTGATCAAGCTGATCCAGCGCGTCAAAGGCGCGGTCAACGTTCCCGTCACCACCGGCGAAATCTGGAACATCTGGCTCGAACATCCCGAACTCGCCTCGTCCGTCGATTTCATCGCGGCCCACATCTTGCCCTATTGGGAAGGCTTTTCCGACAAGCAGGCCGTCGATCAGGCACTGATCATCTACCAAAAGCTTCGCGACGCCTTCCCGGGCAAGCGCATCATGATCGCCGAATTCGGCTGGCCGAGCGCGGGCTATAATCTGAAAGGCGCCAACCCCGGCCCGTTCGAGCAGGCGGTGACGCTGCGCAATTTCGTCAGCCGCGCCGAAGCCATCGGCATGGAATACAACATCGTCGAGGCGATCGATCAGCCCTGGAAATTCTTCGAAGGCGGCGTCGGTCCGTACTGGGGAATCCTCAACGCCGCACGCGAGCCGAAATTTTCCTGGACCGGGCCAATCGTAAGCCCGGACTATTGGAAGCTCGCGACTATCGCGCTCCTGGTCGGCGTGTTGATGTCGCTGCCGATCCTGCGGCTCGCCGGGCCGACCGTGCCGCAGGCGGTGCTATTGTCGGCGTCGGCAAACGGCGTCGGCGCCTGGCTCGCGACCGTGTTCGCTTACTGGAACGGGCATTACTTCGTGTTCGGATCGGCTTTCGCGCTGACGCTGGGCTTGATCCTCCTGGTGCCGCTGGTCTTGATCGCGATGGCGCGGATCGAGGAAATCGCCGCGATCGCCTTCGGCCACGCGCCGCACCGGCTGATCGTGAAGAGCGCGGCTGTCGTTCCCGCCACCATCGGCGACAGCTTCAGCTTCCCAAAAGTCTCGATCCACGTGCCCGCCTATTTCGAGCCGCCGGAAATGCTCAAAGCGACGCTCGATGCGGTGTCGCGGCTGGATTATCCGAATTTCGAATGCGTTGTCATCATCAACAACACGCCGGACCCCGAGTTCTGGCAGCCGATTCAGGATCATTGCCGCACGCTCGGCGAGCGCTTCAAGTTCATCAACGCCGAGAAGGTGAAGGGTTTTAAGGCGGGCGCGCTGCGCATCGCCATGGATCGCACCGCAGCCGACGCCGAGATCATCGGCATCATCGATGCCGACTATGTCGTGCAGCCGGATTGGCTGAAGGATCTGGTGCCGGTTTTCGCCGATCCGCGCGTTGGCCTAGTGCAGGCGCCGCAGGATCATCGCGACGGCGACCGTTCGCTGATGCATTACATGATGAACGGCGAATATGCCGGCTTCTTCGATATCGGCATGGTCCAGCGCAACGAGCAAAACGCCATCATAGTTCACGGCACCATGTGCCTGATCAGGCGGGCGGCGATGGACATGGCGGGGGGATGGGCCGGCGACACCATTTGCGAGGATACCGACCTTGGGCTAGCCATCATCGAGCACGGCTGGCTGACGCATTACACCAACCACCGCTACGGTCACGGCCTGTTGCCGGACACCTACGAGGCCTTCAAGAAACAGCGCCATCGCTGGGCCTATGGCGGCTTTCAGATCGTGAAAAAACACTGGCGGCGTTTCCTGCCCGGCGCGAGCCGGCTGTCGCGCGACCAGAAGCGCGAGTTTTCGCTGGGCTGGCTGAACTGGCTTGGCGCCGAAAGCCTCGGCGTCTTGGTTGCGATCCTCAATTTGATCTGGGTGCCGATCGTGGCCTTTGCCGACATCGCGATCCCCGACAAGATCCTGACGCTGCCGATCATCGCGGCCTTCGTGGTCTCGCTGCTGCATTTCGTGGCGATGTACCGCTTGAGGGTGCCGATCAAGACCGGGCAAATGCTGGGCGCCATGGTGGCGGCGATGTCGGTGCAATGGACGGTGTCGCGCGCGGTGGCCAACGGCCTGATCAAGGATCATCTGCCGTTCGCTCGCACCTCCAAGGGCGGCCTGTCCAGGATGTCGATCGAATTCCAGGCGTTCTGGGAAGCCGTCATCGGCGTGCTGCTCTTGCTCGGCGCCGGCGTGCTGATCGCCTCCAACAGCTTCAAGCAGATCCATGAAATCTACGTGTTCGCCGCCGTGCTGGTGCTGGAAAGCCTGCCGTTCCTCTCAGCGGTGGCAATCGCCATCCTCGAGAGCTCGCGGATCAACTTGTTTTCGTTCTGGCGCAGCACTGGCGTGCGCACCGCCGAGCTGATCGGCCTGCGCCCGGTGGCGGTGCCGACGATAGCGGGCCCCTCGCAGCCGGTCGCGACTGAAGTGCGCCGTGAAGTCATTGATGGGCACAGAGAAGCGGCGCGCCTTTAGCGTGTTTGGACCCCGCTCAAATCCCGCGCAACAGCGTTCCCAAGAGCAGAACCACGTAGGCGATCAAGAGAAGCGTGAAACCGCCGATGCTGTGAAGTTGCGGGATGTGGCCATAAACCGCGAGCAGAGCCAGCACGGCGAGCAAAACCGAAATGACGAATGTCGGAAGCGCCGGCGGCGTCAGGTAAAATCGCCTGATCGGCCTTGTATAGGGCATGGGTGATTTCCGGTTTCGATCTGTCCCTCCCAAGAACATCTACCTCAGTGGTTTGTTACACTTCCATCGGCACAGCGTTGCGCGATGCGGGCCTGGATAGCCGGCTTCGGGTAGCTTGAAAAAGGCCGGTTAACAGCTTTCGTAGCAAAGGGAATTCGGGCCGGTCCGGCCGCCCGTTCGCGGCACCTTGCGCTATTGACCCGCACTGGCCTGCCCCCTACACAACGCGGGCTGGAGCATGATCCGGAAAAAGGCCTGCCTCGCACCTGGATAGCGGCGTGGGAGCCGGTTTTTCTCGCGACCAACGCGAAAACGCGTTGGTGCGGGAGCTTATGCTCGAACGAGAGAGTGAGCGCGTAGCTCAGGCGGTAGAGCACGTGACTTTTAATCATGGGGTCGCGGGTTCGAGTCCCGCCGCGCTCACCAAATTGAAATCACAAGAGAATTTGCGATTTTTGAAGGCAAGAAATAGGTCAAAATCTGCATCGGGTAAGCAATCGGTCAGCACCTCTTGTTCGTCCTGCGTCGTCCCAAACCCGGTTTGGTAGCGCAGAGCTCGGCCGTCTACCTGACGAGGGCGAGAGCCGCAAAAAGGGCCGCCCTGTTGCCGCCTTGCACTACCGGAAGCGTTCGGATTCGTTCCAATCTCGACATAAAGCTGGGGCGGGTAGTCGGAGGGTGGCAATGGCGAGCTGCAGATCGAAGGTGCGCGTCGCGGTGCGGGCACTCGTCAAGACGCGCGAGCGGACTCGGCGTCGCATTCGTCGGCGCATTTTGTCGGCGCATCGGTAGTCAGGGCGTAAATCCGCCCATCACTGAATTGGAAGATCAGCAGTCCGGGAAAAGCGCGGGGACCGATGCCCCGCGCCGAATAGCCCTGCACGACTCCAGGAAGGCCGGCAGGTCGCGGGTTTGGTTTGCGGGCTCCGGAGTGCGGGACTTGCGGCGCAAGCGGGCCCACGGCCCGTTTCTGAGTCGGCGCGGGATGGCGCTGGCCCCTTTTCCGCCTATTCGTTTATAGTAGGAAATCAGTCCGGGATCCCGGAGGAGCTCAAATGCGCATCAGTGCACGCAACCAGATCAAGGGCACCGTACTCGATGTGATGAAGGGCGCGACCACTTCGCACGTCCGCATCGATATCGGCGGCGGCCTGATCATGACTTCCTCGATCACCAACGAAGCCGTCGATGACCTTAGCATCATGATCGGCGGCAAGGTCATCGTAGTGGTAAAGGCGTCCGACGTCATGATCGCGGTGGATTGAGCCGGATCTGAAAAAAGGGCCGCCCGGCACGAAGCGAGGCGGACCGGTTGGTGATGTTATCGCCTCAAACGCCTTGCGTGAGCGGCAATCCGCTGGCGGTTGCGCTTCTTCAATCGGCGCCGGCGCTTCATGGCCGATGCCTCTCGATCGGCTTGATCTCGAAACCGGCAGCCAGTAGCCACCTAATAACGATGTCGGCCGCCCGCTTGGGGTCAAGGATAGCAACCGCAAAGTCGGGGTCGCTGAATAGATCGGCCAGAACGTCCTGCGGGGTGAGATCGCTCATGCTGCATCATCCCCATCCGTGAGGCTTCGCGTAAAGTGCGGCCGGGGTGCGGTTCCGCGAGGATGCGATCTAAGATCGCCGCTAACCAGCCAGTGGGGGCTAAGGTTATGCTTCTCCACGAACTGGCATAGATGATGAAGCCTGAGCCATCGCCCTTTCATCAGCGCCTTCGTTTTCGAAGGGTCGAGGTTTCGCTCCGCGGCGATCAGGGCTATCCGCTTCCTGATTGTGGCGTTGCTGCTGGCGCCATCGGCGGTCAAGCGATGGATTGCAGCAATCTTGGGGGACAATTCGGGTTTCGGTTTGCGGCCTCGCTTCATGACTGCGCCCTCCCACCGGTGCGGATCAACTCAGCTTCCCTTTCCGCCTGCCGATCTGCGATCAGCGCATCGGGTGTCCGCGACTTGATCCAGTGCTGAAAGATCACCGTAACCTCGTTCTCACCGTGGTCGCCAACCCGTTTGACCAGAACGTGGCCGTTCTCATTCTCGCCGGCGTCCTGGCAAGGCGCACCGATCTCGTCGAATGTCTTGCGGTTCGCGATGCCGACGAAAACCAGCGTCGGCCCCATGCATCCGACAAACGTCTGCGGGTTATGTTCAAAACGTTCGGACATTGGGGAGGATTGTGGATCGTCGATTGCAGACGTGTTTGTGGGTGGCGTGCTAAACACGCTGTCAGCCTTGATCATGGATTTTAACCCTTTCGATGGTTGAGGTTAGAGCCGGGGCGGAAGTTGACGCTTCCCCTCGGCTCGCTTTTGGGATATCCTGAATACATGGCAAAGTCAATTAGGGATATCCCAAAAAAACAGCGTGGTCGTCCTTCAACGGGAGGGCGCCGTCAAGGCGTCATGGTTCGCCTCGAGCCTGCTCAGCTTGAAGCGCTGGACGGTTGGATCAAAAAGCACGATGTCGAGTTCCCGCCCCGAAGCCATCCGCCGCCTGGTCGGGCTGGGGCTACGGAGGGGCTAGTGTCCAAATATATTCCCCCGCGGAATGCAGCTCAGGAACTGAGCCAAAAAATACCAGATGAACTTCAACCGCTACTGACTGATGCTTGGCGGAAAATTGATAAACAAACTTTCGGAGGCCCAGAGTTCTAAGTCTTGGCCCGATGTGCCTTATCACTATGGACAAGGACGCATCATGGAATACGAGCTTTGGCTTAACTCATTGGGTGAGCAAGACCAAAAAAACGAAATTGCCGCAGCTAGAATAAGGTACGAAACCTATTACGATGCAATGGCGCGGTTTCTTGTGTGGGTTATGGCTAAACAAGGTCATGACATTTCGGCATATCTTCGTCCGCCACGCTGACCGAACCGCCGCATCATCGAGCTCGGGCTGAGGGCGAAGAAATGACGGACGTCCGTGACTCAGAAACAGAGACGCCCCTTGTCGGGCAACTCTTGGTCGCTGCGTTCAACGTCAGCCGGCAAGCGCATCGGGCGACAGGCGAGCAGTGGATCAAAGCATCTTTTCGGGCCGGTGGAGCAATTCCAGAATCCGCGGCATTTATGAGTATCCAGCGTATTGGTGATCTCGATCTGCTGTGTCGCGCACTTGAGGATGAGCTTCTTCGTGTTTCCAGCCCCGAAGGAGCGATCGATCTTCGCCTTAACTACCTGATGCTTATTTCAGACCTGTGGATCGGAGCCGCATATGCGATCACCTATGCGTTGACGGATCGAGGGTTATACAAAGATCACGCAGCCTTCCAGGATCTTGCAGAGGATCTGCGTGTCGTCCGAGTTCAACTTGAAAAGCACCAAATTGCGTCGGATAGGAAGCTTGATCAACCTCTCGACCTCGTAACAGCATCAGGGCAGCCTGGCGAGGTTAGAAGTTTTCAATATGACAAGAACAATCGCCTACGAGCTCACATCGGCCGCACTGGCCTATCGGCAAGACGGTCAGCGATGTGGGAGCTTGTCGACGTGAAGGCAAATACAATGCGATGGGTTGAGCGCAGAGATCTCGCTGATCGAATGCTTCAGATCTTCACCCACGACGCGCTGTAGCTTGGCGGCGTTCCGCGCCCCAAGGGATTGATAATTTGCCGGGCCGCACCGGCCGCGCTTCAATAGCGCATGCCCGCCCTCGGAAGCGTTATGCGAAGGTTTGTCCTGCTGCTCATCTGTTCGATCGCTACGCTCGGCGCGGCCGCGGCTCAGGCACAATATCCTGGGGCGAGTTGCGACCGCTGGGAGCAAGGATGCACAAAGCTTTACGGATCGCAGACCGATCGCTGGTACGCATGCATGGATCAGCCGAGAGCAAAATATGACTGCGGCGACGCAGCGGGCTATGCCGGTTACCCACCGCAACCGACCGAGCAGTGCGCCAATTGGGTCCGATCGTGCGCACAGATGTGGGGCCCGAGGGGCCGTCATTACCGAGCCTGCATGCGTCAGCCACAAGCGCTCGAGGATTGTGGGCGTTACTAGCGAAAAAGACGTCGGCTGCCGCACATCAGGAACCCCTCGGTTCAGCGTGTGTTCATGGAGGTGGATCTAAAGTCGATCAGGACGAATGGGAGTCCGCTGATGAACGCACGACGGCTACTTGTGTGCGGCGCGATACTCGCCGCTATGACTTCGACCTCTTTGGCTCAGACTTGCCAGGATTGGCGCCAATCCTGCGCTAGGGCCTATGGTGCTGGCGGGCCCGGCTGGCAGTCTTGCATGGGCCAACCAGGAGCCCTCTCGGCCTGTAGTGGGGGCTACGGAGGATACGGCGGAGGCTACGCTACCGGTGGCAGCGGTTCCTGCGCGTCCTGGCGGCGTACGTGTGCCGAGATGTACGGCAGAGGGTATCAGTGGCGTCAGTGCATGAGCCAACCCGGTGCGGCTTATGCGTGCGGCGGCTACTGAAGCTCCGTATCGTTGCCGTAGGTCCCCGCTCCAGCGAAGACGCCCGATTGGAGAAATTCTTTAAAGCCTCGGATAATGAACCGGCAAAAGATCACATTCGCCGAGATGCGCGACATGGGCGTGCGCGGCGTCCTGATCTATTGCTCGGATTACAAGTGCAGCCACTCAATCGCGATCAGCGCAGACCGATGGCCTGATCACGTCCGGCTGTCGATCTAGAGCGTGCGCTTTCTAAACCTCAAATCCCTAGCGGCTTCACACCTGGCCCGCTTAGAGCAGGCCAGAACGCTTGCGCGAGCCGAACGCGACAAGTTCGGATGATTGACCTACCGCCCGAGGTCGCGCGGCGCTTCCTTGAAGATATGCGGGCCTACTTCGCGGAGCCAAATACCATCAAGGCCGATGGGATCTTTTGGAACACCGTACTAATACGGAATCCAAAGGAAGTGTCCGGCGTATTCAACCCTCGCCTATCTTAGCCACCCCAAGAGCGCCAACCGAGAGCATGAGTAAGTCGCAACCGGGATTAACCTTGTTTAATTGGTAGTGTCTGGTGGCTCAATTGAATCAGTTAATTTTGTCGTAGAGCGGGGCCTAAATGAAGCGTTCGATTGGTTTGATTGTTGCGATGATGATTGGAATGATGTCGCAAGCCTCATCCGCCGTTTTGTACGCGACGATTCCAAATTTAAATTCGTCACTCAACGGAGGCGGCTGGTGTTCTCCATGTTCAGCGGCCAGCGGACTTGTGCCCGGCGCTCAAAATGAACAGGTTTTCAGTCAGTTTACGCTTGCCTCCGACTCGAGCATCAGTTCAGTCAGGTTTATTTTCGACAATAGATCTGATTTCAGTTCAGGCATTGCGCTTGGAATCTTTCAGGTTGGCGCAGCAGGTGTGCCTGGAGGGCAATTGTTCAGCGAAACGTTTTTGCCTGCGCAAGTGTCGAGCATAGCGTCATCGGCCGGACAAAACTCCTCTATTGGCACAGTTGACCCGCAATCTCTTACTCTTGCTGCGGGAACGTACTATTTATCTTTATTTGGAGACCCTACTCTCCTTCTCGCGAATGAAGGCGGCGCTTTTGATTTTTACTTTGAGAATGATCCGTTCTTGGGAAGCGGATTATTATCGAACCAACAGAATGTCATCGAACTGGACGGCTCTTTAGCATCTGCCGTCCCCGAGCCTTCCACATGGGCAATGATGATCCTGGGCTTCTTCGGTGTGGGCTTCATGGCCTACAGGCGTCGAGCACATTCAGCTTTCGCAGTCTGATCATGGAAATCATCGGCACCTGCATCAATTGCTGGCCGGCTTCCGCAAGCCTGACGGTCAACGTGTGCTTTGCGATCGCAGCGCTCAGCATAGCCATCTATCGAACAGCCTAAGCTCGGGCGTATCGCTTCCGCAGAGTCAATCCACTATCTTTCGCGCCAGTCTCATTGACTTCAACCGTGGCGTGAGCGTCGGATAGGCCGTCATTTCAGCGGGGGCTGGGGATGCCTGGGACATTTTTTCGACGAGCCGGCCGTAGTCCTAGATGGGGTATCCACCTTTTGGGCGTTGCCGTGCTGATTGTGTTGATAAGCGCAACGGCCGCAAGAGCGACGATATACACGGTCACGTTCGACGACGTGTTAATTAATAACAATCCACAATTTACCGTCACAGGACTTTTCTGTTTGACGCCGCAAAAGTTGCTGATCCTTTTTCCCTCTACGGGCTGTCGAATTTTAATGTGCTAGCAGTCACGCCATACGGCACCTTTCAGCCGAACTTCGTTGGGACCGACAGCGCCTTCGATTATCTTGGCTTGGGAACGAGCAACAGTTCGTCTACGCCGGCGTTGATGCTGGTGTTTTCGGCGACCAGCAATGGCAATGGCACAGGCTTAAACAACTTGAGCGTAGCTGCACTCAACGGTTTGCCTCTACCACTGATATCGAACGGTCAATCCGATTTCATTCCGGGTCGCTCTGTAGTGGTACCCTCTATCGCGGAGCTTTATGGGATCAACTATTCTGGTTTCGGCGCCGGCAATTGGCCAGAAGCGTCCGACGCTTTTCCAACCCTGACTGGATCGCTCATTGCGTCACCCGTCCCCGAACCCTCCACGTGGTCAATGCTGCTGATCGGATTCGCTGCGATCGGGTTTGCGGTTAGATCAAGACGCCCGACGCCATTGAGGCATCCGGAACCTATGCCGCGCCTTCGCCCCAAGGCGGTTTAAGCCCCCCCAACGGGACTCTCACGGCCGTTGCCGCCGGGGGCATTTGCAGGGATGAGGTGGGGATGCCATCAGGCATCAAAGTGTCCTCATTTTGGAGCCGCTGCTTACCCGGCAGTGACCTGAAAGCCGGATCATAGCTTTTCCCCAATATCTGCAGCCTCGGTCACCTGTTTCGAAATCATGGGGTCGCGGGTTCGAGTCCCGCCGCGCTCACCAAAAAACCTCTTGTCCCAACGGTTTCTTGAATTAGGAGAAGTGCCAATCCGGTTGTGTGCAACCAGAAAATGCCAATAGTAAGAGATTAGTAAGATCGCCCGCTCACGGTATCTCGAAGCCGTAGCGGCTTCACTTCGGGCGCGATCGGCGGAATCATCTCGCCCATGATGCGAGCCTGGGGAGAGCGAAGGGAGGGCTAGCGGCGCGGAAGGACATGACGCTCTTCGGAGACTTGTCGATGGCGGATGACGACGCGTGGTTCGCGCAGCATCCTGGCCGCAGGTGGCGCATGCGATACGCCATGATCGGCGAGCATCGACCTCCGGAGGAAGTGTTCCGGGGCATATGGAATTTGTCATACACGGTGGTGTACCGCTCCAGGTCTGGCCGCGTGAGAAAGTGGCCGCTGTACGTGAGCCTGTTCGGATGAGCGACGGACAGCTCAGGACGCTGTTTCGCCGCCACCTGCCCAAGGTGACCTGGAGCACCAGTGGCCCCCAAGATCATCCTGCGGCTTCACCTCCGCCCCGATCGGCGGAATCATTGGGCATGCCCGCCCTCACCCGCGGCCGCGACCGAGACCGACGCGAAGAATGCTGGCTGATCTATTACGGCGACGTGCGCGTCGGCTTCATCGCCATCCGGTCCGGCATCCCGAACAACCAGGCCCCGTGGGGCTGGCGCTGCGGCTTCTATCCTGGATCGGAACCGGGCGAGTACACCTCCGGCACCGCCACCACCTTCGACCAGGCGCGCGCCGACTTCGAGAAGGCATGGCAGTCTTGAAACGCTCCAACTAATGCCCTCAAAAATACCAGAATCGGGCGTCATTTTAAGGGCAACGCGCAAATGGCTTGCCGCGCGGACCTCTAGCACCAAAATCTTAAACGCACGCGCATTGCGAGTGATGAAGTATGCTTGCCAGGCGGCGTATCTCAGACGCGGCCTTCGAAGTTGCGACAATATCTCGTTGCTGGGTGCGATCATTTAACCAGGGTTTTGGGCGCTTCGTCGCAGCGCGAGGAGATATGCTGAACATTTGGGTTATAGTCTCAATCATGGTGGTGATCCTTGCGGTCGTTAGCGTGTTCATCGAGGTACCGATTGTCAGCAATTACGCCTTCTGGTTCGTGATCGGCGGCTACCTCTTGCTCGCGGGCTCGAGGGTTCACTTCCGATAAACCCCCCGCCGAAACCAGTGTTCTGCGGACGAAAGTTTTACCGACGTTCTCGGCCAGACGGACCGAGGCCGATTATCAGGCTTGGCGAGATCAGCGGGACTGGACAGCCGAAAAATATCGTCGCTTTGATTGCGGCGAGCGCATGCCGCATGATTGGCGGGCCGTTACCTGAATGTGCAATCTCTATTCGATCACCACCAACCAACAAGCCATCATCGCGCTATTTCGCGTTATCAACCGCTATGTCGGCAACCTGCCGCCGATGCCCGGCGTCTTCCCGGACTATCCGGCTCCCGTGGTGCGCAATACGGATACCGGGCGCGAGCTAACCATGATGCGCTGGGGCATGCCGCCACCGCCGCGCACGGGCGGGCCGCCGGTCACCAACATCCGCAACACCACCTCGCCGCACTGGCACATGTGGCTCAAGCCGGAGGACCGCTGCCTGGTCCCATTCAATTGCTTTGCCGAGTACGCGCCGGAGCCGAACCCAGCGACCAAGAAGAAGGACGTGGTGTGGTTCGCACTCAACGACGATAGACCGCTGACCGCCTTCGCTGGCATCGGGACGGAGTTCAAAGGCGACCGTGGCACCGAGTCAAAACCGATCCCCGGCCCTCACCTCGTCTACGGCTTCCTGACGACCGCGCCGAACGCGATCGTCGAGCCGACACACCCGAAGGCCATGCCGGTGATCTTGACGACCGATGAAGAGCGCGACGTCTGGATGCGCGCGCCATGGGATGAGGCGAAGGTACTGCAGCAACCGTTGCCGGACGATGCGCTCAAGATTGTCATGCGGGGCGCGGACAAGGAAGACAAGGCCGCCGCGTGATCGGCCATTAATCGTTGCGCAGGTGGGAAGCATGTTCGACAAATAAACCGTCGTTATCGTGGGAGCAGGAGCTGGCTTTGATATCGAGATGCCTCTCGGTGACAGGCTGATCTTATCGCCAACGCGGTAAATTTTTACGTCGAAGACGCTCGAATTGCGGCCGCGTTACAGAGTTGATCTCAGGGGGATGGGGCCAGTTCTTACAAGCGGGACGGATGATTGCCGAGGGAATCAAATACAGCAGATCAATTGATAATTACGTGCATTCGCACAGTGACAAGGAAGCAGTGAAAACAGTCGCCAAGATAGCAATCGTTCAGACGATACTGGATGCGGAGAGGGCCTGCCACATATCGATCGATCCGCAGGTCCATCCGCCTCGTTTCAAGGATGAGAGAAGAGCACATAAATCATGGCTCTCCGATTTTTTCACGGTGTTGCAGGATGGCATCGTTGAGTCAAAAAACCTTGACGAGATTTTCGATAATCTGACAATCATCAACTTTAATTATGATCGATGTATCGAACATTATCTGTTTCACGTTATGCACCGCCTTTATCCCTCGAAAGGCGAAGGCCATTTGACGGGCTTGCTTAATCAAAAGCTGAAAATCCTTCATCCTTATGGCTTGGTCGGAAATCTTCCTTGGCAGTCGAGGACGAAATTTTGTTCAGTTTGGCGGGGGCGCAGGCAACAACCTCGCCGCACTGTCGAATCAAATCCGCACCTACAACGAGGAAGTCGACGACAAGCAGAAGATTGCCGATATTCGAGGCGCATTGGCCGAGGCGCAACGTATTATGTTTCTTGGTTTTCATTTCCATAAGCAGAACGTTGAATTGCTGTCACCGGCCGCTAGGGACCCTCGCCTGTCTGGCAAAGTCGCTGTGTATGCTACCCAGGGCAACCGATCATATGCAGACCTGGAAATCATCCAAGATCGGAGACTTCCCCTTATCCTCCATGGCCGGACGACTCTGACTGGTTCCTCCGTCACAGATTTACAAGGGTGCAAAGAGCTCTTCCGGGATTTCGGCGGCATGCTTTCCGGTTGAGCGGATTTCGATTGTGGAGTTGCGTTGTGTCTTGGTCCCGGCGTTTCGATAAGCCGATTGAACGGCTGCGCGGACGCCAGCTCGTCACGCTGCAGGACGCAGCGACCTACATCATGAAGCTGCCAAAGGCCGAGCAGAACCTTCCGGAATGGCAGGCCGCCATCGAGGCGCTGTTGCTGGTCGCGGAACATGACGGCCCGACGATGCTCGCGCGGATCGGCGTCATGCAGGCCCTGAACCGACAGGTCGTTCGCGAGTTCAACCTGACCACAAGCCCCATCATTGGAGAAAACACAAGCTGGAGAGGGACCAATGAAAGTCCTAGTCGCGCTCAGTGACGGTGGCGAGCATCGTTCTGTGTGGCTGTCCTATCGTCGCCAAAACCGCTATCCCGACTAGCGGAGCCGCCAAGATAGCCGACATCGCGCTTCACTTCTGGGACTGCCTGGCTCTCAGTCGAAATCAGAAGCTGTTTCCGCATTTCCGCGAGGCGCGCACGGCAGTATTCACGGTAGAGTAAGTCCAATATGGCGGGCATGATCGAACCCCGTCGTTTTGATCCTGACCATCAATTTCCACGCTATCATGTCTCTTGGGATGCAATACGTAACCTAGATCACAGCCCGTCTTGGTTTCAGGCCGACTTCGCGATCGGGAAAATGGCTTCGTCAACCGCCGACCGTGTTTCGTCAATCCCAGCATCATCATGTGCATGATGCTGATCGCGGCGCTGTGCGCTGCGTTGGTCTTGCCGGTGACGCGCTGCCGTCATCGCTTGAGTTCGTCGACCAGCAGTCTCTCTAGTGCTTATAAGACAAGACCTCTACCCAGTCCCTGTGATGATCGTCGGTGCTTTCGCCCTTGATATCTCCAATCTTCGAGAACGCGTCGAATTTACCTGCCGAGACCTTGTCCAACTCCTCTTGGGTCAATTCGTTGGCGACTTCGGTGATCTTCGCTTCCGGCATCCGCTGCATCGTATCCTTCCCTAGTTGTGGGTTTGCCTCGGCGAAGATTTTTCCTCTCTCGCCGATGGTTGATGTGTGGCACGGTCTGGTCGCGAAAACAGTGATCTGCGTCACTTGGGCGATTGACGGGATTTGCTACCAACTCCCTCGACTTTTCGTCGAACCCCAAGGAGGAAAAAATGGCTGTCGAAACGAAGATTGAAAGACAGAATGAACGCTATACGCTCACAGAGAGCGAGCTTGATGGCGTAGTTGGCGGCGGTGCCAAAAACAGTGCTAACAACGCAACCAAAGACCCGCCGGTGCGTGAATTTATCTCGTTTCCTTACAGCTCGATAGCGTGGGCCTATTAACAATTGCCCTCAAATACGGGACAGCACCCTCACCCGGCGGGGTATCGCCGTGCCCGCGCGAGGCATCGCCGGTGCGGCGGACCGGATTGGTCGATGGGCTGATGGCGGGCCGATCAAACGGCTCTCAGCAGGCCGCCCATGTCGTCTCACTTGGCACTCGCCGTTGTCGCTCTCGCCGATGTCCGCTTTGCAGCGCATTGCGGACTCATGTCGGACATTGCGCCATGTCCGGAAAGTGCCACAGAACGAATCCGCTTCGCAGGAGCGCGCTGCGCGCGGAGGCGGTGGCGCCGATGGAGTGACGAGTTAAGCGAGAGTCCGGTGACAAGCCGGGCGTCCTGTCTTGAGAATTGAGGGGTCAACCAACCTCACCTCAAGACAGGAGCACCCCGATGAGTGATAAGCCCATCAGCCCGCTGCGCCGACGCATGATCGAAGACATGACGGTGCGCAACTTCGTCGAGAAGACGCGCAACGATTATATCCGGCACGTCAGGACGTTCACAACCTTTCTCGGCCGCGCGCCGGATACGGCCGCGCCTGAGGATCTTCGCCTTTTCCAGCTGCATCAGACGCAGACCGGCGTGGGGGCCTCGAGCATCAATGGCTCGGTTGCGGCGTTACGTTTCTTCTTCACCGTGACGCTCGACCGCCCCGAGATGGCACGGCCCCTCACGTTCGTGCGGGAGCCACGCAAGATCCCGGTAATCTTGAGCCTGGAGGAGATCGCACGGCTGCTGGAGGCGGCCCCTGGGCCGAAGTACAAGGCCGCGCTGAGCGCCGCTTATGGCGCCGGACTGCGGGTCTCCGAAGTCGTGGCTCTGAAGGTGTCGGACATTGATTCCGAGCGCATGCTGCTGCGCATCGAGCAGGGCAACGGGCGCAAGGATCGTTTTGCAATGCTTTCCCCACTGCTATTGGAGTTGCTGCGCGATTGGTATCGCATCGCCCGGCCCGCGGTCTGGCTGTTCCTGGGCCGTGATCGGCTGCTGCCGCTGACGACGCGGCAATTCAATCGCGCCGTTCATGCCGCTGCCGATAGGGCGGCGATCAAGAAGCGAGTGACGCCTCACACATTGCGCCACAGCTTTGCCACCCACCTGCTCGAAGAGAAAACCGATGTGCGTTTGATCCAAGTTTTGCTCGGACATCCGCGCGGTCATGAGCCCGCTGGATCGGCTCACGCCGCTGACATCGGAGAAGAAGTCGCCGGCATAAGCCACGGCGCTCATGGCTCGTCCCGCCCTGGAGATCGCGGATATCTTCCGCGACCATGGACCGGCTTGGCGGCAAGCCAATGCTGGCCACGTCAGTCTCGGCCAGTTGAAGGTAATGTCGGCGATCGAGAGCTGCCGCACGCTGGCTCTCGGCGGCCATGTCATACGCTGCGAGGACTGCTCGCACACGCAGATCGCCTATAACAGCTGCCGTAATAGGCATTGCCCCAAGTGCCAGGGCTCGCAGGCACTGGCATGGATGAAGCAGCGCAACTTAGAACTGCTGGACGTCCCTTACTTCCACGTCGTATTCACGCTGCCGGCGCGGATTGCCGCCATCGCCTACCAGAACAAGGCCGTCGTCTACGATCTCTTGTTCAAGGCTTCCTCGCAGACAATGCGCACGATTGCCGCCGATCCCAAGCGCCTGGGCGTCAAGATCGGCTTCACCTCGGTGCTCCACACCTGGGGCTCCGCGATGACCCATCATCCACATGTCCACATGATCGTGCCGGGTGGTGGGATATCGCTCGACGGAACGCGCTGGATCGGCTGCCGTCCAAACTATCTCTTGCCGGTGAAGTTGCTGTCGCGGCTGTTCCGGCGCCTGATGCTGGAGATGCTGCTCGCCGCACACGACGCCGGCCGCCTGCAGTTCTTCGGCGACCACGCCCACCTCGCCGGCAAGGCCGCGTTCAAGGCCTATCTCGCGCCGCTGCATCGGACCAAGTGGTTCGTCTATAGCAAGCGGCCGTTCGCCGGGTCACGGCAGATGCTGGCCTATCTGTCCCGCTACACCCACCGCGTCCCGATCTCCAACAGCCGCCTCATCGCCGCCGACGCGACCGGCGTAACGTTCAGCTACAAGGACTACCGGATCGAGGGACCCGGCCGCTACAAGACGCTCAAGCCGGACGAGTTCATCAGGCGGTTCCTGATGCACGTCCTGCCCAACGGATTCCACCGGATAAGGCACTACGGTCTGCTAGCCAGCGGCACCAAGACCGAGACCATCGAGCGGGCGCGTCAGCTGATCGCTGCGGCCACACCTGCCCAAACGGCGCCGACGCAGCCGGCTCCCGATAACGCCGCGGCGACAGACGACTCGACCAACCCGTGTCCGTGCTGCGGCGGCCGCATGATCACTATCGAGACTTTCAAGCGCGGCTCGACACCGCAGCATCGGCCGACCGGTCCAATCATCGCCGTCAGGATCGACACATCATGACCACGATCGCCGTGCTCCAACGACGCACCAACAACCTTGCCCAACGTCGGTTGCAGACCGGCGCCGACCACGCTCGCGCAGATGCGCCGTCCCGACGGCTAAGCATCCCTGCAACCGACACACTCAACAACAGTCTCAATCATCAATCCGAGCTCTGGCTGCCTACCAGCTGCGTAACCGACCGCCTCGAAGGATACGGCGCTCCCGCGCTCACACCTTCCGCATCAGCCAAATCCCCATAGCGGAGCGCGCGGCATTCTCCGCGACCCTTCCCCCGCGGGTTCTTTCCTTGGCGGCTTTCGGACGCCCGCCACTGGTGCATGTCGCGCCGCTGGCGTTGGCCGGCATCCGAAACCCTACACAAGAAGCGACATCACTCCAACCCCGTCGACCGTGTCCGTTAGCCCAGTGGATGTCGGCGGTTCGATCCTGTCACCGCCAATCTCGTCGAGTCGCGTCATACGCGCGTATCAAACATCTGGCGACCTGCCGGTCGCAAGAGCGCATGCATTTGTTCTGATTGGTCCCACCAGTGGGGTTGACACATGTGCCCACGCAATTTGCGGCTCGATCCTCACATCGCGCATCTGTCACTGCTTCCGCCTGTGAGTTGAGGAGCAGTCCGGTGCCTATGAGGGTGATCGCGAAAGAAAAGGTGCCGTGCCATGGTCGAACCTCCTGAGAAAGGCGAGCGGGCCCCACTCTAAATCCTAACCTCTCGACGAGGCAATCTGCGTCAGTCATCCTGTCATTCACGAACTGCCGCTGCATTGCTCTCACCAAAGTATCGCGCAGCATCGCGATTAGGATGCGCTCTGAGCCGAGCGGGATCCGGCGAAGGGAGGTCTCGCCGGACCCCTGACACAAACCGCAACAGCGTCCCCTCAGGACCGCTCGGGGATGCGTCTACTCAAACAACACCAATCCGGCGGTGATATGCCCGGATGAAACCAGCTCAGTTGAGCGGTTCATTCTGAGCGGTCTTCTTGGGTCCACTCCTAGCTAGGTCTCTAGCCAAACTATCGCTCGGTCGGTCTGTTTCGGATTAAGAGCCGCGTCTGCGCGAGCCACCGCACATGCGTAGGTGAGTCATCGAGGGCTGTGATGGCGGGCGAGCCGAACGCCGCTGATGGGTCGCGCTAGGGCTTTCTCCGCGATGAAGCGCAGGGCGTTTGCTTCGCGCTTCCGTCAGTCGACGCGGCGCTGGCGCTCAGCTTCGGCGGCGCGGATCGCGATAGCGCGCGCGATGACTTCGTCGATCTCGATGCCAGTCAGCGTCCGGCGGATCAACAGCTCGGTCGCCAGCGAGCGGACGATATGCGCATTGCCTCGCAGGAGCGTGGCAGCCTCGACCCTGCACGCGTCGACCAGGGCAGCCGCCGCCGCCGAACCGGGCCGCACCGGCCACCGCTGCGGTGATGCAGCCCGCCGCATAGGTCCGCGCTTCATTTACACGTGCATCAAATCCAGGAACTCGGCAGCATCGACTTCGTGAGCTTCGAGGAGGCGTACGGCCAGACTGATGACTCTGTCCCGATGCTCTAGCAACAGCGCATGGGCGCGAGCATAGCCCAGAACTCGCTGCTCCTCATCTTCATGACTCTAAAGTCCCAAGAGGAGGGTCAATACCTTCTCGCGGTCACTACGGGCCGTCCACGGTGGCAGCGGACATTCAAACAGCTTCCCGGCTTTTTCACCGGCAAGGCATAGCGCTAGTTTGTCTGTCAACGGAATATGATCAGCGGGGTCGATCTTTGTCTCGCTGTCCCCTGCACCGAACCCGCGAACGTGGATGCTGAGCACGTGAGCAACTTCAAGGACCAAGCGACCACTGCATGGCCTGCTGATGGGCACTCCTAAACCGTGCTCAGGCCACGCACCTCCAGTCGTCCGCATTTTCCACATTCGAAAGTATAGAGATCGCGCGCCGGACTTTCGGACTCGATTCCAAGCAATCGCATTTCGGTCGCACACGTCGGACACAGCATAAGCGGAGCGAACGGCACGCCGGGCGGCTCTGGTTTATCCATGACGAACACTAAGCGCCCGTTTCCGGAAGATCGCTTGTATCTCCATTGGCGCATGATGTCGGCGACTATTCAGGTGGTCGCAGTTGTTCCAGCAGCCTGTTGATATCGGGCGATTTCAAAGGGTCGTCACCTTCACAATCGAAGCACCGATATCGGCGACCTCGTGTTCCCTTTACGAGCGCGAGGCTCATCGGCTTGTGGCATTTCGGGCAGATCGGGGGTTTTGAGGCGTTCATGGCCCGGACATTTCGTCGACGTTGCTCGGTAGCATATGCTCCGGAACCCGAGCTGTAAATGCGTAAGTTATTGATATTATTACATCTTTCACTAATTTTTGGATTTTTGGGTACTCCAAGGAACTTGGATTGACTGAGTGAATTGAGTATTTTACTAATTCGCTGTGAAAGACTGAAAATACTCTTCGGAGGGCACCGCCATGAACGATCTCCGTGGTGAGCGATTGCAGATCATGCTTTCGCCGGAAGAACTTTTGGTGATTGACGACTTCAGATTTCAGCATCGTATGCCAACCCGAGCCGCCGCTGTTCGCGAGCTGCTTAAGCTCGGCCTCGCGGCGAATGGGACGGCCCCTGGCAACGGCATGAAATCCAGCAACTATGGGGTGTTTAGTCGAGGTCCGTCAGGTCATCGGGATAACGACGCTAACGACGAATAGCCCGTCCTGCGAGGGTTCGCGCTGAATGGGCTTGCGCAGGCCGGACCGTGACGATGCCCGCGATGCGTGCGGGGCTCGGCGGTCGGGCATTAGCCTCGCGAACTCCTCCCCTCCCACACCACCGTACATACGGGTCCGTATACGGCGGTTCACTGGGTTGAGCGCGAACGGTTTTTTGTTCGTCCGCGCCAGAGGCTCAGACAGTGGGCACCGTCGGGTTGGCTTCGGCTGCTTTGAACAGCGCCGTCTGAGCTTCACCCTTTCCCGCCGTTCCGAAAGGCCAGCGACCTGGATTTTCAACCGTATGGCCACTCGAGATTCCCATATCCAAGTGTCTTTTCCAGCGTTCGGGCCTTCAGCGAAACTCGTTCCGCCTACTATGCCGTCTGCTGACTTCTCCGCCGCGATCACGAGCCTTACGACTCGCTCAGTCCGCTTTCCCGGACGCGACGGAGATCTCCCGAGGTAAGATCGACCGCCTTCCCTGCACGCCCGCCGGATTTACCACCCCGTCCCTTGATGACCATGGACTTCGCGATCACCTGCTCGCTCGTCCGGCCGGGTAGGCCTCGTTATCCGGTTCTTGTCCATCGGGCCGCAAGTTTGCTCCACGCTTCCTTCAGACCCCACCTCGCGGTGACGCCCTTGCGCTTCGCTAACCCTTCGCCGCCATCAGGCTGGGTAAAGGACTTCCACCTCCAAGCTGTCGATCATGCTCGGCACACATGAAAGAGGCCGCCGACAGGGGCGGCCTTGTTCCTTCAATTGGGAGAGGGCTCGACGTCTGGAGCCTGAAGACTTGGATCGACTGACGCTTTTTTCTCGTCCAGCTGATCCTTGAGATCGGCCGCCCTCTCGACCAAGACGGCTGCTAGTTCGGGATTATTGGTTGACTTAGCAAAGCTGACAAGCGCGCGGGCCTGGCGCATTAGATAACGCTTACTAATCACTGCTGCTCCCCGTTGTTGGCCAGCCCGAACACACGACGCTGCAGCGCCGCATTTGTTCCCAGGAAATGTTCAAAAGTGTGCACAGGGTGCGGGAACCGGCGGGTGTCCCGCCCCTGACATTTCCCGGAACAGCGCCTTGTGGATAACAGGTCGTACCCAGGACATGGCTGACAACTTTTCCAAATCACGCTTCAGGCTGTGTCCTGCCGGGTGACCGCCAGGCTTCCGCAGAGAATTAGGATCAGCCCTGCGATTGCGCTGAAGCGAACGGGTTCTTGCAAGATCGTCGATCCCAGCAGGAGCGCAAACACGGGTAGGAAGAACATGGCGAGCGACGCATTGGTCGCGCCCGAACGCCTGATGAGAAGATAATTCAGAAATGCCGGCATCGCGGTGCCCGCCAGCGCCAGCCCGGTCAGCAGCACCGCCGTCCTTGGCCTGAGCAAATCGCCGAGCCCGTGATTCAACTCCCCTTCGGCAATCGCAACCGGCAGCATGATGGCCTGGCCGACAAGGAACATGCCGGCGGTCAGGCGAAGCGGATTCATCGGCGGGCGCCGTCTCAGCAATACCGTGCCGAGCGCATAGCTCATGGGCGCAGCAAGCGTGACCGCTTCACCCAACGGTTCGCGACCGAACCCGAGCAAGGCCGACGGTCCGACAACGATGACAATTCCAAACAGCCCCAGGGCGAAGCCTGCGAGCTTGCACAGGTTGAGGCGCTCATCGGCGATGATGAAGTGAGCAAAGGCCGCGGTCATCAAAGGCATCGTCCCGTACAGCACGCCACCGAGGCCGCTGGCGATAAATTGTTGTCCCCATGAGATCGCGGTGAACGGCACTGCCACGACCAGCAATCCGCCGAGCGCCGCGGTGCCCCATTCGCGCCGATCGGCCGGCAATCCGCCGGCCCACAAGCGGGCGAGCAGCCAGACGGCCGGAAACGCGACCACCGCCCGCAGCAGCGCGAGCAATATCGGCGACAGATTGGCGACAAGCACCTTGTTGAACGGCAGCGATATCGCAAACGACGCCGCGGTCAGGAGGAGAAGCCCCCAATTCGATAGCGTCATCCCCATTCGCTCCAGATCGATTGCGGGCACGAGGGGCGACGATAGGCTGGCTCCATTCATCAAAAAATGTAATATTTTTCATCAATAACATCGGAAATCAGGATGTTTCCATGCGCGCCATCGATCCGCTTCTGCTGCGGAGCTTTGTGAGCGTGGTCGACGCCCGCAGCTTCGCGAAGGCGGCGCACCGGCTCAACCGGACCCAGCCGGCGCTCAGCACGCATATCCGCCGTCTCGAGGATCTGCTTGACACGCCCCTGTTGGTTCGCGGCAGCGGCCGCCGCAGCATCAGCCTTACGCCGTCGGGAGCCGCGCTGCTTCCGTTTGCCCGCCGAATTTTGGAACTGCAGGCCGAAATATGGAAGCGCCTCGAGAACGTCGAGATCGTCGGCAACGTCCGGCTCGGCGTGACGGAGGACCACGCAGCTGAAATCGTTCCAAGACTTGTGGGGCTGTTTCGCGAACTTCACCCGGACGTCGATGTCCACATTCAAACGGGTATGACGCTCGCCATGCGGCACGAACTCGGCCACCCCTACGACATCGTGCTCGCGGCACAGCCGCCGGACAGCGGCGGCGGGATCGTACTGCGTCGGGAAAAACTGGTTTGGCTTTCGAGGGATGGGAAAATCCGGGGTGACGAGGCTCCGCTTCCGCTCGCGGTTTATCCCGAAGGCTGCCTTTACCGACGATGGGCGATCGACGCGCTCGATCGGATCAAGATGCCCTGGCGGATCGCCATTTCGTCCCCGAGCCGTACCGCGATCCTGGCGGCGGTCGCCGAGGGTTTTGCCGTCAGCGTGCTGCCGGCCACCAGCATTGGTCCCGGCCTCAGGAAAAGTATCGTTAGCCGCGGACTTCCGCTGTTGCCGAACCTCGAAGTCGCGCTCTACCGGGCCGACGACCGTCGCGCCGCAACGGAGGCATTTGCCGACTTTATCGTCGAGCGGTTCGCGGCAAGGTCACGCGCGCTCCGCTGACACCAGCGCGACTGATCGCCCGCGGTTATCCGCAACATATCCACAGGCCCACGAAGCGGAATCCGCTCGGGCACACAAGCACTTGCTGCGCACGAATTCACAGGCCGGCGTGACATTAACAACCGCGTTCGCCCGCTGCCCGGTCGTAAGGATCACGAAGAAACCATTTTGACCCCTGACGAAACCGTTTTCGCCTGCCCGCGAAAGCCGCCGGAAACAATCGTCGGCGCAGCATTAGCACCATGGTCAAACAATGAGGTTCGATCATGTTGGCGTTTATCAACCTGCTCTACCGCGAGTATTGCAGAGCCCGCCTGGCGGAGATGCGACGATACCCCATGGTCGGTCAACGCTGAGACCGACCCGAGTTTCCGGGAACGCTAAGCCACCCGAGAACGTTGATTGCCCTGGTCAACCCAGAGGCGGCTTTCGGGTGCAAAACTCCTTCTTTCTTGCCGGCAGCCTGGTCCTGGCCTTGGCCGTAGCCGGCTGCTCGGGTCCCAAGGGCGACAAGGGCGATAAGGGCGAGAAAGGCGATCCCGGCCCAAGCGGGCGAGCGGGTGCGACAGGACCCCAGGGCCCTCCGGGTTCTCCCGGAAAGAATGGCGAAAATGGCGTATCACCACCGCCCCAGTTTCGGGTCGTCCGCTCCTCATCCGATGGCGGCGTGTCGCGGCCGGCGATGTGCAGCGTCGACGAAGTCATGGTGAGCGCTACTTGCCTGTTGAAAGCCGGCTCGGTTGACCAGCCGCCCAAGACGATCACCGACAGCGGCGCCGCCTGTGATCCGCGCCCGGGCCAGTCCGACGTTCCCGAAACGGTTGTCCTCTGCGCGAAGCGATAAGAACGCGCAGCCGCACCTTTTTCCCGCCTCCAAATCGCCTCGTCGTTCACGATGATGGGTCGCAACGATTCGGGAGAGAGTCACAGATGGCGGCAGACAGCGACAGCACCATTGCCTGGCACCGGGCTCAACTCAAAAGACATCGCGAGGCGTTGAAGCATTGCGAAACCGCGAGATTCACGATCGGCGAGATTGCGGATGCAAAGCATCTCGACCAGAAGCAGAAACGCATCGCCGAGCTGAAGCGAAAAATCGGGGCGTCGCAGCAAGTTATCGCGGCCCACGAGAAGCAGTTGGTGCGCCCACGTGCGACGGATTATCGAAGCCTCGCCAGCGTTTCCTGGAGCAAATGGAATGGACTTGACCCGTAAACGGCGTTGGCGCTTTGGAGCACCGTCGCGGCAGCGAATAGCCGGACGCGCGTGCCCTGGGGTAGGTGAAGACAAGGCGCCCGGCTACTCGGCCGCGCGGCGGTGCGGCCATTCCATATAACCATCAGCAGCTTAAAGATTTGTCTTCGTGCGGATTGGAAGCCCGCTTATAGCCGCAATTAGTCGTTGCTATTCCCTTAATTGGGACACGTTTTTGGGGAGGTTTTCAGAAAAACTTGAATAGACCAAACAAAATTCTGCTCACGAAGGAATCCGCGCGGCGGCTACCGGATGACCTTCGATGCGGCTGACCAGACCACTCTGGCGACCGCATCATTTCGGAGCCGCTCAATATTGCGAATGCAATGTCGAACGGCCTCGGATTCCAATTCCAAGGCGATGGGATGAGAGGCGCGAGAGCCACTCCAAACCCGCCGTCGAACCAGCGCGACCACCCGAGCCTCGACCGAGGCTCGTATCTAGGGGCGCATGGATGAAACAGAAAGAAGTGAGAGCTCTAATTATCCGGGAATGGGACCGCTGGCTTCAAACCCAATCGCTCGATCCTGAAGGGCCAACCGGCCGGGACTCGCTGAAGTTCTATTTTGAGCTGCAGGACAACCGGTCCACGCTGTTGGATTTTCAATCGCGGGGGCGGGACAAATGGCTAATCGTGCACAGCTGGTTGCTCAGTGAGCGGCGTGTCTCGGACTGAGGCCGCGCAGGCCAAGGCGCTGCCTGGCGAAGGCGCTGTGCTGCTAACCTTCCAACGAGCCGGTCCGCGAAGGGGCCGGTCGGCGCGAACCGAGCGCAGCAAGCAAGCAATATTGGCCGCGGCTGTTTGATCCGCGGTTCATGTGCGCGCCTGCAAAGCCTCGCGCATCCCCCCTGTTGATAACCGCCTGCGCCCCGCTCACTCGCGGGGCGACAGCGCCCTGCGGCGTGTTATCGACGGGCGGGATATTCCGTCCACGACGGAAGGAAGGCCATGCGGATTACCCTCGTCGGCTCCCGCCATTTCGGCGTGACGACCTTGAACATGCTGCGCCAGCACGGGGTCGAGATCGCGCGCGTGGTCGTTGCCGACGCCGAAGACCGCCTAGCGGCCGCCGCGACTGCGGCCGGCATCGAGGTTGCGGTGCAGGTCAATCCAAGACTTGTCGTCGCCGCCGAAATCGCCGAGCGGACCGATCTGATCGTCACCGCGCACAGCCATGCCCGGATCAGCCGGGAGGCGCTTGCCGCCGCGAGGCTGGGCGGTATCGGCTACCACCCCTCATTGCTGCCGCGGCACCGCGGCATCGCCGCGGTCGAATGGACCATCAAGGAGGGCGATCCGATCACAGGCGGCACGGTCTATCATCTCGCCGATCGCATGGATGCCGGCGCGATCGCCGCGCAGGAATGGTGTTTCGTCAAAAAGGGCGAGACCGCGCGGGAGCTGTGGGAGCGCGCGCTGGCGCCGCTCGGCCAGAAGCTGCTCGCCGAGGTCATCGACTACGCCAAAGTCCACGACGCGCTGCCGGCGAGGCCGCAGGACGAGCAGTTTGCGACCATGGCGCCGAGCCTGCCGCCGCATTAACCGCGCGATTTGCGCGTTTTAGCCCAAGAGAGCCCATTTTGGTTCCCTTTGGGGGAACCAATCTCACCTCTATGTGTTTGGAACCACAGGAACAATTTGTGCTGCTGCGGCGCACCAAATTTTGGCCACATTGTGCCCGAATAAGCCACTTCATCACACAAATCGGGGATTTGATTCATGCGTCTTAACCGCATTGCTACCATTTGGTTTGCGTCGGCCCTGGCCGGCTCGGCCGCCGCGCCGGCGCTTGCCCAGACGCCTTATGACGGGCTGTGGAACGTCACCATCATGACAAGCAGCGGCAGTTGCGAACCGACCGCACGCTCGACCTTGAGCGTCGCCGACGGTAAGATTTCGGGGGCCGGCGCCAATGTCTCCGGCAGCATCGGAAATGGGGGCCTCGTGAAGGTCTCGATCAACGGTGCATATGCGAACGGTCAACTCAATGGCAACGCCGGATCGGGAAAGTGGAATGGCGCATCAGCGGGCATACCGTGCAGCGGTCGATGGCAAGCGTCGCGGCAATAGCGCGAGCCGAGAAGTCTACGCCCTCCTGGTTATCCGGCGGCTGCTGATCGCAGCCGCCGTTTTATTTTCCGCATCGCTCTCCAGCTCTGCCAGCCACGCGCAACATGCGCCGTTCGCCGGCATGGCCGGCACCTGGGCGGGCGGCGGCACCGTCACCCTCGATGACGGCTCAAAGGAGCGCATCCGCTGCCGCGCCTCCTATGCGGTCGCAGGCCCCAACATGGACTTGACCCTCACCTGCGCCAGCGACTCCTACAAGTTCAATCTACAGGCAAGCGTCGTCGACCAGGGCGGCGCGGTCTCCGGAAACTGGACCGAGTTCGAGCCGCAACATCGGCGGCAGCCTCGAGGGCCGCGGCGGTGGCGGCAATTTCGACGTGGTCGCGAGCGCGGCCGGCTTCAATGCCAACATCTCGCTCCGGACGGCGGGCAACAGGCAGTCCATCGCGATGAGGGCCGACAGCCAATTCCGGGCCGCCAATATTTCGTTGTCGCGCTAGCGCCGGTCTGGCGCTGCCCGCCTCTCTCAGACACCCGGCGCTCACGCGCCCGGCACGAAGGCGGTAACCTCGATTTCGACCTTGGCCCGGACGTCAACCAACCCATCGATGTAGAGCAACGTCGACGGCGGAAAATTTCGTCCGAGTGTCTCCTTCCAGGCGGCACCGATGCCGGCGCCGGCCGCTTCGTACTCGCTGCGGCTGGTCAGATACCAGGTGAGACGTACGATGTGCTCGGGGCCGGTGCCCGCCTCCGCCAAAAGCTTGATGATCCGCTTGAGCGCTGCGCCGGCCTGCGCGGCCATGTCGGGTGAATAGTCGCCCTTCTCGTCGCCGCCGGTCTGCCCCGCCAGCACCACCCATCGGCCGGGACCATCGAGCGCGACGCCGTGCGAAAAGCCGCGCGGCTTCGACCATTCGGCCGGCTGCAAGATACGCATGAGTTGGTCCTCCCAGATTTTTATCGTCATTCCGGGTTCGCTCGTTTCACTCGCGCCCCGGATTGATGAGTTAACTCGGCGATCCTTAGCACCGATCAATGAGCCGCTCCCACAGCGAAGTTGACGCCCCGCATCGCTGCCCCGGCAGATTTGCGCGTTGCAAATCGCATTGAGGTCACCGATACCGGCCTGCCCTCCCCTGCCAAGAAGCTCGCCTGACGATCCCCCGCTGATGGACCGAACGCCCTCCAAACCAAGAGCCGCGCTGTGGATGGCCGGCTGGCTTTCGCTGATGCTGGTCATGGCGGTCGCCGGGCGCGAGACCGCGCGCCAACTGAACGTTTTTCAGATCATGGAGGTGCGCTCGATCCTCGGCTTCTTCCTGCTCTATCCGATGATCAGGGCCCAGGGCGGTTTCGCCAGGCTGAAGACATCGCGGCTGCCGCAACACATCGCGCGCAACCTGATCCACTATGGCGCACAGCTCGGCTGGTTCTTCGCGCTGACCTTGATCCCGATCGGTCAGGTGGTCGCGATCGAATTCACCATGCCGATCTGGACCGCTATCCTGGCGGCGGCCTTCCTCGGCGAGCGCATGACGATCTGGAAGACCGCCGCGATCCTGCTCGGCATCGTCGGCGTCATCGTGATCGTTCGCCCCGCCACCGGCGAAGTCGATCCGGGCCAATTGATCGCGCTTGGCGCCGCCGTCGGCTTCGGCGTGTCGATGGCGCTCGTCAAATCCCTGACCCGTACCGAAAGCGCGCTCGCTATCATCTTCTGGATGCTGATGGTGCAGTCGGCGGCCGGATTTTTTCCCACGCTCTGCCTCTGGGTTTGGCCATCGGCGCATGCGTGGGGCTGGCTGGTCGTGATCGCCGTTTGCGGCACGTTTTCCCATTACTGCCTGGCAAATGCGATGCGCTACGCGGATGCGACCGTTGTCGTGCCGATGGATTTTCTGCGGGTGCCGCTGACCGCGACGGCCGGTTGGCTGATCTATTCGGAGCGGCTTGACATGTTCACCGTGCTCGGCGCGGCGCTGATTCTGACCGGCAACCTCTTGAATCTGAAACCCGCCAGTCCGCTTCCCGCGCGCGCGGCAACCTGACGCGGCCTTCGGCCGCGCCGATTCCGATTGGACGCTGCGCAAATAGTGATCTAAATCACGCAACAGCCCCAGCTGAATTGGCTACCGTCAGGCCGCTTCCGATCGGCTGTGATGATCTGGGCATTGAACGGATTTTTGTGGCGCGAAGGGCCGGTCTTTCGTGTAAGCTGCCGGTTTAAGTGTTTCGACCCAACAATTGCCCGAAGATTTCTACTCTGCCAGGGGATTTCCGATGCGCTATCTCTCCGTCATTCTTTCCCTGATCTGCATGTTGTTCACCGCCGTCTCGGCCCATGCCGAGAAGCGGGTCGCCTTCGTGGTCGGTAACGGCGCCTACAAGAACGTGGCGATGCTGCCGAACCCGCCGGTCGATGCCAAGGCGATGGCGGGCGTGCTCCGCAATGTCGGATTCGACGTCGTCGAGGGGACCAACCTCACCCGCGACAAGATGACCGAAAAGCTGCTCGACTTCGGCAAGAAGGCGCAAGGCGCCGATGTCGCCGTGTTCTTCTATGCCGGCCACGGCATCGCCATCAGCGGCACCAACTACCTGTTGCCCATCGATGCCGACATCAAGTCGGAAATGGACGTCAAGCTCGGTGCCGCGATCAATATCGATCTGACGCTCGACCAAACCATGAGCGACGCCAAGGTCAAGCTGGTGTTCCTCGACGCCTGCCGCGACAATCCCTTTGCCGCGAAGATCAAGTCGAACTCGGCGACCCGCAGCGTCTCGGTGCAAACCGGCCTTGCCGAGATGAAATCCGGCGAAGGCACCTTGATCGCATTCGCCACCGGTCCCGGACAGACCGCGCTCGACGGTCAGGAGGGCACCAACAGCCCGTTCACCCGTGCCCTCATTGCCCACATCACCCAGCCCGGCATCGAGATCCAGCAGGCGATGACCGAGGTCCGCGCCCAGGTCAACGAGGAAACCAGCAAAGGCCAGCTTCCCTGGGGCCATACCAACCTGATCGGTTCGGTGTACCTCAATCCCGCCACACCGGCGCCCGCGCCGAGCGCGGCCGCGCCTGCCGCTTCCGGCTCGACGCCCGCGGCGGTCGCCTCGAGTTCGCCAAGCACCGACGTGGAGCTCGAGTTCTGGCGCTCGGTCAAGGAATCCAACAAGCCGGAAGAACTCAACGCCTACCTGTCGAGCTATCCCAATGGCCAGTTCAAGTCGCTGGCGCTGGCGAGGATCTCGGCCCTCGAGAACGGACCGTCGACCACCACGCGCAACATCTCCGCCGGTGTCGATCCCGCCACCTACACCGAGGACTCCAACCAGGTTACCGAAGACCAGATCGGACTGGACAAGGGCCAGCGCCGCGACGTCCAGCGCCGCCTCAACGGCCTCGGCTTCGACAACAAGGTGAGCGGCAAGTTCGACGACGATACCCGTACCGTGATCAAGCGGTGGCAGGCGGCGCGCGGCTATCCCACCACGGGCTATCTCAACAAGCTCCAGCACAAGGCGTTGCTTTCCGAGATCGTCTCGGCCACGACCACAAGCTCCACCGATGATTCCGACGACCAGAAAGTCCGCCGTCACAGCAGCGGTGGTGGCGGCGGTGCCCGTCGCAGTAGCGGCGGCGGCGGAGGGGGTGGCGGTGGAGGCGGCGGCGGAAATCCAGGTGCCTTCATGGGCGGTCTGGTCGGCGGGATGATGGGCGGCATGCTCCGGCACTGATCGTTCCGATCCGCCAAACGCGCAGCCAACAGAAAAGCCCGGTTAGTTGCCGGGCTTTTTGCTTGCGCCTTGCTTCCACCGGATCCAGTGCCCGCCGACGCAGGTCCGGGTCTACTTGCCGGCCGCTTTTCGCAGGGCCTCGTTGATCCGCTCCTGCCAGCCCGCGCCGCCTTCCCGGAAATGTTCCAGCACGTCCTGGTCGATCCGCAGCGAGACCAGTTCCTTCACACCCGGAAGGGCCGTCGTCTTGGGCGGTGCTTCCGCCACTTTCGTGGTGGTGCGTTTGAACGCCGCCTCCGCTTCGGTGCGCGCGTCGCTTAAGGTTCTCGGTCGTCGCGGCTGGTCCGCCATTTTTCAGATTCCCTCAAACAACGCGGTCGACAGATAGCGTTCCGAGAACGACGGCACGATGGCAAGAATGGTCTTGCCGGTGCTTTCGCTCCGCTTGCCGATTTGCAGCGCGGCCGCGATCGCCGCACCCGAGGAGATGCCGCCGGGAATGCCTTCATGGCGCGCCAGCGCACGCGAGGTTTCGATCGCGGCTGCGCTGTTGATCTTGACGATTTCGTCGATCACGGAGCGGTCCAGAATTTCGGGAATGAAGCCGGCGCCGATGCCTTGAATTTTGTGCGGCGAATGCTGCCCGCCCGACAATATCGGACTTTCCTCGGGCTCCACGGCGACGACCTTGAGCGACGGTTTGCGGGGTTTGAGCACCTGTCCGACGCCGGTGATGGTGCCGCCGGTGCCGACGCCGGCGACGAAGATGTCGATGTTGCCGCCGGTGTCGTTCCAGATTTCTTCCGCCGTGGTACGGCGATGGACTTCCGGATTGGCAAGGTTCTCGAATTGCTGCGGCATCACGGCGTTCGGCGTCGTCCGCACCAATTCCTCGGCGGTGGCGATCGAGCCTTTCATGCCCTGGGCTGCCGGGGTCAGCACGATCTCCGCCCCGAGGAAGAGAAGCATCTTGCGCCGCTCGATCGACATCGATTCCGGCATCACCAGCTTCAAACGGTAGCCGCGCGAAGCCGCGACAAAGGCGAGCGCAATTCCGGTATTTCCCGAAGTCGGCTCGATCAGCACGGTGTCGGCATTGATGATGCCGGCCTTCTCCATCGCGATCACCATCGCCGCCCCGATGCGGTCCTTCACGCTCGCCGCCGGATTGAAATATTCCAGCTTGGCGAGGATGGTCGCGTTGACGCCGTGCGCCTGCGGCAATTTGCGCAGGCGAACGATCGGCGTGTCGCCGATCGCATCGACAATGGAGTCGAACACCCGGCCGCGGCCGGGACGGTGCACTGCACCCGTGGCTAACTTTGCATCCATAACGAACTCCATGTGGCGATAATGTGCGTGAAATGCGAGGGTCTTCCGCAATTAGGGACGGCTTGTGGCGGGCTGCACTCAGAACCCCGCGGTTGCACTGCAAAAACCGTCACGAAGTCAAATAAACCAAAAGCAACGCATTTGTGTTGCGACATCGTCAAACAAATCGGTGTATAAGTCAGCGGGCGTCGAGTGCAAATCCGGTGAGGCAACGCCGGATCGCAAGGGAGGTCACGATGCCAGCAGTCGCTGAAGTCTTGAAGGGCGCGCCTAATCCCGACCCCCGTGGAAGCGATTTGCCGACTTGTGCGGTCTGCGCGGATTCCATGGTGGCCGCGGAAGCGTCCGCCTACCTGCATGACGACGTCATCAGCTATCTCTGGACCTGCGACACCTGCGGGTACGGATTCGTGACCAAGCACGCGGTCAAGCGGTTAGTCTGCAACTAGCTTTCATAACGCGGCGATATCACCGCGCGCCCAGCCGGCGCGCGTTTGCTCGCGAAAGCTCTCGAATGTTCCCTTCGCAATCGCGTCCCTGATGTCGGCCATCAGGCGCTGATAATACGCGATATTGATTTCCGACAGCAGCATGGCGCCGAGCGTCTCGCCCGATTTGACGAGGTGATGCAAATAGGCGCGCGAGGTGCCGTGCGTCGCGGGCCACGCGCTTTTCTCGTCGAGCGGTCGCGGATCGTCGGCGTGGCGGGCATTGCGCAGATTGACTTGGCCGAACCGGGTGAACGCCATGCCGTGACGCCCGTTCCGGGTCGGCAGCACGCAATCGAACATATCGACGCCGCGTCCAACCGCCTCCAGCATGTCCTCGGGCGTGCCGACGCCCATCAAGTATCGCGGCCGATCCTTGGGCAAGTGTGGGGCGACCTCCTCGATTATCGCGAGCATCACCGATTGCGGCTCGCCGACCGCAAGCCCGCCGATCGCGTAGCCGTGAAAGCCGATCTCGACCAGTCCGCGCGCGCTGGCCTGCCGCAGTTCGGGAACGTCGCCACCCTGCACGATGCCGAACAGCATGTGGCCTGCCGGCGCCGTCTCGAACGCGCGCCTTGAACGTTCCGCCCACCGCAGCGAGAGCTGCATCGCCCGCTCGATGTCAGAGCGTTCGGCCGGCAGCCGCAAGCATTCGTCAAGCTGCATGGCGATGTCGGAGCCGAGCAGCCGCTGCACCTCGATCGCGCGTTCCGGCGATAGCTCGACGCTTGCGCCATCGATGTGCGAGCGAAACGTCACCGCGTGCTCGCTCATCTTGCGCAACTGCGCCAGCGACATCACCTGGAAGCCGCCGGAGTCGGTGAGCATCGGGCCGTTCCAGCCGGTAAAAGCCTGCAGGCCGCCGAGGGCTGCGATGCGTTCGGCGCCCGGCCGCAGCATCAGATGGTAAGTGTTGCCGAGCACGATATCGGCGCCGGCGTTGCGCACGTCGCGCCAATGCACGCCCTTCACCGAGCCTGCCGTGCCGAGCGGCATGAAGGCGGGCGTTCGCACCACGCCGTGCGGCGTGGTCAGCCTGCCGGTGCGGGCCTGGCCGTCGGTCGCGACGAGATCGAAATGATTGGAAAGGCTCATATGACGGCTTATCGCGTAACCCTTGCTTCCCTTGCAACCTCGTTGACGCCGATGAGCCGCCCAAAAGCCGTTGACGAAGCACCCGCCTTGCCCATATGGTCCCGCCAATGATGTCGACGGCGAAACACACCACGAAAACCGGAAAGCCTTCTCGGGCTTCGGGAGCCGTGCGCGCGTAGTCGAACGATCGCATTATCTTAGACCGAAGCCCCGCCTGAAAAGGTCTGGGGCTTTTTTATTGCCTGATGGAGACCAAAGTGACGAACGATCCCGTTGTTGCCATTGCCGGCGTGACCGGCGCGGTGGGTGCCGAATTCATCGCCACCATGGACAAGCGCCGCTTCGCGGTCGGCAAGCTCAAGGCGCTGGCGAGCGCGCGCTCGGCCGGCAAGATGCTCGGCTTCCGCGGGCAGCAGATCACCGTCGAGGCGCTCAACGAAAATTCATTCGACGGCGTCGACCTCGCGCTGTTCTCCGCCGGCAGTGGTATCGCCAGGCAGTACGCTCCGGTCGCGGTCAAGGCCGGCGCCGTGGTCATCGATAATTCTTCTGCGTTCCGGATGGATCCGAACGTGCCGTTGGTGATACCGGAGATCAACGCGCGCCGCATCGCCGAGCACAAGGGCATCATTGCCGTTCCGAATTGCTCGGCGATCACCGCACTCGTGCCGTTATGGCCGGTCCACCGGCAAAACCGCATCAGGCGCGTGATCCTCTCGACCTATCAGGCGGCGAGCGGCGCGGGTGCGGCAGCCATGGAGGAACTCGTGAAATCGACGCGCGCGAGCCTTTCCGGCCGGACCTATCAGCCGACGGTCCTGCCGCACCCCTATGCGTTCAACGTCTTCAATCATGACACCAGGATCGATCCTGAGACCGGATACAATGAGGAGGAAACCAAGGTGATCCGGGAAACCAGAAAGATTTTTGAGGACGAGCGCATCGCCGTCGGCGTGACCTGTGTGCGCGTGCCCGTGCTGCGCGCGCATTGCCAGGCGATTACCTTCGAATGCGAAAGGCCGATCTCTGAGCAAGACGTCCGCACGATGCTGTTGGATGCGCCGGGCGTGAAGATCGTCGACGATCGGGTCAAGAACCATTTCCCGATGCCGGTTGAAGCCTCAGGCCAGGACGACGTCCTGGTCGGCCGTATCCGGAAAGACCTCAGCGACGCTTCCGGCCATTCGATCTCGATGTTCGTCGCCGCCGACCAGCTTTTGAAGGGCGCCGCGCTGAACGCCATCCAGATCGCCGAATTGTTGCCGGAGCGCGCGATGGCGTGACGGAATTGTAGGGTGGATTAGCCAACGGGTCGCGCGAATGCGCGCCCCGTTGGCTAACCCACCCTACCCGTCAATTCCGCGCGCGAAACAAGAGGCAGGCATCGCCATAGGAATAAAAGCGATAACCACCTGCAACCGCATGGGCATAGGCGCGCTTCATGGTGTCGAGGCCGGAAAAGGCCGATACCAGCATGAACAGCGTCGAGCGCGGCAAATGAAAATTGGTCAACAGGATATCGACTGCGCGAAAGCGGTAGCCCGGCGTGATGAAGATCGAGGTTTCGTCCTCGAACGTCGCGATCGTGCCGTCCGGCGCGGCGGCGCTTTCCAGTAGCCGCAGCGAGGTGGTGCCGACCGCGACGATCCGGCCGCCATTGGCGCGGGCGGCGTTCAGCCGTGCTGCGGTGGCAGCGGAGACAAAACCCCATTCGGCGTGCATTTTGTGACCGCTCGTGTCGTCGGCCTTCACGGGGAGGAAAGTCCCTGCCCCGACATGCAGCGTCAGCCGATGCAGTTCGATGCCGTGGGCCAGCAACGCCGCTTCGAGCGCGGGCGTAAAATGCAGCCCTGCGGTGGGAGCCGCGACCGCGCCCTCGTTCGCCGCGAACATGGTCTGGTAGTCGGCCGCATCCCTGTCATCGGGCGCGCGTTTCGAGGCGATGTAGGGCGGCAATGGCGGCTGGCCGAGATCGGCAATGGCCTGGTCGAGCGCGGGTCCATGAAACGAAAACGACAGCGTGACCTCGCCTTCAAACCCCTTGGCCTCGACCTCGGCGTCGAGGTGCCCGAGCAGGCACACCTTGCCTTCATTGCCAAAGCGGATTCTGTCGCCCGCCGATAGCTTTTTTGCCGGCTTGACCAGCGCCTGCCAGCGCGAGCCGTCGAGCCGCTTGATCAGCGTCGCCTCGATCTTTGGCTCAGTGTCGCGGCCGATACGGCGGCCGGTCAACTGGGCCGATATCACCCTAGTGTCGTTGACGACGAGCTGGTCGCCGGGCTCGAGCCATTGCGGCAAGTCGCTGACCAGGCGATCGCGCAACACACCGTCTCCCTGCACCACCAGCATCCGCGCGGCGTCGCGCGGGCGTGCCGGGCGCAGCGCGATCGAGGCCGGCGGCAGTTCGAAGTCGAAGAGGTCGGTGCGCATAAGCAAGCTGTCATTGCCGGACTTGATCCGGCAATCCATCTTCTACGGAAGATCCTTCTGCGGATCGATGGATGCGCGGGTCAAGCCCGCGTACGACGATTTTGGGCTTCACGCCGCGTCCGCGGCCATATGCGCCTTCACGATCTTGTCCGGACTCTTCACGGGCTCGCCGCGTTTGATCTTGTCGACGTTGTCCATGCCATCCGTCACCTTGCCCCAGACCGTGTACTGGCCGTTGAGGAACGATGCATCGTCGAAGCAGATGAAGAACTGGCTGTCGGCGGAGTCGGGGCTCGCGGCGCGCGCCATCGAGGTGGTGCCGCGTACATGCGGTTCTTGGTTGAACTCGGCCTTGAGCTTGTGGCCGGAGCCACCGGTACCGGTGCCGTGCGGGCAACCGGTTTGCGCCATGAAGCCCTCGATCACGCGATGGAACACGATGCCGTCGTAAAAACCCTGGCGCACCAGCTCCTTGATCCGCGCGACATGGCCGGGCGCGAGATCCGGCCGCATTTCGATCGTAACGGGCCCCTGCGTGGTTTCCAGGATCAAAGTATTTTCTGATACAGCCATGCTCTTTTCTCTGTCGGTTGGGGTGGAGGTTTCCTGTTGTGGAACCGGATCGCGAGTGGACGGCCGGCGACCGCGCCCGCCATTGCGTCGGTAAATGGCATCGGCGTGCAGCGTTGCAACGCCTCCATCACGGCAACGCGGTATAGCAGCCGGTCGTTGTCGTCGGCCTGCTCCGATTCATAGCTGATCCTGGGATGGCCCAGGATTTCGCCGGCGCGGTTGAAACTGACAACCACGGTGATGTCGATCGGATGGGCGCGCTGCTCCGGCGGCGGCTTCCAGCAGCTATATAGTTTTGCAAACACTTCCTTGAGGCTGTTGACTTCGCCCGCTTGCGCCCGCGCGGCCGGCGCGAGCAGGCCGCACAGCAGCGTGATGGCAAGCCAGACCAACGCATGATGAGGCCGCGGTCCCACGGCTTACTTGATGTCGGATGCGACTTGCACCTTCACCATCTTGTCGGGATCGGTGACGGCGCCCCCCGACGATCCCGGCGGCGCCTTCTTCAGCTTGTCGACTACATCCATGCCCTGCACGACTTCGCCGATCACGGTGTACTGGCCGTCGAGGCTGCCGCCGTCGGCAAACATGATGAAGAACTGCGAGTTCGCGCTGTCGACGCTGTCGCCGCGCCGCGCCATGCCGACGATGCCGCGCTTGAAATGAACGTTGGAGAATTCCTGCTTCAGGTTCGGATATTTGGATCCGCCGGTGCCGTCGAAATTCTTGCCATCGCCGGTCTGCGCCATGAAACCATCCATCACCCGATGGAACGGCACGTTGTTGTAAAAGCCTTCGCGCGCGAGCTGCTTGATCCGCTCGGCATGCTGGGGCGCGATGTCGTTGCGAAGCTTGATGACGATGCGGCCCTTGGTGGTGTCGATGGCGATGGCATTGGCCTTGTCGAGATTGGCGGGCAGCGGTTGCGCGATCGCGGGAGCGGCGCATACCAGCGCGGCGAAAAGTGCAAAAATTCGGATCATGAAAACTCCGGATCGGTGAGCGAGAATGTTGGACCGCCGAACGCGCGTCAGCCGGCCAGTTTGGTCTTGAGCAGGGCAGCGACCTGCGGCGGCACGAAGGCCGACACATCCCCGCCCATGGTTGCGATCTGCCGCACCAGTGTGGCGGTGATCGGGCGGACGGTAGCGGATGCCGGAACGAACACCGTATGGACCTCGGGCGCCATGGCTTCATTCATGCCGGCGATCTGCATCTCGTAATCGAGATCGGTGCCGTCGCGCAGGCCCCGAATCATGATGGTCGCGCCGTGTTGTTGCGCTGCAGTCACCGTGAGCTTGTCATAGGTGGTCGAGTCAAAGGCGCAACCGGCCTTGGATGCTATCGGCTCGAACACGTCCCGGACCATCTTCAGCCGCTCATCGACCGAAAACAGCGGCGCTTTGCTGGGATGAAGCCCAATGGCGACGATCAGGCGGTCGCACAGAGTGACCGAATGCCTGACGACATCCAGATGGCCGTTGGTGACGGGGTCGAATGAGCCTGGATAGAGCGCGATGCGGGGCATGGGCCCCTCCCTAGCGCGCCATGGGCGACCCGGCAAGCCGGACCGGTTCTGGCCGAAAACGAGCTTTGTTTCGTCCGGACCCGGCCACGAAACAAAACTCCCGCTGGATGAAACCATTTTCGGCACGCGGCGAAGATTTCCCGAAACCGGCGATGGTTAACAATCCGGTCAACGAAACGACGGGCCATAAGGCCCAAGAAAATCGACGATACAGGGGACCGTCATGATCAAGGCTCTTTCAGCCATCGCTGTGGCTGCGTTTGTCGCCGCCGCGCTCACCGTACTTCCCGGTTTCGCGCCCCAGGTCGAAGCCTCCACGCCGCAGCCGCTTGCCAAGGCCGACCGGCTGGACGTTCACCCGGTAGGCCGCAACTGCTCGCAACAGGCCTGGCCGAATTTCGAGGCTTCTTGCCTGCGCGCCGCGGTCACCAAGACTTCGGTCCGCGAAGCCCGGCTGGTGACTGCCGACCGCACGCCGTAGGTTTTCCGGAACCTCGGTGATTCCCCATGGTAATATGCGGCGTCTCGTCGCACACTGGCTGACGATCGCGCCCTTCGGATGATCCGGCGGGCGCGATGTGTTTCGGGATGTCCTGCGGGGTATCGCCAGTGACCGCTTCGCCGGGTGCAGCTTCAACCAGTTCCAACGCGCTTCCGCTGACAGCCACGCTCGGAGCGCTCGGCGTCGTCTATGGCGACATCGGCACCAGTCCCCTCTATGCGCTGAAGGAAGCGGCGAAGGCCGCCAGCGGCGGCGGCCAGCTTGCGCCTGAGGCGATCCTCGGGCTCGTGTCGCTGATCCTCTGGTCGCTGATCCTGATCATTTCGGTCAAATACGCGCTGCTGATTCTTCGCGCCGACAACCGTGGCGAGGGCGGCATCGTCGCGCTGCTGGCGTTGCTGCATGCCCGCAACGCCGCGCCGGGCACGTGGCGGGCCCGGCTTCTCATTGTCGGTCTGGTCGGCGCCGCTCTGCTCTATGGCGACGGCGCGATTACGCCTGCGATCTCCGTGCTCAGCGCGATCGAAGGCTTGAAGGTCGATGCGCCATCGCTGGCGCCCGCCGTGGTGCCGCTGACCATCATCATCCTGGTCGGGTTGTTCATCGTTCAAAAGAAGGGCACGGGCTTCATCGGCGGAATCTTCGGGCCGATCATGTTCGCCTGGTTCTTGGTGATCGCACTACTTGGCGTCCATGGCATTGTACGGACGCCGGGCGTGCTTGCCGCCCTGAGTCCGCTCTATGCCTTAAATTTGCTGATACACGAGGACTTCCACATCAGTTTCGCCGTCCTCGGCGCCGCCTTTCTCGCAGTGACGGGCGGCGAAGCGATGTATGCTGATATGGGCCACTTCGGCCGGGTGCCGATCCGGCTTGCCTGGTTCACCGTGGCGCTTCCAGGCCTCGTCCTCAACTACTTCGGGCAGGCCGCGCTCCTGATTACTGATCCCAGCGCGATCGAGAATCCGTTCTATCAACTCGCGCCAGACTGGCTGCACTACCCGCTGGTTGCGTTCGCGACCGTCGCCACCGTGATCGCCTCGCAGGCGATTATCTCCGGCGTGTTTTCATTGACGCAGCAGTCGATCCAGCTCGGCTTCCTGCAGCGCATGCAGATCAAACACACCACGAGCCACGCCATCGGCCAGATCTACGTGCCGCTGGTGAACTGGTTGCTGGCGGCGGCGACGCTGGGAGCGGTGATTGGTTTTGGCACATCGGACGCGCTGGCCGGCGCCTACGGAATAGCGGTGTCGCTGTTGATGGCTATCACAACGCTGCTGGCTGCTCTGGTTGCGCTCCAGTGGGGCTATTCGCCTGTCATCGTGATCGCCGTCAACGGTTTCTTCTTCGTCATCGACTGCATCTTCTTTGCGGCGAATTCAACCAAGCTGTTAGAGGGCGGGTGGTTTCCGCTGCTACTCGCGGGCGCCGTCGCGTTCCTGATGTTGACGTGGCGGAGCGGCGCCAAGCTGGTCGAAAGGGCCCGTGGCAACTTGCGTCAGCCGGAGCAGGATCTGATCGAAACCGCCGCCAGCCGATGCCGCGCGCGACTGCCGGGTACCGCTGTATTTCTTGCATCTGCTGCCAATGGCGTGCCGCTCGCGCTGACGCAATTCATCAAGCACAATCACGTGATGCACGAACGTGTCTTGCTCCTCACCGTCGTTATCGAAGAGGAGCCCCGTATCGCCGACGAGGACCGAGTGGAGGTGGTTGAAGTGATGGAGGGAATTACCCGCGTCATTCTCCACTTTGGCTTCATGCAGGGCCCCACCATCGCCGGAGGGCTCCAGCTCGCCTGCGATCAGGGCAAACTGCACGGCATCGATCTCACGGACATCACCTACTACGTTGGTCGTGAGACAATTATTCCCAGGGACGACGTCGTGGGCATGGCGCTGTGGCGTGAGACCCTGTTCGCGTTCCTGCAGCACAACGCCAAGAGCGCAGCATCCTTCTTCGGCGTTCCCACCGGACAGGTCGTCGAATTCGGGACAGAGATCGAGATATGAGGCGAGTAGCGAAGGGCGAATGACGAATCGGAAATCTTGCATTGCTGCTCGCTATTCGCTGTTTCGTTCAGGCCGCAGCCCGTGCGTCGCCAGGCCACGGATTGGCCCATGCTGGAATCCGCTCCAATTCGTCGATCCAACGCACGATGTTCGGAAACGCCTCCATCGGCATCTCCGACTGCCGCCAATAAGTCGCCATCGAGGCCAGCTGGAAGTCCGCGATGGTGAGCCTGTCGCAAGCCACATAACGCCGTCCCGCCAAATGGCCGTCGAGCACGCGGGCAATCTTACGAGGTCAGGGACTTTCAGCTTGAGCTGTTCGCTGCGCGGCTCGCCCATTCCAAACGTCGCCTTGACGATATGCTCGAAATAGAACGGTGCGACTGCCGGCGACCAGCGATAATCGCCAGTAAGAGATCGCTCACCGCACCGCGTGGGCGGCCGTCAAGCGATCCTACGTCAAAGACGGCGATCAGTGGGTCCCGCGAGATCTCTAAGACGCGAGGCAATCGTGACAGGTTCACCCAGGTCTTGCACCTGGCAGACCGGAGCCGCTGACGGTCATCCGGCGACCCGAGACGAATGTTGAAGTCGCGCGGGCCGCAGGTTTCCCTCAGGGACAGGCTCTTTCATCCAGCGCACAATCCTCGGCCAATATTCTTCAAGCGTCTGTTTTCCCATGAACAGACCCAGATGATCGCTTGGCGCGACATCGTGCCGGAGATATACCGGCGGCGTTCCCACGAGCCGCTCCACGGCAAGCAATTGTTCGGGGGCGACGACCTCGTCGACGTTCCCGGCAAGAAGATACATTGGAATTTGCAGGCGCGAGAGATCGATCCTTTGTCCCAGGGCTACGAAGCTTCCGGTGGCAAGCTCGTTGCGCTTATATAGTTTCTCGATGATTTCGAGATAGTAGTTTCCTGGAACATCAATGGTCCAGGAATTCCATTTCTTGAAGATTTCTTCGAGCCGCGTGAACTCTGGCGAGCCGATCGCCTGAAGCGTTTGTAGCGATTGACGAATATCATTTGCGTCGACGGTGTTGTTTCTCCAGAACTTCGCGAGGTCGCGGCCGATCACGCGACCGTCGCCGCGACTAACCAGGCTTTGGAACATGGCCAGCGGCGTCTGCGCGGCGATAGCCGACAATTCGGATTGCCCCGCGGCGATATCGACCGGCACACCCGCCATCACCAGCTTACGCACCTTGGCTGGGAAGCGCGCAGCAAAGACCAGTGATAACCAGCCTCCCTGGCAGAGGCCTACGATATCAACCAGACCACCGACTTGATCGACGAGGACATTAAGATCGGCAAGATAGTCGTCAATTCCGAGAAATCGCATGTCGGCGCTGGCCGAGCGCCAATCGGCCATGAACAGTCGTTCGATTCCAGCAACACGGAGAGCGGCAACGAGACTATGCCCGGTCGCAAGGTCGGCAACAACGGCTCCATGGAGCGCAAGCGGCATACACAGCAGGGTGGGAACGCCGCTCTTGGCCAGAGTATAGTCGCGGAGCCGAACTGTATGCAGCTCAAGCAACATCTCGCTGGGCGTGGCTCCTTCCGGTTCTTGCGCGGCGTGGTCGCCATCGAATCCCAGAAAACGCACCGCCATCGACGATGCCATGTCACACGCTGACACAGTTGCAAGCGCCGGCCAGAAAAAAGCCGCGTATGGAAATTGACCTCCCGGATGCTGATGCATTTTGTATAATAATGCTCACTCTGGCTTGCTGACTTGAGCTAGATCAAATTCATCCCGTCATTACTGTATCCCAGGCGGACAGCATGACAACCATGAGCGCCGGCATCTTGATGCACCATCATAGCGACGCCGGCCTCGTTGTTCTCCTGGTCCATCCTGGAGGGCCTTTTTGGCGCAACCGTGATCTCGAGAGCTGGTCGATCCCGAAAGGGGAACTCGACGACGACAAAGACCCGGAAGCCGCCGCCCGCCGCGAATTCGCCGAAGAACTTGGTATCGAAGCGATTGGCCCGCTCCGGCCGCTTGGCCAAGTCCGCCAACGTGGTGGCAAGTTGGTTGTGGCCTATGCGTTGGAAGGCACTCTCGATGTCAGTTCCGTGCGCAGCAACGAAATCGCCATTGAATGGCCGCCGCGAACCGGCCGCAACATTCACATTCCCGAAATCGATCGCGCGGCGTGGTTCACAATTCCCGTCGCTCAGCAGAAGATTCTCGCAAGTCAAAGACCGTTCCTCGATCGCCTTGAAATACTATCATGGTCAGAAAGAAAGCCTCAGCTGACGAAATAAATTGACCTCGATCAATTTGAGTTGGCCATCGGCAAGTCGCCCTCCGAGATAACGCCGACGAGCGTTCCCTCGCGGTCGATCACGGGCAAGCCGCGCTGATTGGTTTGCAAGAGCAAATCCGCCGCCTCCAGAGGCGGCGCGTCAGGTCTGATCGTTGCAAATGAGCGGCGCATAATATCGGAGACATTCATAGCATATTCTTCAAAAAAGGCCTCGCGAGGTCCGAATTCAAGGAGAGGCGCGTTGCGCAATCGCAAACAACGCGTCGCGCTTTGCACGGATTTGAGTGGCATCGACGCCATATCCGGCGAGGTCGAGCACAAGCCTGTTCAAGGCCGCGTGCGGCGTGGTGGACACATCGGCGTCGATCAAGGCGCGGGCGTATTCTTCCGCGGCTGTTCCGGTTTCGCCACGTTTTCTGGCTGCCCATAGGCCCAGCATGCGTAAGGCGCGCGCCCGTGCCTTGAAGGTCAGCTCTTGATCATGCGCGAATTTCGCCTCGAAGGCTTCTTCTCTTTGACCGAAGCTGGTCATCCTCTCTCTCCTCCTTGGCGTCGGGTTGTCTGTTGCGCTTCAATGGGACATCAAGCAGCAGATCGGACTTGAAGTTAGTAAACGGCCGGTTGGGAGCTTTTCCAATGGGTCCTCATGATCATTACTCAAGATTGAGCGCCGCAGTCTTGGCCGCGGCCAAATGCGCGGGTTTGACGCGGATCAATCCTCGCCCCGGCGAGGACTCGCAAAATACCCGCCGGCAGCCACAACAAGGAGTTTGGACCATGCAAGCGCGCGACGTGATGGTTTCTCCCGTTGTTACCGTAGGGAAAGGTGCGACTGTTCGAGAAGTCGCACGGATCTTGCTTGAGAAGCACATAAGTGCGGTCCCAGTCGTCGATCATGTCGGCAGGGTTGTGGGCATCGTAACCGAAAGCGATCTGATGCATCGCACCGAGGCCGGGACTGAACGTCCCTACTCCTGGTGGCTGCATCTCCTCGCCGGTGGCGCGACAATCGCGGCCGATTACGTCAAGTCGCACGCAATGAAGATTGAAGATGTTATGACCCCGGATGTCGTAACGGCAGCCCCGGAAACACCACTGCATGAAATCGCGACATTGCTGGAGAAGAATCGGACCAAGCGTGTTCCAATCATCAACAAGGACGGCGATCTCGTCGGCATCGTCAGCCGCGCGAACCTTATCCAGGTGATCGCCAGCGCGCGGCCGAAGCTTGAGATGACCCTTCCGGACGCTGCGATTCGATGGAAGCTGCTTAACGAACTGAAGGAGCAGCCGTGGATGCACATGTATAATGTGAGCGTGACGGTCACTGACGGAACGGTTGACCTTTGGGGTTATGCTCAATCCGATGCGGAGCGGAGGGCGATTCGCGTGGCAGCAGAGGCCATCCCGGGGGTAACTCTGGTCAACGACCACCTCGCGGACAGCCCGGTATTCGCCTACTAGACTAGCCGCCGTTGCCGTTCTCGCCGTTTTCCCCGTCGTCGCCGATGTGCTCGACGGAGACCACATGCTCGTCCTCGGCGGTATCGAACACGATGACGCCCTGGGTCGATCGCCCGGCGATGCGGATGTCCTCGACCGGACAGCGGATCAACTGGCCCTTGTCGGTCACCAGCATGATCTGGTCACTATCCTCGACCGGGAATGATGCGACGAGCTTGCCGTTGCGGCCGTTGACCGACATCGCGACGATGCCCTTGCCGCCGCGTCCCGTGGTCCGGTATTCGAACGAGGAAGAGCGCTTGCCATAGCCGTTTTCGCTGATGGTGAGCACGAACTGCTCGCTGGCGGACATTTCGACGTAGCGCTGCTCGCCGAGCTCGATGGCGCCGGCAACGTCCTCGCTGTCTGTCCCGGCTTCCTCCTCCGCCCCGCCCCTTCGCACCGCGTTGGCCCGGCGCAGATAGGCGGCGCGCTCCTCGGCATCGACATCCAAATGGCGCAGGATGGTGAGCGAGATCACCTTGTCGTCCTTGGCAAGCGCGATGCCGCGCACGCCCATCGAGGTGCGGCCGGTAAATACCCTAACATCGGTGACCGGAAAGCGGATGCACTGGCCGCCGGCGGCGGTCAACAGCACATCGTCGCGCTCGGTGCAAATCTGCACGTCGACGATCGCTTCGTTCTCGTCGAGCTTCATCGCGATGATGCCGGAACGGCGGACGTCGACGAAGTCGGACAGCTTGTTGCGGCGGACATTGCCGCCGGTGGTCGCAAACATCACGTCGAGATTACCCCAGGAGCTTTCATCCTCCGGCAGCGGCATGATGGTGGTGATGCGTTCGCCCTGCTCGAGTGGCAGAATGTTGATCAGCGCCTTGCCGCGCCCGTTGGGCGCCGCCACCGGCAGCCGCCAGACCTTTTCCTTGTAGACCTGGCCGCGCGAGGAGAAGAACAAGACCGGGGTGTGGGTCGAGGCCACGAACAGGCGGCTAACGAAATCCTCCTCGCGGGTCTGCATCCCGGCGCGGCCCTTGCCGCCGCGGCGCTGCGCGCGGTAGGCCGACAGCGGCACCCGCTTGGCGTAGCCGGCATGCGAGACGGTGACCACCATGTCCTCGCGCTGGATCAGGTCTTCGTCCTCGACCTCGCCTTCCTGCTCGATGATGACGGTCTTGCGAGGGGTTGCGAATTCGGCCTTCGACTCGGCAAGCTCGGTCTTGACGATGGCCTGGATGCGCGAGCGCGAGCGCAGGATGTCGAGATAATCGGCGATTTCCAGCGCGAGCTTGTCGAGCTCGTCGGAAATCTCCTCGCGCCCGAGCGCGGTCAGCCGCTGCAGCCGCAGATCGAGAATGGCCTTGGCCTGCTCCATCGACAGCCGCGCGGTGCCGTCGGGCCTAAGCCGGTGCCTCGGATCGTCGATCAACGTGATCATCGCGGCGACGTCCTGCGCGGGCCAGTCGCGCGACATCAGCGTCTCGCGCGCGGTGGCGGGATCAGGCGAGGTGCGGATGACGCGGATCATCTCGTCGATATTGGCGACCGCGATCGCAAGTCCGACCAGGATATGGGCGCGGTCCCGCGCCTTGCCGAGCAGATATTTGGTGCGCCGCGTCACCACCAGCTCGCGGAAGCCGATGAACACCGTCAGCAGGTCCTTCAGCGTCATCGTTTGCGGACGGCCGGAATCCAGCGCCAGCATATTGGCGGCGAAATTGGTCTGCAGCGGCGTGAACCGATAGAGCTGGTTCAGCACGACGTCGGCGAGCGCCTCGCGCTTCAATTCGACCACGACGCGAATGCCATCGCGGTTGGATTCGTCGCGCAGATCGGAAGCGCCCTCGATCTTCTTCTCGCGTATCAGCTCGCCGATACGCTCGACCATCGAGGCCTTGTTCACCTGATAGGGAATTTCCGTGATGATGATCGCTTCGCGATCCTTGCGGATGGTGTCGATCGTGACCTGGCCCCGCATCACGATCGAGCCGCGGCCGAGATGATAGGACGAACGGATGCCCTGGCGCCCGAGGATGATGCCGCCGGTCGGGAAATCCGGTCCCGGAATGATGTTGATGAGGTCGTCGATGGAAAGCGCGGGGTCGTTGATCAGCGCCATGCAGGCGTCGATGACCTCGCCGAGATTGTGCGGGGGTATGTTGGTGGCCATGCCGACCGCGATGCCGCCGGCGCCGTTGACCAGCAGATTCGGAAATCGCGCCGGCAGGACCGACGGCTCGCTCTCGGAATTGTCGTAGTTGGGCTGGAAATCGACGGTGTCCTTGTCGATATCCTCGAGGATCGCGAGCGCGGAATGCGTGAGGCGGGCTTCCGTATACCGGTAAGCCGCCGGCGGATCGCCATCGACCGACCCAAAATTGCCCTGCCCGTCGACCAGCGGCACGCGCATGGAGAATTCCTGCGCCATGCGCACCATAGCGTCGTAAATCGACTGGTCGCCGTGGGGATGATACTTGCCGATCACGTCGCCGACGACGCGCGCGGATTTTACGTATTTCTTGTCCGGCGTGTGGCCCTGCTCGTACATCGAATACAGGATGCGCCGATGCACCGGCTTCAGGCCGTCGCGCGCATCCGGCAATGCGCGCGCCACGATCACGCTCATGGCGTAATCGAGGTAAGAACGCTTCATCTCGTCGAGGATGGAAACGGGACGGATATCGGAAGGCGCCGGCGGCTCGCCCGGCTTGGTATCTTCAGGGTCAGACAAAGGGGAATCCGGTCAGTTTTGCGTGAGAATCATATAGCGCGTCGAGGGTGCTAAAACCACCCCGAAGGCGCCCTGCGGCAGTGGTTTTTCCCTTCGTTTTTCCAGAGACTTAGGCCTCACCCGGCAGCTGCGCGGCGGGGCCGGAAATCTGCCCCGCGCAAGCCACCTTCGAGCCGCTCTAGAACGGGATATCGTCGTCCATGTCGCCGTTGCGCCCGCCGGCCGCCACCGCGCGGCGCGGCGGGCTAGAGGATCCGCCGGCGCCGAAATCGCCGCTGGAATCATCGGCGCCAGAACTGCCGCCGCCGGAGCGGCCATCGAGCATGGTGAGGTTCGAATTGAATCCCTGCAGCACCACCTCGGTCGAATATTTATCGACCCCGCTCTGATCGGTCCATTTGCGCGTCTGCAACTGGCCTTCGAGGTAAACCTTGGCGCCCTTCTTCAGATATTGCTCGGCGATTTTGCAGAGTCCTTCGTTGAAGATGACGACGCGGTGCCACTCGGTCTTTTCCTTGCGCTCGCCGGTCGCCTTGTCGCGCCAGCTCTCCGACGTTGCGACGCTCAGATTGGCGATCGGCCGCCCGTCCTGGGTGCGCCGGATCTCCGGGTCCTTGCCGAGGTTTCCGACCAGAATCACCTTGTTCACGCTTCCTGCCATCGCCGCTCTCCACTCTCGAAATCACTGCAAGATTACTGCCTGACCAGACGCAAAACGCCTCGCCTCGCGAGCGCGCCGCGCGCGCCGGTCCCTCGAAACGACCCTATACGCTCGCTGCCTTCGCCACGTCGGCTTGGGCGGACCTTTCCACATATATAGCAACGATACTAGTTTTGTTCCAGCTTTGTTCCAGGTTCCCCGCGACAATCCCGGGTTGAGCGGTATCGAGCTGCCGGGGCGCCGGTTGGGCTATCGCGGTTCCCCGCGTGAACGGCCAAAAGACATTACAAATCATTGGCTTCCGGAACCACACTTACTCGCCAGCTGTTGCATTTGGGAGACGGTATCTCGGGCTGAATCGACTATATTCCGACCCGTAATTGGGTGGACTTGGGCGCTCGCGACTTATTTCGAAAACGCTTCGGGACCAAGGAAGCGTACGTAAGGCCGGACATTTGCGATGAAGAAAATATTGCTGGGTGCGGTTGGTTTGGCTGTGGTGGGCATGACGGCACCTGCTGGCGCTGCAGACATGGCCGCGCGGCCCTACACCAAGGCGCCTGCGCCGATGGTTGCCGCGATCTATGACTGGACCGGCTTCTACATCGGCCTGAACGGCGGCGGCGGTTCGGCCCACAAGTGCTGGGACATCAACAACGACCTCGGCGCGGCCGTCACACCGTTCCGCGAAGGCTGCCATAATGCCACCGGCGGCATGGCCGGCGGTCAGCTCGGCTATCGCTGGCAGTCGATGAACTGGGTGTTCGGCCTCGAAGCCCAGGGCGACTGGGCGAACTTCAGGGGCTCGAACCCCAGTCAGTTTCCTGCTTTGGCGGGTGCGACCAACCAGACCAAGATCGACGCGTTCGGCCTGTTCACCGGCCAGGTCGGCTATGCCTGGAATAGCGTCCTTTGGTACGTGAAGGGCGGCGCTGCCGTCGCCAACGATAGCTATAACGGCATCGTGACAACGAACGGCTTAGTCCTCGACAGCGCGCACCAGACCCGTTGGGGCGGCACCGTCGGAACCGGGCTCGAGTTCGGCTTTGCGCCGCAATGGTCGGTCGCGGTCGAATACGACCATATCTTCATGGGCAACCAGAACGTCACCCTCACCTCGGTGGTCACTGGCCTTCCGTCCCGCACCGACAACATCCGTCAGGATGTCGACATGGCCACGGTCCGCGTGAACTGGCGCTGGGGTGGCCCGGTGATCGCCAAGTACTGAGATCAAGTACTGAGATCGGCCTGAGCCGAACCTCCTGAGTTTAGAAAAAGGCCGGCCCCGCGCCGGCCTTTTTGCTGCCCGCCTCACGCGCTCCCGGGAACACGTGAAGGTTGCATGGCATGTTTTTCCACCGCGGATGTCGCCTTTCGGTGACGGTATTTCCAGACCGGTTGGGCTATAGAGCGCATCGAAATTCTTGTCGAGCTTGGGGGCTTGAGATCCAAGAAGCGAACTGAATTGGAGAACTGTAAAGATGAGAAACACGTTGCTCGCTGCGATTGGCGTGGCGACATTGGCAGCAGCCCCTGCGGTCGCAGCGGATCTTGCGGCGCGGCCCTACACCAAAGCAGCCCCGCCCGTGGTCGCAGCTATCTACGACTGGAGCGGCTTCTACATCGGTCTGAACGGCGGTGGCGCTGCGGCCCACAAATGCTGGGACATTAATACCTTCACCCGCGTCGGCGCCGTATCCCCCGCCTTCCGCGAAGGCTGCCATGATGCGACCGGCGGCATCGTCGGCGGTCAGATCGGCTATCGCTGGCAGGCCTCGAATTGGGTGTTCGGTTTGGAAGCGCAGGGTGACTGGGCCGATCTGACGGGATCGAATGTCAGCAATTTCATTACCGCTTGGAACAACAACACCAAGGTCGACGCGATCGGTCTGTTCACCGGCCAGGTCGGCTACGCCTGGAACAGCGTGCTTTGGTACGTCAAGGGCGGCGCCGCCGTCACCCATGACAAATACCAGGGTGTTTTCATCCCCACGAGCGTGCCGTTCGATAACGCCAGTGAAACGCGCTGGGGCGGCGCGGTCGGAGCCGGACTCGAATTCGGATTTGCGCCGAACTGGTCGGTCGGCGTCGAATACGATCACCTGTTCATGGGTAACCGCAATGTCAGCTTCACGTCGACGGGCGGTTTGGCTTTCGCGCCGGCCGGCACCTTGTTCCGTACCGACAATATCCACCAGGATGTCGACATGGGAACGGTGCGGATCAACTACCGCTTTGGCGGACCGGTCGTGGCGAGATACTGATCGCACGACATCAATCGACGGAAGCGAAAAGGCCGGCCTTGCGCCGGCCTTTTTTTCTTGTGTGCCGAGCATGATCGACAGCTTGGAGGTGGAAGTCCTGATGGCGGCGAAGGGTTAGCGAAGCGCAAGGGCGTCACCGCGAGGTGGGGTCTGAAGGAAGCGTGGAGCAAACTTGCGGCCCGATGGACAAGAAGCGGATAACGAGGCCTACCCGGCCGGACGAGCGAGCAAGTGATCGCGAAGTCCATGGTCATCAAGGGACGGGGTGGTAAATCCGGCGGGCGTGCAGGGAAGGCGGTCGATCTTACCTCGGGAGATCTCCGTCGCGTCCGGGAAAGCGGACTGAGCGAGTCGTAAGGCTCGTGATCGCGGCGGAGAAGTCAGCAGACGGCATAGTAGGCGGAACGAGTTTCGCTGAAGGCCCGAACGCTGGAAAAGACACTCGGATATGGGAATCTCGAGTGGCCATACGGTTGAAAATCCAGGTCGCTGGCCTTTCGGAACGGCGGGAAAGGGTGAAGCCCAGACGGCGCTGTTCAAAGCAGCCGAAGCCAACCCGACGGTGCCCACTGTCTGAGCCTCTGGCGCGGACGAACAAAAAACCGTTCGCGCTCAACCCAGTGAACCGCCGTATACGGACCCGTATGTACGGTGGTGTGGGAGGGGAGGAGTCGCGAGGCTCCCCCTATCCCGATTTGACGAGGGCTAGTGCCAGCTGCTGCCATGGGCCCAACAAACCGTTGATGGCGTCCACACCAGACTAGAAATCCGCGCCCGTTCTTCCTACGTTCCAGTTGGCGCTTGATCCCGGACTTCCGGCGAGGCGCGCCTTTAAACGCGCGCGACTCACGCGCCCGGGAATGCCGATATGGATGAAGTGCTCAGGGCGAAGCGCCAGCAGCCAGGTTCAATGCGCGCGATCACGATTCGCGGTGCGCGCGAGCACAATCTGAAAAACATCGATGTCGAGATTCCGCGCGACCGGCTCGTGGTGTTCACGGGGCTATCGGGCTCCGGCAAATCCTCGCTCGCCTTCGACACCATCTACGCCGAGGGCCAGCGCCGCTACGTCGAGTCGCTATCGGCCTATGCGCGCCAGTTTTTGGAGATGATGCAGAAGCCCGACGTCGACCAGATCGACGGCCTGTCGCCGGCGATCTCGATCGAGCAGAAGACGACGTCGAAAAATCCGCGCTCGACCGTCGGCACCGTCACCGAGATCTACGATTACATGCGCCTGTTGTGGGCGCGGGTCGGCGTGCCCTATTCGCCCGCCACGGGACTTCCGATCGAGAGCCAGATCGTCTCGCAGATGGTCGACCGCGTGCTGGCGCTGCCTGAAGGCACGCGGCTCTATTTGCTGGCGCCGGTGGTGCGCGGCCGCAAGGGCGAGTACCGCAAGGAGCTCGCCGAATACCTCAAGAAGGGATTTCAAAGGGTCAAGATCGACGGCACGTTCTACGAGCTTGCGGAAGCGCCCGCACTCGACAAGAAATTCCCGCACGACATCGATGTCGTGGTCGACCGCATCGTGGTGCGGCCCGACATCGGCCAGCGGCTGGCGGAGAGTTTTGAGACCGCGCTGAAGCTGGCGGAAGGATTGGCTGTCATCGAGTATGCGGATCCTCCTCCTTCGTCATCACCGGGCCGTGCTGAAAGCGCGAGACCCGGTGATGACGAAAAGAAGAAAGTCGCAAAGATCCACGACAAGAGCGGCCCGGAGCGGATCTTGTTCTCGGAGAAATTCGCTTGCCCCGTGTCGGGCTTCACGATCCCTGAGATCGAGCCGCGGCTGTTTTCGTTCAACAATCCCTATGGCGCCTGCCCGGCCTGCGGCGGGCTCGGCGTCGAGCAGCATATCGACGAAGACCTGGTCATTCCCGACAAGGAATTGACCTTGCGCAAGGGCGCGATCGCACCGTGGTCGAAATCGTCGTCGCCCTATTACATCCAGACGCTGACGGCGCTGGCTAAGTTCTACAAGTTTACGTTGGACACCAAGTGGAAGGACCTGCCGAAGAAGACGCAGTCCGCGATCCTGCACGGCTCCGGCGACGACGAGATCAAATTCTCCTATGAGGACGGCGTGCGCTCCTACGACACCAAAAAACCGTTCGAGGGCGTCATCACCAACATCAACCGCCGCTATCGCGAGACCGAGAGCGAATGGGCGCGCGAGGAGCTGGCCAAATATTTCTCCGACATTCCCTGCGCGGCCTGCAACGGCTATCGGCTCAAGCCGGAGGCGCTGTGCGTCAAGATCGGTGGCAAACATATCGGCGAAATCTCGGAATTGTCGGTGCGGCGCGCCGGCGAATGGTTCGAGACCGTGCCGAAGGCGCTCAACGCCCAGCAAAACGAGATCGCCGCCCGCGTGCTGAAGGAGATCCGCGAGCGGCTGTCGTTCCTGCTCGACGTCGGCCTCAATTACCTCACCCTCGCGCGTGCCTCGGGCACGCTCTCCGGCGGCGAGAGCCAGCGCATTCGCCTCGCCTCGCAGATCGGCTCCGGATTGACCGGCGTGCTCTATGTGCTGGACGAGCCCTCGATCGGCCTGCACCAGCGCGACAATGCGCGGCTGCTGGAAACCTTGAGGCGGCTGCGCGACCTCGGCAATACGGTCATTGTGGTCGAGCATGACGAGGACGCTATCCGTACGGCCGATCATGTGCTCGATATCGGGCCCGGCGCCGGCATGCACGGCGGCCATATCGTCGCCCAAGGCACGCCGGCTGACATCATGCACAACAAGGACTCGCTGACCGGAAAGTACCTGACCGGCGAATTGTCGGTCGAGGTGCCGGAGCGGCGGCCGCCGAACCATCGCCGCACCATCAAGGTCGTCAACGCCCGCGGCAATAATCTGAAGAACGTCTCGGCCGAGATCCCGCTGGGGCTGTTCACCTGCGTCACCGGCGTTTCCGGCGGCGGTAAGTCGACGCTCTTGATCGACACGCTCTACAAGGCGATCGCCCGCAAGCTCAACAACGCCAGCGAGGGCGCGGCGCCGCATGACCGCATCGAGGGGCTGGAGCATATCGACAAGATCATCGATATCGACCAGTCCCCGATCGGCCGCACCCCGCGATCGAATCCAGCGACCTATACCGGCGCGTTCACGCCGATCCGTGAGTGGTTTGCGGGCCTGCCCGAGGCGAAAGCGCGCGGCTATGAGCCCGGGCGGTTTTCCTTCAACGTCAAGGGCGGCCGCTGCGAGGCCTGCCAGGGCGACGGCGTCATCAAGATCGAGATGCATTTTCTGCCCGACGTCTACGTCACCTGCGACGTCTGCAAGGGAAAACGCTACAACCGCGAGACGCTGGAGGTGCTGTTCAAGGGCAAGAGCATCGCCGATGTTTTGGACATGACGGTGGAAGAGGCCGCCGACTTCTTCAAGGCGGTCCCCCGCGTGCGCGAAACTTTCAGGACGCTGCATCGCGTCGGGTTGGACTACATCCATGTCGGTCAGCAGGCCACGACGTTGTCCGGCGGCGAAGCCCAGCGCGTCAAATTAGCCAAAGAACTTTCAAAGCGCGCGACAGGCCGCACGCTCTATATCCTGGACGAGCCGACCACGGGCCTGCATTTCCACGACGTGAAAAAACTGTTGGAAGTGCTGCACGAGCTGGTGGCGCAGGGCAACACGGTGGTGGTGATCGAGCACAATCTCGAGGTCATCAAGACCGCCGACTGGGTGATCGACCTCGGCCCCGAAGGCGGCGACGGCGGCGGCGAGATCGTCGCCTGGGGCCCGCCGGAAGACATCGTCAAAGCGCCGAGGAGCTACACGGGGAAGTTTTTGGCCCCGGTGCTGGCGAAGGCGCGCAAGCCGAAGCGCGGTGGAGCAAGCGAGGCGGCGGAGTGAGGCCTAAAGATGCCCGCTATGCTTGCCACCGACGATGCATTTGACGATTTTGCTCGTGGGATATTTGCATCTAACGGAGATATATTGGTTGATCCCTTGTTTCACCTCACTGATAGCGAAATGCGCTTAGTTAACGGAATACCGATTGTTTCTGAAGCGCAGATGGCTGCAAGAGCAGCGCCCAGCCCCTAGAGCATGATCCGGAAAAGTGGGCACCGGTTTTCCGAAAAGATCATGCTCCAACAAAAAATAGAACGGGATGACGATTTGAAGAATCATCCCGTTCTAGGCCGGAACAGCACAGCGGCTTCTTCTCTATCCGACGGAAGAGGCGATGACCCGAGAAACCGTCGAACTCATTCATGACGGTCGCTACGCGGCTGAGGTTCCGGTTGAACTCATCGAAGATGACGCCGGCTGGTCGCCATATCTTTCTCCGGAAGATGCGAAAAAAGCTGGACGCTGTCAGGCTGGCACTGCGTGAAGGTGAAATCGCCGAAGCCGCAAAGCATGGTCGCGTATTTGACGCCAATCTCGGCTTGAAAGTTATTTCGTCGGCGAGATAGTCGGCCGCAAATGCCTGCGCGGCATGGATATCATCGAGCGTCAGCCGTGGATGATCCGCAAGGTTAGCCTCGGGCGCCATGCCGGCGCCGAGTTTGCGCAAGACCAGCTCGACCGGAACACGCGTGCCGCGAATGACCGGTTTGCCGCCCATGATATCAGAGTTTATTTCGATTCGTTCGTTTGGCACGATGGTCTCTTGATACGACATTCAGCGCTCCGGACGGAATCTAACAGAGCGTCATTGCGAGCGAAAGCGAAGCAATCCAAGAAACTCACCGCGGAGGGAATCTGGATGCTTCCGCCAACGCGCAAGGGCGCTTCGGCGGACTCCAAGCCCACCATAGCTCGCATAGCGAGCGACGGCGGGTCGTCGCTTCGCTCCTCGCAATGACGGCTCTGAGACCGCGCGGCCTCTCCTCACTCCGAGCACCGCAGGGCGGATTAGCTTTAGCGTAATCCGCCATCTTGCGACTCGCTGTCTCGGGTTGCGGCGGCCTGTCTCAAATAACCTTGCTCATTGGGTAACTGGTCGTGCCAAATGCTTCGATCGGCTTTCCGATTTCGGTATAGCCGTTCGACAAATAAAAGCGCCGAGCGGTCTCGGTGCTTTCAAGCGTAACCTTGGTGTTGCCGCGTTGCGCGGCCCGCTGCTCAAGCGCATGAAGCAAAGCCAGACTGACGCCCTGAAATCTGGCTTCGGGCGAGACATAGTTGAGCCGATGCGCCCTGCATCGGTAAGGGAGCCAACCCCGAGGACAACATCTCCCTCGACCGCCACGAATAACGAGTTGTTCCCTTGCTCAATCCAATCACAGAAATTCTTGGACGTCTTGTTTCCGGCCCAGCGCGCCAGAATGACCGGATCGTTCCCATGGTCGGCGTGGCAAAGCTCGGCGATCGAGCGTCTCATCACGCTGCAGGCGGCTTCCGCATCATCTGGTAATGCTTCTCTTATATGCATCGTTCTACCATAGCTCCTAGAGAGCGGATTAGCCCAACGGGTCAGCGCAATAGCGCTCGCGCAGAGATGAAAGGTTCCGGCGTAATCCGCCGAGCCTTAGCGAACCCGGCATTGCGGAGATATTGCATTGGAAAACAAGGTCCGGCCGGCAACGCCCGACGCAGCTTCGATGTGCGCGGTGCCAAGGGACGAACCGAATTCGGCATGGCGCCCGAATTTCCCCCGAGAGGAGTCATCGTCTTAAAATCGTCTCCAAGGCGGAGAATGATTTCCGAGAGCCGAGAGAACCGGCTCGACAAAAAACAGGGGAGCGAACGCAATGCACAGAAACCAAAAATTATTGTGCGCCGCAGTAAGCATCTTGGCAGCAGCAGTGCTTGCAACCGACGCATTCTCAATGGAGCCCGACGGAAAGGACGGGGCGGTCCGTTTGCTGACGACCGTTCCCATTCCAGGAACGAAGGCGAACACAAGTAACGGCAACATGTATGTGTTCGACATTAGCTTCGTCGATCAGGCGACGCAGACCTACTATCTTGCCGATCGCTCCAACGCGGTCGTCGATGTCGTCAATGCAAGAACCAACCAGCTGATTACCCAGATCGCTGCCACGCCTGCGTTCAGGGGCTTTAGCGGAACCAACGCCACCTCCGGGCCTAACGGAGTCGTTGCGGCGTTTCCGTGGCTGTTTGCGACCGACGCCAATAGCCGCGTCGTCACGATCGATCTGCGCAACGGCAAGACGGTGGGCGACGTGTCTACCGGCGGCGCACCGGACCTTCGCGCGGACGAACTGGCATATGATCCCGCCGACGGACTGATACTTGCCGCCAACAACGCTGACATACCACCTTTTGCGACGTTGATCCGCGTCAACAAGGCGACCGGTGCCCTCGCCGTCGTGAAGCGAGTAACTCTTGATGCCATACATACCGGGGTCGATGCGCAAAATGGTGCCGAACAGGCGGTGTGGGAGCCTGTGACGGGTAAGTTCTATCTGTCGATCCCGCAGGTCGGCCCGAACGCCAAGGATGGGGCCGTCATTCGAATATCAACTGCCGGCACGGTAGAAGTACAATATCCGGTGGAGTTCTGTCAGCCGGCGGGCCTTACCGTGGGCCCCAACGTCGATCTGCTCGTTGGCTGCAGCACGGTTTTTGACACCGCGGGCAACGTCTGGGATTTCGACGAAGAACGTGACCGCGGCGCCGATTCAGGTAATTATCGACGCCAGAACGGGCAAAATTGACGCGACCATACCCGGCGTCGGTGCTGGCGACGAGGTGTGGTTCAATTCAGGTGACGGAAATTACTACACAGCCTCCTCGGCCAGCCCGTTGCGTCCGACCGAGGTCGTCGGCGCCACAACCCTGACGGCTCAGGGGGCTCATATCCTCGGCGTCATCGGCGCGCGCGATCAAGCCCTCAAGCAACTGGTGCCCACCTTCAGCGTGCCTGCAACCACGGGCCCCCTCGCTCATCCAGCGAGCACCGGCCACTCGGTTGCCGCCAATGCCAGAAACAACCATGTGTTTGTTCCGCTTGGTGCAAATAATGTGTTTCCCAACTGCTTGACCGGCTGCATTGCAGTCTATGGAACAGCGGCGCGCATGGACGAAAGGGCCGAAAGATAGGCCGTAGGGCGGAACTGACTTAGTAAGATTAGTTAGCCAACGGCGTAATCCGCCGCTCCAACCCGAAATGATGGCGGATTACGCTAACGCTAATCCGCCCTACGTACCGGCTATGCCGTGCAGCTCAGTCTCAAAGAACCTTGCTCATGGCGATAACTGGTCGTGCCAAATGCTTCGATCGGCGCTCCGATTTTGGTGTAGCCGTTCGACAAATAAAAGCGCCGGGCGGTCTCGGTGCTTTCAAGCGTGACCTTGGTGTTGCCGCGTTGTGCGCCCCGCCGCTCGAGCCCGTAGGGCGAATTAGCCCAACGGGTCCGCGCAAGGCGCGGCCCGATGACAGGCTCCGGCGTAATCCGCCGCTCCAACCCGAACCGATGGCGGATTGGGCTAACGCTAATCCGCCGTACGCACGCGAGATTCAGCGAAGTGCAACTTAATGCCCGAACGCAAACGCGGTACAATAGCGGAGAGGGTCGCTATTTCGGAGATCACGATGTCTGCCAATGTCGTCCAGACCTACCGGGCGTTCGCTTACAACAATGCTTGGGCGAACCATCGTCTATTGGCGGCCTGCCAAAATCTGTCGCAGGCCGAGTTCGAGGCCGAGCGCACGGGTTTCTTCCCGAGCCTTAAGAAAACCCTCATGCACATCCTGGTCGTCGATCACTTTTACGTCGATGCGCTCGAAGGCGGATGGCTTGGCCCGAGAGCGTGGGAGAACCCGGTGCCCTGCCCGACCGTTGCCGATCTCAGGCGCGAGCAATCCGCGGTCGACCGCCGCCTCATCAAGATTTGCGAGGGCCTGACCGCAGACAGCCTGGAAGAGACCGTGCAAGTCAATCGCGATAGCTGGGTACAGACCGAGCGGCGCGATCGCCTGTTGATGCATCTGTTCCAGCATCAAATCCATCACCGGGGGCAGGCCCACTGCATGCTTGCCCGAACAGCCATCGCGCCTCCACAACTGGATGAATTCTTTCCCATCAGTGAGGCAAACTTGCGGGCACAAGAATTCAGCGAGCTCGGCTGGACCGAGGAGACGGTGTGGAAGGCGTAGAACGCCTACCTGCGAGCCGACTCACGCTTCGGCCCCACACGATATTTTCGTCGAGCGGGATTGTCAGCGACCGAGACAGCAATGCCCAGCGCCACCTACACCCTGTTCCGCAACGCTATCCTTGCAGAGCAGCAGGTCGTCTGCAGCTATGAGGGACGTCATCGCGAGCTGTGACCCGCATGTCATCGGCACGAACAAAAAACGGCGAAGAGGTCGTGCTGGCGTGGCAGTTCGCAGGTCAGAGTTCAGGCAAGCTGCCGCAATGGCGCTGCCTGCGATTGGCCAATGTGAGAGATGCCCGCGCCCGCGACGGCCGCTGGCATGAAGGCGGCTCGCACCGGCGCGAGCAGACCTGCGTCAGCGAGATCGATCTCGACATCAACATTCACATCCGCAAGCGGCGGTGAGGTGAAGCGAGACGCTACTGATTTGCCCGGACGGGCAAATCAGTAGCACGTCGGGAAAAATCGTTGTCCAGCTCCTCTGGTAAAAATAGTTCTGTTTTTCAGCAACCCAAATCAAGCTATATGACTAGACGACCCAGACCGGGCAAGGAGCCAACGATTACGCCGGAGGCCAAAGCCTGGCTGGTGTCGTTCGGCGTGCGACAAGGCCAAGGATCACGGCTATCCGCACGAGTTGTGGACGACGCGTCTTCTGGCGCGCCATGCGCGCGAGCACGGGGCGGCGGCGGGACACGGATGTCTCGCCAATCTTGTCCAAGGCTCGGTGTGCAAGATCTCTGGTCAAGAGGAAGTCAAACCCCACAAGGTGCGTTACTATCTGGAACGCCGCGATGCCGAGTTCGAGCAGAAGATGGCGGAGGTTCTGTGCGTCTATCGCGAGGTCCAGGTCCTGAAAAAGGCAGCGGCCAAGAAGAAAACGTCGAACAAATCGCGCAAGCCGGTAGCGATTGTCTCGCTACGCACGAGAAGCCGGGAATCCAGGCGATCGCGACCACATCGCCGGATTTGCCGCCGGTACCTCGGCACCTACGCGACATTCTCGCGCGATCATGAGTACAAGCGCCACGGCACGCTCAGCCTGTTGGCCGGAATCGATCTGCTCACCGGCAAGGTCCACGCCTTGGTCAAAGACCGCCACCGCAGCCGCGAGTTCATCGAATTCCTCAAGCTTCGTCGATACCGCTTACCCAGCCGGCACGGCGATCAAGGTGATCCTGGACAACCACTCGGCGCATATCTCCAGAGAAACCCAAGCCTGGCTCGCTACTCAGCCGCCGGGCCGCTTCGCATTCACCTTCACGCCCAAACACGGCTCCTGGCTCAACCTCATCGAGGGCTTCTTCTCCAAGTTCGCCCGCTCGGTCCTGCGCCACATCCGCGTGGCATCAAAACAAGAACTAAAGGAACGCATCATGCTCGGCATCAAGGACGTCAATCGATACCCGAGTCATCCATACATGGTCCTATAAACTCGCCGAGGCTACCTGATATGATTCGAACCAAGGAAACGCTGACCTAGTCGTCCCACCTCGACAAGAGGGGCGTACGCGTCGTCACGAACGCGAGGTGGGATGCGATGGACGCGTTGGCGACGCAAGACGGGCGTTGCCGGTGCGGACGGCAAAGTCGTGTGGTCCTGTCCCCGCGATGCTGGGGTCAATTGGCGGAAGCAATTCCGCCGGCGACGGTGGCAAAAAAGCCGGTCACCGGGGAGAGCACGCTATAAGCCGTAAACCATTGCGCAGGAAACGCCGGACTGCTCGGTGAACCTGTAGTGAGTAGCTCGTGTGCTTTTTACTTTCGCACGCGAGGCTGCGGGTGCGACTGCGCATCCGGTGTTTCCTGCGCCCTCTGTTTTTTCGAGGGTGGTCCAACGCAACACCTCGGGCGCGATCTGCGCCGCGGGAATGCGGACATATGCCTCTCTTGTTTGACATTCGAATCGGAATGTTAAGTCGTGCGCGAACGCGCCACAACTCCGGCTGTCATCGCCCGCGAAGGCGGGCGATCCAGTATTCCGAGGCGTTGGTGATAGAACCGGAAGGCCGCGGCGTACTGGATACTCCGCTTTCGCGGAGTATGACGGCTCGTGATTTAGCGCGTCTGGGCGACCACTGCGCCCGACCGTCCTTCGATCACCTCCAGCACCAGCTCCATCGTCATCAGCACCGGATTGTCGCCGCGCACGAGCCGGCCCTCGGCGATGTCGCCGGTGTAGTCGACCAGCGCGACGTCGAGCGCGGCTTCCACAGCGCCGGTTGCGGTGGGAGCGATCAAGCCTGAAGTGATCGCAAGCTCGGTCGCGAACGGCTCGACGATGCGTCCGTCATCGAAACGCGCGCCGATGGTCGAGCCGACGCCGCCACAAATCCTGGCGCTGACGATGCCGCGCTCCCGGCAGAAAGCCTCCAGGCTGCCCGCAACATCCTGGTTCGGCCGCAGCCGCAGCGCAAACGCTCGGCCGGTTGTGCGGGCCCCCTTCGACGGTGAGGCGACAGGCCGGAACAATTTGAAATTGGTCTCGGGATCCCGCTCCGCTGTGAATACCGCGCCGTCGATGCCGAACGCAGCCACCTCAAAAGGCTCGGCGACAAAGGTCTCCTCAGGCAGGATATGGCCGCCATGGAGGTGTCCATCGGCCTCGCGCCACAGGCCGTGGCAATGGAAGAACGGTGCGCGATCGCGTTCGCCAAGCGTCATGGCGCCAAGCTTCAGCCGCGTGACGCCGGCGGGCCGAAAAGTGTCGCTGTAGAACGCGGCGTTCTCTTGCGTTTTGGAAAGTGCCGGCATCACGTAGGCGAACGGACCGAGCGCCCCTCGCCGCATGTTCAGCGTGCCGCCGCAGAATCCTTCGGCGGCAAAGCCGCGGCGCGCGGCTTCCAGCAGCGGCAGGCCAGCGTCGAGCGTGAGGCGAAACGAACGTCCCCTCGCCTCCAGCCATTGAATGCGCTCGGGCACGAGCGGGCCGGGCTGCTCGATACGGCGCATCAGCCGGCTTGTTTGGAATTGAGATCAAGCAGCCCGCGCGCCTCGAGCTCGTCGCGCACCAATCGCTTCGGGATTTTGCCGTAGCCGGATTTCGGCAACGCCTCCCAGAAGAAGAAACGTTTTGGCATCTTGTAGCGCGGCACTTTTGGGGCGAGGAAACCGGCCATCTCGGCTTCGGTGACGGAACCGGCGCCCTCGCGCGGCACGCAGACGGCAACCCCGACCTCGCCCCACACCGGATCGGGCACGCCCAGCACCGCGACCTCGCCGATCTTGGGATGGGTCAGGATTTTTTCCTCGACTTCGCGCGGATAGATGTTGGAGCCGCCGGAGATGTACATGTCAGACGCACGGCCGGTGATGTAGACAAAGCCTTCGTCGTCGACATGGCCGAGGTCGCCGGTGCGGAACCAGCCATCGCGGAACGCCTTGGCGTTGGCCTCGGGGTTGTCGTAGTAGCCGGCGAACACGCCGGGGCCGATCACGCAGATCTCGCCGGTCTCGAACGGCTTTAGTTCGCGCCCGTCGTCGCCCTGGATCTGCACCTGCATGCCGGTGCGCTCATAGCCGCAGGTGCCGATCCGCGCCCGCGGACCGTCCTCGGGATCGTGCAAGCCGGCAGGCAGCACCGTGATATTGCCGGTGACCTCGCCGAGCCCGAAATATTGCACCAGCACGGGCCCGAGTTTTTTCAGCGCCGCCTTCTGGTCCTCGCGGTACATCGGCGCGCCGGCATAGATCACGTAACGCAGCGAGGAATGATCGTAACGGTCCACGGAGGGATGCTCGACCATCATTTTCAGGATCGTCGGCACCGTGAAGAGATTGCTGACACGGTGCTGTGCGATCAGCCGAAACGCCTCGTCGATATCGAAGCGCTCGGTCGAAAGCAGAACGGTCTTCGCGCCGCGCGCGCTCTGCATCAGCTGATGGACGCCGGCGCCGTGCGACAGCGGCGCCACCACCAGCGAGGCATCCTGTTCCGTGGTGCCGGGCGTTAGGTCAGCGAGATGATTGGTGACCACAAACGTCATCTGGCCATGGGTCAGCACCGCCGCCTTGGAGCGGCCGGTGGTGCCCGAGGTGAAGAAGAACCAGCAGGGATCGTCATACTCGACGGCGGCGTTCTCGATTTTGGTGCCGGCATGGGCCTTGATCGCATCGCTCACGGATTTCTCGCCGAACGCGCCCTGCTCGCCGATCCGCCAGGTAAACTCGGGGCCATTGACCGCCTTGGCATGACCCTCGAAATCGCCGTGACACAAAAACGCCTTGGCACCGGAGGCGGCCGCAAGATAAGCGACTTCGTCGGGCATCAGCCGGAAATTGGTCGGCACCCACACCGCGCCCAGACGAAAGGCTGCGAACATCGACCAGAACATCTCCTCGCCATTCTTGGAATGAACCAGGATGCGGTCGCCCTTCCCGATACCGCGTGCGGCAAGCGCTGCCGCAAGCGCCGAGACCAGCGCGTCGATCTCGCGCCAGGTCCAGGATTTTGCGCCCCAGACGAAGCCTGTGCGATCGCCGTGTCGGCGCGCATTCTGGGTGACGAGATAGGCCAGATTCATCACCCGGCGCGACATCCGCAAGTGTCCGTCGCGCGGCGCCGCCAAGGTGCTGGCGGGCTCCTCGCTCACCGCCGCCCCATCCACATCCCGGCCGCGATCAGCACCACGCCCGCCACGCCCGAGACGATGCCATGCTTGACGTGCACCCGCGTCACGCCGGTCTCATGTCCGGGGAAGAAGCCGGGCAGTCGATCCGCCGGAACCAGGAAGTAGACCGCGGCAATGACGAGCAGGACGACGCCGAGCAGGGTCAGTATCAGCTTCATGGATGTTTCCTCTCGGATAAAGGCTGCGGTGCTCAAAACTTGCCGAAGCCACCAGCGAACCCGGTTGTTGCAACCCTGTTTATCGCCTTCCATCGACGCCCCGCAAGGGTGGGCCGCATGGTATGCTCAGCCACTCCCCTTGGAAGAACAGAACGGCGGCAGCAATGAACGACATCATCGACAACAAGGCGCAACATCGCTTCGAGCTCGAAGTCGAAGGGCATGTCGCAAAAAGTTTTTACGAGATCGCCGACGGCGTCATCACCTTCATCCATACCGAGGTGCCGCCGGAGCTAGGCGGCAAGGGCATCGGCTCCAGATTGATCAAGGGTGCGCTCGACCAGGTCCGTGGCCGCGGCCTGAAGGTGATCGCCGAGTGCCCGTTCGTCAAAGGCTATATTGAAAAGCACCCGGAATATGCCGACCTTTTGCAAGCCTAGATGACAAGCCTAGATGACACGCCCGGATGAAAATGCGCCATGTTGGCCCGGTTTGCGTCGACGGGTTCACCGGCCTAAATATTGAGGGGATCCTTCGAGGAAAGTTGAGGCCATGGCCGCCGTCCGCGACAACAAGGCGCAAAGCCGCTTCGAGCTCGACGTCGGAGCCGCGGTGGCGTTTGCCAACTACCGCCTTGCGCCGCCGAGCGTCATCATCAACCACACCGAGACGCCGCGGAGCCTGCGCGGCCGCGGCATCGCTTCGGAGTTGATCAAGGGTGCGCTGGATCTGATCCGCGCCGACGGACATAGGGTGATCGCCGGCTGCGGCTTCGTGGTCGACTACTTACGCAAGCACCCGGAGTATGCGGATCTGGTGGAGTGACGGTTACCACTTGACATCGGCAGGCAGCTTGCCGCCGTTGGCGGCGAGCTTGGCCATCACCTGCTTGTGCAGCCACACATTCATGGTCGCGGAATCATTGGTGTCGCCGGTAAAACCGAGCTCCTTGGCGAGTTCCTTGCGCGCGCCGAGGCTGGAATCGATATCGAGCGCCTTCATCAGGTCGACGATCGAGGTACGCCATTCGAGCTTCTCCTTTTTCGCCGCGACCGCCTTGTCCAGGATGGGCGCGACGTCAACCGTCGGCGCCGGCGCGGCAGCCGATCCTCCGCCTGCCGTACCACCGCCGCCCGGTGCGGCACCGCCAGGCGGCGTTGCACTGGCCTTGCTGCCGAAGATCGCGCTCATGATTTTTCCGAAAATACTCATCGCTTGCTCCCGTTGAACCCAGAAATCGAATGGAAGGCTCGGACGACATTTTGCCGGCGGCATCGGCCGGCTCGCTTTTGCGAACTTAACCGCCCGGGCCGCGCTTGCCAATGCGTACCCGAAGCTTGGCTTTAGCTTACGTGAGGCGAAATGACGCCAGAATGACACATTCAAGTTTGCGGTTTGCGAGTTAGCGTTTCGCGCTTCGCGAGTGTGCGTTGCGGCATTCAAATTTTTCACCGAAGCGTGAGCGACGCCGATGAGCTTTGGGAGTACGCTGCATGTTGGGTTCGCGACATGGTCCGATCCGATTCTTAGCGCCTGGCCAAAGTTGCGATCGTTCTATCGGCGGCGCTTGCGCCCGCGTGACCCGCGTGACGCATTTTGGCCGCTGCGGCAAGGGAGCTAGCGACCATGGCGACGTCATATCAAGACAATGTCCCAACGGGGGCCCAGTCCGCGCCGGACAACGCGGCGGCACCGACGATTCGCACCATAGGCCTTTCCGATCTATACGATGCGCTGCGGCTTGGCTGGGAGGATTTCAAGGCGGTGCCGAGCCACGCCATTATCCTGTGCGTGATCTATCCGGTGCTCGGATTGGTGCTGGCGCGCGCCGTGCACGGCTATTCAGTGCTGCCGCTGTTGTTTCCGCTGGCCGCGGGCTTCGCCCTGCTCGGCCCGTTCGCGGCGCTCGGGCTCTACGAACTGAGCAGCCGGCGTGAGCGCGGCGAAAGCGCTACCGCATGGGATGCCGTCGACGTGTTGCGTTCGCCCTCCTTCGGCGCCATGCTCGGGCTCGGCACGCTATTGTTCGCGCTGTTCGTCACCTGGGTGGCGACCGCGCAGGCGATCTATCTGGCGGCGTTCGGCTATGAGGGCGTGACCGGAATTTCCGAGTTTGCCAGCCGCGTGCTGACCACATCGCAGGGCTGGTGGTTGATCATCGTCGGCTGCGGCGTTGGTTTCCTGTTTGCCTTGGTGGCGCTGTGCATCAGCGTCGTCTCCTTCCCCCTGATGCTCGACCGTCATGCCGGCGCCGCCGAAGCGATGGTGACATCGCTGCGGGCGGTCGCCCAAAATCCGATGCCGATGGCGGCGTGGGGATTGATCGTCGCGGCCCTGCTGGTTGTGGGATCGCTGCCCTTCTTCCTCGGGCTCGCCATTGTCATCCCGCTGCTCGGCCACTCCACCTGGCATCTCTATCGCAAAGTCATTGCGATCGATCCCAGCGCGCCGCCGATTCCCCGCCCGCCGTATCGCGAACGGCGTCCGGCTGCGGATTTCCCGGCGAATCTGTTCCCGTGGCGGCGCAAGGACCGCGCATAACTGGATGAGATGACGGGCGAGGCCGCCGGTTCATTATTGACCCGCGGTTTGGCAGCGTTAGCCACGACGAAGCGTTGGCCGCATCGTTGTGAGAATAGCCATGTTTTGGCCGTGGTTGGCGCGGACATACTGCGCTGCACGATAAGGGCATCGTCAGCGAATCGGGTTCCGTCTTGGTGGCACCGACAAATTATCGTCTCCTGCTCAGGATATTTGCGCTCAGCGCCGCATTGAGCCTGCCCTGCGCATCGGCGCTGGCCGCCTCCTGCGGCGCCGGCAGCTTTGACGCCTGGCTGACGAGCTTCAAGAGCGAGGCCGTCGCTAAGGGAATTGCGCAAGCTGCCGTCACCGCGGGCCTCAATGGGGTGACGCTCGACCAAAGCGTGCTGGCCCGCGATCGTTCGCAGAAGGTCTTCAATCAAAGTTTCGAGGAATTTTCCGGCCGCATGGTGCCGCCTCGCCTCACCCGCGGCTCCAACATGATGAAGCAGTATGGTTCGGCGCTGTCGCGGATCGAGCAGGCCTATGGCGTGCCGGGCGAAGTGCTGGTCGCGATCTGGGGACTGGAAACCGATTTCGGCGTCAATACCGGAAAATTCCAGACCATCCGTTCGCTGGCGACGCTCGCCTATGATTGCCGGCGCGCGGACGAATTCCGCAGCGAATTGATGGATGCGCTGCGCATCATCGACCGCGGCGATCTGTCGCCCGAGGAGATGCGCGGCGCCTGGGCCGGCGAGCTCGGCCAGACCCAGTTCATGCCGTCATCCTGGATCAAATATGCGGTTGATTTTGACGGCAATGGCCGCCGCGACCTCCTGCACAGTGCGATCGATGTGCTGGCTTCGACCGCAAATTATCTCGCGAGCTACGGCTGGCAGCGCGGCAAGGATTGGCAGCCCGGCAGCGCCAACTTCACGGTGCTCCAGCAATGGAACAAAAGCGAGGTGTATGCGCGGACGATCGCGTATTTCGCGACCCAGCTCTCGCACGCGCCGTAAATTTAGCGCCCGAAATTCAGTCGGCGCACGCGTTGGGCAGTCGGGCGGGGCCAATGGCATACGTTTTTCGTGGCTTGGCCATGGCTCCAGGCTTGATGGCCCCGGACTTGATCAAGAAATGATCTTTTGTTCATAAAATAAATTTGACCGCATGCGAATCAGGCATGACCGGATGAAGCTCAATAGGTCGAACCGGTGCAGAAAACTCGCCCATCCCCCTGCGTTTGGTCGATTCTGCGCCCATCCAGAGCGGACAAGCGATCTGCCGACATGCAATATTCCTATGTACTTACATGATTTTATGCCCAGGTAGGCGGGTTCCACAGGCTTTACCCAGTTCGTTGAGCGGGCCTGCAGAAAAGGTTAATCCGACCCTAAATGAGCTATGCATTTTTCACTTAGCTGCATCGCAACATTAAAACTTCTGCGACGCGGAATCTCATCTACATTCATTTCAACGGTGAGGCTTCCTCCAAAGGCTAAATCCTAACTGCAAGGAGACTATCATGTTGCTCTCGCTCATCCGCATGATCCAGGCGTTCCGGGACTATCAGCGCAATGTCAGCGAACTGTCCCAGCTCAGCGATCGCGAACTGGCCGATATCGGCCTTGATCGCTCGGACATTCCGCGCGTTGCAGCCGGGAACTACAACGGCTGAGCTTCCGTCAGCCCAACGACCAACCGACAACGCCCGCGCGCCCCGCGCGGGCGTTGTCGTTTTTGGTCAGCCGCACATTCCACTGCGGTGGAAAAGGCGCTACCTGTCTCGACATGACAGGCACCAATTCACCCACTGATACCGTCCATATCGTCGGTGCGGGCCTTGCGGGCTCCGAAGCCGCCTGGCAGGCCGCCAATGCAGGCGTGCCCGTGGTTCTGCACGAAATGCGGCCCACGCGGATGACGGAAGCGCATCGTACCGCCTCCCTCGCCGAGCTCGTCTGCTCCAACTCGTTCCGGTCGGACGATGCTGCCACCAACGCGGTAGGCTTGCTGCATGCCGAGATGCGACGGCTGGGATCGCTGATCATGCGCGCCGCCGACGCCAATCAGGTGCCCGCCGGCGGCGCCTTGGCGGTCGATCGCGAGGGGTTTTCTGCCGCCGTCACCAGGGCGCTGGCTGATCATCCCCTGATCGAGATTGAGCGCGCCGAGATCGCCGGCTTGCCGCCTTTCGACTGGGGTAACGTCATCGTCGCAACCGGTCCCCTCACCTCCGCGCCGTTGGCCGACGCTATTTGCCAACTCACGGATGAAGATGCGCTGGCGTTCTTCGATGCGATCGCCCCGATCGTGCACAAGGATTCCATCGACATGTCGGTGGCCTGGTTTCAGTCGCGCTACGACAAGGTCGGCCCTAGCGGCACCGGCGCCGACTACATCAATTGTCCGATGAACAAAGCGCAATATGATGTCTTCGTCGACGCCTTGATCGCGGGCGAAAAGACCGACTTCAAGGAGTGGGAAGCCAACACCCCCTATTTCGACGGCTGCCTGCCGATCGAGGTGATGGCCGAGCGGGGCCGTGAGACGCTGCGTCACGGCCCGATGAAGCCGGTCGGGCTCACCAATGCGCATGATCCCACCGTAAAGCCCTATGCCATCGTGCAGCTTCGCCAGGACAACAAGCTCGGCACGCTCTACAACATGGTCGGATTCCAGACCAAACTGAAATACGGACCGCAGCAAAGCATCTTCCGCACCATTCCCGGTCTTGCAAATGCCGAATTCGCCCGGCTCGGCGGGCTGCACCGCAACACCTTCCTGAATTCGCCAAAACTGCTCGATGCGCAATTGCGGCTACGCGCCCAACCGAGGCTGCGCTTTGCCGGGCAAATGACCGGCTGCGAGGGTTATGTGGAGTCCGCGAGCATCGGCCTGATCGCCGGCCTCTATGCCGCGGCCGATGCCCGCGCACATCCGCTCAGAGCCCCGCCGGCAACCACAGCGCTCGGATCGCTGCTCGGCCACATCACCGGCGGCCATATCGAGACCATCGAGCCGGGCAGCCGCTCGTTCCAGCCGATGAACATCAATTTCGGGCTGTTCCCGCCGCTCGCCGATCCGCCGAGCAGAAGGCCCGACGGTTCGCGGCTGCGCGGCAACGAGAAGACGGTTGCGAAGAAACAGGCGATCTCTGCCCGTGCGCTGGCCGATCTCGATCGCTGGATCGCCGACAACTTACGCATCGCAGCGGCGGCGTGAGCATCTCATGAGCTTGCCGAAACAAGACGCCGCCGCGCTGGCGGCGCATTGGACCGAAGGCGTGCTGCTCAAGCGCGACGTGTTCTCAACCGTCGAGCGCGGCAAGTTTCGCGGCGACGCCGGCGAGGTCGATGCGGTGCTGCGCAGGGTTGACCAGGTGCCGTGGTGGTCCATCATTGCCGCGCGTCATCTGTTTGCCCGCGAGCGCCGCGCGCTTACCCTTGCCAAGGGCCTGCGGGTCGGCCCCGAATTGCTGTGGGCCGGCCGCCGGGCACTGGCGCGCGGCTTCATCGACGGGGTCGCGCTGCATCTGGCAAAACCGGCCGGTGACATCGCGTATTTCCGCTCCGCCAAGGCTGCCCTGCGAAGGCTGCACCGCGCCGGCATCTGCCACAACGATCTCGCCAAGGAGCAGAACTGGCTGGTGGGCCGCGACGGTCGCGCCTATCTCACCGATTTCCAGCTTGCGGCCTGCTTCAAGACGCGCAGCCGGCTGTTCCGCATCGCGGCTTACGAAGATCTGCGGCATCTGTTGAAGCACAAGCGCAGCTACGCACCCGGTGCGCTGACGCCGAAAGAGCGCAAGATACTGGCGCGCAAATCGCTGGTCGCCAGCGTCTGGCTGATGACCGGCAAGAAGGTCTATCGCGCCATCACCCGCGGCCTGTTCAACTTCACCGACCGCGAAGGCGGCGGGCGGCGACTGGTCAACGACGCGCCGGTACTGGTTGATCTCATCCGGCGAAATCCGGCCGTGCGCGATGCCGCCATTGTCGCCTTCGCCGACCGGCGCACCGGCGTCGGGCTCTATGCCTTCGTCGAGGCCGATCAGACCGCGCTCGAAGCGCAGCTTCGGAGCGAGCTTGCGGTGGCGAAGGGTCCTAAACCGCCGGAGCATATTCAGGTGGTGCCGGCCCTGCCGCGCGACGCCAGCGGCAACCCTCGCACCGAGATCCTGCAGCTTGTCGCGACCAACCAGCTCGACCTGATCGAGCCGATGATGACGAATGAGACCGACCGTGCGTTCTTCAGGGGCATCCTGGAGCGGCGGAAGAATTTGCGCGACCGGTTCAATTTCGAGACGGCCGATCTGGCGCCCCCGTCGGCGGGCGTCATACCCCGCGAAGGCGGCTGATCCAATATTCCGAAGCATGAGTGATTAAGCCGAAGGCTACGGCGTACTGGATACGCCGCTTTCGGGGGGTATGACGAAATACCTATGCGAACTGCCGCGACCGCGAGGCGCGCCACAGCGTCCATAATTTCGAAAGCCGCGACCTGGCGTCCGGCACGAACGGATCGGTATCGGCACGCGACATCCGCGCCAGATCGCGGCGTACCAGTGCCAAGGGCAGGAAGATCGGCCTCACCTGCGGCGGCACGTCGGCAAGTAGCCCGAAGGCGGTTTTCAGGTGCCGCTGCGCCTCGCCGATCAACTGATCGAGCGCGGCGCGCAGTTTTGGCGTCTGTTTGCCCGCGAATATTTCCTCGATGCCGCTGCCGTGTTGTTGCAGCACCTGCAGCGGCACGAACAATTGCCGCCGCGAGGCGTCGAGCGGCAGATTCGCGATCACCTGTGCGAGCCCCTGCGCCAGCCCGGCATGCCGCGCCAAATGCTCGATCTCCGCCGACGGTCGCGCGGCGATATCTGCGCCGAGCTTGAGCAACGCCGCCGTAGTATCGTTGATATAGCCTTCGAGCGCCGCCATCGACGGCATCGGATCATTATAGAGATCAAACTGGTGCTCCTCGATCAGCCGCCTCAGTGACTCGACCGGCAAGCGGAAATTGTGGATCGCCAGCAAAAGCTCGGCCGCCACCGGATTACCCTCGACGCCGCCCTGGCCGGTACCCGCCAGCATATCGGTCCACCATTGCAGGCGGATCTCGCCGGGCAGCGGCTGGGTGACCTGCTCGCGCACCCGGGAAATCTCGGCATTGAAGGCATACAGCGCAAGCAATGCGCGGCGCCGATCCGACGGCACGAACAGTGTGGCAGCGTAGCGGGCAAAATCGTAACTGCGCACCAGATTGGCGCAGAAACGTGCCGCCTCGCCCGTGTCCGCACCGCTCATGGGACCGCGATCAAGGCGGCCGCGACGCGCCGCCGCTCGCCGATCATGATATTATAGGTGCGGATCGCGGGGCCGGTCTGCATCGCGTCCAGCGTGACCTTCAGCGCGCGCAGCGCGTCGCGAAGCTCGCGCGGCGGCAGCCAGACTTCGGTGCCGGTGCCGACAATCAGGGTATCGATGCCGTTGGCCGCACTGAACACGCGCTGCAGAGAATATTTGTCGATTTCGTGCGGCGCCGTCACCGGCCACGCCCAGATCGCCTCCGGCAGGCAAAGCAGCGAGCCGCGATGCGACATCCCGCCGAACACGAAGCCGCCCTTGCCGTAGGCCTCAATCGGCGCCGACCTCGGAAGATGCGGAGCGTCTGTCTTGTTGGGCATCGGTTCCCCCTGTTCGGGATCATGCCCTACTTCTTCGGTGGCCTATCCGGCGCATCGCGGTGGGTGCCGACACCGAGATAGATCAGGATCGGCGCCGCGATGAAGATCGAGGTGTAAGTGCCGACCAGCACCACGCCGAACATCATCACGGCGGTGAAGCTGTGAATGGCGTTGCCGCCGAACGATAACAGCGCCAACAACGCCAGCGTCACCGTGACGTGGGTGATGATCGATCGCGACAATGTCGAATTGATGGATTCGTTGAGTAATTGCGGCATTGGCATTTTCTTGTAGCGCCGCAGCATTTCCCGGATGCGGTCAAAGATCACGACGGTGTCGTTGAGCGAATAGCCGAGGATCGTCAGCAGCGCCGCAATGCTGGTGAGGTCGAAATCGACCTGACTGATCGACATGAAGCCGATGGTCAGCACGATGTCGTGGACGTTGGCGATCATGGCGCCGAGCGCGAACTGCCATTCGAACCGGAACCAGAGATAGATCAGGATCGCGATGATCGCGAGCATCAGCCCGAGCATGCCGTAGGCAAGCAATTCCCCGGAAACCCGCGGGCCCACCACTTCGACGCGGCGGTAGTCGACGGCATCACCGAGCGCGCCGCGAACTTTCTGTACGGCCTCCTGCTGTGCCGCGTCGCCGCCGGGCTGCTCGGCGACCCTGATCAGCACTTCATCCGGTCCGCCGAACTGCTGCAACTGCACGTCGCCAAGCCCGAGCCCGCTCAGCGTCGCGCGCATCGAGGCGATGTCGGCCGTGCCGGATTTAGCGCGTACCTCCATCAGTGTTCCGCCCTTGAAATCGATGCCGAAATTCAGCCCGTGGGTGAAGAACAGCGTGATCGCCACAATCGAAAGCGTCGCCGAAATCGGAAATGAGATGCGGCGGAATTGCGTGAAATCGAAATGCGTATTGTCAGGCACGATCCGCAGCGACGGCAGCCAGCCGAAACAACTGACGACGGTCAGCCCGGCAATGACGATGCCAAGTCCGATCAGAACCAAATGTGTCACTATCGGCTCCGCATTTTCAAATCGGCACGGTTTGCGGCCGCTTCCACCGCACCCAGGTCGCCACGATCAGCCGGGTCAAGGTAAAGGCGGTGAAAACCGTGGTGATGATGCCGATGCCGAGCGTCACGGCGAAGCCGCGCACCGGCCCGGTGCCAATGTAAAACAGCACGGCGGCTGCGATGAAGGTCGTGATGTTGGAATCCAAAATGGTCGCGAGCGCGCGCTTGAATCCGGCATCGATCGCCGAGATCGCGTTGCGGCCGCCGCGCAACTCCTCGCGGATGCGCTCATAGATCAGCACGTTGGAGTCGACCGCGATGCCGACCGTCAGCACGATGCCGGCAATCCCGGGCAAGGTCAGCGTCGCGTTCAACAGCGACAGCAGGCCGAAGATCATGGCGACGTTGATGGCGACCGCGACGTTGGCGAACACGCCGAACAGACGGTAGGTCACGAGCATGAACACGATCACCATGATCGAGCCGACGTAAGCTGCGAGTTCGCCCTTTTCGATCGAATCCTGGCCGAGGCCGGGACCGACGGTGCGCTCCTCGATGATGGTCAGCGGCGCCGGCAGCGCGCCGGCGCGCAGCAGGATCGCGAGATCGTTGGCCGCCTGCACGGTGAAATTGCCGGAAATCTGGCCGGAACCGGCGGTGATCGGCTCCTGGATGACCGGCGCCGAGATCACCTTGTTGTCCAGCACGATGGCGAACGGCTCCTTGACGTGCTCCGTGGTCGCCTGCGCGAATTTCCGCGAGCCGGACGAGTTGAATTTGAACGACACGATCGGCTGGCCGTTGCGCTGGTCGAAGCCGGGCTGGGCGTCGATCAGGTCTCCGCCAGAAACCAGCACCTGCTTCTTGATGACATAGGGCTGCGGGTTCGCTGGATCGGCGCTGGGGAGCACCTCCGAATCCGGCGGCACCGCCCCGCGTTGCGCCTGATCCGGCGATACCGTGAGATCGACCATCCGGAATTCCATCTTGGCGGTCTTGCCAAGCAATTCCTTCAATCGGGTCGGATCTTGCAGGCCCGGCACCTGCACCAGGATGCGATCGGTACCCTGCCGCTGGATCAAGGGCTCCACGGTTCCCAGTTCGTTGACGCGGCGCTCGACGATCTGGATCGATTGCTCGACCGATTGCCGGATTCGGTCGGTGATAGCGGCCTGCGGAACGGTCAGGCGGATCAAGCCACCACCCGCGTCGGCAACATCAAGGCTGCGCTGGCCGCTGGACCCCAGCAAGCCGCCAAGTGGTTGCGACATTTCGCGCAGTTTGCTGAGCGCCGTCTGCGCATCGGCATCCTTGGTGATCCGCACCTCGACACTGTCGTTGCGCACATTGAGGCCGGTGTAACCGATCTTGGCGTCGCGCAACGCGCGGCGCACGTCATCGCGAATCTGATCGAGCTTCTCTTTCTTGACGTAGTTGGAATCGACCTCGAGTAGCAGATAGGATCCCCCCTGCAAATCGAGGCCTAACACGAGACGGCGCTGCGCCCATGCCGGCCAGCTCTTGACCTTGGCCTCGGGGAAGAAATTCGGAACGGCGCAAAGGCACACCACCAGCGCCGTCAGAATGATGCCGAGCGCCTTCCACCGCGTGAAATACAACATTGATTGGACCCGTCAGAATGCGGCGCGGAACAGCGGAAATGAAGATCAGCTCGCGGACGTCTCGTCCTTGACGACTTCCTTGGCCGGCTCGCCCTTGGCACGCACGCCCGAGATCATCTGCCGCATCTGCCGCACCCGGACACCGTCGGAGATCTCGAATTCGATCTGATCGTCATCGACCACTTTTGTCACCTTGCCGACCAGGCCGCCGGAGGTGACAACCGTGTCGCCGCGGCGGATATTCTTCACGAGTTCGGCGTGATCTTTGACCTTCTTCTGCTGCGGCCGCAGAATCAGGAAATACATGATCACGAAGATCAGCGCGAACGGTAGCAGCGACATCAACATGCTGTTGGTATCGCCGCCGCCCGCAGCCTGGGCAAACGCAGGGGTAATCAGCATTCGAACAATCCTCGTGAAACGGGCGTGAACCGGCAGCGCCCGAAGGCTCTTGCCGGCCCGGTCAAATTCGCGCGGACTATAGCGGCCGCGGTCCCAATTGCAACGCCGCCCAACCCTTCATTTGCGTGGCTTGCGGCACGCTTGCAGGCCTCTTGCAGGACCGATATGGCTGCGCGGTCAGGAACTTCTCCCATGTCCAGAAAACCCAATAAAACCGTGTCCCGCGCCGGTGCACGGGCCGCGGTGCAGAAGCCCCAGAAAGTCGCGGCAAAACGCCCCGCGGCGTCGGCCGAAAACGATACGGCGGAGCGGATTGCGCACGCGCTGGAGGCGATTGCACTGCACCTATCCGCGGCCGCGCCGATTGGCCCAGCGCATGGATCGCTTGGCCATGCCGATGCCTTTGTCTGGCACCCGAATGGACGACTGTCGGCCGTCGCCCGCGTCAGCCGCGTCGACCTCGGCCTGCTCAAGGGCATCGACCGGATGCGCGACATCCTGATCGAGAACACCGAACGCTTTGCCGATGGGCTGCCGGCCAACAACGCGCTGTTGTGGGGCGCGCGCGGCATGGGAAAGTCCTCGCTGGTGAAGGCGGCGCATGCCGATATCAACGTCAAGCGCAAGCCGGCCGATCGCCTCAAGCTGATCGAGATTCATCGGGAGGATATCGAAAGCCTGCCCGCGCTGATGGACCTGCTGCGCAGTTCCGAATTCCGCTTCATCGTGTTTTGCGACGATCTGTCGTTCGACGGCAACGACGCCTCCTACAAGTCGTTGAAGGCGGTGCTGGAAGGCGGCATCGAAGGCCGGCCCGATAACGTCATCCTCTACGCCACCTCGAACCGGCGGCATCTGCTCGCCCGCGAGATGATCGAGAACGAGCGCTCGACCGCGATCAACCCCGGCGAGGCGGTCGAGGAAAAGGTGTCGCTGTCCGACCGGTTCGGGCTGTGGCTCGGCTTCCACCGCTGTAGCCAGGACGAATATCTCGCGATGGTGCAGGGCTATTGCGGCCACTTCGGCATCAAGCTCGCCGAACACGATCTCGAACGCGAGGCCCTGGAATGGTCGACCACGCGCGGCTCGCGCTCGGGCCGCGTGGCCTGGCAGTTCACCCAGGAACTGGCGGGACGGCTGGGGGTGAGGCTCAGCGGAAAATAGACAGAGCTGTCATTCTCCGCGAAAGCGGACAATCCAGTACACCGCAGCTTCACGGTTCAATCACTGCCGTCTCTGGAATACTGGGTCGCCCGGTCATAGGCGAGCGGAAGCGACGCCGTCCTTCGGACGGCTATGCCGGGCGATGACGATCGTAGGTGCGGACAAAGTGAGCGATGCCTCACGCCCCGTTGAGGAATTGAAGCGGGTCAACCGGCACAGATCCTTTGCGGATCTCGAAGTGGAGCTGCGGCGACCCCACCTCGCCCGACTGACCCGATTTGGCAATGACCTGGCCGCGCTTGATGCTATCGCCGCGCTTTACCAAGAGTTCACTCGCATGGGCATATGCGGTGACGTAACCGTTGGTGTGCCGAACCAGGATCAGATTGCCATAACCCTTCAATTCATTTCCGGAATAGGCGACGACCCCGTCCTCGGCCGCCTTCACCGGCGTGCCTTCGGGCACCGCGAGGTTGATGCCGTCGTTGGACTTGCCGTTGGTCTTGGCGCCGTAGGTCGTGATCACCTTGCCGCGGACCGGCCAGCGGAATGTCGGCAGCGCGCCGGTTGCTTCGCTCGCCTTGCCCGGCGCTGCGGCGGCGGCGGTATCCTCGGGCGCCGGGGTCGCCTGCGCGAGCCGCGCGCTTTGTGGGGCAACAGTTGCCGCAGCCATCTTGGTGGCCGGCGCGGTCGAGACGGCGATCGGCTGGACCGCGGCCGGCGCCGGTGCCGGTGCCGCAACCGCCGCCGTCTTGGCGCCGGGCACGGTCAGCTTGGCGCCGAGCTTCAGTTTCGCCGATGCGTCGAGGTTGTTGGCCCTGGCGAGCTCGGTCACCGACACGTGATTGTGGCGCGCGATGCCGGCGAGCGTGTCGCCGGGATTGACGACGTGAACGCTCGGCACGGCGGGTGCCACGGCAACCGGCTTGCTCGCGGGCGCCAGGGGCGCGGCCGCAACCGCCGTCGCAGCCGGATGCGGAATGATGAGCTGCTGGCCCGGCGACAATGCGCGCGGCCCCTTGTAGCCGTTGGCGGCCAGGATCGCGGCGGGCGTAACGTTGTAACGGCGCGCCAGTATTTCCAGCGTATCGCTGGTGCCGACAATGATGGCGGTGCCGCCATGATTTGGCGTACGCGTCGCAGCGATCGAACGTGACGGCACGCTGGCGGTGGTCTCAAGCGGCGGCCCGGCCGGCGCCGCATAGGAGGCTAGCCCCGGCCCTCCGCCGTACCCGCCAGCGCTGGCGGCCGGATAGGACCGCGGTGCGACAACCGCGGGCGGCACCAGGGCCGAGGAACGGTAGTAGGGCGACTCCGGGCGGCCGTATGGCGGCGGCTCGCCGCGCTCGACGGCCGGGGCCGGCCCCGGCCCCCAGCCCGTGGCTTCCGGTTGCGAGGCAAAAGGATTGGAAAAAGAATTGGAACGGGGGTCTTGCGAGAGCCGCGTTGACATGTCGGCACTGCAGGCGGCACAACCAAACGCGATCAGCGCCAGCGCCGCGACATGCGGTACGCGGCGCGAGCAAAGCCACTCGACAATACCGGGCATGGTTACTCACTTGTACGCAACAAACTACGAATTTGAGTAAACACGGCCCCAGTAAATAACCGCTTAACCCTCCGAATAAGGCCTTGGCCGGACAGCTAATCCGCAATTTTGCGGATAGCTAATCCCCAATTTTAGAGTTCGCGCGCAACCCCCGGGAGCGCCGGCACAAAACGGACGTCCACGAGCTCCTTTCGCTCGATCCCGGTATCGGTCTTGACGAGCCTCATGAGGGTCTGGGTGCCGTGGTGCGGCCCGACCGGCGCGATCAGGATGCCGCCCGGTTCGAGGCGCTCGATGAGGCTTTCCGGGATCTGTTCCATGGCGGCCGTGACCATAATTCGGTCGAATTGGTTGATGCCGGGTGGGAGGTCGAAACCGTCCCCGAGCATCACCTCGACATTGTCGCAGCCAAGCCGCTCCAACCGTATTCGGGCGGTCTCGGCGAGGGTGCGGAAACGCTCGATCGTCAGCACCCGGGCCGCAAGCCGTGACAGGATCGCGGCCTGGTATCCCGACCCGGTGCCGATTTCGAGCACCCGGTGGCTCTTCTGCAGCTGGAGCTGCTCGGTCATGTAGGCGACCACGAAAGGCTGGCTGATGGTTTGCCCGCAGGCGATGCCGAGCGCGCTGTCGCGGTAGGCATCCGCGCGGTCACCCTCCTCGACGAAGGCCTCGCGCGGAATTTCTTCCATGGTGCGCAGCACTGCCTGGTCGCTGATCCCGCGTCGCCGCAAGGTGAGCTGAAACATCATCTTTTCCGGCGGCGTTTGCTTCACGGCCATTTCGATCTCGCTCATACCTCAGCCTAACAGAGCCCGATCAACAAAGTTGATGTTATATGCGCAGATGTCTTTCATTCCGTTCCCAGGGGCGGAACTTCAACCCGCACCTTGGCGTTGATTTCGCCCGCAATCAATCGGATCGTCAGCTGCAAATCGGTGTAAAATGACATCGCAGGGGCGCGCTGCGCCCACGTTAACATTGCACGGGATGACGTTATTTGCGAACCTCAGGGCATGGGCAAGGGCAAGGGACTAACTTAATGACTGCGACACGGCCGCGCGGCGGTTCAGTGTTCCTCGTCGAAGACGAGGTCATGATCCGGATGATGGTCGCGGACATGCTGGAAGAGCTTGGCTACCACGTCACGGCCGAGGCCGGCGAGATCGGCGAAGCGATCCGGCTCGCGCAAAGCGCCGATTTCGACCTCGCCATTCTCGACGTCAATGTCAACGGCAAGGTGATTTCACCGGTGGCCGATCTGATCAGCGCCCGCAACCGACCCTTCATTTTCGCAACCGGCTACGGCTCGTCGGGCTTGCCGGAGGAATACCGCGACCGCCCTGCCCTGCAGAAGCCGTTTCAACTTGAAACCTTGGGCAGGATGATCGACACGGCGCTCAAGGGTGCGCCGGTCTAGTTTCTTCGAGATCGAATTGACAGCCGGCCAATCGACGTCATCCTGAGGTGCGAGCGCTTGCGAGCCTCGAAGGATGATGTCGATGGGTGGATATATTTACATGCTTCGTTGCGCCGACGGCTCGTATTACGTTGGCAGCGCCACCGGGAATGACCTCGGCCCCCGCGTAAATCAGCACAACGCGGGATCGTACAAGGGTTACACGTTCTCGCGACGGCCCGTTGTTCTTGTTTGGTCCGAATATTTCGACCGTATAACAGACGGTATTGCGGTGGAACGCCGGCTCAAGGGTTGGAGCCGCGCCAAGAAAGAGGCTTTGCTATGCTCTGACTGGGCCAAGGTGAGAGAGTTGTCGCGCCGCCGCGGAGGTTTGTCGAAGCAGAGCTAGCCATCCATCCTTCGAGGCTCGCCGAAGACGGCTCGCACCTCAGGATGACGCCTGTGTCGGGGCCGCGCCTATTTCAACGTTTGCGTCAGCGCTTCCGAAAACGCCTCATCGGTGCGGTCGAGCCGCAGCGGCGTGACCGAGACATAGCGCGCCGCCAAGGCCGCAAGATCAGTTCCCTCGGCCGGCGTATCCATCATCGCGGCACGCTCGAACCCGATCCAGAAGTACGGGTTGCCGCGGCCGTCGCGGCGCTGGTCGACCTTCAGAAAGCCGAGATTGCGCGTGCCCTGCCGCGTCACGCGGACGCCCTTGACGTCAGCGGGCGCGCAGGCGGGAAAGTTGACGTTGATGACTGTATTTTTCGGCACGCCGGCGTCGATCACCTTGCGCAAGATCTGCGGCCCGAACTTCAGCGAAGTTTCCCACAACGGCTTGTCGCGCGTCTCCATGGAAAATTCCTGCGACAGCGCGAATGACGGCAGGCCCAGGATCGTGCCCTCCAAGGCGCCGGCGATGGTGCCGGAATAGACTACGTCCTCGGCGACGTTGCGGCCCTTGTTGACGCCCGACAATACGAGGTCCGGCAGCTTCTCGCCCAAGATGTGGCGCGCGCCCATGATGATGCAATCGGTCGGAGTGCCGCGCACCGCAAAATGGCGCGGGCTGATTTCGCGCAAGCGCAAGGGGTCGTTCAGCGACAGCGAATGCGAAACGCCGGACTGATCGAGCTCCGGCGCCACGATCCAGACATCATCCGACAGCGCGCGCGCAATCTCCTCGACGATCTTCAGACCAGGGGCATGGATACCGTCATCATTGGTGCAGAGAATTCGCATGCTCCTAAAATACCTTTTCGGGCGATTCCGTGAAGTATCACGGCGTCGTCATATCCGCTGATCACAGATCAGGCAAACCCGGCGAAATCGGCCAAAAAAGCCAGCTTTTGCAGACGAATTGATAACGATTGCCGGGTTTGGGCTCTATTGTGAAATTCCCTTCGCTGAGACTATTTTTGCTGGCCGATCACGGGATGGCGAAGGGTTTGACGATGACCCGTTTTTTTGCCGCTGCCGCAATTTCAATTTGTTCGCTTTTCCTGATTTCAGCGCCGGCACAGGCGCAGAACGATAGCGACTGTTTTCCCTGGCAGGAAATCAAGGACGGCCGCTGTGTTCCTAAGGGGACGTCGTCGGCGTCAACCCGATCGCCGACAATGTCAGCTCCCTGCATCGGCGGCGCCAACGACACCGATGGCCAATGCGTATGCCTCGCCAACACCCATCTGGATGATGCGAGCCGAAGCTGTCTTGCCAACGTCATCCCGGCCGTCCCGCAAGCCCCGAGGCCCGCCGTCAGCATCGTGTGCGACGGCGGTCAATTGAGCGGCGGCACGTGTGCCTGCCCTGCCGGCTTCAGGCTCAAGCCGGCCGGCGACATGTCGGCTGGCGGCACCTGTGTCAGGGCCGATGCCGAGAATTGCCTCGGCGGTGAATTGACCGTCGCGGGCGCGTGTTTGTGCAATCGGCGCGTCATCATGTCGGGCGAGGAATACGCGCTCGAATATGTCAACGGCAAATGCGTTCCGCAGCGCTGTTCGATCTCTGCTTTGAAGGAAGGCACGTGCGTGTTGGCAACGGCGAAATCCGGTACCGCCGAACCCGAAGAGAAGGCCAAGCCCGCCTCACCAAAGGTGGGCGCGGAAGAGCCGGAGCAACGGCGCCACTGCGGACGCGGCATGATCCGGACTCGCTCCGGCTGCGTGCTGGCGCGGCGACGATTGCCGAGCTTTTATGAAAACGGTCCGGCGGGGCTCTCTGGTTATTACCGAACGTATAAATTCCCGGGTTATTCAAACTCCGCGCCGCCCAATTGATGGCGCTCTTTGTTTGAGCATGATCTCCGCGCAAACACGTTCCGCGTTTGTCGCGAGGGAAAACCAGTACCAACCATCGGGTCGTAGCCCAAGGGCATGCTTTTCCGGATCATGCTCTATCGCCGCACGCGCCATTGCGGCAGAAATCTTGCGAGCGCGCCTTCGGTCCGCAACTGCGGAATTGGCGGGGCTGGTTCTGGCTTCGCAGGCGCCGGTTCGCTGCGGCGAGGGGCGCTTTGTACCGGCGGCGGCGACGGTTTCCGCGGTTCGGTGGGCGCAGGTTGAATTAATTCCAAAATGCTTTCGACGAGCGGAAGCGGCTTTCGGGGCGGCTCGGGGAAGCGCGTCCGCGCAATCGCCAGAGCCTTTTCAAAATCCTCGCGATTGAACCAGTCGAGCGTGAGCATCCGCTCGACAAGACCGTCGTCCCAGACCCGGGCGACCTCGATATCGAATTCGCGCCTGCGCCGCTGATCGACCGCCTGAATTCCAGCGGCGGTGACCGCCCATTGTCTGCCCACCCAATAGATGTCGCGATGCAGGGCCATCGGTAGGGTTTTCTGACGTGCCTTCAGAGCGAGGCAGCTAATGATAGCGAGGTGGCACGTCTTCGCAACATCGAAGGCGGATTGCAACGCATGAAAAGCCTGACGAATTATTTTTCGCGCTCGATCACCTTGAGCCCACCCATATAGGGTTGCAGGGCGTCGGGCACGGCGATCGATCCGTCCTGCTGCTGATAGGTCTCCATCACGGCGATCAGGGCGCGGCCGACGGCGGTGCCCGAGCCGTTCAGCGTGTGGACGAAACGAGGCTTGCCATCGCTTGCGCGATAGCGCGCGTCCATCCGCCGTGCCTGAAAATCGCCGCACACCGAGCAGCTCGAGATTTCCCTGAAAGCGCCGCCCTCCCCTTGGCCCGGCAGCCAGACCTCGATGTCATAGGTCTTCTGCGCGGCAAAGCCCATGTCGCCGGCGCAGAGCGTCATCACCCGGTAATGCAGGTCGAGCTGCCGCAACACCTCCTCGGCGCAGGCGAGCATGCGCTCGTGTTCGTCGCGGCTGGCCTCGGGCGTCGTGATCGACACCAGCTCGACTTTTGTAAATTGGTGTTGCCGGATCATGCCTCTGGTGTCGCGACCGGCGGCGCCCGCCTCGGCGCGGAAACACGGCGTCAGGGCCGTCAAGCGCATCGGCAGTTCTTCTTCATCGACGATGGATTCGCGGACGAGGTTCGTCAGCGGCATTTCGGCGGTGGGAATGAGCCATAGTCCCTCCCGCGTACAAAACATGTCCTCGGCAGATTTCGGAAGGTTACCCGTTCCAAAGGCGGTCTGTTCACGCACCAGGAGTGGCGGATTGACTTCGGTATAGCCGTGCTCGTTGGCGTGGAGGTCGAGCATGAACTGCCCGATCGCGCGCTCTAATCGCGCCAGGCCCTTCTTGAGCACGACAAAGCGTGCGCCGGAAAGTTTTGCCGCCGTCTCGAAATCCATGAAGCCGAGCGCTCCGCCGAGATCGTCATGCGGCTTTGGCGCGAAGCTATAGTGACGTTTGTCACCGAAGACGTGGCGCTGCACGTTGCCGTGCTCGTCGACGCCATCGGGGACGTCGGGGAGCGGCAGATTCGGGATTTGCGCCAGGATGCCATTCAAGCTGCTCTCAAGCTCTCTCGGCGTCTTCTCCAATTCAGCGATAGCCGCCTTAAGCTGCGTGACCTCGATCATCAAAGCTTCCGCGTGGGCATTGTCTCCCTTCTTCTTCGCCTCGCCGATTTCCTTTGAAGCCGCGTTGCGGCGAGCCAGTGCCCTTTCCAGATTAGTTATCGCCGTGCGTCGACTTTCGTCCATGGCCAGAACCGATGCCGCCAAGGACTTCAGCCCGCGCCGTTTCAGGCCCGCGTCGAAGGCTTGGGGATTGTCGCGGATCGATTTGATGTCGTGCATGGGATTCAGTCCTGGGTCGCTGCGTTAAAGGTCAACGTATACGTTGACATTCAACGGTATGCGCCTCCCGTACCACATCTGTCATCGCCCGCGAAGGCGGGCGATCCAGTACTCCAGAACCGTCAGCGAGAAATCGAGAGGCTGCCGTTTACTGGATTCCCCGCTTTCGCGGGGAATGATGACGGTTGTGGTTGTGGATGCCAATTATCGCCGAAAAACCCTATTCCGCCGGATTGGCGGCGGGCGGCGCGCCGGCTGCGGCCCGCGCGGACGTTGCCTTCTTCTCCACGATGCGCACGGCGATGATCGAGCCTTCGTAGAGCGCGAGCAAGGGAAGCGCGAGCGAAGCCTGGCTCAACACGTCCGGCGGCGTCAGGACAGCGGCAATGATGAAGGCGATGACGATGAAATAGCGGCGTTTGGCGCGCAACATTTGCGAGGTGACGATACCGATCCGTCCCAATAGCGTCAGGATCACCGGCAACTGGAACGCGATGCCGAAGGCGAAGATCAGCGACATCATCAGCGACAGATATTCGCCGACCTTCGGCAACAGCTGGATTTGCGCGGTCTCGGGGCCGCCCGATTGCTGCATACCGAGCGAGAAGCGCGCCAGCATCGGCATCACCACGAAATAGACCAGCATCGATCCCAGCAGGAAGAAAATCGGCGTCGCGATCAGATAGGGCAGGAACGCGCCGCGCTCGTGCTTGTAGAGGCCGGGTGCGACGAATTTGTAGATTTGGGTGGCGACGATCGGAAACGAGATGAAGCCGGCGCCGAACAGCGCCAGCTTGAGCTGGGTGATGAAATATTCGAGCAGCGCCGTGTAGATGAATTTCGAATTCTCGGCCCCGGCGACCCACACGTACGGCCACACCAGCACGTTGTAGATATGCTTGGCGAAGAAGAAGCAGAAGATGAAGGCGACCCCGAAGCCGAGCAGCGCCTTGATCAGCCGTGCGCGCAGCTCGATCAGGTGGTCCATCAGGGGGGCTTTGCTGGCCTCGATGTCTTCGTCGCTCATAACGCTTTGGCGTCCTTGAGCGCCTCGGCGGCCGGCGGCGCGAGATTGATGGGCTCGGTTACCGCATGTGCCTCGCCCTCGACGATGGTTTGCGGCGGCGGCTCCGAAGTCGTCGGGTTTACCGGCGCTTCGCTGGAAGCCAGCGCGTCACTCGACGTCGCCGGCGCGTCACTTCGACGTCGCCGGCGGCTCGATCGCGGGCGTCGCCGCCGGCGCCTCAGTCGCGGGCTTGTCGATGTCGCCGATATGCAGGGCGTCGCCGACGTCCTTTTGCAGCGAGGTCATCACGTTGCCGCCGACCAGGCCGCTGGCGGCATCCCTCACCTCATCAAAGCTCTTCTTGAGGTCGGCCATTTCGGCCTCGCGCATCGCTTCCTGGAACTGGCCCTGGAACTCGGCGGCCATCTTGCGCGCCTTGCCCATCCATTGCCCGACCATGCGCAGCACGCCGGGCAGCTCTTTCGGGCCGATCGCGATCAGCGCGACGACCGCGATGACGACCAGTTCACTCCACCCGATGTCGAACATGGAAAATTCCGCTCACGCGAAGTTTGCCCCATTCCCCGCGAAACAGGATTGGGCGCCGGTTCGCGTCTCCTTTTCCGGCCTCTTGTTCAGACAGCCTTGCTGCCGACGTCCGATCGCGCCGTCGTGGACGGCGCCGCGTTGTGATCGATGGTCTTGACCGGCTCGGTCTTCTCCGCGGTCTTTTCGTCGTCCTGCATGCCCTTCTTGAAGGCCTTGATGCCTTGCGCCACGTCGCCCATCAGATCCGAAATCTTGCCGCGGCCGAACAGCAGCAGGACCACTGCGATCACCACGATCCAGTGCCAAATGCTAAGCGAACCCATCCTGCAACCCTCCAAACACGATCTACCGGGAAAGTAGGCTCGCGGGATGTCAAAAACAAGGACCTCGAGCGCGGCAAATCGCTGTCGGGCTTACGTATTACCGCCAGTGTTAACCGGAATAAATGGCACCGCGCCGCTATCGCGAAACTAGCTCTTGTCGCCGTTTTCCGGTTCGACCGCGGGAGCCAGCGCCAGTTCCAGATCGCCGATTTCGAGCGGATCCTCGTCCTCGCGCAACGCGGGGTCGTCCGATGGCGTCGGCACGCTGAAACCTGAGGGCAGCCGCGAATCCAACAGCCCCGTTCCCTTCAATTCCTCCAATCCGGGCAGATCGCCAAGCGCTTCCAGGCTGAACTGCGACAGGAAGGCTTCCGTGGTTCCGAACGTCAGCGGGCGGCCCGGCGTCTTGCGACGCCCGCGCGGCCTGATCCAGCCGGTCTCGAGCAGCACGTCGAGCGTTCCCTTCGACGTGATCACGCCGCGGATTTCCTCGATCTCCGCCCGCGTGATGGGCTGATGATAGGCGATGATCGCAAGCATCTCGATCGCCGCGCGCGACAGCCGCCGCGTCTCGGTGCTTTCGCGCGTCATCAGCCAGGCGAGATCGCTGGCGGTACGAAACGTCCATTTGTTGGCGATGTGAACCAGATTGACGCCGCGGGTGGCGTACTCCGCCTGCAATTGCGCTAACGCTGCCTTGATGTCGACGCCATCAGGCATGCGTTTGGCAAGCACGGCCTGATCGAGCGGCTCGGTCGAGGCGAACAGCAGCGCTTCCAACAGCCGCAACTCCTCGGGCCGCGCCTGCGGATCGGCGGGCGCCTCCTCGGCATCATCGGCTTTGCGTTTTTCCGCCAGGCTAGCCATGGCAAGGTCTCCTTGTTCCACTCACTCGACTGCCAGATCCGGCGTTGGTTGCGGCGGGCGCTTACGAAGATACAGCGGCGCAAACGCTTCCTTCTGGTTCAGTTCCATTTCGCCTTCGCGCACCAGCTCCAGCGCAGCCGCAAAGCTCGAGGCAAAAACGGTCGCCCGCTGCGAGGGGTCGACAACGTAGCTCAGCAAATATTCGTCGAGGCAGCTCCAGTCCTCGGCGATTCCGATCAGCCGCTCCAGCGATGCCCTGGCTTCGGAAAGCGACCACACCGTGCGCTTGGCGAGATGCACCGACGCCAGCACGCGCTGCTGGCGCTGCACGACATAGGCCGTGAGCAGGTCGAACAAGGTCGCGGTAAATCGGGGATGGCGGATTTCAGCGATGGCCTCGGGATTGCCGCGCGGAAAAATATCGCGCTGCAATTGCGGGCGGTTCATCAGCCGGTTCGAGGCCTCGCGAATGGCCTCGAGCCGCCGCAACCGGTTGGCGAGCGCAGTCGCCATCTCCTCGGCGCTCGGACCGTCCGCTGTGGCCGGCTCCGGCAGCAGCAGCCGGGACTTCAGGAACGCAAGCCAAGCGGCCATGACGAGATAGTCGGCCGCGAGTTCGAGGCGAATTTTTCGCGCCGCCTCGATGAAGTGCAGATACTGGTCGGCCAGCGCCAAAATCGAGATTTTGGCGAGATCGACCTTCTGCTGCCGCGCCAGCGCCAGCAACAGGTCGAGCGGGCCCTCATAGCCCTCGACGTCGACGACCAGCGACGGCTCGCCATCGCTGAGTTCGGCCGGCCGCCCGGTCTCGAAGGATAAGATCTCAGCGGTCATGCGCCTAAAATTCCTGCCCGATCGATCAACGCATCCAGTTCCGCCCGCGCCGCCACCCGGTCAAAGGGCTTTGGCGCCTTGCGTGACGCCAGCGCCTTCCGGGCGCGCTCCAACGCCTTGCCGGACAATTCAGGCGTCTCACGGGCGACATCACGCATTTCGTCCAGTTTGCCGTTGCAGTGCAGAACAATATCGTTGCCGGCGGCAAAAATGGCCCGCGTCCGCTCGGCGAGCGATCCCGCCAAAGCATTCATGGACACATCATCACTCATCAACAAACCCTGGAACCCGATCACGCCGCGAATCACCTCTTCCACCATTGTCGCAGAAGTTGTGGCCGGTTGGGCGGAGTCGAAGGCGCTAAACACAACATGCGCGGTCATCGCCATCGGCAGGTCAGCCAGCGGCTGGAACGCGGCGAAATCGCTTCGTTCAAGCTCTTTTCTAGACGTGTCCACCACCGGAAGCTTGAAATGGGTATCCGCGGTTGCCCTTCCATGCCCCGGAATGTGTTTCAGCACCGGTAAAATACCACCCTGCTCCAATCCATCCGTGACCGCGCGCGCAATCGCCGCGACCTTGCCCGGCTCGGCTCCATAGGCCCGGTTGCCGATAACCGCGTCGGCACCGGCTACCGGCACATCGGCAAGCGGCAGGCAGTCAACGGTGATGCCGAGATCGACCAGATCGGCTGCGATCAGGCGGGCGCTCAGCCGCGCCGCCGCCAGGCCGAGCGCTGAATCGACGTCATAGAGGGCGCCAAAGACCGCGCCGGCCGGGTAAATCGGCCAGTTCGGAGGCCCGAGGCGCTGCACCCGGCCGCCTTCCTGATCGATCAGGACGGGGGCGCCAGGCTGGCCCGCGGCGTCGCGCAATTCCCTAACAAGTGAAATAACTTGCGCTGGCGTTGCGACGTTTCGCTTGAACAAGATGAAGCCCCACGGGCGTTCGGACGCGATGAACTCGCGCTCCTCGGCAGCAAGCCCGGTCCCACAGACGCCGGTAATGAAGGCTTTCATGGTCATTGCGGGCCGATCAGCCCCGAGGCGCGCGAACGGTCAAGGAAACGGCCGTCAATTCTTTGGGACGAAGCACTGTCCGCCAGCCGATTTGAGGCTTTCGCAGAGTTGCACGGCTTCATCCCTGGAGCCGAACGGACCCACCAGGGCGCGATAAACGACGCCCTTTTCGCCGAGGTCGGCTCGTTTGATGACCGGCGTCTGCGACCCCAGCACCGAGGGGAACTTGCTTTGCAGAGCACGGAAGGATGACTGGGCGACGGCTTCGCTCGGTTGCGACGAGACTTGGACCAGAAACGCGCCGCCGCTGCTGCTGGCCGCCGGGCTTGCAGGCGCCGGCGCGGTCTGGGTCGGATTGGTGGCGGCAACCCGGCTCCGCGGCTCCGTCCCCGGCGCCGCCTCAGTCCCCTGCGGCGACAGCGACAGCGGCCCGTTGGCGCTCGCATTGGCCGAAGACGGCGAGGTTCGCGGAGCGACCTGGGCCGGCGGCGCTGCGCCCGTCTTCGAAGCTGGCGCCGGCCTTCCGGTAGGCGGTGGCGCAGCCGCCGCTGCGGCGTCAGCCTGATCGCCGCGGACCATCAAGGTCTTGATCTTGCGCGGCTCGTTGTCCGGCAGCGTCCCGTTGGACGGTGCAGGGCCGGCGCTTGCGACCGGCACATTGTTCGGGGCCACACTCGCAACCGAGGGCGGGTTGCCGTTCGGGTTCAGCGGCGGGAACACCACGCGGGGACCGCCGCCGGCCCTGCCATTGATGTCGACCGGCGCCTCTTCGCGCGGAACGATCTTCTCGGTCCCATCGCCGGACGGCATGCGATCCGGCGTCTTGCTGGTAAGATCGGCGGGCGACGGCACGATCTTGGTTGGACTGTTGTCGGCCCTGATGACCGGCGGATCTCCGCTGCGGGGCGATGCCACATAGCTGCGATAGGCAAACGCGGCACCGGTGCCGATCACCGCAAGCGCCAGCACTGCCGCCAGCGTGATCATGCCGCCGCGGCGCTTCTCGCCTTGATCGTCCGCACCATCCTCATAGCCATCCTGATAGGCGTAGGGATCGTCTGGATAGGCCGGCTCGCGCTGGTCATCCCGAGTGCCGGATGCGATCTGGCCGTACAGCGCGTCGTCATAACGCGACGGGTCGGCCTCGCCTTCATGTTCGTCGAATTGCTGTTCGTGATAGTCCTGCTCGGGCGCCGCGTGCTGCTGCTGGGCTGCATAGCGATGCAGCGGATGCACCGGGCTCGGCTGATGATCATCCGGCTCGGGCTCTGGCTCGTCGTAGACTGGCTCGTTGTAGACCGGCTCGTTGTAGACTGGCTTGTTGATTTCCTGCCGGTTCGCGCGTTGCATCCATGGCGGCGGACCCGCGGGAGGGCTGTCCTCCGCTTGCGGCGGCGGCTGATGCTGATAGGGATCGGCTGCAGGAGCGTTTCGTGGCTGCGCCTTCGGGTTGGCGTGGCCAGCGGCAGCGAACGCATCGGTCTGGCCGATCAGACGCGCGAGCTCCGCCAAGGGATCGCTCTCACCCCTGTCGTCATCGGCGGTAAAAGTCCTGTCCTGATATCGATCAGCCATCGTGATGATGCATCCCCTTCGGGAGGCGCCAACCCGCTCTAGCAACGAATTGGCCCCTGCCAGATGCGCTCACAAATCCCCGTTCGTGAGTGCCGTCACCCTTGTTTATGCTTACTTACCGCATCTCGGTCGGGGCGTTAACGCCCAGAATGGCCAGCCCCGATGCCAGAACCGAGACGACGCCCTGTACCATCGCCAGTCGCGCCTGTGTTAGGTCTGCATCATTATTGATAATGAAGCGTAAATAGGGCAAATCGCGCCCCCTTGTCCATAGCGCGTGAAATTCGCTGGCAACATCATATAGATAAAAAGCGATTCGGTGCGGCTCATGTGCCGAAGCCGCCGCTTCCACGGTCCGGGGATAGAGCGCCAGCCGCTTGAGCAGCTCGAGTTCCTCCGGCGCGGTCAGCCGCTCGACCGCGGCTTTTTCAAGAAAGGACGCCCGTGCAGTCCCATCCTCCGGCAGGTCCGCAAGCACTTCCCGCGCGTTCTTGAAAATCGAATGCCCGCGCGCATGGCCGTACTGGACATAGAACACCGGATTGTCTTTGGACTGCTCGATCACCTTGGCGAGGTCGAAATCCAGCACCGCGTCGTTCTTGCGGAACAGCATCATGAATCGCACAGCGTCGGAGCCGACTTCGTCAACCACTTCGCGCAAGGTGACGAAATCACCTGATCGTTTCGACATCTTCACCGGCTCGCCGTTGCGCAGCAGCTTGACGAGCTGCACGATCTTCACGTCGAGCATCGCCTTTCCACCGGTGACGGCCTTCACCGCCGCCTGCACGCGCTTGATATAGCCGCCGTGGTCGGCGCCCCAGACGTCGACCAGATCGCGGAAGCCGCGATCGAACTTGTTCTTGTGATAGGCGATGTCGGAGGCGAAATAAGTATAGCTGCCGTCCGACTTGAGCAGCGGACGATCGACGTCGTCGCCATAGGCGGTGGCGCGGAACAGGGTCTGTTCGCGATCCTCGTAATCCTCGACCGGGCCGCCCTTTGGCGGCGGCAAGCGGCCTTCGTAGACGTCGCCTTTGGAGCGCAGGAAATCGATGGTTGCGGCGACCTTGTTGTTGCCCGTTTCGATCAACGAGCGTTCCGAGAAGAAAACATCATGCTTGATGTTGAGCGCGGCGAGATCGCCCTTGATCTCTTCCATCATCATCGCAACGGCCTTGTTGCGCACGATCGGCAGCCACGCGTTTTCCGGCATCGTCTTGAGCTTGTCGCCGTGCTCGGCCGCGAGCGCCTGCCCTACCGGCTTCAAATAGTCGCCGGGATAAAGCCCTTCCGGAATGGCGCCGATGTTCTCGCCGAGCGCTTCGCGATAGCGCAGGTGCGCCGAGCGCGCGAGCACGTCGACCTGGGCGCCGGCATCGTTGATGTAATATTCGCGTGCCACGCCGTAGCCTGCAAAAGTCAAGAGGCTTGCCAGCGCATCGCCGAACACCGCGCCACGGCAATGGCCAACATGCATCGGGCCGGTCGGATTGGCGGAGACATATTCGACGTTGACGTTCTGCCCGGTGCCGATCGTGCTTTTGCCGTAGGAGGCGCCCTCGCGCAGCAGCGTGCGCAGCTCGTTCGCCCAGGCCTTTGGCTTCAGGGTCAGATTGATGAAGCCGGGACCTGCGACATCGACGGAGGCGATCAACTCATCGGCGCGCAATTTGGCGGCGATCTGATCGGCAAGATCGCGCGGCTTTACCTTGGCCTCCTTGGCGAGCACCATTGCGGCGTTGCTGGCCATATCGCCATGGCCGGCATCGCGCGGTGGCTCGACCACGACGCGCGAGAAATCCATGCCGGCGGCCCAATTGCCCTCGCGCGCGAGCGCGCCGCAGACCGCATGCACGCGCGCCAGCACGTCGGCAAAAAGGTGTTGCGAGACGGGTCTGTCGGCCATTTTCTTAGGTACCTCGGCCGCCGCCTAACGCAAATCCGGGGTCGAGTCAAAAAGCCTTTGATGCTCGATCATGGCGAAACGGTCGGTCATCCCGGCGATGAAATTGCCGATCCGCCGGGCGCGCTCGGCTTCGGTCTCGGCCTGCGTGCCTTCCAGCCATTCGGCCGGAAGATCGCGGGGGTTGTCCTGATAGCGCGCGAACAGGTCGAACAGGATCGCTTCCGCCTCGCCCATCACCCGCATCACCCGCGAATGGCGGTACATGTGCTGTTTCAGGAATGCCTTGATCTCAGCCTCTTCCTGCGCGACTTGCGGCGGAAACGCGATCAGCGCCTGCATCTGCCGGCGCACGTCGTCGGCCGATTGCGGCTGGGCGGCCTTCAGGCGCTTTTGCGCCTCCGCAAACACCGCCGAGATCAGATACGAGATCAATTCGCGCACGAACTCGGCGCCGCGCCTGACGTCATCGAGGCCGGGATGATCCTTGCCGATCTCGGCGATGATTCTGGCGGCGAGCGGCATGACCTTGAGATCGTCGACCGCAAACAGCCCGGCGCGCAGGCCGTCATCGATATCGTGTGCATCATAGGCGATGTCGTCGGCGATCGCGGCGACCTGCGCCTCCAATGAGGCAAAGCTCCACAGTTCGAGGTCGCAGGTCTTGACGTAGTCGGCGATCCCGACGGGAACACCGCGCTCGCGATAGCGCCCGACCGGCGCGCCGCTCCGGTCGGTCAGCGGGCCATTGTGCTTGACGATGCCTTCCAGCGCTTCCCAGGTCAGGTTGAGCCCATCGAATTCGGGATAGCGATGTTCCAGCGCGGTCAGCACGCGGAGCGTCTGGGCGTTGTGATCGAAGCCACCATGGGCTTTCAGGCAGGCGTCGAGCGCGCGCTCGCCGGCATGGCCGAACGGCGGATGGCCGAGGTCGTGGGCCAGCGCCAGCGTCTCCGTCAGATCCTCATCGAGGCCGAGCTGGCGGGCGAGCGCGCGGGCAATTTGGGCTACTTCGAGCGAGTGGGTCAGCCGGGTGCGGTAGTGATCGCCCTCGTGGAATACGAACACCTGGGTCTTGTGCTTGAGGCGGCGAAAGGCAGTGGAATGGATCACCCGGTCGCAATCGCGCCGGAACGGGCTGCGGGTCTTGCTGGGCGGCTCCTCAAACAGCCGCCCCCGGCTGCGGTCGGGGTCGCAGGCATAGAGCGCGCGAGGGGCAGCCATTCCGACCGACACGTTATTTTCCGTCCTTATCCATTTGATTCTGCGCGACTACGCACTTAACTATGGAGTACGCGGGATACCAAATGAATTGGGCATGACGCGGGTTATTGGAGATCTTTTCATGACGACGGCCGTCACCATCAGCGAACGGGCTGCCCGCCGCATTGGCGAAATCCTCAAGAGCGAGGGGGATGGCGCCAAGCTGCGTATCAGCGTCGAGGGCGGCGGCTGCTCCGGTTTCCAATACAAATTCGACATCGATCGCGCCCAGGCCGAGGACGATCTCGTCGTCGCGCGCGACGCCGCGGTGGTGCTGGTCGATCCGGCGTCGGTGCCGTTCCTGGCGGGATCGGAAGTTGATTTTGTCGACGACCTGATCGGCGCGTCGTTCCGTGTGAACAACCCGAATGCGACGGCGTCCTGCGGTTGCGGCACCAGCTTTTCGATTTAAAACTCTCCACCCGAAATCGATCTATGTGGCTTTCCGCCGGGACACCTTCGCATGCGCATCGCCACCTGGAACGTCAATTCGATCCGGCAGCGGCTGGAGCACCTCCTGACCTGGCTGAAGGATTGCTCGCCCGACATCGTGTGCCTGCAGGAGATCAAATGCATCGACGAGGCGTTTCCGCGGCTTGAGCTCGAGGCGCTCGGCTACAACGTCGTCACCCACGGCCAAAAGACCTTCAACGGCGTCGCACTGTTGTCGAAGCTGCCGTTCGACGAAACCAAGTCCGGCCTCGCCGGTGACGACGAAGACGCTCACGCGCGGTTTCTCGAAGGCGTGGTCACGCTGAAAAAGGGCGTGTTGCGGATCGCCTGCCTCTATCTGCCCAACGGCAACCCGGTCGGATCAGATAAATACCCCTATAAACTCAGCTGGATGTCGCGGCTTCTCGAGTATTCGAAGGAGCGGCTCAAGACCGAAGAGCCGCTCGTCCTGGCCGGCGATTTCAACGTCATTCCAAAACCTGAGGACGTCCATAATCCGGCGGCCTGGGTCGAAGACGCCCTGTTCCGCCCAACCACCCGCGAAAGCTTCCAGTCGCTGCTCGGCCTCGGCCTCACCGATGCATTGCGCGCGGTCAACGATGCGCCCGGCCAGTACACGTTCTGGGATTATCAGGCCGGCGCCTGGCAAAAGAACTGGGGATTGCGGATCGATCATCTGTTGTTATCGCCGCAGGCCTCGGACCGTCTCATCGATGTCGGGATCGACAGCTATGTGCGGGCCTGGGAAAAACCGTCGGACCATGTGCCGGTGTGGGCGGATTTCGATCTGGAGACAGCGTAGCTAGGTGGGCTGGGCAAAGGCGCATCTGCGCCGTGCCCATCGATTACAATCGAACCAATTTCCTTCAACAAATGGTAGGCACGCTTCCGCCGTAGCTCAAAGAGCGAAGGTGCCCAGCAATCACGGGTCATCTTGCCGATGGATGATGGTGGACACCGCAAGGCAGGCCTTTGCCGCGCTCAATCCCGCTTGCCCTGCACCCAGTGCTCGAGCATCTGCAGCGCCATGGCCCGGTCGTCGTCGGAGGCTTTGGCAAACGCCCGGTTGTAGCTTTCCTTGATCCAGACTTCGTCCGTAGCGGCGCCGTCGCGCGCCAACGTCAGCCACATCAGGCCGCGCGCGGCCTGCCGCGGCAGCCGGTCGCCGTTGAACAACATCTGGCCGAGCAAGGCCTGCGCCTGATGCTGACCCTTCTGGGCGGCAAGTCCAAGCCAGCGCGCGCCATAGGTGAAATCATCCCGCGACGCATCTGGGGTCTTCAGATAGAGCCGCGCCAGATCGTATTGCGCGTCCGCGCTGCCGAAGTACGAGGCGGCATAGGAGAACATCTCCCGCGCCCGATCCGGATCGGACTTGATCTCCGAATTGGGAATGCCGTTCAGGTAATAGCGTCCCAACGCGACAAAGGCGTTGGCGACGATGACAGATTGCGGCGCGGACGGGCTGTCCTCGGCGTGCGCGCTGGCGATGCGGCTGAAATACTTGAAGGCGCGAACGTCGTCTTGGGCGACGCCGTTGCCGTCGGCATACATCCGGCCCAGTTTCCATTGCGCGATCGGATGACCGCCCTCGGCGGCATATTGCAGTGCGGTGAGCGAAGCGTCCGTTACGGCAGCCGGCGCAACCGACTTCTTCAGCGCGGCGGCGGTACCGGGCTGCGCCGAAATCACGGGGATGGTCGTATCCTGGTTGACCGGGGCGCCATCAAAAGCGTGCGCGGGCGCAGCCAGTGGCGCGGCCCCCAACATCAACGCAAAGATGATACGCTCAGATGTCCGCATAACACTGTTTCTCGCGCGCACTCCCCGGATGGGTCACAGCCCCAGCCACCGCTGGCCCAACCTGCTGGGCATATTTCCAGAGCACACCCGATGTATGATTTGTCTCGCGAGGCGCCCACTTGGTCTTACGTTCCGCCAGCTCGGCATCGGTCAATTTTACGTTAAGCGTCCCGGCCACGGCGTCGATTTCGATAATATCGCCGTCTCTGAGCAGCGCGATCGGCCCGCCGACGGCGGCCTCCGGCCCGATATGGCCGATGCAGAAGCCGCGGGAAGCGCCGGAAAACCGGCCATCGGTGATCAGCGCGATCTTGCCGCCCATGCCCTGCCCGGTCAGCGCCGCCGTGGTCGAGAGCATCTCGCGCATACCGGGGCCGCCCCGCGGTCCCTCATAGCGGATCACGAGGACCTCGCCTTCCCGGTAGGTTTTCTTCTGGACCGCCTCGAACGCATCTTCTTCGCGGTCGAAGCAACGGGCTGGACCGCTAAATCTGAGGTTCGACATGCCCGCGACCTTCACAATCGCTCCTTCTGGCGCAAGATTGCCCTTCAAGCCAACGACCCCGCCGGTGACGGTGATCGGCTTGTCGGCGGGCCGCACCACATCCTGGTGCGGATTCCATTTCACGCTTTTGAGGTTTTCGGCGATCGTCCGGCCCGTCACGGTCAAGCAATCCCCGTGCAGGTAGCCATTATCGAGCAGCGTCTTCATCAGCAGCGGAATGCCGCCAGCTTCAAACATGTCTTTGGCAACATAACGGCCGCCCGGCTTCAAATCCGCGACATAGGGAGTCTTTTTGAAGATTTCCGCCACGTCGAACAGGTCGAACTTGATACCGCATTCGTTGGCGATCGCCGGCAAATGCAGCCCAGCATTGGTCGAGCCGCCGGAGGCGGCGACCACGGCGGCGGCGTTTTCCAGCGACTTGCGGGTGACGATGTCGCGCGGCCGGGTATTGGCGGCGATCAATTCCATCACCTTTTCGCCCGCTGTCGTGCAGAAGGCATCGCGGATCTCGTAAGGCGCCGGCGCCCCCGCCGAATACGGCAAGGCAAGCCCAATGGCCTCCGATACCGTCGCCATCGTGTTAGCAGTGAATTGCGCGCCGCACGCACCAGCCGACGGGCACGCCACCCGCTCGATTTCGTCGAGATCGGCGTCCGACATCTCGCCGATTGAATGCTTGCCGACGGCCTCGAACATGTCCTGCACCGTGACCTGCTGGCCGCGGAAATTGCCGGGAAGGATCGAGCCGCCATAGATGAAGATCGAGGGCACGTTGAGCCGGACCATCGCCATCATCATGCCCGGCAACGACTTGTCGCACCCGGCGAGCCCGACCAGCGCATCGTAGCCGTGGCCGCGGACGGTCAATTCAACGGAGTCAGCGATGCACTCGCGTGAGGGCAATGAAGAACGCATGCCATCATGGCCCATCGCGATGCCGTCGGTGACGGTGATGGTGCAGAATTCGCGCGGCGTGCCGCCGGCCGACGCGACGCCCTTCTTGACCGCCTGGGCCTGGCGCATCAGCGAAATGTTGCAGGGCGCGGCTTCGTTCCAGCAGGATACAACGCCGACAAAAGGCTGGTGGATCTGCTCGGTCGTCAGCCCCATGGCATAGAAATAGGACCGATGCGGCGCCCGCTCGGGACCCTCCGTCACGTGACGGCTAGGAAGCCTTTTCTTGAGGTTGGTCTTGGCGTCCATCGCAACCCTGTTTCCCCAGCCATCTCCTGTTGGACCCGGGAAAAGCAGTGTACATCCCTTCGCCTTCGCGAGCGCTTGGCTAAAAGCCCTTGCGAAACAACATTTCATTGAGGGGTGTGGCAAAAAAGCGGCGCAAGCAAGGGCCGGCCGCGGTGGCCACCAAATGTTCGTCTATTGTTGCGAGCGCGCAACATCCGTGGCACTACGGCCACCATTTTTAATCCTTGTGTCAAATCTGGGACGTGCGCGAAGAATTTTGTTCCAAACCCTCGCGCGCCTAGTCGACCTTGACGTTGGCGGCTTTGATGACGGGCCACCATTTGGCGATCTCGGCCTTCTGCCAGTCGCCAAGCGCCTCGGGCGTCAGCCGGTCGGCAGGCGGCATTTGCAAGCCGAGATTTTCAAGCTGACGACGCACGCCGGGATCGTTCAGCGCATCGACGGCAGCGGCATTGAGCTTGGTCACGATCTCCTTTGGCGTGCCCTTGGGCACCCACAAGCCCGACCACAGCGTCATGTGAAACCCGGGCAATCCCGCCTCATCGGCGGTCGGGATATCGGACGCCTGCTCGGCGCGCTTGGCGTCGGTGACGGCATAGCCGCGGATGGTGCCGGCGCGCACCTGATTGATGGAGTTGGAAAGCTGATCGACGATGAGGTCGATCTGGCCCGCGACGAGATCGTTCATCGCAGGCCCGGTGCCGCGGTACGGTACATATTGCAGCTTGACGCCGCTCGCGGCTTCGAAAGCAAGGCCTGCGATGTGACTGCCGGAGCCCGCGCCCGCGGTGCCGGCGGTGGCCGGCTCTGGCCGCGACTTCAGCCAAGCCAACAACTCGTTCAGCGATTTTGCCGGAACGGCGTTCTTGCTGACGATGATCATGGGATTGCTCGGCAGCAGCACTACCGGTTCGAGATCGGTGACGAGGTCGTAGCCGAGCTTGTAGATCGCGCCATTGGCGACATGGGTGCCGAGATGACCGAAGCCTATGGTGTAGCCGTCGGGCGCTGAATGCACGACGCGGCCGACGCCGATCGAGCCGCCGGCGCCCGTGGTATTCTCCACCAGGATCGCTTCGCCGAGCGTCGCCTTCATGCGCTCGGCGAGAATTCGCGTCATCGCATCCGACGGACCGCCGGCGGAAAACGGCACCACGATGGTGATGGGATGCGACGGATAATTCTCCGCCGCCACGGCGCTGCTCAATGTCAACAGCGCCATGAAGGCGGCCGAAACCAATTTTCGCATCACACCTCCCCAAACCTACTTCATCGTCATTGCGAGGAGCACTTGCGACGACCCGCCGTCGCTCCTCGCAATGATGGTCTCTTACAGTGTTGCGTAGTCGATCGGCTTCAAGCGATCGAGCGTGCGGTCCACCTTCGGCAACGGGTATTTAAGGCCTGTCGCGCAGTTGAATAGCATCACCCGGTCATTTTTCGTAACCCGACCATCGTCGAGGCTCTGCTTGTAGGCGGCGTAGGTTGCGGCGCCCTCGGGGCACAGCAGCAAGCCCTCTTCGCGTGCGACTTCGTTCAGCGCGGAAGAAATCTTCTCATCGCTCACCGCAATGGCGAAACCCTTGCTCTCGCGCACCGCGCGCAGGATAAGGAAATCCCCAATCGCCTGCGGCACGCGGATGCCGGCGGCGATGGTATGGGCGTCTTCCCAGCGGGCAGCATGCTCGGTGCCGTTCTCGAACGCGCGCACCATCGGTGCGCAGCCGGCCGCCTGCACCGCCACCATCCGCGGCCGCTTCTTGCCGATGAAGCCGATCGCCTCCAGTTCGGCAAACGCCTTCCACATGCCGATCAAGCCGGTGCCGCCGCCGGTCGGATAGAAGATCACGTCGGGCACTTCCCAGCCGAGCTGCTCGGCAAGCTCCAGCCCCATCGTCTTCTTGCCCTCGATCCGGTACGGTTCTTTCAGCGTCGAGGTGTCGAACCAGCCGGCCTTGGCCTTGCCCTCGCCGACGATCTTGCCGCAATCGTCGATTAGGCCGTTGACGCGATAGACGGTGGCGCCCTGCAGCTCGATCTCGCTGAGATTCACTTCCGGCGTATCGGCGGGACAAAAGATCGTGGTCCTGATGCCGCAATTCGTCGCATAGGCCGCAAGCGCAGCGCCGGCATTGCCGTTGGTCGGCATCGCCATGTGCTTGATGCCGAGCGCCTTGGCCATCGATACCGCCATCACGAGGCCGCGCGCCTTGAACGACCCGGTAGGCAGCCGGCCTTCGTCTTTCACGATGATCTCGCCGCCGCCATGTTTCTTGCCGAGCTTCGGCAAGCGGACCAGCGGTGTCACGACTTCACCGAGGCTGACGATGTCTGCAGTTTTCCGCACCGGCAGCATTTCGCGGTAACGCCACAGGTCGGCTGGCCGCTCCCTCAGCGCGTCTTTTGTCAAAGCCTGCTTCACCCCTGCGAGGTCATAGCGCACCAAGAGCGGCTTGCCAGCCCTGGAGAGGTTGTGAACCTGGTCGGCGGGATAGTGATCGCCTTCCATCGCGCATTCGAGATGGGTCACGAACGTCGGACGTTCGATGGTCAGATTGTCATTGTGTCGCACGATTTTTCTTTCTCTGCCCTTGTCATTGCCGGGCTCGACCCGGCAATCCAGCATTTCCTGAAAACTCTTGAGAAGCACGATGGATGCGCGGGTCAAGCCCGCGCATGACAAGCCATATTACATATTCAACACGCGGCCATAGGCGTCCAGCACCGCTTCCTTCATCATCTCCGACAGCGTCGGGTGCGGGAAGATGGTGTGCATCAGCTCTTCTTCCGTGGTTTCAAGATTCATCGCAACCACGTAACCCTGGATCAGTTCGGTCACCTCGGCGCCGACCATATGCGCGCCCAGGAGCTGGCCGGTCTTCTTGTCGAAGACGACCTTGACCAGTCCCTGATCTTCGCCGAGCGCAATAGCCTTGCCGTTGCCAACGAACGGAAAACGGCCGACGCGGACCTCGCGGCCGCCTTCTTTCGCTTTTGCCTCGGTCAATCCGACCGACGCGATCTGCGGATTGCAGTAAGTGCAGCCGGGAATGAGGTTCTTGTCCATGGGATGCGGGTGCATGCCCTCGATGGCCTCGACGCAAATGATTCCTTCGTGCTCGGCCTTGTGCGCGAGCATCGGCGGCCCCGCGACGTCGCCGATCGCATAGATGCCGGGCACGTTGGTCTTGCAATAGCCGTCGATCACGATAACGCCGCGCTCGGCTTTGACGCCGAGCTTTTCCAGCCCGAGATTCTCGGTATTGCCGACCACGCCGACCGCCGAAATCACCCGGTCGACCTCGATCGTTTGCGGCTTGCCCTTGCCGTCGTCGACGGTGGCAACGACGCTGTCGCTCTTCTTTTCGAGCTTTGTCACTTTGGTATTGGTGAATATCTTGATTCCCTGCTTCTCGAACGCCTTGTGGGCAAATTTGGATATTTCGGCATCCTCCACCGGCAAGATCTGCGGCAGTACTTCGACGACGGTCACTTCCGCGTCCATGGTGCGGAAGAACGAGGCGAACTCGATGCCGATCGCGCCGGAGCCGACGACGAGCAACGACTTCGGCATCTTGTCCGGCACCATCGCCTCGAAATAAGTCCACACCAGTTTCTTGTCGGGCTCGAGCCCCGGCAGCACGCGCGGCCGCGCGCCGGTCGCAATGATGATGTGTTTTGCCTGGTAAGTGCCCTCGCCTGACGCGCCCTTTGGCGCCTCGACCGGAGACTTTTTCACCGTGATCTTGCCGGGCGCGTCGATGACGGCCTCGCCCCAGATCACCGTGACCTTGTTCTTCCTGAACAGAAAACCCACCCCGTCGTTGAGACGCTTCACCACGCCGCGCGAGCGCTGCACCACGGCCTGCAGGTCGAACGAAATCTTCTCGGCCGCAAGGCCATAGTCCTTGGCATGCTGCATCAGATGATAGACTTCCGCCGAACGCAGCAGCGCCTTGGTCGGGATGCATCCCCAATTATTGCAGATGCCGCCGAGATAGGCCTTTTCGACCACGGCGGTCTTGAAGCCGAGTTGCGCCGCGCGGATCGCGGTCACGTAGCCGCCGGGACCGGCGCCGATGATGATGACGTCAAAGGAGGTGTCGGGCATTGTTATGCGCTCATTGTCATCGTTAGCCGGACTGACCGTTCGCTTTCGCCATTGCGAGGAGCCCTTGCGACGAAGCAATCCATGCTTCCGGCGGTGAAATGGATTGCTTCGCTGAGTTTATCATCGGGCGCGCATTCGCGTGACTCGTTGGCTGGCAATGACGACATGCGTCATCCGCTTCTTACACCATCATCATCACGGGGTTTTCGATCAGCATCTTGAACGAGCCGATCAGTTCAGCCCCGAGCGCGCCGTCGACCGCGCGGTGATCGCACGACAGCGTCACACTCATCATATGCGCGATCTCGATCTTGCCGCCGCGCACCACTGGCCGCTCCTCGCTGGCGCCGACCGCAAGGATGGTCGCGTGCGGCGGGTTGATCACGGCGGTGAAATGATTGATGCCGTACATGCCGAGATTGGAAACTGCGGTGGTGCCACCCAGATATTCCTCCGGCTTGAGTTTGCGGGCGCGGGCGCGCGCGGCAAAATCCTTCATCTCGGTCGAGATCGCCGAAAGCGATTTGGTCTCGGCTTTACGGATGATCGGCGTGATCAACCCGCCCGGCATCGCCACCGCCACGCCGATGTCGGAATGCTTGTGCTTGAGCATGCCGGCCTCGGTCCAGCTCACATTGCAATTCGGAATCCGCTGCAAGGCGATCGCCATCGCCTTGATGACGAAATCGTTGACCGAAAGCTTGTAATGCGGCTTCTTCTCCTTGTCGGTTGGCGCGACCTCGTTGATCTCGGCGCGGGCGGCGAGCAGCTTGCCGATATCGCAGTCGATGGTGAGATAAAAATGCGGAATAGTCTGGATCGACTGCGTCAGGCGTTGCGCGATCGTCCGTCGCATGCCGTCATGCGGCACGATCTCGTAAGAGCCGGGTTCGAACAGCGCGAGGATCTGCTTGTCGGACATCGACGGCGCGATGACAGGCGCAGCTGAGGGCGCAGCGCCGGGTGCTTTAAGTCCCTTGCCGGACTTGGCCTCTTCGACATCGCGGGCGATCACGCGGCCATGCGGGCCGGAACCATTGATGCGCGCGAGCTCGATGCCGGCTTCCCTGGCCAGACGTCGGGCCAGCGGTGAAGAGAAGATGCGGCCTTGGCCGTTGGTGTGAGGCGCAGGCGACGCCGCCTGGAGCGCGGGCGCAGCCGCTGGCGGCGCGGGTTTTGCCGCAGGCGCTTCCGCGGGTGGCGCTGAGGCGGCGGCAGGTTTGGGGGGCGCATCGGCCGGCTTCGACGCCGGCTTGGCGCTGCCTGCCCCCGCCGCCTTCACATCCTCGCCGTCGCCGGCCATCACCGCGATCACGTCATTGACCGGCACATCCTGCGTGCCCTCAGGCACCAGAATCTTCGCGATCGTGCCTTCGTCGACCGCCTCGACCTCCATGGTTGCCTTGTCGGTCTCGATTTCCGCGATGACGTCGCCGGACTTGACCTTGTCGCCTTCCTTCTTGAGCCACTTGGCGAGGTTGCCCTTCTCCATCGTCGGCGACAGCGCGGGCATCAGGATGTTGATCGGCATGATGATTGGCCTTGCTCTGTCAGCGGTAGCAAACGGCTTTGGCGGCAGCGATCACCTCTGCCGCCGAGGGCAGTGCGAGCTTTTCGAGGTTCGCGGCATAAGGCATCGGCACGTCCTTGCCGGATACCCGCAACACCGGCGCATCCAGATAATCGAAGGCGTGCTCCATGATGCGCGCGGCGACCTCGGCACCGACACCGTTCTGCTGCCAGCCCTCCTCGACCGTGACGGCGCGTCCGGTCTTCTTGACGGATGCGACGATGGTGTCGGTATCAAGCGGGCGCAGCGTCCGCAGATCGACCACTTCGGCCTCGATGCCTTCCTTGGCGAGTTCCTCAGCCGCCTTCAGCGCATAGGTCATGCCGTTCGACCAGGAGATGATGGTGACGTTGCCGCCCGAGCGCGCCACGCGCGCCTTGCCGATCGGGATCACGTAATCGTCGAGTTTCGGCACCTCGCCGGTGTGGCCGTACAGCATTTCATTTTCAAGGAAGATCACGGGATTGGGATCGCGGATCGCGGCCTTCAACAGGCCTTTGTAGTCGGCCGCCGAGAACGGCGCGATCACCTTCAGGCCGGGAATTTGCGAGTACCAGGCCGAGTAATCCTGGCTGTGCTGGGCGGCGACGCGGGCAGCAGCACCGTTCGGCCCGCGGAACACGATCGAGCAACCCATCTGTCCGCCGGACATGTAGAGCGTCTTCGCCGCCGAATTGATGATCTGATCCATCGCCTGCATCGCGAAGTTGAACGTCATGAATTCGACGATCGGCTTCAAGCCGGCCATCGCCGCGCCGACACCGACGCCGGCAAAGCCGTGCTCGGTGATCGGCGTGTCGATGACGCGCCTGGCGCCGAATTCCTGCAGCAGCCCCTGCGTCACCTTGTAGGCGCCCTGATATTCGGCGACCTCCTCGCCCATGATGAAGACATCGCCATCGCGCCGCATTTCTTCCGCCATCGCGTCGCGCAACGCTTCGCGGATGGTCATGGTCACCATCTCGGTGCCGGCAGGTACTTCGGGATCGGGCTCGGTGACGGCGACCGGCGCGGACGGCGCCTTGGGCGCCGATATCATCGGCTTGCCTTCGCCGACCGGCGAGCGTGACTCCGCGACCTCCTGCGCAACGCTCGGCGTCGGCTGGGCGGGCTTCGGCGGCGGAGCCTTGGCGAGATCGGCGGCGTTTTCGCCGTCGGCCAGAATGGTCGCGATCGGCGTGTTGACGGCGACGTCTGCGGTACCTTCCGGAATCAGGATCTTGCCGAGCGTGCCCTCGTCGGTCGCCTCGACTTCCATCGTCGCCTTGTCGGTTTCGATCTCGGCGATCACGTCGCCCGACTTGATGGTCTCGCCTTCCTTCTTCAGCCACTTGGCGAGATTGCCCTTTTCCATGGTCGGCGACAGCGCTGGCATCAGTACTTGAATGGGCATATCAGCTCCCGAAATCGCTCTTCTAGAGCCGGATGACTTTTCTTCGAATCGTCATCCCGCTCTGTCTTCTTGTTTGGGCATGACCTTTTCGGAAAACCGGTACCCACTTTTCCGGATCATGCTCTAGTTTTGGTCTGCGCTTACCTTGTTTGATGCTTCACCTGGTTTGACGCGTATTCCGATTGCAAAACCCGGCTCCCTTTTGCGGAGCGTCAGCGATAAACATCGGTGTAAAGCTCGGCCGCATCAGGCTCGGGATCGTGCTGCGCGAAATCCGCCGCCGCATTGACGATCTCGCGCACCTCGGCATCGATGGCCTTCAAGTCCTGCTCGCTCATCTTGGCCGCCAGCAGCCGATTGCGGACCTGCTCGATCGGATCCTGATCGTGACGGACTTTGTCGACCTCCTCGCGGGTGCGGTATTTCGCAGGATCCGACATCGAGTGGCCGCGGTAGCGGTAGGTCTGCATTTCCAGGATGTAGGGCCCCTTGCCGGCGCGGCACCAGGCGACCGCCTCGTCGCCCGCGGCCTTCACCGCGCGCACATCCATGCCGTCGACCTGTTTGCCCGGAATATTGAAGGAGATGCCGCGCTTGGAAAAATCGGTTTGCGCTGACGAGCGCGTGACCGAGGTGCCCATGGCGTAACGGTTGTTCTCGATGACGTAGATCACCGGCAGCTTCCACAGCTCCGCCATGTTGAAGCTTTCATAGACCTGGCCCTGGTTCGCCGCGCCGTCGCCGAAATAGGCCAAACTGACGAAATCGTTGCCGCGATAACGGTTGGAGAAGGCAAGGCCGGTGCCGAGCGGCACCTGAGCGGCGACGATGCCATGGCCGCCGAAGAAATTCTTCTCCTTGCTGAACATGTGCATGGAGCCGCCCTTGCCCTTGGAATAGCCGCCATGCCGTCCGGTCAATTCGGCCATCACGCCCTTGGCGTCCATGCCGCAGGCAAGCATATGCCCGTGATCGCGGTATCCGGTTATGACCTGATCGCCCTTCTTCAGGGTCATCTGCATGCCGACGACGACGGCTTCCTGTCCGATATAGAGGTGGCAAAAACCGCCGATCGCACCCATGCCGTAGAGCTGGCCGGCCTTTTCCTCAAACCGCCGGATCAAGAGCATATCGCGCAGCGCGACCAGTTCCTGCTCTCTGGTGAATTCCGGAAGCGAGCCGTTTGTCTTGTCGTGACTTTTTTCTTTGATGTCACTTTTCTTGGATGCGGCCATGGCAAGTCCGAAATACGAGAGAAATGGATAAGTCCTCTCTATCCCAACTCAAACGCCTGCGAAAGGATTGCGTGGCGGCGACGAAATTTTGGTCATGCCGCACTGCAACGCGTTACGACATTTTCGAAATCGATGCGCCCGGTTTTTGAAATGAGCGCACGATCCGCAAAAAACCGGGTACCGGTTTTCCCGCACAAACGACTTCGTTGGCCCCAAGATCGGCTCAGTTCGGATTGTTCATGCGAACCAGATCGCGCGGGTTGGCATAGTCGAGCTGATAACGCGCGCGCTCGTCCAGTATGTCGGGGTCGACCCGGTCGGATCTGAGCAGCGACACGCGCTGTTCGCCCTCGGCACGTTCCCGCTTCAAACGCGCGAGCTCGCTTGTCAGCGCGATGATCTCCTGGTCGAGTTCCTGGCGGGCGTTCAGGCCGTACTTGCCGGTATAGGCATTGACGCCGAAATAGCCGACCATGAGGGCCGCCATCGTATAGAGGGTAAGCCCCGTCAGGATCGATTTGAGTTGGGAGCGCGTGACCATGCTCCCGAACATGGGACAGCGGAGTTAAGGGAATCCTAAGGAAGGCTCGCGGGCGTCCGATCCCGTTACCCGTTTGCGCGCGGAATACGCTATTTGTGAGCCCTCTCGATGAAGGCGGCATAGGCCTCGATATATTGCTGCAACACCTTCTGCAGGGCTTCCTTGGTGAGCGCGCCCTTGTCGTCGAAAGCATCGCCCACGGCATTGAGATAGACTTCCGGCTGCCCCAGGATCGGACCGGCAATGCCGGGCAGGATATTCTGCAAATGTTTGGCCGCGCTAACGCCACCCAGCGGTCCCGGCGAATTGGAGATGATGCCGACAGGCTTGCCGAGGAACGAGCTCTTGCCATACGGCCGCGATCCGACGTCGATGGCGTTCTTCAAGACACCGGGAATCGAACGGTTATATTCCGGCGTGACGAACAGCACCCCGTTCGACTTCTGCAGCTTGTCGCGAAACGCCAGCCAGTCGGCCGGGGGTGAGGCTTCGAAGTCCTGATTGAAGAACGAAATGCCGTGCAGCGTGGTGACGTCGAGCTTGAGCGACGCCGGCGCGAGCTTCGCCAGCGCGTTGGCGATCTTGAGCGAAAAGCTTTCCTTGCGCAGGCTGCCAACGATGGTGACGATGGGATGCGGGATGGCCATGGAATTTCCTTCTTGCAACGGGACCGGTGTCCTTCAATTACGCCACATCGACAGAAAGATGCAAGTGCATGAAACGCGCAATTTCGGAAACGCTGCGTTCGCGCGAAGCAACACAGCGGCCAAGAAATTGGCCGCCTGCCGATTGATCGACGTGCGAACTTGCACCAATTTCACGACGAGCGCGCCAGCGCTCCGATGTCAGCCAGCCTTGTTCGGGTTGATGAGATACTTCTCGCCGGTCGAGCGTTTTGCGTAGACGGCGATGTTCGACAGCGCGAGCGCTTCCTGCAGCGAAACGACCTTCGTGTAGTGGCTGGCAAAGGTGGTCTTGAGTTCGGCGACTACCCGTTGACGCAGCCTTGCGCCATCGGCCGCACCGATCTTCATCAGAAACGGAAACAACAGCCAGCCGCCGACGCCCCAGGCCATACCGAAGGCGCGGTTCAATTCGACCGGGCCGGGATCGAGGCTGCCATAGATATAGACCTGCTTGTGCACGCTCGATCCGTAGCGGCTATAGACTTTTGCCGTTTTGTTGGCCGCGATCTCCATGCAGGTCAGGATTTGGCCCGCGAGCTTGCCGCCGCCGATAGCATCGAACGCCAGCGTCGCGCCGGTTTCCACCAACGCATTGGTGAGATCATCCATGAACGTCGGCGCCGTGGAATCGACGACATGTTTGGCGCCGATCTTGCGCAGAAGATCAGCCTGCTCCTTGTTGCGCACGATATTGACAAGGCCGATGCCATCCTTGAGGCAGATCTTGTTGAGCATCTGGCCGAGATTGGACGCAGCCGCGGTGTGCACCAGCGCCTTGTGGCCTTCGCGCCGCATGGTCTCGGTCATGCCGAGCGACGTCAGCGGATTGACGAAACACGACGCGCCTTCGGCGGCCGTGGTGCCGGCGGGCAGCTCCAGCACGTCTCGCGCCTTGATGCAGCGGTACTGCGCGTACATCGCGCCGCCAATCATGGCCACCATCTTGCCCATCAGCGCCTTGGCGGCGTCCGAGGACCCGGTCTTGATGACGACGCCGGCGCCCTCATTGCCGACCGGCATGGATTCATCGAGCCTTCCCGCCATCGCCCGCATTCCGGCGTCCGGAACTTTTGCTGTGACGACAGGAGATTCCTTGGTGCCTGATGCTTTTGCAGTCGTCATGTCGGCGGCGCCGGTCAAAAGTCCGAGGTCCGACGGATTGATCGGCGAGCCCTCGATACGCACGACAATCTCATCCTCTGCCGGCTCGGGGGTCGGAACGTTCACCAGCGATATCTCGAGCTCGCCGCTTTTCTTGATCAGCGAACGCAATTGCAGCCCGGTCTTGCCGTCGCTCATGAAAATCCTCCCGCTTGTTTCCTGGAATCTTTGGTGGCGTAAACTCAGGCCAGCGCCCTCAGCGCGGCCTTCCCCGCATATTTCGCCTGCGAGCCGAGCTCCTGCTCGATCCGCAACAACTGATTGTATTTCGCGGTGCGGTCGGAGCGCGCCAGTGAACCGGTCTTGATCTGGCCGCAGTTGGTCGCGACCGCAAGATCGGCGATGGTGGAATCTTCGGTCTCGCCGGAGCGATGCGACATCACGGCGGTGTAGCCGGCCTTGTAGGCCATCTCGACCGCAGCCAGCGTCTCGGTCAACGTGCCGATCTGGTTGACCTTGATCAGGATGGAGTTGGCCCGGCCGTGTCTGATGCCGTCGGCGAGCCGCTTGACATTGGTGACAAAGAGATCGTCGCCGACGAGCTGGCATTTCTTGCCGATCAGATCGGTGACCTGTTTCCAGCCTTCGAAGTCGTCTTCCGCCATGCCATCTTCGATCGATACGATGGGATAGCGGGAAACAAGCTCGGCAAGGTATTTTGCCTGCTCTTCGATGGAGCGGGTTTTTCCTTCACCTTCATAGACGTAAGCGCCGTTCTTGAAGAATTCAGTGGAGGCCGGATCGAGCGCCAGCGCCACGTCCTGTCCCGGTCGGTAGCCAGCCGCCTCGATCGATTTCATCACAAAGCTGAGCGCTTCGTCGGCCGATTTGAGATTGGGGGCGAACCCGCCTTCGTCGCCAACATTGGTGTTGTGGCCGGCATCATGCAGCGCCTTCTTCAGCGTCTGAAACACCTCGACACCCATGCGCAAGCCTTCCGAAAAGGTCGGCGCGCCGACCGGCATGATCATGAATTCCTGAAAGTCGATCGGGTTGTCGGCATGCACGCCGCCATTGATGATGTTCATCATCGGCACCGGCAGGGTCCGCGCCGAAGTGCCGCCGACATAACGGTAGAGCGGCATGTCGCGCGATTGCGCGGCGGCCTTGGCGACCGCAAGCGACACGCCGAGAATGGCGTTGGCCCCTAGCCGGCTTTTGTTCGGCGTGCCGTCGAGGGAGATCATGGTCTCGTCGATCTGGATCTGCTGCTCGGCCTCCATGCCGCCGATTGCATCCATGATCTCGCCGTTGACAGCGGTGACCGCCTTTTGCACGCCCTTGCCGAAATAGCGCGCCTTGTCGCCGTCGCGCAATTCCACCGCCTCATGGGCGCCGGTCGAGGCACCCGACGGCACCGCCGCGCGGCCCAGCGAGCCGTCTTCCAGCACCACATCGACCTCGACCGTGGGATTGCCGCGGCTATCGAGAATTTCGCGGCCAATGATGTCGACGATGGCGGTCATGGGGGCCTCTTCAAGAAAGTGCGATGATGGTTGGCGCTGCTTCTACAGCAAGGCTTGGGGGTGGAAAAGGCCGGGTGACGTGGCCATCCTGATTGGCTAAGAGAACGCTATGTCGAAGAAGCCCAGCAAAGTTGCAAAATCGTCTAGCCTGCAGCTTGGCCGCGCGGTCGAATGGCCCAAAACACCTGAAGAGGCCCAGATCGACCGTATGCCCAATCCGCAAAGCGACACCGATTATCTGGTGCGTTTCACCGCGCCGGAATTCACCTCGATCTGTCCGGTCACGGGGCAGCCGGATTTCGCCCATCTCGTGATCGACTATGCGCCCGGCCAGTGGCTCCTGGAGTCGAAATCCCTCAAGCTCTATGTCGCGAGCTTTCGCAATCACGGCGCTTTCCATGAGGACTGCACGGTGATGATCGGCAAGCGGATCGCGGACGAGATCAAGCCGAAATTCTTGCGCATCGGCGGCTACTGGTATCCGCGCGGCGGCATCCCGATTGACGTGTTCTGGCAGACCGGCAAGCTGCCGAAGGGCCTGTGGGTTCCCGATCAAGGCGTCGCGTCCTATCGCGGCCGGGGGTGATGAAAATTCTTGGCGAGCGCGTCGAATGCCATCAGCGTCTTTAACAATTCCTCGAACTCGCGCAGCGGCACCATGTTGGGACCGTCGGAGGGTGCGGAATCGGGATCCGGATGGGTCTCGATGAACACGCCGGCCACGCCGACCGCGACCGCCGCGCGCGCCAGCACCGATACGAACTCACGCTCGCCGCCGGATGACGCGCCCTTGCCGCCGGGCTGTTGCACCGAATGCGTGGCATCGAAGATCACGGGCGCGCCCGTGGTGCGCGCCAGTATCGGCAGCGCGCGCATGTCGGAAACCAGCGTGTTGTAGCCAAAGGACGCACCGCGTTCGGTTACGAGTACTTGAGCGTTGCCGCCTCCCGTGATCTTGGCGACGACGTTCGCCATGTCCCACGGCGCCAAAAACTGCCCCTTCTTGACGTTGACGACCTTGCCGGTGGCCGCCGCGGCCAACAGCAAATCGGTCTGCCGGCACAGGTAGGCGGGAATCTGCAACACATCGACAGCCTGGGCGACCTCGGCGCATTGCGCGGGCTCGTGGACGTCGGTGAGCACAGCGAGGCCGAGCGATGAACGGATCTCAGCAAAGATCGGCAGCGCCTGCATCAGCCCGATGCCGCGCGCAGCCGATGCGCTGGTGCGGTTGGCCTTGTCGAACGAGGTCTTGTAGACGAGCCCTATTCTGAGGCGCGCCGCAATCTCCTTCAGCGCGGACGCCACTTCGAGCGCGTGCGCGCGGCTCTCGAGCGCGCAAGGGCCTGCGATGATCGAAATCGGCAAATCATTGCCGAATTTGACCGTTCCTGCGCTGACCACCGGCGCGGCGGAGATATGGGCGTTCAAAGCCATTCCCTTCGTTCGAAGGGACCATGCCGGGCGCAGCCGGATGGATCAACCTTTTTTGGGTGCCTCGAAGATCAGGGTTGCGCCATAGGCGGTGTTGGGTGGAACGATGGTGTTACCCATGTGTTCAACGGCAACAATGCCACCCTTCCCGAGCGCTGACATCACGACAGCCCGATCGCGCGCGCGCAGGCGTATTGCCGCAAGTCGTGCGCCGCGCGTCAGATCCGGCGGCTCCACTGCGAAATGCTGGCGGTAGGCGGTCAAGTCCATCACCTGAATCTCTCCGCGTGCGGTCTTGATTAGGATACCGCTCGAATTCGACTGCACGTCACTCACGCCACAAAACGCGCGCAGGAAGGCGGCGTGATCGGCCGGATTTTCGGCGACCATCGTCACACCCGCGATGCCGGCTACGTCATTTGGATGGATCTGGAACGCCGGATTCCAGAAATTCTCCGGATAGTGCTGTTGACAGGTGAAAAACCCGGTGTCCGGCGCCAGCGCATCGCTCGCAAACGCCAGCGAGAAGGCGACCTTCACCGTTGCACCGTCCGGCCGCTTTGCCTCGCGCTCGAAATCAAATTGCTCGAAATGACCGATGCCAGCCTTGTGAAAATCCGCGACGTCGGCCGCCGCATCCTCGCCCTCGAGCACCAGCATCGACAGTCCCTGTTCGCGGCCGAGGAACGAGCGCGTGAAATCGCCGAATGAAAACGAACGCGCTGTCGGCGGCACAATGAGTTCTGGCTCGCCGACAGCGATCAATTCGACGAAAAACCCAGGGAACTGGACAATACGGTTGTGGGTGCCCCAGGGATGGCGGTTGCGCGCGCCGACCGTGAAGCCGGCACGGCGGTAGAATTCGCCGGCCGCGTCGAGATCGCGGACGGCATGCACGATGTGATCGAGACCGCGGCGCAAGCAGCCCTCACTTGACCGAGGAGAACGCGGTCGGCGCCAGCAGCTGGTTGACGATGTTGTTGACGATCTGGCCGTCTTCCTCGGTCTTGGCGCGTGCCGCAACCCATTCCGGATCGGTCATGAACGCTCCCCACTTCTTCTCGCGCTCCGCAAGCGACTCCCAGGCCAGGAAATAGGTGAGCTCCTGGTTGGATTCGCCAACCAGCGTGGTGAAGAAGCCGGCCTGTCTGATGCCATGCTTCTCCCACAGCTTTAGCGTGATGGTATCGAAGCGCTTGAGCAGCGCCGGCAGCCGGCCCGGCAGGCAACGGTAGACGCGCATTTCGTAGATCATCGGTATCCTCCCTGATCGTCGTTCTTCAGCGCTTATAACGACGCGAAGGAAAGCTGTCTTGAGGGCCTGATCACATGGCACCCCTGCCCGGCTTGACCGAAGTGCAGACAAATCGTATATACAATAAATGGCTGACTTCGATCCGGCAAAGGAAGCCATCAATCTTTCAAAGCACGGTATTTCGCTCGCGCGCTGGGTCGATCTCGAGGTTTCTCCATCGTCAGGGACGATCGGTTCGACTACGGCGGACCTCGATATCGCGCATACGGCGTCATCAGTGGTGTTTCGCACTGTCTAGTCTTCACCGTTCGCAGCGAACGATATCGCCCGATCAGCCTCCGACGCCCACATGCAAAGGAAATGAGACGCCATGCCCCGAAAACTTAAGGAACCTGTCTTCGATGACGACAATCCGGAGTGGACGAAGGCAGACTTCGCGAGAGCCACGAAGTTTCCGGAAGGCGTGCGATTGAAGGATTTGAAGCCAAGCGAACTCGCTCGGATCCTGCCAAAACGTGGGCCTCAGAAGACGCCGACCAAGGTTCCGGTGTCAATCCGACTGAGCCCGGAAGTAGTTAAGCATTTCAAAGCGAAGGGCCGGGGCTGGCAGTCGCGGATCGACGATGCGCTGCGCAAGATCATCAAGAAGGCAGGCTGAACGACGCCGCACACCTATACCAGCCGGCTCTGCACCATCGCGGCCTGGATGAAAGATGCAAACAACGGGTGAGGATCGAAGGGACGCGATTTCAGTTCGGGGTGGAATTGCACCCCGATGAACCAGGGATGACCTTCGTATTCGACGATTTCGGGCAACACGCCGTCGGGTGACAGGCCTGAGAATTTCAGCCCGTGTTGCTCGAGCCGACCCTTATACGCGGTGTTGACCTCGTAGCGGTGGCGGTGGCGCTCGGATATCTCGGTGGCGCCGCCATAGACTGCCGACACCCGGCTGCCACGCTTGAGCATCGCGGGGTACGCCCCAAGCCGCATGGTGCCGCCGAGATCGCCAGCCTTGGAGCGCCGCTCGAGCTCGTTGCCGCGCAGCCATTCCGTCATCAGCCCGACCACCGGTTCGCTCGTCGGGCCGAACTCGGTGGAGTTTGCCTCCTCGATGCCGACGAGATTTCGCGCAGCTTCGATGACGGCCATCTGCATCCCGAAGCAGATGCCGAAATACGGCACGTCGCGCTCGCGTGCGAACTGTGCCGCGCGGATTTTTCCTTCCGCGCCGCGCTGGCCGAAGCCGCCAGGCACCAGGATGCCGTTGACGTGCTCGAGAAACGGCGCGGGATCCTCGTTCTCGAATACCTCGCTCTCGATCCAGTCGAGATTGACCTTCACCTTGTTGGCGATGCCGCCATGCGACAGCGCCTCGATCAGCGACTTATACGCGTCCTTCATGCCGGTATATTTGCCGACGATGGCGATGGTGACATCGCCTTCGGGATTGCGCACCCGCTCGTTGATGACGTGCCAGCTTTGCAGCGCCGGCGGAATTTTGGGCACAATCCCGAATGCCGCCAGCACTTCGTCGTCGAGCCCCGCCACGTGATAGGCCTCTGGTACCGCGTAGATGTTGTCGACGTCACGCGCCTCGATGACAGCACTTTCGCGCACGTTGCAGAACAGGCCGAGCTTGCGCCGCTCCTCTTTCGGAATTTCACGGTCGCTGCGGCACAACAGGATATCGGGCTGGATGCCGATCGAGCGCAGTTCCTTGACTGAATGCTGGGTCGGTTTTGTCTTGAGCTCGCCGGCGCTCGGGATGAACGGCAACAACGTCAGGTGAATGTAGACCGCGTGGTCACGCGGCAGTTCGTTCTTGAGCTGGCGGATCGCCTCGAAAAACGGCAGGCCCTCGATATCGCCGACCGTGCCGCCGATCTCGCACAGCACGAAATCGTAATCGTCATTGCCGGAAAGGATGAATTCCTTGATCGCGTTGGTGACGTGCGGGACCACCTGGATGGTGGCGCCGAGATAATCGCCACGCCGTTCCTTGGTCAGGATGTCCTGATAGATGCGCCCCGTGGTGATGTTGTCGGCCCTGGTCGCGGGCCGCCCCGTAAACCGCTCGTAGTGGCCGAGATCGAGATCGGTCTCCGCGCCGTCGTCGGTCACGAACACTTCACCGTGCTGGTACGGCGACATCGTTCCGGGATCGAGATTGAGATAGGGATCGAGCTTTCGAAGCCGGACCCTGTAGCCGCGCGCCTGCAACAGCGCACCGAGCGCCGCTGAAGCCAGACCCTTTCCGAGCGAGGAGACCACGCCGCCGGTGATGAAGATGTACCGCGCCATGGGACTTAACCTTTAAGGCCACTGGTGCGATTCGCCAAAGCGAATCGGATGCCGCGGCGAACATTTTGCCGGGCTGTGGGTGAGCTGGAATTGGTAGGTTTATCAGGTTGTTGAGCTGGATTCTTGATGCAGGACGGTAGTCGCCATCCTGCATGGCCACCCTGCTTTATTGCGAACGTGGCGCCTGCGGGCCCGATGGGGCCTGCTGGTTCTGCTGCTCGTCGACCTTTTTCAGCGTGTCTAGGACGCCGCCTGAGGTCGGGGGAGCGACCGGAGTTGCGCCTCCGGCGGGCTGGGACTGCGAGGCCGGTTGGCCGCCGATGATGGAAGCCGGCTTGCGGTCATAGCTCGCGAGCCAGGACAAAAACAGGCTGGTGAGGAAGAACCCCGCCGCCAGAACCGCGGTCGTTCGTGACAAGAGATTGGCGGTACCGCGGCTCGACATGAAGCCCGCGCCGCCACCCATGCCAAGGCCGCCACCTTCGGATTTCTGCAGCAGCACGGTGGCGATCAGCACCGCGACAATCATGAGGTGAATGACGATAATGACAGTCTGCATCTCTACCTTCCGTCGCAAACCTATGGCCACCGGGTACCGGCTTCAGGCGTTGGGCTTGCGGGATTGCGCGGGTGTTACACGATCGGACGGGGCATTGTCACCCCTGGTACGGCACCCGTTACATAATCCCTTCAGCGCAAGTTTGGAGGGCGGGTGCGGCGACTTCGATTCAGCTCGTGTCTTGTCTCATCCGCGAAATTCTAATATCTTGGACATATGTCCGTTTTATTAGACGATCCGGTCCCCCGGATTGCTGCCCGCTTGCGCCACGAGCGTGACAGCCGCGGCTGGTCGCTTGTCGATCTCGCGGAGCGCTCGGGCGTTTCCAAAGCGATGATCAGCAAGATCGAACGCGAAGAGGTCAGTCCGACCGCGGTGATCCTCGTTCGATTGGCCGGCGCGTTCGATCTCACGCTCGCCGGCTTGCTGTTAAGGGCGGAAAGCCGGGGACGGCTAATCCGGGCGGGTGAACAGCCCGTCTGGCGCGACCCCAAGACCGGCTATCTGCGCAAGCAGGTGTTCAGCCGGCCCGATCATCCCCTGGAGATCATCGAAGTCGAACTGCCGGCCCGACAGCGGGTCGTGCTCCCTGCTTCGTCTTACGCCCATATCCGTCAGACCGTTTGGGTGCGCACGGGCAGCCTCGTCATCATTGAAGCCGGCGAACGGCACGTGCTTGGAGCGGGCGATTGCCTCGGGTTTGGGTCGCCATCCGAGGTGACCTTCAGCAACGAAACCGGCGCGCCCTGCGTATATGTCGTCGCCCTCGCACGGAGCTGACGCGATGCCAACATTCCAAATCGCGCCACTGAATGCCTCCCCACGGCTCTGCACTACATTGAGCGAGATCCTGATCGAAACGGTTGCGAGCGGCGGCTCGGTCAGCTTCATGCACCCGCTGGCGCTCGAGACGGCGGAAGGTTTCTGGCAGGAATCGCTCGCATCAGCCGATCGAAACGAGCGTATCGTTCTCGGCGCCTTCGACGGCGACAGCCTGGTCGGGACCGTGACGCTGCTGTTGCACCTGCCGCCAAACCAGCCGCACCGCGCCGAAATCGCAAAAATGATGACCCGTATCAGTCATCGTGGCCGCGGCGTCGCGACGGCGCTGGTGTACGAGGCCGAGCGCCTGGCCGTGGAACGCGGGCGCACATTGCTGGTGCTCGACACCGCCGTCGATGGCGGTGCCTCCGGGCTTTACGAACGGTTGGGATTCCAGTTGACCGGCATCATTCCGGACTACGCGCTGAAGCCGCACGGCGGACTTACGGGCACCATGATCTACTGGAAGCGCATTCAGGAACGCACCGATGATCAGGGACAGGCGACCGCGATCGCAAGGAAATCGGCGGCTTTCAGGCTGGCGCCGCCGACGAGCGCGCCGTCGACGTTGGCGACCGACATCAATTCCGCAGCATTCGACGGTTTCACCGAGCCGCCGTAGAGAATGCGTATCTTGGCCCCCTCGTCGCCAAACCGGCTAATCAGGGAATGGCGGATGAACCGATGAACTTGCTCGACATCTCCTGACGTCGGGGTGAGACCCGTCCCGATCGCCCAGACCGGCTCATAGGCCACCACCAGGTTACCGGCCCTCGATCCGTCCGGCAGCGACCCCGCAAGCTGACCCCCGCAGATATCGAGCGTCTTCCCGGCATCTCGCTCTGCGCGCGTCTCGCCGACGCAGACGATGGCAAGGAGGCCCGCGCGCCAGGCGGCCTCCGCCTTCTGCCGCACCAGCGCGTCGCTCTCGCCGTGGTCGGCACGCCGCTCGGAGTGGCCGACGATCACGGCGGTGGCGCCGGCGTCTGCCAGCATCTCCGCAGAAACGTCCCCGGTATGGGCGCCGGCCGCGTTGGGATGACAGTCCTGCGCGCCAACCGCGAGCGTCCTTGCGCCGCGCGCCTTTTCTGCAAAAGCCGCAATCAGCGTCGCCGGCGGGCAGACCAGAAGGTCGGCCTTGCCCGCGACGTCGGACGCACCTTTCAGCATCGCCTCAAACTCGGTCATGGAAGCCTTGAGGCCGTTCATCTTCCAGTTGCCGGCGATCAGCGGCCGGATAGCGTCGGTCATGTTGAAATCCATCGAACAGAGGACGCAAATGCGCTAGCAGAGGCCGGGCGCCAGTTCCAGAGACACCTCGTTAACCGCTTCAATTGGCCCTCTCGCGCGAGGTTGCGGGGGCTTTCCGCCTCTTTTCGGTATCAACTCGGCGATGCCGCCCTTGTGCTGAGGTGCAAGCCCGGTTCCCCTCCTAAAGACAAGTTGGACCCAAAGTCACCGACTGCAGTGCTTGCAATGACTTAAGTGGAAAGTGCGGGAATATCGGCCCTTTGACGCCTAATGGTCTTTTTGAACGCTCCCCCGCACCCCGATCTAGCGCGGCATTGAAGCCGTTATTCCGGGGCTCGCCCTGCCTTCCCAAGTTCGACACCGATGATGAAGCGCCTACGATGCGGCGATCAATTTGCCCCACGACTCAATCACCGAGATAAGAAGCGACGGGGCCGAATGTCCGTTTTGGGCACCAAAGTCAGAAGAACTCATTATCAGTCTGAGCAAATATCTTCTGGGGTACCCATGAAAGCGGACATCGCTCGATACAGTTGGCATGTCGCAAACGTGCCAACGCACGAAGTCGCTGCGCTCCAGCCCGCTGCGCGGGAGCAAGAGCCGAGAGGCCGGTAGCCCCCGGCCGGACGGCTCCCCTCCGAAATCGGGCCGGGCGATGCGATGGCGATCAGGTCTCCAGCCGGGGTGCTGTCAGTCGCGCCAAAAGTTCTTGAACCGATCCGGCGACAGCTCGCTGTAGCGAACCGTATGTTGGATGTTCTTGTGGCCCAGATAGGCTTGCAGTGCCCGCGTATCAGGCGAGTCCGCTGGTGCGTTAAAACCGGATCGCGCTAGGGTCATGGGCTCATTGACGGCACGCTAATCAAAATGGTCCCCCCAGCGCGAGCGGCTGCCTGGCGCCTTCGATTAAAAAAACAGAAAGACGCCAAGTAGCAAACCTGCCGCAAATGCCCAGAGGCCTAATGTGCAAGCTGAGATAACGCGGACGAGGTTACGGAGGTCCTGCGGGATCTCGTGAGATCGATCCATCATTGCAGCCGCCCCCCTGCGGTGGCCGCTAGCGCGTTAGGGAGAATTGGCAATCCTTGCCCAAGGGTCGTCACCCTCCTCTTCATAGGTGCCCAAAAGAAGGCAATAGATGATCCCCGTCGCGGACATGTTACCGGGTCGGCTGAGGTTTAATGTGAAAGCGCCGCTGCCATCACGAACTGTTCGGCGGGCCTCGGTGTGCCCCCCATCCGCCAGGCCCCGCGACCGTGCCGCACCCACCCACCCACGGCGCGGTCGCGCATGGGGGCTAATATCCGCAGACCAGAAGTCGGCAAGTGGCAGGGATGCTGTCTTGAACCGGCTCGCCGCAGACGCACATCAATAGGATGCGTAAGAACGAACTTGCTTTGGTCATTAGCTATCTAGCGGCTGCCGCTGGGCTGGTTTGGCTGGTGCGCTTGATCGGCACTTACTACGTCTGACAGAAGGCGCACACCATGCATAACAATTGGATACTGACGCGGTTGGAGACGGCGGTCTTCATCGCGGGAGTGACGCTCCTGGCCGGTGGCGCTATGTGGGCAACAACGATCGGGTGATCGGCGCGCGTATCGGATTTAGAAGGCGTGCTGTTGACTCAGAAACGGCCGCTGGTGCGTTTAATCGCAACGGGTCGACCAACATCAGCCTCGGTTACTCTTGGCCCGGCTTCGCCATGAGGGAACAAAGCAGCCAGGTGAGGCTCCAAGCCAGGCCCATACCTGCTAGGCCAACGAGGTAGCTGTTAGGCGTCCAATGGTAGAGGATGTTGGATGCGCCGACCGCGAAGACGATCAAGCCTTGAAATAAAAACCACATCGATCAACCCCAATCAATTCAATCCAACCATCTAGTCACCAAGAGGCTATCTAGCGCCAGAAGTCCTTGAATCGATCGGCGGACAACTCGGTATAACGAACCGTATGCTGGATATTCTTATGGCCCAGGTAAGCCTGCAGCGCCCGCGTATCATGCCCCTTGTTGGCCAGAGCGAAGCCGCAGGCATGCCGAAGCATGTGGGGATGGACCTTGAACTTGAGGCCCGCAGCTATGCCAGCGCGCTCGATAAGCCGTGCAAAGCCTGAAGTGGCAAAGGGCGAGCCACGCTCCGATGTGAACACGAATGCCGACTTTGGCTTTTGCTCCCGTTGCAGACGGCGAAGGGCGCGCATCTCATCGCCTATGATCGGATGCGCGCTCGGAGTACCACGCTTGACCCGGCGGACGGCCAGCATGGCGGTGTCGAAGTCGATCTGGTCCCAACGCAGGTCCACCAGTTCGCTCGGTCGGAAACCGTGGCGATAGCCCATCAAGATCATGGTGGCGTCGCGGTGGCCGTAACGATGGCCCTTCGCTGCCTCGATCAGCTGGGCCACCTCGGCGTCGGTCAGGTACTCCCTGGTCCGCAATTTGGCATTGGGTTTACGGACCGGCATGACAACTGTTCGATTTACGGCAGTTGGCTCAACTAACTTCAGGTGCGATTTTGCCATGTTTCCCCGTGCTCTCCCCATGTTTCGACTGTTCGAATAATAGTCCTTTTTCGAACAGTGGCAAGTGCTACCTGAGCGATTCTCCTTGTAGGTGAAAAGCCCGTGCCGCCGGTTGAACCGGATCGGGAGGTTGTGCTTTGATTCCGCCCATGCCCCACCCTCGCCCGCCGCACCTGCATCGGGAAGCCAACCGCCACGGCAGGGTGGTCTGGAATGTCCGCGTCGGCAAGGGTCCCCGCGTTCGCATCAGGGCCGCATACGGTACACCGGAGTTCGAGGCAGCCTATCAGGCCGCCGTTCAGGGCGAGCGACCCCGCGGCGCGGCCAAGGCCACGCGCGGCACGCTGGCATAGCTGTTCGATCTCTACCGGCAGACCACCGCCTGGACCGACCTCGCACGGTCCACCCGCTACAAGCGTGAGAAGATCATGATGCGGGTGCTGGAGACCGCCGGACACCAGATGGTGTCGGCGATCAGTGAGGCCCACGTCATCGCTGGACGCGAGCGCCGTGCGGCGACGCCGGCTTCCGCCCAGGCCTTCATCGACACACTGCACGGGCTGTTCAAGTGGGCCGTCAGTGTGAGGCTGACCGCGAGCGACCCGACGCTGAACGTCAAGGTCAAGACTAGGTCGAAGCGCAAGGGCGGCTACCCGCCGTGGACCGACGAGGACATGGCCAAATTCGAGGCACGCTGGCCGCGCGGCACCCGCGAGCGCGTGATCTTCGATATCCTGGCCTACACGGGTTTGCGGATCGGCGAGGTCGCGACGCTTGGCCGCCAGCACTTGAAGCAGCGCACGATTGTGATCGACGGGGAGCCGGTGCGCCCGACCGTGATCTCGATCGACAGCGAGAAGACCGGCATGCGGGTCGAACTGCCGCTGTTGCCGCAGCTGAAGCAGACGCTCGACGCCGGGCCCACCGGGGATCTCGCCTTCATCGTCACCCGGCGGGGCACGCCCTGGAAAAAGGGCGCGCTGAGGACTGAATTCGTGGCTGCGGCGCGTACGGCGGGTGTTGTCGGGAAATCAGCCCACGGGGTTCGCAAGGGGGCCGCGACGAGGCGGCCGAGAACGGGGCGACCGAGTGCGAGCTGGAGGCGATCTTCGGCTGGTCCGGGGGGCGGATGGCGACCCTCTACACCAAAAGCGCGAACCGGACCCGGCTTGCGGCGGGGGCCATCGGCAAGCTAGACCGTGCCGAGACCGGAAATAGAACATCTATTCCCGCACCTAACGCTGAGGTGCGGGCCGAAAACCGGAAAACTGAATAAAATCATCGCCTTAATTTTCAGAGAGAAGACGGACCCATGCTTCGAGGAATGCGCAAAGCCTCATCAAACTGGCTCGGCAAGGCCATCATGGCCGTGGTGATGGGCGTATTGATCGTCAGTTTCGGTATCTGGGGCATCGCCGACATTTTCAGGGGATTTGGACAGTCGACCTTGGCCAAGGTCGGCCATAGCGAGATTTCGCTCAATCAATTCCGCCAGCTCTACACCGACCGTCTGCAGCAGATCGGCCGTCAAGTCGGCCGGCCGCTGACGATGGAACAGGCCCGCGCGTTCGGCCTCGACCGCCAGGTGCTGCAGCAGACCATCGCGGAGGCAGCCCTTGACGAAGACGCGCGGCGGCTGGGGCTTGGACAGTCCGACGACGAGACCATGCGCCTCGTCTTCAGCGACCCGAACTTTCAGGGCGTCAACGGCAAGTTCGATCCGCAGCGCTTTCAGGCGATGATCCGCCAGTTCGGCTTCTCCGAGCAACGTTACATCGCCGACCAGCGGCGGGTGTCGTTGCGGCGGCAAATTGCCGGCTCGATCGCGGCGGGCCTCGATCCGCCGAAAACGCTGATCGAAGCGCTCAGCCGTTTCCAGAACGAGCAGCGCTCGATCGAATACGTCAAACTCGACGCGGCGCAGGCCGGCGCCATCGATCCGCCCTCGCCGGAGACGTTGGCCGGCTACTTCGACGATCACAAGACCCAGTTCCGCGCACCCGAATATCGCAAACTATCCTTCGTCCTGATCACGCCCGAAGAGATCGGCAAATGGTCCGACGTGTCGGACGAAGACGCGAAAAAACTGTTCGAGCAACGCCGCGACCGGCTGGGCACGCCGGAGCAGCGCCAGGTGTCGCAGATCGTGTTTCCGAATGCGGAGGAAGCCCAGGCCGCGCGCGCTCGCATCACGGGCGGATTGTCGTTCGACGATCTCGCCAAGGAACGCGGGCTTAGCTCCACCGACGTCGACCTCGGCATGGTCGCGAAATCCGCCATCCTGGACTCCGAGATCGCCAACGCCGCCTTTTCGCTTCCCTCCGGCGACGTGAGCCAGCCGGTACAGGGCAAGTTCGGCGTGGCACTGGTCAAGGTCGGCACCATCCAGCCGGGCACCGAGCCTTCTTACGAAAGCCTCGCTACCGATCTGAAGAAGGAAATCGCGACCGAGCGGGCCCGCACGAAAGTTGCGGAGTTGCGCGACAAGATGGAAGACGAGCGCGGCGGGGGCGCCAGCGTGATTGAAGCGGCCCAGAAACTCGGGCTCACCCCCGTCACCGTCCAGGCCGTCGATCGCTCTGGCCGGATGCCGAACGGCCAGCTTGTGACCGGCATCCCGAACGGCCTCGACGTCGTCTCGCAGGCCTTCAACAGCGATGTCGGCGTCGACAACGATCCGATCTCCTTCAAAAGTGGGTACGTCTGGTATGACGTCCTTGGCATCACGCCATCGCGCGAGCGCAATCTCGACGAGGTGAAGGATCAGGTCGAGACCAAATGGCGCGACGACCAGATCTCCGCCCGGTTGCGCACCAAGGCGACCGAGATGGTGCAAAAGCTCGAACAGGGCGGCAAGCTCGCCGACGAGGCGGCGGCCGCGGGATTGAAGGTCGAAACAGCGGCAGCCTTCAAGCGCGATGCCTCGCCGACCGGCGTTCCTTCCGCCACCATCGCCGCGGCGTTTCGTACCGCGAAGGACGGCGTCGGACAGACCCCAGGCTCCGGCGGCACCGAATGGATCGTGTTCCGCGTCACCGATATAACCGTGCCGCCGGTTGATCTTTCCACCGACGACATGAAGAGGTTGAAGGAGACGCTGGAGCGCGCCATGACCGACGAACAGGTCGCGCAGTACGTCACCAGGCTTGAAAAGGATATCGGCACCAGCATCAATGAGGCCGCCTTCGCCCAGGTCACCGGCGCGAATAACTGAAAGTAGGCGATGGACGACCTCAAATCGATCATTGGCAAAGTCGCTACCGGCGCCACGCTATCGCGCGAGGAGGCTGCATCCGCCTTCGACAGCCTGATGTCGGGCGAGGCGACGCCATCGCAGATGGGCGGACTGTTGATGGCGCTGCGGGTGCGTGGCGAGACCGTTGATGAGATCACCGGCGCGGTTTCCGCGATGCGCTCGAAGATGCTGCGCGTCTCGGCGCCGGCGGATGCGGTCGACGTGGTCGGTACCGGCGGCGACGGCTCCGGCTCGGTCAATGTCTCGACCTGCGCCTCCTTCATCGTCGCGGGCGCAGGCGTACCCATTGCCAAGCACGGCAACCGCGCGCTTTCGTCGCGTTCCGGCGCGGCAGACGTGTTGTCGTCGCTCGGTGTGAAGATCGACCTCGGGCCGGAGCAGGTCGGCCGCTGCGTGCACGAGGCCGGCATCGGCTTCATGTTCGCGCCGGCGCATCATCCCGCCATGAAGAATGTTGGCCCGACCCGCACCGAACTCGCAACCCGCACCATCTTCAACCTGTTGGGACCGCTGTCCAATCCCGCCGGCGTCAAGCGGCAGATGGTCGGCGTGTTTTCAAGACAATGGGTGCAGCCGCTGGCGCAGGTGTTGAAGAACCTTGGCGCCGAAGCCGTCTGGGTGGTGCACGGCTCCGACGGGCTCGACGAAATCACGCTTACCGGCCCAACATCGGTTGCCGCCCTCGAAGACGGCAATATCCGCACTTTTGAAGTGACACCGGAGGAAGCAGGCCTCACCCGGGTCGGCGGGGAAGCGCTGAAGGGCGGCGACGCGGACGCCAACGCGGTCGCGCTGCAAAGCGTGCTCGACGGCAAGCCGAGCCCTTTTCGCGACATCGCATTGCTGAACGCCGCCGCGGCGCTAATCGTTGCCGGCCGCACCAAGAGCCTGAAGGAAGGCGTCGCGATCGGCACCAAATCGCTCGACAGCGGCGCCGCGGCGGCGCGGCTGAAGCATTTGATCGTGGTCTCCAACAGCTAGTCCGCGAGGAGCCGGAGCGATGTCCGATATCCTGACCAAGATCGAGGCTTACAAGCGCGAGGAGATCGCGGCCGCCAAGCGCGCGCATCCGCTTGCCAGCGTCGAGGCGCTGGCAAGGGCGGCCCCCGCGCCGCGCGGTTTTCTCAGGGCGATCCGCCGCAAGCTTGAAGATGGCGAATACGCGCTGATCGCCGAGGTCAAGAAAGCCTCACCCTCCAGGGGGCTCATCCGCGTCGACTTCGATCCGCCGGTGCTGGCACGTGCCTACGAGGCTGGAGGCGCCGCCTGCCTTTCCGTATTGACCGACACGCCTTCGTTTCAAGGCCATCTCGATTTCATGGTCTCGGCGCGCGCGGCGACCGCACTGCCGGTACTGCGCAAGGACTTCATGTACGACACCTATCAGGTGGTCGAGGCTCGCGCCCACGGCGCCGACTGCATCCTGATCATCATGGCCGCGCTCGACGATGGCGCGGCCAGGGACATCGAGGAGGCGGCGATCACCCACGGCATGGACGTGCTGATCGAGATCCATGAACGCGCTGAGCTCGATCGCGCGCTAAAACTTCGCTCGCCGATGATCGGCATCAACAACCGCAATTTGCGCACCTTCGAAACCACGCTTGCGACCAGCGAGGCGCTGGCGCCGTTGATTCCTGGGGATCGGTTGATGGTCGGCGAAAGCGGCATCTTTGCACCCGCAGACCTGGCGCGGCTGGCGCGGCTTGGCATGTCGACCTTCCTGGTCGGCGAAAGTCTAATGCGGCAGGCCGATGTAACGGCCGCGACCCGGGCGTTGCTGGCCCGTGGCGATGCGCCGCGCGCGACCGGCACGCGGTAGCAGATGGCAAGCAAGCCCTCCAAGGACAGCCCTGCCCTCACCCATATCGATTCCGGCGGCGAAGCGCGCATGGTCGACGTATCGAAAAAACCCGCGACCGAGCGGACGGCCGTGGCCGAAGGCCGCGTCGTGATGAGCAAGGCGACGCTCGAATTGATCGTCTCGGGCAACGCCAGGAAGGGCGATGTGCTCGGCACCGCGCGGATCGCCGGCATCATGGCGGCCAAGCGCACATCGGAGTTGATTCCGCTGTGCCATCCGCTGGCGCTGTCGAAAGTGACGCTGGATATTACGCCTGACAGGAACCTTCCCGGTTGCATCGTTCGCGCCACCGTCAAGGTCACCGGCCCAACCGGCGTCGAGATGGAAGCGCTGACGGCGGTATCGGTCGCGTGCCTGACGATCTACGATATGGTCAAGGCGGTCGAGCGCGGCGTCCGCATCGAAGACATTCATCTGGTTGAGAAAAAGGGCGGCAAGTCCGGGCACTATCGCGCCTAGGCATGGCCCTCACCGGCGGATGTCAATCGGTCGGGGCCGAGCCAATCGTGGACCCGTTTGCGTTCAATGCTTCCAGCCATCGATGCACGGCGACCGAGTCGGAATGGGCGGTGACGAACCCCAAGCCAACGGAAATGGCTACCAACCACAACAGCAGACCGATCGTGACCACGCCGATCAACAGACTGGGCCTTCTGCCTGCTCTTTGCCTTTCATATCAGAATCCTTGTCGATTATTCGCGTTGACTAGCTGCGCCAAAAATATGCGCTGCTGTCGCCAGCGAATAATCCACGCCGATGTAATGTCATCGATCACTCTCGATGATCGATGAGCGGCAGGCGCTGTCATTTCATGGAAAATCGGAGGACCAACTCGCAATCAGCGCAGCTGAGCCGCGATGAAATCGACGAAGACCCGGACCTTCGGCGATAGATGGCGGGTTGGCGGATAGACCAGCGAAATCGGGTCGGCGGCAGCTCGAAGGATACCAGTACCGGCTCGAGCGCGCCGGCAACCGGCGGGGCGTCACCATAGTGGTCATGCATCTGCGCGAGACCGTACCCGGCGCAGACGGCGGCGCAAATCGCCGCGCCGTCGCTGAAGTTCGGGTTGCCGCGAGGTGTCGTTGTGAAATCGGCGCCGCTACGCCGAAAGCGCCAGTCGCGGACAAGGCGCGTCTCGCGCGACGTGAAGGGGAGACAGTTGTGATGCGCAAGGTCGTCAAACGTACGTGGCCGGCCATGGTTCGCGAAGTAGCTGGGGGCGCCGAATATCCTGAACCGGGTCTGGGTCACTCGCCGAGCAATCAGGCTCGAATCCTGCAAGGCACCTATCCGGATCGCAACGTCAATGCCCTCCTCGACCAGATCGACGTAGCGGTCGGTGAAGCTGAGGGCGAGCGAGAGTTCCGCCGAGCCGCTCCTCAAGCCGGCTGACGGCGTTGCTGACGCCGGACTGCGTGATGCCGAGGTCGCGCGCCGCCTTTGCAAAGCTGCGATGCTCGGACACCTTCACGAAAACCGTCAAACTCCTCAGATCAATCATGGTCGATCCATCATCACTGTGATTGATCAATCATATTACACACGGGGTCCAATTAATCTGGGAGGTCACCGGGGTCATTTTTGTCGGAGCGCAATTTCGGAGACGAAAAATGATTCCCTTTCAAGTCGACCCATCCTGGTATGAACGCTATTGGCTGACCGAGCGTTTGGCCCACCCGCGTGGGACGAGGCTGTTGACGTTGATCAATTCGGTCAGCCGGCGCATTGCTCGCGCCGTGGGCCTGACGCAATTTGGCAACGGCGAGCCATTGGCTCCAGGCGCCTTTCACGGCTGAGTGATCGACAATATCGGCGATATAAAGGAAGAGCGCATCGGCGCCGGTGTTATGCTTTGCGTGCCTGCAAGTTCATGACCTAACAGCGGAGAAACGCAAATGTCGACGTTCAAACTTCTTGGTGCGGTGGCCGTGCTGTCGAGCTTGTCGGCAGCACCGGTGTTGGCACAGGCGGTGGTCCAAGAGCCGGGCTATTGCGCGCAGTTCTACCCGAACGGAAATTGCCAGAATAAGGGGCCGGGCAATCCCTATGGCCACTATCAACTACCCGGCGTCCAAAGGAATGATTGGGCGAGCGGTGAAACCGTTGGCGTGGCACCGAAGCGATTGCGTACCTACCCATACGGTTCTGCTGCGGCGCGCATCCAATAAAACAGCGATTGCTGTCTCGCCCGTCCTTTAGCGTCGCACCCCAAATGTTCCGAATCCGAAGTTCGCGATATCCCGCGGCACGCACCAAACTTCGGATTCGAAGGAACACCAGCGATCTAGATTCTAGTGCAGCGAAGCATTGATCGCGGTGAACTTGCTATTGAGCTTGGTGCCGAGCCCGTTCACGGCGGCAATGATCGCAAGCGAAATACCTGCGGCAATCAAACCGTATTCGATCGCCGTCGCGCCGGATTCGTCGGCGAGAAAATCCTGCAAAACCTTTGTCATCATCCTGGCTTTCTGTCGATTTCCGACTACGCCATGATCGCTCGCAAGACGCGTGCCAGACCGGCTTCAAGCCTGTTCAAGGGCTTATATGGTAAAGTATTGATTTAACTGGCTGAAACGCGGCAATAAGTTCCACCTTACCAGTGCAGTAGGTAATTTCTGCTGCGCGGCGCACTCACAACTCCCGTCAAGCAAATCAGGCCAGAGCACGACGGCGCTCCCGATAGGCTCTGGTCTTCATGCGATTTCCACACAGACTAGACATGCACCAGCGCCGAGTCGCCGGCTTCGACCGGTCGAAGAACACCCGCCGGCACTCTTCCGACGCGCACATCTTGAGCCGATCCAGAGTTCCATCGATCGAAGCGGTGTAGAGTTCCCCGACTACCGCGGACAGGCCAGCCAGCGCATCGCTGCGCGCCGGCCTCAGCACCATGCCGCGATGGCCCGCTTCCACCGCAAGCGGGAACAGCTGCACGGCCCGGTTCAGCGCTCCAACGGCATCCTTGGCCTTGCGCCGGTCGGCGGCATCGCGTTGCAGATAATCGCGGATGTTGCTGCGTAAGTCCAACGCCGCCTCGAACATCGCCGGCGTGATCCTGGCACCGGTCGACAACAGCCCGCGCCGCGACATCCACGCGCCAAGTTCACGCGGCCCGGCGAGTTCATCGGCCTCGCGGTGCTGCATGCCGTGATGGACGAAATGCCTGAGATCGAGCGAATTGGCGAAATCGTAGAGATTTGCCAATGGGTCGGGAACCTTGAACTTTCGCGATAGTCTGGACATTTCAACACCCGTTGATCAGCACCAGTAAATCACGTTTAGCGGTTGACAACAAGAGACACCAGTATACGCTTAATAGAGGTGTTGTAGGAAGCGCCAAGGATTGCGAAAAAAAGGAGGCGGTCATGACTGGCCAGGCAACGATCTCTCATCCGCGCATCTTCCAAGGCTGGTTTGTGGTCGCCGCCGCGTTCGCGGTGACCTTCGTAGGCTTCGGCTCCGCTTACACCTTCAGCGCCTTCGTCGAACCGCTGCAGCGCAATTTCGGCGCCTCGCGCGGCTCGGTGTCATTGGTATTTTCGCTGGCCGGTTTCCTCTATTTCGGCCTCGGCATCCTCAGTGGCCCGCTCGCCGATCGTTTCGGCTCCCGCCCGCTCGCGGTCGCCGGCATGATCCTTACCGGCCTCGGTCTTGCCGCCGCCAGCGCGGCGCAGAGCCTCACGCAGGTCTATGCGGCCTATGGCCTCGGCGTTGGGCTTGGCGTCGGCTGCGCCTATGTGCCTGCGATCGGCGCGGTGCAACGCTGGTTCGTCCGCCGCCGCGGCTTTGCCTCCGGCCTTGCGGTGAGCGGAATAGGTGTCGGCACGCTGGTGATGCCGCCGCTCGCCTCGCTCTTGATCGGCATGCTGGGTTGGCGCGGCGCCTATCTCACGCTCGGCGCGCTTGCGATGGTGCTGGGCGGCGGATTGGCGCTGCTGATCGAGAACGATCCACGCCGGCGCGGCCTTGGTCCCGACGGCGATCCACCGCCATCGACCGTCGCGGCGGCACGGCCGGAGGGTGCCGCTGTGAACGAGGCGATACGGTCGATGCGGTTCGTCAGCCTCTACGCGGCCTGTTTGATCTGTTCGTTCGGGGTGTTCGTACCGTTCGTCCATCTCGTGCCGTTTGCGCAGGACCATGGCATCGCGCCTTCCGCGGCAGTGTGGCTGCTTGGTGTGATTGGCATAGGCTCTACCGCCGGGCGCTTTTTTCTCGGCGGCCTCGCCGATCGCATGGGCCGTGAATTGTCGCTGCTGTTGATGTTCGTCGGCATGGCGCTGGCATTGGCGATGTGGGCGGTCTCGACGACGGTCTGGCCGCTCGCCGCCTTCGCGTTCGTCTACGGCGTGTTCTACGGCGGCTGGGTGGCGGTGCTGCCGGCCGTGGTGATGGACTATTTCGGCGGCCGCAATGTCGCAGGCCTAATCGGCATCCTCTATACCAGCGTAGCGTTCGGCACGCTGGTCGGCCCGAGCGCCGCAGGCTTCGCCTTCGACGTCAGCCACAGCTACACACTGCCGATCCTGTTGAGCGCGGCCGCCAACGTCGCCGCCGCCATCATCGTGACCGCTAGCTCCAGCCTCGCGGTCGGCAACACGGCGCTTCAGCGCCAGCGGTCCGTTTCGCCGCCCTAGTTGGGCACCACCGTCTTGGGCGGCGGCGGAACGTTGGCGTTGACGGAGACGCCGCGCAGAAGATTAAAGGCCGCCGTCAGCGCCTTGTCGTCCTTCTCCTCCGGCGGCACGTAGGATTGCGAACCGGCCTGCTCGGCGCCTTCGGCCGAGAGATGGCCGCGCATCGATGCCTCGCCCTTGGTATCGGCGCGGCCCTTCAGCTCGTCGGGCACATCCTGCAATATCTCGACATCGGGGGTAATGCCCCTCGCCTGGATCGAGTGTCCCGACGGCGTGAAATAGCGCGCCGTGGTCAGCGCCAGTGCGCCGTTGCCGGCACCGAGCGGGATGATGGTCTGCACGGAGCCCTTGCCGAATGAACGCGTGCCGATCAGGGTCGCGCGCTTGTGGTCGTGCAGCGCACCGGCAACGATCTCGGAAGCGGACGCCGATCCGCCGTTGATCAGAACCACCAGCGGCTTGCCTTTGATCAGGTCACCGCCATGCGCGGTGAAACGCTGGGTCTCCTCGGGATTGCGGCCCCGTGTCGAAACCACCTCGCCGCGCGCCATGAACGTGCTGGACACCGACACGGCCTGATCGAGCAGCCCGCCCGGATTGTTGCGCAGGTCGACGACGTAGCCCGCAAGCTTCTCCGGCGGAATCTCCTTCAAAATCTCGGCGATCGCCTTGCGCAGGCCGTCGGCGGTCTGTTCGTTGAACGAGGTGATGCGGATATAGCCGATATCGCCGCCGTTGGTGTGATAGCGGACCGGACGCACGCGGATGATCTCGCGCGTGATCGAAACGTCGAACGGCGCGTCCTTGCCCTTTCGAATGATGGTGAGCTTGGTCTTGGTATCGACCGCGCCCTTCATCTTGTTCACGGCCTGCTCGAGCGAAAGCCCCTGCACCGCGTCGCCGTCGATTTGGGCGATCAGGTCGCCCGACATGATGCCGGCCTTTGCCGCCGGAGTGTCGTCGATCGGGGAGACCACCTTGACGAGCCCGTCTTCCATGGTGACCTCGATGCCGAGGCCGCCGAATTCGCCCGACGTCGTCTCCTGCATCTCGCGCCAGGCCTTGTCGTTCATGTAGCGGGAATGCGGATCGAGCGAGGTCACCATGCCGTCGATCGCACCCTCGATCAGCTTGGTATCTTCGGGCTTCTCGACATAGTCGGCCCTGACGCGCTCGAAGACTTCGCCAAACAGATTGAGCTGCGAGTAAATATCCGCAGTGCTCGCCGCAGCCCTTGCGGCCGCCACCAGATGCCCGCCGTGGGGACCCGTCACGAGAAGCGTCAGGCACGTTCCAGCGAGCGCGCCACAGAGAAACAGGAAATTCTTCCGCATTGCGGTGCCTTCTCGCTTTAAGTTGGGCCCACTATGGGCCGGATCGTTCTCAATTGGGCCCATTATGGGCCGGACAACGCAAACGCGGAAATCACAATAGCTTTCGGGTTTCTTCAAGGCCGGAGTCAAGACCGACCTGCCAGGTTGACGGTTGCGTGCCAAAACCGCGCTTGGCGCGGGTGCCGAGCCAATAACCGAACTGCGGCGGAACATTACGGAATGGACCTTCGATGCCCAATTTCAAGGCAGCATCCATCGGCCAGTTCGGGTTGTACAGAATCTCGCGCCCGATTGCGATCAAATCGGCGTGGCCGTCGCGCAAGATTTGTTCGGCCTGGTCGCCGTGAATGATCAGGCCGACCGCCATGGTCATGATATCGGCGTGGCGGCGAACATATTCTGACAGCGGCACCTGATAGCTGTACTTGATCTCCTTGGGCAAGATCGGCGCCTGTTCGGTAATCCCACCGGACGAGCAGTCGATCACGTCGACGCCCTTCGTTTTGAGGATCTTTGCGAGCCGAGCGCTCTGCTCCATGCCCCAGCCGGCACTGTCTTGCACCGAGAGCCGCACGAACAACGGCTTATCGTCTGGCCAATGCGCGCGCACCGCTTCCGCGATCTCGGTGATGAAGCGCATCCGGTTGATCTCCGAGCCACCATATTCGTCGCTGCGCTGATTGGATCGCTCGGACAGGAACTGGTGCACGAGATAACCATGTGCGCCGTGCAGCTCCAATACGTCAAAACCCGCTTCGTGCGCCCGCCGCGCTCCGTTGCCCCAGGCCTGCACGAGGTCCTTCACCTCAACCCGCTCCAGCGCCTTCGGCACCGGCCATCGCTCGCTATGGGCAAGCGCGCTGGGCGCGACCGGCGTCCAGGCATCCCAGTCTTCGATCTCGGGCGTCGGCGGCAAGGGTCCGTCGCCTTCCCACGGACGCCTGGCGCGCGCCTTGCGGCCGGAATGGCCGAGTTGAATGCCCGCCATCGCGTTCTGCTGCTTGATGAACTTCACGATCCGCTTCAGCGGCTCGATGAAAGCATCGTCCCAGATGCCGAGATCGCCGACCGTGCCGCAGCCGCGCCGCTCGACCTTGGTCGAACTCGACCACGACCAGCCCCGCGCCGCCGGCGGCGAATTTTCCCGCATTCATCAGATGCCAGTCGGTCGGAAATCCCTTCACCGCCGAATACTGATGCATCGGCGGCACCACAATGCGGTTGCGCAGCGCAATGTCCCTGATCTGCAACGGCGAAAACAGCAAGGTCCCGGACATATTATTCCTTTGGCGATTTCCTCGCGACGCGGTCTTCTGTGTCTGGACAGTGACGATATACGCGGATCGCTGCGCCGGCAAAAGCCGGAATCACAGTGGATTTGATGTCCATTTGGTAAATCGGCGGTGCTCGCAACTTCGTCATCCCGCGGCGCGGATCGCGCCCGAGTTGTGCAAGTCATTGCCCCTCGAAAGAATAGAGGGCGCAGGGAAAGCCGGGTGCCCGATGCACCCGCAGCCTCGTGTGCGAAAGTAAAAAGCACACGAGCAAGTTACCACAGGTTCACCGGAGTAACCCGGCCTTCCCTGCGCAATGGTTTTAACGGCTTATCCCACGCTCTCCCCGGCGACGAATTCGTCTTGTCACCGTCTCCGGCGGATTAAGGTTTGCCAGCCCGGTCGGGCTTTGCGCACCTCCGCCGACTTGACACTAGCAACGGGTGCCAGGACCACACGGTTTTGCCGTCCACAGCTAGCGCCGCTCGTCTTGCGCGATCCTGATCGCTCACAGGCGAAAACCTGCCCTGCGACCAGTTCCGCGCGGCCTGCGCTGCCGGATGGGCGGATCATAGCTCTGATTTGCGGTTCCGAAAAACCGAAATATTTTGCAAAGGGGGCTAGACAGATAAAATTATCGGCGGTTCACTGATTTGCCCGTCGATAGAGCCAATTTGAAGCGGATTCGCCTCGTTATTTGGCGAGGGGGCTGAGGGGGCGCCGTTGGGTCTCGCAAGTGCTCAACCCATCCTACGGGCCGACGACAAACGTTTCAGCGCGGCTCGAAGAGCAACCCGGCCGTCGTAGCTCGTAGGGCGGATTAGACTAACTAATCCGCCCTACGGACCTAACGCCCGTTTTTTGCGGACGGCATACCATCGACAGCTCGTAGGATGGGTGGAGCGCAGCGATACCCATCGTGTCACCATGCCAAAATGGCGCCATGACCGACTATCGCCGCAACTTCCTTGCCGGGGGCAACTTCTTCCATCGCGTGGTGAAGCTCGGGGTCTATCCCGAGGGTTGGGCGGGCGATCCCTCGAATGACGGCGGGAATTTCGGAGATTGACCAGAGCTACGCGCAGCAAGGCGATGGGTTTCGCAAGAGCTAAACCCCAACGGGCTGAAGGATGCAACTGCAGGAAAAGGGACCTTTCCAAAAATGAAATCAGATCGCGGCGATAAAGCGGAAGCCCCGGAAAGCGCCCTATTCGATATGCTTGTGAACATCAACGACCACATGAAGGTGATCCGGAGCAACTTGGCGTCAAATCCCGTAGTAGTCGCGGCAACAAGCGTCTGCGACGTAATGCGATATCGGGACCCCGCATCGGAAGAGGACATGCGCTACTACTTTGAAGCATACGTGGAAGCCGAGACCCATACAGGAGAAATGTTCTGCTGGTCACTAGACGTCATTCTAACATCGTTGGGTTGGAAGTTTCAAAGGGACATCGCGAAGCAGACAAGCGATGGAGCGTATTCAGTAAGAGAATTCGAAGATTTTGCATTCGGGGACTTAATGATTTAGCCGATAACTATAAGGCCTTGATGATTCAGTTTGACGAGTCGGCAAAGAGTTTTGACTTTCGCCTCTGAACTCGGGCGGATTACCCCAACGGGTCCGCGCAAGGCGCGGCCCGATGACAGGCTCCTGCGTAATCCGCCATCTCGTGCGGCGTAACGGCGGATTACGCTGTCGCTGCCCTACGGGCTGGTCCGTAATTCTGGTCAGGCCCGACCCGTAAGTTCGAGCGTTACCGGTTTGGCGCTGAGTGACGCCTCGGGGTAGATCTGACCAACCCTTGCGCTGTTAGGCGCTCGTCGCCGGCAGACTGGCCGGCGGATCCGGCTCTTTACCAGAGCCGCCGAAGCGCGCCTTCACGCGTTCGCGCAATTGCTGGAACGTGACGTAGAGCATCGGCACCAGGAAGATCCCGATCGAACTCGCGGCCAGCATACCGCCGAACACCGCGGTGCCAACGGCGCGCCGACTAAGCTCCGCAGCACCGGTGGCTATGACCAGCGGCAACAAACCGAGAATGAAGGCGATCGAGGTCATCATCACCGCGCGGAACCGGGTCTGCGCGCCGAGCATCGCCGCCTCGTCGATCGCCATGCCGGCCTCGCGCCGCTCCTTGGCGAATTCGACGATCAGAATGCCGTTCTTGGCAGCCAGCGCGATCAGAACCACGAGCCCGATCTGGCCGTAGAGATCGAGATTGAGGCCGGCAATCTTGATGCCGAGGTAAGACCCAAGTACGCCGACAACGACCGACAGCAGCACCGGAATCGGGATTGTCCAACTTTCATAAAGCGCTACCAGGAACAAATAGGCGAACAGCACCGCGAGCGCGAGGATGATGCCGGTTTGGCCGGACGCCTGTTGCTCCTGATAAGCGGTGCCGGTCCATTCGAAACTGTAGCCCGCCGGTAGCGTTGCATTGGAAATCTCCGTCATGGCGGCAAGCGCCGTCCCCGAAGAGATTCCAGCGGCCGGGCCGCCGTTCACTGTGACAGAGCGGTAATTGTTGTATCGGGTGATGACCTGAGGTCCCGTCACGATCTTGAGGCTGGCGATGGATCGCACCGGCACCATCTGGCCGGTGCCGTTGCGCACATATATTTGCCAGATGTCCGAAAGGTCGCCGCGATTGGATGCCTCACCCTGGACGTTGACTTGCCAGGTCCGGCCGTAGAGATTGAAGTTGTTGACGTAGAACCCTCCAAGTGTCGTCTGGAGTGCGGTGAACACGTCGCTGATGTTGAGGCCGAGCGCCTGCGCCTTGGCGCGGTCGATGTCGAGATAGACCGACGGATTGGTCGCTGTGAAAGTCGAGAACACGCGCGTGAGCCGCGGGTCGTGGTTGGCGGCGGCGATCAGCCCGCTGGTGACGCTGCCCATCACGGCGGGGTCCTGTCCCTCCAGCGCCTCGAGCTGGTACTCGAACCCGCCGCTGGTCGAGAGCCCGATGATCGGCGGAAGATTGAACGGCAGCACGTTGGCCTGCCGGATCTGCGCGCCCCCGGCGAAGGTGCGCCGGATCAGCGCCTGCGCCGAATCCGCCGCTGCCTTGCGGTCCGCGAACGGCTTCAGCCGCGCCACCATGAAGGCGTTGTTCGGCTCGGATGCGCCGTCGAGCAGCGAAAAGCCGATGATCGACAGCGTGTGCTCAATCGCCGGCATCTGCTTCAGTAGGCTTTCTACCTGTTTGGTCACTTCGCTGGTGCGCGACACCGACGCGCCGTCCGGCAATTGTACCGAGATGAAGAACGCGCCCTGATCTTCTTCCGGAAGGAACCCGGTCGGCGTTAGCAGCGAAACACCGAATATGCCGCCCGCGAATACCAGCACGAGCACGAGCGATAGCGCGGCCATTCGTACCAGCCGCCGCACGCCGCTGGCGTAGCGGTCGCGCACCCAGTCGATGCCGCCGAGCACGCGCCCCATGATGCCGCGCCGCGGCCCGGTGCGACGCAGGAACACCGCGCACAGCGCCGGCGACAAAGTCAGCGCATTCAAGGCCGAGATGATCATCGCCGCGCTGATCGTCACCGCGAACTGACGGAACAGCGTGCCTGAAATTCCCGGAATGAAGGCAATCGGCACGAACACCGACAGCAGCACTAGCGTGATCGCGACGATCGGCGCGGTGATCTGGGTCATGGCCTTGTTGGTAGCTTCGGCCGGCGAAAGATCCGGTTCCTCCTCCATCACGCGCTCGACGTTTTCGACCACGACGATAGCGTCGTCGACCACGATGCCGATCGCGAGCACCATCGCCAGCAGCGATACCGTGTTGGCCGAATAGCCAAGCACCAGCAGCACCGCGAAGGCGCCGATCAAGCTCACCGGCACCGCAACCGCCGGGATGATCGTGGCGCGCAAACTGCCGAGGAACAGAAACACCACGATCACCACGAGGACGAAGGCTTCGCCGATCGTCTTCAGCACCTCCGTGATCGTATCGCTCACAAAGGTGGTGGAATCGTATTGCACCAGATAGGTCAGGCCCGCCGGAAACCGCCCCGACAGCTTTTGCAGCGTCGCCTGCACCGCCTTCGCCGTCGTCACCGCGTTGGCGCCGGGCGCAAGATAAATGCCGATCGGCACCCCGGCGCGACCGTCGATCCGCGATTCGCTGTCGAGATTTTGCGCGCCGATCTCGACGCGGGCGACGTCGCTGATCCGCAGCACCGAGCCGTCCGGGTTCGCCCGCAGCACGATGTTGCCGAATTGCTCTGTGGTGGTCAACCTGCCCTGCGTCTGCACGTTGAACTGGAACTGTTGCTGGTCGCTGATCGGCCGCGCCCCGATGCGCCCGACCGGCGCCTGCACGCTCTGGGCCCGGATCGCGGCGACGACGTCGGAAGGCGCGAGATTAAGGCTGGTCAGCCGCTGCGTATCAAACCAGATCCGCATCGAGTAATTCAGCTTCGCGAACAGGCTGGCCTGACCGACGCCCGGGGTGCGCGAAATCGCATCGAGCACGTTGATGATGGCGTAGTTGGTGATGAACAACGGGTCCTGCTCGCCATTGGCGCTGTAGAGCACGATGAACTCCAGGATCGCCGAGGACTTCTTCTGCACTACCAGTCCCTGCTGCTGCACTTCCGGAGGCAGTTGCGACAGCGCGGTCTGAACGCGGTTGTTGACGTTGACGGTGTTGATGTCGGGATTGGTGCCGAGCGCGAACGAGACCGTGAGCGTGTAGCTGCCGTCATTGCCGCTGGTCGACTTCATGTACAGCGCGCGGTCGACGCCGACCACCTGCGCCTCGAGCGGCTGGGCGACGCTGGTCTCGACCACCTCCGCGGAGGCGCCCGGGAATACGGCGGTCACCGTGACCTGCGGCGGCACGATGTCGGGAAATTGCGCCACGGGAATCGTCAGCAGCGCGAGCGCGCCGGCGATGGTGATCACGAACGCGATCACGATCGCAAGACGCGGACGGTCGACGAAAACCGCTGATATCATGGGCTCTTGCCCGCCGGTTTCGCCGCGCCGGCGGCGCCGCTATCAATTGGCGTGCGGCCGTCACTGGCGGAGGCTTTCATGCTGGACTGGATCAGCGCGCTCGCCGGCCCGGGCGAGACCGGCTGGCCCGGACGCACCCGCTGCAGGCCCTCGACGATCACCTTGTCGCCTAGCGTGAGCCCGTTGATGACCGCGGCTATTGTCGGGGTCGACTGCCCGAGCTGGATCCGGCGCTCCTCGGCCTTGTTGTCCGCGCCGACCGTGAAGACATAATCGCCCTGCTGGTCGGACAGCACGGCGGAGCGCGGGACCGCCAACACCTCGACCGGCTGCACGCCCTCCAGCATCACGGTGACAAATTCGCCATCGGTAAGTTCGCGCACCGGACCGCCCGTGGTCGAGGGATCATGCAGCGGTGGATTGGGGATTGCGCCGCGTACCAAAAACGTATCGGTGCTCTGCGCGACGGTGTTGTCGACGAAGTTTAAATGACCGGTCTGGTCATAAAGGCGACCGTCCGGCAGGCGGATCTTGATCACCACCGCGCTGAAGCCGCCCCGCGTCGCGTAGCGGTCGCGCAATTCCAGCCCCGCGCGCACGGAGACCGGGAAGACGACGTACATCGGATCCTGGCTGACGATGGTGGTCAGCACGCCCGATGCCGGGCTTACCACGTTGCCTTCGGTCACCGCGGTGCGGCCGATCTTGCCGTCGATGGGTGAGCGAATATCCGTATAATCGAGGTTGATCTGGGAAGATTGCACCTGGGCCTGGGCGGACTGCACCTGGGCTTCCAGGCTGCGCTGGTTGGCGATCGCGGCGTCGTAGGTGGATTGCTGGCCAGCCGGCCCGCCGAGCAGGGTACGGGCCCGGTCGGTCGTCAATCTGGCGTTTTCGAGCGTCGCCTGCAACTGCGCCACAACCGCCTGCTTCGACGCAAGATCGGCCTCGAACGGACCCCGTTCGAGACGATAGAGATGATCTCCCGCCTTGATTTCGTTGCCTTCCTCGAACAGCCGCTTTTCCAGAAATGCGGTGACACGCCCGACCACGTTGACCCGGCTGACCGCCTCGACCCTTCCGAGAAATTCGCTGGTTTCGGTAATCGGTCGCTTGATCGCTTCAACAACTCCTACCGCAGGAGGCCCGCTTGGGGCGGGCTGCGCCCGAGTTGCTGAGGGAACTCCAGCCGCGATGGCACCCGCGGTCAGCAGGCTGACAGCCACTCTTGCAAGGTGCATCTCGCACGCCCTCACCATGACCAGCGACATGCGTCTAGCATAATTCGGTGGAACGGATCACCGACATTGATCAATCTTGTGTGCGGAACAATTCTGACGCCCGCGCCGCGACCCCGCCTTCCAATCACTCGAGAGGCGTCAACAGATGCGTCTCGCCAACGTCTAATTGCATATCAAAGACTGCGAGCAGCGCGGCAGCCCGTAAGATGGGTGGAACGCAGCGATACCCATCGCGTCCCCATGCTAAAATAGCGCCATGACCGACTATCGCCGCAACTTCCTTGCTGGAGCAGCTTCTTCCATCGCATGGTGAAGCTCGGGGTCTATCCCGAGCTGGCGGGCGACCCCTCGAATGACGTCGGGGATTTCGGAGATTGATCTGAGCTACGCGCAGCGAGGCGATGGGTTTCGCAAGAACTCAACCCATCCTGCGATCTTACGCCACCTGTCCTGCGGGCGCACAGCGTGCCGTCTTCCAAAGTTGTGCGGATGCCGTTCGCCAATCAAACGCGTGATCGCTTGGACCATGCTGCTTCAGATGCTCGATGCGCGCGACGGCCTCCGCGACGCTCGGCCGATGGCCGACCGGCACCCACCACAACGCGACAGCTGGCCCTTCGAAATGCTCAAACCAGTCGGTGCGGCGGCCATAGAAGCGCTTATGGACTGTCTGCCAGACAAAGCGCTCAAGTGCATCGACGCTCTCCCAGACCGAAACATTGACGATGATACGCGGGTCGGCATAAGGGCGCGTGTCAGTGGCGTTGCCGCTCTCGTCGATATAGCGCCAGATGAACCCGGCGCTGCGTTCGGCAATGCCGTTCACCAATGCAAGATTGTTCGTGAAATCCGCCATGCGCGGATCATCGATCTCGTATCGAATGCGGCCGATGTTCAGTTCCGCAAGATGATGATTGGGTGGCTGTTGCAAGGTCCTACTCCGTCGGCGACAAGCGTGATGAATTGGTGCCGTCTCATTGGCTTCGCCGACACATAAGACAAGATATCGCCGATCACGCCCGCGAGCCATGCAATTTTGGGATGGCGTGAAGACCCGGGAAGCGATACGCGAGAAGGTAACCAAGGCCATTCCCGGGGGAACGAGATGAACGAAGCGATCCGGCCAGCGCAAAATGTCGAGCTTGGCGCAAGCAACGAAGAGTTTCAAAACCTTCACGAGTTCGTCCGCAAAGCCCGCGTCAACCTCAACCAGAATGCCTGGGATTACATCGTCGGTGCCGCCGAGACCGAAACCACCATGCGCCGCAACCGCATGGCGCTGGACGAGATCGCGTTCCGGCCGCGCGTGTTGCGCAACGTCGCCGAGGTCGACGCCTCGGTCGAACGTTTTGGCCGCAAGATGCGACTGCCGGTGATGTTGGCGCCGGTCGGCGCGCTGGAGATCTTCGATCCCCAAGGCGCCGCCGCGAGTGTCGTGCGCGGGGCCGGCCGGTTCGGCGCCGCCCATATGCTGAGCTCGGTGTCCGAGCCCGGGCTGGAAAAGGTCGCCGAAGCGGCCCCCGATGCGCTGCGCCTGTTTCAGCTTTATGTTCGCGGCGACGATGTCTTTGTGGAGGACTGCGTCAGAAGGGCCGTTGCCAACAACTATGCCGCGTTCTGCCTCACGGTGGACACCGCCCATTACAGCCGCCGCGAGCGCGATATTGCAAAACGCTATGTGCGCGCCAGCCGCAACCGCGCCACCGGCGGCGACTTCCAGAAGGGGCTGGAGTGGCGCACCGTGAAGCTGATCAAGGACAAGTACAAGATACCGCTGATCATCAAGGGCATTGCCACATCAGAGGACGCAGCTATCGCGCTCGAGCATGGCGTCGAGTGGATCTACGTTTCCAATCACGGCGGCCGCCAGCTCGATCACGGCCGCGGCGCCATGCATGTGCTCCCGGAAATCGTCGATGCCGTGAAGGGCCGCGCCAAAATCATGGTCGACGGCGGCTTCTGCCGCGGCAGCGACATCATCAAGGCGATCGCCGCCGGCGCCGACATCGTTGGCATCGGCCGCATGCAATGCTGGGCCTTGGCGGCGGCCGGCGAAAATGGCGTTCACCGGATGCTGGAACTTTTGGAAGACGAGGTGATCCGCTCATTGGGATTGTTGGGCGTGACGTCCTTCGCCGAGCTCAACAAGTCCTATCTGCATCCGGCGACCGCAACCAATGCGCCAAGCGTCTTCAGCGCGTTCCCGCTGTTGGATATCGAACCCTATCGGTATTGACGCCACGGGGCTTTGAGGGCATCTCCCGGACGCCATGATCCCACCTCTGTCTCCCGGCTCCGCCGACGCGCTGTTGTTCGATCTCGGACGCGTCGTGTTCGACATCGATTTCAGCAAGGCGATCGACTGCTGGGCGAACCATGCCGCCTGCCCCCCTTCCGACATCGTCGAGCGCTTCGAGCGCGGTGAGGCGTACCGGCATCACGAGATCGGCAAGATCAGCGACGCCGCCTATTTCGACAGCTTGCGTTCGACGCTCCGCATCCGCATTTCCGATGGGCAGTTCCTTGAGGGGTGGAACGCGATCTTCGCCGGCGAGATGCCGGGCATCGCGCCGCTGCTTGAGCGTGCCGCCAGGCACGTGCCGCTCTACGCGCTCTCCAACACCAATCGCCCCCATGTCGAATATTTCTCGAAAACCTACGCCGGCCTGCTCGGCCATTTCCGTGAAATCTATCTGTCTTCGACAATCGGGCTTCGGAAACCGGACGCGGCCGCCTATGATCACGTGGTGAAAGCGATCGGCGTGCCGGCTTCGCGGATTCTGTTCTTCGACGATCTCGCCGAGAATGTCGAAGCCGCAAGAGCGCGGGGGCTTCATGCCGTTCAGGTAAAATCTTCGGCCGACGTGGCTCACGCGCTCGACGCGCTCGGGATTTAGACTATAACCGCACCTCATTGCGAGGAGCACTTGCGACGAAGCAATCCATTCCATTCTTCGTCATTCCGGGATGGTGCGCTAGCACCAGACCCGGAATCTCGAGATTTCGGGTTCGATGCTTCGCATCGCCCCGGAATGACGGTGGGAGCCAGCCAGTGGCGTTGATGCCAGTTGCCGATGCGCTTGCCGCCGTTCTCGCCGGAGCCGAGCCGCTGGCGGAAGAAATGGTCGCGCTGGATGCGGCCTACCACCGCGTGCTGGCGCGCGACGTCGCGGCCCGACGCACCCAGCCGCCGCTGGCGATGTCGGCGATGGACGGTTATGCGCTGCGCGCGGCCGATGCTTCCCACGTCGCGGCACGGCTGAAAGTGATCGGCGAGGTCGCGGCCGGTCGCCCGTTCGAGCGCGCGGTCGGTCCGGGCGAAGCGGTGCGGATTTTCACCGGGGGCGTCATCCCCGAAGGCGCCGACGCCGTCGTGATCCAGGAAGACACTGTTGCCGACGGCGCCAGCATTACAATCACGGAAGCCGCAACCAGCGGCCGGCACATTCGCCCCGCCGGCGTCGACTTCAACAAGGGCGACATTCTGCTGGCCCGGGGAAGGCGCCTTGGCGACCGCGATCTTTCGCTCGCCGCCGGCATGAACCATCCGGAGCTGCCGGTGCGCCGGAAACCCAAGGTGGCGATCCTGGCGACCGGCGATGAGCTGGTGATGCCGGGCGAACCCTTAGGCCCCGGCCAGATCGTCTATTCCAACGGCTACGCGCTGCGTGCGCTGGCCCACGCCGAGGGCGCCGAGACCGTCGATCTCGGCATCGTCGCCGACACCGTGGATGCCACCACACACGGCATCCGCCGCGCCCGTGGCTGTGGCGCCGACATCCTGATTACGACCGGCGGCGCGTCGGTCGGCGACCATGACCTCGTCAAGCGGTCGCTGGAGGCCGAAGGCGTGACAATCGCGTTCTGGCGGATCGCGATGCGGCCGGGCAAGCCGATGATGCACGGACGCTCGGGCGCCATGCGGGTGATCGGCCTGCCGGGCAATCCGGTGTCGTCCTATGTCTGCGCCTTCCTGTTTCTGGTGCCGCTGATTCGCGCGCTCTCGGGCTGCGCGAGCATCCCTCATGGGCGCGAGACGGCGCTGCTCGGCCGTGATGTGGTCGCCAATGATGAGCGCGAGGATTACCTGCGGGCGCGGCTTGAGGAGCGCGCCGATGGCGCGCTGGTGGCGACGCCGGTCAATCATCAGGATAGTTCGCTGCTCGCAAATCTCGCTGCGGCACGGGCATTAGTGATACGCGCGCCGTTTGCGCCCGCAGCCATTGCCGGCTCGCCTTGCGACATCCTGCGGCTGCCCGGCTGAGGCGCCGATTGGGGCGGCTGCCGGCAAAACTGGTTTCGTTCACCGGAAATTAAGTGGTTGCGGAACACATATCGAACATATAGTGTCCGTTCATGATTTGTTTCGAGTGCTGATAGCAACGGATGTCTGGAAATGGGAGCTCTGCTCCCGTCGTTGTTGGAAAGCACTTGTCTCGGAATCAACGGCACCATTAAACCGGGGGACTGCTCGAGATGCTCACGCGCAAACAGTACGAACTTCTGCGTTTCATCAATGAACGGCTGAAAGAGGCCGGCGTGCCGCCCTCCTTCGACGAGATGAAGGATGCGCTCGACCTCCGCTCGAAGTCGGGCATTCACCGCCTCATCACGGCTCTGGAGGAACGCGGCTTCATTCGCCGCCTGCCCAATCGTGCCCGCGCCATCGAGGTGATCAAGCTGCCCGAGCTTTCCGCCAGCGGCAGCGGCAATAGCCGCCGCGGCTTCACGCCCAGCGTCATCGAAGGCAATCTCGGCAAGGTTCGGGGCGGAAGCGCCGACGACGGCGAACGTCCGGTCGCAGTGCCGGTGATGGGCCGCATCGCCGCAGGCACGCCGATCGAAGCCTTGCAGACCCGCAGCCACACCATCAGCGTGCCGCCCGACATGCTCGGCACCGGCGAGCATTACGCGCTCGAAGTGCGGGGCGACTCCATGGTCGATGCCGGCATCCTCGATGGCGACATGGCGCTGATCCAGCGCAACGAGACCGCGGAGACCGGCGACATCGTGGTCGCGCTGATCGACGAAGAGGAGGCGACGCTAAAACGCTTCCGCCGCCGCGGCGCCTCGATCGCGCTGGAACCGGCCAACACCTCCTACGAGGTCCGTATCCTGCCGCCGAACCGGGTCAAGATTCAGGGCAAGCTGATCGGGCTGTACCGGAAGTACTGATCGCGGCCATCGTGGTGCGCCCTCGGATTTGATCCGAGGGCGGCGAGCGACCCTTGGATCGATCGCGGTCGCAGCGCCAAGCCGCGATCGCAGATGGTTGGCGCACGCCTCCCGCCGGATACCGCAAACGGATTTGTGATCGGACGCGCGGGGCTCTCAGTCGCAGAATTGCCCACAACCGGGCCGAGGCTCGTAGGCTGTTGTCCACTCTGATAGAGGCCCGCGCCTCTCGCAGCACGGTGGTTGGCGGCAAGCGAGCGTTTGCGCCGAGATCGTGCTAGAATGAGTAGAGGCAGGGGTTGGCTATCTCGAACGAGGAGCAATCCGATGTGTGACTATAGTCTGCACGCTGTAAAATCCCGCCCGGCCGAGGTTGGCGAAACGCTGATCACCACCAACTTCCGCGGAACCTCGACACGCGGTTTCGCAAGCGAGTGCGATCCGACCGTGGCGGTCTGTCTACTTCCTGGAACCGAGTTGGCGTTCGCCGAGCCCGTCAAATATGACAACCGCTGGATCTGGACCAGGACCGTCAACTCCCGCGTGGGAAAATTCGGCAAGATCGATCCGCTGGTCCCGGAACGGCATCATGACGCGATCGAATTTCCCGACGGCAGCTACGTGCTGGTGACCCAACTCTGCGAAGGACAGCGCGCAACCGTGCTGCAATTGCCCGCAACGCATCGCCCTGCGGACAAGGCGCAGCCGGCCGTGGGAACGCCCGCGCCGACGTCGCTCTCCGTCGACTGATTGGATCGCAGCGCGCCTAGATCATCACGCTTTAGGCGCTGCGTCAGTCATCGGCCTGCAAATCGGCTTCCGCCGGCGTGGCGTCGCGCGGAACGGAACGGTGCGGTGCGGTGCGAGGAGGATCGCCTCGGCGTCGGTATCGCCGGCGATGGCCGGCGACCATGGGTGATCGAGGCCTCTCGGCTTGGCCGCGTCCACGGTAAATCCGTCGCGGGTCCGCCGCAGTGCCATGGTCCCCTGCCGCTGCAAGCGGTCCCGATCGATTGTGGCGGACGCGCAGGCACGCGGTTGCGGCTGAGCGGGTCACGGCATGCCATTTGGCCCTTCGTCGTCCGCTTCCCAGGCGACAATTGAGGTTAACATGTAGCCGCCCCCGTAGATTGTCTTGATAAGACAAGGATCTTGTGGATCGTCCCCAAGTCGTTTCCTTAAACGCGAAATACGGGCGTCTATCGAACGGTCGAATGGGACGTTTTCGCGATCTGGCAAAAGCTGCTCGCGAGATAGAATCCGGTTTGGCCGTCGGAGCAAACTCAAGAGCAACGTTGCCTCTCCGGTGCTTAGCTGTTGTAAATCACCATTGACGATCTCAAGCAGAGAGTCTTGGGATTAAAAGCCCAGCCCCGGAAGCGGGCGATTTCCGCAGAATTCGTTCCGGCGCGCCCTTTTTCAAGGCGACGAATGGCGCTACGAACTCTTGCGACGAGCTATCGTCCTTCGAATGGCTTGACGATGTAGTCGTCAGCTCCAACTTCCAGACCTAGCACGCGGTCTGCGAGATCTTGACGGCCTGTAACGACAATAACGACACACGGCGAATAGCTGTTTAGAGCCCGTACAATAGATATGCCAACCCCGTCGGGAAGCCCGAGATCGACGATGCAGGCTGAAGAGGGCCTCTGCTTGAACCGCCTTATCAAATCGCGGCCCGAACTCATGTGTTCGACGACAAAGCCGAATTCGCGAAGTATTCTCACTATTATCGTTGCGACCTCTAGGTCATCTTCAAGTACGTACACGAGATTGGAAGCGTCTGCGCGTGCCATGGCTGATGTCACGAGCGTGCACTAATGGCACGCACTAATGGCACGGACGATATCTGCGGATGAAAATGGCTTCTGAAGCACCGGCCAATTCGGACAATCGGCACTCAGCTTTTCAGATGCCTCGACGTACCCGCTCATGAGGACAATCGTCAGGTCAGGCCGAAGATCGGCCGCCCGTCGTGCGAGCGCTATGCCGCCCATCGTTCCAGGCATGGCAATGTCCGTCATCAAGATCGAGATATCCGGTGATGATTCCAGAAGGCTTATTAGAGGCGGCGTGCTCACAGAAAAATAGACTAGCCAAAAAATCAACCCATGTCAGGCATGGACTAGAAAGTCGCTGGCATGAACGTTTATCGTCGATACATTGTGTAGGGTAATCGTCTCGTTACTACCCAATGTAACCAGGGTGTCGGACGGGTCCGTCGTGCTTGCCTTAACGTTGCTGGTGAACCAGGTATTGAGAGTAGCCGCAGTCACGATCGACGATAGCGCCGTCAAATCGATGTGGTCGTCAATCGGGGAGAAATCCGTAATTGTGTGGGCACCCGTTGTCTTGTTGAACACAAACTGGTCCGCACCGCCGCCGCCCGTGAGCGTATCGCTGTTACCGGTAGCGAAAATAACATCCTTGCCGGGCGTTCCCACCAGCGTCACAGGCGGTGAAGAATTAGAGGCGGCGTTAAAGACAAAATTGACCGAGTCGCTTGCTCCAAAGCCGTCGACGACCGCGATAGTGACCTTGTCAGTCGAAGGCGGGGTTGCGCCCGGATTGTAGATGATACCGGCCCCGAGCTCCGTGTTGATCGCGGTCAGAAGGCCTGAGCCGGTTGAAGGTGAAACATTGGTTCCAGAACTGGCGGCGCCGGTTGTCGCCGTCATCGTAAAGGTCTCGGTTGACGCCGCGGCGTCGAGATCAGAGACTTGCAAGCCTGAAACGGTTGTCGTCCCATTGGCGTTTTCAGTGACGGTCAAACTGCTGGTTGAGATGACGGGCGCTTGATGATTCCAAGTGACGTCGGTTCCGCCATTGCCATCGGGTCCGAGCGTGAAGTCAGCCGGATTATAAGTGCCGCCCAGCGCAATAGAGCCGGCTCCATAGGCGATATGCAACGGTCCGGAAATGGGAACGCTGACACTGGCGGGACTGATACCGACAAGATCGATCGTATCGCCAAAGGAGAAGCCGGTCACGGAGCCATTGAAATGCGCGACGTCATCGAGCTTCAGCGTGGCTGCTGTACCGTGAAATGAGACGGTCGCCCCGGCCGAGACAGGCGCGGCAAATTCCAGCAACCCTCCGCTGTCGATCGTAAAGGAGCCTACACCTGTGATGGCCGCGGCAAGGTCAAGGGTCCCGGATTGGACCTCCACGATCCCGGTATTGGCGATGCCGGTTATGCTGATGCTCGACGCTCCGGTCGTATCAATTATCCCGTCGTTGATGAGCTGGCTCGTTCCCGTGAAAGTGCTGGTTCCAGCGAGATTCCAGATCGCTCCGGATTCGTTATGGAAGGTCGTGTTTCCCGAACTAGTGACGTCTCCCACAATCGCGCTCGCATTGGTGACGTCTCCCGTAATCGCACCGTAATTGTCGATAAAGACCGTGCCGGCAGGGGTGGACCGCGCATCGATGGCCGCGGTCGTTGCTGTCACGTTTGCATAATTGGTGACACTTACATTTCCGCCATCATAGGCAAAGGCAGCGATGCCATAGCGCCCACCAGAGATGGCCGCGCCGGCCTCCGCTATAATGGTGACCGCTCCGGTGCCGTAATTTATGCCCCGTATTCCGTCTGTTCCTGCAGCAGCCGCAATTGTCGCGTAGTCGTCGATCGAAACATTGCCATGGACATTGTTGTCCAGAGCGTCGGCATTGTTCGGATTATATCCTGCCAGAATTCCCGCCGCCGGATCGCCTGAGCCGGTGAGTATCGTTCCGGAATTAATTGTACCGAACGCCGTTACGGAAACTTTGCTGGTGGAAGGGACAATGGTTGAACTGGTGGGATCGGGAGCCTTGTTAAGAGCCCCAATGCCTGAGCCAGCGGAATTGATGGTGGTGCCTGCCGACGTGGAAACAAGGATGTTGCCGGTCCCATTGTTGGTCGCACTGATCCCAGCCCCAAAACCATTCACGGGGCTCGCATGCGTCGTGATGGTTCCGGCGAAATCGTTTACCGTGACATCGCCGATCCCGTAGTTAAAGGCGCGGATCCCATCACCTGAATCAGCGTTGATGGTGGCCGAGTTATTGACGACGACATCCCCGTTGATTTGAGTCAACGGAAACAGCGGTGTGATAACCCCGTTCGGAACAGGGCCTAGATAGCCGGCAGCAATTCCAGCGGGAGGATTTGAAGTGCCGGTGAGATTGCTGCCCGAATGAATTGACCCGAAAGCGGTGACAACGATTGAACTGTTGTGCGACGGATCAATAATTGCAGCTTCATTGACGGCGTTGATTCCGACGCTTCCTGAAGTGATACTGTCGCCGGACGAGGTAATCACCGATATGTTGCCAAAATCGGTGCTAAAGGCAAAAATCCCGTAGCTCGACGTCGAGTTGATGTTAGCGTTGTTGTAGACGTTGATCGCTACGTTTCCGCTGCCCGGCACGGTATTTCCACCGGAGCTGACTCCATTAAGATAACCGCTTCCGCTTTCCGCGTGTGCTGTAATGCCGTACTGCGCCCCGGAAACCGTGGTGCCCGCGGCGTCGTTGACCGTGATGTCACCATTTCCGTAATTGTAGGCATTGATCCCGATGCTCCCGGCGACTGCGGTCGCAGAGATGTTGGCGCCGTTGTTGACGATGACGGTGCCGTTTACGCTCAAGTTAGACGTCAGGCTTGTGCCTCCCAAGAAACCTGCGGATATGCCGGAGGGTGCCGACCCACTATTGGTCGCGACGGTTCCAGAGGTGATCGTTGACCCCGTGGCGGTTGAAACCGCGACAAACGCACCCGCAGCAGCTGTAATTATCGCCGCCTCGTTGACCGCATTGATCCCCGAACTGCCAGATGCGATGACGTCGTTCATGGACGTCGTAACGGCGATACTGCCAGGACCGAGGTTGAATGCACTAATTCCGTAAGGGGCTTTTCCTGACGTCGTGTTCGCGGCAGTGGGCGCCTGAATGCTCGCGCCGGTCCCGACATTTACGACAACATTACCGACACCATAATTGTAGGCACTGATGCCATCCCCCGTGGCCGCGGTAATGTTTCCAACGTCATCGACCAGAACATTGCCGGCCACATTTGCGTTGAACACCCCGAGATTTCCGGGGTTGAAGCCTGCCTGGATTCCGGAAGGTGCACTGCCGGAGTTGTTCGCGTTCGCGCCGGAGGTGATGGTGCCGAGCGCGACAACCGTGACAGTGCTTGCCGCTGCCGCCGCAATGACCGTCGCCTGGTTTCCAACATTGATACCTGTTCCGCCCGAGTTGATAGTGGAACCAAAGGCCGTGTTAACCGTGGTCCTGCCAGTCCCATAATTGAAAGCAAAGATTCCATATTGGGTGAAGCCGGAAGCAGTTACGCCCGCGGCCTTGGCGGTAATCTTCGTACCGGGACCATCCGACACTGAAATCGCGCCGGTCCCATAGTTAAAGGCGGAGATGCCCATTCCGCTTGTGGCATTAATGTTGGCGTTGTTATTGACGTAGATATCTCCAAAAATTCCGGTGAGCGGCGGATTGGGTATGCTCGATGGCCCACTCGATCCTCCAAGATAAGCCGCCAAGATTCCTGCCGGCTCGCCACCGGTGGTGGCATTGCCCTGCCCCGAATTGATCGTGCCGGCCGTCGATACTGAGATTGAGCTCGAGATACCGTTTACTTGCGGCACGGACGACGCCTGATTCTCGACGAAAATGCCGCTAGCGCCGGTATTGACCGTGACCCCAGGCAATATCGTCACGCTCGAACTGCCCAGTCCGGATATCGCGACAATCCCGGTCGACGCCGTACTTGTCGTCGTGGTCGTGATAGCTGTCGCGCCAACAACAATATCAAGCGGCCCGGTACCCGTTGTGACAGCTTTAATTCCGACTTGGCCGCCAGTCACGTTGCCGTAGTCAATCACGGTGGCCGAGCCACCCGCAGCATTCGCAAAAATTCCTGCTGTACCGGATCCGGTGGCGCTGATACTAGCGGCGTTGAGCACCGAGATATTGGCGCCTGTCGTCGTGACGGAAACGCCGTTTCCAGTAGCACCTGTAATCGTAATCGGTGAGGCTTGATCAATTTCAACCAGGATATAATCAAGAGAGTTGCTATCGTTAGAATTGATCGTAAGGCCGTTCACGCCAGCCCCTGAAATCGGATTGCCCACCAGCTGATAGAACTGCGCCGTATTGCTCGGCGGGGCGGTAAAAGGGGTACTAGACGCACCGTTCAACTCGGTTCCTGATCCAGGAACGAGCACGATTTCGCTTCCCAATGGCCCACTGTAGAGGACGCTGAATGCCGACCCACTTGGCGCCGTGAGCATCTCGCTGCCATTGATCGCAAATGCTGTCGCGCCGTTGACATTGCTCGCCACCGCGACATTTTTTAGCGCGATGGCGTCGCCAATTGTAAGTCCAGTGATGGTACCACTGAAATTCGTCGGACTATCCAACGTCAGCAAACCATTTCCAGTCGTGAAGGAGACCGTTTGGCCAGACGCGACCGAGCTCGCAAATTCAAGCTCGGCGCGATCGCCGATCGAAAATGATCCAGTTCCTGAGACTGCGCCGCCGATATCGGCGGCAGCGTTTGCTTCAACTGTCACCAGATGGGAATTGGTGAACCCGAGTGTGCCTCCGGTCGAGGCGAGGAAACTACTTGCCCCCGTAATATCGATCGTTCCGAGATTGTTGATTGTATTGGCGATACCGCCGAACGAATTCGATCCATTGACAAACCAAGTACCACCACTGTTGTTGTTGAACGTGGCGGCGGCGATATTGAAAGCCGAAGTACCCAACGCGACGTTGCCGGCTATCGCACCCGAATTGTTGACGATGATGCGGCCGTTGTTGGTGGTGATGGTGCTGCCGCTAAAGGCTCCTATCGCGACACTCACGCCGCTCGAAAGGAGATTTGCAGTAACCGATCCGGAATTCGTAAAAGTTGCGTCTTGTGCACTAAAGTTATTGATCTGGATGACGGAACTGCTTGCGACCCCGAGCGAGCTGATGACGCCAGAATTATTGATCGAGAGGACGCCGTTTCCGGTGGCGGTAAGACTGTTGCCGGTTCCGGCGATAATTCCGTTGCCGCTCGGGGCTGTGATTGTCCCCTTGTTGATGATCGTCACATTGCCGCCACCCTGGGCGAACGCGTTGAGGCCGGCCGTAATGGCGTTGATCGACGACGACGCCTCGAGTGTCGCGTTGATATTGCCGACGCCCGCGTTGTAGAGCCCGATCCCGACACCCGACGCCGCGTTGATCCTTGCGGAATTGTCAACGATCACATTGCCAGCGACGTGGGTGTTGACCGTTTGCACCCCTCCATTCGGCGCATAGCCCGCCCAGATGCCGCCAGGCTGGCCGGCCCCCGTATTGGTGTCGAAGCCAGAATTGATTGTCGTTCCGATCGATGTCGTGACCGAGATCTGGCCTGAGGACGTGCCTGTCGTCGGATTGGTTTGATTGGTCGCTTGAATTCCAGTTCCGCCAGAATTGATGATGATCGTGCCGCCGCCGTCGGACGATGTCGTAATAATTGAAATATTGCCGGAGTTGCGTTCGAAAGCGTTAAGTGCGGCGAGCCCATACAAGGAACCAGCGCTAATGGTTGTTGTTTTTGTCGAGGACGTTTCAATAGTGACGGCCAGATCTCCAGTGACGGTCCCTTGCGAATAGACCTGAATGCCGTATTGCGCGCCGGATACCGACGTTCCCGTTTCATCGGTTAAGGTGATGGAGCCATCGCCAAAGTTATATGCATCGATACCCCAGCCGGCCGCCGCAGTAACGTTGGCGAAATTATCGACGAAAACCGTTCCGTTGACAGTGTCATTAGCGGCTAGAGTATTTCCGGGAAGATAGCCTGCAGAGATTCCCTGGGGCTGGCTCGCCCCCGGCGTCAAAGCTGTTCCGGAAGTGATTGTGCCGTTGGCGGTTACGCTGACCGTCGAGAGGGCCGTCGCGGGAACTATCGTTGCGAAATTGATTGCCTGAAGCCCGGAACTTGCTGAATTGATGGCATCTCCGCTGGCGGTCGAGATCGAAACGTTGCCAATGCCGAAGCTCGCAGCATCGATGCCGAAGACGTCCGCGGTGATCGTTGCATTCGATTGATCGCTGATGGTTACGTTGCCGCTGCCATAGTTGTAGCCCCGGATACCGTCTCCACCCACGGAATTTATATTTGCAGAATTATTAATCGCAACATTTCCAAACACGTTGGCGTTGGGCGTAGCGATCGTGCCACCCGCATATCCCGCGAGGATTCCGGCGGACCTTCCGCCGCTGCCGGTTGGTAAGGCCCCGGAGTTGATCGTGCCGTTAGCCGTAACCGTGATTGAGCTTCCACCGGTTTGCGGAACAGACGCCGCCTGATTGTAGACGTTGAGACCGGCGCTCGCGGACGAGATAATGTCATTCAGCGCCGTAGCAACCGAAACGCTTCCGGTACCGAACGTCGCCGCTTCGATGCCATAGCGAGTTGCACCTGAAATAGTCTTGCCGGCGGCTGTTGTCACGACAACATTACCGTTGCCGTCCGTGAATGCGTGAATTCCGTCGGTTCCGCCGACTATATTTCCCGTTTGCAATACAGCGACGCTGCCACTACTCGCCGCATTGAGGTTTTCGGCGAGGATGGCACTGGCGTTGCCATTAATGCCCATCCCCCTCACATCTCCGGTGCCATCCACGATGATGTTACCGACACCGGTCGAACTCTCTTCAGCCAAAATGCCGCGGCCGGCCAGACCGATCACAGATCCGCTCGTTGCGACGACAATGTCGCCGAATCCGTTTTGAACAACGTTGATTGCAGTAACCGCCCCTGTGACCGGCCCGCCTAACGTCAGTCCCAGAGTGGCGGGATTACTCAGAGTCCCTCCAGATGCCGTGAGATCGATGGCATCGCCACTGCTCGTGGTCACGCCGTCACTTCCCGTGATCGTCACCGGTCCGGACGCCGTCGACACCGCATTGATCGTTCCGGTAAAGCCGACCGACGATCCGAGAATCAGAATTCCGCCCGTTCCCGCGAAATCGACCGTAAAGGAAGGGCCGCCACCGAGGGAAAGCGTTCCGCCATTCTCGATTTCGAGGAACCCGGAATCAATTACCAGTGAACCTGCGATCGTCAGCGAGCCTTCGTCGAGCAAAGTAATGTTGGGGTCGTTCAAAGTGATCGAGTTGGCCATCACCGGTGTGCCTGGCAATATCGTCACATTGTAGGGCGCCGTCGCGCCAATTGGATTGAAGACCACATCCGCAGTGGGGAGCGGAGCTGTCCCCGAACTCCAGTTCGCGCCGGAGTTCCAGCTTCCACCGTCCTGGCTGGCCCAGCCGTTCGCAATAATCGTGAGCGTGAAGATCACCGGCGCGCTGGTGCCGATGTTGCCGGCTGCGTCGGTATCCTGGGCAGTGATGCTGTGGTTGCCGTTGCCCGACAGCAAGACGCTGGTCGACCAGGCGCCGCCGCTGACGGTCGCGGTGCCGACTTGCGTGGTGACGTTATTGACGGTGTCGAACAACGTCACCGTGGCGCCGGCCGCGGCCTCAGTGGTGGTAACGGCGCCCGAGATCTGCTGCGTGGCCTGGTTGGTCGTGGTGCCCGTCGTACTTATCGTCACGGTCGGCGGAAGGGTGTCCAGCGCAATCGCCTGGCTCGCGGTAGCCGCCGCGTTGCCGGCCACATCCGAGACATTGGCCTTGATGCTGTAGCTGCCGTCGGCCAAGGCTTGGGCCTGCGCCGCCGTCACGCTCACCGACCAGGCCCCGTTCGATACCGTCGTCGTATAGGTGTCCTTGACGACATTCGAACTGTCGACGATCGTAATCGTCGCGGTCTGGCCATTTACCCCTGCACTGCCGGCCAAGGCCGTGCCGCTGATGCTGACGCCGGCCGCCGCCTCCGCCTTGTTGATGATGTTGTCGCCGGCAACCGGGCTCGTGATCGCGATCGTTGGCGCGGTCTCGTCCACCGTCACGGTCTGGCTCGCGGTAGCCGCCGCGTTGCCGGCCACATCCGACACATTGGCCTTGATGCTGTAACTGCCGTCGGCCAGGGCCTGCGCCTGTGCCGCCGTCACGCTCACCGACCACGCCCCGTTCGTTACCGTCGTCGTATAGGTGTCCTTGACGACATTGGAGCTGTCGACCAGCGTGATCGTCGCGGTCTGGCCGTTCACCGCCGCACCACCACTGCCGGCCGCCGCCGTGCCGCTGATGCCGACACCCGCCGCTGCCTCCGCCTTGTTGATGATATTGTCCCCGGCAACCGGGGTCGTGATTGCAATCGTCGGCGCAGTCTCGTCCACCGTGATCGCCTGCGTCGCCGTGGTTGCTGCGTTGCCGGCAACGTCCGACACATTGGCCTTGATGCTGTAGCTGCCGTCAGCCAGGGCCTGCGCCTGCGCCGCCGTCACCGCCACCGACCACGCGCCGCTCGCCACCGTCGTCGTATAGGTGTCCTTGACCGCGTTGGTAGTGCTGTCGACGATCGTGATCGTCGCGGTCTGGCCGTTCACCGCCGCGCCACCACTGCCGGCCGCGGCCGTACCGCTGATGCTGACGCCTGCCGCCGCCTCAGCCTTGTTGATGATATTGTCGCCAGCAACCGGGATCGTGATCGCTATCGTTGGGGCGGTCTCGTCGACCGTGATCACTTGGCTCGCCGTCGGGGCGGCATTGCCTGCCACATCCGACACATTAGCCTTGATGCTGTAGCTGCCGTCAGCCAGGGCTTGCGCCTGCGCCGCCGTCACGCTCACCGACCACGCCCCGTTCGTCACTGTCGACGTATAGGTGTCCTTGACGACGTTCGAGCTGTCGACCAGCGTGATCGTCGCGATCTGGCCGTTTACCGCCGCACCACCACTGCCGGCCGCCGCCGTGCCGCTGATGCCGACACCCGCCGCTGCCTCCGCCTTGTTGATGATATTGTCCCCGGCAACCGGGGTCGTGATTGCAATCGTCGGCGCAGTCTCGTCCACCGTGATCGCCTGCGTCGCCGTGGTTGCTGCGTTGCCGGCAACGTCCGACACATTGGCCTTGATGCTGTAGCTGCCGTCAGCCAGGGCCTGCGCCTGCGCCGCCGTCACCGCTCACCGACCACGCGCCGCTCGCCACCGTCGTCGTATAGGTGTCCTTGACCGCGTTGGTAGTGCTGTCGACCATCGTGATCGTCGCGGTCTGGCCGTTCACCGCCGCGCCACCACTGCCGGCCGCGGCCGTACCGCTGATGCTGACGCCCGCCGCCGCCTCAGCCTTGTTGATGATATTGTCGCCGGCAACCGGGATCGTGATCGCTATCGTTGGCGCGGTCTCGTCTACCGTGATCACTCTGGCTCGCCGTCGGCGCCGCATTGCCGGCCACATCCGACACATTCGCCTTGATGCTGTAGCTGCCGTCGGCCAGGGCTTGCGCCTGCGCCGCCGTCACGCTCACCGACCAGGCGCCGTTCGTCACCGTCGACGTATAGGTGTCCTTGACGACGTTGGAGCTGTCGACGATCGTGATCGTCGCGGTCTGGCCGTTCACCGCCGCACCACCACTGCCGGCCGCGGCCGTACCGCTGATGCTGACGCCCGCCGCCGCCTCAGCCTTGTTGATGATATTGTCGCCGGCAACCGGGATCGTGATCGCAATCGTTGGGCGCGGTTTCGTCCACCGTGATCACTCTGGCTCGCCGTAGGGCGCGGCATTGCCGGCCACATCCGACACATTGGCCTTGATGCTGTAGCTGCCGTCAGCCAGGGCTTGCGCCTGCGCCGCCGTCACGCTCACCGACCACGCCCCATTCGTCACCGTCGACGTATAGGTGTCCTTGACGACGTTCGAGCTGTCGACCAGCGTGATCGTCGCGGTCTGGCCGTTCACCGCCGCACCACCACTGCCGGCCGCGGCCGTACCGCTGATGCTGACACCCGCCGCCGCCTCAGCCTTGTTGATGATTTGTCGCCGGCAACCGGGCGTCGTGATCGCAATCGTCGGCGCGGTCGTCCACCGTGAAGGTCTGGCTCGCGGTAGCCGCCGCATTGCCGGCCACATCCGATACATTGGCCTTGATGCTGTAGCTGCCGTCGGCCAGGGCTTGCGCCTGCGCCGCCGTCACGCTCACCGACCAGGCGCCGTTCGTCACCGTCGACGTATAGGTGTCCTTGACGACGTTGCGAGCTGTCGACGATCGTGATCGTCGCGGTCTGGCCATTTACCGCCGCACCACCGCTGCCGGCCGCGGCCGTACCGCTGATGCTGACGCCCGCCGCCGCCTCAGCCTTGTTGATGATGTTGTCGCCGGCAACCGGGGTCGTGATTGCAATCGTCGGCGCGGTCTCGTCCACCGTCACCGTCTGGCTCGCGGTAGCCGCCGCGTTGCCGGCCACATCCGAGACATTGGCCTTGATGCTGTAGCTGCCGTCGGCCAGGGCTTGCGCCTGCGCCGCCGTCACGCTCACCGACCAGGCGCCATTCGTCACCGTCGACGTATAGGTGTCCTTGACGACGTTCGAGCTGTCGACCAGCGTGATCGTCGCGGTCTGGCCATTTACCGCCGCACCACCGCTGCCGGCCGCGGCTGTTCCGCTGACGGTAACGCCCGCCGCCGCCTCAGCCTTGTTGATGATGTTGTCGCCGGCAACCGGGCTCGTGATCGCAATCGTCGGCGCCACGGTCGCCAGCGTGAAGATCACCGGCGCGCTGGTGCCGATGTTGCCGGCCGCATCGGTATCCTGGGCGGTGATGCTGTGGCTGCCGTTGCCCGACAGCAAGACGCTGGTCGACCAGGCGCCGCCGCTGACGGTCGCGGTGCCGACTTGCGTGGTGACGTTATTGACGGTGTCGAACAACGTCACCGCGGCGCCGGCCGCGGCCTCAGTGGTGGTAACGGCGCCCGAGATCTGCTGCGTGGCCTGGTTGGTCGTGGTGCCCGTCGTACTTATCGTCACGGTCGGCGGAAGGGTGTCCAGCGCAATCGCCTGGCTCGCGGTAGCCGCCGCGTTGCCGGCCACATCCGAGACATTGGCCTTGATGCTGTAGCTGCCGTCGGCCAGGGCTTGCGCCTGCGCCGCCGTCACGCTCACCGACCAGGCGCCATTCGTCACCGTCGACGTATAGGTGTCCTTGACGACGTTCGAGCTGTCGACCAGCGTGATCGTCGCGGTCTGGCCATTTACCGCCGCACCACCGCTGCCGGCCGCGGCTGTTCCGCTGACGCTGACACCCGCCGCCGCCTCAGCCTTGTTGATGATGTTGTCGCCGGCAACCGGGGTCGTGATCGCTATCGTTGGCACGGTCTCGTCTACCGTCACGGTCTGGCTCGCGGTAGCCGCCGCATTGCCGGCCACGTCCGATACGTTCGCCTTGATGCTGTAGCTGCCGTCGGCCAGCGCTTGCGCCTGCGCCGCCGTCACGCTCACCGACCAGGCGCCGTTCGTCACCGTCGACGTATAGGTGTCCTTGACGAGGTTGGAGCTGTCGACCAGCGTGATCGTCGCGGTCTGGCCGTTCACCGCCGCACCACCGCTGCCGGCCGCGGCCGTACCGCTGATGCTGACGCCCGCCGCCGCCTCAGCCTTGTTGATGATATTGTCGCCGGCAACCGGCGTCGTGATTGCAATCGTTGGCGCGGTTTCGTCCACCGTCACGGTCTGGCTCGCGGTAGCCGCCGCATTGCCGGCCACGTCCGATACGTTCGCCTTGATGCTGTAGCTGCCGTCGGCCAGCGCTTGCGCCTGCGCCGCCGTCACGCTCACCGACCAGGCGCCGTTCGTCACCGTCGACGTATAGGTGTCCTTGACGACGTTCGAGCTGTCGACCAGCGTGATCGTCGCGATCTGGCCATTTACCGCCGCACCACCGCTGCCGGCCGCGGCTGTTCCGCTAACGGTAACGCCCGCCGCCGCCTCAGCCTTGTTGATGATATTGTCGCCGGCAACCGGGCTCGTGATCGCAATCGTCGGCGCCACGGTCGCCAGCGTGAAGATCACCGGCGCGCTGGTGCCGATGTTGCCGGCCGCATCGGTATCCTGGGCGGTGATGCTGTGGCTGCCGTTGCCCGACAGCAAGACGCTGGTCGACCAGGCGCCGCCGCTGACGGTCGCGGTGCCGACTTGCGTGGTGACGTTATTGACGGTGTCGAACAACGTCACCGTGGCGCCGGCCGCGGCCTCAGTGGTGGTAACGGCGCCCGAGATCTGCTGCGTGGCCTGGTTGGTCGTGGTGCCCGTCGTACTTATCGTCACGGTCGGCGGAAGGGTGTCCAGCGTGATCACGTCCGCCGCAGTGGTCGACGTATTGCTCGCTGCATCGGTGAACTGGGCCGTGATCGACTTCGAGCCGTCGCCGCCGAGATCGCCGGCCGTCACCGTCAGGCTGACGAAGCCATTGGCTATGTCGGGCGACGTGATGGTGTGGCTGACCGGATGCGCCAGCGCGGACCCGCCCAACAGCAGCTGCACGGTATCGCCAACCGCCACCGTCGGATTGAGCGCAACCGCGAAGGTCGGGTTGGTGACGTCGGTGATGTTGTCAGTATGCGAAGTACCCGAATCCGAAGGCGTTGTCAGCGCGGGCGTGCCGCCAGTCGGAGTTGCCGTATCGATGCCTTGGCTATCCAGGCTCGACAGGTTCGCCGCCACCGCAACATTGCCTGCCGTGTCGGTCGCCCCGCCCGCCACCAGGCTCAGCGCCACATTGCCGGACGCCAATCCCGCCGTCGGATTGCCCACGATGGTGTAGTGGCTGGAATCCACCTGCGTGACGCTCGCCACCGTGCCGTTGGTCGCCGTGAAGCTGCTGGTCGAGACCCCCGTCACCGCCTCGCTGAAGGTCGCGGTAAAGCTGATCGGGCCATTGGTCACCGCCGCCGCGACATTGTCTGTCACCGCAACGACCGTCGGCGCTAGCGTGTTGATGCCCTGGCTATCCAGGCTCGACAGGTTCGCCGCCACCGCAACATTGCCTGCCGTGTCGGTCGCGCCGCCCGCCACCAGGCTCAGCGCCACATTGCCGGACGCCAACCCCGCCGTCGGATTGACCACAATAGTGCAGTGGCTGGAATCCACCTGCGTGACGCTCGCCACCGTGCCGTTGGTCGCCGTGAAGCTGCTGGTCGAGACCCCCGTCACCGCCTCGCTGAAGGTCGCGGTAAAGCTGATCGGGCCATTGGTCACCGCCGCCGCGACATTGTCTGTCACCGCCACGACCGTCGGCGCCAGCGTGTTGATGCCCTGGCTATCCAGGCTCGACAGGTTCGCCGCCACCGCAACATTGCCTGCCGTGTCGGTCGCCCCGCCCGCCACCAGGCTCAGCGCCACATTACCGGACACCAATCCCGCCGTCGGATTGACCACGATGGTGTAGTGGCTGGAATCCACCTGCGTGACGCTCGCCACCGTGCCGTTGGTCGCCGTGAAGCTGCTGGTCGAGACCCCCGTCACCGCCTCGCTGAAGGTCGCGGTAAAGCTGATCGGGCCATTGGTCACTGCCGCCGCGACATTGTCTGTCACCGCAACGACCGTCGGCGCCGCGGGTCCGACCGTAAACACCACCGAATTACTGGTGCCGGTATTGCCGGCCGCATCAGTATCCTGGACGGTGATGCTGTGGCTACCACTGCCAGACAGCGTCACGCTGGTGCTCCAGGTTCCGCCACTGCCGACGGTCGCAGTGCCGATCTGCGTAGTGACACCGCTAACAGAATCGTACAGCTTCACCGTCGCCCCGGCGGCAGCCTCGGTCGTAGTCACGTGACCGGAGATTGTCTGCGTTGGCTGATTGGTCGTCGTGTCGGGGGTGCTTATCGTCACGGTCGGCGGAACGGTGTCCACCATGATCGTCTGAGTTACTGTGGTCGCCGCATTGCCGGACGCATCCGACACGGTCGCCTGGATGTTGTAGCTGCCGTCGGCCAGGGCCTGCGCCTGTGCCGCCGTCACGCTCACTGACCACGCCCCGTTCGTCACCGTCGTCGTGTAGGTGTACTTAGCGATATTTGAGCTGTCGACGATCGCGATCGTCACGGTCTGGCCGTTCACCGGAGCAGCGCCTGCCGTTGCCGTGCCGCTGATGATGAAGCCGGTCGACACCTCGCTCTGGTTAATGATGTTGCCGATGGCCACCGGTGTCGTGATCGCAACCGTCGTAGGAAGACCTTGTATGGTGGGAATCTGCGGCTGCGAGTTCGGCAATTGCGTCGGATTGACGATGCCCGATGAAAGTGCCGTGACCGCGATGACCGTTTCTGTGCTGGTGTTTGGATGCTCAGCGCTGTCGGTTGAGGCTGGGATGAGTTGAGCGCCGGTCGATTCGATGGGCGGCGTGCTGCTACCTGCAAACTTGGTTGTCGATTGCGGGGTGGCATCGCCCCGCTTGCCATCTGAAGGCGGCGGCGTATTTGGAGCGAGCTGCTTTCCAGCATCGTAGGTACTCAATACCTGCTGGAAAACGCCAAATTCCTGGGTGATCTGGGCGGGGGTCTTGCTGGTCTCCTGCGCAATCACCTGAAGCGCGGCACTGGGCGTAAGCGACAGGGACGAGCCGTTACTTGAGACCGTTCCGATCAGATCCCCCGACGAGCAAACTCCTTGCGTGCTCGTTGGAACGCACTTGAAGACCTGAACGGAATGGACCTGATTATCCTGCTGATCAACGACCGATATCGAGACTTTCCCGTCGGTTGAATCAATATCGAGAATCACCGCTGTGCCGCGAATTCCGATCACGGCAACCGCAGTCTCGACTTTCATGTCGCCGGTTTTAGCAACCTGCCCAGCGATGAAATTGACAGCGCCCTGGACAAGCGTGAATAGCGAGGTATTCGATGTACTGGTCGCGTCGTAGGTGAGATCGTTTAGCATCAACCGCGCGTTCGCGGTGAGGTTGAAGGTCGTTCCGTCGATCAATACAAGACCAAGCGTAGAGCCGCTTCCGGTTTGCACGACGTCGGTCTGATAGACGGCGTCGCCGTTATTAAGAACGATAGTCACGCCGTTGCGCACCAAGCTGGCGCTGCCGGTCATCTTGACGACCTGGCCAACGACCTTGCCCGCCGCGTTGGTGCCGGCGGCCTGAGCGTAGTGGATGTGGCCGGTTAAGGCATCGATGACGTTCGGACCGAGCGGAGCGCCTTCCGGCGATACCAGCAACGGGCGCTTGTCACCATGAAAGTAGTTCGGGACGATCACACGGTGGAGCTGATCAGAGATAATCAGGTCGCCGCCTGATCTCTGAAAATCTCCCGAGAACAGGAGATGCGCGTCCGGAATTTGGAACGTGCCGGCGTGGCCGTGATCCGCCAAAGAATCTAAATCGAAATGGACGGATTGAATATTCGATAGGCCAGACGCAAATCGCCCGGGGTAATTCAAAGTGCCCCCATAAATAAGTTAATAATTAAATAAAATTCCCCACGAGTATTGCATAGCATTGCGCAACCAACAGGAGAAGTATCCTTTTATGAACAAGTTAACGGCAAGACCGGCTGCAGCTGCTTCGCTTAGGGGAATTGGTCGGGGACTGCGGAGGGCCAAATACATGACGTGTCATGCGCACTAAATGGTTGATTCAAAACAATAATTTGATCTAGGAAGATATTCCCGCTTTGGGCGACAGGAGCTCTAATACCAACGGCCCGAAACTGTAACTCATTAGGGATTCCCAAATCAGTGAAACTCTGACTCGATGCTTGCTTTTGAGAGGAGCGGCATCGATGGGAGTGGCGGTATCGATTACCCGACTTGATCTGACGGCTTCGGAGCTTCGCAAGGCGGCGAGCGGGGAGAAGAATAGTGCCGCGGCGCGTCGGATACTTGCGCTTGCGCTGGTGCTCGATAGCTTGGGCCGCAAAACGGCGGCTGAAACCTGCGGCATGGACCGTCAGGCCTTGCGGGACTGGGTGCACCGTTACAACGCCGCGGGACTGGCTGGGCTTCGCAATCTCAAATCGCCAGGTCGCGGATCAAAACTCACGGCGCGGCAGCAGGCCGAATGGGCCGAGCTTGTCGAGGCCGGCCCCGACCCCGCGGTGCACGGGGTCGTGCGTTGGCGGCGGGTCGATCTGCGCGACGAATTGCAGCGACGCTTCGGTGTCGCGCTCCACGAGCGTTAGGTCGGGAAGGTTCTAGCCAAGCTCGGCTACCGCAAACTGTCGGTAAGGCCCCGCCATCCACAAGCTGACGAAGAAGCCCAGGAGACGTTTAAAAAAAACTTCGCCGCGACAGTCACGGCGCAAATCCCCGATCGCGCCAAAGGCAAGCCGATCGAAGTCTGGTTCCAAGATGAGGCCCGGATCGGCCAACAGGGCACGCTGACCCGCGTCTGGGCCAAGCGTGGAACGAGGCCCCGCGCGCCGCACGACCAACGCTATGACTGGGCCTACCTGTTCGGCGCGGCCTGTCCGCAACGTCGCGTCGCAACAGGCCTGGTCATGCCGGCGGCGAACGCCGAGACCATGTCGCTGCATCTCACTGCGATCGGCCGCAAGGTGGCGCCCGGCAGCCACGCCGCTCTCGTCCTCGATGGCGCCGGCCATCACATTGCTGCCGCGCTCACGATCCCCGAAAACATCACCCTTGTGCGTCTGCCACCTTACGCTCCTGAACTCAATCCGATCGAAAACGTCTGGGAATATCTGCGCGCAACAAACTCGCGATCACCGTCTTCAACGACTACGACGACATCGTTGATAAAGCCTGCGACGCATGGAACTTCTTTGAGCAAGATCCAAAGCGCATCGCGTCAATCACCACCCGAACATGGGCAACAGTCAATATTTAGGGCCGTTGGTGATGCTCAGCGGGGGCGCGTTCCTCGGCGAAGGTGGCGGCTTCCATGCTGTCGGCGTGCCGACCATCGGTTACATACCCGTGCCGCAACACCTCTGCGCAATGTCCCCGGACGGGGAAATCTCGACGGTCTCAAGGCTGGAAGGGCGTGACCTTAGAATGGTCGCAGGATAAAGGCCGCGAACAGCCATAGCAGAAGCCTGCTTGTCTACTTTCCCAATGGTCAACCTGCAGTGTCGGGGAGATTCCAATTCCGCTGGTGCGAATGGAGGCAATCCAGAAATGTGCAAGGGATCTATCTCGTGGATTTGGCCAACTATCTCGACGCACGGATAGCGGCGGCGAGGAAGGAGCTAACTACAATGAGCCGATAACAGCGGGGTCCTTTTACGGCACCGGTACAGCCGAAATCGTGAAGATGGCCCGGGCTAGCTCTGCTCCGCCAGCACAAGCAACGTGCACGACCGCGGCGCGACGAGCTGGCGTGATCTCTTGCAATCTTTGAAGAGCTCCGCCCGATAGCCGCGCCGACGCCAAGGAACGGGACTGCAGGATCTCGATATCGCGCCAGCCGACATCGGCGGTTCTCCCTGTTCCCAAAGCCTTGAAGCAAGCCTCTTTGCCGCAAAAAGCCCGAGCGAACAGCAAGGCATGATCTGCGCCCGGCTGGCAAAGCTTGCGCTCGTCGGCAGTGAAGAGCTCGTCGATCCAATCGTCGCCCAACCCTTTGAGCGAACGCCTGATTCGCTCGACCTGGCAAAGATCAATCCCAACCCCGAGGATCATTTCGGTCTACCACAGGGCACGAAACGATAAGCCGATGACGAGAAAGAGTATCGCCCACACGACGCAGGTCCCGGATGCTCCTTCCGCTCTTATCCCAAAGAGGTCGAGGGACATGGGGCCATCAAGCGCACGTGCGAGACACACGAGAAAAAGTGCAGAAGCCGCGGCGACGGGGATCCCGATGGCAGCGGGTCCATGTTGGTCGTAGAGCTTCGCCGGATCGATGGTCGCAAGAGCGCCACCTCCCTCGCGGACGATCTTGACGATGGCAATCACGATCTGCCGAAAGGGCCGCGTAGATGATTTGCACAAAGATCGTCGCCGCCGTTTTCCATTTCGACGATTTCTTCTCCTGTTCGGAACTGGCAGAAGGATCATCTTTCACGCGAAAAGCCCTACCCGCTCATTGGATGCCTTCGTCGGTACATGCGCGTCTGGAATACGAAGCCCCCAGCGCGGGGAGAACATGGGACGCGGAAGCGGTTGAGCCGCTTGACGATAGAGCTGCTTGATACGTGTCCGCCCCGTTAGGCCGCGGACATGGGGGTGCGCCACGCGGGCGTATTTTGAGATCTCGCAGAAAAGGTTCTGACAATCGATTGGCTGCAAGCGTCTGCCAAAGAGCGTCTGGAATTTGATGCCGGCGGCCTGAAATGCCTCCTCCTGTCGTTCGCAGACCCAGTAGATGACCTCGTCGGCGGTTCGTCCGCCCGTATCAGTGAAACATTTCGCAATGCCGTCGGCGGCGCCCGGACCGGCGACAACAAACTCGCTTTCGTGTGCGCCCTCCTCAGCACATTAATCCGTTTGATCCGGTGAGACCTGCTAGGAAGTTGAGGCCGGCAAGCGCGCAAGATTCCGCGGCGCGGCGCACTGGCTGCAACCCCATGTTTCCTTACGGGGCAACCGCGTCGGATGGCCGCAACAGGTCAGGACAGCGCCTTGCTGGCGGGGCTTCCGGCCATGCCCGATTGGTAAAGTGCCGCATACTCCGGATCGAGTTTGTATTTTAGGTCCCGCGCTGCCATTAGGATGATCGCCGAATAGGTCGGGAACGCGAGTTCTAGGTCAGCTACCTGCTCCACCGTCAGTCCCCCGGCCATGATCGTGGCCATCAGCTGCACAGTTTCTACGGCACGTTCGCCGACGATATGCGCGCCCAGAAACTTGTGTGTGGCGCGGTCCGCGATCATCTTGCAGAAGCCAGCTGTGCGGTCGTCGATGATCGCGCGAGTCAGATCCTCGCACCAGATGATAGAGGTTTCATAATCGATTCCGGCGTCGCAGCATTGCTGTTCACGCATACCGATCGCACCGTATTCCGGATCGGTGAAGCTGCCGGTAGGTACCAATGTATGCGCAACTTTCTTAGTCTCGGCGTTGGTCACAGCGTTGACCGCAGCGACGTGGCCTTCATGCGTCGCGCCGGAAACTAGCATCATCTGTCCGGTTACGTCCCCGGCAGCATACAGTTTGGGAACGTTCGTGCGCAGATACTTGTCAACCTTGATGTAGGAGCGAGCGATCTCGACGCCAAGTTCCTCCAAGCCGATCCTGTCGGTGTTGCCGATCCAGCCCACGCATAGTAAAACTGCATCAGTTTTGATACTGCGGCTTTCGCCGGCTTCCTTGTAATGCAGCACCGTGCCGCCACTCATGCCCGTGCTCAGGCCGTCGATGCTGTCGATACCGGACCGGATGCGGATGCCGCGGGCAGCGAATTCCTTTGCCATGACGACCGACAGTAGCTCGTCCTCTTGCGGCATGATGCGCGCCTTGAGGTCGATCATGTGCACTTCGGTGCCGAAATGGGCGAGGATGGAGGCGATCTGACAGCCGGTGTGACCTGTGCCGACGATCGCTATGCTGCGGGGCATGGCTTTCATTCGCCAGATGTCGTTCGGAAAGATCGCGAGTTCCGCGCCGGGCAGAGGAATACTCCGCGAACGGCCGCCGACGCAGACGATCGCCGCATCGCCTTCCACGGTTGTTCCGTTGGCAAATCCGATGGTGGTGGGCGACATGAAGCGTGTCTCGCCGACGTTTTCGTGGATATCAACCCCGAGCTTGCGAGCTTCTTCGGCAATTTCCTTGCGAACGTGGAGGGCTTCCACGACATTGAAGAGGCGCCGCAGCGCCGCGGGCCAATCCAACTCGGCTTCGGTCGCGCGCAGACCATAGACGCCGAGTTGGCCGCTTTCGCGCTTAAGGCGCGCGGTGTGGGCGAGGACGCGGGCGGGCAGCACACCGCTGTTGGTGCTGACGCCACCGAGTCGACCAGAGTCAATGAGTACGGCCTGGGCACCCATACGGGCGGCGGTGCGAGCGGCCGCGACCCCCGCGGGGCCGCCGCCAAGAACCAGTATGCGCCTAGACATGATTGCTCCCTTGCGACTGATTGAACTCGTCCGTTATCGGGAAATATCCCTGCGAGACTAGCTACTTCCCCGCGCAAAATTAGCTACGCTTTGCCTAAGTCCAGAATCGAGCGGTCGACAGAAAACTGCAAGGTCGAACGGGACTGGCGCTTGACTTATCCGGTCGCCTGTTGCTCAGCATGCCCCTTTGACGGGCGCGCGCACGTCGGCAATGCCTTGGCGTCCTGCTCGAGCGCCATAGTGGGCCAGCCTGTCAACCTCAGGAGGCGAACGGGATAGCCTATCTTCGATCTCGACTTGCATGAGCTTCGCGACGGGATCATCGGGAAAGCTCTTAAGAAAGTCCCGATAGGCCAGTATCGCAGCCCTCAAGTCGCCAGCTTCGAACGATCTGCAGGCCGCCCAGGTCATCTCAGCTTTCTGTCCTCATCGCGCCTTGAGTTCAGGATCGTCGCTGCCGCGCAGAGCGAGCAATTTGTAGATCATGAATTCGGTCTTGCGACCCTTGACCTGAACCCGCTTCAGGCGTCACGGAACCTTCGATCAATCCGGATACCGGCTACCCCATCATCTCCATCAGATTCCCCATCGTCAAGGGCCGAAGGCCAGACGGCCCGGCTGCGCGACGCGACCAGCGGGCAGCGCGGCCCGACGGCGCGGCATCCACGGCGGTGATGCACGCCGCATAGCGCCGCTTGTTAGCCGGACGAAGCAACCCGGATCACAACCCAAGGAACGACGTCGCTAAAAATTTCTTGCTGAACGACATTGGGCCAAGCGAGGGGATCGTGGTTCGGCTCGACAAGATCAACGATAACCGTGCCATCGGCAGGCCCGAGCACGCCGTGCGGGACTTCCATTACCCCAGAGAAGGCGTTCGGATCGCAAACCGCGCCGACGCTTTTCGGGCTGTGCCCGCCAAATGCGCCAAGGTGTTGTTCTCAGAGAGGCTGGAAGCGGCCATCGTCCGCTATCACGCAAACGCCATTACGACAGCCGAGGTTCTGGAAGAACTGATCAGACTTGCCACGGATATCCAGGCCGCGCGCTCGCGGCGAAGAAACGGGCCTCAGCGACGAAGAAATCGCTTTCTACGACGCATTGGCGGAAAACGACAGCGCGCGGCAGGTCATGGGCGAGCCAGCACTGCGGGTAATAGCCCATGAGCTTGTGACCGTCATCAAGGGCAACGTGTCGGTCGATTGGATGCATCGAGACAGCGCACGCGCCAACATTCGGCGGCACGTGAAGCGGCTCCTACGTAAGTATGGATATCCGCCGGACTTGCAGGACGCCGCTGTACAGAATGTATTGCAGCAGGCTGAGGCTCTATCGGCAGAGTGGGCGGCATGAGTAAGGGATAAAGCGCGACCTTACTTGACTTGCGCTCACCTCGTTGAACAGGCCGGTGTTGCTCTCGTTGGTGTCCGCTTTTCCGCGCACCTTGGCGCTGCTGGCTGCGCAGCATGGTGAGGTATCCCGCTTATGTTCACGCCTAGTCAACGTCGCTGATCAGCGGGCATAGAATACCGATCCAATGGTGACAGTGATAGAACACTGAGGGTCAATCTCCCGGCCTCAACGTTGCGTGTACAATCTGCGCAATGCTCAGCTCGTGATCAGCAACGCCAGGGCCTTCGCTGGCGTCGGCCCTGCACCGGGCGACCAGGTCCGCTCCCATGAGGCTCCGGTCATCTCAAACGGGGCCCCACCGTGGAATTGGGCCCCTCTGCAATGGACTTGGGGCCCCTTTCGGAATTCGGCCGTCCCATTTCGACACGTAAAGGGGAAAATCTTAAAGTCGCGACTTAATAGGCGGGTGTCCGGTGGACAGTACGGCTCCCCTTGGGAAACCATTGGTTGATGTCGGCACGGCTTGCGAGAATGATCTTCACTGCATCGGTAATCAGGAACGATATCGCGGTGTTGTGCCTCGAAAATCTCGACGCGATAGAGCTATGGCGCGCGAGCCTCAGCGATGCCCAGCGCCGCAGGCACAACCATCCAAATTCGGTTTGGTTCTCATGGAAGCGCGCCACCAAACCTGCAACACCCGCGCGCCAGTACGTTCGCGGTGCGAAGTCGTCGGCAAGCCGATCTATTGACCCAGTGATGCGATCAGGCGCGCCGCATGCGCCATCCGCGAAGTCTATTCCACAGACTTCTACGTGATTGCTCGGCGGGCGCTTGAGGCTGCGGTCAGGACCGAAGCCGATTTGCTCGAACTATTGCCGCCGGACACGGTTACCATGTCCGCTTTACCCCAACGAACCGACGTCGTCAGCGCGGCTGGTTATGTCGGTTAAGTGCCAACGACCGACGTCATTGGCGCGTTGGACGCGGTCAATTCACTTTACGAAGAACCATTCTTTTCATGTCGGCAAGGACGCGGTAGTCCTCCGCCAGCTGCAACAGGTTCTCCCTCTCCGATCCGTGCGGTAATTGAGCAGCATGTTCACGCAGTGCTTTCGCTAGTTCATCGCACTGATCGACGGTCAAGTGTTCCTCTTGCATCTCGCGTCACTCAGGCAATCGATTTGGTCGATTCCTAACCAAGGCTGGCCCGAGGCGTTCCCGGATGGTTTGTTTTCCCGCTTTGAGCAGTTTGTCATCCTCTGTCACCTGAGGCTATGCAAATGCGGCAAGTGTGCACGCGCCAAACGGGAGATTGGAGGGTGCCTTGGAGCAGAGTCCTCACCTTCGACGATCCGTTGCACTACCAGGCGGCGATCCGCGCTGGGGACTGGCAGGTCTATCCCACGAAGAAAGGAAAATGCCGCGCCGAATTGTCGCAGATATTGCTGCCCTTTTTGCATAGCCTCGCCGATTTTGTTCCCGAGGATAGGCGCACATTCTCACTCGTGCGTGGCGCGCGAGCCGAACAGGGGATTGGAAAGTGCCTTGGAGCAGAGTCCTCACCTTCGACGATCCGTTGCACTACCAGGCGGCGATCCGCGCTGGAGACTGGCAGGTCTATCCCACGAGGAAAGGACAATTCCGGGCCGAATTGACGCAGATAACCCTCAACCAGCTCTGGATGCAGAGTTTTCATCATGGGCCGCAAATCCAGACCGGGGCGGTAACACCCAATCGTAAGGTGATCGGTTTTCTCACCGAAGTTCGTCAACCAGCGATCCATCATCGTGGTGAGGAAGTTTCCCCCTATGACGTCATCGCCAATACTGACGTGATGCACATAAGAGCCGAAGGAGATTGCCATTACGGAGGCATGTCCCTGCCACAAGATGGCTTTGATACTGCTTGCCAAGCAATAATCGGCAGCCCGTTGGCCCTACCGGCGTTTAACAGCTTCGTTCGGCCAAATCCCGAGTTAGTGATGAGGCTGATAAATCTGCAAAAGAACGTCTGCTCAATTGCCAAAACAATGCCAGAACTTTTCGAATTGCCTGAAGTTGTTCGCGCTTTCGAACAGAATTCGATTCACCTGATGGTGAGATGCCTGACCGAAGGCACCACGTCGACAATGTCGTCGGGTGCTCAACGCCACGAGGCGATCGTCAAGCGTTTTGAAGAATTCTTGGAAGCAAATCCCAACACGCCGTTATACTTGCCCGAAATTTGCGCGGCTGTCGGCGCAACAGAACGCACAATACGTTATGCCTGCGAACATCATCTTGGCATGGGGCCGATCCGCTATCTCGGATTGCGGAGAATGCATTTCGTCCGCCGTGTGCTGTTGCAGTCTGATAGTTCGACAGCGACGGTGACCAGAATCGCTACCGACCACGGCTTCTGGGAGTTAGGACGATTCGCAGTTGCCTATCGCACATTGTTCGGCGAGCCGCCATCGGCCACCTTACAGCGACCGCCGGAACGCCGGGATAGTAGATCACATCGCCCCTCGTCGCTTGCCCAAATGGTTTGAGTTGCGGACTTGGTGTCCGAAGTGGCAGCTTCAGTATCGCCTAGGCTTTCGCGCTCTCTTATCCAGACCGTACCCGAGCGCTGGCTTGCTCACGAAGCCTTTGCAAAAAGGCTGAAAATAGAACCGAGCCGTCACTCCGGACCGGAGCGCCCCATCGACTTAGCGAGACTCTGCAAACTCTGAGGACTGACCTGTATCAGGCCGTGCCGGGGAGCGTCGATATCTGCAATCAACAGCAGCGAGACCGAGACAACAAGCGGCAGAACAAAAACAAGTCGTCTAGGATGCCGCGCGCGATAGCCCAACAAAACTGCGCAACACAAGGCAATAGCAGCCAATAGACACCATGCGGCAGCGGGAATTCGATTCCAATATGCAGCTTGAGTATAACCTTGAGAATTGAGCACATCGTTCATGCCAGCAATTGCAAGCGCTGTAACGGGAGTTTGCTGGGCTACGGCTGGGCCACGAACGGCGGCCCAAAGTTCACCCTGCAATTGACCGGTCCGCTGATCTATCCGCGCACGTTCCGCCTCGTCTTTATTGATATAAAACAATATGCGCTGGTCGAGGTAGTCACCAAGCAGCTTGCGCACCCTTGCAGCATTATCGGGTGGTAAAAGGTCGGCCCGCAGCAGTTCAGTGCCGATCGCGTTGGCTTCCGCTTCTTCGAAATTCTTGCGCTGATCGTAGCGCTCGGTGGCCATAGAGAAGCTAAAACCAATGATCAATGCGAGAAGCGTCAGCGTAGCTGCAAGGATGACGCTGAGATCGTCTTTATGCTCATCTGTGATATTTGGGTATCGTCTGTGCAACCAGGCGCCGGCTATCGAGGCGCCGGAAAGCAAAATAAAGGCTGCTGCGAACACCAAGACGGGATAATGCGTCAGATTTTCCATGATGGTGCCGAGCAACCTGAAGCGCTGAGCTTATCCTGTGTCCTGTTCGATGGAAACCCGGAGTCATCAAGCCTTGCCTGGCCTCTAGATAACTGCGTCCTTGGCGGCGGCTCGACTGGAAGGAAAACTCGCTGGAAGGTGCCAATTTCGGATTCAGGAACGTGGGTGTCCGCTGCCCGATATCCGCTAGACTGTGTGTCCTTTCACAAATGAGGCAACTCACCCTCGATGTTGCGACGAGGGTTACCCGGATAGGCCGGGCAGAGCCTCAAACAAGGAGGGTAAGTCGTGGGTCATCATAACGAAGTCTTCGTCGGAATCGATACGTCAAAATCACGTAATGCAATAGCCATTGCCGATGGCGGTCGTAGCGGCGAGGTGCGGTATCTCGGGGAGCTCCCTACCACGGAGGCGGCGATCCGAAAGCTCGTCGCAAAGCTTGCAGCGAAATACCATGATCTGATGTTTTGCTATGAAGCAGGGCCGACAGGATATGGTCTCTACAGACTGCTCAAGAGCCTCGGCCACGAGTGCCTAGTGGTGGCCCCCTCGCTCGTTCCAAAGAAGGCTGGCGATCGGGTGAAGACGAACCGGCGCGATGCGGTAAGCCTCGCCAAGCTGTTGCGCGCGGGCGAGCTCACTGCGGTGTGGGTGCCGGACGAGCGGCATGAGGCCATGCGCGATCTCTCGCGCGCCCGTCAGGCGGTGAAGAAGGACCTCCAGGGCAAGCGCCAGCAGATCTCGTCATTGATGCTGCGGCTGGGACGCATCTATCCGGGCAAGACGACGTGGGGGCCAGCCCACATGAAGTGGCTGCTGGCACAGAAGCTTGAGCATCGCGAGCAGCGCATCACATTCGAAGAACTACTTGAGGGGATACGCCAGGAAAGCGAGCGCGTCGAGCGTTTGGAAAATGCCATCCGCGAGATGGTGCCCGAGTGGTCGCTCGCCGAGGTTGTCGCGGCCCTGCAGGCGATGCGTGGGATTGATCTCATTGCGGCAGTGGGGGTGCTGGCCAAGATTGGTGATCTCTCCCGCTTTCAAAATCCGCGCGAGCTGATGGGCTATCTGGGTCTCGTGCCCTCAGAAAGCTCGACCGGTGACAAGGTCAAGCGCGGCGGCATCACCAAGGCCGGTAATGGGCGGGCGCGACGCATTCTTGTGGAGGCGGCCTGGAGCTATCGATATCCACCGCGCGTGAGCCGAGACAAGCAGCCAAAGGTCGAGGCCGCACCGAGACGCGTGCGCGAGATCGCGTGGAAAGCGCAAACCAGACTGTGCGGGCGCTTCCGGTCACTCGAGCGGAAGGGCAAGCGGCGAACGGTAATCGCCACGGCGATTGCCCGCGAGCTATCCGCCTTCATTTGGGCGATCAATCGCGAGCTCATGGCACATCGACAAGCGTAACGTCGTTGGGGGCTGTGGACCGCTCGAGTTGTGAGGTGCGCTCGACCGGCCCACAGCCCCCACCCGTTGCAACCAGAATCAAGGGGGATAGTCGCAGACATCAATCGTGCAGAAGTGAAGGCGGGACCACGGCAGGGGAATTCCTGAAACCCATTATGTGGCCGATCATCCGATCGACGCCCGACGCTAGACCAGGACAGCCCCAGACGAAAAAACGGAAATGCGGTATCCAACCCGCGCATCAGAGCCTGTTCACCGACGTCTTTGGGCTCCGCCTTCTCCTCTGCACGATCCATCAGTGCAAGAACTTCACGATGAGTCCTCGTGGAGACGGGAAACCGTGCCTGTGTGCTTGACTGGGGACATCAGAATGGGATGGTCCGGCCGTGCTCCTGCCCCGCCAGCAAGCGATGCTTGCGCAAGGGAGCGCCAAAGACAAGGAGCACGCCATGTCTCAGACACCCAATACCGCAATCGCCGTGATCGGCATCGATATCGGCAAGAACTCGTTCCACGTCGTAGGCCACGATGAGCGCGGCGCCATTGTGCTGCGGCAAAAGTGGTCGCGTGGCCAAGTGGAAGCGCGGCTCGCCAATATACCGCCTTGCCTGATCGGCATGGAAGCCTGCGTCGGCGCACATCATCTGAGCCGCAAACTCGCATCGCTTGGTCACGATGCCCGGCTGATGCCAGCAAGTATGTCCGCCCCTATAGCAAGGGACAGAAGAACGACTTCAATGATGCCGAAGCGATTGCCGAAGCCGTGCAGCGCCCGACGATGAAGTTCGTGGCGACCAAGACCGCGGAGCAACTGGATCTGCAGGCGCTGCATCGGGTGCGCGAGCGGCTGGTGTCGCAACGCACCGGCATCATCAACCAAATTCGCGCCTTCATGCTGGAACGCGGGATCGCCGTGCGCCAGGGCATCGGCTTCCTGCGCACGGAACTGCCCACCATCCTTGCGACGCGCACCGATGCCCTGTCGCCACGCATGTTGCGTGTCATCGAGGAGTTGGCAGGCGACTGGCGCCGGCTGGATCAGCGCATCGATGGCCTATCCGGCGAGATCGAAGCACTGGCCCGTCAAGATCAGGCATGTTCGCGCCTGATGACGGTGCCTGGCATCGGGCCAATCATTTCGAGCGCCATGGTGGCCGCGATCGGCACTGGAGACGTATTCTCCAAAGGCCGCGACTTCGGCGCCTGGCTCGGACTGGTGCCCAAGCAGATCTCGACGGGAGACCGCACGATCCTCGGCAAATCTCGAGGCGCGGCAATCGATGAAGGACGGCCAGACACCAAAGCCTGCCGGCGCATAGCCACCGGCCTGCGCGGCGCCACGCGGCGGCCAAGTCCCCGCAACCCCTTGCGTCCGGCCGCTACTCCTGCCCGGCTCCGCCATGCCGTTACACCATACGATAGCCTAGCTTCCAGCCAGCCTATCGGAACGTGCAATCGCCGCGATAGCGGAACGGATACAGAATTGACCGGAAAATGTAATTCGATGACCGGCGCCCGGCGTTAACTCTTGCTAACGGCCCTGCGACTAACATTGCCGAATCAATCGGGAGCCTGGCCATGCCGCGCAGGATGATGCTGTCTGCTTTCGCAATCGCGCTCACCGCAACGACTGCTGGTGCCGCCGACCTGCGGACCCAGAGCCGGCTCGGGGCGATTTTCGCGGAGCCTGCCGAGGTTCATCCCACGACCTCCCGGTCGCACGAGGTTTCGGCGCCGGTCATCCCGTACAACCTGCTGCCAGATCCCTTGTGGAATTGCGGCGGCGCTTACTACGGCTCGTCGTGGTCATACGCTTACCCCGGCCCATATTATGGCGGCCCCTATGTTTCCTACGTCGTCCGCCTGCCCTATGTCTGCGGCCTTTACGGTTACTGCGAATAGCGCCGCAGAAACCGTCACCCCTTCCCCCCAACCTCCTTCGCAAACGTATCGCGCAGGCCGATGGTGCGGTTGAACACCGGACGCTGCGGCGTCGAATTGGAATCGCGCACGAAATAGCCCTGCCGCTCGAACTGCACGACGTCGCTTGAGTTGGCGTCCGCGATCGCGGGCTCGACCCGCGCGTCAGTTAGGATTTCCAGTGACTGCGGATTGAGATCGCCGGCGAAATTGGTGGCGTCCGGATTGGGTTTGGCGAAAAGCTGATGGTAGAGGCGGATTTCGGCCGGCCTCGACTGCGCCGCCGAAAGCCAGTGCATGGTCGCCTTGACCTTGCGGCCGTCAGGCGCATTGCCGCCACGGGTCGCGGGATCGTAGGTGCAGCGCAGCTCGACGACCTCGCCGGCGGCGTCCTTCACGACATCATGGCACTTGATGAAATAAGCGTAGCGCAGCCGTACCTCGTTGCCCGGCGAAAGCCGAAAGAATTTCTTCGGCGGATTTTCCATGAAATCGTCGCGCTCGATATAGAGCTCGCGGCCGAACGCGACCTTCCGCGTACCTCTCGCGGGATCATCGGGATGATTGACCGCGTCGAGCTCCTCGAGCTGCCTTTCCGGATAATTCTCGATCACGACCTTCAACGGACGCAGCACCGCCATGCGCCGCAGCGCGGTGCGATTGAGTTCCTCGCGGATGCAGAACTCCAGCATCCCGACATCGACCACGCTGTTGGCCTTGGCAACCCCGATGCGCTTGACGAATTCGCGGATCGCCGCTGGCGGCACGCCACGCCGCTTCAATCCGGCAATGGTCGGCATCCGCGGATCGTCCCAGCCCGAAACGTGGCCGCTGCGCACCAGCTCGGTCAGCACGCGCTTCGACAGCAGCGTGTACGTCAGATTGAGGCGGGCGAATTCGTACTGATGCGGCCTCGAGGGCACCGGCAGCTTGTCGAGCAGCCAATCATAGAGCGGCCGGTGATCCTCGAATTCCAGCGTGCAGATCGAGTGCGTGATGCCCTCGATCGCGTCCGACTGGCCGTGGGCGTAGTCGTAGCTCGGATAGATCGACCATTTGTCGCCGGTGCGCGGATGATGGGCGTGCAGGATGCGATACAGCACGGGATCGCGCAGGTTGATGTTGCCCGACGCCATATCGATTTTTGCGCGCAGCACCCGCGCGCCGTTGGCAAACTCGCCCGCCTTCATGCGGCGGAACAGATCGAGGTTTTCCGCAACCGGCCGCTCGCGGAACGGGCTGTCCTTGCCCGGCTCGGTCAGCGTGCCGCGGCTCGCGCGAATCTGTTCCTGCGACTGGTCGTCGATATAGGCAAGGCCAGCGCGAACAAGGCCTTCCGCCCATTCGTACAGGCGTTCGAAATAGTCGGAGGCGTAGAGCGGCTCGCCCGCCCAGTGATAGCCGAGCCAGCGCACGTCGGCTTGGATGGAATCGATGTATTCCTGCTCTTCCTTGGTCGGATTGGTGTCGTCGAAGCGCAGGTTGCAGCGCCCTGCAAATTCCTGCGCGATGCCGAAATTGAGCGCGATCGACTTGGCATGGCCGATGTGCAGATAGCCGTTCGGTTCCGGTGGAAACCGGGTCACGATCTGCTTGTGCCTGCCCGCGTCGAGATCGGCCTGGACAATATCGCGAATGAAATCGCGCCCCGCCTCGGCCGCCACCGTTTCTGTCGTCATTCTCAATTCCTGATCGGATTCAAAGCCGACGTTCTGCCAAATCCGCATGGTCCAGCCAAGTCTGCTTAGTAACGAGGCCTGCTTGACAACAAGGCCCGCTTAACACAAGGCCTGCTTGCAAGGCCCTCGTAAGGCTTTAGTTAGGCACGGTTCCTGCTATACACCACCCGCTTCTCAACCCCTTTCAACTTGCCAATGACCGATTCGATCGTCACGCGCTTTGCCCCCTCACCGACCGGCTTTCTCCATATCGGAGGTGCCCGCACGGCGCTGTTCAACTGGCTCTATGCGAGGAAGCTCGGCGGCAAGATGCTGCTGCGGATCGAGGACACCGACCGGGAGCGATCGACCACGGAGGCGATCGCAGCCATTCTGGACGGGCTGAAATGGCTCGAGCTCGATTGGGACGGCGACGTCATCTACCAGTTCAGCCGTGCCGCCCGCCACCGCGAGGTCGCCGAGCAACTGCTCGCCGGCGGCAAGGCCTATCGCTGCTACGCCACGCCGGAACAACTGACCGCGATGCGCGAGAAGGCCCGCGCCGAAGGCCGTACGCGGCTCTATGACGGGATGTGGCGCGACCGCGACCCGTCGGAAGCCCCAAGCGGCATCAAACCGACGATTCGCCTCCGCGCGCCCCTGACCGGCGAGACCGTGATCGAGGATCAGGTGCAGGGCCGCGTGGTCTGGCAAAACGAGAACCTCGACGATCTCGTGCTGCTGCGCGGCGACGGCAACCCGACCTACATGCTCGCGGTCGTGGTCGACGATCACGACATGGACGTCACCCACGTCATCCGAGGCGACGATCATTTGATCAACGCCGCGCGCCAGAAGCAGATCTACGACGCGCTGGAATGGCAGCTTCCCAGCATGTCGCATATTCCACTGATCCATGGACCGGACGGCTCGAAACTGTCGAAGCGTCATGGGGCTTTGGGCGTCGATGCCTATCGCGCGATGGGATACCTGCCGGCGGCGTTGCGCAATTATCTGGTCCGGCTGGGCTGGAGCCACGGCGACCAGGAGATCTTTTCGACCGAGGAAATGATCGCGGCTTTCGACCTGTCAGGCATCGGCCGTTCCGCCGCGCGGTTCGATTTTGCCAAGCTGGAAAACCTCAACGGGCATTACATCCGCAATTCCGACGATCAATCTCTCGTGACAATGCTTGAGGGTGTACTGGACTTTGTTCCTCAGGGCGCCGATCTCAAGGCCAGGCTGAATACCACCACGCGCGCGCAGTTGCTGCAGGCCATGCCGAGCCTGAAGGAGCGCGCCAAGACCCTGATCGAGCTGATCGACGCCTCTTATTTCATTTTCGCCGACCGTCCGCTCGAAATCGAGGCGAAGGCAGCCGTGCTGCTGACGCCGGAAACCCGCGAACTGATCGGCAGGCTCCGTCAGGCGCTTGAAACTGTCATGCCCTGGAGCGTTCGGACCACAGAAGAGGCCATGCGCGCGTTTGCGGACGCCAACAATCTGAAGCTTGGTGCCGTGGCCCAGCCGCTGCGCGTGGCGCTCACCGGACGCACAACCTCACCGGGAATATTCGAAGTGCTGGCGGTGTTGGGACGGGAGGAATGCTTGGCCCGGCTTGCCGATCAGGCGGGGTAACGGTTCGCTGCGCGCTCGATACGGCGAACTTCGGATACCCGACACTGGACGAGCGTCTATCTTGCAGTGCACACGGCAATAAGATACGCAGTTGGACAACCGTTTCTAGACACACCAGTCCGCCTCGCCACTTCTTGATTGGGCGCAAAGGAAGGCTGCGGTTCCTCGCAACGACTTCATCGGGGATTTCACCATGGACGCAAAATCCACCAACCAAATCGCAACGCTGACGGTCGGCAACAAGACCTACGATTTCCCGATTTTGCACGGCACCGTCGGGCCCGACGTCATCGACATCGCCAAGCTCTACGCCCAGTCCGGCATGTTCACCTACGACCCCGGCTTCACCTCCACCGGCAGTTGCCAGTCCAAGATTACCTATATCGATGGCGACGCCGGCGTCCTGGAATACCGCGGCTATCCGATCGAGCAGATCGCCGAACACGGCGACTTCCTGGAAACCTGCTACCTCCTGCTCTACGGGGAGTTGCCGACCAAGGCGCAGAAGGAAGATTTCGACAGCCGCGTGATCCATCACACCATGGTCCACGAGCAGATGGCGCGGTTCTTCCAGGGTTTCCGCCGCGACGCCCATCCGATGGCGATCATGGTGGCAGCCGTCGGCGCACTGGCCGCGTTCTATCACGACTCCACCGACATCAACGACCCGCAGCAGCGGATGATCGCCTCGATGCGGATGATCGCGAAAGTCCCGACGCTGGCGGCGATGGCCTACAAATACACGGTCGGCCAGCCCTTCGTGTATCCGAAGAACTCGCTCTCCTTCGCCGCAAATTTCCTGCATATGTGCTTCGCGGTGCCATGCGAGGAGTACAAGATCAATCCGGTTCTGGCGGATGCCCTCGACAAGATCTTCATCCTGCATGCCGACCACGAGCAGAACGCGTCGACCTCGACGGTACGCATCGCCGGCTCCTCCGGCGCCAACCCGTTTGCCTGTATCGCCGCCGGCATCGCCTGCCTGTGGGGCCCGGCGCATGGCGGCGCCAACGAGGCGGCGCTCGCCATGCTCAACGGGATCGGCACGGTCGACAAGATCCCCGACTTCATCAAGAGGGTGAAGGACAAGAACAGCGAAATCCGGCTGATGGGTTTTGGACATCGCGTCTACAAGAACTACGATCCGCGCGCCAAGATCATGCAGAGGATGTGTCACGCGGTGCTGGCGGAAACCGGCCACGACGACGATCCGACGCTCAAGGTCGCGCTGGAACTGGAAAAGATCGCGCTGCACGACGAATATTTCATCGAGCGCAAGCTCTACCCGAACGTCGATTTCTATTCGGGCATTACGCTGAAGGCGATGGGCTTCCCGACCTCGATGTTCACCGTGCTGTTCGCGGTCGCCCGCACGGTCGGCTGGATCAGCCAGTGGAGCGAGATGATCGAGGACCCGCACCAGAAGATCGGCCGGCCGCGCCAGCTTTATACCGGCGTCGCCCACCGCGACTACGTCGAGATCGAGAAGCGGAAGTAAAGGGCCAGCTAGACCGTAGGGCGGGCAAAGCGGAGCGTGCCCACCATTCTCGACGCAAGTGGTTTCGGCTGAAAATGGTCGGCGCGGCGCGTTAGAGCGCCTTTGCCCACCCTACGCTTCCCGTATTAGCGCCGCGCCTCTCGCATCGTTGCCAGCACGATGTCGGCGGCCCGCACGCTCGGCGAGCGGCTGCCGGTCGACATGATGCTGTCGAGCCTTGCAAAGGCCTCGAGCTGACGCCGGCGTAAAGCAGACTCCGTCAGCGCGTCGCGCAAGCCGTCGGTCAGCTTTTGCGGTGTGCAGTCCTGCTGGATGAATTCGGGCACGACATTTTCGCCGACCACCAGATTGGCCAGGATGACCGAGTTCACCTGGATCATTGTTCGCATGACGAAAGCCTCCACGACGCCCGCTCTGTAGGCGGCGACCATCGGCACGCCGGCGAGTGCGAGCTCGAGTGTCACGGTGCCGGATTTGGCAAGTGCTGCGCGGGCGATCCGAAACGCCGCCCGTTTTTCGGTCTCGCCGACCACGACCCGCGGCTCGACCGGCCAGCCCTTGACGCCGTCCCGCACCGCCTGCTCCAGATGCGGCATGGTCGGAAGGATCAGTTCGAACGGGATCTCTTGCGCGCGCAGCAGACCGAGCGCTGCGCCAAACACATCTATATGATGCCTGATTTCGCTGCGGCGGCTTCCCGGCAGCACCAGCAAGACCGGCGGACTTCCGTCCCGGCGCGCTTGTTCGGCGGCGCTGGGGCGAAGCGTGACGAGCTGCTCGATCAGGGGATGGCCGACATAGCTGCAAGGCGGACCGCGCAGCCTGCGATAGGCCTCCGGCTCGAACGGCAACAGCGCCAGTACGTGGTCGACATAGCCGACCATCGCGCGCGCGCGTCCGGGACGCCATGCCCAGACTGACGGCGATACATAGTCGACGATCGGGATAGAGGAATCGCGCGCGCGGACGCGCCGGGCCACGCGATGGGTGAAATCGGGGCTGTCGATGATCACGAGAATATCGGGCGCGGCATCGGTGACCGCGGTGGCGGTTTGCCGGATCAGCCGCAGCACCTTCGGCAACTGCTTTACGATCGCCGCAAGCCCCATGATCGACAGTTCCTCGATCGGAAACCGCGAGGTCATCCCCTCGCCCGCCATGGCACGGCCGCCGACGCCCTCGAACTGTACGGCATCGCCGAGACGCTGGCGCAAGATCTTCATCAAGCCAGCGCCGAGCCGATCGCCCGATTCCTCGGTCGCGATCAAAAATATTTTTCGCGCGACACCGCCGCTTGTTCGAGCCTGCATCACCCGTGTCCCCACACTAGAGCAGGATGACTTTTCTTCGAATTGTCGTCCCGCTTCTCACTTTTTGTTTGAGCATGATCTCCGCGCAAACGCGTTCCGCGTTTGTTAGCACCGGCGTCCACCCATCGGGTCGTAGCCCGAGCATGCTTTTTCCGGATCATGCTCTAACATTCGGATTCCGTTCTGCTGCGAATGCCGGCGCGAAAGGGACATCGGCAAAAACAGGCGCTTGTTGTGCGGTTTGGATTTCGCATTGACGAGCAGCGGATACACCGATGCGACGACCCACCGCACTATTGCAAACCGATCAAGAACAGCCCGGCGCCGTCCGCCGTCTCGATCATGGTCTGTGGTTCGGCAACGATCGTGTTACCGGCCAAGACCGCAATCCCGGCGAGTTCTGCCTTGACCGCGCCCTCGACGGTTCGCGGGCCGATCGCCGGAAGGTCGAATTGCAGATCCTGTCCGCGCTTGGGCAGCTTCACGAGCACGCCGCGGCGGGAAGCGGAGCGGATCCGCCCTTGCTCGCGCAGCCGCGCGATCCGCGCCAGCAAGGCGTCGGTGCCCTCGATATCTTCCACCGCAACCACGTGGCCGTCGATCGCGACCACCGCCTGACCGATATCGAAAGGACCAAGCGCGGAAAGCACCTCACGCCCTTTTGCGATATCGGCGGCCGCCTTGGCATCGGGCGCCGCGCGCGTCAGGGAGCCCACCGGCGCCAGCAGGTCCGGCGCGACATCCTTGATCCCGACCATCCGAAAACCGTCGCGCTCGAAAATGCGGCCGATGCCGGAGAGCAGGTGATCATCGCCGCCGCGAAAAGCCGCGAGCACGTGGCTGATCACGCGAACCGTGCCCCAATCCAGTCGGATCTCGGACAATGCCGGCCGCACCAGCGTGCCGATAAAAATCAAGTCGCGACAGCCTTCGCTGCGAAACAGCTTTACCGCCCGCCCGATTTGACCGACCGATATCCAGTGATGGCGAAAGCGTTCGACCGGGCCGGGATCGCAGGTGCCTTTCAGCGCAAACAGCACCGAATCGATACCTCGTGCGTTTAACGAATCGGCGACCGCGAACGGCATCGCCCCACCTGCCGCGATCAGGCCAACCGGCGAGGTGATCTGCAAAGCCTCGTCGGTCATGGCCCGCTCGTCGATGCCGGCTTGCTGTCGCCGGCCGGAAGACAGAGAGCCCGGTGTTTGGCGTCGCGGATAAACTCGAGAATTTCGGCGATCGCGGGATCCTGGCTCGCCAGCGGCTGCACCTTGATCAGCCGTTCGGCGAAGATGCCGGGCCCGTGAAACAGTTTCTTATAGAACGCGCGAACGGTTAGGAGCCGCGCCTTGGTGAACTTGCGGCGCCTCATGCCGACAATATTGAGGCCTTCGAGGGTCGCATATTGGCCGTTGACCAGCCCAAACGGAATGACGTCGCCGCGCACGCCGCAGACCCCGCCGACCATCACCTGCGGCCCCACCCTCGTGAACTGATGCACTGCCGACAATCCGCCGATGAAGGCAAAGTCGCCGATCTCGCAGTGACCGCCGAGCGTGGCCGAAGTTGCGAAGATCACGTCATTGCCGACCTGGCAGTCATGCCCGACATGGCTGCCATTCATGAAGTAACCGCGCTCGCCAACCCGGGTAATGCCGCCGCCGCCGGCCGTGCCGGCGTTCATGGTGACGGATTCGCGCAAGGTGCAGCGCGCTCCGATCTGAAGCCGCGTGAGTTCGCCGCGATAGTTCAGCGATTGCGGCGGCGTGCCCAGCGAGACAAACGGATAGATCGTGCAGCCGTCGCCGATGGTTGTTTGCGCCGTGATGTGTACGTGCGCGATCAGCTTGCAGTGGGCGCCGATCACGACATTGGGACCGATGATGCAGTAGGGACCGATCGTCGTGCCCTCGCCGATCACAGCGCCATCCTCAACCCGCGCGGCGGGATCGATCATGCTCATCGAATGCTCCGACCTTTCCGTTCATTTGGGGGCGGATGTACTTGATTTTGCAGTGGTTAGCGTGCGATGCCGGGGCTGTCCAGTTACAGATGGTTACGCTGCATGTCGATCATGTCGGCCGGTCCGATGGTTGGTCAATCAGCGGACCGATCTCATTCGATCACCTCGTCCGCCCGGGCAAGTAACGTCGGCGGCATCTCGATGCCGAGGGTTTTGGCGGTCGTCAGGTTGAGCACCAGATCGTATTTCGAAGCCTGCTCGACGGGCAGATCAGCCGGCTTTTCGCCCTTGAGAATCTTGTCGATGTAGGTGGTGGCGTGGCCGTACATATAGTTGAAGTCCGCGCCGTAGCTCATCAGGCCGCCTGCCCGGACGTTGCCCTTGTTGCCAAACATTCCAGGCAACCGGTATTTCAGGCCGAGCTCGGCCAGCACGACGGGCTGCGAGTTCGTCAGCGGCGACGTAGGAACAAGAAAAGCCGCTACATGTTCGCGCGCCATTGCTGCAAAAGACGGCTCGAAATCCTCGATCGTGCGCACCGGAATCATCGAGAGCTGAATTCCAAGCGTCTTGCCGGCTGCCTCGACTTCTTCAACGACCTTGGCATGCGAGGGCGTGGTGGGATTCCAGAGCACGCCGAAACGAACGGCGCCAGGCACCGCCTGTTTCAAAATCTCCAGGCTCTTGGCGGCAAGCTCGGTGACAACCATCGAAACGCCAGTAATATTTCCGCCAGGATGCGCCAGGCTCGCGACGTGCCCCGTGCCCACGGGATCGGCGTGCTGGGTAAACACGATCGGGATGGTCCTTGTTGCCTTCCGCGCCGGTTCTACTTGCGTGGAGGCGGGAGCCACGATGATATCGACGTTTTCCCGAACCAGCTCTTCGGCAAGCTTCAGTGTTTCGACGGAATCCGTCGCCCATCGGAAATCAAAAACAAGGTTCTTGCCTTCGACGTAACCGAGTGTGCGCAAGCCTTCGCGCAACGCATTGACTTCGCCGGACCACGCAGACGCGGGAGCGAGACAGAGAAAGCCGATTTTCGCGATTTTCGCGGGGGCCTGAGCCCACGCGGCCATCGGCCACAAGGGAGCACTTGCGATTGCGAGAAATTCACGCCGCTTCATTGACGGCTCTCAAACCATTCGCCGGCCGATACCGATCGGCCCTTTGTTCAATCCGTTAGCATCGCCCCGACATCGGCCTCCGCGACGATCGCGCCGTTCACCTTGGCTTCGCCGTGGAACCACCACATGGTCTTGCGCCGGCCGATCGAGCGCATGTGATATTCGATGATATCGCCGGGCAACACCGGTTTGCGAAACTTGCACTTGTCGATGGTGAGAAAATAAACCGCGCGCGGCTTCTCGGTGCCTTCGACCGACTTGATGCCGATCACGCCCGCGGTCTGCGCCATCGCTTCGATCATCATGACGCCGGGATAGACCGGCCGCTCGGGAAAATGCCCGAGAAACGGCAGCTCGTTGAAGGTGACGTTCTTGACGCCGATGCCGGAGTAATCGGTCCGGATATTGACCACGCGATCGATCAGCAGCATCGGATAGCGGTGCGGCAGCGTCTTGAGGATCTCGCTGATGTCGACAAGCGCAAACCTGACGGGTGCCTCCTCCATCACTTCCGCCCCTCGTCCTTCGGGTCGGACGTGCCATCGCGCACCAGACGTTCCACCGCGAGGATCTCCCGGAACCACTGCTTGGTCGGCTTCGCGAAGTGACCACCCCAGCGTCCGTTGGGTGGAATGTCGTCCTTGACCGCACTCATCGCCGTTACCTGGGCGCCATCGCCGATCCGAAGATGGTTGTTGATTCCCACCTTGGCGCCGAGCGCCACATTGTCCCCGATCGTCAGGCTGCCCGCGAGCCCGATCTGCGCCGCCAGCAGGCAATGCCTGCCGATGGTCACATTGTGGCCGATCTGGACCTGATTGTCGATTTTGGTGCCCTCTCCGATGACGGTATCGCGCAGGCTGCCTCGATCGATGGTGGTTCCGGCGCCGATTTCCACATCGTTCTGAATCAGCACCCGGCCGATCTGCGGCACCCTCAAATGACCATCCGGGCCAAAGAACACGAAACCGTAACCGTCTTGTCCGATGCTGCAGCCGGGATGGATCACGACATTGTCGCCGATCAGCGCGCATTGAATGGCGCTGCGCGCGCCCACGTTGCAGTCGCGGCCGATGCGAACACCGGCGGCGATCACGGCCCCCGCGCCGATCACGGTGCCGGCGCCGATTTCAACGTGCGGACCGATCACGGCGAGCGGATCGACAATGACGCCGTCTTCCAGCTCTGCCGTGGCATCGATGATGGCCGATTCGGCGATGCCGGTGTTGCCGACCCAGGATTGCGGCCGGAGCGCATCGCAGTGGAGCTCGCGGGCCACCTTCACAAAGTCGCGGAACGGCTGCGCCGCGCGCAACACCGCCACGTGGCCGGGAACGCTGGCCTCGAACCGCGGACTGACTAGGCAAGCGCCGGCCTTGGTCAAGGCAAGCTGATCGGCATATTTCAGATTGTCGAAGAACGTCAGGTGCATGGGCCCGGCTTCGTCGAGCGACGCCAAACCCCTGACTTGCTGGCCAGCGCGCGAAGCGTCAGCCAGCATAGCGTTCGTCAACGCGGCGATATCGGCGAGCGTCGACAAAGCTGGTCGTTCAAAGAATGTCGGCTGCGCCATTCCACCCGTCGCGGACCGGCCGGTGATCGAATGGGAGGCCTGGGTCTGATCAATCAGAACCAAGCTCCTTCTCTTTTTGACGCGTTTTCTTCACGCGAACCGGTAACCCCCTTCGCTTGAAAACGCCTTAGAACGAGGTTCCGCCACCAAACTTGAATTGCTGCACGCGATCAAACTGACCCTTGGTGAGCGGAACCGCGTAGTCGAAGCGTAGCGGCCCGAACGGCGAGGCCCAGATCAGGCCGACACCCACCGATGTGCGGATCACGTTGGTGTCGTCGAACTGCAAACCAAGACAGGTTCCAGACGTCGGATTGGGAAACTGCGTGGGCTTGATGCAACCGGGCGTGTTGACTTCGCCGGTCAGGGCCCAATTCGTCGGTCCCTGGTAATCCCACAAGCTGCCGGCGTCGGCATAGACCGCACCCTTCAGGCCCACTTCCTTTGGCAGGAACCAGAACGGCATCTGCAATTCGAGCGACGCACCCCAGTATTTGGTGCCACCGAGCGCGTCCTGGGTGCCGAAGGGATTGATATCGCGCGGGCCGATGCCGTTCGGGGCAAAGCCGCGGACCAGGTTCGGTCCCATCTGGAATTGATCCAGCATGCGCAGCTCGCCGCCGGCCTTGGTCAGGATGCCGCTCTGCAGGTGGACCAGTCCGACGAGATCGCCAACCAGCGGCGCGTAGTATTTGCCGTCAATCGTCGACTTCAGGTAATTGACGTCGCCGCCGACGCCGGCGAAGTCCTGCCGGAAGTCGACCAACAAGCCATCGGTCGGGTTCTTGTTGTTGTCGAGCGTGTTGTAGTTCAGCGAATAACCGACCGACGAGGTCAACGTCTGGCCGCTCGCAAGCTCCTTGCGAATCGGCAGCGATGCTTCGCCGTCGCTGTAGCACCACAGGCCAAGACCCGTCGGATCGACCGCGCCCATTGCGGTCGCTGCCGCAACGCCGTTCGCCGCGACCCAGGCCGGCGACGGATTGAAGGGAAGCGTCGGATTGCCGAAATTGTTGTTACAATTCGCAAGGTAGAACGGCAGCGAGATCTTCTGCTCGTAGAGCGAATAGCGAAGCTGCAAGGACAGGTCTTCGCGCAGCGCGAAGCCGAGGCGCGGACTGAACCCCATCGTCGTGGTGCCGTACGAGATATAGTTGTTGGGGAGCTGCTGACGATAGAAGATATCGAGACCGCCGGCGACGCGATAGTCCAACAGATAGGGGTCGACGAACGACAGCGAGGCGCCGCGCGCGTACTGGCCGTACTGCACCGCAGCCTTGGCGAACAGCCCGCGGCCGAGGAAGTTGCGTTCGGAAATACTGACTTCGGCGAGCGCACCGTCCGTGGTCGAATAACCACCCGATACCGAGAAGTCGCCGGTCGATTTCTCTTCGAGGTCGACGAGGAGAGTCACGCGGTCGCTCGAGGAACCCGGCTCGGTGGTGATCTTCACGGTCTTGAAGTAATCGAGATTCTTCAGCCGGCGCTCGGCACGGTCCACCAGCGCGCGATTATACGCATCACCCTCGGACACATCGAATTCTCGGCGGATCACGTAATCCCGGGTGCGGGTATTGCCACGGATGTTGATGCGCTCGATGTATGTCCGCGGACCCTCGTCGATCGCGTACACGATCGAGACGGTGTGGGCCTCGAAATTGCGGTCGCCGCGCGGACGCACGATCGCAAAGGCGTAACCGCGGCGCGAGGCCTCGATCTGCATTTCCTCGACCGACTTTTCCAGCGCCTCGGCATTGTAGATCGAGCCGACATAGACGTGCGAATAGGCACTGAGCGTGTTTCCGTCGAGCGTCTGGATCGATGATTTGAATTCAACCGTCGCGACGCGATATTGTTGGCCCTCCTCGATCTTGAAGGTCACCAGAAAGCCCTTGCGTTCCGGGTCGTATTCGGTCAGCGCCGCCACCACCTGCACGTCGGCAAAGCCGTGCTTCAGATAAAAGCGGCGGATCAGATCGCGATCGGCCTCGATCCGATCCGGATCGTAGACGTCGGCGCCACCGAGGAAGCTCAACAGATTTGATTCGCGGGTCTTGATGATGTCGCGCAGGCGATACGAAGAATAGGCGACGTTGCCGATGAACTCGATGGACTTGATGCCGGTTTTCGAACCTTCGACGATGGTGAAGACCAGATCGACGCGGTTGTTGGGCTGCTCGATGATTTCCGGCGTCACGCGGACGTCGTAGCGGCCGGAATGACGATAGATTTCGGTGATGCGCTGGGCGTCGGATTGCACCATCGGGCGCGAGAACGTGCCGCGTGGCTTGGACTGGATTTCCGCCGAGAGCTGGTCGTCCTTGACCTTCTTGTTGCCCTCGAAGGCGATGCGGCCGATCACCGGGTTTTCGACCACGGTGACAACGATCTTGCCGCCCGGCCGGCTGATTTTGACGTCCTGAAACAGGCCGGTTTCGATCAGCGCTTTCAGGCCGTCATCGATTCGCCCCTGGTCGAGGACGCCGTTGGGTCCCGGCTTGAAATAGGAGCGGATGGTCTCAAGCTCGACGCGCCGGTTGCCCTCGACCACGATCGACTGAACGGTCTGGGCGGCGGCCGGCGAGGACGCAAGCATGGCCGCCAGTGAAGGCGCCACCAGCACAGCCACCATGATCAGGGCGCCCAACAGGGTTCCCCGCACCCGCATTCCAACAATCATGCGCAACGCGCCCTTGTCATTCCAATGCCGGATCGCACGCGAACCGGCGGATTTTGATTTGCCGCCCCGCTTGTAGCCAATTTCGCACGAGCGGCAAACCTGACATCGGCGTGCAATTCCAATTTCATTCCAAGACGTTGCCTATCGGCAACGTCATAAAAAAGCCGCGTCACGATGCCGCGAGGTGCAGGATGTCGTTGTAGGTCGCAAACACCATCAGCATCAGCACCAGACCGAGACCGATCCGGAACCCCATTTCCTGCGCCCGTTCCGACAGCGGACGCCCGCGAACGGCCTCTACCGCATAGAACAAAAGGTGACCGCCGTCGAGCAGCGGTACCGGGAACAGGTTCAGGAGCCCGATCGAGATCGACAGCACCGCGGCAAGGTGCACCAAGGCGGCCAGACCGATGGTCGCAACCTGCCCTGAAATCTGGGCGATGCGGAGCGGACCGCCGACCTGGTCGGCTGCTTCGCGGCCCGTGAAAACACCGCCGATATAGGCGAGCGTACGGTCAATGACGAACCAGGTTTCCTTGACGCCGAGCCACAATGCGGTCGCGGGATCGACGCGCTCGGTCACGACGTCGCCGGCAGCGGTCTGGCGGGTGATTCCCAGGACGCCTAGCCGGTGAACATTTCCGAAGGGGTCCTTCACTTCCCGCAGTTCCGGCGTGCCCTGCAGCTGCAGCGTCGTATCGCCGCGCTTGACCGTGAACGTCAGCTTCTCTCCGGCCCGCACGCCGACAACGCGCTGCATGTCGGAGAAGCTCTCGATCCTGGAGCCGTCAATCGAGATCACGATATCGCCGACCTGGAAGCCAGCGGCCGCAGCCGCGCTGTTCGCCTCGACCTTGTCGACGCGCGCCGACGTGCTCGGCTTGCCGAAAAAGGTGAATAGGCAGGTAAAGATCACGATAGCCAGGATGAAATTGGCGAACGGCCCTGCGGCTACGATCGCCGCGCGCGGCCCGACCTTCTTGTGGTGGAAGCTGCTGGCGCGCTCCTCTTCGGTCATATTGGCAAGCGCATCGGGAGACGGCGTCGAAGCTTCGGTGTCATCGCCGAAGAACTTCACGTAACCGCCGAGCGGCACGGCCGAAATCTTCCAGCGCGTGCCGTGCCGGTCGTTGAAACCGAAAAGTTCCGGCCCGAAGCCGAGCGAGAACGTCAACACTTTGACGCCGGCCCAGCGGGCGACCAAAAAATGCCCGAGCTCGTGGAAGAAGACGACGATGGTGAGGACGAACAGGAAGGGGATCGCGTAGCCGATGAGCCCATGGCCCAACGTATTGAAACTATGAATGAAAAATTCGGACATCCGATTCCCCTAACCAGAGCCGGAGGGCTCTGTTTCCAACCCTCTAAGAGGCCTTTAAGGCAATTTGAGGCAAGAGGGTGGCAGCCTTATTTCGCGCGTCATGGTCAACGGCAATGGCGTCGTCGGCCGACGTCAAAGGCGCCAGATTGCCGGAGCGAATCCAGGCCTCAATGGTCGCTTCCACAACCCGCGCAATCGCACCGAATCTGATCTTGCCGGCGATGAAAGCGGCGACCGCCACCTCGTTGGCTGCGTTGTATACCGTAGTTGCGCCGCGTCCAGTCCTTAAACATTCGTAAGCCAGCCGCAGCGCCGGGAAACGAGCGAAGTCCGGCGCCTCGAAGGTGAGCTGCCCGATCTTGGCAAGATCGAGTTGCGCCGCCGGTCCCTTGATGCGGTCGGGCCATCCGAGGCAATGGGCGATCGGCGTGCGCATGTCGGGGGAACCGAGCTGGGCGACGACGGAACGATCGGAAAATTCAACCATGCCGTGGATGATCGACTGCGGATGCACCAAGACGTCGATCTCCTCCGGCGCCAGCGCGAACAGATACGAGGCCTCGATCACCTCGAGCCCCTTGTTCATCATCGAGGCGGAATTGATCGTGATCTTCTGACCCATGCTCCAGTTCGGATGTTTCAAGGCCTGCGCCAGCGTCGCCTGCTCGATATCGGCGGCAGCCCAGGTGCGGAACGGCCCGCCCGATGCGGTGATGATGACGCGCACCAGTTCTTCGCGATTGCCGGAACCCAGCGCCTGAAACAACGCGTTGTGTTCGGAATCGGCCGGCAGGATACAGGCGCCGGCCTTCGATGCGCGCTGCATGAAGAAGTCGCCGGCGCAGACCAGGCATTCCTTGTTGGCCAGCGCCACGGTGGCGCCGCGATCGACCGCGGCCAGCGCAGGCTTCAATCCGGCCGCGCCGCTCACCGCCGCCATCACCCAGTCCGCCGGTCGGGCCGCAGCCTCAATGATCGCGCTCTCGCCGGCGCCGCATTCGGTGCGGGTGCCGGCCAGGGCCTCTTTCAGCTCGCCAAGCCGGCTCGGATCGGCAACCGCGGCGAAGCGCGCATCGAATTCGCGCGCAAGCTTCGCCAGCGCCTGCACATTGCCGTTCGCGGTCAGAGCCTCCACCCGATAACGCTCGCGCGAAGCCCGCAGCAAATCCATGGTGCTGTCGCCGATCGAGCCGGTGGCACCCAGCACGGTTACGCTGCGGACAGCGGACGCGGCAGCCTTGTTGTTACGCAATGGAACTGCGCTCATGTTCTCACCAAACCATAAGACCGCGGCCGGCGCCATCCATGCCGCCCCGCACAACGCCCAAAATCGCGGCCAGCACAATGGCGGCAACAAACCCGTCAAGGCGATCCAGTAGTCCGCCATGACCGGGAATGATGTGGCTGGAGTCCTTGACCCCGAAGCGGCGCTTGACCGCGGATTTGAAGAGATCGCCGAGTTGGGCGACAATCGACAGCATTGCGCCCAACAACACGAGCCACCCGGCCTTGCCGAAATCGAGCGCCACAAAGCCCGCGGCAACGACCAGGCTCCCGGCAAAACCGCCGATCGCGCCGGCCCACGTCTTCTTCGGGCTCACTCGCGGCCAGAGTTTCGGCCCGCCGATGCCGCGTCCGGCAAAGTATCCGCCGATATCGGTCACCCACACGACCAAGAGAATGAATACCAGCGCCACGAAGCCGTTCCGGGAATCGAGCCGCAGCAAAATCGACGCCGTCTGCGCCGCAGCTGCATAGAGAAAACCGCCCGCCGTCCAGCCCCGCCGTGCTTGCGCGATCGCAGCCACGGCCAAAAAGCCGATCGCAAGGACGGTGAACGCGGCCTCGATCCGCCCTGCCGCAAGACAGAGCCCGGCAGCGGACAGCGAGACAACGCCCACGGCGACCACGCGCCTCTCCCGCGCCGCACCTGCGATCGTCAGCCACTCGAGATAGAGGCCGATTGCGGCCAGCGTCACCAGCGCGGTCCACAACCATCCGCCGGCATAAGCGATCGCAATCGCCAGCGGCGCGAGCACCATTGCCGCGGCGACGCGCGCAAGAAGATTGCGCGAATTCTGCCCGGCCACCGACGCCGGCGCGGCTTCGCCCTCGTTCACGATGCGGTTTTCGCGGCGGCCAGACCGCCGAAACGGCGTTCCCGCCTGGCATATTCGGCGATCGCGCCTTCAAGCGCGGCCTTGTCGAAATCCGGCCAATGCACCGGCACGAACACGAGCTCGCTATAGGCGGCCTGCCACATCAAAAAATTCGACAGCCGCTGTTCGCCTGAAGTGCGGATGATCAGATCGGGATCGGGAATATCGGGCGCGTCGAGATACTGTCCGAGCGCGTCGGCGTCGATCGAGGCCGGATCGCGCTTGCCTTGCGCTACTTCACGCGCCAGCCGCTGGGCGGCATTCGCGATCTCCTGCCGCGATCCGTAGTTGAAGGCGACGACGAGGTTGAGACGCGTGTTGCTTCGCGTCAGCTCTTCCGCCTCGTTCAGAAGCGCGCAAATGTCCCCCTCCAGTCCCTGACGTTCGCCGATCACGCGCACCCTGACGCCGTCGCGATGCAAGCTCGCCAGATCGTTGCGGATGAACCGCCGGAGCAGGCCGAACAGGTCGCCGATTTCGGTCGCCGGCCGCGACCAGTTCTCAGCGCTGAAGGAAAAAATCGTCAGGTAGAGAATGCCGAGCTCGTGGGCGGCGCGAACGACGCGGCGCAATGCCTCGACGCCGCGGCGATGGCCCTCGGCGCGCGGCAGACCGCGGGCCGCCGCCCAGCGCCCATTGCCGTCCATGATGATAGCCACGTGCAACGGACCGTCGGTACGATCGGGTCCTTCGCTGGCGGGCGCGGCGGCGTTCGGCATCAGTCGGTCCCTGACCTGCACCTTAAACGGTGAGGATTTCCTTTTCCTTGGCCGCCAGCAATTGATCGATCTCCGAAATCGACCCGTCGGTTGCCTTCTGCACGTCGTTGGCAAGGCGCTCTTGGTCGTCCTCGGAAATCTCGTGGTTCTTCTCGAGCTTCTTGACGATGTCGAGACCATCGCGGCGGACGTGGCGGACCGCGACCTTGGCGGCTTCGGCATATTTGTGCGCGACCTTCACCAATTCCTTGCGGCGCTCTTCGTTGAGCTCCGGGATCCGCAACCGCAGCACCTGCCCCTCGGTCGCAGGCGACAGGCCCAGATTGGAATCGACGATCGCCTTTTCTACCGCCTTGACCATCGACTTGTCCCAGACCTGAACGGAAATCAGCCGGGGCTCGGGCACGCTGATGGTCGCCAACTGGTTTAGCGGCATGTGGGTGCCATAGGCGTCGACCTGCACCGGCTCCAGCATCGAGGCCGAGGCACGGCCGGTCCGCAAACCACCCAGTTCATGCTTGAGCGCCTGGGTCGCGCCTTGCATGCGGCGCTTCAATTCGTTGATGTCAAAATTACCCGTGGGCATAACGCTCTCCCTCCTGATACGCCTTCGTCGACGCGCCCGACCGGTCGCACGTCCGGCGAGTTAGAAGCCGGTCAGCCGGCGACGATCGTCCCGCGACCGGTGCCGCGCAGGATCGCGCCGATCGAGCCCGGTTCGGCGATCGAGAATACGATGATAGGCAGCGACGTCTCACGGGCAAGCGCGAATGCGGTCGCGTCCATCACCTTGTAGCCACCCTCGATGGCCTGGGAATGCGTCAAACGGTCAAATCGCCTGGCGGTTTTATCCTTTTTGGGATCAGCGCTATAGACGCCATCGACATTGGTGGCCTTGAGCACCGCCTGCGCCCCGATTTCGGCTGCGCGCAGCACCGCCGTGGTGTCGGTGGTAAAGAACGGATTGCCGGTTCCGCCGCCTAGCAGCACGATGCGGCGCTCGGCCAGATATTTGTGCGTTGCACCGCGGGTGAACAGCTCGCAGATCTGCGGCATCACGAACGCCGAAAGCGTTCGTGCGCCCGCGCCCTTGCGCTCAATCGCGGCCTCCAGCGCCAGGCAATTCATCACCGTCGCCAGCATCCCCATGGTGTCGCCGGTGGTGCGCGATACGCCGCGCGACGACACTTCGACGCCGCGGACGATGTTGCCGCCGCCGACCACGACGGCGACCTCGGCGTCCAGCTTTTGGGCAGCGATCAGCTCGTCGGCGATCCGGTCAATGGTCGGCTGATCGATGCCGAAGGAATGCGTGCCGGCGAGATATTCGCCTGACAGCTTGATCACCACGCGACGGTAGACCGGCTCGGCCATTTAGCTTCCCTTCCCGCGCGATCAGCTTCCGGCGCGACCCGCCGCAAGGTTAAGTTCCGGCGGCTACTTCTTGCCGCTGGCGGCCGCGACCTCGGCGGCGAAATCCGATTCCTGCTTTTCGATTCCCTCGCCGAGAGCATAGCGCACAAATCCGGCGATCTTCACAGCTCCGCCGAGCTTGCCCTCAGCTTCCTTGAGGGCCTGGGCGACCGATTTGGCGCTGTCGTGGATGAAGGCCTGCTCAAGCAGGCAGACTTCCTTGTAGAAGGTCTTGAGGCCCAACTCGACGATCTTCTCGATCACGTTTTCCGGCTTGCCTTGCTGGCGGTATTTGTCGGCCAGCACCTCCTTCTCGCGCTTCACCACGGCAGGATCGAGCCCGGCCGGGTCGATCGCCTGCGGATTGGCGGCGGCGATATGCATGGCAAGCTGGCGGCCGAGATGAGCGAGCTCATCGGTCTTCCCCGCCGATTCGAGCGCCACGATCACGCCCATCCTGCCGGCGCCTTCGATCACCGCGTTGTGGACGTAGCTCGACACCACGCCCTTGGCGACCTGGAGCGAAGCCGCGCGGCGCAGCGTCATGTTCTCGCCGATGGTCGCAATCGCGTCGGCAATCGCGGTCTCCACGGTCACGCCGCCGACCTTGGCGGCCTTGATCTTCTCGACGTCGGCGCCGACGTCAAGCGCGACCTGCGCAATCATCTTGACCAGACCCTGGAACTGCTCGTTGCGGGCGACGAAGTCGGTCTCGGAATTGACCTCGACGACAACGCCCTTGGTGGCTGACGTCACCACGCCGATCAGCCCCTCCGCGGCGACGCGGCCAGCCTTTTTCGCGGCCTTCGACAGGCCCTTCTTGCGCAGCCAATCCTGGGCGGCCTGCAGGTCGCCGCCGCTCTCGGTCAGCGCCGCCTTGCAGTCCATCATGCCTGCGCCGGTCGATTCGCGCAGATCCTTGACCATCGCTGCTGTGATCGTTGCCATCGTTGAACGTCCTTTGACCTGTCAGGGCAATTGTGCCGCGGCCCTCGCCGCCGCGCCGCCGTCCTCCGCCAGGAAATTGCAAAAGAAGGAAATCGTGGCCGGAAGGAAATCCGGCCATCGCATTACGTTATTCCGCTTCCGCGGTGAGCGCCTTGGCCTGGGTAACCCAGCTATCGGCGCGGCTCGGAAGTCCGACCTCTTCACCGATCTTGTGCGCGGTATCGTGGTCGAGTTCGGCGAGCTGCCAATAATGGAAGATGCCGAGGTCGTTGAACTTCTTCTCGATCGCACCGGACACGCCGGTGAGCTTCTTGAGGTCGTCGGCGCTTCCGCGCGGCCCTGCAAGACCCTGGAAGCCCGCAGGCTTCGGCGTTGCCGGGATTTCCTCGCGCGCCGGATGGGCGGAGGCGCCGACATCGATGCCGGCATCGCCCTGCGCGCGCGAAATGCCGTCGATCGCCGCGCGGGCCACCAGGTCGCAATACAGCGAAATGGCGCGGCCGGCGTCGTCGTTGCCGGGCACGACATAGGTGATGCCCTTGGGATTGGAGTTGGTATCGACGATGGCCGCGACCGGAATATTGAGCCGCTGGGCTTCGGAAATCGCAATGTCTTCCTTGTTGGTATCGATCACGAAGATCATGTCGGGAAGACCGCCCATGTCCTTGATGCCGCCGAGCGAGCGATCGAGCTTGTCGCGCTCGCGCTGCAGCGTCAGCCGTTCCTTCTTGGTGTACTGCGCGCCCTGCGCGCCCTCGCCGGAGCCGAGCATCTCCTCGAGCTGGCGCAGACGCTTGATCGAACCGGACACCGTCTTCCAGTTGGTCAGCGTGCCGCCGAGCCAGCGCGAATTGACGAAATACTGCGCCGACCGCTTGGCGGCTTCGGCGACGCCGTCCTGCGCCTGCCGCTTGGTGCCGACGAACAGTATACGGCCGCCCTTGGCAACGGTATCGCTGACGGCCTGCAGCGCGCGATGCAGCATCGGCACGGTCTGGGCGAGATCGATGATGTGGATGTTGTTGCGGGCACCGAAAATGTAATCCGACATTCTCGGATTCCAGCGGTGCGATTGGTGACCGAAGTGGACGCCAGCCTCAAGCAGCTGACGCATAGAAAAATCGGGTAGCGCCATGTCAAAAATTCTCCGGTTGGTTCCTCCGGAAACGTGTGAGCAAGCGGGCCTTGTCGGCCCGGCTGCCACCGGACGGCCTTTTGAGCCATGTTTCCGTGTGAGATGGCGCGGTATATAGCCGGATTTCAGCGAGAAGCAAGGAAATACGGGCCGTTTTGGCCGCTATCCGGCAAGTAAACTTGGGGGCCGGCGGACGACTTTGGGGCGCGGGGTTCGAATCTTCCGAGGCGCGCCAATCCATGGGTACAGCGCTAACGCGTTTCACGCCTCGGCTCGCCCGAGGTGGCTGCCACAGAGCCGCCAACGCCCCTTGTGTCCGCGAAATCTGCGAGAATGTGCGAACGGGCGGTTCTCGCAAAACCGCCCGTCGCTGGAACTGAGCCCGTGACGCCCCAAAGGCGGCAGAGCCTGAGATCAGAGCAAGGGACAGCTCCGGTGGTCTTCCTCAACCCGAATAGTTGCAAGGGCTTCGAGCCCGAACCGAGCAAGGAAGGGAGTAGAAGATGGCACAAAACGATCTCGTTGTCGTCGGTATTGACGTGGCCAAAGACAAGGTGGATGCCTGCATTCGCAGATTCACATTGCGGCAGACGTTCCCGAACACCGCACAAGGTCATCGCAAGCTGGTTGCCTGGCTGAGGAAATACCAAGTGGGCAAGGCGGTGATGGCGGCAAGTGGCGCGGCGAGCGCTACATCAAGGGCGGCCGCCGCTGGGTGCGAAACGCCATCTACATGCCCTGTCTTGGCGCAGCTACGCAGTGTAACCCGGTGCTCAAGGCCTTCTATCAGCGTCTGCTTGCCAAGGGAAAGGAGCCGAAGGTTGCGCTCGTCGCCTGCATGCGCAAGCTGATCATCATTCTCAACACGATGCTCGCACGCCGCCAGAAATGGAATCCCGGCCGTCACGCCATGGGTTGACTGCGCTCGGTCTCCGACCGTGCGCGTGGAAAGCCAACAGACCGGTGAGCGGGCGGGGTCAAGGCCGCAGCCGCCGAAGGCGGGGGGCGTCAGCGCCAGCCTTGAGGCCGCCCGATCGCCGGGCTACTTCTCAGCATAGTTGCTCTGTATGACGGCGTCGCCCGATCGCGCCGGGTATTTTTGCGCCCGGCCCCGGATGCGAGATGTTTGCCGATGGCTCAAAGAGAACCCTCAACCAACGTCGCCTGACCAAGCGCCAGGTGAAGGAGCTGATTTCATCCGGTGCCCTGCCGCGCCCGGATCTCTCGGTGGCGTTGGAGCCAACGTCGCTGCATCAGTCGGTGTACGAGCTCGAGGGCGAGCGTTATCTGGTGGTGTTCGGCAAAACGGTCGCGGGGCTTGCAGGAAAGGGCGACATCTATGCGGCCGACGTCTTTCACGGGTTCGCGCGCTGGTTGGCGAAGGTTGGAGAAGACGCCAAGCACGGGCGCCAAAGCTCCGTCGGGCACTGGGCGTACCATTCGGCGCACAAACATCGTCTGACAGAAAATATCGACCCGCTGGTCGCCCAGCTCCGTTCGACGATGTCGAAGACGAAAGACGAACTCGACCTCTCGTATCAAAGCCTTGATGTGGTGTCGGCGTATGTGGAAGGCATCGGGATCGAGCGGGCGCAGCGGGAAATCTACGATCACCTCGTGGCCTATGTCGGTGAAGTGCTGAAGCTGCGCATTCAAGGGCATTGGGAAGTCAACGACCGCGATTGGCAGCCTTATCCATATCTGGTGGGAGCGATGTATGATCCCGTGATGCCGATCAACGTGGTGTGGGAACAGCTGACCAGCCCCGACCTGGGGAACTTGAGGGCGGCGGCTGCGAACGAGGTCCGCCGCAAGCGCAAGCCGCCGGGACTTGTCGCCGATGCGGCGAGGAGTGTTCGCGCGGCCGCGCCAAAGAGCGTGCTGGCGACGCTTCCGGCGGATGCCTACGAGGTGACGAAACGATGGGCGGATGGCCGGCCGTGGGTCGTCATCTTCAAGAGGGACGTCGAGGTTGCCGGCATCCCATGCCGGGTCGGTGAGGCGTGGTTCGATCGCAAGGGTGACCTCATCGGCGCGATGCTGTCCCGTGAATGGCTTTTTGGCACGCAGCGGTTCGGCGCCGGCTCTTTCTTCCGTTACTACCGCGGACGCGAGGATGGACGCCTCAACGATGTGAAATTGGGTGCGGACCAAGAGATCGACGGCCTGCCTTGCCTTGGCGGAACGCTGGTGTGGTTCCACCCCAACCAGCGCGTCAGCTCTCTCCATTTGGCAAGCGATCGCGATGTCGATGGTATTCCCTGCGCCAGCGGTGACAATTTGATCCTGGCGTTGAACTTCCATCAGAACGGGCGCCTTGCGTCTGCCGTGCTGGCGCGAGAGCACGTCGTCGCCGGCCAGCGCTACGAACGGGGGACGCTGCTGCGTTTCGATCGGGATGGCTCGTTGGTTTATGCCCCGCCGTAACCCGAACACCGGGTCCAAAATGATTCTGCTTCAATTTCGTTATCCGGTTATATCACCGGAATAAATCTCGACGACTTGAGAAGGACTTATGGCCAGCAAATCCCAGCGCGAGGCGACCCGTACGCACCGTCGTCGCGCGGCGGCGCGAGGTCTTGTGCGCGTTGAGGTTCAGGCGCCCAAGAGGGATGCCGGCCTCATCGGTCGTGGAAGCATGGGCGCTGCTGGGAATTCCCAATCCGTTGCCATTAATCGACGGCCTGCTGGCGGCGACTGCCAAAGTGCACGGCCCGACATTTGCGACCCGCAATGTCGCGGACATTGTCGTAACCGGGGTGCCGCTACTTGATCCGTTCTCGGAAGCCTGAAACGAGCCTTCGCAGCGCCGCGAGGGGCACGCGCTTTTCTCCGGCTACCGAACGGGATTCAAGATCATTCGGCGATTGCTGCGCACAATCACAGGGTTATTGATCCGGGTAGCGCCGGAGACGACTCGGGCGCATGGGCTGGCATCCCGCCACGATGGCACCAAAATCTAACCGCATGGTTTTACCGCCCGTTAATGCACGGTTAGAGGGAACGCGCCGTGCAGCCGGGTTCTCCCTTGCCGGCATCGGTGCGGGCACGCCGCTCAATCGCAATCCGTTGGACCAAACGGAAGGCATACGGAGGATGACATGTCAGTGATGATCCAGGTGTTTCTTGCTGACGAACGGATGCCAACGCCCGAACAGTGGGCGGAAAACCTTCGGACTCACGGTTTTGATGTGGATCTCGACACCGACTTCGATGTTCGCGCTTTTTCCGGATTCCTTCCCTGCAAGTACAAGGGGCATGATGCGGGCTTCGAGTACTACTTCGAGCCGGCTGGCCCGGTCGTTGAATTGGACGAGAGGCTCCAGGGAGCGATAGCGGGAAGGGATAGTGTCGTGAGCTTCGTGACACACTCGGATCTTCGGGAGGCCATGACATCTGTCATTGCCTCGGGTGTTCTATGTGCCATCAGCGACGGCGTCTTGTTCGACGACCAGTTCACCGTTGCAAGCGCTGCCATTGCGTGGGCGAGAGACGGCGAGCGTTCCATTCTGAAGGAATTGAACAAGTAATGCGGACTAACAAGGGCATGCGGCGGCAAGTTCGCCAATCGCCTGAACGAGCGTATTCTGATAGACACGAGATTGTCGCGCGCCAAAATTCTCAGTGTTCCATTTGACGATATTCGCAAAGTCGAGTTCTGCGGCAGCGCCGAGGCAGACGCGCCATCTCCGCTCCGCCATGGGAGCTATCCAGCCGTCTTGGAAATGACCTTCTCCGAGAGGTCGTTCAAATAGGCTTGCAGGTCTTCGATATTTCTAAATTCTTTGAATTCGCCTCGATCCAGTGCACCAACGCCGACGCGAGCGGCTGCCTGTAGGCCTTCAGCTTGCTCGCATCCTCCGCCTCGCGTTGCTCTACCAGCCGCAATCCATCACGCAGCACTTCGCTGCCGTGAGCTAGTCGAGGCCCGCGCGGCGGAAGGCTTCCAGATAGTGCTCGCGCTCGCCGTCCGCCTTGATCGGCAAGCGGTTCAAGTGGCTCGCCATCCAGGCGAGCGAAATGTCGGGCTGGACGCGGCGCAGCTCCTGGAGCGCGGCCTTGGCGACTTCGGTCTCGCCGGCCATGGCAGCGGCGGCAGTGAGCATGCGGTGCGCGCCCACGAAGTCGAAGCGCTGACGGATGGCGTCGCGCGCCAGTCGCGTCGCCTCGTCGTAATTGCGTCCGACGAACTCGGCATAGGCGGCAACGCCGCTGTAGATCGCCGAGAACGGATCGCGCGGGCTCAGCCGAAGCGCGCGGCGGGCCGCCTCGGCGGCGTCCTCCCAGCGACCGCAATATGACAGCCCCAGGCCATAGTAGCCCTGCGCCAATGAAAAGTTCGGATTGAGGCGCAATGCCAACTCGAACTCGGCCAGCGAGTCTTCCAAACGCCCCAGGTTCACATAAACGGTGGCCAGCGCGAGATGCGCCCAGGGATCCTCGCTGTCGGCCCGGATCGCCGCCAGCGCGGCACGTTCGGCGGCCGGTACGGTGGTTGCCGCGTCCGCCCAACCCATATGGGCATCGAAGGCAAGACTGACGGAAAGGACCCCGAGCGCCTGGCCGTAATTCGGGTCGAGCGCGATCGCTTGCTTAAGCAGCGCCTGGGCCGCCATATTGTCCTCGCGGGTCACGCGCCAATAATGCGACAGCGCCCGCATCACCAGATCCCAGGCGTCGAGGCTTTCGGGCGGCTTGCGCTGAGCGCGAAAGTTCTCGGCTGCGTAGAGCTGCGGTTCGATCGCGGCCACGATCGCTTCGGTAATTTCGTCCTGCACCGCGAACACATCGGCCAGGTCACGGTCGTAACGCTCGGCCCAGAGATGGCGGCCGGTGGCGACGTCGATGAGCTGCACGGTGATGCGCACGCGGCCGCCTTCCTTGCGCACGCTGCCCTCGACGACATAGCCGACACCGAGATCCTCGGCGATCTCTTTCAAGTGGACGGATCTGCCCTTGTAGGCGAAAGAGGAGTTGCGCGCGATGACGAAGAACCAGCGCAGCTTGGACAGCGCAGTGATGATGTCCTCACTGATGCCGTCGGAAAAATATTCCTGCTCCACCTCGCCGCTCATGTTGACAAAGGGAAGCACGGCGATCGAGGGCCGGTCGGAGGGCGGTAGCGACGGCCGCGCGGAATCATGCAAGCCACTCCGCCGCAGATCGGCGGCAGGCGCCGGTTCAATCCCCTCGAGCGCAGACCGCACATCGGCGACGAATTGGACGCCTTTGCGGGCGATGGTGCGGATCAGCTTCTGCTCCTCGCCGCTGTCGCCGATCGCCTTGCGCGCGGCGTTGATGCGGCTCGCAAGCGTCGAATCCGCCACGATCCGGCCGCCCCAGACCGAGGCGAACAGATCATCCTTGCTGACGACCCGCCCGTGGTTCCGCACGAGATAGGTCAGCAGATCGAACACTTGCGGCTCGACGGCAACCGGCGTGCCGCCGCGGCGTAGCTCGCGCCGGTCAGTATCAAGCGTGTGATCGGAAAAAAGAAATTGCACACCGGCCTCCGAGAGGGCGACGCCTACTCGATCAAAAATCAAGCGCTTCTAGGGCAAAAATAGAGCGCAAGGCAAAGTCTTTCGCCCCGTCTCAAGTTATCTACCGCCGCGGCTCTCAACTTTAGCACGTGCCATTGGCGGTCACCAATGACGCGGTCGTCTCAACGCATGGCTTCCTATCGGCCGCGCGCGTCTTTTTTGATTGAACCTAAGGAGAAAAAATTGAACCCAATTTTCTGGGCCAGGAAATTCGCTCTGCTGTCGCTGCTCGTGGTTGGAAGCGCCTTCGCCGCAGACCGTGCCCACAACGCTCTCACCGAGCATGTGCGCGCCGCCAATGATCGCTTCAAGGACGTCTCGGTCGCCGTTTCCGAGGGCTATGCGCCGATACCCTGTGCCAGCGGCATCGATGGCGGCGCCATGGGCATTCACTATGTCAATGCCAAACTCATCGGCGACGGTGTTGATATCAAACAACCGCAAGCGGTCATGTATGAGCCGAAGCCCGACGGCAAAATGGAGCTGGTCGCGGTCGAATATATCACCTCAAAGGGACCCGCTTCGCTGCAGGGTCATCTGTTCAACTTCAACGGCGCGCCCAATCGCTACGGCCTCGGTCCGTTCTACGAGCTGCACGTCTGGGCCTGGAAGGCCAACCCGCACGGCACCTTCGCGGACATGAACCCGATGGTCTCGTGCGAGCATACCTCGATGAAGTAGCACCTCATCAAAGTCATCACACTCCAGCTCCAGCGCAATTTCCAAGACGGCCACAGCGTGCGGTCAAACCCCAATCGGGCCTGACCGGCACGGCCTTCAGCATCTAGCGACGTTCGGCGGGCATTTCTTGGCTGCAGCGGCCGGAGCCGGCCGTGGCGGCGGCGGAGGTGGCCGCGGCGGCGGCGGTGGCGCCGGCCGGGCGATCTGGGGCGCCGGCCGCGGTGGCGGCGGCGGTGGTGCCGGCCGGGGTGGCGATGGCGGCGCTGGCCTCGCTATCTGCGGCGCCGGACGCGGCGGTGGCGGCGGGGGTGGTGGCGCACGGCGCAGGGGTTCAATATGTGCCACCGGTGGAGGGGGTGTTGGCGCTGCCGCCGGCTTCGGCGGAGGTGGTGGCGTCACCCCCGGTCGGGTGTGCTCTGTTTCGGGAACGACACGTTTTGCTTCAGGGACCGGACCCGAACCGCCGCCCTTGGTACCCAAGGTTGTCGGGCTGGCTGCGGTTCCCGGACCTGATGCACCGGGTGGAGACGTCGTCGGGGTGGTCGTCACCGATTTGTTTTCAGGGGTCAGTTTCGCGCTCGGGTTCGCCGCGCCCGAAGCAGGTCCCTTCACACCCGGAGGCAACGGAACTCCCTCCTTCGAGCCCGGCAAGGCCTTGTCCTTCGGCAGCGTGTTTGGAGAAACGTTGGTCTGCAACGTCGTCGCTGGCGTGCCCTTCTGACCGGACGGCGTGCCTGACGTTATCGGTTTGGCTGAGCCATTGATGATGGCGCTCCTCGGCGGCGGCTCTTCGCCTTTCTGGATCGCCGCGGCCTTTGTCTTCACCGGCGTCGGAGTTTGAACCTGCGCACCGGTGCTGACCGGCGTCATTGCACCCTGCCCCCCCTGCCCCGGTCCGCCCTTGGTGTTCGACTGAGCGTTGGGAGCCCCCGGCGCCACGCGGTTCGACGGCGGCTGGTTGATGACGGTGTTGATGACGGTCTTGTTGTGGATATTGACGAAGATGATGTTGTTCGGCGGCGGCGCCACATAGACCGGCGCCGCGACATAGACCGGGATCGGCACAAACACCGGTTGCGGCAGGACGAACAGCCCGACCGCCCCAAACGGCGGCGCCAGGACGACGAAATCTGGCGGCGGCGGCGGGCAGAAGTAAAACGGCGGCGGCGGTGGCGGCTCGAAGCCGAAATCCGGATCGCTGAAATACAATACCGGGCGATCGACATAGACGATTTCTTCCGGCGGCGGCGGCGCCACGTCATAGTCGATCACGGCGAATGCCTGCGGCGGCTCCAGCGGCGCGGTCAGGATGGCGAGCCTGCGGCGGGCATCATAGGCATGCGGCCCCTCCGGATAGCGCCGCAGATACGACCAGTAGGCCTGCGGCGTGTCATTCCGGTAGGTGCGAGCCCAGGTGATCGCCTCGCGCCGCGCCGCGACGATGGCGCGGACGCGCTTGGCTAGCGCATCGCCGGGATAGGCAGCCAGGAAATCCTCATAGCCTGCCATGGTGTCGCGTTCGAGCGCCGCGGCATAGGCGTCCTGCACGCCGAGATCGCGGATCGGCTTGGCCCTTGCCGCGGCGGCCTGATCCGGCGGCGCCTGCGCGGGCGCATCCGGCGCGCGATCGAAGAAGGTGAACGGCGCATCGATCTTCTGCGCGTCCCAAGGCACTTGTGCACCCTTGCTGGCGTCGTTGACGCGCAGCCGCACGCGGTCGAAAACCTCCGGCAGCGGCAATCCGCCGGTGCGGATCATCTCGGCGAGCGATTGGGCGTAAACGCCGTAGTTCCCCTGCTCATTGGGAGCGATCGTGCCCGGCGCGGCGTTGAACGCGATCAGCATGTGCGGATCCGGTTCGACCAGCGCGAGCCCGCTCGCGATCGGCTCGCCGCCCTCGATAAAGGGCTGCTGGCGCGCCGCGTCCAGCACGACGATTGAGGCCTTGAGCGGCAACGATGCGAGCCGGTGGACGTAGTCGCTGATCCGCAAGCCCTCGGGCGGAATGTCGACGTCGCGGTTGACCGAGGAGTTGACCGGGATGAAATAATTCTCGCCGGCGAGCTGCATTCCATAGCCCGCGAGATAGACCATCGCGACGGTGCCAGGACCCGAGCTTTCCGCTTTCTGGACGAAATCGCGAAAGCTCTTGCGCAACGTCTCGCCGTCGAGGTCGCGGGCGCCGACCACGTCGAAGCCCGCCGCCTGCAGGGTTTGCGCGATCAGCCCCGCATCGTTGGCTGCGGTCGCGAGCGGCGCCTTGGCATACGCGCCGTCGCCGACGACCAGCGCGATGCGTTTCTCCTGCTGTTGTTGCTGTGCGGTGGCGGAACTCAGCATCCCCGGAAGGGCGAAAAGCAGCATCAGGAAAAGCGAGAAAATCGAACGGGTTCTGGTGGCACACATGGCTTTTCTGTCCGCCCAAGGTTCAATTGCGACGTCCGCATTGAGCGCGCGGCCAGCTGAACGCCGCTTGAACGAAAGGCGCTGCCATTAAGGCAGGCGCGTGGCAGGCGGGCATGGCGGGTTATGAGCGTCCGGGCCGGCATGTCATTGTGCAGCTGCGGCCTTAAAGCTTATTCTGCGAGTTGGCCGAAACGACCGTTCACGCCAAGATGACCGCGGCCGAGTTGGAGGCCGAGTCATGGTCCGCAAAATTCGTAAAGCCGGCGCGAAGCAAGGTCCCCTTTCCGAGGAGGACTGGTTTGAACACCGGCTCGAAAACGATCCGCGATTTTTGCGCCTGATCGAGCAGGCGCGCGACAGTCTGCGCACAGGGCGCGGGGTCCGGCCGGAAGACCTCGAAACGGAATAGCCTGCCGCGATCGCCTCGAGCTCTTCAATCGAAAGCTCGCGGATCGCGAAGTCGTCGTTCGTAGGAAGTGTCGTCATTCTGTTTCTCCCGTTAACGGTGCGGGCCATCCCGCAACCGCGGGTAAGATGTCGCATCCACCAGAAGGTTGCCGTGACGACGATCACGTGGCCGTGACAAGCAGTGCTTCTGTCGTTGGAGTCCTGTGACGGCGCAGCACTACTCGCCAAACAAACGTTCCACGCTCATTTGTCGCAGGGCGCCTCACGCGGAAATGTTCGGCGTCGTTGTGTCCGGATCGCTGAGCGCGCGTCAAGACGAGTGGTCGACGATCGCGGCTGACGAGCTCGTATCGTTCGGAGGACGACCCGCAAAAGCAAAAACTCCTGGACCGCAAAGTCCAGGAGTTTCGCCGCGGAGCCGCGTTTTGGACAGGCAGTTCACAACAGGTGAAGGAGGTAATTGGCCAGTTCGCCCCCCGCATTAGCCAGCGTGTTCTTTCCGCTCGGGCTCTCGATCCAGTGCACGGCCGCACTTTCTGCACGCTCGAGTCCGTGCACGGCGCTGTGAACCCAGCTTGGCCAGCCTGCCGCAATCGCCTCAAGTTCTTCGATCGAAAGTTCGCGATTTGGAAAGTCGTCGTTCGTAGGAAGTGTCATCCTCGTTTCTCCCGTTAACGGTGCGGGACCACCCCGCGACCGCGCGCAAGATGTCGCATCGACCGGAAGGTTGCTGTGACAACGCTCACGTGGCCGTAACAAGCAGTGCTTCTGTCGTTGGAGTCCCAGATGATCGCGCGGCATCATTCGCAAAGCGGATGCTCAGCGCTGCGCATGGTCAGAAGCGCTGCGGGCGCAGGAATTGCGAACCGGCTCGTCCTCAGGCGACCATGTCGACCTTGCCGTCCTTTAGCCGGTAGATGCCGCCGACCACCTTCAGCTTTTTCTGCTCGACCGCGGCGCCGAGGATCGGTGTCGCGGAAGCAAGCTTGGCGACGTTGTCGATCACGTTCTGCCGGATCGCGTTATTGAGCGTATCGCCGGCCTGTTGCGAGACCGCCTTCACCGCCGGCGCAATGGCTGTGACCAGCGAGGGCATGTGTCCCGGCAGCGTCGTGTTGTCCTTCAGCGATTTGATGGCCGCATCGACGGCGCCGCAGCTGTCGTGACCCAGCACCAGGATCAAGGGCACCGCGAGCACCGCGACGGCATATTCCAGGCTGGCGATGGTCTCGTCACTGGCGAAGTTGCCGGCGACGCGGCAGACAAAGAGATCGCCGCGTGCGCTGTCGAAGGCATATTCCGGCGCAATCCGCGAATCCGCGCAGCTCAGGATTGCCGCATACGGATTCTGGCCTTTGGCCAACGCCTCCCGCTCATGCTTGAAATCGTGACGCAGCGAAACGCCCTCGATGTACCGCGCATTGCCTTGTCGCAGCCGTTCGAGCGCCGCATCCGGCGACAGCACGTTCTGCGGCTTCGGCGGCTTCTTCTTTTCTTCTTCCTTGTCTTTTTCCTTGGCCTCAGCCGTGCCCGCAAAAGCGAGCCCGACTGCCGCGGCCGCGAGCATGAAAGTGCGCCGCGACGGCGCGCGTGGATCAGGCGAATTCTGGCCGCACATCTCGCACATATGAAGCTCCATTCCTAAGCAAGCATGACCGACGACCGCTAGCTTCGTGGAGGACTATGCCTGCCCCGAAGGCATACTTCGATCTTTATCGAAACGTTCCAACTACAGCTACGTGGAACGCTAACCTACATGTTCATGGACATGGCGTCAGGCGAAATCGCAGTCAGTTCGATCGAAATGGTTCGGGATGATGCTAATGGTGACGCAAGCGCGTGAAGGCACTTTCTATGGATGGCGGGTCGTCGGCGGGGCGTTTGTCCTTGCGGTATTCGGTTTGGGATTTGGTTTCTACGGTCCTCCGGTCTTCTTGCAGGCTATTCGCGAAGCCAAGGGGTGGCCGCTGGCCGTCGTGTCAACGGCCGTGACAGTACACTTCCTGATCGGCTCGATCGTGACAGCGAATTTACCGATACTCTATCGGCGTTTTGGGATTCCCACGGTAACCAAAACCGGCGCTCTCGCGCTGGCTATCGGCGTTTTCGCCTGGGCCACGGCCATAACCCCGTGGCAGCTCTTCGCTGCAACGCTGCTCAGCGGCGCAGGCTGGGTGACAATGGGCGTCGCCGCCGTCAACGCCATCGTCTCTCCGTGGTTCGTGCGCGATCGCCCCGCAGCGCTCGCCATGGCATATAACGGCGCCAATGTCGGCGGCATCATTTTCTCGCCGCTATGGGCTACCGCCATTGGCCTGTTGGGATTTCCAATCGCGGTCGCTGCAATCAGCCTGATCATGATACTCGTCATGTGGGCGCTCGCCGATCTGGTATTTTCCCGATCGCCAGAACAAATGGGATTGGCTCCTGATGGCGCTGTCGCCGGGGAACCTCCGCGTTCCCGCCTTGTCACCGGCCGTGGCCCGCTTCCCGGATCGCTACTGTGGCGCGATCCGAAATTCCTGACGCTTTCAGCCGGAATGGCACTTGGGCTATTTGCGCAGATCGGCATGACCGCGCACCTCTTCTCGTTGTTGTCGCCTGCGCTGGGCGCAACGCAGGCCGGCCTGGCAATGGGGCTCGTCACTGTCATGGCCATCGCCGGCCGAACTCTGCTTGGTTGGGCAATGCCCGCGCGCGCCGACAGGCGGTTGATGGCTTGCGCGAGTTACGAGGTGCAAGCTGCCGGTTCGATTTCATTCATTGTTGCCGCAGGCACGAATATTCCTCTCCTTCTGTGCGGCGTCGTGCTTTTCGGTCTCGGCTTCGGCAATGGGACGTTTCTGCCGCCGCTGATTGCACAAACCGAATTTGTCGGGGAGGACGTGCAGCGCGTGGTGGCGCTCATCGTTGCCATCTCGCAAGCCGCCTACTCATTTGCCCCGGCAATCTTCGGCCTGATTCGCGAGTTCACGCCAGCGGCCGGAGGCTCGGCGCCAAGCGCCGCTGCCAGCTTTTACGTAGTCGCCGCGCTGATACAGGGACTGGCAATCTTCGCATTTCTGGCAGGCCGCCGGTAACAGCTCGTGGCCACCACCTACAGCGTCTGCACGTCGACCACACCTGAAACCGCCTTGAGCGCGCCGGCAATCTGCGGCGAGACCTTGAAGCGGCCCGGCAGCTTCATTTCCACCTCGGTCTCCAGGTCGAGCATGATGACGAGGGACACATCGCCGTCGGCCCCATTCGGCGCCGCTGCCATAGGCTTCGCCTGAGGGGCGCGGGCCGCGGCGCCCTGAAGGGCCGCTTCCGGCATGTTCAGGCGCTTGGCAATGGAATCGAGCGGCCTGGTATCGCGCACGAAGATGCGCAGGCCCTTTTGCGTCTTGGCGGCGGCGTCATCGAGCGGTTCGGCATGCAGCACCCGAGCCCGGATGTCCTCGCCCTGCAATTCGGCCCCTAACTGCAGCAGCACCGCAGCACCCGGCTCCAGCACCTCGCGGTATTGCGCGAGCCCTTCGGAAAACAGCACCGCCTCGAAATGCCCGGTCGGATCGGACAGGCCCATGATGCCCATCTTGTTGCCGGTCTTGGTGCGCCGTTCCATCCGCGACACCACGGTGGCGGCGACCTTGCCCGCGGTCGCGCCGGTTTTGACCGCGCGGGAGAACTCCGTCCAGGATTGCACCCGGAGCCGCTTCAAAATGGTCGCGTAATCATCGAGCGGATGGCCGGACAGGAAGAAGCCGATGGCGTCGTATTCGCGCTTGAGCCGTTCGGCCGGCAGCCATGGCTCGACCTGGGGCAGCATGATGGTCGGCGCGTCGGCCGCATTGCCGAACATGTCATTCTGGCCGATGCTCGCGGCCTCATGGCTGCGCTGGCATGCGGCCAGGATCGCTTCGGCGCCGGCGAAAACCCGCGCCCGATTGGCATCCAGCGCGTCGAAGGCGCCGGCGGCAGCTAAACTCTCGATCACCCGCTTGTTGATCGCGCGCGGATTAACTCTCGCGGCGAAATCGGCGAGCGAGGTAAACAGCGCTTTTTTGCGCTCTTCGACGATCAGCTCGACGGCCTGCGGTCCGACGCCCTTCAATGCTGCGAGCGCGTAATAGATCGTGCCGTCGGCGACCTCGAAAGAAGCGCCGGAGCGGTTGATCGAGGGCGCCTCGACCTTGATGCCGAGCCGTTGCGCCTCGCTTCGAAACTCGGAGAGCTTGTCGGTGTTGTTGAGGTCGAGCGTCATCGACGCCGCGAGAAACTCCACCGGATAATGCGCCTTCATGTAGGCGGTGTGATAGGACACCAGCGCATAGGCCGCGGCGTGGCTCTTGTTGAATCCGTAATCGGCGAATTTTGCCAAGAGTTCGAAGATGATTTCGGCCTGCCCTTTCGGCACGCCGTTCTTGACTGAGCCTGCAACGAAACCCTCGCGCTGCTTCTCCATCTCGGAGCGGATTTTCTTGCCCATCGCGCGGCGCAGCAGGTCGGCTTCGCCGAGCGAATAGCCGGCCATCACCTGCGCGATCTGCATCACCTGTTCCTGGTAGATGATGACGCCAAAAGTCTCTTTCAGGATCGGCTCCAGCATCGGATGCAGATATTCCGGCTCCTCGTCGCCATGCTTGCGCGCGCAATAGGTCGGAATGTTCGCCATCGGGCCCGGCCGGTACAGCGCGACCAGCGCGATGATGTCCTCGAACCGGTCGGGCCGCATGTCGACCAGCGCGCGCCGCATGCCCTGGCTTTCCACCTGGAACACACCGACCACATCGCCGCGCGCCAGCATCTGGTAACTCTCGGTATCCTCGAGCGGCAGCGTCGAAAGATCGACATCGACCCCGCGCCGTTTCAACAGTTTTAGGGCGGCATCGAGCACCGTCAGCGTCTTCAGGCCGAGGAAGTCGAATTTGACGAGGCCCGCAGGTTCCACCCATTTCATGTTGAACTGGGTCACCGGCATATCGGATTTCGGATCGCGGTAGAGCGGCACGAGCTCGCTCAACGGACGATCGCCGATCACGATGCCGGCGGCGTGGGTGGAGGCGTGCCGCGTCAAGCCCTCGAGGCGCTGGGCGATATCGAAGGCGCGCGCGACCACGGGATCCTCGTCGCGAAACGCCTGCAGTTTTGGCTCGCTCGCGATTGCCGCGGCTAGCGTCACCGGCGCGGCCGGATTTTGCGGCACTAGTTTTGTGAGCTTGTCGACCTGGCTGTAGGGCATCTGCAGCACGCGGCCAACGTCGCGCAGCACGCCGCGCGCCTGAAGAGTGCCGAAGGTGATGATCTGGGCGACCTGATCGCGGCCGTAGCGCTGCTGCACGTAGTCAATCACCTCGCCGCGCCGGTCCTGGCAGAAATCGATGTCGAAATCCGGCATCGAGACGCGCTCGGGATTGAGGAAGCGCTCGAACAACAGACCAAAGCGGATCGGATCGAGATCGGTGATGGTCAGCGCGTAGGCGACCAGCGAGCCGGCGCCGGAGCCGCGGCCGGGGCCGACCGGAATGCCTTGCGCTTTCGCCCATTTGATGAAATCGGCGACGATCAGGAAATAGCCCGCGTAGTTCATGCGGGTGATGACGTCGATCTCGAAGGCAAGCCGCGCGCGATAATCCTCCTCGGAGGCGCCTTGCGACAGGCCATGAACCCTGAGTTGGTTGGCAAGGCCCTCCTCGGCCTGGCGGCGCAATTCAACCGTCTCGTCGCTTTCGGCTCCAGCGCCCACCGAAAAGCGCGGCAGGATCGGCTTGCGCGTGGTCGGCCGGAACGCGCAACGCTCAGCAATCTCGATGGTCGAGGCCAAGGCCTCCGGCACGTCGGCGAACAGCACAGCCATTTCGGCGCGCGTCTTGAATTTGTGGTCGGCGGTGAGCTGGGCACGATCGGTCTCGGCGACCAGGTGCCCGCCCGCGATGCACAGCAGCGCGTCATGGGCTTCATAGTCGTCCGAGGTCGCGAAATACGGCTCGTTGGTCGCAACCAGCGGCAGTCCTTTTGTGTAGGCCAGATCGATCAAGCCGGCCTCGACGCGGCGCTCCTTCTCGATGCCGTGGCGCTGCAATTCGACATAGAGGCGATCGCCGAACAGGCTTGCGAGGCGGTCGCAGCGCGTCGCCGCGAGGCCCGCATGATCGGCGAGCAGCGCCGCCGAGACCGGCCCGTCCGGACCGCCGGTCAGCGCGATGAGGTCGCAGGCGTCGTCTTGCAACCATTCGAACTTGATGTGCGGGGACTGATGGACCGGCGTCTCCAGGAACGCGCGCGAGTTGAGCCGCATCAGGCTGCGGTAGCCGCGCTCGCGGGAAGCGAGCAGCACGATCCGCGTTGGACCTGCGGCAAGCGTATTGCGCGCGTTGGGGTCCTGGTCGCCGAAATCGACGGCAAGCTCGCAGCCGATGATAGGCTGGACGCCGTATCCGGCCATCTTGTCGGAAAATTCCAGCGCCCCGAACAGGTTGTCGGTGTCGGTGAGCGCCAGCGCCGGCTGGCGATCGGCTTTCGCAAGCTCGCCGAGTTTTGCGATCTTGATCGAGCCCTTCAGCAGCGAATAGGCCGAATGGACGTGGAGATGGACGAATCCGGCGCTGGACATGGTCGCTTGGGGCTTTCGGCATCAGGGGTGGGAGCGATCGCCGCGCTTAAGCGCGCGACTCGCCCCGCAATGGTGATGCCTCAAGTGAGAGGAGTCCACGCGGAACGCGCGATTGCTGCGCGCCATCCGGCTTTTCCCCAAGCCCGCGGGACAGCCGCTCAGAGCTGAGGAATGAGCTGCGCCCAGATCGCGATCATCCCGACAAATAGCGTGATCGACGCCAGCGCTGCGGCTTCTTCCACGAAAATCCTCAACATGCTCACCTCCCGACATCCAGAACATAAAGGGAACAATGTTCCCATTTTGTTCTAGAAGTCAAGAGGGGGACATAGTGGGTCGGTTTGAGAAATGACCCTGGAGAGAGAGACTGGTTAACGGGACGCCCTCAAGGCGACCCCGGCAGTTACTTCTTTTTCCCAAAAGCAGGAGCCGAACTCACGTTAGCGGCCCTCCAATCGAAGAAATCATAAACGCCGGACCATGCGTGGACCTCGGCCTTGCAAACTTGGCAGCTGAAACTGCCCGAACGCCTCTCCGAATGCTGCTCTTTTGTCGCGGCGTAATCGAGCCCGCAATTGGGGCAGGTGAAATGTTCGGTCGTCCATATGCTGCTGGCCATCCAATAAATATGCGCGGCGACGAGCCTATTTTCCAGTACAGAACCTTGCCACAATTAATGACCCACTACCCAAGGAAGGGATTAGCGCCGGTCCGGGGTTTACTTCCGATTAATTGCACTCGCACCGGCCAACCAAGATCAAGCTGAGATGTTGTTCATGGGCTTGAGCACGGGGACGGCAGACCCATTCAATCAATGGCTCCGCGCTCTCCAGGCTGGCGGATCGCCGCGCAGGATTTTCGGCGGCGTTTCATGACGCGTCATAGCGCGCGTCCTTAGAATTGGTGATTGAATCCACCGGCATCGGGCCGCACCTCGGGTTTACCCTCAATGTCGGCGGGAGTTGAGCGTTTGGATCTGCATCTAGTTCGGATGCCGTCCCAATCGGCTGCCAGCCAGGAACCTCAAAATGGAAAATCGCCCCGCCACCGGGCGCATCGGCGAATCCGACTTCGCCGCCAAGCCGTGTGACGATCTGCTTGACGACACTCAGCCCGAGACCGACGCCCCCTTGGTGCGCGCGTCCGAGTTGTCGGCTTGGGCAAACTTTTCGAACACGCGGCCCTTGAATGCGTCGGGAATGCCTGGGCCGTGGTCCCGTACCGAGACGGGGATATTTCGGCCTCGCTGCTCTATTCCCACCACCACTTCGCCCCCAGGGAGAGAGAATGCGATCGCATTTGAGAGCAGGTTATTGACGGCTTTTGAGCAGCCAATCGGGGTCGCTACGCATTTCGCCGGCGTCCGAGATGAGGTTTAATCCAATGCGCATCCCGACGCCCTCGGCGGCTCCGCGATTGGACTCGATCGCCTGTTCGACGAGCGCGCGAATCTCGATCCGTTTGAGAACGAAGACAACTTCGCCCGACTAGGCTTCGTCCAAGTCGAGAATGCCGCTGACCAGCCTCACCAGCCTCTGGCAATTCGCCTTTGCGATTGTAAGCAGGCGCAGAGCGGACGCCGGCATTGCCTCGGCATTGTGGACCAGAAGACCAAGTGCGCCGGCAATCGAGGTGAGCGGCGTGCCCAGCTCGTGGCTCATCGTCGCCACGAACTCGTTCTTCAGGCGCTCCATAAGTTTGGCCGTCGTCACGTCGCGGCCGATGAAGAAATGCAACTGATCGCTCTCCGACCAGACCCCGCTCCAGGCGAGCGACATAATAGAACCTTGTGCATGTAGCGGGTCTCGAAGTTCTGCGTCTGCCCGCCGCGACGCGCTTGGGCGCATCTCGTTTCGGGTGCGATCGAGATCATCCGGATAAATGAATCTGATCCCATTTCGGCCAGTCATCTCGTCCGGCCGATAGCCCAGAATCGTCATCGAGCTTGGGCTTATTTCAATAAATTGGCCGTGCCGATCCGTGATCATGATGAGATCGAGCGACGTCTCGAACAGATGCTTCGCAAGTATCGGTGAAATGGATGTCTGTCGGTCGCCGATGACGATGTCTTCGAGCGCCATTTGCTATTCGCCTGGACTTGGGAAGCCTCCGAATAATTGATCGGAGCACTTCTATCGGTAGATCGACACCTCTTAAAATCGGATGAATAGCCCGTACGTACAAATACTTAGTATTTCGACGAGTGCCCCTTCTCCGAAGTTCGCATCATCTTGCGGCGTTCTCCCTAGCGAACTTCGGATTCGAAAGGACACGAAAGACCTATGATTCTGATGCGGCATCTCCACCCACCGCAATTAGCTCGTAAGGTGTTGCGGTAATGACGCAATCAGGGTTCGCGCGAGCGTGAGTTGAGGGTGGGTAAATCCAGCGCGCGAATGTGAATTGACGCGGGCTTGCGAGACCTGTCTGCATGCGAATGGAAAACAACGGTCGAAGCCAAAATCGGAGGGCAGCATGCGAAGGGCAATGTGGGCGCTGATGGTTGGCTGTGCCGCCTCCGCGATCGGCGTGTTACCGGCTACGGCGCGGGACCTTCCGTTCTGCATTAAGGGCTGCGATTTCGGCGGCAGCCGCGGCGATTGCAGCTTTGTCAGCTATCAGCAATGCCAGGCCACGGCCTCGGGGCGCGATGCCTATTGCGACGTCAATCCCTATTTCAATGCAAGCGCGGACGGACCGTCCGGCCGCATCCACCAATCCCGGAGGAAATTCTGATGCGTATTCTGGCCTTGGCGATCCCCTTGGCGATCGCACTGATCGCAACACTCACGGCGGCAGCGCCGGCAAGTGCGCAGACCTACGCACCCGGCTATCCGATCTGCATGCAGGTGTGGGGCCCGATCAACTATTACGATTGCAGCTTCACTTCGCTGCCGCAATGCAGCCTGTCGGCCTCGGGCCGCCCGGCGCAATGCGTGATCAATCCCTATTTTGCCAGCGCAGAACCGCCGGGGCCAATCTACCGACGCCATCGTCATTACTATTAGTCACGTGAATCCAGCCAACCCGGCTATTTAATCGACGTGCCGAAGTAGCTTCCTGGATCGTGGCCCAGTCCTGCACGCAATGCAGCTAAACCCTCGGCCGTTCTGTGAGCACGAATAGCGTGCGCCAGGCTGCGATTGCCAATGGCCTTAGCTATCGGATTTAAATCCCTTGAACCGTCAGGCCTGGCGTTGCCAACACGATAGGTGCTGCGTGTGAATGTTCCCTCCTGGGCGCAGGACGGCGAGGCCCCACACTCCCTGCTAAAGCGGCACAAAGCCCGGCGATTGCAAAAATCTCATTGTATATCGCCTTTGAGAATGCCTCTGACCGAACCAGAGCGGACCGATAATCCAATCTAGGGGGGCTGCCAACCTTGCCGGCGGCGCGTGTAAGCCGCTACTAGACTAGGAACGGTCTAAGCGAACCTTCGACGAGAAACTGCTGGGGTCTTCGACCAAGGCCCTGAACACGATCGGCGTCCAGAGTGCCGTCAAGGGTGTTTTCGTGTCGGCTTGGCGGTACCGCGCCAGGCGCTATCCGCAGCCAATGCAGGAGGTGGCGCTATCCAACCAATCCCGGGTCTGATCGTCTGTCCAACCCGGGACGGCGAAGCGCGCGGGGGCCGTCACGCCTTGGCTGGGATGAACGATGACAGGTTGGCGCGCGCGCAATTGTACCCTCGGCGGTTTGGAGCGATGCACCGCTGCCGCGTCCGCAACAGCGCACAGAGTGATCAAAAGGCCCAAGGCCAAAAAGGCCAAAAAGGCCAAAACAGAACGCATCGCATTTACTCTCATCGGCCGACCGGTGTTCCGTCAGGCTGATTATGTGCTTCGCGAGCCGCAACGCCGCAATCCGTATTGGCTGCATTTATCAGTCAAATCGGCGGGATCATCCGGCACATCTACAGTCCGCCCGGCCTCCGATTTGAGGTAGCGCAACTCGCGCGCATCCGAGGGCGATTATCATGACTGTATGGATGGCCCGACCACCTTCATCTGCCCGACGACAGGCCAGCTCGTCCAGCACTGGCTGGATAAGCGCGACCAAGCGCGGCCCAACGATCATGAAATGGTCGTTTGCCCCGCCTGCGCGAAGATTCATTTTGTAAACCGGCAAACGGGCAAGCTGCTCGGTCATAAAGACTAGCAGGCTCAATACCTGGTAGCTTTCTTGACGGCCCGATTGGCGGGATTGTCGGGCCTGCTCGTCCTCACCGCCGCCAATCGCCTTACGAATTCAGATCCGTCGCCTTGTCCTGCTGCTCGCTGAGCGGATCAGCCGGCGGGAAGATGCTGTCATATATCGCGCGGGCTTCTCGAATCAGGCGGGCTCGCTCGCGCTCAGACTTTGGGATAAATCGAACAACCTCGCCCATATTCGCTCCAAGCCTTGGTTGAAGAGCCATTAAATGACGTACATCATTCCACCCTTGATTTGGGACCTCGACGTCAACTTTGAAGCTCTGCAGGCTATAACGAAGGAATAAAAAAATCGTGATTGGGGCCAGGCTCCGCGCATCGGTGAGGGGCGGCCGACCCTGTGCCATGCCTGCGATCCGTTCGCGTTTCATCGATCTGGATTGCGTGAAACCACACTACTCGAGCTCGACGACCCGTCCGTCGACCAGCGACACCCGCCGGTCCATCCGGCCGGCGAGCTCCATGTTGTGGGTTGCGATCAGCATCGCGACGCCGGTCGCCTTGACGAGCTGCATCAGCGCCTGGAACACGTGATCGGCGGTATTCGGATCGAGGTTTCCGGTCGGCTCGTCCGCCAGCAGCGCCCGCGGCGCGTTGGCAACCGCGCGCGCGATCGCAACCCGCTGCTGCTCGCCGCCGGACAGTTCGGCAGGCCGGTGTTTGACGCGATCGGCGAGGCCGAGATAGCTGAGGATTTCGGTCGAGCGCTTGATGGTCTCGGAGCGTTTGAGGCCGCGGATCATCTGCGGCAGCATGACGTTTTCGAGCGCGGAAAATTCCGGCAGCAGCCGATGCGACTGGTAGACGAAACCGATTTCGGTGCGCCGGATCTGGGTTCGCTCTATATCGGTCAACTGCGAGGTCGGCGCGCCCGCGACATAGACTTCGCCTTCGTCGGGGCTTTCGAGCAAGCCGGCGATATGCAGCAGCGTCGATTTTCCGGAGCCTGACGGGGCCACCAGCGCGACCGATTGCCCCGCCCACAGCGCGAGCTTGACGCCGTCGAGGATGACCAGCGGCACCTCGCCCTGCATGTACTGGCGTTTTATCTCGTGGAGATAGATGACCGGTACATCTTCTTCCCCCTGCTCCTCCATCAGCCCCTCACTCGTACCGCAGCGCTTCGATGGGATCGAGGCGGGCGGCGCGCCACGACGGGTAGAGCGTGGCGAGGAAGGATAGGGTCAGCGCCATGACCACCACCGCGGTGGTCTCGCCGACATCGATCTCGGCCGGCAGGCGGGAGAGGAAGTAAAGTTCTGGCGAAAACAATTCGGTGTTGGTGAGCCAGGACAGGAATTGCCGGATTGATTCGATATTGAGGCAGATGATCAGGCCGACGAAGAAACCGGTCAGGGTACCGACCACGCCGATCGCAGCACCCGTGATCAGGAATATCCGCATGATCGAGCCCTGCGAGGCGCCCATGGTGCGCAGGATCGCGATATCGCTGCCCTTGTCCTTGACCAGCATGATGAGGCCGGAGACGATGTTCAGCGCCGCCACCAGCACGATCATGGTCAGGATCAGAAACATCACGTTGCGTTCGACCTGAAGCGCATTGAAGAAGGTCGAGTTGCGCTGCCGCCAGTCCACCAGGAACACCGGCCGGCCGGCGGCTTCCGTCACCGCCTTGCGGAATTCAACGATGCGGTCGGGATTGGTGGTGAACACCTCGATCGCGGTGACGTCACTGTTGCGGTTGAAGTAGGCCTGCGCCTCCGGCAGCGGCATGAACACGAAGCCGGCGTCATATTCCGACATGCCGATCTCGAACACGGCCGTCACCTTGTAGGGCTTGATGCGCGGGGTCATGCCCATCGGGGTCACCGCGCCGCGCGGCGCCACCAGCGTGACGCTGTCGCCGGCATGCAGCGACAATTGATCGGCGAGCCGGCGGCCGATGGCGACGCCCTGGCCCGCGTCAAAGCCCTCTAGCGTACCCTGCTTGATGTTCCTGGCGATCGAGGTGAGATTGTTGAGGTCGTCGGCACGGATGCCGCGCACGAACACGCCCGAGGCGTTGAAGGGCGAGGATGCCAGCGCCTGGCCGTCCACGACCGGGGCGGCCAGCCTGACGCCCTGCACTTGGCTGATGCGCTCGGCGACGTCCTTCCAGTCGGTCAGCGGCGATTCCAGCGGCTGTACCAAGAGATGTCCATTGAGGCCGAGGATCTTGTCCAGGAGTTCCTTGCGGAAGCCGTTCATCACCGCCATCACGATGATCAGCGTCGCAACGCCGAGCATGATGCCGAGAAACGAGAAGCCGGCGATGACCGAGATGAACCCTTCCCTGCGGCGCGCCCGCAAATAGCGCCCGGACAACATCCACTCAAAGGGCGCGAAAGGGGGCGTCTCGACTTGTTCGGTCATGGTCTCGTCCATCGTTCGATACTCCCATGATTTGGGGTCAATTGTGGCCGGATTGGCCAGCTAACAACGCTCTCGGTGGATAATATTTATCCGGCGATCCTTGCGAGCACATCCGCGTGAGGAAGGCTCTCGCGCGAATTGTCGCTGCGCCGCTTGATCTCGATCTTGCCTTCGGCAAGACCCTTGGGCCCGACCATGATCTGCCAGGGAATGCCGATCAGGTCGGCGGCGGCGAATTTGGCACCGGCGCGTTGGTCGGTGTCGTCGTACAAGACGTCGACGCCTTCGGCCAAAAGTTCGCGATAAAGTATCTCGCAGGCCACATCGGTTTCATTCGAACCCTGCTTCAGGTTCAGGACGACGGCCTTGAACGGCGCCACCGCTTCCGGCCATTTGATGCCGGCATCGTCATGACAGGCCTCGACGATGGCGCCGACCAGGCGAGAGACGCCGACGCCGTAGGAGCCGCCATGGATCGACACCTCAGCGCCATCGGGCCCCGCCACCGCCGCCTTCATCATGTCGGAATATTTGGTTCCGAAGTAGAAGATCTGGCCGACCTCGATGCCCCTGGTGTGGACCTTCTTGCCCGCAGGCACCTCGCGCTCGAAGCGCGCGGGATCGTGAACGTCTTCGGTCGCGGCATAGACCGAGGTCCACTGCTTGATGATGGGAGAAAGATCGCCGTCATAGTCGACGTCCTCGCCGGGAACCGGCAGATTGAGGACGTCGCGGTCGCAATAGACGCCGGACTCGCCGGTCTCCGCCAGCACGATGAATTCATGGCTGAGGTCGCCGCCAATGGGTCCGGTTTCGGCGCGCATCGGGATCGCCTTCAGCCCCATTCGCGCAAAGGTCCGCAAGTAAGCGACGAACATCTTGTTGTACGACCGGCGCGCTGCGGCCTCGTCGATGTCGAAGGAATAGGCGTCCTTCATCAGGAATTCGCGGCCGCGCATCACCCCGAAACGCGGGCGCTGCTCGTCGCGGAACTTCCACTGGATGTGATAAAGATTGAGCGGAAGGCTTTTGTAGGATTTCACGTAAGCGCGAAAGATCTCGGTGATCATTTCCTCGTTGGTCGGGCCGTACAAGAGTTCGCGCTTGTGGCGGTCGGTGATGCGCAGCATTTCCGGGCCGTAGGCGTCGTAGCGGCCGCTTTCGCGCCAGAGATCGGCGAGTTGCAGTGTCGGCATCAACAGTTCAAGCGCGCCGGCGCGGTCCTGCTCCTCGCGCACGATCTGCTCGATCTTCTTCAAGACCCGGAAGCCGAGCGGCAGCCAGGCATAGATGCCGGCCGCCTCCTGCCGCATCATGCCGGCGCGCAGCATCAGGCGATGCGACACGATCTCCGCCTCTTTCGGATTCTCTTTCAGGATCGGGAGAAGAAAACGCGATAATCGCATCATGACACCAGAAGAGTTGGCACCGAGCACCAGTGAAAGCGGATTGAGGCGGAAAACACAAGACCGGGATTTAGCAAAAGCCGCTAAGTGGTCGGATTTCCTGAGATTTCATCGGTCGGGGGGCCGCGCGACGCGCCAAGTCGTTGCAATGAAAATCAGGCTGTTATTTCGCCGGCACGTCAAAATCGTCTTCCAGCGTGATGTTTCGGAAGGCGGTCTGCGCCTCAATGCGCATGTGCCAGCGCCCTGCAAACAGGAGCGCGACATCCTCGACATGCCAATAACGATCCGCTCCGAGCTCGGCCTTCCGCTCCAAGGGACCAATGCCGCGCTCCGGCAGGGTCAGGACCAGCGTCGCTTGCTTCACCGGCAGGAGATCGCCCTCACCCGACATCAGTTGCAGCACGAAGCTGTCGGTTCCGACCGTGCCGGGCGAAACCAGGACCTGAAACATCGCGCGCTCGGAATGGATATGTATCGCCAGCGGCGTATCCGCCGCCACCCGAAAGCCGACGAGCGTGGCGGCAACGGCGACGGCAAGCGCACCGGTGGCGTTGAGTATCATCCGTCTCACATCTTCGTGCCGGAGGGCATCTTCATGTCCATCTTGCCGTCCTTGTTGCGGCTGCCCGCGGGCGCCTGCGCGCCCACGCCCTGCACATCGAGGGAGATTGTCACCTTGCCGGCCTTTTCGAATTCGAGCGTCACCGGCAGCTTGTCGCCCTGCTTCAGCGGCCTCTTGAGGTCGAACATCATCAGATGATAACCGCCCGGCGCGAGTTTTGCCGTCTTGCCGGGCTCGATCGTAAGCCCCTTGTCGAGCGGGCGCATCGTCATCACGCCGTTATTCATGACCATCTCGTGCACCTCGACCTTGCTTGCGATATCGGCGGAACCGCCGATCAGCCGGTCCGGCGCCGAACCCTTGTTCTCGATGGTGAGATAGCCGCCCCCGATCTTGGCACCGCCGGGCGTGGCGCGGCTCCAGGCCTGCGTAATCATGAGGTCGCCGGCCTTGACCTCATCGGCGCGCGCGGGGGGCAGCGTTATGAGGCACGCGGCAATGATTGCGCCGGCGATCGATGCGAGCGAGAGCATCCTGATTTGCATGACTTCCTCCTCTATTCCTGCAGTCCTACCGAACGAGATGAGCTGCGGGATGCAACGTACCGAGCACCCCGACGATGGCAAAGACGAGAAGCCCCAAGGCGATCTCCGCGACCGTATTGCGCGTCAGTCGGCCAAGCGCATGGCCCTGCGCCTCGCTCCCCGGTGGCAACGCGATCCGAGGCGTCAAAATAAGCCGGTTGACCGTGGCCAACACCACCATGTTGGTGAAAACCATGACCTTCAGCATCAATATCCAGCCGTATTCGGTTTCAACCATTCCTCGGAATGAACCGACCAGAATCCACGCATTGATCAACCCCGATACAATCAGCGTTGCCACACTGACGATGCCGAGCGACGAAAACCTCCGGACCGCATCGAGCTCGAGCGAAGCCCACGCCAAGAGGTGATATTTTGTTCCGGCGTTGAGCAGAAGCGCGAGCGGCACCAGGCCGCCGATCCAGGCAGCCGCGGCGAGGAGGTGCAGGGCATCGGCGGCGAGATGCAGATATCCCAATTTGGGCAGCGTCGATGCGGCATGTCCAGTCCAAGCGATTGATGCCATCAGGCCCACGGCCGCCCCGAGCCCGATCCAGCGGCTCAACGCCGAGCGTTGCAAGGCCAGACAAATCGCCAGTACGACCGCGAACGCCAGGCGAACCTGCGACACCAATCCAAACTGCGTCAAGTTGAGCACGTCGCGCAGCGCACCGGACATCACCGCTTCGCCGGGGCCTTCGCCACTCAACGACATCGTCAGCAGCAGGACCCAGGTGAGCCCGGAGGCTACGGTGACGGCGAGACCGGTCCACGCCATGCTGCGAACTTGGGTATCCACGATCGCGCGTGCTTCTCGCTGGCAACGCAAGGCAGGTTCGGCCACGACGGCGCGAAACATCAGGGCGCCGACCGTCACCGCCGCGGCAGCGAAGTGGATCGCACGAACGACGATCATGGGACCGTCAATCTCCGCCCCGAACCAGGTCATTGGTCTTTTCCGCTACCCGATCGCCCTACTGGCCGACCTGAAACGTGAAATTGCCGTCGGTGGTATGGGTATCCACCGACAGCACGCGCCATGTCACGTGATAGGTGCCGCTGCCGCCCGGCCGCAACGTCACCGACATCTGGGTGCCGTTGACGCGGGTCTTGCCGGTATCGACCCGGTCACCGGCGGCGTTGGTCACGGTGATGGTGCTGAAGGCCGGCTCCAGCTTCTGCGTGAACCAGAGCGTCACCTCGCGCGGAGGTTCGGCGACCTTGTTGCCGACGCGAGGCTGGGCGTGGTCGAGCAAGGCATGGGCGGACGCCTCGCCCGTCGCGAACAGCAGAAGTAGAGGGATTATCCCGAACGGAGATGAGCGTCGCATGATCAATTCCTTGCAAAGGGATTGGCGGGCGCAACCGGTCCACCGAAGATCGGCTTGCCGATGCCGCGCGGGTCGATATCATCGAGATAGAGGTGCAGTTGGGCGATCACCCCGACATTGCTGCCGCTTTGCCGGTTGATCGGGATCAGCGCCTCGATCGCGAACTGAAAGGTGCTTCCGACCCAGATCACGCCGGGATTAATGGTGCCGGTCGTCAGCGTGCCCGATGTCGGCGTATTTGCAACCGGCGTCTGCAGCGTTGCCTCGACCAGCGGGATCAGGTGATTGATGAATTCCGGCAGGCCGAGATCCACCACGGCGGATTTCAGATAAGGCATGCTGTATTGGATCGTTCCGCCCCAGTTCAGCACCCGCGGATGAAATTCGGTGTCGGCGGTTTGATCGCCACTGTCGGGATCGATGCCAAAGGTTGTCGTGAAATTCCGGGCCGGGACCGCGTAGCCGACCTGGCCGGTGATCGCGACAGGCCGGATCCAGGACAGCGTGTCCGGAAGATCGCCGAACCCTTTGCCGAAATAGAAGGTCGGGGTGTAGGTGTGGAACGGGTCGGCTCCGACTTCCTTCGCGCCGGTGCCTCCCCACTCGACGCTGAGCCCGACCGACATGACGAACTCGTGGAACGGGTTCTTGTAGAGTTGATATTTGAATGTGGTTTCGAGATTTTGGAATCCGTTGGCGCCGGCTGCCGTCGGATCGGTCAGGCTGAGGAAGGTGTAGGTTGAGCCGAACGAAATCGCGAAATCCTCGGTGATGCGTTTGGAGAACTCGCCGGATATATCGCGCTGTCGCACCGGCGGGTCGTCACCGGTCTTGAAGCTGTCGACGGTCGGAAGCGACAGTTCGTCGTTCACGCCGGGATCGTCGATGCCGAGCGTGGCTGGAAAGAAACGATTGCCGACGATTTCGTGGGCGATGCTTTGATGGAAGGAAACGAGCATCATCGCGAGCCCCGGCACGCCCGCGCGCCAAAGACGGATAGACATGAAAATTCTCCGCAAGTTATGTTGTGAACAATTGGGGGCGGCCGATGGCCGCCAAGTTCACGTCAATTGCGGTGGCGCGCGCGCCTGGGCGATGAAACCGGCGCGGGCCCCCGGCAAATCCGGCGCCTGGTCGCGCCAGATCACAAGCGTGGGTTGGCGGTAGGGCGCCGTCACCACCATTTGCTGCGGCGTATCGACGACGGTGGCGGCCTGAGCGATGCAGCAGATCGAGCAGGCGCCGTTATGGCTGCGGTGGTCGCCGCCCTGATCGCTTTGTGCAGGGCCGCCAACCGCATTGTCGTGACAGATGGAGGCCGAGCCCAAGACCGACCCCAAGGCCGACCCTAAGGGATCGGAAGCGGCGATGCCGGCGGCCCAGCAGGCGGCAATCGGCGCCAGGATCTGCACCACCAGTGCGATCAGGACAATCGGAAGAAATTTTTGGAGCCGCCAGCGCATCACGAACCCACCCGCCTCCGGAGTATCCGATAGGGACGAGCTAGTCGAGATCGGAGTCCCCGGATTTCGCGATCACGAGAACGAAACGGCGGATTTGTTTTCGGCAACCGCCAAGAATAACCGGCTGCATCAGGGGTTGTTGCGGCTCTTGTTGCCCCCTACCCCACTACCTGACGCTAACTACCGCTGCCGTTCCCTTCTGGCCAAATTCCAATCATTTCGCGGCTTGCTCTAATTTTGGACAATCGTTGCCGAAAATGATGACAAGACGAAAAAGATGGTCTACGAGTTCAGGTTCAGGCTGGCCGCAAGGCTGAAGTCTGGTGGTCCAAGTCTCGGGAGGAGCCCTGACGCGCACAAGCAGCGTCGTCCCGTCAATCAAGATCAAATCCAAATTTTCGGGGAAATAGGGTCGACACAATTTTTGGAGCAGGGCTTAACCGCCCTGCTCTTTTTTATCTCACCTGCCCGCTGCGCGTGACGCGATGGTCTCCACCAATCCGATCCAGCAGAGCTTTGAGCTCGCCTCCGAACGCTGCGAGGATTTGACGCCGTTGGTCTATCGCCGACTATTCCGCGAACATCCCGAGGCAGAGGCGATGTTCCGGAGCGAGGGAAGCGAGCTCGTCAAGGGCTCGATGCTGGCGCTGACGATCGAGGCGATCCTGGATTTTGCCGGCGAGCGCACGGGACACTTTCGCATGATCGAATGCGAGGTGACATCGCACGATGCCTACGGCACGCCGCGTGAATTATTCGTGGCGTTTTTCGGCGTGATCGGGGCGAGCTTGCGCGATGTTCTCGGCGAGGATTGGTCGCCCGAGATCGATCGGGCGTGGCGGAGACTGCTGGGCGAGATCGCAGGTGTGGTCACGCGCAGCGCCTAAAAAGCTTCCCGCTCGAGGAAATTCGACCCGATGTTGGCCTTTTTCTTGATCGGATCATAGTCGCAGTAGACGCTATCGGCGACCAGCGTGTAGCTCGCGATCACGGTATCCTTGTTGAGCTTGACCGAGTTCAACCCGATCACCGCGGTCTGCTTGCCGCCGTTCCACTTGAACGGCGTCGTGCTCTTGGCCTTTTCGCAGGCCGCAACCGCTTCGGCAAGGACGTAGCCTTCGACGAAAGCCTTCACGGTCCGGAGCTGGACCGCCATTCTCCAGTCGATGTAGAAGGCGACGCCAAGGGCTGCGACGAGCAGCACGAAAAGCCCGATTGCTATTCTCTGAAAATTCATTGCTTCCCCCGGCGAACGCAATCCAAGATTTAGAACGGCATTCCCATCAGTTTCGACAGCCGCTCGATGGAAAGATACCCCGCATTATAGGCAACCATCGCGATCGCGAAAATCACCGCCGAGATCACGGTGGTCCAGATCAGCTTGGGGCCCATCCGGCTTGCGATCGGCGCGCCGGGATCGGTGCCGGGCGCGCCGCCGCCGTCCTCGTGTTGGCTGCGCACGCCAAACGGCAGCGTCAGGAACAGGGTGACCCACCACAGCACGAAGTAGATCGCGAACGCCGTTGAGATGGTGTAGGCCAACTTCTGCGGTCCCTAACTCTGCTCGATTTCGACCAGCGCACCGGAAAAATCCTTCGGGTGCAGAAACAGTACCGGCTTGCCGTGCGCGCCGATTTTTGGCGTTCCGTCGCCGAGCACGCGCGCGCCTTCCTTGATCAGGGCATCGCGCGACGCGATGATGTCGGACACCTCATAGCAGATGTGATGGATGCCGCCGTCGGTATTGCGCTCGAGAAACTTTGCGATCGGCGACTCCGCACCCAGCGGCTGGATGAATTCGATCTTGGTGTTGGGCAGCGTCACGAACACGGTGATCACGCCGTGCTCGGGCAGCGGTACCGCGGGCGAGATTTCGGCGTTGAAGCCCACGCCATAGATTTTGGCGGCCTTCTCGGCGTCCTTGACCGCGATCGCCACGTGATTGAGCCGGCCGAGCATCGTCTTCTCCGTATTAGACCATCAGAACGTGGACGAGGCAGAGCGGCTTCTTGCCCCATTGCTCGTTGAGGGCAGCGCGCACCGCCCGGCGAACGGACTCCGCAAGTGCATCCGGATCGCGCCGTCGCGCCCGCGGCAGGCCCTCGACCGTCGATACCACCACATCGAACACGATGTCATCGAGTTCTTCGCCGGCGGTATTTTTTTCGGGGATGCCGACGAGATCGACCTCGGGATCTTCGGCGAGCTCCCCCTTATCCGTCATGGCGAGGGCGACAAAGGCGCAGCCGGCAAATCCCATTCGCCGCCGCTCGACCACGGCACGCGATCTGGCGTCCTCCAGGATGGTTCCGTCCTTGTAGATCCGGCCTGCGGGCAACTCGTCGATGATACCGGGGTCGCCGGGACCAAGTTTTACCAGATCGCCGTTACGGCAGGTCACCACTTTCGGCACGCCGGCGGCCCGCGCCAGTTTGGCATGCTCGAACAAATGCAGCGCCTCGCCATGGACCGGGATCAGGAGCTGCGGGCGGGTCCAGGCAATGATGTCGCGGAGTTCGTCGCGGCGCGGATGGCCGGACACATGGACCAGATGCGTTCGATCGGTGATGACCTCGACACCCTGGGCGATCAGCCCGTTGACGATGGACCCCACCGCCTTCTCGTTGCCGGGAATGGTGCGCGAGGAAAAGATCACGCAGTCGCCCTTGTTGAGCGTAACCTGCGGATGATCGTTGTTGGCGATCCGCGCCAGCGCCGCGCGCGGCTCGCCCTGGCTTCCCGTGCACAACGCCAGCACCTTGTCGGGGGAAAAATGGCCGTAGAGGTCGGCTCCGCGGAAATCCTGCACGCCCGTCAGATAGCCGGTTTCGCGCGCCACCTGTACCACACGCTCCATCGCGCGACCGATCACGACAACCTCGCGGTCGGCGGCCCTGGCAGCGTCCGCCACCGCCTTCATGCGTGCGACGTTGGAGGCAAACGTGGTCACGGCGACGCGGCCTTTGGCCGTTTTGACCAGGTCCGCGATGGTCTTTGCGACTTCGGCCTCCGACGGCGAGCGTCCGTCGCGCACCGCGTTGGTGGAATTGCCGATCAGGGCCATAATGCCGGCATCGCCTAGCTCACGCAACCGCCGCTCGTCGGTCGGAAGGCCGATGATCGGGGTGGGATCGATCTTCCAGTCGCCGGTATGCAGCACCGTACCCACCTCGGTGTGGATCGCAAGCGCGTGCGATTCCGGAATCGAATGCGCGACCGGAATGAACTCGACATTGAACGGCCCAATGTCGATGCGGCCGCCGGAGCGCACGACCGTGACCGGAATTTTCGGTGGATTGCGCTCGGCGGCACATTTGGCTTCGAACAGAGCGGCGCTGAATTTGGTCGCATAGATCGGGCATTTCAGCTTGGGCCAAAGGTCGATGATGGCGCCGAAATGGTCTTCATGAGCATGCGTGAGCACGAGCCCGACCAAATTCTTCCGCTCTTTTTCGAGGAAGCGGATATCGGGCATGATCAGATCAATGCCGGGCAGATGCTCCTCGTCGCCGAAGGAAACCCCAAGATCGACCGCGAGCCAGGAGCGCTGATGGCGATTGCCGAGCCCGTAGATCGACAGGTTCATGCCGATTTCGCCGACGCCACCAAGCGGCGCAAACACGAGTTCGTCCGGCCGCGCCATCAGCCCGCTCCCACTGACGCCACGGATCCGAAATAGACGTCGCCGGCGGTGATCAGCACTCGCGCACCGGTGGACGTCCGCACGATCATGCATCCAAGCTCATCGAGGGCATCGAAGGTGCCCTCGATGGTTTGGCCACCCGACTTGATCGCAACCGCCTGTCCAAGGCCGGCGGCACGCGCCAGCCATAAGTTACGGATTTCACCGAAACCGCGACCGCCGTCCCAGATGCCGCGGAATTCGGTCCAGGAGTCGGATAGTTCCGCGAACAACTCCTCCGCGGTGATCTGGACCCCCAACGCCGCAAGCGAGGTCGCCGGCGTCGGCATGCCCTCGGGGGCGGCCACGACATTGGTGCCGATACCAACGATGACCGCGAGGCCATTGCCTGAAATAACCTCCGCTTCCAGCCCGATACCGACAAGCTTTTTTTGCCCGGCCAGGACGTCGTTGGGCCACTTCAGGGAAAAATCCAAGTGGTCGGATGCCGCCGATCGCAACGATGCTTCGACACTTACTTTTCGCAGTGCTGCCTCGATTGCAAGTCCGCCGACAAAACCCAGCGTCGCCGCAACGGACGGCGATATTTCCATCACTTCCAGGGTACTGCTGGCGAGATTTCCGCGCGGCGCGATCCAGCGCCGGTTCCTTCGTCCGCGGCCCGCCGTCTGCTCGGAGGTGACAAACCACATCGGTCCGCGCTCGCCGGCACGGGCCCGGGCAAGCGCTTCCGCATTCGTCGAACCGACATTATCGAAAGCTGCGAGCCGGTAACCCGCCACTATGGCGCGAGGACCGAGCATGAAGGTCATTAAAAGAGCGACTTCGCCGCTGAAGTGGCGACGCTGACCAGCGGCCCGGGATAGACGAAGTAGAAAATATTGAAGAGCCCGGCCACCGCCAGCACCGTGCGCAGCTCGACGCGCATCGGGTCAAGCTTCTGGAGCGGTTCGTCGAAATACATCACCTTGATGATGGTGAGGTAATAAAACGCGCCCACCACGCTTGTGAGCACGCCGATGACGGCGAGCGTGAACAGGCCGGCCTTGATCGCCGCCACGAACACGTAGAATTTTGCGAAGAAGCCCGCGAGCGGCGGAATGCCGGCGAGCGAAAACAGGAGCATCGCGAAGAAGAAGGCGAGGAGCGGATTGGTGCGCGAAAGCCCTGCGAAATCGCTGATCTGCTCCACGGCCTGTCCGTTGCGCTTCATGGCGAGGATGATGGCGAAGGAACCGAGCGTCATCGCCACATAGATCGTGATATAGATCAGTACGCCCTGGGCGCCCTCGACGGTTCCAGCGGCAAGGCCGACCAGCGCAAAGCCCATATGGCCGATCGACGAATAGGCCATCAGGCGCTTGATGTTCTTTTGCCCGATGGCGGCAAAGGATCCCAGCGCCATCGAGGCGATCGCTACGAACACGACGATCTGCTGCCATTGCGGGACGATGCCGGGGAAGGCGGTCAGCGCCACGCGGGTGAATACGGCGAGTGCTGCGACCTTGGGCGCGGAGGCAAAGAACGCGGTCACCGGCGTCGGCGCGCCCTCATAGACATCGGGCGTCCACATGTGGAACGGCACGGCGGAAACCTTGAAGCACAGCCCGGCCAAGAGGAACACCAGGCCGAACACGATGCCGACGCTGCCGGTTTTCACAGAGGCGGCGATGCCGGCAAAACTGACGGTGCCGGTGAAGCCATAGATCAGGGAGGCGCCGTAGAGCAGCATGCCCGACGACAGCGCGCCGAGCACGAAATACTTCAGCCCGGCCTCGGTCGATTTCGCATTGTCGCGGTTGCTGGCGGCGACCACGTAGAGCGCAAGCGACATCAGCTCGAGCCCGAGATAGAGCGCGATGAGGTCGCCCGCCGAGATCAGCACCATCATGCCGAGCGTCGAAAGCAGCACCAGGATCGAATATTCGAAGATGCGCCGCGACGGATCGGACAGGAATTCCGCCGACAGGACAAGCGTTGCGGCCGAGCCGATCAGCGTCAGGATTTTCAGGAACCGGGCGAAATCGTCGACGATGAAGCTGCCGCCGAAGGTCGTGAGTTTACCGGCCGGCAACATCCATTCCAGCACGCCGACCAAGACCAGCAGGCAGACGGCAAGGCCGGTGATGAATTTGGTCGTGCCCTGCCCGCGATAGGCGCCCACCATCAAGAGCACCATGGCGCCGACGGCCAGCACCATCTCCGGCAACACCGGCTGCAGCGGATAACCTGCACTCTCAAAGCTCATGGCGCTTTTCCCATCCTGCTGCCCGATTTATTGCAGCAGCGCTGCGGCCTTCACGGCCGTCACCGCGGTGGTGTAATTGTTGACGAGTTGCTGAACTGATGCCGCCGACATATCGAGCACCGGCTTCGGATAGACGCCGAACAAGATGGTGAGCGCCACCAGCGGGAACAGCGTGAGGCACTCCCGGAACGTCAGATCCTTGATGCTCATCAAGGACGGCCTGACCAGCGCGCCGAAGACCACCCTGCGATAGAGCCAGAGCGCGTAGGCCGCCGACAGGATCACGCCGGTCGTAGCGAGCACCGCGGTCGGGATCGAGACCTTGAAGGTGCCGATCAGCGTCATGAATTCTCCGACGAAGCCGGAGGTGCCGGGCAGTCCGACATTGGCCATGGTGAAGACCATGAATACCAGCGCATAGAGCGGCATCCGGTTGACCAGCCCGCCATAGGCCGCAATCTCGCGGGTATGCATGCGGTCGTAGACGATGCCGACGCAGAGGAACAGCGCGCCCGACACGATGCCGTGCGAGACCATCTGGAACACGCCGCCGGCGACGCCTTGAAGGGTGCCGGCGAAGATGCCCATGGTGACGAAGCCCATATGGGCGACGGAGGAATAGGCGATCAGCTTCTTGATGTCTTCCTGCATCAGCGCCACCAGCGAGGTGTAGATGATCGCGATCACCGACAGCGAGAAGATCAGCGGCGCGAAGTCTTGCGAGGCCAGCGGGAACATCGGCAGCGAGAAACGCAGGAAACCGTAGCCACCCATTTTCAACAGGATCGCGGCCAGGATCACCGAGCCCGCCGTCGGTGCCTCGACGTGGGCGTCCGGCAGCCAGGTATGAACCGGCCACATCGGCATCTTCACCGCAAATGACGCAAAGAACGCCAGCCACGCCCATTTCTGCAGGCTGCGCGGCACCGCGGCGTGCATCAGGGTTGGAATGTCCGTCGTACCGGCGTTCCAGTACAGCGCCATGATCGCAAGCAGCATCAGGACCGAGCCGAGCAGCGTGTAGAGGAAGAACTTGAAGGAGGCGTAGACCCGGCGCGGCCCACCCCACACCCCGATGATCAGGAACATCGGGATCAGGCCGCCCTCGAAGAACAGATAGAACAGCACAAGGTCGAGCGCGCAGAAGGTGCCGACCATCAGCGTTTCCAGAATCAGGAACGCCATCATGTATTCGCGCACGCGCAGCGTCACGGATTTCCAGCTCGCGACGATGCAGAACGGCATCAACGCGGTGGTCAGGATCACGAACGGCAGCGAGATGCCGTCGACCCCCATGTGATAGGTGATGCCGGTGGCGAGCCACGACGCCTTCTCGACGAACTGGAAATCCGCACTGGCCGGATCGAAGCGCCAGACCAGGATCAGCGACACCACAAAGGTGATCAGCGTGGTCCACAGCGCGATCCAGCGCGCATTGCGCCGCGCAGCTTCGTCATCGCCGTGGCTGATGTAGATGATCAGCGCGCCGACCACCGGCAGGAAAGTGACGACGGAGAGAATAGGCCAGGTTGTCATCACTGGCCTCCGAAGCCGAACATGAACCAGGTGATCAATCCGGCAACCCCGATCAGCATCGCAAAGGCATAATGATAGAGATAGCCGGTCTGGATCTTCACGACGTTGCGGGTGACATCCAGCACCCGCGCCGACACGCCGTCGGGACCAAAACCGTCGATGACGTAGCCGTCGCCGACCTTCCACAGGAAGCGTCCGATCCACTTTGCGGTTCGAACGAAAATCAGATCGTAGAGTTCGTCAAAATACCATTTATTGAGCAGGAACTGGTAGAGCATCGGCTGCTGGTTGGCGAGCTCGACCGGCAGATAAGGCCGGCGGATATAGAACAGCCAGGAGACCAGGAAACCCAGGACCATCATGAGCGTCGGCAGGAACGCGACGGTCTCGGGAATGTGGTGCATCTCCTCGATGATGTGCGGGTTCATTTTCACCGACTCGCGGAAGAATTCTTCCACGCCGTGGCCAGCGAACAATTCCTTGAACGGGAAGCCAGCAAGGATCGATCCGGCGGCGAGAATGCCGATCGGGATCAGCATCCAGAGCGGGCTCTCGTGCGCGGCTTCATAATGCTCCTGGTCATGCGGCTCGCCGTGGAAGGTCTTGAAGATCAGCCGCCACGAGTAGAACGAGGTCAGCCCGGCGGCAACCACCGTCATCAGAAAACCGTAGAATGCCAACGGATTGCCCGAGGCGTAGGCGGATTCGATGATGGCGTCCTTGGAGAAATAGCCGGCGGTCAGCGGAAAGCCGGTCAGCGACAGCGTGCCGATCACCATCACGATGTAGGTGAAGGGGATCTTGTCCTTTAAGCCGCCCATATGGCGGATGTCCTGCTCGTGATGCATGGCATAGATCACCGAGCCGGAGCCCAGAAACAGCAGCGCCTTGAAGAAGGCATGCGTGAACAGATGGAAGATGCCGACGGAATAGGCCCCCGCCCCCATCGCCACGAACATGTAGCCGAGCTGTGAACAGGTCGAGTAGGCGACGATGCGCTTGATGTCGTTCTGCACCAGACCAATGGTGGCGGCGAAGAACGCCGTGGTCGCACCGAAGAAAATCACCACCGCCTGCGCATTCGGCGCCAGTTCAAACAGCGGCGACAGCCGCGCCACCATGAACACGCCGGCGGTCACCATGGTCGCGGCATGAATCAGCGCCGAGACCGGGGTCGGGCCTTCCATGGCGTCGGGCAACCAGGTGTGCAGCAAAAACTGCGCCGATTTGCCCATCGCGCCCATGAATAGCAACAGGCAGATCAGCGTCAGCGCGTCGGCATGCCAGCCCAGGAAATCGACGGTCTTGCCGGTCAGCCCCGGCGCGCCGGCAAAGATGGTCTCGAAATCGATCGAGTTGATCAGCATGAAAATGGCAAAGATGCCCAGTAAGAACCCGAAATCGCCGACGCGGTTGACAATGAAGGCCTTGATCGCCGCCGCATTCGCCGAAGGCTTCTGGTACCAGAATCCGATCAGCAGGTAGCTCATGAGGCCGACGCCTTCCCAGCCGAAGAACAACTGCACCAGATTGTCCGCGGTCACCAGCATCAGCATCGCGAAGGTGAACAGCGAGAGATAGCCGAAGAACCGCGGCCGGTACGGATCCTCGTCCATGTAGCCGATCGAATAGAGGTGCACGAGCGAGGAGATCGTGTTCACCACCACCAGCATCACCGCGGTCAGCGTATCGACCCTGAGCGACCACATGACCTGCAGGTCGCCTGATGTGATCCAGGGAAAGAGCGCAATCCGCGCGTCGTGATGCATGAAGCCGACGTCAACCAACGTCACCCAGGAAAGGCCTGCAGAAACGAACAGCAATCCGGTCGTGATCAGCTCCGCCGCGCGCGATCCGGCGGCCGGCGGCTCGACCGTATGATCGTCGTGGCCGTGCTCGTCATGACCGTTCTCGTCGTGGACGTCCGCTGCATGCGCGTCGTCGTGGTGCTCGACGGTATCGCCGCCGGGATTGCGCGCTTGCGCTCCGAAAATCGAGATCAGACCGGCCAGAATGGCGCCCAGCAACGGCAGGAAGACAATTGCCTGAACCATCAGCTCTTTCCTTTGCGCATGATCTCTGGACAAACGAAGGCGTTTGTCCGGGAAAACCGGTACCCACCCATCGGGTCGTAGCCCGACGGCATGCTTTTCCGGATCATGCGCGCTCAGCCCTTCATCAGATTGACGTTTTCAACCTCGATCGAGCCGCGGTTGCGGTAGTACACCACCAGCACGGCCAGACCGATCGCGGCCTCGGCGGCTGCAACCGTCAGCACCAAGAGCGCAAACACCTGACCCACGATGTCGCCGAGGAAGGTCGAGAATGCCACCAGGTTGATATTGACCGCCAGCAAGATCAGTTCGATCGACATCAGGATGACGATAATGTTCTTGCGGTTGAGAAAGATGCCGAGGATTCCGAGCGTGAACAGGATCGCGCCGACCGCCAGATAATGTCCAAGCCCGATCGTCATCGCACCCACTCCGCGGCGTCGGCATCCTGCAGCCCCTGGCCTGAGGCAACCTTACGCACGGTCATCGCAAGCTCGGGCGTCCGCGCGTTCTGCACGTTGATGTCCTGCCGCTTGACGCTCGCCTTGTGGCGCAAGGTGAGCACGATGGCGCCGATCATCGCGACCAGCAGCACCAGCCCCGCAAGCTGGAAGTAATGGATGTATTTCGTGTAGAGCACGAGGCCGAGCGCTTCGGTATTGCTGACATTATTGGGGATCGCCGCCGTGATCGCCTTGGTGACGGCCGGATTGATGACCCAGCCGCCGCCAACCAGCAAGAGTTCCACCATGAACACGCCGCCGATCACGAGACCAATCGGCAGATATTCCAGAAAGCCCTCGCTCAACTCGGTGAAGTCGACATCGAGCATCATGATCACGAACAAGAACAGCACCGCGACCGCGCCGACATAGACGACCACCAGGATCATCGCCAGGAATTCGGCGCCCATCAGCACGAACAGGCCCGACGCGTTGACAAAGGCGAGGATCAGAAACAGCACCGAGTGCACGGGGTTGCGCGACACGATCACCATGACGGCGGACGCGACGCAGATGCCGGCAAACAGATAAAAGAACAGCGCCGGAAGGATCATGCGAATGAGCCTCCCGTCATTCCGGGGCGCGGACAAAGTCCACGAACCCGGAATCTGGAGATTGTGATGCGAGATTCCGGATCGGCGCCGCGCGCCGTCCGGAATGACGTGGAGATATCCGGTTCGATCATGCCCTCACCTCACCGGTACGGCGCATCGAGTTCGATCGCCTTCGCAATCTCGCGCTCCCAGCGGTCGCCGTTGGCGAGCAACTTCGCCTTGTCATAATAGAGTTCCTCGCGGGTCTCGGTCGCGAATTCGAAATTGGGTCCCTCGACGATGGCATCGACCGGACAGGCCTCCTGGCACAGCCCGCAATAGATGCATTTTACCATGTCGATGTCGTAACGCACGGTGCGGCGGGTGCCGTCATTGCGGCGCGGACCGGCCTCGATGGTGATCGCCTGCGCCGGACAAATCGCCTCGCACAGCTTGCAGGCGATGCAGCGTTCCTCGCCATTGGGATAGCGGCGCAGCACGTGCTCGCCGCGGAAGCGCGGCGAGATCGGCCCCTTCTCGAACGGATAATTCAGCGTCGGCTTGGGCTGGAAGAAATAGCGCATGGCAAGAAAGAACGCCGACACGAATTCGGATAGCAGCAGCGAACGGGCCGTGGCGTTGACGTTGATGCTCATGGCGACCTCATTTCGGCGCGATATCAGCGAAATGCAGCACGCCGGCGACGACAACCACCATCGCCAGCGACAACGGCAGGAACACCTTCCAGCCGAGCCGCATCAACTGATCGTAGCGGTAGCGCGGCACGATCGCCTTCGCCATCGCAAACATGAAGAACATGAAGAATACTTTGAGCACGAACCAGATCACACCGGGCACCCAGGTGAACGGCGGCAGCGCCACCGGCGGCAACCAGCCGCCCAGGAACAGGATCGTCGCCATCGCGCACATCGTGGTAATGGCGACATATTCGCCCAGCATGAACAGCAGATACGGCGTCGAGCCGTATTCGGTCATGAAGCCCGCGACCAGCTCGGATTCGGCTTCCACGAGGTCGAACGGCGGACGGTTGGTTTCGGCCAGCGCCGAAACATAGAACACCACGAACATCGGAAACAGCGGCCACACATACCAGTTCAGGATGGTGAGCTGCGGCAGGCCAATCAGGCCGCCAAGCCCGCGGGTATTCTGCGCTTCCACCACGGCCGAGAGATTGAGCGAGCCTGCGCACAATAGTACCGTGATGATGACAAAGCCGATCGAGACTTCGTAGCTGACCATCTGCGCCGCCGAGCGAAGTGCGGCCAGGAATGGGTATTTCGAGTTCGACGACCAGCCGGCCATGATGATGCCGTAGATCGACAGCGACGAGATCGCGAAGATGTACAGCACGCCGACATTGATGTCGGAGATCACCCAGCCGAGATTCATCGGGATCACGGCCCAGGCCGCGAGCGCGAGCACGCAAGATACCAGCGGCGCCAGCAGGAATACGCCCTTGTTGGCGCCGGACGGAATGATCGGCTCCTTCAGCACGAACTTTAGCAGGTCGGCAAAGGACTGGAACAAGCCCCAGGGCCCGACCACGTTGGGGCCGCGCCTGATCTGCACCGCCGCCCAGATCTTGCGGTCGGCGAGCAGAATGTAAGCGATCGCAATCAAGAGCACGACGAGCAGCAGCACGCTCTCCGCGACCATCACGATCAGCGGCCACAGAAACCCGGTCCAGAATGTGCTTTCAAAAAATTCCATCAGCTCCGCTCACTCCGCTGCCGTCAGCATCTGCCCGGAGGCCAGGCGCGAACATTCCGCCATGACCGCCGAGGCACGCGCGATCGGGTTGGTGAGATAGAAATCCTCGATTCCAGTCTTGAACGGCGTCTTCTCCACGCCGCCGCCCTTCCCCGCCAGCTTCTTGACGTCATCGGCACTGCCGGCTTCGATTTCGTCGACGCGCATCAAATGCGGCGCCGCCTTGAAGATCGCCTGCCGCAGCGCTTGCAGCGAGTTGTAAGGCAGCTTCTTGCCCAAAACATCCGACAGCGCGCGGATGATCGCCCAGTCCTCGCGCGCCTCACCGGGCGGAAATGCCGCGCGGCCGGCGATCTGCACCCTGCCCTCGGTATTGAGATAGATGCCGGATTTTTCGGTATAGGCCGCGCCCGGCAGAATCACGTCGGCGCGGTGGGCGCCCTTGTCGCCATGGGTGCCGATATAGACCACAAAAGTGCCGTCCGGCACCTTGGTCTCGTCGGCGCCAAGCAGGAACAGCACATCGAGCGTGCCGAACGTCGTCATTTGCGCCGCGCTGAGGGCGCCCGCCCCGCCGGCAAAGCCGATGTCGAGCGCGCCCACCCGCGAAGCGGTCTCATGCAAGACGGCAAAGCCGTTCCAGCCATCCTTGATAGCGCCGAAATCGCCGGCCAGTCTTGCGGCGAGCGACAGAATGGCCGCACCGTCATGCCGCGCGATCGCGCCGGCACCGACCAGCACGATCGGATTCTTGGCGTCCTTCAACACATCGGCGAAGGAATGCTTGCCGGCCGCGAGAGCGGCAAGCGAATCCGTGCCCGCGCCGATATGATCATAGCTATACGTCAGATCGGCCTTGGCGCCGATCAGGCCGACCTTGAGCTGGCCCGAGCGCCAGCGCTTGCGGATGCGCGCGTTGAGAACCGCTGCCTCACGCCGCGGGTTGGAACCCACGATCAAAAGCGCATCGGCATGGTCGATGCCGGCAATGGTCGGGTTGAAGATGTAACAGGCGCGGCCGGCCTTCGAATCGAAGGCGTCGCCGCCCTGGACCGCGTGATTGACCGAACCGTATTTCGCCAGGAGATCCTTCAGCGCGAACATCTCTTCGACCGCGGCGAGATCGCCGGCGATGGCGCCGATCCGCTTGCCGTCGCTGCGCGCGGTTTTTGCGGTGATTGCAGCAAACGCTTCCTGCCAGGACGCCGCGCGGAGCCGACCGCTCTCGCGGATATAGGGCCGGTCAAGCCGCTGCGCGCGCAGGCCGTCGACGACGTGACGGGTCTTGTCGGAAATCCATTCCTCGTTCACGGCTTCGTTGACGCGCGGCAGGATCCGCATCACCTCGCGGCCACGGGTATCGACCCGGATCGCCGAGCCGACGCCGTCCATGACATCGATCGATTGCGTCTTGCCGAGCTCCCACGGCCGCGCGGCAAAGGCGTAAGGTTTTGAGGTCAGCGCGCCCACCGGGCAGATATCGACCAGATTGCCCTGCAGCTCCGAAGAGAGCGCACTTTCCAGATAGGTCGTGATCTCCATGTCCTCGCCACGGCCGGTCGCGCCCATTTCCGGCGTGCCGCAGACTTCCGCGGAGAAGCGGACGCAGCGCGTGCACTGGATGCAGCGGTTCATCGAAGTCTTGACCAGCGCGCCCAGATATTTGTCCTCGACCGCGCGCTTGTTCTCGGCGAAGCGAGAGGTATCGACGCCGTAGCCCATCGCCTGATCCTGCAGGTCGCATTCGCCGCCCTGATCGCAGATCGGACAGTCCAGCGGATGGTTGATCAGCAAGAACTCCATCACGCCTTCGCGCGCCTTCTTCACCATCGCAGAGCGCGTCGAAATCTCCGGCGGCTCGCCCTTGGGACCCGGACGGCAGTCGCGCACGCCCCAGGCGCAGCTTGCGACCGGCTTCGGCCCGCCCTTCACCTCGACCAGGCACATCCGGCAATTGCCGGCGATCGACAGCCGCTCGTGGTAGCAAAAGCGCGGAATCTCGGCGCCCGCGGCCTCGCACGCCTGCAGCAGCGTGAACTCGGGGGGGACATCGATCTCTTTGCCGTCGACGATGAGTTTTGTCATTGTCTCTACTCCGCCGCGACCATGTGAGCGGGATCGAGGATGCCCTGATCGTCGAGATCCGCCTTGTGCGAATATTCGTCGATCCGCGCTTCGATCTCATGACGGAAATGCGCGATCAGACCCTGGATCGGCCAGGCCGCGGCGTCGCCAAGCGCGCAGATGGTGTGGCCTTCGACCTGTTTTGTCACCTCCAGCAGCATGTCGATCTCACGCTTGTGGGCGCGGCCTTCGGCCATGCGGGTCAACACCCGCCACATCCATCCGGTGCCCTCGCGGCAGGGCGTACACTGGCCGCAGCTCTCGTGCTTGTAGAAATAGGCGATGCGCGCGATCGCCCGGATCAGGTCGGTCGACTTGTCCATGACGATCACCGCCGCCGTGCCCAGGCCGGAGCGCAGCTTGCCGAGGCTGTCAAAGTCCATCGGCGTGTCGATGATCTGTTCCGCCGGCACCATGCGCACCGAGGAGCCGCCGGGGATGACGGCTTTCAGATTGTCCCAGCCGCCGCGGATACCGCCGCAGTGACGCTCGATCAGCTCGCGAAATGGAATCCCCATCGCTTCTTCGACATTGCAGGGCCGCTCGACATGGCCCGAGATGCAAAACAATTTTGTGCCGACATTGTTGGGCCGGCCGATTGCGGCGAACCACGCCGCGCCGCGCCGCAAGATATCGGGAGCGACCGCGATCGAACTCGACGTTGTTGACCGTGGTCGGGCAGCCATAGAGGCCGACATTGGCTGGAAATGGCGGTTTTAGCCGCGGCTGGCCCTTCTTGCCTTCGAGGCTTTCCAACAACGCCGTCTCTTCGCCGCAGATATAGGCGCCGGCGCCGTGCGTCACGTAGAGGTCGAACGGCCAGCCGTTGACATTGTCCTTGCCGATCAGCTTTGCCTCATAGGCCTGATCGACTGCCGCCTGCAGATGCTCCCGCTCCCGGATGAATTCGCCGCGCACATAGATGTAGCAGGCATGCGCGCCCATCGCGAAGCTCGCGAGCAGGCACCCCTCGACCAGAAGATGCGGATCGTGCCGCATGATCTCGCGGTCCTTGCAGGTGCCGGGCTCGGATTCGTCGGCGTTGACGACGAGGTAGCTCGGCCGCCCATCGGTCGATTCCTTCGGCATGAACGACCATTTCAGTCCGGTCGGGAATCCCGCCCCGCCGCGACCGCGCAGCCCCGAGGCCTTCATCTCGCTGATGATCCAGTCGCGGCCCTTGTCGATGATCGCCTTGGTGCCGTCCCAGGCACCACGCTCGCGTGCGCCTTCGAGGGCCCAGTCCCTAAGGCCGTAGAGGTTCTTGAAGATGCGATCCTTGTCGTCGAGCATGGCTTTCAAGCTTCTTTCGATCAGCGGTTGGACTGCATGGTGGCCAGCACCGCGGCGCAGGCGCCGAAGGCCAGCATCCACATGAGGCTCGTTTCAAGCGATGCGTTCAGGGCGTAGCGTTGCAGAAGAAAAATGAATGCCGAGGCCGCCAGGCTGTGCAAGGTGACATAGCGCCAGTTTTTCATCGCACCGACACTCCCTTGGCCCCATGCCCGCGATGTCAGATCACGCTTCATGCGGTTTCCTTCAGCGTGGTCGGCCCGGTGATGGGCGCGGAAAACTGGCGGCCATTCTGCGGTCCTGGCTTTGGCGGATGGCCGGAGGCGAATCCGTCCAGCACCTTGCCAAAACTGTCCTTGGTCAGGTCCTCGTAGGTGTCCTTCCAGATCAATACCATCGGCGCGTTCACGCAGGCGCCGAGACATTCGACCTCTTCCCAACTGAAATTGCCGTCCTTGGACAGATGGAAGGGATCGTGGTGGATGCGGCGCTGGCAGACTTCGATGATGTCGCCCGCGCCGCGCAAGCGGCACGGCGTAGTGCCGCAGACCTGGACGTGGGCCTTCTTGCCGACCGGCTGCAACTGAAACATCGTGTAGAAGGTCGCGATTTCAAGCGCGCGGATATAGGGCATGTCGAGCAGATCGGCGACCGCGCGGATCGCAGCTTCCGACACCCAACCCTCGTGCTGTTCCTGTACCCGCCACAAGATCGCAATCGCGGCCGAGGCCTGACGTCCCGGTGGATATTTGGCGATCTCGTTCTTGGCCCAGGCAAGGTTCGCCTCCGAGAACGTGAAGTTCGCGGGCTGCAATTCCTTCGGTGCCAGGCGACGGACGGACATTTGTTCAGTCTCTCATTGCATGCGCCGCGCGGCGCTCGCGTTCAGGGCGTTGATCCGGTCCTGCCAGAATGCGCTGGCGGTGCCGAATACGTTATAGCCGACATGGCTGGAAACCTTGATACGGTCGAGGATCGACAGCTCGCTCACGGTTTCCAGCCGGTTGCTGAGGGGATCATAGACGATCAGCTTCAGCGGCGTCTGCTCAAGAATATAACGCGACACCGTGTGACCGGGGTCGTTGCCGTGCTCTTCGCATATGATCACGCTGTCGGCCTGCAACAGTCGCGCGCCGCCCTTGATGGCCTCGATCTCGACGCCTTCGACGTCGAGCTTGATCAGAAATTTTCCGCTAACGGCCACCCTGCCGTCGTCGATGAGATTGTCGAGCGCGATGATCGGAACTTCCTCGCCATCGGCGGAATTGCCGGTGATGCTGAACGCCTCGTGCTTGGTGCCGGACAGCCGCGCGGTGCCGCGTGCAGCGCCGATCGCGCATTTCATCGGCTCGAAGCGGTTGCCGTTGATCCTCGCATTGTTCGCAAGCTTGGCGAAATTCTGCGACGACGGCTCGATCGCAATCGCCTTGTGCGAGCCGAACGGGCTGCTTGAGACCAGAACCGACCAGTAGCCGTAATTGGCGCCGCAATCGAGCAGCGTGTAGTTCACGTCTGCAGCGTGGCGGAACAACAGCTCGAGCTCATCCTCGTAATGATACGAACGGTTGAGCAGCTTGCTCCAGTAGCCGTCGCCGTAAGGGAATTCGAATGTCGCGTCCGAATTGAGCTTGATGGCGATGTTGCGCTCGGGCAGCGTCTTGCGCAGCAGATTGGCACAGCCGTTGTAGCCGCGATGCGAAAAATGCGAGGAGATCTTCGACCCCGTCATCAGCGCCAGCGCGGCCGTCCGTTCCCACAGGTTGGCGCCCTCGAGCGCTCCCGAAGCGCGGTCAAACTGTATCGGCGGCAGCGCGATCACCGATCGACCTCACCGAACACGATATCGAGTGAACCCAGGATCGCAGAGACGTCAGCCAGCAAATGGCCGCGGCAGATGAAGTCCATCGCCTGCAGGTGCGCGAAGCCGGGTGCGCGGATCTTGCACTTGTAGGGCTTGTTGCTGCCGTCGGAAACGAGATAGACGCCGAACTCGCCCTTGGGCGCCTCTACCGCGGCATAGACTTCGCCGGCCGGCACGTGAAAACCTTCGGTATAGAGCTTGAAATGGTGGATCAGCGCTTCCATCGAGCGCTTCATCTCGGCGCGGCGCGGCGGGAAAATCTTGTTGTCCTGGACCGCGACCGGCCCCTGCCCGTCGCCTGCGCGCAGTTTCGCGATGCACTGCTTCATGATGCGCACCGACTGGCGCATCTCTTCCATGCGGATGCAGTAGCGGTCGTAGCAATCGCCGTTCTTGCCGATCGGAATATCGAAATCCATTTCGGCGTAGCATTCGTAAGGCTGCGCCTTGCGCAGGTCCCACGCCGCGCCGGAGCCGCGCACCATCACGCCCGAAAACCCCCATTCCCAGGCCTGTTGCAGGGTGACTACGCCGATGTCGACGTTGCGTTGCTTGAAGATGCGGTTTCCGGTGAGCAGCCGTTCCAGGTCGGCGACGACGCCCAGGAAAGGATCGCACCAGGCCTCGATGTCGTCGATCAGCTTCGGCGGCAGGTCCTGATGCACGCCGCCGACGCGGAAATAGGCCGCATGCATGCGCGAGCCGGAAGCGCGCTCGTAAAACACCATCAGCTTTTCGCGCTCCTCAAAGCCCCACAAAGGCGGGGTCAGCGCGCCGACGTCCATCGCCTGCGTGGTGACGTTGAGCAAATGCGACAGGATGCGCCCGATCTCGCAATAGAGCACGCGGATCAACTGTCCGCGGCGCGGCACTTCGATGCCGAGCAGCCTTTCCGCCGCCAGACAGAACGCATGCTCCTGGTTCATCGGCGCGACATAGTCGAGCCGGTCGAAATACGGGATCGCCTGCAAGTATGTCTTGTGCTCGATCAGCTTTTCGGTGCCGCGATGCAAGAGGCCGATATGCGGATCGACGCGGGCGACCACCTCGCCGTCGAGCTCCAGCACCAGACGCAGCACGCCGTGGGCTGCCGGATGCTGCGGCCCGAAATTGATGGTGAAGTTGCGGAGCGAGGCTTCGTTCATTGAGATTGCCGATCAGCGCTGGGCGAATAGCGATTAGCGAACGGAATCACGGCTTCGGCCCCGCCTTCTCGTCTCCGTGCAAGACCGGATAATCCGCCCCTTCCCACGGCGAGAGAAAATCGAATTTGCGGAATTCCTGATTGAGACGGACGGGCTCGTAGAGCACACGCTTCTCCTGGTCGTCGTAGCGGACCTCGACGAAGCCGGTGAGCGGAAAATCCTTGCGCAGCGGATGGCCGTCAAAGCCGTAGTCGGTGAGCAGCCGCCGCATGTCGGGATGGCCGGTGAAGATCACGCCATAGAGATCGTAAGTCTCGCGCTCGAACCAGTCGGCGCCAGGGAACACATCGATGATCGACGGCACCTGCGTGGTCTCGTCGGCTTCGGCGCGCAGGCGGATGCGCGCGTTCAGCGTCGGCGACAGCAGATGATAGACCACGTCAAAACGCTTCTCGCGCCCGGGATAGTCCACCGCCGTTATGTCGGTCAGGTTGACGAAGCGGCAATTGGCATCGTCGCGCAGGAATTTGACGACGTCGACGATGCCGGTCGGCTCGACCGTCACGGTGAGCTGATTGAATGCAACCGAGTGGCCGGTGGCGACGCCCGGAAGCGCGCTAACAATCGTCTGCCCCAAGGCGTCGAGCTTGCCGTCGTCCATGACGTAAAAACCTTAGCGTTCGATGGTACCGGTGCGCCGGATCTTCTTCTGCAGCAGCAGCACACCGTAAAGCAGCGCTTCCGCGGTCGGCGGGCAGCCGGGCACGTAGATGTCGATCGGCACGATGCGATCGCAGCCGCGCACGACCGAATAGGAATAGTGATAGTAGCCGCCGCCGTTGGCGCACGACCCCATCGAGATCACGTAACGCGGCTCCGGCATCTGGTCGTAGACCTTGCGCAGTGCCGGCGCCATCTTGTTGGTCAGGGTGCCTGCGACAATCATCACGTCGGACTGGCGCGGCGAGGCGCGCGGCGCGAAGCCGAAGCGCTCGACGTCATAGCGCGGCATCGACACCTGCATCATCTCGACCGCGCAGCAGGCCAGACCAAAGGTCATCCACATCAGCGAGCCGGTGCGCGCCCAAATGATCAGATCGTCGGCGGCGGCGACGAAAAAGCCCTTGTCGGAAAGCTCGTGATTGACCTCGAGGAAATACGGGTCATTGGCGCCGACCGGCCTGCCGGTGGAGGGATCGAGAATCCCGGTCGCGGCCGGCGCGATCACAGGTCCCGAATTCTTCGTTGCTGCGGCAGGGCTCAGTCCCATTCGAGCGCGCCTTTCTTCCATTCATAGGCAAAGCCGACCGTCAGCACGGCCAGGAACACGACCATCGACCAGAAGCCGGTTGCGCCCAATTTGCCGAACGCCACCGCCCACGGAAACAGGAACGCCACCTCAAGGTCGAAGATGATGAAGAGGATCGCGACCAGATAGAAGCGGACGTCGAACTTCATTCGGGCGTCGTCGAAGGCGTTGAATCCGCACTCATAGGCCGACAGCTTTTCAGGGTCCGGCTGCTGGAACGCGACCAGGAACGGGGCGATCAGCAGCGCCAGGCCAATCAGGCCGGCCACTGCGATAAACACCACCAAGGGAAGATAATTCTGCAGGATGCCGGTCATCGGCCAACGCCTTTTGCCGCGGCTTGTAAAGCGCCGCAGATTCGCTGATTTGGAATTGTTCCGAGGCTTAGCGCAGCGCACCAGAGGGCGCAAGACAAGCTATTTT
>CAVYLU010000001.1:0-116317 GCA_963769365.1 uncultured Alphaproteobacteria bacterium | reverse complement strand
CTGACACGCGGACGATGGAGGCTCAGACGATGGGAGCGCCCACGATTGTTTGCGTCGAGGTGGAGCGGCCCAGCTGCCGGCTGCGCAAGTGGGAGGACACTCTTAGCGCTCATGTTGGGCAAGTCGATCCCGCGCTTCGCGAGCAGGAGGCAGTGAGTTGCCTGCCCATCGATGAAAAACCGTTTAAAGGGCGCATCGAATATGGCGCCCTTGGTGAGATGTTCTTGTGCAAATTCGCGGCCACCATTATTAGTTCACCCGCTCGTTGACTACACCGGCACCAACAATGCCAACCCCGATGATGCTCGTTTCGGTCTCCAGAGGCAGCTGCAAATTCTTCCAATGGCCACACTTGCATTCTCACCGAGGGCGACTGGACCCTGATCGACACGAAGCAGCCGCTGGGGTACGTGATCACGAGCCCCGAGATCGAAGCATTCGTGATGATGCTGCCCCGTCCGTCCGATGCAGCGATTGCCGCCCTCTGCGAGCGTGGCGTCGCGCGTCAATCGAACGGCGGGTGGGGATTGTCGCGGGTCCTGCACGCCATGGTGAACGAGAGCTTCGGCGAGATGCGCCGTCTTTCACGATCGGGCGGAAGAAAACTGGGTGCGGCCATTACCACGATGACATGGGACGCCTTGCGCGAGCAGATAGAGACGCCGCCGGTGATCGGACGCCGCGACGAACTACCGATGCGGGTCAAGGCCTATATCGAGGCGAATCTCGCCGATCCCGAGCTCTCCGTGGAGCGAATAGCGCACGCATGCAGCATTTCTGTTCGTGCGCTGCACCGCCATTTCGCCGAGGATCCGGCCGGATCCGTATCGCACTATCTTTGGCAGCGTCGGCTCATCCGCTGCGCGGAGGCGCTTCGAGACCCGAGCCAGGCGCATCGCTCAATAACCGACGTCTGCTTCTCCTACGGCTTCAGCAGTTCGTCGCATTTCAGCCGGCTGTTCAAGGACAGTTCGGAGTTCCGCCGGTTCACTATCGCGCCGGGCTGGCCGCCCCCTTCGGGTGATCCGGGATCAATGTTAGTGCATGGAGGTTTCTTTGGCTTAAGGGTGAAGCGTTGACACCGCCCCCCGGGCGCGCCGACGACTTTGCCTGGCCTCGCCGGGAAGTCGCCGCGGAATTCGGGTTGCGGCGATCAGCGCCTTCACCGCCTCCCGGGCATCGCCGCCACAGGCCGCGATGGCCTGGTCGGCGGCGACATCCAGGTCGACGGGCTGAGATGCGGAGGCCTCGGACGCTTCACAAAACGTGGAGCGGTGGGAACCTTCCGGAACATCGAAACCAGATCGAAACGCCCGTCCTCCTGTCGGATCGCCAAGCGACTACGGATAGCTCGCCGGAGCTTGCAGTCACGATCGGGGCTATAGGGCGTAGAAAACACCCTGACGGCGAAGATCAGGCAGCGGATGAACTGCGCATCAACGGTCTTCGGTATGAACCGACATTGACAGCTGGTCGGGTCATTCAGCGCAATCGAGGGGAACATTTGCGCTGATCCGCGGGGTGCTAGATATGGCAGCCTCACCGATGCGCTGGAGCAGGGAAAGCCTCCTTGGTTTCCGTAAATTATTTAGAATCAACCGCTGAGGCTGGCATAGGGCCCATAAGCGTCACGTGAGACGTGTGCGCGTATTGCAGGCGGCCTGATCAAGACCATGCGCGGCCCGCAAATGTGACGAACAAGTGGCTCTTCCAGACGCTGCACATCCTCAACACCACGGCCAACGGCGGCATCGTGGCGGAGACGGATGCGTTCGAGGACATGACGGAGGCCGAGGAAAAATGGGCGCAGCCCGATACGATCGTATGGTCGGCGCGGGGCGCGTTGTCCGGTGGCAACCCGAAGACTATGCCGAAGCCGGGCGGCGGTCTGACGAAGGGCCATGTGGACCTGATGCGACCGATAGGAAGCCGGAATTAACAACCGGATCAAGCAGTTAAGCCGCCGACTAAGGCGGAGGAACCTGTCAAGGTCCATTGACAGGATGCGCCCCTGAGCCAACGCCCGAGTTCGCGCGACCAAGACGTCCGCTTCCGAGCATCCGCGCGATCTCGATGCCTGAGGCCAACACCAAGGAGCCATCCGAAGAAGAACATCGTGGCGACGGTGGCCAACACCGACCTGACCACGGCGGCAATACCCAGTGCCAACAATCCAATTCCAAATACCAGGAACCATCCCCAATATTGGACAACTTCGTGGGGGATTTGGACTTCGATGGCCTGGATATTGCCCATCATGTCTTGGTCCCTGGCGTCTGGCCAGTCCCCGAGTTTACTCCCGCTCTTATGAACGCTTTGCCTGCTCGGCGGCGAGGCGGCCGTCGATGGCATCGAGAACGGCCAGTCGTGCCTGTTCAACCGACGCGATGGCGTAATCGATCGCGAAACCGGCGTCCGACTCCAAGAGCTCGGCGTTTTTCTCGGCTAGTTTCACATCTAGACCATGCTTTGCTTTGACCACGTGCGCCTTTAAGGCGTTCACGTCCGCAGTAATTTTCGCTTGCAGGGCTTTCGTATCTCTGGTGGCAGACTCTCCAGCAGACTTGATTTGCTGGTTCACCTTTTCGACCGCCGTCTTTGCAGCAGAAAGTGCCTCGGCCTTGCGCGCTTCGATCTTGTCGTGCGCTTCCTTTTTCGCGCCTTCAAAGGCATTTTCAGCACCCTTTGCACGTACCGACAACTCGGCGAGTTGTTCAGAGAGTGGCTTCATTTGCTCCTCCTTTTGGTGAAAGGATTTCACAGCTAACACGCTCTCGTTCGAGCCATGTTGATCTGCATCAACTCTTCTTTTGGCCCTCAGGCGTCGGGCGCTTTCAGCCGCCAAGGCGCGCGGCGTTACCCTTGGTAATCCCCGGCTCCACTTGGCCCGCAAGAGCGCCGTTGGTGCCGTGAAGGCAGAAGCGGACAGGTACGCAGCCAACGTGCTTCCAATCATCCACGAGGCGCAAAAGGCGGGCGCACGGACCCTGAGGGAAATTGCGGAGGCACTCAATGCACGAGGGATCGCTACGGCACGCGGTGGGCAGTGGTACGCGCAATCGGTCGCGAACATCCTTGGGCGAGCATAGGACGCAAAGAGAGCGCGCCGCGATGCCACAGAACACGCCTTGTGGAAATGGGTCCTTCCGATTGCCGACCTACGGTTCTGAAAAACCTGCCGACCCCGATTTCACCATTTGCCCTTAAAGGTCGCCGCCGCCGCCGAGCTACACAGGGCCGCGTGCTCTCCACAGGAAACGAGGCGGAGCACCGGGCTCATTCGGGCAACCCCGCTTTCCGAAGACCCTCAATCAGCAGCTTCGCGTTTGAGTGCCCGCCCCGGGCGATCAACGCAGATATTGTAAAGCCGGGATCGACCTCAAGCAGACGCCCCGCCGCCTCACGGGCCTCCGCATCACGTCCGAGATGGGCGAAAGCGGACGCGAGACAACGGTAAGCTGGCGAATAGGAGGGGTTCTGACGCTGGGCTTTCTTCCCTGCGACGATGGCCTCGTCAAAGCGACGAAGCTCAATAAAGGCCATCCCCATCCCAGTAAACGTCCGGTGTAGCGCCGGGTCTACCGGGCTCATGCGAATGGCGCGTTCAAAGCTCCGGACCGCTTCCTCCGGCAGCCCCGCAATTCTATAGACCCAACCTCTGATGCTCCATGCGAGATATGAATTTGGGTTGAGCGCGACCGCCCGGTCAGCCATTTCGATCTCACTTTCACTATCGCCGACCATGTACGCCGAGGTCATGGCAGCCAGCGCTATCGTGTCTGGATCACCATCGTCGATGCTCAATGCCAAGCGAAGAAGCCGAACTGCTTCCTTGCGCTCGAATTGAGGATCGACAGCATAGCCCCAAAGGACGTTTTGCATGTGACAGACGCCTGCCAGAGCGGCGACCAAGCCGAACCGAGGGTCCAGCTCCAAAGCGCGATGAGCCAGCCTGATCGTCTCGGCCACCCCTTCGCGGGTCGCTAGGTAAAACTGCGCCAGAGCACGGAGAAAAAAATCATAGGCGGTGAGGTTCTCCGGTCGCCGCCGCGCCGCCATTGCAATTTCTGTTTGAAGCAATTTTGGCTGAATGGCCGAGACAACGGCGACCGTGACTTCGTCCTGGAGGGCGAAAATGTCTGTCAGGTCACGCTCAAACCTGTCCGCCCAGATGTGCGCGCCGGTCACCGCATCAATCAACTGCCCTGTGATGCGGACTTTCCCCGCCGCCTTGCGCACAGACCCCTCAAGGACGTAGCGCACGCCGAGCCTACGTCCGACCTCCTTGACATCGACGGCCTTGCCTTTGAACGTAAAGCTCGAATTGCGAGCGATGACGAACAACGATTTGAAACGCGAGAGTGCGGTGGTGATCTCCTCCACCATCCCGTCCGCAAAATATTCCTGCTCGGGATCGCCGCTCATGTTCTGGAACGGCAGGACCGCGATGGAAGGCTTATCGGGCAGCGGCGGCGGGCTCTCAGTCTCGGCAACGCGCGCAGGAGCAGCCTCTCGAGTTTCACTCTGCGCACCCACCTGGTAGGCCCTGATTGGCTCTTGAATGTTCTTCATCTGTTGAACACCAAGGTCCACGAAGGTCATCGGCAAGACCTTGCGTACCTGATCGTACGTCGCGCCTGAGATACAAACGGCTCCGGGGTTCGCCAATGTCTGTAGCCGCGCGGCTATGTTCACTCCGTCGCCAAATAGGTCCCCAGCGCGTACCATCACGTCGCCGATGTGGATGCCAACGCGGAAGCTTATGCGGCGATCAGGTGCGAGACTGGAGTTCGCTTCGGCCAAAGCAGTCTGCGCCTCCATCGCGCACTGCACGGCGTCCACAGCACTCCCAAACTCCGCAAGGACACTATCGCCCGCCGTGTTCGCTATGCGGCCCCTGTGTTCCCCAATGCGCTTGTCGAGGATTGCGCGCCGTTCGGTCAGCCCTTTGAGCGTGCCGACCTCATCAGCGCCCATGAGGCGGCTGTAGCCCTCAACATCTGCTGCGAAGACTGCGACGAGGCGGCGGCTGATTTTCGTAGGGTCGGACATGCGTGCCCCAATGACACCCTGTGGCTGACAAGTGTGGGACTGGGTGGCCCGTGCCGTCAAGCGAAGAGCAGCATCGCTTTCCCTCATCCGACCAGCCGCTATTCGCGCCCGGTTCAGTTCGACCTACGGTTCTCGCGCGCTCGCCGGGAGCGACTTCAAAGTATAAAGCCTTAAAGCTGCCGCCGCCGCCGCTGAGGTTCACGAGCTGGTTGGCGTCAGTTCTAGGCGGGAAGTTCGGTAGCTTCGCCGGTGACGAACCTCAGCCCTCAGGTACTCCGACCAAGCGCATACCCTCAATGACGCGCTCGCAGCCAGCAAGAAAGGTCGGATCATCGCTCCGTGCAATGTTGGGACCACGCCAGCGCGAGATAGTGAAGGTTGGATCGAGTGCAAGTCCCGCTTGCACCGCTGCCCGCGCCTGATCCAACTCTCCGAGACGCGCCAGCGCAGCCGCGCGATGGAAATGCGCGGCGGAGAGATTTCGGTTGGCGTCGAGGCCCCGGCGCAGCCAAGCGACCGCTTCGGCATCGCGATTGAGCTGTGCCTTGGCGACACCGACCCACACCATCCACATATAGGCTTGGGTGTCGCGCGGAGAAAAGCGGAGTGCCTCGTTGATGTGGGCTTCGGTTTCTTCGGCTCTTCGCGATTGTCAGTCTCGGTCAAAACCCGGGCGGGCGTTTTCCTTCATGGCCCGCAAGGTGTGCTTGGCATTCTCCCTGGACTGATATTCGTCGAACAGCGCCATGATCTGCCGGATCATGTTGCTCATGGGGTCGTCGCCGAGCTCCTGGGTGATCGAGACCAACCGGACCCTTGGCACAGCGGCGGACGTAGAACTCGAGCTGGAACTGGTCGCCGAAGAAGCGGCTGAAGCTGTGGACGAGGATCATCGAACGCCGGCGGCTTGGCGGTCGCCGCGTCGATCATCCGCTGGAATTCCGGCCTTCGGTCATCCGTGGCGGACAAACCGGGCTCGACATAGTCAGCGACAATCTCCCATCCACGAGACGCGCAATAGCCCTTCGCCTGGCGGCGCTGGTCCGGGATGTGAGAGATCATTGTGGACCTGCCGACCGGTCGAGACTCGCAGGTCAAGGGCTGCACGAACCGGCATCGTCATGGCGATCTCCAAAGCAAAGGGGTCAGTGGCGGGTCAAAAATAGTTCGCCGAACAGATCGCCAAACCAGGCCTCGAACACGTCGATCTCGGCCTCGGTGATCGGGACCTCGTCGGGCCAGTCGTCGGTCACGGTCCACAACCTATGAGGCGATCGTCCCTCCCGGCATCGCTGAATACGAGCGGGCGTTGGCGCTGGAGCCAAATTATGCCAGCGCTCATGCTCTCATCGGGTACGCCAAAGTACTGCTTGGTCGATGCGATGTCAGTCGCGGGTGTGAATGGACCGACATGCCGGTCCAATGGCAATCAGGCGGACCCCGCGGCCTGCTAGGCCGGTTAGCATCTGGTGATGCTCGATAAGACCGTCCTTATCAGCGAGATGAGACCAGCTCAGCTGATCGCAGCAGCGAGATCAATGGCGTCTGGCAACGGAGAAGGCGCAGCCTCAATGATCGCCAGTCGCTCTTCATCGAGAAATTTGTATGACCAATCCTGCTTCTCCGGCTTCATAACTGCGCCCGGAACGCCACGATTGTGTCAACGCTGCTGGAAGGTCGGGCGCAATAGTCAGCCCAGTCCTCCATCATCCCCTTGCGCAGGTCGAAGAAGGTCGTGCGCCGATAGGCCGCGACCACTTCGTCGCTGACCTTATGCGCGAGCGCAGCTTCGGCGATGGGATCGTCATAGCCGTGCTCTGCAGCCCAATCGCGGAACGATGAGCGGAAGCCGTGCGGCACGATTTCGCGGTCGAGCTTCGGATCGATCCAGCGCCGCTCCAGCTCATTCATCCTGTCGATCACCGCAGCCATCGAGGCGTCACTCAGAGGTTTGCCCTTACTGTTGGGAAAGATGTACTCGCTTTCATCATTCGTAACTTCCATGCGACCAAGCACGGCAAGCGCCGCCTTGCTCAACGGCACTCTGTGTTCGGCATCGCTCTTCATGAGTGCGGCCGGAATGGTCCAGACGGATGTCTGCCGATCGATCTGGTCCCATTTTGCCGCTACCGCGTTGCCCGGCCTGACGGCTGTCAGGATTTGAAACTCAAGAGCTGCTGCAGCGGCACCATGACGCTCGCGGAGCTTGCGCATGAAGTTGGGCAATTGCCGATATGGCAGCGCCGGATGATTGCGGACCTTGCGAACCTTCGACGTGGCCGGGAGCAGATTATCGAGATGTCCCTTCCAGCGTGCCGGGTTTTCGCCTTTAAACTCGCCCTTCGCCTTGGCGGCATCGATCACCTGCTCGATGCGACTGCGAATGCGGCTGGCCGTTTCGGTCTTGCTCGACCAGATCGGCTCGATGATCCGCAGGACCAACGTCGTATCAATCGCGCCGATAGGAAGATCACGGATAGTCTTGCAGTAGTCGTTCTTGGTCGGCTTTCCTTTCTGGTCGATGCCGAGCAACGTCATCAGCCATTGGTCGGCATGCTTGGCATTTTTCCAGCCTGCCCGATTGGCTTTGATGAACCGCTTGGCAGCCGCTCCGAACGTGATCGCCTTGGCCGCTTCGATGCGGGCGGCGGCTTCCGCCTCGCGCTTGGCTTGGATCGGGTCAGCGCCATTGCGCCGAACCTTGCGAGCTTCAGTCGCTTTTTCGCGCGCCTCTTCGAGGCTCACGTCGCGCAGTGACCCGAGGCCATGCCAGTGAGTGCGTCCATAAAGTTTGTATCGAAACAACCAGCTCTTAGAGCCGCCCTTCGCCACCTGGATATACAGGCCGCCGCCATCAGCATGCATGCCGCGCGTTGTCAGATGTTCGACCTTCTTGGCGGTCAGTTTGCCGTAGCCCCTCGCCATATCGTTCTAGGACTTCGCCTATCCCTACATACACCTTTACATACACTTGGGCGTGAGATTTGGCGAGACGAAATGGAATTGAATGGAACGCCAGACTCCCCACAAGCAGCTGGTATTGCAGGTATTTGTGTCAGGACTTGGGGCTGGGTGAAATTTTCTGAAACGAGCTTCTGGCGGAGAGAGTGGGATTCGAACCCACGGTACAGTTTCCCGCACACACGCTTTCCAAGCGTGCGCCTTAAGCCACTCGGCCATCTCTCCGCAAGGCCCCTCTCTTGAAGGCGCATGAGGCGTTTTGCAAGGGAGTGCGGTCCGGGACCCGCGATGATTTCCACAACCGATTGAAAAATATTGCTTATTTTACGGCAGGCCAGCGCCTAATTTTTGCCTGGCTGCCGCGATGAACCGGAAGTGGTCGGTGACGACGACTGATTTGATCGGCCGCTACCAAAGGGGGGAGCATGACCATCCATCGCGCACTCGCGTTCCTGCTTCTGATCGCAGCCACCGCGCTTGGCGGCGGAACCGCGACGGCGCAGGTCTGCACCCGTCAGGGCGACGACGTCACCTGCAACGACGGAAGGCGCGGCGTGCTGTCGGGCGACGCCATCATCTGGCCGGACGGCACGCGATCGAGCGCGTCGCCGCACCCGAGCGTCATCATCGGCAACAAATCATCGGTGCATGTCGGTCCCGGCGTATTCGTAGGCCGCGGCAACGGCGTTGTGCCGCTGGACGATCCGAACGCGCCCAACAAGACGCGCTGCGCGATCCTCGATGGCGTCTCGTATTGCTACTAAGTCCGATCGCTACCAAGTCCAACTGTCACTGATAACGTGCGGTTGAACGGACGGTGCGCAACGGCCACAAGGTTGGCCGCTCCGCGATCAGCGGCTCGGCCGCAGCCTTGTTGGCCCCGCTCTCCTGCAGCGCCTCGACGAATTCGGAGAACCATCGCTGGATGGTGTGGGCTCGGAGTTTTGTCATCATCGCTTCCCAGCGCATCCGTCGCTCGGTCAAAGGCATCGAGAGCGCGGTCGCGATGGCGCGTGCCATGCCGTCGATGTCATGCGGATTGACCAATAGCGCGGTGTCGAGTTCGTTGGCGGCACCGGCGAATTTCGACAGCACCAGCACGCCGGGATCGGCCGGATTTTGCGCGGCGACATATTCCTTGGCGACCAGATTCATGCCGTCGTGCAGCGGCGTCACCACGCCGACCTGCGCGGTGCGATAGAGCCCGGCCAGTATGGGCTGGCTGTAACCCTTGTTCAGATAGCGAATCGGCGTCCAATCGACCTCGCCATGACGGCCGTTGACGTCGCTCACGAGTTTGGCAACCTCGCTCTGCAGCGTGCCGTACGCCTCGATCGATCCGCGCGAAGGTGTTGCGATCTGCAACAGCGACACGGTGCGCCGAAGCGACGGGTGCGCGGTCCACATCCGGTCGAACGCGCTGATGCGGTTGACCAGTCCCTTGGAATAGTCAAGCCGGTCGACGCCGATCGCGAGCCTCTCGCCATTCAGGCTGCGCCGCAGCCGCGACACGTCGGGGTGCGACACCGCCTTGGCGGCGGCCTGCGCGAATTTCTCGGGGTCGATGCCGATCGGAAATACCGCAAGCCGCGTTCGGCCATGTTGCGACTTGACCACGCCATCGTGAATTTCCAGCCCGAGTTCGGCGCGGACGTAACAGTGGAAATTCTCGCAGTCTTCCTCGGTCTGGAAACCGATGAGATCATAGGCGAGCATCGCCTCGATCAATTCGCGATGATGCGGCACGCCCCCGATGACCGCACTTGAGGGCCAGGGCGTGTGCAGGAAAAACCCGATCGGCTCGCGGACGCCGAGATCGCGCAATTCCGCGCCGAGCGCCAGGAAGTGATAATCCTGAATCCAGAAGGCAGCATCGGGCTTTCTGAATCGCAGCAGCGCGCGCGCCATGAAGGCATTGACTTCGCGGTACGAAGAATAGTCCTCCAGGCTGACGCGGATCAGGTCGCTGCGGGAATGCAGCGCCGGCCACAATGCCGAGTTGGCAAAGCCCTCGTAATAGCCGCCGTAATGCGCGGCCGGCAGATCAAGCGTCGCCAGCGCGCCGGTACCCAGTGCTTCAATTTCGGCGAATGGTTCCTTCTGGGAACCCTCGCGGACGTGACCGGAGGAACCAACCCAAATCGCACCGGAGTTTTCGACCACCGGAAGCAAAGCGGCCGCCAGCCCGCCCGTCATGGGCTCATTGGCTCTGCCGCTCGCAACACGATTTGAAACGACGACGAGGTTCAAAAGTCCCCTCCCATGGTCCGCCGTATTTAACTGCCATTCATCATTATGGTTCCTTTTAGCCTCTCAACGAATTGAAACTAAAAAGGGGCCGCACGCGGCGGAACCTCCGCTTCCCGTGAAAATAAAAATTTGATGCAAGAACAACGCGAAGCGCGACGAAATTTCCTTCGCCTTGGTGCGGCCTCGAAAAACCAAGAATAAAGCCAAACCGATTATGGCCGCGCGGTGGCGCCTTCGTCATCAAGCAGACGTGCAAGGAACTCACGGACGTCGCTTGGCTCGTCGAAATGCCCGGCCACGCCCGTGGAGCGACGGCCCACCGAAAATGCCAGCCCGTTCAGGTCAGGCATGATGGCAAATACAGTTTCGTCCGTCACGTCGTCGCCGATGAACAGCGGGCGCCGGCCCTTGAAAGGCTCGCGCGTCATCAGTTCGCGCACGCCGCTTGCCTTGGTGAAACCGGAATGCTTGATTTCGCAAACCGATTTGCCGGGCAGCACTTCGATCGGCGCATGCGGAAGATCCGCCCTGATCAGCGACACGGCTTCATAGATCGCCTTCTCCGCGTGCGGCGCCAGCCGATAGTGCAGCGCCAGCGAATAGCCCTTGTCCTCCAGCAGTATTCCCGGGCTGAGCCTTGCGATTGCGGCAAGACGGCGTTTCAACTCCTTGTCCATCGGCGGCGCACGGGCGGCGATCGCTTCGCTGTCGGAGGTGACGCGCATCTCGGCGCCATGGCCGCCGACGGCCGGAAATTCCGCCGGCGCGAAAATCAGGTCGATATCATTGAGCGAACGGCCGCTGACCAGCGCCAGCGCGCCGGAGGTCCGCTCGAGGAGGCGGTTCAAGGTTTCTGAGAGCCCCGGCGGCACCCAGACTTCGCGCGGCGTCGGCATCAGGTCGAGCAGCGTGCCGTCGATATCGAGCAGGATCGCGATCTCGTTCAAATGCGGCGCCAACAGATGCGGCACCGGAACGGCTTCCGGCGCTTCGTCTTCTTCGGGTACGAGATCTTCTGCCACGGGCATCTCGGCCAAATCTTCGGTCGAAATCTTGGGTCATGTCATTCTACTCCACAAAGGCGAGCGGCCGTGCAACCAATTCCAGCGGCCGGCGCTCGGCAGCTATGGCATACCGCCAGGCAATCGCGGCCGCGGCCACCATCAATACCGATCCAAGCAGATAGCCGGCAAAAACGCTGCCGCGCGATCCGGTGTCGATCAGCGCCCCGAACAGCGCAGGCCCCACCACGCCGCCGACGCCGGTTCCGACCGCATAAAATATCGCGATCGCCAGCGCCCGCACCTCCAGCGGGAAGGTTTCGCTGACGGTGAGATAGGCGCTGCTCGCCGCCGGCGAAGCAAAAAAGAAGATCACCATCCAGGCGATGGTCTGGCTTTGCGCGCTCAAGGCGCCGATCGAAAACAGATAACCGGATAAAGCGAGCAGCACGCCCGACACGCCATAGGTCAACGTGATCATGGCGCGGCGCCCGAGCGTGTCGAACAGCCGTCCGAGCAGCAGCGGGCCAAGAAAATTGCCGGCCGCGAACGGCAGGATGTACCACCCGACCTTGTCCGCACCGATGCCGTAAAAATCCGTCAGCACCAGCGCGAAGGTGAAAAAGATCGCATTATAGAAGAACGCCTGCGCGGTCATCAGCGCGAGCCCGACCAGCGAGCGTTGCCGATAAGTCGAGAACAGCGCGCGCGCCACGTCGGAAAGCGGCGTGTGGTCGCGCATCTTCAAGCGGACCTTGGGCCAGGCATGTTGACGCGGATCTTGCGCATGTCCGATCGCCGACCGTTCGATATCGGCAACGATGGCATGCGCCCGATCCGGGTAGCCGTGGATCATCAGCCAGCGCGGGCTTTCCGGGATCCACATCCGCATCACGAACACGATCAGGCCTAGGCAGGCGCCAGTGAGATAGGCAAGGCGCCAACCGAGATCGGGGCCGGCGATCGCGGGATCGAGCAACAGGATGGCGCTCGACGCGCCGAGCGCGGCACCGATCCAGAAACTGCCGTTGATGAGAAGGTCGGTCCAGCCGCGGTAGCGCGCCGGCACCAATTCCTGGATGGTCGAATTGATCGCGGTGTATTCGCCGCCGATGCCGGCGCCGGTCAGGAAGCGAAACAGCGCGTAGCTTGCGACGCTCCACGATAGCGCCGTGGCCGCGGTCGCCGTGAGGTAGACCGCAAGGGTGATGAAGAACAGTTTCTTCCGTCCGATGCGGTCGGTGAGCCAGCCGAAGCCAAGCGCACCACCGACCGCGCCGGCAAGATAGAGGCTGTTGGCAAACCCGATATCGAGATTGGTGAAGTGGAGCGTCGGGCTCGCTTTCAGCGCGCCGGACAACGCGCCCGCCAGCGTCACCTCCAGTCCATCGAGAATCCAGGTAATCCCGAGCGCCAGTACGACACGAGTGTGAAAGCCGCTCCAGGCGAGGCTGTCGAGCCTCGACGGAATGGAAGTTTCGATGACGCGATCTTCCGCCGGCACCGGCAGCGCGGCAGCCGCCGAACCGCGCGGTGTCAGCTGCAAATCCATCGCGTTGAACCAGTGAGAAAACGCCCGGGACTGCGGCACTCCGAAACCATGAATATCAACGCCGTCGCCGGGCTGGAGTTCCACAACGGCCGTGCGGATTGCTTTGGTATAGCTGTCATGCCCGAGAGATCCAGTACGCCGCGGTCCCGCGGTTCTATCACAGGCGCCTCTGGAAACACGTCGCCTTATGGCCCATTTGCGACATGCCAACTGCATCGAACGATATCCGCTTTCGAGGCTAACCCGGAAGACATGTGCTCATGCTGGGCTCTTCTCAGTTTACCCAAACCGGACGTTCGCGGGACGGCGGCACAGTCGCGGCCCGATTGTGGAGGCCAAGAAATGGATTGCGGTGGCTGGTAAACTGGAATTTGTGAATGATTGGGAGAAGACCCCATCAGGCGGGGTCTTCTCACTTGATTGGCAGCTCACACTAACCTAAGCCCCATGACTTAAAGAACCCGAGAAGCTCTCGCACAACGGCCTCGGGTTGGTCCTCGGGGACATAGTGGCTACTGGAGTTGACCTTTACGACACGCACGCCCGAAGCCTGCGTCGGAAGAAGCTCGCGCAGATAAGGGTAATTACGTTCACCGGCCAAGGCTAGAACTGGCGTTGCTATCTGGCCGTAGTGTTTGGCGTCAATGATGTCCTGTCCAAACGTCTGATACCAGCCGTTTCCAGCGCGGATCGCATCCGGCTGCGAGTACGCGGCAGCGTAGATCGCACGATCACGCTCCGAGATCGCAGCGGGATTTCGCAGTTGAGAATCGAAAAGCCAGTCGATCAGTAACCTGGACTTCCCAACCAGCAGTTGTTGCGGAAGATCCGGCAGTTGATTGAAAGCGAACCACCAGAGATAGACCGGATGGGTTGATTCCCCGGTTCCGCGGACGGCATGCCCGGGTGGCGGGAGCAGCGACAGTGTATAGAGACTCTCTTCGGGGTGCGCGACGTCGATCAGCGAGATCTTGAGCGTCGCATCTGGATAGTTAGCAGCGAAGCTGTAAGCGACCATTGCTCCGATATCGTGTCCGGCGATGTTGACCTGCTTGTACCCGAGCGCTCGGGTCAGCTCATGAATATCCTTGGCCATGGTCTTCTTGTCGTAGCCCGACCCCGGTTTGGCAGAACCTCCCATTCCGCGAAGATCAACCGCGATCACGCGGTGGTGCTTCGCGAGTTCGGGCATGATCTTATGGAACTCCCACCAAGTCTCGGGCCAGCCCGGCAGCAGGAGCACGGGCGTGCCTTTGCCACCCTCGACATAGTGGATGCGAGTGCCGTTCACTTCGGCATAGCGGTTCCTGAAATCACCGGGAAGTGAGGCGGCCAGAGCTGCATCCGAAGTATCTGCCATGTTCTGTGATCCACGTTCTGGCATGATGTCGCTCCCGCTTTGAGCGCATCACCTCATCTCGCGATGCGCCAAACTGATGCCGACAAGCTAGGCGGGATGCGAGAACGCCGGAATTCCCGTCGTCCTCATATTGCTTGATACGATTGGTATGAGCAGGCGAGGTCTTACTTTTAGAGTTGAAACCAGCCGCGAGAACATATTCGACGCACAGTGTGGATTTTCTCGATGGGAGGACGATGAATAGTCCGGATCATCGGATAGATTCCTTTAAATCAAAATGGCCCGAATGTCCGGGTATGGCACCTTTGAGACATGCCGACGAAACTTGAGAATGTCCGTTCGCCGGGGTAGACCGGAAGTCATCGGCGGAAAGTCAAAACGACGCGAATGACCCTGGCTGCGTGAAAACGCGCGCGCACGAAAAGCGCGCAGAATTGTTTTACCCAGAGCCGACGCGGGCCGCTGAACTAAGGGCGCGCCGCGAACACTCGGCGGTTGTTGCCAGCAGAATCCTATGACACCATCCAAGTACCGAGTTGTCATGACTTTTGGATGCCTATGCCGCGCCGGAAATATGCTTGGGAGAAGCTATCGGATGAGCAGCTGCTCAAGCAACGCCTCAGTAGCCTGAGGGTTGCGCTCGAAGGCACTTGGCTCGAGGATTGTCTCAACACGCTCTATGAAGAGCTCGAAGGGCGGGGCATCCGGCTGCGGCCGCATGTATGGATATCGAGCGAATGGTTTAGTCCGGCAAATGTGCCCGGCATTGCCATCCCATTCTATCTCACCCATCCCCGTCTGATGAAGATCGAGAAGAAAATGATGCTCGACGTCGAGGGCGGCACCTGGTCCGAGTGCATGGCCATTCTTCGTCATGAGGCAGGCCATGCCCTGCAGCACGCCTATCAGTTCCAACGCCGGCGGCGTTGGGGGCAGCTGTTCGGCCCGTCCTCGAAACACTACCCGCGCTACTACCGGCCAAATCCGGCCAGCCGGCGTTACGTCCAGCATCTTCGGCTCTGGTACGCGCAGAGCCATCCGGATGAGGATTTCGCCGAAACCTTCGCGGTGTGGCTGCGACCACGTTCGAACTGGCGGACGCGCTATGCCGGTTGGCCAGCGCTGAAGAAGCTCGAATATGTCGACGAACTGATGGACGAAATCGCCGGGAAGCGGCCGCCAATCAAAACGCGGGAGCGTATCGATCCGCTGCGTGAGCTAAGCCAGACGCTTGGCGACCACTACCGAAAAAAGCAGGCGTTCTACGCCTTCAGGCCACCGAAGACGTACGACCGCGACCTCTCCCGGCTTTTTTCCGCTGATCCACGGCATCGCCGGGAGCAACCAGCTTCGGCTTTCATCAGGCGGCACCGCGCCCAAATCAGGCAGTTGGTTGCGCGGTGGACGGGCGAGAACCAACTTACGCTTGATGTTGTGCTTGACGACATGATCTCCCGCTGCCGCGAGCTCAATCTGCGTGCCGTCGGGCCGGAGCGGAAGCTTGTGATAAACTTCACCGTCCTGTTGACCGCCAAGACCATGCACGCGCTGTTCGGTCCGTCGCTGCGCAAATGGATCGCGCTATGAGACGCCTGCGCGTTCTGGTGCTCATGCATCCGGACTTGGTGCCCCCGGACTCTACGGACGGATACACCGCGCGGCAAATTAATGAATGGAAAACAGAATACGACGTTGTGAACACCTTGCGCGCGGCCGGCCATGAAGTTCGCCCGCTTGGCGTGCAGGAGGAAATCAAACCAGTGCGCGACGAGATCGAAGGTTTCAAGCCGCATGTGGTGTTTAATTTGCTCGAACAGTTTCACCATGAGCCCGTGTTTGACCAGCACATTGCAAGCTATCTCGAGCTGATGCAGATTCCGTATACCGGGTGCAACCCGCGTGGCCTGATCTTGGCGCGCGGCAAAGATCTGTCGAAGACGTTGGTGCACTATCGCCGGATCGCGGTGCCGGCCTTCGCCGTGTTCCCGATGCGCCGCAAGGTCAAACGGCCAGCGCGTCTTGCGCTGCCGTTGATCGTCAAGAGCCTGAACGAAGACGGGTCCCGGGGTATCTCGCAGGCATCCGTCGTCGATACAGACGAGAAGCTCGCAGAGCGCGTCGCCTTCATCCACGAGCAGGTCGGAACGGCCGCCATCGCCGAGCAATATATCGAGGGACGCGAGCTCTATGTCGGAGTGCTCGGCAACAATCGGCTGCGGGTTCTGCCGGTGTGGGAATTGAAATTCGGCACCATGGGCGGCCAGGGTGCACGGCACATAGCCACCGAAAAGGTCAAACACGACACCAGTTACCAGGAGCGCGTCGGAATCGTAGATGGGCCGGCGAAGGACCTTACTCCGGAGGTATCCGCCCGTATTCAGGTGATAGCGAAACGCACCTACCGAACGCTGGGGCTCGATGGATACGCGCGCATCGACTTTCGCCTCTCTGCCGACGGCACCCCATATTTCATTGAAGCGAACCCGAATCCCGAAATCGCGAAGAGCCAAGAGTTCGCGACAGCGGCTCAGCATGACGGGCTAGATTATCCGGACCTGCTGCATCGCATTTTGACTCTCGGAATAAGCCGGGCAAAGGCGGGCGTATCCGCAGGCTGAGAGGCAGCGCAAGACGGGCGTACAGGAGACCGGAAGTGCGCGGGCCCACGGTCAGCAAAACGCGAGTGATCAGAGCAGACCTTCATCCGAACGACCCCGCGACGGCAACGATGGCCTGCTTTTATCGCCGCCAGACAACGCAGGCGTTGAAAAGCCTCAAGAGTTTTCGGTCGACCTCTTCATCTGGCCCGTATCGATTAAGCGTGACGTGGAGCGCGAGGTCCTCCTCGCCAGGTGGGTAGGCGTACGCGTCATAGAATAGCTCCGCCTCGTTCAGTGCTTGAACGCTGATGCACAGATAGGTGGCTTCAAACTTTCGCATCGGCTTGCGGTTCTGCCGTAATCGGGCGATAGGAGAGATGATGGAGGACTGCCCCCGTACCGGGGATGTTGGGCAACAGCATGATCTCGAGCACCTCTATGCGGACGTCCGTCGCGCGCCCGAATATCTTGTTTATTGATGGCCTTCCGGGTTCCGGCAAGAGCACGGCCGCAGAGGCGGTCGGCGGCTCTCTCTCCAATAGCCGGGTTTTTGCCGAGACCGCTCCACATCATCCCTTGTTGGTCGCCGCGCCCGACCAGATGGGAGCAGCATTCGCGGACATTCACAAGATACACTCGGCGGATTCGTTCGCCGCTGCAGCGCTCGGGAGGTTGGAATCTTTCCTGGAGCGCGCCGGATGTGATGTGCTCTACGTCTTTGAGAGCCATCCCATCCAGAGCACGGTTCGGGTGCTCTTCCAGTTGGACGCGCCTCAGACGACGACATTGCAGTTTTGGGCGGATTTGCAGGATCGGCTGGCTTTCGCGCAACCTCGGTTGATCTACTTCCAGGAGAGCGATCCTCTGCAAGCCTTTAAGGAGATCAATCGAATGCGAGGGCCAGCTTGGGAGAGCTACTTGATTGAAGCATTCGAGCAATCACCATGGATGCAGGCGCGCGCGCTTTCCGGCGCCGAAGGCGCGGGTCAGATGTTTGTCGAGTATGCGGACTTGGTTGATCAGTTGGCAGATTTGTGGCGGTTCCCGATGTTGAAGCTCCGAGCTCGGCCGGAGAACTATGAAGCACGGACAGATACGCTGACTAAGTGGGCAATGGCGCCAGCTACCTCAGACCGTCAGTAGTGGCCGCCGCGTCGCGGCCTCGACCAAAGCGGACCTCCGGCATGCGTCGAGTTGCAAGCGTAAGGGCCACAGCCTCAATGCAGTGCTTCAGAAGTCTGGCCCTTCTCACCTCCAAGTCATCGTTCGGCTACCACCCCAACCGAATCGCGCCGTCATGGTGCTCCGCCCCGTGCCTTGCGCCCCCCAAAAAAAGCCCTGCCGTGAGGCAGGGCGTCCGAGGCTCTTGCAATCGATTGCTTTGCGTGGTCGATCGCCGATTGGAGTTTAGATCAGGGTTGCTCCGGCTCATTGCCGTTGTTGAAGGTGAGCAGCGGCTGCCAAGTAGCGCAGAAATGGTCGGTCCTGAAGGTGTCGAAAGGATGCGGCCCTTGCGGTGTGAGCATCCCTTGCGGTGTGAGCGACTGGATCCTCTGCTTGCCGTCGGCATTGAAGTGCGGCCAGAACGGCGGCTGGGCGTGCCGCGCCCTGAGGTCGACAAAGGTGAAAAGATCCCTGCCGTCAAAACCCCTGAGGTTCGGATCGCCGGTCTTCACGAAATTGGCCCAGTAGGTCTTTATATCGGTCGCCAGCGTCGCTTGCGCGGGGGTGAACGCCGCGCCGAAGTTGAAGATGTACTGGAGTTCGGCTGCGTGCTGCGAAGCCGTCGTGAAACCTGAGCCATTCGCCCCCGGACCTGGGACGCCGGCCTGGCCCAAGGCCGGGGCATTTGGATCGTTGAACTCGTAAGCAAAGACCCGGGTTCGCTCGGACAGGTCGCTGTTTGAATCAAAACCGTTACAGGCGAACACGAGGTCGGTGAAGATCTGTGAGAGTGCCTCATCGACGTTGCCGCCGCCAAAGTTGTTGTTGAGGCCCGGGATCGACGAGGTTGTCTGCGGAACGAAGTTGTGGAAATTGGCGATCGGATATTCGCTTGCCGCCGTCGCCGAGGCGGCGACGACTGCCTGGGTGAAGGGCGAGGTCGGGCCGGAGTTGGACGGTGTGGCCGTCACGAGGGTGGCAAGGAAGAACTGGATCTCCTGCAAATAGGAGCAGGTCGCCGGCGTGCCGGTGAACTGCGGTGTCGCGCACAGAATGTTCGGGACCTGAAGGTCGAAGCTCGCCGGGCCGCCGGCGGCGAAGATTGTCGTAGCGGTGCCCTTGGGAGCGGTGGCCCCCATGGGAAAGAAGCCCGGCTCGAACAGACGGCCCTCATTGGCGTTGGTACCCTGGAGCACCGGGACGTGGTTGAACTGGCCGGTCGAGAAGGCCGTATGGAGGTCACGCGGCAGGATTTTCGTGCCGAAATTGGGCGTGATGCCGAAACCCCCGAAGTCCTTTTCATTCGCGAAGACTTGCGCTGTAGTCAGTCCCTGGAGGCAGGCCAGGGTCAGGGCGCCGCCGCAGAATGCGTTGGCGTCTTGCTGAGCGAAAGTGTTGCTCAGGGTCTGGTAAGTGGCGAGCGATGGCACGTCATGATACATGTACGCGCCGCTCTCGATGATCGCACCGCCGAACAGATCCCGGCCGGTGAGGTGCCTGAACGTGTTCGTGGAGGCAAGATGCGACGAGACGCTGAGACCGCCGGCTGATTCGCCGCCGATCGTCACCGCCTCCCGATCACCGCCGAAAGCCGCAATGTTGTCGTGAACCCAGGCCATCGCGAATTGTTGGTCCATGAGACCGTAGTTGCCGGCGTCGCCGACGTTCTGAAAGGCGTTGGGCGCGGTCGCCTCCAGCACGCTGGCTGCGAGGAAGCCGAGGCTCCCGAGGCGGTAGTTGATCGTGACGACGATGATGTCGTTGTCGGCCACCAGCACCGACGGATCGTAGTCGGACCCGGCGCCGTTGACGAGCGCGCCGCCGTGAATCCATATGAAAACCGGCAGCCTGGACCTCGGGGTGGCGTTGGACGGAGTATAGACATTGAGGAACAAGCAATCCTCGGAATCGGTTGGCCGTCCCTGCGTGCAGGTGTAGCCGATGGTTCCCGCGACGATCGATCCCTGGCCAGGATTGGGCGTCTGGGGCGGCTTCCAGCGCAATGTGCCTACCGGCGCCTGGCCGTAGCGGATACCGAAGAAGACGTTCACTCCACTCGTCGGATCTCCCGGTAGTTCCTGGAAGTTCATGAGGCCCTGATAGGTGCCGGTCGTCGTGACGACAGGGGCCGTCAGCCCGGCCGCATTCGACACCGGCGCGGTAGCCAGCATGCAAGCGACGCTGATCGCGCCGATTACGCCAAGCCGGAAATGCCGTAACTGCTCTCTCATAGGCTTCCTCCCTTTTCCCTAAGGGCCGGCATTACCGGCCTATTCCGGCGAGCTGCTGTGGTGCCGGTCATTCATTGCCGGCAGTCTTGCCGACAACGCCAGGATGACGGCGATCCAATCTGCCCGCAAGCGAATCTTGTATCGGAATACCATTTGGATGCCGCCAACCAGCTACGCATCAAGCAATGCCGCGACCGACGAACCAGCCAAATACCCCCGGTATCGGCAAGAAAAACATGAAGAAAAGACTGCCCGTCGCCTGACCGGCAGCCGAAGAAACCATCTCAGAGCAATGGGATCAAAAAAACCGCGTCCAAGCCGGGAGCTCTCTTCAGAGGAGCAATGAACGGAACAAGGCGCGCACCGGCAATGGCCTGCTCCGCTTATGATCGAGGCCAGCGCGAAATCGCCCCTTCTCCAGTTGAGAGCAGCGATTGAGCTGCCTTCTTGAAGAGATTAGATGGCGATTAGGGCGTGGTTCGAAGCGAAAGGACAAGCAATGGCAAAGAACACGATTTGTCTCTGGTACGATAAGGACGCCGAAGCCGCCGCTCGCTTTTATGCCGAGACCTTTCCCGACAGCGCTGTGGGTGCCATTCACCGTGCACCGGGCGACTACCCATCCGGCAAGAAGGGAGATGTGCTCACAGTCGAATTCAAAGTTGCTGGTGTCTCTTGTATCGGCCTCAACGGCGGTCCCGCGTTCAAACATAACGAAGCCTTCTCGTTCCAGATCGCCACTGACGATCAAGCTGAGACCGACCGCTATTGGAACGCCATCGTCGGCAATGGCGGCCAAGAGAGCGCGTGCGGCTGGTGCAAAGACAAGTGGGGCGTTTCGTGGCAAATCACGCCCCGTGTGCTGACCGAGGCGATGGCGATCGGCGGCGGCGAAGCCAAGCGCGCGTTTGATGCGATGATGACAATGAAGAAAATAGACATCGCTGCCATCAAGGCGGCGCGCCGCGGCTGAGTTTCCGGGGAGGTCTACGGTGTCGTCGCCAGTTCCATAACATCTGATCGGTGCGACGCTGTTGAATCAAATGCGGCCGGCGCTCGCGCCAGCCGCTTTCCTGGGCCAGCAGAGCATGATCGGGAAAAGTGGACACCGGTTTTCCCTCGCGACAAGCGCGGAACGCGTTTGCGCGGAGATCATGCTCAAACAAAAAGATAGAGCGGGATGACGATTCGAAGAAAAGTCATCCTGTTCTAGTTGTCAGCCAATGGTTTGGAGATAAAGGCTCGGATCAAAGTATTTGCTTGCCGGCGTAAAGTCTTTGACACCGGCATTGGCCATGAAGAAATCGGTCGTTTGTTGCAGCCATCGGGTGACGGTGCCGTCCGAATACATTTTCTTCCATTCTTGAGACGTGAACATCTTTTGCGCCGTGAACGACTCGTTGATGTCGGCCAGCGGCGTCTGGCTGTAGTGAGCTTTCTGCAGCGCTTCCAGCGCGGCGCCGCTGTTGGCTACGATGTAATCGTTGGCTTCGGCCCAGCCCTTGATCAGCTTGGCGAGCGTTTCCTTGTTGGGTTCGTAGTAGGAGTTCGCTGCTGCCCAGCCGTCGATGATGGCGGCTTGTGGATAGTACGCCGAGGCGTCGGCGAGCTTCACGGAACCCGACACCTTGTCGCGCGCGGTCACATTGAACGGCACCCAGAGTGCGACTGCCGGAACTGCGCCCGAGACGAAGGACGTGACCGCTGCGGGCATGGTCTGATTGACGAGTTCGACTTCTTTGGGGTCGATGTTGTTGGCGCGCAACGCCTTGTCCAGGAAGACGTGGGCGGTGGTGCCGGTCGCGGTCGCGATCCGCTTGCCTTTCAAATCCGAAAACGATTTGACCCCCATGTCGGGGCGCACCCACAATTGTGCGGTGGCGACCTCGATGTCGTTGATCAGGAATACCTTGCCCTGTCCCCGCGCAGGGAAGTTGGAAAGCACCGCACCGGTAGAGAGCACATCAAGGCTGCCGCCGATTAGGGCCTGGAAAAGTTCAAGGCCGGTGTTGAATTGACGCATTTCCAATTCGAGGCCTTGCTTGTCGAAATTGCCGCGGTCGATTCCCGTCCAGATCTGACCGTCGACGGCGACCGTGTGCAGATAACCGACGCGAATTTTCGTTTTAGCCTGTGCGATGGCCGGCGCCGCGGGGCCGCCAAGTGCGATGGCTGCCGTGGTGGTCAGGAATTGGCGTCGATCCATGGTGTTGCTCCTGCGATTTTGACTTTGATTACTCTGAGAATGAAACTGGCCGCATCTGGGCCTGCTGCGCGCGGTACTCGTTCATGACGAGTTCGCGAACGTGGCTCCGCAAAACAGTATATTCGGCTAGCTCCTGAATGGACTCATCGCGCGGGTAGCGGAATGGCACGTCGATGATTTCCTTGATGCGCGCGGGTCGCGCGGTGACCACGACGATGCGTGAAGCGAGATAGATAGCCTCCTCGACCGAATGCGTAATAAGCATCACTGTCTTGCCCTCGGTAGCCAGCACCTTGAGCAAGAGGTTCTGCATGTTCGCCCTGGTCTGCGCATCAAGCGCGCCGAACGGTTCGTCCATGAGCAGGAATTGCGGCTTCACCGCATAAGCTCGGGCGATCGCAAGCCGCTGCCGCATGCCGCCCGATAGATGCTTGGGGTAGGAGTTGGCAAAATCCGAAAGACCCATCAGTCCGAGATAATGCTCGCAGATCCCATCGCGCTCAGATGCGGGAACGTAGTTGGCTTTCAGCTTCAGTCCGAAGGCGATGTTCTGTTTGACCGTGAGCCATGGAAATACGCCATACTCCTGGAAAATAACGCCGCGCTCTGGCCCGGGTCCTTTGACGGGCTTCCCATCAAACAGCACGCTTCCGATGGTCGGCCTTTGAAACCCCGCCAGCATGCTCATCATGGTCGTCTTGCCGCAACCGGACGGCCCTATGACGGCGACGAAGTCTCCGTCGTGGATGTCATAGCTGACGTCATCAACGACGTTGAGCTTGCCTTTGGGCGTATCGAAAGCGAGCGAAACGTGCTCGAACTTTACCCGTGTCCTGGCGCTGGAAGACAGGTTCATCCGACCGCTCGCTCCTGCCATACCAGGAGACGGGCACTGATTTTCCGCAAAATCAGGTCCATGATCAGTGCGATGCAGCCGATGCAGATGATGCCGACATAAATGACATCCAACAGAAAGTACGTCGATGCGTTCTGGATCATCGCGCCAAGCCCACGTTGAGCGGCGATCAACTCCGATGCAACGAGCGTCGCCCAGGCCACACCCAAGGCCACGCGCAGCGCGGTCAAGATGTGTGGCACGGTGAGGGGAATGATGACTTTGCGAAAGATCTCGAACTCGCCGGCGCCAAGGGTTTGCGCGACACGAATATAAAGCGGCGTGATCTGGGACACGCCCTCATACATCACGATCACGCCCGCGAAAAAGCTTGCGTAGAACAGGATCACGAGCTTGGCCGTTTCGTCGACCCCGAAATAGACGATGACGAGCGGGATCAGCGCGATCGGGGGCAGTGCGCGAAAGAAGTTGATCATTGGATCGGCGACTGTACGCGCCGGCCGATACCAACCGAGCAGAAATCCGACAGGAACGGCAACGAAGATGCCAAGAACGACGCCGAGGAAGACCCGTCGCGTCGAGGCGACGATATCGAACAGAAGGTTGTCGTGCAGCAGCAGGTCAACAAATTTCGTCGCAACTTGGTGCGGCGCCGGGATCAATGCCTCATTGACGAAGCCGCTCCAGCGCACGCCATACCAGAGACCGATTGCGCCGAGCCATGGCGCAAGCCCCAGCAAAAAGCGTCTCGCGGCACCCGCCTCCATCCAGCATTTCCATCCGCAATACCAGTTGAAGCAAGGTCATATTATAAATAGCATCTCATTCACACCCAAAATCTTCCTGTTTTTAAAAACAGAAACCCCTTCTGGGATCGCACAAGGCTGCGATCTTGAGATCGGTTGTTGAGGGAAGAGCGGACGTGCTGTTCAACCGGAGCCACTTCTGCATCTGACCCGATTTCGGACATCGACCAGTGTTGGAGCGCTTGAGCGGCCTTCCTTCCCAGCACGTGCCAAACCTCCAGTTGATCGCCCCCCTTTACTTTGATTGTACCCTTGGCCTCGCAGACGAATTCATCCTTGAGCAATCGAAAGGTATTGCCAGTGATTTGGATGGACTGACTTTGTCCCTGTGATTCCATACGACTTGCAATGTTCACAGCATCGCCCCAGAGGTCATAGATAAATTTCTTGCGGCCGATGACGCCGGCCACCACCGGACCGGAATTGATACCGATGCGAAACACGAGCTTTCGATCGCCGAATTTGCGTTCGGTTACCGCCGCCCGCATATCAAGGGCTAAATTCACGATCACCCCGGCGTGATCGGGGCATGATCGCGGTACCCCGGCAGCAACCATGTAGCAGTCGCCGATCGTCTTGATCTTCTCAAGATCGTATTTCTCGACCAGATCGTCGAAGCATTGAAAGACTTCGTTGAGAAGATCGACCAGGCGCATTGGCGTCATAGTCGCCGCCATGGGCGTGAATTCCACGACATCAGCAAAAAGGATGCTTGTATCCTGGTATTGAGCCGCGATCGGTTGCTGTTTGGCTTTGAGCGCCTCCGAGATTTCCTTTGGCAGGATATTGAGCAGCAGCATCTCGGAACGTTCCTGAAAGAAGTTCCGCTGAGCGACGAAGTAGTAGAGGAGCGCAAAGGCGATTGCGATCACCGCGCCGACATTGAGCACGAAAAACCAGGTCACGAATGTTTCCGGCAAGCCGACGGGAACCAGATGGGGCTGCAGGATTGCGCTCATCAAAAGGAAGACGAACCCAACGATCCAAAACACTGTTTGGCGCAAGTCCTCGAGCAGAAGTGCTGCGAGCGGGCACAATGCAGCCCATATGATCACCACGCTTGAGTCCTTGAATCCGCCGAGGCTCATCATCAATAGCCATGGAAGGATCAGAAACATTAGAAGCTGGATGAAGCGATAGACAACGAGATTTCGAGTCCACGCAAAGACTGCTGTGTTGATCGGAGCGATGATCGTATACAACCCCGGGATGGCGGCAGAGAGCGGTGCGCCAGCAGCGAAGTAGATTACGCTCCACAGAAACGTCAGAGGTAAGAGTCCGAGCGAAAGCGAAACGATAAGCCGTTTTTGGAGCGCTCGTTCGGTGCTATCGGTTGGAGCGGAGCCAATACGGCCTGCTTGCGCAACAAGACGTTGGCAAACTGAAGAAATCCACCGCACCCGCTCAGTACGCTGAGATGAATTCTCCGGCATCGTCGGAACTCTCGATTGAGCTCGTGTCCTGCCGGCTCGATGTAATGACTATGCGCGCGCTCTCAGCACTCAACGTTTCTTGCGCGCCCGACCGGCTCGGCGCGCCGATTGCATTTTGCCGCAACGGTGCCGCAACGCACAAGTCCGTTCATGGTACAGGCTGTGTGAAAACCCGCACGCGTGGAGAGTGAACAGAATTGTGTTCTCTCTTTTCTTATTTTGACGGTGCCGGCCAGAGCAGTTCTTTTCCAATTCAACGTATCCAAGACAAACATTCTCCGCGAAAGTTTGACTTCGGAGTTTTCACACAGCCTGGGTACGAAACGGACATGCCGGAACGGTCTGACGACGTCCGTTCATTGGGGTAACGCCGACTTCGTCCTATCGCGCAGCGACGTTGCCTTTTGATCGCATGATCGCAGCGGACATTGCGAACTCAGTGGACACACCCCGGTTCCGCCCCATAGACTTGCCCCGTTACGATGCTGGACCGGAGCGCACTAAATGGCCGAGGCGCGGGTCTAACGCCGGCTTGCAGCCATCCTTGCAGCCGATGTCGCGGGCTACTCGCGACCGATGGGCACTGATGAGGTCGGCACGCTCGCAGCCCTGAAAGCGCACCGCCGCGAGGTCGTCGATCCCGCGATTGCGGCGTATCACGGCCGCATCGTCAAGACGACGGGCGATGGCATGCTGGTCGAGTTCGCCAGCGTTGTTGATGCCGTGACCGGCGCGATGGCGGTGCAGGAGAAAATGGCGGAACGCAACGGCAACGCCACCCATAGGATCGCTTTCCGAATCGGTATCAATATTGGCGAGATCATCGTAGACGGCGACGACATTTTTGGCGACGGCGTCAACATAGCGGCACGTGTGGAGAATGAGTGCGAGCCGGGAGGCGTATGCCTCTCGGGCAGTGCAGTTCGAACAGGTCCGTGGAAAGACAAACTTTGTTCGACGACCTTGGCGACAGAGAACTCAAAACCATCGACCGCTCTGTTCGGCTCTACGCTGTTCGCTGTGCTTTCGACATAGCTGCCCCATCCCGTGAAGTAAGACTCCCGCTTCCAGACAAGCCCTCGATCGCTGTTCTACCATTTGCCAACATGAGCGACCCCGAGCAGGAGTATTTCGCCGATGGTATGGTGGAGGACATCACCACAGCATTATCGCGTACGGGATGGCTATTCGTGATCGTCCGGAATTCGTCGTTCACGTACAAGGGGCGTGCGGTCAACATCAAGCAGGTAGGGCGCGAGTTGGGCGTGCGTTACTTGCTGGAGGGGAGTGTCCGGCGTGCTGGCGGGCGGGTGCGGATCACCGGGCAGTTGATCGAGGCGGCAACGGGCGGCCATGTCTGGGCTGATCGGTTTGAGGCGCATTCGACGATGTTTTCGAGTTGCAGGACCGCATTACCGATAGCGTTGTCGGCGCCATCGAACCGAGCCTTCGGCGCGCCGAAACCGTGCGTGCTTGGGCGAAGCCCACCGATAACCTCGATGCCTATGATTTATATATCCGCGGTGCTCATCAAATTTATGTTGCGACGCATGAGTCCCTGGATGCGGCGATCCGCTTCTTGCGCGATGCAGTAGCAAACGATCCTCACTACGAACTCGCAACGGGTTATCTGGCGCTGGCCTATGCGATACGCGACGCCCATGGTTGGGCTGCGCCGGGGGATCGTGAGGCGGCGATAGCACTGGCCCGCGGAGCGATAGCTGCAGCTGACGACAATCCGACAACGCTCTCGCGTATTTTGCGGTTGAGATGGCCGGCGTATCGGGAGGTGACTTCGCTGTGGCGTCGGCCGCACTCAACCGCGCACTTCGATTGCACCCGAATTCGGCCCAGGCGCTCCACAGCCTCGGTTTCGTCCACATGTGGTCGGGCGACACCGAACAGGCTATCGATTGTTTCGTTCGAGCTATCAGGGTCAGCCCACGGGACCAGGAGATGGGGTATATGCTTCATGGTCTGGGAACGACCTATCTGATTTGCGGCAGAAACGCGGACGCCCTTGACGCCGCGCTTCGCGCTGTTGAAGAAATGCCCAAAAATGCCCCTAGCCATCGTGTTGTGGTCGTAGCACTGGTTCGTCTCGGCCGGCTGGAAGAGGCGCGGGAGGCTACCGCCCGGCTGTTGAAGATCGTTCCGGAAAGTCATAAACATCAGGCCAGCGTCGCGGGCTCCCGGATTTGCGGAGGGGTTTCCTTCAGACCTGCGGCTCGCAGGGTATCCCGAATGACCATGCGCCAATCGGCACTTTTCGGACATCACGCACCGACGCTTGAACGTCCGCTAATTGGAGAAGAGCGCACGCTGATCGCTCGCGGCTTCGGATCTGCTTTTTATCTGCGACACCGAGTTTGCACGACAATGATCTCGCGCGAGATCAGCCGGTGTCGGCGAATGTCCGCTGGATTCTTCTTACGGACCATCTATCTTTCCGACGGGACCGGGGCGCAAGTTCAGAAGGGGAGGAGAATATGACGACGAAACTAACGGCACTGCTCTGTGTTCTGGCGGTCGCCACCGGACTAAGCACGGCGGTTGCCCAGCAGGCTCCGACGGAGAACAAGGGGATGAAGGTGGAAGCGCTGTCGGGCTTCCAGCTCGGCAAACAGGGGTTGGACGACTTTTCGCAGCGCCAGATGCGCATCCGGCAGATCACCGTTGAACCAGGCGGAGTTGCCGGCTTTCATAGCCACAAAGACCGCCCTGCACTGACTTACGTAATGAAGGGTAGCTTGATAGAACATCGCAAGGGCAGCCCCGACCGGACCTATAAGGCCGGCGAGGTGATCACTGAAAGCACGGATGTTGACCACTGGGCCGAGAACACCTCGTCCGAGCCGGTCGTCCTCATCAGCGCCGACCTTTTCAAGGAGTGAAGCGGATTCTCGGGTCGCCTGACGACAACTGAAAATCGCAATCTTCAAAGCCCCGGCCTCGTCCGGGGCTTTTGTTTTTAGCCGTCGCAGGTGGCGATTTCTTCCATCGTGAGAAATGCAGGTGCGATGTCGCCCATTGGCACATTTGCGACATGCCAACTGCATCGAGCGATGTCCGTTTTCAGGGGTAACCCGGAAGACGTGTGCTCATGCTGAGGTCTTCTGACTTTGACCGGAACGGAAATCCGACCTTGTTTTTGGCGTGGTTGGCAACGCACAATCAAATCTCAACGTGGAGAGTGCAATAAACAAAAGGCACATTCAGACATTGCGCGATGTCCGACGCGGCTGCCTTTCCGTCGGGAACCCGGGCCCTACATCATCGTTGAAGCTACAGCCCTGGAGAGACCTAGATGTCCCGCAATTCTGCGCTTGTTCTCGCCTTGGCGCTCGGCAGCCTGATCGTGCCCGCGCAGGCGTTTGCGCAGCTGACCCCGCCCGCGGGATCGGCCGGCGCCGGCAATTCGGCGATCAGCGGCGTGCCGTTCGGTCCCGCCAATCCCAGGGTGCTCTCTGATCCCAGCGGCATCGGAAACGCCTCAACGGTCCCGCCGCTTCGCACCAATACTCCGGTGCCGCCGGTCTCTTACGGATCGGTCACTTCGTCATCACCGTCGCGCCCGCGCGTCGTCACGCCGCCTTATGCGGGCGCGTCACAGCGGATCATCAGCGCACATAACGTCGAGCCAAGAAGCAAGGCACCGGTCCGCCGGCGAGGTCGCGCACAGGTCAGCAGGTTCACGGGGATTTGCCGGGGGTGTTAGAGCGCGTTTGACATTCAGCTTCCCATGCGTTGCATGTCGATATATCGCTAATGGCGCAAAGCGGTCATTTCGCAAGCGAACCGGAAGCAGATGCGCGGGACTGTGCACTCGGATTTGAATCGCCTCCCAACAACCAGCCGTCTATGGTGTGCTTATGTCGCGCCTCGTGTCTCCGTTAATTGCTATCGTCCTATCGATACTGCCGGCCGTCGCGTCGGCTGCGCCGGCTCATAACCGGCCGGCGCCACGTTGGCATGGCTACGGCTTCCTGCCGGGCTATCATCAGCCACCGAATAACAGCCTTCCAGCTTACGCCCAGAAAGATTCAGTTTCGCGCATGGCGCGTCGCAACCGGCGCCCTTGGTATATCGATCCAACCCCAAGTTATTACGGGTACGATGGCGAGTGGCACTATTTCGGCCGGCCCGGCTTTTACGGTGGTCGCTACAATGGCGGCAGCTTTGGCCCTTGCTGGACGCGGACGCCGATCGGGCCTATCTGGAATTGCGGCTGATCGAGCTATTGCGCTCCAGGTTCCGAATGATCGGCCTTGCCATCCGGATTATTTTCGATGCTCGCTCTGGTGAAACAGAAATGACTTGGCGTCCGGGAGATTGGGCGCGACTCCAAGCCCTGGCGCGTCGGTGAGCGCGAAGCGGCCGTTGACAAGAGGCGGGAAGGGTTCGGCCAGTACAGCCTGGAGAGGGTTCTCCATGGCGTCATGTTCAAGCAGTCCGTCGCCGCCGACGGCGGCCAACACATGTGCGGCCGCGTGCAGGCCGATACCTGAGTTGAGCCAGTGTGGGCAATAGCGACGGCCCGCAGCGATGGCGCGCCGCGCTACAGCTACGCAGCATGAAATCCCGCCCCACTTGCAGATATCCGGCTGGATCACCCCGAGGTGACCGGCAGCGATCGCAGCATCGAACGCCTGAAAGCCAATCAGATTCTCGCCGCCTGCGAGCGGGACGCTAGAGAGCATGGCAAGCTCCGCCCAGTGCTCGGGCGGATCGTCAGCCGGGATCGGCTCTTCGATCCAATCCAGCGGAAATTGGCTGAACGCCTCGACCGAAGGCCGCGCGGTCGCAAGGTCCCAGCCCTGGTTGGCATCGATCATGAATCGTTCGCCTTCCCTGAGGCGGGCAGCGATTTCGCGCACGTTCGCCAGATCGCTTTTCATATCGAAGGCAACCTTCAGCTTGAAGGCGCGGTATCCGCGCTCGCGACACATGGCGACGTATTCGGGCGCACCCTTGGGATTGAGATTGCTGGCATACGCCATCACCGGGTCGGGCTTGGCCAATCGGCCGAGCGCTTTCCAAAGCGGCAGCCCGGCCTTTCGCGCGGCGAGATCGGAGAGCGCAACGTCGATGCCGGCGATGCAGGCGGCGAATGGGCCCGGCTCGCCACTCTGAATGGCGTTGCGTCGCATGCGCTGGGTCAAATCGATCCAGGCTGCGGCGGGACTGGTCCAGCTGCGTCCAAGCGCCATCGGCAAGATGACCGTCTCGAGCAGTCGCAACTTGCTCTCGGCTCCGGAAGGCGGGAAGTTTGCCCACACCTCGCCCCATCCAAAAGCCCCGTCCCGGTCCTCGATCCTGATCAGCAGCGCGTTGCGCGCGGGGATCGAGCCGAACGAGGTGACGATCGGCTCCCTGATGGCGGCTTGGTAATGAAAGACTTCGATCCGGGTTGGGGCGAGAGCGTCTTGTGCTGGTGTTTGCATGGGAAGCCTCTCGGGGCCGCGGGCGATGCGGAATTTGATCGCTATCAGAACATAGGGGAACATCGACCAGCCGCGCTGATCAAGCCCGAATTATGCGTACGCGCCCATGCCCGACTGGATCGATAGACGACGTGCACGTTTGCGGATTCTGCTGGCCGGAGCAGCCGAAACCGGGAATGGCTTCATGGACAGGGAATGCCGGCGCCTGTTAGAATTTCATGGAAATAGGCCCCGGCGGCAAGATTTGCTTACGCGCTTTTGGCATGGGAATAATCGGAAGCAATGAAGCCGTCACTTTTCCTCTGCTTCTCGCTTGCTGTTTGCTGCTTTCCCGCATTCGCCCAGGCAGAATCCCCCGCTGACATGATCTCGAGCTTTCGCGTTCGGCATGGGGAGGGGCGGGTCGTCATGGATTCGACGCTCACGCGTATTGCGCACCAGCAGGCCGAGGCGATGGCGGCAAGGGACAAGCTCGACCACGATGTGGTCGGCGGCTTCGCCTCGCGGGTCCATTCGGCCGGCGCGGGGCGGGCCGCAGAGAACATCGCCTATGGCTACGACAGCTTCCCAAAGACGCTTGGCCAGTGGATTGATTCAGCGGGGCACCGAAGAAACCTGCTCTTGCACGGGGCCTCGCGCGTGGGTGTAGCCAGCGTGAAGAGCGCGACAACAGGGCGTACGTATTGGGCGATGGAGATTGCAGGGGACTATGAACGTCCCAAGTTGACGACCGGTACGAAGCAAGTAGCTGTCGCAAAGCCCAAAGCTCGCACAAGAGAGACCTGCCGCTTAAAGATTCTGAGTATCTGCTTCTGATGCAGGGCTTTTCGAGTCCACCTTCCGGCCTGGCTCATTTCGCGAAAGCGTCGTGTTGTCCGCCTTCTCGCCTATTGCTGCCAGATGGGTCTCAATTGTAAAACGCCATATGCAAAAAGACCCAGCCAGTCGCTTTCGTAATGGAGGAGGAGGGCAACATGCAATGCATGCAGGCGTTGAAATTGAGTGTTACGGCTCTGTTGGCATTTGCCGGGATAGCGGCCACTGACGCCAATGATCCGACCCTCACCAAGATAGATTCAGGCACGGTCCGCGGCACTATGGCGGGCGGCGTGGTCGCCTGGCGGATTCGTGGCCGGCATGTTTCATGGCCGGCGTCCGGCTCGGCAGAAGCGCGCGGGGCGCGCGAGAATGTCATCACAATGGCAACGGCGACCAAAAACAATGGCAAGGGCGACAAAAATCCTAGTTGCAAAGTTCCGCACCCCTGCCTCTAATCGGAAAACTTCCAAAAAACATCGGGAGGTATCTCGCGTGTCTACAGTCAAATTGACGGTGAACGGCAAGGCGGTCTCGGTCGATGTCGAGGACCGTACGCTTTTGGTCCAGCTCCTGCGCGAAAATCTGAACCTGACCGGCACCCATGTCGGCTGCGATACCAGCCAATGCGGCGCCTGCGTGGTGCATATCGACGGCAGGGCGGTCAAATCCTGCACCGTGCTGGCGGGACAGGCCGCGGGCGCGAACGTCACCACCATCGAGGGCATCGCCAAGGGCGACGAACTGCACCCGATGCAGGCGGCATTCCGCGACAATCACGGCCTGCAGTGCGGTTACTGCACGCCCGGAATGATCATGTCGGCGATCGATATCGTCCATCGCCACGGCGGCCAGCTCGACGAGCAAACCGTCCGGCACGAGTTGGAAGGCAATATCTGCCGCTGCACCGGCTATCACAATATCGTCAAATCGGTGCTCGACGCGGCCTCCCGCATGAAGGTCGCGCAGGCAGCCGAATAGAAGCGGCCTTTCGACCACCAGCATTCAAGATCGCATTCAAGACCGCCTGGCTTCGATGGAAACGGCGGGAAACCAACATCTCCGGCAGGGAGGACAGGACATGGGCGTTGAAGGCATTGGCGCAAGCGTGGTGCGCAAGGAAGATAAGCGTTTCATTACCGGCAAAGGCCGCTACGTCGACGACATCAAGCTGCAGGGCATGACTTATGCCCATTTCATCCGCAGCCCGCACGCCCACGCCAAGGTGAAGCGCATCGATTCGGCGGCAGCGATGAAAATGCCGGGTGTGGTTGGCATATTGACCGGACAACAGATCGTTGACGATAAGGTCGGCAATCTGATTTGCGGCTGGGCCATCACCTCAAAAGACGGCACGCCGATGAAGATGGGCGCATGGCCGGCGATGGCGCCGGAAACCGTCCGCTTCGTCGGCCAGGCGGTCGCGGTCGTTATCGCCGAGACCAAGAACCAGGCCAAAGATGCGGCCGAAGCCGTGGTCGTCGATTACGAAGAACTGCCGGCCGTTGCCGATATCCGCTCAGCGATCAAGCCGGGCGCGCCGCAACTTCATCCCGAGGCGCCGGGCAACGTCATCTACGACTGGACGCTCGGTGACGAAGCCGCGGTGAAAGACGCCTTTGCGAAGGCCGCCAACGTGGTGACGCTGGAGCTCACCAACAATCGGCTGGTGCCGAACGCGATGGAGCCGCGCGCGGCGATCGCCGAATATAACGACGCCGAAGAGCATTTTACCCTCTACACGACCTCGCAGAACCCGCATGTCGCCCGCCTCGTCCTGTCGGCGTTCTACAACATCGCGCCGGAGCACAAGCTGCGGGTGATCGCGCCCGATGTCGGCGGCGGCTTCGGCTCAAAAATCTACATCTATCCGGAGGAGATGGTGGCGCTGTGGGCGTCGAAGAAGGTGCGGCGCCCGGTGAAATGGACCGGCGATCGTTCCGAGGCTTTCCTCACCGACGCGCATGGCCGCGACCATATCTCGAAGGCCGAGATGGCGTTCGACAAGGACAACAAGATTCTTGGTCTTCGGGTGAAGACCCACGCCAATCTCGGCGCCTACATGTCGCTGTTCTCCTCGTCAGTGCCGACCTATCTCTACGCGACGCTGCTGTCGGGCCAGTACGTCATCCCGGCGATCCACGCCGAGGTGATCACCGTCTACACCAACACCACGCCGGTGGACGCCTATCGCGGCGCGGGCCGCCCCGAAGCGAGCTTCCTGCTCGAACGGCTGATGGAAACAGCGGCGCGGCAATTGAAGGTCGATCCGGCCGAACTGCGGCGGAAAAACTTCATCAGTCAGTTCCCATATCAGACGCCGGTCATCATGGCCTATGACGCCGGCGACTTCGGTGCTTCGCTCGACGCCGCGATGAAGGCGATCGATTATGCCGGCTTTGCAGGCCGCAAGGAGAAGGCCAAGAAGGAAGGCAAGCTGCGCGGCATCGGCGTCTCCTGCTACATCGAGGCCTGCGGCATCGCGCCCTCGAAGGCGGTCGGCAGCCTGGGCGCCGGCGTGGGCTTATGGGAATCTGCGGAAGTCCGCGTCAACCCGGTCGGCACCATCGAGATCCTCACCGGATCGCACAGCCATGGCCAGGGCCATGAGACGACGTTTGCACAACTGATCGCCGAACGCCTCGGCGTTCCGATCAGCCAGGTCTCGATCGTCCATGGCGACACCGACAAGGTGCAGTTCGGCATGGGCACCTACGGCTCGCGCTCGATCGCGGTCGGCGGCACTGCCATCGTCAAGGCGATGGAGAAGATCGAAGCCAAGGCCAAGAAGATCGCCTCGCATCTGCTCGAGGCGTCCGAGGGCGACATCGTCATCGAGAACGGCGAGTTCAAGGTCACCGGCACCGACAAGTCGATTGCGCTGCCGATGGTCGCGCTCGCCGCCTACACCGCGCATAATCTGCCCGATGGCATGGAGCCCGGCCTGAAGGAGACGGCGTTCTACGACCCGACCAACTTCACCTTCCCGGCCGGCGCCTATGTCTGCGAACTCGAGGTCGATCCGGGCACCGGCAAGACCTCGTTCGTCAATTTCGTCGCGGCCGACGATTTCGGCCGGCTGATCAACCCGATGATTGTCGAGGGCCAGGTCCATGGCGGCCTCGCGCAAGGCATCGGCCAGGCGCTGCTCGAAGGCGCGGTCTATGACGGTAACGGCCAACCCGTGACCGCGTCGTTCATGGACTACACCATGCCGCGAGCCGACGATTTGCCGTCGTTCAAGCTAAGCCACACCACGACGCTGTGCCCAGGCAATCCGCTCGGCGTCAAGGGCTGTGGCGAGGCCGGCGCGATCGGCGCGTCCGCTGCCGTGATCAACGCGATCACGGACGCGATCGGCACCAACAAATTGGAAATGCCGGCAACGCCCGACCGCGTCTGGCACGCCATTCACGGCTGACGTCATTCCGGGGCGACGCGAAGCGCCGAACCGGAATCTGAAGCACGAAATTATCTCGAGATTCCGGGTCTGCGCCTTCGGCGCATCCCGGAATGACAGGAATAAAAAGAGCTTACAGGGAGCACCGTCATGTACGAGACCACCTATCATCGCCCCTCCACTATCGACGAAGCCGCGGCACTGTTTTCCAAGGGCAAGGAGGCAAAATATCTCGCCGGCGGCCACACGCTGATCCCCGTGATGAAGCAGCGCCTCGCTGCGCCGTCCGACGTGATCGATCTCGGCAAGATCAAGGAATTGATCGGTGTCGAAGCCTCAGGCGATACGCTGACCATCAAAGCGGCGACACCGCATTATGACGTGGCGACGAGCGCAGCCGCACAAAAAGCAATCCCTGCGTTGGCCTATCTCGCCTCGCTGATCGGCGATCCGGCCGTGCGCTATCGCGGCACCATCGGCGGCTCGATCGCCAACAACGATCCGGCCGCGGACTATCCGGCGGCGCTGCTGGCGCTCGGCGCAACGGTAAAGACCAACAAGCAGTCGATCTCGGCGGATGATTTCTTCAAGGGTCTGTTCACGACCGCACTTGCCGACGCGGAGATCATCACCGCCGTGTCGTTTCCGATTCCGGCCAAGGCGGGCTATGCCAAATTCGCCCATCCGGCGTCGCGCTTTGCGCTGACCGGCGTTTTCGTCGCCAAGACCAAATCCGGCGACGTCCGCGCCGCCGCCACCGGCGCCTCGCAGAGCGGCGTCATGCGCCTGCCGGCAATCGAAGCGGCATTGAAAGCGAATTGGACCGCAAGCGCGCTCGATAGCGTGGCGATTTCAGCGAATGGATTGTTGAGCGACATCCATGGCTCAGCGGATTACCGCGCCAATTTGATCAAGGTGATGGCGCAGCGCGCGGTGATGGCCGCGGGCTGATAGCGCCTGAACACGCGACAAACGGAAAACAACGTGCTCGACAAATCGGCCCCGCAATCCCAACTTCGCGCGTCCGGTCCGCTGGCAAGCTTTCGCATTGTCGAATTCGCCGGCATCGGCCCCGGCCCGTTCGCCTGCATGATGCTTGCGGATATGGGCGCGGAGGTGATCACGCTCGACCGCGTCGGCGCCAAGAAGAATTTGAAATCGGTGGCGGGGCGCGGGCGCAAGGTCGTCGAGCTCGATCTGAAGGACAAGGCCGCGGTCGCGCAGGTGCTGGACTTGCTTGGCCATGCCGACGCGCTGATCGAAGGTTTTCGACCTGGTGTGATGGAGCGATTAGGCCTCGGCCCCGACGTGGTCTTGGCGCGCAACCCAAAACTGGTCTATGGCCGCATGACCGGATGGGGCCAGAAAGGCCCGCTGGCGCAGGCCGCCGGCCATGACATCAACTACATCTCAGTGACTGGCGCGCTGGCCGCGATCGGACCTAAAGAGAGACCGGTGCCGCCGCTCAATCTGGTCGGCGATTTCGGCGGCGGCGCACTTTATCTCGTGGTCGGCGTGCTCGCAGCGCTGCTCGAGGCCTCGAAGTCCGGCAACGGACAAGTCGTCGACGCAGCGATGTGCGACGGCGCGGCATCGCTGATGTCGATGTTCTTCGATATGGCCGCCGCGGGCCGCTGGGTCGAGGGACGCGAAAGCAATTTCATCGACGGCGGCGCGCATTTCTACGGCGTCTACGAATGTTCCTGCGGCAATTTCATCTCGATCGGCTCGATCGAGCCGCAATTCTACGCGCTGCTGCGTAAACATGCCGGGCTTGCGGACGCGTGCTTCGACGCGCAGATGGATCGCAAGGCGTGGCCGGAGCTGAAGCGAAAGTTGACCGACATCTTCAAGAGCAAGAGCCGCGACGACTGGTGCAAGATCATGGAAGGCACCGACATTTGTTTCGCGCCTATCCTCACCATGGCGGAAGCACCAAACCATCCGCACAACATCGCGCGCGGGATCTTCGTTGAGCGCCACGGCGTCATGCAGCCGGCGCCGGCGCCGCGATTTTCGCGTACGCCATCGGCTATTCGTGAGGCGGCGACCGCCGATATCGGCGAGCTGACGAAGCAGTGGCAGAAATCGTAGGGTGGGCAAAGGCGCGACTATCGCGCCGTGCCCACCACGACCCAGGGAATTGCCGTTGATAAGCAACGGTGGGCACGCTTCGCTTTGCCCACCTACACTCTTGGCCTAAATCGAGGGAAATTCGGCATTCTGGCCGGCAGGCGGATTTGCGATGATCCGCCTGTTTCCGGATTACGAGACGAGCATGGCGCTGCAACTGCGACCGAACTGCGAATATTGCGACAAGGATCTGCCGCCGAACTCAACGGAGGCGCGCATCTGCTCTTATGAATGCACATACTGCGCGAATTGCGTCGAGACCAAGCTCCACAATGTCTGCCCGAACTGCGGCGGCGGCTTTGCGCCGCGGCCGATCCGCCCCACAAAGGAATGGCGGCCGGGCGTGTCGGCCGAAAAGCAGCCGCCGTCGGACAAACGTGTCCATCTATCCCGCGGCCTCGATGACATCGCCGCGCACTCCGCGCGGATCAAGGATATTCCGCCGGAGGAGCGCTGACTTTCTCCTCATCGTCATTTTGGGATGGTCCGAAGGCCCAGACCCGGAATCTCGAGATTCTCAGGTGCGCAATTGCGCACCATAGTTCGATGCGGAGCCTGTCATCGGGCGCGCATTCGCGCGACCCGTTGGCATCGCCCCGGAATGACGGCTCTATTCCGCCGGCATGATCGTGCCCTCGACCTCACCAAAGCCGACGCGAAAACCGTCGCCCTGGCACCAACCGCGCATCACAAGCGAATCGCCGTCTTCGAGGAAAGTGCGCTTGATCCCGCGAGGTAATTCCACCGACTCGGTGCCGTTCCAGCTGATCTCAAGAAGGCTGCCGCGCTGGTGCTTTTCCGGACCGGAGATGGTGCCGGACCCTAAGAGATCGCCGACATTCATGGCGCAGCCGCTTGAGGCGTGATGCACCAATTGCTGCACTGACGACCAATACATGTATTTGAAATTGGTGCGGCAGATCGTTTGCGCCTCATTCATCTGCGCCGCGCGCAAGCCGACATCGAGCTTCATGTCGTAATTGTTCGGCTGCGCCTGGCGCAGATACGGCAGCGGAGGCGGATCTTGTTCGGGGCCGTGCCGCCGAAACGGCTCCAGCGCTTCGCGCGTCACGATCCAGGGGCTGATCGAGGTCGCGAAGGCCTTGGCCTGGAACGGCCCGAGCGGCACATATTCCCATTGCTGGATGTCGCGCGCGCTCCAGTCGTTCAGGATCACGAAACCGAAGATCATCTCCTCGGCCTGTCTCTCGGGAAGCATCTCGCCCATCGCCGATGGCTGCCCGATCACGACACCGATCTCGAGCTCGAAATCGAGCCGCTTGCACGGGCCGAAGCTTGGCAATTCCGCACCCGGCGGCTTTAGCTGCCCGCGCGGCCGGCGCACTTTTGTCCCGCTGACAACGACCGTCGAGGCGCGGCCATTGTAACCGATCGGCATGTGCAGCCAGTTCGGCTGCAAGGCGTTGTCCTTGCCGCGGAACATGACGCCGACATTGGTGGCGTGCTCCTTCGACGAATAGAAATCGGTATAGCCCGCGACCGCGATCGGCATATGGAGTTTGACGTCGGCCATCGGCACTAGCGCGCGCTGCCGCAGTTTTGGGTTATCGCGCAGCTCCGAATGGTCGGCGCGCAGCAGTTCGCTGATGCGCGCGCGGGTTCGCGACCAGACCGTTGGCCCGAGCGCCATGAACGGATTGAGCATCGCCGCGGCAAAGACGGCGGGCTCGACCACATCGATCCGGCAATCCTGCACGAGTTGCCAGAGATCGAGCACATAGTCGCCGATTGCGACCCCGACGCGCGGGGCGAGGCCGTCCTTGGTGGAGAACACGCCATAGGGGAGATTCTGGATCGGGAAGTCGGAAGCGGGGTCGACCGGAATGAAGGAGCGGAGCTTTGGGTCGTTGGGATGGGGCACAATTTTCGATCCTGTCTATTGTTCGACGAGCCCTTTCCGTCGTCATTCCGGGATGCGCCGCAAGGCGCAGACCCGGAATCTCGAGATTCTGGGTTGATCGCTGCGCGATGCCCCGGAATGACGGAAGACTACGGCCGGCTCGGATCGAACCGCTTTTCGAGCCCCTTCCAGCAATCCGCATAATCGCTCTGCAAGGTTGCCGATTTCGCCGCATGCGCGGTGACGCGCTGCGGGAAGCGCGTCTCGAACATGAAGGCCATGGTGCCCGTCAGCTTGACCGGCTTCAACTCGGAATTAGAGGCGTGATCGAAGGCCTGGCGATCCGGGCCATGCGGCAGCATCATGTTGTGCAGGCTGATGCCGCCGGGCGTAAAGCCTTCGGGTTTGGCGTCATAGACGCCGTAGATCAGTCCCATGAACTCCGACATGATGTTCATGTGATACCAGGGCGGCCGGAAGGTGTTTTCCGCCACCGCCCAGCGTTCCGGAAAAATCACGAAATCGATGTTGGCGGTGCCTGCCGTCTCCGACGGCGAGGTCAGGACCGTGAAAATCGAGGGATCGGGGTGATCGAAAGAGATCGCGCCGACCGGCGAGAACGCGCGCAGATCGTATTTGTACGGCGCGTAATTGCCGTGCCATGCCACCACATCGATCGGCGAATGCGGCAGCTCGGTCGCAAACAGCGAGCCGCCCCATTTCACAAACAGTTCGGTTGGCGTGTCCTTGTCCTCATAGGCCGCGACCGGGGTGAGGAAGTCGCGCGCGTTGGCAAGGCAATTGGCGCCGATCGGGCCGCGCTCCGGCAGCGTAAACGCGCCGCCGTAATTCTCGCAGACATAGCCGCGCGCCGGACCCGATGGAATCTCGATGCGGAATTTCACGCCGCGCGGGATAATCGCAATCTCGCCGGGCTCGATGTCGATGCGGCCGAACTCGGTGACAAAACGCAAGTTTCCCTGTTGCGCGACGAACAGCAGCTCGCCATCGGCATCATAGAAATGCTGATCGACCATGGATTTGGTGATCAGATAGACATGCGCTGCCATGCCCGCTTGCGTGTTGGCGTCGCCCGCCGTGGTCATGGTCTGCACGCCCTGCAGGAAGGTCACCTCCGCTTTCGGGATCGGCGCCGGGTCCCAGCGCAGCTGCGCAATCGTCAGATCATATTCGTGGCACGGCGCGGTGCGCCACAGCCCGGCATCGACCTTGGTGAAACGCCCGGAATGTCTCACCGACGGGCGAATGCGATAGAGCCATGAGCGCTCGTTGGCGCCGCGCGGCGCGGTGAAGGGCGAGCCGGAAAGCTGCTCGGCGTAAAGCCCATAGGCGCAGCGCTGCGGCGAGTTGCGCCCGATCGGCAGCGCGCCGGGCAGCGCTTCCGTTTCAAAGCTGTTGCCGAAGCCGGACATGTAGCCCGGCGTCAGCTGGGCGGAACTTTTGGAGAGGGTGTCAGGCGAGGTGTTGATATTCATGATCCTCCTCCTTGCAGGGCGGCCCACATTTCCCGGTCGCGCTTGTCGGTCCAGATCACGGGATCGTCGATCCCGGACGCCTCGTCGAACGCGCGCGAGACGTTGAACGGCAGGCAGTGCTCGTAGATTGCAAAACTCGAGAACTTCGGATCCATCACCTCACGCGCCGCCGCCATCGTGTCCTTGAGGTTGCGGCCTTTGGCGACCGCGGATTCGGCGGCGCCGTAAAGCGTGGTGACGAAATCGCGCGTCATCGCGATCGCCTCGCGCCCGGTAGCAACACCCTTGAGCGCATCGCCGCGACCCGGCGCGATCGCCTTGGGATTGAAGGCGCGGATTTCGTTCAGCGTCGCCGGCCATTCGCGCAAATGCGCGTCGCCGCAATAACACGCCGAATGATATTCGATGAGATCGCCGGAGAACATTACTTGCGCATCCGGCACCCAGGCCACGATGTCGCCGGAGGTATGACCCGCGCCGAGCTGCATCAACCGCACCTCGCGTTTTCCGAGATAGATCGACATGCAGCCTTCAAAGGTCAGCGTCGGCCAGGTCAGGCCCGGAATGCTTTGGGCATCCTGGAACAGGCGGGGAAAGCGGCCGTATTCGGAATCCCAGTCCTGCTGGCCACGCTCCTCGACGAGGCGATATGTCTCTTGCGAGGCAATGATGCCTTCCGCCTTGTAGGCGGAAGCGCCCAGCACGCGCACGGCATGATAGTGCGACAGCACCACAAATTTGATCGGCTTGTCGGTGACTGTGCGCACCCGCTCGATCACCTTGTTGGCCATCGCCGGTGTCGCCTGCGCATCGAACACTATGCAGCCGTCGTCGCCGACGATGACAGCCGAATTGGGATCGCCCTCGGCGGTGAAGGCATAGAGATCGGTGCCGATCTCGGAGAATGTGACCGTCTTCTCCGCCATGTCGGTCGTCGATGCGAAACCCTTGGCCATTAACTTATTTCCCTTATTCCTGAGTCCATCCCCGTCATTGCGAGGAGCCAACGGGTCGCGCGAACGCGCACCCGATGACAGGCTCCGCGACGAAGCAATCCAGCTTTGTTCGGGCTCGATGGATTGCTTCGCTTCGCTCGCAACGACGCATTTGGACACTGTCATCCTATTGCTGTTGCTGTTGTTGTTGTTGCTGCTGGCCGGCATCCAGCATGCGCCGCTTGGCAAGCTCAATCGCCTCGCGCAGCGCGTCGAGATCGCCGATATGGTTGGCGAGGATCAAGACCAGCGCGGCATCGAGATCGGCGCTCTGCTCGTCGCTCAGGCCGCGATGCGCCTCGACGACGGCGCGAAATGCATCATCGGGTTTGGCGAAATTCGAGCTGGTGGATAGCGCCATGATACAAACCTCAGTTCAGGCCGGATGCCCGCGCCAGCGCCGCATCGAGTGCCATTGGCGTCGGATGCCGAAAACGCGCCGCGACATAGCCGTCCGGCCGCAACAGATAAGTGGCCCCTGGCGCGGCGTCATAGCGCGCGGCGGCGAGGCCATCGGGATCGACAAACCCGCTCGCGCCGCCGATTCGAATCATCCCTAAACCCTCGGGCGCATCGGTCCCCGCGCCATTGCCAAACTCCAGTAGCGTGAAGCGCGTTCCCTGTTGAATGAAGGCCTCGGTCAAATACATGGCATCGCCCGACCGCGCCGATAACGGCGCATCCGGCATCGACGCGCCGGGCCGCGGGCCGCCGCGCCACACTTCGCCATCGTCGGTCGACAGCGGCGAGGCGTAGACCGAGGGCACCGAAAGCCTTCCGGCATTGACCATGCGTTTGCCGAATTCGGTTTCCTTGGCGAGCGACAATACGGCCTTGCGCAGCCGCGCCTCCTGGTGGGAGTTCGGCGCCATGAAATCGGTCGAGCGGGTGGATTCGCGGATGTTCTCATCCGCCGCAGCGCTGCGCTCGACGTGGTAACTCTCGAGCAGGCTTTCCGGCGAAGTCTTGCGCAGCACGCGATCGAGTTTCCACGAAAGATTCTCGGCGTCCTCCAGACCCGAATTGGCGCCGCGCGCGCCGAACGGCGAGACCTGATGCGCGGCATCGCCGGCGAAGATGACGCGGCCGTGGATGAACCTGTCCATCCGCCGGCACTGGAATTTGTAGAGCGAGATCCATTCGAAATCGAACTTGTCGTGCCCGAGCATGCGCGCGATCCGCGGCCGTACGTTCTCCGGCAGTTTCTCTGCCGCAGGGTCCGCGAACCGGTTGAGCTGCAGGTCGATGCGCCAGATGTCGTCGGGTTGCTTGTGCAATAGCGCCGATCGCCCGGCATGAAACGGCGGATCGAACCAGAACCAGCGCTCGGTCGGAAATTCCGCAGCCATCCTGACGTCGGCGATCAGGAACTGATCCTCGAATGCCTGGCCTGCGAACTCGGCGCCCACCATCTGCCGCAACGAGGAGTGGGCGCCATCGCAGGCGACGACAAAGTTCGCGTGCAAACGATACGGCCCGTCCGGCGTCGCGATGGTCAGCGCGACATGGTCGTTGCGCTGCGCGAGCCCGACCACCTTGTTGCACCAGCGTAGGTAGATCGCGGAAAGCTCCTCGACCCGATCGACCAGATAGGCCTCGGCGTGGAATTGCTGCAGGTTGATGAAGGCCGGCCGCTTGTGGCCCTGCTCCGGCAACAGATTGAACTGATAAAGCTGCGAGTTGCCGTGAAAAATCTTGCCGACGCTCCACACCACGCCCTTGTCGACCATGCGTTGGCCGATGCCGAGCCGATCCCAGAATTCCAGTGAGCGCTTTGAAAAGCAGATCGCGCGCGATCCCTCGCCAATCCGGTCGGCGTCGTCGAGCAGCACCACGGATTGGCCGCGCTGCGCCAGATCGATCGCAAGCGACAGCCCCACGGGCCCCGCGCCGATCACCACGATCGGATATTCGGCCACATTCGCGCCGGCCCGATCCTGATCGGGATGACGGCGATAGCCGAACTGGGTCTTTGCCTGGTTCTTGGTCTGCGCCATGCCGCTCGAAACCTCCGGCTAGCCAACGGCGTGCGAGCTTGCTAAATTAGTCGCATCTGCAACTATCTTTATCCCCTCGCGGGGCCCCGCGCAACTCAAATTGGAAACACGTTGGCGCGACTGGATCTCTTTCGATTTACGCCGTTCCGCCTCAACCGGTTGGCGGCCGAAGTCAGCATGGCGCTGTCGAGCGAATATCGGGAGCGCTATGGGCTCGACGTTCGGGAATGGCGGGTGCTGGCGACGCTCGGATTCCGCAACGGCGCCTGCAGCGCGCAATATATCTCGGACTGCACCCGCACCCATAAATCGACCATCAGCCGCGCCGTGACCGCGCTGATGCGGCGCCAGATCGTCGAGCGCGTCGAGAACGAAGAAGACCGCCGCGAATTCGCCCTGCGCCTGACGCGCAGGGGCAAGACGCTCTACCAGGAGCTGATCCCGCGCCTGTTGCGCAAGGAGCAGGAGATTCTTGCCTGCCTCTCCGCGCGAGAGCGCAAGGAGCTTGCTTGCCTGCTCGGCAAGATCGAAAAAAGCCTCGCTCTGGTGCAGACCAGCCGGGAGGCGGATGCGAAAGAGGCGTATTGAGGGGTGACGTCATTCCGGGATGGTCCGAAGGACCAGACCCGGAATCTCGAGGTTCCGGGTTCGCCGCTTCGCGCCGCCCCGGAACGACAGGCCTCATGCCCGATCAATATGCTTCGCGATCACGGGGAAATACGCCTCGCCCGACCCCTCATCGATTGCTTCCTGCAAGATCCTGGCCGTCAGCTCGGCGCCACGGATCTGGATGCCGGCATCGCCGGCGAGTTCAAGCGCGTAAGTGAGATCCTTCAGCGCATATTCGGTCGAGAAGGCGCGTTCGGGAAAGATACCCGGCACGATCGCCTTCATGCCATGATTGCGCAGCGCAAAACTGTCGGCTGAGCCCTTCGACAACGTGTCGAGCAACAGTTTCGGATCGACGCCGTTGCCCCTCGCAACCGCGACGGCCTCGGCCAGCGCGTTGACGGTCGCAAACAGCACCATGTTGTTGAGGATCTTTGTCACCTGGCCGGCGCCGACATCGCCGCAATGGGTGACGTCGGTGGCAAAGCAGCGGATCAACGGCTCGATCGAGGCGTAAAGCGCGGGCGCAGCCCCGACCATGACGCTGAGCGTGCCGTCCTGCGCCGCCTGGCGGGTGCGCGCGATCGGCGCGTCAAGCCATGACGCGCCCTTCTCCCGCAATTGTCTCGCGAAATCGCGGGTTTGTTTCACCGATGAGGTCCCGAGATCGACGACGACTTGGCCGTTCCTGACGTTCTTCAAAATGCCGTCGCCTTCGAACACGCTGCGAACATGCTTGGCGCTGGGAAGGCAGAGGAACAGCAGATCGCTTTGCCGGACGATTTCGGCAACCGCTGACGCACTCTCGGCCCCCTCCGCGCGCAACCGCTGCAGCGGTTCCGGCGAAAGATCGAACGCGATCACGCGCCTGCTGCTTTTCTTCGCAAGGTTGCGGCAGATCGGCTCGCCCATGACGCCGACCCCGATGAAGCCGATGGTGTTGAAGTCCGCCATCTCCCGCTCGATTTTCTGTCTTCGCGCATTTTCGTGACGCGAACCGATACCCAGATGCTTTGCTACTTCGCAAACGAGCGCGATGGCGCCAGATGCAAGGCATATGCATCGACCTTGTCGCTGGCGCGCGGATAGATCTCGCTCACGATCGGATCGTGGCCTGGGATGAAGCGATCCGGATGGCCGGCGAGACGCTCGACGATTTCCCAGCCCTGCGCCATGTCGCCGACATTATAGACGATCGGAAACGGGCTCCTCCGATGCAGATTGGCGTAGTAATGCGCGGCGTCCGACGCCAGCACGACCGGACCGCGCGCGGTCTCGACCCGCACCACCTGCAATCCGTCGGAGTGGCCGCCGACCCGATGCAGGGTCACCCCGGGCGCGACCTCGCCATCGCCGGAATGAAAGGTGACGCGATCACCATAGACATGGCGCACCATCAGCGTGACGTGCTCGACCGAGAACGGATGCCGCAGCAGGCCGGTGCACATGCAGCGTCCGGTCGCATAGCTCATCTCGCGATCCTGCAGATGGAAGCGCGCGTTGGGAAAGCGATCGAGATTGCCGGCGTGGTCATAGTGCAAATGCGTGACCACGATATCCCTGATGCTGTCTGCCGCGACGCCGAAACGATCGAGCGCATCGACTGGATTGAGCGTCAGCTTGCGGGCGCGCAATTTCGCCTCTTCGGCGTTGAAGCCGGTGTCGACCAGGATGTCGCGACCAGCCCCGCGGATCAGCCAGACGAAATAATCGAGGTCTTGCGCAGTGGTGTCATGCGGGTCCGGGATGAGAAAATTCAGGTGGAGTGTGCGCGGCGACATCGTCGCATAGCGGATGGCGTAGATTTCGTAGGCGTTTCCCATCGTTTCACTTCTTGTCGGTTGAGGATTTCGCGATGCTGGCACCAAGCCACCGTCGTCGGCGAAGGTCAAACGCGCGCTATGCGCGCCGCCCGCATGGCGTGACGGCAACTCTAATGTGAGGCTAGTCACATTACCCGTTGCAGATGCGCAAGGGAACCCGCGGGCGGGGCCTCGGAGACCATCGCTGCCCGACACGTCTTGCGCGATTTATTCCTTGCGGATGCGAACGCCGTGTCGCGGTCAATTGTCGCAATAACCGCGACTTCGCAAGCGGTTGACGGTGCGCGACCGTGGTTTGATAATGCGGCCTCCCTAGAGTAAGGTCGCCGAGGCGCAAGCTGGAATCGGCGCCTGGTTGGCTGCTGGACCGCCGTAGAATGAAAACCCGCCTTGGACTGCTTCTGACGCTGATTTTTTCGATCGCGTCGACCGCCCCATCATTTGCGGCGGGCGATCGCTACGCCCTTGTGATCGGCAACGCGAAATACCCGGACGCTGAAGCGCCACTCAAGGAACCGATCAACGACGCCCGTGACGTCGCCGACGAGCTCAAGCGCGACGGCTTCAGTGTCGATGTCGGTGAAAACCTTACCGGCGACGCGATGCGCCGCGCCTTCGATCGCCTTTACGGCAAGGTCAAGCCGGGATCGGTCGCGCTCGTCTTCTTCTCCGGCTTTGGCGTCCAGTCCGGCCGGCAAAGCTACATGATCCCGGTCGACGCGCAGATCTGGACCGAAGCGGACGTTCGCCGCGACGGTTTCAGCCTCGAGACCGTCCTCGGCGAGATCAACAACCGCGGCGCCGGCGTCAAGATCGCCCTGATCGATGCCTCGCGGCGCAACCCGTTCGAGCGCCGGTTCCGCAGCTTCTCGGCGGGCCTGGCGCCGGTGATCGCGCCGAACGGCACGCTGGTGATGTATTCGGCCGCGCTGTCTTCGGTGATCAGCGACAATGGCGGCGACCACAGCCTGTTCGTGCAGGAATTGCTCAAGGAAATCCGCGTCCCAGACCTGATGGCGGAAGAAACGCTGAACCGGACGCGGGTGGGCGTCACCCGCGCCTCGCGCAGCGAGCAGGTACCGTGGATTTCGTCCTCCCTGGCCGAGGACTTTTCCTTTATCCCGGGTGCCAGTGGTGGTGGTGCGCGCCCCTCTGGGTCCGACGGTCGCAACGCTTCCGCCGCCGCTTCCGGATCCCCCGCAGCCGCAGCCGGCGCCGCGTTACAATTCGCCCACGCCGCCACCGCCACAGCTGAACGACCTGCCGCCGCCCAAGCCGGCGGTGGAGACGGTCGCGCCGCCGCTCGAGCAGCCGTCGAATAATACCAATAATAACAGCGGCTCGACCCAGGTTGCGCTGGCGGACGACCCGACCATCAAGAGCCTGACTGCCAAGATCTCCGACAACCCGGACGATGTCAGCGCGCTCTACCGGCGCGGCCAGGTCTATGCCAGCAAGGGGGCGTACGCCCTTGCGATCAGGGATTTTGACGACACCATCCGGATCAACCCGCGCGACGTGGAAGCCCTCAACAATCGCTGCTGGGCGCGTACCGTGGTCGGCGACCTCCAGGCAGCGCTGAAGGATTGCAACGAGGCGCTTCGGCTGCGCCCGAACTTCGTCGACGCGCTGGACAGCCGCGGCCTGGTCAACCTGAAGAGCGGGGCGACGAGAAACGCTATCATCGATTTCGACGCCGCCCTGAAGATCAATCCGAGGCTGACCTCCTCGCTCTACGGGCGCGGCCTCGCCAAGCAGCGGAATGGCTCGATTTCCGAAGGCAATTTGGATATATCCAATGCCAAGGCGATGGATCCGAATATCGTCCAGGAATTCGCAAGTTACGGGGTGCGTTGACACCTATTTAAGTCGAAGGGGGCCCGAGCCCTCGAACCCCGGGGCCGACGCCGGAGACAAAGAGGAAGGCGCCGCGACCGGTTTGTCCTCGCGGCTATTTGGATAGTCGATTTGAACGCGCGGGCTGCGCTGGAGGGACTTGCAATGTCGAGACTGGCAATGTCGAGAGTGTCTGGAAGGGCGCTTATTGCGATCGTTTCGATCGTGGCGGTTGGTACCGTACTTTCCTTTGGCATCGGCAAGGCGCTTGCCGCCGACGATGTCACCGAGGATCAGATCATCAAGGCGTTGGCGCCGACCAAGAAGCCGCTGACCCGGGGCCTGTCGGCAGGCCCGCAGGCCGATCCAGCGGCGACCGCCGCGGAGACCAAGTTTGTTTCGACCATCCGTGGCCGCACGACGCGCTCGCTCTCGATCACCGAGCGCGAGGAAATCGCCACCATCGCCAAGGACAAGCCGAATATCGATCTGGAAATCACCTTCGATTACAACTCGGCCGACATCAGCCAGAAATCGCTTCCGGCGGTGCAGGCCCTGGGACGCGCCCTCACCAATCCCGACCTCAAGGGCTCGACCTTCGTGGTTGCCGGCCACACCGACGCCGCCGGCGGCGAAGGCTACAATCAGGAGCTGTCGGAACGGCGCGCCAACTCGATCAAGCGCTATCTGATGGACAAATACGGTATCGGCGCTGCCGATCTCGTGACCGTGGGATACGGCAAGAGCAAGCTCAAGGATCCGAGCCAGCCGATGGCGGAAGTCAATCGCCGGGTGCAGGTCGTGAACATGGAAAACCAGAACACGGCGTCCAAATAGAGGTTCTCGTACCCGGTCGTGACGCCACGCAGGGCCTTGCCGCTATCACGTCCCGCAATCCTGCGGGACGCTTTTTCCGTCGAACTCTTGTTTCACTTTCACGACTCAAGGTCTGGGTTAATCCGGCGATGAACCTCTCCGAGTATCTGAAGCCTGCGCTGGGCGTGGTTTTGGTTGCCGCCGCAGGCGTCGGATATTACTGGTTCGAGCATCGCTCGCATCCGGAAGAGAAGGAAGCATCGGGTCAGGCCCTGGTGGTTGTCACCAAATCGACCAATGCCTGTTTCTCCGACCTGGTGCGGGTCACCGGATTCGTGGTGCCGCGCCGGGAGGCCGTGGTCGGCGCCGATCAGGAAGGCTCGAAGGTCACCGACCTCTTCGTCCGCGAGGGCGACATGGTCGCCGACAATCAGGAGCTCGCGCGCCTGAGCGCGCCGCCGCAGCAACCGGGAGGGCAGCAGAGAGCGAACCAGGGACCGGTATCGCTGCGCGCCCCCGCCGCGGGCCTCATCACCGAGGTCAGGACCATCGTCGGCGCGCCGGCTTCGCCCCAGGCAGGCCCGATGTTCCGCATTTCCGTCAACAACGAGATCGAGCTCGACGCCGAAGTACCGGCGGTCCACATGCTTAAGCTCAATCCGGGCGCCACCGTGCGCATCAGCCGCGACAATGCGCCCGACCTGGTCGGACGGGTCCGCGCGGTGTCGCCGCAGATCGACCGCACCACGCAGCTCGGCCATGTCCGCATCTCCGTCACCAACAATCCGTCGCTGAAGGTCGGCATGTTTGCCCGCGCCAATATCGACGCCAAGCGCAGTTGCGGCGTGGCCGTTCCGCGGACCGCCATTGACCATCTCACCGTTCAGGTGGTCAAAGGCAATACCGTCGAGACGCGCAGGGTCCGGGTCGGGCTGGCATCCGACACCAACACCGAAATCCTTGAGGGCCTCGATGTAGGCGAAATCGTTGTGGCCGACGCTGGCTCTTCGCTGCATGATGGCGACCAGATCAAGACCATGTTTGCGGACGAAATCGATCGACGGGTACGCTGATGGCTCTCAATATCTCGGCATGGTCGATCCGCAACCCGCTTCCCTCCGTCGTCTTTTCGATCATTCTTCTGGTGCTGGGCTGGGTCTCGTTCACCAAGCTCGCGGTGACGCGGCTGCCTTCCGCCGACATTCCCGTGATCTCGGTCGCGGTTTCGCAGTTCGGCGCGGCGCCTGCGGAACTTGAATCGCAGGTCACCAAGACGATCGAAGACGGCGTGTCCGGCGTCGAAGGCGTGCGGCACATTTCCTCCTCGATCACCGACGGGCTGTCGTTGACGACGATCCAGTTCGCGCTCGAGACCAACACCGATCGCGCGCTGAACGACATCAAGGACGCCGTCACCCGGGTGCGCGCCAACCTGCCGCAGAACGTCAACGAGCCGCTGATCCAGCGCGTCGACGTGATCGGGCTGCCGATCGTCACCTATGCCGCGATCTCGCCCGGCAAGACGCCGGAACAACTGTCATATTTCGTCGACGATGTCGTCAAACGCGCGCTGCAGGGCGTACGCGGCGTCGCCCAGGTCGAGCGCATCGGCGGTGTCGAGCGCGAAATCCTGGTCTCGCTCGATCCCGACCGGCTGCAGGCCGCAGGGCTGACCGCTGTCAATGTCAGCCAGAGCCTGCGCGGCACCAATGTCGACCTCGCCGGCGGCCGCGCCGAGATCGGCAAGAACGACCAGGCGATCCGCACGCTGGCCGGCGCCAAGACGCTGAACGATCTCGCCGGCACCATGATCCCGCTGTTCGGCGGCGGCGAAGTCCGCCTCGACGACCTCGGCACCGTCACCGACACCATCGCCGACCGCCGCACCTTTGCCCGCTTCAACGGCGAACCGGTGGTCGCGCTCGGCATCAAGCGTTCCAAGGGCGCCTCCGACGTGGTGGTCGCAGGTCTGGTGCAGAAACGGATCGATGCACTCAAGGTCGCCTATCCCGACGTCGACCTCAAGCTGATCGACACCTCGGTGGAATTCACCAAGGGCAACTACGAGGCCGCGATCTCGACCTTGTTCGAAGGCGCCTTTCTCGCCGTCGTCATCGTGCTGTTGTTCCTGCGCGACCTGCGCGCCACCATCATCGCCGCGATTTCGCTGCCGCTGTCGATCTTCCCGGCGTTCTGGGCGATGGACATCCTGGGATTTTCGCTGAACCTGGTCAGCTTCCTCGCCATCACGCTGTCGACCGGTATTCTGGTTGACGACGCCATCGTCGAGATCGAGAACATCGTGCGCCACATGCGCATGGGCAAATCGCCCTACCGCGCGGCGCTCGAGGCGGCCGACGAAATCGGGCTTGCCGTCATCGCGATCTCACTCACGATCATCGCGATCTTCGCGCCCGCAAGCTTCATGTCCGGCATTGCCGGGCAATTCTTCAAGCAGTTCGGCATCACGGTTTCGGTGCAGGTGTTCTTCTCGCTTTTGGCCGCGCGCTTCGTCACGCCGGTCTTGGCCGCCTACTTTCTCAAGGATCATTCCCGTGACGATCCGCCGCCCGGACGCGCGCTGAAGGGTTATACCAAACTCGTCACCTGGTCGGTACGGCACCATTTGATCACGGTTTTGATCGGCTTCGGCATCTTCGCAGCCTCGATCTGGAGCATCACGCTGTTGCCGCAAGGCTTCCTGCCGGCCCAAGACACCGCCCGCTCGCTGCTTGCCATGGAGCTGCCGCCCGGCTCGCAGCTCGCCTATACCGAGAAGGTCACCGAGGAGATCGTGGCGCGCCTGCGCAAGCGGCCGGAGGTGCGAAGCGTGTTCGTCGACGGCGGCCGGGTGCCGCCGGGAACGCTCGAGGTGCGCCGCGCCGCGCTGATCGTCAACTACACGCCGAAGACCGAGCGCAAGATCACCCAGCGCGAGCTTGAGCTTCAGATCAGCCACGAACTCGAAAACGTCCCCGACATCCGCTTCTGGTTCCTCGACGAAAACGGCCTGCGCGCGATCTCGCTGGTCGTCACCGGCGTCGACAGCAGCATCGTCAGCAACGTCGCCAGCGAACTGGCGACGCAGATGAAGCGGATTGCGATCATCTCCAACGTGATTTCGGAAACTTCGCTCGACCGGCCCGAACTGCGTGTCCGGCCGCGGGCGGATTTCGCAACCCGCCTCGGCGTCTCCACCGAAAGCCTGTCGCAGACCATCCGCGTCGCCACCATCGGCGACGTCGGTCCGGCGCTCGCCAAATTCGACGCCGGCGACCGGCTGGTGCCGATCCGCGTCCAGCTCGAAGACGCCGCGCGCGGCAACCTCAAGACGCTCGAGCAGTTGCGGGTGCCGCTTGGCGAGCACGGCGAAAAGGGCGGCGTGCCGCTCTCGGTCGTCGCCGACATCAAGCTCGACCAGGGGCCGACCAGCATCAACCGCTACGACCGCGAACGGCAGGCGACGGTGGCGGCCGACCTTGTCGGCTCGGCGGCGCTCGGCGACGCTACCAAGAAGATCTACGACCTGCCGGTGATGAAGAGCCTGCCGAAGGGCGTCAAGGTGAGCCCGTCGGGCGACGCCGAAAGCCTCAACGAATTGTCGCAAGGTTTTGCCACCGCGATCACCGCGGGCCTGATGATGGTCTATGCGGTGTTGGTGCTGCTGTTCGGAACCTTCCTGCAGCCGATCACCATCCTGTTCTCGCTGCCGCTTTCGATCGGCGGCGCGATTGCGGCATTGCTCCTGACCGGCAAGCAGCTCACCACGCCGGTGTGGATCGGCATCTTGATGCTGATGGGCATCGTCACCAAGAACGCCATCATGCTGGTGGAATTCGCGGTCGAATCGATGCGCGCCGGCAAGCCGCGCGATGAGGCGATCATCGACGCCGGCATGAAGCGCGCCCGTCCCATCGTCATGACCACGATCGCGATGGCCGCCGGCATGATGCCGTCGGCGCTGGCGGTCGGCGCCGGCGGCGAATTCCGCTCGCCGATGGCGCTCGCGGTGATCGGCGGGCTGCTGTTCTCGACGGTGCTGTCGCTGGTGTTCGTGCCGGCGATGTTCATGGTGATGGACGATATCAGTTCGCTGATCTGGCGCTTCGGGAAGCTGCTCATCGCCAACACCGGCGACGCCGAACACGCCGAGGATCATCACAAGGCGTCGCCGGCATCCTCCGCTCGGCCGCCGCCGCCAGCGATCGCGCCCGCGGCGGAGTGAGGGGCGGCCGCAGCCCGTTCACAAATTTCCCTATGCCGGGAGGGTGGCCAGCCACCGGATGCTCTGGCAAGATTTGGCGCAGCGAGCTATTCTGGCGTCATGGCTTTCACGCGCATCACGATTGATCCTGCGGTCTGCACCGGCAAGCCCCGTATTCGCGGGCTTCGGTTTCCGGTGGCGCCTGCTTGGCCTGATGGCTGCCGGTGAAACACGCGACACGATTCTGAAGAACTATCCCTACCTTGAGTCCGACGACATCGACGAAGCGCTGCGTTACGCGGCTTTCCTCGCCGAAGACGAGACGGTCGAGTTGCTGCCTACTGTTCCTGCCAAGTGAGATTTCTGATTGACATGCCGCTGTCGCCGGTTTTGGCGACATGGCTCGCCGATCGAGGGCATGCTGCCGGTTTGGGACTTCATGCCGCGACCGACAGTCAGATCATGGCTCGGGCGAAGCACGAGGCGCGAACCGTCGTTACGATCTCGACTATCCGCGCTTGCTCGCAATCGCACGCGCCAGCGAGCCAAGCTTGATCCTGTTCCGCAATGGCAACTGGTCTGAGACTGAAGTGTGTGCACGATTGGGTGAGATTCTTGCCACGCTGACTGAAGCGGACATTGCTTGCAGTATCATCGTGGTGGATCGGGATCGCGTGCGGCGACGAAGGCTCCCGATCGTGGAGTAACCCCTATTCATTCCTCGCAATCGCCGTCAGCCTACTCAAATTCTGCAGCAGGATGCGGCCGCGCTGCAGGTCCAGAATGCCGTCCTTGCGCCAGGTCTGGAGCTGACGGTTGACGCTTTCGCGCGCAGCGCCCACGAACACCCCGAGCTGCTCCTGCGAGATATGCACTTCGGAACCGAAATCGGCGGCCAGCGCGCAGAGCCGACGCGCCAGCCGGATCGGCAGCGGCTGCAACACCGATTCCTCCATCCGCTCGCTCTGCCAGCGGATGCGCTGGCACAGCAGCATGATGATCTTGATCGCGACCTTCGGCTCGCGTTCGAGATGGCTCAAAAAATCCTCGCGCCGCAGCACGAACAATTCGGTCGGCTCGCCGGCGGTCGCGTCCGCGGTGCGGCTCTGGCCGTCGAGCACCGCGACCTCGCCAAAGAGATCGCCGGGGCCCATGAAATTCAGGGTCAGGCGGCTACCGTCGGGCGCACCGGTTTCGATGCGGATCTGGCCGCGGCGGACCCCGAACAGCGCATCGCCGGCATCGCCCTTCTGGAACAAGACTTCACCGGGGTTCAGGTGCTGGGTATGGCAAAGATTGGAAATCCGATGCAGTTCGTCGGACCCCAAGTCCGCGAACATCGGATTCATCTTCAAAATGACCGCAAATTCCGCCTGCTTACTCATGGCAACGCCTTCCAAACCGTTCAAATCGCATTTACAGGAATTCGCCGGGCAGGGAGTGTGTCATACGTCACATACCTTTACAGCTCCACCTGATTATTTTTGAACGGTTTTGAGCGATCACCCCATTCCGGGATAAGCTCAAAAAGCCGGCTCGGCCGCATCATCGCCGAACCGATGCCGTTTGCCCGCCTTGGAACGTCAACATGAGAGCAATGAAAATTACCGGCGCGATTGTGGCTGCCGTCCTCGTCATCCTTGTGCTGCTGCTGATCGTCGGGATTCCGTCGGGATTTTTGACCTCGGCGATCCAGCAGCAGGTCGAGCGCGCGACCGGCTACCGGTCGACGATCGCGGGCACCACCAGGATCGGCCTGTGGCCGTCACTGAACGTGACTTTGAACGAGATCACGCTGAAGGACCCGAAGGACCGCGACACTTCCGGCCGGCTGACCATCGAAAGCGTGCAGGCCGACATCACGCTGTCGAGCGCGTGGTCGGGCCACCCGCAAATCAGCGAGCTCACCATCACCAGGCCCGTGCTGTTCATGCCGCTGTTGCGCGACCGCATCCGCGACAATGCGGCTTCCTCCAAACCGGCGTTCTCGGGCGATATGGATGGGCTTGCGATCGATCGCATCACGATCGCCGACGGCGCGCTGGTTTTCTCCAACCTTCGTGATCGCATCGAAAATCGCATCGACGGCATCAACGCCACCGCCGCGATCGGCGCCGATCGCAAGGTCAGCCTGCACGGAAATGCGCGCGCCGGCGCAGAGGCGCTCAAATTCGATATCAAGGCGGCGGTGCCGCCCGCGCCGGTCGACCGGCAGAACATTCCGGTCGAATTCACGCTCGACGCGCCCGCCATGCTGCAGGCGCCATTGTCGGGCAAAGCCGAGGTGCGGCTCAACGGTTCGGTCGTGATGATCAACGGGCTCAGCGGCACCCTCGGCGACGGCGCCTTCAACGGATGGGCGTCGATCGATATCTCGAGCAAGCCGCTGGTGAAGCTCGATCTCGATTTCCAGCGGCTCGATGCGTCGGCGTCGAAGGCGCAACCGTCACCGGCCTCGCAAGCCTGGAGCAACGCCCCGATCGATCTGAACGGGCTGAACTATTTCGACGCCCAGGTCAGGATTTCGGCAGCCGAAGTCAGTTTCGGGCAAGCCCAATTCGCCCCGGCCGCGGTCGACTTCGCGCTTGCAGGCGGCGTGCTGAAGGCCGCCGTCTCCAATCTCGGTGCCTATGGCGGCGAGCTCAACGGCGAAGCCATCATCGATGCGTCGAAGAGCGACCAGACCTACGCAATGCACGCTGACCTCGTCGGCGTGCGTGCGCTGCCGCTGCTGCGCGGCCTCGCCGATTTCGACAAGCTTGACGGCAAGATGCAGGCAAAGATCGCGGTGCGATCGAACGGTCCAAGCCAGCGCGCCATCATGTCGAACATGAGCGGCACAACATTCGTCAATTTCCAGGACGGTGCGATCAAGGATCTCAACGTTGCCCAGATGATCCGGTCGCTGACCTCGAGCACGCTGTCCGGATGGCAGGAGACCAAGGACCAAGACACCGATCTCAGCCAGCTATCGGCGTCGTTCCGCATCGAACGAGGCCAGGCGCAGACGACCGATCTCAATCTGGTCGGCCCGCTGGTGCGGATGACCGGTGCCGGCACCATCGACCTCGGCACCAAATTGCTGGCATTCCGGGTCGAGCCGAAACTCGTGATGACGACGCAAGGCCAGGGCCGCACCTCCGATCCCGTAGGCTTCGGCATCCCCGTGATGATTGATGGCTCCTGGAGCGAGCCGCGGATCTATCCGGACATGCAGGGCATCCTCGACAATCCCGATGCGGCCTATGCCAAGCTTAAGGAGATGGGAGCGGGCCTGTTCGGGCCCAATGGCGGCGGCTTGGGCGGACTGCTGGGCGGATTGAGCGGAGGCCAGCCGGGCAATTATTCGGGTAGCGGCACCACTTCTGGCGCGGCACCGACCGATCCGCTGGGCGGCAAGCTCGGCGAGACCTTGGGCAATCTCATCCAGCAAGGTTTGGGCGGGGGCGCTGCCGGCAGTGGCAACCGTGGCCGCGGCATGGCGCCGGCGGCCCCGCAAGCGGGATCGCTCGTTCCGCAGCAACAGCAGCAGCCCGCGGCCTCGCCGCCGGCCCAAGACGATCCGCCGCCGCCGCAGGCGCAACAGGACAGCCAGCCGATGAACGATGTATTGCGTCAATTGTTCAACCGGCAATAGGGCTGGCTCGCCTGGAAAATAGCCCCCAATTGGGGTGGATCAGCGCTAACCACGCCGGCAGACCCCCGACGGTATCCCCTAATCTGTGCTAAACAGTTTCGGCCGGGATGGCCAAATTGACGCGGCAGCCGCCGAATCGGCGCGGCCGCGGCAATTTGTTGCGTATGCGCCCGAGGGTCTGGATGATCGGGGTCAAGGATAAAATCTGGTTCCTGCGCGAGGGCCTGTTCGCCAAATACGTGGTCTCGCTGGTCGGCCTCGTCGTGTTCGTGCTCGCCGTCAATGGCGCCATGGAAACATGGATCAGCTACCGCGCGACCAAGACCACGCTCACTGATGCCATGTCGGAAAAGGCGGAGGCGACGTCGAAGCGGATCGAGCAATCGATCGCCGAGCTGGAGCGCCAGATCAGCTGGGTTACCCGCGCCAGTGTCGTGACGCTCGAGCAGCGCCGTTCCGACTATGCGCAGCTGTTGAACCAGGTCTCCGCGGTCAGTCAGCTCTCGCAGCTCAACGGCCAGGGCCGCGAACAGCTTCGGCTGTCGCGCACCGCGATTTCGGTCGGCAGCGGCATGGATTTTTCGCGGGACGGGCGATTTACCGAAACCGTTTCCCGCGGCGTCAGTTACCAACCTGTCTATTTCACCAATTCGCGACCTTATATGTCGATCGCGGTGGCGCATTCGGGCTTCAACGCCGGCGTCACCGTCGCCGAAATCGATCTTGGTTTCCTCGCCGACTTCCTGGGCGACGCGCAGGTCGGCAAGACCGCTTTCGCCTATTTGGTCGATCCGCGTGGCCAGGTGCTGGCATCTTCGACCAAGGGACCGGAGATCGCTTCGGATCTCTCGGCGCTGCCGCAGGTCGCGACGCTGATGACGCCGAACCGTCAGGCGTCGGCATCGGGCGCCGACACCGAAGGCCATCCGGTTCTGACCGCGTCGAGCGCGGTGCCGAAACTCGGCTGGACCGTGTTCTTCGAGCAGCCGACCGCTCAGGCCTTGGCGCCGATCCGCGATCAACTGGTACGGGTCGCGCTATTGATCGGGCTCGGGCTTGTGGTTGCGATCCTTGCCGGCATGCTGCTGGCACGCCGGATGCTGATTCCGATCACGGCGCTGCGCACCGGCGCCCGGCGGCTCGGCGCCGGCGATTTCAGTCACCGCATCGACGTCCGCACCAAGGACGAGCTGGAAGAACTCGCCGACCAGTTCAACAGCATGGCCGGCCAGCTCAAGGAGACCTATTCCGGCCTCGAAACCAAGGTGGAAGAGCGCACCCGCGACCTCGCGCAGTCGATCAACGAGCTGAAAGTGCTTGAAGAGGTCGGCCGCGCGGTCGCCTCCTCGCTCGATCTCGATGCCGTGCTGCCGACGGTTGCGGCCCGCGCGCTGGAGATCACTCACGCCGATGCGGTGCTGATCTATGGCTATGACGCAGCCAAGCATCAGTTCAACCTGGTCGAGGCCAACGGCATCGACAAATCGGTCGAGGGGCAGCATCTCTCGATCGACGAAGAAGAAAGCCTGCTCGGTCAGGCGGCGACCAGAGGCGAGCCGATCGCGATTGCCGATCTCGATGTCGCCGCCGATCATCTGTTGCGGGACGTCGCGATCGAGGCCGGCTTTCATTCCGTTCTGGTGGTGCCGCTGGTCGACCAGCAGGGCGTGTTGGGATCGTTGGTGGTGCTGCGGCGGAGCGCCGGCGAGTTCTCGCCGAACCTGATCGGGTTGATGCGGACCTTCGCGCACCAATCGGTGCTCGCGATGCGCAACGCGCGGCTATTTAGCGAAGTGGACCACAAGGGCCGCGAACTGGCGTCGGCCCACTCCACCGTCCAGCAGCAAGCGAGCAAGCTCGAGGCACAGACCGAGCAGCTCAAGAACTGGAACAAGTCGCTGGAGGAGCGGGTCGAGAAGCAACTCGGCGAGATCGAACGCATCCGGCGGCTGGAGCGCTTCCTGCCGCCGCAGGTCGCGCAACTGATTGCGTCCTCCGATGGGCACGATTCGCTGCTCGACAGCCACCGCCGCGAAGTCACCGTGGTGTTCTGTGACCTGCGCGGCTTCACCGCTTTCACCGAAGCCACCGAGCCCGAGGAAGCCATGAACGTGCTGCGCGAATATCACGCAGCCCTTGGCGAGTTGATCTTCCGCTACGAAGGCACGCTCGACCGCTATGCCGGCGATGGCGTGATGATCCTGTTCAATGCGCCGATCCAGTTTCCGGATCACGCCAAGCGCGCCGTCAAGATGGCGGTCGAGATGCGCGACACCATCGGACTGCTGACCCAGAAGTGGCGCAACCGGGGCCACAGCCTCGGCTTCGGGCTTGGCGTCGCGGTCGGCTACGCCACGCTCGGCCAGATCGGATTCGAACAGCGGCTCGAATATGCCGCGATCGGCAGCGTCACTAACCTGGCGTCACGGCTGTGCGACGAGGCGAAGGCCGGCCAGATTGTCGTCTCCAGGCGCGCCTATGGCATGGTCGAGCAATGGGTCGAGGCCGCCCCGCTCGACGATTTGCATCTCAAAGGCTTCAATCATCCGGTGCTCGCGATGGAAATCCTGCGCTGGCGCGAGGAAGTCGACAACGTCGTCGATGCTACGCCGGCCGCCCGGCGGCGGAAGTAAGGCTCACTTTTCCCGATGATGCTCTATAGCGCGATGACTTTTCTTCGAATCGTCATCGCGCTCTATCTTTTTGTTTGAGCATGATCTTTTTCGGAAAACCGGTGTCCACTTTTCCGATCATGCTCTATTGCTCGACGAACGCGCGCTGCATCTGATCGGTGATCGGCTTCAGAAGATAGCTCATCATGGTCCGGCTACCCGTCTGCATGAAGACTTCAGCGGGCATGCCGGGGACAAGCTGCAGGCTGCCGAGCCGGCGCCGTTCTTCGTCTGCCAGCACGACCCTGACCGTGAAATACGACCCTTGCGCCCCTCCTTGGGCTGCTTGGGCCCCTTGGTCGTGGCTGGTGGTCGCCGACACGTAGGCCACCGTGCCGGTGAGCTGCGGCGTGGTGCGCTGGTTGAACGCAGAGAAGCGGACGAACGCCTTTTGTCCCAGGCGCACCTGGTCGATATCGTTGGGTTGCAGCCTGGTCTCGACCAGTAGTTCATCGGAATCCGGAACGACTTCCATGATGGAATCGCTCGCACGAATGACGCCTCCAATCGTGTGGGTGGAAAGCTGATGGATCACCCCCGAGGTCGGCGCGCGTATCTCGATGCGGTCGAGCTGATCCTTTGCCGCGACGCCACGCTCCACCAATTCGGCTTCCTTGCCCTGGGTCTCGCCAAGCTCCTTGACCACCTCGGTACGAAAATCCTGATCGATACGGACGATCTGAAGCTGGGCCTCGCCAATCTTCGATTTCGTCTCGGCGATCGCAGACGTCAGCTGTCCGCGTTCGCCTTCGATCCGCGCCGCCTCGCGCTGCAGCGTCGTGAGCCGCGTCAGCGGCACCAGGTGCTTGTCGTAGAGGTCCTGGACGCCCGTGAGTTCGCCTGCGATCAGTTCGAGCTGCTTCGCCTTGGAATCGACCTGGGCGTCGAGGCCTGAAATCTCCTCGGTCAATTGCGCGACCCGGCTTTGCAACAGATCCTTCTGGCTCTTTCGCGCGCTGAACCGCGCCTTGAACAGCGAATTTTCTGACCTCAGCAGGCTCCTGACATTATCTTCGTCCGATCGAGCTTCCAGTTCAGCAGGCATTTCGGGCTGATCCAGGCCGTCGCGCTCGGCGATCAGCCGCGCGATCCGCGCGCGCAACTCGTCGAGTTGCTTGTTCACCATCTGAAGATTGGCCTGGGTCTGAGTGGCATCGAGCCGGACCAGCAAGTCGCCAGCCTCGACATGCATACCATCATGAACCTTGATCTCCGCGACCACGCCACCGGTCGGATGCTGGATGGTCTTGACGTTGGATTGAACGACGAGATTGCCGGGCACCACGACCGCGCCCGCCAGAGGCACGAGTGCGAGCCAGCCGCCGCCCAACACGCCGGCAACGAGGAGGATCCGAAGCCCGGTCCGCAACTCATGCTCATACGCCGACCCGGTCCGCGACATCAGACTGTCACCGCCAGCGTTTTGCTCGGCAAGGCTCTCGCGGCCGAGGATGAAGCCAACGCCTGAGGTCAGACCGGCGCGGCACCTTGCTACCCACTGCCCAGCAGCTCTTTCGGTTTCCGACGGGCACGGAAGGGCCAATGGAGGGCTCTGGACCAACATCAACCGATCAGGTCCGCGGCTATCCGGCCTGGGCTCCGTCAGGTTCATCAATAGCGGGTCATCGGCCACGACCGCCCGGCTCGGACGGCGCGGCGGCGGGGCGGTAGGCTCGCCCGATGCTTGGGTCCTGCGCGCGGCCGGCTCGGCGGTCTTGAACCCGAACTGCTCGAGACAGACGTCGATCGCCCGCTCCATCTTGCCTTTTTTCACGCGCTTCGGCCGGCCGGGCGGCGGACGCCGATCGCGTGCGGCGCCATCGCGCGCCGGGCGCCGCGATTTCGGCGCGCGCGGCTCACGCGGGCTTTCGTCCTCGAACGCGCGCCGAAGCCGTTGCAGTTCGAGGATCAGCGCAGCGCCTTGCGGTCCCAATCCGTCACCGGGAGAATCTCCCGCCCACCGCCGCACGGGTCCATCGAAATGTTGTGCATCCTCTCCGCGCCGCATGGTCAAATGCCCTCGGCAAGCGCGGCGCGACGCGCGGCCTTGGCAAGATGCGTCGGCGCGGCCGGCGTTGCCGTCGCCGCCTTTGCGGCAGGCACCTGCTGACCGTTCGCCGCGCGAACGCGCGCAAAAATCTCCTCGCTTGCGCCGAACGCGATCGCCCTGCCTTCGTAGAGCACCAGCGCCATGTTGAGCGCCGCAAGCGCGCTCGGACGGTGCGATACCACGATGACGATGCATTTGTTGTGACGCAGGATCTGGATGGCGCGACCGAGCGCGTTCTCGCCGTCGGCATCGAGGTTCGCGTTCGGTTCATCGAGCACGATCAAAAACGGGTCGCCGAACACGGCGCGCGCGAGGCCGATGCGCTGGCGCTGGCCGGCCGACAGCGACATGCCGCCCTGGCCGATCCGCGTCGCGTATCCGTCCGGCAAACGCAAAATGATGTCGTGCACACCCGCGATCTGCGCGGCCTTCAGGATCGCGTCGGAAGTCGCCTGCTCGTCGAAACGGCAGATGTTCTCCGCAACCGTGCCGTCGAACAAAGCCACGTCCTGCGGCAAATAGCCGACATGGCGCCCAAGATCTCCGTTGCTCCATTGATCGATGGTGGCACCATCAAGCCTTATTGAGCCCTGCCTGGCGGGCCAGATTCCGACCAGGGCCTTTGACAGCGACGTCTTGCCCGAGGCGCTCGCGCCCAATAGCGCCAGCCCCATGCCGGCCTTGAGCGAAAAGGAAACGCTCGACAGGATCGGCGTGTCGGTGCCCGGTGCCACCACGGCAAGGTTCTGCACCGAGAGCTCGCGGCACGGACGCGGCAGCGCCACCGGCGGCGCCGGAGGTTTCGCCGTCACCTTGCAGATATCGCGCAGGCGTATGATCCCTTGTCGCGCGGCGACGAGCTGCTTCCAGCTTCCCAGGGCGACCTCAACGGGAGCAAGCGCGCGACCCATCATGATCGACGAGGCGATCATGATGCCTCCCGACGCCCTGTCGGCGACCACGAGATAGGCGCCGATCCCGAGCATTCCGGATTGCAGCACGTAGCGCAGCACTTTCGCGCCCGAGCCCAGATTGGCAAACACGTCGGTGGCGCGGATATTCTCCCGCAGATACCGTTCATTGGCCTGCGACCAACGCGCGGTAAATCGATCGACCATACCGAGCGCCCGAATGACCTCGGCGTTGCGCAACGTCGCATCCGCCAGCACCTGCCGCTGGGCGCTACTGTCCATCGCGGACTTGGCCGCACCGCGCGACATGCGCTCGGTCAGCCATGTCATCGCAATGATGGCGGCGGTCCCGAGCAGCGCGGTCATGCCGATCGCCGGATGAAACAGAAACAGGGCAATGAGGAAGATCGGTATCCAGGGCATGTCCAGAAATGCCGTCGGCCCCATGCTCGACATGAAGGCGCGGATCTGATCGAGATCGCGCAACGGCTGCTGCATCAGCATCGGCTTGACGCCACGAAGCGGCAACGTGGCGAGCGCGGTGTGGATCGATTCCTGCAAACCGACGTCGAAGAGCGTTGCCACCCGGCACAGCATGCGCGCGCGCAACGCGTCGAAATAGCCCTGCACCAGGTAGGCAAACAGCACTATCAGCGAGAGCCCGAACAAGGTCGCGATGTTGCGGCTCGGAATGACGCGGTCGTAGACCTGCAGCATATAGAGTGAGCCCGACAGCATCAGGATGTTGATCACGCCGCTGAACACGGCGACGCCAATCATCCGCCGCGCGCTCTCGCGCAGCCCATGCGCTACGGGATCGTCGGCCGACGCCGCAGGCAGCAACTTCCATAGCCCGGCGGAGGACGGAGTCCGCGGGCGGCCCTGGACGACACTCATTCGTTACGCCTCCCAAATCGGCCGGTGTCGTGATCGATCGGATTCATTGACAGCCGATACCGACCATTTTCCGGCAACAATGGGATTTCTGTTGGCCACGCGCAGACCGGGCCTTTGCGAGCAGGCGCTATTGTCAGCCGAAACAGGCTTCGCGAGAAAATCGTGCACCGAGCTTTATCGGACACGGGTGTCATTTCGGTTCCGATCTCGATATTTGGGCAAAATCAGCGAGCGATTAAGGCAAATCGCGGCGTCATAGATTCGTCCGCCTATCACCTTGCTTCTGCGCGCAGAGGTCACGGTGTCGGCCGATTGACGCCACGAACGTAAACAATTTTTCGCCTCGCGCGCAGTCGCGCCGACCGGTCTTTCGTTTCCGGTGAAATGAAGAGGAAGGTTTTCGACAAGGGCTCGTGTTGCCAACACGCCGTTCTGCGACCAACCGAACCAACGGCAGCGTATTTGCCACAATAGTGAAGAGGAGGGAGTAAATGGCCCTGACAGCAACTGATCTATTCAATGACGCAACCACCCGTGAGGTCGGCGGCGTCGGTCCGGACCAGATCAACCTGATCGTCTCCGACCTGATCGGCGTGCAGCAGATGCTGAGCGCGGCAGATCCTGCGATCAACAACCTCTCCGATCTGCATACCCATGTCATCATCAATCAGCTCAATGAAGAAATTGCCTCGGTCGAGAACGCGAACGCGCCGACAACGGGCACGCTGACGGCGGGAACCGACCTCGGACAATTTATCGGGCGTTCGATCAATGACATCCATCGCGACATCATCGACATCGCGCAAGGCGACGCCGGTGTGCAGGCACTGTTCAACCCGACGCCGCTGCCGGCCTTGAACACGCCCGCTGCGCCATTCCACGACAATGCGGACCAGACGACCTTCATTACGCAATGGATCCAGGACAGCAACCATCTCGGGCAGATGGCGACCACGATCGAGAATAACGGCTTCACCGGCGACGTAGCCGGACTGGTCCAGCAGATCCAGACCTACGCGAGTAATTCGAACGCCTTCGATCAGGCGCAAGGTGGCCTGTGGTCGGCGCGATTCTGGAACGAATTCCGGACCGACGGCACCTCGGGCACGGCGGCGGCCGCGCTGGTCGAGGGTTTGCAAAACCAGAATGCCGGTGAAGTCAACGCCGCGGTAGAGCAGCTCGCGGCGAACTCTGCCGACGTCGGCAGCAATAACGTCATGGCGGATGGCGGGAGCTATGCCGCCGTGGTGGCGGCGGCGCAGGCGACGGCCGTGGCACCGACGGGCGGCAACCCTGCACCCGCTGCCGAAGCGCCTGCTGCACCCGCTGCCGAAGCACCTGCTGCACCCGCTGCCGAAGCACCCGCAGCCGCAGCCCCTGCGGCTCCAGCCGCCGGTCTGACAGCAACTGATCTATTCAATGACGCAACCACCCGTGAGGTCGGCGGCGTCGGTCCGGACCAGATCAACCTGATCGTCTCCGACCTGATCGGCGTGCAGCAGATGCTGAGCGCGGCAGATCCTGCGATCAACAACCTCTCCGATCTGCATACCCATGTCATCATCAATCAGCTCAATGAAGAAATTGCCTCGGTCGAGAACGCGAACGCGCCGACAACGGGCACGCTGACGGCGGGAACCGACCTCGGACAATTTATCGGGCGTTCGATCAATGACATCCATCGCGACATCATCGACATCGCGCAAGGCGACGCCGGTGTGCAGGCACTGTTCAACCCGACGCCGCTGCCGGCCTTGAACACGCCCGCTGCGCCATTCCACGACAATGCGGACCAGACGACCTTCATTACGCAATGGATCCAGGACAGCAACCATCTCGGGCAGATGGCGACCACGATCGAGAATAACGGCTTCACCGGCGACGTAGCCGGACTGGTCCAGCAGATCCAGACCTACGCGAGTAATTCGAACGCCTTCGATCAGGCGCAAGGTGGCCTGTGGTCGGCGCGATTCTGGAACGAATTCCGGACCGACGGCACCTCGGGCACGGCGGCGGCCGCGCTGGTCGAGGGTTTGCAAAACCAGAATGCCGGTGAAGTCAACGCCGCGGTAGAGCAGCTCGCGGCGAACTCTGCCGACGTCGGCAGCAATAACGTCATGGCGGATGGCGGGAGCTATGCCGCCGTGGTGGCGGCGGCGCAGGCGACGGCCGTGGCACCGACGGGCGGCAACCCTGCACCCGCTGCCGAAGCGCCTGCTGCACCCGCTGCCGAAGCGCCTGCTGCACCCGCTGCCGAAGCACCTGCTGCACCCGCTGCCGAAGCACCCGCAGCCGCAGCCCCTGCGGCTCCAGCCGCCGGTCTGACAGCAACTGATCTATTCAATGACGCAACCACCCGTGAGGTCGGCGGCGTCGGTCCGGACCAGATCAACCTGATCGTCTCCGACCTGATCGGCGTGCAGCAGATGCTGAGCGCGGCAGATCCTGCGATCAACAACCTCTCCGATCTGCATACCCATGTCATCATCAATCAGCTCAATGAAGAAATTGCCTCGGTCGAGAACGCGAACGCGCCGACAACGGGCACGCTGACGGCGGGAACCGACCTCGGACAATTTATCGGGCGTTCGATCAATGACATCCATCGCGACATCATCGACATCGCGCAAGGCGACGCCGGTGTGCAGGCACTGTTCAACCCGACGCCGCTGCCGGCCTTGAACACGCCCGCTGCGCCATTCCACGACAATGCGGACCAGACGACCTTCATTACGCAATGGATCCAGGACAGCAACCATCTCGGGCAGATGGCGACCACGATCGAGAATAACGGCTTCACCGGCGACGTAGCCGGACTGGTCCAGCAGATCCAGACCTACGCGAGTAATTCGAACGCCTTCGATCAGGCGCAAGGTGGCCTGTGGTCGGCGCGATTCTGGAACGAATTCCGGACCGACGGCACCTCGGGCACGGCGGCGGCCGCGCTGGTCGAGGGTTTGCAAAACCAGAATGCCGGTGAAGTCAACGCCGCGGTAGAGCAGCTCGCGGCGAACTCTGCCGACGTCGGCAGCAATAACGTCATGGCGGATGGCGGGAGCTATGCCGCCGTGGTGGCGGCGGCGCAGGCGACGGCCGTGGCACCGACGGGCGGCAACCCTGCACCCGCTGCCGAAGCGCCTGCTGCACCCGCTGCCGAAGCACCTGCTGCACCCGCTGCCGAAGCACCCGCAGCCGCAGCCCCTGCGGCTCCAGCCGCCGGTCTGACAGCAACTGATCTATTCAATGACGCAACCACCCGTGAGGTCGGCGGCGTCGGTCCGGACCAGATCAACCTGATCGTCTCCGACCTGATCGGCGTGCAGCAGATGCTGAGCGCGGCAGATCCTGCGATCAACAACCTCTCCGATCTGCATACCCATGTCATCATCAATCAGCTCAATGAAGAAATTGCCTCGGTCGAGAACGCGAACGCGCCGACAACGGGCACGCTGACGGCGGGAACCGACCTCGGACAATTTATCGGGCGTTCGATCAATGACATCCATCGCGACATCATCGACATCGCGCAAGGCGACGCCGGTGTGCAGGCACTGTTCAACCCGACGCCGCTGCCGGCCTTGAACACGCCCGCTGCGCCATTCCACGACAATGCGGACCAGACGACCTTCATTACGCAATGGATCCAGGACAGCAACCATCTCGGGCAGATGGCGACCACGATCGAGAATAACGGCTTCACCGGCGACGTAGCCGGACTGGTCCAGCAGATCCAGACCTACGCGAGTAATTCGAACGCCTTCGATCAGGCGCAAGGTGGCCTGTGGTCGGCGCGATTCTGGAACGAATTCCGGACCGACGGCACCTCGGGCACGGCGGCGGCCGCGCTGGTCGAGGGTTTGCAAAACCAGAATGCCGGTGAAGTCAACGCCGCGGTAGAGCAGCTCGCGGCGAACTCTGCCGACGTCGGCAGCAATAACGTCATGGCGGATGGCGGGAGCTATGCCGCCGTGGTGGCGGCGGCGCAGGCGACGGCCGTGGCACCGGTGACACCTCCTGCCGATGGCGGTGGTGGTGGTGGAGGAGGCGGCGGCGGAACACCGCCTGCCGACGGTGGCGGCGGTGGAGGCGGCGGCGGTCAGACGGTCGCAGGACTCAACCCCGGCGATCTCTATTTCGAGAACATGTTCAACGACGCGACTCGAATCCTGGAAGGCGGGCTCTGGCACAACAATGTCCCGGTCGGCAACCAGGGCAACGGCACGGACGGCAGGTACATTGCCGACCTCCAGGTGGTTCAGACCGGGTTGACCGCGGATGTCGCGGCCAACGATTTTACCGGCGTCCAGCTTACCGATGTCAACAAGGTGCTGGGCGACATCACGACAGCGCTCGGATCGGTGCAGGGCGCGGTCAACAACGACGCCAATGCCGAGGCGACGTTGCGCGCGGCGCATCTGGACATCATCAACACCATCGAGAACGATCCGATTCTGCAGGCGCTGAGCATCAAGGACGACAATCCGGGGTTCAACTTCGCGCCGCCTGAATTGGCGACGCCGCTGAACGCCAACACGCCGCACGCCACCTTTGCGGAGCTTGGAGCGATCTTCGACGACGCCCAGTCCAAATCGCTCGCCGGCATCAACGCCGACAATCTGCCGGCGATCCAAGCCGATCTGCAGACAGTGCATGATGGGCTCCTGACGCTGATGCAGGACCACCCGCAATTGTTCCAGGGCGCGACCGGCATCCACGCGTCCACCATCGTTGATCAGATCAATCTGCAGCTGACCAACTTCGACCACCAATACGGCTTCAATCCCGATGCCGCGAAAGCCACCAACGATAACTTCCTCGACATTACCGATATCGTTGCGGGCGATGCCAATCTCGCCAACATGGCATCCGCCAACGGCGTCAACGGATGGACCGGAGCTCCGTTCACCGACGTGGTGCCGGTTCCGTATCAGGACAATGCCGACCAGACCAATTTCTGGGCGGACTTCATCGCCTCCGGCAACACGCTTGGCGCCCAGGCCGAGCAGCTGGTCTCGACCGGCACCGCACAGCAGATCAACGCCTTCGTCCAGACGCTGCAGGGCTGGGAGCACAACATCCAGAACTTCGATGCGGCCCAGGGCGGCGTCTTCCAGGCAAGGTTCGACAACGAGTTGCTCGGGCCAGAACTCCACGGTGGGCGCCGACGTCACGGCCATGATCAACGGCCTCCAGACTCACAACGCGGCTCTGGTCAAGGCGGCGGCGGACGGCTTCCATGCCAACGCAGCCGACGTCTCCGGCAACAACGTCCCGCTCAATGGCGGAACCTTCAACGCGGACGGCACCACCATTGCCGACGCGCTCTCGACGGCAACCGGCCCGCTGCCGCCGGCGCCGGTCTCGCTGCTGACACCGGCTGCTCCGGCTGCCGACAACAGCTCCGACGACCACCTGGCGGCGCAGACTCCCGCTGCTCCGGCGGCCGACAACAGCTCCGACGACCACCCGGCGGCGCAAACTCCCGCTGCGCCGGCGGCCCCGGCCGCCCCGCAGGTCGGAAGCCTGCCCACCGCGCCGCAAGTCGCAAGCCCGCCGGCCGCGCCGGCGGCACCCGCTGCTGTCGATCATCTCGCGGCCGATCATCACGCAACTGTCGCCGACCTCGTGGCAAACGATCCGCACCATCAGCCGTTCGGCGAAATGGCGCATCACTTCCACCACATGTGGGGTTAGCGGCGGACGCGCACGGCCTCCAGCGCCTTGGGGATTAAAGGGGCGCTGGAGGTCGACCGGTCGATCCACGAGCGGCGCAAAAACAAGAGAGGACCTTATCATTCGCCGGGTTCGGCGGATCCTTAATCTGGGGGACAGATAGTTTGCGTACCAACAACACTTACTGCTGGCAAAATGTCGCTCGGTCCCAAGCTGAGAGATTCGATGTCACCGGGCGCGGCCTTCCCGACACGGGAGCGCGCCTGTGAGACAACGCAAGACCGACTACGGGACCATCATCCTGCACTGGCTGCTTGTGCTCGCATCCGGCGTTGCGTTTGCGACCGGATTGCGCATCGCCACCGAAGCGCCGGACCGGAGCTGGATCAACCTGTTCGATATCGTGCTGCCGCGCGCCGCCGTCTGGACCACGCACATGCAGGCGGCGGTGGTGCTGGTCGCGGTGCCGATCGCCTACACGATCTATCTCGCAAGGTCCGGATTGAGCCGGCGCGTGCAGCTCGACCGGATTCGCCTGCGCGGACTGGTCGGCCGCAAGCAGGCGAGGCTGGGCGCGATCAGCGTGCTCTTGAACTGGGTGTTCTTCCTTTCGACGCTGGCGCTGATCATCTCCGGCGGCCTGCTCTATTTCGACATTTACTCCGGCTACGACGCCGCGATGGTGCATTGGTACGCGACCTGGGCGATGGTGACCTTCGCGGGCCTTCACATCGTGACGCACTACGCCATCGGCGGGGTGTCGCAATTGCTGCGGATTATTCGCCCCGAGCGCTTGCCGGCGCCGCCGCCGCGGCTTGATGCCGTCGAATTGCTGACGCTGCTGGTCGAGCAATCGGCGCGGCTCGCGCCGGAGGCCGAGCATCCCGGCAATATCGCCCCGCAGGCGCCCAACATGCCCTCGCAGGCGCCGTCGCGTCCCCATCCGGAAAGGCCGCCTGCCGCGAAGGCGCCCAGCATGCCTTCGCGGGAATCTTGGCGTCAGGAGCCTTCGCGTCAGGAGCCTTCGCGTCAGGAGCCTTCGCGTCAGGAGCCTTGGCGTCCACATCCGCAACAGTCGCCGGACGACATCACTGACATCACGCGGCATCGGCCGGCTGCCCATCACTCGGCCGCGCAGCAGCGTCCGAAGATGGCGGCGCGGGCGACGCGGCCTGTGAAACCGCGCAACCCGACCCTGCAATCCAATCCCCTGGTGGTCGCGGCCGCCATTGCGATCACCGGCACATCGGCGCTGTTGGCCGCCGACTGGCTTTCGGTCGACCGCCTGCAAGTTCACCGCATCGAAGTCACCGATGCGCCGACGCTCGACGGCGACACCTCCGACCGGGTCTGGCGCAACATCCAGCCCTACTCGGTGATGACCAATGAGGGTGGCAATTTCGACGGCAAGGGCGAATCGCGGGTCGACATCCGCGCCGTGCACGACGGCACCTGGGCGTATTTCCTGTTCATCTGGCAGGACCCGACGCGGTCGCTGAAACAACTGCCGCTGATCAAGGAAATCGACGGCTGGCACGTGCTGCACAACGGCCATGAGAGCGGCGACGAGCACGACTACAACGAGGACAAGTTTTCCGTGCTCCTGACCACCTCGGATGCCGTGCTGGCCGGCGACAACACCTTCCATGCCGGTCCGCGTCCGATCGCGGAGCGGCCTGCCACCATGACTGGCCGCGGCCTGCATTTCACGACGGACAGCCGCTATGTCGACGTCTGGCAGTGGAAGGCGACCAGCGGCGGCCCAACCGGGTGGATGGACGACGCGCATATCGGCCCGCCGCTCGATCCGACGCCCGAACAAGCGCGTTACGTCACGCCGTACCGGGGCGGATTCGCTCCTGACCCTGGAACCCCTAACTACAGCGAAAATTTCACCGCCTCGCCAGAAATTCCGTTCGAGGTCAATCCGCAAGCCAACCCGCTGGTCACGCCACGCCGGCTGCCCAAGGATCTGGCGGCGATCCAGGCCGCGATGGGGGGCGAGATTTCGCTGGAGCCTAATCTGGGCGAGAGCGACGGCGCGCGCTGGTTCATGACCGAATCCGAATCGGTGCCGTACGCGACCGAGCTCGACAAGCTGATCCCGAAAGGCACCGTGCTGCCGGGCGTGATCCTGGCGGGCGATTTCACCGGCGATCGCGCCGACGTGCGCTGCGCGGCGCGCTGGGCGAGCGGGCACTGGGCGCTCGAGGTGGCGCGCAAGCTCGACACCAAAAGCCCCTACGACGTGCCGCTGAAGAGCGGCACCTTCATGCGGGTCGCGGCCTTCGATCACAGCCAGATCAGGCATACCCGCCATGTCCGGCCGATTCGTCTTGAAGTGGAATGAAATGATGCGGAAGAAGAAAGCATGAGAAAGACCTGCAAGGTAACTGTCAACGAGGAGACGTTTGTCGCCAATGTCGGCGACCTCCTGCTCGACGGCGCGATCATGAACGGCGTCGAGCTGCCGCACGATTGCCGGACCGGGATTTGCGGCACCTGCCGGGTTCGCAGGGTTCAAGGCAAGGTGTTCGGCGGCGACGAGGCGGGAAGCGACATGATCCATGCCTGCCAGGCGCGCATCGTCTCGGACCTGAAGATCGTCACCGAAGCGGTCCCCGATCCGGTGTCGCTGTCGGCGCAGGTCACCCATCTGGCGCGGCTGGCGCCCGATGTCGTCGGCGTCACCATGGAGGTGGAGAAGCCGCTTGATTATCTGCCCGGGCAATATTGCAACGTGCAGTTTCGAGGGCTTCCCACGCGCTGCTACAGCCCGACCTATCCGCTGCAACGCGGCCCCAATCCGCGTTTTTTGCACTTTCACATTCGACAGCTTCCTGATGGCGTGGTTTCCACGGCGCTCGGCACCACCATCCGCGTTGGGCATCGGGTGCGGCTGACCGCCCCGTACGGCCACGCCTTTTTCCGGCCCAAGCATCGCGGCGGAACGGTGCTGGTCTCCGGCGGCACGGGATTCGCGCCGATGTGGTCGATCGCGACCGCGGCGATCACGGAGCGGCCTGAGCGCGAGCTGATTTTTGTGGTCGCCGCGCGCGATCTGCCCTCGTTTTACATGGACCGCGCGCTGTGCCGGCTGGCGCTGTTTCCCAACGTCACGATCGTGCCTGTCGTCACCGAGCCGCAAGCGATCTCGAGCGCCTTTCGCAGCGGACTTCCGACCGAGCATTTGCCGAATTTGTCGCCAAACGACATCGTCTACACCTCGGGCGCGCCGGGGCTGACCGATCACGTGGCGCGGGTCGCAAGAGCGGCTGGCGCGCGATGCTACGCCGACCCGTTTGTCTCGAATGCAAAGCACGACGAGACCACGAATTTGATGTCGCGGCTGGCCGGATGGCTGGACAGCGGCAGCGCGCCGACCCTGGCGCCGCAGCACGAACCGCCCCAGCCGCCCCAGCCCCCACCACAGCCGCGACGGCCGGCGCCAAAGATGCGAACGCCGCAAGAGACGCGCGAATATGCCCCGCGCTTTGCGCGTACTGAAATTTCAAACAGCCGCTAGAGCATGATCCGGAAAAGTGGGCACCGGTTTTCCCTCGCGCCAAACGCGGAACGCGTTTGCGCGCGAGATCATGCTCAAACAAGAAGATAGAGCGGGATGACGATTCGAAGAAAAGTCATCCTGCTCTAGGTAACGTCGTCGCTCCACTCACCGCCGTCATACCCCGCGCAAGCGGGGTATCCAATACGCCGCGGCTTCTCCATTCCAGCGCTGACGTCTCGGAATACTGGATCGCCCGCTTTCGCGGGCGATGACGGCCGAGGGTGTGACGCGACTCCGCATTCCCGCGGCGCGACGCGCCCGAGCTTTGCATGAATCATCCGCCCAAAAGAAAATAGAGGGCGCAGGGAAAGCCGGGTGAACGATGCACCCGCAGCCTCGCGTCCGAAATAAGAAAGCACACGAGTTAATCACCACAGGTTCACCGGACTGGTCCGACTTTCCCTGCGCGATGGTTTACGGCTTATAACGCGCTCTCCCCGGTGAACGGGCTCTTTTGCCACCGTCGCCGGCGGAATTGCTTCCGCCGACTTGATCCAGCGTCGCGAGATCAGGACCACACGCCTTTGCCGTCCGCAGCCCCCCGTCTTCGCCAAGAGGCTTCGCCGGGCTTGGAGCCTGCCGAAGCTTCAGCGAAGGCGATTAAAGCAACGCCCGTCTTGCGTTGCCGCCGCGTCCATCGCATCCGATCCCGCGTTGATGACGTTGCGCAACGCCCCTTGTGTCCGCGAAATCTGCGAGAATGTGCGAACGGGCGGTTCTCGCAAAACCGCCCGTCGCTGGAACTGAGCCCGTGACGCCCCAAAGGCGGCAGAGCCTGAGATCAGAGCAAGGGACAGCTCCGGTGGTCTTCCTCAACCCGAATAGTTGCAAGGGCTTCGAGCCCGAACCGAGCAAGGAAGGGAGTAGAAGATGGCACAAAACGATCTCGTTGTCGTCGGTATTGACGTGGCCAAAGACAAGGTGGATGCCTGCATTCGCAGATTCACATTGCGGCAGACGTTCCCGAACACCGCACAAGGTCATCGCAAGCTGGTTGCCTGGCTGAGGAAATACCAAGTGGGCAAGGCGGTGATGGAGGCAAGTGGCGGCTACGAGCGTGAATGGCGCAACGTGCTGCACAACGCCGGCATCGAGGTGCGGATTGTCGATCCCAGGCGGGTCCGCAGCTTTGCGCAGTCGGCCGGACGCTTGGCGAAGAACGATCCGATCGACGCGGAGATGATCGCCTGGTTCGCCGAGACGTTCAGCCAGACGCCGGGCCAGATCCCTGATGCCGCGCGTGAGGAACTCGCGGCGCTGGCGAAAGCGCGCACGGCCCTGGTCAGGGGCATGATTGGATCTGTTCCGAGCGCTCGGCATTGGGTTCGCGTGTAAGGTTTTCCTGCGATTGGTCATCCGCCTGGCGCGGCTCATGCATCTCCGTCTTTAGTTCGGAAAGACTAACCACAACGCGCGCCTTGCGAGTTTCAGAGACGCCCTTGATAAGTTTCTTAAACGGGCGATGTCCGGCCATCGGATTAGACCCTCCTTCTTCAACTTCTTGATATAATCGGCGCAGGCTATCAAGTTGAGCTAAATGCTTCGCGGTGTCTGGCGACATAACTGCGATGCGGCCACAGCGTTGGATCATCCGGAAGATGGATGCGGTCTAACTGCCTGGAAAAAAGGCCACGCAATTCGGCCGGTACCTTATTGTGCGAGACCAGTAACCCATAGTCATCCGTTAGTGAAATAAGATGACGATCGAAGAGCCAATGGGCGGTGCCCGACAGCGCCAGGCCATTCTGAACGACGTCCGGGCCACCCGCATAGACCAAATGTGCGCGGCTTGAACCTCCGCTTTTCCACCGCCATTCAGTATGCGAAGCCCCGTAACGGCGCACCGGTTATCGTAAGCCTCGCAAACATGACGACGGAAGTTGGCCTCGCAAATCTTTCGATTGAGAAGAATCTGCTCAATCCGTCTCGCCTGTTCCGCCAGTGGTGCTTCGAGGTACTCGACAGTCTCCTCGTCGAGTTGGAAAGGATCAAGGTCAAGACGAATCGCGTTGACTGGCGCAAGCGTTTCGCCAAGACCGGTGCGAACGATCGCCGCAAAATCAGCTTCAGAGATGATGCGGATCGACTTGCCCTGCAGATAAGCGCCGACGCGACTGGGATTGCCAATTTCGCGCAAGGCCGCCTCGGCGTAGGCGCCTTTGTTAGCAAATGGCACCGGCCGGTCGAACGGTAGATAATCACCGACAACCGCGTAGGAATAGCCTGCTCGGCGCGTATCGGCCTCTACCCGTAGCACCCTAGCAACGGCGATGTAGGCACGGCGGCCGCCGTTTCGCTGTGGCTCGCGATAGACAATCCAATCGCCGATCAGTTGCTCTGCCACCGTCCGGTATTGAGGGGGAAGTGGTAGCGGCGCACGATTTCGTCGTCGTAACCAGAGTTAGCCTTGGTATCGAAGGTTCCCTTCACATCTCTGCCCGTCCAACGTCGAATTGAGTTAGGTTCGAAGCGCCTTGGATCTCATACGTAGAGCGGCCGGCTCGCCATGTTCATCTCAGCTGGCGGATGCTCTAGACGCTCGCTCGGTTCAACCTACCCGACGGCGGCGGCACGAAGCTGGTGGAGGCGCGGGTCGCGGGCCTCGTGCTGTCCTCGTTCTGCGCTGCAACCACCGCGTCCATCACGCCGTCCAATTCACAACGATCAGCCCCGGCACGCGCGCGAATTCACTAACATTGGCCGTGACAAGCGTCAGTCCCCTGCGCAAGGCCTGCGCAGCGATCAGGACATCGTAGTTGCCGATCGGGATGCCGAGCGGTTTCAAATGTGCGCGAATGAAGCCAGCCTCGCGCGCATCGTCCGCGTCGAACGGCAGAACGACGATCTCTGCGCTCAGAAACCGTTCGATACGTTCGACGTTTTCCGCGATACGAGCGCTTTTCGCCGCGCCATACCATAATTCATGCAGCGATGGCGCCGGCAGGGCGACAGGGCCGCGCGTCAGTGCCTCGGCGAGACGGTCGACCAATTGCGGGGGCCGGCCGGCGAGCGCTGCGATTGCGACATTGGTATCGATGCAGATCACACCAAGGCTGCCGCGTCATCATCATCGACAATGTTGCCTTGATCGCGGCCATCCTCCATGAACGGAATGTCGCGGTATTCATCGAGCCCCGCGCGCCATGCCGCTGCGTCGAACGGCCTTTTCTCGGCCGGCTCCAGGATCACCTTGTCGCCGACCTTGCTGACTCGTACCTCGGTGCCCTCGAAGCGGAATTCCTTGGGCAGACGCACGGCCTGGCTGCGGCCATGCATGAATAATTTGGCGGTTGCACTCATGATCCGCCTCCTTCAATTTTGATAGATACCATTGATAGATACCATACCGCCATGGCGTCCGTCAACTCGTCCCCGCTCTCCCTTACCCCAACCCCGCGCGCCGGAATGCCTCGACGTAGCCGGCGCGCTCGGCCTCGTGCCGGAACGGCATCTCCTTGGCGATCCATTGAAGTGAGATGTCCGGCTGCACCCGGCGCAATTCCACCAGCGCCGCGCGCGCAATGTCGTCGTATCCGGCCGCAGCCGCCGCCGCCGTCAGCACGCGGTGGCCTCCGACAAAATCGGCGCGCTGCCGCAAGCCCTCGCGCGCCAGCCGCATCGCCTCCTCGTAATGGCGCCCGACGAATTGCGCATAGGCGGCGACGCCGCAATAGATCCCGGCGAACGGATCGCGCGGGCTGAGCCTAAGCGCATGCCGCGCGGCGCGATCGCCCTCCTCCCATCGCCCGCAATAGCTGAGCGCCACGCCGTAATATCCTCGCGCGAGCGAGAAGTTGGGGTTGAGCGTGAGCGCCAGCTCGAACTCGGCGAGGCAATCGTCGAAGCGGCGGTTGAAAAGGTAGACGCTCGCCAGCGCACAATGCGCCCAGGGATCCTCGCTGTCGGCCCGGATCGCCGCCAGCGCGGCGCGCTCGGCGACCGGCACCGCGTTCGCCTTCGTCTCCCAGCCCATGTGGACGCCGAAGATATGACTGGCCGCGAGCACGCCGAGCGCCTGGCCGTAGTTCGGATCGATGTGAATAGCCTGTTCCAACAGCGCCTGGGCCACCACATTGTCCTGCCGGGTCACCCGCCAATAATGCGATAGCGCGCGCATCACGAGATCCCAGGCGTCCATGCTGCCGGGCGCCTTGCGCAGGCCGCGAAAATTCTCGGCGGCATAAAGCTGCGGCTCGATCGCGGCGACGATGGCCTGGGTGATTTCGTCCTGCACGGCGAACACGTCGGCAAGGCTGCGGTCGTAGCGCTCCGCCCAGATGTGACTGCCGGTGGTCACGTCGTTCAACTGCACCGTGATGCGCACCCAGTCGCCGTCCTTGCGGACGCTGCCCTCGACGACATAGTCGACGCCAAGCTCCGCGCCGATTCTCTTCAGATGAACCGATCTTCCCTTGTACACAAACGAGGAGTTGCGCGCGATCACATAAAACCAGCGCAGCTTCGACAACGCGGTGATGATGTCCTCGCTGATCCCGTCGGAAAAATATTCCTGCGCCACCTCGCCGCTCATGTTGGTGAACGACAACACCGCAATCGCAGGGCGATCCAGCGCCGTGAGCGCAGGCCGCGGCGGCTCGTGGTCGTCACGCGACGGCTGAACCGGGATTTCATCAACCCTCAGCTCGCGCTGCAGGCACACCTCGCCGACGAAGCGGAATCCCTTGCGGGCGATGGTGCGCACCAGGCGCTGATCCTTGCCCGTGTCGCCGACCGCGTTGCGCACGGCGTTGATCCTGGAGGTCAGCGTCGATTCCGAGACGATCCGCCCCTCCCAGACATGCTCGATCAAGTCGTCCTTGCTGACCACCCGATGGCGATTTTCCAGGAGGTAAAGCAACAGATCGAACACCTGCGGCTCGACCGGCACGCTTTGGCCGTCGCAGCTCAGTTCCCGTCGATCGGTATCAAGCACATGATTTACAAAGAGAAATTGCACGTTCGAAATCCTTGGGCGCGCGGCCGTCAAGCAACAATCAGGCTTCTCTGAAGGTAAAATCAAGCCGCCGTCAGTGTCTTTAGGTCCACGCAGGGCCAGTCTCGGTTCAGCGGCGGCATCCGCCATGACCGCACTGCATAGCCCGAAAGGACACAACCGATGGCAGGCGCAACTATCGCCAGACAAACCGGCAATTCCGCGACCCCGGCAACACCCGACCTTGCCGCCCTCAAGACCAGGCAGCAGGCGGCCTGGTCTTCGGGCAATTACGCCGTCGTCGGCACCACCTTGCAAATCGTCGGCGAAGAACTCTGCGAGACGCTCGATCTGCGCGCCGGCTCCAAGGTGCTCGACGTCGCCGCCGGCAACGGCATGGCAAGCCTTGCGGCCGCCCGCCGCTGGTGCCGCGTCACCTCAACCGACTATGTGCCGGCCTTGCTCGAAGCCGGGCAGGCGCGCGCGGCGGCGGAAGGCCTGTCGATCGAGTTCATGGAGGCGGATGCCGAAAATCTGCCGTTCGCAAGCGCTGCCTTCGACGCGGTGGTGTCCACCTTCGGCGTCATGTTCACGCCGAACCAGGATCAGGCGGCGGGCGAACTAGTGCGGGTCTGCAAATCCGGCGGCAAGATCGGTCTCGCCAACTGGACGCCGGAAGGCTTTATCGGACAGGTCTTCAAGACGCTGGGCAAATACCTGCCGCCGCCGCCAGGCGCCAGATCGCCGGCGCTCTGGGGCACCCGCGCGCGGCTCGAAGAAATGTTCGGCGCGGATGCGAGCTCGATCAAGGCCGAGCCGCGCCTGTTCAACTTCCGCTATCGATCGCCCGAACATTTCCTCGACGTGTTCAAGACCTTTTACGGCCCGGTGCTGAAGGCGTTCGCGGCACTGGATGCGGGGTCCCAAGAAAATCTCCGGACCGATCTGCATGCGCTGATCGTGCGCATGAACAGGTCCGGCGACGCCACCATGATCGTACCGAGCGAATACCTGGAGGTCGTGGTCACCAAGCGGTGAAGACGCCGCGATCGATACCCCAAAAGAAAATTTCAAAATGCTGGAGAATTCCAAAATGAGCAGACTGATTGCACTTGTTTACGGATTGTTGTCCTACGCCTTCTTCTTCGTGACGTTTCTCTACGCGCTGTGCTTTGTCGAAAATTTCGTGGTGCCCAAGGCCATCGACAGCGGCACAGCGCCCCCGTTCACCGAGGCGGCCATCGTCAACCTCGTGCTGATGTCGCTGTTTGCGATCCAGCACAGCGTGATGGCGCGCCGTCAGTTCAAGCAGTGGTGGACGCGGTTCGTGCCGAAATCGGTCGAGCGCTCGACCTACGTGCTGTTCGCAACCTTGGCCCTGGCGCTGTTGTGCTGGCAGTGGCGGCCGATGCCGCAGGTGATCTGGCGCGTCGAGAATCCGGATCTCGCAAACGTGCTGGTCGTCTTCTCGCTCGCCGGCTGGCTAATGGTTCTGACCAGCACGTTCCTGATCAATCATTTCGAGCTGTTCGGCCTGCACCAGGTCGCCAACAATCTGACGGGACGGGCTATGCCGGCCCCGCGCTTCCGCACGCCCTTGTTCTATCAGTTCGTGCGGCATCCGATCTATCTCGGCTTCATCATCGCGTTCTGGGCGGCACCCGTGATGACCGTGGGTCATCTGTTGTTCGCAGGCGTGACCACCGCCTACATCATCGTCGGCATCCTGCTCGAGGAGCGCGATCTCGTCGACATGTTCGGCGACGATTATCGCCGCTACCGGCAGCGCGTCTCGATGCTGCTGCCTTGGCGCAAGTCGGCCTCGACTGGAACGGCGCAAACCCAATCGGGAACGGTCCGATGATCGGCTCACATCATGCTCCCTCGGCACGGCTGCCGAGGGGGTGCGTCATCGCGCTGCATTGCTCGCTCGGCTCGGGCCGGCAATGGGCGCGGCTCGCCGAGGAGCTCGGCGGCAACTATCGCCTGATCGCGCCGGATATTTCCGGCTATGGCAGCAATCGCGGTTCGGTCGTGCTGCCGATGACGCTCGCCGAGGAAGTCGCATCCTTGCGCGAGCGCATCGCGCAGGCCGAGGGGCCGCTTCATCTGGTCGGCCATTCCTATGGCGGGGCGATCGCGTTCAAGATGGCAACGCAGTCCGCCTTCGCAAGCCGCGTGCGCAGCCTGACCCTGATCGAACCGGTGCTGCCGACGCTGTTGGCCGACAGCGACGCGGACGGGCGGCTGCACCGGCAGTTCGCGCAATTGGCGCGCGAGCTTTCGTTCGACCTCTGGAACGGGCTTGCGATGGAGGCGATCGACAAGTTCATGACGTTCTGGAACGGATCGGGGCCACCTGAAAAACTGTCCCCCGAGGCGCGGCTGCGCATGATCGCGCATGCCGACAAGCTCGCGTTCGATTTCACCGCAGCGCTTGCCGAGGAGAATGTCGCCACTGCCGCCGCCGGCATCCGCGTGCCGACGCTGCTGTTTTCCGGCGGCCTGTCGCCAAACCTCACCCAGCGCATTGTCGCGCGGCTGGCCTCGCTGATCCCTGGTGTTGACGCGCGGCATTTGCCGGGCGCGGGGCACATGCTGCCGCTCTCGCACGGCAAGCTGATCAATCCGGAGATTGTCAGGCACATCGCCCGCGCCGACGACTTTGCGCAAGCGTCGCTGGCTTCCGGTTTTGCGGCCGCCGCCTTGCGGCTATCGCCCGTTCCGCAGTGAGGCAAGGGGGGCCGTCGATCCCGGCAGCTTCAGGCTACCGCCTCTCGTCGTCCCCTTATCGTCCCGTTGGCGCTTGGGCCGGCCTTCTGATATCGAAGTATCGGAAAAACCGGGACGGGAATGCCGATGAGTAACTTTGCGCGCGACGTCTCCAGAAGGCTTTTGAGCCTTCTCGTGACGGGGTTTCTTTGCGTCGCCTCGTTCCCCGCCCTTGCCGCCGACGAAGACCCCGACGCCCCCAAGGGCGCGGCCGTCACCGTGCTGAAGGCGGCAAAGTCCTGCTTCTCCAACCTGGTCGAGGTCACAGGCTTGGTGCTGGCCCGCGAGGAGACCGCGGTGCGTCCGGACCGCCAGGGCCTGAAAGTCGCCGAAGTGCTGGTCGATGCCGGCGATACCGTGACCGCCGGCCAGTCGCTGGCCCGGCTCAACCTTCCCGACGGCGGCGGAAGCGCGCTGGTGCAGGCGCCGATCGCGGGCCTGATTTCGTCTTCCTCCGCGGTGGTCGGCGCGATGGCTTCAGGCAAGGGCGAAGCGCTGTTCTCCATCATTTCCCGCAGCGAATTCGACCTGGTCGGCCTGGTGCCGACCCAGGACGTGGCAAAACTCGCGGTCAACCAGCCCGCCTCCATCCGCATCCCCGGCGCCGGCGACGTCGACGGCAGGGTGCGCCGGATCGCGCCGACCATCCAGCCCGACAGCCAGCTCGGCCAGGTCTTTATCGCGATCACGACCAACCGGCGCCTGCTCGTGAATTCGTCCGGCCGCGCGCTGATCAAGACCGGGCAAAGCTGCGGCGTCGCCGTGCCCTTGACCGCGGTGCTCTATGGCACCGGTGGCACCGTGGTCCAGGTGGTGCGGCGCTCACGGGTCGAGACCAAGCGGGTGGAAATTGGCCTGATGGCCGGCGGCCAGGTCGAGATCCGCGAGGGCTTGTCCGAAGGCGACATCGTGGTGGCGCGCGCCGGCTCGCTGCTGCGCGAAGGCGATCCGGTGCGGCCGGTCACGGCCAGCGCGGATGCGAAGTAACAGCTAATTGTCGTCATTCCGGGATGCGCCACTTGGCGCAGGCCCGGAATCCATACTCCCGATGGTGGTTATGGATTCCGGGCTCGCGCTTCGCGCGCCCCGGAATGACACCTTCGGGTCAACTGCCGGCGTCGCCGCCGAGCCGGACGTCTTCCAGCAGCGATGACGATACCGAGGGAACCTGCTCGCCGTCGGAGGCGCGCGAGATTGCAACCCGCGTCTTGTTGAACACGGCCTCGGCGCCGGCCTGCGCGGTCAGATTGTTCAGGAGCTCGGACACCAGCACGCTGTGGGAGCCGTTGGAATCCTCGGCGACCTTGCCGGGCGTGGCCGAGGTCAGGATCAGCGCGTTGTCAGGCGCGTTGATCGGCGCGAGCCCATGGGAGAAGGCACGGAAGCGGCGCTCATAGGGATTGCGGCGCGAGGCGTCGACCACGACGAGCTTGGCGCGGGCGCCGCGCTCCTTCATCACCTCGAGCACGGATTCGATGGAAAGCCCGTCGCGGCGCACATCGGTTTCCTTCCAGATCACGGCGTCGACCGGAATCATGTAGCTCTCGCGGCCGACCTGGACGCCGTAGCCGCCGAAGAACAGCATGACGACGGAGTCCCTCTTGATCTTGGATTTCAGACGGCCAATCGCGCGGGCCATGTCGTCCTTGCTGGCGTCTTCGACGACATCGACGTCAAAGCCGTCGCGGCGCAACGCCGTGGTCAGCGCGCGGGCATCGCTGATCGGCTGGGTCAGCGGCTCGCCGGCGTCGGGATAATGGCCGTTGCCGATCACGAGCGCTATTCGCGAGGCGCGGCGGGCGGCGTCTGCGCTCTGCTCGGTCGAGACCGCTTTCGCAGCATCCAGCGCCCTCAAGCTCAGCGCGGCATGGGCGCCGATTGCCAGCGACACCGTCCCGGCCAGTGCGGCGACCATGGCGATGGTGCGGCGGGAGATGCTGAAATGCCTAAACGTCATCACGGTTCATTCCTGGTCGCTGACAAAGGGCGCGGCTTTATCAGTCGCGCCTTTAGGTCGCTTCGGTTTGAGGGGTGGCCGTTGCTGTGCCGCTCGATTGCGCTCAATTTGCGGCACCGCAACAAACAAACCCTTAACTGCCTTCCGCGGTTCCGGCAATACATAACATGATAGCCGCTATGCATGATGCATATCGTATTGAAAAATCTTAATAATACCTAAAAACCCCGATACTAATACTGGTCCCGGAGAGCCAAGGATTGGCGGGCTGACAGTGCCGCCAAACCGGCTGCCGCCGCTGTGAGGTTCATCACATTGTGTTTCCTATCCGGCCGTGTAGCTTTTGCGGGGACCTCGCAAGTCTCGAAGGCGGCCCGGCCCTGCCCGTTCTCACCTTTCGGGATGATGCTCTAATCCTTGTTTGAGCATAATCTTCTTCGGAAAGACGGTTCCCACCTTGCGCTAACAGCGCCCTCCCGGTCCGGATCATGCTGCGACCGCATCGCGCGGAAAGAACATCCATGACTTTTCAGTATTTCGCCGGCGCCACCTATCGCGCGCTGACCGCCGGGAAGGACGGTCCGTCGCTCTACGACGTCTGCGATCCGCTGCTGTTGCACCATCGCGGCGGCGACCCGCATCTTTCCAAATTCTACCGGACGGCGCTGGGCAATCCGGCGCTGCGGACGCTGCTGCGCCGCGCCGGGCTTCCCGAATTGTCCGATCCCGCGCGCCTGCAATCGCTCCGCGACGCCTTGGGCCGGGCCCGCGACGATAGTTCCCCGGACTGGGGGGCGGTCGGCCAGCCGATCGCCGATCTGATCGATACCATCGCGCTCGAACATCCCAAGCCCAAGCCCAATATCGAGGCGGCGGCGCGCGGCGGAGCGGTGCCGAGCCTCGCTCAGATCGAGGGCGCGATCCGCGTTTGCGGCGCGCATCTGTTGCGCGCCTATGCGAAGCGCGGCTTCATCCCGACCTACGCCGCCTTCAACCTGATCGGCGATCCCGATGTGCGCGGGCGCGAATTCCTGATGGCGCTGCGCGGCCTCAATTCGCGCGGCTACAAGAATTCGACGCTGCTGTTCAACCTGGCGCGCATCTTCATCGCCCGTTCGCCCGGGCGCGCCCTGATCAACCCGCCCTGGCGGGGCATCGCCGAGCCGATGTGGGAGCCGATGCAGATCCGCCATCGCTCCGCCTATTACGATGCGTTCTTCACCGAGGCGCTGCTCTTCTTCATCGAGACCGGCCTTGCCTCTTCCGATCAAGCCCGCACGGCACGCCGCGCGATATCGGACATGGTCGATTTTTGTGTTGGCACCAGCCGCGAGGAAGTGCGCTCGCATGACGGCTCGACGGTTGCCGTCGTCACCGCGCTGGCGCCGCTGCCGCATCCGCGCTTTTCGCGCTTCTTCGCCCAGATCAAGCAGGATCTGGGTTTCGGCCTCTACGTGCCGGATTGCGACACCACGGCCTGCGCCTTCTCGGCCGCAACCCAGGCCGGCTCGACCGACCCGATCCTCGATCAGCCGCTGCTCGACTTCTACGCCGGCTACCAGGTGCGCGAGGGCGACAACGAGCCTCGCGTGACGGTGCCGCTCAACGACAACATCGACTATGAAGGCGGCGTCGCCACCTGGATCGACAATCTTGCCGGCGAACGCCCGTTCGGCAACGATCTCGATCCGACGCTCAACCTCGACATCCTCGAAGTCAGTTTCCGCAACTTGAGCCGCTGGAAGATTCTCGAGACGCCGCAGCGGCTGGAGACGGTTCATCGCATCATCGCTTTCCAGAAGCGGCTTGCGGAAAGCGGCGCGTTCAAGAACCCGCGCTCGCACATCTATTATCTGCCGGAGCTTTACTGCGCCTATTTCGGCCGCTGCTACGCGGCCTTCATGGCGCTGCCGGCGCCCGCGCAACGGGCGATCGACGCCGACGGCGCGTTCGATTTCATCCGCACCCGCGTGCTCGGCTATGTGCGAGACGAATTGATCGCGGGCGAGATGAACGTCTTTGACGCGGCTCTCGCCCTGCTGGCGCTCGGCCATCTTGGCGTCGATGCCGCGGTGCTTGCACCGGCGCTGCGCTGCGTCATCGACCATCTCGGCGAAGGCGGCCGGCATGGACCCTATCGCGCCTATGAATGGAACAAGATGAAGACGCCGACCCGCATTTTAGTGGGCGGCCCCGAGGTCACCTCGGCCTTCGTGCTGATGGGGCTGGCGCTGGCGCGAAGGACGATGCGGGGGGCGGGGGTGCGAATGGCGAATAGCGAATAGCAGCGAATGGCGAATAGGGAGTAACGCATAGGGGAAGGCAGCGGTGCATGGTCGACCACCATTCGCTATTCGCCATTCGCCATTCGCGTTATAATGAGACCTATCGCCGCGCCGGGACTGCCGATGAAATTCACGACCTGCCTCGTTGCCGCCTCGATCCTGCTGCCGCCGCTGGCCGCGCAGGCCGCCGACGTCAGCGGCGTGCCGAAAATCCGCGAGGGCGACCAGATCCAGATCGGCTCCAGCCGGATTCGCCTCGGCGGCATCGACGCGCCGTCGGTCGATCAGCTCTGCCTCAACACCAGAGGCGAACGCTGGACCTGCGGGGTTGCCGCGCGCGACGAACTCGCCAGGCATGTCGAGAACAAGAGCTGGACCTGTCATGTCGAGCGGACCGATCGCCGCGGACGTTCCGTGGCCCGCTGCGAGGTCGACGGCGAGGACATCCAGAAATGGATGGTGCAAAACGGCTGGGCGCTGTCCTATGTGCGCTCCTCCCATGACTACGATTCCGACGAGGCCGCCGCGCGCGAGGCCAAGGCCGGCATGTGGCAGGGCGCCTTCATCGCGCCGTGGGACTGGCGCGTCCGCAACAAGAAGACCACGATTCTCGGCGCCGCCAAACCGCCGGAGAATTCCAACGCCATCCTGCTGGCCTCGGCCTCGGGATCGGTCGCGCCCTCGCCCGAATGCACTATCAAGGGCAACGTCAATCGCGCAGGCGAATGCATCTATCACAAGCCCACCAGCCGCTGGTACGCGCAGATCAAGATGAACATCAACAAAGGCACGCGCTGGTTCTGTTCGACCGAGGAGGCCGAAGCCGCGGGTTGCCGCGAGACCAAACGGTAGCTTGCCCTAGTTCTCTTGACGAACCGGCCCGGGACATGAAGAGAACTTCTGAACCACCACACTAGAGCGGGATTGCGATTGTCGTCATCGTGAGGCGGAACGTGACTGATATCGGCGACGTGCAATCCCCGGCAGCGAAGCGGGCGCGGCTCTCGCGTGTCCTGCTGGCGTTGCTGTTGGCTGTCATCATCTATGGCGCGCTGGCCTATTTGGTGCTCCCCGCGATCTGGACCCATCATGAGCACCAGAAGGGCCTTGCCACCCTGCCGATGGTGACGCGGACCGCCCAGGGCATTCCCGGCGACCCCATCAATGTCGGGCTGATCGGCGACGAGAAGGACGTCTTGTGCGCGATGAATGAAGCGGGATGGTTTCCTGCCGATCCCGTGACGCTCAAATCGTCGGTCGAAATCGCCGGCAGCGTCTTGCTGGATCGTTCCTACAAGGACGCGCCCGTGAGCCCCCTTTTTTATCTCGACCGGCACGAGGATCTCGCGTTCGAAAAGCCTGAAGGCACAAGCGCCGATCGCCGCCATCATGTGCGGTTCTGGAAAGTGCTTGATAAGGGCGAGGAGCAGCGGCCGGTCTGGCTCGGCGACGCCGCCTTCGATCGCGGCGTCGGCGTGAGCCATTATACCGGCGCCATCACGCACCACATCGACGCCGATATCGATCTCGAACGAAAGACCCTGGCCGATGACCTGGAGCGTGCCGGAATGGTCGATGCGAAATATCAGGTAACCGGCGTCGGGCCGACGCTCGACGGTCGCAACGGCGGCGGCGATCTCTATTACACCGATGGCGAGGTGTGGGTGCTACGGCTGGTCGAGGCCTGCCGCAAGCGAAGTGATCCCGCAACCATCATTCCCAGCCCGCCCGCGACCGAGATCAAGGATCAAATCTGGCAAGCGGTTGCCAATACGCTGAGAAATTAAATGTCATTGCGAGGAGCAGCGCGACGAAGCAATCCATTCTTTCTTGCAGTTCTGGATTGCTTCGTCGCTTCGCTCCTCGCAATGACGGCTTTGATCTAATATCATCATAACCAGGCTTGAATTTTCCCTCCCTTAGGGCACCCCGACAAGGAATAACGAGAATGACTGTTCGCGCGGGCCGGGAGTTTCTGGCGATCCCCGGGCCTACCACGATGCCCGACGAAGTCTTGCAGGCGATGCATCGTCCGGCACTCGACATCTACTCCGATCAGATGGTCAATCTGACCGACAGCCTGATGGCCGATCTCTCAAGACTGTTCGCCACCAAGGGACAATCCTACATCTACATCTCCAACGGCCACGGCGCATGGGAAGCGGCGCTCAGCAACGTGCTGTCGCGCGGCGACAAGGTGCTGGTCCTGGAGAGCGGCCGGTTTGCGATCGGCTGGGGCAATGCCGCCGCCGCCATGGGCGCCGAGGTCGAGGTGCTGAAGGGCGACTGGCGCCGCGCGATCCGCCCCGATGAAGTCGAAGCGCGCTTGCGCGCCGACACCCGCCACTCGATCAAGGCGATCTTGGCCGTGCAGGTCGATACAGCGTCCGGCGCCTACAACGACATCGAGGCGATCGGCAAGGCGATCAAGGCGTCGGGTCATCCCGCGCTGTTCATGGTGGATGCGGTGGCTTCGCTCGCCTGCATGCCCTTCGAGATGGACAGATGGGGCATCGATGTTGCGATGTCCGGTTCGCAGAAGGGATTGATGACCCCGCCGGGCCTTGGCTTCGTCGCCGCCAACGACCGCGCCAGACAGGTGCACAAGAAGGCGGACTTGCGGACGCCCTACTGGGACTGGACCGAGCGCGAAGGTTCAGAGCACTACCGCAAATATGCCGGCACCGCGCCGGTACATTTGTTGTTCGCGCTGCGCCAGGCCGTCGACATGATTTTCGCGGAAGGCCTGGAAAACGTGTTCCGTCGCCATCGACTGCTCGCCGGCGCGGTGCGCCGCGCCGTTGCGGTGTGGGCCGAGGGCCAGGTGCTCGGCTTCAACATCGCCGAGCCAAGCGAGCGCTCCGACACGGTCACGACCGTGACGATGGGAAACGGTTACGATCCGGTCGCGCTGCATCGTTACTGCAAGGAGAAATGCGGCGTGGTGCTGGGGGTCGGGATCGGTGAGCTGCAAGGCCAGGCGTTCCGGATCGCCCATATGGGCCACGTCAACGCCCCGATGATGCTGGGAACGCTCGGCGTCATCGAGGTCGGCCTCAATGCGCTCAATATCCCGCATGGCAAGGGCGGCACGGAGGCCGCGATCGAATGGTTAGGGGAAAGTGTAAGTCCGTGATTCCTGAATTTGGAATTGTCGGGCCGCATGCTCAGCGCACCTCTCCCCTTGTGGGAGAGGGAGCTCACTGCCGTCGCCGCGAAATCGAGCCATCGGACTTTAAGCCAATCAAGCCTTTCCGGTGCATCATTTTTAGTGCTTATATTGATCCAGCGATAAATAAGCAGCCGACAATGGCGCCCGCGCCTGTCCCACAAGACTGAATATGCGCAAAGCAACATAGGGAGTGATGTGATTGGCGTCGGTTGAATTGCGCGGCCTGACCAAGCGATTCGGATCGCTTAGCGTGGTCGACCAGGTCTCGCTGCGAATCGACCACGGGCAGCTCGTCTGTCTCCTGGGTCCCTCGGGCTGCGGCAAGACCACGACGCTGCGGCTGATCGCCGGATTTCTGGAGCCCTCGGACGGCGAAATCCATGTCGGCGATCGCCTGGTGTCCTCGAAGGCAAAGACCTTGCCGCCAGAGAGCCGCAAGATGTCGATGATCTTCCAGAGCTACGCGCTGTGGCCGCACATGACGGTGATGGAAAATATCGTCTACGGCCTGCGCCTGCGCAAAGTCGACCGCGACACCATCGCGAAAAAGCTCGCCGCCATCCTGGCGACGACCAAGCTTCAGATCCTCGCCCAGCGTTACCCCGGCGAATTGTCCGGCGGGCAGCAGCAGCGCGTGGCGCTGGCCCGCGCGCTGATCGTCGAGCCGGAGACGCTTTTGCTCGACGAGCCGCTATCCAACCTCGACGCCAATTTGCGCGAGGAGATGCGGTTTGAAATTCGACGGCTCCACGACGAATATCGCTACACCACGGTTTACGTCACCCACGACCAGTCCGAAGCGATGACCACCGCCGATTTGATCGCGGTGATGAACGCGGGAAAGATCGAGCAACTCGGTACGCCCGAAGATATTTATGCCCGCCCGCAATCGGAATTCGTGGCCCGCTTCATTGGCGCCAGCAACGTGATCAAGGGTGTTGCGCGCGACGACAATCACATCGCCTTTGCCGGCGCGACCTTGCGGGTCGTCGGCGCCAAGCTTGACGCCGGCCAAACCGCCGCGGCCGCGATCCGCCAGCACGACATCCAGCTTTCGCCGCAGGCGCCGCTGAGCCCGCAGAACGCGGTCAAGGCGACCGTGACGCGGCAGGTGTTTCTCGGCGCGAGCCGCGACTACATGGTCGAGACCTCCGATGGCACGGCGCTGCGCGTCACCACGCCGACCGAGACCGATTTTGCCAAAGGCAGCGAAGTCTGGCTTTACCTTCCGCCGGAACGCTGCCGGGCGCTCAGCCGATGAATTTAGACGAGCGCGCGATGCAGAGGCCAAAACTTTCACGACGCGATGTTTTCAAGGCCTCGGCCGCGCTCGCGCTGGGCTCGGTATTCGCTTCGCCGGTCCGCGCCGCGGCGCCGCCGCCCGTACCGATTACGCTGCGACTGATCGAGGCAGCGAAATTGGAAGGCAAGGTAGTGCTGTATTCCTCGATGGACCTGCCGGTCGGTGAAAAGCTCGGCAAGGCTTTTGAGACGGCCTATCCCGGCGTGGCCGTGCAGATCGAGCGCTCCGGCTCCGAGCGGCTGTTCCAGCGGATCGGCCAGGAATTTGAGAGCAACATCCACGCCGCCGACGTGATCAACTCGTCCGACGCCTCGCATTTCATCGCCTGGAAGAAGAACGGTCTTCTCGCGCCATTTGTGCCCGAGGACGTCGCCAGATATTTTCCGGAAAGCTATCGCGACCCCGACGGCCTGTTCGCAACCTCTCGGATATGGTTGTCCTCGATCGCCTACAATACCAATCTGGTGAAGCCCGAAGACGCGCCGAAGAGTTTTGCCGATCTGCTCGATCCCAAATGGGCCGGCAAGATGGTCAAGGGCCATCCCGCCTATAGCGGCACCATCATGACCGCGACCTTCCAGATGGTCCGCGAGCTCGGCTGGGATTATTTCGAGAAACTGTCGAAGCAGCGCGTGATGCAGGTGCAGTCGTCGACCGATCCGCCGAAGAAACTCTCGCTCGGCGAGCGCGCGGTGATGGCCGACGGCAATGAATATGGCGTCGTGCTGCTGAAGGAGGCCGGCCAGCCGGTCGAGCCGGTCTATCCCAGCGAAGGCGCGCCGACAATTTCGGGGCCAACCGGAATCTTTGCGAGCGCGCCGCATCCCAATGCCGCGCGGTTGTTCCAGGCCTGGCTGCACACGCGCGAAACCCAGCAATTCTTCACCGATTTCACCGCGCAATATTCGGTTCATGCGCAGGTGCAATCGAAGCCCGGCCGCCGCAAGATCACCGATATCAAGCTGATGAAGGAAGATGCCGCCGGGGTCGAGGCGATGACGGAAGAGATCAAGACGCGCTATGCGAAATTGTTTCGGGTTTGATGTCCAGCCCCCATCATTGTCATTCCGGGGCGCGCGTCAGCGCGAGCCCGGAATTCATAACCACCATCGTGAGTATGGATTCCGGGCCTGCGCCAAGTGGCGCATCCCGGAATGACGATGAGAGAGTTTTCATATGACCATCGCCGCCGAGACCGCAGCCGCAAGACCCCGCATCGACTGGACCAAGCCGGTGCTGTGGCTGTTCGCGGCATGCCTGATCGTGCTGATCGTGCTGCCGATGTCGTGGCTCGCGGTGTACAGCCTCACCGACAAGGCGCGGCACTTCACGCTGCAGAATTTCGTGACCCTGTTCAGCGATCCCGATTTTCTCGATCCGCTTATGACCACCGCCATCATCGCCACCACGTCCGCGACCATTTGCTGCATTGTCGCAGCACCCATCAGCTGGCTGGTGTCGCGCACCGACATGCCGGGGCGGCAGATCATCCGCGCGCTGGTAACGGCCTCGTTTGTGACGCCGCCGTTTCTCGGCGCGGTGGCCTGGGAACTCTTGGCCGCGCCGAACAGCGGATTGCTCAACCAGCTTTTTCGCGCGCTAACCGGCGCCGAGGCCGGCGATCATCTGTTCAACATCTACTCGATGGCCGGAATCATCTTCGTGATCTCCTGCTACACCTTTCCCTTTGTGTTCGTGCTGGTGGCGAATGCGCTCGACACCATGCCCGGCGAACTGGAAGATGCGTCCGCGATTCTCGGGGGCAAGGCCTGGACCACGGCGCGCCGGGTGACGATCCCCCTGGCGCTGCCGGCGCTGGTGGCGGGCGCGTTGATTGCATTCCTGCAGGCCATGACGCTGTTCGGCTCGCCCGCGATCCTGGCGCTGCCGGCCGGCTTCCACACCATGACCACAAAAATCTGGAGCCTGTTCCAGTATCCGCCAAAACTCGAGCTCGCGGCCGCCGCCGCGGTGCCGCTGCTGCTATTGACGATCCTGCTGCTGCAGGCGCAGAAATTCATCCTGGGGCGCCGCGGCTACTCGGTCGTAGGCGGCAAATATGGCAGCCCCCGCCGCGTCGAGATGAAGAAATGGCGCTGGGCGGCGCTCGGCTTCTGCCTCGTCGTGCTGCTCAATCCGGTGTTCCTGCCCTATTTCGCGCTGCTCAACGCGGCGTTTTCGCCGAACGCGACGACGCTGGTAATGCCTTCGACCTTCACGCTGCACAACATCGTGTTCGTGTTCACCGAGTTATCGTCGACCCAGCTGGCGCTGAAGAACACGGTGATCCTGGGCGCAGCGACCGCGACCATCGGAACGGTGCTGGCGCTGGTCATCGCCTATGTCACGACCCGCAAGATCATCGCGGGCTCGCGCTTGCTTGGCTTTCTCGCCACCGCCCCGGTCGCGGTGCCCGGCATCGTGCTCGGGGTCGGATTATTCCTCAGCTACACAAGGCCGCCGTTCGTGCTGTACGGTACGCTGTGGATTTTCCTGATCGCGTTCCTGACCATCAACCTGCCGTCGGCCTATCAGCAATTGCAGGCGGCGTTCGCCACCATCCATCCCGAACTGGAAGACGCGAGCCGCATCCTCGGCGCGACGCGGTTGCGGTCGCTGCTTCAGATCACCGCGCCCCTGCTGCGAACCGGCGTGATCGCGACCTGGTGTTTCATTTTCATCGGCGTGATGCGCGAGCTCTCGGCCGCGATCGTGCTGTTCACCTCGCAGACCAAGGTGATTTCGGTCCTGATCTACGACCTCAACGAAAGCGGCGATCTCGCCGCCATCGCGGTCCTGGGGATCGCGATGCTGGTGATCACCTTCGTGGTGGTGCTCGCAGTCAACCGGATTCCGATGTTCGGCGCCGATGCCGGCACCAGGCTGCGGAACACCTAGAACAGGATGACTTTTCTTCGAATCGTCATCCCGTTCTATCGTTTTGTTGGAGCATGATCTTTTCGGAAAACCGGCGCCCACTTTTCCGGATCATGCTCGAGCCACGGTGATGGCAATGGGGCGCGCCAGACCCATATGACGGGGGCCGACATCCGCTCCGTGCGAGGATTAAGTGACGAAAAATCTGGAAAAAACCGCCTTAGCGCCGGTCGCCCCGCGACGCCCGCACGCCTTCACCAGATACGGCATCACCGTGTCTGACGACTACGCCTGGCTGAAGGACGAAAACTGGCAAGACGTGCTGCACGATCCTGCCGTGCTGGACGCGGAGATCCGCAAATATCTCGAAGCGGAAAATGCTTACACCGAGGGCCTGCTCGGCCATACCGCTTCCTTGCAGAAGAGGCTGGTTGCGGAAATGCGCGGCCGGATCAAGGAAGACGATTCCAGCGTGCCGTCGCCGGATGGTCGCTTCGCCTATTTCCGCAAATTCCGCGAGGGCGGGCAACACGAACTATATGGCCGCATGCCGCGCGACGGCGGCGAAGAGAAAATCGTGCTGGACGGCGATGCGCTTGCAAAGGACCACGCGTATTTCAAGTTTGGCGGCGAACGTCATTCACCCGACCACAGACTGCAGGCCTGGAGCGCCGACACAAAGGGCTCGGAATATTTCTCGATCCGGGTGCGCGACTGGGAAAGCTTGGCCGATCGCGACGACCTCGTCGAAGAAACCGATGGCGGCGTGGTCTGGAGCGCGGACTGCAAGAGCTTCTTTTACGTCAAGCTCGACGATAACCACCGCCCGATGCAGGTCTGGCGACATCGCTTGGGCACGCCGCAGGCGGACGATATCCTGATCTACCAGGAAACGGATTCCGGCTGGTTCACCCATCTGCATGAATCGACCTCCGGGCGGTTCTGCGTGATCGCCGGCGGCGACCACGAGACCTCCGAGCAGCGGCTGATCGACCTTGCCGATCCCGATGCGCCGCCGCGGTTGGTCGCACCGCGGGAGACCGGGGTGCAATATTCGATCGCCGATCGCGGCGACGAACTCCTCATCCTCACCAACGCCGATCGCGCGATCGATTTCAAGATCGTCACCGCGCCGCTTGATTCGCCCGAACGCGCGAACTGGCGCGACCTGATCCCGCATCGGGCGGGCGTCTATATCCTCGATCACGATCTCTATTCCGGTCATCTGGTGCGGCTGGAGCGCGCCAATGCCTTGCCGTCCATCGTGATTCGCGATCTCAGCACCGGCGAAGAGCACGCCATCGCCTTTGACGAAGCGGCCTATTCGCTCGACACCATGGGTTCTTACGAATTCGACACCATGAATTTGCGCTTCTCCTATTCGTCGATGACGACGCCGTTGGAAATTTACGACTACGACATGGCAAGCCGCGCCCGCGTCTTGCGCAAGCGCCAGGAAATTCCGTCCGGCCACAACGTCGCCGATTACGTCACCACCCGCATCATGGCGACCTCGCATGATGGCGCCGAGGTGCCGGTGTCGCTCTTGCATCGCCGCGATTTTGTCCGCGACGCAAGCGCCCCGCTCTTGCTGTACGGTTACGGCTCCTATGGCGCAGCGATGCCGGCGTCGTTCTCGACCAGCCGACTGTCGCTGGTCGACCGCGGTTTTGTCTATGCCATCGCGCATATCAGAGGCGGCACCGACAAGGGCTGGGGCTGGTATCTCGACGGCAAGCGCGAGAAGAAGACCAACAGCTTTGATGATTTTGAGGCTAGCGCCCGCGCGCTGTGCGAGGCGAAATACACCAGCACAAAACGAATCGTCGCCCATGGCGGCAGCGCCGGCGGCATGCTGATGGGAGCCGTCGCCAACCGCACGAACGAATTGTTTGCCGGTATCGTCGCCGAAGTGCCGTTCGTCGACGTGCTCAACACCATGCTCGACGACAGTTTGCCGCTGACGCCGCCGGAATGGCCGGAATGGGGCAACCCGATCGAAAGCGAGAAGGATTTTCGCACCATCCTGTCCTATTCGCCTTACGACAATTTGGCAGCAAAGGACTATCCGGCGATCCTCGCGATGGCTGGCCTGACCGATCCGCGCGTCACCTATTGGGAGCCGGCGAAATGGATCGCGCGGCTGCGCGCGACCATGACCGGCGGCGGCCCGGTACTGTTGCGCACCAATATGGGCGCGGGCCATGGCGGCGCGTCGGGCCGCTTCAACCGGCTCGACGAAGTCGCGATCGCCTACGCGTTCGCGCTGTGGGCAGTGGGGCTGGCGGAGCGGGGCGAGGTGTAAGTCCGATACATGCACATGCGCGCAGACCCTTTGGCATCCCAACCGCGAGCAGCGACACAGCTGCGCCGTGTAGCGCTTGCGCGCTTGCGCGCACGCGGGCCGGTCACATCGTTGTCGTCGCCGGCGACGGCCGTGAGGGGCTCGCGATGTTCGAAGCCGGAAAAGCCGTTCGGGCCGGCTGAGCTCTTGGCAGCCATTGCCGGCTGCCTGGAAGCCGCAGGGCCGCCGCCGGCGGCATCGGCCTCGTCAGGCGATCTTGCCGGCCGAGCGGCGTTTGCGATCGAACGAGGCCACAACGATCGTTAAGGCAGGCCTGGCTAGAGGCCGGCAAGCTACGCAAAGGCCCGGCCTGCGGCCCCCTACGACGCGCGCTGCGCGGTCATCACGATCCGGATCAGGTCGGCGGCGTTCCTGGCACCGAGCTTCTTCATGATGTTGGCGCGATGATCTTCGATCGTGCGGGGGCTGATTCCGAGCGTGCGGCCGGCTTCCTTGTTCGACGCACCGGAGGTGAACTGCTCCAGAACTTCACGCTCGCGCCGCGTCAGCGGTTCGCGGCCCGGGAAATGCAGCGACTCGATCTGCGGCACAGAATTCCCCAGCTGCCGGCGCTGGTACGCCCCGATCGCATCATTCAACCGCTCGACAATTTCGCGGCTGCGAAACGGCTTTTCGATGAAATCCAGGGCGCCGTTCTTGATGGCGCGGACCGCCATGGCGATATCGCCTTGTCCTGAAATCATGAAGATCGGCGCGGGATAATCCTCGCCATGCAGTTCGTTAAGGATATCGAGGCCGGACTTTCCGGGGATATGAACGTCGAGCAGTATGCAAGCAGGCGTCCTGTTTCTCGCGACCGCCAGCAGTGCGGCGCCGTCGGCAAAGCAGATCACCTGATAGCCACCCGCCGCCAACACGAGCGACAGGGTATCGCGGACCGCGGGATCATCGTCGACGACGAAGATTTCGCCGCGGGAAGTTGCATTCTCGGCCATGTGCCATCGTCCATAGGCAGCGAAGATGACGCAAACTCATCAAACCGTACGACATATTCGACGTGCCCGTATTTGTACGGGACCCCGACCTAACGCACAAGTAGTAAGACAGGTTCTCCAAAGCCGGTGAGGCCCGAATGTTTCGAATCGGACCACTAGTGAGCTTCGTTGCGAGGACCAGACTTCTTGTTGTTCCTATGGCGTCCCTTCAGGAACTGGATGTCCATTTCCGCGTCGTTGACCCGGACGAGCTCGCATCGGCGATAGGCGAGACCGGTGGACGAAAGCAGCAGAAAGAACTCCTTCAGGTTGAGGCCCTGGATGGAACCTTCCACATTAAGCACGGCGTCCTCCTCGGAGATCGCGCTAAGCTGACAATTCCGCCGCCAGGTGCCGTCAATCGCCATCATGCAGACATCATAGCTACGGCTGAAGGTCACGCGTTCGACGCTTTTGCCATTTTCAGCCATCAAATCCCCGCCATTGCAGTCACCGCGGGCGCGGGAGTAACGAAGGCGGATGTTCTCACGGATGCTGCACGCACCTCGTTTAGTTGATAGACGGAGCGCCGCTCCGCCATCGGCTTGAAGACGTTGGTGAGCCCAAACACCGTTTCCGCCGCGCCAAGCATCAGAAAGCCATCCGCTTCGATCGCCTGGGCAAACCGGTTCAACACATTGGTCTTGGTTTGCTGATCGAAGTAGATCAATACGTTCCGGCAGAAGATCAGGTCGAACACCCCGAGCTCGGAGAAGTCGTGCAGCAGATTGAGCTGCCGATGCTGAACCATCGCGCGGATGTCGGCATTGATCTGCCAGAGCTCTCCCGCCTGCTTGAAATACTTGAGCAGCATCTGGATCGGGAGGCCGCGCTGGACTTCGAACTGACTGTAAAGCCCCGCTTTGGATTTTTCGAGCGCCCCCTGGGAGAGGTCGGTCGCTATGATTTCGATGCGCCAGCCGGCGAGCGCCGCGCCCATTTCCTTCATGCTCATCGCCAGCGAATACGGCTCCTGGCCAGTCGAACCGGCGGCGCACCAGATCCGGATACGCCTTCGATTAGCGCGCGCCCGCAGCATCTGCGGCATGATCAGATCGCGGAAATGATCGAATGGCGTCTTGTCGCGGAAAAAGAATGTCTCATTGATGGTCATGGCCTCGACCACCCGGTCATTGAGAACCCTGGAGCCGTCCTTCATTTTCTGCACCAGTTCGCTGATGCCGGGCAGACCCGCCTGCCGCGCCAACGGAAGCAAGCGACTTTCAATCAAATACCGCTTTTCGGCAGCCAGATCGAAACCGGAATGCTCCTTGAGATACATACGTAGGTACTTATACTCTGGTGTCACGGACGGCCTCCCACAGGCAGGCAGAACAAATGAGACGGACAGCGGTCCGTCAGTCGCGGCCTCCATGACCGGCATATTCCAATCTATGAGATTGACCTCGGACGGATTACTTGCCTTCAACCAATAGCGGTTCCGCCTGTTAATTGCCGTTAATTTTGTTGTACGGACGAATACGGATGAGTCAGGCTGCGGCCCAGCCGGCTTGCGGCCGTCACCTTATAGCTGGGCGACATCGGAAACGCATGACCGCGCTTCGGACAGGCATTGGTCGATCGCCATCTGCAACGCCGCCGGCGTGAACGGCTTGCGCAGGCAGCGCGAGGCACCAAGCTCAAGCGCCATCCTCAGGAAATCAGGCGCTGGCGAGGTGAGGTTCGCGAAGGCATAGCCTGACATCGCAATCAGCGGGACCGTCGGGGCGCGCTCGTGAAATATCCTGATCGACTCAAAGCCTCGCATGTGCGGCATGAAAATATCAACGATCATCAGATCGAACGCCGTGCCTTCGAGCGCCCGTAGCCCTTCCTCGCCGCCGTCGGCAACGATCACCTCAAAATTGTTACGCTCAAGATAGACCTCGATGGCCTTGCAGACCAACGGGTCATCGTCAACGACGAGAATTTGCGGCATGCCCGCCTCCTGAAGCTGAACGTCCCTGCTGTTCGTTCATCGCCCTGACGCCTCCGCCTTCATCCCACCTCTTGGATTCGCGTCGCGCTGCGGCTCGAACACTGCGTTCGCGACCGCAGACAGGGTGGCTACATATTTTCGGTGCGGCTTGGCTGCCGACAAGCATTTCGTCGATCACGTTGAGCAATACCGCCGGCGGCAAGGGCTTGCGCAGACAGCGCGTAGCGCCGAGTGTTGCCGCCGCCATACTCACGAAGTCAGCGCCCGACATCTCGAAATCGGAAAAGGCGTAGCTGGAGATCGCGACGAGCGGCACCGAGGGCCCGCGCTGGCGAAACAATCTGATCGAATCGAAACCGCGCATATGAGGCATGAAGACGTCGACGACCATCAGGTTGAAATTCGAAGTGTCGATAGCGGCGAGACCGTTGGTGCCGCCGTCCGCGATCGTAACCGGAAGCCGTGTTGCGCCAGCCAAGCACGAATAGCCAGACCGACATGCACGTCGTCATCGACAACCAAGATACTGCGCGTGACGGCCTCCTTGCCGCTCCGTTTCCAACCCAAGCTTTGGTGGCGCTGATTCTTTTGCAGCGAATCAGTGCACAAGTCTCATTTCGGCCTCAAACTCGGCCGGCGTCTGCACTCCATCGGGTATTGCAAACACTTATGCCAAGTGCGAATTTGCAAAATTGCAACGTAAAGTATACTTTGGTTTTTAGCAGACAAGCAAGGGACAGGGGTTGACGTGAGATCGCCTGAACTCCCGCCTTATCGGCAGGAGAAGAGATGTCCTTGACGCAACGTCCACCGAATCATCTGTTGCAGGCCCTGCCTGCCGCGGAGTTCGACGCGCTCAATCCGCACCTTAGGACCATTGAATTGGTCAGAGAAACTGTCCTGGTCGAAGCGGGCGCCCCGCCCGCACAAATCTATCTGCCGCATAACGGCGTCATCGCCATGACGGTCGGCCTTCCCGAAGGACAGGTGGTCCAAGTAGCGATGATCGGCAAAGACGGCGCTGTCGGGGCATGGGCCGCGCTCGGCGGGGACCTGTCGCCGAGCGCCGCGGTTGTGCTGTTTCCGGGGATAGCCTCGGTTATCGACATCACGGACGTCAAGGCAGTGGCCGACCGAAATGTCGAGGTTCGAAATCTGCTGGCCCGGTATGAACTGGTGCTGTTCGTGCAGGCGCAGCAATCGGTAGCGTGCAATGCGTCTCACTCGGTCGAGGCGCGGCTGTCGCGATGGCTGCTGCACGCGCGCGACCTTAGCGGTAACGAAGTGTTGCCGCTGACCCAGGAATTTATCGCGCGAATGATAGGCGTGCGACGCAACGCGGTTTCGATCGTCGCGCATGCGCTTCAGCAGGCCGGCACGATCCGCTACAGCCGCGGTCACATTGCGATTGCCAACGTGGAAGCTTTGAAAAAAACATCCTGCGAGTGCTATCACGCGGTGAAGGCGGCGCATGAACGGCTGCTATGTGCACGGTAGCGCGCATATGAGAATAGCGTGCTTTGTGTATTATGTTATTTGACTAATTTTTCTTGGCTATAAAATGCCTGAGGGTTCGACGGCGTGACGGTTGACGTGCATATTCAAGCTGCCTCGAACCGATGACCCGTTTTGCCAATTAGGCAAGGGGATGACGTCAGATACAACTTCTCGCCCACCCAATGGATTTTTGTCGGCGCTATCGGCTGACGACTTCGAATTGATCCAACCGCACCTTCGAACAGTCGATCTGGTTCAGGGATGCGTGCTGGTCGAAGTCGGCGAGCGGCTCAAGCGTGTTTACCTGCCGCATCGAGGCCTAATTTCTCTCGTCGTAAAACTCGCGAAGGGGGAGCATGTTCAGATCGCCATGATCGGCCGCGACAGTATCTACGGCGCGTTCTCGACCCTGGGCGATGCAGCGGCAATCAACAGCGCAGTGGTCCTGCTTCCGGGTGTCGCCTCGACAGTTGAGCTGGACCGGTTTCGTGACGCGGCCGACCGTAGTGCCAGTTTGCGGACGCAGCTTGCCCGGCACGGCCTGGCGGCTTATGCGCAGATCCAGCAGACTGCGGCCTGCAACGCCGCGCATACGGTAGAGTCGCGCGTGGCGCGATGCCTGTTGCAGACCAACGATCTGGCCGGCGGAAATGAGCTGGTGTTGACGCAGGAATTGCTGGCGCAGATGATCGGCGCGCGCCGCAACAGCGTTTCGCTGGTCGCCAACACCCTGCAGCAAGCCAAGTTCATCCACTACAGCCGGGGACATATCGAGATCACCGATATCGAGGGTCTCGGCAAGACGTCCTGCGAGTGCTACGCCACGGTCAAGGCGCACTATGAGCGACTGCTGCGGCTCCGTTGCGTTTAAGGAAACGCGGGCCGAATGCCCCAGGCATTCCCGGAAATCCGCCCGCATTACGAAGGGTTTGGCGGCCGCCGAGTTGCGGAATCCCTTCGCCAGGCGGCATTAACTGCCTGTTCAACGCCGGCTGATATGTGTCGGGATCTGGCGAGTGTGCCAGGAGCATCATTTCGTTTGCTTTTGTCTCGCCAGCCTTCGGCTGGATGCGACCCCAGGCGGAGTTAAGGACATGGACTTTGATCTGCCGATGCCGATCCTAGTCGTCGATGACTACGGCACCATGGTCCGGATCATCCGCAACCTGCTGAAGCAGATCGGATTCGAGAATGTCGACGACGCCAACGACGGATCGGCGGCGCTCGCCAAGATGCAGAGCAAGCAATACGGGCTGATCATCTCCGACTGGAACATGGAGCCGATGACCGGCTACGACCTGCTCCGGGAAGTCCGCGCCAGCCCGGCGTTGTCGAAAACGCCGTTCATCATGATCACGGCGGAATCGAAGACCGAAAACGTCATCGCCGCGAAGAAGGCCGGCGTCAGCAACTATATCGTCAAGCCGTTCAATGCCGCCACCCTGAAGACCAAAATGGAAGCGGTGTTCGAGGTCGCCGGCTAGCAACGCCGGAAGGCGTGCGGCATCCTCATCCGAGTTGCGCCAGCAACCGTACTTGTACGGCTGCCGATTTTCATACATGGCTAACAATGACGGACGATGATCGACAAGCACAGGAGGGCTTCATGATCACGTTCGAAACGGCCGACCAGAAGGAAGTCCGGCGTTTCCGCATCGCCCAGTTCAATGGCAGGGCTGCGACGGTCAGATCGGGCGGATCGATGGTCACCGGCCACATCCGATCGGTCGTGGCGACCAAATCGAGCATCCCGCCGCGCTGGACCATCACGATCGTCCCCACTCCGCCCAAGGCGCCCCCGGCCGTTACCCTGCGACCGACCCCTCGTACGCACCTGTTCGCGGAAGATTACCTCTAGCGCCCCTCAAATGGCGGCACCCGCCGCAGGCCGCGCCATTGCCCGCGCGCGATTGCGCTCGTCAAAATGCGCCGCACCGTGCCGGCGCCCGCAATTGCTTGATCGGTTAGGCTTCGGGATCCAGCGGTGCCGCGTGGACCAGATCCGCCAGATTGCGCGCCCGGCCTTCGCATCGCGCAATCTATAATTGCCAATTATCAGTTGTCTAACGTAAAAGTTGTCGACTTGGGGCCGGAATCCGTAATTTTACTGGGCCGGTACGCTGGTATTTACGATTTCTTTAACGAGGGCTTGTTTTCCTTAAGCCCGAGTTACGAGCCAGCGCGCAAATGCCTCTACGCGACGGGCCGACCGCTGGCGCCGGAAAAACTGCGGACATTGCGCGTGATGATGCAGATCGACCGGATTTGGGAATTTCTGCAGCGATTGACGCCGCTGACGCGCAATTGCCTGCTCACCGAGCTCGAACGGCTGGAGCTGTGCGGCGTCGAGATGCCGGGCTCCGCCGATATCCAAGCCAAGCTGCGCGCCGAATTCCGCAAGGACGGAACCAGCCAAAGTCGCGCCGGCGATCCCGCACGGTACTTTTTTGCGGCGCTGGAGCCGGTGCTCGTCGACAACGCGCCCGAGCACGAAAATTCCGGCCGAATCCCGCGCGGTTCATTGTCTCCGATCTGGGAATGGATCAGCCGCGATCTGCTGCCGACGATGGCGCGCGACTATGTCGAGGAGATCAACAAGCTGACCACCGCCGACAAGCAAAAAGACCTTCGCAAGGCAGCCGCCACGTTCCAGACCAAGGTCGTAAAATATCTCGAGAATGCGCTCAGCTCGCCCGAAAGCGTCGGGCAGACCCGCGCCAAGCTCGCAACCTACACGGCCTCGCATTCGACCTATCACGACCTCACCAAGATGATGTGCGTGCTGCGCGCGCGTGAGGCGTTGGCGAAGTTCAACGACGCGCTGCCGGCAAAAATCGACAAGTTCGATGATGCGATGATCGGCAAGGTCACGGCGTTGCTGAAAACGGTTGAAAAAGACCACGCCGACGCGGTTCCCTTCGCGCTGGCGATGGTCGCCAAGCGGATCAAGACGTCCTGGCAACTGATCTACCTCGCCACCAAGTCGGCGCCCAGCAAGAAGGCCACCGACATCGCGGCCATGCCCTACGCGATCACCGTCTCGATGATGCTCGACCAAATGGAGGATGCGCGATCGGCCTTGCGCGTGGCCCTGCAAAAGAACCGGCCGATGGTCGCCCGGGATATTCTGGTCGCGGCCTACGATACCGAACATGCGCTGCAGGTCCGCATCAGCGAGCTCGACGCCTGCGCATGGGGAACAAGGCTGCGTAGCCTGATGGACGCGATCGCAACACTGGTGGATGACGAGGTGAGCCGGTTTCCCGACGAGGTCGGCCATGTCCTGGGATCGCGCAGCCTGCGCGGCGGCCATTCACTGGCCCGACGCCTGAGTTCGATGGCATGGAAGGGACGCGACGCGTTGAACAGCAGCGTTGCCTCCTGCATGAAGCTGCTCGGCTAAAGCGTGATGACTTTCCTTCGAATCGTCATCCCGCTCTATCTTCTTGTTTAAGCATAATCTCCGAGAATCGCTGGTGTTGGGCAACTTCAGCCTTCACGGTCAGGACCGAATGACAGCCTCCTGAAAGACCGCATCTAGCGGTCGATTTCGGTTTTGGCCATCCATCCTGGCATCGAATCCCCGTCGTTCTACGGCACGCGAGCGCCGGCGCAACACGTATCCGTAGTTGCACGAGCACGAAGCTTACACCCATCGTTTACGCTGATTTGCTTTGATAACGCCCCATCTCATCGTCGCGCGTGCAGCAATGCCCGCACGAGACGGCCGGCCGCCCGGCGCGATAGCGAAAATTGCTTGTCATGACGCAGAGCGATCAGATCGGCGAGTACCTGCGGCATTTGACCCCGCACGCGCGCGGCAGCCTTCTCACCGAGCTCGAGCGGCTGGAAGTCTGCGGCGCCGCGATCCCCGGCGCCGCGGCGGTGCTGGAGCCATTGCGCACGGAGTTTCGCAGGAGCGGACAAGCGCACGATCGCGTCGCCAATCCGTCGCGGCATTTCTTCTCGCCGCTCGAACCGATGCTGGTCGATGGCGCGCCCGAGCATGACAATTCAGGCCGCATCCTTCGCGGGTCGCTGGCCGCGATTTGGGAATGGATCAGCCACGATCTGTTGCCGACGATGACGAACGACTACACCGCCCAAATGAAGCCGCTGATCGCCGCCGACAAACAGGCGGAAATCCGCCAGGTCGCGACAACCTTTCAGACCAAGGTCTACAAATATCTCGAAAACGCCCTCGGCTCTCCGGATGGCGCCGAGCGCGCCCGCACCAAGCTCGCGACCTATACGGCGTCGCGTTCGGCCTACAGCGACCTGACCAGGATGATAAGCGTGTTGCGCGCGCGTGATGCGCTGGCCGAGCTGGACAGGGATCTCCCGGCAAGCATCGTGGAGTTCGACCCGGCGCGGGTCGCCACGATAACGGCGCTGCTCGATGCATTTGGCAAGCAGAACGCTGCTGCGGTTCCCTTTGCGCTCGCGCTGGTGGCGAAGCGGCTGAAGACATTCTGGCAGCTGGTTCGACTAGCAACCAAGGCCGCGGCGAGCAAGAACGCCGTCGATGTCGCCGCCACACCCTACGCGATCGTGGTGGCGATGGTGCTGGACCGGCTGCAGGACAAGGGCACCGCCGTGCGCGCGGCGTTGAACAAAAAGCGTATCGCCGCCGCCAAGGAACTCCTGGACGAAATCTATGACACGGAATACGCGCTGCATGTGCGTATCGACCGGCTCGAACAGTCCGACTGGGGGATCAGGCTGGACAAGATCATGAATGGGGTCGCCGCCGAGCTGGAGGCCGAGGTGAGCAAGTTTCCCGAGGAAGTCGGCCACGTCCTGGGATCGTACAGCCGACGCAGGGATCAATCGCTCGCCGGTCGCCTGGCCCGGATGGCATGGAAGGGACGCGACGCCTTGCACAGCGGAGTTGCCTCCTGCATGAAGCTGATCGGCCACGCCTAGGGTTCGGGTGCCGCTTTCCGATTTAGCGGCCTCGCCGAATGCGCCCGCGCCGTCACGAGCGCTTCACGCGCCGCAAGTTGAAGAACGTCTCGATGAATCGCCCCGAGACCACGAATCTGAACCACCAATACATCATCCGTCGCGTCTTCATCGGTGCTGCCCTCGCTGCTGACTGTCCCACCAATAGCGCCCGAGCGGATGACGGCATGTGACTTGCTTCACATATGGCGAGGCCGGCGGAAATTGACCGGCAGGGACATCTCGGCCGAATACCAGACAAGACAATGTCCTCGTTTACATCGGGCGTTTCTCTCGCAAAGATCGCGCTTCCAATTCCTGCGACGGTCAGGAACTTTTGAAGGAGCGTAGCGATGTGGTGGAGACCAGAATTGTTGGCGGTAGCCGTGCTGGCGGGATGCCTGACCCTGAATTCGTCGGCCAAGACACAGACGACGACACCGGCGCCGCAGACGACGCCGACCGACAATGCAACGCCGACGCCGGACAATGCAGTGATGATCACCGTGTTCTTGAAGCACGACCAGTCACGCCCGTTGAGCGAACTCAATGCGCAGCTTGAGAAACAAGGCTACTATAAGGCCTTTCCACCGGCCGGCGTCGAGGTCGTGAGCTGGTACATCGTGATGGGGATCGGACAGGTCGTCACGCTGCGCCTTCCGGCCTCGCGGTTGCGCGAGGTCAACCGCGTCCTCGAGAATTCGGCCTGGGGCGCCTATCGCACCGAGTTCTATCCGACCTACGATTACAAGGCGGTCGGCATCGCTCAGCACGACAAGGCGCAGTAGCGGGCCGGGCCGGACCTGTGAAGGATGGCGGAGAGGGAGTCAGTCAATCCCCATTGATGTACAAGCTGTTTTTCATTTCAGCACGTGGGAACCTACGGTCCTGGCCACCAGCAATTGGCCTATCCCGTGCGCCCGCTGCGCCCCAAGCCTCTGCGCCATCTTCTGTCGACCTGGACGCGGCGGCCGACCAGGCAATCTCCGCAGGCAGCGGCGGCGCTCGCAAAATGATGAAAGGGGCTGATCGCTGCCAACCACTTCTTGGGGCTCAGGTTCGAGGAGCTGAGGGCGGCGGTATCGAAAGGCTATTCTCAGTTCTGCGAGCTCAAGGCTGCCCGTGAGGAAGGACCTGCTGTTCTTACTTTTGTTCTTCCAAATTAGCCCACAGCTGAGAGCGGCGTATTGAGGAACGTCCGCTTTGCGCCGATATTGTTGCAAAAGTCTTTTTGCGAGGTGGGACTCAGAATTCTCTGACCCGTAGATGCAGCGATTGAGTAATGATGTGGGGGACCACGTCGTGAAGCGCTAAACTCACGGGCGATTCTGGTAGCGCGTTTGAAGCCCTATTGATCGGCGATTTTCGCTTGTTTCGTTCTTTGGCAGGAAATTAGCCGCAGCGCCTTTTGGGACTTTTGCAACAATATCCGCCAAAAACGGGACCTTCCTCAAAATCAGGGTAGCTCGCGGGCGGTTTTTGTCGCGTCATTCAACTGAATGAAGTCACGGGTGTACTGGCGCGTTTCTTCCACATTTTTCGGACTGTCATCGTTGCCGGAAATCTTATGTCCCGCAACAACCGCTGACGGTTTCAGAGCGTCGATTTTGTCAAGCGGGGCAATCCACTCCAGCCTAGCTAGTGTGCCTGTTCAACTCGTTGAGAAATAGATGAATGCCGTTATAGACGGCATCGCCGGCGACGACTAATCCGATGGATGGGACGTGAAGACGGTCGTATCATTAGTGTTTGTTCAGATAGGCGTGCGAGTGCTCAGATAGGCGTGCGAGTGCACCGACAAGTCGGTGCCCTTCGGAACGCAGCGTCTTAGCAGGCCATTGGTGATCTCGTTCGACCCGCGCTGCCACGGACTTTGCGGATTGCAAGAATATGCGTCGATGGCGCCAACGCACGATGATCTGTAAGTTCGTTTCCCAATCCCATGTCATCCTGTCCCGTTAAGTCCGACAGGCTGCTAGCAACCGGGTGAACCTGGTCTACATTTCAAGATCCATAAAAACGGTTGCGGCAGAGTCAGTGCGAACTTAACATCCGAGACGGCCTCGATAATCAGCTGCCTTCGTGGTACCGCTAAACGAGTACAAGTTTGGACGCAGAGGTGCACAACACCATGCATTCGACGAACACATCTCATCGAAACCCGCGCACGCCTCATGCCGTTGACAACGCCGACTGGCTGAAAACCGTGGCAATCATCTCGGTCTCGGTCGGCCATTTCGGCTATTTCTTCGTGGAAGACGACCGCTGGTGGAGCGTTTTCGGACGCCTCGCGGCTCCAACGTTCTTCTTTCTTATGGGCTACGCGCAGACCAAGACCGTCCCGCTACACTGGATCTGGCTCGGTGTCATCTTGACCCTGCTCGAAAGCTGGAATGCAAAATGGACTTGGGTTGCACCGAACATTCTTTTGGGCTTGGCACTCATCCGCAGTGCACGGCCCTACGTGCAAATCCTTTTGCAACGTCACGGTTGGGCCGCCTTCGTCTTCCTCGTTTCCGCACTTTTCGCGGTATCGTCGATAGCTGGCAAAATTGTCGATTATGGCTCGGAGGGATGGCTGTGGGCCCTGTTCGGCTTATGCCAACGCATGTATGTCGATAGCAGATCAGCTACCGACGTGGATGGCCCAGCCCAAAGCTCGGCACCGCCCGCGATGAAGGAGAATGCTGGCCTGATGCGACTGCTGGCCTGCTTTGCCGCCGTGGTCGCCTACGTTTGGCAGGAACAAAGTGAATACTCGTTTCCTCAAATCCAGTTCGCCGTCTTCATTTTCGGCATCGCCGTTTGGTCCGCGAGCCTGTGTCTGTTCCTGCGCGGCCCGAGCCCCATCCAACCGCCAGAACCCATAGCCGGCGCCCTGCGCTTCATCGGTCGGCACACTTTGGAAATCTACGCAATCCAGCTTGCCGGCTCCGAACTCCTTGTAAAGCTGGTACCCGATCTCGCGCCCTGACCGGAAAACGGCACTTCTTGCTTTGCTTCGACCTAAGGGTTCGAATGTCCCACCAGCCGTCCAGACTCAGCGGCGCTGCTGCGTTAAGTTCATTGCATGAGCATTCGCGACCCTGAAAAGAATTTTAAGGTCCTATGGGAGACCTTTAACAAAAGATACCCATTTTTCCAATTGAGGAACGTCAATTGGAAAAAGCAGCATGACACCTACAGATCAAGAGTCACAAGCAAGACCAGCGATGACGAACTCTTCGAGATCTTTTGCCAGATGCTCGATCCGTTAAATGACGGGCATGTAGAGTTGAAGGCCAAAGCAAGTGCGCATCGGAAGAAACGATACTTCACCCCGGAAAAACAGCCCAGATTCAGGCAGGAATTCACGACCCGCGAGATTAAGCAGCTCTTCAAAACGACCGAAAACACTCTTGTCGACAATTGTTTCGGGAGGCCGGCGGCGACCGAGGCCTGGATGCTTCGCTACTGCAGGTCTCAGAAATTCGGCTACATTCGGATCCTCGAGTTGGAAGGCGTTAGTAAGCGGAGACTGACTGCTGCTCTTGACAAGATTGCCCGTGACTTCAGGGACCTGAAAGGGATTATCATTGATATTCGCGACAACCCCGGCGGGGAGGATAGTATTGCGATCGCGATCATCAATCGCTTTTGCGACCGCAAGCGGGTCGCTTTTCACAGGAAGACGAAGATTGGCCCAGGCAAAGATGACTTTACGCCCCTCAAGACTTGGTACCTCGAACCGCAAGGTGACGTACAATTCACCAGGCCAATCGTGCTCTTGACTTGTGATTCCGTTTTTAGCGGTGGAGAGGCCTTCGCACTTGCGATAAAGGAGCTGCCTCATGTTACGATCATAGGCGATCATACGAACGGCATATTCTCGTATCAACTTGAGAAGAGACTCCCCAATGGCTGGGAGTACTGTTTGTCGTACCAAGTGTACCTTTCAGCTGACATGGTGTGCTACGAAGGTAAGGGCGTACCAGTCGACATCAAGCTGCTTAACAAGAAGACCGATATTGAAAACGGCATTGATCCGTTGATTACCCGCGCATTGAAAGTGTTGAAGTCAAAGACTGGGGACCCGCGAATAAGACGGGGGACCGACGAATAGGAGACGATTGATTGCGCGGGCCTCGTGTTTTCCGTTGGATCAGCGCGCTCAAATAGCTTCATCCAGAGTGCGGACTGTCCGTGCCGGGAACGATGCCCAATTCTGGCATTGCCTATCAGACAAGCACTATGCATGATCGATAACGCATCCCCGAAAAGGGCGATGAACACCACAATCGGCAGATGTTCAAAGAACCTGATTCAAGGTCGCCCTGCAGGTGACGGCGGCAAAACTGATGAGCCGACGCCGCTGCGGTGGCCCCGGGAAACAAGGTCTTCTGCTCAAGGGATGCCGAACTATGATCATCGAGTTCGCCCTTACAGTTGATTTTTCGTGATTTGTTTTATCGTCTTCCGGCTTTTGCCGGAAGACACGACGTGTTCCTAAAGTTGGAAGGGTTCAATATAACGGGCTCGATCAAGGTCAAGACTGCGATAGGGCTTGTCGAGGACTTGGAACGGCGAGGGATTGCCAGGCCAAACGAAACCGTGTTGGTCGAATTGTCATCAGGAAATCTCGGGCTAGCGCTTAGTTTGATATGTGCCATCAAAGGCTACAAATTTATTTGCGTGACCGATCCAAACGCCAATCGCGCGACTTTAAGAGGTATGGAACTCTATGGGGCAAAGGTCATAGTAGTTGAAGATCGCGACTCCGCTGGGGGATATTTGGGAAGCAGGTTAGCGAAAATCGATCAAATACTGCGATCGGAGCCCAACGCAGTCTGGCTCAATCAATATGCTAACGTAGCCAACAAGAATGTTCATGCCGAGCAAACGGCAAATGAGATTGCGCGCGAATTTGACAAGGTCGATTGGGTTTTTGTTGGGAGCGGCACTACCGGTACCCTGGCCGGGATCTCGGAACGACTTCGTGCAGAATTCCCAAGGATCAAAGTTGTGGCCGTCGAACCAGTAGGCTCTGTCACGTTCGGAGGCAGGCCCGGCAAAAGAAACATCCCTGGCATTGGCGCGAGCGTGAGACCAAAGCTTGCGGACCTCGCCAAGCCGGATAGAATCGTCGCAGTGAAGGAAGAAAGAACGGTTGAAGCTTGTCTTTCTTTCGTTCGAAATTATCACTTGCTTGTTGGGGGAAGCACCGGAACAGTCCTGGCTGCTGTACAGCAGCTAGCTCCAGAGTTCAGTCGCGGCGACACCATAGTCGCCATATCCGCGGATCTCGGCGAAAAGTACCTGGACACTATTTATGACCCCGCCTGGGTAGAGAAGGTCATTGTACCTGAAGATGACAGGCCCGCGCGAACCTATGCGTCCGTCTCGTCCGAGTGAGGCACAGAAAAAGCGCTTGATCGCCGCGCTCACAGCCGGCGCCCTGGCGCAACGATATGCTATGACCCGCCACCGTCGGCGCGCGTTAGCGAGTTGATTGACACGATCGGCGGCAAAAACAGTCGGGCGTAAATGGGAGAATAAAACATGCCATCCGCTCCCACTTTCCATGTTGTTCCCGGCTCGACGGTTAAGCGTGTAATTGACGACAACAAGAAGCAGGTTTTCGACGCTGTTGAGGCGGCATACCGTCTTCACGGCTCGGGAAATACTCTCAATCCGGACAGCTACTTCCTCCGATATCCGGATAGGCCCAGCGCCCGCATCATCGCGTTGCCAGCCCATCTCGGCGGTGCGGTTCAAAAAAGCGGCATCAAATGGATATCGAGTTTCCCTGAAAACAGGGCCAGTAACCTAGCCCGAGCGTCGGCAGTCCTGATTCTAAACGATGCCACGACGGGTTATCCGCTGGCCTGTATCGAGGCATCGCTGATCAGTGCTACGCGCACTGCCGCCTCTGCCGCGTCGGCAGCAGAGCAGATTTCCCCCAATCCCTTTAAAGGAACTCTCGGCGTAATCGGAACTGGCGTAATCGCTCGTACAACCGTCGAGTGGCTTTTATTTCGAAATTGGAAGTTTCGTAAAATCAGTTTGTACGATGTGGACCGCAAGGAGGCGGAGCACTTCAGCAAGTGGCTTCGCGATCATTACGACCTGCAGGCCGATATTCAAGATCGGTTGGAGGGCGCCATATCCGATTCTTCGTTGATACTATTCACCACGACTACGCTGGATCCCTATCTTTCCGATGAAAAACTGTTCGAGCACTGCCCCACTGTCCTGCATTTGTCGCTGCGCGACATTTGCGTGAATGTGATTCTCGCATCACAAAACATTGTCGATGATGTGGATCATTGCCTGAAGGCAAGAACGTCGCTCCATCTAACAGAAATGGCGACGGGAAATAGGGACTTTGTCTCCGGGAGTTTGGTGGATGTTCTAGAGAAGAAGCTCAAACCAGATCATGGCAAGCCTCGCATATTTTCGCCATTTGGGCTTGGTGTTCTTGATCTTGCAGTCGGCAATTTTGTACTCGAGGCAGCAAAATCGTCCGGCGCGGCAATTGCGCTACCTGACTTCTTCAGCAATTCTGCCCGATGGTGAAGAAGATGCAAGGCTTTTCGAAATTCGAAATACGTCAACCTCAAGCGCGGAGCACTCGCGCTGTTCCGAAGGATACAGGGCAGGTCATTCTCACTCAGGAACAAGCGAGCGGGCAGATTAACATGTCAGGTGTATGGAGTTGCAATGAGTGGGATCAACTCGAAGAAGTTATTGTGGGCAATCCGCTGAATGCGCGGTATCCTACGCCAGACCGAAGCACCCAGCTCGCAGAATTTCCTGACCGTTCATTGGCCGAAATTCCCCGCGGCCCTTTTCCTCAACAGATTATTGAAGAGACGGAAGAGGATTTGAATGGATTTGCCAAAATCCTGGAAGGCTTGGGCATCACCGTCAAACGTCCGGACACCTGGCCGCACGATGGCAAATTTTCCACGATCCATTGGGAAGCTCAGGGGTACTACAACTATTGTCCCCGCGATGTTTTGTTGGTCATCGGTGACCACATTATCGAAACGCCCAATGTCATCCGCAGCCGCGCCCAGGAAACGTTCGGCTATCGCACGTTGCTGATGGAGTATATGAAGTCAGGCGCAAAGTGGTACAGCGCTCCCAAGCCCATGCTCTTGGACTCACTCTTCGAGGGGGTTGATCCAAACAAGCCCACGCCACGCAACGATGAGCCGGCCTTTGATGCAGCTAACGTCCTGCGTTTTGGCGAGGATTTGATCTATCTGGTCAGCGCCACGGGCAACGAGTTGGGGGGACATTGGCTGCAGTCGATTCTAGGTGACAAATATCGGGTCCATTTCCTCAAAGATGTCTATTTTGGCAGCCATATCGACTCGACCCTTGTGGCCTTACGCCCTGGCTTGGTCCTCGCCAATCCTGCTCGTGTCAATGACGATACCCTGCCCAAAATCTTGAAGCAGTGGAAAGTCATCTACAGTTCACCGATGGAGAACACAGACAGATATGATGCCGACTATCTGTCCAGATCCATTGGCAGTGACTGGATTGACATGAATGCATTCAGCATCAATCCCAATTTGGTCGTGGTCGATCGAAATCAGCCGTCTCTGATAAAACTCTTGGAGAAGGAGGGTCTTGATGTGATCCCCCTAAAATTGCGGCACTCCAAACTGTTGGGCGGTGGACCCCATTGCGTTACCTTAGACGTCCGCCGAAATGGTACGCTACAGCGATACTTCGATTAAACGTAGTACCTTCGCCATGCTCAGGCAGCGAGTAACTATGACCTTTGAGGTCAAAGACCCAAGCGTCTCTGAGAACTTGGCAGTCTCTGAGAACTTGAGAGTTTAGACTTACGAGTATGTGAGGAAGAGCTTTGGCAGCAAGTTTTGCAACAACTGCCGTCGCGGTTTTCTTTGCACTGACGTTTGTAGCTTGGCGGCGCTACCGTTGGGCGGCTGAGAAAATGCCTCAGGCGGACACCTGCCCATACAGCTTGACGGATGTCTTTGGCGACAGCCACCTCGTGAACGTACCGCATCAGAAAGGGATCCGGTGGCTCACGGAAGTCTTCAGCCGCTCGGCCGAGAAGTTTCCGCATCTAACGGCCTTGCAGATTCCCCACACCGGAGAATCCCTGAGCTTCGCTGAACTCGACGCGCGAGCAGAGAGCGTGGCCGCGGCCCTTTCTGCCTTCCTCACAGGACCCGACCAGGTCGTGGCCGTGGCCATGTCGCAAGACAATTGGCAAATCGTGGCCTCGCACCTGGGCATTCTCAAGGCTGGCGGCACAGTGATGTTCCTGGATACCACGTTGCCCGACGCCCTGGTCACCCACATGCTCAACGACGCACAGCCGGTAGTCATTCTGACGCGGGGGCAAGACAAGTTCCGCGACCTGCCGACACTCGACGTCCTGACGTTGCCGGAGAGGATGCCCCGCAGGGAACCGCCGCCTTGGCTGGACGACCCCACGCAGCGCCTTGCGACCATCTTTTACACGAGCGGCACCACTGGGATGCCCAAGGGAGTTGAGTGCCCGCACGCAGGTTACGTGAACCTTGCCCTGAGCTACGCCGATTACTTCGATCTCCTTCCGGGCATGGACGCAACCTCGCTCACTTCGTCGCTGGGCTACGATGGCAGCATCTCTGAGATGTACAGCGCCTGGGTGTCGGGCTGCACTGTGGTCATGCTGACCAAGGAGCAGATCCGATCCGGCCCGGACCTCGTCCCCGTCCTCCGAGAAGCCGAGGTCACGGTGCTCTTCTGTCCTCCGGTGCTGCTCACCACCCTCACACCAACCCCCGAACTGGATCTGCCCTATCCGCTGTGCCGCTACATCGTTCCGGCGGGCGAAGCCTTCCCCAGCGCGCTCGTGGAGCCCTGGACCCGGGGCAGACGGCAAATCATCAACACTTACGGACCCACAGAGGCGAGCACCGACACGAGCCGCCAGAGTTTGCGGCCGGGGGAGCCCATCACAATTGGATCGCCATTCGCCAATGTCACCTACGTCATCCTCGAGGCGAACCAACTCCAACCACTGCCCCACGGGGAGGTTGGAGAGCTCTGTATCGGTGGGGTGCACGTTGCACGCGGGTACCGCAACTTGCCGGAGCAAACCGTCCAGAAGTTCATCACGCACCCTCAGTTCGGCCGCCTGTACCGCACCGGGGACAAATGCAAAATCGACGTCCGAACGCAGCGCGTGCACTTCCTCGGCCGAATCGACACGCAGCTCAAAGTGCGCGGGCATCGCGTTGAGGCGCAGGCCGTTGAGGATGTCCTCCAGTCGCAGTTCGGTGAGATCGAGGCCGCCGTTTTGGATTACCAGAACGAGACGCTGGTCGCCTTTGTTGCCGCGCCTTCAGTCTGCGAAGGAGAGATCTCGGTGGTCACTCCCGCGCCGGCGGAGTGGGCCGCGCGGGTGACGGCGACGCTGGCCAAACAACTTCCAGCGCCGTCGATCCCGACGAAGTTCTTCCTTGTAGAAAAATTCGTCATGATGCCGGTTTCGGGGAAGATCGACCGGAAGTGCTTGCCAAACCTATCTCATCTATTGAGGAACGCCGAGCCGGAAACTGAGGACGATCGTTGGGATACACCGGCCAGTGCGCGCAACACAGGGGACGGGGAAGTTAAGGTGCCTGATGCCAAAGCGGGCATGGATCCCGAGTGTGAGGAAGTGCTATCGATCTGCAGGGCCGTGTTCGAGACCTCGTTGGGATTGGATGATGGATTCGCAGAGGCTGGTGGGCACTCGATCCTCATCGCACGCTTGGCGCAGAAACTGCAATCCGCAGGATGGGTGGTGCCGGTCCGGGCGCTGCTCAGTGACTGCAACACTGCTCGAAAAGTGGCCAACCGGCCACGGGCGCCCCGGCAGGCCTCCAAGGCCTTTGCGGCCTCTGTGAAATCCGGCGAGCTCAGCGCTGAGCGCGATGAGGCCGCGGCAGAGGTGCTCTCCATCGGATACTTTACCACCCTGCAGGTCCTCTTCGCGATTTTCTTGTATTCCCCGCTCATGGTGGCGTTCCTCAGCTTCTTCGACTTCATCGAATTCGGAACGATCTTCACGACCGCCAGCCTCTGGGCGTTCATCATCGACGGCTTCTTCCTTTATTTGCTGGCCCTCGTCACGCCCTTCGCCAGCCTGCTCTGGGTCATGACGATCAAGTTCTTCATGGGAGGTGACATCCGCGAGAACAATGTGACCCCGGGTGTGTACCCCAAGTGGAGCAAAATGCATCTGCGAATCTGGCGCATCGGACGGCTGGAGACCATGGTGCTCCTCCCGCTGCGTGCGATGTATCGCAGCGCTCCGCTTATGGCATTCGTGTTGCGGCAACTCGGCGCGACCGTGGGCGACAACCTTCAGTGCGCACACGATGCCGACCTATCCGGGCCCCTGGATTTGATCTCCATCGAGGGCGATGTCGCCATCTCGACCGGGGCTTACATCCAAACGACCAAGTGGTCGGGGCAGCACCTGCACGTCGGTCCGGTTCATCTCGAGCGTGGTTGCAAGATCGGGACGCGAGCCGCCATCGCCAACAATGTGACGGTGGGCCGCGGCACCTGGATCACTCCGTTGACCCCCATCCTCGCCAACGTGGGCTCGCAGGAGATCTGGGAAGGAGCTCCCGCGCGCCTCAGCGGCCGCTGCACGGAGCTGAAGCGCACGGCGATCGCCTGTCAGTACGCGTATCCGATCTGGCTACTGGAGACCCTCAACCTCCTTATGCAGATCTTCCTATCCTTTTGGCTCATTGTGGTCCCCACCGCCGCGATCTTCTGGCTCGCCCGCGCCTTGGTACCCGCCGGAGAAGCTGAACTTTCCGACGAATATTTCAGGGTGACGCCGCTGTTCGAGATCGTCTGGCACCTGGCTCTTTACTCGTTTATCGTCAGCTGGGTCACCATCGTCGTGACCTCTCTGCTGGGCTGCCTCTTCATACGCTGGACGGCCGTTTCGCCGGGTCTGTATCCCTCGCGCGGGCTCAGGGGCGCTCTCCTCATGTACAGAATGAAGAGGTTGAACGGCATCCAGAGACTGTGGACCTGGAGCATCACCGGGCAGTACCTGAGGGCTCTCGCTGGCATGCACTTCCCGCGGTTTGGCGCCTCCGAGTGCGACGTCATGTTCAACCTCGTCCCGGAGGTTGCTGCCGCCGACTCCCAGATTTTCTTCTCCAATGGATGTTTCACGAACATGCTCGATTATGGCGCCGAGCACTTCAAGCTGCGCCGCCTCGATATGCCCCGGAATTTCTTCGGCGGTAACAATTGCGTAGCGGAGTACGGGAATTTCCCGTCCAACTTCCTGCTAGGCGTCTCCACGCCGGGCAATGACATACAGTTCCGACGACAAATGCGGTCCCGGCTTGGCGATCCAATCACGGTGGCGGGAAATCCGCCGGTGAAATTCGCGAGCGCGTCATTTGAGGCGGAGAATGAAGCCCACAGACTGCCGGACTTTCCCCTCTTCCTGACCCGGGTCTTCCTGTTCGACTTCCTGAGCATCGGCATGCTGCCCATCACCGAGATGATCGTCTTCCCGGTTCTGTACGTTTGTTTGCTGAGATTGGGCGGACCCCCAATCGCCAGCGCGCTGATTGCTCTGATCCTCGTAGAATTCAATCTGGTCCTGTTCAGCGTCGCGATCAAGAAGTCCCTCATCGGCAGCGAATGGGGAGCCAATCACTCGACCCCCTTCTGGTCCTGGCGCCACTTCGCCTACTTCTTCGCGCAGGACTGCTTCTTCGTCTGGTGCAGGAGTCCTCTTATGTTCGGCGCCGGGACTGTTCTCGCGAATTCCATCCTACGATGGATGGGATGTCATATTGGCTACGGGACAATCGTGACCCGGCCAATGCAGTGCTCAGACTGGAACGCCGTGAGCTTCGGCAATGATTGTGTTATCGACGGCTTCCTGCAGTTTCACGCCTTCGAGAACATGATGCTGAAGGTGAAGCGAACTCACATCCATGACGGCTGCACCGTCGCCTTCGGGGCCACGGTGATGGGTGGCGCGGTCATCGAGCGGGACACGACCCTTTTGCCGTTGTCGCTCGTCCTCAAGGAGATGAACATGATCACAGCTACCTACGAAGGGAGCCCCGCGGAGCCTGTGAGCGGTTCAACCCTTCTCCCACGATCGCTCTGCGACGAGGAGGCGGTGAGCCTCTCGAACTCCCCGGAGAAAGCGGCTATCGACGAGAAGGATCGCGATTTACGAAGCTCACATGGCCTCAGATGACGCGAGACGATAGCGAATGGGTGAACGGTCTGTTCGCCGCCAGCGCAGCCGACCGGACGCCGGCGCCAGCCAGTCATGCGGCTCGCGTTCTGTATGCGCCGGTTTCGCGCGATCCCGAGGCATCATGGCGTTGCGCGTCAGTCCTGTCGGATATCGAGTTGCAGAGGGCGGAGCGCTTTGTAACGGAAGACGGCAAGGCTCATTTCAAACAACGGCGTGCATTTCGTCGCTATTGTGGAGCCTTCGTGCTCGGATCACCGCAGCCCTTATCGCGGATAGTATTCCAGGAGACAGAGAAAGGGCGTCCCTACCTTCCCGATTTGCCAAATGTCCGGTTTAGTTTTTCCTCCTGCCGGTTCGGTTTTCTCGGCGCGTGGTCGTCGACACACAGTATCGGTGTTGATCTCGAAGATCAAACGAGGAACTTGGAGGCGGCAGAACTCGCTCAACAGTTCTTTTCGCAAGCTGAGGTGAAGGCTGTTAAAGTAGTAGGCGGTTTGGCGCGCCTGCGAACTTTCTGCCAACTCTGGAGCCTCAAGGAAGCAGCTCTGAAATCGATTGGAGAGGGATTGCCCTTCGGCCTCGACGCGTTCGAATTCGAATTAACTCCAACTCTACGTGTCGTTCATGCGCCACCTGATTATGGAGGGCCGGAGCGATTTGATGCGCAGATTATCCAGGGAACTGATATCTGCGCTGCGCTTGTCATTCGAAGCGTGGCCTGACGTAGCGGCAAGATTGG